>NZ_MUNQ01000016.1 GCF_002001165.1 Rhodanobacter sp. C05 | reverse complement strand
ATAACGTTCGCGCGCCATCGCCAGCGTGTCGAGCACACTGCAGCGGTCACCGATCCGGCCGTTGCCGTTGTCCAGCCGCGCCAGCTCGGCATCAAGAAACCCGACATCGAAACTGGCGTTGGGGATGCGGGTGGGATTGTTCGGCCCATCCTTGGGCCGAACCCCTCCGCTTCGCTGCGGGGCCAGCCGTTCGGCTGTCCAAATTCGTTCCGGACGAATTTGTCGAACCGGTGGGTTCTCACCCAGCCGTCACCATCAGAAAAGCAAAACGCCCCACATGGGGGCGTTTTGCTTTTCTGGCGGAGAGGGTGGGATTCGAACCCACGGTGCGCTTACACGCACGCCTGATTTCGAGTCAGGTACATTCGACCACTCTGCCACCTCTCCAGTGGGTTGCATGGTGGTTCATGCGAGCCGGGAATGATACGCGAGGCAACTTGCCGTGACAACCAGCAGCAGTTCCGGCATGCTGCAACAGCTCGTCTTATCTGAAGACCCATGATCGAATTCGGACACGGAACGCATGTCGGCCTGCGCCGCACGCGCAATGAGGATACGTATTACGCCGATGCTTCACTCGGCCTCTTTCTTGTGGCCGATGGCATGGGTGGGCACCAGCATGGCGAGGTCGCATCGGCCTTGGTGCGCGATGCCATGGTCGATCTGGTCAGTCGCGGGCACAGTCTGATCGAGGCCGTACAGGGTGCCGCCAAACGGCTGGAAGCATACGCTCGTCCCAGCTTCGACCTGCTTCCGATGGGCACCACGATTGCAGTCTTGCGCCTGATCCCGGACGGCTACGAAGTAGCCTGGGTAGGTGACAGCCGGATCTACTTGTGGAAGCAGGAACTGCGGCAGATCAGTCATGACCACTCGCTGGTGCAGGCCCTGGTCGAGGCTGGTCGGCTCGATCCGGCACAGGCATCACAGCATCCGCAACGCAGTGTGCTTACCCAGGCGTTGGGGGTAACCGCTGCCGAGCAGTTGCACATCGGCATGGCACGTGGACAGCTTGAATCTGGCATGGCTTTCCTGTTGTGCAGTGACGGTCTGACCGAAGGTGTCAGCGATGCTTCGATCGGGCATACCGTCGCGCGCACTGACCTGGCTTCGCAGGAATGTGTCGATCAGTTGCTGCTCAGCGCACTGGATGGTGGTGGCGACGACAACATCACCGCGATCATCGTGCGCTCAAGCTGAGTCGGCCTGATCGGCAGAAAAGACAAGGGCCGCTTGCGCGGCCCTTGTCTTTGACAGCTGCAACATCACTCAGAAGCGATAGGTACCCGACAGGCTGAGCACGTCGCCGTGGTCGTTGAACTTGCCATTCATCGTGCCGGCACCCAGACCTACCTGGTTGGTCTGGCTTACTGACGTATCGCCGACGAACTGATGCTGATAACCCAGGTCGACCGTCATGTGATCGGTAGCCTGGTAGCCGACGCCGAAGCCGACCAGACGACGGGAGCCGTCCGGAATGCGTGGGTCGCGGCTGATGATGTTGGTCGGGGTTTCGTCATAGCCGACGCCTGCGCGCAGCGTCCACTGGTCGTTCAACTTGTAGTCGCCACCGACCGCGTACATGAAGCTGTTGCTGTACTTCTGCGGCAGGTTGACCAGCGTCTGGCCGTTCGAGGTGAGTACCAGGCTCTGGAAGTTGGACCACTGTGTCCACTTCATGGTGGCGGCCACGCTCAGGCGATCGCTGAACGCATGCAGCCAGTCGATGCTGGCGAATGCCGGCGTATTGAGATTGGCGCTAGCGGCAGCACCATCCGGATTCAGTACGGGCAGGTTGGCATTCGGAAATACGACCGGGGCCAGCGCGATCAGCTGCTTGCCGGCATCGCTGCCATAAAGTGCGTAGTGGCCGCCCAGCGTCTGGTTTACGCGCGAGTGATAGCTCAGGCCAATGGAGTCCTGCTGGGTCGGTTTGAATTCGGCGCCAAGGTAGTAGCCGAATGCAAAGTTCTTCTTGACGGTCACGTTCAGCTGTACATCACCGCTCTGCGGCGGCCCGAGGATGGGTGCGCCGAACAGGGCTGCCGCCGAGCCGTACGGGTCGAGCATGGTGTTGAGCTGTGCCTTGGTGCGCTGGCCCAGAATGCCCGCGCCGAGGGAGAACTGATCGTTGACCTTGAAGCCGGCCGCGAAGCTCACGGCGATCGATTCCAGGCTGGTCTTGGAGCCGAAATAGCGCCCCTGCCAGTCCGGGCTGTAATTGCTGGCGAGGCCGAATGGCACCGTAAGGCTGCCGCCGAGGGTAAGGCGGTCGCTGACCGGTGCGGCAAAGGCCATGTTCGGGAACGGCACGAACTTGCCGAAGCCGTTCGGGTTGTTGCCGGTGGTCGGGTTGCCCTGCTCGTCGCGGAAGGAACCGTCGAACTGTGAGCTTGGACGAATGCCTGTACCTGTGACCTGGAGCACCGGCCCCGTGAAGAAAGCCATCGCAGCCGGATTGTTGAATACGGCGGTGGGATCGTTGGCGAACAGCGAGCCACCGGCATTGGCGCGCGCCCAACCGGCAGCGTTGTCGGTCGGGAGCTGGAATGCACCAGCTTCGGCGCGAAGTGGATGCATCAGGGCGGCCGCAACGGCCAGTGCGAGGCTGGCCTGGGTGCCGAAACGTGCAAAACGCTGCAAGGTATGACGGTTCACGATAGTTCTCCTGTGATGGCAGTCTGGGGTGGGTGCCCACAGAATGTTGGCTTCTTGGTTACGTACTGATGTGGCTGGGGCAGTAATCGGCTATTTCGGTACCGATGATGGCTGGTGATTGTTTTCTTCTTCAGGAGGCCAGCCTCCCTTCCTTGATCCATTGTTGGTCGCCGAGCGTGCCACGGGTCTCATGGCGCGGTGTAGCAACGGGTTCGGTGCTGGCGATGGCACTGCTGTTGTCCAGTTGCAGTATCCGGTCGATCAGCTGGATCTGTTCCGGACTGTCGAAAGGGGCGGTGAGTATGGGGGATATCAGCGAAATCAGCCGCGCCAGCAGTTCCGCGTCGTTGATCGCCTCACCCTTGCTGATGCTGGCAATCAGTTCCTGCATGTCCTCACCGGCCAGCATCCCGGACAGCGCCTTCAGCGCGAAGTGCAGGCGCAACCCGAGTTCGTGGCGTGGCAGTGCGGGCAGAGCGCGCGAGAACGCCTCGAAGAAACGTCCGGAGATCGACCGGTAGTGTTCTTGCAGATAGCCATGGATGAAGGGTGAGGGATCGCTGTAGACCCGGCCGAGCAGGCGCATGAAGGCCGGTCCTGACGCGCTGCCATGACTGAGTCGGAACGCGGGTACGAACAGCATGCCGAGCACGGTCGTGGCATCCAGGCTTTCGGGATTCAACTGCTCGCAGGTGCTGAGCAGCTGCAGGCGCTCACGGTTGAGTCGATCCAGGCGTTGCGACAGCAACTCCTGCATCAACGCTTCCTTGCTGCCGAAGTGATAGTTCACTGCCGCGAGATTGGCGCCGGCTCGAGCCGTGATGTGACGCAGCGACATCGCCTCGTAACCGCGGTCGATAAACAACCATTCGGTGGCTTCAAGCAACCGTTTGCGGGTATCGCTGTGGCCGTGGCGTTGAGTTGTACTCAAATCGTGTGCCCCAAGGCGAGTGTCGGTAAATGGCGCTGACGCCCGCTTCAAATATTGGATTGAAACGTGTGTATGAACGCTACCGATGGCGTCTCGCCGGGGCAAGTTGCAGTGCACGATCGGCGCGGGAGGCGAATGGTTGCGCAAGAAATAACGTGACGCCAAGGCTGGCTGTCCCTTATGGGACAACGGATAACTAACGAGCCGAAGGCGGTTTAGTAGAACTCATGAAATGAAAAGGGCCGGATGATTCCGGCCCTTTTGTTGCGCTGCAATGTCAGATGTGTCCGGCCAGAAGGCGAAAACGACTCACTCGGCCTTCTTTTTTGCCAATCGCAGCCAAGTATCGACCACGGTGTCCGGGTTCAGGGACAGCGATTCGATGCCCTGTTCCATCAGCCACTCGGCCAGATCCGGGTGATCACTCGGGCCCTGACCGCAGATGCCGATGTACTTGCCCTTGGCGCGGGCGGTCTTGATCGCCATCGACAGCAATTTCTTCACCGCCGGGTCGCGCTCGTCGAACAGGCTGGCAACGATGCTGGAGTCGCGATCGAGACCGAGCGTGAGCTGGGTCAGGTCGTTGGAGCCGATCGAGAAGCCATCGAAGATGTCGAGGAATTCATCGGCGAGCAGGGCGTTCGAGGGTACTTCGCACATCATGATGACTTTCAGGTCGTGCTCGCCCTGCTTGAGGCCGTTCTTGGCCAGCACTTCGATGACCTTGCGACCTTCGCCCAACGTGCGCACGAACGGGATCATCACCCAGACGTTGTCGAGGCCCATTACTTCGCGCACGTGCTTGACCGCCTTGCACTCCAGCCCGAACGCTTCGGCGAAGCTGGGATCGACATAGCGACTGGCGCCACGGAAGCCGATCATCGGGTTTTCTTCGTGTGGCTCGTAGCGCGAGCCGCCGAGCAGACCGGCGTATTCGTTGGACTTGAAATCAGACAGGCGCACGATCACCGGCTTCGGATAGACCGATGCGGCGATGGTGGCGATGCCTTCGGCGAGGCGGTCGACGTAGAAGCTCACCGGATCGGCGTAGCCGGCGATGCGCTCGTCGATCTTCGCCTTGGTTGCGGCATCCTGCTTGGCGTATTCGAGCAGTGCCTTCGGGTGCACGCCGATGTGGCTGGCGATGATCATCTCGAGACGTGCCAGGCCGATGCCTGCGTTCGGCAGCATCCCGAAATCAAAAGCACGCTCCGGGTTGGCCACGTTCATCATGATCTTCAGCGGCGCCGCAGGCATCGCACCGAGATCGGCAGTGATGCGCTCGAACTTCAGGATGCCCTCGTAGATCGTGCCGGTATCGCCTTCAGCGCAGGACACGGTGACCTCGGTGCCGTCCGGAATCTTGTCCAGCGCGTTGCCGGTGCCGACCACCGCCGGGACGCCCAGCTCGCGCGCGATGATTGCCGCGTGACAGGTGCGACCACCACGATTGGTGACGATCGCGGAGGCGCGCTTCATCACCGGCTCCCAATCGGGGTCGGTCATGTCGGCGATCAGCACATCGCCCGGCTGCACCTTGTTCATGTCAGCCAGCGAGCGGATCACGCGCGCCTTGCCGGCGCCAATCTTTTGCCCGATCGAGCGTCCCTCGGCGAGAACCTTGCCCTTTTCGTTGAGGCTGAAGCGTTCTAGCTGAGTCGCATGGGCGCGCGACTTCACCGTTTCCGGACGGGCCTGCACGATGTACAGCTTGCCGGTGTTGCCGTCCTTCGCCCATTCGATATCCATCGGGCGCCCGTAATGCTTCTCGATGATCAGGGACTGACGCGCCAGTTCCTGCACGTCCTCGTCATTGATGCAGAACTTGTTGCGCATCTCGGCAGGTGTGTCTTCGGTCCGGACGCGCTCGCCCGGTGCGTTGGAATACACCATGCGCAGCTGCTTGGCGCCGAGATTCCGGCGCAGCACGGCCGGCTTGCCGGCGTTCAAGGTGGGCTTGAACACGTAGAACTCGTCCGGATTCACCGCACCTTGCACGACCATCTCGCCAAGACCGTACGAACCGGTGACAAACACTACGTCACGGAAACCCGACTCGGTGTCCAGCGTGAACAGCACGCCGGAAGCACCCACATCCGAACGCACCATCAGCTGCACACCAGCGGACAGGAACACGTCCTCGTGCTTGAAGCCCTGGTGCACGCGGTAGGCGATGGCACGGTCGTTGTACAGCGAAGCGAAGACTTCCTTCACCTTGTGCAGCACGTCGTCGATGCCGACCACGTTGAGGAAGGTTTCCTGCTGGCCGGCGAACGAGGCGTCCGGCAGATCCTCGGCAGTGGCGGAGGAGCGCACGGCGACGGCGATGTCGTCGGCACCGGCGTCCTTGCACAGCTTGATGTAGGCCGCGCGGATCGCCTGTTCAAGTTCGGCGGGCAGGGTGGTATCGACGATCCAGCCACGGATCTCCTTGCCGGCCACCACCAGCGTGTCGACGTCATCGACGTCGAGTGAGGCCAGGCGTTCCTGGATCCGCTTGGCCAGACCGCTCTTTTCCAGATACTGCTGGAACGCATCGGCAGTGGTGGCAAAGCCACCCGGTACCGACACGCCAAGCTTGGCGAGATTGCCGATCATTTCGCCGAGCGAGGCGTTCTTGCCGCCAACCTTGCCCAGGTCAGTCATGCGCAGTTGGTCGAGCCAAAGCACCAGATCGTTCAAGGGTGTCTCCTCAAGAGCATTCGATGGATAGCGGTATGGATGCGGCAGGCAGACCCGAGGCGGGTCGCAAAGGACTGGTATTGTCCGCTGTCGATGATGCGCAGCACAAGAAGACCATTGCTTCGGGAGGTGATTCCAACGGCATACCAGTCAGCGCGCAGTCAATCGGCGACAGCGTTTTCCGCTTGGGTTATGGTGCAGACGTACGTATTCCAGCAACCAGGTCCCTGTATGCAGCGAACGGTTTTCTTCATCTCCGACTCCACTGGTATTACTGCGGAGACGATCGGCAACAGCATCCTCGCTCAGTTCGAGGGTGTGCAGTTCGACAAGCATCGCCTGCCGTTCACCGATGACGCGCAGAAGGCGGAGGCGGCCGCATTGCGCATCAAGACCAATTACGCGCAAAGCGGTCAGCGGCCGATCGTGGTGAACACCATGGCCGAACGCGCGCTGTGCGACATCGTTGCCGCCAGTGGCGCGCTGATGCTGGATGTCTTCGCGCCGTTCATCGGCCCGCTGGAGGATGAGCTGGGGGCCAAGCGTTCGGGTGCGGTCAACCGCTCGCATGGGATGGTCGATTTCGAGAAGTATGAGGCGCGCATCAACGCGACCAATTACGCGCTTTCCCATGACGACGGCATGGATGTGGATTACGCGCAGGCCGACCTGATCCTGGTCGGTGTATCGCGTTCCGGCAAGACGCCGACTTGTCTGTACATGGCCTTGCATTACGGCGTCAGTGCCGCCAACTATCCGCTGACCGACGATGACCTCGACAAGCTCGAATTGCCGGCACGCCTGCGCCCCTATCGCGATCGTCTGTTCGGCCTGACCATCGAGCCGCAGCGGCTGGCGCAGATTCGCGAGCAGCGTCGTGCCGGCAGTCGTTATGCCACCTTGCAGCAATGCCGCTGGGAGCTGGAGCAGGCTGACAAGTTGATGCGTCACGCCGGCATTCCCAGTCTCAACACCACGCATGTGTCGATCGAGGAGATCGCCAGCAAGATCTTCGATCGTTTCGGGATCGAACGAACCATGTTCTGACGACCAACCGGAGTTGCCGCACTAGCCATGAGCGTTGTACTGGACAATCGCAACAGCCTGTTGCCGGGACGCTTCGAGTTCCTGATGGGGCTGTATGCGGAAAATTACCATCGGCTGACACGCTTGTTCGCACCGCAGCGACTCGCCCCCGGTCGCTATGTCTCCGATGTGGATGACGGGCTGGATGTGCATCTGCATGTGCAGGAGTGTCATCCGTACACGCTTGAGCTCGAGCTTACCTATGGTTTCGTCGATGCGCATACAGGCCAGCGTGCGCCATCTGCACAGCTGCGGATGTATACCGATGCGCATGTGGCCGAGGCCATGCACTGCCATCCCGGGCGGCATCTGTGGCAGGTGTTGGGACCATTCACACCGGCGCATACGGTGTTTCAGCATCGCCTGCGCATGAATGGGTTCCTCTCGCGTTGGCTGGAATATCTGGTAGAGCAAGGCCACTCCACCGGTACCTTGCGGCCGGAAACGTAACCAGGGCATCAAATCGATACGGCCAAACGACGGGCAACAAAAAACCCGCACAAGGCGGGCTTTCCGTTTCAGTGGCGGAGCGGACGGGACTCGAACCCGCGACCTCCGGCGTGACAGGCCAGCATTCTAACCAACTGAACTACCGCTCCACATTTCTTTCCAGCTATTGCGGGCCAACTTGGCGTCCCCACGGGGATTCGAACCCCGGTCGCCACCGTGAAAGGGTGATGTCCTAGGCCTCTAGACGATGGGGACAATTCAAGTTGGTGGAGCCAGGCGGGATCGAACCGCCGACCTCCTGCATGCCATGCAGGCGCTCTCCCAGCTGAGCTATGGCCCCGCCGCTGGAAGCCCGAAAGAATAGGTCCGAGCCGGATATCCGTCAAGCTTTTTTTCACGTTCATTGAACGACGAAGTTGATTGCAAAAGTCGTTGACGATCGAGCAGATGTCGATCGTGGTTCGTTTAAGCTGCGGTGATCTGCTGCTTGAAGAGTTGGGCATGCACGAAATCGGTTTCATTCGCGATCTTGCCATGGTGATGCTGGTGGCCGGTGCCACCACGATCCTGTTCCAGCGCCTGCGTCAGCCGGTGCTGCTGGGCTACATCCTGGCTGGCGTACTGATCGGCCCACATACGCCGGGGATGCTGGTGGCCGATCCGCGCGCGATCGATGACATTTCCAATCTCGGTGTCGTGCTGCTGATGTTTACGCTGGGGCTGGAGTTCAGCGTGCGCAAGTTGCGCGAGGTCGGCATCGGCGTGCTGGCCGTGGCGGTGGGCGAAGTTGGCCTGATGTTGTGGATCGGTGCGGGCATCGGCGGCTTGTTCGGCTGGAGGGGCATGGATGCGCTTTTCCTCGGCGCGATCATCTCGTTGTCATCGACCATGGTGGCGACCCGTACGCTGGCCGAAGGTGGTCAGCGGCATCGGCCTTTTGCGCAATTGGTGGTGGGCCTGCTGGTGGCCGAGGACATGCTTGCGATCGTCATGCTTACCTTGCTGACCGCGGTGGCGATTGGTGGCTCGGTGCAAGCGGAAGCGGCATTCACCCTGATCGGCCACTTGGGTCTGTTCGTGGTGGTGGGGATGATCCTCGGCCTGTTGCTGCTGCCGCGGCTGGTGGATTACGTGGCCGGCTTCGGTCGCGATGAAACCTTGCTGGTCAGCGTGCTGGGCATCTGCTTCGGCGCCAGCCTGCTGGCGGCCTGGATGGGTTTCAGTGTGGCGTTGGGTGCATTTCTGGCCGGGGCGGTGGTGGCCGAATCGCGGAACGTGGGGCGCGTACTGCATCTGGTGGAACCGCTGCGCGACATGTTCGCGGCGCTGTTCTTCGTGGCGATCGGCCTGAAGATCGATCCGTCGATGCTGGTGCAGTACGCGTTGCCGGCATTGTTGATCGCAGCTGCGGTGATCGTGGGCAAGACGTTGGCGTGCAGTCTTGGCATCTTCGTGGTCGGCCACGACGCGCGTACGGCGCTGCGCTCGGGTCTGGGCATGGCGCAGATCGGCGAGTTCTCGTTCGTGATCGCCACGCTCGGACTCTCGCTTGGCGTGATCAGCAATTTCATCTACCCGATCGCGGTGGCGGTATCGGTAATCTGCATGGCCGCATCGCCATACCTGACACGCTCGGCGGATGGTTTGGCGGATGGTTTGCGCCGGATGACACCGCGTTCGATCCGGCTGCTTGCAACCAGTTACAGCGGCTGGCTGGAAAATCTCAAGCCGGTCAACGAGAACGCGGCGATTGCAGCGATCTTCCGTCGGTTGCTGTGGCATATCGCGATCAACGTGCTGCTGGTCGTGACCCTGTTCATGGTGGGCGCCTATGTCAACGCGCACAACTGGAGCTGGTTTGCGACGTTTGGCATCAGTCGCGACTTGCGGCATACGCTGATCTGGGCGTGTGCCCTGTTCCTGTCCTTGCCGATGCTGATTGCGGTTTACCGGAAGGCCGAGGCATTAGGCATGTTGCTGGCCGAGATCGGCATACGCGAACGGTTTGCCGGGTCATACACGCAAGCCATCCGCAATGTGCTTGCACGGGTCATTCCGCTGGTCACCCTGCTGGCGCTGGCATTGCTGGTCAGTGTGCTCGGCTCGACCATCCTGCCTCCGCGTGGCATTGCGCTGTTGTTGGTGGTGTTTGGTGTCGTGCTGGCCGTGGTGTTGTGGCGCGGTCTGGTCCAGATGCACGCCCGCCTGCAGGCGGCGCTGAAGGAAACCCTGAACAAACCGGGGCCGTCCTCAGGCGGCCCCGGCTGACCGGCAATCACGGTTCATGGAACCTTTATGCTGACTGACGGTCGGAGCTTGGCAACGTTGCCAAGACCGGACAAGCACCGCACAATGCGTGGCCTGCCTCCATTGGGGGGGCCCGGCCGGCAACGCCGGCATATCCAAACACGAGGGAGTTTCGAATGAAGCATTTTCTGCGTCCCACGCTGACGGCGGCCGCGATGGCTGTTGCGCTGGGCATGACGGCGGGCGTGTACGCCCAGGCCGCCAAGACTGGCACTGCCAGCAGCACCGCAGGCACGATCGACAAGGCCAAGGCCAGTCAGCTGCTCGGCTTCCAGATGGTCGGTCAGATTCCTGGCCCGATGCGCGGGCTCGTGGATCCGGTAGCGGTTGGTCAGGCAGTCACGGCTGCCCTGTCTGGTCAGAAGCCGACCATGTCCGAGACTGAAGCCAACACGGTGTGGAAGGGCTTCATGACCGAGTACCAGACCAAGGCCAAGGCCGAATACGAAGCCATGGCTGCAAAGAACAAGCAGGACGGCGATGCGTTCCTGGCCAAGAACAAGAAGGTTGCCGGCGTGAAGACCACGGCGTCGGGCCTGCAGTATCAGGTTATTTCGCAGGGCACCGGTGCACGTCCGGGTCCGACCGACACGGTTGAGATCAACTACACCGGTAGCCTCATCGACGGTGAAGTGTTCGATGCCTCCGCCAAGCATCCGCCGGGCGGCACCGCCAAGATTCCGCTGGGCGGCGTGCTTCCGGGCTTCCGCGAAGGTCTGCAGCTGATGCAGGTGGGCGGCCACTACAAGCTGTTCATTCCGGCGTCGCTGGCCTACGGTGCTGAGCCGCAGCAGCAGATGGCTCCGAATGAAACGCTGATCTTCGACGTGACTCTGGTCAGCACGGCGCCGACGCCGGCTGGTGCCGGTGGTCCTGACGGCAAGTAAGCGGTCGCGGAATCACCGCAGCGACATCAAGAAGGGGCGCGAAGCGATTCGCGCCCCTTCTGTCTTTGGGATGGCATCCCATGCCGCTGCCATTGCGCGGTTAGAATAGGCGGCTCATCTCAAGGAAATCGTCGCGACGATGATGAAGGTCACGATCTTTGGTACCGGTTATGTCGGTTTGGTCACTGGCGCCTGCCTGGCCGAAATGGGCAACCATGTGGTTTGCGTCGATATCGATGCGGCCAAGATCGAACGCCTGAAGCACGGCGACATTCCCATTTACGAACCAGGCCTGGAAGCGATCGTCAAACGCAACCATGCAGGTGGTCAGCTGGATTTCACCACGGACTCTGCGATGGCTATCGCGCACGGCGAAGTGATCTTCATCGCCGTCGGCACGCCACCGGACGAAGATGGCAGTGCGGACCTCAGCTATGTGCTGGAAGTGGCACGCACCGTTGGTCGTCAGCTGGATCGTTACTGCGTTGTCGTGAACAAATCGACGGTGCCGGTGGGTACTGCCGACCGCGTTCGTGAAGCGGTCGCAGGCGAGCTCGCGGCACGTCGGGCCTCGGTCGCGTTCGATGTGGTCTCCAATCCGGAATTCCTGAAGGAAGGTGCTGCCGTGGAGGACTGCCTGCGGCCGGACCGGATCATCGTCGGCGCTTCGAGCGAACGTGCGGTGGCGTTGCTGCGCAAGCTCTATGCGCCGTTCAACCGCAATCACGAACGCATGGTGGTGATGGATGAGCGTTCGGCCGAGCTGACCAAGTACGCGGCCAATGCAATGCTGGCGACCAAGATCAGCTTCATGAACGAGATCGCGAATATCGCCGAGCGGGTGGGCGCCGATGTGGAACTGGTGCGCCAGGGCATCGGTTCGGATCCGCGAATCGGTTATCACTTCATCTATCCG
Source organism: Rhodanobacter sp. C05 (assembly GCF_002001165.1). Lineage (GTDB taxonomy): Bacteria > Pseudomonadota > Gammaproteobacteria > Xanthomonadales > Rhodanobacteraceae > Rhodanobacter. Next base: position 234,963 of record NZ_MUNQ01000016.1, on the reverse strand, counting down.
GGCGCCGGTTATGGCGGCTCCTGTTTCCCGAAGGATGTGCAGGCGCTGGAACGCACGGCGCGCAGTTATGGTTATGACGCCCGTCTGCTCACAGCCGTCGAGGCGGTGAACCATGATCAGAAGGTCAAGCTGTTCGAACTGATCTCCCGTCATTTTCACGGTCAGCTCGCAGGCAGGACCATCGCGCTGTGGGGACTGGCGTTCAAGCCGAACACCGACGACATGCGCGAGGCGTCCAGCCGGTATCTGATGGAGGCGCTATGGAGCGCTGGCGCGAAGGTGCGAGCGTTCGACCCGGAAGCGCGCGAGGAAACACGCCGGTTGTACGGCGAGCGCCATGACCTGGTGTTGTGCGAGCACGCGCATGCTGCCTTGCAGGGCGCCGATGTGCTGGTTGTGGTCACCGAGTGGAAAGCGTTTCGCAGCCCGGATTTCGAGCGCATTCGCGCCGCATTGGCTGAACCGGCGATCTTCGACGGGCGCAATCTCTACGACCCTGCAGCAGTGGAGGAGGCTGGTCTGGCCTATTACGGCATCGGGCGGGGCCGCAGCCTGCGGGTGTCCTGATGAATGCAAACGATGTGCTCATGCAACGGCTGGACGAGATGGAGGTCAAATTGACCTTTATCGATGACACGGTGCAGGCTCTGGCGAACGCTGACGCTGGCTTGTCGCAGCGCATTGCCGCACTGGAGCGTGCCTTGCGCGAACTGCGTGGCGAGCTTTCGGCGATGCGCGTCGCGCAGGCGGACGACCCGCACGACGAACCTCCACCCCCGCATTACTGATACTCAGATCACCGACCACGGATCAATCTCATGGCCGATTCCCTGCGCGATCAGCTGCTCAAGAGCGGCATCGTCAAACAGGTTCAAGTAGACCGGGCTCAAACGGATCGGGCTCGCGAGGACAAGCGTCGTCCGGCGCCACCACAGTCTGGCAAGCCACAGCGCAAGGGCGAAAAACCGCATACATCTGCGCATGCGGTACGGCCGTCGCGACAGAGTCAGCAGGATATCGACTTGGCCAGGGCTTATGCGATCCGCGCACAGACCGAAGCGAGTGAACGCAAGCGGGCCGAGCAGGAAGTGGCGGAACAGGCCAGGTTGCGTCGTGAGCGCAAGCTGAAGATCCAGCTGTTGCTCGACGGCAAGACGCTGAACAAGGCGGAAGCCGATCAGCCGCGCAACTTCGAATACGGCGGCAAGATCCGCCGCGTGCATGTCGACGCCGCACAGCTGGTGGCACTCAATGCCGGCGAGATCGGCGTGGTGCAACAGGCTGGTCGTTACTTCCTGGTCAGCCGCGAGATTGCCGAACAGGTACGCGATATCGATCCGCAGCAGCTTGCCTTGCTGATTGATCCTGCTGCTGCCGACGCAGGCGATGACGGCGTGCCTGACGACCTGATGTGGTGAGCCCACCGAGTCATGAAATTGAAAAACGCCCGGCCATGGCCGGGCGTTTTCATGGAAGCACATGTAGCGTCGATCAGTTTGCAGATGTCGATGGCAGTTCGAAACCACTTTGCGTCAGGGCCGGATGATCCCAGCCGTTCTTCGGCTTGAAGCGGTCACCATAACGCCGGGCCAGTTGCTCCAACCTGTCCTTGAGTTTGTCGGCGCCTTCGCTGCGCGCGTACTGGATCGGGCCGCCGCGGAACGGCGCGAAACCGGTGCCGAAGATCACGCCAGCATCGAGCAGGTCCGCATCATCGACTACCCCATCGGCGAGGCAGGCGACCGCCTCGTTGACCATCGGCAGGATCATGCGTTCCTGCAGATCAGGCGGCATCACGTAGTCCTTGTCGACCTCGGGCTTCTGCGGCCTTCCATCCTGCCAGACGTACAGGCCCTGACCGTCCTTCTTGCCGCGTTTGCCGGCCTCCAGCTTTGCATCCAGGCCCGCTGGCACTTCCAGCCCGAGGAAGGGCGCGAGTTCCTTGCCGACCGAGGCACAGACATCCAGCCCCACGGTATCAGCCAGTTCGATCGGCCCCATCGGCATGCCGAATTTTTTCGCTTCGCGATCCAGTACCGGCCCAGGCACGCCTTCGCCATACAGGCGCATGGCTTCAAGCAGGTAGGGCATCAGGATGCGGTTGACCAGGAAGCCAGGGCTACCCTTGACCGCCACGGGCAGCTTGCCGATGGCCTTGCAGAACGCCAGTGCGCGCTTCTCGATCGCCGGATCGAGCTGATCGTGCCGCACCACTTCGACCAGTGGCATCTGCGCCACCGGGTTGAAGAAATGCAGGCCGAGGAAGCGTTGCGGTGCACTCAGGTTCTTGCGCAAAGCGTCCAGCGGAATGCTGGAGGTGTTGCTGGCGAGGATCTCGTCGGACTGGAACTGTGGCTCGATGCTGGCATACAGCGCCTGCTTGGCCTCGATGTTTTCGAAGATCGCCTCGATCGCCAGATCAGCGGTGGCCACGCCCGTGCCCTCGACATCGGCGCGCAGCCGGCGAACCGTTTCCTCGACCTTTTCGGGTGTCTTCAGCTTCTTCTCGTAGAGCTGGCGGGCGCGATCCAGTGCAGGCTGGATGAATTTCATCTCGCGATCCTGCAAGGTCACCTCGAAACCCTTGAAGGCGGCCCAGGCGGCAATGTCACCACCCATCACGCCGGCACCCACCACGTGCACATGCCTGATGCCTGGATCGATGCCGCTACCCTGGCCCTTCAGCCGTTCCTGCAGGAAGAAAATCCGGATCAGATTCTGTGCAGTTGGCGTCTTCGCCAGCTTCGCGACCGAACGTGCCTCAAGCTTCAACCGTTGCTGGATATTGGCGCCGCCGCGCTTCCAGACATCGATCATGGCAAACGGAGCAGGGTAGTGTTCCTTGCGCACCTTCGCGGCGGTCTGCTTGACCATCATCGGCGCAAGAATTTGCCGTGCCAGCCAGGTGTTGGTTGCCCATGCCTTGGCGCGGTGCGCGAACGAACGTGCCTGCGGGCGTCGCAACAGCAGGCGTGCCTCGACCAGCAACTCCTCGGGGCGAGCGAGGCGGTCGACCACGCCCAGAGCCAGTGAGCGTTTCGCCGACAGCGACTTGCCGGTCAGCATCAGCGGCAGTGCCTCGGTCGCGCCGATCAGGCGCGGCAGACGCGCGGTGCCACCCCAGCCAGGGTGGATGCCGAGCATCACTTCGGGCAGCGCGATCCGGGTCTTGTCGTCGTCAGCCGCAATGCGCTGGCTACAGGCCAGGATCAGTTCGGTGCCGCCACCCATGCACGCACCGTGCACGGCGGCCACCGTGGGGCAGGGCAGGCGCGCCAGTGACTCGTACACGCGTTGGCCATGCTCGATATTTTCCAGCACGGTGTCGTGTTTCGCATACTCGACGAAGGCCTTGATGTCGGCACCCACCGCAAAACCCGCAGGCTTGGCCGAGTGGATGATGACGCCAGCCGGCTTTTCGATACCCAGCCGCTCGACGATCTGTTCGAGCTCGTCCAGCACGGCGCGGGAAATCGCATTGACGCTGCTGTCGGCCCGGTCGAGTGTCAGCGTGACGATGCCATCATCGCCCTCGCTGGTTTTCCAGTGGTTGAAGCGCAATCCTTCGAACATGGGGGCACAGGCATTGGAGGAGGAGGCCTGAACCATACCGTCCTGTCGTCATGATTGCGAGATGTGACGGGTGTGCTTGACCATGGCAGGGAAGCAGGTATGAAATCAGACCATCGTCGGAAGCTGCTCTGCCGGGTGCGGCAGGCTGAACAGGAATATCAGGGAACGAGCTGCTGACTGGGCGATAGCGTGGTCGGACGTGGTTCAATGAGCCGCCCTGGCCGGTCGGGTTCGTCGGGTTACGTCACCAGGGAGTGGGTCTTACCGTGAAATTACACTGGCACTGCAGGACGGGGACGCAATGACTTCCGTGATGGCCTCCGCCCCGCCGCAAGTCGGTGCCGAAATCTTCGAGCGCATCCTGACGGCTCCCAGCGGCCTGGTGGTGCTGGACAGCAAGGATGTGCATAACCTGATCGGTCAGTTCCGTACGCTTGCCAGGCACACCGGCCAGGCCGTCTACCTGTGGCAGCCGGATACGGGCCTCAGCAGCTTGCGCGACGCGCATGTGCGGGTGCCGGATTGCCAGCGGCTTGGCAATGCGCTGCGCTATATGCAGCAGAGCATGCATTTCGGGGTCTATTTCCTGGTCGGGCTGGAATTGCCGCTGTCGGCAATGGATGCCACCTTGCTGCGCCAGCTGGCTCGCGCACCAAAGGAGCACTTGCGTCGTGTGGTGCTGGTGGGTGCCCCGACGGCACTGGCCGAGCATCTGGGTGAATTGGCGTGCCGCTTGAGCAGCGAAGACAGCCGGCCGCGGCGCCTGCGCCTGCGCGACGGCCGTTGGCTGGTTTGAGGCGGATGCAAGCATGAACTCAGGCATCCTCGTCATTGCTGCACAGCGCGAATTGCGCCGCAACTTGTTCGACGCGCTCGATCAGGCAGGTTATTCGCAGATCCACAGTGCGCGTGATGTATCGCATGCGGCGATCCTGCTGGAGGGGCGCCCGCCACTGCCACCGCTGCAGCTGATGGTGGTCGTGCTGGCTGGCGATCAGCAGCAGGCATTGAATATCTGCGAGCAGTTGCGTCGTCTGCCGGGTGGGGCGGATACGCCGTTGATGGTGGTCTTGGCTGACGAGGCGACGGTCAGTCCGACCGATCTGCCGGCGGGCATTGCCGACTGGTTGTCGGCCCCGCAGATCGGCGCCGAACTGGTAGCGCGTTGGCGCTGTTCGCTGGCGGTCCCGCAAGGCCCACGCAAGGAGGTCGTGCCTGCCAGCGACGCAGATGAGAATTACCGTTATGTGTTCGAGGAAGGCAACAACGAGTGGCTGATTGCCGACGCCCGGACCGGCCACTTGCTGGAAGTCAGCCCGACCGTGGCCAGACACAGCCGTCTGCATGCGAGTCAATGGGAAGGTCTGCTGCTGTCGGATGTAGTGAGGTTTGAGGGTGTCGTGCTGGCGCAGGTTCTGGCTGAAGCCAACCGCAACTGGTACCCGTGCCAGCGCAAGTCGGCGCAAGGCGCCGATACCGGTCAGGCCAATGTGCGGCGAATCCGCCATGCCGGGCACGACGCACTGGCCCTGATGTTCCGCAGCGATCGTGCCGATTTGCGCGCCGAGGCAGCCCTGTCCCTGCTGTCCCGCATCTTCGCCTCGGCCAGTGGTGTTGATTCCCAGGGCGCGGTCGGTCGTCTGCTGTTCGACGAACTGGGCCTGGATTATCTGGCCGTCTGGTCGACACGTCAGGACGGTGCTGATGCACCGACACAACTGCTTCAATTGTGGAATGGCGACGAACCCGCATGGCCGCCAGCACAAATGCAGAGTTCATTGCAGCTGGTGCTGGGCGGCAAGACACTCATGCATCGATCCGATGCAAAGCGGCTGGCACCGAACGACCCTTTGCTGCAGCAACTCGACCTGGCCGGGTTCGTCGGCCTGCCGCTGCACGACGAGCGGCACACGGTACTTGGCGCGATGCTGGCTGGCTGCCGGCGGGGATTCAGCGAGCTGGGCATCATCGAGCCGGTGCTGCGCTGTTCCGCGGCCCGTTTCGCACAGGTGCTGGAGCTGGGACACACGCGTGAGCAGGGTCGTGCCGAAGGTCTGGTCGATGCATTGACCGGGTTGCCGAACCGCCTGCTGTTCAATGACCGACTGGACACGATCATCCGCGAGGCGATCCGCAACGGTGAATGCTTTGCCGTGCTGTTTGTCGACCTCGATCGCTTCAAGGCAATCAACGACACCTATGGGCATGCCGCCGGTGACCAGGTATTGCGGACGGTCACGCAGCGCCTGTGCGGCAGCATCCGCGCTTCCGACACCGTGGCGCGCTATGCCGGCGACGAGTTCACCATTGTGCTGCGGCATATCGTCAAGAATGACGACGTGCTGCGCGTGGCCGAAAAGATCGTTCAGGTGATGGAGACACCGCTGTACCTCGAGGACGGTACCGAACTTCAGGTCACCGCGTCGATGGGACTGAGTTTCTTCCCTGACGATGCAGGCGATGCCCAGACCCTGCTCAAGCATGCCGACGAGGCGATGTATGCGGCCAAGCATCTCGGCCGCAACAATTTCCAGATCTATGAGGTAAGCCCGGAGTATGCCCAGGAACACGGCATGGCCTTGAAGACCCGCCTGCGCCATGCCGAAGGCAATGGCGAGCTGCGAGTGGTCTACCAGCCCCAGGTCGATGCCGAGAGTGAGGATATCGTCGGCATGGAAGCGCTGGTGCGTTGGGAACACCCTGAGCAGGGCATGATCAGCCCGGCAGTATTCATTCCACTGGCCGAGGAGAGCGGCCTGATTGTGTCGATCGGCGAATGGGTGATGCGCACCGCCTGCCGCCAGGCCAAGGAATGGGAACAGCGCTATGGACTGCGCTTGCGGCTGGGTGTGAATCTGTCCGCCGTGCAATTGATGGAGCCGAAACTGCTGGAAACGGTAACCACGGTACTGCGCGAGACCGGTCTGGATCCGACGCTGCTGGAACTGGAGATCACCGAGAGCATCAGCATCAAGGAGGCACCGAACCTGGTGGAGAATCTGCATGCACTGCACCGGCTGGGTTGCCATATTGCGATCGACGATTTCGGTACAGGTGCCGCCTCGCTGGACTACCTTCGCCGTTTGCCGGCCGACCGCATCAAGATCGACCAGAGCTTCGTGCGCAATATCGGAGTCGATCCTGACGACGAGGCGATCGTGCGCGCCACCATCGATATGGCCCATCGCCTGAAGCGGGCCGTGGTGGCGGAGGGTGTCGAGACCGAGCAGCATTTCGAATTTCTGCGCAGTCATGCCTGCGATGAATTGCAGGGCTATCTGTTCTGCCGCCCGCTGCAGACGATCAGTTTTGACAAACTGCTGGCCGAGCGGCAGCGCCTGCTGGAGCCGCGCGAAGCCGAACCGGCTTGAGCTGCTGACAGGTGTCCCCATAAGTGTAGGGGTGTACCTGCGGTCGCGCGCTGGACGGGTCAGCCATGGCATGACAACCAGTGAACAGGCTGTGCGTTATGTTGGTGTGCTATTCCACGCATGCTGAACTTGCGCGATCGTTGGCGGTCTGAGCGGCGCGTTCAGTTTCTACAGCTCCCAACTTTAAGCTCCCGCAGCGGATGACGGCATTGACGACGGATACGGCCCGCTCGGGCGAAAACGAACTGGATCGCGCGCTGGTCGAACGTGTCCAGAGTGGAGACAAGCGGGCCTTCGATCTGCTGGTGCTCAAGTATCAGCACAAGGTGATCGGCTTGGTGTCCCGCTACGTAAGGAGCCATGCCGAGTGTGAGGACATCGCGCAGGAATCGTTCATCCGTGCCTGGCGGGCCATCGGTTCGTTCCGCGGCGACAGCGCGTTCTACACCTGGCTTTACAAGATCGCGGTGAACACCGCCAAGAATCACCTGGTGGCGATGGGTCGGCGGCCGCCGACCGATGATATCGACGCCGAGGATGCCGTGTTCATGGCCGGTGCCGAGCGCATGCACGACAGCGCCACGCCCGAACGCGAGATGATGCGTCAGGAAATTGAACAATCCGTATTTTCCACTGTCCAAGCCCTGCCCGAAGAGCTGCGGACAGCCATCACGCTTCGCGAGGTGGACGGTCTCAGCTACGATGAAATCGCCGAAGCGATGGGCTGCCCGATCGGTACGGTGCGTTCGCGCATCTTCCGGGCGCGTGAGGCGATCGACGAAAAGCTGCGGCCCCTGTTGTCGGACCGCGAGGATTAGGCATGAACCAGAACATCCGGGAAAATCTTTCAGCCGGCATCGACGGCGAGTTGGCGAAAGAGCAGCTGCGGTTTTTGTTGCGCCAAATCGACCATGATCCCAAGCTGAAGCAGGTATGGACTCGCTACCAGCTTGCTGGTGACGGGCTGCGTCGGGAATTGCCGACGATGGCAACGCCCGATTTCGCTGCCCGGGTCATGCTGGCAATCGAGCGGGAGTCGTTACCTGTTGGCACCAGTCGTCGTCATTGGTTGCACTGGTCGGCGGGTGGCGCGATTGCCGCGAGCGTGGCTGCTGCTGCCTTGATGATCAGCCAGCCGACCGGCGATACCGGACGCAACGCTACGGCAGCACTGAGCAGCCAGCAGCAGACCAGTACGGCCGCCCATGCGTTGCCGGCAAACCGGTCGGCGACTCCAGCTGTTGTGCCACCGTGGCTGAGTGCCAATTCCACGGACTTGCTCAGCCAGCAGGCCTCAGCCACGCTGGGCGCGCCGTTTGATGCAAACCAGCCGATTTATACCCGTCGCTTGTCGGCGTATCCGTCGCTGCCCAGGTATCGCACGCTCGACAACAAGGACGGCAGTTATCTGCTGTTGCTGGACCCGCAACCGCGGGTCGCCCCTGCCGATATGTCGCATCGGGCTGCTGCTGTCGGTCAATAAACGAATCGCGTGTGCCTGTCCGCGGTCCGACCACCACTGTTCCTGCTCCATTCGGCCCGGCAACGGGCCGGATGCTGGCGTGTGTGAATACAGCACGATGTCTGCATATCCTGCATTTCCCGAAGACCATGCACGCTGTGGTCTTCCAGATTAAATCAACCAAGGAGGAGTCATGAATCGTTCCATCTTGCGCACTTTCGCGTGCTCTGCATTGATCAGCGTTGCCGTCGTTGGTGGCGTGCAGGCGCAACCGGCGCCCAGCCCTGCGGCGCTGCCGGATTTCACCGCCATCGTGGAGAAAAATGCGGCTGCCGTGGTGCACGTCGAGGCCCGCTATACGGGTGAAGCAGCCCAGAAAAACCAGGCTGCGGATGGACAGGCGACACCAGGGCAGGGTATCCCGGACGATCCGCAAGCCGAATTCTTCCGGCGCTTCTTCGGCATGCCGACGATGCCGTCGCCGCAGGAGCAGAAGCACACCTCGCTCGGTTCGGGCTTCATCATTTCCAGCAACGGTTACATCCTCACCAATAACCACGTCGTCGATCATGCGGACAAGGTCATCGTGCGATTGCAGGATCGACGCACGCTGACCGCGAAGGTGGTCGGTACTGACCCCACCTATGACATAGCCTTGCTCAAGGTCGATGCCGGCGGCAGCCTGCCGACGGTGAGCATCGGTGATTCACACAGCCTCAAGCCGGGCCAGTGGGTGCTGGCGATCGGTTCGCCGTTCGGTTTCGACTACACGGTGACGCAAGGCATCGTGAGCGCCGTCGGACGCAATCTGGGCGAGAGTGACCAGGCGTACACCTCGTTCATCCAGACCGACGTACCGATCAATCGCGGCAATTCCGGTGGCCCGCTGTTCAACTTGCAGGGTCAGGTGGTCGGCATCAACTCGCAGATCTATTCCAATACCGGCGATTACCTGGGCGTGTCGTTCTCGATCCCGATCGACATGGCGATGAATGCGGTGCAGCAGATCAAGACCAAGGGTTACGTGTCGCGCGGCATGCTCGGCGTCACCGTACAGGCAGTTAACGACGACATGGTCAAGGCGTTCAAGCTCGACAATGGCGCCGGCGCCGCAGTGGTCGATGTCACTCCTGGCAGTGGCGCAGCCAGGGCCGGCATCCAGGTCGGCGACATCATTCTCAGCTACAACGGCCAGGTGCTGCAGCAGTCTGCGGATCTGCCGCCGCTGGTAGGCATGACCAAGTCGGGCAGCAAGGTACCGGTCGAGATTTTGCGCAGTGGCAAGAAGCAGACTCTGGAGGTCACCATTACCGAAACTTCACGCGATCAGGCTGCAGCGAACAAATCGGGTGCGGCACCATCAGCGCACGGCGGTACCGCCGCGCTCGGCCTGACCGTGCAGCCGTTGGACAATGACACCCGCAAGCAGCTGGGGTTGCCGCTGGGGCAGGGCGTGGTGATCAGCGATGTCAGCGGTCCGGTCGCGGCACAGGCCGGTTTGCAGACCGGCGACGTGATCCTGATGGTCAACCAGCAGAAGACCGGCAATGTGGCCGAGTTCCAGGCCGCGACCAGGGACGTGAAGGCCGGCAGCACGGTGTTGCTGCTGGTACGCCGTGGCGAGCAGAGCCAGTTCATCGGTCTGACCGTGCCGGGCGGCAAGTAATCAGGCGGTCGCCTGCAGCGGCAGGTATCAGTATCAGTGCGGGTGTCCGGCGGGATACCCGTACTGTGCATGATGCGGCGGCAATGGCGGGTTCCATGCGATAATGCCGGGTTAGCGTCGCCCGATGGTGATGCGCTGTCATGCATGGTGCGTGGTGGCAAAACCCAAGCCCGACAGGCCATCCGCGCTCCATGGAATTGATCCGCAACTTCTCCATCATTGCCCATATCGACCACGGCAAGTCGACCCTCGCCGACCGCATCATCCAGATCTGTGGTGGCCTGGCCGAGCGCGAAATGGAAGCGCAGGTGCTGGACAACAATCCGATCGAGCGCGAGCGTGGCATCACGATCAAGGCGCAGTCGGTATCGCTGCCGTACACCGCGCGCGACGGCAAGACCTATCAGCTGAATTTCATCGACACCCCCGGCCACGTCGATTTCTCCTACGAGGTCAGCCGTTCGCTGGCTGCCTGCGAAGGCGCGCTGCTGGTGGTGGATGCGGCGCAGGGCGTCGAGGCTCAGTCGGTGGCGAACTGCTACACCGCGGTGGAGCAGGGGCTGGAAGTGGTGCCGGTGATCAACAAGATCGATCTGCCGACCGCCGATGTGGAAAAGGTGAAACTCGAAATCGAGGCGGTGATCGGCGTCGATGCCACCGACGCGGTGGCGATCAGTGCCAAGACCGGTCTGAACGTGATCGAGGTGCTGGAAGCGATCATCGCGCGCATCCCGCCGCCGAAGCCGCGCGATACCGACCGGCTGCAGGCGCTGATCATCGATTCCTGGTTCGACAATTACCTCGGCGTGGTCTCGCTGGTGCGCGTCATGCAGGGCGAAATCAAGTCCGGTGACAAGCTGCTGGTGATGTCGACTGGCCGCACCCACGAAGTGGGGGATGTCGGCGTGTTCACGCCCAAGCGCAAGAAGCTGGACAAGCTCGGCGCCGGTGAGGTGGGCTGGATCAATGCCTCGATCAAGGACGTGCACGGCGCGCCGGTCGGCGACACCTTGACCCACGCCGGCAAGCCGGCCGACAAGCCGCTGCCTGGCTTCCAGACCATGCAACCGCGCGTGTTCGCCGGGCTGTTCCCGGTGTCCTCGGATGATTATCCGGCGATGCGCGAGGCGCTGGACAAGCTGCGCCTCAACGACGCTGCGCTGTTCTTCGAGCCGGAATCCTCCGAGGCGATGGGCTTCGGCTTCCGCTGCGGCTTCCTCGGCATGCTGCACATGGAAATCGTGCAGGAGCGGCTGGAGCGCGAATACGATCTGAATCTGATCACCACCGCACCGACCGTGGTGTACGAGGTGCTCAAGACCGACGGTTCGATCCTGATGCTGGACAACCCGGCCAAGCTGCCGACCAACTCCAGCCTGGTGCAGGAAATCCGCGAGCCGATCATCGTCGCCAATATCCTCACGCCGCCGGAATACATCGGCAACGTGATCACCTTGTGCGAGGAAAAGCGCGGTGTACAGCGTTCGATCCAGTATCTGGCCACCCAGGTGCAGATCAGCTACGAGATGCCGCTGGCCGAAGTGGTGATGGATTTCTTCGACCGGCTGAAATCGGTCTCGCGCGGCTATGCCTCGATGGACTATCACTTCGAGCGCTTCGAAGCCGGTCCGTTCGTGCGTACCGATGTGCTGATCAACGGCGAGCGCGTCGACGCGCTGAGCCTGATCCTGCATCGCAGCCACGCCGACCGCAAAGGACGCGAACTGGTCGAGCGGATGAAGGATCTGATTCCGCGCCAGCAGTTCGACGTAGCGATCCAGGCAGCCATCGGCGCACAGATCATCGCGCGTTCGACGGTGAAAGCCCTGCGCAAGAATGTTCTGGCCAAGTGCTACGGCGGCGACGTCAGCCGCAAGAAGAAGCTCCTGGAGAAGCAGAAGGAAGGCAAGAAGCGCATGAAGCAGGTCGGCCGCGTGGAGATTCCCCAGGAAGCCTTCCTTGCAGTGCTGAAAGTGGACAAATAACACATGCGATCAGCAATGATCCGTCAGGCAATCTGGAGTTAAGGCATGGAATTCGATTTTTCGGCGATTCTGCTTGGCCTCACCGTGCTGTTCGGCGTGGTGTGGGGCCTGGATCGCCTGTTCCTGTACAAGAAGCGCAAGGCCCGTCTGGACGCGTCCGGCAAGGAATACAGCGACCCGATGCCGGTGGACTGGGCGCGCTCGCTGTTTCCGGTGGTGCTGGTGGTCTTGCTGCTGCGCTCGTTCGTGGCCGAGCCATTCCGGATTCCGTCCGGCTCGATGATGCCGACGCTGGACGTGGGCGATTTCATCCTGGTCAACAAATTCGCTTACGGCCTGCGCATGCCGGCGTTCAACAACAAGTTCCTGAGCCTCGGCGAGCCGAAGCGTGGCGATGTGGTGGTGTTCCGCTTCCCGGGTTACAGATGCCTGGACGAAAACGGTCAGCTGGCGCGCGTGGGTGGTGACGAGGGTGGCCCACCGAGTCTTGGGCCAGACTATGCTTGCCCGGTCCCACGGTTGCCGATCAAGAACCAGAACTGGATCAAGCGCGTGATTGGTCTGCCCGGAGATACCGTTGAGGTACACGACAGCCAGATCATCATCAACGGCAAGCCCGTGATGGCCAGCGAAGTGGGGCCGTTCGTGGGCAATGAGCAGCGTGATGCGGATGCAGAGCTGCTACATTTCAACGCCACCGTGTGGAACGAGCACCTGGGCAAGGTGGATCACCTCATTGCACGCATGCCGACGCGCATGTCGACCAATGAGATTCCCAATGCCTTGGTGCCGTCGGTCGTGCCGCAGGGCTGCTATCTGGTGATGGGAGACGATCGCGAAAACAGTCTCGACAGCCGCTGGTGGGGTTGCATGCCCGAGAAGAATCTGGCCGGCAAGGCCTTCCTGATCTGGATGAGCTGGAAGGGTTGGGGTACCGGTGGCGTAGACTTCTCGCGGATCGGTACCGTGATTCATTGAGTCAGGCTGGCGAGCCAAAGCGTGACGGGGTCGATGGCCCCGTACGCGTGGCCGGCAACAGTGCGAGAATCCGCTGGCATAATCGCCCCATCCGGACTGGTCCGGTAGGGGGATCGCCAGATCAAGGCAACGATGGCCACGCCGCAAAGTCGGCATAGCGAGGGGACTATGAAATCGAAGCAGTCGGGCGTCACCCTGATCGGGTTTCTGTTCATCATGGCCATCGTGGCCTTTTTTGCCTTCATGGCGATGAAGCTGTTCCCGTCGTATTCGGAGTACATGGGCGTGGTCAAGGCCATGAACCAGGTCTCCACCGAGGGCACCAATGGCAAGTCGCTGGACGATATCCGGCGTGCGCTGATGTTCAAGATGGGTTTCCAGTACGTCGATGACGCCACCATCAAGCCGGCGAATATCACCATCGTGCGCGACAGCGGCGGCGGCAATCAGCTGCATGTGGCGTACGACAAGCAGATCCCGTTCATGTACAACATCGATTTCCTGCTGCACTTCGAAAAGAGCGTGCAACTGCAGGGCAATGTAGGCGAGTGATCCTTGAATCTGCCTCACCGTTTTCGTGACCCGGCGCTGGCGCAGCTGGCACTGACCCACCGCAGCATCGGCAAACCGAACAACGAGCGGCTTGAATTTCTCGGCGATGCACTGCTGGGTGCGGTCATCGCCGAGATGCTTTACGAGATTCATCCCAAGGCCAGCGAAGGAGAGCTGTCGCGACTGCGTGCCCAGCTGGTCAACGGCCAGGCATTGGCGGTGCTGGCGCGTGAGCTCGAGCTGGGCGACGGATTGAAGCTCGGCCCCGGCGAATTGAAGAGCGGTGGTTTCCGGCGCGACTCGATTCTGGCCGATGCCTTCGAGGCATTGGTGGCGGCGGTGTATGTGGATGCTGGCTTCGATGCCTGCCGTCAGGTTGTGCGCGAGCTGTTTGGCGAGCGGATCGCGGCCCTGCGAAAATCCTCCAAGGATGCCAAGACCCGCCTGCAGGAATGGCTGCAGGCCAGTGGCTGGCCATTGCCGCAGTATCATCTGATCGCCAGTCACGGCGAGGATCATGCCAAGACGTTCGATGTCAGCTGCACGATCGGCGAGCCGCTGCCGCTCAGTGCCGAAGCCCGTGGCGTCAGTCGTCGTGCCGCCGAGCAGGATGCAGCCGAGATCGTGTTCAACCAGCTGCTGGAGCGGCACCGCAAAGCCTGATTCTTGCCTCACGCGCACCATGGCGGCAGGCGTGCCCGCCGGTCGCCGTCATGCGTGCCGGCCGCCGCCGTTTCCGCGAAGCACTACACTTGCCATCCGACTTGCCGAGTACATTGCGCCATGAACCACGAACTGGAACCCGCTGCCGATACCGACGATGGCCTGCCGCATGAGGATTTTCGCTGCGGTCTGGTCGCGCTGGCCGGGCGGCCCAACGTGGGCAAGTCGACCCTGCTCAATGCGCTGATCGGCTTTCGGCTGTCGATTGTCAGCCCGCGACCGCAGACTACCCGCCATCGCATTCTCGGCATCGCCAACAGCGAGGCCGGACAGATCATGTACGTCGATACGCCGGGCCTGCATCGCGGCGCCAAGCGGGCGATGAACCGCAGCCTGAACCGTGCCGCGCGTTCGGCGATCAGCGATGTGGATCTGGCGGTGCAGGTGATCGAAGCCGGCCGCTTCACCGACGAGGACGAGGCGCTGTATGCCGCCCTGGTCGAGCAGTCGTCGCCGCGCTTCCTGGTGATCAACAAGGTCGATCTGAACAAGGACAAGACGGTGATGCTGCCGTTCGTTGCCGAGCTGGTGGCGAAGCACAGCTACGACGAAATCCATTACGTCAGCGCGCTCAAGGCGCAAGGCCTGAAGGAGCTGGAGCAGGCGATCCTGAAGCGTCTGCCGGTGCAGGCGCCGGTGTACGGCGAAGACGAGATCACCGATCGCAGCGAGCGTTTCCTGGCTGCCGAGATGGTGCGCGAGCAACTGATGCTGCGGCTCGATCAGGAACTGCCGTACGCCACCACGGTGGAGATCGAGCAGTTCAGCGACCGCCCCGACGGCATCGCCGAAATCCACGCGATCATCTGGGTCGAGCGCGACGGCCAGAAAGCCATCGTGATCGGCAATGGCGGTGCCCAGCTCAAGGCCATCGGCACCAGCGCACGGCGCCATATGGAGCGCATGTTCGAGCGCAAAGTGTTCCTGAAGCTGTGGGTGAAGGTGCGCGAAGGCTGGGTCGACGACGAGAACATGCTGAAGAAGTTCGGCTATACGGACTGACAGCGGGAAACAGGACGCAGGATAAAGGGTGCGCATCGAACAGCAATCCGCCTATGTCCTGCACGCGCGGCCGTATCGCGAGACGTCGTTGCTGCTGGAATGTCTGACCCGGGAACATGGCCGGCTCGGTGTGGTGGCGCGCGGGGTGCGGGGCGAACGCAGTCGCCTGCGTCGTGCCCAGCTTGAGCCTTTCCAGCCGCTGGCGCTGGATCTTCTGCTGCGCGGCGAGCTGGCGACGCTCACTGCAGTGGAGACTGTCGGCACACCCTTGCGACTGGCTGGCGACGCTGGTCTGGCCGGACTCTACCTCAACGAACTGGTGGTGCGCCTGACCGAGCGGCAGGATCCGCTGCCATTGCTGTTCGATGTGTATGGACAGACACTGGTGCGACTGGCCGGAGACGAGTCACTGGCGTGGAGCCTGCGCCGCTTCGAGCGCGACCTGCTGGAGGCGATTGGCTACGGCCTGCAGCTGCAATACGAATCGGACAGCGGCGAGCCGCTGGAGCCAGGCGCGCACTATCGCTATCTGGTCGAGCAGGGTGTCGTGCGCTGTGCGCCGGGTCATGCGCAGGCGTTGCGCGGCAGCGACCTGCTGGCCCTGGCGCAGGATCAACCGCCTGACCGCGCCGGCCTGAAGAGCCTGCGCGACCTGATGCGCGAAGTGATCCGCTTCCATCTTGGCGGTGCTGAGCTGCGTGCCTGGCGAGTGCTGGCGTTGGCCGTATCACGCCGCTGAATGCACGGCAGCCGACAGCACGGCTAGCGGTCCAGCGCCTGCAACGTCGTCAGCAGCGTCTTGCGGAAGCGGGTCAGTGCGGCAGGCGTCGCCTCGCGTTCCGACAAGCGTTGCTGCAGCCATATCGTCTGGGTCGACAGCGCGGCAGCGCCACAGAATCCACACGATGAGCGCAATCGATGCAGGCGCTCGCCAAAGCCGAACCGATCGCGACTCAGCGGCTCCAGTTCCTGTTCAAGCAGGATCAGCTCTTCTCGCAGCAGCCGTCGCAGCGCCAGCATGGTGGCGGTGTCGCCTGAGCTGCTGAGCGCGGCCTGGTCATCAAGCACGCAGGCGTCGGACCGTTCCGGCTGAACCAGCATCAGCACACGCTGCAGATCAGCCATGCTGCAGGGCTTGAGCAAGATCTCGGTGAAGCCGGCGGCGAGCAGCGACTGGCGGTCACGCGGTGCCAGCTCGGCGGTGGTGGCGACGGCGATGCATTCAGCCGAGCCGGCCTGTGGATTGCCACGCAGCGAGGTAAGAACCTGCAACGCACCGGCTCCCGGCATGCGGCAGTCCAGCAGCAGCAGGTCGAATACCTCGGCGCAGGCATGTTGCAGAGCCATCATGCCATCGCCGCAGGCCAGTGCCTGGGCGCCCAGCGAGCGCAGGCCATCGCACAGGAAACGGCAGCTGGCGGCGTCATCGTCGGCCACCAGTACCCGTGGCGGCATGGCGGAGACAGGCGCGATGAATGGAGTATCAGGGTGGGTCGGCATGACGAAATCCTTGTCGTTCAGCTTTATTTGGCAGAATGGCGCGACATGCGTCCCACATCAAGCCATCTTTTGCTGTGTTGTTGCCTGCTGCTGGGCATCGGCTGGGTCGTGCCTGCGCGTGCGGATGTGCTGCTGACGGCCAGATCAGTAAGCGTGCCCGGTGCCCATCTGCAGCAGGTGACGGTGAGGATCGCCGAGGACACCACCGGTGGGCTGCATCTGCAGCTGAGTGCAACACAGGCGGATGTGTCAGCCATGGGTTGGCAACGGCTGGGCCTGACACTCGACGGCAGCCTGCAGCGCGACGAACGCCTGCGCTGGCTGTTCGACGGCAACGTGCATCTGGTCGGGGCGCCAGGCGGCGCGCTCAGCGATGCCCACGTCAACATCCAGTTGAGCGAGTCGGCAAATACGCTCCTGGTCAACATCCTGCAAGGCAAGGCGCAGGCCAATACGGCCTTGCCGCTGGATCAGCTCAGCCATGCCCAGATCAGCCTGAAGAATCTTCCTGCCGGCTGGTTGCAGGGCCTGCTCGGCACGGTTTGGACAGGGCGCCCTACCGGCGGGAGGCTCGACGCGGAACTGGCGCTGGACGTGCGTGATGTCGGGCTGCAGTCGTCCGGGCAGTTCACGCTCAATGGCATCGGTTTCGATACGCCGACCGGCACGCTGGCCGGGCAGGCGGTGAATGGCAATGGCCACTTCAGCCTCGATACCACGGCTGGACCGGCAGCGATCGATCTGGACGCCAGCCTGCGCGGCGGCGAGTTGCTGCTGGGTCCGCTCTACGCGAAGTTGCCGGATCATGCGGTGCAGTTGGGCCTGCATGCCAGCGTGCAGGGCGGTGCGTTTGACGTCCATCGCCTGCGGGTAAGTGATGCGGACGCGTTGCAGCTCGATGGTGCGCTCGCATGGGATGCCAGGGGCGAGTTGAAGACGCTGAAGCTGGATCATGTCCACGCCAGTTTCCCGACGGCTTACCAGCGCTACGGCCAAGCGTGGCTCAACACCCTTGGGCTACGCGGTATGGACATCGTCGGCCAGTTGAACGGGAGTCTGGAACTGGGCGCCGATGGCCTGCGCAGCTTTGCGTTCGACACAGGTGACCTGAATCTGGCGGATGCGAATGGCCGGCTGGCGATCGAAGGCCTGCATGGCGGCCTGGACTGGGCGGCCCAGGGTGAAAGGCCGGCAACCGCACTTGGCTGGCGCAGTCTGGAGTTTTACCGGATAGCCAATGGCGCTGCGCAGTCGCAATGGCAGAGCCGCGCGGGCACGCTCGGCCTGCGCCAGCCGTTCGAGATCCCGGTGCTGAAAGGCTTGCTGCATGTCGGTGAGCTGGACTGGCGACCGGCGGCAGCGAAAGGGCAGCGGTTGGAGACTTCGCTGGTACTCACGGGTGTCGACATGGCGGCATTCAGTCATGCGATGGGATGGCCGGCCTTCCCCGGCACACTTGGCGGCGCGATTCCCTCGCTGCGCTGGGTCGATGACCGCTTCGAGCTGCAGGGCGGCCTGTCGGCCAATGTGTTCGGCGGCTTCGTCGACATCACCCGGCTCTCGCTGCAGCAACCGTTCGGAGCCAGCCCGGTGCTGAGTGGCGACCTTGCCCTGAAACAGCTCGATCTGGGCGCCATCACCAGCGTGTTCGATTTCGGCAATATCACCGGTCGCATGGACGGTTCGATCGACGACCTGCGGCTGGTCAACTGGAGTCCGGTCGCGTTCAAGGCGAGCCTGCTGGCCGACAGCGGCGGCCGGATCAGCCAGCGCGCGGTGAACAACCTTACCGCTGTCGGTGGCGGCGGCGTGGCGAGCGGGCTGCAGGCAGCCATGCTGAAACTGTTCAAGACGTTCGGCTACAACCGGATCGGCCTCAACTGCAGCCTGCAGGGCACGGTCTGCCAGATGAGTGGGTTGGGGGCTGGCGGCGGCGGTTACACTATCGTCGAAGGTAGTGGCTTGCCGCATCTGCAGGTGATCGGTCATCAGACCCAAGTCGACTGGCCGACCCTGGTGCGGCGATTGCGTGATGCCATCAATGGCACGGCACCGGAAGTCCGTTGACGCGTGCGCTATCTGTTTTTCTCATGTGTTTTGACTGATGGAGTCTGTCATGCGCAAGCTTGTCTACGTCATCCTGACCTCACTGGCCGTGGCGTTGGTCGGCTGCGTCACCATCAACGTGTATTTCCCGGAAGCAGCGGCGCAGAAGGCGGCTGACCAGTTCATCGGCAATGTGCTGGATGATGCCGGGCAAACCACGACCCCGGCACCAAAGCAGCCAGCACCCGCCAAAAGCAATCATGAGCAACAGCCGTCGGCAATGCTGCTCGATCTGTTGATTCCTGCCGCAGACGCCGCCGAGACGCCGAACCTTCTGATCCAGACCAGCACCAGCGAAGCGATTCGTGGGCGCATGCGCGAACGTTTCCAGGGCGTGCTCGGCGCTTTGCTGGACAGCGGTGCTGTCGGCTTCACCAATGACGGCATGGTGACCATGCGTGATGCGGCCAAGGTGCCGTTGAGTCAGCGCGCGCCGGCCAATGCTGCCGTGGCCGACGAGAACCGCGACCGCGCCGCGCTGTATCGCGAAATCGCCAATGCCAATAATCACCCCGAGTGGGAGCCGCAGATCCGTGCGGCGTTCGCCAAGGGCTGGACCGAGAAGGCGCATGCCGGCTGGTATTACCAGGACGCGGGCGGCGCCTGGCAAAGGAAATAAGCCCAGGCACCGGATGATGGGCGGTGTTCGGGCCGATCTGTGATAATTGGCGGCCAGCCAGTACGGCCTTATTCGTCCAAGCCTCATGTCTCGATCCAACTCCGTTCCGTCGACTCCGTTTGAAGCTCACATCACTGACCTCAGCCATGACGGTCGTGGCGTGGCCCGTATCGACGGCAAGGCGGTATTCGTCAGCGGCGCCCTGCTGGGCGAGCAGGTGCTGGCGCGCCTGCGCAAGCGCCATCGCCACTTCGACGAGGCTGAGGTCGTCGAGCTGATCACCCGCTCGCCGCATCGGGTGGAGCCGCGTTGCCGGCATTTCGGCGAATGCAGCGGCTGCTCGTTCCAGCATCTTGATGCCGAATCGCAGATCGCCACCAAGCAGCGTGTATTGGCGGAGAACTTCGAACGCATCGGCAAGGTGACGCCGCAGTCATGGCTGCCACCGCTCACCGGCGAACCCTGGGGCTACCGGCGCAAGGGTCGTCTGTCGGTACGCAACGTGGTGAAGAAGGGCCGCGTGCTGGTGGGTTTCCGCGAAGAGGAGAATCCGCGCTTCGTTGCCGATATCCAGCAATGCGAAGTGATGCACCCGGCGCTTGGCCCGAAAGTCGGCCTGCTCGCCGAGCTGCTCAACGGCATGGATGCGGCCAATGACATCCCGCAGATCGAGTTCGCCGCGGGCGACGACACCATGGCGCTGGTGTTTCGCCACATGCAGCCGCTGAGCGAGCGTGACCGCGCCGCCCTGATCGCGTTTGCGCAACAGCACGAGTTGGCGATCTACCTGCAGCCGGGCGGCAACAGCAGCGTGCATCCGTTGTGGCCGGAGCAGCCACGGCTGGCGTTCCGCATTGCCAGTGGCGATACGCGATACGACGATGTCGAGCTGGAGTTCCTGCCGCTCGATTTCGTGCAGGTCAATGCCGACATGAACCAGCGCATGCTGGCGCGCACGATGGAACTGCTCGATCCCCAACCGACCGATCGCGTGCTCGACCTGTTCTGCGGTCTCGGCAATTTCACCCTGCCGATCGCCCGTCGTGTCGCTGAAGTGGTCGGTGTGGAAGGCGAGCATGGTCTGGTCGAGCGCGCCGCGCAAAATGCCGCGCGCAATGGCATCGCCAACGCACACTTCCATGTGGCCAACCTGTTCGAGGATCAGCGCAGCGCCGACTGGGCGCGCCAGCCGTGGGACAAGCTGCTGCTCGATCCGCCACGTGCCGGCGCCGACAAGGTGCTGGAGTACCTGCCGCACAAGCACACCAGCCGCATCGTGTATGTGTCCTGCCATCCAGCCTCGCTGGCGCGCGATGCCGGCATCCTGGTGAACCAGCATGGTTTCAAGTTGAAATCGGCCGGTGTGATGGACATGTTCCCGCATACCGCGCATGTCGAATCCATCGCGCTGTTTGAACGGTAACTTATGCATTCTTCCTTGAATGCGAAAATCAAAAAGCGGCCATCCATGGCCGCACTCTTCATGTAAAACAAAACCATGGCCATCGAGATCGAACGAAAATTCCTGCTGGCCAATGACGGCTGGCGCGCAGCCATCGAGCGCAGCGAGTCGATCGCACAGGGTTATCTGGTGGGCGCGCAGGCGCTGCGCGATGGCAGCGCACGTGCCTCGGTGCGCGCGCGGCTTGCTGGCGAACAGGCGTGGCTGAACATCAAGGCGGCCACACCAGGTATCGCACGAGCCGAGTTCGAATACGCAATACCGGTCGCTGATGCCAAGGTGTTGCTGGCCACGCTATGCGATGGCGTGCTGGAAAAGATCCGCCATCATGTCCACGTCGACGGCGTGCTGTTCGAGATCGATGAATTTCTCGGCGACAACGCGGGGCTGATCGTTGCCGAAGTCGAATTGCCGGCCGTCGATGCATCGTTTCCGCGGCCAACGTGGCTGGGTCGCGAGGTAAGTGCACTGACGCGCTACTACAACGTCAACCTGATCACGCACCCGTACCGGCATTGGTCGCCGGCCGAGCGTGCTGCCGAGGATGCCGCATGCTGATGATCGGCGTGGCCGGACTGCAACTGGCCGAACACGAACGGCACTGGCTCACGGCGGCGGGAGTCGCCGGCGTGCTGTTGTTTGCGCGCAACTATCAGTCGCGCGAACAGTTGATTGCCCTGTGCGAGTCGATTCGCGAAACAGGTGGTGACGAACTGCTGATCGCGGTCGATCAGGAAGGCGGTCCGGTACAGCGTTTCCGGGATGGTTTCACCCGCCTGCCACCGCTGGCAGCGGTCGGCGCGGTATACGACCGTGATCCCGGCGAGGCGGTGCGCCTTGCCGAGGAGCACGCCTGGGTGATGGCCAGCGAGCTGCGCGCCAGCGGCGTCGATTTCAGTTTTGCACCCGTGGTCGACCTGGCCCGGGGCAACGCGGCCATCGGTTTGCGCGCGTTCCACGCCGATCCGGCGGTGACCGCCGAGTTGGCACAAGCCTATGTACGCGGCATGCACCTGGGTGGCATGGCGGCGGTGCTGAAGCACTTCCCGGGGCATGGCTCGGTCGCCGTCGATACGCACAAGGCGCAGGCGATCGATCCGTGCAGCCTCGACCAGATCCGCCGCGACGATCTGCTGCCGTTTGCCGAGTGCATCGAGGCGCGGGTCGAGGCGGTGATGATGGCGCATGTGACCTATCCGGCGGTGGACAGCCAGCCGGCCGGTTATTCGAAGGTGTGGATCGGGCAGATCCTGCGCGGCGAGCTGGGTTTTGCCGGCGCGGTGATCAGCGACGACATCAGCATGGCTGCCGCTGGCGCCGCCGGCAGCGTGGGTGAGCGTGTGCGCGCGCACCTGGACGCCGGTTGCGATCTGGTGCTGGCCTGTTTTCCCGAGGTCGTCGACGAAGCGATCGCCGCGATGCAGGATCGCAGCACGACGCTACCGCTGCAGCTGGCAGCCATGCGCGGCGCGCTCGGCGCCAGCTGGGCCAGCCTCACCGACAATCCGCAGCGTGACCGTTTTGTCGCGCGCATCACGGCACTGAATGCCGAACCAGGAATGGCATGAATACCTCAACTCCTTCACTTGCCGATGCCCTCGCACAGTCGGATGTTCTGCACGAGCGCGACGAACTGGAAACCGTGATCGCCGACATGGGGCGCCAGATCGATGCCGCGCTGGATGGCGAGCGCGCCGTCTTTCTCACCGTGATGAACGGCGCCTTGATCTTTGCGGGCCAGCTGGCGCTGGCGATCCGCACCGATCTGGAGTTCGACTACGTGCATGCGACGCGCTACCGCGGCGCCACCTCCGGCAGCGATCTGCACTGGCTGCGTGAGCCACTCGTGCCGCTGGCCGGTCGCGTGGTGCTGCTGGTCGACGACATCCTCGATGAAGGCCACACGCTGAAGGCGGTGCGTGACGATTGCTACAAGCGCGGTGCCAGGCGCGTGCTGATCGCCAGCCTGTGCACCAAGCGGCATGATCGCCTGGCCGAAGGCATCGCCTCCGATTTCAACGGCGTCGAGCTGCCGGATCGCTACGTATTCGGCTATGGCATGGATTACCACGAGCAGGGGCGCAACTTGCCGGGCATCTATGCACTGAAGGAGACCTCCGCATGAGCACGATTGACCTCGCCGTGATCGGCGGCAGCGGCCTGTACAAGTTTCCGGGCCTGGAAAACGTCACGCGTCACGCGGTGGAGACGCCCTATGGTGCGGCTTCGGGCGACGTGGCGATCGGCGACTTTGCCGGCAAGCGGGTGGCCTTCCTCGCGCGCCATGGCGAGAGCCACACCTTGCCGCCGCACCGGGTCAATTACCGCGCCAACCTGTGGGCGCTGCACAGTCTGGGCGTGCGGCGGGTGATCGGTGTCAATGCGGTCGGCGGCATCCGTGGCGACATGGGCCCGCGCGTGGTCGTGGTACCCGACCAGCTGATCGACTACACCCATGGCCGCTACACCAGTTTCTGCGATGTCGACGGTGCCGAGGTGAAGCACATCGACTTCAGCGAGCCGTATACCGAGTCATTGCGCCAGCGCTTGCTGACGGCGGCGCGGGCGGTGGAGATCACCGTGATCGGCAGCGGTTGCTACGGTGCCACGCAGGGTCCGCGGCTGGAAACCCGCGCCGAGATCGCACGGATGAAGCGCGATGGCTGCGATCTGGTCGGCATGACCGGCATGCCCGAGGCGGCGCTGGCGCGGGAGCTGGAGCTCGAATACGCCTGCCTGGCGCTGGTGGCGAATTTTGCCGCCGGCTGCGGGGACGAGGCAGAAATCAGCATCGAAGAGATCTTCGCGCATCTGGCCGCGGCCACCGCCGAGGTGCCGCGCATCCTTGCGGCGATGCTCGAAAGTTGAGCCCGACCCCCATCTTCGGGTAGCCAATCCGTTTTCACATATTGCGTTGCACCTTCACATGTTGATACTTTCCCCCGGCCAGGGCGGCGAGCCGCAGGGGGGCAAGGGGGTTCAGCACATATCCTGGCGCACCCATTCCATGGATCCAGAGGTTCGCGCAATGAGTTTCGGTACGGTCAAATGGTTCAACGACGCCAAGGGTTTCGGTTTCATCTCGCCTGAGGACGGAGGGGCGGACGTTTTCGTCCATTTTTCGGCGATCACCAGCAAGGGCTTTCGCAGCCTGCAGGAAGGTCAGCGCGTGAAGTTCGAAATCACCCAGGGGCCGAAGGGCGCCCAGGCTTCCGCGGTCGAAGCTGCCTGATTAGCCAGGCAACGCGTTGTACAGCAAGAATGAAACCCCGCATCCTGTGCGGGGTTTTTTGCTTTGGGGGAGTATCGAAACATCCCCTGCTTCAAGCTCGTCATCCCAGCGAACGCTGGGATCCAGCGCCTCCAAGTCCTTGGATAGCCAAGGCGCTGGATTCCAGCTTTCGCTGGAATGACGGAGGTTTGAGGGTTTTTCGAGGTTTCCTTTGGTGAGCTGGAGAAAGTGATGACTGATCGCAGGGGTTTCCTCAAGGCTTCCTTACTGGGCGCTTCCGCTTCGATGCTGGCCTGGGGCGGCAAGTTGGCCGCCGGACCGATAAACCGAAGCGGCAAGCTGGCCGCCGGTCCGGTGCCCCAAACGCCGACGACGACGGTGGCACGGGTGGTCTCGACCTGGGACTTCGGCATCGCCGCGAACCAGGCGGCATGGACGATCCTCGGCAAGGGCGGGCATGCGCTGGATGCGGTCGAGGCCGGTGCGAGGGTGCCCGAGGCCGACCTGAAGAACCACAGCGTCGGCAGGGCCGGCTATCCGGACCGCGACGGCCACGTCACCCTCGACGCCAGCATCATGGACGCCGACGGCAACTGCGGCGCGGTCGCCGCGATCGAACACATCGCGCACCCGATCTCGGTCGCGCGGCGGGTGATGGAGCGCACGCCGCACGTGCTGCTGGTCGGCGAGGGCGCGCTGCAGTTCGCACTGGAGCAGGGCTTCAAGAAGGAAGAACTGCTCACGCCGGAGTCCGAAAAGGCCTGGCACGAATGGCTGAAGACGGCAAAGTACAACCCGTCGATCAACAGCGAAGTGCACGACTACGGCAAGGGCAGCACCACCGGCATGCCTGGCGGCGCCAACAACCACGACACCATCGGCATGCTGGCGATCGACGCGCAGGGACGCATGGCCGGCGCGTGCACCACCAGCGGCATGGCGTGGAAAATGCGCGGCCGCGTCGGCGATAGCCCGATCATCGGCGCCGGCCTGTACGTCGACGGCGAGATCGGCGGCGCCACCTCCACCGGCGTCGGCGAGGAAGTGATTCGTAACGCCGGCAGCTTCCTGGTGGTCGAGCTGATGCGTCAGGGGCACTCACCGCACGAAGCCTGCAAGGAAGCGGTGATGCGCATCGTCAAGAAACGCCGCGAAGCCTCCAAGACCCTGCAGGTCGGCTTCCTGGCGATGAATCGCGCAGGCGAGGTCGGCGCATACGCGATCCAGCGCGGCTTCTCCTACGCCGTGTGCGATGCGAAGAAGCAGGACGGCTTGATCCCGTCGCAAAGCGTCTACACGACGAACTACTCATGATCCTGGAAATCGCCGCGAACTCGGTCGCCTCCGCGCTGGCTGCCCAGGAAGTTGGGGCGGGGCGTGTCGAACTTTGCACAGCGCTGGAACTGGGCGGACTGACGCCTTCGCACGCGCAGATCGCACTGGCTCGGGAACACCTACGCATTCCGCTGTATGTATTGATTCGTCCGCGCGCCGGCGACTTTCTCTACAGCGATATCGAGTGCGAGGTGATGCTGCGGGACATCGAAGCCTGCGTGGCGCTCGGCTGTGATGGCGTGGTATTCGGTGCGCTCGATGCCGATGGCGAGGTCGACAGGCCGCGCTGCCGCGCGCTGGTCTCTGCCGCAGGCAACCTGGGCGTCACCTTCCACCGCGCTTTCGACCTCACGCGCGATCCGTTGTCGTCATTGGGAGACCTGATCGAACTCGGCTGCGAGCGCGTGCTGACGTCGGGTGGCCAGCCCACTGCGCTCGAGGGGGCGGAGCTGATTCGTCAGCTGGTCGAGCTGTCGACCGGGCGTATCGTCGTGATGCCGGGGGCGGGCGTGGATGCCGGGAACATCGGCAAGCTGCAGGAGATGACGGGGGCAAATGAATTTCACGCGTCGGCGAAACGGCAGCATTCGTCCGGCATGCGCTGGCAGCCGTCGTTGTTGACGGATATGCAGGGCGGAGAATGGCGCAGCGATGTGGAACAGATACGAGGCATCCTTGTTGCGTTGAACGATGCCGGACGAGGCTAAGCTTCGCTCCAGACAGAAACTGGATTTGACGGCCACCATCCACTGCCACCAACCATCAGGATCACCCATGCCGAATACTGATGTCCTGATCGTAGGCGCGGGCCCGACAGGCCTGACCCTGGCTTGCACGCTGGCGCAGCGGAAGGTGCGCTTCCGCATCATCGAGGCCTCGCCTTCGCCGCAGGCGGGTTCGCGCGGAAAGGGACTGCAGCCGCGCACGCTGGAATTGTTCGATGACCTGGGCATCGTCGATCGGGTGATCGCCAACGGCAGCTTCGACATGAACATGCTCCAGCACGACGAGACCGGCGCCTCCACGGAGGTGCCTCGCCGTTACCTTCCGCCCAGGCCAGATGCGCCCTACCTGTCGGCGTTGCTGACGCCGCAATGGCGTGTCGAGGAAGCGTTGCGCGCCAGGCTGGGCGACCTCGGCGGCGAGGTCGAATTCGGCGTGACGCTCTCCAGCTATGTCCAGGACGACGACGGCGTGACCGTGCAACTGGCCGGATCCGCAGGCGAAGAGACCCTGCGGGTGGGCTGGCTGATCGGTTGCGATGGCGGCAAGAGTTCGATCCGACAGCAAGAAGATATTTCTTTCCTGGGCGAGACCCTCGAGACCGTCCGGATGATGCTGGGCGATGTCCGCCTGACGGGGCTCGATCGCGACCACTGGCACGTGTGGCGCAGCGCCGAAGGCTTCCTGGCGCTTTGCCCGCTGCCCTCCACCGACACGTTCCAGTTGCAGGCCTCGATCGCACCGGGCCAGGACGATCAGCCGTCGCGGGAGGCTTTTCAGCGCCTGATCGATCGACGCACGGGACGACAGGACATCCGCGTGGAGGAGACCGGCTGGGAATCGATGTGGCGGGCCAACGTGCGCATGGTCGACCGCTATCGCGCCGGCCGCGTGCTGCTGGCCGGCGATGCCGCCCACGTCCATTCGCCCGCCGGCGGGCAGGGCATGAATACCGGCATCCAGGATGCCTACAACCTGGGCTGGAAACTCGCCGCCGTGCTGGGCGGCGCCGACGCGAGCCTGATCGACACCTACGGCGAGGAGCGCCTGCCGATCGCCTCATGGGTGCTGGGCGTCTCCAACGAGTTGATGAATGCTGCAGTGGCCGCGCGTGGCTTCGTGCTCAGCCGCGACGAAAAGACCCTGCAACTGGGCCTGGGCTACCGCGGCTGCAGCCTGTCGCAGGACCAGCGGCCAGACGGCGATGGCCTGCGTGCAGGCGACCGCGCGCCGGATGCGCCCGGCCTGTCCGGCGCTGGCGAGTCGACGCGCATCTTCGATCTATTGCGGGGACCGCACATCACCTTGCTCGGCTTCGGCACACGCTGGCGATCGGTGGTCGACGCGTGCGCCGCAACGTTCGGTGACGACGTGCGGGGCTATGTCATCGCCGCATCACCGCACGCTGCGACGAACCTTGTGGATGAGCAGGGCCATGCCCGTACTGCCTACAGCGACGATGCCCTTTTCGTGATCCGACCGGACAATTACGTCGGCCTGGTGGCGGCGGACACTGATCACGCGCCGGTGATGGATTATCTCCGGCGCATCACGGCACCGGCTGCCTGATCGAGGTGGTGAAAGGCTCCGCTGCGATTCCGCAACGGGTTTTAGATAGAGATGATCCCGCAGAGAATCTCAAAAACCTCCCAACATCGTCATTCCTGCGAACCCCACAAAAAGGGGGCAACGGCAGGAATCGCATCTCAACAACGAAGCCAGTCATCCCTTCAGCCCTTCGCAACAGCAACTGCGATCCCGGCCCTTGCCCCCTTTTGTGGGTCAGCCGGGATGACGAGTAAGAAAACCTCCCCATATCGTCATTCCTGCGAAAGCAGGAATCGCTCTTCAACAACGAAGCGGCCCATCCCTTCAGCCTTTCGCAACAGCGACATGCGATCCCTGCCTTCGCAGGGATGACGAACTAAGGAATGAGTCACCCGATACCCCCTACGGCAGCGCATGGCCTCCCACCTTGGTTAATATGGCGAATTGCCGAACAGCAGCAGGAGCCACCCGAGTGATCATCAAGCCCAAAGTCCGCGGATTCATCTGCATCACCGCCCATCCAGTCGGCTGCGAACACAACGTGCTCGACCAGATCAAGGTCACCCAGGCCGCGGGCCACGACAAGGCGAAGGGCCCGAAGCGCGTGCTGGTGATCGGCGCCTCCACCGGCTACGGCCTGGCCTCACGCATCACGGCCGCCTTCGGCTACGGCGCCGCCACGCTCGGCGTGTTCTTCGAGAAGCCCAGCAGCTCGGAAAAGACCGGCACCGCCGGCTGGTACAACTCCGCCGCGTTCGACAAGGCGGCCAAGCAGGCCGGCCTGTACAGCAAGTCGATCAACGGCGACGCGTTCGCCAACGAAACCCGCGCCCGCGCAATCGAGATCATCAAGAACGAGATGGGCGGCCCGATCGACCTGGTGGTCTATTCGCTCGCCTCGCCCGTACGCAAGCTGCCGGACACCGGCGAAGTGGTGCGCTCGGCGCTCAAGACCATCGGCCAGCCGTTCACCAACACCTCGGTCGACACCAACAAGGACACCGTGATCGAGGCCACCATCGAGCCGGCCACCGAGCAGGAAATCAAGGACACCGTCACCGTGATGGGCGGCGAGGACTGGGCGCTGTGGATCGACGCGCTGAGCGCCGCCGGCGTACTGGCCGAGCACGCCAAGACCGTCGCCTACAGCTACATCGGCACCGAGATCACCTGGCCGATGTACTGGCACGGCACCCTGGGCCAGGCCAAGCAGCACCTGGACAACACCGCCAGGCAACTGCGCAGCCGCCACCCCGGCCTCGACGCTTACGTCGGCGTGATGAAGTCCGTCGTCACCCAGGCCAGTGCCGCCATCCCGGTGATCCCGCTGTACGTTTCCATCGCCTTCAAGATCATGAAGGAGAAGGGCATCCACGAAGGCCCCATCGAACAGGCCAACCGCCTGTTCCACGACCGCCTCTACCGTGCCGATGGTAAAGCGGCACCCACCGACGATGAAGGCCGCCTGCGCTTGGACGATTGGGAGCTGCGCGACGACGTGCAGATCCCCTGCAAGACCCTCTGGCCCACCGTCACCACCGAAAACCTCAAGCAGATCACCGACTACGCCGGGTACAAGCACGAGTTTTTGCAGCTGTTCGGGTTTGATCGGGTGGATGTGGACTATGACGCTGAGGTGGAGGCGGATCGACGGTTTGATTGTTTGGAGATTTGAGGGACGAAAGTCGCCGTTGAGGATGCTTGGTCCAAAAAATGTCTGCTTCGACCCGAAGCGGGCACTCTAAATGCACTCTGACCTGAGTTTCGCACTATGCCTTTTTGATCTCTACGAATAATTCGAGGTCTCTTGCGAGTTAACGTGCCGTTTCTGAAGGGTGATATGCGTCGGGCGGTCGGGTTGGGTGTGCTATTGAGATCACTCTGCTGCTCGCGGATGTTGCCAAAAATGATGGTTGATTGATTGTAAAGGGGGATATTTTGATCATCGGCATTGATCTAGGGACTACCAATAGTCTTGTCGCTGTGTGGAAGGAGGGCGCCCCGGTTCTTATACCCAATGCCCTCGGTGTAGTGCTGACACCCTCGTGCGTCGGGTTTTCGGACAGTGGTGAACTACTGATAGGTCAGGCTGCAAAAGATCGCTTGCAGACACACCCAAAACAGACAATCGCTAATTTCAAGCGCTACATGGGTTCAGCACGCGAATGCGAACTTGGCAAGCGCAAGTTCCGTCCTGAAGAAGTGTCGTCATTTGTGCTCCGCTCACTTAAGGCCGACGCGGAGGCTTTCCTTGGCGAAACAGTGCAAGACGCCATCATTAGTGTGCCTGCCTACTTTAGTGATGCTCAGCGCAAAGCTACGCGAGCGGCAGGTCAGCTTGCCGGGCTTCGCGTGGAGCGACTGGTCAACGAGCCGACAGCCGCAGCGCTTGCCTATGGCGTACGCGACGCCGGAAGTGAGCGTAAGTTTCTCGTTTTTGATCTGGGCGGTGGAACATTCGATGTCTCTGTTTTGGAGATATTCGAGGGCGTCATGGAGGTGCGTGCAAGCGCTGGCGACAACTTCCTCGGCGGAGAGGACTTTCTCGATATTCTTGTCGAGGACATTCTTGCTTCTTGTCAATCAGAGCTTTGCAACAACGACTTATCGCCTGGAGATCGACAACGACTGCGGGAAGCTGCAGAGAAAATGAAGCGAACGCTGTCGGCGGCACCTTTGGCCGAGCTGTCACTTCGCTTACGCGGAAAGAATATTTCTTACAGTCTGAACGAAGATCGCTACATAGAGCTTTGCGATCCACTCTTGCAACGACTACGGATACCAGTTGAGCGTGCACTTCGCGATGCGCGGATACGCGCTTCGGATCTATATGAGATTGTTCTCGCTGGTGGAGCGACGCGAATGCCAATCGTGCGCAAACTGGTCACGCGCATGTTTGGCCGTTTCCCCGTAACGACGTTGAATCCCGACGAGGTGGTGGCGCTCGGGGTTGCCGTACAGGCGGGCTTGGCTATGGACGACGTGGCGTTGGACGAGATAGTCATGACTGACGTCTGTCCTTATACGCTTGGCATCAATACGTCACAGCAACTGAGTGGTCCTGGTGGCGCCTTCGTCGACGGCTTTTACCTGCCTATTATTGAACGTAATACCGTTGTGCCGGCCAGTCGAAGCAAAGATGTCTATACGGTACGCGATGGCCAACCAAAACTTGGCATCGATGTCTACCAGGGTGAAGCGCGCCTTGTAAAAGAGAATATCCCTCTCGGCAAGTTTGTCATCGACATGCCGCCCGGCATGCCGGCGGGTGGGGCTGGGGCGAACGTTCGCTTTACTTACGATGTGAATGGTCTGCTTGAAGTCGAGGCGACTGTTCATGGTACAAACATCAAAGGCAGCATCGTTATTGAAGAGCACTCGGGCGTATTGTCAAACGATGAAATCCGAGAACGTCTTGATGCGCTCGCGAGTCTTAAGTTGCATCCTAGAGAAGACGTGCGCAATGCGGCTCTTATGGCGCGAGGCAATCGCCTCTTCGAGGAGGCTTTGGGGCCGGCCCGTATGCAAATATCTAGGGCTCTGGCGCAATTCGAGTCAATCCTTGGAAGGCAGGAACCACATGAAATCGCCACGGCCCGTGAGCAATTTCAGTCGTGGCTGGATAGCTTTGAAAGTAGTCCCTTAATCGACGCTTGAACTTAGACTTTTTATTGGGGAGGCGCATGCAGTGGGTATTTGAAACGCTGGGGATAGATAAAAGTGCAGACACAAGTACTATCCGCAAGGCCTACGCCAAAGCGATAAAACAATGCGATCCGGCGACTGAAGCTGCCCGTTTTCAACGGATTCGCGAGGCGTATGAATGGGCGCTGCAATGGGCAAAGCGTGTCGAGGCGACAGCGAAAACGCCGCCTTCCGTACTTGTACATGGAGCGCTGGATAATACTTCAACCGTCAGTGTTGCGCCGACGGCCAGTAATACTCGCAAGACTGTTCCGATAGATGAAGCTGGCGAGTTGGCCCAACAAGTATTTCGCGAATTCGTCGATGCAGCTTACGCGCCTTATGCAGCACCCATGGGTGCCATTCTTGCAGCCTATTCCCATGATGTACGCTTGACCTCACTTGACGCAAAGGCACTATTCGAACAAGCGGTTCTTGTACGAGCCTTTGCCAGGCCGATCGATGTTTTCCTCTTGGATAAAGCTTGCGATCTATTCATCTGGGAAACATCAAGCAGGCACCTAGCTGCGCTACGCCCTGATCTTGTTCACCGTATGCAGCGTCAGCAGACATTGCGGCGCCTGTTAACAGCCGGTAATGCTGCAGATCATGAAACGCTCGCCGAAGCGGTAAGACTCTATACCTTGATCAAGCGGAAGCCCACTACGAGGGTCGAGCCTTGGCAGATCGCTAATGCGAATCGTGTGCTGGATCGCCATGCAGCGTTCAAGCATGAGCTCAATGAACGTTTCAGCCAAGAAGCATTTGATTGGTGGAGACAAAAACTTCGAACCAATGCGAGTCTGTCGGCTGCTTATGACGAAAGGCATGCGCAGGAAACGAAGCCTATTCCACCTAGGCGGCAGCAGCGACGTTCTAGAGGTTCACCCATAGGATGGATGATTATTTTTCCGTTTCTGGGTGTGATGAGCATACTCGGCAGTCATTTTTCATTGCCTGACCAGAAGGCTACTCTTTACGAGGCGACGCCTGTTTCGACGGAAGCAAAATCGACCTTGCCTGAGCCCGGCAAGTTAGAAAAAAATTCAACGAGTGATATGGCTGCAGTGAGAAGCCCTGAAGCTGAAAACCAGCTGGGCCAAACATATGCAGTAAATGGGGTCGATGATGCCACTTATCGTATGGCTGTCGAATTGTTTCAAAGATCTGCCGACCAGGGATACCCTCCAGCTCTATACAACCTAGGGACCATGTACGAGGACGGTCATGGCGTTGCACAAAACCTTCCATTGGCTGTTGATCTGTTCAAGCAGTCTGCCGTAAAGGGATATTCGGTGGCGCAATTCCATCTTGGCGTCTTATACAAAGATGGACGCGGAGTTAAAGGGAGCGCAAAGCTGGCGCATGCCTGGTGGGAGAAGGCCGCCGAACAAGGTCATATCGTGGCGCAATTCAACCTTGGCCTGTCATTCGCCAAAGGTGATGGTGCGAAGCAAGACTACAGCTCAGCAGCTCGGTGGTGGCGAGCGGCAGCAATGCGGGGAAATGCCAGCGCGCAAAATGGTATGGGCTGGCTCTGCGAACGGGGTTTAGGCATCGCTCAGGACACCAATGCGGCCATTACCTGGTATCGCAGCGCTGCTTCGCAGGGAGATGTGTCAGCACAGGTCAATTTAGCTTCTATGTACGAAAGAGGCGTTGGTGTGCGTAAGGACCCAATGGTGGCATATGCTTTGCTGAGTGTTGCAGCTTCGCGCAGTGACTCCACCCAAAAGAACGCTTCGATTGCCATGGAGCATGTTGCACGTGGGCTAAGCAAAGAACAACTGGGAACCGCAACCGAGCTTGCCGGGAAACTGAGGTCACGTAACAGCTTCCTTGCTAAGTTGGATGCCGCTGTCCGGTTGGACAGTGATCATTGAAAGTTCTTCGGTGTTGTGGAATAGCGAGCTACGCCACAGGGGGGTGATATGAGCGAACAAGAATTGCGCCGGCGCTTCGCTGGGTTCTCCGATGAAGTTTTGTTGGAACGCCTGCAGTCGAGCCAATTGACGGTTTTGGCCGCAGCAATTGCGCAGGAAGAAGCTATTGGCCGGGGACTTGCGTTACCAAACACAGAGACAGATGCAGAGCCCGATGGAGACGACGAGGCCGATGCAGAACATGCTGGTTTCGTGCAACTAAAGCGCTTCCTGACGCCCACTGAGGCTCATGTGCTGCTGGGCCGTCTGCACGCCGAAGGCATCGATGCTCATACGGCAGGTCTGCAGACGGTGGAGGCCAACCCGTTGTGGACGCAAGCGATGGGAGGCGTCCGGATCTTTGTACTTGCTTCGGATCAAGCCCGCGCTTGCGAGATCCTTGAAGACATACAGAGGGGAACGTACAACCAGGGAGAAAGCGATGTCGATAGTGACAAATACGACGAGCTTTCGCGCGCGCCCAAGGACGTCAGCACGAGTTCACACCGTTTCGGTGGAAGTGTCATATTGGCGATCCCGTGCCTTGTATTGGCGGGAGTAGCTATTTCCATCATCTGGAGCACGGATTGCCCTCCCGGCACTTACTGCTCGAGGCCGGTACAAAGCTCGACTGACGAACTCGTGGCGAACGCGTTTTACACCGTACTGAGCTTGCTACCGTTGATCGCAGTAATTGCACGTCTTATGTGGAAGTTGCGCATCGCCGCACGTGCAGTGTCAAGCAATGATGGAGCTTGAAACTGGGAAGCTTGTTCAGGAGAGCTATTCGCAGGTGGTACTGACTATCGGGTCAGGTTCACTTGTTCACTTACTTCGTGAGAAAGTGAACCTGACCCCGATCTTTATCTTTAGAGAATCTCATCCGGACGTCCGCTCGATGGAGGGGTTAGCCTCCTGGTGGAATCAGTTGGACATGTTGCCCCAAATACTCAATTGCATTTCCAGATCCGTGGAGATGCAGCGCTCCGACAGCAACGAGGGTGCGAAGCGGTGATTGCAAGAGTTTGGACAACGCTGGAGCCCACGCTTGATTCCGACGCTGCAGAACAGCGGCTCTCAGACCTTCAAAGCGAAACAGCGGCGATTGCGCTGCGACGTTATAGAGCGCTGCTAGGTCACCTCGCAGCCAAGCTGCGTACATTGCTTCAAGTGAACGCTGCGGAGCAGAAAGGTCCGATGCCAGTAATTCCAACCCTTGGTGCACCTCCAAGAGCGGTGCGGACTCGAAGGCAGCAACGACTTCTTCCGCAGTTTCGAGGAACTCAACGGGCTTGGATTGCTCGCTTGCCCATTGAATAAACTGACCTTCGATTCCGGCCGCCGTTCGCTGCGTGAGAACTGTTGCTAGAAATAGCGCCGCCCATGGCCGAACGGCCTTCAATGGAGGCAACGGACTAGACGTCGGCCATAAGTCGTGAATCCTGGCCCACGTAACGGGAGACAACTGCGTCTGAAGGTCGACGGCAGTGGGAGACCGGAGCAGGGGAAGAATTGTTGGCGGATCAGACTCGAGTACAAGAGCCTCCGCCCACTCGAACGCCTGCGTGGCCCAAGCAGGCAATCCGCAGTTGTTGGCTGGGAGCAGGTGCATTGATCCAAGAATGCGAATGTTCGTACCTATGACTTGCCAGTACATGCTCGCCCTCCGGACTCGTGTGGAAGAGGATACAGCGTCGCCACATATCGGCTTCGCGAACGGCAGAAATGGGTCGGTCAGCGACCATCGAGCAACACCTGTCGGCTGACGAATCGTCGAACGGCGACCAACGGTCGCTTACCGGCCAGTGGCGGACCACTAATCAATTCTTCCGACCTGCCTGACGAGCTTCGCAGCAAGCGGTTTGAAGTCAGCTATGTATCCCGATATGTATCGTTTTTTTCCATTACGCAGTCGAAGGGTCAGCAACTGCGCCCGCCCTTCCGTCAGATCAGAGTCGACGACGTCATGCATATCAAACTGATGCCTTGGGAACGCTCCTACCACGACCTTGCTGCCTGTAACTTCAACTCTATACATCAGGTTTCGGAGCCAAATCACAAAAAAGGGAAGCGGGAAAAATACGTGGTAAACCACAAATGAAACGGCGTCGCTCGGGACGCTTTTCCAGAGCGGGAGGATCTCAAAAAATACAAAGCCCGCGAAACATAAGAAAGTATAGGCATAGGGAATTCTGTAAATCTCTGTATCCCCTACGGTTTGATGGTGCTGCCTCATTGCCAATGCCACGTATATGATCGCGGTCGGCACCAAAAGCAAACCCCAATAGTGCGAAATACTCATAGTGCCCCTTTGCTTTCATGCATCTTAGCTACATGCGGTTCGAACATGCTCAACGCTTCTTTTGAAGGTCTGCTTTGGGTGGCGGTTTCTGCCGGTTGGCGTCGACAGAGACTAATCATACTGGCCGACTTTCGAGTGGGATATGCACAAGCCGCCGCCGCTTCGCGGCGCGGCTCAGTTCAGGCGTTTGCACATGGCCGAGTGCCTACTTCTGTGCGTCAGGTGCGCAGCGCAGCGGCCAAAGCGCGACGGTTGACACCATCCAGCTGCAATAGCAGACTCCATCTCAAGGAGCGTCGAAACTCCCCCGTACAGCGGTACCCACCTCCGACAAACCGGTGGTTTTTTTGTACCTGTTCGCAGGTGCAAGCCGACGCGAAGCCTGCGTCGGGAGGGCGGCTAATACAACACCCTTCGGGGGAATATGCCCGCCGTCTGTACGCGGTTTCGAACCTCCCGACACCCCGTCCGTCGTCATGCCGTGGACGGGTACTTCTATGGAACTAGGAGGCGACCATGTCGACGTTCGATTCGGATGATCTGGAAACGACGGGCTATTTTCTGCCGGAGGACAGCCAGCTGCGGCTGAAGCAGCTACGCGAATACGTGGGGTTCCTGACCCATCTGGCGCGACCGCGCAGGCCGGATGAGGATCAGGAGTGGTATGCAGAGATTCGCCCGGGTGAAGTGGCGATCTGCATGGAGTTGCTGGAGGAGCAGATCGGGCAGGTGCTGGATGAACTCTCCTGGCCGGCCGAGCGTCGCGAAAGGGTGCCTGCGCCCGAGGCCAAGGCCGAACGTGACGCCGAGCCGAAAGCCGCCGCCGTCACGGCAGCGGCGGACACGGACGGCACCGAACCGGAACTTGCCGGGTCGGCGATGAACGAGGCGACCAAGCGCTACGTGGCTGGCGTCACCCTGGATCAGATCGACGAGCTGGCCCGGCTGGGCGACATTCTCCGCGCCCATGGCGACGTGGTGGTCGCCACGGATCAGGCGGATTTCGCCGACGTCACACTGTCGATCATGGGCGATGCCATCCTCGAGCATGCGGAGAGGTTGCAAGACCTCATCCGTGAGGTCGATTGCGCGCAGCGGCTCGATGAGCCGCACGGCACGAAACCGGGCGTGCGCGAGGAGCAGGCCAGCTACCTCGCGCTGCCCATGCGCGTGCCGATGAGCCATGCGTTGCCCATCGTGCGGCAACTGCCCGCCTACCATTGACCGGCACGCGCGCGCGCCAGTGTGCCAGTTGCGCTCGCTGGCGCGTATCCCGTCGTTTCGGATTTCTGGAGCGGCACCCCAACGAAGCCGGCGGATTGGCATGGTGATCATTCGAGACTATCGGGGGGGGCAGGTTCACTTACTGCCGTGAGAAAGTGAACCTGCCCCGATCAGTAGTGACTACTGCTCTCGATCATCGAAGTGCGTTCCGACCCGACCCGGGTTTCGCACGGAAAGACCCTTGGTCACGAGCTTGCGCGGCCTGGAAAGATTCCTTACTATTTATCAAATAGTAAGGAGACTCGCCATGTCCGAAGCCGCCATGACCAGCAAGGGCCAGGTCACCATCCCCGCCGACATCCGCAAGGCGCTCGGCCTGGTCGCGGGCGAACGCGTAGTGTTTACCCAGCTCGACGACGGTTCCACCGTCATGCGTGCCAAGACTCGTTCGATGGGTGAGATCAAGGGCATGCTGAAATCCGCCGGGAACAAACGCAAGGTATCGCTGGACGACATGCGCATCGGCCGGCGCTGATGGCCGGGCTGGATACCAATGTCCTGGTGCGCTGGCTGGTGGATGACGACGCCGGCCAGTCGCGCCGTATCGCGGAAATGCTCGAGTCCGCAGCGCGCCGGGATGAAACCCTTTTCGTACCCCTGACGGTCATGCTGGAACTGGAGTGGGTGTTGCGCTCCCGCTACGCCTTTGCCAAACCCGACATCCTGCTGGCGTTGAACGCCCTGCTCGAAACCCGGGAACTGGAGTTTCAGACCGAGCCTGCCGTCGAACGTGCATTGCATGCCTATCGGCAGGGCACGGCAGACTTTGCGGACTGCTTGCACGCCGCAGCATGCTGGGTTGAGGGGAAGGCCCCCATGCTTACCTTGGATGCCAAGGCCGCCAAGCTGGCCGATGCAAAACTGCTGGCAGCGTAACCGCTGCGAAAACGAACCTCAGGGACGGAGGAAGTTAAATCGAACTAGCAATGTCCGCTCCTCATAGTGCACATTGCAACAGCTCGGAGTTGAATTCACCGGGCGAGACAAGGGGAACGTCGGTGTCAGACATATCAGCCAAATCCATCGACGCGAGGTTCCTTGAGCAGGAACTTCGGATCCTCGGCGTACCTCGGGGGGCTGTTGTCGTGGTTCACTCGTCGCTGTCGGCATTCGGTGCGGTAGAGGGCGGAGCGCAAGCGGTGATCGATGCGGTGCTGTGTTGCGTCGGTGATGCGGGAACGCTGGTAGTGCCGACGTTTACACCCCAGGTCTCCGATCCACATCCGCAGTCGCGCGCATTCGACGACCCGTTGGCCGATGAAGCCCGCCGAAACGTATCCCTCTTTCGTGATGACCTGCCGACCCCGATGGGTGCGGTTCCCAGCGCGATCCTGTCTCGTCCCGGGCGCTTGCGCAGCGATCATCCTCAGGCATCCGTTGCCGCCCTTGGCGTTCGTGCCCGTGAGATCACGGTCGATCATCCGCTTGTGTATGCACTCGGGAAAAACTCGCCGTTCGACAGAATGTACGGGTTGGGTACCTACATTCTGCTGCTGGGGGTGGGCCACAACCGCAACTCGTTCCTGCATTACGCGGAATCGCTGACGCCTCGTCATCGGACGAAGCTTCGCCGGTTTCCCGCTCTGGTCGGGAGGGATCGCCTCTGGATGGAGGCACCCGATGTGGGCGATGACAACGGCGTCTACTTTCCGCAACTGGGTGCCGAAGCCGATGCCGCCGGTCTGATTCGCAGCAAGACGATCGGTTCGGCACGCTGTCAGCTCATGGAGAGCGTTCCATTTGTCGATTTCGCGAAGGCGCGGCTGGATGAGTTGCTCGGAAACCGGAACGAAGGAAGTTAAGTCGAATGGGTTATGCGCGTTCACCTGATCGCACGTCCAAGGACCCGGCAGCACGACGTGAGCGGGCAACGGTCCAAAAAGAATTCAGGTTGAAATCGCGCTGAGCCGGACGAACGGTGGCCGCCGATGCTGCATCGATTGTTCACGCCAGCAAAAGCACACTCGGGTTCTGATTCCCGGGATGTCTTGCCATGTCCGTTAT
The DNA here is from genome assembly GCF_002001165.1 of Rhodanobacter sp. C05. GTDB lineage: Bacteria > Pseudomonadota > Gammaproteobacteria > Xanthomonadales > Rhodanobacteraceae > Rhodanobacter. Next base: position 195,930 of record NZ_MUNQ01000016.1, on the reverse strand, counting down.
CCGCCGCGACTCCCAAGCCGGGCCGACCGATACGCGCAAGTCCCGCAACCATGGGTGGCTGCGTGTCATCGCGGTGTACAAGGCCGCCAAGACCATCGGCTTGATCCTCGTGGCGATCGCGGCCTTCCATCTGGATCGTTCGCAGAACTTCGAACATCTGGTGCACTGGCTGGAGCAGTTGTCGCTGAGCGACAGCAACGGCCTGCGCTGGAGGCTGGTGGAGAAGCTGCAGTCGATGGGCCCGAGCAAGTTCGTGGCGATCGGACTGGTCGCGCTGGCCTATGCCGCGATCTTCGCGACCGAGGGCATCGGGCTGTGGTTGCAGAAGTACTGGGCGGAATGGTTCACGGTAGTCGCCACCGGCTCGCTGGTGCCGCTGGAAATCTACGAAGCGGTGCACCGTTTCAGCGGGTTCAAATTGGTTGCGCTGATCGCCAACATCGCGATCGTCGTGTATCTGGTACGCGTCGCCCTGCAGTCACGGCAATCTCGCTCAGTCGAGTGATCGGACGCCTTCCGGGAAATGGGGTCGGGGACAACTTGGTGGGTGCGCTTGCTCAAGCTGCCCAAGGGCGAGCAAGCGTTGCTTCCAGGGAACGTCCTTACCTTCTTTCCGGGCGATTTGCCCCTGTCATCGAACTGCGCCAGAATGAATCGCAATTGCATCGCATTCGGAGTTTCCATGAAAACCGCAACCATCCCTTCGCTGCGTGTTGAACCGGTTCTGCGTCGAGCCGCAGAGGAAGTCTTGCGCGACGGGGAAAGTCTGTCCGGCTTTATCGAGTACGCGGTGCGGGCGCAGATTCAGCAACGCCAGGAGCAAGCTGCCTTCATCGCCCGTGGATTGGCTTCGCGTGATCAGGCCAAAGCTACCGGCGTGTACTTTTCGTCTGGCGCGGTGCTGAAAAAACTTGAAGCGCGATTGGCCAAGGCAAAGAAAGCTTCCGCATGATATTCAAGATCCGCTTCACGGAGGAAGCGTTGGCCGATCTTGAACGGCTGTATGACTTTGCCTTGGCACGTGAGGATGGCGACTGGACCACGGCCGAGCGCGCGCTGGACGCCATCCGCAATGGCCTGGGCTTGCTGGCTAGTTCACCATTCAGTTGCAGAAAGGCCGCACCTGACAACACGTTTCTGCGTGAGTTGATCGTCGCCTTCGGCGCATCCGGCTATGTGGCGCTGTTTGAAATCGATGACGCCAAAACCGTCACCGTATTGGCGGTGCGGCACCAGCGCGAAGACGATTACCACTGAGCATGGCCGCCTTGCATGCGGCCATGCGCGAGGCGGTGCTGACTACCAGCAACTATCGGGGTCAGGTTCACTTTCTCACGGCAGTAAGTGAATCTGGCCCCGATCTTCCAGCAGCCCATCGGTTGTAAGTGCACTGGTGCAACTGCGACCAGCTTGCGCGTATCTCTATGTTCGAACGGCCATCATTCGTGGCCACCCGACGAGATACTCATGTATTTACGCTATGCATTGCCTCTGTCGCTGTTGACTCTGATTTTCAGTTCCGTCGCGTTCGCCCAGACATCATCGCCATCAAACACACCGATCAATGCTGCCGAGCAGTCCGCGGTCATCGCGGCCCTGGGTCAGCAGTTGAAGTCTCAGTACGTTTTCCCCGACGTTGCTGCCGAGACAGCCGTCGCGCTCTCGGCCAAGGCGGCGCATGGCGACTACCGCGATGCCAACACTACGACGGTATTTGCCAAAGCGTTGTCCAAGGACTTGAGGTCCATCGGCAACGACAAGCATCTTGCCGTCAAGTTCGCGCCGGACTTGTCACCGCCGCCGCAAAATGATGACAAAGGCGGTGATGACAAAGGCCAGGGTGACAAAGATGCGACCGCCAAAGAGATGGCGGAAATGATCGCGCAGATGCGGTCCGCTTCGGCCCGCGAGAGCTATGGCATCAGCCGCGTGCAATTGTTGCCCGGCGACGTCAGCTACATCGACCTTCGAAACTTCGGTCATACGGAAATCGTCGGTGCCGCTTACGACGCGGCCATGTCGCTGGTCGCTGGAACCAAGGCGCTGGTACTCGACCTGCGGCAGAACCACGGCGGCGAACCGGACGGCGTGGCCTATCTGATCAGTCACTTTTTCGCTGTGGGCGATGATCGACACCTCAATGATATTTATGTCCGTGCTGACAACGACACACGCCAGTTCTGGACGGTTCCATCTGCGATGCCCCGCTTCGCCGGTCCCATCTACGTGCTCACCTCGCAGCATACGGGCTCCGGCGCCGAGGAATGCGCCTACGACCTGCAAACCCAGAAGCGCGCCACGCTGGTCGGTGAAACCACAGCGGGTGCCGCCAATCCAGGCGGCTGGATGCCGCTCGGGCATGGCTTCATGGCCTTCATCCCCGTGGCACGTGCCATCAACCCGATCACCAAAACCAACTGGGAACATGTGGGCGTGAAGCCGGATGTGGCAGTACCGGCGAGTTCGGCCATGAAAACTGCTTACGTCACCATTCTCAACGACCTCCTGAAAAAGTCGAAGGACCCGGGCGAACAAGCGGGGTTGAATGACATCCTGGCTAGTGTTCAATCGGGCAAGTTCCAGCTGCCCGCGTACTACCCGTGACACTGACGCGATGCCGACAATCGGTCGCTGGACTTTACCAATGCGGTCCGTGAAAAGTGAGGGTTGTCATTCACTCCGCTCACAGCGAGGCCGAGCGGAGCTGACTATCGCGGTCAGCTTCACTTATCTGCTTGAACGAACTGTCGAGCGGGACTTGGCGGACAGGAGATCGTATTACGGACAGAATGGTCCTGAAGACGAAATGCGCCACGACTGAGACTGTTGCAAATACAACTGCGATCAGAGCGGAAAGCACAGCGCCGAACGTGAAATTCATGCCGACGACGAATCCGAAGATGCACTCGACCCGGTAAATGGAGGCATAGCTGAGCGTCACGGCCTCAAGGTTGCGCGATCGCTAGATACGCTGGGTTCGCTCCCGCCGCGAACGGACTGCCTGGGACAGGGGTTAGGGCGCCGTTTGTGGGGTTGACCCTAAAAGCTGAGACGGCGCTCCCGCCACCAGTCCCCTGATAAACGAAGGTGCCTGCGGGGTTGATAACTACCGAAGTGCCGTAAGCGGGCAGACCGCCCGCAACCAGGGTGAGCGCGCCTGATGTCGTATCGATGCGGTAGGCTGAGATCGTGCTGTTGCCCGTCACATAGGCGAAGGTGCCAGCGGGGTTGACAACCACGGATGTGGAGCCGGATTCGGCCGCTGCGAACGGACTGCCTGCAACCGGGGTGAGTGCGCCGGTTGCGGTATCGATGCGGTAGGCCGAAATGCCGTTTCTGCCCGCCGTATAAGCGAAGGTGCCTTGGGAATTAATCGTCACGGACGTGGCAGCGTTTCCTGTGACAAATGGGCTGCCCTTGACGGGAGAAAGCGCGCCAGTAGCGGCGTCAATGCTGAAAGCTGAGATCGTGCCGATGTTGCCACCCACGACGTAGGCGAAGGAGCCTGCTCGGTCGATCGTGACTGACAGAGCCCCCGGTGCTGCAGGAAACGGACTACCCGGAATGGGCGAGAGCGCACCTGTGGAGGCATCGATGCGGTAGGCCGACACGGTGTTGCTATATCCGCTCGCCACATAGGCGAAGGTGCCCGTTGGGTTGATCGCAATAGGGCTTCCTTGATACCCCATGCCAAACGGACTGCCCGGAATGGGTGCAAGTGCGCCGGTGGAGTCATTGATGCGATAGGCCGAGATCCTACCTCCGAAATAGTCCAGCACATAGGCGAAAGTGCCTGCGGGGTTGACCGTGATGGAGGAGCTGGCCGCTCGTATGGCAAACGGGCTCCCTTGGACTTGCGTGAGCGCGCCGGTGGTGGTGCTGATTCGGTAGGCTGACACGGTATTGTCACCAGCATTTGCGGCGTAGAGGTACTGCGGTTTGGGTGCTGCTGATTGCATCCCCCCGAGCGTGGAGCACGCTGTCATCGATAAGATTGCCATCAAGCCGAGAATGAGCTTGACAGTCGTAGGAGTGGTCTGTCGTGTGTGTTTCATGTTGATCTTTCGTGGTTGGCTACAAACCTGTGTTTTGGACTCAACCATCAAGGCTGCACGGCCGTTATGAATGCGGGACGAGTTCCAGTCGCGAACGGACTGCCAGGAACTTCGGTCAATGCCCCGGTGGTGGCATTTATGCGGTAGGCAGAGATGGTGCCTTCGGCGAATCCGTAGCCTTTGTTCGCCACATAGGCGAAGGTGCCTGTGGGGTTGACCGCCACAGCAACGGGGTTCTGAAGTCCCGTCGCGACCGGATTGCGCGGGACTGGCGTGAGCTCGCCCGTGGTGGCGTTGAGGCGGTAGGCTAAGACATCGCCGGTGTTGTTGAGATGCTGTTCCGTCACATAGGCCAAGGTGCCCTCGGGATTGATCGTGATCGATTTGGCATCTGGATTCGCGATCTTGGTGCCGGGAATCTCTTGGTTGGAGCCATCCGCGGCATCAATGCGGAAAGCCTCGATTCCGTCGTTGACCAACCAGTAGGCGAATGGGCCTGCTGGACTGACAGTCACATCTGGGGCGGGAAGATACTCGGCAAGATGGCGAATGGAATTCCCGTTGTCGCCTGTGGCAGGGGTGATTGCTCCCGTGGTGGGGGCGATGCGGTAGGGTGTGAAAGCCTGGCTCATCCGGTTCCCGACATAGACCATCGCGCCGTCTGCGCTTACCTTGACGACATAGGGCTGGCTTCCCGCTGCGAACGGACTGCCCGCGATTTCGGTCAAGGCCCCGGTGGTGGTGTTGACGCCGTAGACCGAGACGGTGCCCCCGGTGACGTTTGCCACATAGGCCAAGGTGGCAGACGGATTTACCGCGAGAAACTTTGGGCCTCCTTGATCCGCGAACGGACTGCCCGGGACATCGGTCAAGGTGCCGGTGCTGGCGTTGATACGGTAGGCCGAGATGCTGCGGCTGTTCGCTACATAAAGGAATTGCGGTTTCGGGAGCGAGGCACCCGGAGTGGCGCGCCATTTGTCGCGTGCGGGAGCCTGCGCCTGATCCGGTAAGTCTTGCTGAAACGGCACCAACATTGGGGATGCGACGATCTCGCTCGACCCATTGCCGAGTTGACCGTTCCGGTTGTATCCCCATGCCCAGAGATGGCCGTCGTTGTCGATAGCGTAAGCGGAAGCGGAGCGGGCGTCGGTGCTCATGGCCGCCATGCTGACGATCGACGCGGGTCCCTGAGCAACGGGAATTTGTACCAGCGCCGGTGGATTGAAGCGATTCGCGAGTAAGCCATTGCCAAGTTGGCCATACCGGTTGTTTCCCCAAGCCCAGAGATGACCTGCGTTGTCGATGGCATAAGCGGCGTAGCGATCAGCTTCTACACGAATAATCGAAGCACCGCCCAAGGCGGACGGGAACTGGACTCGCACTGGGATGGCGTGATCCTTGAGCGTCCCATTGCCCAATTGACCGTATTTGTTGCCTCCCCAAGCCCAGAGATGGCCGGTGCTGTCGATGGCATAGGCGGTACCCTCGCTGTTATGGGTGGCCATCACGCGAACAATCGAGGGCGACCGCCGCCACCACGGGCTGGGGAACCGAATACGGGCCGGAGTGGATTGACCTGTCGTCGAGCCCAGCCCTAGGCCGTACCCGTTGCTTCCCCAAGCCCAAAGATGGCCTGTGCTGTCGAGCGCGTAGACATAGCCGTTGCCAGCGCTGCCAGTCGCCATGCTGACGATTGAGGAGCTCCCCAATGATCCGGGGAACTGGACCTGGGCAGGGGTTAAGGAGCCACTCTTCGAACCATTGCCCAGTTGTCCGGCCTCGTTGTCTCCCCAGGCCCAGAGATGGCCAGCGCTGTCGAGTGCGTAAATGGAGAGGAAGCCATTGTCGTCGTCGTCGACCTCGACGCGCACGATCGACGCATTCCCGAGAGGCAATGGAAACAGGACGCGCGCCGGGGTGGAAAGATCCTTGCTTGGCCCATCCGTCAGTTGGGTGTGCCAGTTGCTTCCCCAAGCCCAGAGATGGCCTACGCTGTCGACGGCATAAACGGGGCCGAAGTCGTTATGGACGGTCGCCACGCTGACAATCGAAGCGGCTCCCAAGGCGGCGGGGAAACGCACCTGCGTCGGTTTTGAACGATTCGCAAGGTCCCCATGGCCGAGACCCAATTGGGCGTGGGCATTGTCTCCCCAGGCCCAGAGATGGCCAGCGCTGTCGAGAGCGTAGGCGGAGTGGTGACCGTTGACAGCCACAGTGATGATCGAAGCATCCCCTAAGTCGGCAGGGAACTGGACCCGCACCGGAGTTGCGTGATCCACGGTTGTCCCATCACCCAGTTCGCCGACCTTGTTGTCTCCCCAGGCCCATAGGTGGCCGGCGCCGTCGATGATGTAGCCTGAGGAACCATCCGTCACAAATCGCTTGCTTGCGCCTGGACGGGCCATGGCGAAGGCGGGGGTTCCCTGGGGGGTTGTGGATGTTGCCGCTTTTGCGACTGGCAACGACGTACCGCAGTAAACGAGTGCAAGAGCTGCCCACATCAAACCCGCGCTGATCCTTGTCATCTGAATCCTTCCGTTTTAGCGATTATGCAGGAATGCCCATGCAGCTTCCGAGGCAGATGTGGGGCGAAAATCTGATAGGAAAGCAACGCGGGCTAATTGTCGCGCTAGGATCTAGCGGACGTTGGCGCTACCGCTAACCTCGACCCCCAAGCGCAAAATGCCGTCGAATTGGGTAGATGGTGGTTGATCCGCTTTCCTGAAAGCAGTCGGTCGTGATCGGCTGAAAAGGGTCGCACGGCGACCATCGGGTGACCCTACCCACCGGTCATTCGATGGTCACCGAGCAAGGGTCGCCATCCGGCCAAGAGCTGCCGGTCACAGCCTGTATCGGGTTGCTCTATAACAGACGTTGGAGATCTACCTACCACGACGTGTTGCCGCTCGTCGGTCTTCTTGGAGGTGTCCGCGTTCACGGGGTGGAACCCGTATCGGCTTACCATGCCGAACGGGCGGTTTAACCCCATGCGGCTTGCCCACGCGTTAGAAGGTAGACCCAAGCCGACAGGGAAAACCAGATGAGATCGCGTTGGATGCCCGCGTTTGCCTTGCGTATCGCCATCTACGGCGTGATCGTACCGCTGGCTTTTGTCGTGGTCGTACCTCACTCGTTCGAAGTGATCCAATGGTGGCTGACGCCAAGCCCGGTTCCTGCGAATACCACACTCATTCCACAGACCGCAGAACACGTGCCTGATTCGCCTCCTGCGCAGATCGCTTTGCCGCCGTTGCCTTCGGTGCATGAGTTGCTGGCCGAGGCGGAGCGCCTCCAGGACCTGTTCGATCAAGGCCGCATGCACGAGCTCTACGCGAACTTTTCCGATGAAGCCAAGGCGCAGGTTCCAGAAGCTGTGTTCGTTGCGCAGGCCAACGAAGTGCTTGAGCAACTCGGGCCGCGCAAACCCGATGGCTGGAACGATGCGGACCGGTTATCGACCTTTCTCAACGGGCCATCCAAAGGTCGCCAGGCGCTGCTGTGGAAACTGCATCCGGAAACCTTGAAATTCGATGTCGGTTCCGTGCGCTACGGCAGCCTGGCTGACTCAAGCGAAGATCTGGTGCTGGATCTCTCGGGCGGTCAAGTGAAGCTCGCGATGTTTTCGGAATTCAAGGAGCGGTCTCCCGCAGCCAGCATCCGGCTGCCGCAGACTTGTTCGCACAAGGGTGAAGATCCTTTGCAGCACTGCACTGTGCCTGGCGCGCCGGTGATTGCCCATGATGCGATTGCTATCCCCGCGCCGGTGATTGCTCATCATGCGATCGCCATCCCCGCGCCGGTGATTGCCCATCATGCGATCGCCATCCCCGCGCTGGCGATTGCCCATGATGCGATCGCTATTCCCACGCCGGGACACACCTGGGTTTCGACCGCCCTGGCGATCGATCCGGAGGGTCACGCGGTGATCGCTGCGGTCGGCCGTGAAGGCTGGCTCGAGATTGCCATTTGCCGCACGAAGCCATGCCGACCCGACGCCGTCACAACAACCACGCGCGCCATGTCGCTCATCGGCCCGGTCGCTCTGGCCATCGGATCCGACGGGCTCGCCATGGCGGCCGTATCAAGGGGTGAGGGTCGTTCTAGCAGCACGATATTGCTGGTTCATTGTGACGACAGGGCGTGCTCCAGAATCTCGTCGACCGCTGTCGCGACAGGCAAGGCGTTAGGGCTCGCCATGGGATTGGACGGTTTTCCCATCATCATCTATTCCGTGTTCGATGAGCGCACGCTTACGACGCAACTGCGCCTCGCCATGTGCCGGGATGCAGCCTGTACATCCCCCTCGATGTTGACCGCCGTGGGACCGATCAATACGTTCGATTCGGGCGATCCCTCGATCGCCGTGGGTCGCGACGGGCGCGCCATGATCGCTTTCGCGGGCCCTGGGCGTGCCAATGGATCCGATGCATCGCTGTTTTTCGCGCATTGCGCAGATCGCATGTGCAGTGCAATGACGGTGCGCGAACTCGTCATCAAAGCAGACACCGTCACTTCGCGAGTTGCCACGCTGCCGACAATGGCCACCAGCGGCGGCGGACCCAACCTCCGTGCGGTCGTCCTTCGTGCAGGATCGCAGGGCCTTCCCGTCATAGGCTACACAATGGAGATGGACGGCGAAATCGTGCTCCGCATCATGCATTGTGTCGACAGCGACTGCGCCGGTGTTCGTGAGACACACACTGTGAGCCGCGTCGACAACAATATTTCACTCGCTGCGGAATTGGACTCCGAAGATCGGCCGGTGTTTGCGCCAATCGTCTACGAAGGAAAAGCCGTATACCCAAAAATTCCGGCAGGCAACGATCCGCCGCCGCCGGACTATGAGACCTTTGTCGCATTGCTGCATTGTGCAACACCGACATGTCGTCCCATCGCCAAAAAAGTTCTACTTGGGTCGATCGGCATTGGTCGCATTGGCGACTCCCAGCTGGCTCTTCGGCCGGATGGGACGTTGGTAGCGATCGCGTTCGAGCCACATCGTTCGGCAGTTCTGCTATGGGACGCGACTCTCGCTCACTGACGCAAGCTCGGCGACACGAACAAGACCTCGGTCAATGAGCCTTCGTCAGAAATCTAAGGGGACGGAGGTAATTAAGTTAGTTTGAGCTTTCCCGCTCGACTATTGGGGTCATTTACTGCCGTGAGAAAGTGAACATGCTCCCGATCCTTTGACGGCCACGATGGCCACTTTGGGGGGTTTGCCGCGCGTACGCGGGTCTGTGAGCGAATGTCGGTTGCGCATGCGATAAAGTGCATTCTGACTCCGGTTTTGGATCCCGGTTATGCCAGTGAAGTTGCACGCGCTAGCGCAGCTGCGCCTTTGAACCGCTTGGGGTCGTGTACTTCAGAATTGAGTTTGCAGGGATGATAAGGAGCTGCTTAGCCTTTAGCTCTACGTATCGTCAGGTGTCATGACATGCTGGTCACGCTACATCAACTGAACGTGTCGGAGCTTGCTGCCATCCTGGAGCAGGGCAGCTCTTTCTCCGCACTTGGCTTTGTACATCAAGGGGCGCTGCCCCCTCCGTTTGTGATGCGCCGCGCTCTGGAAATGGTCTCTGCGGGTGAGCCCGAACCATGGTGGTCACCCTTTCTTATTCTGGAAGGTCCGGAGCATGCGATTGTTGGTGGGTGTGCCTTCAAAGGCCAGCCCAAGTCCGGGAGAGTCGAAGTTCTGTATGGAGTGTCAAAGGGCTGCCGTGGCCGTGGCATAGCTGGCGCTGCAGTAAGAGCCTTGACGGCAGTTGCATTCGCACGTGGCGCAGTCGAAGTGCTTGCCGAGATCGAGCCTCACAATGTCGCTTCAATCCGGGTGGTTGAAGCGTGCGGTTTTGAACGCTTGAGCGAACGTCTCGCGGGAGATGGCAAGGTAGTGAGGCAATGGTTGCTCGTTCGAAACTCGTGCTTGGCGTCATGCTCGATCTGACAGCCTCAGGCGCTGAAGCGCTTGAGGTATCCCACGCCGCCTTGCCTGCGGCAGGTTTACACGAGATTGACAGGTTCAACAAAACAACGTCATAGGTGAATACGCAATGACAGACGGTGACGCACACCCCAACACTACCGATCCAGCTATCGGATTTCCAGCGCTTGCAACGATCGATGTTGCGGCCATGGTCAACGCATGCAAGGAGGATTGGTGTGACCAAACTCTTTGCCGGGTAAATGACTCCATCATCAGTCTCGGCGTCAGACATGGCGAATATCATTGGCACAAGCACGATGTCGATGATGAGTTCTTTTTTGTGCTGGATGGCTTACTGATCGTCGACCTGGAGGATCGCTCCATTGAGCTTCGGCCTCAGGAAGGATTTGTCGTACCCAAGGGAGTTGCCCACCGTCCGCGAGCCCCAGATAGGGCTGTCGTTCTCATGATTTGGTCAGTCGGTCACCGGTCATGAGGGTGGGATAAAAAAGCTGGTCAGAGCCACTTCCTGCAACACTTTTTCTTCAGCTATGGCCGATGGGTTTCGCCGACGCTGCTCGAGCCTTTGCACATCGGGACACACCCATGCCGGCAAAACGCAGGGAATAAGGTGTCAGTGACCATTCCTTCGCCTTCAGGTTGGCCGAGCGGCGGGTTGTCGCGACACGCACTCCGCATGGGTGACTGAAGAAATCCGGCACCGCTGTCAGAATCTCGATTCCTTTCCACCTGGGAGCCGCTGATGCCTTCTCGTTCTGCCTCATGCTCTTGCGGCCAATTGGTCGCGACAACTTCAGCCGAGCCCATCCGCGTCTCGATCTGCCACTGTCTCGCGTGCCAGCGTCGGACCGGCAGCGTGTTTGGCGTGCAGGCGCGGTTTCCAGCCAGTGCGGTCACTGTCAGCGGAAACGCAAAGCAGTTCGTTTGCGTCGGCGACGAAGGGAGTCGAGCCACCTTCAACTTCTGCCCGCATTGCGGCTCGACGGTCTACTACACCATGGAAGGCGATGTAGAGAGCATGGCCATCCCGGTGGGTGCCTTCGCGGATCCGTCCTTCCCCGCGCCCAGCGTCTCGGTGTACGGGGGGCGCATGCACGCCTGGGTGAGCCTGCCTCGGGACATAAAGCACATGGTGTAGTTCTCATGCGAACTATCGGTGCAGCTTCACTTACCGTCACTGTCCGAACCGCTCAATGAGCGTGGTGCCTTTTATGACAGCGGCCAACAACGGCCGGTCGACCTCTGCAAATGCGCGCCACCTAGCCGCCATTCAAAAAGCGTCGGGCGCCACATCAGGTTAGGCACACCCATCGCCGCCATCCGTCCCCTCGGCCGGGCGGCTTGCGCGGTCGTGCAGGCACCGCTTAGCCTTCGCATGGAAAATTCCTGGAGGCATGATGACCAGAGCCACGCCGCTACTCTTTTTGCTGCTGATCGCCGGAGTCATCTGGCTGAGCTGGCGCCATTACCAGAACGCCAAGGCGCTGCTGCGGAACTGGGCCGACGCCAGCGGTTTGCGCATCCTGAACGCGAAATCCAACACGTTCTGGCTGTCCGTCCCGCTATCGATGTGGCTCACCACCTCGAAGTACCAGATGATCTTTCGCATCTCTGCTTACGACGAATCCCTCCATCGCATACGCACTGGCCTGGTGAGACTGGGCACGCCCATATGGGGCATCATGAACCGCGACGCGGTCGACGTGTTCTGGGACAACGAAAGCTGAGGCTCGTCGGACGACTTTGTTCTGAACCAAAGGGCTAAGGGCTTGCATTCGACTCGTGTGGGTCCGGTCCGCGGCTCTAGCATGGGTCAGGTTCACTTTCTCACGGCCGTAAGTGAACCTGACCCCGATCTTTTGGGGAACGTATGAACAAATGGTTGATTGCGGCCGGCTTGGTCGCAGGATTGCTGGCGTCCTGGCCTTCGGTCGCAGGCGATACGTCCGCGGCATGTAAGCCGGGCATGAAGATCTCGGAAGAAGGCTTCGTGCCGATCGACGGCATCGAACAGTGGGTCACCATTCGTGGTGCGGACTGCGCCAATCCCGTTGTTCTGATGGTGCATGGCGGCCCGGGTAATCCATCAACGCCTTTTGCCGAAAATCTCTACGGCCCGTGGGAGAAGGATTTCACGCTTGTGCAGTGGGACCAGCGCGGAAGCGGCAAGACGTTTGCGCAAAACCCTGATACGGCCACTCGCCCGCTCACGATGGCGCTGATGGCAAGGGATGGCGTGGAGGTGGCTGCCTATGCCACGCATCGCCTGGGCAAGCGGCAGGTGATCTTGTTCGGCGGCTCCTGGGGTTCGGCGCTGGCGATCAACATGCTCAAGCTGCAGCCCAAGCTGTTCTCCGCCTACCAAGGCACATCGCAGTTGGTCGAGTACCACGCGAACCAGAATGCCACCTACACGCGCGTCTTGGAGCTGACGCGCGCCGCCGGCGACAAAGAGGCGGTCGCCTCGCTCGATGCCCTTGGTGCACCACCGTGGCAAAACCCGCGCGCCTTCGGCATCGTTCGTCGCATCACACGCCGGTACGAGGCGAAGACCACCCAGCCCGCGCCGGACACGTGGTGGAATTCCCGGTCGCCATACGACACCGCGGCCTACAAGACGGCGTATACCGGCGGTGAGGACTACTCGTACATGCAGTTCGTGGGCATGAAGGGCGATGGCATGCTCTCGCACATCGACTTGCCGGCCCTCGGCACGACCTTCCCCATGCCGGTCTTCATCATCCAAGGCAAAGAAGACCTCCTCACCATGCCGAGCGTGACCAAGGCGTATTTCGACCGCATCAAAGCGCCGACCAAGAAATACATCCTGCTCGACAAGGTCGGCCACGACCCCAATCCGCTCATGGTCGATGCACAGTTCCGGGTGCTGAAGACGCAGATCGAGCCGCTCGTTCAAGACTATCGGGGTCAGGTTCACTTACGGCCGTGAGAAAGTGAACCTGATCTTGGATTTTTGATCGGGCGCAAAATATCAGTGGTCCGCCTAGATGTAGTTCGTGCCTTTGCCTTCCCCTTATGGATAAAGGAAAACGCCAGTGGCTCATCGTGCAAAGATTGTCGCGATATGTACGTTTCTCTGCATAGCCAATTGCCCATTGTTTGGTCAGGTGACGCCAGGCACTAACAAGTTTCCGAATGACTTGGGGCAACGGATCAATGAAATTGAATCCTGTCTTCCAGATCCTGTCATCGTCAAGGGCGAACCGCCATCCTGTCACACACTCGCGGAGCGGATGCGGGCGTTACATGTTCCCGGGATAAGCGTTGCCGTTATTCACAAGGGGACCCTCGAATGGGCAAAGGGCTTTGGTGTTGAGCGGATTGGCGGAGAACCCGTCACCGCCGAGACGCTCTTTCAAGCGGGATCGATCAGCAAGCCGATTGCAGCCATGGCAGCCCTTCGTCTCGTCCGGCAGGGCAAGCTCTCGCTCGACGCGGATGTGAATAGCGTACTCACGACCTGGAAGGTGCCGGCGAGTCCCGCAGCACCCGGCGCGACGGTGACCTTGCGTGAACTGCTCACGCATACGGCAGGATTTACCGTGCATGGCTTTCCCGGTTACGCGGCCAATACGCCTGTACCGACTCTTGTTCAGGTGCTGAATGGCGAAAAACCCGCCAACAACGAACCGATTCGACTGGAAAGCGTGCCGGGGAGTAAGTGGAAATATTCCGGCGGTGGTTACACCGTCATGCAACAACTTCTTTTGGACGCATCAAAGCGACCTTTCACCGAGTTGCTTCACGATACGGTGCTGATTCCGATAGGCATGATCCACAGCACCTATGAGCAGCCCCTGCCGATTTCGCTCAAGGTCGAGGCGGCGACGCCTTACGGTGCCCATGGAGAGCCTATTCCTGGCGGAGCACATACTTATCCAGAGAAGGCCGCCGCGGGCCTTTGGACCACGCCATCCGATCTCGCTCGGTATGTGCTCGAGGTTCAGCAGTCATTGCAGGGCAAAGCCAACCACGTACTCAGCCCAGACCTGACGAAGCAAATGCTCAATCCAGGCAAAGGACATTGGGGCCTTGGTCTTGAGATCGGTGGCTCCCCGACCGATCCCTATTTCTCCCACGGAGGCGTCGATGAGGGCTTCGAGAGCCTCTTGGTTGGGTATGAGCACAATGGAGAGGGCGCAGTCGTCATGACTAACGCCAAAGGAGGTGGGCGGCTCGCTTCGCAGGTCATGATGAGCATCGCAACTGCATACGCCTGGCCTGATTTCCAGCCACCAGTACGCACCGCCGTTGAGTTGGATCGGTCCGTCCTTGCTGGTTACGTTGGGACATATCAATTGGCACCGGACTTCAGCCTGGTCTTCACGATCGAGGGAGGGCAGTTGATGGCCCAGGCCACGAATCAACGGAAGCTTCCGATTTTCCCTGAATCGAAAACCAGGTTTTTTTGGAAAGTTGTGAACGCCGAGGTTGAGTTTGTTCCAGACAGTACGGGGCACATAAAGTACGTCGTGTTACACCAAAATGGCCAGGACAATAAAGGCGTTAAGAAGTAATCATTGGGCGCAAACATTGGCACGCAGCCAGAACCGGGGGCAGAGCGCGCTTCTTAACAGGCCGGATTCTTTGAGTGCGCCCTGACCAAGCAGTTCTTTGAGACGTTACGAGCTGGACCGAGGCCGCCCGTTGTCGAACCGGGCGGCCATTTTCTTTATGCCCGTGGACCGGAGCTAAGATAACTTCGTACGGGGCGAGCGGAGGCGGGGATGTGGAAGCGGGTGGTCGGCTACGGGGCGCTGCTGGCGGCAGGTACGCTTGCCTTGCAGTGGCTCGACTATCAGCGCCTGGTGCGGATGCATTCGGGCGACGTCTACCTGTTTCTGGTCGCGGTGGCCTTCCTGGTGCTGGGCATCGTGCTGGGCGTGCGGGTCTTCGCCGCGCCGGCGCCGGTCGCCTTCGACGGCAACCCGAAGGCGCAGGCAGCGCTGGGTCTGAGCGAGCGGGAGCTGGAGGTGCTGCACGAACTGGCCGCCGGCCACTCCAACAAGGAGATCGCGGCGCGCCTCCACATTTCGCCGAACACGGTCAAGACGCACGTGGCACGAGTGTTCGAGAAGCTGGGCGCGAAACGGCGAACCGAGGCGATCCGCCGGGCGCGCGAGCTGGGGATCGTGCCCTGATGCGGCCCTATTCGTGGAGCCTTGCCCCCCAGGCCGTCATTCCCGCTTTCGCGGGAATGACGAACAAAAAAGCAGTTATGCGAGGCTCCTTTCGGGGTGAAAACACCAAAATCATCCATTAGGGCGATTGCCGGGCGGCGCCGGATCGCGGTCAATGACGGTCCTGTCCACCACTCAAGGAGTCACACCATGTTGCGCACCATCCTGAAGTACGGCCTGATCGCGGGCCTGGTCGTCGGCGGCTTCGAGCTCGTCACCTTCGTCGTGTTCTCGGGTATGCCGCCGCTGAAGTACGGCATGGTGATCGGTTATACGACCATGCTGATCGCACTGAGCGCGGTGTTCGTGGGGATCAAGCGGCACCGCGATGTGGACCGAGGCGGGGTGATCGGGTTCTGGCCGGCGCTCGGGGTCGGGCTGGGGGTCAGCTTCATCGCCGGGATCTTCTACGTGGTCGCGTGGGAAGCGGTGCAGGCGATGACGCACATGGATTTCGCCACCTCCTATGCGAACGCGATCATCGCGAGCGAAAAGGCGAAGGGTGCGAGCGCCGAGGCGCTGGCGAAGTTGAGCGCCGACATGGAGGCTTTCAAGGTGCAGTATGCGAACCCGATGTACCGCCTGCCGATGACGTTCGCGGAAATCTTCCCGGTCGGCGTGTTGGTGTCGCTGATCTCGGCGGGATTGCTGCGCAACAGCCGGTTCTTGCCCGCGCGGCGGGGTTGAGCCGCCCGCATCGTCCAGGCTTTCCTGGCCCATCAGCAACTCGAACTCCCCGTGCCTGCAGCAAGCTTGCCCGAAGAAATCCACGGAAGCGGCTGCAGCAGGCCCGTTGCGGCTTGCAGCATCGAGAGGTTGGACCTGATTCCCTGCCTTGATCGTGCAACTTTGGCGAGCGCCAAAATGGAGGAGCGTCATGAAGCTTTGGACGATTGCCCTGTGCCTGCTGGCCGCATGTGCAAGCGCGCACGCAGCGACGACGGCTTGGCAACCGGCAGCTGGAAACGCTCAAATACCGATCTGGCCGGGAGCGGCGCCTGACGCCCAACAAGTTCCCGGTCCGGAAACGCTGAAGGTGAGCGACAAGTTGTTGGCCGGCAAGCCGGTAACCGCGGTGTCCAATGTGACCAGCCCCACGATGACGGTCTATGCGCCCAAGGGGAAGAACACGGGCGCTGCGGTCGTGGTGTTTCCGGGTGGCGGTTTCCAGATCCTGGCCATGGACCTCGAAGGCACCGAAATCTGCGACTGGCTGACGTCCAGGGGCATCACCTGTGTCGTGCTGAAGTATCGCGTTCCGAGTGTGCCCTATGTCTGGAAGTGCGATTGCCGTCCGCACAATTACCAGCTATCGGTACCTTCGTTGCAGGATGCCCAGAGAACCATGCGGCTGGTGCGTCATCACGCCGCGGAATGGCACATCGATCTGCACAAGGTGGGTGTCATCGGGTTTTCAGCGGGTGGTTATCTGGTGGCGGAGATCAGCACCAACTTCAATCGGCGCCTGTATGCACCCGTCGATGCTGCCGACCAGGAAAGTGCCCGCCCGGATTTCGCGATGCCCATCTATCCGGGGCACCTCGCGGTCGACAACGACAGCAAGTTGAATCCGAATGTCCCTGTCTCACGTGAAACGCCACCCACGTTTCTGGTGCAGGCAGAAGACGACAACGTGGACGGCGTCCAGCAATCCCTGGTTTATTTCGCTGCGCTGAAGAAGGCCGGCGTGCCGACGGAAATGCATCTGTATGCGCACGGTGGGCATGCGTTCGGGCTGAGGCCAACCTCGAATCCGATCACGCAATGGCCAGCCCTGGCCGAGACATGGATGAGCACCATCGGAATGATTCCCGACGCAGGCCGATAGCAGGGGTGCCGAGTTCAGGAAGGATCTGTTTGTCCGTTGCCTTGTTTTTTCCGTCAAACTTAAATATGATACACGTAATATGAAACGAGCCACCACCCGATCCAAGGAAGCCACGCACGAACGCATCGTCGAGACCGCCGCGCGCGCCATCCGTCGCAGTGGTTATGACGGCACCAGTGTCGCAAACATCATGAAGGAGGCTGGCCTCACGCATGGTGGGTTCTATGCCCACTTCCCATCGCGTGAGGCGATGCTGGCCGAGGCGGCGGATCGCGCTGGCGCGGAGGCCGTCGCCGCATCGTCGCGCGTCGCTGCCACTGCGCCACCGGAGCAGGCATTGCAGGTGTTGCTGCGCGCCTATCTATCGAAGGAGCATGTTAAAAGCCTGGAAATGGGCTGTCCGGTGGCTTCCCTCGGTTCGGAGATGCCTCGTCAGGCGCCCGAAGTGCGTCGAGCCGCCACGCGTCGCATCAAGGAAATGATTGATGTCATTGCCCGTCAGTTGCCCGACTGGGGACAGCCTGATGCGCATGAGCACGCGCTGGTCACTGCGGCCACGATGGTTGGCGCCTTGGTCATGGCGCGTGCTGTCGACGATTCCAAGCTTTCCGACGCGTTGCTGAAGGCGGCGTTGAAACATCTCGTCCCTGGCGGTGCCTGAGCGCGCCGGTGTCGGCGCTTTCACTTGGAATTAAATATGATAATCATCATATAAGGAACGCGAAACGAACGGCACTCCCGTCCAGATCCAGCAGCCTCTGCATCGCCATCATCGCCATCATCGCCATCATCGCCATCGATTTCGCGACCACTCACTGAAAGGCATTCCCATGAAACCCAGAAAATCCGTCGCGCTCGTCACGGGAGCGTCCTCAGGTATCGGAAAGGCCACGGCAGAGCGACTCACTACCGCGGGCTATACGGTGTACGGCACCAGCAGACGCGGAGCACAGGGGAACCAGCAACGCTTTGCGATGTTGTCCCTTGACGTGACCAGTGACGCGTCGGTTGAAACTGCAGTCAGGGAAGTGATTCGATTGGAAGGCCGCATCGACCTGTTGGTGAACAACGCCGGCTTCGGCGTGGCTCCGGCCGGTGCGGAAGAAAGCTCGATCGGGCAGGCGCAGGCGATCTTCGATACCAACTTCATGGGCATCGTCCGGATGACGCGCGCCGTCGTCCCGCACATGCGACAGCAGGGCAGCGGTCGCATCATCAACATCGGCTCCGTGCTCGGTTTCCTGCCGATGCCGTACATGGCGCTGTATTCCGCCACCAAGCATGCGGTCGCGGGCTATTCGGAAGCGCTCGATCATGAGCTGCGCACGATGGGCATCCGGGTCTCTGTCGTCGAGCCTGCCTATATCAACACGCCGTTCGATGCGAACTTGATGAAACCCGACGCTCCCCTCGATGTCTACCGCGAGATTCGCACAGGCGTGGAGAAACGGGTGAAAGAAGTGCTCGTGGGCGCAGACGGACCTGAAGTCGTAGCCGAGATGGTGCTGAAGGCGGCCATGGCTGACCGTCCGAAGCTCCGTTATGCCCCGGGGCTGGCGAGCCGCATGCGATGGTTGCGCAGATTTGCGCCTGCCGGTGTGCTGGATGCAGGGGTTAGAAAAGACCTGCGGCTCGATACATCTACGCGAGAGAAAACATCATGAAGGCCTTCATCATTGATCGATACGGCAAGAAGGATCCGATGCGGCTTGGGGACATGCCACGGCCCGAGGTTCGCGACGACGATGTGCTGATCGAAGTTCACGCCGCAGGCCTGAACCTGCTGGACTCCAAAATCAAAAGTGGCGAGTTCAAGCTGATCCTGCCTTACCGCATGCCGCTGGTACTGGGCCATGACGTAGCGGGAGTCGTGGCTCAAGTGGGGTCGCGGGTTCGGCAATTCAAAGTGGGTGATGAAGTCTATTCGCGGGTGCCTGATCACCGCATCGGTACGTTTGCGCAGTTCATTGCCGTGAATGAAAACGATATCGCGCCCAAGCCCAGGAACATCACGATGGAAGAGGCGGCGTCGCTTCCGCTGGTCGGCCTGACGGCCTGGCAGGCTCTGGTTGAACGAGCGCAGCCGAAGAAAGGGCAGAAGATCTTCATCCAGGCGGGATCAGGCGGCGTCGGCACCTTCGCCATTCAACTGGCCACGCATCTCGGGGCCACGGTAGCCACCACGACGAGCAGCGCCAACACTGACTTGGTGAAGAGCCTCGGCGCGGACATCGTCATCGACTACAGGAAAGACGATTTCGAGAAAGTGCTGCAGAACTACGATGTGGTCCTGCACAGCCAGGATGCGGCGGCGCTGGAGAAATCTCTGCGCGTGCTGAAACCCGGCGGAACCCTCATCTCGATTTCCGGCCCTCCTGATCCCACCTTCGCAAAAGGAATCGGAGCGCCGTGGTTTGTACGCCTCATCGTCCGCGTGCTGAGTTCCGGCGTCAGGAAAAAGGCGAGCCGTCGTGATCTGAAGTATTCGTTTCTCTTCATGCGGGCCAACGGAGACCAGTTGCGCGAGATCACCCAGCTCATCGAGGTAGGGGCCATTCGACCCATGATTGATCGCATCTTTCCATTCGAGTCGACCAACGATGCTTTGGCCTACGTCGAGGCAGGTCGCGCGAAGGGCAAGGTCGTAGTCAAGATCAAGTGAGCCAGGTTTTCCATCCACGGAATTTCCTATGGAGATTGCGTGGAAAAGTGTCAGGGATAAATGGCGCTTACTCAGGCGCCGTCATCCCCGCGAAAGCGGGGATCCAGTGTCTTGTGTGATCTGAAAACAGTCGAAGTCACTGGATTCCCGCTTTCGCGGGAATGACGAGAAGTGAGGTTTCGCGCTTAAGTAAGCGCCATTCGTGTCAGAGATAACTAACTTGAATTAGGTGCCTCCGTCTCCCTTCTCTGACAGAAGCGCCGATGCGCGAACGAGCATCTCGTGCGCCCCGACTCAGTCGAAGGTGCCGTGATACTTCGGCGCCGCGTCGGCGCGGGTGTTGAGTTCGAACATCACTCCACCGGGCGCGCGGCAGAAGAAGCGCGAGCCGCGCTCGTGGTCGATGACGTCCGTTTCCATTGGCACGCCATCCGCCACCATCCGTGTGTGGAGTGATTCGACCTCGGCGCGTGACGGCAGTTCGAAGCCGACATGGAAGGTGCTCGGCCATTGTGGCGTCTGCGCTTCGACATCCTCGATGACCACGTCGAAACCGGGGCGTTTCAGTATCCAGTGTCCCTCTGTCGGCGCGATGGTGAAGCCAAGGTAGGTTTCGAAGAATGCCGCCGTGCGCGCCGGCTCGTGCGAAGGGAAGCTGAGATGGTTGAGTTTCATTGGGGAAATCGCGTTCGACATGGGGATTCCGGGAGTGAGTGGATCGTGCGATCCGGGAGACGCCATGATCTCTCCCGTTTCGGTGCCGGCCTACTCGCATGCGCCGTTTTGCGCTTGCCAGCGTCGTTGTCAGTCCTTCGAGCCTGCCGCCTTTCAGTTCGCTGTTCCATTGCTCACATTTCAACGCCCGTCGGCACCGGGTGACGCGCCGAGGTAGCCAAGGATCGCGCCCAATACACGTCGTTCCAGCCGCTGCGCGTCGGATTCGCCGCGCGCGCCGGCGGCATCTACCAGCAGGCGCACCAGCGCGGCAACGTCGTCGATGGCAATTTCGCGGTTCGGTTGCGGGGGAAGATCGGCATGGTCGAGTGCAGCGCGCAGCAGTCCGCGGAAGTCGCTGGCGCTTTCCACTTCCTGCTGCACTTCCGGGCGCGCTTCCTCGATATCGATCAGTCGTGCCAGCTCCGGACGCTCGAACTGATGACGGACGGCTGCGCTGACCAGATGCGCCAGCGCAGCGTGACCGTCGGGTGCATCCCTCGCTGCCGCGGCGTCTTCGCCGAAGCGGGCCTTCTCGCGGCGCATCAACGCTACCAGCAACGCATCCTTGCCGGGAAAATACTGGTAGAGCGAACCGATGCTCACGCCCGCCCGTTCGGCGACGAGGTTGGTGTTGAAGGCACCGATGCCCTGTGCTTCAAGGATCTGTGCCGCCGCCTCCAGCATCCAGGCATACGTCTCGACCGCACGCGGTTGCACGGGTTTCTTGCGCGGGCGCAGCGATGGCGGTGAAGGGCTCATGCTTGCCGGATTCCAGGGAAAAACAGCGCGAGGTTCATACCATGGCGGATTCAGTTGTTCTTTGAGCCAGCCGATCCTTCCTTCAAAAGTCCGAGCCGCAACAAGCTTTCGGCAGTGGCGACGATCGCGTCTTCGTTCGAACGCGGTGCCCAGCCGAGCATGCGTTGGGCTTTTTCGCTGGTGGCGTTCTTCGGCCTGCCGAGTTCGGGAAGGATCTGTTTGACCGCTGGGTCGCCTAACGAGGCGAGGCGCACGATCCAGTTCGGCAATTGCCGGGTCGGCACCCGTTTGGCTGAGGCGCCCAAGCGGTTCTTCAAGATCCTGGCGATGTCGCGGATCGAGAGGAAATCGCCGGCGACGGCGAGGAATCGCTCGCCCTTCGCGGCGGGATCGGTCATGGCGCGGATGTGCAGATCGGCGACATCGCGCACATCGACGGCACCGAAAGTGAGTTGCGGGCAACCGGGCATGGCGCCGTCCATCAGCCGCTGCACCAGCAGGATCGAGGTCGAGTAGTCCGGCCCCAGCACCGGGCCGAACACGCCGACCGGATTGACCACGGCAAGTTCGAGGGCGCCGCCTTCGCTGGCGATGAAATCCCAGGCTGCGCGTTCGGCCAGGGTCTTCGATTTCGCGTAGGGCTGCACATCTTCGCCGGCGGGATCGGTCCAGTTGCTTTCGTTGAACGGTGCCGTCTGCACTTCCTGCCCATAGCCGATCGCCGCGAACGAGGAGGTCAGCACCACGCGCTTGACGCCAGCGTCGCGCGCGGCGCGCAGGACGCGGAGCGCACCTTCGCGCGCGGGCACGATCAACTCGTCCTCGTGCTTGGGGAGGGTGGCAGGAAACGGCGACGCGATGTGCAGCACGTATTCGCAGCCGGCGACGGCTTGCGGCCAGCCGGCGTCGCTCTCGAGATCGGCGACCACAAAGGAGAGCCGTTCGTCCGACTCAACGCCACCTTGCTTCAGCATCGCGCGTACATCGCCTTCGCGCTTCAGGCTGCGCACCGTGGTGCGTACCAGGTGGCCTGCCGCCAGCAGCTGCAGGATGGCCTGGCTGCCGATGAAGCCTGATCCGCCGGTTACCAGAACAGTGCTCATGGTTGTTCCTGTTGAAAGAGGTGGTGGTGCTGGTACGTGATAGTAGCCGTCTCCAGATTCCAGGAAAGGGGACGGTTGAGCTTTTGTCGATGATGACAAGACGATGCCATGCCAGGTACGCCCTGGGAGTCCCTGGCCGGCCTTTGAACCCTCTGCCAGGCCTGATCCACGGGTTGGTGGCGGGCCATGGATGACACGGAGTCAAACTCGGGGCAACATGCCGATACAACCAAAGCTCGCACATGCAACAAGGACGGTCTGCCATGGCGTATACATCCAGCAACTATGCAAGCAACCTCAATGCTCCCGTTGGAAAATGGGTGTGCTCACCGACATCTCGCCTCGGGCCTTTCGATCAGGCGCCAACGGACGGCCAAACCCGCGGAACGGATCTGTGCGGGCAGTGCGTATCGTATGTAAAGAAGGTTTGCCCTTCTTTGCCCATCACGAGCCAGTGGAGGAAGGGGGCGGCTGTCCGAAACAATGCGAACATCGCCTCAGGCACAGTGATCGCAACGTTCAACGCCTCGGATCATTACGAGGGTCACGCCGCGATCTACGTCAGTCAAAACTCCGCCGGAGTGCTTGTCTACGACCAATACGTCACCCCGCCGAGTCCGAAAGCGATCGGGCCAAGAGTGTTGCGCTGGGGAGCACACGGGCGGTCCAACAACGGGGACAATTTTTATGTTGTCGAATAGGTTGCCTCTTTGTTTCCTGCTTGCGTGTCTCTGCGCTTGTTCCGCATCCCCCATTCATGCGGTGGATGTCTGCCCCGCTCAAGGCAAGTCGACGCTGCGCTCCGTGGATGTCTTTGACGGTTCGCCGGAGGAGATGGCTACTCTGGTTCCCGACGAAGCGCACGAGCGATCCGGTTACTGGCAGCTTGGATATGTCTATGACGCGGGGCGGTTTGTCTCGATTCGATGCAAATATGCCGATGGAAGCACGGTCGACGAGAAGCTCGCCCACAAGGTTGGAAGGTGCGACTACAAGATCGATGCACGGAAGACCCTTTCCCTGCGTTGCCAATAGCTGGAGAAGGCAACCGCCATCCACTCGATCAAGAAAGGTTCACCTGCTCAGGGCGATCGTGCCGCAATGGCTGATCCATACCGTGGCATCGAGGTATCGAGCAACGTGAGCTGATTTCATGCCGTCGCGCAGCGGTACGGCCCGGACCGCTAACATGGTGCTCCCGCACCGACTGACACGCACCGACATGTGCCCAACGATCCGTCTCCGCCTGCTCGCCGCCGCCCTGTGCCTGACTGTCGCGCTGCCATCGGCAGCCAGCGAGCCGCACACACCGACCATTGGCGAACAGCGCGAGGCCGTGCTGTTCTGGCCGCAGACGCAGCGCGAGGCGCAGTTCCGGCAGATGTATACGCTGTTTCCCAGCGATCGCGCCGCGCACGGTACGCATGTGCACGAGTTGCCGCAGGGCAAGCCGCTGGTCCTGGGCGGGCAGGGAGTGTCAGGGTTGCTGACTCGCTACATGGACCAGCATCACCTCGCTGGCGTGATGGTGTTGCAGGGCGGCCGCGTTCGCTTGCAGCACTATGCGCTGGGCTTCGGGCCGGAGCAGCGCTGGGAGTCGTTCTCGGTGGCCAAGTCGGTCACCTCCACCCTGGTCGGGATCGCGTTGCAGCGGGGTGACATCCACAGCATGGACGACACACTGGGCACCTATATCCCGGAGTTGCGCGACAGCGCCTACGCCAAGGTCACGGTGCAGCAGTTGCTGACGATGACCTCCGGCGTGCACTGGAACGAGGACTACGCCGACGCCAAGTCGGATGTGGCGCAGATGTATCTCCACGCCTGCGTCGACGGCCAGGCGCATGTGCTGTCGTACCTGCGCAAGCAGCCGCGGCAATGGCCCGCCGGCACGCACTGGAACTACAACACCGCGGAAACCGATCTGCTCGGCATCCTGGTGCAGCGTGCCACGCATCGCTCGCTGGCCGCCTACCTGTCACAGACCATCTGGCAGCCGTACGGCATGGCCGCCGATGCGTACTGGATCAAGGACGAATGCGATGGCAGCGACACCGGCGGCAGCGGCCTGTCGGCCACCTTGGGCGACTACGCGCGGCTGGGGCAGTTCATGCTCGACGGCGGCCGCATCGCCGGCAAGCCAGCAGTCGCCAAAGCATGGCTTGAGGGTGCGCTGCGCCGCCAGGAAAGCGTCGACGAACCCGACCGCGGATACGGCTATCTGTGGTGGACGGATGCCGATGGCAGCTATGCCGCGATCGGCATCTTCGGCCAGATGGTCTACGTCGATCCCGCGCGCCAGCTGGTGATCGCCCAGGTGGGTGCGTGGCCGCATGCGACGTCCGACGAACTGGTTGCCGCGCGGCGCGAGTTCGTGGCCGCGATCAAGCACGCGGTGGATGCGGAGCGGGAGCGATCGGTGCACTGATTCGCGTTACGCGGCAGGAATGGTGGTCGTCCTCGCGAGCGCAAGCCACGCATGCACGGTGCGCAGGTTTTCCTCCATCAAACGAAGAAGCCCGGCGCCATCAACGCGCCGGGCTCCCGAGACCTTCTTCGCAGATGCAGTGAATCAATCGTGCGATTTGGCGACCACGCTGCCATCGTCCGGATCGACCAGCAGGTCGACGTCGTTGCCATGCGGCGTCTTGGCTTCAGCGGCCCACAGGCCTTCGTCGAACTTCACGTCCTTGACGTTCTGGTAGCCGGCTGTAGCCAGCTTGGCGCTGATCTCGTCCTTGCTGAGCTTGGACGGTGTATCGGCCGCATACACCTTGCCATTGACCGGCCCGACTGCGAGTTTGACCCACTTCTTGTTGCCGCCACGCGCCTTGCTGCGCCACACACCGTTCTTGAATTTCAGGCCCTTCACTTCCTTGTAGCCGGCGTTGGCGATCGCGGTCTTGACAGCATCCTCGGTCGATCCGTCAGCGGGCGGTTGGGCTGGCCACAACGTGGTCGTAGTCGTAGTAGTCGTGTGATTTGCGGTAGTGGTACTGGTCGTCGACTGGGCAGTGGCAGGCATGTCCTGCGCGAAAGCAGCGCCGCAAACCGACAGTCCAATCAACAGGGGAAGCATGCGCTTGATCATGGGGAACTCCTTGTGTGGGGAAACGAATCGGTGACGCCGGCTTGCGCAGGCCTCGTTCCGAAGTGCGAGTCTGCGAATGACACTCAGCGCAGACTCATGCAGTCAGCATGGGACCACCGCGTTAAGGACGACGGCGTGAAAGCGCGCGTGACTTTCGGGTGAAAGTAGGGGCGGTGTTCAGGTATGTCGAAATGGCGTTCGGTCTGCGCCGACCGAAATCTGGGGCAGCGTGCACTTTCGAGCGCGGGCTCCCGGCTGGAAACGATCCGCAGCAGTTACTCAAGCCACGAATTGCAGCCGGGCCAGCTCCGCGTACAACCCGCCTTCGGCCAGCAGACTCTCATGCGTGCCTTGCGCCACGATGCGGCCACCGTCCATCACCACGATGCGATCGGCGCGCTGCACGGTGGCGAGGCGGTGGGCGATCACCAGGGTGGTGCGGCCTTTCTCCAGCCGTTCGAGCGCCTGCTGGATCGCAGCTTCGGATTGCGCATCGAGTGACGAAGTGGCTTCGTCCAGCAACAGCAAGGGCGCATCGCGCAGGATCGCGCGGGCGATCGCGATGCGCTGGCGCTGACCGCCGGACAGGCGCACGCCGCGCTCGCCCAGTTCGGCGTCGTAGCCGCCAGCCAGCGCGCTGATGAATTCATGTGACTCGGCTGCGCGGGCCGCTTCGCGCACTTCGTCGCTGTCCGCATCCTGACGACCGAAGCGGATATTGTCGGCTGCGCTGCCGCCGAAGATCACCGTCTCCTGCGGTACCAAGGCGATCGCACCGCGCAGCTCGGGCAGAGCCAGCGCGCGCAGGTCGATTCCGTCCAGGCTGATGCGGCCGCTCTGCGGATCGTAGAAACGCAACAGCAGCGCGAACACCGTGCTCTTGCCAGCGCCGGAGGGACCGACCAGCGCCACCGTCTCGCCGGGCTGGATGGCGAGATTGAAGTCGTGCAGCGCGGGCGCATCCGGTCGGGTGGGGTAGTGGAACGCCACGTTGTCGAAGCGCAGCGCACCGCGGATCGGTCGTGGCAATGCCAGTGGCTGTGCGGGGTCGGTAATGTCCGAGCGTTCGCCGAACAGCTCGCCGATGCGCTCCATCGCACCAGCCGCACGCAGCACATCGCCCCATACCTCGCTCAAGCCCGCTACCGAGCCGGCGGCGAAGAATGCGTAAAACACGAACTGGGCCAGCACGCCGGGACTCAGCGTACGGGTCAGCACATCCTGCGCGCCAACCCACAGCACCAGCGTGATCGCGCCGAAGAACAGCACGATTACCGCTGCCGTGAGCAGCGAGCGCATGCCGATGCGTTTGCGTGCCGTGGACAGCGCACGGTTGATCGCGTTGCCGTAGCGGACACTTTCGATGTCTTCGCGCGCGTAAGCCTTCACCGCCGGCGCTGCATTGAGCGTCTCGTTGGCGATCGCGGCGGCGTCCGCCAGGCGATCCTGACTGGCACGCGAGAGTTTCTGCACGCGCCGGCCAAACACAAGGATCGGCAACATCACCGCGGGAATCACCAGGGCGGTGAGGCCGGCCAGCCGCGGGCTGGTCCATACCATCATCGCGGCGGCGCCGAGCAGCATCACCAGGCTGCGCAAAGCCACCGAGATGCCCGAGCCGATCAGCGCCTGCACCACTTCGGTATCGGTGCCCAGGCGCGAGGTCAGTTCACCAACGCGACTGCGTTCGAAGAAGCCCACATCGAGCCGGATCACGTGGGCGTAAAGCTGCGAGCGCATCGAAGCCAGCGCACGCTCGCCGAGCAGGGTGATGCAGAAATAGCGAGCCGCGGTCGCGAAGGCGAGTACCAGCGCCACGCCAAACAGGCCGAGGAAGGTGGCATTGATCGCCACCGCGCTGGAATGGCCAAACCCCTGGTCGAACATGCGCCGTATCGCCACCGGCAGCACCAGCGTCGATGCCGAGGACACGCCGAGGAACACCAGCCAGCCCAGCGCCAGCGCACGATGGGGCTTCAGAAAAGGCCATAGCTGGCGCAGGGCGCCGATGCGGCGGGCAGGGCGGGAGGTGTCGCTGGTGGCGTCGCTCATGGGCTCTCGCAGGGTGGATTGCAGATGACACCGGCCCGAGAGGACACGGCCAATGGCATTCAAGTGGGGCGCGCGGCGGCTGATTCAATCCTCCGCACCACCACCAGGCGGTTCAATCCAGACGTTTTGCCTCGCTGCGTCCGCGGCTCAGGTCGCTGACGCGCAACTGGGCCTCGATAACGCGGCTTTCCGGCAGCCGTAGCCACAGTTCCACACCATCAGTGCCGAACACTTCACGTTCGACTTCGGCCTGCAGCTCCTTCAGACGAGCCTTGAGCAGAGTCAGTCCGGCAAAGTCGCAATGCACGGCGAGCCGGCTCATCGCCACAATCGGCACCCGCTCGGCGCGGCGCAGGCATTCCGCTGCGGTACCTCCGTAGGCGCGCACCAGGCCGCCGGCGCCAAGCTTGATGCCGCCGTACCAGCGCGTCACCACGACCACGGCACGGTCGATGCCCTGGCCCTCGATCGCCTGCAGGATCGGCCGGCCGGCGGTGCCGCCGGGTTCGCCATCGTCGTTGAAGCGGTAGTCCTGGCCGATCCGCCAGGCCCAGCAGTTGTGTGTCGCAGACGGGTCGCTCACTTCACGCAGGAAGACTTGCGCCTGCTCGGTCGAATCCACTGGTGCGGCGAGTGCGAGGAAGCGGCTCTTCTTGATTTCTTCCATATGCCGGCAATGCTGGGCCAGCGTGGACAACCCTTCGCTCATGGCTTGTGCAGTTGGGCGTCAAGTTGCGCCGGCAGCTCCCATTGCGGGTGCGTTTGATGGAAGGTGGTCAGGCGCTGTCGCGCTTCATCGTCATGGCCTTGGGCGAACAGCTGCTGGATCTTGTCGAGTTCCTGCGCAGGCGTATCGGCGGGATTCGCGGCTGTCGTTTTTTCGGTGAACGTTGGTGGAGCGGGCGCTGGCATCGGTGCGGCGGCGGTTGCCTGCATGGGCATGGGGGCCAGCATGGGAGGCGGTGGTGGCGGTGCGGGTACGGGCGCAGCGGCGACTTCAGCCCGGTTGGCTTGGTTGTCCGGGGCTGTCGCTGCAGCCTCCGCTACCGGCGCTTTCGCTACCGGCTCCGATGAATAGTTTTCTGCGACGGGTTTTGCCGTGCTGCTCATGCCGGCATCGGCAAGTGGCGCAGCAGCAGCGGACGCAGTCGCTTCTGCGACTGAAGGTGGCGGTGTGCTGCGCAGCTTCATGACGCCGTTGGCCGACGTCGTTCGTGCGGCCTGCAGTCTTGCGGGTGCGGCGGCGACGGAGACATGCTCGGTCGGCTGGACGGCCTCTTGCGCAACGACCTGCTGGGCAGCCGGCGCTGATGCTGGCGGTGGCAACGGTGCGGCGGCGGCAGCAGGCGACGCCATATCGACCGGGCTGCTGGCGACAGGCCGATAGCTGGCGGCATCTGGTGTGGTTGCAGTCGACGGCATTCCGCGCATGCGCCAGGCCAAGCCGGCAACCAGCACCAGCGTGGCGGCGCTGCTCAGTGCGATCAGCCAGCGCGAACCGGGTTTTCGCCGGCTGAAGGATGGCGTTGCTGTCACGGGATCGGGCTGGTCTGAATTCGCTGCAGAATCGGGTTTCGGGCGCACCCAATCCCCGCGTTCCCGCGGCAACTTCCGGCGGTCGGTGGCCTGGACCGTGGCCGATTCGGCTGACGCCAGGGCTTGCGCAGCCGCCTGCAGCACGGCAGCGTCCAGTGCCGCGCCGGGCTCGTTCTTCGGCAACTGACG
This sequence comes from Rhodanobacter sp. C05, assembly GCF_002001165.1. Lineage (GTDB taxonomy): Bacteria > Pseudomonadota > Gammaproteobacteria > Xanthomonadales > Rhodanobacteraceae > Rhodanobacter. Next base: position 166,790 of record NZ_MUNQ01000016.1, on the reverse strand, counting down.
ATACAGTGCCGCCAGCTCGGTTTCGCCGGGCAGCATCTCGTCAGGCTCTTGCGGTGGCAGTTGGACGGTCATTCGGACAGCACTTCGCGTAAACGATTCATGGCATAGCGCAGGCGCGATTTCACCGTCTCGCGGCCGGCACCGGTCACCTCGGCAATTTCCTCCAGGCTGAGCTCGTGCTCCAGTCGCAACAGCACGGCGGCACGTTGTTCCTCCGGCAGTTGCTCGATCGCACGCTGCAGGTTGCGACGGTGTTCGAACTCGGACAGGACATGCTCGGGCTGTGACCGCTCGGGCATCGCCACGTTGGCCAAGGCGGTTTCGGCCTCGTCACCATCGGCCGTCGGCCGCTGGCGCCGCAGACTGTCGATCATCAGGTTGTGCGCGATCTGCAGCAACCAGGTGCTGAATTTTGCCTGGGGCTGGTAGCGTGCACGGGCACTGATCACCCGACTCCAGGTTTCCTGGAACAGCTCGTCGGTGCGGTGCGGGTCGCGCACGCTGCGCAACAGGAACCGGTACAACATGCCGCGGTGACGCGCATACAGCGCCTCGAACGCAGCCAGATCGCCACGTGCATAGGCAAGCATCAGCATCGCATCGGGGTCGACCGCAGCATCCATAAGAGGCGAGGGTAAGCCAAATCGCTCGCCGCCGGGTAGGTTGTGACGCGCGAATTCCGACGATCTGTCCTCGGATGCCATACGGCGTTGCTTGCGCCTGGGGTGGCTGTCCGGGTCGGAAGGTGCCGGATCACTGATCCGCAGACAAGTGGCTCCAGCCCCGGTGCGTGGCAGCGACTGGGGGATGACTGCAAGCGGGGGAATAGCCTGCAGCCACGGTCGCTGTACACGCATCGGGGCTGGAAATTTCAACGCGATGACGTGTTGCGATGAGCCTGTTCATGCAACCGGGTTTTCGTGTTCACAGAGTGGTTTCCTTCGATTCGTGAGAGATGAAACGCAGGCCCGATGCAAACAGGGTTAATCGTTACGCGTGTGGCGCGGTAGCATGGCGATCTCGGCAAGGCTTACTGGAACGACATGATCAACAACGACGTACTGCGCGCCATCCGCTACATGCTCGACCTCAGCGATGGCAAGGTGGTGGAGATCACCCAGCTGGCGGACGCGAATTTCCCGATCGCGAAGGAGGACGTGCAGGCGTTCCTGAAGAAGGACGAGGAACCGGGTTACGTCGAGTGCAGCAACAAGGTGCTGGCGCACTTCCTCGACGGCCTGGTGTTTTACCGTCGCGGTCGCGACGAAAGCCTGCCGCCACGGCCGGTGGAGAAGCGCGTCACCAACAACGTGGTGCTGAAGAAGTTGCGCGTGGCATTCGAGCTGAAGGATGTGGACATGCACCAGATCCTTGAAAGTGCCGGTTTCCCGGTTTCCAAGCCGGAGCTAAGCGCGTTGTTCCGTCAGCCCGACCACAAGAATTTCAAGTTGTGCGGCGATCAGCTGCTGCGGAATTTTCTGAAGGGGTTGACGATGCGGGTGCGCGGGGCTGGCTGAGATAAGAGAGAGCCGATCCACTTTTTAGATGTCTACTTTATCGGTCGGGAGCGGACGCCTAATAACCCTAGTGCGACCCCACGTCAGGGTGCTCGACGTCGCCGTTCCCATTTGCCGTCCGTTGAGCATTTTTTCGCTCATTTGAAGTTTTCGTATTCGCTTCGACAGCTTTCAGCGCACCGGGAGACATTTGCACAACAATGTAGTTGTCCCGCTCGGGGCTGCCTGTCGATCCATGAATGGCTTGCGCGGTCAATCCCTTGCACGGTTTCGTAGATTTTGTTGCGCTTCCGTTTGAATCTATGCACGTGTAGGTGGTTTGCGCATGCGCAGCTGGAAACACGATCAATGATCCAAGCAGCAGAACGAAGTGACGACGCATTCGAAGGTCTCCCCTGGTTCGTTTTCGCGACGAGCTTGCGAAGCGATGGATTCGCTCGCAAATCTCGTGAGTAGAGTCTAGACATTCATGCATCACCCTGCGAGCCATGCCGACCATTGCTGTCAGATGCTGTCAGCAATGGTGCCAGCAAGATGCTCTGCACGGTGGGTTTCGTCCAGGTCTGCGGGCATCATGGGTGCACTGTTCTCCCGCCGCGGCTGCGCTCATGTCATCACGTTCCACCCTTGCTCCGGTCGCGCTCGCGGTCGGCATGCTGTTGATCAGCATGGTCTCGTATCAATGTGGCGCGTCGCTGGCCAAGCACCTGTTTCCGAAGGTCGGTGCGCAGGGTGCTACTGCCTATCGACTGGGGCTCAGCGCGCTGCTCCTGCTGCTGTGGCGGCGGCCGTGGCGGCGGTCGGGCAGCCAGCGCGACTGGCGCGTGCTATGGGGCTATGGCCTCTCGATGGGCGCGATGAACCTGGTGTTCTACATGTCGTTGCGCACGATCCCGCTGGGCATCGCGGTGGCGCTGGAATTCACCGGGCCGCTGGCGCTGGCGTTGTTCGGTTCGCGTCGGTTGCTCGACTTCGTCTGGATCGCGCTGGTCGTTGCCGGGCTGGCCCTGTTGCTGCCGCTACGCGGACAAGTGCAGGCACTCGATCCGGTGGGCGTGATGTACGCGCTGGCCGCCGGCGTGGGCTGGGCGTTGTACATCGTGCTGGGGAAGAAGGCGGGAGCGGTCTACGGCGCGGACGCGGTGACGCTGGGCACTTCGATCGGTGCCTTGCTGGCGATCCCGTTCGGCATCGCGCACGCCGGCAGCGCATTGTTGTCGCCCGCGTTGTTGCCGTATGCGCTGGGCGTGGCGGTGCTGAGCTCGGCCCTGCCGTATTCGCTGGAGATGGTCGCGCTGACCCGCTTGCCGGCGCGCACGTTCAGCACTTTGCTGAGCCTGGAGCCGGCCATCGCCGCGTTGGCCGGTGTGGCGTTGCTGGGCGAGCAGCTCAGCCTGCTGCAGTGGCTGGCCATCGTGACGATCATCGTGGCGGCGGCGGGTACCGCGTTGAGCGTGCGTCGCCCGATGCTGACCGAGCCGCTGGCGAACTGAGAGTCACCAACTAAAGACTGAACGATAGCTGCAGGAGCGCTATACGCCTTGCACGGCAGCGAGGATGCGCCCGGCAAACTCAGAGAACATGTTCCGGATGCTTGTCGCAGGTGAAAGTGCCCGGTGGTTGTCCTTGCCAGTGGGCGTCAGCTCCAGCGCCGCTGCGCTGTAGAGCTGGCGTTCTACCAGTCGTTCGCAAAGGATCTGATACCTGCGGGCGTATGAGGCGTCGCGAAACTCCTCGAATACGGGAAAGTGCGGTTCATCGCAGCGCACGGACCGCATGGAGGCATCGCATTCTTCGAGAAGCATCAGCCACGCCAGAAATGGCGGTCGCGGATCCGACTGGATCACCGGGTTCAACAGTGCCGGCGCGTATTCCCGTACTTCGTTCCGGTTTCTGGGTATGCCGCCATAGGCGCCGTGATGATGCGCTACCCAGAGATCGGCAGCCGATCCGATGACTTCTTCACTGCGGTTGTTGAAGTTGTTTCCGAACGAGCCGACCTGCGATTTGAACTCGAAAACACCAAGCAATCTCTTCTCGTGGACGACCAGTACATCCCAGCTCTTGGTCGCACGAAAGAAGCCAGGGAGGACCACCTTGGACTTGCGTACATGCACGGTATCGGCAGCTAGGCCGCAGTGCGTCACGACCGCACGCACGACTTCGATGAAGCCATCCATGTTCTTGCCGCCAACGACCGCTGCGCGCCCGCCTTCGTGTGCTGCATTGACGGTGCCGCTGTTACGTGAATGCCAGAAGGTATGAACCGCTTGGCGAGTGAGTTCGTCGAACTATGGCGGAAGCAGGCTGATGGTCACTGGAGTAATCCCTTTCCAACGCGTGCCACATCGGCGATTTGCCGTGTTCGCAGAGCTTCCGCAGTGCTTAATCCATACAATTCGAATACCGGCGCATCGACTTCATCCTGGATCTTCGTCATGGTTGCGGCGATCAGGCGTTCGCGCACGCAATCGTCGACATTATGCCAGTGGGGCAGGCGGATCCTGCGCAGATACTGCGCCTGGAACCGCAGAAAACCTCCGGCCATGCGAGTGCAATAAGTTGCCACGACCATCAGCGTCAGCGATGAGCGAAGCACAGTCTGAAGTGCTCGCAAATCCCATTCGCTTGAGGTGATGAAGTAGAGATTGTGATGCGGGTAGTAGCGTCCTTCATCCATGACGAAGACACCTTCGCCCTTGATGTCCGGCACCAGAAGCTTGGGCATCTCCAGCAGACCTGGCTGGATGCGATCGATCGTCCGATACCAGCCTTCCGGGTTGCGTTGTGCCACATGACGGCTTGTCACGCTGTCGCGATGTGCGTGGAGATAGCGTTTGAAGCGGGGAAACGATTCAAGTGGAACGAGCTGTCCCGATTCATCGAACGGGTTCAACACCGCCTTGCCGCCCCAGCGGATATTACCGTCTACGAGGTCGCGCGCCATCACCAGTGGCAGCTTGCGTTCCGGTTCGACGGGCAGGGCATCCATGGCATCGATGAAAACACGGTCGCAGCCGGTTGCCACGCCAATGCCAACCTTGCAGCCGGCCTGTTCAAGTGTCGGAAGCGCGTGCTCAATGCGACGAAGCAGCACAAGTCGTGGGATGTCATCCAGCAATAGTGGTGCCGAGCCCACGGCATCCAGCTTGAACTCCGAGACAGCACCGGACGAATTTGAAGGATCAAGCAAGGCATCTACCAGCAACGGCAGCGATTGGGCGACGACGACGTCGGACCCGGCGGCACGGGTGGATTGTCGGGTCGCGAGTTCAGGTATGGCGCGTTGGAAAATGGTGATGGCGGGATAGGCAATGACCTCCGAATGGAAGGCGTCGGTGACCTCCATATCGATGAAGTATTTCAGCCAGTAGCCATTCGTGATCTTTTCCCGAAGCGGGCCACCATAACGGTTCTTGAGCCAGCGATTGGCGCAGATATAGCCGAGTACTCCGTCCTCATTGAGCAAGTCCAGAGCACGTTCGAAAAACGGTATATACAAATCGGCCCGGTCGTAGAGTGTACGGAAACGGCGTCGGTATTCGTTCAGCAGTGCGGCAGGAATTCGCTCCTGGCGGACATAGGGTGGATTGCCAATGACAAAGTCGAACGATCCATCCAATGGCGTTAGCAGGAAATCGTCGCGGATTAGCCATGACGTGCACAGGGCATCGGCATCGCGTGGGCAGAGACCTTGCTGTGTGAGCTGATCAACGAGCCGCTGACTGGTCAGGTCGAATGTCGACTGATGCAGTTCCACCGCGGTGATGGCGTTGCGCAGATTTTTCACGGCTGTTGCGGGTGTGCCGCCGTCGCGCACAAAAGCTGACCATAAGCGTCGTGCAGCACGGAGTAGAAAGTCGCCAGCGCCAAACGAAGGTTCTAGCAGGCGCAACCCATGCAGCGGACGATCAGATTGATATCCGGCAAGATCAAGGATTGCATCGACCACTTCCGGACGTGTGAAAATGGCGCCACGGTCTGTCTCGCCATGTCCGGCCATGTGCGAAATGGCCGCCTCAATTTCAGGCGCCCTTTCGGCATGGTCAAACAAGTCAAACGAAAGATTCATGGACGCCATGGTGACGGGGAGGTTGAGGGGTGTCCAGCATGAGACGAATGCTGCCACTTTGGCAGGATGCTGTCTCAAGTTTTAAGCGGTAGTGCATCAATGCTCCGTTTCGTCCGCTGTGCTCACCGTCGCCTTGCGTTCCTGCTTGCCCCAGCCCACCGATGGTCCGCGAATAGCTGTCCACACCGAGCGCACCACCACGTAATACATCAGCTGGCGGTAGCCGAAGCGTTGCAGCACGAGCCACCACAGCAGGCTCCATTTCTCCTTCTTCTCCATCGCGAAGGCGAGCGCGGCGGCGGCGAGGTCCACCGCCATGAAGGCGGCATAGAAGATCAGCATCCTGATCAGGTTCTCGTCGTTGAACTGGCCGCGATGCTGCAGGTAGTCGAGGCTGGTGGAAATGATCTGCCACACCAGCACCAGATCGACCAGTGGCGATACCACCGAGAAAATGATCTGGAACAGCCATACCTGCGGCAGTGCGACCATGCCGAGCGCGCCATAGCGCGGGCGGAAGATTGCGTCGTGGTGTTTCCACAGGCACTGCAGGGTGCCGTAGGCCCAGCGGAAGCGCTGGCGGGCGAGTCCACCGGCAGTATCCGGCGCTTCTGTCCAGGCGATCGCCTCACTGTCGAACAAGGTATGGTAGCCGGCTTTCTGCACGGCGAGAGTGAGGTCCTGATCCTCGGCCAGTGTATCGGCCGGGAAGCCGCCGAGCTGTTCCAGCACCTCGCGCCGCCAGGCGCCGACGGCACCTGGCACTACGGTGATCGCGCCCAGTGCGGCCAGCGCGCGGCGCTCCAGGTTCTGCGCGGTGATGTATTCCAGTGCCTGCCACAGGGTGATCAGGTTGACCCGGTTGCCGACCTTGGCGTTGCCGGCCACGGCGCCGACCCTGGGATCGAGGAACCAGCGCACCAGCCGCGGAATCGTGTCTGGCTCGAACTGGGTGTCTGCGTCCAGCGCTACCACGACGGCGCCTTTCGATTCGTGCAGCGCGGTGTTGACCGCGTGTGCCTTGCCGCCGTTCGGGATGGTGAGCAGCCGCACACGCGGTTCATGCGCGTAGTGTTCGCTGACTACCTCCGAGGTGGCGTCGGTAGAGCCGTCATCGACCACGATCACTTCGAGGTTCGCGTAGCGGCTCCTGAGGATCTGGCGGATCGAGCTGGCGATCACCTTCTCCTCGTTGTAGGCGGGGATCAGCACCGATACCAGCGGCGGGTCGCTGCCCAGCACTGGCAGCGTGCGGCGCCGTTCGCGTACCAGATTGACGAGAGCGAGACCGCCGAGCAGCAGCAGCCGGGCCACGCCGAGCGAAATGGCAGACAGCAACAGCCAGCTGGTCAGGTGTCCGAACATGCCCAGGGTCATGAACACCGAGCGGTCGGCCCAGCGCGACAGCGAACCGGGCGGCAGCGGTGGCATGGTCTGGTCGCGGCTGAGGCCAGCCAGCGTCGACACGGTGACGAAGTCGTAACCCTCGGCACGCAGCCCGTCGATGATGCGCGGCAGCGCTGCCAGCGTCTGCGAGCGCTCGCCGCCGCCATCGTGCAGCAACACTACCTGGCCTTTGCGGTCCGGGTTGGTGGTGGCGATCTGGGTCAGCACGCTGTTGACGATCTGGTCCGCCGGCGGACGCTGCCAGTCGTTCGGGTCGATGTGCAGGCCTACCGAGATGTAGCCCATCTGCTGGGCGATCTGGATCGGCACCAGCTCGTCCGCCGTGGTCGGTTCGGCGTCGCCGAAGTAGGGTGCACGGAACAGTCGCAGTGAGCGGCCGGTCAGCGCCTCGAACAGGCGCTGGGTAGCGTTGAGCTCCAGTGCCACGATCCCGGGCGGACTCTCGCCCAGGTTGGGGTGGGTAAAGGTATGGTTGCCGACGTCGTGGCCCTCGTTGACCTCGCGCTGCACCAGCTTCGGCGACATCTCGGCGTTCTCGCCGATGATGAAGAACGTCGCCGGCACATGTTTGGCCTTGAGGATGTCGAGGACCTGCGGCGTCCACTCCGGGTCGGGGCCATCGTCGAAAGTCAGCGCGATCTTGTGGGGCAGCGTGCCGGCGCGCTGGATCACATAGGAGGTGGGCAGGCTGGTGTAGCCCTCGTCATCGATGCTGCCGTCGTCCTTGTCCACGTCGACGGTACGTGTGCCCGGTGCGGGCTGCGAGGCGATCTCGAGCACCTCGCCCTGGCCTTCGATATCGATGTCCTCGCCCTGGCCGATCGTGTGCAGCTGGTCCGGTGCCGGTGCTCCGTAGTTGCGGCCCAGCACCGACCAGGTCGACGGGTCCTCCGAACCCAGTCGCCACAGCGCATAGCCGTAGGGCTTGTAGTCGTCGGCGGTGTGGATTTCGTTGTACGCAGTCACGCCGTCGAGGAACCAGACCTGGTGCCTGGTGCCATCGTCTTCGCTGTACGAAAAGTGTGGGTTCTGCGTGTCCGGGTCGAAGGCGATGTCGGCCTGCGCATCGGACGCACGGTCCATCGCATCCTGGAAGGTGAGCGCTTCGGCGTTCTGTCCGGGCGACCAGTCATAGCCGTAACTGCCGATCGCCACGATGGTCTGGTCCGGATCGAGCACCTTCATGCGCTTGTCGAGCGTGCGTTCGAACCAGTCATGGCCGGCGATGCTGCCCGGGTTCTTGCCGGCCCAGTGTTCGTCGTAGGCCATCAGCAGTTCGAAGTCGACGATGTCGGCGTAGCCTTTGTAGTCCCACGAGGCGTCGTCGAAGGGCACGGTCAGCACGATGCCCCAGTTGTGCGGATCGAACGCATCGTTGAGTTCGTTGAGAAAGGCCTTGAGGTTCTTTTGCGCGTTCTCCGGGACTTCCTCGAAGTCCACCGTCACGCCCTGGAGGTGGTTGGCGGCAACGAACGCAACGATCTGCGTGATGCGTTCCTGGCGCATTGCTGGATTCGCCAGCATGCGAGCCAGACCCTTGCCGTCCCAGTTGCTGTCCACGGCGTTCTGCAGCAGGGGCAGGATCGGGGTGGAGGGTTTCTGTGTGCGGATCAGGTCCAGTGCCTTGGCGTCGATGCTGGCATGCAGCGCCATGTCCGGGCCGCTCAGGCTCATCCAGGTGGGGATCACCCAGTCCAGCGTGGGCAGTCCGCGCTTCAGCGACGCATAGCTGCTGTCATCCCAGTTGACGTAGAAACCGATCACCAGCGGCCGCCCGGCCGGCTTGTCCAGTGACGGTGGTGGTGGAGTGCGTGGCGCGTTGCCCTTGCCGGCATGTGTGCGTGACGGATGCAGCAGTTTCTGCCGGGCGCGCACTTCGGCGGCCAGTTTCGCAGCTGGCTTGAGCAGTTCCGGTGCTGCGGCCTTTACCCCGGTCAATGCATGCCGTGTTACGCCAAGGTGCAGCCCGACCATGCTCGGTCCGACGAACAGGCTGATCGCACACACCACCACGAACAGCGTGCTGACCACGCCGGCAAGCAGCGCCAGTCGCGAGACATGGCTGGCCCGTCGGCCGGTGGGGTCGAAGAAGATCGGCTTTTTTTGCATGCGTGTGCGGATTTGGCAGGTGCGGCGGTTTGGCAGTTTGCACGGAACCGCTTAACCGCGCAGCAGCGAGTCACGATGATACGGGATCGCAGCAGGGGCAGGCCGCCCGTCGGTCTAGTGCACGGGCATAATGCGATCCACTTTCCTGCGGGCTGTGCCGATGACTCTGAATGTACTGCTTGCGCTGAGCCTGCTGGCGATGCTGCTGGCGTTGCTGAGGTGGCGGCGTTGCAGCCGTGCGCTGATCGCGCTGGCCTTGATCCTGTTGCTGGCAGTTGGTTGCGGCCCGGTGCCGACGTGGTTGCTGACACGACTGCAATCAGCTTATGCGGTGCAGGCACCGGTCACCTGGGGACAGCGCAATGTGATCGTGCTGCTGGGTGCGGGCACGGTTCGCGTGGTGGACACCGGTCATGTGGAGGCAAGTCTGTATGCCTACGGGCGCATCAACAGGGCCGCGGCGCTGTATCGCGCCTGCCGGCAGAGTGGCCAGTCGTGCAAGGTCGAAGTGAGCGGCGGTGACGCGCGCGCGCTGGGCAATCCGGAAGCCGCGATCTACAGCGAACAATTGCAGCGGCTAGGTGTCGATGCTGCGGATCTGCTGCTGGAATCACGCAGCATGAATACCTGGCAGAACGCACAGTTCAGTGCCCCATTGCTGAAGGCTTACGGTGCGGATCGCGTGCTGCTGGTGTCGTCGGCCTACCATCTGCGTCGCGGCATGCTGTACTTCACGCATTTCGGCATCCCGGCCACGCCGGTGCGGGCCGAATATGTGAGCGGTATCGGCTCATGGGAGCCGTTGTCATACAACTTCGCCATGACGGATCTGGCCCTGCACGAATACGGCGGCATCGCGCAGTACCGCGTGTACGAGGCCATGGGCTGGAACGTGCGCGCAACAAAACCTGGCGCACTGTAGTCGTGGAGGTTATCTCTCGCGCATCACCATCAAACGGATTTCGGTCATGTCCTCGATCGCGTAGCGCACGCCCTCGCGGCCAAGCCCGGACAGCTTGATGCCGCCGTAGGGCATGTTGTCGACGCGGAAGCTGGGGATGTCGTTGACGATCACGCCGCCCTGTTCCAGTTCGTTCCAGGCACGCATCGCATGATCGAGGCTGTCGGTGAAGACGCCAGCCTGCAGGCCGTAGTCGGAATCGTTGACCAGCGCGATCGCGTCGCTGAATTTCTTGAACGGGGCGAGCAGGGCGAATGGGCCGAAGACTTCCTGGCGGTTGGCCCTGGCGCTGAGAGGCACGTCTTCCATCAAGGTGGCTTCGAGCATGTTGCCGCTGCGCTTGCCACCGCAGAGGACCTTGCCGCCGGCCTTCTTCGCTTCGTGGATCCAGTCATGCAGGCGTTCGGCGGCGGCCTCGTCGATCATCGGGCCGAGGAATACGTCTTTCTGTTTCGGATCGCCGGCCTTGAGCTTCTTCGTGGCGGCGACCAGCTTCTTCTTCAATGCATCGTAGATGTCCGCATGGGCATAGATGCGCTGCACGCCGATACAGCTCTGGCCGGACTGGTAGAACGCGCCGAAGATCAGCCGCTCGACCACATGATCGAGATGAGGCTTCTGATCCGCATCGACGATGCAGGCGGCATTGCCGCCCAGTTCCAGCACGACCTTCTTGCGGCCTGCACGTGCCTTGAGATCCCAGCCGATCTGGCCGCCGGTGAACGAGAGCAGCTTGAAGCGTTCGTCCTCGACCAGCGGGCTGGCGTGTTTGCCGTCCAGCGTAAGGATCGAGAACGCACCCTTTGGCAGATCGGTCTCGGCCAGCACCTCGCCGATGATCAGCGCGCCGATCGGGGTTTTCTCCGACGGCTTCAGCACGAACGGGCAGCCGGCGGCGATCGCTGGCGCCACCTTGTGCGCGACCAGGTTCAGCGGGAAGTTGAACGGGGTGATGAACGACACCGGCCCCAGCGGTACGCGTTTGGTGTAGCCGTGGTAACCGTCGAGGCGCGAGGCCAGTTCCAGGTTCAGCGTCTCGCCATTGATGCGCACGGCCTCTTCGGCGGCGATCCGGAACGTCTCGATCAGGCGGGTCACTTCACCAGCAGCATCCTTGATCGGCTTGCCGGCCTCGATGCACAGCGCCTCGGCCAGCTCGTCGCGGCGCTCGGCAAAGCGTTGCGCGCAGTGCTGCAAAACTGCCTGACGTGCCCACGGTTTGAACGCGCGCATCGGTGCGGTGGCCTTGACGGCGGCGACGATCGCCTTTTCGGTAGCCTTTGCATCCGGTACCGCGACTCGCGTGGCGATCTTGCCGCTGTACTTGTCCAGCACGACCAGGTCGGTATTCGGCTGTTGCGGCTGGTTGGCGAGATAGTAGGGATAGGTTTTCTTGAGCATCGTGGCGACCATGGAAACAGGTTGCCGGACAGCATAGACGGGCGGCATGTTCAGCATTCGTGACAGGCGATCAGTCCGGAATCCTTGTGCAAGCCGGGATGCAGCACGATGGCGGCACGCGCGTACACTGGCGCTCTCGACTCGGTCCACTCAGGGTGATTTCCATGCCTCTATTCGGTTTCGTTGTGGTACTGATTTTTCTCGGTTTCAGCGGCCTGCGCGTGCTGCAGCAATACCAGCGCGGCCTGGTGTTCCGGCTCGGTCGCTACAGCGCCACCCGCGAGCCGGGCCTGACCTGGATCATCCCCGTCATCGAACGGATGCAGGTCGTCGATGTGCGCGTGATGACCCAGGACATCGAGCCGCAGGAGACCATGACCAATGACAACGTGCCGGTGAAGGTGCGTGCGGTGGTCTGGTACAAGGTGATCAATCCGGAACGGGCGATCGTGCAGGTGGCGAACTTCGAGGATGCGGTACGTCAGACCGCACTCACCAGCCTGCGCAGCGTAATGGGCCAGCATTCGCTGGACGAGCTGCTGAAGGAACAGGAGAAGCTGTCCAGCATGCTCGGCGAGATCATCGACAAGGTCACCGAGCCGTGGGGTGTCGAAGTCGATCGTGTGCAGATCAAGGATGTGGAGATCCCGCAGTCCATGCAGCGCGCGATGGCACAGGAAGCCGAGGCGCATCGCGAGAAGCGTGCCCGCATCATCAAGGCCGAAGCCGAGCACGATGCTGCGCTGAAACTCACCGAAGCGGCCGCCAAGATGGCGCATATGCCGATGGCGATGGAGCTGCGCCGCATGCAGATGCTGACCGAGGTCGGCGCGGAGCAGAACACGATGACCATCGTGATGATGCCGTCGGAATTCGTCAGCGCAGCCAGTGCGCTGGTGCGGCTGGCTGACAAGGCGACGGGCGGCGGCGATTGAGGGGATGTGAGTCACTGACAGGCGACATTTAATTTTCCCCGTCCCGTTTGATGGCCGCTCACAGCTTGACATCCATGTTCCCGCCAGCTCAACAGCCGCCACAGATGCAACAACCTATTGTGACGAGCCCGCCGCCGTCATCGACAGCAGCCCCGTATGTTATTTATCACCAAGGATTTGTAGCGCCACGGTTCACTGTATTGAGGATAAATAAATGACGTTCAAATTCCGAAAGACGGGACTAATATACGTATGTGTTTTTGCGATAATTTGTGCATTTTTAGCGATTATTGGAATTAGACAAAGCGGATTCAATGAAGATAATCTTGTTTTTATTTTTGGTGTCGTTTTTAATATAGTGTTAGCTTTTATTGATCGTGTCATTTGTATGGATTTGGTGGTCAACGATAACGGAATTTCTAGGATTTTTTTTGGAAGGTCAGTATTATTTTTGAAATGGTCAGATATCAAGGTAATCAAAGATGTTGTAAGAAAAGGTCTAAGTGCCGAGCCTGCCAGGTCTTTTTTTATTATTCCTCGTGATGGAGTCTCGCTGAGCTTCTGGTCCAGCGGATGGATAAGATTCCCCGCCAGCATGCATGATTTTCGTGTGTTTGTGGATGTGATGAACACACAGGTTCGATCCCATGATATTAGGATCGAGCGCATTCGCGGCATCGATATCGTGATGTGCGATGGTATTTTAGTGAGCGATTCAATAAGAGGCTGGTGATAAGGTGAGTTTAAGGGGATGGAGGTAATCAAACGTCAATCCTTCGCCTTTGATCAGTGATAGTTCGCGCACTAGCCGAAGATGGCTGTCAAGCCTCGTCGATTATTTGTCAAGCACTCGCAGCCTGAGTTCGCCATCGCTCACGCGGGCATTGACGGTGTCGCCCTCGCTGACAGCGGCGACCGAGCGCACTACCTGTCCCGCCTCGTCGAACAGGATCGCGTAGCCGCGTTCCAGTGTGGCCAGCGGGCTTATCGCATGCAGCGCATGACCTGCATGACGTAGTGCGGTCTGCTGGCGTTCCAGCGTGTAAGTGATCGCGCGGCGCAGGCGTTGGTCCTGCTCGGCCAGCCGACGTGCCAGCAACGACAGTTGCGTGCGCGGATGCTGTGCCAGCAGGCGCGCATGCAGCCGTTCCAACCGGGTTTGTCGCAGTTGGCTCTGTTCGCGCAGCACGGCACCCAGGCGGTGTTGCAGATGCAGCAGGCGTTCGCGGTCGCGGGCCAGTCGTGCCTGCGGTCGCTGGGTCTGCAGTCGCACCAGCAGGTGATCGACGCGTTGCGACTGTGCCTGCAACCGGCGTTGCTGCAAGGTGACCATGCGTTGCTGCAGTTGCTGCAGATGACGGCCGACCGCTACCGCATCGGGCACCAGCAGTTCGGCCGCGGCCGAGGGTGTGGGTGCACGCAGGTCGGCGACGAAGTCGGCGATGCTGAAGTCGATCTCGTGGCCGACGGCGGAAACCACCGGTACAGCGCTGGCGTGGATCGCCCGTGCCACCGTCTCGTCGTTGAACGCCCACAGGTCTTCCAGCGAGCCGCCGCCGCGGGTCAGCAGCAGCACGTCGTAGCGGCCACTGGCCGAGGCCTTGCGCAGCATCGCGGCAATCGCTGGGGGCGCCTCGCGACCTTGCACCGGCACCGGCAACACCTCGACATCGGCCAACGGCCAGCGCCGGCCAAGCACGCTCAGCACATCGCGCACGGCGGCGCCGGTGGCCGAGGTGATCACGCCGATGCGCCGCGCGTAACGGGGCAGCGGGCGCTTGCGCGCCTGCGCAAACAGACCTTCGGCATCAAGCCGCGCCTTGAGCTGTTCGAATTCACGCTGCAATGCGCCTTCGCCAGCCGGCTCCATGCTTTCGGCGACCAGCTGGAACTCGCCGCGTGGTTCGTACAGGCCAACCTTGGCACGCAACAGCACCTGCATGCCGTCGACCGGACGGAAGCGCAGCATGCCGGCCTTTGGCTTGAACATCGCGCAACGCACCTGCGCACCGTTGTCCTTCAGGGTGAAGTACAGGTGGCCGGAAGCCGGTTTCGCCACATTCGACAGCTCGCCCTCGATCCATACCAGCGGAAACACATCGCCCAGCAGATCGCGCACCAGCCGGTTGAGCGAGCTGGGGGTCAGTATGTGGCGTGGCGTCTCGTCGAACGGCGCATGCATAAGGGATACGAGCCTAGCATGCTGACAGTATCAAGTCGTGAGAAAACATCCGCTTGACGCGGAAAGTGCATGAACAGCTTCAAGCAGTGAAATCGGGATGCGCGGTCACGGCCTGCTGCAGGCGTTTGACGCCAAAGATGGCTACTCCGGATTGGCCCGGAACCAGACTGCCAGCATCGTGGGACCGATGGGCCATGAGCGATCAGGCATGCCGCGGCGGGCACAGAGATGCACTTGGTGGCCGGTTGTGGTCATCGCAGGCGCCAGCATCCCGGAGCTTCTGGCATGATCCGAACCATGCCGATCGAGCACCGTTACAGCGACACCGATGCCTGTGCACGCTACCTCGCCGACGAGCTGGGCCCGGATCTGCGCATCGCTGCTCCGCTGGGTCTGGGCAAACCACACGGTCTGCTCAATGCGCTGTACCAGCTGACCCGGAACGAACCGACCCGATCGTTGCGTCTGTATACGGCGCTTTCACTGACGCAGCCACAACCGGCACCGGGGCTGGAACAGCGTTTCCTCGGTCCGTTTCTCGAGCGGCATTTCGGTGCCGACCAGATCGATCCGCAGTACGCGCTGGATGAGGCGCGCGATGCGTTGCCTGGAAACGTCGAAGTACATGAGTTCTACCTGCAGTCCGGTGCGCTGCTGCATTCGACGCGAGCCCAGCGCAATTACATCAGCCAGAACTACACCCACGTCGCCCGTGATCTGGCGGTGCAGGAGATCAACCTGCTGGTGCAACTGGTGGCGCGGCGCGAGGGGCCGGACGGCGTGCACTACAGCCTGTCGTGCAATCCGGATCTCACGCTGGATTTCCTCAGCCAGGTGCAGACCGCAGGCAGGCAGCGGCCGTTGTGCGTGGCAGTCGTGCATCCGGATCTGCCCTACATGAGCGGTGCCGCCGAGGTGGCGGAAGCGTATTTCGATGTGGAGCTGTGCCCGCAGGAATCGCCGCGGTTGTTCATGCTGCCGCGGCTGCCGGTCGATCTGGCGGAATACGCGCTGGGCCTGCATGCCAGTGCGCTGGTCAGAGATGGCGGTTGCCTGCAGATCGGCATCGGTGCTCTGTCCGACGCGCTGGTCAAGGCATTGCTGCTGCGCCAGCACGACAATACGCAATGGCGACGCGCCCTGGTGGCGCTGGATCCACGCGGTGTCACCCACGCACTGGCTGGACGTACGGGAGGCCTGGCGCCGTTCCAGACCGGTCTGTACGGCGCCAGCGAAATGGTGATGGATGGCTTCATGCACTTGCAGCGTGGCGGCATCCTGAAGCGGCGCAGCTGGGACAATCTTGCGCTGGAGCGTGCTTCCGCCAACGGTCGGCTGAATCAGTCCACGCCGGGCGGCCACTACCTGCGCGGTGCGTTCTTCCTCGGCTCGCAGGAACTGTACGACTGGCTCGACGCCACCGAGGCCGCCGATCCGGATGCGATCGACATGTGCCCGGTCTCCAACGTCAACCAGCTGTATGGCGATCATCAGGCGCTGGCGATGCTGCAGCGGCGCGGTGCGCGTTTCTTCAATACGTGCATGATGGCGACCCTGCTCGGCGCGGCGGTGTCCGATACGCTTGAAGACGGCGCGGTGGTCAGTGGCGTCGGCGGCCAGTACAACTTCGTGGCGATGGCGCATGAATTGCCCGATGGCCGCTCGGCGCTGCTGTTGCGTGCGACGCGCAGCACCCGCGGCGGCATCGAAAGCAATATCCGCTGGAGCTACGGCCAGACCACCATTCCGCGTCATCTGCGCGACTTCATCATCACCGAGTACGGTGTCGCCGACCTGCGCGGCAAGAGCGACAGCGAATGCATCGAGGCGATGCTGTCGATCAGCGATGCGCGTTTTCTCGACGCGTTGTGTGCCGAAGCGAAAGCACACGGCAAGCTGGCGGCGGATTTCGCGATACCGGAAGCCTGGCGTCGGCACCATCCACGACACCTGCATGAGGCGCTGGCGCCGATGCAGCAGAAAGGCCTGTTCCCGGCTTTTCCGTTCGGCAGCGACTTCACCGAAATCGAGCAGCTGCTGCTGCCCGCCCTGAACTGGCTGAAGTCCACCAGCAGCACGTGGCTCGGCAAATTCCGCCTGCTGCGTGCCGTCTGCCGGCCCGGTCCGGTGGCTGCAGGCGAGGCCGAAGCCCTGGCGCGGATGGGACTGACAGCGCCGCGCACGCTCGCCGATCGCGTGCAGCGTCGCCTGCTGCAGACAGCACTGCGACGCTGAAGCGGTCACACCGGTTCGGTTATCCTTGCAGCTTCGCCGCCCCGTTGTTGCCGCTGTACGATCCGGTCACGTTCGCCATGAATGAAACAGCTTCCTCCTCCCCACGTCTGGCCGAGCCCGCCTTGCGCCGTCCCAGCGTGGGCGTGCAGATCGGCAAGGTAAAAGTAGGCGGCGGTGCACCGATCGTGGTGCAGTCGATGACCAATACCGACACCGAAGATCCGGCCAGCACTGCCAAACAGATTGCCGAGCTGGCCCGCGCCGGCTCCGAGCTGGTGCGCATCACGGTGAATACGCCGGCTGCGGCGGCGGCGGTGCCGCGCATCGCCGAACGCCTGGCGATGATGGGCGTGGAGGTGCCGATCATCGGCGACTTCCACTACAACGGCCATCAGCTGCTGGAGCGCGAACCGGCCTGCGCCGAGGCGCTGGCGAAGTACCGCATCAATCCGGGCAATGTCGGTTTCGGCAAGAAGAAGGACAGCCAGTTCGGCGCGATCATCGAGATGGCGCTGCGCTACAACAAGCCAGTGCGCATCGGTGCCAACTGGGGTTCGCTCGACCAGAGCATGGTCACCACGCTGATGGACGAGAACCACCAGCGCGCCCAGCCGTGGGATGCGTCGCATGTGGCGCGCGAGGCATTGATCCGTTCGGCATTGGATTCCGCCGCGCGCGCCGAAGAGATCGGCCTGGCGCGTGATCGCATCATCCTGTCGTGCAAGGTTTCCGGTGTGCAGGAACTGATCGCGGTGTATCGCGACCTCGCCGCGCGATGCGACTACGCGCTGCATCTGGGCCTCACCGAAGCCGGCATGGGTTCCAAGGGCATCACCGCATCGAGCGCCGCACTGGCGGTGCTGCTGCAGGAAGGCATCGGCGACACCATCCGCATCTCGCTGACACCGGAGCCGGGTGCGTCGCGGACCGGTGAAGTGATCGTGGCGCAGGAACTGTTGCAGACGATGGGTCTGCGTTCGTTCACTCCACTGGTTACCGCTTGCCCGGGTTGTGGTCGCACCACCAGCGAGTTCTTCCAGGAACTGGCCAAGACCGTGCAGGAACACGTGCGCGAGCAGATGCCGCTGTGGCGGGTGAAGTACGACGGCGTGGAGAACCTCACG
This sequence comes from Rhodanobacter sp. C05, assembly GCF_002001165.1. Taxonomy (GTDB): domain Bacteria; phylum Pseudomonadota; class Gammaproteobacteria; order Xanthomonadales; family Rhodanobacteraceae; genus Rhodanobacter. The sequence continues at coordinate 148,847 of NZ_MUNQ01000016.1, read as the reverse complement.
CTGGCGGTGATGGGCTGCATCGTCAACGGTCCAGGTGAATCCAAGCACGCCAATATCGGCATCTCGTTGCCGGGCAACGGCGAGGCACCGGCAGCACCGGTGTTCATCGACGGTGAGAAGGCGATGACCTTGCGCGGCGACAACATCGCCAACGAATTCGTGGGCATCCTGGACGACTATGTCGCCCGCAAATACACGGTGCGAGCTGGCTGAAGCTTCTGTCACACTGTCTTCGTGGTCGGTGCTTCAAACTTTCGCCTGTCCACGACGAAGCGTGGCGTGAATGCCGCGTGCGAGACCCCTCGCCGGAGCCTTGCCGTGAAGATCAGTCCCCAGTTTCGCATCGCCTTTTACTACGTGGTGTTGTCCGCGCTATGGATCTGGTTTTCCGATCGCGCGCTGAATGCCCTGGTGCATGGCCAGGCCGAACTCACCATCCTGCAAAGCGTCAAGGGTGGAGTGTTCGTATTGTTCACCGGCATCGTGCTGTACTGGATGATCGGTCGCGACATGCGCCGCCTCAATGCCGCCAACCAGTTGCTGCTGGATGGGCACGAGCAGACTTTGCGCGTGCTGGTTTCGGCGATGGATATCCGGCACAGGGAAACCGGCGATCACTCCGATCGGGTGATGCGCGTGGCAGGCGGGCTGGCCCGGTTGGCCGGGGTGCATGGCCACGCACTGCGCAACCTTGCCCTGGGTGCGCTGCTGCACGATATCGGCAAGCTGGCCATGCCCGATGCGGTGCTGGTCAAGCCGGGCCGGCTGGATGATGAGGAAATGGCGGTAATGCGCCAGCACCCACGGCTAGGCTTCGAGCTGCTGCAGCGGGTGGATTTTCTGCGTGATGCGGCCGATATTCCTTATAGCCACCATGAGCGCTGGGACGGGACTGGCTACCCACAGGGCTTGCGTGGCGACGAGATTCCACTGGCCGCGCGCATCTTCAGCGTGGTCGACGTATGGGATGCCCTCATCACGGCACGCGTGTACAAGCCGGCATGGCCCGAAGCGGAAGTGCTGGATTACCTGCGCAACGCCGCTGGCAGCCAGCTCGATCCGAATCTGGTGGCCCTGTTCCTTGGGCATTACGACGTACTCAAGAAACTGGGTGAGACTGACGCCAACTAGATCTGGCGTGACAGCTCAGCGTGCAGGCTGCTCCATGCATGGTTGCAGCAGTCGTGGCGTGAGGTCGGCCCAGTTGCCCGCATGCCCGGGCAACCGGATCAGGCGATCAACCTCCGACAGATACTGCGCACGCGGTACCTCGACCGCACCCAGTGACTGTGTGTGCGGATTGCTCACCTGCGTGTCGATCAGCGGGAATTCCAGTTCGCGCAACAACTGGGCCAGCGCCATCAACGCAATTTTCGAAGCACCGCTCACGGCACTGAACATCGATTCGCCGCAGAACAGCCGGCCGATCGTGACACCGTAGATGCCGCCGATCAGCTGCGTGCCGTCCCACACTTCCACACTGTGCGCATGACCCTGGCGATGCAGCTGCGCATAGGCGTCGATCATCGCCGGCACCAGCCAGGTACCGGATTCCCCAGCGCGTGGCGCGGCGCAGGCACGGATCACCTGGTCGAACGCGTGGTCGACGGTCAGTCGCCAACCCTTGCCGGTCAGCTGGCGACGCAGGCTGCGATTGATCTTCAGATTCTCGGTGCGAAACACACAACGCGGATCGGGCGACCACCACAGGATCGGTTCGCCTTCGCCAAACCATGGAAAGATGCCGAGGCTGTAGGCAGTCAGCAGCCGCTGCGGTGACAAGTCGCCACCGAACGCCAGCAGTCCGTTCGGCTCGGCCAGCGCAGCGCGTGGATCGGGGAAACGATCCGGCAGATCGACAGCGAGCTGCGGCAGATGAATCATCGTCTGGTGCGGTCGGCGTACGGGCTGTGATCTTGCAGTTCGGCAGCGTAAGCGTCGACCGCTTCCGCCTCGCGCGCAAGCGCCGTGGCGACCGCGGCACGAAATCCCGGATTCGACAGGTAGTGCTGCGAGTACGTGCGCACCGGCAGAAAGCCGCGCGCCAGCTTGTGTTCGCCTTGCGCACCGGGCTCGAAGCGGATCAGCTGCTGCGCAATCGCATGCTCGATACCGCGGTAGTAGCACAGCTCGAAATGCAACCCTGGCATATCGACCGAGCTGCCCCAGTAGCGTCCATACAGGACGCGGTCGCTTTGTACGAACAACGCCATCGCGACGATGGCCTGGTCGTGGCGAGCCAGTGCCAGTTGCGCGGTCTGGCCCAGTGCGCCTAGTTGATGAAAGAACGCAGCTGTCAGCGCCGCATGGTTGCCTTTGGCATCGAACGTAGCTTGGTACAGCGCATGCACCTGCCGCCATTCGTTGTCGCTGAGCGCATCGCCGCTGCGCCATTCGATCGCCACGCCGCTGGCCTCGACCTGGCTGCGTTCGCGCAGGATGTTCTTGCGCTTCTTGTGGTTGAGCGTGGCGAGAAAGGCAGGGAAGTGGCGGTAACCGTGATTGTGCCAGTGGAACTGCACGTCCGAGCGGGCCAGCCACTCTGTGCCGAACGCATCGAGTTCGCTTTCCTGCAGAAAGTTGGCATGCACCGAAGACAGCCCGAGCCGTTCGGTCTCGCGACGCATCGCTTCGACCAGCGCGCGTTGCAGCCGTGGTGTCGCTTCGTCGTTACCGGCGAGCAGGCGCGGACCCGGCACGGGCGAGTAGGGCACGGCGTTGAGCAGCTTCGGGTAGTACTCGCCACCGGCGCGTTGCCATGCGCTGGCCCAGCTGAAGTCGAACACGAACTCGCCGTGCGAATTGCCTTTCAGATACAGCGGTGCAGCGGCGAGCAGCCGGCCATCCTCATAAAGGCCCAGGTGATGCGCCTGCCAGCCCCAGTCGGGAAGAATGCAGCCGCTTTGTTCCAGCGCAGCGAGGAACGCGTGCGACACGAACGGGTTCGCGTCGGCGCGCAGCGCGTCCCATGCGTCTGCCGGCAGCTGATCGATCGCCGGGTGGAAGCGTGCCTCGATCAAGGCACGCTGGCGCTGGTAGCCGCACTGCCGCGCAGGTTCATCAGCCGGCCGGTGTCTGCTGATCCAGCCAGCGTTCCGCATCCAGCGCGGCCATGCAGCCGAAGCCGGCCGAGGTGACCGCCTGGCGATACACGTGGTCGGCGACATCGCCGGCGGCGAACACGCCCGGGATCGAGGTCATCGTGGCCATGCCGTGCTGGCCGCTGTGGATCTTGATGTAGCCATCGTGCATGTCGAGCTGGCTTTCGAAGATGCCGGTGTTCGGCGTGTGGCCGATCGCCACGAAGAAGCCGGTCGCCTCGATGTCGCGGGTGACGCCGGAGTTGACGTCCTTCACGCGCACGCCGGTGACGCCGGTGTCGTCGCCGAGTACCTCGTCGATGCTGTGGTTCCAGACCAGCTCGATCTTGCCGGCGGCGGCCTTCTCGAACAGCTTGTCCTGCATGATCTTCTCGGCGCGCAGCTTGTCGCGGCGATGCACCAGATAGACCTTGCGGCCGATGTTGGCCAGGTACAGCGCTTCCTCGACCGCGGTATTGCCGCCGCCGATCACCACCACGTCCTGGTCGCGGAAGAAGAAGCCGTCGCAGGTGGCGCAGGCGGACACGCCCTTGCCCTTGTATTTCTCTTCGCTGGCGATGCCGAGGTACTTCGCGGTGGCCCCGGTGGTGATGATCAGTGCATCGCAGGTGTACTCGCCGGAATCGCCCTTGAGCCGGAACGGGCGCTGCTTCAGATCCGCGGTGTGGATATGGTCGAAGATCATCTCGGTATGGAAGCGTTCGGCATGCTCGGCCATGCGCTGCATCAGCGCCGGACCCTGCAGCCCCTCGACGTCGCCCGGCCAGTTGTCCACGTCGGTGGTGGTCATCAGCTGGCCGCCCTGCTGCAGGCCGGTGATCATGGTCGGCTTCAGGTTGGCACGGGCCGCATACACCGCAGCGGTGTAGCCGGCGGGGCCGGAGCCGAGGATCAGCAGGCGAGAGTGTTTGGGGGTGGCGCTCATGGGTATAATCCTTGGGTTAACTGGCAGCTTTGATCGTTATTCGCTTCAGCCCCTGCCGCGGTTTCATGCAACCGTTTCGCGGCACGCGGCGGAGTCTGAATCCGCAAGGATGGGGAAGGGAGCACCCCGATTCAAGCTTTCCAGTCCATTGATGCTTTATTAACCAGGCTGGGTGCACGCAAGTCGCCCCTGCTAAGAACCCACAGGACTGCTCCCATGCGTATCGGTATCCCCTCCGAAACCAAGACCCTTGAAGGTCGCGTTGCCCTCGTTCCCGCCGCCGCCGCCGACCTGGTGCGCCGTGGCCACGAAGTGTTCCTGCAGGCCGGTGCCGGCCTGAAGAGCGGCTTCGCCGACGAGGCCTACGTCAAGCAGGGCATCAAGATCGTGCCGGACGCCGCTGCGCTGTACGAGGCGGGCGAGCTGATCGTCAAGGTGAAGGAGCCGGTTGCCGGCGATCTGGCCTTGTTGAAGAAGCACCACCTGCTGTTCTGCTACCTGCATCTGGCCGCCGAGCCGGCGTTGACCAAGAGCCTGCTCGACATCGGCCTGACCGGCATCGCGTTCGAGTCGGTGGACGAGAACGGCGTGCTGCCGCTGCTGCTGCCGATGTCGGTGATCGCCGGCCGTATCGCCACCCAGATCGGCACGACCCTGCTGCATCGTCCGCAGGGCGGCAAGGGCAAGCTGCTGGGCGGCATGGCCTCGACCCCGCGTGGCAAGGTGGTGGTGCTGGGCGCCGGCGCGGCCGGTGGCAATGCCGCTGCATTGGCCGCTGCCGCCGGTGCCAACGTGGTGGTGTTCGACAAGCGCCAGGACCGTCTCGCCGAGATGATGGCGATGGGCCCGAACGTCACCGCGCTGTACGCCTATGAATCCTCGGTCGCCGAGGAAGTGCGCGATGCCGACATCGTGGTCGGTGCCGTGCTGATCCCCAGCGCCAAGGCGCCGCGTGTGGTCACCGAAGCGATGGTCAAGACGATGGAGCCGGGCTCGGTGCTGGTCGACATCTCGATCGATCAGGGCGGCTGCTTCGAGACCTCGAAGCCGACCACCTGGAAGGAGCCGACCTATGACGTGCACGGCGTGACGCACTTCTGCGTGACCAACATGCCGGGTGCGGTGCCGCAGACCTCGTCGGTGGCGATCTCCGCCGCGATCCTGCCGTACGTGCAGCGTCTGGCTGCCGGCAACGAGTGGCGCGAGTTCGCTCCGCTCGCCGGCGGCATCAATGTCGACGGCGGCAAGCTGGTACATCCGGCATTGCAAGGTATGCTCTGATCCAGACTGGCAAAAGGAAGCCTTCCAAGGTGGCGCGAAGCGCGAACGTCAAACAACAACCGAAGGAAGGCCTCAGCGAGGAGCTGAAGCGCCGGCTGCGTGAAGCCGGCGCTTTGCTGCTGGTGCCGCTTGCCCTGTACCTGCTGATCTGCCTGCTCACCTACGACGCGCGCGATCCCAGCTGGACCAACGCCAACCAGATCAACCTGGTGCAGAATTTCGGCGGTACGTTCGGTGCGCACATCGCCGATCTGTTGCGCTGGATTTTCGGCTACGTGGCGTACTGTTTTCCGCTGCTGCTTTTGCTGCTGGGCGTGCAGGTGCTGCGTCAGCACGGCGAGCGGACGGCGCACGCGTGGGAGCCCTCGCTGCGCTTGATCGGCGCCGTGTTTTTCTTTGTCACCGGTCCGGCGCTGCTGTATCTCGACTTCGGGGATGACCCGGTACCTCCGCAGGGTGCCGGCGGCATCATCGGCCTGTGGGTCGGACGCCCGCTTTCGCAGGCCCTCGACAAGGGTGCGCCGCTGCTGGTGCTGGCACTGTTTCTGGCGGCGGTGACGTTGGCGACCGGCTTGTCATGGCTGAAGGTGGCCGACTGGACCGGGCAGGGCGTACTGAAGCTGGTCGACTGGATCAAGAGCAAGCTGCGCGAGGCGCCAGAGGCGCTGGCTGCACGGCAGGCGCGCACCGAACGCGACGTGGTCAAGAAGGCCGACGCCATCAAGCAGGCCAAGCGTGAACCGGTGCGCATCGAGGCGCCTCCCGCACCGGTGGCGAAAAGCGAACGGGCCAGGCTCGAGACCCAGATTCCATTGTTCGTCGGTGCCGCCACGCCAGGCGAGCTGCCGCCGCTGTCGCTGCTGGACGAGGCGCCGGAGCAGGGCCCGGGCTATTCCGAGGAAACCCTCGAGGTTCTCTCGCGCCAGGTCGAGTTCAAGCTGAAGGATTTCAAGATCGACGCCAAGGTGGTCGGTGCCTATCCGGGTCCGGTGATCACCCGCTTCGAGATGGAGCCGGCGGCTGGCGTGCGTGGTTCGCAGGTATCGAGCCTGGACAAGGACATCGCGCGCGGCCTTTCCGTGGTCAGCGTGCGCGTGGTCGACGTGATCCCCGGCAAGAACGTGATCGGCCTGGAAATCCCCAACACCAAGAAGCAGATCGTCTACCTGTCGGAGATCCTGCGTTCGGACAAATACGACCAGCTGAAGTCGCCGCTGGCGCTGGCGCTGGGCAAGGACATCGGCGGCAAGCCGGTGGTGGTCGATCTGGCCAAGATGCCGCATCTGCTGGTCGCCGGCACGACGGGCTCCGGCAAGTCGGTGGCGGTCAACGCGATGGTGCTTTCGCTGCTGTACAAGGCCAGCGCGAAAGACGTGCGGATGATCATGATCGACCCGAAGATGCTGGAGCTCTCGGTGTACGAGGGCATCCCGCACCTGCTGGCGCCGGTGGTCACCGACATGAAGGAAGCGGCCAACGCCTTGCGCTGGTGCGTGGCCGAGATGGAACGCCGCTACAAGCTGATGGCCGCCGTGGGCGTGCGCAATCTCGGCGGCTTCAACAAGAAGGTGAAGGACGCCGAGAACGCCGGTCAGCCGCTGCTCGATCCGCTGTTCCGGCCCAACCCCGACATGCCGAATCTCGCCGCCGAACCGCTGGAACCGCTGCCGTACATCGTGATCATCATCGACGAATTCGCCGACATGATGATGATCGTCGGCAAGAAGGTCGAGGAGCTGATCGCCCGTCTGGCACAGAAGGCGCGTGCCGCCGGCGTGCACTTGATTCTCGCTACCCAGCGCCCGTCGGTGGACGTGATCACCGGCCTGATCAAGGCCAACATTCCGACCCGCATCGCGTTCCAGGTTTCCAGCAAGATCGACTCGCGCACGATCCTCGACCAGAGCGGTGCGGAAGCGCTGCTCGGTCACGGCGACATGCTCTATCTGCCGCCCGGCACCGCCACGCCGGAACGCGTGCACGGTGCCTTCGTCGATGACCATGAGGTGCATCACGTCGTCGCGTGGCTGAAATCGCAGGGCGCACCGCAATACATCGAAGGCGTGCTGGAAGAGGCGCAACCAACCAGCGACGGCAAGTACATCAACGACTCCGGCCTGCCGCAGGATGGTGAGGAAGGCGGTGGCGATGCCGATACCCAGCTGTACGACAAGGCGGTGGCAATCGTCACGCAGACCCGGCGTGCCTCGATCTCGGGTGTGCAGCGCCATCTGCGCATCGGCTACAACCGCGCCGCGCGGCTGGTCGAGCAGATGGAACAGGATGGCGTGGTCAGCGCGCCGCAGCACAACGGCAACCGCGAAGTGCTGGCACCGCCACCGCCGAAGAACTGAGCACCCGCTCGTACCCTTCCGTTAAGCCAGCACGATCCACACTTCAAAGCCGTCACCATGTTCCAAGGGAATCCGATGAAACGCTTGATGCTGGTCCTGTCCGCCTTTGTGCTGGCGTTGTCGCTGAGTGCGGTGGCGCAGGCCGCCACCGGCCCGGCGCGCACGCGGCTGGATGCCTTTGCCACCGGCCTGCATTCGCTGACCGGGCATTTCACCCAGTCGCTGACCGACATCAACGGTCAGACCAGCAAGACCAGCTCCGGCACGCTGGCGCTGGAGGCGCCGCGGCAGTTCCGCTGGGACACGCTGGCACCGTACAAGCAGACCATCGTTGCCGATGGCAGCCGGGTGTGGATGTACGACCCGGAGCTGGAGCAGGTCACCGTGCGCATCCAGAGTTCCGAGGAAGCGCATAGCCCACTGACCGTGCTGACCGACCTCAAGCAGATGGACAAGGACTTCAAGGTGGTCGAGCAGGGAGAACATGATGGACTGGTCTGGCTGCGGCTCAGCTCGACCGCGAAGGATCCGCAGTTCGACCATGCCGATCTCGGCTTCGATGCAAACGGTCTGGCGCGCATGACCTTCCGCGACCAGCTCGGCTCCACCACCGACATCCGCTTCTCCGGCTGGCAGCGCAACGCGCCGATTCCGCCGTCCGACTTCAATTTCGTGCCGCCCAAGGGCGCCGACGTGATCGGCGACGCGCCGGTGATCACCACCCAGCCACTGAAAGACTGATCCGGTCGTGCCCGTCCTGCGCCAGTTGCCACGCTGGGCCTGGATCGGCGGCGGCGTGCTGGCCTTCATCGCCGGCATCGTGAATGCTGCCGGCTACATGGGTTTCCGCCATCAGTCGATCACCAACCTGACCGGCTCCACCAGCTTGCTTGGCGTCGCACTGGGCACGGCCGACGCAGGCGAGGCCGTGCATTGGGCGCTTTCAATCGGTGCGTTCCTGGTCGGCGCCATCCTCAGCGGATTGCTGGTGCAGCAGCGTACGTTGAAGCTCGGTCGCCGCTATGGCGTGGCGCTGATGCTGGAATCGCTGTTGTTGTTTGCCGCCGTGCCGCTGCTCGATGGCGGCAGCTCGACGGGCTTGTACCTGGCTTCGATGGGTGCCGGGCTGCAGAACGGCATGGTCAGCACCTACAGCGGCATGGTGTTCCGCACCACGCATGTCTCAGGCATGTTCACCGACCTCGGCATCTACATCGGGCAACGCCTGCGCGGATTGCAAGTGGACACGCTACGCATGCGCGTCTGCGTGCTGGTGATCGGCAGCTTCATGCTCGGCAGTGTCGCCGGTGCGTTGCTGTTTGGCGTGCTGCAGGAACGAACGCTGCTGATTCCTGCTGTGCTGACCGGTCTGTGTGGTCTGGCCTACAGCCTGTATTGCCAGTACACAACCAGCCCCGGAACGCATGCTGACGCGGGCTGATCGTGGCTTCTCAGTGTGCGGTGACGCAGCGATTGCGCCCCGCATGCTTGGCTTCGTACAGGGCCTTGTCGGCGCGTGACAGCCACTGCTCGATGGATTCGTTCGGCTGCAGGGCGGCGACGCCGATGCTGACAGTCACCCCGATCGAGCGTCCCTCATGCATCACTTCGGCATGGGCCAGTTCGCTGCGTATGCGCTCGGCGATATCGAGCGCATGCGGCAGGCCGGTGTCCGGCAGGCACAGCACGAACTCCTCGCCACCGTAGCGCCCGACCAGATCGCCTTGCCGGCAATGCTGCCGGATCACCTCGATCGCACAGCGGATCACCGCATCGCCGGCCAGATGCCCATGGGTATCGTTGATCCGCTTGAAGCGATCCAGATCGAACAACGCGATGCACAGGGAACGCCCCTTCGCCAGTTCGTGTTCGCCGCCGGCCAGTTCAAGGAAGCGGCGACGGTTGTAGACACCGGTCAATCCATCGGTGCCGGCCAGCTCGTCGAGGCGCTGGTTGGCCGACAGCAGGTCGCGCGTGTGCTCATCAATCTGCCGTTGCAGCTGCAGGGCCTGCCGCCTGAGGTAGAGCGTGCGCAGATGCACCAGCAAGACAACCAGTGCGATCAACAGCAGGATGGCAATCAGCCGGCTGAGCAGGGTCTCGTACCAGCGCGGCTTGACCACGACACCGATGCGGGTCTCGGCAGTATGCGGCTGCATGCCGTGGGTTTCGGCGCGCAGCTGCAGGTGGTATTCGCCGTGGGGCAGGTTCGTGTAGATGGCACTGGGCAGGCTGCCGCGGGGAATCTGGTTCCAGCCGTCGTCGAGACCCTCCATGCGATAGCTGTAGGAGGTCTCCAGCGGGGTCTGGTAGTCGAGCAGGGCAAAATCCACGCGCAGGTTGCGGTTGCGCGGATCCAGCTGGATCTTCTGGCCGTCCTGCGGAAGTTGCCCGAACGGCATTTCGTCGCCGTTGACGACAGCATGGGTGATGGCCAGCGCGGCCGCGGCGCTGGCCGGCGGCCGCCAGTGCGGCCGGATCACGGTCAATCCGCCCAGGCCACCAAACAGCAGCTCGCCACCCGGTGCACGGGCGGCGCCCACATAAAGGTAGCTGGGGATGTGCAGTCCATCGCGCGGACCAAGGTTGTGCACGGCATGCGTATCGCTGTCGATCATCGACACGCCGCTGGAGGTGCTTACCCACAGACCGCCGCGATCATCGTCCAGCAGGCTGCTGACCTTGTCGCTGGCCAGTCCCTGCGCGATGCCGATGGTGTGGAAGCGGTAAGGGCCGCCAGGCTGGTAATGGTCGATGACGCCCAGTCCACCGAAGGTGCTGACCCACAACTGGCCCTGCGGAACCAGTGTGATCGAGCTGATGTAGTTCTGCGGCAGGCTCGATGGATCGTCGTCATGATGCGTCAGGTTTTCGAAACCGCGATTGTCCAGCACGCTGCTCGCAATGCTGATGCCGCGGGTAGTGCCATACCACCAGCTGTCGCCGACGCGGGCGATCTCGCGTACGGTGTTGCTGCCGAGGCTGCCTGGATCATTCGGATCGTGGCCGACATGATCGAGTGCGCCGCCATGTGTGTCGTAGCGATACAGGCCGTCGTAGGTGCCGATGAGGATGTATGAGCCGTCCCGTTGCAGGCTCAGTACAGGCTTGTTTTCGAGTGCCGGCAACACCGAGGGCTGGATCGCCAGGGTGTCGGGATTGATCCGGGCCAGCCCCTGCGTACCCACCAGGATGGAACCGTCGGCGGCCTCGACGAAGGTCTGCACGTCGCGATGGATCTGGTCGCCGCCCAGCTGCAGGTGTTTCATGCGACCGGCCACGAGATCGATCATGTCGATCCGGCCGGAACCCAGCCCGAGCCAGATGCGGCTTCGGGTATCGACGTAGATGCCACGCACGCTGGTGTCGCTAAGCGCATTCTGTTCCAGCGGCGAGGGCAGCAGCGAGAAGGCGGTGCGGGCGTTGGGATCGGTGCGCGCCAGGCCAAGGTCGGTGGCGGCCCAGATGTTGCCGGAGCGATCCTGCAGCAGGCTGCGCACGGAGTCGCCAGGCAGCGAGGAGGCTATCGCGGCATCGTGGTTGATCCGGCGCAGCTGGCTGTCGCCCACCTTGTACGCGAGCACGCCGCTGCCATCGGTGGCGATCCACATGGTGCCGGGCGCGGTTTCCAGAAAATCGCGCACGGTGGATTGCTGGGCGCCGTTCTGGTGGCCGCTGAAACCCGGTATCGGATGCCATTGGCCATCGGTGTCGCGGTAGACCGCGCCAGCCTGCCCGCTGCCCACCCACAGCCGTCCCGCACGATCTTCATGCATGGCCCAGATCTGGTTGGCCAGCACCGTGCTCGCGATGCCAGCCGGAGAATCAGGCCTGACGAAGGTCGCCGAACCGGCATGGCGGACGAACAGTCCGCTGTTGTTGCCCAGCCACAGGTTGCCGGCACGGTCCTGCATCACGCTGAAATTGCGTGGCGCGATGCCGGCACCAGTGTGCAACCGGGTGATCCTGTCGGTGCGCGGATCGAGGTGGTCCAGCCCGGAGTCGGTGGCAATCCAGACGCCCCCGGCATGGTCGTCGGCAAGGTCGTAGATCTTGCGATCCGAGGTGCCGTTCGCTCCGATCGGATAAGTCTGGAAGAGATTGGTCGCGGGGTCGAAACGGACCAGTCCGCCGGCATTGGTGCCGATCAGCAGACTGCCATCGGGCAGCGCGAACAGGCTGCGCACATAGGCATCGGGCAGTCCCTGCGCACCGCCGTTGCGGGTGTCGAACACCTGCGCGCGATAACCGTCAAAGCGGGCAAGGCCGACCATCGTGCCGACCCAGACCAGGCCGCTCCGGTCCTGCGCCAGCGAGGTAATGATCGACTGCGGTACGCCTTCGCTGCTGCTGGCCCGATCGAACCAGGGTGCATCGAACGGCGCCCACGGGTCACTGCCCGATGCATGCGTGACACCGATGCCGAACACCAGCAGAACGAGTCCGAGCAGGCCCAGGCAGCGCGAGTGAAAGCGGCGGCGATGCGGGTGGTTCATGCCACTTGCAGGGTGCAGGCCATGCACACGCAGGCGCAGCCACGCGCCATGGTCGCCCATGCAAACGAAATGTGCGTCCCCGCTTTCACCTGGATCCTGCCCCCCGGCAATGCATTTGCGAACCAAGGTCGCAATGGAGTGCATGATACCGGTATTGCTGCCTACTTTTGCGCCAGCAGGTCAGTAAAGGGGGCGCAGCCAGGTCAGGGCCGACGGCATCAGCCATGCTTGTTTGCCCATGCCTGGCGGCCCGGGTTATTCGTCGCCAGCCGGCTTCAATGCCAGCGACTTCCTCAGTTCGTCGCGTGCGGCGACAAAGTCCGCATGCCAGCGCGGATCCTGCAGCAGTTGCGCTGCGATGACCGTGCCGGCGATCCGGCCCGCTTCCACGTCGCTCGGGAAATGCATGCCCATCACCACGCGATGATGGGCATACAGCGCCGCACGATCGAAGATCGCCGCCCGTTTCTCCGGCAGCATGTTGGCCAGCAGAATGGCGGTGGTGTAACCGAACGTGGCATGCCCGCTCGGATAGCTCCAGTCGCCGGGCTTTTCCACGCTCAGCGGATGCACCTTGTCCGAAACCTCACTCGGGCGCGGATGTTTCCACCAGGACTTGGCCAGCTTGACGCTGGCCTTGTCGAGTTGCTCGACGCGTTCGAAAAATGCTGTCGTGCGCGGCAGCGTTGCGGGTACCAGGCCGGGGCCGAGCACGTCGGTAAAGCGAAACACCGAACGAACCGCATCGGCCTTGGCCGCTTCGTCCTCGGTGGGCGTCCGCGCTGCCTGTGCAGCGAGGACAGCCTGGAGATCGCCAAGCGCGGCTGGCGACCCTGCTGCCGGCGGTGGCGCCAGCAGCAGGGTCAGGTCGATGCCATCCGTCCTGGTGTTCCCGTCGGCGGCAAATGCCGGGGCGACGGGCAGCAGCAGTGCAGCAAGCAGCAGGAAACCGCGAAGCATCATTGGAACTTGGCCGACAGGGTGACGAAATAGTTGCGCTCGGGAATCGTGTAGTACAGCGGTGTATTGTCCTGCGCCGTCTAGCCGGCCAGGTCGTAGATGCTCTTGTTGTCGAAGATGTTGTTCACCTGCAGTCCGAGCTTGATGTCCTTCAGGTCGCCCATGTCCTGCGCAAACGTATAGCTGGCGGCGAAATTGGTGATGGCATAGCCGCCGATCGGCTGCGAGTTGCCGGTGTCGCCAAAGGAGTGGCCGACGAATTTGTCGATGAGCGACGCATGGAACGGGCCGTCCTTGTAGATCAGGCCCAGCGCAGCGGTCTTGTGCGGTGCATTGGGTACCCAGTCGCCGGTAGCCTTGTCGTTGGCGCGATTGAGCGAACCGTTGGCGTAGACGCTGAAGCCGGCGCCGAGAAGGTAGGTGCCTTCAGTCTCGAAGCCTTTGTAGACGGCGCCGCCCTCGTTGTAGAAATAAGTGACGCCGCCGATCTTGCGGCTGTTGATCAGGTTGTTGAAGTCGATGCTGTAGACGTCGGCCGACAGCGTCAGGCGGTCATCGCTCCAGGTCGTGCCGAGCTGGCGGTTGACGGTCTGTTCCGGCTTGAGGTCGCTGCTGGCCGACGGGTTGGTGGTGTAGAACGTGTTGAGGTTGGGTGCCAGGAAGCCTTTCGCCCACTGCGCGTAGGCCGTCCAGTTCGGGCTGAACTGCCAGTGCAGGGCGAGCGACGGCAACGGCTTGCTCCAGTCCTTGCTGTAGTTCAGCGGCTTGCCGGTTTTCTGGTTCACGATGGCATTGATGTCGCGCTGGAAGTCGGCGTATTTCACGCCACCGGTCAGCCATGCCGTATCGGTGATGTTCCAGTTGTATTCGATGAACGGCTGGAAGGTCTTCAGCGAATCGGTCATGTCGCGATCGACGGCTGTCGATGCAGGGATGCCGTTCGGTGCGAAATCCAGGGTGTCATCCACCTCGTTCTGCCAGCGCAGGTTGTCCTGGTCGTCGTACCAGAAGCCGGCGCGCAACTCGCCGGGCCCGAGCTCCTTGCTGATGCGGAAGATGTCGCCCCAGGAGCGATACCAGTTGCGCATCGTCTGGCCGGGCACGTTGTCGGGTCCATAGACCGTGCCGTTCGGCGTTTCGCCATTCGGGTCCTCGCCGTTGTAGCCGAAGTGGTTATAGGCGAGCGTGTAGAGCTTGTTGTCGATGGTCCAGCCGTCGAATGCCGAGTGCAGCCCGACGTAGCCCATGTAGGTGCTGATCTGGTCGAAGTTGTAACCGTAATAGTTCTGCTTGGTCGGGTCGCTGCTCAGACCGTAGTTCGGGCCATATTGCTCGATCTGCGCGCGTGTCTCGCCGAGTGACACGTACTGATGGATCTGGTTGTACATGCCGACGAAGGTGAGCGTGGTGTTGTCACCGATCGGCTGGACCACCTTGGCGAACACGTTCTGCCGGCGCTGCCCCGCATCGGTCAGATAGCCGTCCGAGGTCGAGTTCTGCACGTTGATGAACGCCGTGGTGCCGCCGGTCTGGGAGATCGTGCCGGTATTCACTTGCAGGTCCTGCACCTGGGTGTCCCAGCTGCCGAAACTCAGCGAGGGCTCGAGGCTGAACGTGCCGGAAGGCGTGCGCGAATCCACCGCGATGGTGCCGCCGAAGGTGGCGTTGCCCAGGGTGCTGGCGGTGCCTGGGCCGCGATCGACGACGATGCCACCGGTATCCTGGTTGGTGTAGTACGAGGTCGAATGGTGGGTGAAGTCGTTCGAATCGCCCCAGGAGATGCCATCGAAGGTGACGTTGTACTGGCCGTCCTGGAAGCCGCGCATGGTGACGCTCGCCGCTTCCATCAGGCCAGGTCCGTTCGGCGCGACCGTGGATACGCTGGGCGAGATCGAGATGGCGTCGGTGTAGTCGCCGGTCGGCGACATGTTTTCACGCAGGTACTGCTCGCCGATGATCGACTGTGGCTGCACGGCCACCATCGATCCCTGCGTGGGCGCGATATTGCCTACCGTGTTGGCGGTGCCGGTGACCTGGACGGCGCTGAGATTCTGCGCATTCTGTACTGACGTAGTCGCAGTCGCATCGTTATTCGGAGCGGGATTATTCGCGGCTGCATTATTCAGAACGGAATTGTTCGATGCAGATGCGCTGCCAGTTGCGGTGGAATCGGTGGCGAAGACCGGAGCGGATAATGCCGCAGCGATGCAGAAGGCGAGCAGGGCGGGTTTGCGAAGCAGGGTGGTCGTGGTCAGCCGCGTCATGGGTTGTCCCAAAGTTGTTGTTGGATAGGGGCGCAGTGCGGGGCGCCAACCTAGTCAGCCAACATGACAATTTGGTAACAGCCGTATTAATTGAATATCTTTCGATATAATCGAAAGTTAATGCGCTAAGCTGAATCTAAGCCTGGTAATTAAATACAAATAAAATGCGTATAACGGATATTTAAATTAATCGGTTAATGCGGTTTATTTCCGCTATTCGAGTTGCCCGGCGGCGAGCCTTGGGGATGGTCTGAATAAGCTTTGCCCGTCATTCCAGCGAAAGCTGGAACCCAGCGTCTTCAGCGCTTTGAACGGCATTGGATCCCAGCTTTCGCTGGGATGACGAATTATTCAGACCATCCTTAGTCATCAAGCCGCGCTGATCGTTCCCGCTCGCAGCCGGTCGGATGTCTTATCATCCCAATATGTCATCCCGTGCTTCACCCAGCACCCCCGGCCTGTTCGCCGAACCCGACGCACTCAAGCCGCTGGCCGAGCGCATGCGCCCGCGCAGCCTCGACGAGATCGTCGGCCAGCAGCGGCTGGTCGGCGCGGACAAGGCGCTGCGCCGTGCACTGGAGGCCGGCAAGATCCATTCGATGGTGTTGTGGGGGCCGCCTGGTTGCGGCAAGACCACGCTGGCGCTGCTGGTGGCGCGTTATGCGGACGCGGATTTCCGCGCGATCTCCGCCGTGTTGTCCGGCCTGCCGGATGTGCGCAAGGCGCTGGCCGAAGCCGAGGTGAATTTCGCGCAGGGGCGGCGCACGGTGCTCTTCGTCGACGAGGTGCACCGCTTCAACAAGACCCAGCAGGATGCCTTCCTGCCGCATATCGAAAAAGGCGTGATCATCTTCATCGGTGCCACCACCGAGAACCCCTCGTTCGAACTGAACTCCGCGCTGCTGTCGCGTTGCCGCGTGCACGTGCTGGAACCGATCTCCACCGACGATATCGTGGCTGCACTCAAGCGTGCATTGACCGATAGCGAACGGGGCCTCGGCGAATTGCAGCTGCAGGTAGGCGACGTGTCGCTGGAATCGATCGCCCAGGCTGCCGATGGCGACGTGCGCCGCGCGCTGACCCTGCTGGAAATCGCCGCCGAGCTGGCCGAAGACAAAAAGATCGACGAGGTCACCCTGGCCCAGGTGCTGGCCGACCGCACCCGTCGCTTCGACAAGCAGGGCGAGCAGTTCTACGACCAGATCTCGGCGCTGCACAAATCCGTGCGCTCGTCCGATCCCGATGCCGCGGTGTACTGGCTGTGCCGCATGCTCGATGGCGGCGTCGACCCGCTGTATCTGGCACGTCGGATGACGCGCATGGCGGTGGAAGACGTCGGGCTGGCCGAACCGCGCGCCTGGCGCATGGCGCTGGATGCGTGGGATACCTACGAGCGTCTGGGCAGTCCCGAAGGTGAGTTGGGCCTGGCCCAGCTGGCGATCTGGCTGGCGATCTCGCCCAAGAGCAACGCTGCCTACATGGCCTACAACAAGGCCCGCGCCGCGATCCGCGAGGGCGGCACGCTGGAAGTGCCGATGCACCTGCGCAACGCGCCGACCAAGTTGATGAAAGGCCTCGGCTACGGCAAGGGTTACCAGTACGACCACGACGCCGAAGGCGGCATCGCCCTCGACCAGCAATGCCTGCCCGACGAACTCGTCGGCAGCGTGTTCTACGAGCCGGTCGAACGCGGACTGGAACTGCAGTTGCGCGAGAAACTGCTGGCCCTGCGCGCAGCACGTGCGAAGGCCCGCGGCAAATAATCAGCACACATGGCACGACTGCTGCGTGCGCCCTTGCACGGTTTTCGGCGTCCGGCTTAGATTTCGTCGCATCAACCGGGGAGGGTGAATCATGCGCGTACTCGTAGCGGGTCTGATCGGCGGCATCCTGATGTTTCTCTGGGGTGTGGTGGCGCACATGGCGCTGGGCCTGGGCAACGTAGGCCTCAAGCAGCCGCCCAACGAAAGCGTGGTACTCAGTGCCCTGCATGCGGGGCTCGGCGACCAGGCCGGCGTCTACATCCTGCCGTCGCTGGATCCGAAGAAAATGGGCGACAAGGCGGAGGTCATTGCCTATCAGCAACAGGCCATCCGCTCGCCCTACGCCTGGGTGGTCTACCTGCCGCAAGGGGATGACATGACCCAGATGGGGCCGCAGATCGGGCGCCAGTGGGCGTCCGATACCTTGAGCGCGCTGGCGCTGGCCTTCGTGATGGGACTGGCCGGACTCGGCTTTCGGCGCCGCCTCGCGCTGGCGGCCGCGGTGGCGGTATTCGCGTGGTTGAGCACGATGGTGCCGTACTGGAACTGGTACCGCTTCCCGCTCGATTTCACCTGGGCCGCACTGATCGAGCAGCTGATCGGCTGGCTGATCGCCGGCGCCGCGATGGCATGGTGGCTGGGTCGCAGCGAGCGCAAGCTGGCCAGCTGATCTGCTTCGCTCCCTCCCCTGCGTGCAGCAGGGGAGGGCCGGGGAGGGGTGAAGTCCCCACGCAACCGCAAGTTGCATTGCGGCAACAGCCACCCGTGGCGTCTTCATTGCGGTGTCTGCCACCACCCAGCGATAATTCGCAGTTCAAGCCTTCATCTGGACCCGATCATGCTGGATCCCGCACTGCTGCGTTCGCGCCTCGCCGAAACCGCCGCACGCCTCAAGGAAACCCGCGGCTTCACGCTGGACGTCTCCGCGATGGAGACGCTGGAAAGCTCGCGCAAGCAGCTGGCGATGGAGACGCAGGAACTGCAGAACCTGCGCAACACGCGTTCCAAGGCGATCGGGCAGGCCAAGGCCAAGGGCGAGGACGTCGCCGCGCTGATGGCCGAAGTCGCCGGCATCGGCGACAAGCTCAAGGCCAACGAGCAGGCGCTGGCCGAAGCGCAGGCCAAGCTTTCCGACATCACGCTGCTGATCCCGAACATCCCGCACGAGTCGGTGCCGGTCGGCAAGGACGAGAGCGACAACCTCGAAGTCAGCCGCTGGGGCACGCCGCATACGTTCGAGTTCGAGGTGAAGGATCACGTCGTGCTGGGCGAGCGGCACGGCTGGCTCGACGGCGATGCCGGCGCCAAGCTCTCCGGCGCGCGCTTCACCGTGCTGCGCGGCCAGCTCGCGCACCTGCATCGCGCGATCGGCCAGTTCATGCTCGACCTGCACACCGGCGAGCACGGCTACCTCGAATGCAACGTGCCGGTGCTGGTCAACGCCGACAGCATGCTCGGCACCACCCAGTTGCCGAAGTTCGAGGAGGACCTGTTCTCCACCCATGTCGGCGACTCCAAGCGTTACCTGATTCCCACCGCCGAAGTCTCGCTGACCAACCTGGTGCGCGACAGCATCCAGGAAGCCGACGCGCTGCCGCTGCGCTTCACCGCGCACTCGCTGTGCTTCCGCGCCGAGGCCGGCAGCTACGGCCGCGACACCCGCGGCATGATCCGCCAGCACCAGTTCGAGAAAGTCGAGATGGTACAGGTCGCCCGCGCCAGCGACTCCTACGCGCAACTCGAGGAAATGGTCGGCCACGCCGAGAAGGTGCTGCAGAAGCTCAATTTGCCATACCGCAAGCTGCTGCTGTGCACCGGCGACATGGGCTTCCAGTCGACCAAGACCTACGACCTCGAAGTGTGGCTGCCCAGCCAGCAGACCTACCGCGAAATCTCCAGCTGCTCCAACTGCGAAGACTTCCAGGCACGCCGCCTGCAGGCCCGCGTGCGCAACGCCGACACCGGCAAGCCCGAACTCGTGCATACCTTGAACGGCTCCGGCCTCGCCATCGGCCGCACCCTGATCGCGGTGATGGAGAACTACCAGAACGCCGACGGCTCGATCAGCGTGCCCGAAGCCTTGCGCCCGTACATGGCCGGGCTGGACCGCATGGCATGAACGCGCCGGCGCCCGTGCGCGGGAAGTGGGACAAGGTCGAGTTCTACACCAGCTACTTCCTGCTGCTGGTGCTGATCTCCTTCATCGGCACCCGGCTGGCCTTCGCCACCGTGTGGCAACTGCCGACCATCGACTTCGTCCTCTCGGTCATCGCCATGCTGCTGGTCCTCGCCAGCTTCTGGTTCGGCCGCCACAGCCGCCGCTGGCGTCTGTGGACCATCGGCTTCGCCACCGCCACCCAGATCGTGCCGATGGTGATCCGCCAACCCGTGCTGCTGTTCCCGCTGATCGGCGCGCTGATTCCGATCGTGATCTTGGTGGGGTGCCTGATTGCGCTGTCCAAGAAAGGCCCAAGCAGCCAACCGCAGAAGGGTTCCTGATAGAATTTGCGGCCTTGCACCTTCAGCCGTTCGCCCTGAGCGCAGCGGAGTCGAAGGGCAGCCCTTCGACTTCAGCCCTTCGGGCCTACGCTCAGGGCGAACGGGTGCTGAGTTCGACAAGTTTATGGAGAGATGGCCGAGTGGTTTAAGGCAGCAGTCTTGAAAACTGCCGTAGGTGTGAGCCTACCGTGGGTTCGAATCCCACTCTCTCCGCCAATAAAATGATGTAAGTAAATGATACTTCATCACTTTTTAGAAAACAAAAACGGCTGGTATACCATTGGGTATGCCAGCCGCTTTTGTTTCTGCTTCTGTCACGTTGGGCTTCGTTGAGCGTGGATCCCCGTGGCCGCTTCTTTATCGGCGTGGGAGCGGAGAGTGCACTATCGTGCACGCTCCATTGCATGTTCTATGTTCGGCGCCATGAGCGATCATATATCGAAGCACGTGATGGCCACCTTCAAGTGCGAAATTGCTGCGATCGACAAAGGCAGGCGGCTATGAAAGATCGCAAGGAAGAAATCGGGATAGCGCTGATCAAAGCCACGCGTTACTACGCAGACCACGGTCAAGGCGTCGTAGCTTACACAACCGATGAGACCGCCCTTGCTTCTTCCGTGGTAGAGGTTGTGGCGATGATGACCAAGCTGATCCGATCAGAAGGTGATCACTTCAGAAAAGCGGCAACGGGAAAACCCCGTCGAATTCGAAGTACGGGGCTCGGTAAGAGTTTCTTGCAGTCCGTGACCAACACGGATGTCGAAAAAGTTAGATTCCACTTTCACTATCATGAATTCAATCCACTATTCGATCTTTTCGATCGTCAAACCAGTGGATTGGGTTTCGCCGCGACCATGATTTGCGATGATGATGTGGATGTGTGCAACGCTTGCATAAGTGCCATTCGTGCAGAAGCGCGTAGCAAAATATTCAGAAAACGGTTGAATGACCACGACCGCGCAGCGAGGAAGAACCATGCCAGTTTTACCCGGTATGCAAGGAAGCTCTGTTCAATTTATTCAGCACTTTATGGGCTTCGTATAGATTTGGGTTACCGACAACAGTATTGGTCGTCGATGGCCAGTCGAGACTTCGTGGCGCACCGGAAACAGTTTCTTCTAAACTTCAAGAAATTCCTTCCTGAGGGCCTATTTTCTGGATATGCGTGGAGGCTTGAATTTAGCGAACGGAGGTTCGTTAATGCCCACCTGATAATCTTTGTGGATGGTCGGTTTGCGCACGAAACCGTTAATGCCACCATGGCGCTAAAACGATGTTGGGAAGAGACCGTGACGTTGGGCAAAGGATTGTTTATTGACCGTGGTCTTAGTCATTATCAATACAATGGTACAGGCAAGATTGCAGATCACGATCGCGCAGCGCGTGAGTCACTGCGGCAGGTGATCACCTCCATGACAATGCCCGATCGCTACATCAAATTGACTGTGCCGGAAAACCATCGAACGTTTGGAAAGGGCGCGGTACCAAAAAAAGCGGCGATTAATCGCAGTAAGCGTTTACTCGTAGAGTTCATTCCCGGCGTTGATTCGCCTCCGGCTCGCCAGGAGCAGTTCGTTACTGGTGTCGACTCCCCGCAACCTTGATCCAGCCATAGCCAGATGTCTCCGGCCAACAGGATGGCCCAGCGCCTCTAGCGCTGCATCCTGAGCAGCATCGCCATCCGCCGTGTACGCCAGAGCGACGCGCAGACAAGCCTCTATGCCGCTTTGATACGACAGGCAGCGCCCCCCAGCTACCTCTGCCTCCTCCACCTGCCGCCCCCTATTACTTGTAGCGCGTAGCAGCGCACAGGTTCAGGCACCCGCTTGCGCCGGCTCCGTGGACGGTGTGGTTCATGGTTCGCCGCACGTTGGCCTAGCAACCGTGCCCCCAAGTCCAGCTATCCGACGCAGACATTGTGAAACCGGCTGCGGACCCAGTTGCGGGCATCTGTTGCTTGACGAGATGTCCGAAAAGTTAAAAGCGTAAAAATAATAGTTCCTTGAAACATTAACTAGTTAGTTCTATGATTCACCAACTAGTTAGTTCCTATATATGCAGATATAGCAACGTGGTGCGGCTTAGACGTCTCGTATGTATCACGTTCCAACATGAGTTTATCGCCGAAATAGTGCGAGCCAAGTGCCGTCTACTGTGCTGGTTTCTACCCCGCTTTCAAGGACAACGATCAGGCTCGCCACAATCTTGAACGGCCTCGCCAACTAGGGGAGCATCCGAGGGATGGTCGCTTGCCGACCCAGAGCAGCCGTTGTCGCAGTCGAACGCGATCCTGTTCGTGTTGTGCCTGACGTGCCCAGACGCGCCGGCGGCACTTCAAACATTTCCCTAGGTTAGGGTCCGTTACACCCTCTGAATCGCCGGTGTAATCCAAGGTGCCGCGCAATGCCCGGCAGCGTCGTGCGCCTGGCGACGGCAACAATCGGGAAGCTCGCTGACGGGCTGTGGGATTTGTCGAATTGCGACCGCGCCCGGGACCGAACATACTGGATGCAACGCGGCATTTAGGCCGCCTATTTGTAATTAGGCGCTCTAAACACTCCTACCATGACGCTACTTTCAGCATCACTAGAATGGGCGGTCGACTTCGTCCAAGCCCACTCAGATGGCGACCTTTTCCCCAAGGTGCTTGAAGTTGAAGCGGTGGCTGCAGAGAAAGCTCACTTTGTGGGTCAAGTCGCAGGCGCCGATCTGGGAACTTTCCCACCGGGCAGTTGCCGTCGCTTCATCGTCCCGAAGGACGAAGTTTCCTACCGACAAGCGACTCAGCTTGATCCACAGGACTCTATCATTCTGTCTGCATTGGTCTTTCAGTATGGTCAACAAATTGAAGACCTTCGGCTGCCCGCGACGCGTGTCTTCAGCTATCGGTTCGATCCCACGCTGCCTGACGGCCTATACAGCAGCAAGACAGCGTGGAACAACTTCTGGAAGACCGCGGAGAGTTACGCAGCGAAGTACTCACACATTCTTTACTGCGACATCGCTGACTTCTACAACCAGATCTATCATCACACGGTCGAGAACCAACTTATCTCTGCAGGACTGCCGAATCAGGCGGTGAAATGGATCATCGGCTTGCTGGAATCAACAACCGCAGGTGTTTCTCGCGGCGTTCCGGTCGGACCGCACCCTATACACCTGATAGCCGAAGCAACGCTAATTCCAGTTGACAATAGTCTTGTATCTGCGGGAATAAGATTCATAAGGTATGCGGATGACATCATTGTCTTCTGCAAGTCAGGCCGGGACGCAAAGACGGCGCTCTCGACTATCGCGACTGTACTGGACAAACAGCAGCGGCTCACACTTCAACGTCACAAGACAAAATTCTACGAGCCGAGTGAGTTCCGTCACATCTGCGCGCAGATGATCGAGGACCGGCCAATCAACTCGGACGAGAGGTCACTTCTTGCGCTCATCAAAAAGTACTCCGGCGGGAATCCATATAAGACAATCTCTTTCTCGCAAGTATCAGCAGCCGATTGGGCTGCAATCTCCCCTGAGTCCATTCGAAAAGTAATAGAGGAGTACATTGCCGCGGATCCTGTCGACTACATACGTCTGCGCTGGTTCTATCGCCGGTTGGCGCAGATCGGTCACCCCGGAGCTATCGAAGTATCGCTTGAGCACCTTGACGCACTTGGCCCCTGCTTTGCCAACATCTGCTTCTATCTCGCATCCGTCCAGTCCGTTCCACCAAGAGATTGGAAACGCGTTGGCTCGAAGCTGCTTAAGCTACTTCGCACGCCTGAGGTTAAGTCCAGTGAGTACTTCAGGCTGCTTGTCTTGAGTCTTTTCACCAAGAACGAGCATATCAATCACTTTACGAGGTTGCACAAGCTATTTCAGTCTTCCGACGCTTTCGTGAGACGTGAAGTGATCTTGGCTGCCCGAATGAATGGAGCCCTAGATTGGGTTCGCGAACTCAAGGAAGGCTACCCCTCAATGGACCCGTGGCAACAGAGAGCGATGCTGTTCGCCATCGCAGGCCTTGCGAAAGATGAGAGGAAATACTTCATTGGTCGGCAATCCATCGTCCGGCCATTTGAAAAGTCGCTCGCAAAGTGGGCCAAGAGCGCCTAACCGATCAAGGCGTACGGCTTCGCCGCCGTTCAATTCTAGAGTTGGACGTCCACTACTGGCCGATTCCGGCCGGTAGCCTCACGCTGATCAGGACGCTGGTGCGCTGATCATGATCGAGCGGTGCTACTGATCAACTTCATCGGTGTGCGCAGTCGATGTCAATGAATGTATTGCTTCCGCGTAGGCGAACCGGGCATGACCGCCATCGGCACCGTTTCCTCTTCGGCGTTAATCGCCGAGTCGAGATGTGTCACCCACCGGCATATCTCGTTCCCCCCGCTCCCCCCCAAGGCGAGTGATTGAAGGGTGCGCTGGGGGGTTGGAAGCTTGGGCTTTACAGGACACAAGGCAAATTTTCGTAGTTCAAAGTGCGGGTCACCAGGTTTGACGGAGTTGCTAACACGGCCTGGTTTGCTTCACCTGATAGAGTGTTGGAGTAAAAATTTTCTTTACGTGTCGAACAGGTTCTGCACCGCCCACGTTAGTCGTCGTCGCTTCGACTGGTTGTATGCCTTACGTTTAGGCTGGCAGCTCCGCCAATTTGGCCATGTAAAGCAGCACACCGGCCAAGCTCTTCAAGTCTTGCGCGTTGTGAGCCAAGACTCGCCTAAGGTTCAATGCAGAACCTCCACGCAGGTAAGTGAGCCATGCAGCAGGAGCCTCCGATCCGGGTAAGTCGTCTTCGCGCACCACACTGAGCAACTCACGTTCGGCGGTAGCCAGACGACAGTTTTCCCAAGCTCCTTTCCATCGCCTACGAACCGGATGCAGCAAATCAAGGTGTCCAAGTCCCAGGAGAGGGTCAGGCAATCTTGCCAAGCGGAAACGTGTGCGCAAGAGAGGGGAGTCGTAACTTTTGCCGTTATAGCTGACAAGCACGGTGTCAGGTTGCAACCATCCTGCGAAGGTTCTCAGCATCGCGGTTTCGGCACCCATGGTGGTCGTCGTCAGCTGCCGGAGACGAAAGCGCCCATCAGCCAGCCAGTTCGCCGCCCCAATCATCCATGCGCGCGTACCAGTGCCTCCAGCAAGGCCGGTCGTCTCCGTATCGAAGTGCAGCAAGCGATGGTGCGCGACGGGTTCGTCCCATCTTGCGAATGCGGTGTCGATCATCGGGGTAGGGCGTCCCCACTCCATGATCGTCTCGACCAGAAACAGCCCTGGTGTGATCTCGACCCCAGGTACCATCCGATCACTGGATGGGGCGCGCTGGGCCATGCTCTGTATACGGCTGCGTCCCTGAATCAGGCGAAGCACGTCAGATGAAAGCGCAGACTTCTGCGGAGCTACGGACGACGGCTGGCCGGACTGCGTACGAAGCTGGCGCAGCCGCGCCGCTAACGCACTCACAGGGCCGCCAGCAGCGCCAGCACGCGCAATGCTAAGGCTTTGGGCGTCGTTTCCACATCCTCGTTGGCAGCAAGCACCGGCCCCACGCAGCCTGGACAGCCGCCACGACAATCGCAGCGCTCGATCAGGGTCACCGATTGCGCGACCAGATCCTCGCGCCGGTGGAACAATGGTTCGCTTTGACCGATCCCACCGGGAAAGGCGTCGTAGAGGTAGACGGTCGGCGTGAATGGGGCGTCGGCAGCCGGAGTGGCGGCTTGTCCGTCGTTGCCGCGAATCTGCCCGCGACCGTTGATATCCGCACTCACGAACCATGCGCCGTCGCCGCTGCCCACCGACTTCTGCAGGTCGCGTGTTTCGGCCATTACGGCTACGGTAGCCACGATATGCAGCGCATAGGCTGCACCGAGAAAGCCATCGAGTGCCTGGTGTCGATCTTCGAAGGCGGCTTCGAGCACGACCTGCGCGAGCTGCCACCACACGGCTGTGGTGTGCAACTCCTGGTCGGGCAGATTGACCGGACCAAAGCCGATGTTCTCGTGCGAGTAGAAGCGGATCTTCTTGTAGCCGGGCACACGGCGCACGACATGCACTTCGCCATGGTGAGCCTGCCCACAGCCAGCGTTGGACGTGTCGAAGCAGTCAAGCACCTTGAGCTTTGTGTAGTCGATCGCGTCGGTGTAGTAGTCCACGTGCGTACGGGTGACGTAGGCCTTGCGGCCTTCCCAGTCGAGCCGTTCAACCTGGTAGGGCACCGACTGGATCATGTGGATGGCGCCCTCATAGAGCGTCACCGGCGCAGCGGTGTAGTCGACTTCGGCAATGATCGTCTGGCGTCCGTTCGTGCGATCGACCACCACGAAGTTGCCATCGGCGACCGAGCGCAGGGATACCGCAATCGCGGGGTAGCTGTCGGCGATCCATTCCCAACGCTCGCCTTCGCGATGCAGCACGCCTTCCTCACCCAGCACGTCGAGCCAAGGGGTCGCGACTTCGGTGCCGAACATCTCGTCACCGATGAACGGCAGCTCAAAAGCAGCACAACGAATGTGGTCGAGCAGGATCAGCGGCTGGTCGGGCTGGATGCGGGCGTGTTCCGGCGGCGCGCCCTGGAAGAATTCCGGGTGTCGAACAAGGTATTGATCGAGCGGGTCGGAGCTGGCCACCAGCACCCCGAGCGCTGCCTGCTGCCGGCGACCGGCGCGGCCGAACCGCTGCCAGGTGGCGGCAACGGAGCCGGGATACCCGTTGAGCACGACGACATCGAGACTGCCGATATCCACGCCCAGCTCCAGGGCAGATGTGCTCACGATTCCATCAATTGTGCCCGCACGCATCTCACGCTCTGCGGCGCGGCGTTCCTTGGGCAGGTAGCCGCCACGGTAGGCGCGAATCCTGGCGGGTTTACGTGGATCACTGTCGAACACGTCCTTCAAGTACTTGGTCAGCACTTCGACCATGGTGCGCGACTGCGCAAACACCAGGGTCTTCATGCCCGACTTGATCGCCAGTCGCGCGATGCGGTTGGTCTGCGACCGCGCCGAGGCGCGTAGGCCGAGATCCGGATTGACCACCGGCGGGTTCCACAGCAGCACGTGCTTGTCGCCGGTCGGAGCGCCGCTTTCGGTGATCGCGGTGACGACATCCTCGATCAGTGCTTCGGCGTGCTCCTTCGGATTGCCGATCGTGGCGGAGCAGAGGATGAACTGCGGCGTCACGCCATAGAACGCACACACACGCTTGAGCCGGCGGATGACATTGGCGACATGCGAGCCGAACACGCCGCGGTAGGTATGCACTTCGTCGATCACCACGTAGCGCAAGTTCTCGAAGAACTGCGCCCACTTGGTGTGATGCGGCAGGATGGCCTGGTGCAACATGTCCGGGTTGCTGACCACGATGTCGCCATGCAGCCGGATGGCTTGGCGTGCGTCACCGGGCGTGTCGCCATCGAAGGTGAAGGCTTTGACGCCCAGATCGCCGGCTTGATTGAGTTCGAGTAGTTCGGCCACCTGATCTTGCGCCAGCGCTTTCGTCGGAAAGAGATACAGCGCCTTGGCGTTCTGGGTCATCGCGGCGGTGATGACAGGCAACGTGTAGCAGAGTGACTTGCCGGAAGCGGTAGGCGTGACGATGGCGACATGGGCGCCGGATTGCGTCGCCGTCCACGCCTCAGTCTGGTGGCTATACAGCTGGTCGATGCCACGTGAGCGCAAGGCTTGCGCGAGCGCAGGTGGCAGATCGTCGGGTAACGGGGCGAATGTCCCTTCACGGCCCGGCACCATGAAAGCACCGGTGATCCTCGCCGCGTACCGCTTCGTGAGCCGCTGCGCCAGCGAGCGGCCATCGCTGGGGTTGCTCAGGACGAGTTCGTCAGATGCATAGCGATCGGGAAGGGCGTTCATGCGGTGGCCTGGGTGAGTGATGGGAGCAGTGAATCGCGGAGCTATCTCACGCCGTGAGATCACTTCGGGGGACGCTGGGGATGAAGTCGCCTTCGAAGCCGTATGCGATCACCGTGCTAAGCCATTGATCCGTCTCAAGTGGTTGGGTACGGCTTTTTTTCAACTTCCATTTTCACCTAAATAGGTGAAACTATGCGAGCCATGACCATCCAGATCACCCAGCGTCAATTGAACGTCCTCGCTTTCATCCGCGCCCGGATTGAGCGGGACGGACAGGCGCCCACGCTTGAAGAAATCGGCGACGCACTGAGCATCGGCAACGTCAGTGCGGTGCTCAAACACGTCCGTTCGCTCGAAGCGAAAGGTCGGCTGACGATCGAACCCGGCCATGCCCGCGGTATCCGACTGGTGCGCGAATCCGATCCCTTGGATGCCGACACGCTGGAACTGCCGCTGATCGGTCGCATCGCGGCCGGCGAGCCCCTGTTTTCGGAGTCACGGGTCGATCGCAGCCTGCGTGTGTCCCGTTCGCTGTTTCGGTTGCGACCGGACTACCTGGTGAAGGTGGTGGGCGATTCGATGCGCGACGAAGGCATCCTTGACGGTGATCTGGTTGCAGTGCACGCCACGCCGGTGGCCCGTCATGGCCAAGTGGTCGCCGCGCGTGTGGATGGCGACCGTTTCACGATCAAGCGGCTGCACTGGAAGGGCGATGTGATCCGGTTGATGCCGAACAGTCCGGGCTTCAAACCCATTGACGTGGATCCCACCGAAGACTTCGCCATCGAAGGATTGTTTGCGGGCTTGCTGCGGGGTAGCTGATGAACGCCGTGGTCCCACTCTCTACGTTGCTCGATGCTCGTCAGGTCTGGCGTGGTCGTGCTCACGAGGTATCAGTCGGCGATCAGCCCACCGGTTGGTGTGCACTTGATGCAGTGTTGCCTGCAGGCGGGTGGCCCGAGGCTTCGTTGTCGGAAATCTTGTTGCCTGTCGATGGGGTAGGTGAGCTTCGTCTCGTGCTGCCCACGCTTGCAAGGTTGACCCAAGGTCAGCGCAACGTCGTGATCGTGTCACCTCCGTATGCGCCGTGTGTCGCCGGCTGGCGCCAGCAAGGCGTTGACATGCGTCGTGTGGAATTCGTCGATGCTGGTGAGAAGGATGTGCTCTGGGCCACCGAGCAGTGCCTGCGATCGGGAAGCTGCGCCGCGGTGCTGGCATGGACGCATCACGCTGACGATCGTGCTTTGCGGCGCCTGCAGGTGGCTGCGGTCACCGGGCAGGCGCTGGCTTTCGTGTTCCGTGACCGCTCCCACCTGTCCAACGCATCACCTGCCGCGCTGCGTCTGGAACTGGAAGCACCGCCCCGTCCGCAGATCTGGGTGCGTAAATGCCGAGGCGGGGCCGTACCCGCCCAGGCCATCCCGTTGCCGCGTTCTGTCCATTGATGGCAACCAGACATGCTTTGGGCTTGTATCAAACTGCCGCATCTGGCGATGGATGGGATTCTCCGACGCCGTCCCACAGAGGGACCGTTGGTGCTCATCGACGGGCCGATCAACGCACGCACGATTGTTTCGGCCAATGAGACCGCTCGCGCGGCAGGCTTGCATGTCGGGCAGCGGCTGAGCGCTGCGCAGGCACTCCTATCGCAGTTCGAAGCGATTCCGTATGACCGCGAGTCGGTGGAGCGTTGGCTCCACTTCCTGGCCGCCGTGGCTTACCGCTACAGCTCCGAGGTCAGCCTGCTGCCGCATGCGATCGTGCTGGAGGTCAGCAAAAGTATGGGCCTGTTCGGGCCATGGCCACGCCTTGAATCCATGCTGCGCGCGGACTTCACCGATCTGGGGTTCCGTCATCGCATGGCGGCAGCGCCGACCGCTCATGCCGCCCACGTGCTGACCACGGTTTCCGACGGGCAAGCGGTGTTATCCGTGGACAACCTGCGCAACGCCTTGCAGCGGGTACCGATCGCGAAGAGTCGATTACCCGCTAACGCCCTCGCAGCGCTGCCGAGCATGGGCATTCGCACGGTGGGTCAAGTACTGGCGCTACCCCGTGACGGGCTGCGTCGACGCTTCGGCGCGGAACTATTGGCGTCCCTGGATCGCCTGACCGGCGATCTGCCGTCCGGCCTGGAGCTGTATCGGCCACCGGACACCTTCGATCTGCGCATCGAGTTGCTCCATGAGGTGGAGAATCAATCCGCGCTGATCTTTCCGGTGCGGCGCATGGTCGATGATCTGGCCGCCTATCTGGCCGGTCGCGACGGCGGGGTGCAGCGCTTCCTGCTGCGCCTGGAGCACCGCGAAGGTCGCTTCACCGATGTGCCCGTGGGCTTGCTGGCCTCGGAGCGCGACGGTGCTCTGTTGTTCGAGTTCGCACGGGGCCGACTGGAACACGTGACGCTACCTGAGCCGGTACTAGCGCTCCGCCTGATCGCCCGCGATCTGCCGGCGTTCGTGCCCGCGGGACGTGATCTGTTCGACGAGCGGCCGGCGAATGCGTTGCCCATCGAGCAGGTGCGCGAACGACTGCGCGCGCGGCTGGGGGATGGCGCGGTTTATCGACTGGGCAGCACACAGGACCCCCGGCCTGAGCGTGCACAGCGCGAGGCTACGCACGATGAAGTCCCGATCGAGCCGCACCCACGCCCCACATGGTTGCTTCCACGTCCCATTCCGTTGCGCGGTGGGGAGCCGACAATCCTGGCCGGCCCGGAGCGCCTCGAAACGGGTTGGTGGGATGGCGGTGAAGTCTGCCGCGATTACTACGTCATCGAGACCTCGCTGGGGCAGGAAGCCTGGGCGTTCTGCGCGCCCGACGAACAAACCGGCTGGATGATCCACGGATGGTTCGCATGACGGCCTACGCGGAACTCCACTGCCTGTCGAGCTTCTCGTTCGGCCGCGGCGCATCCAGTGCACGCGAACTGTTCGAGCGTACGAAGACGTGTGGCTATGCCGCCCTGGCGATCACCGACGAGTGCTCACTCGCCGGCATCGTTCGCGCGCTGGAAGCCTCGCGTAATACAGGCGTGCCGTTGATCGTCGGTTCGGAGATCCAGCTCGACGACGGCCCGAAGATCGTCGTGCTGTGCGAAACCAAGGAAGGCTACACGTCGCTGTGCGGTCTCATCACCATGGGGCGGCGCGCATCCGAGAAAGGCACCTATCGCCTGACCCGTGTCGACGTGGCCAGCGGCCTGCCGGGCACGTTGGTCCTGTGGGCGCCAGACTTGGTCGTCGACATGGACCACGGTCGCTGGGTGCGACAGACGTTCGGCGATCGCGCGTGGCTGGCCGTTGAGCTGCATCGTGGACCGAACGACGCGCGGCGCGTACGTGAACTGGAAGCTATCGGCCGCGAGATTGGTCTTCCACTGGTGGCGGCGGGCGACGTGCACATGCACATCCGGCGACGGCTGGCCCTGCAGCACACGCTCACCGCGATCCGGCACCGTGTGCCGGTTGCTGAGGCGGGCGGATTAATCGCACGCAATGGCGAACGACATCTGCGTCGCCGGCATGTACTCGCCAAGCTCTACCCCGAGGCCTTGCTCGAAGAGAGTGCCCGGATCGCTGCACGATGCACCTTCACGCTCGACGAACTGCGCTACCGCTATCCGGCGGAACTCGTCCCGGAGGGCCATACCCCCACCAGCTGGTTGCGCCAGCTGGTGGGGGAGGGTGCGCGATGGCGCTGGCCGGAAGGCGTGTCAGAGAAGGTGAACAAGCAGTTAGAGCACGAATTGGGGTTGATCGAGTCGCTGGGCTACGAGCCCTATTTCCTCACCGTGCACGACATTGTGCGTTTCGCACGTAGCCAGGGAATTCTTTGCCAAGGTCGAGGCTCGGCGGCGAACTCATCGGTTTGCTTCGCGCTCGGCGTGACTGAGGTCGACCCGATGAAGATGAGCCTGCTGGTCGAGCGGTTCATCTCCAAGGAGCGCAACGAGCCACCGGACATCGACATCGACTTCGAGCACGAACGTCGCGAGGAGGTCATCCAGTACATCTATCGGAAATACGGGCGGGAACGAGCTGCTCTGGCGGCGACCGTCATCTGCTACCGCGGCAAGAGTGCGGTACGTGACGTGGCCAAGGCCATGGGGCTGCCGCTGGATCAGGTCGATCAGTTGAGCCAGGTGTTCGCGTGGTGGGACGGCGATGAGTCACTCGATGAGCGGTTGCGCGAACGTGGATTCGATCCTGAAAGCGCGGTTATCCGACGGATCATCAAGCTCACGGCCGAGATCCTGGACATGCCGCGTCACCTGTCGCAGCACGTCGGCGGTTTCGTGATCTCCGATGCGCCATTGAGCGAACTGGTGCCGGTGGAGAACGCCGCCATGCCCGATCGCACGATTATCGAGTGGGACAAGGATGACCTCGACACCATGAATCTGTTGAAGGTCGATTGTCTGGCGCTGGGCATGCTCACGTGTGTGCAGAAATGCTTGAACATGCTGCGCGACCAGCGCGGAATGGATTACTCGATGGCCACGTTGCCTTCGGAGGATCCCGCCACCTACGCCATGATCCAGCGTGCAGACACGGTGGGCGTGTTCCAGATCGAGTCACGCGCACAGATGGCCATGCTGCCGCGACACCGCCCGGAGAACTTCTTCGATCTCGTGGTACAAGTCGCGATCGTTCGGCCCGGCCCTATCCAGGGTGACATGGTGCACCCGTATCTACGGCGGCGCAGAGGCGAGGAGCCCGTCGACTATCCTTCGGAAGAGTTGAAAGAAGTGTTCGAGCGCACGCTGGGCGTGCCGCTTTTCCAGGAACAGGTGATGAAGCTGGCCATGATCGCAGCCGGGTACACAGCAGGCGAAGCGGACGGGCTTAGGCGCGACATGGCTGCGTGGAAGCGGCGAGGCGGATTGGAGAAGCACCGCGAACGCATCCTGACCGGCATGACCGATCGCGGATACACCACCGCCTTTGCCGAAAAGCTGTTCGAGCAGATCAAGGGTTTCGGGTCGTATGGATTCCCCGAATCTCACGCTGCCAGCTTTGCCGGCATCGTTTATGCGAGCTGCTGGCTGAAGTGTCACGAGCCGGCGGCTTTCGCCTGTGCGCTGTTGAACAGCCAGCCCATGGGCTTCTATGCACCGAGCCAGATCGTGCAAGACGCTAGGCGTCATGACATCGACGTTTTCCCTATCGACGTAAAGTGCAGTGACTGGGACAACACGCTCATCACCCGGGAAGAAGAACCTCCTGCAATCCGGCTTGGCCTGCGCCAGGTGCGCGGGTTCAGTGAAGAAGCCGCATGGCGGATCATGGCAGCCCGCGCAAAGCAGCCGTTTGCCGACATCGCGGATCTCTGCGCGCGAGCAGCCGTGGACAAGCGCCATCAGGACTTGCTGGCGCAGGCCAGTGCACTGCGGGGTCTGTCACAGCATCGGCACCACGCGCACTGGGAGATCGCCGGCGTAGAAAAGCAGCTGCCGCTCTTCGGTAACGTCAGCCCGGCAGAGATCGAGGTGACGTTGCCGAAGCCGACGCAGGCCGAGGACACGCTCGCGGACTACGCACGAACCGGACTGACGTTGGGCGTGCACCCCATGGCGCAGATCAGGGATCGGTTGCGCGCCGCTCGATGCACAGACTCGCGAACGCTGCGGAAGCGCCCTCACAACAGCTATGCGCGTGTTGCAGGCGTCGTCACGATGCGTCAGCGACCACAGACGGCTAGCGGAGTCACGTTCCTGACGATGGAAGACGAACACGGCATGGTCAACGTCATCGTCTGGCGCGATGTCGCCGAAACGCACAGGCGGGTGCTGTTGGAGTCAGAATTGCTGGGGATCGATGGACGCTGGGAAGCAGTCGATGGCGTGTGCCATCTGATTGCCAGTCGGTTGCTCGACATGAGCGAGCTGCTCGGAGGTCTCGATGTGCGGTCGCGGGACTTCCACTGAGCGCCTCGGGCGAAACACGCGGCCCCAAGGGAAGGTCTGGATATCTCGGAAAAGTGCGAGAAGCACACACCAGCGATGACGACATCCAGGCTATCTAGGGTCAGCTGCATACACCGGATTGAATGCATCACACGACCGATCAACGATGACCAGCCCGCCGGCCAGTATGATCAGCTGCAGATCCACGTAGACCGGCGGAAACTGACCCTCTGCTGTCGTTCGACGAATCAACATCGATGCCCCAAAACGGTCGTTCGCCAAAACCGCTTCTAAGGGGGTAGCGTTTTTCGCTCATGGATTTAGATCGCCAGCTCCGAGGGCGAGCAGAATCGTGTCAAAGCTCTTGTCGCATTGGCCCGCGAGATCCTTGAAGTGGGCCCTTAGTGTTCCGTATGCCGCACGCGCCTCTTGCTCTTCCTTGTTCTTCTCCTCGACGGAGCTGTGCGCCTTCAGGATGCTGCGCAAAGCATGAAGCCTGCTAAGCGGCTTGAGGAGTGCCTTGGCGTCATCGACAGTTTTTCCTGATACAACAAGGATTTCTGCAATCACGCGCAGAGAGGCCCAACTTGCATCTGCTTTCCCTCCCCTATCCTCTAATAGCTTTCGCAACGGTTTGAGCTGAAATCCCTCAACGAGCAACTGATCGAAGGCCAAGATTTCGTTGGCCCATTCAAGGGTCGAATCCGTTGCAGGGTAGCGCGCAGCATCTATCTGAGCTTCGCCTCGTGGCTGCCACCAATCAGGTGGCGCGGCATTGAGTTTCCCAATCTTGTACTTCAGGAGATGGAGCGGGTCGTACTCTGAGCTGAACTCGCCGAGGATGTCGTTTTCGTGCGCCCGCTTAGATATTGTTCCCTTCGGCCACTCGTTGAACGATTGCCAGTAGCGCTGCTCTTCGATCGGGAGGCGGGCCAGGTCGCCAATATAGGCATGCACCTGGCCGGCTTCATTGATGTCGTAGCTCTTGAGATACCAAGCGTTGCGGCAACTGATGTACCGGTCATCAAGGCTGTACTTCTCGGGGTCTGCCTTGAAGCGGTGCAAGACATCAGGGCGGAAAAATGCCGGTGAAATCTCCCAGGGCAGGTCCGATTTCTGGAAGTAGTTTGAGAGGGACTCCGGGGCACACGACGTTTCAACTTCGACGCCGCTCTTGCGGTCGAATATCTTGAACGTGGCGTATTCCTTTTTCCTCGTCGGGTTTGATTCCTCTTTCCAGTCGTCGATAAGTTGCTCCAGCGGAATGGTGGAGCGGGCGATCATCCGGCCGTTGACGTAGC
Source organism: Rhodanobacter sp. C05 (assembly GCF_002001165.1). Lineage (GTDB taxonomy): Bacteria > Pseudomonadota > Gammaproteobacteria > Xanthomonadales > Rhodanobacteraceae > Rhodanobacter. The sequence goes on along the minus strand of NZ_MUNQ01000016.1, from coordinate 114,136 downwards.
TGGCATTTCCGATGCTGCCGCCGTGATAGAAGAGGTCGGGGGCCTTGCGTTCGATGCGCGGATGGTCGCCCCAGCGGTTGAACGCTCCTGATTTGAAACGGGTGAAGTCGAAAAAGTAGACCAGCGCCATGTCCGCGAGAGTCATGTATGTTGAGATATCCTTGGCGAGGATCGTGACTGCGGTGAGGCTCTCCCGACCCGGGCTAAGCTCGGTGCGTATTACACGAATAACGTCCTCGATGTCCCCGCGATCATCCAGCCGGCAGTACGCGTTGCGTTCCAGCACGAAATGCAGGCCGAGCGCATGCACGAGCTTCTGGCTCAGTTCGACCGGGCTTTCGCCCTTTTGCACACCGGTGAATGAGCGGCGAAAGACGAGCTTCTCGCCACCCAACAACGATTTCCCTGAGCGCAACGGCGCTTCGAGGTAGACGCGGTGGCCTTCGCCGCCTCCGTAGCTCTTCTGGATGACCCAACTTTCATCTGTCTGCACGAAGGTGTGCATAAGGTCTTTCTGGTCCGCAGGCGTGACTTGCTTCAGCGGCGCGAGTACGGCATGGATGAGCGTGGCGGGGCCACTGGCAAAGATCACAAGTTCTTCGCACTGCGCGTTCTCCTTCAGGAATTTGACCGAGTCTTCGGCTGCGACCAGCCACTCTGCTTCGCCGCTGGCGGGCGCTTGAGAGATGGCCTTCAAGGCCTCAATGTTGAATCGTCGCGCCATTACGTGCCTCCATTCAGATTCTGCGCTTGCAGCCTACCGCAATGCAGGCGCTAGCTTCCTGCCGCTTGTGTCCGCTTCCAGAGGCAACGGAGGAAGTTGATTAGCCCGTGCTATCGGGAAGAAGAGAGCGCCCGCTCATTCTTAGAGAAACCGTTCTGGGGCTGCAGGAGGCCTTTTGCACCTCAGACATTCAGGATTGCAAGTAGCGGCGTTGCTTTCGGTGGATCGCTCCTAGAAGCATCGGCGCGCATACAGCGAGGCCACATGACAGGTCTATCTTCTAGGTTTCAGACGAGGTCGGATCTCCCAAATTTTTGCATCTAGCTGCGCCATGTACTTCCGGAACGTCGGATCGTGCATCGCCTTTCGAATTCCTGTCGCCCGGATCGCTGCGGGCTCGCCACCCCGTGCAATGCGCTCCTGCTGTATTCGGTCGGCGTCTGTTCCGGGCACGATAGTGGCGCCGACAGCGACTTCTAACGATGCCACTCGTATCCATCTCCGTGACAAAGCGTCTAAGCCGTGAAAGTTCTTCTTGATCGCGAAGGATATGATCGAGGCAAGCGTCAGCAGCCGAGCAATTGCGGGAGGATGTGACCTTTTAGGCACCTCTACCCATTCGATGCTCTTGGGCTTGATGAACACCGCTGCTGTCAAGGCGCCTGTCGATATCAGAGCGGCGAGCACACGCTGGAAAACTTGCTGTTCATAGGCGGAAAGATTCTCTGCCTCCGTCACGCCCCATAACTTGCTCAGCAGGTCAGTCATGGCGATGCGGCATAGGGTCAGGCCCAGAATGTCAGCGTCACGCTCTAGGGCCTGCCCGATGAGCCAATCTCCGCCCCGATCAATAGCATCGTCCTCGGAATTCTCCGCGTGGGCACGCTTTGGGTATTGAGATCGATGCCCAGCGACGTGATGCCCGGCCTCGTGCCCAGTGAAGAATGCAACTGCCGCAAAATACAGGAAAGAGCTGAGCGAAGTTTTGAAGCCGCCAGAAAGAGGTTTCTCGGCGAGAAGACGTCGCATGAGCTCGGTATCGATGAGTTCCGGAAAAGACGCCGCGAAACGCTCAGCTACGCTATCGATTCGATCACGCAGAAGCACCATTAGACCTTCGCTCAGAATGATCCAGTCCAGGCCTGAGCTACTCCAAACGGCCAGGGCGTTTGGTTTTGCTGAACTGGATATGGCCGCAACAAGCGTCTCTTGCTCAGCCGCCTTGTACATCGACCGCGCTTGCTGAAGCACCCAGGTCATCACGAGCATAGTTGTAACAACAAGTGGCGCCTTGTCCGGCGCCGACAGATCGCTCGTCTCGAAGTGAATGACGAGCTGTTGCTTCAAGTCATCGTCTGCCTTGGCCAAGATGAGGCTGTGGGCAAAATCGTGGATTGGGATTGCCATAGATCAAGTGTCGCACTGGCAAGGGGCTACCCGGAAGCAGACGCTCGCTAACGACGCCTTTTGGCCGATTTCAGCCGGTTGTGCGGTTATCGGCAAAGTAGACCACGAGTCGCGCGGTGATCTCCGGCCTGTGAATCCTTGAATACAACGATCGGTACAAGTAGCGAGTGCGTCAGCCCGTCAATCGATGCTCGTAGTACGGCCGCACACGCCGGTCGAGGATCGCATACATGCTCGCGTAGTCATTCGACCTTGGATCGAGCCATGCATCGACGTCCTCTTCCTGAATTGGAACGGGACACCGGTCGTGGCCTGCATCAATAACTTCAAAGGGTGGGTCATCGGTGATCGCGGCGAATGTGTAGAACCCCGGATTGTCACCGGCTGGCTCGACATAGGTCCAGAGACAGGCAACGAAGAGGTTCTCACCGGTCGATGGCGAGAAGAGGATTTCAACGCTCTGCTCGCGCTCACCAGGTACCAGCGGTCGTTGCTGCAGATTGTGGAGATACACGCTTTCGTAAAATCGATCCACGATCATAATGCCGTGGTTGTAACCGAATACCTTGCGCCATACGGTCGAGAGCTTGTCGCGCCGAGCGTTATACGTGCCTGGTTTCTCGATCTCATCGGCTTCTGTCCAGCCGGGCAGGCGACAACGGTAGCGCATCGGGACGACCATACGACCGCCCGTTTCAGGATCACGAATCATCACCGGAGCAAAGTGACCTGGCCAGATCCTGTCGATGCCATCGGCCGATGCTGGTAACGCTAAGTCTTCCAGTTTCTTCCTTCCTGCCTCGATCTTGTTGGTTGCGACGCGGCGGTCGTTCTCGGCCTTTTTGGTCGGCTTGCTTGACGCTAGCTTGGCGTTCGCTTCGACGAGGCGCGCTTCTTGGGTGCCTATCTCAGACGCGATTAAGGCGATCGCCTCCGTTTCCGCTTCGCGCGCGACCTCAACTGTGCCGATGTCCAGCACGCCACTCGTAGCGTCGGTCATCGCGCGCCGCATCGCCTTTGGGACCACTTTGACCCAGTTGCCTTTCTTCTTAGTCCAGCCCGCGAGCTTGGTGAATTCCTTTATGTTGAGCTTTCCGCCAATGCGCTCGTATTTCCTGAAGTCCGCCCAAATTTGCGCCGAATAACACATGTTGGATCCTGATCGATGTGACCGCGCTGAGCATGTTGTGTATTCCATCTCACGATAACAAAAGCATCAACGCCTCGGGCAAAAAAAAGAAAGGGGGAGGGATCGTGCGCACGACTATGAAGTTGATCGGTAGTACCGATTGATCATGATCAGCGCACAGGCATGCTGATCTACGTGAAGGAGCCGGCCGGGATCGGCTAGAAGTAGCCGATCGACGAGCCAAGCTCAATCACCAATCATAGCCCCGGCCAACTTGACTCAACGAGCACCGATCTAGGCACCGTGCCCTATCGCTCCGGTATCATCGCAGGCCGATGGGCTGAGTCTTTCTAGGCGTAGGATTTCGCAGCGCACCATCCGTCACCTGCGTTATACATTGTCAGAGTCGGAGCAAGGGAAGGGTATGAGTGAAGAAATAACGCAAGAAGAATGCATTTTCAAAAAAGGGCGATACCCAAATACGCTGTTTCACTACACAAAGGAGAAGGCAGCTCTCTGGGGGATTCTTGAGAACAATTTCAAGATTTCCTACGCGCGTGAACGAATCTTCGGACAGTACGAGCACGTCTTCTTTGCGGCGCCCATGGTTTCGTTTTGTGATTTACGCCTGTCAGAAGCAACTGATCACATGAGGGCGTACGGCAACTACGGCATTGGGATGACCAAAGAGTGGGCTATCAAAATGCATCTAAATCCAGTCTTGTATCTCAGCAAGATGAGTCACCTGACCGACACCCACATTGTCTCGATGGGCAAGTTCCTTAGGCACATTCGTGAGGAAGTCGTTGATTCCAACGAAGACGAGCGCATGACTCGGGTGTATCACGATCTTTTGAATACGTATCGCATCAGCAAGAACTATGAAGGTGATTTGATCCGTAAGGATGGCACCATTGAGCATAATTATCGCTTTGCTAACGAACGAGAGTGGCGTTACGTGCCGGCCTGGGAGTCGCCTTTTCCAGGGTACGTGCCGCTTGAAAACATCGAAACAGACGAAAGGAAGGATCATTACAACAGCTTGGTCGGTGCTGCGTGCCTCAAGTTCGAACCTGACGACATTCGCTATCTCATCATTGAGGATGAACATGAGCGAGACGAGCTGATTGAGCACATTAGCAATGCCAAGCGAGGCTTCGATGCTCCTACCGTCAGGCGCCTGTCGAGTCGCATTCTCACAGCCACGCAAATTAACGAAGACATTTAAAAAGCGAGTTGCGCGACGATCTGAGACTCGATCGGAAAGCCTCGTGGCGCAAACACTTTCTGGCGCTGGCGCTGGCGCGCCGGCGCCATCGCTACGGCGCCGCTATGATTTACCTGAAGCTGCGTCAGACCGGTTTGGCGGCGAGCCACCAGCGGGTCGCTTGGTTGGTGCGATCGAGCTGATGCACGCATGGACCATGAACTCTTGCGGGCTTATGAATCTTTGCCGCATGAAACAGGCCTGTCTTTCAGTCCTATTTCCCCGAATGTAAATTTTTACATTTGATCACCCTATCTTATGCCGACGAGTTCACCCGGCGTCGGCGGGGTGTAAGTTGCCAAACAAGAATTCCGTAAGGACAAATGAGCTAAGGTAGAAAAGGGGGAGAGGGGGGCGAGGCGAAGCGAGCCCCCCCCGAAATTTAATCAGACCGCCGTAGGCAAGGGCTGACAGATATATAGCGTACGCGATGCTGCAAGCGAGCCGTACGCTTTTTACAGACCGCCCTAGGCAAGGGCTGACAAGTAACCCTAGTCGCCAGCCGAAGAGCTGGCGACGACCAGTTTTATGCTGGCAAGCAAAAGTCCGAAGGGATGGAGACATCTCACCCCAATCAGTTAATCCAGACGCCGCGGGGGAAGTTCATGAGCAGAGAGCCAGACATCGAGCGTGACGAGCCAGAAGTGATGCGAGGCGATCATTCGATGAACTGTTTCGCTGGTCGCCCAAGACGCAAACAAGGGACCGTGTCGGGCCGATCTCTTTTGCTGACACGCCGAGCACTGGCAACGCATTGACCTAGCTTGCCAAGGTCAGCTTTTTTCATAGCGATGGCTGACCCACGACGTTGCTCAGGGCGTCTGAACAAAACACGGCGCACGTCAGGTGGTAATCCACTGCAGCCTGAGGATCAACTGCTTCCAACTGATCAGCCACCTGTTTGACAGTACCCTGACGATTCCCCGCTGCGTCATGGCACTGACCATCTAGGCCACACAAAGCGTCGTAGATCGGAAAGCCATCTTGATTGATCCCGCTCACTGGGATATCCGAATCACCGTTTTCACGCTTCATGGCCGCTAAAACAGCTAACGGCTGTGTAACCGACTGGCTCCAATGCGACGGCGGGTAAGGCGAAGGACGGCCAATGATGTTGCCTGCCTTGTCAGTACAGATCACATCGCACTTGTAGCCGTAACGACTGATATCGACTTGACGAACATCCGTCATAGCGACCGATACCTGTTGCACCGTACCCTGGTCGCCCAGTGTTTCATTGGAGCAACGGCCGTTGGCACAAGTAAGTGCATAGACTGGATAGCCCTCGTGGTTGATAGCTGTGACCGTCAGCATAAGCTTGGAACCGTTCTTAGCAGCTATCTGCCAGGCCACCTTGCTGTCCGTTGTTGCGAGCGACAGGGGATGACCGTCCACGCCTGTACCGTCGGCTTCGATAGCGGGCAGATCCATGTCCTGCGCTGAGTCGGCCGCTACAGCGGTAGCAGCCGGCTGTTGAACCGCAGCGGATTGCACCGGCACGCTTACTGTGCCGGCCAGAGCAGCGGCGACCTGGGCCCTAGCGTCTTGGTCGGTGGTCCCATTGTTAGCAGGGCTGTTGTCCACTGGGACCGTTACATCACCGGATGCCGAGTTGGAGTTGATACTCTGGTAGCCAAGGAAGGCAACGGTAACGCAAATGACGATGACACACAGGAGGATCAGTGTCCTAGTTTTCATTAAACTATTTTCCTTCAATGAGTCATTGGGAATGGATCGAGCGGTAGGTAACTCCGCATGACCGCCTGGCGTCGAAGCGAACACCGCAATGAACAACATCCTTCTTCGGTCGGAGTCAGCTGATCATTTGCGAAAGTGCATCAACTGTATCCGTCGCCGAATTCACGGCGACAGATGTTTTCTTGCACAGAACGCCATTCGGATTTGCAGCTCGCCCATTAAACTCAAATTTGCGGTTCGTACTGGGAATAATTGTTCATTGAGTTTTGGACGATCAGCTGAATTGCAGTTCCGACAGAGTTGTAGCCGTATGCAATATCATCGGTGTGGCCATCTTTGTGAACCATCTCAGCGCCTGCGTAGACTAAGCTTGGTGTGTTGTCATCGGCGACTGTCCACTGAAACAACTCATCTCCTCTGACGACGGGGTTCAGACCAATCGCTTGAATCTGCGCGCCGACACTCTTTTCTAAGTTCCTGAAATAGTCCTCTTTGCCAGCCGTTTCTTTTGCAAGCTCGTCTTGGTCAGACTTGATGAGGGCAGACACATCAACAATCCGGTTCTGTATTCCTGCCGTGTCATTCTTGTCTTGCTGAATACTTGCAGCACTCTGAGCTATGCCTGACTGCAGCAGTCCGATACTCCTTTGCAGCTCGTAGATGGCACTTTGACTGGCTGATGTGATCCCGTTTTCGTCTCTCGTCAGTTCCGCTGACGGCGCGCCATTCTGGCCAGCCTTGGTGGATAGGGAGAGATGCTCACTCGCATCTCTGGCGATGGTCGATAGATCTGCGTCATTGAACGAGTCCGTTGGAAGGCTGGCGCTTATTCGATTTGTCGTGCTTATGATTGAGGTCACGTCCCCGGACTTCAGTGCCAACAATTCTTCGGACTGGTCTTGCAACTTGATCTTCTCAGCATCAACGTTGGCTTGGGCATCGGGATTCACGATGCCTGCGTTGAGCTCGGTCAGTTTCTTTTGCTCGCCGTCAATCTTGGTTTGCAGGGATGTCATCCCAGCAATGTAATTGCCTTCGAGGCCCTGGATAGTTCCCTGCAAGGCGGCCAACTTCTTATCGTCAAGCGATTTGTAGTAGTCCGCCACACCGCTTAGTTCACAGCGATACTCGACGATCAGTCGGCCCCTGCCATCTTTGACCGTATCCCACTTCGTAGATGTGCAGATTTTTCGATGGTCGAACGCTTGCCCGATCTTGTACGACGGATCGGCCGGGAGGATGGCGTTCTGGACGGCGGCTACTTTTCCTCCAGAGCAAGCGGCCAACGTCGAGGCGATGCCGAACAATAGTGCCTTCTGGCTGACTCTCAAGAGGATCACCCTTCCGGATGGGGGGCGATCGTGGTTATGCGCTGTCATGGATGGAATTCCTTTGCGTTAGTTTTAGCTTGGCCTTGCGATCCTTCGGTGATCACGATGTGGCACAGACGTGCCCTTCGACTGGGTGGCGAGGCGGTATCCCCGCATAGCGGCTACCCGCACCCGCCAGCCAAGTAACGGAAGCCACCACAACCGTCAGTGCCGCCAACCCCAGCACACTGCTGCCGGGGTTGACGTTGTCGTTGAACCAACTGAACACCAGCCAGGAGACGAAGCCGCCGCCTGTTCACAGCTATCTCGCGCGGCAGGATGACGCGAGGGCCGAAAGGACCCCGTTATTGGGTATTACGTACTCGGTGTGGCCGCTGCACGCGTAGCCAGCAGGTGCTTGGCGTCGGTATAGATGAAGATCTTGCTGACGCTATAGAGCACTGTGGCAAGGATCAGCAACTGATCGTCAGTGCTGATGGCCACGAATAGAACGACTGCCTGGACGAGCCAAGTGATGTACTTGGTGTAGGCGTTGCTGCGCATGATGCCGTCGGCAGTGTTGTTTACGAACTTCTTGTAGAGCGAACCCAGCTTGGTGCTGGCGAAAAGCTTGCGGCCCAGCAGGCCGGCAAACGTGTAGACACACAGAGCGATGTAAACCCATTCGATGACCGAACTAATGACGTTGTTGTCCATGTATTTCCCCTTGGTAAGGTTGACGGTTGGCTATGCCTGGTGAGGGCTCGTTCCAGCTATACGCAGCGAATGCATTCGCTCGTGATGATCCTTTACGTCTTTCCCCCCTGATTGACCCGCGACCTGAGAGCTTCGAGCCGTCTCAATACGGTTTAAGAATACCTGTGTAGCAGGTATAAATCCTGAATTACCTATAACCAGTACTCAGGTATAGCTTCAGTGACCGTCCCATCCAGGTCCGGTCATGAAGCGAACATCCCTCTACAGTGAGCGCCACGCGGTGCTGGTCGAATACCTGCGCGAGCTGAGAGTGCTTCGCCACCTCACTCAGGCGGAGGTGGCTGAAGCCATCGGAAGACCCCAGACCTACGTATCAGACGTTGAGAAGGGCAAGCGTGGCCTTGACTTGCTGCAAATACTCGATCTTTGCGACGCCTATGACGTGCCGTTTCCCGCGTTTTCAGCCGAGCTAGACGTGCGCTTGAAAAAGCTTGAGAAACCCTCCAAACGCGGACGCCACAAGGCGAGCAAGCCCTGAGCTGGCGCGAACCATGGGCTGACCAATGTTTGGGTGCCTCGCACAGATATGCGCCCGAGCGTCAGGCAGGTCACCCACTTCCTCTCAAGCGAGCAGTTTCAACGCTTCATCCCACGCCTTTTGCTTTAGCGCCGCGCCTTGGCCAAACCAGGCCGCGTCGAGGCGATGATCATCACTACGCGCCCGGCGATGGTGGTCGACAAACTCCGTGACACTGTTCACCAGGCCCCAGGCTGTGCCGGCCGCAGAGGTCAGATTTGAGCCCTTCCCTCGACCTGCGAAGAGCTCCAGTACCGTCTTGATTGCACGGTCGTTGACGACAGTCGCGCCGCGGTCGGCGAGCGTTGCTGCCGGATAGGTCAGCACGCGTTGCAGGAACGCTTCGGTCGTGCGTGCATTGACCCTGCGCTCAGACATCGCCTTCATTTCCATCATGAAGTCGTCCCATGACGCCACCGCTATACCGAGCTGGCGCTTGACCGCCTGGGCGTCGAACTGGCTGCGGTGTGGCACCTTCACGGCCCCTGTGCCCTTTGCAAGGGCGACGGCCAAGGTATTGTTGCAAACCACCCGAACTGAAGTGAATTGCGCTGTGGTGGCCAAGGTGCCGTCGCAGGCCGTGGCTAGCAGCAGATAGCCGTTGACCTGGTCGCGGCCCTTGAGCGACACGGTCTGGCCGGTACGGGCGAGCGCCCAGAACTTTCGGCCCTCCTTCAGGACGCCAGCGGTCTCCAGTTCGAAGCCACCGATGTCTGTGAGGTCGCGATAGAACTCCAAAATCTCGGCCGGCTGCACTACCTGGTAACGTTTGGACACGATTGCCAGCGGGGCCATGGTGTCAGAGCGGTACAAGACCTTTTGCTCAGGGAATGTACGAATGGCATTGGCATCGCGTGCAGCGAAGCGCACGTCCGCCGCCTCAATACGCCAGTTCATTCCAGCCTGTTCGGCCCAGACTTCGAGCGGCTGATCGCGGGCCAGCTGTTGACCCAAGCCGTGCCAGGGAACTTCGTTGACGTAGGCCATGGTTTGTACGAGATGCATGACAAAAACTCCTTTTTGGACAGATGAACGCATAGAGCCCGGCTTCGGCCGGGCTCTATGCGTGATGGAAGGAAAAGAGAGAGGCGATCTGACTCGATGTCTCGGTCAGCTCAGGGAACTGCTTGGTGCGAGGTCTGCTACGTCAAGCGCGCAATTCGTGGGATGCGTACAACGTCTTCGACAGCCCCATGAAGAGCAGACAGATCCACCGTCTCGACACTTAGGCCACGCGCAGGCGTTGCGCAGATTGCGGACCCATATGAAATAGTGTCCTACAGTTGGCCATCAAGAACACGCACGACCGTGAGAGCTGCGGGAGGTGGCCCAGCATGTTGCGACCGGCAGAAGTCGACCCATGTGAGCCGGTTGCGAACGGCCGTTTTGGGAGAGTCCATTCTTCCGGGAGTACACGGGGGTGGTGCTTGGCGTTGGCCAAGATGAACCGCCTGATCCAGCCGATGTAGATCTTCTCGGCGAGCAAGCTGTAGCTTTTGACACGCATGTGCCCGCGAACTTCGTCAAACAGGCGTGGCACAGGTGCGGTCGGGCGGGCCCGGATATCCCCACGGATTGTGGTGGATAAGACATAACGCCCCGGATAAAAAGGTTTGCGTGGCAGCGTATCGACGATGCCGACCCTAGGAACATCGGGTAGCCGCTTGATCTCGTGTAGGATCAAAGTGGAAAAGGGGTGCACAGGGAAGAGGAACATCCGGTGCATATTGCCGAATCAAGGCACTACTGAAGCGTTAGCTGCTTATGAACCTACCCTCGATACCAACAGACAATCTCTACAAATTTTGCGCGGTGTCAGGCGTAGTATTGCTGCTGTTTGGCGCGACGTTTCCAGTTCAAAAGCTCTTCGATACTCAAAATAATTTGGATCAAGTCAGAACCGAAGAACAAATTCTGTCGTTACAAATTGCTGACCTTCAGGAGGACTTTCACCGCGTCAACTCCGATCTCGAGACTTTACAAAAGGACACCACTGCAGCGGAGGCGAACCCTCGTGCAGCAGATTTACCATCGTTGCGAGCTAGAAGTACTACAGCAGGTACCACTATCAACGCAGTTAAAAAGCAGAGCCGTCAGCTTGCGCTTATCAACGTAAGGCAACAGGGAAATTTCGAACACCTTAAACATCTTATTCAACGCTTGTGGCTCTACGTCGCTGCAGCGGCTATCTTCATGCTGGGTGGGTTGCAGCTCGCTTTTTTCGGGTTCAGGTGTTGGTACTATCGTGTGCAGAAGCCTGCAGACGACCTTCTACAGCGCCAAATCCGCGAGAGCAGCAGCTAACAAGTCGTCCAAGCGGACGCGATAGTTCCTCCGCTTTAGTGGACACCCTGAACTAACATTTCAGGAGTGTTCCATGCCCAAGCCAGGCCCCCGAACTACCACGCGCTACAGCGACGAATTCAAGGCCACCGCCGTGCGCTTGAGTTCACTTCCTGGCGTACTCGTGCAGGACGTCGCCGCGTCGCTTTACATCCATCCCTTCATGCTGTCTCGTTGGCGTAAACAGGCACGCGAGGGCAAAATCATGACGAAGGGTGTGACGGTCGATCCGGCGGTGTCCGCCGAACTCAAAGAGTTGCGCCGGGTCAAGAAGGCCTGCGAGCAACTGAAGCTCGAGCATGACGTTTTAAAAAAGCGATCGCGTTCACTTCCGCTCGAAAAGCGAACGCTTTGCCTTCATCGAGCGGCAGCAGGAAACCGTCCCGGTGAGATGCCTTTGTCGCCTGTTCGGCGTCAGCGCCAGCGGCTACTACGCGTGGCGTGATCGCCCGGCCAGCGAACGCGCGCAGGAGGATGCACGCCTGATGGACCGGGTCCGTCGGGTGCACCGCAACAGCCGGGAAACCTATGGCAGCCCGCGCGTGCACGCTGAGCTGCGCCAGCAAGGCGAGACCGTCGGTCGCCGCCGGATCGAACGATTGATGCGTGAGCATGCCTTGCAGGCCTGTTCGGCCACCCTGTATCGGCGCACACCGGGGCTCGATCGCTTCTTTGCCAGCGTCGACAACCAGGTCCATGCGATGACCGTGGATCGCATCGATCAGGTGTGGGTGACGGATGTGACGTATCTGAAAGTCTCCGGTGCCTGGCGTTATCTGGCCACGGTGATGGATCGGCATTCGCGTCGCCTGCTCGGCTGGGCGCTGGGCACGGAAAAGTCGGCGGTACTGACCTGTCGCGCGCTGCGTGCGGCCGTGCGCCACCGAAAACCGCCGCCGGGCACGCTGGTGCACAGCGATCGCGGCGTGGAGTTTCTGTCCTCGCGGTTCAAGCAGGCCTTGGCAAGCGCTGCGCTGATGCAGAGCGTCAATCGGCCACGCCGCATGACCGACAACGCGCACATGGAGTCGTGGAACAAGTCGATGAAGTCGGACATGTATCACCGCCAGTCCTTTACCAGCGAACGGACCCTGCGCTCGGCCCTGCGCAGCTACATCGACTTTTACAATAAGCACCGCTTGCATTCCGCCCTAGGTTATCGTTCTCCGGTAGAGTTCGAAGCCCAAGGCGTCTGATCCGTCGGTGTCCACTTTTCCGTAGGAACTCTCCGCGCGAAAAGCCGCGCGCCGCTTAACTCCAGCGTTAGACGCCATGACACACAGTCTCGACTTTGTTGGACTTAACAAGAAGCTATTCCTTCTTCGACACCTTATTGCAGGCAACAAAGAGTTTTCGCGGCGCGAGCAACATTACCAAGGAACACAGGCGGAACCGTCCGAGGATTGGGAAAAATATGCGGCGCGCTTGCGGTATATGGTCAGTAACGATCTCATCGAAGTTGCAGCCAAGTTCCGAGTGATGCAAGACACAGCCTCCTTGCAAGTTTCGGCCGCTTCCATGCGTGAACTAGACCGCTCCTGCTTGGAGAGTGGAAGCATTGGAACTGTTCTAGAAGGGGAGGTTGATCTAACCCTTCGTGAGTCTTGCAACAAGATCATTCATGCAACCAAATTCCAGCTCATCTTTCAAAACGCTCGAAGCGCCGTGCCTCGCCACGTCTATTCCTACTGGAACGGGGTCTGCCAGTTCTCAGGCTCACAAGCTAGGAAAAACTGGAGAGTGGCGCTAGATGTCTATCGGTGGGCTGATGCCATGGACTATTTCTTGGAGGAGCTTTCTGGCAATGTCGACTGGTGACGCATATGGCGTCTAACCACTCGTCCGAGGCGGACGGCTCCGCCGCCGCTCAACTCCAGCATTATACGTCACAAGGGGGATTTCGATGTCACGGCCACAAGGCGCTGCCAATATCAAACCATTTGAAGAAAGAGCTGCAGTGGCTACAACCTCCGCACAAGAAGTTCGTCATTTGGCGCGCCAGGCTGATCTTTCTCCACTAGACCAGTTCGAAGCTCTCTTGCGAAACCAGCGGAATTTTCTTAACTGGATCGATACAAGGCATAGCGAACTGGCTGATGCAAAAATGCAAATCGACCCGAATGGCCGCGGCCCCAAAGACGGTGTGTATCGGAAGTATCGCTGGTACACAGAACAACAGTCGCTGCTAGAAGCGATCAACGGACTTGAGGTGTTTTATAAGAGTTCGTCAATCGCGCTGGCAAAGTCAGTTCGACGGTATGTAGCGCCCCAGAAGGTCAAGGGAAGCGTCGATGCGAAAGTCTTGTGGCTTGCGCAAGGATCAGCATCGTTTGTCTCGCTCATCTTTGAGCACCAACTGTTTCACAACTTGGATGCCATAGATGATGCAACAAACATGCTTGTTGGTGCGAAGCGTTATACCCCAAGCAATCTGAATGGTCCGCTTGCTGGCCGCGTGCGAGCGATACAGTGCATATTTCAGATGCGGCATACCCTTTCTCACAATCAGGGTCGCGTAACGCAGAGTGACAGTGCCAAATTCGCATCTTTAGGTTACGCGGCGGAGCATGGCGAGGTTCTAGATCCCGGCAAAGATCATCTCGGTGACGTAGTCCGTGACCTGCTGAAGCTTGAGGCGCGAGAGTTCACCGCGTGGCTCCTGAGTAAGACAGCAACGTTCCTTTCTGCTGCGGGACAGCGACATCCGCTCACGCAAAAGGCGAAGGATCGAATTGAGAAGCTCGTTGGATCACATCCAGATCTCGACGCATTGGCGTGGCAGTAACGTATGACAATTCGTTCAAGCCGAAGCCGCTTCGCAGCCCGGCTTAACTAAAGCGTTATGCATCCCGGCCATTTGAATGGCCGCTTTGCGGCATGGATCTGAGGTAGTCGACCGGCCGTTGTTGGCCGAGCTCAGTCGCAGCACTTTGTGCGTAGAACCCCTTTATGGCTTTCGTAGCATTGAAGCTAAACCCAGACAGCCAGCAGCGCCGAAAACAAGTGTCAGAGCGACCCTGCCCCAGTCAGTGATCGACGTGACATGGAGGCCATACCCGTGGTCCACCGTGTGCGCGGTCAACCCGAAGTGCAGCGACAACACTAAGCTCACCAATGAGCTGACGAAGATGAGCAAAGGCCGCGAAGGCTTCCTCATAGTCAATGGTGACGACCCGTTAGGGATTCGTCGACGATGCGCCTGAACTCGGCATCTTTGGCTTTCCAATCGGCCTCGGCCGCAAGTGCCTCGTTTTCGGCGACGTCCGAATCTCGTGTGGCAGATGGCCTGTTTCCGCGAAGGGAACGAGATGGAAGTAGCCTAAAGAACGCAGCCTGTTTGCGAGTGAAAGCGTGACGCTCGTTGTCGAGAGCAGCCTGAACTTCGTTTTCTGTCTTCATCAACGCTACCTCAACCGCCCAAGTGGATCAGGAGTGAACAGACTGCGCGCGATCTGGCGTTATGTCCAACTGAGGCCGTCTTTGTTCAGCAACAGATTTCGAGTTCAACGTCCGCTATCCGGCAACTTGATCTAGGCCGAAGCGGTCCGGTTTTGGCCGGCAGCTACCTTTGCGACGGCGTGGCAGGGCAAGCAAGCGGCGAAGGGGACAGACCGACGCAAAGCGGCCTGTTGGTGATGCCCTGAGTGCCTCTGTCACCCTATCTCCCGGCTTCCAATATAGGAGCGAAGTCAAGCATCACGCGGTTACCATGTCTTCGTCAGAGGGCCAAGACAGGGGGTAACATGCAAATTTTGGAATGCGAACGCTGCCGCACGAAGAACCGTGTGCCGAAGTTTCGATTGAATGCGCGGGCGACCTGCGGGAAGTGCGGGGCATTTCTCCGCGAGCCCCAGTGGATCCACCACGCTCGTCAGTTCAAGAAGACGTGGCCGGTGCTCGCGATCGGCTTGTTGGCTCTTGCCTACTTCGTATTCCGGCCTGCCGAACCACCTAGGCTGACTTCTCCCGAGCCGGCGTGGTCGGCAACCACTACTTCACTTCCACCCACTGCCATCCCAGCGCAGAGGCCTACGCTCGCCTCTCCGCCGTCCTCGCAAGCGCCCATATTCATTCCTCAGCCGGCACCCATCATTCCCGTATTCACGTGCGTTCCGGTGGCGGTGACGTCCGGTTCTTCAAAGGTCTATTCGCGAAAAGCGCGGGTCGCACCGATGAAGATCACGACGCCGGCCGGGGGAAATTACTTGATCAAACTGGTCAAGGAAGGCACTAAGCGCGTGGTTATGAGCGCTTACATCGCGGGTGGAGACACCCAAGAACTCAAGGTGCCGCTGGGGACCTATACGATCTACTACGCCGAGGGAGAAGTTTGGTGCGGCGAGAAGGCGGCGTTCGGGCGCGACAACACGCACTTGGAGCGCCTAGTCGGTAGTTTTCAATTTACGCGTGATGCGGAGGGATACAACGGTTTCGTGATCGAATTGACACAGCGCGTCAATGGAAACCTGAATTCTGAAGAAGTATCGGAGACTGACTTTTCTGAACTTGTGCCGGACGAACCTTCAAACGTTCACCGTTAGCCGCCGCGCTTTCACCATTTGAGCCGGACCGGACTGGACTGCCGCCAGCTACGATAGGGCAGGCCTCCAACGTCAGCTACTGGGCAGCTTGAACGATCTAGCGACCGGCAGCTCCTGGCCGAACTGAGACATTCCTGGCATGCCAAACGAGATGACGGCACCACCGGAATGGAAGTCCGCATCAGGCGCGACGCGAAAGAGGGCGTCGGCCACCCGGAGATAGCCGACGCCACTCAGGGCTCGTCTCGCGCCAGGATTCGACCGAGTCCTGCAAGTACCACTTCGTCTACCTTCTCCCGTATGAAGTACTCGCAGCGTTCGCGCCAGGAGTCTTCGTCCCACTCACAAGACGCGACACAATCGTCATACAACGCCTCGAACTCTGCCGCCCAATTCTTCGCGAGGTTGTGGAACTCGTAACTATCGTTGGGCCGGAAGCGGGCGAGCGCCATGTTCCATGCGATCTCCACGACCGTCTCGATGAGCTTGCCGTGCATGTGGAGCGCGGCCGCGTTCTCGGCCAGCCGTTCGCTGTAGTTCTTCATGTGCGTGCCTCCCGTGTGCGCAGGTAGTCGTGAACGCGATAGAGCCGCTCGATCCCAGGCGTGTTGTCCTCAATCCACTCTTCAGGCCTTCCGTTTCCGCGTGCGCTCTCCATCAGGCCGGTCTCATCCAGTTCACCTTGGGTGTCGAACACATACGCTTCAATCAAGGTTTGAAGTTGGTTGTGATCCCAGCACGTCACGTCACCCCACGTTCTCCAGTCGGGCGAGTAGAAGGAGATGAAGCCGCTGCGGGACGTGTGGCGCTCACCGGCCACCTGGGCGAGTGAAGCCGTCGATGTCTCGCGCATCATCCGCTGTGCCTCCTCCAGCGGCAGTTCGATGAACAGGCGATCTGTCTCGAAGTTGTAGAACTTCGGGGAATCCGTCGATTCGAACCGGGCGTCGTGGATCCCAACTTCCTCGCAAAAAGCTTCCGCATACTCCTTGGCATACGCGAGGTGGACCACTGACCAACAGCAGGCGCTGCTTAGGCGATCGGTCAAACCCTGGTTCGGATGACCCTGGTCGTTTGAGAACATCGCCGTCATGGCGTAGTCCAGCTCAGCATCGTGCTGGGAACCGTAGAACCCAGCAAAGGGTAGGGCAGCAGTGAGCGTCTGCATCACATCAGCCCTCTGCCGGCCATGCTGACGCACTCGGCACCCACCACGATGTGGTCAAGAATCCGCACGCCAATTAGCCGCAAAGCATCCCGAAGCTCGTGGGTAATTGCACGGTCCGCCGCACTGGGCTCGGCAACGCCGCTGGGGTGGTTGTGCGCAAAAATGGCGGCGCTGGCATTGATGCTCAACGCGGCCCGCACGACTTCCCGGGGATAGATGTTGGCGCCATCGACGGTGCCGGTAAAGAGCTTCTGACAGTCGAGAATGCGATGGCGGTTGTCCAGCCACAGGACGTGAAACTCCTCGTGAAAAAGAGCACCCAAGCGCATGCGAAGAAAGTCGTTGGCATCGGTTGGATTGCCGATGCTGCCTTGACGTTCAAGCCTTCCTTTCAGGATGCCTTCGGCCGCGGCGAGAACGTCCTGCTCTGTCGTTTCGTCAGTGAGCTTGTAGCGAGTGTAGGTCAATGATCGAACAACTTTCATAAGGTGCTCCTTGTGATGTGCACAAACGCATAGAGCCCGGCCGTGAGGCCGGGCTCTATGCGAAGTCGTCAGGAAAGATGAAAAGAAATGGGGGCCCGAGCCCGGTTGGCTCGATGCGGCTGGCTTTTGGGGCGCTACGTCAAAACCGGATCAGTGCGATTGGCATCAAATACATGGCCGCAGGCCTGGCAACGAAAGTTGTCGGGTAGGGCTTGGTCAATCGGCGCACCGATTGCCGAACCTGCTACACAGCCCGCTGCGCCGCCGAGCAGGCCGCCGAGGATCGCGCTAGCAATGACACCCAGCGGATCATCGTTTTCCTTTGCGTCCGTCATCGCGCTGGAGGCACCTTGGATAGCACCAGCGATGCCGCCGATGGCGGCTGCCGTGGTTTGCGCGCGACGTCGAGGGACGACGAACGCGGTGTGGCACTGGGGGCATGGTGGCGTCATATGTGAGCCACTCCGTTCGGCAACGCCACGGCGTCACCGTTATGGTTGCTCTTAGCCAACAAAAAGCCGATCGAAAATACGATCGCGAATGCAAGAAGACATTCGAGTACTGGATAGTTGTACATCACGATTTCTCCCATGGAGTTGGTGCAAGACTGACGGCGTCAGCTCATACGCGAGAGCTCCTGCTGCTCTCTATGGGGTGATGTAGGGCTGAAATTATTTTCGATCGACCGAGCGCCCACGATTCACTGACTAACAGAGTTGTGTGCGAATGGAAGTTGGGCCAATCCGACCTCTGTTGAGTGATGATCTAACTGGCGATCAACATCCATATGGCTGCAACGCCCATAAAGACGGTAGAGATCCAGCCGATCCTGATGATGAGCCTTGGGGCGGTAAACGTGCCCATGACCGATTTCCTTGAAGCCAGCAGAATAACCACCACCATCAGTGGTACGGCAACGACGCCATTAATCACAGCGCTCCAGAACAGGGCCTTCATCGGCGGAATGGACGAGTACTGAATGACCAGGGCCGCAAGTACACTGACGGCGATCACGCCGTAGAACCCACGTGCATCCTTGGCCTTGCGTTCCAGGCCCCATTGCCAGCCCATCGCTTCGCAAAGAGCATAGCTGGCGGAGCCTGCGAGAACCGGCACGCCGATCAGGCCGACTCCGAGGATGCCGAGTGCAAACAGAAGATAGGCAAGATCGCCGGCGAGTGGTCGAAGCGCGCTTGCCGCTTGTGCGGCAGTCGTGATGTCGGTGATGCCTGCGACATGCAACGTGACCGCCGTGGCAAGAATGATGAAATAGGCAGCGATGTCCGAATAGAACATGCCATTCCAGGTATCCCACTTGATGCGGGTTAATTCTGACGCCGCGGCACCGGGATCTTGCGTCAACGGTCGCGCTTCGCCTTTCAGGCGCATGTCCTCGACTTCTTCGGACGCTTGCCAGAAGAAAAGATAGGGGCTGATGGTTGTGCCGAAAATGGCGACTGCCATGGTAGCGGTGTCCGTGTTCGGCACGAAATGCGGCCAAAGCGTGTGCCAGATGACTTCTTTCCATGGCACGTGGACGGTAAAGAGCACGGCAGCGTATGCAAGCAACGAAAGCGTCAACCATTTCAGATAAAACACATAGCGGTGGTACGGCACGATGATCTGTAGAGCGAGCATGCCGACAACAAAGCCGACCGTCATGACGTGCCGGTCGACCGTGGTGACCAGTTCTGCCGCCTCACCCATCGCGGCAATGTCCGCGGCGATATTGAGCGTGTTTGCGATCAGCAGCAGCACTACAACAGCTTTGAGCACATAAGGCGGAAACGTCGTTTTGATGTTCGCGGCCAGACCTTTGCCAGTCACGCGTCCGATCCGAGCGCACATGGATTGAATGGCCGCCATCATCGGGAATGCTAGTGGCATGGTCCACAACATGTTGAGACCAAACTGTGCGCCGGCCTGTGAATAAGTAGCGATGCCACTCGGATCGTCATCGGCGACACCGGTGATCAGTCCGGGGCCAACATGTGCCAACGGGTGCTGCTTCAGGCGATGCCACAAGGTTTTGTACAAGGACGTGCCGCCAGGATCGACAGCGGGGGTGCTTTCCGATGCGACGTCTTTCCGTATGACCGGCTTGAGCGGTGCTTGGTCCACGCGGGTGTTAGGATCCCATCGAAAAGGCATGCTCTTGCCCTTAGGTTACCGGCAAACCAGTACTGGGATCTTGCTTTGCAGCAGTACCTTTTGCGTTTCGCTACCCAGCATCAACCGATTCAAGCCATGCCAGCCATGGGTGGCCATGACGATGAGGTCGCAATGATGCTCGTTGACGGCGTCCAGAATAGCTTGATGGGGGCGCTCGCCAAAGGCGTAGTGGCACTCGCAGGGCACTTGTGCAGCCTTGGCCAGTGCTTTGGCCTCGTCCAGGTAGCGTGAAGCGGTTTGAACTGCTTGCTGGCTAAAACTCAGCTCTGTAGCAGCAAGAAGTTCAGTCATGTAGGCGAAGGAGTTGAATGGTGGCACGACGTGCAGCGCTAGCACTTTGGCGTCAAATGTCTTCGCCAGTTCGAGGCCCATACTGAAGGCTCGCAGCGAGAGATCCGATCCGTCGATCGGAAGCAGCAAGTGCCGGAATAGCGACTTCGGTTGCGCTTCGGTGGATTCCCGGTGCATGGCGGTTGCGGCGAACATGGGTAGAGCCTCCAGAGTCTTAGGGATGCCGCGCCTACGCTCAGGCACGTCGAGTTTCATGATGCCCGGTGCAATTGCCGCGATATTGATCGTGGTCAAGTCGTTGAGTAATCCCGTGCCGCGTCGAAAAAGAGGAAATGGTGATGATCAGTTGATCAACATCAAGATGAGCCGTGCCTGCTTGCCTAAGCTGTCAGCGAGTTGATTGAAAAAGGAGCACCGCTTTGAACTTGCTGAAGCATCGGGTACTCGCAAAACGTACCGTCGTAAAGATTGAGCGTTTTTGTGGGCAGCTTCGTGCAGGTACGAGCGATTTCTTTTGTCTGAAAAGCGATGGACACGCGCTCAAACGGATGCCGGTAAGAAACGATGACGTGTCATGTGACAGTTCGCATGCCGTTGCACCAATATCCAAGCGAGGTGTGCGATGAAAAGCCAATCAACTGCGCCAGCGTTTTCGATGCTCTCGACCGGTCTTTTGCTTATTGCTGTAGCCAGCGCCCTGATCAGCGTAGTTAGAGGCAACGAATTCACCTGGACAGCGACGGACTGGATCGGCGGCATCTGTTCGGTGGCACTGGTGCTCAGCCTGATCAACGACGCACGCAAGTAATCCAACGGTCCACCCAGCCTCGGAGGTGCGCGATGTTCAAGAATATCCTCCTGCCCATCGACGGATCGGATCAGTCGCTACGGGCTGCCCGCCTTGGCATCGCAATGGCCAAACAGATCGCCGCGCGCGTCCATGCCTTTCACGTATTGGCGCCACTGGCGGCCGTTTCCTATTTTTCCGATCTGATTCGGCACGCTTCAGATGACTATCACGAGGAAGCGATCGGTCGCGCGCAGCAGCAGCTTGAGGCGATCCACGTACTGGCCAGGGAGGCCGATGTGCCGTTTAAAGGCAACTACGCATTCGACGAACGCCCCTATAGCGCCATCATTGGTGCGGCCCGAAAGTACGATTGCGATCTGATCGTGATGGGGACGCATGGTCGCACGGGATGGGACCATCTGGTACTCGGTAGCGAAACCAACAAGGTGCTGAGCTGCGCCGAAATTCCGTTGCTTGTTTGTCGCTGATGTCAGAAAAGGAGAGACGTTATGGCTGAACTGCTAGAGATGCCCATTTCCGATCATGATAAATCGCACGTGCGAGGCGCGATGACGATCCCAAATATCGTGGCTTTTCTGACGGCGAGTACTCCCTGGAGCTCAGCGGCGGTGATGGGCGCTTCGTTGGCTTCACGCTATGGGTCCGTGCTGACAGGCTGCTACGTCGACCCCATGTTGCGCGATTTCAGTGTGTTGGATGTCGAGTCGACGATGCACGCACTGGGATGCGACGATGTTCTTTTCAGTACACCGACTGCAGCCGACTTCACGCTTTTTGCTAACCAGAACGGCGTCGCCAAGACGAACTGGGCTGCCGTGCAAGCCGATGTTGGAAGCGCCATCACGCAGCTCGCCGCCTGGCACGATCTGGCGGTTGTTGAAAGCGACATGATGGAAGCGAACGAGTTGCTGACCTTTCTGACCCATCTTTTATGGGCCTGCCGATTGCCTTGTGTCCTCCTGCCAAAGCTATGCACAGTCTCGTCGTCCTTCGAACGCATTGTCATCGGCTGGAACGGAAGCCCTCAAGCTACCCGCGCCATTCACGCAGCGATGCCATTTCTGCTGGATGCCAAAGAGGTCTGGATCCTGGATGGGACAGACGAGGATGGCGATCACAATGCTGACCTACCCAAGTTCGATCCCTATCGGTTTCTCGCGCAACATGGTGTAACGGCGCATCAGCGTCGAATTGATGGTGACGTGGCGATCGTCGGTGGCGCTTTGATATGGGAGGCGCAACAGCTTCGTGCCGATTTGTTTGTGCTTGGCGCATTCAGCCATTCACGTCTTCGTGAACGGGTAGCGGGCGGTGTGTTCAGGTGCATGCTCGAGAACGCGAAGATACCGATGTTGCTGCAGCACTGAGCGCTTACCGACATCAACGCTTCCTCCCTCCCGCATGGCCATGGCCGCCAATAAATGCCCGAGATGGCGATCCATTCGCGAGGGTGTGAACCGGGTTTCTTGATGCTTTTGTAGGCCGTGACGCTAGTGCAAAGAATCGGCGTAATCGACATTGTGTCGATTACGCCGGGAAGGCGTGCCACGTAGGCGGCCGTGTCGACTGCATATTTGGCGAAGGCACCATTCTGCTTGAATCAGTGTTGCATAAAGACGGGAATGTCGGCGTTCGCCATGACATACCGGGTTGCGCCGCCGAGCACGCGTTCACGGATACGTGAATGCCCATAAGCCCCCATCACCAGAAGGTCTGCACGCACTTCGTGCGCCTTTTGCAGAAGGCACTTGCCGGCTTCAATGGACGGCACGTTGATGTAATGTGGCTTTGCGGCAATGCCGTGATGCATCAGGTAGACGATGGGATCCGGTTCCGTCACGCCGACCTGGTCGGCGTAAGGCGTACGCACTTCACCGTTGACCAGGATCACCTGTTTGGCGAGCTGAAGCAACGGCAACGCGCTATGCAGAGCGCGGGTGCCTTCGACGGTGCCGTTCCAGCCAATCACGATGCGATCAAAGCTAACAGTATCGTCCCAGTGTGGAGGCAACACGAGGCAAGGTGCACGGCTGCTCAACATGCCTTCACCGAGAATATCGAACACGCCTGTCTCACCGACCATGTCGCGTTCGATGATAGCCAGGTCATGCCATGCACCGAGCTTGCGCAGCGTAGGCGCAATCGCCGTATGCGTCACGACCCATGAGGTATGTTGCGCGCCGAGCTCCTTGGCGAAGGCATGAAAGGCGGCGGACTCGTCGGGATAGTTGTACTCGCCATCGGTCAACAAGCTTATCACTGTGGGATCGGATTCATAAGCGCGCTGTTCGCGCAGGCTGGGAGGTACATAGCAGCCGGTGACATTCGCATTCCACCGTGCCGCGAGATCAATGGCGCTCAGGAGTGCCGCACTCCACGGACCGGTGGATGTGACAAGGGCGAGGATGTCGTGGAATTGCGACGCGGGGTGCTTTGCCGCGTTCGACTTGGCATAGGAAGTTTCATGAGATTTGTTGGCGAGCATGGCGATGTCTCCAGCAGGGGAATGCACGGGCTTTCACAGGGTCAGCGAGTACACCGCCGATCGCGGGTCGTCCGGATGCGATTCGCGCTTGAATCCGAGATACTTGGCGAGTTCACGCATCTGTTCGTTGTTGACGTCGTCGATCGAAAACATCCGGGTCAGCTTTTGCTTGCGCGCGACGTCGATAAGATGGCGCATCAGAACGACCGCCAAGCCGCGATTGCGCCAGTCGTCGGCCACCGTGATGGCGCATTCGCATTGCTGGCCGTCGCCGGTGGTCGAATAACGGCTTATGCCGACTTCGCGCAGATGACCGTTGTCGTGCGCCATCGCTATGAAAGCCATGTCGTGGACGTAGTCCACATGCATCAAATGGTCGAGCAGGGCCTTGTCGGGCTCCTTGAAGTCACCCAGGAAGCGGAAGCGTCGTGCCTCGGGTGAAAGCCGCTGAATGAACTCTTCTTCCATGGCGCGATCCTTCGACTGTAGTGGCCGCACCAGCACTCGCGTTCCGTCACGCAGGGGTTCGATCCAGTGATCACCTTCAAGAGCGGCCTGGGGTTGTTTTGTAGTGGAAGACATGGCGAAGACCTCGCGACTTGGTAGGAAGCCCTTTGCTAGGGGCCACACTTATCTTTTAGCGGGCTGGCGCTTGTAAGCACTTGACGACGGTCAAGTGAAACAGGAATCGCACCTATGGATCCCGCTTATCGGTGTCGCGTCGACAACGGTTGACCCAGATCAAGACGCATTACCAGCGCCTGGATGAATGTTGGTATGTCGATCCTGCTTAAGGTGAGCCGTTATGTTCGAGATCCTCGTCAACACTGAAGAGATGAGCAACGACAATCCCGTAGTGCGAACGGGCTTGGCACTGGCAAGCCGCCATAATGCCTATGCGACGGGGCTCAATATCGTCGAGGTCTTTCCGTCTTCCATGTACATGCCCGATGTTATGGCTGTGCTGGATGCGGAGGAGGTTGAAGCCAAGCAATGCGATGCCTGGTGGATGAACCTATGCCGCGAACACGGTGTTCAAGGTGGCTGGGAGGTGATCCGCGGTGTGTACGTACCGATACTGGCGCGGCGTTCGTGCATGGCGGATATCACGGTTAGCCGCTTGCCGAATCGTGAGGCCGGCTACCCCTCGGGCATGGACTATGTGACGCGTGTGTTGCTTTCAGCCGCCTCACCGATGTTGCTCGTTCCGCCCAAGTGGGAGGGAAACTTCCGTCAGGAAAGAATCGTGGTGGCCTGGAACAGCACGCAGGAATCCATGCGCGCATTGCGCGCCGCCGTGCCATTCCTTCGTGAGGCCGAAATGGTGTGCTTGATCGATGGTTCGAGCGACGAGTTGCCTGGTTTCGCGCCGCCGCCGCTCCCGGCGCGTGATTGGCTCACGAGGCAAGGCATCAAGTTGCATTCGACTCAGCCGTTTCCGTCGACGGCCAAGGCCGGTGAAGCGCTGCTCAATCAGGCGTATGCCATGCATGCGGACCTGCTGGTGATGGGCGCCTGGGGTCACTCGCGGATGACTGAGCTGATTCTCGGTGGCACGACGCGCCATATACTCGAACACGCCCAATTGCCGGTGCTCATGGCGCATTGATTGCGTTCGCAATTCGAGCGAAAGCCGCGCGCAGCAAGGGAGTATCCACGTAACGCGCAACCTTCGCCGGAACCGTGTGGTGCCTTGGCATCGGTGCTGAGCATGGCGCATGGCGCGTTACGCAGTCGAATACTCTCCAACGCGTGGTGAGAAACGACTTAGTCGAGTTCACGTTCGTCCGTGAGTGCGCGCGAGGCGCGCTGCATCAGTTCGGCCAGCGCAGCCATCACATCATCCAGGCACACGATGCCAATCAACTGGCCTTCGTCGTCCACAATCGGCACGCGCCGGACGTGGCTGCCCAGCATCATGCCGACGAGCTCATCGATTGTCGCGTCTGCGTGACACGTCACCAGCGGCAGCGATTGAATGTCGTGCAAGTTTTTTTCATCGCCTAGGTCTTTGGCCAGAAAACGGATGGCCAGATCACGGTCGGTCACGATACCGCTGGGAAGTACACCTGCCAGGGTGTTCTTCATCGTCACCACGCAACCCACATCGTGCTGGCGCATGGTGCGGGCGGCTTCGTTGATGGTGGACGATTCGTTCAATTGGATGACGCGGGAAGTCCCGATATCGGCGGCGCGCATGGCGGTCTCCAAGCTGAAATACGCCATCAATCCTAGGCCGGCCCGATAGGGGTGGCTTGACGCGCATCAAGCGTCGATCGAGTCGGAGTGCTGTTACACACCGTTACAAACCGTTGCCGAGTCGAACTAATGCCGTTACGGGCAGCACCTAGAGTCACCCCCGTAGTCGAGATGAACTGCAGCTCGGGGGTACGTGTCATGACATTGCTAGCAACAGACGTTCGCACGACACCGGTAGGCAAGCCTTACGCGTCCATGGCTTTGGCAGCCACCTGCAACGATCTGGGGATCGATATCGACGCGATTCGCAAACACGTTCCGGTCCGCCGCTGCAAACATGCCGCCGGGCAGGGCATTTATCACGCCGGCCAGCCGTTCCAGGCGATCTATCTGGTACATGCCGGTTCCTACAAGACCTGCGAACTGGCTGAGGATGGGCGTGAACAGGTGACCGGATTCCGCATGCGCGGCGACCTCATCGGTGTGGAGTCGATTGGCTTGAACACCTATTCCAGCGATGCGATCGCCTTGGAAGACAGCGAAGCCTGGGAACTGCCATATCCGGCGGTGTTGCGGGCCTGTCTGCACATGCCGGAGCTGCAATCACGCCTGACTTCAGCATTGGCGGCGGAAATTCGTTGCGACCGTTCATGGATGCTGATGCTGGGCACGCTGGCCGCCGAACGCCGCGTTGCCGCCTTTCTGCTCGACGTGGCTGCACGCTATGCACGCCTGGGCTATAGCGCGAAGCATTTCATCTTGCGCATGAGCCGTATCGACATGGCCAGTTTCTTGGCCCTGAAGCATGAAACCGTAAGCCGGGCACTGTCGCGCCTACACGATCAAAGCTACATCGACGTGCAGCGCCGCGAAGTACGGGTGTTGGATGTCGATGGGCTGCGCTCGATGGCCGGGATAAGCACCGCGCTGAACTGAGCGATATCAGGTACTGACGTCCCGATCCAGCACACGACGCATGGCCGCACCAAGCTGTTCGCGGCGATAGGGTTTGCGTAGAAGTTCGAAGGCGCCGGAAGCAGAGGTATCGATATCCATTGCGGCGTATTCGTACCCGGAAGTGAAAAGCACGGGAAGATGTGGATACCGCTCCCGTGCCAGCGCTGCAAGTTCGAAACCCGTCATGTCTCCGCCCAGCACGATATCCGTAAAGAGCAGATCGATTTCCGGATGTTCCGCCAATCGCTCAAGTGCGGTGGTGGCGTCGTTGGCCTCGAAAGTCGGGTGGCCCAGCGTGCGCAGAAAAGCGATAGCCACGCGCCGTACTTCCGATTCGTCTTCCACCACCAGTACTGTTTTGTGGCCCTGACGCGACGTCATGACCAATGGTTCTTCGGTATGGGCTGAGACAGCAACAGGCAGATAAAGCTCAACGCGCGTGCCGAAACCTACCTGGCTCTCGATATTGAGGTGTCCACCTGACTGTTTTACGAAGCCGTATACCATGCTGAGGCCGAGTCCGCTGCCTTTGCCGGCTTCTTTGGTCGTGAAAAAAGGCTCCAGCACATGCGCCAGGATTTCCGGCGGCATACCCACACCGTTATCCGATACCGCAAAGACGA
This sequence comes from Rhodanobacter sp. C05, assembly GCF_002001165.1. Taxonomy (GTDB): domain Bacteria; phylum Pseudomonadota; class Gammaproteobacteria; order Xanthomonadales; family Rhodanobacteraceae; genus Rhodanobacter. Next base: position 87,232 of record NZ_MUNQ01000016.1, on the reverse strand, counting down.
CATACGAGCCAGGCTGTAGCTTGGCATCTTCCTCGACACTGACGACGTTATGAGAGCGTGCCGTGATGCCGAGGCGTCCACCGCGCGGCATCGCATCGCGCGCGTTGAGTGCCAGATTGATCAATGCCGCTTCCAGTTCTCCCGAATCCGCGTATACCGCAGGCGTAGTTTTGGCGCACTCGGCGGTCACCACGATACGTTCGCCCAACGTACGGCCCAGCATGTCGCTCAGATCGGCCAGCAATTGCACTGTTTGGACGGCATGCGGCAACAGATGCTGGCGGCGTGAGAAGGTAAGCAGTTTGCGGGTGAGTGCCGCACCGCGCTCGACGGCGCGTGAAGCGCTTTCGACGGTTTCCCGCGTTGCCTGATCGTCCGGCATGTCGGCCTCCAGCAGCTGCAGGTTGCCGGAAATCACCGTCAGCAGATTGTTGAAATCATGCGCAATGCCGCCAGTGAGCTGACCGAGCGCATCGAGGCGCTGCGCATGTGCCAGCTGTTCTTCACTGCGTTCACGCTGAATGGATGCGGCCAGAATGTTCGCGACTGATTGTAGAAAATTCAGTCGATCCCGGTCGAAATAGCCCTTCTGGCGAGCCAGCGCCAACAGCAGCCCCAAGGGTCCATGCCTATCGGGCAAAAACACGAGAGCGGCGTCTTGGTAATCGCCGCTCAAGGAAGGGCATATGCGGCGAAGGCTTTCGATGACGGCGCCTTGCGCGGGTGGTTGATCATCGACATCCGGCGTCGCGCTACGTGTCATGGCATGCAGCGCGGGATCGCCCGACAAGCTCTCCAGCACGGCTTGAGGCAGACCCATCGAGGCGGGGACTTGCAAGCGGACATGGCGCGGGTCGGTCAGCAGAATCGCCATTGCGGGAATATCGAGGGTAGTTGCCACCAACTCGGGCATTTCGCCGATGGCTTGTTTGTGATGCGTGGCCTCAAGCAGACGCCGACCCATCTGGGCCATGGCAGCGTCAAAGCGGGCGCGTTCCAGGGCCTGGCGTGCACGCTGCGTTTCGGAGATATCGCGGATCGATGCTGCATACAGCGTTCCCATCGATGCAGCGACCGGGCTCAAGCCGATTTCCACGGGAAAGGATTGGCCGTCAGCGCGTACGCCGGTCAGCTCGTAGCCGGCGCCCATCGGACGCTCGCGCGGGTTGGACATGTAATGGGTGCGATGTGCGATGTGCGCTTGCCGCAGCGCCGCCGGCAGCAGCGCTTCCACCTTCAAACCGGCAAGCGTACCTGCTCCATAGCCGAACAGGCGCTCCGCATGCGCATTGGTCAGCACGATGACACCCTGCCGATCGACCACGATCATCGCGTCCGGTGCCATCTCGAATAATGAACGGAACAGGTTCGCGTCCGGAGCTTGCTTGCTGAACATGGCGCTGCCTTATACCCGCTGGACCGTCGACGAAAACAGATAGCCCGTGCCACGGATCGACTTGATCCGTTGAGGACGGGCGGGATCGGGCTCAATCTTGCGGCGCAGGCGGCCGATCTGCACGTCGATCGAACGATCAAACGGTCCCGCATCACGGCCATGGATATGCGTCATCAACTGGTCGCGGGTAAGGACCTGATTGGCGTGTTCCACGAAAACCCCGAGCAACGTGAATTCGCCGCTGGTCAGCAGAATCGGTTCGCCTTGCGGTCCGGACAAGGTGTGCGATCGCGGATCGAGCACATAGCCATCGAACGACAGACGCCAGGGATGGCCTGCTTTGACGTCTGATGCCTTGGCTGGCGGTGCAGTGCGACGTAGGACGCTGCGCACGCGTGCCAGCAACTCGCGCAGATCAAACGGTTTGGTGACGTAGTCGTCCGCGCCTAGTTCCAGGCCCACGACGCGATCCACCGACTCGCCGCGTCCGGTCACGATAATCACCGGGCCATGCCAATGCTCACGCAGATGGCGGGTGAGGCTGAAGCCATCTTCGCCAGGCAACCCCAGATCGAGCATGACGATATCCACGGCTTCGCTGTCCAGAACGCGGCGCATCTGGGCACCGTCACCGGCCGTGCTGACACGAAAGCCATGGCTGCCGAAGTAGCGGCTGAGGATCTGGGCAATCTCGGTATCGTCATCAACGACCAGCAGATGTGTCGGCGCCATCGCAGACGACGCAGGACTAAGCGACATGGCCATCTGAAACTCCGATCCCCCGTGGTGCCTGATTCAACGGAACACTCCGACCAGAGCATACGCTAGCGCCGGTTGGCTTGCAGTAGCTGCCTGATGCACGCGGCAACTTGAATGCGAATTCAATTGACTTCGCTCAAATGGGCCAGGGCCGCGGCTGCCTAAAGTTACGCCATGGAAAACGCGGCCATTCAAGCTACCGGTCTGACCAAGTCGTTCGGCGAAGGGGCTGCCGCGACGCTGGCCGTGCGCGGGGCGACCTTTGAAGCGCATTACGGCGAGATGCTTTTCATCGTTGGTCCGTCAGGCAGCGGTAAGACGACTTTGCTCAGCATGATCTCGGGCATCCTGCGCCCCAGCTCAGGTACCGTGAAAGTCAAGGGTGCCAACCTGTGGCAGCTCAGCGCCAACGATCTTGCTGAATTCCGGCTACGAACGATCGGCTTCGTATTTCAGGACTTCCATCTGTTTCCCAAGCTCACCACGGCTGAAAACGTGGCGATTCCGCTGGTGCTGCGCAGGGAAGACTGGAATGCGTCGCTGAGTAAGGGTGAGCGGATGCTGGCCATTGTCGGCCTGAAGGATCGTGGGCAATTGCCGCCGGTCAAGCTGAGTGGTGGTGAGCAGCAGCGTGTCGCCATCGCTCGTGCGCTGGTTGGTGACCCGGAATTGCTGATACTCGATGAGCCAACCGCGTCGCTTGATGGCGATACCGGCCGCATGATCGTGCAGTTCGTGCGTGAGCACGTACTCAATCCCACCCGTTGTGTCCTGATTGTCACCCATGACGCGCGGATTCTCGAATTCGCGGACCGTGTCGTGCACATGGAAGACGGATGCATCACGGCTGGGACGGAGAAAGCCTTATGAGAAACCGGATCATTTTCCTGGTGGCCGCCCTGGGTGCGTTGATAGCGATCGCCAGCGCCTACTTCTACGGCCGGGAGCAGGCGGCTCAACCACCCGTGTTCAGTCCGGCCACCAACTCCTACGCGAATGGCATCTACGCCAACGGCATCGTGGAAAGCTCTCAGGGCAGCGGCGAGAACATCAATATCTACCCGGATGTGTCCGGGCGCATCACGCAGATCCAAGTGCACGAAGGCGATCACGTCGCCGCTGGACAGCCCTTGCTGGTGATCGACAACTCGGTGCAGCTGGCTCTGGCCGAGCAACAGAAGCGTCAGGGCGACGCAGCGCTTGCCACTCTGCAGGAACTGCAAGCGCAGCCGCGCAGGGAAACGCTGGCGGTCGCCACCGCGCAGGTTGCGCAGGCCGAGGCCAGTCAGAAAACAGCCAGCGATACCTTCGAGAAGCAGCGTCTTTCCTATGCGATCGACCCGCGTTCAGTCAGCAAGGACACCCTCGACAACGATAAAGATGCACTGGAAGTCGCCAAGGCCAATCTCGGCTTTGCACGCCGCCAATACGAACTGACCAAGGCCGGCGCGTGGAGCTACGACATCCGCAACCAGCAGATGCAATACAACGCCCTGGAACAGGCCTACCAAGCCTCCGATGCGCTGCTGCAGAAATACACGATACGCGCGCAGGCCGACGGCATCGTGCTGGCCATGAATACGGCACTGGGCAGCTATGTATCGGCGCAAGGCGCGTACGACGCCTATACCCAGGGTTACGACCCGATCATCGTGATGGGCGGACCGCAAGGTTATCTGTCCGTGCGCTGCTTCATCGACGAAATTTTGGTCGACCGCCTGCCGTCGCTGGCGCATATAAAGGCGGAGATGTCGGTACGCGGTAGCAACCTGAAAATTCCGCTCGAATTCGTGCGCATGCAGCCGTATGTGACACCCAAGATCGAGCTTTCCGACCAGCGCCTGGAGCGCGTGGACCTGCGCGTGCTGCCGATCATCTTCCGCTTCAAGAAACCCGCCGATGCGGCCATCTATCCGGGGCAACTGGTCGATGTCTACGTGGCTAAAAAATAGTATCGCCGCGGCGGTTACCGTGCTGCTGTTGGGCGCCTGCACTGTCGGGCCGGATTTCACGAAGCCGTCCGCGCCCGCTGTCGCGCGTTACTTGCCGAGCGGCGACCTGCCGGGGGACGTGACGGCGATCGGGCAGACCCAGCATTTCGATCTGTCGCAGTCACCTGACGCGGATTGGTGGCACCTGTTTGGCTCATCCGAGCTCGATCAATGGGTCAGTACGGCTATCGCCGGCAATCCGAGCCTGCAGTCGGCTCAGGCCAGTCTGCGCGAAAGCCAGGACAACCTGCGCGCAGGGCAAGGCATTTTCTTCCCCCAATTGGGTGTGGGTGCCGATGCTACGCGTGAGCGAACATCTCCTTCCATGCTCGGCCAGCATGGCATCGGCGGTATCTTCAATCTCTTCACCCTCAGCGCTACCGTCAGCTATGCGCTGGATCTGTTCGGCAGCGAGCGCAGGACGGTAGAGGGCCTGCACGCCGCAGTAGACATGCATCGATACACCATGGAAGGCACCTATCTGACCTTGACCGGCAATGTGGTGAATACTGCGATCGCACGCCAGGCCTATGCCGACGAAATCGACGTGATGCATGGGTTGGTATCGTTGCAGACGCAGCAACTCGGGCTGGTCGATACACGCATACAGTCCGGTGCCGAGGTTTACAGCGACTTGCTCACCTTGCGCAGCGCACGTGCATCGAACCTGGCGCAACTGGCATCGCTGGAACTGAAGCGCGATCAGGCTGATCACTTGCTGCACGCTTTATTGGGGCAAAGCGCCGGCGAGTCGCAGCTTCCCGCCATTCGCTTCGAAGCGCTGCATCTGCCCGCCAGCTTACCGGTCAGCCTGCCTTCCGATCTGGTGCATCAGCGACCGGACATTCTTGCCGCCGAAGCCCAGTTGCATGAGGCCAGCGCCGAAATCGGCGTTGCTACGGCCGCGATGTTTCCGAGCATCACGCTGGGCGGTGATGACGGATCAGCCGCCAATACTACCGGCGCGCTCGGCAAGAGCCAGGGCCGTTACTGGAGCGCAGGGGCAGATATCAGCATGCCGGTTTTCCAGGGTGGCACGCGCTGGTACAACCGCAAGGCGGCGATCGACGCCTACCAGAAATCGCTGCAGGACTATCGCGGCACCGTGCTCACCGCGTTCGAGCAGGTCGCCGACGTGCTCAAGGCGTTGCAGCACGATGCGGAAGCGATGCAGGCCAATGACGAGGCCGCCCGCGATGCTGCGCAGGCATTGAGCCTGATCCAGGCCAACTATACGGCTGGCCTGGTGAACTATGTGGATGTGCTGATCGCCGATGAACAGTACCGGCAGAGCAAGATGGCTTATGTGCAGGCGCTGGCCCAGCGCTATCAGGATGCCGTCGCACTTTATGTGGCGCTCGGCGGCGGCTGGTGGAAGGCGCCGCATACCGAGGCGATGCCTGCATCGACACATGCCGCGCAGGCGAGCAGGGTGCAGCCATGAAATACGCGGGTATCTTCAAGCTCGCCTATAAATTGCTGGTCAACGACCGCGGCAAGTTCTCGGCCTTGCTGCTGGGCATCACCTTCGCGGTGTTCCTGATGGTGATGATGACCTCACTGTTCGCCGGCATCCTGTCGCGTTCGGCGTCCACGGTTACCAATGTGGGCGCTTCGATATGGGTCATGGATCCTGCCGTGCAGACGGTTGCCAGCAGCATCCCGATGCCCGATTACCTGCTCGATGCAGTGCGCAGCATCGACGGTGTGCACTATGCCGTGCCGCTGTACTCCGGCGGCGCCCTTGTCAAATTGCGCAACGGCACCTATCAGGCGGTGACGGTGATGGGCCTGGACGACACCAGCCTGGTTGGCCGCCCCAGGCTGGAGCAGGGCAATGTCGAGGACATCTACGCCGACAACGGGTTTTTCGTGGTCGACGATGCCGAGTACGGCAAGTTGGGCAGTCCGGGGCTGGGACAGGAATTCGAGCTCAATGACAATCGCGGCGTGGTGGTCGGCATCGCCAAGGTGAATTCCTTCGGCCTGTTCGGCATACCGACGCTCTACACCACCTACAGCCGCGCCATCGAATACATCCCCAGTACGCGTTTCACGATTTCCTACATCCTGGTCGAGCCGAAGAGCCCTGGCGATATTCCGGAAATCAAGAAGGAGGTCGCGCAGTTGGGCTATCTGGCATTGACCAAGGACGAGTTCGACCAGCGTATTGCGGACTTCTACAAATACCAGACCGGCATCGGCACCAATATCATGCTGATGACGATCATCAGTTTCATCGTCGGCCTGTCGATCTCGGCGCAGACCTTCTACACCTTCGTGCTGGAAAACCTGGACAAGTTCGGTGCGTTGAAGGCCATCGGCGCCAAAGGCTACGAACTGACCTACATGATCCTGTTCCAGGTGACCTTCACCAGCCTTACCGGTTATGGCCTGGGTATCGGACTGTGCACGTTGTTGATTGCTGTAGCCAAGGCTCGGCTGCCTGACTATGCGGCGCTGGTCACCATGGCCAACCTCGGGCTTGCGTTGGGCATGGTGGTGCTGATTGCTGCGGTCTCGAGCTACATCAGCATCCGCAAGGTGCTCAAGGTCGAGCCGTTCGATATCTTCCGTGGTTAGAACATCGACGCATTGCTTGACCTTGGTCAAGAAGAGCACTGCATCCCAATGGCATCGTCCACTCAATACGACGGAGTGCGATGTGACGATTTTTCAAGATGTTCAACAACGCGGCCGCTGGGGAGGCAGGTCATGACCACTAAGCATGTGGCCTTGGTGACTGGTGGCATGGGGGGCATTGGCGAAGCGATCGCCAAAGTCTTGCACGATGCCGGTGATACCGTGCTGGTGACGCATTCACCCTGCAATGATCGTGTCGGTGCGTGGCTGGACCATCAGGCTTCGTCGGGATACCAGTACAAGGCCTATCCGGTAGATGTCGCCGAATTTGCTTCATGCCAGCGCATGGCCGAGGCAATTGCGAAGGATGGCCACAAGGTAGACATCCTGATCAACAACGCCGGCATCACCCGCGATGGGCGGTTTTTGAAGATGAGCAAGGACGATTGGGAAGCCGTCATGCATACCAATCTCGATTCCATGTTCAACGTCACCAAGCAGTTCTGCGGCGGCATGGTGGAGCAGGGCTGGGGGCGCATCGTCAATATCGGTTCGATCAATGGCACCAGGGGGCAGTTTGGTCAATGCAATTACGCAGCGACCAAGGCTGGCATTCATGGCTTTTCCGAGTCACTGGCGCTGGAAGTCGCGCGCCACGGTGTCACTGTGAACACGGTATCGCCTGGCTATACCGCGACGCGTATGGTGTCGGCGGTGCCCAAGGAGGTGCTGGAGTCGAAGATCATTCCGCTGATTCCGGTGGGGCGACTGGGGCAGCCGGAGGAAATCGCGGCATTGGTGGGCTTTATCTGCAGTGATTCGGCGGCGTTCATGACAGGAAGCAATGTCGCGATGAACGGCGGTCAGCACATGTACTGAAAGCTGTGTTGCCGTCCGCATGTCGGCAAAGCCCATCGAACCGAAATAACCCATGGACGATATGCATCTATTACGAGGAAGCAAGTCATGAGCGCCATGCCCTTTGCACCGTTCGCCTTCCAACCACCCGAACTACTGGCCCTGATCGGTAGTCAGATCGGCCCCTTCGCGTCGCCCGCGCTTACCTGGACAGATCCCGTCGCCAATGCCACCAGCCTCATGACGCAATGGGTGATGCCTGCAGCCAACCCTTACGCGGAGTGCCTCAACGCATGGGCGACACTCACTTTGGCGATGTTTGGCATGGGCAACATGGTGTATTCCAGGCGTGAGGAACAGGGAGGATCGACAAGTCCCGTCACGCTGTCGCCATCGCGTTCCTTGGAACAGGGCAAGGCTGCATGCGCCAAGGCACGTTAGTTTGGCGAAAATAAAACGGGGAAACGGATATCAACCCAGCGAATGTCGGTGGTCAGCAGCCACCTCGATGACACTTCAAACAGGTGACCGCGCGTTTTGCAGTACATGCGCAGTGTGAGAAGCGATCATCGCTTCCTCATCGGTGGGGACGATGAACACCGGCACACGGCTGTTCGAAGTGCTGATCTGTGCTGCATGGCGACTGTTGGCCTCTGCATCACACTCGATCCCCAGCCAGCCGAGCCTGGCACAGACTGCGGCGCGTATCGGCGCCGCGTGCTCGCCGATGCCGGCGCTGAAGACCAGGGCATCGATGCCGCCGAGGGTGGATATCAGCGCACCAGTTTCCCGTGCGATGCGGAAGACGAAAAGATCAATGGCTTCACGCGCGCAGGCATCGTCACTGGTCAGAAGCATGCGCATGTCACTGCTGATGCCAGACACGCCCAACAGCCCGCTGTCGTGATAGAGCATGTGTTCGACATCGGTCGCCGAGAGGCCGTGGGCCTGTTGCAGATAGAGCACTGCACCGGGATCCAGGTTGCCGCAGCGCGTGCCCATCACTAGTCCATCGAGCGTGGTGAATCCCATCGTAGTGTCGACGCTTTGACCGTTGTGCATAGCACACAGGCTGGCCCCATTGCCCAGATGCGCCGCGATCACCCGACCGGCCGCCAATCCTGGAGCCTGCTCACGCAAACGGCCAGCGATATATTCGTAGGAGAGCCCATGGAATCCATAGCGCCGCACGCCTTCTGCCGCGTACCTGCGCGGCAACGCCAGTCGTGCGGCGTCCGCCGACAGGCCATGGTGAAACGCGGTATCGAAGCACCCCACCTGCGGAAGCTCGGGGCGCAATTGCGCAATCGCGCGGACCGCCGCGAGGTTGTGCGGTTGATGCAAGGGGGCGAGTGGCGTCAGCTTCGTCAGGTCGGCGACTACCTGCGCATCCAGATAGACCGGCCGGTTATAGGTACTGCCGCCGTGGACAATACGATGCCCGACCGCGCATAGCGCCTCCTGCCCCAGATGCGTGGTAATCCACGCAAGCAGCGGCGTGAGCAGCGCCTCGTGCTCCAGCGTGGCGCTCGATGTCCAGCGGTACTCGCTCAACACGGTGCCATCCGTGGCCCGGGCGATGAAATGTGGCGCGACGCCAATGCTTTCGATCTGGCCGTGCGATACCTGTTGCAGTGCCACGCCGGCGTCGAGCTCATACAGCGCGAACTTGATGCTGGAGGACCCCGCGTTGAGCGTGAGGATAGCCTTGGGCATCGCTCAGTGCTCGGCTGCTGCAGGCGTCCCGGCACGCGCACGGGCGACGAGTACCGCCACCGCGCAGGAGGCGATGCGTGCACGCGGCGTATCGGCGCGGCTGGTGAGGATGATCGGCACACGGGCACCCATCACTACACCGGCGGCGTCGGCACCGGCCAGAAAGGTCAATTGCTTGGCCAGCATGTTGCCCGATTCCAGGTCGGGCACGACCAAGATATCAGCGTTACCGGCCACGGGCGAAACAATGCCCTTCTGGCGTGCCGCATCACTGTCGACCGCGTTGTCGAAGGCCAGCGGGCCATCGACGATACCGCCTTCGATCTGCCCGCGCTCGGCCATCTTGCAGAGCGCGGCTGCATCCACCGTCGAGGGGATCGCGGGATTGACGGTTTCCACCGCCGAAAGGACGGCCACACGCGGCGTTGCAATACCCAAGATCTGGGCTAGGTCGATGGCGTTCTGGATGATGTCGCGCTTGTCGGCCAGCGACGGTGCGATGTTGATCGCGGCGTCGGTGATCAGCAACAGACGCGCGTAATCGGGGACATCCATCAAGTAGATATGACTGAGCCGGCGCGCCGTACGCAATCCGGTATCGGCGGCGACCACCGCGTGCATCAGTTCATCGGTATGCAGGGCGCCTTTCATCAGCAATCCAGCCTCACCATTGCGTAACAGGGCCACCGCTTGCATCGCTGCGGCATGACTGTGCGGCGCATCGATCAGTCGATAGCTGCCGATCTCCAGACCGCCACGCTCGGCGGCCGCGCGGATTTTCGCCGCGGGGCCGACCAGGATCGGCACGATAAGCCCCGCCTTTGCCGCCTCGATCGCTGCGATGAGTGATACGTCATCGCAGGGATGGGCAATGGCGGTTGGCACGGGAGTGCCACCGGCGGCACGTGCGATCAGCGCATGGAAACGCTCATGGTCGATGACGCGTACTTCTGGCAACGTGTCGTATGCAAAGCAAATCTTCTCGGTAGGTGCGAGTACGACGGCCGTGCCGAGGATCACGTCCTGATCATGCTGGTTGCTGCAGCGGCAGTCGAACGTGATGCGATGCTTTGCCGGATCCTTTTCCCTGGCGACGACGCTGACGGTGATCGTGTCACCCAGGCTGACAGGTGCACGGAAGTGCAGATCCTGCGAAAGGTAGATCGTGCCCGGCCCAGGAAGCTGGGTGCCGAGTACGGTGGAGACCAGCGCGCCACCCCACATGCCGTGGGCGATCACATGGTGAAACATATCCGTGCGCGCGTAGGCAGGGTCCATCTCGGCCGGGTTCACGTCGCCCGACATTGCCGCGAACAATTCGATGTCACGCTGGGTAAGCGTGCGCTTCAGACTGGCGCTGTCGCCGATGGCAATCTCGTCGAAAGTGCGGTTCTCGATCAGCGGCCGCACCAGGGAAGTCGAAGCGTTCATCAGTAGGTGACCTCAACCCCTGAGCAAGTTAATTCTGAGAGGCCATCGAGGCTACACTATTGATCGGCATCAAGTTGGCCTCTTGATGTGCTAGATCCATCAATGCCGCATGAACACAGGAATGTCGGCGTGATTGAGCACGTGGCGGGTGGCACCGCCGAAGATCCATTCGCTGAAACGGGTGCGGCCATAGGCACCCATAACAAGCATGTTGGCTCCAACCGCTTTCGCGGAAGCGAGCAGTGCTGCACCAGCGTCTTCGTCATTGGCCATCAGAGGCTTCTCCTCGGCGCGAATGCCATGACGCTGCAGATAGTCGGACAGCTCGAACTCCGGCTTCCAGCCAATCTCGCTTATGGCATCCCGCGATGCCCCACGTAATACCACCACCCGCTTGGCGCGTGCCAGGAACGGTTGCGCTGCATGAATGGAACGGATCGCTTCGGGCGACCCGTTCCAGGCCAGAGCAATGCAGTCAAGCGATAACGACGGGGCCTTCGTCGATGGGGCAATGAGGCAGGGCAGCCTGCTTTTCAGTATGACCTGGCCAAGCAGTGGGGTGCTTTCCCGCGGCCACTCAGTTGTGCGGTCGATCACGAGCAAGTCGTGCCAATTACCGATGTTTTCCAAGACGTGCGGTACATCTCCTTCGGCCACTTGCCAGGCTGCTTTTTGCACGCCGAGCTTTGCCGCCCAATTGATGAACGACGTCCGCGCTGCGCACGCGCTCTGCTCCAATCGACGGGTGTTTTCGATGGTGTACGTCAGAAAGTCGGCCGCCACATAGGTAGGCGCTATCGGCAATGGCGCGGGGTAGATATAGATGCCTGTCAGTGCAGCGTCGAAGGAGGCGGCAAGACGTGCCGCGTACTCCAGGCCCGGCGACCATGATTCGAAACGATTGGCATAGGCCAGAATGTCTCTCATGTCTGCTCCCCTCGCTGGGTGTAAATAGCCTGATGAGCGGACAACGCCTCACGCTTGATGTCGATCCATCGGAAAACGTGTCCGCTTCGACTCGGCCAGAATCAAGGCGTCTGATTCACGATGAGGCATTTCCGGCCTGTGTTCGCCTGTTGCACGGCGCTCCATGGTGGTCAATCACTCAGAATGCCAGCCACGTAAATAGATAGAGCGTGTTGTTGTCAGTCGCCCTTCGGCCTGCGCCATCCACGTTGTAAACAAGCCCGCTGAAGCGCGTGTAGAAGGTGTACTGGAGGCCGAAGCGGACATTGACGAAAGGCTCGGCCCAGGAGCTGGCTTGGCCATACGGGTTCCAGTTCAACTCGACAACGCCACCGTTGGTATTGGGGCTGCCGTTGTTGCCGTACAGCGTGACGTCACGACTGCCATCGTTGGTGAACGCGCCGAGCGTTGCACCCCAGGTGTTCTTGTACCAGTAGCTGCCGTTGATATTGATGGCATGCATGGTGTTGTCCAGATTGGACGACCCTCCCGCCGCATAGGTGGCATCCAGTCGCTGGTGCTCCCCCAGGTAGAGCGCATTGACCGTGAAGAGGTGATTGCCGCCGTTCAAGAACTGGTAGCTTGCATCAATACCAAGGTCACGAAACTTGTCTGTCGGACCGGAGATCGCTACGGCGTCACCAACAGCATTGGTACCAGGCAAGCCACGCCGCGCGTCCAAGGCAAAGCCACCCAGTTCGAGATTTCCTTTGGGAAGGTTCCAGGTGTAGGCAACACGTGCATAAGGCGTAATGCCGGCCAGGCGCCCATTGAAATCGCCATTGACGGTGCGCAGGAAGGACGGTGACAGCGAGCGATAGGCGCCCGCTTCGACATACAACGCACTATCGATCTGCGCATACCCGTTTATGCCCACCACTTGCTGTGCAAGGCCGCCCATCAAGATCGGCGCCGCAGGTGCACCGGGCGCCAAGTCCGGTGCCGTATAGGGAAACTGCCAGGCAGGCGCGGTGTTGAACACATCCGTAAGGCTCGGATTGTTGTTGAGCGACACGCCCCAGATTGTGGTGTGACTACCCGTGGTCAACGTGCGTGCATAACGCACGTCGGAGTTGTCCCATCCGAGCAGGCCGCCGTTCTGCGAATAGGTTGCCTGTGCGAGCGCACCGAGGTGGTCGGTGAGCGGACCTGCGAAAAAGAGCGATGCCTGTTGAAGCTCGGTGTTGTCATTCGTGCCAAAGCCGCTTGCAGGGGGTGCAGTCTGAGCCTTTTGCGTATGTGTGAACGACTCGATCAGCATCGTCGACAGGGGCACCTTGGCGTCATTGCCCACTTTCAGGGTGTAGCCGAGCAACTTGAACTGGCGCCCAAACGGGGTCAGCTGCGGTCCGAAGCCTCCCACATGGCAGGCCACACAGGGCTGATGCGTCTGCCTGGCAAAAGCAGGCACGGCACGGACGCGTGTCGAAAAGAAAATCAGCACCACAAGCACACAAAGACCAAACGCCAGCATGATGCGGCCGGTTCGGCCAAATGAATCACGAAGGGATGTGCTATCGACGGCCATGTTCTTCCCCGATGCGGTTACATTTCAGTGCAATACGGTGTGTCCGGAGCGCCGAGCACGGTGTGGAAGCAGTTGCATGAAAGTCTGCCGCGACCAAAGGCGAGACGTTTGATCTAGATCAATCAAGTACGGGCGCAACGCAAATATCGTGGCCATCAAGCCCATCGCAAATGTGCGCCAGCCCCGTGCACGCGAGCCCCGATCAACCGAGTACTGATGGAGAACACCCATGACATATCGTGAGAGAAATCTGGAGTCCCGCCGTCAATTTCTGAAGATGACGGTGGTCATGTCCGCAACGGCCGCCCTGACGAGCATCACAGGGCTTGTGCGCGCTTCCGACTTGCTGCACGTAACCGATTCCGACCCTACCGCTAAGGCGCTTGGTTATGTCGAGGATGCAAGTACAACCAAGAACACCCTGTATAAGGCCGGGAGCACTTGCGCCAACTGCCAGTTCTACTCAGGTGCAGCAGACGGCTATGGCCCCTGCCAGTTGTTCCCGGGCAAGGCCGTCAATGCGAAAGGCTGGTGCAGTTCGTATACACAGAAGAAAGCTTGATACGAACCGCATGTGATGTGCACATCAGCATGGGATGTGCACATCAATTTGGCTACAGAAAAGCGATTAACGCGCGGGGCCATGTGCCGGCCAATGCCACGCAGCCACCTCGGGCATATCTTCGCCATGCTCGCTGATATAGAGCTTGTGCCGTTCCATGATTGCCCAGTACCGCTCGGTAGCCTGTTGGACATAAGGACCGAAGCGGTGCACGCGCGTGATGGCATCCAACGCTAGCTGATAACGGTCGAGATTGTTCAATACCACCATGTCGAACGGCGTGGTGGTGGTGCCTTCGTCCTTGTAGCCGCGCACATGGATATTGTCATGATTGCGCCGACGATAAGTCAGCTTGTGAATCAGTGATGGGTAGCCGTGGAAGGCAAAAATCACCGGCCTGTCCGTGGTGAACAACGCGTCGAAATCGCGCTCCGACAGTCCGTGCGGATGTTCGGATTGCGGCTGCAGCACCATCAGATCCACGACGTTGACGACGCGGATCCGGATGTCCGGAATGAAGCCGCGCAGCAGGGTCACGGCGGCCAGGCATTCGAGCGTCGGCACATCTCCCGCGCAGGCCATCACGACATCTGGGTTGCCACCATCGTTGCTCGCCCATTCCCATACGCCGGCGCCGGCGGCGCAGTGCTTCGCGGCGTCGTCGATATCCAGCCACTGCCATTCCGGTTGCTTTCCGGCCACGATCAGGTTGATGTAGTTGCGGCTGCGCAGGCAATGATCGGCCACCGATAACAGGCAGTTGGCGTCTGGCGGCAGGTAGATGCGCACCACTTCCGACTTCTTGTTCGCAACGATATCGATGAAGCCGGGATCCTGGTGCGAGGAGCCGTTATGGTCCTGCCGCCATACATGCGAAGTAAGTAGGTAGTTCAATGACGCTACGGGTGAACGCCACGGAATGTGGCGCGCGACCTTCAGCCACTTGGCATGCTGGTTGAACATCGAATCGATGATGTGAATAAATGCTTCGTAGCAGGAAAAGAAACCATGGCGGCCGCTGAGCAGGTAGGCTTCCAGCCAACCCTCGCATAGATGCTCGCTCAGAACTTCCATGACACGGCCATCGGCGCTGAGATGGTCATCGACCGGATCGATGTCGGCCATCCATTCCTTGCCTGTAACTTCATAAACCGCATCCAACCGGTTGGATGCGGTTTCGTCCGGCCCGAACAGGCGGAAATTCCGGCTGTCCAGGTTGAGACGCATGACTTCGCGCAGAAAGCCGCCGAGCACACGTGTCGCCTCGGCTTCGACGGAACCCGGCGCGTTGACAGCTACCGCATGATCGCGAAAATGCGGCATCACCAACGGCTCCAGCAGTTCCCCGCCATTGGCGTGCGGATTGGAGCCCATGCGGCGGTGTCCGGTCGGTGCGATTGCGGCCAGCTCGTGGCGGAACTGGCCGGTGCCATCGAAGAGTTCTTCCGTGCGATAGCTCTTCATCCAGGCTTCGAGCTGAGCGACGTGCTCGGGTTTGTCGAACTGCGCAATCGGCACCTGGTGCGCACGCCAGGTGCCTTCGACCGGCAGGCCGTCGACGGTCTTGGGCCCGGTCCAGCCTTTTGGAGTGCGGAAGATCAGCATCGGCCAGCGCGGGCGCTGGATCGTTCCGCTTTTCGCGCGTGCTGCCTGCTGAATGCTCTGGATCCTGGCGAGGATCTCATCGAGCGTGGCGGCAAGATCCTGATGAACGGCGGCTGGGTCGCTGCCTTCGACGAAATAGGGCTCGTAGCCATAGCCGCGGAACAGGTTCACCAATTCCTCACGGCTGATGCGCGCGAGAATGGTCGGATTCGCGATCTTGAAACCGTTCAGATGAAGAATCGGCAGCACTGCACCGTCGCGCGCGGGATTGAGAAACTTGTTCGAATGCCAGCTGGTCGCCAGCGCTCCGGTTTCCGCTTCTCCGTCGCCCACCACGCAGGCGACGATCAGATCCGGATTGTCGAACGCCGCACCGAACGCGTGCGCAAGCGAGTAGCCCAGTTCGCCACCTTCATGGATCGAGCCGGGCGTATCCGGCGAAACATGGCTGGGCACGCCGTACGGCCAGGAGAATTGGCGGAACAGTCGTCGCATACCATCGCGGTTACGCTCGATCGCCGGATAGCGTTCGGTATACGAGCCTTCCAGATAGGTCTGTGCCACCAGTCCTGGTCCACCATGGCCTGGGCCGGTGATGAAGATCATGTTGAGATCGTTTTGCTTGATCAGCCGGTTTATATGCACGTACAGCATGTTCAGGCCCGGCGTGGTGCCCCAATGACCGAGCAGGCGCGGCTTGATGTGTTCGCGCTTCAACGGCGTTTCCAGCAACGGATTGTCGCGCAGATAGATCTGGCCAACGGACAGGTAATTGGCGGCGCGCCAATAGGCGTCCATTTTCTGCAGTTGTTTGGCGGACAAGGGGTTTGGCATAGGGCCTCCCGGTTAGATGGGTTGTGTGGTGATCACCACGCGTCACTGCCATCTTTTAAGCCCTATGGGCGAGGGGCGGTTTGATTTACGTCAAGGGGAGGCGTGCCTTTCGTACCCGTAATCTGCTGCGCACGCGGCGCCGTTGGAATGTGCTGCAAGGTTGATCTAGATCAACACGCGGACATGTCCCATTTCTAAAGTGACTACGCATCGATTGCGACCTTCCACTTCGCATCGACCTGCTTGTGCCTGCAATGCATTCACTGATCAAATATTTGAGGAAAGCTCATGAAAAATGATCGTCAACTTCAAGAAGACATCCTGAACGAGCTCGACTGGGAGCCCTCGGTGGAAACCAGTCGCATCGGCGTGGAGGTATCGGGAGGGGTCGCTACCTTGTCGGGTCATGTCGACAGCTATTCGCAGAAATGGGCCGCTGAGCGGGCAGCGCAGCGCGTCGCGGGCATCAAGAGCATTGCGGTCGAACTCGACGTGGTTTTGCCAGGCCCACATCAGCGCAGCGATACGGAAATTGCTTGGGCGGCCGCCCAAGCCATCGATTGGAATGCTTCGATTCCAAAGGATACGGTCAAGCTTGTAGTCGAAAATGGTTGGGTCACGCTCTCTGGCGAAGTCGAATGGGCTTTCGTTCGAAACGCTGCAGAAGCCAGTGTTCGCAACCTGTATGGCGTTAAGGGCGTAGTCAACAAGATCATCATGCGCCCGCGAATCGAGCCACGTGGTGTCAAGACCAAGATTGAAGCAGCGCTGTATCGTCGCGCTCATTTCGATGCTACCGCCATCACGGTTGGCGTGGAGGAGGGAACGGTGACGTTGACGGGTGAGGTCGATTCGTTGGCCGAGCGCAGTGCGGTCGAATGGGCTGCCTGGAGTGCGCCTGGCGTACAGAATGTTATCGATCATCTGGTCGTCGCTTAGTCACTTCCTTTGTTTGGAGAAGGAGATCGCTTCGATGCGATCTCTTTTTTTTTCGCTCTATTGCCATGCTTAAGCTGCATCACCTCGGGCTTCAGGCAGCCTTCAATTGATGAAGGTCAAGTCGACCACCCCTGAAGCGGCGTAAACATTCCCGGAACACGATTATTACCTGCCTGAATATCCATGTCCGCTCAAACAACAGGGGTCGAAACGTTTCCCGGGGCGCGCCTTGAAGCTGGTCACATACGCCGGCTTGGCATCGACACCGGGCATGAGCATGTCGTGTACCTCAATAAGGATTCGCCCGTTTGCCGCAGTGAGGGATTCGGCGCGCATTCTCGTCTTGAGCTCCGCGTGGGTACGCAGCGAGTGCTGGCGACATTGAACATCGTTCAGGACGGCTTGCTAGGCGCGGATGAGGTCGGGTTATCCGAGTCGGCATGGCTTTCCTTGCAGCCTGGCGCCGACGAGCGCGTGATCATTGCTCATCCGCCGAGCGTGGACTCATTGGCTTCGGTTCGGGCGAAGATCTACGGCCAGGAACTGGATGAGTCTGCACTGCACGGAATCATCCAGGACATCGTCGGCAATCGTTATTCCACCATTGAAATGGCGGCCTTCATCACCGCCGGCGGCGGCAATCGCCTGAGTATCAAAGAAGTCATCGCGCTGACGAAAGCCATGGTGCAGACCGGCACACAGCTGCATTGGCGGCAACCCCTGGTTGTCGACAAGCACTGCATCGGCGGGCTCGCAGGCAATCGCACCACACCCATCGTGGTGGCAATCGCGGCAGAACTGGGGCTTACGATACCCAAGACGTCTTCGCGTGCGATTACCTCGGCGGCAGGTACCGCCGATACCATGGCAATGCTGGCGCCGGTCGATCTGAACGAAACGCAGATACGCCGCGTCGTGGAAACCTGCGGCGGCTGCATCGCCTGGGGCGGCGCCATGAATCTGGCTCCCGCTGACGACAGGCTGATCCGCATCGAGCGTGCACTGGACGTCGACAGCGCCGGACAGCTGGTTGCGTCCGTGCTGTCGAAAAAAATAGCGGCAGGCTCCACCCACGTGGTGATCGATGTCCCGGTCGGGCCGACCGCCAAGGTGCGCGATCAAGCGGAAGCAGAGTCGCTGGCTACATTGCTGCAGCGAGTGGCGGCCGCGTTCGGCTTGCAGCTGCGCGTGTTGATCAGCGATGGTAGCCAACCGATAGGGCGCGGCATCGGCCCTGCGCTGGAAGCGCACGATGTCCTGGCGGTGCTGCGCAACGAACCGCATGCCCCGGCTGATCTGCGTGTTCATGCCCTGACTGTCGCCGCCGCCGTATTGGAGCTGGGTGACATTGCGAGCGCCGGCTCCTCGCTTGCGATGGCGACAGCCTGCCTGGAGACGGGCAGGGCGTGGCAGCGCTTCCAAGCCATTTGCGCCGCGCAGGGCGGTATGCGTACACCGGGGAAGGCCGCTTATCAGCAAGTTGTTCCGGCCGCGCAGCCAGGGCGTGTGAGTGCGATCGACAATCGCCGCTTGTCCCGCGTCGCCAAGCTGGCCGGTGCGCCTGCCGCACCGCTAGCCGGGCTGACGCTCGACGCGCATCTCAGTGAAGTGGTGGTGGCCGGGCAACCACTTTTCACGATCCACGCGCAAAGTCCCGGTGAGCTGGCTTACGCGATGGAATACATATCCCGGCATCCCTGCATCGTTTACGTCGAGGCGTCCACATGAACTCGCTCTATGCCATGCCCGGCAATGAGGCTTTTGCCGAATTGTTGTCGCTGCATACGGGTTATCAACGCCGGCAGCTGTTGCTGCACCATTTCCCGGATAGCGAAACGCTGGTTCGAATGGCACCACCAACCCCGGGCGGCGACGCCGTGATCGTATGCACGCTGGATCGCCCGGATCCCAAGGCACTCCCTTTGATGATGGCGGCAGCGACCGCGCGCGAACTGGGTGCGGCGCGCGTCGGCCTGGTAGCCCCTTATCTGGCCTATATGCGCCAGGACAAGCGCTTCCATCCTGGCGAAGCCATTTCCGCCAAGATCTTCGCTGATTGGCTGGGTCACACCTTCGATTGGTTGGTCACGGTGGACCCGCATCTGCATCGCTACGCGACGCTTGCCGAGGTATATCCGAACGCTGCGCACGTCGTGCATGTGGCATCGCAACTGGCTGTCTGGATCGATGCCCACGTAACAATGCCGCTGATCGTCGGGCCAGATCAGGAAAGTGCGCAGTGGGTGACGGCGGTGTCGAACCTGCTGTGTGCACCGAGCGTTGTGGCGCACAAGGAACGCCATGGCGATCGCGATGTGGAAATCCTTCTGCCTGAGATGGACAAGTGGCGGGATCACACGCCGGTCTTGGTTGACGACATCATCGCCAGCGGCGAGACCATGGTTCAGACGCTGCGCTGCCTGCATGCAAGGACATCCTTGCCGCCTGTGTGCGTAGCCGTGCATGGCGTATTCGCCGAGGGTGCACTTGAAGGTCTGCTCGCTGAGGGAGCCGGGCTGGTTGTCACCAGCAACAGCGTCATCACCGACACGACGCAGATCGACATCAGCAAGCCGGTCGCCGAAGCGATGGTCAGCCTGTGTGAGGCTAACCCGACCGAGACAGCGAGGAGGACACCAGCATGAGTACCGAAAAGATCATCTATAGTTGCCACGGGGCGGCCAGGGAGGTTACTGGCTCATGTCATCTTCTGCGTTGTGGCGATCGGCACGTGCTGATCGACTGCGGCCTTTTCCAAGGCGGCCGCGAGCAGGAACGGGCCAATTTCGAGCCTTTCGGATTCGATCCCGCCAGCATCGACGTTCTGCTGCTGACCCACGCGCACCTCGACCATTGCGGGAGAATCCCCAAACTGATTCGTGAGGGATTTCACGGACGTATCCTGGCTACAGCGGCGACTCGTGACCTCGCTCGCGTCGTAATGTTGGATGCAGCGGGCCTGCAGGAAGAGGATGCGCGTCGTGCGCAACGTAGCGGGCGGCGGCGCGATGAAGCATACAGCGAGCCTCTCTATACCTTGGACGATGCATTGCATGCCATGGACTATTTTGCCGATCCGGTGGCCTACGACATGGACGTGCCTGTTATCGACGGTGTCCGCGCACGTTTTCAGGATGCCGGTCATATTCTTGGTTCGGCGTCCATCCTGGTCACCATCGAGCAGGGGGCGCAGCCACTGCGCATACTTTTCTCCGGTGACCTGGGGAACCCAGGACGGCCCATCTTGCGCAATCCGGTTCCCGCACCTGAAGCGAATTACGTGGTGATGGAGACCACGTATGGTGATCGGCCGCATCGCGCGCTTCCCGATTCTGTCGATGAACTGTATCGCGCGATACAACAGACATTGGCACGCGGAGGCAATGTCATCATCCCCACGTTTGCACTGGAGCGCGCTCAGGAAGTTCTCTATTACCTTCATCGAGGCATCCAGGGAGGCCAGGTTCCCGCGCATACGCCGGTATTTATGGACTCCCCGATGGCCATCTCGGCCACTGAAATATTCCGTCGCCATGCTGAGTGCTTTGACGATGATTTTCGCAAGGAGCTGGAGCAAAGCGATCCTTTTGCCATGCCGAATCTTCATTTTTGCCGGGACACTGCGGAATCGATGGCGATCAATCATATTGAAGGCGGTGCCATCATCCTGGCAGGCTCAGGCATGTGTACTGGCGGCCGAGTGCTTCATCATCTGAAGAACAACCTTTGGCGCCAGCGCAGCAGTGTGGTTTTCGTCGGCTACGCTGCGAATGGGAGTTTGGCCAGACGGATCGTCGATGGCGCGAAAAGCGTGCGCATCTTCCACGAAGAAATAAACGTGAATGCGCAGATCTGGACCATCAATGGATTTTCGGCACATGCCGATCAATCTGCGCTGCTGGATTGGCTCGGCAACACAAGTCGCAAACGCGTGCTGCTCGTCCATGGAGAGTACGAGCGAGGTATGCGGGCTATGGAGACATGCCTCGAAAAACTGGGTTTCGCCTGCCAGATCCCGCAGGCGCAAGAGGCTGTGGTACTGGCTGAATCGATAACGGAACTTACATAGGGGCATATGCCTGCTTCTTGATCGCGATCAAGATGTTGTCGTTTCGATGTTGCCATTGTGTGTTCGCAGCCATACGGCTGACACGGTCGAGCCTGTTCACTGATGCCGAAGTCAGGCAACTCGAGTCGACTGGGCCATCGCGCACCGGGCCCGAGGCTTTTCAGTGCTTCGCGTCCACTGCCGGCACAACGAACTTACGAGGTTCATTATGAAAGCGCTTGTTTACCTGGAGCCGGGGAAGAAGGCTCTCGAAGATCGCCCGATACCGGAGATTACTGCACCCACGGACGCCATCATCAAAATCCTCAAGACGACGATCTGCGGAACGGATCTGCACATCCTCAAAGGCGATGTGCCTACCTGCGCGCCAGGCCGGATACTCGGTCACGAAGGCGTCGGCGTTGTCTCAAAGGTCGGTTCCGCTGTCACCGCTTTCAAGCCAGGCGACCATGTGATCATCTCGTGTATCTCGTCGTGCGGGAAATGTGATTACTGCCGCAAGGGGATGTACTCGCACTGCGTCAATGGGGGCTGGATCCTCGGCAACACGATCGACGGCACGCAGGCCGAATACGTTCGCATTCCCTACGCCGACACCAGCCTTTACCACATTCCCGTCGACGCTGACGAAGAGGCCTTGGTGATGTTGAGCGACATTCTGCCCACTGGCTTCGAATGCGGCGTGCTCAACGGCAAGGTGCAGCCGGGATCAACCATCGCGATCGTGGGTGCCGGACCCATCGGATTGGCAGCGCTGCTGACGTCCCAGTTCTATTCGCCAGCGGGAATCATCATGGTCGATCTGGACGACAACCGCCTGGAAGTGTCCCGGCGATTTGGTGCCACCGCGACTATCAACAGCGCCGATGGCAAGGCGGTCGAGAAAGTGCTGCAGCTGACGAACGGCCGGGGCGTCGATACCGCGATCGAGGCCGTTGGCGTCCCACCCACCTTCGAGCTGTGCGAAGAGATCGTGGCACCTGGTGGCATCATCGCCAACATCGGCGTGCATGGCACCAAGGTAGATCTTCATCTGGAGCGTTTGTGGGATCGGAACATCGCGATCACCACGCGGCTCGTCGATACCGTGACAACACCGATGCTTCTTAAAACCGTGCAATCTCGGAAGATCGACCCGACGCGGCTGATCACACACCGATTCACTCTCGCCAAGATCATTGATGCATACGAAGCATTTGGCCACGCCGCGGAGACCCATGCGCTCAAGGTCATCATCGAGGCATAGGGTTGGTTTTTTGGTGCGTATGGGGATCCCGGTTACTTCTTCCAGGCTATACGCGGACATCACGATCGGATTACAGGTCTGCTCCATTGTCGTTTTTGCATCGGTGGTACCACATGCAAGGTCAGCACCCTCCGCAGAATTCGGTCAGGACGTGATCATCCAAAACCAGGGCAGCGGTTTCAAGGCAGGAGAGTTGCGTCATGAGATCGTGCCCGCTCTTTGGGCACGTGTGCGACCCTGATACATCTGCCAAATCTCGCGAACTGTTGGTGCCTGCACCAGATTTTGCCATCTCGTAAACGCAAAATCGCGGGAAGCGCAACGCGTTATCATGGTCTTGACCGTCTCGCAGACAGCACGCCCGCGTTGTTCGCAGAGACGATACGGACGAATCACGAAGGGCCGATTTCTCCACCTTAGGCCGCCACAAATACAGGGATAAGGTCACATCCATCAACCTGTGCATGGCCGGAATCTGGTGCGGCTTGAGCAGTGACGGCAGGCGTCGCAACAACACGTTGGTGCGACCTGTGTGGACCTTGGTAAATGAATACCTATTGATTGCGAGATCGAAAGCTGCCACCAGCACCGAGCCGAGGGGTGGCATTCGCGACCACAGCGAACTCCAAGGCCATCATGTCAACCTATATTTACGGCTCTACTCAGACAAGCCGGCGATAATTTGTTTCCGAGCCTATAAATGAGTTTCTTAGTCTCAATATTCTTGATTCAACAGTGGAGTAATCACTTGTTCGAGACGTATGACTGTCCATGCTGCTGAGTCGTCTTTCCAGCCATCGTCGACTAATCGCCCCTTTCGATCGATGGTGAAGCTGACTGGCAGACGCCAGATGCGACCGTAGCCTTGCACATGTGGGTCGCCGAGTAGACCCACTGGAAAGCTCAGGGTGCCCGCCGCGGCGCGGACCTGGTCGAGTTCATCCGGTGTGTTGAGGCTGAAGCCGAGTACGACCAAACCTTGCTGCGCATGGTCCCGTGCATAACGCGAGAGCAGTGGTAACTCCTCCCTGCACGGTTGGCACCACGTTGCCCAGAAAGTCACGATCACCACTTTGCCGCGCAGATCGTGAGTATCAATCTGCTTGCCGTCGAGTGTGGTTAGTGTGATCGGAGGCGCCGTCTGGCCAATGACAAGTGTGTTTGCCTGTGTAGGTGAGAAAGTTGAAAGTGCCAGTGCCAACGCAGTCGCGAGCACGATGCGAGGCCAAAACACCTTTGTGGTGAATATCGGTACTCGCACAGCAGGGCGATCCTCAAACAAGATGCGAACCGCTATGTGGCGGCACTCCGAATCTAACTGGTACGCACGTTACGATTTGCATAGTCACAACGCCAAGCTGATTCCCATCGTGCCGGTCCAGCCCGGAAACAGCTGGTAGCCCGCCAAATGGCTGTAGACCGGGACCTGCACGAAGGCGTAGAGCTGCAACTTTTTAGTGATGCTCGCACTGATGCCCGGGCTGAGGTAAGCCACCGTGCCGGCAGTGTCAGGCTGGTCGGCTAGCGCACCCTGATCCGCACTCTTGTGCAGCAGGTTGATCTGCAATTGAGGGACCCAGTTTGCGTGCGCCTCATAGCGCACACCAAAGCTCATGGTGGCCAGGTTGCCGGGCCGATAGTTGCCACCAGCGGAGCTGAGCTCTTCGGAAATCGCTGCTTGAAACTGACCGTCTATGAAGGCGTCAAAGTTCTGACTGATCGGTTGGAAGTAGTAACCGCCGACGATCAGATCGGTGCTTCCAGTGCCCGCCTGCAAGCTTGTATCAAGGGATTGGCCGACGCCGGGACCATTCTTGAACAGCACGGGAGTACCGACGAAGCGGCCATCGGCGGTCTGACCACCGTAGTTGCCGGTCGGTAGCTTGACGCCGAACTGGATGCCGAGATTGTGTGTTGGCAAGAATCCTTGATAGCTGCCAAGTAGCTTCATGTCGCCCAAGCCGGATACGCTGGCATTGCTTAGCTGATCGGGTGCACTTTCAGCGGATGTGTAAGGCTGAAGTTGAGTGCCGTACGTGGAGTGGTCGCGCGTTACGTAGGGAATCAACAGCGAGACTCCCCAATCCGCATTAAAGCGATAGTCCACGGAAAGGTTCACATACTGGTTGGCCGTGCCGTGCTCGATTTCACCGCCGCCAAGCGAGGGATCGGAGGGTTGATTGACCACTTGCTCGAGGTTTGCCCTGTGGCTACCGGTGCGAAGCTCATCCTGATCGATATAGGTGTAGTCGACGTTGATACGCCAGCCCGACTCCGATGAGTAACCGGTCGCAGCGTCTGTGCTCAAAGTGCAGCCGCACGTCGCACATGCCTCTGCGGTGAGCGGTATACCACTTAGCATCAGTACCCCAAGGGCGACAACCAATGGTTTGGTAATTAGTGGCATGAATGGCATCACGGTCTGATCCAAAGGACGGCGTCAATTTTCATGGGGTGATCACGGGTTCCAGCAGATCTATGGTCATAGCGCAAATAAACCTCGGCTAAGCGTTGACATTTCCGTGCAACCTCCTTGTCAATCCAGCGAGGATGCGTTTTCTCAATCTGAAAATTGGATTATGTGATCCCTTGATTGCTACTACCTGGCCAGCGCCAGTGGGAAGGTCAGTGGCTAGTGAGCAGCAGCAAGGGGGCTTCAGGTGGTACTCCTTGTGCGGTCTGCAAGCATTCTGGTGAGTGTCATCACCAAGACTCTTGACCGACGTCATATTCAGTTGCGAAAACGTCGGCACTGCGACCCAATGCCACATCTCTCGCACATGAATACATGGATGGAAAATACGAACTGTTTCCACCGCGGTAACTGTGGAGTTGCCGCTCAGATCGCTTATTGCATATCTTCAGCGAGGAAATCCGCGCGCGTGGTCAAATAGCGATCTGATTGGCGCGGCGGCGCTAGCTGTTCCTCGAGCATTTTGGCGAGTTTTTGTTCACGTCGCCGTCATTGGCGAAATGGAAAGCTCCTTGAGCTTGGCCGCCCGCATTGGATGGTCGGAAACCACTTGTTGTCAACGGTATATGGCTTCGCTGCCGTATCGCGTGGTCGTGCCCGAAATAAATCCTTTGGTGTGGCATTCGGTCACGGGCCGAGAACGGTTGAAATTGATCGATATCAAGAACAGACGCGTCGTGGTCGCGCAGACTTCTACCCACGTGGTGAATTCGCAAGAGGTGTGTATTTCAGTGTGCGAAAGGTCGATTTGTACAGATGCGGTTATCGTTGGAGCCGGCCCCGTAGGGTTATTCCAGGTGTTCGAGCTTGGCCTGCTCGGGGTCAGCGCGCACATCATCGACTCGATGCCACAGGTTGGTGGTCAATGCATCGAGTTGTACCCCGACAAACCGATTTACGACATCCCGGCGGTACCGGTGTGCAGTGCACGTGAGTTGATCGAGCGGCTTCAGGCACAAATTCGACCGTTCGCCCCGCAATTCCACTTGGGCGAGACGTTGACCACGGTCGATCGCTTGGAAAGTGGGCGCTTCAAGGTAACCACCAGTGCTGGGACCACGTTCAACACCGGAGCACTGATAATAGCTGGCGGTCTCGGGGCATTTGCGCCTCGCAAGCTCGCATTGCCTGACATCGAAGGTGTGGAGGGTCACGCGGTCCACTACAAGGTTATCGACGCCAGCAAATTTGATGGTAAGGACATTGTGATTGCCGGCGGCGGTGACGCAGCACTGGATTGGTCACTGGCACTGGTCGATCGTGCCAATAGCATCGTGCTGGTGCATCGTTCGACCAAGTTTCGGGCGGCACCCGCCCACGTCAAACGCATGCAGGAACTGTGCGACGCCGGTCGCATGCAATTCTTCGAAGGCGACATCGTGGGACTGGATGCGCCGGAAGGCGAGCTGAAGTGGGTACGTGTACGGGCACGCAGTGGTGTGGTGCAACGGATCGAGTCTGAGCAATTGCTGGTCTTCTGGGGATTGCATCCGGCACTCGGGCCGATCGCGGAGTGGGGCTTGCAACTCGATCACCAGCAGATCGTGGTCGATACGGCCACGTTCCAAACATCGAAAGGCGGCATCTATGCAGTTGGCGACGTGAGCACCTATCCCGGCAAGAAGAAACTGATTCTTTCTGGTTTTCACGAGGCGGCGTTGTGCGCCTTCGCCGTAAAGGAACACCTCAATCCTGGTGAGAAGGTGCATCTGCAGTACACCACGACCAGCCCAATTATGCACAAGCGCCTAGGCGTTGTGGTTGGTGCCGATGGCGCACCCATCGTGCCCGCGGCCAGTCCGGCCAGCGCCGGCTTGACCACCGATGTCGCCAGCAATACGTGAAATGCGTGCCAGCACGCGGTATGCGTGTGTGAAATGAAGCGACACAGTCCCAGGAGAAACCCATGAAAGAGAACAGCAATGAATTCGATGCTAGCCGTCGCACCCTGCTGAAGAGCGGCCTGACCATGGCGGCAATCGGGGCCGTGGCAGCCACCGGTCTGCTGAAATCCGCACCGGCGCATGCACAAGCCTTGGCCCCCCAGGCCACGATGATGTACCAGTCCACACCGCACGGTAAGGATCAATGCGACAACTGCATCCACTACGTCCCGGGCAAGACGCCAAAGTCCAACGGAACCTGCAAAGTTGTTGCAGGAAGTATTAGCCCCACCGCATGGTGCGTCGCCTATGCGCGTAAAGCCTAAAGCAGCGCGTCAAATGCTTTCCTGAAGATACTGTCTGGTTCGTTTTGCAGCCACTGGAGGCTGACGTCATGCATGTCCCGGAAAAAGCTGACGAGCCTCGGTCGCCCGGTCGCCGAAAACTCCTCAAGGCCTTCGTCGGTGTGGCAGCGGCCGGAGGATTGGTCGGAGGATCAGGCTGGTTCGTGCTCAAACGGGGACGGAACCTGTTCGAGGTGCGTCGTGAGCAGACGCTTATGCAGACTTCGGTAGCAATCACCTGCCTGGCCGACGACGTTGACAAGGCGGGCGTCGCCATTGACGCCGCGTTTCAGCGAATGGCCAGTACTGTTGCGGTGCTGACGCGCTTCGACCCGGCCGGTCCGGTGGCGCGCCTGAACCGTGATGGCCGTCTGGAGAATTTGCCGCCGGAACTCAGGGACGTTTTGCATCGCTCATTGGCGATTTCAGCGGTGACTGACGGTGACTTCGATATCAGCGTGTTGCCCGTCCTGGAGTACTTCGAATCGATGCGCCAGCCCGCCGTACTCGATGCGGGTGATCGTGTACAGATAGGGGAGCGAGATCATCTGATCAATTATCGCCGAATCGCGCTGGATGCGCAGGGCGTACGGTTCACCCATCCGGGTATGTCCGTCACATTGGACGGGCTGGCGAAGGGGTACGTCATCGACCAGGGGATTGCCTCGTTGAGAGAGTCGGGTATCGAAGACGCCCTGGTGGATGCAGGTGGCGATCTGCGTGCGATCTCCGGTAGCGATTTCAACCGTCAGTGGCACATCGGCATCGTTGATCCCGGCGACATCAACAAGGTTGCAGCCGTCGTGACAATACGCAATGCCGCACTTGGCACGTCCGGCAATTACCGGATCTTCTATTCGTCCGACAAGACGCTTTTCCATGTGATCAATCCACATACGGGTTATTCCCCACTGAATTACTCCAGCGTCACGGTCATGGCGGAGACCTCGGTGGATGCCGATGCAATGAGCGTCGCCGCCGCTTCGATGCCGGTGCCGCGGTTGCGCGAAGTGATGGCCTCGCAGAACGATCAATGGCTGGTCTTCTCCAGGGACGGTAGCAGGAGCTGGCGTTCGAAGGATCTCCCGCAAGTTTCGGGCAATCCGGAGGTGGTCTGACGTGCGCACACGGCCACCCGAAAGCCCTGGTCTTTCCGGGGTATTGCACACGGCCAAACTCGCCAGGAGGCTGCTCCTGCTTTGTGTGACCTGCCTGCTGATGCTTGTTTCCATGGAAGCCATCGCAGGCGTCGATCAGAAATTTCCCGAAGTGCGTGGCTACTTTCCCAGCGCAACCCGATTCGCGGATATCTCCGGAAAGCCGCCGGCAGCACCGGTCTACGACGGTGACAAGGTTATCGGCTACGTGTTCGAGTCGGTGATGGTAGCGCCGGTTCCGGCGTATTCCGGTGATCCAATCAATATCCTCGTGGCGATTGACCAGACTGGCAAGATCCTCGGCACCAAGGTTCTCGAGCAGCATGAGCCGATCCTACTGGTCGGCATTCCGGTGCAGCGACTTTACGATTTCGTTGAGCGTTATGTCGGCCACAGCGTCAAGGACAAGATCGTCGTCGGTGGAAGCGATGTTCCCGGGACTACAAAAATTGATGCGATCAGCAGCGCCACCGTCACCTCGATGGTGGTCAATGAGACGATCATGAATGCAGCGCTGGAAGTAGCCGTGTCGCGGCATCTGGTGACCGGTATGCCGGCCACCGAAAATGCGCTGGCCACCATCCGGGCCGACTATCTCAAGAAGGCTAATTGGCAGCAGCTGACGGGGAACGGGGCTTTCCGCCAGCTGAACATCACTCGAGGGACGGTCATCGATGCCTTCAAGGGGCAGCCCGAGAGCGGCTTGGTCGACGATCCGACCGCACCATCACCGGGTCATGAGAACGACACCTTCATTGACCTCTATTACGCCGACATCACCCCGCCGACTGTAGGCAGAAACCTGCTCGGCGACGCCACCTACAAAGCGATGATGCAGAACCTCAGTCCCGGCGATGAAGCGATTGCGGTCGTCGCCAACGGTGTCTATTCGTACAAGGGATTGGGCTACGTGCGCGGCGGCATCTATGACCGGCTGCATATTGTCCAAGACAGCAAGTTGTTCCTTTTCAAGGATACTGATTACGTGGCGCTCGACAACCCGGAACTGGCCGGGATGCCGAGCTTTAACGAGAACGGCATTTTCATCCTGCACCATGGACAGGGGTTCAATGCCGGTGGCCCATGGACGCTGCAGCTGCTGGTCAGGCGGCAGATCGGGCCGCTGAAAAGCATCTACAGCACGTTTAGCGGGGGCTACCAGATCCCTGCCGACTACGTCATCCAGCCGAAGGTCAACAGCAGTCCGATTCCTGATGACGCTCCATTGTGGGTGAAGGTCTGGTACGGCAAGCGCTTCGAGATTGCCGTGCTGGTAGCCGGACTGCTCTTCCTGTCGCTGATCCTGATTTTCCAGGACTGGGTGGTCAAGCGTCCAAAGCTGCTGGAACGCGTCCGTGTCGGCTTTCTGATCTACACCGTCGTGTTCATCGGCTGGTACGGCCTGGCGCAGCTTTCGGTGGTGAACATCCTGACCTTCGTCAATGCGGTGATCCACGGCTTCCACTGGTCCATCTTCCTGATGGATCCCCTGATCTTCATCCTGTGGACCTTCGTGGCGGTGTCCCTGCTATTGGTGGGGCGGGGCGTGTATTGCGGCTGGCTGTGCCCGTTTGGCGCCATGCAGGTGCTGATCAACAAGGTGGCGTTGAAGTTCAAGGTGCCGCAACTGGAACCACCACCGTATGTGCATGAGCGGTTGTGGGCGATCAAGTACATCATCTTGCTGTTCCTCTTTGGCCTGTCGCTGCAGTCGGTGGGTCTGTCCGAGCGCTTCGCGGAGGTCGAGCCGTTCAAGACTGCGGTCAATCTGCACTTCATGCGCTCCTGGGGCTTTGTTCTTTACGCGGTGATCCTGCTCGTCGCGGCAGCGTTCATCAACAAGTTCTTCTGCCGCTACATCTGTCCGCTAGGTGCCGGCCTTGCTGTTTCAGGGCGCTGGCGCCTGTTCGAGTGGCTGCGTCGGCGCAAGGAGTGCGGACATCCCTGCCAGATCTGCGCCAACGAGTGCGAGGTCAGGGCGATCAGTCCGCTGGGTCCGATCAACTACAACGAGTGTCACTACTGCCTGGACTGCCAGGTGACCTACGAAGACGACCACAAGTGCCCACCTCTGGTCGAACATCGAAAGAGAAAAGAGAAGGCGTCACGCCCGTTGCCAACGCGTGTCGTCACCACAGATGCAGGAGACACTGATGCACAGGCAGAAAGACCTAGGTAGGCCAGCAATCTGGTTGGGATGCCACTAATTTTTGAGGAGCGATAGCAATGAGCGACAAGACAAACGAACAGAATCCGGAATTGAAAGCCGGCCAGTTCAGAGCGCTGACGGAAGAGGAGATTGCCTCGCTTCCTGGTTCGCCGGGGAACCTTGGCCGCCGTGGTTTCATGAAAATGGGCGCACTGGCGGGTCTTGCCGGCGTCGGTGGCACGCTGCTAGCCGGATGCGGCCGCGCGTCGACGGGCGAACAGCCCGTGTCGAGTAAGGCCCCCGCCCCTGCAGCCACGGGCATGCCGGAGGATCACGTTGCGCCGGGCAAACTGGACGAATACTACGGTTTCTGGAGCGGCGGCCAGTCCGGCGAAATGCGTATTCTGGGCCTGCCGTCGATGCGTGAACTGATGCGCATCCCGGTGTTTAACACCGACTTCGCCATCGGCTGGGGCATCACCAACGAGAGCAAGCGGGTATTAGGCGAGAACTTTCCCCGAGGTGGTGACCTTCATCATCCGCATATGAGTCAGACGAACGGTCATTACGACGGGCGCTACCTGTTCATGAACGACAAAACGGGCTGTCGTATCGCACGCATCCGCTGTGATGTGATGCGCACCGACAAGATCACCAGCATTCCCAATGTAGCGGACGTCCACGGCCTGCGCGTGCAGCGTGAGCCACGCACCGGTTACGTGTTCGCCAACTCGGAATTCAGAGTTCCCAGTCCCAACGACGGCCGTGACCTGGACGATCCGAAGAAATACCAGTGCGTTTTCACGGCGGTGAACGGCGACACCATGGAAGTGGCATGGCAGGTCATCGTCGATGGGAACCTGGACAATACCGATTGCGATTACGACGGCAAATACGTGGCCTCGACCTGCTACAACAGCGAGGGGGCCGTGGATCTTGCAGGCATGATGCAGGGCGAGCGCGACTGGGCCGTCGTGTTCAACATCAAGCGCATAGAGGCGGCAGTCAAGGCCGGCAAATTCAAGACCATCGGCACGTCCAAGGTGCCAGTGGTGGACGGACGCCATGGTTCGGAACTGACCATGTACATCCCGGTCCCGAAGAACCCGCACGGCCTCAATTCCAGCCCGGACGGCAAGTATTTCGCTGCCGCCGGCAAGTTGTCGCCGACGGTCACCCTGATGGCGTGGAGCAAGGTCGACGACTACTTTGCCGGCAAGCTCAAAGATCCGCGTGATGCTGTGGTGGCCGAGCCACAACTGGGCCTAGGGCCATTGCATACGGCTTACGACGGTCGTGGCAATGCGTACACCACGCTGTTCATCGATAGCCAGATCGTAAAATGGAACATCCAGGACGCGATCGACGCCTATGCGGGCAAGAAGGTCAACTACCTGCGCCAGAAGCTCGATGTCGCCTACCAGCCTGGCCACAACCACACGTCGCTGGGCGAAACGCGCGATGCGGATGGCAAGTGGCTGGTATCGCTGAACAAGTTCTCGAAGGATCGTTTCCTGGCGGTCGGCCCACTGCATCCGGACAACGATCAATTGATCGACATTTCCGGCGACCAGATGGTGCTGGTGGCGGATGCACCGGTCTTCTCGGAGCCCCATGATGCCGTGATCATTCCGAGCCGACTCATGGCGGGCAAGATCAAGCGCATTTGGGATCGCAAGGACCCGTTCTTTGCCGAAACCGTCGCCCAGGCGACGAAGCACGGCATCGTTTTGGAGAAGGACAGCAAGGTCATCCGCGAGGGCAAGAAGGTCTTTGTCTACATGACCAGCTCTGCGCCGACGTTCGGTCTGAACAGCTTCACGGTGAAGAAAGGCGACGAAGTGACTGTGGTGGACACAAACATCGACGACATCGAGGATCTGACCCACGGATTCTGTCTCAGCAACTATGGCATCAACATGGAGATCAGCCCGCAGGAGACTTCGTCCGTCACCTTCATCGCTGACAAGCCAGGAGTCTACTGGTACTACTGCACGTTCTTCTGCCATGCGCTGCACTTGGAGATGAGAGGCCGGATGTTGGTGGAAGCGTGATGAACGGCTGGATCCGCCGGAGCCTGTGTTCTGGCGGGTCAGCCTCATCCTCAGCTCGAGGTGTCCGTTGAACTTCCGCAGCCTTTGGCCTCTGCTCTTTCTCCTGCTTGCTGCATCTGGTCTCTGCCTGGCGGCGCAAGCGCCGTATTCCCTTGAGAAGACAATCGCCGAGGCGACGGCGGGGACGGTGGTTAACGTACCCGCGGGTGTTCACCATGTGCACCTGCACCTGAACAAGTCGATATCGCTCGTGGGCAGCCCCGGAGCAGTGCTTGATGGTGATGGTTCAGGCGATGTGATACGCGTGTCAGCATCTCATGTGCGTATCAATGACCTGACGATCCGCCACTCCGGTACGGACCTGACCGCGATGAATGCCGGTATCTACATTGACCGTGCGGTGGATGATGTGGGCGTCTCAAACAACAGGATCGAGAACGTGCTGTTCGGTGTCTATCTGGACGGTGCCAACCATGTGGTGGTTAACGCCAACACCATCGTTGGCGTGCCGCAATTGCGCGTGTCGGATCGGGGTGACGGGATTCACCTGTGGAATGACACCGGGTGCACGATTTCCGGGAATGACGTGAGCAAGACCCGGGACGGCATCTACGTCTACGTTAGCCCGGACAACAAGATCGAAAACAACCGGATCCATGACGTGCGCTACGGCGTCCACTACATGTATTCCAAACGGAATTTGTTAGAGGGAAACATTAGCTCCGGCAACACCGCAGGCTTCGCCTTGATGGCATCCGATCATCTGCGAGTCATCGGCAATCAGGCGTATGACGACATGTCTTACGGGTTCCTGCTCAACTACATCAATTACAGCGAGATTCGCGGCAACGAGGTGCGCAACATCCAGGGACAATTCGATACCGATGGTCAGGTCGTCGACGGTGCCGAGGGCAAGGCAATCTTCGTGTACCTCTCCCAGGGCAATACGATCACGGACAACCTGCTGGAGCGTTCGCGTATCGGCATCCATGTCACCGCAGGTTCTGACCAGAACAATATCTACGGCAATGCCTTCGTCGACAACCAGACCCAGGTCATGTATGTGCAGAACAATTCGGAGGAATGGTCACAGCACCACCGAGGTAATTACTGGAGCAACTATTTGGGCTGGGATCTCAACGGTGATGGCATCGGTGATGTCCCTTACCGGCCTAACGATGGCGTCGATGTACTGCTGTGGAGATATCCGAGCGCACGGGTATTGATGTCGAGCCCCTCGATCCTGCTGATGCGTTATGTGCAGCACGCGTTTCCAGTGTTCACTCCGCCCAGTGTGCAGGACAGCTTTCCTCTGATGAGGATTCCCGAAAACTTGAGAGCGCGAGCAAATGATTAACGCTATTGATATTTCCGCTCTCGGCAAGCAATACAAGGGCGTCGCTGCCTTGGCCGGTGTCTCGGCGACCGTGCCAATGGGTAAGGTGGTTGGTTTGCTGGGCCACAACGGCGCCGGGAAATCGACCCTGATTAAGCTGATCCTGGGACTCATCGCACCGACCAGCGGTCACGTTGAGGTGTTGGGTCAATCCCCATGGGGGAGCAACGCGGTCTCGCTGCGTCGTCGCATCGGCTATCTTCCCGAGAGCGTGGCGTTCTACGGAAACCTCACCGGAAATGAGGTGATCAACTACCTCGCGAGCCTGAAGCGTGCATCGCGGGAACAGGCGAGTAAGCTGCTAGAGCGCGTCGGCATCGCGTATGCCAGGGATCGCCGGGTCTCCACCTATTCCAAGGGAATGAGACAGCGTCTGGGCCTAGCGCAGGCGCTGCTGGCAACTCCCGAACTCGTCGTGCTGGATGAACCCACCGGGGGACTCGATCCGCAGGCTACGCGCGAGCTCTATGACATAGTCGGCGAGTTGCGTGCCGAAGGGCACAGCGTGCTGGTGTCGTCACACGTGCTGGCTGAGCTTGAGCCGCACATCGACAGCGCTCTGATCTTGCGCCAGGGCCAGCTGCTCGCGGCGGGCAGCGTTGGCGATCTTCGCCGGCAGTCAGGGTTGCCCGACATCGTCGTGGTGCAGCTGAAAGACGCTGCCGATCCGGTCGCCTTTGCTCGGGGACTGGATACATTCGCGCTGACACACGATGTGCGGTTCGACGGCCTGTTCGAGATCCAGATCGCCGAAGGGGGCAAGCTGGCCCTGCTGCAACGGCTTGTAACAGACCCTGCTGTCGAGGACATTGTGGTCAAAGAGGCATCGCTGGCGCGCCTGTATGACTATCTTGGCGCAGGCACAAAACAGCAGGGGAAGCAAAAGCCATGAGCAGCATCCTGATCATTGCCAGGAAGGAGTTTCGCGACGACTTCCGCAATCGCTGGACGATTGCCGTGGCGTTGCTGTTCGCCGTGCTGGCCCTAAGCATTGCCTACTTTGGAGGCGCCGCGGCCGGCAAGATAGGCTTTACCTCGTTCGACGCGACTTTGGCCAGCCTGACCACGCTGGCGGCCTTCGTGATTCCGTTGATCGGCCTGTTGATCGCCTATGACATGGTGGTTGGCGAACAGGACAACGGCACTCTGTTACTGGTACTCAGCTACCCGATATCGAGAGTCGAACTGGTCGCAGGCAAGTTCGTGGGTCACTGCTGTGCGCTGGCGACGGCTACCCTGGTGGGGTTCGGCGTGGCGGTGGTGATCATTCAGATCATGCAGCCCGAGGCGCGAACCTCAGGGGCCTGGCTCAACATGGGGAATTTCGTGCTCAGCGCTTCAATGCTCGGGGCAAGCTTCGTCGCATTGGCCAGCGTGATCAGCGTGATCACCCACGACAAGGCGCGTGCGGCAGGCTTGGCCCTGGTGACTTGGTTGGGCACGGTGATCATTTTTGACCTCTGCCTGCTGGCCATCCTGGTCTTCAGCGGCGGCAACGAGTGGGAGCAATCTCTCTTCCCACATTTGCTCTACCTGAATCCGATCGACGTCTTTCGGCTGATCAACCTGACCACGCTCGGATCGGGCAGCGGCAACGAGCTGTTCATGGGAATGACGGCGACCCACGTGTATCGCCCTTGGGTGCTCTACCTGGTCATGTTGCTGTGGATTGTCATTCCGTTTGAGCTGGCGCAGTTTCTGTTTCGTCGAAAGGAGGTATGAAAATGCACACGTCGCGCCCGCGCTGCAAGGGGAAGGGCGGGGCCCTCGAGTTCTTGTTGGTAGCCTTTGTTGTCCTTTCATTGGCTGCTTGTGAGAGCAGGCAAGCGCCAGCACCACAGGTCGCGGTGGACATCCATAAAGGCGATGTCTGCGCGGTCTGTGGGATGTACATCGAGGCCGGCCCCGGGCCGCGTGGGGAGGCCTATGTTCAGGGTGACAAGTTCCCCCTGAAATTCGGCTCAACCCGTGATTTCTTTGCCTATATCCTGCAACCGGAAAACATGACAAGGCTGCAGCATCTGCTGGTGCAAGACAGCGCCCGAATCAATTGGCAGCACCCCTCCAACGAGGCCAATACGTTTGTCGATGCGCGTAAGGCCTACTACGTGGCTTGGCAACCACTGAGTGGCTTGATGGGACCAACGTTTGCATCGTTTGCCTCCAGGCAGGATGCCGAGGCATTCGTTAGCAAGCACGGCGGAGAAGTATTGCGATTTCCCGACGTGACTCCCGAGCTGACCTCGATGCTTGGGTATAGCTGCCCGACTCAAGGCTCACCGGAATTTGCCTTGGCCAAAGCTTGTATTAGGCCACCTCATTCTGCTGATTCGCCGTGGGCTAAGCAGGAAGAACTCCCTGATCTGCTGCGCATGTCGAACTCTGCTCCGCATGAGATTGATTCAGGGCAGCGAAAGAGGCAGCTCCCTCTGCTTGACGGGAAATCGCACTGACATAGAAGGTACCTCTGTTGCGTGCGAACGCTAGGCTGATGCAATGGCGGCAGTATTCTGCCTGGTTACCGTCGGCTCGCTGACGTCAAATGCCTATTAGATTGGCGAGTGGCCTATTCGCGAATTCTTTCAATCTTGAACATTTGGCATCGAATCATCCTTGTAGTCGTGGTTGTGTTGGTTTTTGATGCAAGCAAGTTGAGCCGTATGGGCCGGATTTGGGGTCAGCTATTCGGAGGCTTAAGAAAAACATGAATGGTGAGGAAGGGCGGGATCTTGGGGCGCAAGACCAGTTGGCGGCATAGGCTCTGTCTGAAAGCAGTGTTGGACAAGACAATCGTGGAAGCATCAGCAAGCCTTAGGGGTGTCTGATGTTTGTTGCCAATATTGGCAAACTGATTTTTCTTGTGTTGATTGCGCTGATCGTTCTTGGCCCCGAAAGCGGCCCATCGCAGCGCACGCCGTAGGTGAGGCTATGCGTCGAACGCGGGCGGCTGGAATAGCGTTCGTGCCGAGCCCTGGTGAACCTATTCTAACGAAGCTTCGCCGTACGTTACGCGGATGCAGTTCGAGAAGCACCGGCAAGCCGATCCGACCAAACAAGCCGCCACTGATCACGATTATGAGGTGGAAAATTTAGGAGCAAGGTCAACCAGCAGCAGACCCTAGAGGTACTCGATTCAGCGAAAGTCACTTGGGATCGTTGACCACATCGAGTGCACGTTTGGTCAAGCGGTGTGTTCGCTAGCGACAGTCAGGCGAATCTGACGATCTTCACGCAAGTGAGATGCCGTCGTCAGTCGGTATCGCACAAGTTGCGCTGCGGTTGAAATTCCAAAGATATTGCTGTGGTTTGATCTGCATCAATGGGACTACGCCCTGTGTGGACCAGGATATGCACATTCTCTGAGATGTGCGATGAGCAGTGAAAATGTGAAAATTCACGTCATAGGCCATAGTGTGCTGACAGCGTTGGGTTGGGTTCCGCTCGAGCTATCTCGTGTGGATCGCGCGCGTGCGGATTTGCTCACTCAGCAGAAAGGTAAGGTCACGGTCGAATATTGCGATCTGACTTCTGGCAGGACATGCGAGAGGCTCCTATGAGCGCAGCACAGCCGTTCTCGGCATTGGAGTCACGCGACCACACGCTGGATGCTTGCTTTCTTGGTCCCTATGGTGAGAACGACGCACTTCTGGAAAGGTTGATCGTCGAGTTCCTGCGCGACCACGTGTATTGGCGGCGCAATTTTCATCCGGAGGATCCACCGGCTATTGCCACCGGCGCAGCCCAACACCCCGACTACCTCGCTTTTGAATCGCGCATGCGTCGCGAGCTCCATCTTTTGTCCGCGGCACTGAAGAAATCAGTGCCGTTCCACAGCCCTCGTTACATCGGGCATATGGCTTCGGACCTTCTGTTACCAGGGCTGGCAGCACAGATACTGACGCTGCCGTACAACCCCAATAACGTCAGCGAGGACGCTGCGCCGGTCACGGTTGATATGGAGGTGCAGGTTGGACTTCAACTGGCACGCATGCTCGGTTATCCGCACGATCCGGTGCAGCCGGCCTGTGCCTTCGGGCATCTGACCTCGGGCGGTACGTTGGCGAACTACCAGGCGCTGCGACTCGCACTTGCGCTAAAGGCATTCCCGGTTGCGCTTCGTGCGGCGCGTGTGCCGCAACTTGAATTGCCACCAGATGATTGGAGCGCCTTCAATCTTTCTCATGCTGATGGCATCGCAGTTCTGGAAGCGTGGCAAACCTGGCTGGCGGCGCAGCCGCCGACCGAGCGGGCGCACTGGCTGAAACGAGTGGACGATGAGCGCGTCGAACAACGCGGTCTGGTCGGCTTCTTCGCCGCGCACCCGCAGCTGCGCGTGCCACTAGTGCTGGCGCCGGTAACCGCGCACTACTCATGGAGCAAGGGGCTGAAGCTCCTAGGCCTCGGGCGCGACCAATTGGAGCTTCTGCCGACCCGAGGCATGCGGTTGGATCCTTCTGCATTGCGGGGCACCCTGGAACGCTGCGTCCGCATCCGGCAGCCGGTGCTGATGTGCGTGGCAGTGTTAGGCAGCACAGAGTACGGCACGATTGATCCGATAGATGAGGTTCTAGCTGCACGCACGGAAGCTCAAGCACATGGGCTCGGCTTTTCGGTACATGTGGATGCAGCTTGGGGTGGCTACTTGGCCACGTTGTTCCGTAACGAGAATGGCACCCTGCGCGGGCGAGAAGAGGTAGCCACTGAGTACGTACAGTTCCCAACGCCAGCGGTGCATGCGGCATTTGCCGCACTGGGCGACACTGACTCGGCTACAGTAGATCCGCACAAGCTTGGTTACTTACCCTACGGCACGGGCGCCTTCATTTGCCGTGACCATCGCGCGATGGCGTTGCTGGCCGAGCGCGCTGACTACGTGTTCCATACCAGCACGCCCAGCGACTACCTGGCTCGTTACCGTAGCCTCGGCCAGTTCATTCCAGAAGGTTCCAAGGCTGGCGCGGCGGCGGCCGCGGCGTATGTGACCCACAAGGTACTGCCGCTGGATCACCGCCATTTCGGCCGCTTGCCGCGCGCCACCATACGTGCCGCCGAGGCGTTCTACGCACGTGCGCAGCGGTTTGCACTGGATCTGGCTGACTGCGTGCACGCGCTGGTGCCGTTCGCGCCGGACAGTAACTTGGTCTGTCTTGCGCTCAATCCGCGCGGCAACACATCGCTGGCTGGTGCCAATGCATTCGTCGGTGCGCTGCACGACACCTTGCGCTGTGATCCAGGCCAGCCGCTGCAATTGAAGGAATTCTTCGGCTCGGTAACCAGTCTGCGGCCGGAGGAGCTGGGGCTGGTGGAGACGGCACGCATTCTCAATGCCTTGGGGTTGGATCTGGCTACTCTCAATCATGACGGCGAAAACAGACGCCTGCTGATACTGCGTCATACGCTGATGAACCCGTACCTGATCGATCATGAGAACGGCATCAGTTATATCGATCGCTACTTTGAATTCCTCGGCCGGCGCGTGCAGTCGCTGACCGTTACTGACGCCTCTCGCCCGACGTTGATCAGGAAGGCGGGCATTGGATAGGATCCTGAAATTGGTCAATCCACAACGCGAGTTCGAACGATGCTGGGTGCACAACGCGCTGGCGAAGCTGGCGCAGGAGTCGGCCCGCTCGGCCGACACGCATCTACTCAAGCTTAACTTCCCCGGCTTTCACGGAATCGACTTCTACTTTAAGGACGAAGCCGCGCACCCCTCCGGTAGCCTCAAGCACCGGTTGGCACGCTCGCTGTTCCTGTACGCACTGTGCAATGGCCGACTGTGCGAAGGGCAAACCGTGGTCGATGCCTCCTCTGGCAGCACTGCAATTTCGGAAGCATGGTTCGCGCGATTGCTTGGACTACCGTTCATCGCAGTGATGCCAGAGGGTACTGCGCCAGGCAAGATCCGCGACGTGCATGCGCTCGGAGGCGAGTGCGACCTCGTCAATGACCCGTCGCAGGTACATGAGCGGGCGATTGCGCACGCGAAGCGCGGCGCCTGTCATCTTGACCAGTTCGGCCTGGCCGAGCGGGCTACCGACTGGCGTGGCAACAACAATATCGCAGAATCGATCATCGGCCAGCTCGTTTTGGAGCCCAGACCGGTGCCAGCGTGGATCGTCTGTGGTGCCGGAACTGGTGGTACCTCCGCCACCATCGGGCGCTACCTGCGCTACCGTCGGCTCTATACGCAGCTGTGCGTAGCCGAGCCGACGGGCAGTGGCTTTGTGCATGGCTGGCGCAGCCGGGATCCCAACGTCAGGGCAAGCCAGCCGACGTTGATCGAAGGCATTGGCCGGCCACGGGTAGAGCCAGGATTTTTGTTTGATTTGGTCGATCGGGTGATCGAGGTACCCGATGCCGCCTCGATCGCCGCCGCTTGGCTTCTGGAGGAGCTGTTTGGCCATCGCTACGGAGGCTCGTCCGGTACAAATTTGGTTGCTTGCCTGAAGCTTGCCGCATCGATGAGGGCCCACGGCGAACATGGCAGCATTGTCAGCCTGCTGTGCGACCGTGGTGAACGTTACGCGCAGACGCTGTTCGATCGAAAGTGGCTGGCCGCACGTGGTATCGATATTTCGACGTGGGACGCCGCACTGCGCTCTACCCTGCAAGATGGCCGCTGGCGCATCCCGGGCAATGGCGCGATATGAAACGCAATCAATACGTCTACATGCTGCCTGCCGTCATATGCCGCCGCGCCGATTCGAGAAAGCCGACATGTCGTTAGCCAACTTAGGCTTTGGCCGCTTCGGCAGGACCCTGTGCGATCTGCTCATCTACGATGTGCAGGATGGGCGTGCCTATGATTCCTGTATGGCGCTGCCTGCTAGGCCTGCCGAGGCCTCCGCAGCCGAGGAGGAGCGCGTGCGCTTGCTGGCCGAGCTGGAATTGATCCATCAGCAACTCATAGATCATGCCAGTGATGAGAGTCTGGCCATTCCCCAGCCACCGCAGGCATCGCCGTGAGCTTTCACAACCTGCGTAGCTTTCTCTCGCGACTGGAGGGAGATCGACAGCTAATCCGTGTGAATGAAGCGATTGATCCGTACCTGGAATCAACCGCGCTTAGCGAGCGCGCACTACGCGAAGGTGGCCCGGCATTGTTGATGGAGCGGCCGCTGGGTGCTTCGCACGCGCTGCTTGGCAATCTGTTTGGCCATCGCTCAAGGATCGAGACAGCGTTGGCCGGAAGGCCATTAGCATCCCTGCGTGAATTGGGGCAGCTTCTGGCTTCGATCAAGGAGCCGCGCTGGCCATCCAGTCTGCGCCAAGCCCTGGCGACATGGCCGGAGCTGGCGCAACTAGCCCACGTCGCACCTCAGTACGTGCATGAGGCTGCCTTCGAGTACGAAGGTGTAGAAGGCGGCGACATCGACCTCTCGCGCCTGCCAATCCAGCATTGCTGGCCCGGGGATGCAGGGAAGCTGATCACGTTCGGCCTAGTGGTCACCCGTGGCACGCGCAAGGCACGGCAGAATGTGGCGATCTACCGGCAGCAGGCGATCGGAACGAATCGAGTAATCATGCGTTGGCTGCCGCATCGTGGGGGTGCGCTGGACTATGCCGACTGGGTTGCCTCGCATCCGGAGCGCCCATTCCCTGTGCTGGTGGCGGTCGGGGCTGATCCGGCGACAATGCTGGCGGCGGTGGCGCCGGTGCCAGACACGTTGTCTGAATTCGAATTCGCCGGTTTGCTACGTGGCCAGCGCACCCGCGTATGGCGCAGCGAGCTGACCGGCCTTGATGCGCCGGCCGGTGCCGAAATACTGTTGGAGGGTTTCATCTACCCGGGCGACACCGCGTTGGAGGGGCCGTTCGGTGACCACACGGGCTACTACAACGCGCAAGATCACTTTCCCGTATTCACGATCGAACGCATGCGCTTGCGCCGGGACGCGATCTACCATGGTAGTTATATGGGACGCGCGCCGTACGATGAGCCATCTGTGCTATCGATGGCGTTGAACGATATCTTCGTGCCGATTCTGCAGAAGGTATTTCCGGAGATCGTCGATTTCTTCCTGCCGCCGGAAGCATGTTCCTATCGCATCGCGGTGGTCAGCATCCGCAAACAGTACGCTGGTCACGCACGGCGAGTGATGATGGGCGTGTGGTCCTATCTGCGCCAGTTTACGTATACCAAGTTCGTGATCATCACTGACGACGACATCGACGTACGCGACTGGTCGGCCGTGATCTGGGCAATTTCCACCCGTGTCGATCCAGCACGCGACACGATGCTGGTCGAGAATACTCCGATCGACTATCTGGATTTTTCGAGCCCTTCCGCCGGCATCGGCTCGAAACTCGGTCTCGATGCGACCAACAAATGGCCGTCCGAAACGGTGCGTACATGGAGTAGGCCGATCGTGCCGGATGCCGCCGTTGCACAGCGCATTGACGTGATGTGGGCCGCAATGCAGGCCACCCGCGTGGCCGGTTAGGCGTCGCAGGCTTCCAGCTCAAGGGCTCGCAGTGGGCGTAGCGGTCCGCGAGCTCGACCTGCATTGTGCGGTAGGGTGCTTCCACTGGCCATGGCGGAGTGCCAACCATGCCCACTGTGAAAGTACCGACTGTGCCGAACCGCAGCGATGTCGGCGAGCATGAGTTTCACCAAGCCAACTACCCTATCTGATGACCATGCCCGATTTGACGCACATCAAGGCAACTGCTACCTGCACGCGCCATGATGCGGTCTGTTCGATTTCCCAAGGTGCGTGCGTATGCAACTGGTCTGTCCCGCAGGCAATTTGCCGGCATTGCAGGCGGCAATTGATGCCGGTGCGGATGCGGTCTACGCGGGCTTTCGCGATCAGACCAACGCGCGTGCCTTCCCTGGTCTCAATTTTAGTGACGAAGAGCTGAGTGCAGGGATCGACTACGCGCATGCGCGTAGTCGCAAGGTCTATCTGGCGCTCAACACCTATCCAGATAGCGTACGGCTGGCGCACTGGCAGGCGGCTGTGGACAAGGCGGCGGAATTTGGTTGCGATGCGATCATTGCGGCTGAGATGGCGGTGCTCGACTACGCCACACGTACCCATCCAGGGCTGGCGCGACATCTATCGGTGCAGGGTTCGGCTACCACTGCGCCCGCGTTGCACTACATGTACGAGCGCTTTGGCATCAGTCGTGCCGTATTGCCACGGGTACTTTCTATCCAGCAGGTGGAGCGACTGTGCATGAATTCGCCGGTGCCTTTGGAAGTCTTCGGATTCGGCAGTCTATGCATCATGGTTGAGGGGCGCTGTCAGCTGTCGAGCTATGTCACTGGTGCTTCGCCGAACCGTCACGGCGTGTGTTCGCCGGCCAGCTTTGTACGCTGGGAGGAGGAGCAAGACGGCCGACGCAGTGTCCGCCTGAACAAGGTGCTGATTGACCGATTTGAGCCCGCGGAGCCAGCGGGCTACCCCACAGTGTGCAAAGGACGCTTTGACGTCGGCGGTGAGGTATTTCACGCACTTGAGGAGCCGACCAGTCTCAATACCTTGGAGTTGCTTCCTCGGCTCGCTCAGGCAGGGGTGACGGCTCTGAAGATCGAGGGCCGCCAACGCGGTGTGGCCTACGTGAGTTCGGTCACTCGCACTTGGCGTGATGCACTGGATCGTTACCACAGATCACCGCAGGACTGGCAGCTGCAAGCGGACTGGCAACGCTCGCTGTCAGCACATGCCGAGGGTCACCAGACCACGCTCGGCCCCTATCACCGTCATTGGCACTGAACCGATGAATACGATGAAACTAAGCTTGGGACCATTACAGTATTTTTGGCCCCGCGAGCGCACTTTGGCCTTTTACCGTGAGGCAGCGCAATGGCCCATTGATATCATCTATCTCGGTGAGACCGTATGTAGCAAACGGCGAGAGATGAGCACTGGGGGCTGGATCGCACTGGCTGCGGAACTTAGCGAGAGCGGTAAGCAAGTCGTGTTGTCATCATTGGCACTGATCGAAGCCGAATCTGAACTCGGCGCACTAAAACGGTTGGTCAGTGACGGTAACTGCTGGATCGAGGCGAACGATCTCTCCGCAGTGCAGTTGTGCCGCGAGCGTGGCGTGCCCTTCGTTGCCGGTCCATCGCTCAATGTCTACAACCATCGAGCACTCGCATTACTGATGGAAGATGGTCTGCATCGCTGGGTTCCTGGCGTGGAGCAGGGCGAAGTGCTGTTGCGTGAGCTTCGCGCGGCGATGCTCGCTGAGAACCTCACGATGCCGGAACTTGAGGTGATAGCGTTTGGTCGACTGCCACTGGCTTACTCAGCGCGCTGCTTCACCGCGCGTGCCCTAGATGTTGGCAAAGATCAATGCGATTTTCGTTGTATTGAATACCCCGATGGCATGCCGCTTGCCACTCGCGAGGGTAGACCGTTCCTACGCATCAACGGCATCCAGATCCAGGGCGAGGAAGTCACCGATCTCGGTCCCCAGTTGCCTGCACTTCGCGAACTTGGCGTCGACGTGCTTCGTTTATATCCGCAAGTTAGTGGCATGGCCGATGTCGTGGCGCACTTTCACCTTGCGCGTCGCTCGCCAGTGGCGCCGCCGCGGATCGGTATACGCAACGGCTACTGGCACGGCGAGCCGGGAATGCAGATGCTCCACACCGCTGTCTGAGGGCAGCGGTGTGGGCAGGCGCAATCTTCTCGTCGATCAAAACGCGTAAAGCAGCACTGCAAAGAAATGGCATGTTGTGCCGGCAAGGACAAACAGATGCCAGATGAAATGGCTGTATCGAATCCTACCGTCTAGCACGAAGAACACCACGCCCAGGGTATAAGCCAAACCGCCAGCTCCGAGCCAAAGCAGTCCATTTGCCGACATGTGTAGCCACAGCGGCCGGATGGCGATCATCACCACCCATCCCATGGCGACGTACATAAGGGTGGACACGCGTGGAAATCGCGGACCTACCATGGCCTTGAACACCAGCCCCGCCAGAGCCAGGCTCCAGATTACGCCGAGCATGGTCCAACCCCAGCCTCCGTGAAGCACGCCCAAGGTGATTGGCGTATAGGTTCCAGCGATCAGCAAATAGATGGC
Organism: Rhodanobacter sp. C05; assembly: GCF_002001165.1. Classification (GTDB taxonomy): domain Bacteria; phylum Pseudomonadota; class Gammaproteobacteria; order Xanthomonadales; family Rhodanobacteraceae; genus Rhodanobacter. The sequence continues at coordinate 42,247 of NZ_MUNQ01000016.1, read as the reverse complement.
TGCGTGATCCAGCGCTCGGAAGATGGCCTTGAGCCGTTGGTGTGAGATTGCGTGGTAGAGGGTTGAAGCAAGATAGAGCAGGACGGCGCTGCTGCCGAATATCGCCGCTCCCACGATCGCCGAGATGCCACCCACGTGCTGCGCATGAATGACCAGGATGGGTAGGGCGGCGATAGCCAGCAACAAGCCAAATCCGTGACTGAGACTGTTGGCGATTTCCTCGCCGAGGGTTTGGTGCCGCGTGATGGCGCTGACTGACGTTCGTGGCATGTGATATTGGCCCTTGCTATGAATTTCAAAATGAATCTATTTGTGCGGCACGGAAGGGACAGATCTGATATCAGAGTCCCTGTCATCAGCCGGGTTTGGAGCGCAGCTCATCGGCTCGACTGAGCTGCCGCCACCGTAGCGATCGCCAGATTTCAGCAAATGCAAATGGTAGGGATAGTCTTGCAAGGGGTGACACGTGGGTGCCCCCGCCCAGGCAGCTGATAGCTGTCAAACCCGCGCAAATACCAAGCTAGCGTTGGTGCCACCGAAGCCGAAGCTGTTGGACATCACGGTGTTCAACGTCGCCTGACGCGTCTCTCGCAGGATGGGAAATCCCTCGACGCGCGGATCAAGCTCGACGATGTTGGCGGACCCTGCCATAAAGCCATCCCTGAGCATCAATAGGCTGTAAATTGCCTCATGCACGCTCGCCGCGCCGAGCGAGTGCCCCGTCAAAGCCTTGGTTGAGGAGATTGCCGGTACGGATTCTCCGAATACCTCGCGGACAGCCCTCAATTCCACAATGTCGCCCATCTGGGTGGCGGTGCCGTGGGTGTTGAGGTAGTCGATTGGCAACGTCACGCCCTGCATTGCCATCCTCATGCAACGCACTGCGCCTTCGCCTGATGGCGACACCATATCGGCTCCGTCCGAGGTCACCCCATAGCCGACCAGTTCGGCATGGATGCATGCTCCCCGCGCCTTTGCATGCTCGTATTCCTCCAGCACCAGCATGCCGCCACCGCTGGCGATGACGAAGCCGTCGCGACCCGCATCGTAGGGGCGCGATGCGGTTTGCGGCTCGTCGTTATAGTTACTGGACAAAGCGCCCATCGCATCGAACTGCGCGGTCATACCCCAGTTCAGTTCTTCGCCGCCACCAGCAAACATTACATCCTGCGCACCATGACGGATCAGGTCTGCTGCCGCGCCAATGCAATGGCCCGAGGTGGCACATGCCGCGGCGATCGAGTAGCTCAGGCCGAGAATGCCGAAAGCGGTGGCGAGTGTTGCTGACACTGTGGAACACATCGTGCGGGGTACCATGTATGGACCGATCTTACGTACACCCTTCTCGCGCAGAAGGTCAGCAGTCTCAATCTGCCACTGTGCTGAGCCACCGCCGGAGCCGGCGATCACACCGCTGCGCGGATGGCATATCTGTTCGATGGCAAGACCAGCATCGGCAATGGCCGCTCGCATCGCCACGTACGCATTGGCCGCTGCATCACCCATGAAGCGTTTCAACTTACGGTCTATCACCGCATTGAGATCGATCTGCGGCACGCCGGCGATTTGGCTGCGTAAGCCGCGAACGGCATATTCTGGAACGGCGCGAATTCCGCTGCGTGCTTCGCTCAGTGCGCAAGAGACAGCATCCGCGGCGTTGCCAAGGCAAGACACGATGCCCATGCCGGTTACCACTACGCGGCGCATCAGAAGCCCTCCGTCGACTGGAACAGGCCAACTCGCATGTCGGTGGCTACGTATATAAGCCGGTCATCGACATACGTTTTGCCATCTGCAATCACCATGGACAGCTTTCCACGTAGCACTCGGCGGATATCGATCTCATAGCGGATTAACTTTGCACTCGGCAATACCTGTCCGGAAAACTTCACTTGGCCCACGCCAAGCGCCCGACCGCGACCGGGCTCACCCAGCCATGGCAGGAAGAACCCACTGAGTTGCCACATCGCGTCCAAGCCAAGACAGCCTGGCATCACAGGGTCACCGTCGAAATGGCAGCCGAAAAACCACAGGTCAGGCCGGACATCCAGCTCTGCAAGGATGACGCCCTTGCCGGAAGCGCCACCATGTTCATCAATACGGGTGATGCGGTCGAACATCAGCATGGGTGGCGACGGTAGACGAGCGTTGCCGGGACCAAAAAATTCACCGCGGGCACAGGCAAGCAGTTGAGCGTAGTCGAACGAAGAAGGTCGGTTCATGGCCATGTTTGCAGAGGAAGACCTAACCAGTCTGCGAGGCTTTCCACCCGGGCACCATGACGCTGGTCAAGGGGGTGCAAACATACGCCAGCGTCTGTTTTAGGCGTGCGGCACAATCGCGCAGTCAAGCTGGCATGACGGCATCGGTGCGATAGTGAGCCCCGAGACTGTGAGTGCGCGATAGGGCTGCCTCAAGCACCCGTTGTGCGAGGCGAGCCTGCCAACCTTCATCGGCCCAAGCCAGACATGCCTTCAGCGCGTTCTGCAAGCCAGTTGCCTCACGTTCCGGTCCTGCGGTCTGCCATAGCAACATGCGCAGAGCTTCCAGCCGCGACTGTGGCAGGCTCGCGGCACGCCCAACCCAGCGATATGGACCGCTGCTTGCTGCTCGCAAATCCATGGTGGCCAACATCAAACCCAGGCGTTGACCACACAGCACGCCTTCGAGCAGCGAGTTGCTGGCCAGTCGGTTAGCGCCATGCACGCCGCTGCAGGCTACCTCACCGACGGCATACAAACCGGGCACACCTGTACGGCCATCTGCATCTGCCGCAATTCCGCCCATATGGAAATGAGCCACTGGCGTCACCGGTATCGGCTGCAGTCGTGGATCGATGCCTTCGGCAAGACATGCCGCCAAGACGGTGGGAAAGCGCCGCTCCCACTCACCATCCACTTCGCGTGCATCCAACCATGCGGAGCCGTCATCGCGGCATGCCTGCCACACGCGACGGGCCACCACATCGCGCGGTGCCAAATCACCCAGCGGATGTTGATCGGCCATCAACAGCTGACCGGTAGCGCCGTACAGACGCGCGCCGGCACCGCGCAGGGCCTCGGTGATCAGCGGCAAACAATGGACGCCCGCAACGTTAAGCGCGGTCGGATGAAATTGAACGAACTCGAGGTCGCGAGTTCGCGCGCCGGCGGACATGCCTAGCGCCAAACCGCTGCCGTCTGCACCGGGAGGATTACTGGTGCGCGCATACAACGCACCGATACCACCGGTGGCCAGCACAACTGCGGCGGCCTCCATTTCATGCCGATGGCCGCGCGTATCGTGGGTACACACGCCGCAGACAGCATCGCCGCGCAGCAGTAGTCCATCCACGTCCATATCGCCGCGCCACTGGATATGGGATGACTGTTGCGCGCGTTGACGTAACGCCTGAACTAGCGCCACACCACTGGCATCACCGCCTGCATGCACGATCCGTGCGGCAAGATGTCCGCCTTCGCGGCCAAGGTGCAGATGTCCGTCCGCATTTCGGTCGAATGCAACGCCCTGCGCCTGCAGCCAGCCGATGGCCGCCGGTGCCTGCGAGCAAAGCCACTGCACCATCGCAGCATTATTGTGGTGCGCCCCGGCGGTGAGTGTGTCGAGGGCATGCATGGCGGGGCTGTCACTTGGATCAAGAGCGGCAGCGATACCGCCTTGCGCCAGCGCGCTGGCCGTGCCGCTGCCATCATGTGCGCGGCAAAGCAGGCGTACCGGCGTTGGCGCCAACGCCAGCGCTGTGGTCAGTCCGGCTACACCACCACCCACCACCACTACAGGTGGCCTTGCGCGCGTCATATCGTTTCCTGCCGGCCTATCGCAAGCATCCGCATCAGTGCCGTCCTGGCCCGTACAGCGATGTCAGTGGGCACCCTGACCTCATGCCGCAGGTCGCGCAGACAGGTGTAGATTTTCTGCAGGGTGATTCGCTGCATGTGCGGGCAGAGGTTGCATGGCTTGATGAATTCGGTGGCTGGGAACTGTGCACGCAAGTTGTCCGCCATTGAACATTCAGTGATCAGTGCCACGCGTTCCGGCCTTTCCTTAGCCAGCCAGCGAACCATCGCGCTGGTAGAGCCGACGAAATCGGCCTCAGCCCATACCTCTGGGGGGCACTCGGGGTGTGCTATCAATTTGGCGTGGAAGTATTCGCGTGCGTGCCGAGCCTGTTGTGCAGTAAATTTTTCGTGTACCTCGCAGCGGCCGGTCCACAGCAACAGCTCCACCTTGGTCTTGCTCGCGACGTAATTTCCAAGGAAGCGGTCGGGCAGGAAGATCACCTGGTTCGTTCCCATCGCCTCTACTACTTCAACCGCATTGGCCGAAGTGCAGCAGGCATCAGACTCAGCCTTCACTTCAGCCGAAGTGTTGACATAGCTAACTACGGGTACTCCAGGATATTTCGCTCGCAAGGCGCGCACGTCAGCAGCGGTGATCGACGCAGCTAGTGAACAACCGGCCTCTAGATCAGGTATCAAGACCGTCTTTTCCGGGGCCAGGATCTTTGCGCTCTCAGCCATGAAATGGACTCCGCACAGCACAATCAGGCGGCCCTCACAGTCCGCCGCCGCCTGTGCCAGTGCGAGCGAGTCGCCGGTGACGTCTGCCACGCCGTGAAAGATCTCAGCTGACTGATAGCTGTGCGCCATGATCACGGCGCCACGCTGTTTCTTCAGCCGGTTGATAGCCTCGATCCAGGGTAGGTGAAATGGCCATTCAAGGCAGGGCACCAAGTGTTCGAGGCGTGCACCGAGTTCGGCATATTCATGCTCAAGTGCGTCACGCCAGATAGGCAATGGCAACGTGTCGGGGTCGGTCATGGCGATCCGCAGAGGGAATGTAGGAGAAACACGTGCCGCAGCAACCTGTCAGGCTGCCTCACGTCGATGCGCCGCCCGGGCGGCGCGCGTGAAGCGGGCGCTCCGGTTCAGCAAAATGCGCAGGCCGAGCGGTATCGCCTCCCACGGTAGCCGGTCGAGCATATTGCGCGCCGTAAGACCAAGCTCCGTGTCGCCAGTGAGTACCAGCCGGCGTTGGAAGAAGAGCGTGTCGGCGTCTTCCAGCCGGCAGGCCAGTAACAACAAGTCCGCGACGCTACCGCGCACACTGGCCTCTGGCGCGTCATTGGTCACACGCAAACTTCCTTCACGTAACTCCAGCACCCAGCGGATACGCAGGTCGCTCACCTCGATGGCTAGTCGTCGTCCAAGCATGAAGTCGAGTGCGCCCACGCGCAAAGGAGTGGCAAGTACATGCGCCATCCCTGCCTCGAGTAAAGTGTGCTGCCAGCGCGATGGCGCGACATGCAGCAGCGGAGCTATCCTCTGTGGTGGCGGCAACAGGCGCAGCAGACGTGGAACAAGGGAGGATAAATGTGGGGGGCTAGGCATAGTGGACGCCATTATTGAAGCAGAGTCGCGAGCACCGCTCTGATCCACGTCAACAATCAATCCTTGCTGGCGACAAGCATCGCCGATGGCCAGGTCCAGTAGATCCTCTGCGGTGGACGATGGCAGATTGAGTCGCGCTGCTAGTTTCTGCGCACGGTCGCGTACCCGACGCTCCCGCGCCGGATCGCGCAGTGGTACTCCCGCACGTGGCTTGAGAGCCGCCACCACGTGCACCATCCGACGGCGTGCGGCCAGCAGAAGAATTAAGCCGTCATCGACACGATCAATCACGGCGCGCGCCCGCGACAGGGCGAAATGCTCAGGAAGATGTCGATACATCGACCGTCTCCCCGGTGGCGGCCGCTGGCAGCGCTAACAGCGCTCGTGCTGCCGGAAGCACCTTGTCCAGATAGACGCGTCGTGCTTCGGTGGCATCGAAATCGGCATGCTGGCGTTTCTTTACGCCATAGTCGGACAGAACTAGATGTGTGTCGGCCACCACGCCCGCGTTGGTCAGACAGGCCGAGGCACATTTTAGTATGCAGCCGTCGAGCGCGAGGATGCGTCGCCCGCTTTGTGCGGTGCGGACCAGTCCAGTCACGCCGCCACCAACGCCGGCGATGCACGACATCTCCGCGACGCCTGCGCGGTCCAGTTGCAGTGCGAGGTGATTGGCCATCTGTGCCGCACTGGAACAGCCAGAGCAGGAATAGACGAGCGGCGGCCTACCAGTCATGGATGATCCTCCATATTAAGCAGAAAGCGGTTTGCGCGTCGGCGCACGCCATCAAGAGTTAGCCAAAGGCAAAGCCATGCCAGTAGCATCGCCAGCCCGGCTGAACGCGCCAGCCAAAGGCGTGGCCACAACACAGCCGCTGGTAGCAGAAATGCCTGCGGCAGTTGCGCCAGCAGCACACGGGCCTTGTCCAATTCAGGCAGAAGCCGTTGTATGCCGGGTATCCGCACGCCACGACTGACACGACGGTGTAAGGCGATCCAGCCGAGAAAGGCCACAATCTCCAGCAACATACCGTTCACCAGCAATGGCAGGGCGATACACAGCCCCAATGCGCCAGCCAATAATTCGTTCCGTGTATCCCAGAGAAGGATAAGCGCGGTAATCGCTAGTGCGCCCAGTCCGGCCTGCCAACTCCAAAGCAAGGGTCCTCGCCGTGACCGCGGCGCCCGCCATTGCAGCCACAGTGCAGAGCAAGTAAACAGCAGTGCATGGATAGCTAGTGCTAAGCGTAGCCATGAGGCATCGTCGCGTAGCAGCCGTAGCCACGCCCCAGCGAGCAACGCCAACAGCAGGCTCATCAGCCATGCAGCTTGTGCCGCCGCCGGTACCACGGAAGTTCCCTGGAACATGGGCATCACTACGCGCGCCACGCTGGCGATCAGCAGTACGGTCCACCCCAGTAATCCCCAGCTTGCATGCACGTCGACCAGCGCAGCTAGCGGTATCTCCAACCAGCCACCAAGACCCAGTGCCAGGCAACCGCCAAGCAATGCTGTAGACAAAGCAAACACCAGTGATACGCCAATACCTGCCCGCAAAAGACGTTGACCAACAGCCGAGAGCGTGCCCGGCAAAGTCATCGCGCATAGCAGCACGAATGTTGTCGGAAGCAGCACGCCAGCAGCCAGAAGGCCGAGGCGCCAACCAGCAAGCAGTCCCGTCATCAGCAGGGCTAGGCCGAGATTGAACAGTACGTGCAACCAAGGCCCGAGCGATGTACTGCCACGCACGTGTACGCCAGCCGCTGCCGGCAGGAATTGCAACACGCTGCCGAACATCGCATTGCCGAGAACACCGAGAGTAAATGCGTGCACCAGCGCTAGAGTTTCCGGCAGCCAACGCGTGCGCAGAAGTGCATCACCGTCGACGACTAGAAGTATGCCTGCGAACATTCCCCACAGCGGTACGCTGAGCAGGAAACGGCGCGGCAACGCCGTCGGCGGTGCCTTCTCAAGCGCCAGCTGTACCATCGTGATCGGGTCGGGAAATCAACACACGCATGCCACCGGAAGCCAGTGCGTACACTCTGGTCTGAAGGCCGCGTGCGTCCAGAACTTCAAGCAGTGGCGTTGGCCACAGTGGGGTGAGTACACACACGCTCTCCCCCGGCTCCAACGCGTCGGAAAATTCGAGTGCACGTTGCATCGGTTCGGGGCAGGGACGCCCTCTCAGGTCGTATTCAGGCCACTTCACGTCAGTGGCAACCTGCTGAATGGGACGGCTAACGTGATGCATAATCGGTATTGCAGCACACGTATCACGTTGACGCGCTGATCTGGATCAAACGACATCCAATTGTCGTGTCGACGAGACGTTCGACCTTCGGTCAGAGAGCGTTATCCAGTACTCCCTAACCACGCCATTCGGCTCAGTGCGAAACTTTGTAGTATCAATCGGGGCTGACGATTTGCGTATTTGGGCCCAGCGAGATCCAGGAGCCTTGGGCGCCTGTGACACTTTGCCATTCGTGCCGGTGCGTGCCAGTTGACAAAGGTCAATATGATTGATTACGTCAAGGCCTAGCATGAGCGCCATGGAAGGCTTGTCTTGGCAGGTTCACGTGATTCTCGGCGACGATAAGCGTTGACCTTCCATTTTTCGCCACAGGGAAGTGTGAAGTTCGACGTGAAGGCCGCTATTGCAAGATGTACGAGCCTCGCGTTCGTCTTCCTTCTCGTCGGCTGTGGGGACCATCAATCCCTACCACCCCAGAGGCCCGTGGCCATTTTGAAAGATGACGTTTGCGAGATATGCGGAATGTATATCGAAGCATCATCCGGACCTCGCAGTGAGGCCTGTTTGAAGAGCAGCGATAAACCATTGAAGTTTGATTCGACGCGATATTTCCCTGCCTATGTGCTACGGCCGGGAAATGAACTGCGACTGGAGCACTTTTTTTGCAGGAGAGTGAGGGTATTGACTGGAATCATCCGTCGAACGCCACCGAGGGGAAAAGTGATGCAGCTGTCAACGGCCTGTAGCGGGTTCCATATCACGTGGATAAAGTTACAGACCGCGCTGTCATGTTGCTAAAAAGTGGATTGATGGACCTCCCATCGGGGTGAACGCAGTCTCGTCGAAGTATTGAAATCAACCGCATCGCGCATTTAGCGCTGCAAGTTGTGAGGTGATCTATGTTTGGTCTTGATAGTATCTGGCACTGGGTGTTGGTGCTTGTCATCGTCCTGGTGTTCTTTGGCACCGGAAAGTTACGCAATGCTGGCGGCGATCTTGGCGCGGCCATTCGTGATTTCAAAAAAGGTATGAAGGGTGGTGTTGAAACCGGCCCGTCCGAGCAGCTAAAGGCCGACCCTCCTGTAGATACCTCCGCGCAAGTCAAGAACGCCGAACGCGAACGCGTGTCGTAGCCTTGTGTTTGGAATCGGCTTCAATGAGCTTCTTCTGATTGCCGTGCTGGCGTTGATCGTGCTTGGTCCCGAGCGTCTGCCGGGAGTTGCACGCACCGTCGGTGCGATGGCGCGGCGTGCCCGTTCCGTCTGGGCCGACGTTCAGGCCGATGTCACGCGCGAGCTTGAAATGCAATCGATCAGGGATGACATTGCCAATGTGGCTACCGGTGTCCAGGCGACGGTGACACCACTCGTCGAAGATATTCAGTCGACGGTTGAAAATGTTCGTGCATCGAACACGGTTTTTTGGAATGAGGCCAGCGATATGTCACAAGCCTGGCAGAGCGCGGCAACGGCCAAACTCGCTGCCACCGAGAATGTTATGTCCCCGGTGGTTAAGGATGATGGCATGGCGAAGGAGTATCGCGAGGCTCCGACGGAGCTGGCGCAGGCCTTACGTGAACTTGCCTTCGCCGCGGACGGTATTCGAAATACAACGGTGGACGCCTGCGATGAACTACGTGCAGCCGTGGCTGACGTCCGTTCTGCGGCCATGCGCATCGAATCCCTCAATAGCGCTATCACTGTCCCGGCGACGATCCGATGATCGCCGCATCGCCAATTGGAACCAAGGGCAGGGATGGGTTGATGGCTCACTTGCTAGATCTGCGTGGGCGGCTGCTGAAAGCGATCCTGAGCGTGCTGTTCGTGCTGTTGGTTGTTCTGCCGTTTTCCAAGCACTTGTACGACTGGCTTGCACAACCACTGATGGAACGTCTTCCACATGGTTCGCACATGATTGCGATCGAGGTGGCCAGTGCGTTTCTCACCCCACTTAAATTGGCATTTGTCGTCGCGCTGTTCATGGCAATGCCAGCCGTGCTTTATCAGCTGTGGGCCTTCGTCAGTCCGGGGTTATACCGTCACGAGAAGCGTCTCGCTCTGCCGCTGTTGGCGTCCGCTGTACTGCTCTTTTATGCGGGCTGCGCATTCGCCTATTTCCTGATTCTTCCCGCAGCATTCCACTTCTTAACCATGAGCACTCCGACAGGGGTGTCGATGATGACAGATATTGGGAAGTACCTCGATTTTGTGCTGACCATGTTTTTCGCCTTTGGTCTTTGCTTCGAGGTTCCCGTCGCAGTTGTGCTGCTGGCAGCGTTAGGCATCGTGACACCCGCTAAGCTGCGAGCTGTACGGCGCTACGTCTTCGTCGGTACTTTTGTAGTCGCTGCGGTGCTGGCGCCACCCGACATGTTGTCGATGATCATGCTGGCCATTCCGATGATTCTGTTGTACGAGATTGGCGTTTTCGTCTCGACAGCACTGGTACGTAATCGTGAGGAGAGGCGCCAGCTGAAGTAACCGATGGATCGTTTGATCTAAATCAGTGGTACCGAGCGGGCGGCGGCGTATGTTGAGGTAACTTTCCTCAGTAGGGTGTCAACATCATGTCCTTCGAAGCCTCCACGAATGCTAACGTTCATACTTTTGATGCCCGCGGTGTTGCACGCCGTTTTCGTCACTCGGCGATCTTTGGTGCTATCGGCGTTTTACGTTCCGGTGAAACAATGCGTTTCGTGAACGATCACGATCCGCTCCCGCTCATCGCCCAATTGCGCGAGCGCCTTGGCGATAATTTGACGGTCACCTATCGGCAAAGTAATCCCGATATCACGGTGATTGATTTCGGCATTACCGGTCTGCCGATCGAGTGAGGCGGCAGGCCCACGAACTATCGGCGTTTTGCGGCTAGGAGCCAAAGGCGGTTACTTCGTCTGGGATCTTTGCTATTCAACAATGCCTGTGTTCCTTATTGACGGATCGAGCGGGCGCTCTCCGCGCGTACACTTTATTAGCTAGCTCGCCGAGGTCGTTGCCCATATCAAGTGACTGCAAAGCCGTTCGCTTTTCTTTTGACCGTTCAGCGCTTGAGTAGGGGTAGTTTGTCCGGCACGCCGTCCCATTCGGCGGCATCCTCCATGGCAGCAATCTTGCTGGTGAGTACCGGCCATTCGCGTGCTAGTTCAGCATTGATCGCGAGAAAGCCTCCCTGTCCGGAAGGCATGTCAAATTCAGGAAAGATCGCACCAACCGGGCATTCGTCCACACACAGGGTGCAGTCGATGCATTCGTCGGGATCAATCACCAGAAAATTGGGCCCCTCGTGGAAGCAGTCCACCGGACACACCTCAACGCAATCGGTATGTTTGCAGTTGATACAATTCTCGGTGACAACATGGGTCACGAATTTGGTCCTCGCGGGCTGAAACCCGTTGGTCGGATAGCATCATGCGTGTGATGTGCTGTGGGATAACTGGTGTGATGTAGACGAACAGACCCCCGGCTCGCCATGAGTACCGCACCGAGCCGTCGAGCATGAGCAACCATGGGTCATGGTGTGCAGTTTGCCAAGTGGACTTGAGAGGCGCCTTGATTGAAGTCAAGCATTGAGACGTGTGTAAGGGCTCTCTGGAAACCCATCGAACTCAAGTCAGCGTCCCGATGATGCCTGCGTATAGACCAAGTCCGGCGGTCATCGCCATCATGATGCCCACCACAACGGCATAAGCCCCCTTGAGGCGATATGGTTCCGGTAGTGCCCGTCGGGCCAACGTATAAAGGAAGCCGAGGACGATAGGCAGCAGCAGCGCATTCATGACCTGTACCCCAACGCTGAGTTTTACCAGGTCAACGCCAGAGGTCACTAGAAGGCCTCCCAGGACCAAGGTCACCGTGTACACGCCATAGAACCACCGAGCCTCTTGCGGGCGCTGGGCGAGCGAGTGTTTGTAGCCCATGATTTCGCCGAGGGTGCGCGCTGCCGTAAGGGTGACGACGATGGTCGCGACGAGCGCCGCGCCGATCATGCCTAGCGCAAATAACAGTGTTCCTGTCCGTTCGCCGAGAAAGGGCGTGATCGCCTGCACAATCTTCTGAACTGTATCCAGAGAGTGTCCGGGGTCAACGCGCCCGATGGTTGCAGCGACTGCCACTAGCACGGCAGCCATGATGAGCTGAGTGACAACTGATCCGATCGCTGTATCCCAGCGCGCCGCGGGGAGGTCGGCAGCAACCAGTCCCTTCTCGGCCACTGCTGACTGCTGGTAGAACACCATCCAGGGCATGATCACCGCGCCGATATTTGCGGCGATCAGGTAGAGGTATCGGCTATTGGTGAGCGGCATCTTCAACGCTTCCGTGAGGGCTGCGGTGATATCAGGTTTTGCCTGCCACGCGACATACAAAAACACACATTCAAACAGGCCGACCGCTAGCGCAATGCGTTCCACCGACAGGTACGAGCCGCTATAGGCCATCGACGTGAGTCCGATGATCACAATGGTCATGCTGAGCCAGTTCGGAATGCCTATGAGCGCTCCTACACCAGCGATGCCACTCAATTCAGTGATCAATGCACCGAGACAGGCAAGCAACAGTGTTGAAACTGAAATCCATGCCCAGATGGGCCCGAAGTGTTGCCTGATCGCGTGGCCATGGCCCTGACCGGTGAAGATACCCAGGCGGATCGTGAGTTCCTGTACTACAAACAGGATGGGGATCATGACTGCCTGCAACAGCAGCAACCGATATCCAGATTCCGCACCGCTTTGCGCGGCGGTGATGATGCTCCCCGCGTCGGTATCCGCCAGCATCACGACAATGCCGGGACCTGCCACAACGGCAAAGCGGGTCCAGCGCGATTTCGGACGAATCAGGGCTTCGACGGCTGTAGCTGACATATACGGGACTTCTTCGAGAGGGAAGTTCTGCGCAGAGACGTCGGTGATCACGATGGTTTCGTACCATTGAGTCGTGATATCGATTCGGACTAGCGCACTTCAATACAAATGAGAATCATTATAATTTCAGTGTACTCCTTTCCGTTGGGGGTGGAGCTAATCAATGTGATGGCGAGGGAAGGCAAGGGCAGGGATGGTGGCGCGTTGACGATGGTGCGGTCGGTCATCGCGAGAGCGGCCGAGTGTCGACGTCGGCTCATCACTTGCTGTTCTGGATATCGACTAATCAGCCCATTCCGGGACTCGTGGATTCGCTGTGGATCCAAGGCGTTACCTACCTCAGCTGAACATCTATTCCTGAGGTCCACTGCCTGGAGCGGTTGTAGAAGCAGTTGGCGACGCAGGCATGTCAGCTTCGATTTGGCGTCCGGAAAAGGTGAACGTCCATGTCGATACTCCTGGGAAAACCCGACATGCCTCCGGCAGCAGATGCTGCTTCATAAGCCGAGATTGTTGTGCTCCAACACGCGTTCGGCGCGATAGCTCGAGCGCACCAAGGGCCCCGCAACCGCCTCCAAAAAGCCCTTGCTCAGCGCCAACTCGCGATACTGGAGGAACTGCTCTGGTGTGACGAAACGCTGCACCGGCAAGTGATGTGGACTTGGCCGCATGTATTGGCCCAGCGTGACTACATCGACATGAGCGTCTCGAACATCGTCCAGCGTGCGTTCGATCTCGGCGTCTGTTTCACCCAATCCAAGCATCAAACTGGTCTTGGTCAGAGTATTCGGCGCATGACGCTTGGCAAATGCCAGTACACCCAGCGTCTGGTTATAGCCGGCGCGTTGGTCACGCACTGGATGGGTCAACCGCTCCACCGTCTCTAGGTTTTGCGCGTAGGTGATGAGGCCTGCGTCCAGTACAGTAGCGACTGCACCAAGGTTGCCGGCAAAATCTGGCGTCAGCGCTTCGACGGCCGTCTGAGATGAGTGCTCATGAATCGCCCGTATGCACGCGGCGTAATGCGCAGCTCCACCATCGGCAAGATCATCGCGGTCTACCGAAGTCAGCACGACGTACTCGAGTTTCATCAGCGCAACAGCTTCGGCCACATGTATCGGCTCCAGTGGATCGAGCCAGCCGTGGGGATTGCCGGTACTGACCGCGCAGAACTTGCAAGCGCGCGTGCACACAGATCCCATCAGCATCAGAGTGGCAGTGCCGCGGCCCCAGCATTCAGCTATGTTCGGACATTTCGACTCCGCACATACGGTGTTCAACTTGTTTGTGTGTACGATCTGGCGCACGTCTTCGTAGCGTGCCCCAGCCGGCAGTTTGACGCGTAGCCATGGCGGTTTGCGATCGGCATCCGGCATCGCGCTGGCGGCGTTCGGTTTGATACCGCCCTTGACCGCGGGCGTGCCTTGCGGACTTAGAAACTTGCTGCCATCGGGAATATGTGTGCCCGGTTCAGTGCTCGACATGAGATGGATGGAGCCACGGTGGATGAGCAGTCAGTCTGCACCTCTACCCGCCTCGTCAACACTGATGCATATCAAGCCGCGATCGACAAATGACTCTTCCGAATATTGGATACCACCATCCTGTGGTCATGAGCAAATGACGAAAACGACATGGAGTGATCCACCATGGACGCATCACAAAAGAGGGCCCGCTATTGCGGGCCCTCTTTTGTGGGCGATTCACTCTTACATCAATGATTCTTGATGGCTTTGCCCGCGCTTGATGGCAAGACAGCTAGCTTTCCCGCAGTACGCTGCGCCCACAATTTGGCCATGAAGTCCCAAGCCATCAGCACGGCGCCCATGGCGAATACGACGTCACCAGGCATGCGCATCCATTGCCAGAAGGTAGTCGTGTTGTAGAACTGCATGCTGCGTGCGTAAGCGTAGCCGTGGGTGTAGACAGCTTCCAGCTGTGGCCAGCCGATCGGGTAGAAGTTCAGCACGATCCACATCACCACGCCGATGTTGTAGAGCCAGAACGCCCACACGCCGATTCGATCGCTCCACGGCCGGTCACCGTTGAGATAGCGCAGCACCATGTAGATCAGGCCGATCGCCAACAGGCCGAAGGCGCCGAACATGGATGTGTGTGCATGATTGAGGGTAAGGAAAGTGCCGTGCTCGTAGTAGTTGACCAGTGGTGCATTCAGCGTGCCTCCTCCAAACACGCCGGCACCAACGAAGTTCCAGAACGAAGAGCCGAGGATGTAGAGATAGGCGAGCTTGTACGGAAAGTCCTTTTTCTGCTTGATGTGAAGTTGCTGCTCGATGGCCTCCAGTACCAACAAGACCAGTGGCAGCACCTCGATGAAGGAGAACATGCTGCCGACACCGACCCAGAGTCCAGGCTCGCCAGCCCAATACAGGTGATGACCGGTACCGAGTACACCGCCGATCACGATGAGGACCCACTCGAACAGTACGGCACGCTCGACCATCTGACGCGACACCAAGCCCAGCGCCATCAGGAAATAGCCGGTAACCGCGGCGGTGAATAGTTCAAACGCGAGCTCCACCCAGAGGTGAACCACCCACCAACGCCAGAAGTCGGTGATCGAAAACGAGGGATTGGGTGAGCCCAGCGGAATCATGCCGAACACATAGAACACTGCAACAGTAAGCGTGCTTATCCACAGCAGGTGTTCGATACGGAATAGGCCGTACAGCGAGCCACCGCTCTGCCTAGACAGCGATTTGAGGGTAGGCCAGAACGCGCGCAGCAATACGATGCACCAGACGGCCAAGCCGACGAAGAACAGGATTTGCCAGAAGCGGCCCAACTCCAGATATGAGAGACCCTGGTTGCCGAACCAGAACCAGTTCTTGTCTAGCAGCCCCATGATGCCCAGATAGTCCCCGATCAGGGCGCCAGCCACGATCGTTAACAAGACCCAGAAGATCAGGTTGACGAGCAGTCGCTGCCCCTTGGGCTCGCGTTTGCCGATCAGCGGCGCCAGGAACAGCCCGGCGCCAATCCAGCTCACACCGATCCAGATGATCGGTGCTTGCAGATGCACGCTGCGCAGGAATGCGAACGGCAGCCATTTGCCAACATTGAACCCGTAAAAGCTGGCGCGATCAGTGTAGTAGTGCGCCATGATCGAGCCGGCAAGGATTTGCACCAGAAGAACGCCTGCTACGACCAGGAAGTACTTCCATAGCGCCTTCTGGCTAGGCGTGGGTGCCATGAAAGTGTGCAGGACCGGTTCAAAGGTTTCGTTTGGGGCTTTTGGCTGGATCCACAGACGGAAGATCACCAGCGCCGCGCCGATGGCGAAGAACACCATCGTGAAGGATGCCCACGTCCAAACGAAGGTCGCTGACGTGGGGGCATTGCCGACCAGCGGTTCTGCCGGCCAGTTGGTAGTCCATGAATAATCCTTGCCGGGACGACGTGCGACCGTGGTTAACGACGAATAGAGTAGGAACTTTGCGGTCTGATCGGCGCTGGATGGGTTCAGCGCGCGCGCACCCGTGTAGCCTTTGGCGAAATCATCAGTGAGCAGCGCCGTGGCGATGCGTGGATGCAGCGTGCCAATCGCCGCGGCCACAGCATCCGGAAGGACGACTTGCTGCTGGCTCAGGTCGATGCCTTGCAACTGCCTGCGCATGGCGTGGGTGATGCCCTCCTGCTCGTCGGCGTCGACGGCATCGAAAGGCTTGCCATAACGCGTCAGGGCGAGGTTGTTCCGGACTTCTTTCGCTAACTGCACCAGATACTCGGCGGTGTAGTCTTCGCCAAAGGCGGAGCCCATGCCATACAGGCTGCCGTAATCCATCAGGTCGGCTTTCTGGAAGCCCGATTTGCCGCCAACGATGTCGGCATAGTCCATGACCGACGTACCATCGCTGGTAACCATTTGCTGAGGTAGTGGAGCGGCCTGCTGATACGTGCTGCGGGTCGCTGCGGCCATGCCCAGCAAGCAGGCAACGGTAACGAACAGCAGCACCCAGATCAGTACCTTGCTGGTACGGTCCTGTGGACCCGCTTGGCCATATGGGAGATTAGTTGTACTCATCGATGCATTCCTGTTTGCGGAAAGGGGCTACGCAAATGCTATGCAACTTGCCTTGGCGCCCAGCTGATCTGGATCAGGAATGGCAACGAAACTGCGTGACTCGTCGCCGCAAATGTCGCAGCGCTTGCCTAGGTACACCGTTACTGACAGGTCGACCAACGCCTTAATGGGTCTCGGGTGGCCGATGGCTATGCATCGAGGTCACGGAGCAATGCAGCCTCTTCAGTCGATTGATCACCCCGATTCCGGGCAGGTGACGCGACCATTCAAGGCATAGCGCTAAGTGTTCGAGGCGAAGGCTGAGTTAAGTGCATTCGGACTTGAATTCGTCACACCACGTGGCGAGGGGAATATGCCGGTGTCGATCGTTGCGCTCCCCGGAATTGCGTGCAGTCAAGGTTTAGCGAGTCCTTTGCATGGGCAGTACGCAATGGTGGGAACGAAAAGCGGCGAGCATTACCCGCCGTTTTCCTTTCCTGGACCGAACTCTCTTGTCACAACCGTTGATCGGAGCCGTCTCGATGGACGCAGCCCGCTACGACCACATGGCGCTTTCAGAGCGTGGTTATTGCAAGTCTTCCATCTTTCTCGACACCGCGGCGGTCATGATCAGAACTTGTAGCTGAGCATCACGCGGTTGTAGGTGAACGACCCATTGCCGGGATTCAGGTTGCCCGTACCGCCGGAAGAGAGTTCCCACCGATCGCGCAGCTGGAGGCCTTTGAGGTAGCCGTCGAAGTTGTAGATGATGTCGAAATAGGTATCGTGGCTGTCGCCGAAGAGATCAGTCGTGTACTTGGCGTAAGCGGCAACCAGTTGCAGTTTGCTTCCAAAAAAATCATACGCCGCCTTGGCCTTCCATGCGTGCCCAGGACCCGCTTCCCCCAGGCCGCGGATCATCGAGGTGGTGTAGAGCGGATCGGTGGACCAACCCACTGTATACGGCGAGATGATGGCGCCATCGCCAACGGCATCGTCCTCCTGCGACAGCTTGTTGTAGTACACATCAAAGCGGCCGTTCGGTATGACCAGGCCGAGATCGGCACCCCAAGCACGGCTCTTCACGTCATCGCCGGCTACACCCAGCAATTTGGCCTGGGTATCCACCAGCGTGTTGTCCGATCCACCTGTTTCGGTCAACAGCTGAGCGCCGATAACGGGATTGAAACCGGTGCCGGTATTGAACACATAGCTGCCGTCGGCATAACCCATGTGCGCGAAATCCATGAAGTCGTAGTACCAGCCCTGTACCTTCAGCCCACCGTTGACGTAGGTGGAGCCCAACGCCCAAGTACCAGGAGCCGAAGGTGCCGTGGCCGGCAGCGGTGCGTTACCGGCGTACAGGGAGTCGCCATGATAGGTGGTGGGGTAGTAGAGGTTGTCATCGAAATAATTGTCCGACGTACGGCTCTTCCAGCCGAAGGTGCGCAGCGCAACGATGTCCCAGCCTGCGAGAGGCTTGAAGTCAGCGGTCAATGCGTCATACGAGGCAGGAATCACTCGCCCATCCATACTGCCCAGCCACGGCGTATCGATGTACTGATAGCCACCTTTCAGCAGCACCCAGCTGTTCTGGTACTGCAGATAGGCCTGACTCAGCGCGGTGAGGGAGTTGCCGGGACCCATCAGCGTGCTATCGATTTTTTTCACGTTGTCCGATTGCGTCTCGAACGAATTGGCGCTCACCAGCGAAGCGCCGAGACTGAAACCGTACAACGAGGCAGTCTTCGCGTTGAGCAGGATCGCAGCGGAAAATGCCTGGGCATTCGGCTTCGCTGCGGTCTGCACGCCGTAGTCGCGATTGAAATCATATACGCGAAGTTGGCCGTCCACCGTGCCTTGAGTAAACAGATCGCTGAGGGTATCGGCGTGCGCGCCGAAACTGAGTGTGCAGAAAAGGGCTGCGATAGTTGCGGTGGCGAGTTTGTTGCGCATGATGATGGGCTCTCGTGATGGGTGTGCGCAGTTTCGTAGCGCGCAGTGGCACGCGATCTGATTCGCGTCAAGTTCGGGCAATCTGGGTATCAACTGTGACAATGTGTCCTGCGTAGGGCATCAATCGGCAGGCACAGACACGCTAGCCCGGCACTAGAAGGCGGCTGCAAACCGGGTTCTCCAACGTACGGCTATCCACGCATCGTCTGCGACAGCGATATGCCTTCCGATGATCAGCGGTATAAGAAACAGCCATGCACCAAACCAGCTAATTCAGTTCAGCTGATCGGTACCCGCAAATGAGCGCTGAGCAGGAAGGCGAGCGGCTACCACTTATCGACGTCGATGTCGTAGAAACCAGCGCGTCGAAAGGGCCCTCGCAATGTCTGAGCTTATGCCGGTCGCATTCGCTGTAGCAGACTCCGTATCCGAGTCATAGGCGATTGACTTCCGTCGCGGTCGCCGGTCAGACCGCTCATCACCATGCGCTTGAACGGCCCAAGGCATGCGCTACCATCCAGCGCCAGTTTGCGCAGCGCCCGTGCCGGGCGGCGATCGTCGGTGTACAACTTGGCCAGCAGTTGCGTCGCCAGATACAGCGGGCGGGTAGCACGACGGTGCTCGCGTTCGTAGCTCTGCAGCAGCTGAGGGTTCCAGATCGGCTCACTGGCGGCTCTCGCCGCACGTAGTTTCCGAGACAGAGTCTCTTGCCCGAGCAATCCGAAGTTGAAGCCATGAGCCGTGACCGGGTGCATTCCGACCGCAGCATCGCCGATCACTGCAAAACGGTCAGCGACGAAGTGTCGAGCGTACACGCCCACCAGTGGGTAAGCGCAGCGCGGGCCGGTCACGTTCATTGCGCCCATGCGTTGTTGGAATCGCGCGGCCATCTCGACGCCCAGTGCGGCATCATCCAGCGCAAGCAGTGCTTGCATTTGCTGTGGTGGTAGCGTCACTACCACGGAGGATGTGTGAGCATCATGCAATGGTAGCAGCGCTAAAGTCTGGCCGAAGGCAAACCACTCCCACGCCGTCTGATCATGCACCCGCTCGTGACGCATTTTGCATACCAGCATGACCTTGCCGAAATCGTGCATGCCGGCAGCGATGCCCGCCTCCCGACGCAAGCTGGAAAATCGACTGTCGGCGGCCACTACTAGCTGTGCTCGCAAGATTTCGCCATTGTCGAGAACGACATCGGCGCCATCGCTGCCGTTGCGTACTGTGGTTACGCTCACGCCAGTTACGATTCGCACCTCAGGCAACTCCGCCGCCGCGGCGTAGGCTGCGCGACGAATCGCATGGTTGGGCAGCAGCCAGCCCATCAGCGATTTCCCCGCTTCTTCGTGGCTGAAAAACAACCCGTCGTGATCATCCCCGTTGAGTACCTTGGCGTCACGTAAGGCGCTGAGCTCCTCCTCGCTCAGCCGTGACCAGAGACCTAATTCAATCAATAGCCGCCGCGAATGATGGGTAATTGCGATTTCGCGACCGTCGTCCAGTGGCGCCCTCAAGGATGCCTCGTCCTGGCGTTCGACCAGCGCGATGCGCAAGCCGCTGCCAGCAAGTGAGCGTACGAAGCACAGCCCGACAGGACCCGCACCCACCACCACGACATCAAACGACATGACTGTCTCTCAATTGCTCAGTGATGCCGTCAAGTTACGCTTCAGCATGCATATGGGCATTGACGTAAATCAAGCCTGCCTGGCTACTGTGACGCAACCGTAACCGAACTAGGTTTAGTCAACGCGGCAGGCGCCGAACGGCCCTCAAGGCGTTAGCGTTTTGCTTCCAAGTCGACAATCGCTCTCACGAAAGCTGGGTCAGGTGCTCCGGAGGCGTCGGTCGTGGCAATTACGCGGCCCTCCGCGTCGAGCAGGGCCACCACCACGTTATGGCTGAAGCCACCACTTGGCAACGGCCGGTAGGCAATGCCCAATACCCCTGCCAGCATGCCTTCATCACCTTCTTCAGGGCGGGCCAGTCGGAACTGCGGCGTTTGCACATGATGTTCGTCCGCCACTTGCCGAAGCATCGCAACGTCGTCGACCGTGGGGTCGAACGTCACCAGTAACACCGGTATTGGTCTTTTCTGCGCGATCGCATGCTCGATGCGTTTCAATGTTTCGATTTCGAGCGGACAGGCCATTTTGCACGAGCCGTAGAACATACCAACGAGACGCGGCTCCCCACGTAGTGAGGCAAACGAGAAGACATCGTTTTGCTGATCTCGCAGTATCAGGGTGGGAATTCCATATATCGAGTCTTTCGGTAGTGGTGTGGCAGCGGGGGGCGAAGCGAATGCCAGCGGTGGAGCAAGCACCAGCCCCATCAGCAGCAGTACATGTAGAGGGAAGCGCATGGTCATTTTCCAGGCAAGTCACGAACACAACGGAAGCCAACGCGCGGTGCGTCATCGGCGGGTTTGAGTGCAGTCAGGGCGGCAACACGCATCATTAGCGCGTATTGGTTCTTGTCTTCAAAGGCCAACGCCGAGCCGCCGCATAGTGCCAATAGGGCGCCGCCGCCAGCAACCCGCGAATCGGCGTTGGGAAACATCGCGGCGTAATCGCCGGTCCACTCCCACAGCAGTTGGTTGAGATCACGTAACCCATAGAAATTGGCGTGATGCTGACCGATCACACCAGGGCGCTCACCGTTACTGGCCAGGATGGCCGACAGCAACGTCTGGTTGCGAGCCTGATCCTGTCTGGCATCACGATGGGTGCCATCAGCGGCACTCACGTATTCCCATTCGTACCAGCTAGGCAGTCGCGCGTGCTCGTTGGCGCAGAAAGCTCGCGCGGCGAACCAACTGACATTGGTCACCGGTTGTTGTTGTGCCGCGGCGCCTAGGATCAGTGGCCCCTGCCACGCTGCTAGGTATTGCGGTCCGGCAAACAGGGGCGACACTCTGCCTCGCTGCCATTGTGGATATTTGCTCACGAAGGTCAGATATTCGGCGTTAGTCACCGGCTCGGCCCGCATCGTGAATGGCTTAATCGCGATACGCGAGGCGCTGCCGTCTATGGCCAAGGCACTTACAAACCGGCCAGCGGGAATGGCCACATAGTCTGCAGCTGTTGCTGCTGGCGATATCGCCAGCAGCAACAGGCATCCGGCGAGCCGGTTTGACACGGATATAGCCTCCTTGGGACGACAGCCGATGGCATCGACACGGTGGTGCGATCGACTCGACCTCAGTTTGGTTTGCCGCCTGCACGGACGGCCTTGACTTCGGCCGGACTGATGCTTCCACCCTTGTTGTTGAAGTTGTTCAACACATAGGTCAATACGTTGGCGATCTCTTCATCGTTGAGGTTCGGACCCTGGGCTGGCATTACCGACTCGTAGCCGGTGCTGTTGACGGTTATCTTTCCACTGAGGCCGTTGAGCACAATGCCGATCGCTCGTTTTGGATCCGCATTGAGGTAATCGGACATCGCCAGTGGCGGGAAAGCCCCAGGCAGACCCATTGCGTTGCCCTGATGGCAGGCGGAGCAGATCTGAGTAAACACACGCTTGCCATCGGCCATGGCCGAGTTTGCATTGGAGACTTCGGCGACTACGGCAACGGGTTCCGCCGCGCCGCTTACCGGACCGCTGGATACTTTATTGTAGATCGCCGGTTGTGGCGGCCCGCTCACCTTGATTTCGCCCAGTGCTCCCTGCATGAAGGCACGAGCAATCGAGTGGTCGACCAGCAGCAGGGTCCCCGGTACCGGCGTGCTTAGTTCGACCATAGTGGTGCCACCCGCTGGAACCAGGGTGGTCTGCACGTTATGGTTGATCAAGGTGCCGCCCTCGACATTGGCATTGTCGAAAATGCCGCCGATGACATGGAAGCTAGACACTAAGTTCGGGCCTCCGTTGCCGACAAACAGGCGCACCGTATCGCCCACGTTTGAGGTGAGCGCGTTGGCGCCCGTCAAGGAGCCTTCGCGACCGTTGAACAAAACGTAGGTCGGTTGCTCCAACAGCATTTTCTGCATGTCAAACGATTGCAAGCCGGGTTCGTGGTAGGTGCCAGTGGTATAGAAGTCGCCTTGCGTCACGTAATATTCGTGATCAACCTTGGGCAAACCTTCTGGTGGCTCGACTTCGATCACACCATACATGCCGTTGGCGATGTGCATCGGTACGGGTGCTGTCGCGCAGTGATAGATGAAGGTGCCGGAGCGCAGCGCTTTAAAAGTAAATACGCTCTCATGTCCCGGTGGTGTGACGGTGGAGGCTGCGCCACCACCTGGTCCCATCACGGCATGAAGGTCGATGTTGTGCGCCATGTGCGAATTGGGATCGTTCTTCAGATGCAGCTCCACGGTATCGCCCTGCCGCACGCGGATCAGCGGCCCTGGCGTAGTGCCGTTGAAAGTCCAGAAGTTATAACGCACGCCATCGGCAATTTCCTTGACCACTTCTTGCGTTTCAAGGCGAACGATCACGCGTGCAGGATGATCACGATGAATCGGTGCCGGTACGCCCGGGGGAGCGACCAGCTTCTCCTCGATGGGCGGTCCTTGGGGAGGTCCGAAATCCCCTGTGACTGTTGTGGACCCATTGATCGATCCAGCGGAGTGTGCCGCGTAAGCGGATGAACCGATGTAAGCAGTGATCGCCAACAGGCCAGCGGCAGCCAGTAAAGAGGGCAGCAATCGTGACATAAGGTCTCTCCTTTGTGAGTCCTGGCTTAAGCCTAAATCACTATCTTTTTGCCTACTTGATTTGGATCAGTTTCGAAAGCGACAAATGCTTTCTGCGTCAAGCTGCCGCATAATGCTAGCTCGAAAAACGATCGCCGAAATGGCCGTTCACATGTGGAACCAGGTGGCTCCAGTGCGAGAGTAGTGCCAATTTATGACACCACTAGCCTCAGGGCTTTGGGTTTAAGCGCGGATCAAAGAGGCTGGCGCGCTGGGGAAAAATTGCAGATGACGGCATTGCCGCCTGCATGGCCAATTGCTTCAACAGAGAAAGACTGGATGAAGCTTGGGAGCCATCCATGCCATAGCCTGTTTGTCGAATGCGACAGGCTCTTGGTTCGGGCGCACGGTCACCTGAATTTGGACTCGCTCTCTGCGACACCTAGCTCAGTTAGGTAGCAGACTCTGACCTATCCTGCGCAGCTCGGCTGGATTGTTTAGCACCAGTTCGCGCCCTTCGATTTCAATTAACCCGAGGCTGCGGAAGCGACTAAGAACTCGGCTCACTGTCTCGGCGGCTAGACGGAGATAGTTGGCGATATCGCCGCGTGACATGCTTAGTTGAAAGTGAGTGCCAGAAAAGCCTCGCGTGGCATAACGCTCACCTAGATCCACGAGAAACGCTGCCATGCGTTCGTCGGCGCTATGGTCACCCGCGAGTAGGCTGGCGGCACCCAGCTCCTTGCTGAGCATGCGGAAAAGGTGTTGCTGTACGGCTGGGATACGAGCGGCCAACGCGCTCATGGCCGGGAATGAGAAGCGACAGAAATGTCCGTTCTCCAGCACGATTGCATCGCACGGAAAATGATCCGGATAGATGGCGTTTAGGCCGATTACTTCGCCGGGTAGGTAGAAGCCAAGCACCTGTTCGCGCCCGTCGCGATCAACCATGCTGGTCTTTACTGTGCCAGCACGCACCGCAAAGATTGCGCGAAATGGGTCTCCGTTGTGGAAGACATATTCACCGGCTCGAAACGGTCCTACGTGCTCGACCAGACAATGCAGTGCACTTAGGTCGGACTTGCCATAGCCCACTGCGAGACAAACGCTGGCAAACGCACAGGTACGACAGAAATGGTTTTCATCACCATCATCAGCGATCGGACTGGGTGGTTGGGGCAGGCGGCCTATCTGATCGCTGGAACGCATCTGGGAAGCATCTTTGGTGATCGTGCCATTCATATGGTACGCGAGTAGCGTGCCGTGCTCTCTCGGCCGAGATACGCATCAAAGCACATCGCGATACTACGCAACAACAGCTGTCCACGCGACGTTACACGGATGATACGTGAGTCTAAGGTCACCAATTGGTCATCGGCAAGCAATTGCAGCCGGGCCAGTTCAGTAGCGAAATATTCCCCGAAGATTAGACGATGACGCGCACCAAAAGCATACATGTCCAGCTTACCATGGCACATCAGCTCACTTATCGCTTCGCGACGAATCTCATCGTCCTCGTCCAGCAGCAGCCCACGAACAATAGGCAGGCGGGCATTGTCCAGGGCACTGTAGTAGCCGGTTAGATCCCGGGCATTCTGGCTGTAGCTGTTGCCAATACGGCTGATCGCACTCACACCCAAGCCTACGATGTCGCAGTCGCCATGGGTGGAGTAACCCTGAAAATTTCGTTGCAGTGTGCCCGCCCTTTGTGCGCGTACCAGCTCGTCGTCGGGGCGTGCAAAGTGATCCATGCCGACGTAGACGTAGCCGGCCGAACAGAGCCGCTGCAGCGCTTGACCAAATAAGGCTAGCCGCGTCGCCGGATCGGGCAGTTCGGCCGTGTCGATCTGCTGTTGCGCCTTGAACAGGTGCGGCATATGCGCGTAACCGTATACGGCTACACGGTCTGGTTCCAATCCGATCACTTCCGAGAGTGTATGGTCAAATCCCTGCATCGTTTGCCGTGGCAGACCGTATATCAGGTCTACACTGGCCGACACGAAGCCTGCGGCCCGCCCAGCCTGCAATACCTCACGTGTCTGCTCCACACTCTGAATACGATTGACAGCCTGCTGCACCTCCGGATCGAAATCCTGGATGCCTACCGACAGTCGGTTGAAGCCAAGCTCCGCCAGGCCGTGGATGTAGTTGCCATCGGCAAAGCGCGGATCAATCTCGATGCCGTACTCACGCCGGCTCTCGTGTATGAAGCTGAAGTGCTGGGCCAACGACTCCATCAGCTCGGCCATCCGCGGTAGATCGAGAAAGTTCGGCGTGCCACCACCAAAATGTAGTTGACGCACTGGCCGATCACGGTCGAACAGTGGTGCCAAAAGTTCAATCTCGCGGTACAGCCGTTCCAAGTAGCGGTCGGCCTTGCCGATATCGCGGGTAATTACGCGGTTGCATCCACAGTAGAAGCACGGACTGAGGCAAAAGGGTACGTGAACGTAGAGCGACAACGAACGCGGGATTGGCTCTTCGTTGGACGCGCGGATCACTTCGCGTAGCGTGGCTTCGACGAAATCGCGTCGGAACTGCGGTGCTGTGGGATAGCTGGTATAGCGCGGTCCGTCCGTGTCATAGCGGGCGATTGTCGCCGGATCGAATTCAGGTGCAGTGATGGCTCGGCTCATGTGCTTAGTTTGTGCAGCGCGAGTAGTTCGTGCATTGATTCAGGTCAAAAACCGCGACGAAATGCTGCGTTGCTCCTATCCAAGGCGAGCACCACCATCGGAAATCCAGCTTTACGTCGGTTGGAGAGCATCGCGTGCTATTTGTCAGGCCAATCGCTCCGCAAGCTATCCTGTCTAAGCCTAAGAGGGCAAAACATGAGGTTGGGAATCCCATCCACACTTTACGAGGCCGATGATGTGCACCTCCTTGGAGCAACTAGGCAAGAAGTCATACGCCCTTCGACCCGGTCGCGAACCGCAGCCATGATTGCCGATCAATCGGTACGGCCTCCATATGACACAGATCAAGAATGTCGCCCCGAATGGCGGTCAACATGACAGGTCGTTCTCACTTGAGTTGACGCCGTCATGGCTGAATCTCCATCTTCAAGAGTCAAGCCCGCTATGTTCGCGGAGTTGCCAGCCCTGCTGGCGTCGGCGCCGCATCGGCTGCTGTTTCTGGCCGGCACGGTTGCAGTGCTGCTCAGTATGCTTTGGTGGGCGCTGGAACTAACCTGGATGCGCTTCGGGCTGGGTGGCTGGCCGCAGCCATCGATAGCCCCCGGCTGGGCGCATGCAATGCTGATCCAATACGGTTTGTTTCCGCTATTCATCTTTGGCTTTTTACTGACAGTTTTTCCGCGCTGGCTGAATCGACCGGCGTTGCCGCGCGGGCGGTATGTACCGGTCGCTGGCTGCGTATTCGGCGGTTATGTGCTGGCGAACGTGGGGCTGCTCGACTTGCCGTGGCTGCTCAAGCTCGGCTTCATCGTGATGCTGGCGGGTTACGTGATCGGCTTCTGGACACTGGCGACGGTGTTGCATGCGTCGGGTGAGCGCGACAACCATGCGCGTTCGTGTCTTCTGGCGGTGGGTTTGGGCACGCTAGGGCTTCTCGCGTTCCTGGTCTCTCTGTTCGGCGGTCCGTTCGAGTGCGCTACGCTGGCGATCCGGCTGGGGACATTTGGTCTGCTCCTGCCCATTTTCTTTACGGTAACGCACCGAATGCTACCGTTCTTTAGCGGCAATGTGGCAGCCGACTACAGGGTGATCCGTCCGCGCTGGAGCCTTCCGGTTGTGTGGGTGTTGCTGCTAGTACATGCGCTGTTGGATTGGCGCAATGCGTTGGGCTGGCTGTGGCTAACTGATGTTCCGCTGGCGCTGGTGTTCGCTTGGCACGCGCTGGCGTGGCAACCTTGGAAGGCGATGCGGCCAGGTCTGCTTGCTGTGTTGCATCTGGCATTCGCTTGGCTGCCGTTGGCATTCGTGCTGTATGCGCTGCAGGACGTGATTTACGCGGCCAGCGGTCATCTGCTGCTCGGACGTGCACCTCTGCATGCATTGGCGATTGGTTACTTCGGCTCGATGCTGGTCGCAATGGTGACGCGGGTGACCCAAGGCCATTCCGGTCGGCCGCTGCAGATGGGCGCGGTAGCGTGGCTGTGCTTCGGACTGCTGCAGATCGTCGTGTTGCTGCGCATCCGCGCGGAATTGGGCGGCGATATGTACCTATGGCTGGTGGTCGCTGCGTACGGCTGGCTACTGGCTTTTCTGCCATGGGTGCTGCGTTCGGCATGGATCTACCTGACCCCGCGGGTGGACAACAAGCCGGGTTAAGGTGGCGCCGCCGTCGTCTTGCCAACAACTCACACAGGCTCTCGCTTGATCCATATCAGCGCGTCCAGGATGGGCTACGCGCAGACTCGTTCACCCAGTATTGGGAGAAAGTGATGGCTGTCTGGTATCCATGGATAGTGTTGATACATTTGTCTTGCGCGATCCTGTTTGTCGGTTCGGTGGCGTTCGAGGTGTTGGTGATCGAGTCCCTACATCGACACTTCGACGGGGCCATAATGCAGCGTATCGAACAGGCGGTGATGGCGCGGGCACGCCGCTTCATGCCGCTGGTAGTGATTCTGCTGTTCGCCAGTGGCGGCATGTTGTTCGACATTCGTTGTGCTGGCATCAGCTGTATTGGCACGCGCTTCGGCAACTTGTTGCTGCTGAAGATGCTGCTGGCGTTCGGCGTACTCGGCGTGTTTGTTAATGCGATGCGGGCTATGCGGAGCGGCAGGATGAACGTGTGCCGGTTCCGGCATACCCATCGCGTGGTACTCGGCCTGATGATTGGCATCGTTTTCTTGGCCAAGATCATGTTCTATCTGTAGACGGCCTTCTTCTAATAAGGCGCATCATCTCTACAGTCGCATTCAATGATCAGTCGATCAGTATCGACGGCCAGTTTTAGGCAGTGAGTACGACGGCACCGGTGTTTCAGTAGGTCGGTAGCGATTTAGGGAGATGTTCAAGCCCTACGACTGTGAAACCTGAAGGCGCTGAATCACTCATGTGTCGGGTACACCCGACCCTGGAGCTGGCTCCGGGTGATTGGTGAAGCATGGCTCGCGGAGTGCCTCGACCGAGCTGGGGAGCTACTCTCTGGTGATGCCGACTACGGGCACGACAAAGTTATGTGCTCGCTCATGCAGGCCGAGCCACAGCTTGAGGCTGCGGCCGATGTGCTGGGCATACTCCAGCATCAGTACGGCGTTCGCTTCGTCCAGCTCTTGGGCGCAGGTTTCACGCCACAGGGTAAGCCAGCGGTCAAAATGCTCGGCGAGGATCGGGTGCGGTCGGTGTGCGGCCATCAGGTTTCCGCGACAGCTTCCGATGCGTAATGCTACTGATGACCAGAAGGAGGCAAGTAAGCGCTTGTGCTCGTCCCAGTCACGCACTGCGGCATTGAATACTGGGCCCAGTTTCCGATCGCATCGCACCCTTTCGTAAAAGCGGTCGACTAGCGTAGCGATCGCGAATTCGTCAAGGAATGGTGAGTTCATGCGGAACGTGGTGCATCAGGAGTCGGAATACACGAAAGTAGGGGCGTTTGCCCACAGCACGTATCCGGTACCAGCCGGAAACGTGCTGTGGGCGCCACTTATTGGCTCAGGTTCAGCGTGCCCTTCATCAGGGTCGCGTGGCCTGGGAAGGTGCAGAAATATGCGTATTGTTCGCCAGTCTTGAGCTTGGCTACGCTGATGGTCGCGGAGTCGGATTCGCCACCACCGATCAGCTTGGTATGCGCAATGATTCGGGCGTCGCCCGGCTTCTCATAGTTGCTGGCAGCACCTGCCTGCATGCCGTCGGCAATAACGCCGGGCTCGTCGGCATTGTGGGCCAGCACCCAGTTATGGCCCATCGCAGTCTTCGGTAGCGTACCGGTGTGTTTCAAGGTCACCGTAAAGGTCTTGCAGGTCTTCGGCACGGTGATGCTTTTTTGATTGTATTGCATAGCATCATTGGCTTCGACAGTGGTTGCACACTCAGTGGCCAGCAGTGGGGTGGACAACAGGCCGAGCAGGGTGATCGCAATTAGTTTTCGCATTAGTAGAAGCTCCAATGAGGAATGGTGGGGAAGAAGAGTGGCTTCATTTTGGCGTGCTCATGCGCAGTCAGCCTTGATCTGGGTCAGTGCCAGCGGCAAAGTCCTCTGCCTGCGTGGCCCTTTCCGGAGGCGCTTCGCCCGGAGCCAAATCTTCAAGCAGTGGTAGAACTCCCGGGCTGTCCAGATCGTCAAACTGCTGGTGATTGACGGCCCAGAAGAAAATGACTGTCGCGATCAGCACCACCAGCAAGGTTACCGGGATCAGTACAAGCAGGATGTTCATACGCGCATCTCGCGTTGCTTCGCCGTGGGTTCGCTGACACTGTCGCGACCCACGCGCAATGCGTTGAGCACGACTGCCAATGAGCTCAGCGACATCCCGATGGCGGCGAGCCACGGCGGCACGAAGCCGAGCGCGGCGAACGGCACGGCACACAAGTTGTAGACGAGTGACCAGCGCCGGCTCTGAGCAACCACGAGAGCTACCTGGCGCGCGATCGAGCGTGCTTGCACGAGGCCGTCCAGACCTCCATCCAGCAAGAGCAGGTCGGCATGCGCCTGTGCCAACTCGGTTCCACTACCCAGCGCGGCGGAGACGTCCGCGCCCGCCAGTACCGGCGCGTCGTTGCTTCCGTCACCGACGGCCAAGGTGACGTGATCACGCTGGCGGGCTGCCTGCAGCCGCTGCAGCTTGTCGGTGGGCGACTGACGGCCGTAAGCGTCGTGGATGTCCAGACGAGCGGCAAGCGCGGCCACGCGCGATTTACTGTCGCCACTGGCGATTACCAGCGCGATGCCGTCGGCACGCAGCGCGTCGAGCGTGCGGCGGGCATCTTTGCGTGGCTGTTCGTCGAGATGGAAGGCAGCGATCGGTCCGTTCTGATCGGCCAGCAGCAGCGCATTTGAGAGGCTTGCCGATACCATATGTCCGCTCGGCGCCAGCGCGAAATCGGCGCGCCCCAAACGCAGTGGGCGACCATCGACTTCCCCGCTGATGCCTGCGCCGGCACTGACCTCAACTGCCTGCGCCCGCTGTGGCAGGCCACGCTGGCGGGCGGTGCTGGCCAGCGCACGCGCCAGCGGATGCGAGCTTTCATGGGCCAGTGCGGCGGCCAGCTGCAGCACGTCATCGGGATCATCGCCGCGGAGCGGTTCGATCGCGGCGGTTGCCAGTTGCGGCACGCTGAGCGTGCCGGTCTTGTCGAACAACGCGTAATCGACCCGCGCCAGCGTGGCCAGCGCGCTGCTGTCGGTGACGAGCACTCCGTGTCCAGCCAACACGCCGAGAGCGCGGGTCAGCGTGGCCGGTCGAGTCAGTGCGAACGAGCATGGACAGGCGACCACCAGCACCGCCACCGCCGCTTCGAACGCGCGCGCTGGGTCCACCAGCATCCAGCCCAGCGCCGTCAACGCGGTCAGCAGCAGTACGCGGCCGATAAAACGGCCGACTTCGCGTTCGCCCCCGGGCGCGGACACCATGCGCGCCTTGCGCGTACGCGTGCTGAGCGCGCTCAATCGGGCGGCAGCTGTCGCCTCGCCGGTGTGTTCCACGAGCAGCTCGGCAGGGCCGACCAGCAGCATGCTGCCGGCAATCAGCCGCTCCCCGCGCTGACGCTGCACGTGGAGCGATTCGCCCGACAGCAAAGCCTCGTCCACCTCGGCCATGGCGCTCTCCAGCACGCCGTCTGCCGGTACCGTGGTGCCCTCGGCGATGTGCACGTGATCGCCAGCAACCAGCTCGATCGCGGCCACCGTTTCCAGGCTGCCGTCTGCATGCCGACGCTCCGCCAGCAGCGGTGCGGCATCGATCACCGCATCGCCAAGAGCACCACTGCGATGCCGCGCGCGCAACTCCACGTAGCGTGCGGCCAGCAGCAGAAACACAAACATGCTGACCGAATCGAAGTAGATGTCGCCGCTGCCGCGCAAGGTGTTGATCGTGCTTGCGAGAAATACCAGCAGCACCGCGAGCGTCACCGACAGGTTGATGCCCAACTGGTGGTGGCGCAGTTCGCGCAGTGCGCCGACATAGAACGGCTTGGCCGAATAGAACACCACGGGCACGGTGGACAACAGACTCAGCCAGCGGAACAGGCCGCGGGTAGTGAAATCGACGAAGTCGACGACGCCGATGTAGATCACGAACGCATAGGTCATCACCTGCATCGCGAACATGCCGGCGACCAGCAGGCGCTTCAATGCGTCATGCGATTCGCGCGAACGGGCGTCGTCGATGCTGTCATGCCGCAGCGGTTGCGCCCTGCAACGTGCGCCAGTGAACGCCTCGAGCAGAACCGGCAGTGATGTGTGCTGCCTGTCCCACACTACCCGTACGCGCTTGGCCGGTGCGTCGATGGCCACCCGCTGCACGCCGGGCAACCCGTGGATGAGTTGCTCCAGTCGCAATACCTGCTGCGCGTTGTGCAGTCCTTCGACCCGCAGAGCGATCTCGCTATGACCATCTCGGCGTGTACGCAATACCTGCGCAGCCAGTTGCGGCTGGACCCATGCCGCATGGGTACTCATGGTGGAGGGCCGTTGCTGCTATGGCTGCTGCTTGGCACCCCGAACACGGTGTGCGACGTGTCCACCGGGATATCGGCGTGACGGGAGCTCACCACGATCAGCCATACGCACCCGGCCATCGATGCGGCGAAGACCACCACACCAAGCCACAGCACCGGCTGGCGATACCAGCTCGATGCGCTGGATAAATCGCGGGCGTCATGGCGTGGCATCATCGCGGTGCGACAGGTGGTAGACATAGGCGGCCAGCACGTGGATCTGGTCGTCACTGAGGCGGCGGCTCCACGCCGGCATATGGCCCTGCCTGCCGCCACCGATGGTGGCTTCGATATCGGCAACGCTGCCACCGTGCAGCCAGATGTGGTCCGTGAGATTGGGTGCGCCAAGCGCCTGGTTGCCCTTGCCATCCGGGCCGTGACAGGCGGCGCAGGTGACAAACAGCGGCTTGCCGGCCGCCGCCTTGGCAGCATCGTACGGTGAGCCGGACAGACTAAGCACATATTGGGCGAGATTTTTCACGTTGTCCTCGCCCAGACTCGCCCACGGCGGCATGACACCGGCACGACCATCGTGGATGCTTGCGGTGATCGACTTACCGTCGCCGCCGTACAACCAGTCGGCGTCAGTGAGATCGGGCGCACCAAGTTTTTGATTGCCCTTGGCGGTGCGCCCATGGCAGGCCGCGCAGTCGTCGCCGAACAATTCCTTGCCCATCTGCTGGGCGGCTGGATCGCCAGCGAGTTGCTCGACTGGGTACAGCTCGAAGCGCTTCATCTCCTCGGCGAACGCGACATTGTTGCTGGCCACGTTGCGCGCCAGTTCGCCATGCGAGGTCCAGCCCAGTAAACCCTTGAAGTTGCCGAAGCCAGGGAACAACGCCAGATACGTGAAGCCGGCGATGAACATGCTGGCCGACATCAGCAACCACCAACGCGGCAGTCGTCGCACACCCTCGCGCAGCGCACCGTGTGCCCAGATGTGGCCACTGGTGCCGTCGGGCAACGTCGGTATTTTTACCCACGGTCCCCACAGGAACAGGAACAATGTAATGCCCAGGTTGAACACCACCAGGAACATGACCCACAACGACCAGCCTGTGCTCATGGACGACTCTCCCGTGTGCCTGCCTGCGTGTCGGCAGGTTGTTCTTCCGTATCTTCCTGCATCGGCAACTGGGCCATCTGGTCAAACACTTTCTTGTGGCGCTTGCGCCAAGCCCAGATCCAGATACCAATGAAGGTGATCATCATGGCCAGGATGAAAGCGCCCGCGATCTGTCCCCATACCGGACTCATGGTTGGCCTCCATCGCTGGCTTCCGCCGAGGTTGTCTTCGTCGGCTCATTTTTAATACCCAAGCCCTGCAGATAGGTAATCAGCGCGTCCATCTCGGTCTTGCCGTTCACCGCCGCTGGCGCGCCGGCGATGTCCGCGTCGCTGTACGGATCGCCCAATCGGCGCAGCGTGCGCATGCTGGCCTGGATCTCCGCCGCATCGAGTTTCTTGTCGGCCAGCCAGGGGAAACCTGGCATGTTTGATGGCGGCACCACCTGCCGGGGGTTCATTAGGTGCATGCGCTGCCAGTCATCCGAGTATTTGCCTCCGACACGAGCTAGATCCGGTCCGATACGTTTGGAACCCCACAGGAACGGACGGTCGTAGACCGATTCGTCGGCGGTGGAGTAGTGACCGTAGCGCTCCGTCTCGAAACGCAGCGCGCGGATCATCTGCGAATGGCACAGATAACAGCCCTCTCGTACGTAGATGTCCCTGCCAGCCAGGCGCAGCGGGTCGTACGGTTTGACCCCGGACGGCGCCTTGATCGTATGTGCCTCGATGAACAGCGGTGTGATTTCAGCGAGGCCGCCGAGCGAGACCATGATAGCGATCAGGATGCCAAGCAGGCCGACGTTTTTCTCGATGATTTCAAAATGCTTGTATGCCATGTCGTGATCCTCAACCGGCAGCCGGCAAGGGGGCCGGTACCTGATTGGGCACCGGCTCCGGGATCGGCACGGGAATCGGTTTGATCAGTCGGGCACGGGCGTCTGCTGCGGTGTGCCACAGATTCCAGGCCATCACCACCATGCCAGACAGGATCAGCAGGCCACCGGCCCAGCGGATCAAATACATCGGCTTGATCGCAATCAGACTGTCGAGGAAGGAATAAGTGAGCGACCCATCCGGGTTGGTGGCGCGCCACATCATGCCTTCGGTGATGCCGGCGGCCCACATCGAGCAGATGTACATCAGCGTACCCATCATGTGCAGCCAGAAATGCGCTTCCATCGCGCGATGCGAGTGCATGGCGGGTCGACCTAGCGCACGAGGCGCCATCGCGTAAAGCGAGCCGATGGTGATCATCGCGACCCAGCCGAGCGCACCCGAATGTACGTGGGCGATTGTCCAGTCGGTGTAGTGCGACAACGAATTCACCGTCTTGATCGCCATCATCGAACCTTCGAAGGTGGCCGCGGCGTAGAACACCAGCGACATCACCATGAACTTGGCGGCCGGGTCGGTCTTCAGTCGCCACCACGAGCCGTTGAAGGTGAGTAGCCCGTTAGCTGCGGAGCCCCAGCTGGGCATCAACAGGATCAGCGAAAATGCCATACCCACCGACTGCACCCAGTCGGGCAGGGCGGTGTACATAAGGTGGTGCGCGCCTGCCCACATGTAGACCGAGATCAGCGCCCAGAAATTGACGATCGAGAAGCGATAGCTCCACAGCGGCTGCTGGGCCTGCCGCGGGACGAAGTAATACATCATGCCGAGGAAGCCGGCCGTGAGAAAAAACGCTACCGCGTTATGGCCGTACCACCACTCCACCATGGCATCGACCACGCCCGAATAGATCGGGTACGACTTCCACATCGACACCGGCAGCACGAGACCGTTGACGATATGCAACAGGCCGACCGCGATGATGAAGGCGCCGTAGTACCAATTCGCGACATAGATATGGCGGATGCGCCGGCGCGTCAGGCTGGCGAAGAACACCACGCCGAAGCTGACCCATACCACGGCGATGAGAATGGCGACGATCCACTCGGGCTCGGCATATTCCTTGCCGCGGGTCGCGCCCAGCGGCATCGACACCATGGCCAGCACGCAAATCAGTTGCCAACCCCAGAATGTGAACTCGGCAAGCCGGCCCAGCGCCAGCCGCGCCTGACCGGTACGTTGCACCACGTAATAGCAGGTGCCCATCAACGCGCAGCCGCCAAAGCCGAAGATCACCCCGAAGGTGTGGTCAGGACGGATGCGACTGAAGGTCAGCCATGGGATATCAAAATTCAGCGCGGGCCACATCAGCTCCGCGGCGGCGTAGACGCCTACCGACATGCCGATGATTCCCCATACCGCGGCGCCGAGCAGAAACTGGCGCACGACCTTGTCGTTGTAGTACTCGGTATTTGGCATGGCACCCCCTAACTATGGTTGGAGGTATTCTGACAACGCTGTTCAGCCGACTATTGATCTAGATCAAGTCGCTTCGGCTCCCTGTTACGCAGGATCGGAACCAATTCCTCATCATTGTGTTAGGCAACGCTCAATGGGTTCGCCGCACCGCTTCAGATGGCACGCGATTCGTTGACCGTCTACAGTGATGCCATTGCACCAACCTCACGTTGAACGGGGCAGTCTCAATGTTGGTAAGGGAAGGAAACGCGCGAAGCAGCGATGTCGATCGTCGCCTTGCCTGCACCCTGGCCGCGATTGCCGGAGCGCTGAACACGGCTGCTTTTCACGCAGTAGGTTTTTTCTCCGCCAACATGACTGGGAACGTTTCGGCGCTCTCCGATCACGCCGCACTGGGAGAGTGGTTGCTAGGCATGTTCTATTTGTCGATTGTCTTGGCTTTCGTGCTGGGCGCTGCGGTGTCGACCTTGCTTATTAATGCGGGCAAGCGTCGACGCATTCGTAGTATCTACGCTGTCAGCATCCTCGCAGAGGCAGTTTTGATGGCGTTGCTTGGATGTGCCTGTCTCTGGCTTCCTCAGGCTAACCGTGGGCCTACATTGATCCTGGGGTTGAGTTTTCTTATGGGTCTGCAGAATGCGGTCGTCACCACGATTTCTGGTGCGCGTGTGCGAACAACCCATGTTTCCGGTATGTCGACGGATATTGGCATCGAGTTGAGCATGCTGTTCGACATCGCTCGTGGCCGCGAGCTTGGGGTGGATGCTGCGCCCTATCAGCTGAAGCTTCGGCTTCATGCACAGACGGTGCTTTCCTTCCTGGTGGGCGGGATCATCGGTGTAATGGTCTATCAGGCGATCGGCGGACGTCTTCTCTTCGCCACGGCGTCGGTTCTTCTGGCCCTCTCGCTACTAGGTATCTGGCAGGCGCTTCGGGGCGACGTGTCGGTGCCACAAGCCTGATACGACGATCATGCGTGCATGGGATCTCAATGTCGACGCTTACGAGATAGAACCACGATCCGCTGCAAATAGCGGATCGGGGGCATGCAAGACTATGCCGTAGAACGACAATACCGCTCCCAGTCGTTCATCAACTTGGCGCGCCGAGTCAGCAGGTAGCCACGTTGATATGCAGCCTCTGACTTGTCTTTGAGCCGGTGCGCCATCGCTGCTTCGATTACTTCACGCGGGTGCTTCGTGGTCTTTCGGCCCAGTCGCGGAACGTCGATGGAAACCATACAAAGTGATGTAAGGGTGCAATTCTTTGAGCAGATTCACTGCTCCGGCAGTGGTCAAAGAGCGATCCTCCGTTCCCGGAAACACGTGCTCGGCGACGTGCAATTGCATTCCATTCGGTGTGATGGGAATGCCGAACGTAGTTCGCGGCGGTGCGCAATTGATGCGAATGCCCACATTTGTTCGGACCCCGAAAAAGCCCGCTGTAGCGCGGTTTTCTACCAGCATGGACGTGTTTGGACCAGAGTGGTCCAAATGTTTCGGGTGGTTTCGGACTGGGCGTCGACCGATTCATAGGCGCAGGGTATCGACTCTGGATACGCAACCTTTTGGAATCGCACTGGACCCTTTTATGATCTTCTCGCAAGAACGGAACACCAGGATCGCTCGGATGCCTGAGGCCTGCAGCATCGTCGGGCTTTCACCTTCCACGATTCGCAACCGCATGAAGGAAGGCGGCCGCTGGTACGATCCAAAATTTCCGAAGCCGAAACCGCTTGGTGCCGGGCGCCGCTGTGCTATCGGCTGGCGCGTCGATGAGTTGCTGGCATACCTCGATGCGTAACGCCGGTGATGACTGTGACGCATCACTAAGATGAACTTCCGACGCGGCTTGATCAAACGCGTCAGCGTGACGCTCGGCGCTCCGCTTCAACGCGGGCGCGAGATGTCGACGGTTTTGCAAATTTCGGGGGAGTGGGAATGGAGCCACCGGCGCGGCCCCAAACGATCACGGCGAAGGCCGTCTTGAGCTCGTCCGAGCCAGTTAGCCCGTGGTCTTCAAGCCAATGTTGCAGTGCCGCCTGTTTGGTGCCACCGGCAGCCGGGAGATTTGCGCTGAAGTTAAGCCATTGCTCGGTCCCGCCTACGATCAGGGCGAGCATGTCCGTTACGAATACTTGGCGCCGCTCATCTGGTTGGGCAAGGAAGTCCTTCCCAGCAGCAGGGGGCCATTCACATCGCTGATCCAGGGATCGACCACGGTTGTGGTCGAACTCGGGGTCGATGAGGTAAAGCGCGTATTTGAGCCGTGTCGACGTGAAGAGCTGCTGCAGACTTCTCCGACGCGCTTTCTCATTGTCACTTCCTTTCGCCATCTCGTCGAGCAGCTGGTTGAAAGTTTCGAGTGCGATGTCCTGACGATCCTGAGCTTTGGATGCGCTGCCGAATGCATGGTTGCCCGCACATCTTTCCGCCGTCTTATACAGCACGTAGACGCCATCAGATCGCCCCTTCAGCTCATATGGGTCGCCGCTTTCCACGGATTTCAATCCGGGGTCTGCGTTCGTAGTTGCCGATGTTTTGTCTGTACCCACGGAGACTGTTTCCGCTCGTTCCGTGATCGCTAATGTTGCCTCCGTGACCTCGGTGGCCGTCGCCACGTGTGTGGCGGGTGAGGCGCTCAGCTGCTCTTGGAGGTGCCCTCGGATGTGGTCGCGGGTACTCTTGTCGATGTATATCTCGTGAAACCTGATTTCCACAGAGCTCGACGGCACCCCCCGTTCAGATACTCGGTCTAGGCACGCCGGATGTGAGAGACGTAAATGTGCTGAAAACGCTGTGACTGCGAACAGCCCCGACGACACGCTGACGTCGTCGGGAATGAACAGGCCATCCTTAAAATCTGATTCGAATATCGGATCTTGGATGTACGATTTAGTCGCAAGGAACTGTTGAGCCACCTTCGGTGCAAGACGAACAAACCTCACGTTTGGCCGAGGCGTCCAAGCCGCCGGCATATACCCATCTGCGGGGGTCATGGACTTTTTTGCGTACTCCGGATTCCCACCGTCCCACGGTCCGGAAAAAACCATTCGATCGGAGGGGATGGGCCAATACAGCCGGTACTCTTCAGTGCTCGCGCCTTCGAGAATCAAGCGGCGCAGCGCGCTTGCATCTATCGCTAAGTCAAGCACGTCGGCGAGCAGCACGACGTGCGAGCGTGAGTGCGTAGGTACCGCTTCGGCGTCGTCATGAATATTCAAGGCTGCTCTCAGGTTGCGGGGTCTTGCCGTGCCTTCATTGGCGCAACGAAGTCAGCCCAAGCTTGCATCATCGGACGCCTTTGCTCCAGTAGGTCCGTCCGGTGATAGGCCGCCTCCACTTGGTTCTGGACCGTATGAGCTAGGGCTCTCTCTGCCAGGTCACGGGCATACCCTTTCTCGCTGCACCAGTCCCTAAAGCTGGAGCGGAAGCCGTGTGCAGTTGCTGTGCGCTTTGCAACGTCACTGCAGGCTTTGACGCGACGGAGAAAGGCCGTCAAGGTCATATCCGAGAGCTCCTTCTGGTCACGTATTGATGGGAACACCAGAACTTTGTGCTGCCCATGCTGCTTCTTAAGAAGCCGTAGCGCCTGTTTGCAGAGAGGTATCCGGTGTGCCTGTTTCGCCTTCATCCGCTCGGCGGGCAGCGTCCAGATGGCCGCCTTCATATCAAACTCCGACCACATAGCACCGCGCACCTCGCCGGAGCGAGCGGCTGTAAGTATCAAGAGCTGCAGTGCTGCGATGGTGACGTCATTAGGGTGATGCATTTGCTTCGCCACGAACGACGGAATGTCCTGCCAGGGCATGGCAGGCTGATGCTGCGTGCGGACAGTCTTACCCGGTTGAAGCGGCAAGAGGTGCCCCACGACATCGACGGGATTGGATTGACAGTAGCTGTGCGCCCATCCCCAGGCCATCACTGCGTGCAGGCGTTGTTTCACCCGTCCGGCTGTTTCAGCCTTGTCCAACCAGATGGGCCGTAGGACGTCGGCAATGTGCCGAGGCTGGATCTGGTCGATGGGCATCGTGCCGATCAGCGGAAAGGCATACTCCGTAAGGGTGTTAATCCACTGCTGGGCATGCTTGGCGTTCTTCCAGCCTGGTTTCAGCTCTTCGTGCAGCGTCGTGGCAGCCTCTTTCAGGAGCGGCATACGGGGTTTGGTTGCTTCGTTGGCCTTGATTTCCAATGGGTCTTGCCCGTGAGCGATCTGCTCGCGCATCAAGCGAGCCTGCTGGGCGGCTTCGGCGATGCTGATGTCGGGGTAACTGCCGAGCCCAGCATTGCGCCGTTTCTTGGAGACGGGGCTGACGTAGCGGAGCACCCACTTGCCGTGGCCTTTGTGACTCGGGGAGGGATGCAGCACCAACCCCGTGACTCCGCCGTGTGCAAGCGGGGTGCCTTCAGGTTTGACACTGCGTGCTTTGGTATCGGTGAGCAGTGCCATGGTCGAGGGCTCCGGATTGAGTTGGGGTATGCCAGTCAGTATGCCATGATGGCTTGAATCTGGTTGCGCCTCGTTGTGGTTAGTTGGGCGAATATCTCTCTTAAATGGCTTAAGATAGCCATTTGTCTTAGACTTCGTTGGGGTGCCTTGACTCTCGTTGCGGACTTTGCAGGCGGTCACTCTCTCCGCCAGTTTTGCAATTAAGCCCCTGATTTAATGGGATTTTTGTGCATGCATGTTTCTGTACACGATTCTGTCCCATACATGCGTAAGCCCTGGCATTTAGGTAGCCTGCGGCAGTAGATCAACGGCCCGGGATCGATGAGCAAACGATGCAAGCATTTCTGCCTGTGACAAATGAAAGCACTGGACTCGAACGACATCCTAGAGCTGCCGAATATCGACGTGGCCAACGTGCGCCACACTGCAAACCAGTTCGAGACTGACTGATGAGCGAAGACACAACTCGCAAGGATTCGACCGAGGGCGTGCGAGGTGATCCTCCCGCATCCGCCGGGACGGCAGCTACTGGGCTCGACATTTCAGGAGAACAGATTGCCCAGTTCATGACCGAGCGCGAAGATCGGTATGCCTGCCCCATTTGCGACTGCACAAATTGGCTTGGAATGACCGATGGCACCGGCCGCACGGCGTGCGTCCCGTGGATGGCCCCAAGCGGTCAACTAGAACCTACCGCCGTCCGAGTCCTAGCGATGTTCTGTGCGCAGTGTGGCTATCTTCGTATGCACCAGGTCGACATGTTCAAAAATTATTTGGATAGCCTCAAGCGTGAATGAGCGCAACCACCTCAGTTCCGTGCCCACTCTTGGCACCTACAAGGACAAGGGCCTTGCCACCGGAGGCAGCGGCCCTCATGATCCTGACATGCTTGCACGCATTGCCCAGCTCGAACAGCATTGCAGCGACCTTCGTGTCGACGTCGCGACGATTAAAGAGCGCTTAAATCATGTAGCTACAAAGGCATGGATCATGGGCGGCGTAGTCATTGTGCTGCTAGGCATCCTCGGTGGCGTTTGGTGGATGGCTCAGCAGTATCTCGGACCGATCCTGCAGCATCTCGGTAAATAAGCCTCCATCACAATATCCGCATCGAGCCCGCTCTGCGGGCTTTTTAGTGCCTCCGCGCATGCGACTTGTTGCCTTCGCGAATCGCGCGCACCATCGGCGCACTGAACTGAATAAATGGTCACGTATGGGCAGTTTCAAGGTAGGGAAATTTCGGATTAGCACGTTCTCTTTTGGCTCGCGCGGGCCGGACGGACTTCGTGTGCACGGCCGGTGGCACGTTTACGACGAGGCTACCGATTCAGGTGATCCCGTTGCGGAAGGCGAGAGCGTTGAAGAGCGTGACAACGATGACGCGGCCATTGCCGATGCCGATCGGGATGGCCGATGCGCGGCCGAAGGGCTGACTCCTGAGCGCCGATCATTCGGTGATCATGGCGAAACCGCCGGGTAGGCATTGCACCCTGGCGGCACTCTCGCAAAGAATGAGTGCCCCCGGTTATCGGTTCCACCCGACGGGTCATGTCTTTTGCCGGTCGCGCTCTTATTAAATATAGGGGAAGTGTTATAAACGTATTCCGAACTAAAAGGCGGCTCGTCGGCACTCGTCCTTCAAGATACGAAAAGCGCGATGTTCGTTCAAAATGGACGAAGTATACAAACGCCAAAGTAATAGCGCTGCTTAATTTATTGACAATAATGTTTGCGACGTTCTCGTCATTCTACTTAAGTGAACAGGCATACCGGCTTTCTCAGCGAATTGATGCCAGAGAAACCGCATCTCGAAACGCAGTGGATGAGGTTATTGCGAGTAACCGCCTACCTGAATTTAATGCGGCAGAGATATCGCTTACGCAGCGGCGTCTTCTTTTTGCCGAAGGTCTTGCGAAGTCAGACTTGGAAAAGGCAATGTCGAGCGTGGAGCTACACCTCTCTTTCGACAAGCTCGTAATACCAACTTTCGCCATTACCTTGGATGAGATCCAGACAATTAGCAAAGGCGACCCGAAGACTGCCGCCGCAGTAGTCAAATGCACTAGCGACGTCAAAGAAATGGATACAATTGCCTCTCAATCCATGGACACTTTTAACCAGGGAAATAGTTCGCTAAGCAGAGATGAGATAATTGCAACGTTATCCGCTCTTAAGTCCGTTTATACGACAACCGATCATGATTGCGTTCTAGCATCGGATGCACTTAATACTCTCGCTAATCCAGAAGGGCCGCCCCTTAGACACGTTTACGAGCACGATATGAGTCTATTAATTGCGGATCTCGCGAAGCACGAAATAAGCCTGAACTGGTCCGTCCCAGATGCACCTGGCTCTCCGGTGCGAAAAACTCTCTGATCAATTCACGCCTAGATCGATCATCCAAGGAGCCGATGATCCGAAACGTATCGAGCTCCGTTTTCACTGAGTCGAAAGTAGTTGCCACTACGGAGGGCCAGTCCAGTTTCACGCAGATCATGCGCGGCTGCTAAAACATACACAGTCAATTTAAGGGGACGGAGGCTGAGGTTTCCCCACGAATCTCTTCGCTCAATCAACGCCTTGCGTGCGGACTGAAGAAACAGTGCGCGCATGATGCGGTCATTCCCCACGGGTTACGAGGCCAGAGGAGACCACACCATGC
>NZ_MUNQ01000026.1 GCF_002001165.1 Rhodanobacter sp. C05 | reverse complement strand
TCCTCCAGCAGGGTCTGCAGACTCCCTCCCCTGCGAGCAGGGGAGGGAGTCTGCAGACCCTGCTGGAGGATTCAACATGCGCATCGCCCGATTTGGCTGTCTGCTGTTAATGATTGGTGCAACTTTCGCCGTGCAAGCGAAGATGGTGCAACGTCCGGTCGAATGGACCCAGGACGGCACGCGTTTCCACAGCGTGCTGGTCTACGACGATGCGAGCACGCTGAAGCGACCTGGCCTGGTGATGGTGCCGAACTGGTACGGCATCAACGACGCTGCGGTTCGGAAGGCCGAAATGATCGCCGGCAAGGACTACGTGATTCTGCTCACCGACATGTACGGCGCCAGCGTGCGCCCGCAGCAGGGCAATGCCGATCAGGCACAGGCCGCAGTGAAACCGCTGTATGGCGATCGAGCGCTGATGCGCAAGCGGATCAACGAGGCACTGGTCCAACTGAAGGCGCAGGTCGCCAGCGCGCCGATCGACGCTGGCAAACTTGCGGCGATCGGCTTCTGCTTCGGCGGCTCGGCGGTACTGGATCTCGCGCGCAGCGGCGCCGATGTGGCTGCGGTGGTGTCGTTCCACGGTGGCCTGACTACCGACGATCCCGCCTTGGCAAAGAACATCAAGGCCCGCGTGCTGGCAATGAACGGCGCCGACGACAAGGGCACCATGCCGGACGCGGACAAGTTCATGGACGAGATGCGCATGAGCCCGGTCGACTGGCAGTTCGTGGTGATAGGTCACGCCGTGCACTGCTTCACCGAGGTTGGCGAGAACTCGGCCGGCTGCCGTTACGACGAACACGCCGCCACGCGCAGCTATCGGTTGATGCACGACTGGTTGCGCGCGGCGTTCGCCGGTACACCGTAAGAATGATGAAGCCGAGTTTGTATTGTTGAGTTCGAGATGAAGTGTTTTTGCTCGCCGATGGCGAGCGAAAACTTCCATGTGCTCAATACATCGCGCGAACAGCAATCCGCGGAGATGGCACGGCAGTTCAGTCGGTGCTATCGCTCTCGCGCACGGCTTCCATGGTCAGCGTGGCCAGCTGGCGCAAGCGGTTGTTGC
The DNA here is from genome assembly GCF_002001165.1 of Rhodanobacter sp. C05. Lineage (GTDB taxonomy): Bacteria > Pseudomonadota > Gammaproteobacteria > Xanthomonadales > Rhodanobacteraceae > Rhodanobacter. The sequence goes on along the minus strand of NZ_MUNQ01000026.1, from coordinate 248,918 downwards.
TGGTGTCAGTGAGCAAGGTTTTCAGACGGGTACCGGCGTCGTGCTGATCCAGCGTGTGACGTTCGGCCAGTGAGGCGGCTAGCGCGCGGCCGATCGAATCGAAGATCAGCGCGTAGGCGAATGCATGCAGCACGCCGCCGCCGAGAGTGCCCAAGCCGGGAAAGGCCTTCAGCGCATTACCGGCGACGGCGAGCACGATCGAGCTGCCGGTGCGCAGGGTAAGTTTGGCCTGTTGCACAAAGTCTTCGACTTGCACATCGCTGACCTTCACGTCGTACAGCTCGGCCAGTGCACGCGTGAGTCCGGCGGCAAGTACGCCCTGGATCAACAGGTCGCTGCCAGGGGCGACGGCGGCAAGTGCGCCGACGATCGCGCGACGTGCATACTTGCGCACGATGCGTTCGGCTTCTTCGGCACGAGTCTGTGCCTCCAGGCTGCCGGTGCGTTCATGCAGACCTGCCAGCACGGCCTGCTCGCGCAGGTCTTCCAGCCCTTCGGCACCAGGTGAGGTAAGTCGTGTCAGCGCGTGCAGCAGCGGTTCGATCGCAGGCTTGCGCTGGCGTTCGACCGACTCGGTGCTGCCATCTGTGAGCTGACGCTGGTAGCGCTCGCTGCCGCCGGCGCTGATCGCCAGTACCATGCGGGTGATGTCGCGCGCATGCTGACGCAGGCGGGTCAGCAAATGCTCGAGTTCGCTGGCATTCCACTGGTCGGCCTTGTTCAACACCAGCAGGAGCGGCTTGCCGAAATCGGCAAGCCAGCGCAGTTCGTCGGCCTGGCCGCGGTTGAGATCGCCGGCGCACAGGTAGATCACGGCGTGCGCTCGCAAGGCCTCCATGCGCGCCAGTGCTTCGTGCGCTTCGCCGCCGGTTTCGCGACTGCCGGGCACGTCGGCCAGCACCAGGGTGCGACCATCCGGCAGGATGCCGTCGTAGTGGCCAACACTGCGGGTAGTGCCGCCGCGCGCATCGCTGGCGATCCTGGCATGGGGTGCCAGCGCCTTGATCAGGCTGGATTTGCCGGTGGAGATTTCACCGAACAACGCGACATAGATACGGGCGCTGGTGCGGCGACGATCGAGTTCGCCGAGTTCCGAGGCGAGCGCGCCGGTATCTGCACCGCGTTCGCGCAGTTGCCCGATGCGTTGTTCCAGACTGCCTCGATCAGGCGCCGGCAGCGGGCGTCGCCGGCGGCGCGGGCGCAGCAACCACCAGAGCACCATCAGACCGACCGCTGCAAACAGCGCGAACACGCCGCCCAGGGCCCATTGCAGCCACGTCGGCAAGGCCAGGAAACGTTGCGCCAGCGCCAGCGCGCGCTCGGCCGCGGAAAACAGCAACCACAGCAGGGCGGCTACCGCCAGTGTGGTGAACAGCAATCGCAGGCGCCTGGACATGGCAGCAAGTGTAACGTTTGTAACTTTGGTGCTCGCCGCAGGCAGCTGGTTTTGGCATGATCGCCTGAACAGTTCGGGATCGGTCTCGATTCCGGTGGCCGCTGTGTGTAACCGGAGCATAAGGGAGGCTCATGGGGGCGGCTTTTCTGCTGGGTATGGTCTTGCTGCTGGGCGCGTCTGCGCCCGAGATGGCCGCGCATGCGGTTCCGGCGCGGACTTCCGTGGGGATCACGGCGAGCGTGTCGCAGGCCAATCCGCTGCCGACCCCGCAATTTCGGCGCTACAGCACGACCGATGGTCTGCCCAGCACCAATGTCTATGCCGTGATACAGGATCGCGAAGGTGCGATCTGGTTCGGCACCAAGGGCGGACTCGCGCGTTTCGACGGTGTCCATTTCAAGGTATACCGCCACGCCGAGAACGATCCGGGCTCGCTGTACAGCAACGGCATTGCCACGCTGCAGGTCGATCGGCGGGGGCGGCTGTGGGCTGCCGGTCTGAATGCGGGCTTGAACCGTTACGACTCGGGCACCGACCAGTTCGTGCACTGGGGGCATGACCCGGCCGATCCGGCGAGCCTTGCCAGTGACCGCGTGTGGGCGATCGCACAGACGGCTGACGGCAGTCTGTGGGTTGGCAGTGCCGGTGGGCTTGATCGCATGCGGCCTGATGAGCGTGGTTTCGAACATGTGGCCAATCCGCTGCTGGGCACGCAGCCTGCGGATTTCGGCACGGTTGCTGCGCTGTACGTCGACCCGCAGCAACGGCTGTGGATAGGCTGCAACCATGGCGTGTTCGTGCGCGAGTCCGACGGAAAGATCCGGCGCGTACTGTCGGAAGATCCCGGGCAGATGATGGATGCATGGCGCATCGATGGTGACGGCGACGAGGTGCGCATTGCGACCACCGATAGCCTGATGATCATCGGCAAGGATGGGGTGGCGTATCGTTTCGCCGCGGCGACTATTCCAGCCACCAACGTGATGAGCAGCGTGCGCGATCGGTCCGGCCGATTGTGGGTGGGTACGCAGAAGGGATTGTTTCTGCAGACAGGAGCGAGTGGTCCGGTGACCAGGGTGACCGATCAGCCGGCGCTCTACGGCAACCTGCCGGGCACCTGGATATGGCAGCTCCTGAATGATCGCGAGGGTGGTCTGTGGGTGGCACTGTTCGATGGCGGAGTGGCTTATCTGGCACCGGGCTGGAACCGCTTCAGCCGCTTCACCCACATTCCGGATGACCAGGCCAGTCTGCGCGATTCCATCGCGACCACGATGGCGCGCGGCAAGGGTGGTCGGCACATATGGGTCGGTGAGCGTGGTGGTCGGGTCGACCGGCTCGATCCGGTGAGTGGTCAGGTCGAACATGTGCTGTCCGGCCTGCGTGGCGATGTGGTCGGCATGACCGAGGATGCCAGGCACCGTTTGTGGGTGGCCGTGCAGGGAGCGCTTTATCGCGTCACCGACGGCAAGGTCGAGCAGATTGATCCGGCCGGCGCGCTGATACAGCGTCCGCTGGAAGTCGAGCCTGGTCCCGATGGTCAGATGTATGCGCGTACTTTTGGTCAGGGCGTGTTCCGTATCGACCCGGAGACGCTGGCCGTGGTTCGGGTACCGCTGGATGGACCCGGCGACAAGGTGCTCTGGGGGAGCCAGATGACGCTGAAGGATGGCGTCTTCTGGTATGCCAGTGATGGCGGCATGATGCGGCTGGATGCTGCGCATGATCGTTTCGAGGTAGTGCCAGGAGGGCCGGCGGGACAGTCCATCGATGCGTTCGACTTTGGCCAGGGCGGCCTGTGGATGGCCAATGCCGATGGGCTGGCGTTCTACCGTTATTACGGGGCTGGCCTGGCACTGGATCGCTGGGTTGATGCGGCACACGGCTGGCCCTCGGTCAACGTGACCGATCTGCGCGTGGATGCGATCGGCCGCGTATGGGTTTTCGGTCACGATGGCCTGTGGTATTTCGATCCGCGAACAGGACGGTTCCGCGCGTTCGGTTTGCAGGATGGTCTGACCAACGGCGAGTTCTCCCGCGGCTACGCCTACATGCCCGGCGGTTATATCTACGCCGCGACGCTGGGTGGCGTGGTGGCCTTCGATCCGGATCAGGTCAGTCCGCCGGCCGGCGAGCCGCAGTTGTCGATCACCCGCGTCAGTGTGCGGCGCCACGGGGCGATTCAGACGTTGCCGATCGGTGCAGAGCCGATCGAGATCGGCTGGCAGGACAGCCAGCTCGAGATCGAGGCGCGGGTGTTTTCGTATCTGAATCCGTCAGCCAATCATTACCGGTTCCGCTTGAGTGGTTTTGACAGCGGCTGGGTCGATACCGGCAGTCGCGGTGAGCGCGACTTCGCCGGGCTGGGCGCCGGCAGTTATGAGCTGGACGTGATGGCGTCCGGTGCACGGGACGTCTGGACGCATCAAGCTGCGCTGCTGCGCATCCATGTCGAGGCACCACCATGGGAACGCTGGTGGGCCTGGCTGATCTATGCCCTGCTGGCGGCAACGCTGGCCTGGCTGGTGCTGCTGGCGTGGCGTCGCCGGATGGCGCATCGCTACCAGATCCAGCTGGCCGAGCAGCGACGCGTGCTGGCCGAGCAGGCCAGCGCGGCGAAGACGCAGTTCCTCGCCACGCTCAGCCATGAGATCCGCACGCCGATGACCGGCGTGATGGGCATGGCCGAATTGCTGATGAGCACGCCGCTCAACCAGCAGCAGCACGACTACACCGATGCCATGCAGCGTTCCGGTGGCATGCTGCTGAAACTGCTCAACGATGCGCTGGATCTGGCGCGCATCGAGGCCGGCAAGCTGGAGTTGGAACTGGCACCGTTCGATCCGCGTCAGCTTGTGCAGGAAGTGGCGCAGCTGGAGCGTGGTCTGGCGCAGTCCCGGCATGTCCGTTTCGCGCTGGAGATCGCCGACGACCTGCCGGTGCGCGTGATCGGCGATGCGGTAAGGATCAAGCAGGTACTGCTGAACCTGGCGAACAATGCGTTGAAGTTCACCGAACGCGGCAGCGTGACGCTGCGCGCGCAACGGGTGGCCGACGACCTGCGCTTCAGTGTCAGCGACACCGGCCCGGGCATTTCCGAAGCCAGCCAGGCGCGGCTGTTCCAGCGCTTCGAGCAGGAGGACAGCCCGCAACGACGTGCCGGCAGCGGACTGGGACTGGCGATCTGCCGTGAACTGGTCGGCATGATGGGCGGCAGTATCGAGCTGCAGTCGCAACTGGGCCATGGCAGCACGTTCCATGTGCGTTTGCCGCTGCCGGTGCCGGCACCGGTGTCATCGCCACCACTGCCGCTGCACGCCGGCGATGGCTGTTGCCATCGGCTGCTGCTGGTGGAGGACGACGCGATCGTCGCGGCCGTCATCGTCGGTCTGCTGGAGCGGCAGGGACATGCCGTGGTGCATGTGGTCAACGGTCTGGCGGCGCTGTCCGAGCTGGAACATGGGTATTTCGATGCGGTGTTGCTGGATCTGGATCTGCCTGGTGTGGACGGTTTCCAGATCGCCCGCCTGATCCGTCAGCGCGCGTGCGCGGATCGGCATGTGCCGATCGTGGCGGTGACCGCACGATCGGATGGCGAGGACGAGACGCATGCCCGTGCGGCAGGCATGGATGGCTTTCTGCGCAAGCCGCTGACCGGCGAACAGCTGGCGGCTGCCTTGGTGCAAATCATGGCGGTGCCAGCATCGGCGGTGCACGATCCGGCATGAAGGGTTGGTAGCCGGTTCGCACTGACCGGGTGGTTTTGGCATGATGGAAAATCATGATGGCTGCTGGCGCGGATTGCCGAAGATCACAGCCAGCATGGCAAGGCTGAGCATGATGGCGATCGGCGCAGTGCCTTGGGGAGCGAGTTTCATGGTGTCAGCATGGTGGCTGAGTGTGATGCTTGGCGTGGCCACACCCGCGCTGAGCGCGACCACGGCACCGGTGGCTGTTGCCGCGGCGCAGGCCGCGCCGCTGCCGACACCGCAGTTCCGGCGTTATGGTGTTGCCGATGGTGTGCCCAGTGGCGCGGTCTATGCCGTCGCGCAGGATCGCCATGGCCTGATGTGGTTCGGTTCCTCGGCGGGGCTGGTGCGCTACGACGGGATCCGTTTCAAGGTGTTCCGGCATGTTGCGGATGATCCGTCATCACTGCCGGCCAATCAGACCTATGCCTTGTTCGTCGATCACGACAACCGGATCTGGGCCGGTGGCGTCACCACCGGGCTGATCGTATACGACCAGGTGACTGGCCGCTTCCGGCAGTGGCAGCATGACGACGGCAATCCGATCAGCCTCGCCGGCGACGAGGTCTGGAGCATCGCTCAGACACCTGATGGCCAGTTGTGGGTAGCCACGCAGGGCGGACTCGATCGTGCGCGGGCAGACGGCAGCGGTTTCGACCACATGCCGCTGGAAGTCGATGGCAAGCATGCAGCCTCGTTCGGCCCGACCCGGGCCTTGCTGGCCGAGGCCGACGGCAGCCTGTGGATCGGCGCCGAGAGTGGCCTGTATCTGCGCCGACCGGATGGCACGTTCCGGCGTGTGCCACTGGATCCTGCGTTTCATGGGGAGGTCGGCAGTGTGTGGCATATCGACGGCGGGCACGGCGAGGTTCGCGTGGCAGTCACCGGTGGCCTGCTCGTGGTCGGTGCCGATGGCGTGGCACGGCCGCTGGCAAACCAGCAGCTGTCATCGCAACGCGTCCTGAGCAGCGCGCGCGACGCGCAGGGTCGACTGTGGATGGGCAGTTTGAGCGGTGTCTGGCTGGATGACGGTGATGGCCCGCTGCAGCACATCCCTGGTCAGGCCTTGCTGCCGGGAGGACTCCCCAGCGATCGCCTGTGGCAGGTGCTGCGTGATCGCGAAGGTGGACTCTGGTTCACCTTCGACCAGTCCAGCATTGCCTATCTGCCGCCGGGCTGGAACGGCTTCACCCGTTTCACCCATGTTCCCGACGATCCGCACAGCCTGTCGAACATTGCCGCCTTGTCGGTATTGCTCGGCCACGATGGCAACTTGTGGGTGGGTGGTTTCAATGGCTGGGTCGACAAGCTGGATGCGGCCAGCGGCGACGTCACCCATGTCGTTCAGGGCTTGCGCGGAAACCTGGCGTCGCTGGCGGAGGACGCCGCTGGTCGGTTGTGGATGGCTGGCCCCGGTGAGCTCTACCGTTACGATCATGGCCGGCTCAGCGTGCTGGGATCCGGGCAGACGCATATGCGCCGACCCACGTCGCTGATCGCGGGAAGTGATGGCCGCATCTACGCATCGTCCTGGGGCGATGGCGTGTTCGCGATCGATCCGGACAGTCTGGCGGTAACGCCGCTCTTGCCGGCCGATGCGGCGCCCAACGTCCGGTTGCCCGATCAGCTTGGCTTTCACGCAGGTCACCTGTGGTACGCCAGCGGTGGTGGTTTGCTGCGCGGCGAGGGAAAGGATCAGCGGCTGGCCTTCGTGCCGGGGGTACCGCAACAGGAGGTTCTCGCTTTCGCTTTCGATGCCGCCGGCTTCTGGATCGCTACCGAAAAGGTGCTGGAGCATTATCGCGATGCCGATGGTCGCGCGCTGCGGGATGAGATCGTCGACATCAGCCGCATGGCCTTTTTAGAGAACCTGATGGCCATGCGTGTCGACCGCCAGGGTCGGCTGTGGCTGTTCGCCAATCCGGGATTGTGGCGGTTCGATGCGAAGACGCATCAGTTCATCGCGTTCGGTCCATCACAGGGGCTGTCGAGCAACGAGTTCACCAACGGCTCGACCGAGATGGCCGCAGACGGCACCATGTTTGCCGCCAGCAGTGGCGGGGTAATTGCTTTCCAGCCGGAGCAGCTGGCGAAACCGGACAAGCTGGGGCCGCCGCCGTTGCTGACCGTTACCGGGGTTACCGTGCGCCGGGACGGTCGGATCGAGTCGTTGCCGCTGGATCGACCGCTGCAATTGTACTGGGACGACCGCGATCTGCATGTCGAGACCCGGTTGGCCTCGTTCGTCGATCCTGGTGCGAATCACTATTGCTTCCGTCTGCGTGGGCTGGACACCGGCTGGAACGATGTCGGCGGCGTGGGCGTGCGCGAATTTTCCGGTCTTGCTGCCGGCAGCTACACCCTGGACATGCATGCCGTCGGTGCGGATGGCCAGTGGGGCGTGGCCGCGCCGCTGGACATCCGGGTACAAGCAGCACCGTGGGCGCGCTGGTGGGCATGGCTGGTCTATGTATTGCTGGTGGCGGTGGTCACCGGCCTGCTCTTGCGCGGTTGGCGACGGCGTCTCGCACAACGTCATCATGTGCAGCTGATCGAGCAGCAGCGTCAGCTGGCCGAGGCGGCCAGTGCAGCGAAGACCCAGTTCCTGGCCACGCTCAGCCACGAGATCCGTACGCCGATGACCGGCGTGATGGGCATGGCCGAGCTGTTGCTGAGCACACCGCTCAACCCGCTGCAGCATGACTATACCCAAGCCATGCAACGCTCCGGCGGCATGCTGCTTAAGCTGCTCAATGATGCGCTCGACCTGGCGCGCATCGAGGCCGGCAAGCTGGAGCTGGAGCCCGCTCCGTTCGATCCGCGCCAGTTGCTCGACGATGTCGCCCAGCTGGAACAGGGCATGGCGCACGCCAAGGGCATCCGTTTCGTGCTGGAGGTGGCCGACGATCTGCCGCCACGAGTGATCGGCGATGCGGTGCGGATCAAGCAGGTGCTGCTGAATCTGGCCAACAACGCACTGAAATTCACCGAGCATGGCAGCGTGACGCTGCGTGCGCAGCGTGTGGTCAATGGTTTGCTGTTCAGTGTCAGCGACACTGGGCCTGGCATCCCCGAAGCCAGCCAGGCACGGTTGTTCCAGCGCTTCGAGCAGGCCGACAGTCCGCAGCGTCGTGCCGGCAGCGGGTTGGGGTTGGCGATCTGCCGCGAACTGGTGGACATGATGGATGGCAGCATCGAGCTCGAATCGCGTCTTGCGCATGGCAGCACATTCCGTGTGCGCCTGCCGCTGGCCGAACCGGTACAGGTGCAGCCGGCGTTCTCAACGGACGAGCATCACCATCGGCTGCTGCTTGTAGAGGACGACACGATCGTGGCAGCGGTCATCGGCGGTCTGCTGGAACGGCAAGGGCATGCCGTGGTGCATGTGGTCAACGGCCTGGCTGCATTGGCCGAGCTGGCACTGGCACGTTTCGATGCAGTGCTGCTGGACCTGGATCTGCCCGGCGTGGATGGTTTCCAGATTGCCCGCTTGATCCGTCAGCGCGAGCAGGCCGGGAAACATCTGCCGATCATCGCGGTGACTGCGCGTTCGGGCAGCAAGGATGAAGCGCGCGCCCGGGCGGCAGGCATGGATGGATTTCTGCGCAAACCGCTGAGTGGCGAGCAGCTGGCCGATGCATTGGCCGAGATCGTGTCGGCCACGGCGGCCAATACGGGCTGAGCCTACATGTCGTTCTTGTGCAGTTCGAAACCGCGTTGCTGGTATTCGCGCCAGCGGGTGCGCGAGCCGTCGCGCTCGGCCGGATCGGCGGCCACCACCTCCAGCACGCGCTGGTAGCGACCGGCGGGGCAGGCTTCGCGCAGATTGATCACCAGCGGGCGATCTTCGCTGTCGATACCCGGCGGCACGATCAGCACGGCGGTCTGCGCATCGTCGTCGTCGCCGGCCAGCTGGTGCGGAATCATCGCGTCGTCGTCGAACGCCCACAACAGTTCGTCGAGTGCCTCGGCCTGCGCGTAGTCGCGGGTCAGGATAAGGGTGGGCTGCTGCGTGGCGAACGCCTTCTTCGCCAGTTCGCAGACCAGCAGAAGGGGCTGCTCACGAAAGCGTGGTTTGTCGATCAGGTAGAAGTCGGCGCGGGGCATGACGCGATGGCTGTCCTTGGTTGCCCGTCATTCCGGCGCGGGCCGGAATGACGGCGACGATGCGTCAACGGGCGCGGTCGATCAGCCACTGTGTCAGCAGCGCCACCGGCCGGCCGGTGGCAAGACCCTTGCGGCCCTCGTCCCATGCCGTGCCGGCGATGTCCAGATGCGCCCAACGCTGGCCGTCGGTGAAACGCGACAGGAAGCAGGCGGCAGTGATCGCGCCGGCGCTCTTGCCACCGATGTTGGCGACGTCGGCAAAGCCGGAGTCGAGCTGTGCCTGGTAGTCGTCCCACAGCGGCAGGCGCCAGGCGCGGTCGAGCGTCTCGTCACCCGCACCGAGCAGTTCGGCGGCGAGGTCGTCGTGCTTGCTCATCAGGCCGGTGGCATGCTTGCCCAAGGCGATCACGCAGGCGCCGGTGAGCGTGGCGGCATCGATCAGGGTGTGCGGCTGGAAGGTCTGCGCGGTGTAGGTGAGCGCGTCGCACAGGATCAGCCGGCCTTCCGCGTCGGTGTTGAGCACCTCGATGGTCAGGCCGGACAAACTGGTCAGCACGTCGCTGGGACGGTAGCTGTCGCCGTCGGGCATGTTCTCCACGCTCGGCACCACACAGACCAGGTTGAGCTTGAGACCCATCTTCACCGCGGCGACAAACGCGCCGAGCACGCCGGCCGCGCCGCCCATGTCGAACTTCATCTCCTCCATGCCCGCACCGGGTTTCAGGCTGATGCCGCCGGAGTCGAAGGTGACGCCCTTGCCGACAAAGGCGTAGGGCTTGTCACCGTCATTGCCACCCTTGTACTGCAGCACGATGAGCCGGGGCTTGTTGACCGAACCGCGGCCCACCGCCAGCAGCGAGCCGAAGCCGAGCTTTTCCATCTCGATCTCGTCGAGCACGTTGCAGCTGACCTTGTCCCGGCCTTCGGCAAAGGTCTGTGCCTGCGCGGCGATATACGCCGGGGTGCAGATGTTCGGCGGCAGGTTGGCCAGGTCGCGGGCAAAGCGCACACCTTCGGCGATCGCGCGCGCCTGGTCGAGACCAGCTTGGGCATCGTCGCTGGCGGCAAACGTGATGGTGCCAAGTTCTGCTGGCTGCTTGCTCTTGTCGCGCGGCTTGAACGTGGCGGTGTAACGGTAGGCGGCATGATCGCTGGCCAGTGCGGCAACGCGCACGCGCCACGCACTGTCGCGGCCCGGGACATCGATTTCGGTCAGGTACGACACCGCCTCGGTGAGCGGCAGTTTGCCCACGGTGCGCGCTGCTTCGATATTCACTTTCTGGAAACGGGCCGCGTCGAACGATTTCTGCGAACCCAGCCCGACGACCAGCACGCGCTTGGCGGCGATGCCTGCGGGTGCGAACAGCAGGGTGGTACTGCCGGCCTTGCCGCTGATGTCGCCGGTTTCCACCTGGCGCTTGATCACGCCGTCAACGGCACTGTCCACGCGCGCGGCAGCACTGCTCAGCACGCCGTGTTCGTACACGCCCACCACCACGCAGGCGGTCTCAACGGTTTCCGGGGCGGCAGTGCCGAGGCTGAACTGGAGTGTCATCGGATGATTCCTGTATGGGCCCGGCAGCGGCCGGACCGGCTAGACTTGTGGTTTGCCGGCCGGATGGGGCATGGCGAGGAAGCGAACAAGTTTATCCCATGCTGAGCATTCTCGATCGTTATTTCCTGCGCGAACTGGGGCAGACCATGCTTGCCACCGCGATTGTGCTGCTGGCCATCATGTCCGGCACTACCTTTGCGCAGGTGCTGAAGCAGGTGGCCAATGGCAGTTTTCCGGCCAGCGTGATGTTCCAGGTGCTGGGCCTGAACATGATCCAGGGCCTGCCCACGCTGCTGCCACTCTCTGCCTTCATTGGCGTGCTGTACGGCTTGGGCCGCATGTATCGCGAGAGCGAAATGCATGTGCTGGCCTCGTCAGGCATGGGCGCAGGTGGCCTGCTGCGGCCGATGTCCCTGCTGGCGATCGTGGTCATGCTGCTGGTGGCCATGGTCTCGCTCTGGCTTGGGCCGTGGGCGGCACGCACCTCCGATGCCCTGGTGGCCGCGGCCAACCGTTCCGTGATTGCGGCCGGTCTCGATGCAGGTCGCTTCACGCCCTTGCCGAACAAGGGCGGCATCATCTTTGTCGACACGCTGAGCCGTGATGGCAGCGTACTCGGCAACACCTTCATCTCCAGAGAGCGCACCAACAAGGATGGCAGCCGCGAGCTCAAGGTGATCAGCGGCAAGCATGGTCAGCTCTATCAGGAAAGCAGCGGCACGGATCGTTTCCTCGCGCTGTATGACGGCTGGCAATACGAGATACCGCTGGGTGCCGACAACTGGCGCAAGATGCAGTACGAGCGCAATGATGCCTCGCTGTCCAACGTGCAATCCGACAGCTCGGAGGATCCCGCGGCGAGCATGGACACCTTCGCGCTGATGCGCACCGACAATGCCGACGCGCGCGCCGAGTTTGCCTGGCGCACCATCGCGCCCGCCATGAGTCTGGTCCTGCTGATGCTGGCGCTGCCACTGTCGCGGCAGAGTCCACGTGAACCACGCTTCGGGCGTCTGCTGCTGGCGCTGGTCAGCTTCTACGCGTACTACCTGTTGCTGGCACTGTGCCGCGGACAGATCGCCAAGGGTCACTGGCATCATGCCGGCCCGATGTGGTTCGTGAGCCTGCTGGTGTTCCTGTTTGCCGCCTGGATGTTCCGCAGTCAGTACGTGGCACGCAAGCTTCGAAAGGCGGCCGTCTGATGGCTATCTTCCGCATCAAGCGCGTCGACTGGCTGATCGGTATCACGGTACTCACCTCGCTGCTGACGGTCTGGCTGGTACTTGCAGGCCTGGACGCGGTCTTCCAACTGCTGCGCCAGCTCGGCAATATCGGCAAGAACGGCTACACGCTGAGCAATGCCATCGTGTACGTGCTGGTGACGATTCCGCGGCGCCTGTACGAGATGTTCATTTTTGCGACGGCGATCGGCGGCTTGCTCGGCCTTGGCGGTCTTGCCGCGAGTGGCGAGTTGACGGCACTGCGCACGACAGGCCTCTCCAAGCTGCGCATTGCCGTCTCCGCTGTCGGTGTGGTTGCCGTGGTCACGGTTGGCGTAATGATCCTTGGCGAGACGGCAGCACCCTGGGGCGACCAGCAGGCGCAGGCGATGGATCTTCGCGTGCGCTCGTCTGGCGCACTCGGCGAGACCAGCAGTGGTCTGTGGGCGCGCGACGGAAATCGTTTCATCAATGCGAAGAGCAGTCTGCTGCGGCAGGTTGACGGGCATGACGCGGTGCAGCTGGCGGACGTGCGCGTGTTCACGATGACATCGGACGGACAGCTCAGCCGTTTCGATTGGGCGAAGACCGCCGAGCACAATGGCAAGCAATGGGTGTTCGACCAGGTGCGCAGCACCACGCTGGACGAGCACGGTACGCATACCACGACGACACGCAACGAACAGTGGGATTCGCGGCTCGATCCGAACGTGCTGCAGGAGTCGCTGATCCAGCCGCAATACCTGGCCATGCGCGATCTGCGCCGCAACATGAATTATCTGGAAGGTAACGGCGAGAGTCCTGGCGTGTATGCGATCGCGTTCTGGGCGCGCGCACTTTATCCGCTCAATGTGCTGGTGCTGGTGCTTTGCGCCATGCCGTTCGCGTTCGGTGCGCTGCGTTCCGGCGGTCTCGGCAAGCGCATGTTCATGGGCATGCTGCTTGCGATCGGCTGGTACTTCCTGCAGAAGGCAATGGTCAGTTTCGGTACGGTCTATGGCATTCCGCCGCTGGTCGCCAACCTGTTGCCGGCGCTGATCCTGGCGTTGGCGGCATGGCTGTATTTCCGCCGACACGCCTGACGGTTCTGATCTGACCTGCTGCGGCAGCGGGCGACCATTTGCGTCAGTGCACGCTATCGGACGCGATATCGGTCCATGCTGATTTCAACGGGCACCCTGACCGGTAGGCACCCCGGAGCCAGTGAAACGTGCGGTATGGCACGCCCGGAGTGTGATTGCCGTCGCGACGCTGTCATTCCGTGCCGAAATCTGCCGGCAACCGGGCAATCTGGTACGAAGCTGGCTTGTCCCCAGGTGTCGAGAGTGAGCGCATCGTTGGCGCCACGGCTCGCAATGCCTTGGGGGGTAGGTATGAACAAGCATATGTGGAACAAGGATTCCTTCGGATTCTGGCTGGCCGTCTGCATCTATCTCAGCGCTTCCGCCGGCTGGCTGATGGTGCATTTCCAGATCGTCCGATAAGCGGTATCCGTATTCGGCGGGCGACGGTTCATGCCGTCGCGATGTTGCGCGATCCGCTTGCAGGATCAGTCAATCTTCGCCAGCGATTCGGTGGTCTCGCCATCGATATCACTGGCGGGCATTGCGTCCGGGGCAAACTTGCCGTCCTCGGCCAGTCGCGCAAACAGGCCATCCTGTCGTATCAGTTCGTCGAAGCGGCCTTGTTCCACCAGCCGGCCCTGCTCCAGCACCAGGATGATGTCGGCGTTGCGCACGGTGGACAACCGGTGTGCGATCACGAAGGTCGTGCGGCCACGGGTGAGCGCGTCGAGCGCGCGCTGGATGCGTGCCTCGGTGGCGTTGTCCAGCGCGCTGGTGGCTTCGTCGAGCACCATGATCGGAGCGTCCTTCAGCATTGCGCGGGCGATCGCCAGGCGCTGGCGTTCGCCGCCGGACAGCGAGCGACCACGCTCGGCTACCAGTGTTTCCAGTCCTTCCGGTTTGCGCGCGATAAACGCAGCGGCTTCGGCGGCGGCCACGGCCTGTTCGATCTCGGCGAGGTTCGCATCCGGCTTGCCGATGCGCAGGTTGTCGAGGATCGAGCGGTAGAACATGCCCGGGTCCTGGAATACCACGCCGATGTTCCGGCGCAGCGAGTCGAGCGTGACGGTGCGGATGTCCTGGCCGTCGATGGTGATGCGTCCGCCGGACGGATCGTAGGCACGGTAGAGCAGGCTGAGCGCGGTGCTCTTGCCGGCCCCGGTGGGGCCGACCAGCGCGATCGTGCTGCCGGGCGCAGCGCGGAAATTCAGCTCGTGCAGCGCAGGCTGCACCGGGTCGTAGCCGAAGCTGACCCGATCGAATACCACCTCGCCGCGCACACGCGGCAGCACGCTGGCAGTAGGTGCATCGACGATTGCCGGGCGCTGGTCGAGCACCGCGAAGTAGTCATGCAGCGACTGGGTCTGGAAGAACAGGCCGGAGATGAAACTGGCGAATTGTTCGAGCCGGCCGATCAGCATCAAGGCGAAGCCGACGAAGCTGACGATGCCGCCCACGGTCACTTCGCCGCGTGCATGCAGCGAGGCGCCGAGCGCGAAGATCGCCACGATCGTCAGTGTGCTGGCGGCGCGGTTCAGCACCGACAGGATCGCCCAGCCGCGCAGCACGGGATACTGCGCGGCCAGCACGCGCCTCATCATCTCCTTCAGTGCAGCCGCCTCGGCGCTGAGTCGGGTGAAGCTCTGCACCACGGTGACGTTGCCGAACACATCGCCGGCGCGCGTGGCGATCTCGTGGTGCAACTCCTCCACCTCGCCCTGCGCCTTGTGCGTGCGCTGCACCGCGATCGCATTGGACACCGCGAAGCTGAGCATCAACGCGATCATCAGCAGCGCCAGCTTCCAGTTCATGGTCAGTGCGATCGGCACCATCACGAAGATCGACAGCAAGGTGGCGAGGTGTTCGCGGAAGAAGCTCAGCCACAGGTTGAACAGATTGCCGACACCGTTGTTCATGATGCGCGAGAGGCGGCCGGTGTGGTATTCGCCGTGGAAGGCCAGCGGCAGCGCGGCGGCATGTTCGAAAAACGCCGCGATCGCGGCCAGCCGCCGCCGGTGCGCGAGTCGATCGGCATGCAGGGAAACCCATACGCCGGCCAGCACGCCACCGAAGCCGGCCAGTGCCCACAGCGCGATCAGTCGCGGCGCATGGCCTGCCTGCGGCGACGCCAGCGCATCGACCACGCGACCGAACAGCATCGGTTCGAGGAAGTAGATTCCTGCCAGCGCAAGATTGGCCAGCGCCAACGTGATCGCCAGTTTGCGTTCGGGTGCGAGCAGCGCAAGCACGCGCAGGTAGAGACGCAGGATCGACACGGCGACAGAATCCCTTGGGCGCGCGACTGCATGGCGCGAATGTCGCCATGCTACTACTGGAGATCGACTGAATCGGACTACGGAACGGGTACGCGCGACGCTGGCCGGTTGCTCGTTTTCGTGTGACCGATCAAGCTGGCGGGGTTTCCTGATCGAGAGGTTTTGCCGTGGACATGATCGACCTGCGCAGTGACACCGTGACCCGGCCCACAGCGGCCATGCGGGCAGCGATGCTGGCCGCCGAAGTCGGCGACGATGTCTATGGCGAGGACCCCACGGTCAATGCGCTGCAGCGGCGAATGGCTGAAGATCTGGGCTTCGATGCGGGGCTGTTCGTGCCCAGCGGCACGCAGTCCAACCTGCTGGCACTGCTGGCGCATTGCGAACGCGGCGATGAATACCTGGTCGGCATGGATGCGCACACTTACAAGTTCGAGGGTGGGGGCGCGGCGGTGCTCGGCTCGATCCAGCCGCAGCCGATCGTGCAGGCGGCGGATGGTACGTTGCCGCTGCAGAACATCGAGGCGGCGATCAAGCCGGTCGACCCGCACTTCGCGCGCACGCGCGTGCTGGTATTGGAGAACACCTGGCATGGCCGTGCCCTGCCGCTGGATTACCTGACTGCCGCGCACGACGTGGCGCGTGCGCACGGGCTTGGGCTGCACCTGGATGGCGCGCGTCTGTACAACGCTGCGGTAGCTTGCGGCGTGCCGGCGCGGGAGATCGCGCGGCATTTCGATACCGTATCCATCTGCCTGTCAAAGGGTCTTGGCGCGCCGGTCGGCTCGGTGCTGGTCGGCTCGCATGCACTGATCGACAAGGCGCGGCGCTGGCGCAAGGTGACCGGTGGCGGCTGGCGTCAGGCCGGTATCCTCGCTGCCGGCTGCCTGCACGCGCTGGATCATCATGTGGCGCGACTGGCCGACGATCATCGGCGCGCGGCTTATCTGGCCGGACGGCTGCGCGAGATCGCCGGTGTCGATCTGCTCGGCCAGTTCACCAACATGGTGTTCGTCAATGTGGCCGCCGAGCGCCTGCGCGATCTGGACGTCCATCTGCGCGAAGCGGGCATCCGCATCAGCATCGGTTACCTGCCCACGCTGCGCCTGGTTACGCACCTGGATATCGACGACGATGGCGTGGAGCGCACGGTCGCGGCGTTCGCGGCGTTCTTCCGGCGCAGCTGAAGCACAGATGCACTACGTGGCACGCGGTCAGCGCGCTCAGTGGAACAGCAGGTTGATCGCGACCAGAGTGACGACCAGCACCAGCAGGGTCAGTGGCGCGCCGACGCGCAGGAAATCCTTGCCCTTGTAGCCGCCGGGGCCGGTGACCATCATCAGTGCCGGATGGCCGGAGCTCAGCAGGAAGGTATTGGACGAGGATACCGCGACGATCAATGCGTAGGCGGACGGGTTGCCGCCGGTGGCCACGGCCACGCTGATCGCGATCGGCACCATCATCACGGTGGCGCCGACATTCGACATCACCTGCGAGAACAGCAGGGTGAGGATGGCCAGGCACAGCTGCAGCAGCCAGTGCGAATGGCCACCCAGATGCTGCAGCACTTCCTGGGCGATCCATGCGGCGGTGCCGGTGGAATCCATCGACCAACCCAGAGGAATCAGGCAGGCGGTCACGAAGATCGTCTTCCAGTTGACCGCCTTGTAGGCCTCGTCCATGTTCAGTACACCGGTGAGCAGCATGCCGATCGCGCCGGTCATCATCGCCACCGACAGATCGAGGTTGGTGAACAGCGCCAGGCACTTGGCCAGCACGAAGAAGCCCACCGCCTGCCAGATCTTGCCGGGGCGCTGTTCTTCCTTCGGGATGTCGGTGACGACGACGAGGTCCTTGTCCTCGGCGGCCAGCGAAAGGTCGCGCCAGTTGCTGTGCAGCACCACGGTATCGCCGGCACGCAGGGTCACCGCCCGCACGTCGTCGCGGAACACCTGGTCGCCACGGGTCACTGCCAACACCGAAATGCCGAAGCGCTTGCGCAGGCGCAGGTCGCCCACGGTCTGCTTGATGAAGCGCGAGACCGGCGGAATCACCACTTCGGAAATACCGGCGCGGGTCGGGTTGAACAGTTCGCCGAGCTGGCGCATGCGGGTCGACAGTCGGCACAGCTGGTTGTTGGCGAACTGGGTCAACTGATCGCGCGGGCCGAGCACGCCGAGCACGGAGCCGACCCAGATCACGTGATCGGCCGGCGGTGCCATGCGCGCATCGTTGCCGCTCTTGATCGCCAGGATCAGCGGCGCGTCATGCAATTGCTCGACCTCGCCGATGCTCATGCCGACCAGCGGGCTTTCCGCGGTAACGGTGAGTTCGGCGGTCTCGCCGCCGATGCCGTAGGTCTCGGCGAAGTAGCTCTCGGTGCGCCCGGGCGTCACCTTCAGCCGTTCGTCTTCGTGACCGGGCAGCAGCTTGCGGCCGAAGAAGTAGAAGTACCCCACACCAACGAGGGCCAGTGCCAGGCCGATCGGGGTGACGCTGAACAGGCCGAACTTCGGAATCGTATGCGCGCCCGGTGGCAGGTTCACGTTGGCGCTGGCGATCAGGTCGTTCAGCACGATCAGCGGCGAGTTCGCGATCAGCGTGGTGTTGGTCGCAGTGAGGATGCAGAACGCCATCGGCAGGAGCAGCCGCGACAGCGGCACGCCGGTGCGCGCGGACAGGCGGCTGCTGACCGGAATCATGAGTGCGGCCAGCGCCTGGCTGGGAATCACCGCGCTGAACAGGCTGGCGACCAGGTTGATCACCAGGCCCAGGCGCGACTCCACGCCGCGCGCCATGCGCATCACGAAGCGCGCGGTGAGGTTGAGCACGCCGGCGCGGTCGAGACCTTCGCCCATGATCATGATCGCGATGATCGCGATCACCGCATTGCCGGCGAAGCCGTTGAACACGCGGTCGGACGGGATCAGTCCGGTCAGGCCGATCGCCACCACCACCAGCAGCGCCACCATGTCGGCGCGGATCCACTCCAGCACCAGCATCAGCATGGTGAAACCCACCAGCCCGAGTACCAGGATCATTTCGGGGGTGAGCGAGAGTCCCACTAGCTTAGAGCCTGCTTATGATCTCCAAGTACCCCGCGCCGGGAGCTGTTTGCACGCAGACCAAGGAAGAACGAAGGAGTGGACGTCCGTCCACGACTGAGTGATGACGCCTGCATGCGGGCAAACAGACCCGGCCCGCAGGGTTGTCCTCGAGTGGCCGCCATGCGGCAGCGTTTACACCTTTCTCGGTGCGCGGCTTGGCCTGACGGCCAGTCAGGCGCTGCGCACCGAGAAAGGTGTAAACCACGCACTACCACCTGGCGGCCACTCGAGGACAACGCGGGGCACTTGGAGATCATAAGCAGGCTCTCAGGTCCCGCAAGGGCAGCTGGTTACGGCGGATGCGGCGGGGCAGTGGAAGCTTCACGCTGCGTCGATTCGTCCCTGTGTGGATTGCCGCAGTATAAGCGTGCCGATGCGGTCGCTGGTGAACCTCGACTGCATGCTCATGCAGGGTGACGCGCTCAGGTCTTGCGATAGAGCAGGTCCCACACGCCATGACCAAGCTTCAGGCCGCGTCGTTCGAAGTGCGTCTCGATGCGCCACGCAGGCTTCTCGGCGTATTGGCCGGGACCGATCGCGTTGCGCCAGTCCGGCGCTGCTTCCATCACTTCGAGCATGTGCTCGGCATACGGCTGCCAGTCGGTGGCCAGATGCAGCAAACCATCCGGCGCCATGCGCGAGGCGAGCAGGGCGACGAACTCCGACTGGATCAGCCGGCGCTTGTTGTGACGCTTCTTGTGCCACGGATCGGGGAACCAGATGCGTGCTTCGGCCAGCGTACCTGGCGCGATCTCGTGTTCGAGCACCTCCACCGCGTCGTGCTTGTACAGCCGCACATTGCCGGCGTCGCGTGCAGCCAGCGCATTCATCAGGCGACCGACGCCGGGGCCATGCACCTCGATGCCGAGGAAGTCGCGCGCCAGATCGTGTTCGCTGGCCCAGGCCAGTGCCTCGCCGTTGCCGAAACCGATCTCCATCACCAGTGGCGCATGGCGGGCGAAGTTCGCGTTGAAGTCGTGCGGAGTGCCGCGATAGTCAATGCCGAAGCGCGACCACAGCGTGTCGAACGCGCGCTGCTGCGCCGGTGTCATGCGGCCCTCGCGCAGCACGAAGCTGCGGATGCGGCGCATGTATTCGGGAGCGTTGTCGTCGCGATCAGTCATGCAGAATCCAGAAGAAGTTTGTCTCCCTCCCCTGCAAGGCAGGGGAGGGTTGGGGAGGGGTTGCTCTTGATCTGGTTTCTCGGTTCAAGAGCTTTGCCCCCTCCTCCCGAAGAGGGGATTCCCTTCGGTCGCGGTCTCCCCCTGAAGCAGGAGGAGCAGTGCGGGCTTCAGCCAATCGTGCCGTCGATGGGGCTGGACGCCGAAGCGTAGCGCTTGCGCGGAATGCGCCCGGCACGGAACGCGGCGCGGCCGGCCTGGATCGCCAGTTTCATTGCATGCGCCATCAGCACCGGATCCTTCGCGCCGGCGATCGCGGTGTTCATCAGCACGCCATCGCAGCCCAGTTCCATCGCAATCGCGGCGTCCGAGGCCGTACCCACACCGGCGTCGACGATGATCGGCACCTTGGCGTTTTCGATGATCTCCAGCAGGTTGTAACGGTTCTGGATGCCGAGGCCCGAGCCGATCGGCGCGGCCAGCGGCATCACCGCGACGCAGCCGATCTGTTCGAGGCGCTTGGCCAGGATCGGATCGTCGCTGGTGTAGACCATCACTTCGAAACCATCGGCGACCAGGATCTCGGCAGCCTTCAGTGTCTCCACCACGTCGGGAAACAGCGTGCGCTGATCGCCCAGCACCTCGAGCTTCACCAGCTGATGACCATCGAGCAGTTCGCGTGCCAGCTTGCAGGTGCGCACCGCGTCGACCGCGTTATAGCAGCCGGCGGTGTTCGGCAGCAGGGTGAACTGGTCCGGCGGCAGCGCGTCGAGCAGGTTCGGCTGGCCGGCGTCCTGGCCGATGTTAACGCGACGGATCGCCACCGTGACGATCTCGGCACCGGCCGCCTGCGAGGCGGCGCGGGTTTCATCGAAATCCTTGTACTTGCCGGTGCCGGTAAGCAGGCGCGAGCCATAGCTTTTGCCGGCGATGATCAGCGGGTCAGTGAGGTCGTTGCTCTTGAAATTCATGGTGCTGCCTTGGAGATGCGCGGGCTGGACGACAGGCCGACAGGATGTGCGGACTCAGCCACCGCCGATGGCGTGGACGATTTCGAGGCGGTCACTGTCGGCCAGGGTGCGACTGGCGTGCTGGCTGCGCGGCACGATTTCCTGGTTGAGTTCCACCGCCACGCGACGCCCTGCATAACCGGCTTGTTCGAGCAGTTGCGCGACGGTGGTGGCGGGAGCGCACTCGCGCGGATGGCCATTGAGCATGATGTGCATCCGCGTATTGTAGCGATTCCCGTGCCGGACGCTGTTTGCAGAGTGACCCCAAAAGCAAAAGCCCGCAGGAACGCGGGCTTTTGCCTGGACTCGATAGCATGTTGCTCAGTGCTGACGGTCATCCTCACGCTTGCGCGGTTCGGATTTCTCTGCTGGACGCGGTTCCGCGTGCTGTGGCTGCGCTGGTGCCACTGTCCGCGGTGGTGGTGCGTACTGTGGTGCGCTGCGTTGCGGTTGCTGGTACTGCGGCTGCTGATAGCTCTGACGCACCGGTTCGGCCATCGTACGCGGCGGCTCGTTGGGATACGCGCGCGTACCGTTGTCGCTGCGTGGCGCCTGGGTGTCATCGCGCATGCCGCGCTCGCTTTCGTAACGAGGTGCGGGCCGATCGGCAGCCGGCTGCGGCTGGTTGATCACGGTGGCGCGTTGGATCTGCGGCACCTGAGGCAGCGTGCGGTTTTCAGGTGGCAGCGGCCCTCGATCCTGGTTGGCGCCGGGCGTGTAGCTGGCATCCGGGCGTGGCATCGACCCGCGCGGTTCCGGCGGCATGCCTCCGGAAGCGTCGCCGGCTTGCGAACGGGCGAAGCGTGACGACGGCAGATCACCCTGGCGCGGTTCGCCACGATTGCCTTGCGGCACACCGATCGGTACGCCGGCCGCCACGTTGGAGGTGGGCGGCAGATTGCGCTGCGAACGATCCACCGGCACGGCAGGACCGCGAGAATTCAGCACACGGACGTTGGCGCCCGGTGTGGCGGCACGTTGCGGGCCGGCCAGGTTGTTGAACGAAGCCGTCGTGCGTGTCGACGGCGGCGCATGACGGGCGACCACTTCGCGCTGGAAGCCAGCGGCAGGCAGCGACTGCGCATGCGAGCTGCGTGGGAGTGCGATGCTGCCTGGTGCGGGGCGCAGGCTGGTGCCGCGCGGCAGCACGGCGGCCGAAGCCAGCTGGCGTTGATCGACACGCACCAGATTGTGTTGCACATGCTGCCCACCGGCGAACGCCTGTCCCGGCATGGCCGAGAAGCCGTGGGGCGCGTCGCGGTTGGCGTAGCGTGCGTCGTTTACCGGTCGGCCGCTGCGGTAGCCGTTGTAGTGGATGTTGATGTTGTTGATCATCGTGTTGCGGTCGTAGCCGCGATAGCCGCGGATATTGGTGATGTTGACGTTGCTGTAGTAACCGCGGCTGGCGCGATACCACGGGTTGTAGATTTCGCCGGGACCAAGCGGGAACCAGCCGACCGGGCCACCGCCGATGCCGACAGACCAGCCACCGCCACCGACGAACGCCACCAGTGCCGGAGCATAGATGGCGCGCACGCCACGTGGCCCGGGAAGCCAACCCCAGTGACCACCGATATAAGCCCAACGCCCGTAGTGATACGGGGCGTAGCCCCACGGTGAATCATCCTCCCAGGTCCAGCCCCACGGGGCGATATAAGCCCAATGGCCATTGCGATAGGGTGCCCAGTCGACAGCGACGCTGGCGGGAAACCAGACCGCGCCGTAATCGCTGGTGGTCTGCCAGCTGCCGTATTGATCCAGATCCTGGGAACCGACCACATCGTCCGACACATACTGGCTGGAGGTGGATTGCGCGTAACGGCTGTCGCGATCGTTGCACCATGCGTCAAAGGCGTCGCCACCACCGATGTCGTTGATGGCTACTGCGCCCAGACTGGAATCGACGAAGCTGTAGCTGCGTCCGGCGTGGACTGTGCGCTGCGCATTGTTTTCGCCGTAAACCGTGGCATCGCCATTGAAGGCGGTTACCTGCGTGCTGCCACCGTTGTTGCCGATATCGATGCGGAACGTTCCCGGCTGGTCGACCACCAGGGCCACGGTCGGGGTATCGATCTCGTAGCTCTGCCCTTGATCAAGCTGCCTCACGGTGAGGTTCAGCGTGCCCTGGGTCAATTCGAGCTGGGCCAGTTGATCGTCCAGGCTGAGCAGGCCGAGATCGGTCCGGCCGGCGATGCGCAGGGTGCTGCCACCCAGTTCCAGTTCGGCACGGCCGCCCTGGCTGCTGGAAAGACGGTCGCCGGTCGTCAGCGGGCGATTGAGGTTGGCGTCGCTCCAGTCGGTCGCGCCGGATGGCAGGAAGCCCACATCGCCGGCCATGTACGACAACCGTGCCACCCGGCTCGGCGGATCGGCACTGTTGTCGTCGGCAGATTGCGCCTGGACCAGACCAACGGTCGTGCCTAGCAGCACGATCGCCAGCGGTCGCCAGCTGCGGCGCATGGGAGCAAGGATTTTGGCAAACACGTGCATGTGAAGATTCCCCTGGTGAGCGCGAGTGTCATCGCGCGATGAGTCCATTCGAGCTGCCAAACAGTCCTGGAACATGGCGCCGATGACGGCGTAATTATGGGCATAACAAAAGTCAGGTCGATCTTAGTTTCGCCGACCACGTGACGGGCAATTCAGCTGGCCGCCATCTCGGGTTCACGTGGCGTTGGGGAGGATGGCCAGCTGCGTACCTCCGGCGCGCATCAGGGAGGCCACTGTTTGCATGGAATGCAACTTGAGCGGGCCGACTTTCCAACGGCGCTTGTCACGCGCTACCATCCGCCGGCCAAGGCGGGTGTAGCTCAATGGTAGAGCTGTAGCTTCCCAAGCTACTGACGAGGGTTCGATTCCCTTCACCCGCTCCACTCCGCGATCCCCACCGAGCAATCCCGAACCTATATGGCGGATCTGATAACTCTCGGTTGGCGGGAGCGGCTGGCATTGCCGCAGCTGGGCATCGGCCTGCTCAAGGCCAAGCTCGATACCGGTGCACGCAGCAGCTCGCTGCATGTCGATACCCTCGAAGATTTTCAGCGTGATGGCATCACCTGGCTGCGCTTCACCATGCATGTCGGCCGGCGCCAGCCAGTGCCTGTGCATTGCGAGGCGCCGGCACTGGATCGGCGTGCAGTGACCGATACCGGTGGACGACGCACCGAGCGCTGGTTTATCCGCAGTGAGGTGCAACTGGCCGGGCAACGCTTCAGCACCGACATCAATCTGACCGATCGGCGGCATATGCTGTTTCCCTTGCTGCTTGGCCGCAGCGCCCTGTGCGGGCGTTTTGTGGTGGATCCGGCACGTTCCTATACCCAGTCGCGGCCGCTGGTCGTGGCCACTGACCTTTCGTGATGGCCTCTCTATGAAGATTGCGATCCTGTCGCGCAACACGCGCCTGTATTCGACCAAGCGACTGGTCGAGGCGGCACGCGAGCGTGGCCACGTGGTGCGTGTACTCGATCCACTGCGCTGCTATGTGCGCATCGCGCCGGGCGCCGTGGCAATCCGCTACAAGGGCAGGGAGGTGCGCGACATCGACGCGGTGATCCCGCGCATCGGTACCACCAGCACGTTCTACGGCACGGCCGTGTTGCGCCAGCTGGAAATGATGGGCGTGTACACGCCCAACCCGTCCGACGCCGTACTGCGCGCGCGCGACAAGTTGCGCTGCCTGCAGATACTCGCTGCGCAGGGTATCGACATGCCGATCACAGTATTCGGCGACAACCCGGATGACACGGCCGATGTGCTGGCCTTGCTCGGCGATCCGCCGCATGTGATCAAGCTCAACGAAGGCAGCCAGGGCACCGGCGTGGTGCTGGCGGAGAAACGCAGTGCGTCGCAAAGCGTGATCGAGGCATTCCGCGGCCTGTTCGCGAACTTCCTGGTGCAGGAGTTCATCGCCGAGGCGAAGGGCAGCGACCTGCGTTGTTTCGTGGTCGGCAAGAAGGTGGTGGCGGCGATGCAGCGCGATGCCAGCCCGGGAGAGTTCCGCGCCAACCTGCATCGCGGTGGTACGGCCATGGCCGCCACATTGAGCGCGGAAGAGAAGCGCATCGCGGTACGTGCCGCCGGCGCGCTGGGGCTGGGCATCGCCGGCGTCGACCTGCTGCGCTCCAACCGCGGGCCGCTGCTGCTCGAAGTGAATTCCTCGCCCGGTCTGGAGGGTATCGAGGCCGCCACCGGCGTCGACGTGGCTGGCGCAATCATGGACCTGTTGCTCGCCCAGGCCGGTGGCACGGCACCGGCTGGACGCATGCGCCGGAGCGCACTACGAAACGTATAGTACGAACATCTTCGTTGACAGTGTTTGGCCAGCTGACCTAGCATCCGTCGCAGGATGATCGGGTGTCGGGTGTTCCGCATCGGTACACGACCTGATCCGGGGAGAGTGGGGCATGAAACTGAGGTTCTGGCTGGTGGGTGCGGTTGTGGGTGCGGCTCTGCTGCAGGCAAGTGCTGTTTACGCCTACAAGACGGAAGTCATCGTCAAGGCAGAGAACAAGAGCGATTTCACTGCAGTGGTCGCGGCCGTGCATCAACAGATGCAGCCCGGTGGACGCTATGAATTCGTCGACAAGGGTGAGCGCGAGAAGGTCGATGCGAACTTCGCCGACATGCAGTCGTTGTTCGACAAATACGACACCACGGCGCAGATGGATGCCAGCGCGAAAGTCCAGTTGTTCAACGATCAGGAGGCTGTCAACGCGATCCTGACCCATCGTGACGACAAGCGGCTGGTATGCGAGTCAGTCGCGCCGTTGGGTTCCCATATTCCCAAGACGACCTGCCGCACCTATCGTGAAATCGAACAGGAACACCGTGACACCCAGAACTTCCAGCAGCAGATGCGGCAGGTGAATACTCCGGTCGGCGGCAAGGGTTGAACATCGCGTGACCTGCCATCGTCACGATGGCAGGTTCCAGCATCAGCGAATCGAGGTGTCGGCATGAAGGCGCAGCCAGCGATCAGTCCCAGACCCACCGAGGGTGAGCTTGAGATTCTGCATGTCCTGTGGACCCGTGATGGATGCACCGTGCGCGAAGTACACGACGTGCTCCGCCCCAGCATCAGCACCGGTTACACCACGACGTTGAAACTGCTGCAGGTGATGCATGCCAAGGGACTGGTCGAGCGCGACGATTCGCAGCGTGCGCATGTATACCGCGCGATCCTGAGCAAGGAGCGCACGCAGAAGCGATTCCTCGTCGATCTGGTGCAGCGCGTGTTCGACGGCTCATCTTCGCAATTGGTTTTGCATGCGCTCGGCAGCCAGCATGCCAGTCGTGAGGAGTTGCGCGCGATTCGCAATCTGTTGAACAAGCTCGACAAGGATGCATCGTGATGGACGCGCTACCGGTGATGCTGGTCGGAGCACGGGTGATCGGCTGGACACTGCTGCACTTCGTCTGGCAGGGGGCATTGCTGGGGTTGCTGTATGCCGCGGCACGCATGGCGTTGCCTCGCGGTGAGGCACGTTATCGTTTCGGCATGGTCATCCTGCTGGCACTTGCCTTGTGCCCGTTGCTGACCTTGTGGCGGCTGCTCGAAGCAGCACCCGCAGTCATTCAGGCAGCCACGGACGTGGTGACTCCTGCCGCGAGTGGCCAAGGCGTCGAGCTCGGCACGACCGCTCGAACATGGGATGCCGGCCTGGATGGGCTGCTGCCATGGCTGGCACTGGCATGGTCGGCCGGCGTGCTGCTGCTGTCGCTGCGGGCATGGCGTCAATGGCGTGGGCTGAAGGCCCTGGTGCGGATGGCCACATTGATCCCGGAATGGCAGCATCAGGTTGCCGCGATGGCTGCAGGTTTCGGCTTACGTCGGCGCGTTACCGTATTGTGCAGCAAGGTCATTGCCACGCCGGCCGTGGTGGGCTGGATACGGCCGGTGATCCTGCTGCCACTGGCGGTGGTATGCAATTTTCCTGCGACACAGATCGAACTGATCCTTGCCCACGAGCTGGCACATTTGCGGCGCTGGGATCCGCTCGCCAATCTGTTCCAGGTCGTTCTCGAGACACTGTGTTTCTATCATCCGGTAGTGCACTGGATTTCGCGCGATGTGCGCAATGAGCGA
The DNA here is from genome assembly GCF_002001165.1 of Rhodanobacter sp. C05. Taxonomy (GTDB): domain Bacteria; phylum Pseudomonadota; class Gammaproteobacteria; order Xanthomonadales; family Rhodanobacteraceae; genus Rhodanobacter. The sequence continues at coordinate 222,225 of NZ_MUNQ01000026.1, read as the reverse complement.
GAGATCTGCTGCGACGAACTGGCGCTTTCGGTCAGTGGTGGCAGCCGGCATGTGTTCGTGACGGCGTTGGCTGAACTCGGTGAATTGCGCGAACGGCATGGCTCTTTGCTGCTGGCGGCCAGTGGTGGCGTGCTGCTGGATCGCGTGCAGCACATGGTCATGCCCGAGCGTGAAGGCGCATTACTGCGCACGCCGGCCCGCTTTGTAGCGGTGTTGCTCGGTGCTGCGCTGGTGGCGCTTACGTTGCGGCTTGAGTGGAAGCAGAACCATCTGCGACAAAGCCTTGCCGGCGTGGCTGCGCAACTGCAGTCGGTGTGGATTCCATTGGAATTGTCGTTGACGCGGGCCGATGTCAGGTGGCATCCGGCCGATCTGGCATTGATGCACGCCGAGGCGCTGCGGCCGATCGAGAGTGTGGCGTCAATGCCGGACAGTACGGATCCGGTTGCTGCATCGCTGCCGATTGCGTCGATTGGCGTCATGCCGCTGCGGGTCTCGTTGCGGATTGCTGATCTGGCGCCAGTTCGTCACGACGAGTCCTTGATGGTCGTTACCGAGCCGGCTGTTCCCGCGGCTTCATCCAGAGCACTGGCGCCTACACCATTACAGATTCGCCAGCCGGTTTATCCGCATGCAGCGCTCGTGCAAGGTGTGGAAGGACAAGTGGTGATCGAGTTTGGCTTGTCTGCCAACGGCGATGTGCGGGATCCGCGTGTCGTCAGTGCCCAGCCTGCGGGTGTGTTCGACCTGGCGGCGATCGATGCAATGCGTGCATGGAAGTATGCGTTGCCCGAGCTGGGTACAACAGCACAACGGTATCGTCAGACCTTGGCGTTCACGCTGAATGCGGGGCGCACTGGAAGGGTATCTTCCGGCTTGCGCACCACTCGGGAAGTCCGCGCGCAGGTCAGCTGCCAGATTGTCACGGGAACGCATATCTGTCGTGAACCGGATAAAGCGGATACGGGCGATTGAGTCCATGTAGACGGTCCAGGGCTGATTCGGATCATGATGGTGGTGCGGTTGCGTGGCCTGTTTAACGGCGAAGTGAGTACCGGTTAACTGCACCGTAACCACGGTCCCCCTATAAAGATGACACTGTTTTTTGCATGGCATTCCAACCGCTGAGGGTGGGTGACGGCAGATGATGGTAACGGGGCAGTAGTTTGGGCCCAGATGCGGCGACGGCGAGTCGTGCATCTGGGCCTTTTTCTTGTCCGCACGAAGCCGTGTTCAGCTTTATGCCGTAAGCGGCGCGCTTCGTTCATGCAAGCTTGTTAAGCTTGCACCTTCAGCCGTCCTGTGTGCCGGCTGCGCAGGAGTGACACATGCGCGTTCTGGTGATTGAAGACAATAGCGATATCGCGACCAACATCGGCGATTATCTGGAAGACCGTGGCCACGTGGTGGACTTCGCCGGCGACGGTGTCACCGGGCTGCATCTGGCGGTGGTGCACGATTTCGACGTGATCGTGCTGGATCTCACGTTGCCGGGCATGGACGGCCTGGAAGTGGCGCGCAAGCTGCGTCACGAGGCGCACAAGCAGACCCCGATCCTGATGCTGACCGCGCGCGATGCGCTGGAGCAGAAGCTCACCGGTTTCGAATCCGGGGCCGACGACTACATGACCAAGCCGTTCGCGCTGCAGGAATTGTCCGCGCGGCTGGAAGTGCTGGCACGTCGCGGCAAGGGTCCGCAGAGTCGCGTGCTGAAGGTGGCCGACCTCACTTTCAACCTGGACACACTCACCGTGAATCGCGAGGGCAAGTCGATCCAGTTGAATCCGATCGGCCTGAAGCTGCTGCAGGCATTGATGGAGGCGAGTCCGTCGGTGGTTACCCGGCAGGATCTGGAACAGCGCGTCTGGGGTGAGGAGCTGCCGGACAGCGATTCGTTGCGCGTGCATATCCACGGCCTGCGCGCCGCCATCGACAAACCGTTCGAGAAGCCGCTGATCCATACGCGGCACGGCATTGGCTATCGGATGGTCGAGCCGGATGCAGTCCAGGCGTAAGCTTCGGTTTCGATTGATCGTCTCCTTCGCGTTGTTCGGCTTCGGCCTCAGCGCGTTGTTTGCCGTGGCTGCGTTGAATGTGCGCGCCAAGGTGGAGGATCAACTGGTCACGGCGAGCCTGCAGGACGAGGTCGACAACCTCAATGCGCAGGTGCGTGCGGATCCCACGCAGATCCCGCATTTCAACATCGTCAAGGCGTGGACGTGGAGTGATCGCACGATCTACAAGGCGCCATTGAACTGGCAACAGCTGGGAACTGGCGTACACGACATCGCCGAAACCGGTGCGGACGGCCAGATCAAGCGCTACAAGCTGGCTGTGCGGCGACAGGACGGCGTGATCAGTTTTCTGCGCTATGACGTATCGCGCGACGAACTGGGCAAACGGCAGCTGCTGATAAGTGTGATCGGCGCGGTGTTCCTGTTCGGTCTGCTCTCGCTGGTGCTTGGCATGTGGCTTTCGCGCAAGGTGCTCAAGCCTGTGAGCGAGCTGGCCAACCGTCTGCGCGATTTCCGCAAGGCCGGCAAGGCCGAGCCGCTGGCACCGCATTTCGCCGACGACGAAGTGGGCGAGCTGGCACACGCGCTGGATGAATACTCGGCACGGCTCACCGCGATGGTCGAGCGGGATCGCGAGTTCAATTCCGACGTGAGCCATGAGCTGCGCACGCCGCTGGCGGTGATCGCCAGTACCACCGAACTGCTGCAGGGTTCGCCCGATCTCACCGAGAAGCTGAGCGAGCGGCTGAAGCGCATCGAGCGCGCTTCGCGCCAGGCGACCGAGCTGATCGAGGCATTGCTGCTGCTGTCGCGTGCCGAACGGCGTGGCCCGACCCGTGGCGAAACCACCGAGGTCGGCAAGGTCGCGGCCGACGTGATCGAGAGCCAGCGCCCGCAGATGCGCGGCAAGCCGCTGACCATCGATCTGACGGTCAACGAACTGGTCAGCATCAATGCACCGGCCTCGGTATTGTCGGTAGCGCTGACCAACCTGATCGGCAACGCGATCAAGTACACGCTCGAAGGCAGCGTACGGGTCGAGGTGGGTCAGGGGCGCATCGAGGTGATCGACACCGGCCCCGGGATCAAGCCGGAGGATGCCGAGCGCCTGTTCCAGCGCGGCGTGCGCGGCGAAGGTGCCGGCGGCAGCGGTGCCGGCCTTGGCCTGGCGATCGTGCGCCGGTTGTGCGAACTGTATGGCTGGGATGTCTCGATGCGTCCGCGCAGCGATGCGAACGGCGCGATCGCCAGCATCGTCTTCAGTTGAAGCCGGTCCGGATTCCATAAAGAAAAACGCCCCGCACTGCGGGGCGTTTTTCTGGCACCAGGCTTTCCTCAGACTGGTTCCAGCCAACCCCACTTGTCGTGGGTGCGGCCATCGAACAGGCCGAAGAACAACTCCTGCAGGCGGCGGGTGACGCGGCCAGCCGTACCGTTGCCGATCTGCTTGCCGTCGACTGCGCGGATCGGCGTGACTTCGGCGGCGGTGCCGCACATCAGGATCTCGTCGGCCAGATACAGGTATTCGCGCGGCAGGTCACGCTCGACCACCTCGATACCGTCTTCGCGCGCCAGCGTCTTCAGCGTGTCGCGGGTGATGCCGGTGAGGATCGAGGCGCTGGCCGGTGTCGTGTGCAGTACGCCGTCGAACACCAGGAACAGGTTCTCGCCGGCACCTTCGCTGAGCAGGCCGCTGGAGGCGAGTGCAATGCCTTCGCCGAAGCCGAGCCGGCGCGCCTCACGCGCGATCAGCTGGCCGGACAGATAATTGCCGCCGGCCTTGGCGCCGGCCGGGATGGTGTTGGGTGCGAAGCGCTGCCAGCTCGACACGCAGGCGGTGATGCCATTCTCCAGCGCCTCCGGCCCGAGGTACGGCCCCATGGGCCACGCTGCCACGGCAACGTCGATCGGCGTTTCGGCCGACAATCCAAAGCCGCCCAGTCCGCGGTACGCGACCGGGCGCAGATAGGCGGCGCCGAGGCCGTTCTTCTGGATCACCGTACGGCAGGCCGCAGCCAGTTCATCGGCCGAGTAAGGCAGCACCATGTCGTAGATCTTGGCGGACTGGTACAGCCGGTTGAGATGATCGGTGAGCCGGAAGATCGCGGCGCCATCGGGTGTGGCGTAGCTGCGGATGCCCTCGAAGACTGATGAACCGTAATGCAGCGCGTGCGACATCACATGCGTGGTCGCCTCGGCCCATGGCTTGATGCTTCCGTTCTGCCAGATCCACTCGGGGTATTGCTGCGCCATGTCGCTTCTCCAATGGGGACTGCCCATGATACCTGCTGGGGATTCAATCCGCGTTGCGCAGCCACAGGCAGCCGGCTCGGCGCACGATGTCAAAGCGCAATTCCCGCGGGTCGCCGTTGCCATCGCTGCCGGTCGTGTGCAGTACCAGCTGGTTGCCGGAGACTGGTGTGGCGACAGCCGGCGCCGGATCAAACGGATCGGCCATGCTGCCGGCCGGTGCGGGCTTCGCTGCGCTGCTGGCAGAGGACGCCGGATCATCGGCAGGACTGATATCGAGCAATGGCTGCCTCATCAGGGAACCCAGCGAACGGATGTCCGCAATCGCCGCACCACGACCGTAGCCGCCCCACAGCATCAGGCCGGCCAACCGGTTGGCGTCGTGACTGGCAAAGGCATCGATCACGCTCTGGCGCAATTCACCGAGATTCGCCGCACACATGATGGGCGGCGGCACGCTCGACAAGTTGCTGACGTTGGCCACGGCCGCGGGGCTGACCGGCGTGGCCTGCAAGGCGGCACAGGGCTGGTCGGTGAACAGCGGATGGCCGTCCGCACCGACGCAACGATGAATCTCGGTCTGCGCCATCGCAGGCACAGTCCAGGCGAAGGCGAGCAAGAGGAGGCACAGCAAGGCAGCTAACCGGCGCATCCCGCAAGCATACCCGTCCGCCGGCTCAGGAAAGCTGCTGCAGCACCGATTGCGTCGCCCGGGCGCGGTTGAGCGTGTAGAAGTGCAGCCCCGGTGCACCGCCATCGAGCAGGCGCCGGCACAGCTGGGCCACCACCTCGGCACCCAGTGCGCGGATCGAATCGGCGTCATCGCCGTGCGCCTGCATGCGTTTGGCGATCCAGCGCGGAATCTCGGCACCGCACATGTCGGAGAAACGCTTCAGCTGGGTGTAATTGGCGATCGGCATGATGCCCGGCACGATCGGCACATCCACGCCGAGCCTGCGCACATCGTCGACGAAGCGGAAATACGCGTCAGGGTTGAAGAAATACTGGGTGATTGCACCGTTCGCGCCGGCGTCGATCTTCGCCTTGAAGTGCTGCAGGTCGCGCAACGCATCGTCCGCCTGCGGGTGGGTTTCCGGATACGCCGCCACTTCGATATGGAAGTGGTCGCCACAGTGCTCACGGATGAAGCCCACCAGCTCGGCGGCGTAGCGGAAGTCGCCCGCCGTGGCCATGCCCGAAGGCATGTCACCACGCAGCGCGACGATGCGGCGGTAGCCGGCCGTACGGTATTCGTCCAGCAAGGTAGCCAGTTCGGCGCGCGTGCCGCCCACGCAGGACAGGTGCGGCGCCACATTGAGACCATGCTGCACATGTAGCCGTGCCACGGTGTCGCCGGTGTAACTCAGCGTCGAGCCGCCCGCACCGAAGGTGACCGAGGCGTACTCCGGCTGGTAGGCCTTCAGTACCTGAGCGGCGCGATCCAGCTGCGTGCGCTGCTCGTCGGTCTTGGGTGGGAAGAATTCGAAGCTGATGGCCGGCATCGCAGAGGTTCCAGATGGACGATACCGGCAAGTATATATCTCTATCTCGCGATGAAGCGATATATGTGATTGATTCCGTACCGTTGCCATGCGGCGGCTTGCGGCATCGGTATGGCGGCCCCATTGCGATGGTTCGACAAGGAGGGCGCTCATGATCGAGCTGTACAAGCTGCACTGGTCGCACTACGTGGAAAAGGTGCGTTGGGCACTGGATTTCAAGCAGCTCGAATGGCGCGGCATCGACATCGTTGCCTTCAACAAGAAGGAAATGCAGCGCTTTGCATGTGCGCAAACGGTGCCGTTGATCCACGACACCGCCACCGGCGTGGCGATCAGCGATTCCTCGCCGATCATCCGTTACCTCGACGAGACCTATCCGGAGCACGCCCTGTTGCCCGCTGATCCGGTCGAGCGTGAAGCGGTATGGCAATGGATGCTGCGGCTCGACTCCACGCTCGGGCTGCACGCACGCCGGCTGGGTTACACCCAGCTGATCATGGAGTGCCCGAACGTGCTGTCGCGGCTGTTCATGCCGAATGTCGCCGGTGGCCTGTTCACACGGCCGGTATGGCGTGCGCTGGCCGCACCCGTGCTGGGCGCCATGCTGACTCTGCGTTTCCGCTTTCACTACAACCGCGAGGATCGGGTATACGAGGCGCTGGAGGCGCAACTGGTTCCGATTGCCGCGCAACTGGAGTGCGGCGGCTTCCTGGTCGGCGGTCGTTTCAGTGCGGCGGATATCACTCTGGCGTCGCTGCTGCGACCGCTGCGGATCGTGCCGCACTTTGCGGATCACCCGCAGTTGCAGTCGCTGTTCGTCTGGCAGGAACGTTTGTTTCGAGAGCATGGACGCGACGTGGCATTTCCGTACGAGGAGCTGATCCAGGCGCAACGGCAACGGCGCGGCAGCATGCGCGGGAAGGTGAACTGGATGCGATCCGTGTCGACCACGGTGATGCCCGTCGAGCCATCACATTTGCAGGTGGCGCACAACGATATCCATCCAGTGAACCGCTGGACTCTGGTGCGAGGTCTGCCTGCGTATCTCAAGCTGCGCTGGTTCGCGGGTATCGGCAAGGTGCGTTATGTGCCGGCGGCGTTTCTCGCCGGATAACACTGGCGACGCGCATTGAGGCATTCAGAAAGCTGCTGCGCATGAACAAAGAAGGGCGCAATAAATGCGCCCTTCCGGGTATTGCTCAGGTTTTTCCGTGACTCAGTAGCGGTAATGATCCGGCTTGTACGGACCTTCAACCGGCACGCCGAGATAGCCTGCCTGCTCCTTGGTGAGCGTGGTCAGCTTCACGCCGATCTTCTCCAGGTGCAGACGCGCGACTTCCTCGTCGAGCTTCTTCGGCAGGATGTAGACCTTCGGCTCGTACGTGTCCTTGTTCGCCCACAGGTCGATCTGTGCCAGGGTCTGGTTGGAGAACGAGTTGGACATCACGAAGCTCGGGTGGCCGGTGGCGCAGCCGAGATTCACCAGGCGGCCTTCGGCCAGCAGGAAGATCGCGCGGCCATCGGCGAACACGTACTTGTCCACCTGCGGCTTGATGTTGATCTTCGTCACGCCGGCCATCGCATTCAGCGCGTCGACCTGGATCTCGTTGTCGAAGTGGCCGATGTTGCAGACGATCGCCTGATCCTTCATCGCCTTCAGGTGATCCAGCGTCAGCACGTCCTTGTTGCCGGTGGTGGTGACGTAGATGTCGCCGCGGCCCAGGGTCGATTCAACCGTGTTGACCTCGAAGCCTTCCATCGCCGCCTGCAGCGCGTTGATCGGATCGATCTCGGTGACCACCACGCGCGAGCCGTAGGCACGCAAGCTATGCGCGCAGCCCTTGCCGACGTCGCCGTAGCCGCAGACCACGGCGACCTTGCCCGCCAGCATCACGTCCATCGCGCGCTTCAGGCCATCGGCCAGCGATTCGCGGCAGCCGTACAGGTTGTCGAACTTGCTCTTGGTCACCGAGTCGTTGACGTTGATCGCGGGGATCAGCAGCGACTTGGCCTCGGCCAGCTGGTACAGGCGATGCACGCCGGTGGTGGTCTCCTCGGAGACACCCTTCCAGTCGCGCACCACGGTGTGCCAGAAGCCCGGGCGTTCGGCGTGCACGCGCTTGAGCAGGTTCTTGATCACCTGTTCCTCATGCGAGGAAGCCTTCTCGTCGACCCACTTCGAGCCATTCTCCAGCTCGTAGCCCTTGTGGATCAGCAGGGTCACGTCGCCACCGTCATCGACCACCAGCTCCGGACCGAGGTACTTGTCGGCGCCCTTGCCGGGGAAGGTCAGCGCGTCGAGCGTGCAGTCCCAGTATTCCTCCAGTGTCTCGCCCTTCCAGGCGAACACGGGCGTGCCAGTGACGGCGATCGCGGCGGCGGCGTGGTCCTGGGTCGAGAAGATGTTGCACGAGGCCCAGCGCACGTCGGCGCCGATGTCCTTCAGCGTCTCGATCAGCACCGCGGTCTGGATCGTCATGTGCAGCGAGCCGGTCACGCGCACGCCCTTCAGCGGCAACGTGGCGGCGTGCTTCTTCCGGATCGACATCAGGCCCGGCATCTCGTGCTCGGCGATGTCCAGTTCCTTGCGGCCCCAGTCGGCGAGCGAGAGGTCGGCGACCTTGTAGTCGTGGGTGGTTTCTTTGGTAACGGCGTTCATAAATGTCTCCGGTTAGTGACAATCAACCGGGCGCCGTTGTGGAACGTGCCGCGCCGAGCCTGGCCGTTTCCCGACGACGGATGACTCCGCGTGATGGAACGGTCGCAGCGCCCCTCGGCGGGCAGTACAAGCCCGCTATTGTAGCGGGAGACGCGCCGGGATGCCTCCTGCGCCGCGATTGGTTAGTCTGGCTGTTCACCTTGCACTGGAGTCACCACGTGGAAGTAAGCCGCGAACCCGAATTCCTGTCGCACGACGGCCCGTTGCGCGAGGACGTCAGCCGGCTTGGCGCGATGGTCGGGCGCATGCTGGCCGAACAGGGCGGTGAAGCTTTTTTCGAACGGGTCGAACAGGTACGTCTTGCGGCGATCCGCCGACGGCGTGAAGGTGCCACAGTCGATGAGCTGGCCGATTCGCTGGCCGGCCTGGAGGCCGAGGATGCCGAAGCGCTGGCACGCGCTTTCGCTACCTATTTCCAGGCGGTGAACACGGCTGAGCGGGTGCACCGCATCCGTCGCCGCCGCGATTACCAGCGCGAGGGCAGTGCGCCGCAGCCGGAATCGCTGCTTGATGTGCTGGGCCAGTTGAAGGCCCAGGGTGTTGGCGCGGACGAGCTGATCGGCTGGCTGGACCGGTTGTGGATCGAGCCGGTGTTCACGGCGCATCCTACCGAGGCGGTGCGCCGCTCGCTGCTGGAAAAGGAGCAGGCGATCGTGCGTTCGTTGATCGACGGCTTCGATCAGAACCGCACGCCGCAGGAGCGCAAGGAGGACGACGATCGCATCTACATGGCGCTGTCCTCCGGTTGGCAGACCGCCGAGGCGTCGCCGGTGCGGCCCACCGTGCAGGACGAGCACCATCATGTGGGCTTCTATCTGGCCAATCCGATCTATCGCATCGTGCCGGCGCTCTTCGAGTCGCTGGCCGAGGCACTGCAGACGGTCTACGGCGTGGCGGCGAAACTGCCACAGCTGCTCGGCTTCGCGACCTGGGTCGGTGGCGACATGGACGGCAATCCGAACGTCGGCGCTGCCACCATCGCCGCCAGCCTGGCCACCCAGCGCGCACACGTGATCGAGCATTACGTGGCCGATGTGGCGGGGTTGGCGCGCCTGCTCAGCCAGACTGAAAGCCGCGTGGCCGTCGACACGGAGCTGCAGCAGCGTCTGGACGACTACCGTGCACGCTTTCCCGCAGCCACGAAAACGATACGGCCACGACATGCCGACATGCCGTATCGATGCCTGTTGACGGTGATCGGTGGCCGCCTCGAAGCCACTCGTGAAGAAAGTCATCCGGAAGGCTATACGTCCGTTGCCGAACTGCTCGACGACCTGCAGCTGATCGTCAGGAGCCTGGTCGATCATCACGGCTTGCATGCGGGTGCCTACGCCGTGCAGCGTTTGATCCGCCGTGTGCGCACGTTCGGCCTGCACCTGGCGCGGCTGGACGTGCGGCAGGATTCGCGTGTGCACGATGACGCGCTGGCGGCGCTGCTCGGCAATTCGCGATGGCCGCAACTCGCATCCGAGGCGCGCACGCAACAGCTGCGCGACTACGCCAGTGGTGGCGCGCTCTTTCCGATCAGTCATGTCGATGTGGTCACCTCGCTTTACGACGTGTTCGCCACCCTCGGCGACGCTCGTCGTCGTTACGGCAGCGAAGCCGTCGGCCTGTACATCATCAGCATGACGCGCTCGGCCGCCGATGTGCTGGCGGTGTTGGCACTGGCACGATACGGTGGCCTCGTCGAAAACGGCAACGTTCCGCTCAACATCGCGCCGTTGTTCGAGACCGTCGACGATTTGAAGAACGCACCGGCCACCCTTCGCGCGCTGCTTGTCGATCCGGTCTATCGGCAGCATCTGGTCTCGCGCAACGATCAGCAGTGGGTGATGCTCGGTTATTCCGACAGCGGCAAGGACGGCGGCACGCTGGCTTCGCGCTGGGGCCTGCAGCGCGCCCAGGTGGAGTTGCTGGAGGTGGCGAATGCGGCCGGCATCCAGCTGGCGTTCTTCCATGGCCGCGGCGGCTCGGCCAGCCGCGGCGGCGCGCGCATCACGCCGGCGCTGATGTCGTCTCCGCGCGGTGCGGTCGCCGGTGTGCTGCGGGTGACCGAGCAGGGCGAGGTGATCCATCGCAAGTACGGCATCCGCGCGCTGGCACTGCGCAACCTGGAGCAGACCGTGGGCGCGGTGCTGCGCGCCAGCCTGCGCCCGCGCGAGACCGAATCACGCGAGGAGCGCTGGCGCGAACAGATGAACCGGTTGTCGGTGAACAGCCGCCAGGCCTACCGCGCCTTCGTCGAACGCGAACACTTCGTCGACTACTTCCGGCATGCCACGCCGATCGACGTGATCGAGCGGATGACCCTGGGCTCGCGCCCGGCCAGCCGACGCAGCATGCGCGGTGTCCAGGATTTGCGCGCGATCCCATGGGTCTTCGCCTGGACCCAGTGTCGCTCGATCATCACCGGCTGGTACGGTCTGGGCACAGCACTGGAGCAGGGCGCTGCCGAATTCGGCGAGGCGGAACTGGCCGAGATGGCGCGCGACTGGCCGTTCTTCAGCAACCTGCTGGATGACGTCGAGATGGTGCTGGCCAAGTGCGATCTGGATATCGCCGAGGCGTTCTCGAAACTGTCAGGCCCATTGCACGACGAGTTTTTCGACCTGATTCGCCGCGAGTTCGAGCGCACCCAGCATTGGCTGCTGCAGCTCAAGAAGAGCAATGCCCTGCTGCAGGGCGATCCACGCCTCTCCGCGTCGATCCGCCTGCGCAACCCTTATGTCGATCCGATGAGTCTCATGCAAGTTGATCTGTTGCATCGCTGGCGCGCCGGCGATGGCAAGGACGATGCGCTGCTGCAGGCGCTGGTCGCCTGCGTCAATGGTGTGTCGCAGGGTCTGCAGAACACCGGTTGAGGGCTTGTTGCAGGACTACACTCACGATGGCAGGTCACTGCCACAACGAGGGTTGCAGCCATGATCAGGAAAATGGTGCTGGGACTGGTTGTCGCGGTGGGCATCACAAGTGCCGTGCTTGCCGCGGATCGGCCGGCGCAGGACATGCAGGGTACGGCGGCCGCTGAACGCTTCGTGCGTGGCATCTATGCCCACTACCGCAAGGATGGTGAAGGTGTCGGGACGGACAGCAAGGCCGTCTACACGGCGTCGCTGCTGGCACTGATGCGCGCCGATCAACAGGCTGCCGGCCCGGGCGAAGTTGGGCTGATCGATGGTGATCCGTTATGCGATTGCCAGGACTTCGAGATCAATGCGGTAAGGCTTGCGCTACGACCGTCTGGTCAGAATCGGCTCGTCGCTGAAGTGAGATTTCACAATCTTGATCGCGACGTCTCGTTGCACCTGGAGCTGCTTCTTACGCCAGCAGGCTGGCGTGTGGACAACGTGGATTCGGCGGGTTGGGAAGGTGGCAGCCTTCGCGCTGCATTACAGCGAGAACTCAAGGCTGCCGGCCACTGAATATGTTGACATGCAATGTCAGGCGTCCAGTTCGGTCCAGCGTGCATAGGCCGTTTCCAGCTCTACCTGCAACTTGGCGACCGCATCGTTGGCCTTGGTAATCGCCACGCTGTCCTGCTTGAAGAACTCCGGTGCGGTCATTGCCTCGCCATGCGCAGCGATCGCGGTCTCGAGTTGTTCGATGCGGGCGGGTAGTTGATCCAGTTCGCGTTGATCCTTGAAGCTCAGCTTTCGCTTGGCTGGCGCTGCTGTCGGTGTGGGCTCGTTGCGGGTCAGCCCCGGTTTGGCGGCCGCGGCAGCGACTGCCGTGGCCGCTGCCGGTCGTTGACGCAGCCAATCGGAGTAGCCGCCGATGTACTCGCCGATCTGGCCGTTGCCTTCCAGCACCAGGGTGCTGGAGACCACGTTGTCGAGGAAGGCGCGATCGTGCGAAACCAGCAGCAGGGTGCCCTGGTAGTCGGTCAGCAGTTCTTCCAGCAGCTCGAGGGTTTCGACGTCGAGGTCGTTGGTCGGCTCATCCATCACCAGCAGGTTGGATGGCTGCGCGAACAGCTTGGCCAGCAGCAGGCGATTGCGTTCGCCGCCGGACAAGCGGGTGATCGGCGCGCGGGAACGCTCGGGCGAGAACAGGAAGTCCTGCAGGTAACCCACGATGTGCTTGCGCTGCCCATTGAGCTCGATGAACTCGCGGCCTTCGGCCACGTTGTCCAGCGCATTGAGTTCGTTGTTGAGCTGCAGGCGATGCTGGTCGAAGTAGGCGACCTGGATGCTGGTGCCCATTTCCGCTTCGCCGCGTTGCGGCTGCAGTTCGCCCAGCATGATCTTGAGCAGGGTGCTCTTGCCGGCGCCGTTCGGTCCGATGATGCCGATGCGGTCGCCGCGCATGATGGTGGTGGACAGGTCGTCGATCAGCACGCGGCCGCCATAAGCCTGATGCACGTGCTTGAGGTCGATCACCTTCTTGCCCGATGCCTGCGCGGTAGCCAGCGTCATCTTCGCGTTGCCGCCGAGATTGCGTCGCTCGGCGCGTTCGTTGCGCAGCGCTTTCAGCGCACGCACGCGGCCTTCGTTGCGGGTGCGCCGGGCCTTGATGCCCTGACGGATCCACACCTCCTCCTGTGCCAGCTTCTTGTCGAACAGCGCGTTCGCCTGCGACTCGGCGTGCAACCGCTCCTCGCGCCGACGCAGGTAGTTGTCGTAGTCGCCCGGCCAGTCGGTCAACGAGCCACGGTCGATCTCGACGATGCGGGTGGCCAGCGCGCGCAGGAAGCTGCGGTCATGGGTGACGAAGATGATGCTGCCGGCGAACTGCTTGAGGAAGTTCTCCAGCCAGCCGATCGCTTCGATGTCCAGATGGTTGGTCGGCTCGTCCAGCAGCAGCACATCGGGTTTGCGCACCAGCGCCTGCGCCAGCAGCACGCGGCGCTTCATGCCGCCGGACAGCGCAGCGAAGTCGGTCTCGGCCGGTAGTTCCAGCTTGGTCAGCACCTCGGTGACACGGCGATCCAGATCCCAGCCGTGCTGCGCCTCGATCTGATGTTGTACTTCGCCCAGAGCGTCGAAATCGGCCTGGGTGTGCAGTTCATGCAGCAGGTGGTGATAACGCGCCAGCAGGTGACCGAGATCGCCGAGACCTTCGGAAACCACGTCGAACACGTTGCCGGCGGTGTCTTGCGGCACCTCCTGCGCCATCCGTGCGATCACCACGCCGTTCTGCACGCGCACTTCGCCGTCGTCGGCATGCAGCTCGCCGTCGATCAGCTTCATCAGGGTGGATTTGCCTTCGCCGTTGCGGCCGACGATGCATACACGCTCGTTCGTTTCGATCGACAGATCAACGTGTTCGAGCAGGAGAGGGCCGCCGATACTGAAGTCGACGCGTTGCAATTGGATAAGAGACATCCGCCCATTGTAGCGGCTGGCTTGTTGAAAGCTGTCTCAGCCGGCAACAGGTGTGCGGGATTTATGGATCGCGAAAGGTCGGAGTACCCGCACCGGGCAAGACATCCGTCGCGACAAATACACTCAGCACCTGATATCGACGAATTACACGAATCTAACAACCTATTCAAAAACATATGGTTGGTAAGGGAAGTTCGCGCATTACCTATGGATATTCCGGCGACTATGCATTATGTTCGCGCCCACGTGCGGCGATGTTGCAGTTCAGGAACGGGGTGACAGGTTGGCTATCAAGTTCATAAAGCCAGGACGGTCGCTGCACCGACTGCGAGGCATGTTTGCGGCGGTGATCCTGGCTGTCTTCAGCAGTTTCATGGGTGTGGCACATGCCGGCTACGCCGCCATTGTCGTCGATCCGGCGACTGGCCAGGTTCTCAGTGCGGTGAATGCCGATGAGCAGAACCATCCGGCTTCGCTGGCCAAGATGATGACGCTCTACCTCACCTTTCAGGCGCTGCAGAATGGCAAGCTGAAGGTCGATCAACTTTTGCCGGTTTCGGCCTGGGCGGCAGCGAAGGCGCCGACCAAGCTCGGCCTGCGTGCGGGTCAGACGATCTCGGTGCGTGACTGCATCCTCGGCATGGTCACGAAATCGGCCAATGATGCGGCGACCGTGATCGCTGAAGATCTCGGTGGCTCCGAGAGCCACTTCGTCGAATTGATGAATGCGCAAGCGCTGCGCATTGGCATGGCCGATACCCGTTTCGGCAATGCCTCCGGCTTGCCCGACCCGGATGACGCGACGACGACGCGCGACATGGCCAAGCTGGCCATCGCGCTGTATCACGATTTTCCGCAGGACACGCCCTATTTCGCGACCAAGGAATTCATGTTCCGTGGGCGGCTCGTGCGTGGCCACAACCATTTGATGGATCGCTACCCGGGTATGGACGGGCTGAAAACCGGCTTCACCGATGCGTCAGGCTTCAATCTCGCCTCGACCGCCGTCAGGGATGGCCAACGTCTGTTTGCCGTGGTGATGGGCGGTCGTACCGCGGCGGCTCGCGACCAATTGATGGCGCGACTATTGGACGATGGTTTCGATCATCGCCAGACCCCGGCGACACTCGTCGCTCAGGCCGGTGGTGCGCGTAGCAGCGTGGCGCGCCGCGTTCTGGCTGCGTTGTCGCCCATCGGTAGTGCCGAGGCCGAGGAAACCATGCCGTCGCCGCAGCATCACCACCGTCGCCATGGCAGATCCGTTCCTGTTGCGCGTGTCTGTACTCCGCACCGGGGCATCACCTGTACGCACCGCAACGTGGCGGCTCATCCCCATCCTGTGCGCGGCGCGAGCAGGCTCGCCCACCGCAATGCCAAGAAGCCGGTGGTCGTGGCATCGAGCCGCTGAGATCGTCGCATGGTTTCGCATTCCGGTTGCTGCTGACTAGAAGATCGACAGCCCGGTCTTGGCCGTAAAACGCTCCAGTGCGGCACTGCCAGCCAATGAGTTGCCCTTGGCGTTGAGCGCCGGCGACCATACCGCCACCGCCAGCTGGTTCGGGATGACTCCGACAATGCCGCCACCGACACCGCTCTTGCCCGGGATGCCTACCTGATAGGCGAAATCGCCGGCCGCGTCATAGGTGCCGCAGGTCAGCATCAATGCATTGATGCGTTTGGCCTGGTCGGTCGAGAGAATGTTGGTGCCGCTCCACGGGCAACGACCCTGATTGGCCAGGAACAGGAATCCGCGTGCCAGGTCCACGCAACTCATCGCCAGCGAGCACTGGAAGAAGTAGAAGTCCAGGATGTCGTCGATCGCATGCTCGAGGTTGCCGAAACTGCGGATGAAATTGGCCAGTGCAGCATTGCGGAAACCGTTGGCTTTCTCCGACAGCGCGACTTCCGGATCGTCGCGTATGTCGGGATTGCCGCTGCAGCCGCGGATCGCAGCCAGCAGTTGCGCGCGCGGATCTTTCCGCGTGGCGAGCACTACATCGGCGACCACCAACGCGCCCGCATTGATGAAAGGATTGCGCGGCAGTCCGTTTTCCAGCTCCAGCTGCACCAGTGAATTGAACGCGTTGCCGGAAGGTTCGCGGCCCACCCGCTGCCACAGTTTGTCACCGATGGACTGCAGCGCCAGGGTCAGCGTGTACACCTTGGAGATACTCTGTATCGAAAACGCTTCAGCGGCATCACCGGTCTGGTAGAGCTGGCCATCGAGCGTGACCACCGCCATGCCGAATTTCTCGCGCGGCACGCAGGCCAGGCGCGGTATGTAGTCCGCCACGTGGCCCTGCACTAGCAGCGGCTGCACCTCGTCGCGGATCTCATCCAGGATGGCTTGATAGTCAGGCATGGCTATGCGTACTTCCCGTGCAAGGCACGGGGAATCATGGCGGATTTGTGTGAGGTCAGCGCGTCGGACGATCGAACTTGCGGATGAAGTCGCGCACCTGCGGGTAGACCGTCTCGCGCCAGCGCCGGCCGCTGAAGATGCCGTAATGGCCGGCGCCTGCGATCACCTGGTGCGCGCGCCGCGAGGCCGGGACACCGCTGCACAGGTCATGCGCAGCCTGGGTCTGGCCGAGGCCGGAGATGTCGTCCAGCTCGCCCTCGATGGTCAGCAGGGCACTGCGCTTGATCGCGGCCGGATTCACCCGCTCGCCAGCGACGTCCCACAGTCCGCGTGGCAGCAGGAACTGCTGGAACACCTTCTCGATGGTGTCGAGATAGAACTCCGCAGGCATGTCGAGCACGGCGTTGTATTCGTCGTAGAACTTGCGGTGCGACTCGGCATCGTCGAGGTCGCCGCGCACCAGGTCCTGGTAGAAATCCCAATGCGAGTTGAGGTGGCGACCCGGGTTCATCGCGATGAATCCTGCATGCTGCAGGAAGCCGGGGTAGACCTCGCGGCCGCGACCCGGATAATTCGGTGGCACGGTGTGGATCACGTTGCCCCTGAACCACGACAGCGGCTGGTTGGTGGCCAGGTTGTCGACGCTGGTGGGGCTGCGCCGCGTATCGATCGGGCCGCCCATCATGGTCAGGCTGCGCGGCGTGTCTTCGCCGCGCGCGGCCATCAGCGACACTGCCGCCAATACCGGCACGGTGGGTTGGCACACCGAGATCACATGCAATGAGCTTGCGCCGATATGCCGGATGAATTCCTCGACATAGGCGATGTAGTCGTCCAGGCCGAACGTGCCTTCGGCCGTCGGCACCATGCGCGCGTCGACCCAGTCGGTGATGTACACCTTGTGGTCGCGCAACAGCGTGCGCACCGTGTCGCGCAACAGGGTGGCGTGATGGCCGGACAGCGGCGCGACCACCAGCACCACCGGGTCGGTCTTCATCTTCTCGATGGTGCCCGGATCGTCGCTGAAGCGCTTGAAGCGCTTGAGCTGGCAGAACGGCTTGGCCAGCGCGACACGTTCGATCACCGCGATCTCGTGATCGTGCGCCGTGGCGATGTGGATGCCGAATTCGGGCTTCTCGTAGTCCTTGCCGAGCCGGTGGATCAATTCGTAACCAGCGGCCATGCGCTGGGAGCCAGGCAGTTGCGCAAACGGGCTGCTGTTGTCGTTGAGCATGCTCGCGTTGGCTTGCGCGAAATAACTCAGCGGGCCGAGGAAGGCGCGCTGCCATTCGTGAATTTGGTAAAGCATCGTGATGGGATAGCCGGGGACGAAAACGCTTCCATCTTAGCGCCGTTTGGCTTCGCTGTGGTGCGATGCCGCAAAGGCGGTCGCCATCCGGATCAATCACTTAACTCCGGCGGCAGCGCAGCAGCAGTTCGTCGACCCCGTGCGTCTCACCGAGTCCGGTGCGCCATTGCAGGGTCTTCTGGAAGCGCAGACCGAGCGGCATGAACACCCGGTTGTACCACCACATCGCGCGCTCGCGCTGGTGGGTGAGATACCACTGGCCGAGATCGAGCAGGCGCGAGGATGCCGGCTGCATGCCGTAGACCGCGCTGTACTCGATGGTGAAGCCGTGCTGTGCCAGTCGTTCGACGATCTGCGCCGGTTCGTAGCGCCGGCAGTGGCCGACGAAATCGTCGAACGCGGTCCAGGCTTCCGGGTGCAGCGGTACCGAAAGCAGCAAGGTGGCGCCAGGCTTCGCCACCCGCGCCAGTTCGGCCAGCGCACTGTGGTCATCGGCGACGTGCTCCAGGATGTCGAAGGCGCAGATCAGGTCGAAGCGGCTGTCCTGGCATGGCAGCGAACCGATCATGCCGTGCACGGCATCGGCACCCTGCTCACGCAGGCGTTGCAGGGCGGCGCGGCTGAGGTCGACGAAGCAGGTGCCGCGCAACGGCAGGCGCGGACGCAGGCCCGGCGCCACTTCCAGTCGCTGCGCTGTGCTGGCAGCCAGTTCGCGCAACAGCGGCCAGGTGTTGAAGCGCTCCGGTCCGATCAGCCTGGCTTCGGCCCACAGCGATTCGTAGAAGCCGCGATTGGTGCGGATCAGTTCGGCATCGTTGCGACTTTCGACAGGGCGCGGATTCGGCATGGCCGCATTGAATCGGGTAGGTACTGAGCAGAATGTGAAGCTCAGCCCAGCAGGCGGACTTCGGTATGTGCAGCAAGATCGTGCAGCGCGCGGCGGCGCGGATCGAACAGTCCCACGGCAAACCAGCAGGCCCACACGATCAGCACGGTCCACAGCGTCATGCGCAACCCGATCACCGGTTCCAGCATCAGCAGCACCAGCGGCGCGGCTGCCACCAGCACGCGGATCACTGCCTGCTGCAGCGACGGCGTGCCGCCATCGTCGCGGGTCACCCGGATACGCCACGGCCGCATACCCAGCGTCTGCCCACCGCGGCGCCATGAACTGATGAAATACGCTGCCACCACCAGGCCCTGCAACGCCTGGTACCAGACTGGAATCACCGTCGTGGCGCCGGTATGGATCAGCTGGCCGCCAGTGGCCAGCTGGCACAGCAGGCCGACCACCATCACGATCGCCACCACGATCAGCAGGTCGTAGACCAGGGCGAGCAGACGGCGCCATAGCGGGCAGGGAACATCGGTGGTGAGAGTGGTCGGCATCGGTGGTCGGTCGCTTGCGTAGTTCGCGCGCAATGCCCAGCATCGTGCGCATGAAGAAGGAAGAAAGCCGTACCAGTATCGCCGAAGCCGATCGACTGAGCATCGCTGCATTTCTGGAGCGGGTGTGGTCGGAGGACGGCCTGGCCGATCGCACACTGGAGGCGTACCGGCATGATCTGGAGGCGCTGGCGGGCTGGCTCGGCGCCCGCGGTCGCAACCTGCATACGGCGCGGCGCGAGGATATTTCCGCCTATCACGGCCTGCCGTCGGTGGCGGTCCGCTCGATTGCGCGCCGGCAATCGGCATTCCGTCGCTACTACGCTTTTCTCGCGCGCAACGAACCGGGTTTCACCGATCCCACCCTGCTGATCGAGCGGCCGAAAATATCGCGCAGCCTGCCCAAGGCGCTCGCTGAGCGCGAGATCGTGGGCCTGCTCAACGCACCGGATGTGGCAACCACCCTGGGTTTGCGCGATCGCGCGATGCTGGAGCTGATGTATGCCTCCGGCCTGCGCGTGTCCGAGCTGGTCGAGCTTCCGCTGATGGCGTTGAATGCGCGACAGGGCGTGTTACGGGTCACCGGCAAGGGCGGCAAGGATCGGCTGG
This sequence comes from Rhodanobacter sp. C05, assembly GCF_002001165.1. Lineage (GTDB taxonomy): Bacteria > Pseudomonadota > Gammaproteobacteria > Xanthomonadales > Rhodanobacteraceae > Rhodanobacter. The sequence goes on along the minus strand of NZ_MUNQ01000026.1, from coordinate 202,746 downwards.
TGCCGGTGGGCGAACTGGCGCTGGAGCGCATCGCGGCCTATCTGGCTGACGCGAGGCCGGTGCTGGCGAAAGGGCGTCAGCCAGCGGCGCTGTTTCTCAGCAAGCGCGGCGAGGGCATGACCCGGCAGATGTTCTGGACGCTGGTGAAGCGCTATGCGCTGATGGTCGGCATCAATTCGAAACATATCTCGCCGCATGTGCTGCGGCACTCGTTCGCCACCCATCTGTTGAATCATGGTGCCGATCTGCGCGCGCTGCAGATGCTGCTTGGCCACAGTTCGCTCAGCACCACGCAGATCTACACGCTGGTGGCGAAGGAAGGCCTGAAACGGCTGCATGCGCAGCACCATCCACGCGGCTGAGCGCACTTCCGACGGCAGCACGATGCGTCGGCTGTGCGAGAATGAGCTGGTTGCACCAGCGCGGTGTACGCGGAACGGATGGAATGAGGTTGGTGATGTTGAAGAAGCTGTGGCTGGCGCTGAGCGTCGGCGGATTCGCATTCGGCGCTTGCGCGGCCGAGACTGTCACCACTGCCAGCCCGGCGGTAACGCCAGCTGCCGAACAGATGGTACGGCAGGCGATCCACAGTCTGTCGGACAAGGTCCAGGTCGACTCGATCGAGCTGGCGCCGATACCGGGTTTCTATCAGGTGATTGCTTCGGGCAAGATGGTCTACGTCAGCGCCGACGGCCGCTACATGCTGGACGGCGATGTGGTCGACCTGGGCCAGCATGCCAATGCCAACGACGTTGCCTGGGCGCGTTTCCGCAGGAACGAGCTGGCCAAGCTGCCCGTTTCCGAAGGCATCTTGTTTGCACCGCCGCACCCGAAATACACGGTCACCGTGTTTACCGATGTCAATTGCGGCTACTGCCGAGCGCTGCACGAGCAGATTGCCGGATTCAACAAGGCCGGCATCGCGGTGAAATACCTGGCCTGGCCGCGTGAGGGAGTACTCACCCTCGCCGGTCGTCCGACCCCGACCTATACCGAGATGGTGTCGGTCTGGTGTGCGGCCGACCCCAAGGCCGCGTTCACTGCGGCCAAGCAGGGTCATGCGCCGAAGCCAACCACTTGCGCGAACCCGGTCAAGGACGAGTTCAATCTGGGCCTCAAGCTGGGGGTTGACGGTACGCCGACGATCTTTGCCCCCGACGGCCGCACCCTGGGCGGTTTCGTCACCCCGGAGCAACTGCTGCAGGCCTTGCAGGAGGGCGGTTGAGCCAGTTCTGGCGGGGTTTGCCGGTCGTGTTCGTGCCGTATTGCAGCATCGGTTAGAATAGGCGTTTCCATCGCATAGCGCCGTTCCCCGCATGATCGCACTCGACGGGCAGAGCGCCCTCTCGCCGTTCCGCCTCGAACGTCTCAATGCCCGCCTGGATGCCCTGCATCGTGGCGTGCGCGTGCAGGCGTCGTGGTTCGTCTACTTCATCGACGTCGACACCGCGCCGGAAGGTGCGTTGCGCCAGCGTTTGCTGAGCGTGCTGGAAGCGAAGGATGGTGCGCCGGAGCCGGCCACGTTGTGGGTGGTGCCGCGACTGGGCACGATCTCGCCGTGGTCGAGCAAGGCCACCGACATCCTGCATGGTGCCGGTTTCGAGGTGCGCCGGGTCGAACGCGGACTGGCCTGGCAGGTTGCCGGCCTGCCGCCGGTCGAGGCGCCTGATCACGCCGCGATCATGGCGGTGCTGCATGACGCGATGACGCAATCGGTGCTGACCCGCATCGAGGACGCGCAGGGCCTGTTCCTGGCGGGATCGCCCGGCGACCTGGTGTATGTCGCGCGCGGCGCCGATCCGCGCGCGGCACTCGCCGAGGCGAACGCGCGGCTTGGCCTGGCGCTGGCCGACGACGAAATCGAGTACCTGGTCGAGCGTTACGCCGAACTCGGCCGTGATCCGACCGACGCCGAGCTCTTCATGTTCGCCCAGGCGAACTCCGAACATTGCCGGCACAAGGTGTTCAACGCCAGCTGGACGGTCGATGGCGCGGAACAGGACAAGAGCCTGTTCGGCATGATCAAGCACACCCACCAGCAGTCGCCGGCGCATACCCTGTCCGCCTATTCGGACAACGCTGCAGTGATCGAAGGCAGCGTCGGCAAGCGCTTCTTCGCTGATCCGGCCGATGGCGTGTGGCGCGGCCACGAGGAGCGCATCGACTACGCGATCAAGGTGGAGACGCACAACCATCCCACCGCGATCGCGCCATGGCCCGGTGCGGCCACTGGCGCTGGCGGCGAGATCCGCGACGAAGGTGCTACCGGCCGCGGCGGCAAGCCGAAGGCTGGCCTCACCGGTTTCTCCGTCTCCGACCTGCGCATTCCCGGTCATCCGCAGCCGTGGGAAGTGAATCGCCCGCTGCCGCCGCGCATGGCCAGTGCATTCGAGATCATGCGCGACGGCCCGCTCGGCGCCGCCGCCTTCAACAACGAATTCGGGCGCCCGTGCCTGGGTGGCTATTTCCGCAGCTATGAGCATGAGACCGGTGAAGCCGGCCTGCGTCGTGGCTACGACAAGCCGATCATGTTGGCCGGTGGCCTGGCCAACCTGCGCGCCGGCGATGTGCTGAAGCGCCCGGTGCAACCGGGCAACAAGGTGATCGTGCTCGGCGGCCCGGCGATGCTGATCGGCCTCGGCGGCGGTGCGGCCTCGTCGGTCGCCGGCGGCGCATCCAGTGCCGAGCTCGACTTCGCCTCGGTGCAGCGCGACAACGCCGAGATGGAACGGCGCTGTCAGGAAGTCATCGACGCCTGCTGGGCGCGCGGCGAGAACAATCCGATCGTCAGTGTGCATGACGTCGGTGCCGGCGGCCTGTCCAACGCGATCCCCGAGCTGCTGAATGATGCTGGTGTCGGTGGCGTGATCGACCTCTCGAAGATTCCATGCGACGACCCGTCGTTGTCGCCGATGCAGGTATGGAGCAACGAGTCGCAGGAACGCTATGTGCTGGCGATCGGCCCGGAAAACCTGGCCGAGTTCGAGGCGATGTGCGTGCGTGAGCGTTGCCCGTATGCAGTGGTCGGCGACGCTACCGTCGAGCGCCGATTGCTGCTGACCGATCCACGTCGCGAGCTGACCGTGATCGACCTGCCGATGGACGTGTTGTTCGGCAAGCCGCCACGGATGCATCGCGATGCGAAGCGGATCAAGCCGCGCGTCGACCTGCTGCCGGATCTGTCCGGCATCGGCATGGACGAGGCCTTGCTGCGCGTGCTGCGTCTGCCCACCGTCGGCAGCAAGAGTTTCCTGATCACGATCGGCGATCGCACCGTCGGCGGCCTGAATCATCGCGATCCGATGGTCGGCCCGTGGCAGGTGCCGGTGGCCGATTGCGCGGTGACCATCGCCGACTTCAACGGCTATGCCGGCGAAGCGATGGCGATGGCCGAACGCGCGCCGGTGGCCCTGCTCAACAGTGCCGATGCGGCACGGCTGGCAGTCGGCGAAGCGATCACCAACCTCGCTGCTGCGGCGATCCCCAGCCTCGGCGAGATCCGCCTGTCGGCGAACTGGATGGCGGCCGTGAACCATCCGGGTGAAGACGCTGCGCTGTTCGATGCGGTGAAAGCGGTCGGTATGGAGCTGTGCCCGCAACTGGACATCTCGATCCCGGTCGGCAAGGACTCGCTGTCGATGCAGACGGTGTGGCAGGAGAATGGCAAACCGCAACGCACGGTATCGCCGGTTTCGCTGGTGATCACCGGTTTCGCCCGTGTCACCGATGTGCGCCGTACACTGACCCCGCAGATCAAGCTCGACCGCGGCCACTCTGAATTGTGGCTGGTCGACCTGGGTGCCGGGCGCGATCGCCTGGGCGGCTCCGCGCTGACCCAGGTGTTCAACCGCAGCGGCGGCGTGCCGCCGGATCTGGATGACGTAAGGCAACTGAAGGCGTTGTTCGAGCTGGTGCAGGAAGCGAATGCGGGCGGCCTGCTGCTGGCCTATCACGATCGTTCCGATGGTGGTGTCATCACCACCCTGCTGGAGATGGCATTCGCCGGCCACTGCGGCCTGGAGATCCATCTGGACGGCTGGGCCGAGGCGGCGTTGCGCGCACTGTTCAACGAGGAACTCGGTGCAGTGATGCAGGTGGCCGACGCGAACCGCGAGGCATTCGAGGCGCTGCTGGTCAAGCATGGCCTGGCCGGCATCAGCCATCGCATCGGTCGGCCGAAGGAGAAGCTCGGCATCAAGCTGTTCCTCGGCGGCGATACCCTGTTCAAGTGGAACTGGGTCACGCTGTTCAAGGCGTGGAACGAGACCAGCCACGCGATGCAGCGCCTGCGCGACAACCCGCAGAACGCCGATGCAGAGCAGGAGTGGCGGCTCGACGATGCCGATCCGGGCATCACGCCGAAACTCACCTTCAGTCCCGCCGAGGATGTGGCGGCGCCGTACATTGCCAGTGGTGCACGTCCGCGCATCGCCGTGCTGCGCGAGCAGGGCGTCAATGGCCAGGTCGAGATGGCGGCCGCATTCACCCGTGCCGGTTTCGACGCGGTCGATGTGCACATGTCCGATCTGGCCAGTGGCCGTTACAAGCTGGCCGATTTCCGTGGCTTCGCCGCCTGCGGTGGTTTCTCTTATGGCGACGTGCTCGGTGCGGGTCGTGGCTGGGCCACTTCGATCCTGTACAACGAGATGTTGCGCGAGCAGTTTGCTGCGTTCTTTGCCGACCCGGCGAAGTTCGCGCTCGGCGTGTGCAACGGCTGCCAGATGATGGCGCAGCTGAAGGAGATCATTCCCGGCGCGCAGCACTGGCCGAAGTTCCTGCGCAACGCCTCGGAGCAGTACGAGTCGCGGCTGGTCACGCTGGAAGTGCTCGATTCGCCAAGCCTGTTCTTCAAGGGCATGGCCGGCTCGCGGATTCCGGTGGCGGTGGCGCATGGCGAAGGGCGGGTCAGTTTTCCGCAGGTGTGCAGCCCATCCAAGTCGAACGGCGCGGTGCGCTTCGTCGACAACCGTGGCAAGCCGACCGAGAACTTCCCGCTCAATACCAACGGTTCGCCTGGCGGTCTGGCCGGTTTCACCGCCGCCGATGGCCGCGTGACGATCATGATGCCGCACCCCGAGCGCGTGTTTCGCAGTGTGCAGCTGAGCTGGCATCCGGAAAGCTGGGGCGAGGACTCACCGTGGATGCGCATGTTCCGCAACGCCCGCGTCTGGTGCGGCTGATTGCGCATGACTTGAAGCCGGGCTGATTCATGGCCCGGCGTCACTGGCCTGCGTTGAACATCGTGCTGCCGGCACTGGCGTGGATCGTCTTGCTGGCGCTGCTGCCGTGGTGGCTTGGCCTGCCGTTGCTGCTTGCACTGGTGGCGGTACTGCTGTTGCTTCAGCACCGGCTGACTGTCGAACATCTGCCTTGGTGCCGCCGCGGTCTGCGCTGGGGTCTGCCGGGCGTGCTGTTTGCTTTGCAGCGGGCGCTCGGTGGCGACGCCTTCGCATGGGGTGCAGCGCTGCTTGGTGCCCTGGTGGGATACACCTTGCTGGCCGGATTGGAAGCTTGGCTGGATCGGAACCGGCGTGGCGTGCCCTTGCCAGCCGGGATGAATTCGTCGACGTCGGCCGAGTGGCCCGAACTGGCGATGGCGCCGATCGGCCCAGCCGCCGAAATCATCGAACTGCAACCACCGCTATGGCAACTGGCTGTCGATGAGTTTGCCGATCCGCGTGGCAACAGCGTGAGTTTCCTCGATGGCACCTATCGTTTCGCCGATGGCGGCCGGATCGACGGTGCCGGTCCGTATGTCGGCTTCAGCCCGACTGGGCGCTGGCTTGCGTTTCGCACAGCCGACGATCGCCGCCTCGTGCTGTGGGATCGCGAGCGTAACCAGCGGCATTATCTGCGTGGCTGGCAGCTGTGTGGCTGGTATCGCGAGCAGCCGTGGCTGATCCGGCGTGATGACGACATGCCGTTGGCGTTGCCTGCGGTACTGGGTCGGGACGACGAGGGCTGATGCCAGTCTGATGGCGGTTGTTGCAACGCGGATTTTTTGCAAATTTTCCCTCGGGAGTGTTTCATGGCGAGACATCTCCGCGCATACTTGTGAGGTGGATACGTCTGCCTACCATCGTTCGCCATTCTCGCTGGCGATCAGCGTCATCGTGGTGTCCGCCGACAGTGGCCCAATGCTGCGCGAATGCGTGCGCCAGCTGCTGACCAGCAATCTGTCGCTGGAGCTGATCCTGGTCGACAACGCCTCGCGCGACGGCGTGCCGGCGGCGATCGAACGTGCCTACGCACATGACGCACGACTCAAGGTGATCTACAACCATCGCAATCTCGGTTTTGGTCCGGCGGTGAACCTGGCTGCCAAACAGGCGAAGGGACAGGCTTTCCTGGTGCTCAATCCCGATTGTCAGCTGCAGGAAGGCGACCTGCATCGTCTGTTGACGGTGCTGGCCAACAAGCCGAAGGCGGGCGTGATCGGTGCGGTGGTATGCGATGCGGACGGTCGCCCCGATCCGGCCTCGTGGCGACGTGATCCGTTACTGCACCGGGCACTCAACAGCATGCTTGGACGTGCTGGCGAGCACGTCAACATGGATGCGGAGATTCCCGCTGAAGTCATCGAGGCCGAGGCGATCTCCGGCGCCGTGATGCTGATGCCGCGCGCGATGTTCCAGCGCCTCGGTGGTTTCGATGAAGACTATTTCCTGCATTGCGAGGACCTCGACCTGTGCCGTCGCGTGCGTGACCTGGGCTACCAGGTGCTGTTGGCCGGGGATGTCCGGGTGGCACACGGCAAGGGCAGTTCCAGCCGGCACCGACCGGTCTTCGTCAGTCGTCACAAGCACTTCGGCATGTGGCGCTGGTTCCGCAAGCACGATCCGGCGGCGCGCAACCCGCTGGTGACCGGCGTGGTGTGGATCGGAATCTGGGGGCATTTCCTTCTACAGATCCCGGGCCAGTTGTGGCGGCGGCTGCTGCGTCGGTGACGAACTCCCGACGGTTGGCGGCGCTGGCGACCCTGGGTCTGCTGGCGATGACGGCGGTGTGGGGCTCGACCTTCGTGCTGATCAAGGACGTGGTCGCACGCATGCCGGTGGCGGATTTCCTGGCTGTGCGCTTTGCGATCGCGGCGTTGGTGATGCTGGCGTTGTTTGCTCGGCCAGTGTGGCAGCTTGGTCGCAAGCAGCTCATGCGCGGTCTGTTGCTCGGTATGGTCTACGGTGCGGGGCAACTGCTGCAGACCTGGGGGCTGTCCCTGATCGCGCCCAGCGTCAGCGGTTTCGCCACCGGCATGTATGTGGTGTTCACGCCGATCCTGGCGATGCTGCTGTTGCGCCAGCGCATGGCTGGAGTGGTATGGCTGGCGGTGCTGCTGTCCACTGCCGGGCTGGCGCTGTTGTCGCTCAATGGCGTCTCGGTCGATCCCGGCATATGGCTGACGCTGGCCTCGGCCGCACTGTACGGCCTGCACATCGTTGGCCTTGGCCAGTGGTCACGCAAAGGCGAGGCGTTCGGCCTGTCGGCGGTGCAGATGGTAGCGATTGCGGCGGTCTGCCTGCTTGCCACCGCACCACATGGACCGACGCTGCCGCCTGATCGCAGCGCATGGTTTGCCGTGCTGTACATGGCGTTGGTGGCCGGTGCCGGCGCGATGCTGATGCAGACCTGGGCGCAGTCGCATCTGCCGGCTGCACGTGCCGCGATCGTGATGACCACCGAGCCGGTGTTTGCCGCCGCGTTCGCGGTGCTGCTGGGCAGCGATGTCCTGACCTGGCGCATGCTGGTTGGCGGCGGCCTGATCCTGGCGGCGATGTACCTGGTCGAACTGATGCCGCGGCGCGTTGATGAACTACCGGCCGAAGCGGTGCATCACGAGGTATGAGGCTTGCGCGACTGCAGCGCGACACGCACCAGGTAAATGATGATGACCACGTTGCCCACCAGGGTGGCGAGCTTGAGCCAGCCGAAGTGGTGCAGTGTTTCGTAGATCTCGAGCGGGATCAGCGAGCCGGTGGTGATCACCGTGAACCATTCCGCCCATGGCTTGCGCAGCCACAGGCCGATACCTTCCACGGCGAAGATCGCGGCATAGGCCAGCGCCACGATGCCGACTGCCACGAACTTGCTCGGACCCATGTCCTCCAGCAGGTTGACCAGCTTCCAGCGCAGGCCATTGCTGTCGGCCAGGGACAGATGCTCCAGCCAGTGCACCAGGTGTTCGAAGTTCTGTGTGCGGTTGAGATGAAAGGCCGCGATGGCCACCAGGATCAGACCAACCGTCTTGACTACCTCGTAGATCGCGATCACTCGCAGGCCGACGCTGTGCCGGGATTCGTGCTTTGGGGTTTGCTTCATGCAGGGAGTGCCGGAGTGTCGGACATGCGGGGACTCGGGAGATTAACTGATCATTGTGGCGGTCTCGGCGTGATTGGTCGAGTCGGCGTGCTTGTGGCGCGCAGTCGCGGATACCTGCCACAAGTCCCCAGCCCCGATCCTGCTTGACGACATCACGGGTGATCGGCACGCTGCACCGATGAATCTCATGCTGTTACGCAACGCGCAGGTCCATGCGCCCGAGCCGCTGGGGCAGCAGCATCTGCTGCTGGGTGGCGGACGCATCCTGTGGATGGGAGCGACGCTGTCCGAGCTGCCGGCCACGCTGGCGGTGGAGACCATCGACCTTGAGGGGCGCCGGCTGATCCCCGGGCTGATCGATGCCCATGTGCACGTGACCGGTGGTGGTGGCGAGGCGGGTTTCCGCACGCGCGTGCCGCCGCTCGGCGTGTCGCGCTTCACTCGCGCGGGCATCACCACGGTGATCGGCCTGCTCGGCACGGACGATGTGGCGCGTGGCCCGCGCGACCTGCTGGCCACGGTCTATGCATTGCGCGAAGAAGGGCTGAGCGCGCTGGCCTTCACTGGTGGCTATCACGTACCCCCGCGTACCTTGACCGGCAGCGTGCGTGGCGACCTGGTGCTGATCGAGGCGCTGATCGGCATCGGCGAAGTGGCAATCAGCGATCATCGCTCCAGCCAGCCAACACTGGACGAGCTGCTGCGACTGGCTGCCGACGCGCATGTCGCCGGGTTGATGACGGGCAAGGCCGGTGTGCTGCACCTGCATCTGGGCGATGGTCCGCGTGGACTGGACCTGGTGCGTCGCGCGCTGGAGCAGAGCGAACTGCCGCCGCGCGTGTTCCACCCCACCCACGTGAACCGCCGCAAGGCGCTGTTCGACGAGGCGCTGGAGCTGGCCGCACGCGGCAGCACGATCGACCTCACCGCGTTTCCGGTGGAGGAGGGCGAGGATGCCTGGAGCGCGGCCGATGGCTTGATCCGTTTCCTGGACAGTGCCGCCCCTGCCGAACGCATCACGATCAGCTCGGACGCTGGCGGCTGCCTGCCGGTGTTCGATCACGAAGGTCACGTCTGCCGCATGGGCGTGGGCGAGTCCGGTGCGCTGCTGCAAACCCTGAATGAGGTGCTGCAGCGTGGCGTGCCGCTGGAGCGTGCGCTGCCCGCGTTCACCAGCAATCCGGCGCGGTTGTTGCGGTTGGCGGCCAAGGGTCAGATCCGGGTCGGTGCCGATGCGGACCTGGTGGTGCTGGATGCCGAGGGCGCGGCCCATGACGTGATCGCCAGCGGTGTGGTGCACCTGCGTGGCGGCCGGGTCGAACGGCATGGCATGTTCGAGCATCCGGGCTGACGCGGCTGCCCGGTCAGTTTTGGCGGGCTTCTGGCCCCTCAACAGCTAAGATAGTGTCAGTCGAACCGAAACAGGGTGAAGGTTGCATGTGTCCAAGCAAGGTCCGTGAGGGCGAACAGCGCGGTTGGATCGTTCCGATCGGCGGTGCCGAGCAGAAGGAGAACGATGCGCGCATCCTGGAGCGTTTCGTTGCTCTGTGCGGCGGTGATGCCGCGGATATCGTGGTGATTCCGACCGCGAGCCAGTTGCCCGACACCGGTGCGCGCTACGAACAGATATTTTCCGAGCTTGGCGCGGGCCGGGTCACCGCGCTCGATTTCGACACGCGTCGCGATACCAGCGAGCGCAACCGCATGCAGCGCATCGAACAGGCCAGCGGCATCTTCTTCACCGGCGGCAACCAGCTGCGCATCTCGACCCTGATCGGCGGCACGCCGATCGCGCAGCTGATCCGCACGCGCAATGCGCAGGGCGTCCATGTCGGCGGCACCAGCGCGGGCGCCAGCATTCTCAGCGAGCACATGATCGCGTTCGGCAAGGAAGGCTCGTCGCCGACCGCCGGCAGCGTGCGCCTCGCACCGGGGCTGGGCCTGACCAACCGCTTCGTGATCGACCAGCATTTCCGCCAGCGCGATCGGCTTGGCCGTCTGCTCGCCGCGCTTGCCTACAACCCGTTCGCGATCGGCATCGGTCTCGACGAGGACACCGCGGCGTTCATCCGCCCGGACAACACGCTCGAGGTCGAGGGCAGTGGTGCGGTCACCGTCGTCGATGCGGGCGAGATGCAGTTCTCCTCGATGGATCGCGCCGACGAGAATCAGCCGGTCTGCCTGCTCGGCTTGAAGATCCACATCCTGATCGCGGGAGCGACGTTCAACCTGCACACGCGGCGTGCCTCGTCGGGCACGCTGGCGGTCAACAAGGGCACGCACTGAATACGTCATTGAAAGTCTGCAGGAACCCGCGCCATGCTGCATCTCGTTCGCCGCGCAAGAGCCAAGCGAATGACGAAATAAACCTACGTGCCAGTTGACCAGCCTGCGGGCTTGGGGAGATCCGATCATGCGTATCCTGGAACGTTCCGTTTTTGTCGGCCCGTCGTTGTATGCGCATTTCCCGGTGATCCGGCTCGAGCTGGATCTGGGTGAACTGGAGCAATGGCCGACCGGACGGTTGGGACCAGTCTTTGTCGATGGGTTGATCGCTGCACTGCCGGGACTGGCCGAACACGGCTGCTCGTATCGCGAACCCGGAGGCTTCATCCGCCGCATGCGCGAAGGCGACGGTACCTGGCTCGGCCATGTACTCGAACACGTGGCGATCGAACTGCAGAATGTCGCCGGCGAAGATGTCACCTTCGGCAAGACGCGCAGCATCGACAAGCCGGGCGTCTATTCGGTGGTCTACGAATACGTGCAGAAGGAGGAGGGTGTCGCCGCCGGTGAGCTGGCCCTGCGCCTGCTGTCCTCGTTGCTGCCCGTGGAACTTCAGGTGCGTGGCAGCGTGCCGGAAGGCTGGGAATGGCCGGCTGCACGCGACGAGTTCATCCGCTATGCGCAGCGTCGCGCGCTGGGACCGTCCACAGCGTCACTGGTGCGCGCGGCGGAGGAACGCGACATTCCGTGGCTGCGCCTCAACGAGCAGTCGCTGGTGCAGCTGGGTCACGGCAAATACCAGCAGCGCATCCAGGCCACGGTGACCGGGCGCACGCCGCACATCGCGGTGGAGCTGGCCAGCGACAAGGAAGAAACCAACAAGATCCTCGCCTCGCTCGGGCTGCCGGTACCCAAGCAGGAACTGGTGCAGAGCGAGGAGGGTGCACTACGTGCGGCACGCCGATTAGGTGTGCCGGTAGTGACCAAGCCGTTCAACGGCAACCATGGTCGCGGCATCTCGATCCACCTGATGACCGATGAGGAAGTCATCGAAGGTTTCAAGGCCGCGCGCGAGCACTCGCGCTCGGTGATCGTCGAGAACTTCCTCAGCGGCGACGATCACCGGCTGTTGGTGGTCAACGGCGAACTCGTAGCGGCGACACGACGTACGCCGGGTCATGTGATCGGCGACGGCAACAGCACGATTGCGCAGCTGGTCGAGGTCGTGAACGCCGATCCGCGCCGCGGCGTCGGCCATGAGAAGGTGCTGACCCGGATCGAGCTCGATGCGCAGGCGACCATGATGATGGAGCGCGTCGGCTACACCGCTGCGTCGGTGCCGAAGGCGGACGAGATCGTCTATCTGCGTTCCACCGCGAACCTCTCCACTGGCGGTACCGCCACCGACGTCACCGACATCATCCATCCGGACAACCGCGACATGGCGGTGCGCGCGATCCGCGCGATCGGGCTGGATGTGGGCGGCGTGGATTTCCTGTCGACCAATATCGCCGAGAGTTACAAGAGCATCGGTGGCGGCATCTGCGAGGTCAACGCTGCGCCGGGCTTCCGCATGCACGTGAGTCCGAGCGAGGGCACGCCGCGCGATGCGGCCGGCCCGGTGATCGACATGCTGTTTCCGCCCGGCTCGCCGGCGCGGGTGCCGATCGCGGCACTCACCGGCACCAATGGCAAGACCACCACCGCGCGCATGCTGGCGCACATCACCAAGATGGCCGGCTATACGCCGGGGCTGACCACCACCGACGGCGTCTACATCGACGGCCAGCGCACGGTCGAGGGCGACATGACCGGGCCGGTGTCGGCGCGCATGGTGCTGTCCGATCCGCAGATCGATATCGCCGTGCTGGAGACCGCGCGCGGCGGCCTGCTGCGTGCCGGCATGGGCGTGACCAAGGTCAACGTCGGTGCCGTGCTCAACGTGCAGTCCGATCATCTCGGCCTGAAGGGCATCGACACGCTGGAGCAGCTCGCCGAGGTCAAGCGCATCGTGATCGAGGTGGCCACCGATTGTGCGGTGCTGAATGCCGACGATCCGCTGGTGCTGAAGATGTCCGGCTACACCGACGCCAAGGTGATCTGCTACGTCACCATGAATCCGTCGCACGCGCTGGTGCGCGAGCATGTGCGTGCGGGCGGCCGTGCCTGTGCGCTCGAGGCTGGCGTCAACGGCGCGATGATCACGCTGTACGACAAGGGCAGCCATATCCCGTTGCTGTGGACGCACCTGATCCCGGCCACGCTGGAAGGGCGCGCGCTGCACAACGTGCAGAACGCGATGGTCGCTGCCTCGATGGCGTTCTCGCTCGGCATCAAGCTGGACGCGATCCGTCAGGGCCTGCGCACGTTCGACACCACGTTCTTCCAGGCGCCGGGGCGCATGAACGTGTACAGCGAGCATCCGTTCAAGGTGCTGTTCGACTACGGCCATAACGCGCACGCGGTGGCGGTGATGGCCGATCTGGCCGGACGTCTCGACGTGACCGGCCGCCGCATCGTGGTGCTGGCCGGTCCCGGCGATCGTCGCGACGAGGATCTGGTAGCCATCGCCAACGCGGTGGCGGGTCGCTTCGACCACTACATCTGCCGTCGTGACGATGCGCTGCGCGGCCGTGACGGCGACGAGGTGCCGGGTATCCTGGCGCGCGCGCTGCGTGCGGCCGGCGTGACGGACGATGCAATCTCGATCATCCCGGACGAGCAGAAGGCGATCGATGCCGCCTTGGGCATGGGCCGCGCCGGCGACCTGCTGCTGGTGTTCGCCGATGCGCTGGTGCGTTCGTGGAAGCAGATCATCAAGTTCCGTCCCGAAGGTGCGGCTGAGCTGCGTGCGGAACCCGGTGCGACGCCGATCACGCCGCCAGTGACCGAGGCTTCCTTCGATGAGGCCAGCTTTGCGGATCTAGGCGACGTAGTGCGCGACGAACGCGGTGTGCGTTTCTCCCGCGAGAGTGACGATTGAGCATCCTGCCCCCTGTCTTGCCGTTTGACGATTCGCGCCGCCTCACTGGTTCCAACCTGTACTTCGATGGTGCCGGTGCGGTCCTGGAGACCGTGATCGTCATGCCGGACGATGCCTTGCTGGCCGGCTGGCGTGCCCGTGTAGAGTTTGCACGGCACGCGTTGGGCTGGGCTGATGCGGCGATTGTGGTACGCCGTCACATCGGTGGAGCGGCCTTGGCTATCGGAGCGCCGATCGATCAGCTGTTCAGCGCCACCGAAGTGAATGAATGGGCATGGCTGGCGACGCTCGCCGATGCATCCGTGGATGCAGGCATGCATGCGCCGGGTCATCCCGCAGCATGGGATGAAGACTCCGCGCTGCATACGTTGCGCGCATTTGCCGATGCCGAACGCCGGCCCGGGCTGCGCGCCCTGGTGCAGGCTGCCGAGGCGCGTGGGCTCACCGTCCTGATTGACGACGATGTGTTCTCGATCGGCGAAGGCACCGGTGCCTGCTGCTGGCCACTGACACAGCTGCCGGCGATCGAAGCGGTGCCCTGGGCAGTGCTGCACGATATTCCGGTGGCGCTGGTGACCGGCTCCAACGGCAAGACCACTACCGTGCGCCTGCTCGCTGCGATGGCGCGTGCACATGGCTGGCATGCCGGACACAGTTGCACCGATGGTGTGTTTGTCGACGGTCACGCCATCGGCGCGGGCGATTTCTCCGGTCCCGCCGGTGCACGCGTGGTCCTGCGGCATCCGCAGGTCGAAGCAGCCGTACTGGAAACCGCTCGCGGCGGCATGTTGCGCCGTGGCATTGCCGTGCAGCGTGCAAATGTCGCAGTAGTCACCAATGTCAGCGACGACCATTTCGGCGAGTACGGCATCCACGATCTGGATGGCCTGGCCATGGTCAAGCTCGCCGTCGCCCGTGTGCTCGGCAGCGATGGCTTGCTGGTGCTGAATGCCGATGATGCCGTGCTGGTCAGGCAGGCCGATGGCTTGTCCGTGCCGCTGGCCTGGTTTGCGCTCGATGATGCGCATCCGCTGCTGCGCGCGCAACGCGAACAGGGTCGCAGTACCTGCGGCATGCGCGAAGGTCGTCTGCGCCTGTTCCATCAGGGTGCCGATCACGATCTCGGAGCTGTCATGCAGATGCCGTTGAGCTTCGCCGGCAGCGCCATCTACAACATCGCGAATATCGCCGCGGCTGCGTTGGGCGCCATGGCGCTGGGCATTCCGGCCGATACCATCGCCAGTGTGCTGGCACGCTTTGGCGAAACGCATGCGGACAACCCCGGTCGGTTACAGCACTGGCAGTTCGGTGCGCTGCAGGTGTTCGTCGACTACGCGCACAACCCGGAAGGGTTGCGCGGCCTGCTGCAGGTGGCGACAAAATCACTGAACAACGGGCACCTAGGTCTGGTGCTGGGCCAGGCTGGCAATCGCGAGGACGCGGATATTCGCGAACTTGCAGCGGTCGCCGCCAGCTTTGACCCGCAGCGCGTGGTGCTGAAGGATATCGAAGGCTTCATGCGTGGCCGCGTGTCAGGCGAGGTTGCCCACATCCTGCGTGATGAGCTGCTACACCAGGGAACACCGGCGAATGCGCTGATCGAATGCCTCGACGAACTCGACGCCGTACGCGGCCTGCTTGCCTGGGCGCATGACGGTGATGTGCTGGTGCTGCCCACGCATGGCGCGCAAGCACGTCAAGCGGTGGTCGCGCTGCTGGTTGGCTTGCAACTCGCAAACTGGCGCGCAGGCATGCCGTTGCCGTGACTGTGTTTCCTTCAGTCGCGACGATTTGAAGAAAAGACATCACGATGGAGGTGCCTTGTATCCCCTAGTCGTCATTCCGGCGAAGGCCGGAATCGCACCATCAACAGCGCAACGCGCCATCCCTTATCCCTTCACCACAGCAACGCGGATCTCGGTTTTCGCCGGGACGACGGTCGCGTGCCGCTTTCAGCAACACCGCCCGCCGGTACCCTTGTAGCGCGCCACCTGCCGCTCGCGGAAGAACTCCTTGTAGCTGGGCACATCTCTTTCGGGATGATGCTCATGCAGATGCCTTACGTAGGCATCGTAGTCGGGCACGCCGCAGCAGAGGCGGGCGGTTTGCACCGCCCACCTCCAACCCGATTCAAGCGCCTGCATCGACCTGTTCATGACGGCCTCCTCAGCTGCTGACGCTGCTCAGCGCCACGTACGGTTCTTCGTGCGCGGTCGGGTGATTGGTTTGCCATGCGCGGATCAATGCGCGCAGCGAGAAGCCGAGCATCGCCGCGATCAGCAGCATGAACAGGCCGGTAAGTGCCATGTCGACGTAGTTGTTGGTGACGATCTGCTGCATCGCGGCCGGCGTCTTGGCCGGCGCCAGCAGTTTGCCGTTCTGCATCGCCTGCGCGTATTTCTGCGCGGCAGCAGTGAAGCTGATCGGGCCGCTGAGCTTCTCCCAGCCGGCGGTGAGCGTACACACGATCAGCCAGATCGCCGGGATCCCCGGCACCAGCACATAGCGCTCGCGTTTCAGCTTCACCACCACCACGGTGGCCAGCATCAAGGCGATCGCGGCGAGCATCTGGTTGGCGATGCCGAACAGTGGCCACAGCGTGTTGATGCCGCCCAGCGGATCGACTGCACCTTGATAGAGAAAATAGCCCCACAGGCCCACGCAGATCGCGGTGGCGAGCAGGTTGCCGGTCCACGATTCGGTGGCCTGCAGCGGCTTGTGAATCAGCCCTGCGATCTCCTGGATCATGAAGCGGCCGACGCGGGTGCCGGCATCGACCGTGGTGAGGATGAACAGCGCCTCGAACAAGATGGCGTAGTGGTACCAGAACGCCATCATGCCGCTGCCGGGGATGATGTTGTGCAGTAGCTGCGCCATGCCCACGGCCAGGGTCGGGGCGCCGCCGGCGCGGCCGAGGATGCTGGATTCGCCGATATTCTTCGCGGTCTGCAGCAACTCGTCCGGGGTCACCACGAAGCCCCACTGGCTGATCGTGGTGGCGGCATCCTGCACGGTGCTGCCGACGACTGCGGCCGGCGAATTCATCGCGAAGTACACACCAGGGTGCAGCGAGGCGGCGGCGATCAGCGCCATGATCGCCACGAACGCTTCCATCAGCATGCCGCCATAGCCGACCAGTCGTGCCTGGCCCTCGTTGGCGAGCAGCTTGGGGGTGGTGCCGGAGGCGATGATCGAATGCCAGCCGGATACCGCACCGCAGGCGATGGTGATGAACAGGAACGGGAACAGGTTGCCCTGGAATACCGGACCGGTGCCATCGATGAACTTCGTCACCGCCGGCATCTGCAGCGTCGGCGCAGCCAAAAAGATCGCCAGCGCGAGCAGCGCGATGGTGCCGATCTTGAGGAAGGTGGACAGGTAGTCGCGTGGTGCCAGCAGCAGCCACACCGGCAATACCGAGGCGCAGAAGCCGTAGGCGATCAGCAACCACGCCAGCGCTTTCGCGTCGAAATCGAACAGGGGTGCCAGCGCGGCCGAATCGGCCACGGTCCTGCCGAACCAGATCGAGGCTAATAGCAGAACCAGGCCGATGATCGACACTTCCAGAATCTTGCCCGGGTGGAACCAGCGCAGATAGACGCCCATCAGCAGCGCGATCGGGATCGTGGCAGCCACGGTGAAGGTGCCCCATGGGCTGTGTGTGAGCGCCTTGACCACCACCAGCGCCAGCACCGCCAGCACGATCATCATCAGCACCAGCACGCCGAACATCGCCACGACGCCGGCGACCGGTCCCAGTTCTTCGCGCAGCATGTGGCCGAGCGAGCGGCCGTCGCGGCGCAGCGACAGTCCCAGGATCATGAAGTCCTGCACTGCGCCGGCGAACACCACGCCGAACAATATCCACAGCGTGCCGGGCAGGTAACCCATCTGTGCGGCCAGCACCGGCCCGACCAGCGGACCGGCACCGGCAATCGCGGCGAAGTGGTGGCCGAACACCACCCACTTGTCGGTGGGCACGTAGTCGAGACCGTCGTTGCGCAGCACCGAGGGCGGTGCGCGGGTAGGGTCCAGCTTCAGCACCGAGTGCTCGATGAACTTGCCGTAGTAGCGATAGCCGATCACGAAGATCGCGATCGAGGCGGCGACCAGCCAGATCGCATTGATAGGTTCGCCGCGGCGCAACGCGACCACGCCCAGACAGAACGCGCCGACGGTGGCGATGGCGACCCACAGGATCTTGCTGGCCGGGCTCGGCTTGGGGATGGCAGAGTGCATCAGTGGCTTCTTCTTGGGCTGATGCCCAAGGGTCGCCCCGTCCGTCGTGGTGGTCAATGCCAACACGGTTCGGCAGACATCGGCCAAGGCTCGAACAGCCATGCCGCGGGCTGCCAATTTGTGGATTGGGTGCCGGGGTACACTGGCTTCCCTGTCGAGTACAAGGAGTTCGGTATGCGCATCACGGTACGCTACGGTCTGCTCGGTTTCGTTCTCGTCGTAGCCACCTTGCCGGTCAGTGCCGCCGGATCCGGTCAATTCAAGGATCTGTTGAACAAGGCCAAGCAGTCGACATCCAGCTCGTCGCAGCTTGGCAGTGGTCTGCCAAACAGCGACATCGCTTCCGGCCTCAAGGAGGCGTTGGCCAAGGGCACCACCAATGCGATCAACAGTCTCGGGCGCAGCGACGGTTTCTGGAAGAACGCCAAGGTGCGCATTCCGTTGCCGGGAAAGCTTGAGCAGGCGGGCAACCTCGCGCGCAAGATGGGTCAGGGCGCCAGGGTGGACGCATTCGAGCTGAGCCTGAACCGCGCAGCGGAGCAGGCCGTACCGCAGGTGGCAGACATCTTCGGTGACGCGATCCGCAAGATGACCGTGAGCGACGCACGCAGCATCCTCACCGGCGGCGATCATGCGGCCACCGACTTCTTCCGCCGCGTGGCCGGTGATGCGCTGACCGCGCGCATTCATCCGATCGTGGCCAAGGCCACGGCCAGCGTCGGTTGCACCGAGAAGTACAAGGAATTCACTGCCGGCAGTGGCGGTGGCGGCCTCGGCAGTGCGCTTGGTGCGCTCGGCGGCGGGCACAAGTCGAGCAACGGCGGCAGCCCGATCGACCTGGACAACTACGTGACCGGCAAGACGCTGGATGGCCTGTTCACCATGATCGGTGAAGAGGAGCAGTCGATTCGCCACAACCCCGCCGCGCGCAGCAGCGATTTGCTGAAGAAAGTGTTCGGCGGCTGAGTGCCTGGCTGTTGCTGTTTTCATCATTCCGGCCAAGCCGGAATGATGAAAACACACACGCAGGCTTGTATTCACGCTGAGAAAGCCACAATCAGTAGATGGACGCTATCTGATGGTGAGGTTCCCATGATTCGCGACATCCTGAAAATGGGCGATCCGCGCCTGCTGCGCATTGCCCCGCCGGTCCCCGATGCGATGCTGGGCAGCGTGGAACTGGACGCGCTGATCGCCGACATGTTCGACACCATGCATGCGGCCGATGGTGTCGGCCTCGCTGCACCGCAGATCGGCGTCGACCTGCAGCTGGTGATCTTCGGCTTCGACAGCAACGAACGTTATCCCGATGCGCCGGCGGTGCCGCGCACGATCCTGCTCAATCCGGTGATCACGCCGCTGTCGCAGGATATGGAAGAGGGCTGGGAAGGCTGCCTGTCCGTACCCGGTCTGCGCGGCGCGGTGAGTCGATACTCGCTGATTCGCTATGAAGGCATCGACCCGCAAGGTCAGCGCATCGAGCGTACCGCCGAGGGCTTTCATGCGCGCGTGGTGCAGCACGAATGCGATCATCTGATCGGCCGGCTGTATCCCACGCGGATCACCGACTTCAGCAAGTTCGGCTACACCGACGTGCTGTTTCCCGGGCAGGACATTGGAGACGACTGATGCGCGCGATATGGAGAGATGTGGTGCTGGCCGAGAGCGACGATACCGTCGTGGTCGAGGGCAATCACTACTTTCCCGCCGATTCGCTCAAGCGCGAATATTTCCGCGACAGCGATCATCACACCATCTGTCCGTGGAAAGGCACGGCCAGCTACATGGACGTGGTTGTCGGCGGTGAGGTCAACGTCAACGCGGCGTGGTACTACGCAACTCCTTCGGAGGCGGCCATGCAGATCAAGGACAGCGTGGCGTTCTGGCATGGGGTCGACGTGGTGAACTGATCGGTGGCGTTGGTTGCCGCCCATCAAGCACTCGCGGATGATGCAGCTCTTTCGGGATGAGTGCACCCAGCCATGCTGCCAGCGGAACCGATTCGGGTGGGTGTTTGCCCTGATGCCAGCGTCCGCAACCCCGGCATCGACCTGTTGCGCGGACTGGCGATCGTGCTGGTGGTGTTCAACCACATCGGTCTGCGCATTCCGCTGAAGAAAACCGCGCTGGCTGACGTGTTGCCAACATGGTTGCTGAGCCGGCTGAACTACAACGGCTATGAAGCCGTGTTCGTGTTCTTCGTGATTTCGGGATTCCTGATTGCAGGCAACGCACTGCGCCGCTGGGGCAGTCTGGAACGGATCGACATGCGCACGTTCTACGCGCGGCGTTTCGCCCGCATCGTGCCATGTCTGCTGGTGTTGGTGGCCGTGTTGAGCGTGCTGCATCTGCTTGCGGTACCGGACTACACGATCACCCGCGCCGGGCAGTCGCTGCCACGCGCGATCATCGCCGCACTCGGCCTGCATCTGAACTGGTACGAAGGGAAGACCGGTTATCTGCCGGGCAATTGGGATGTGCTGTGGTCGTTGTCGATCGAGGAGGTGTTCTACCTCGGCTTTCCACTGGTGTGCCTGCTTACGCGACGCCGCCTGGTACTGGCACCGATGCTGGGACTGCTCGCATTGTCGATGCCGTGGACCCACGCTGCCTTGAGCGACAACGAGATCTGGCAGGAGAAAGCCTATCTGCCCGGCATGGCGGCGATCGCCATGGGCGTGCTCGGCGCGTTGCTGGCGTCGCGTTGGCAAGCGCCGCCGCGTCGCACGGTCAGCCTGCTGGGATGGCTCGGTGCGCTGGGCCTGGTGGCAGTGATGCTGGACGGTGCCGCGATATGGCACTTGCTGCGCGACGGTTATCTGCTGGTGCTGACCGGGTCGACACTGTGCCTGCTGCTGGCCAGTCAGCAACGGCAGTCGCGCGGCAGTTGGCAGCCCACGCGCGGACTGGGTTGGCTGCGTTCGTGGGGGCGCCTGAGCTACGAGATCTATCTCAGCCACATGTTCGTGGTGTTTGCGGCGGTGCGGCTGTTCAAGTTCAGCGGCGCGGATGTCCGGTGGGGCTTCCTGTGGTATCTGCTGGCGCTGCCACTGTGCTGGCTGCTGGGTGCAGCGGTGGAACACTGGCTATCGGTGCCGTGCGAGCGCTGGTTGCGCAGGCGGCTGACAAGGCCGGCACGCATGGACGCGACGGCCATCTGCCCGGTTCCTTGAGTACATCGCCCACGCCAATTTGCAGACAATGCAGATACGCGCAACAACGGCTGAACTCTCCAGGGCGTAAGCTGCACACAGGCGGATATCCGCCGGGAGAAGTCCAGTGATGAAAGAAGATGAAGTACACATGCAGATTGTCTCGGCGGACATCAGCTCGGAATCGCTCACTGGCATGGTGATTTTCCGCCCGCATTGCGTTTCACGTGCGGGTCGCAAAGTGCCTGAAACCAGCAAGACCGGGAACTGGTATGCCCTGCGGCCGGCCGAGGTGCGCAGCTTTGCGCGCGCACTGCTGGATGCAGCCGATGCGCTGGACCTGAAGGTAAAGATGTTGCAGGCGGCCAAGACCGCGACGGGATAATCGTTGCCTTGCGTGGATTGATACGCTACGTATTCAGGTGTGCCGGTAGCGATTGATCGTGTCGCGCAATTCCTGTGTGGCGCTGCGCGCAGCGTTCGCGAAATCCTCGCCATTGCCGGCATAGAGGATCGCCCGTGACGAGCTGATCAGCAGGCCTTCGCCGTTTCGGGTACGGCCATGGCGAACCACGGCCTCGACATCGCCGCCCTGTGCGCCGATGCCGGGTACCAGCAACGGCATCTCGCCGACCAGGACACGCACTTCACCGAGCTGCTCCGGCCAGGTAGCGCCGGTAACCAGGGCGCAGTTGCCGTGGCTGTTCCAGTCGCGCGCGATCATCTGCGCCACATGCTGGTACAGCGGCATGCCACCCACATCGAGATCCTGCAGATCGGCGGCGCCGGGGTTGGAGGTGTGGCAAAGCAGGATCACGCCCTTGTCGGCACGATCGAGGAACGGCTGCACCGAGTCGCGGCCGAGATACGGGTTCAGCGTCACCGCATCCGCACCATAGCGGTCGAACGCTTCGCTGACGTAATGCTGCGCGGTGCTGCCGATGTCGCCGCGCTTGGCGTCGAGGATCACCGGTACGCCTGGATGCTTCTGGTGGATATGCGCAATCAACCGTTCCAGCGCATCTTCGGCACGCAAGGCGGCGAAGTGGGCGATCTGCGGTTTGTACGAGCAAACCATGTCGGCGGTGGCATCGACGATGGCGCTGCAGAACTCGAATACCGCATCCGGGCTGTTGCGCAGATGGACGGGAAACTTCGACGGTTCCGGATCAAGGCCGACGCAGACCAGCGAGTTGTTGCGCTGCCAGACTGCTTGCAGTGACTGCATGAAACTCATCGTGGTCTCCGGTAGTCTTTGCTGTCATTCCGGCCTGGGCCGGAATGACGTTGTCTTGTTGCGTTTACGCCAGCTTCTTGTACTTCACCCGATGCGGCCGCGCGCCTTCATCGCCGAGGCGGCGCTTCTTGTCGGCCTCGTACTCGTTGTAGTTGCCGGGGAAGAACTCGACGTGCGAGTCGCCTTCGAACGCGATGATGTGGGTGGCGATGCGGTCGAGGAACCAGCGGTCATGCGAGATCACCATCGCGCAGCCGGGGAATTCGAGCATCGCGTCTTCCAGCGCACGCAGCGTCTCGACGTCCAGATCGTTGGACGGCTCGTCGAGCAGCAGTACGTTGCCGCCCTGCATCAGGGTCTTGGCCAGGTGCAGGCGGCCGCGCTCACCACCGGACAGCGTACCGACCATCTTCTGCTGGTCCACGCCCTTGAAGTTGAAGCGGCCGATGTACGCGCGTGACTGCAGCTCGTACTTGCCGATGGTGATGATGTCGGCGCCATCGGACACTTCCTGCCAGACGTTCTTGTTCGGATCGAGCGAGTCGCGCGACTGGTCCACATAGGCGAGCTGCACGGTGTGGCCGAGTTTCACTTCGCCCTTGTCCGGTGCTTCCTTGCCGGTGATCAGTTTGAACAGCGTCGATTTACCGGCACCGTTCGGACCCATCACGCCGATGATCGCGCCTGGTGGCACCTTGAAGCTGAGGTCGTCGATCAGCAGGCGATCGCCGAACGATTTGCTCACGTTCTTGAACTCGATCACTTCCTGGCCCAGGCGCTCCCCCGGCGGGATGTAGAGCTCGTTCGTTTCGTTGCGCTTCTGGTACTCGACCGAGTTCAGTTCCTCGAAGCGGTTGATGCGCGCCTTGCCCTTGGACTGACGGCCCTTGGCAGCCGAACGCACCCACTCCAGTTCGCGCGCCAGCGCTTTCTGGCGACCCTTCTCGGAGGCCTCCTCGCGGGCGAGGCGCTCGCTCTTCTGTTCCAGCCAGTCGGTGTAGTTGCCCTTCCACGGAATGCCGCGGCCGCGATCGAGTTCGAGAATCCACTCGGCGGCGTGTTCGAGGAAGTAGCGGTCATGCGTCACCGCCACCACGGTACCGGGGTAGTCCTGCAGGAACTGCTCCAGCCAGTCCACCGACTCGGCGTCCAGATGGTTGGTCGGCTCGTCGAGCAGCAGCATGTCCGGCTTGGACAGCAGCAGGCGGCACAGCGCCACGCGGCGCTTCTCACCACCGGACAACGGGCCGATCTTGGCGTCCCATGGCGGCAGCCGCAGCGCATCGGCGGCCACTTCCAGCTGGCGCTCCAGCGCGTGGGCGTCGTTCGCGGCGAGCAGGTTTTCCAGCTCCTGCTGCTCTTTGGCCAGCTTGTCGAAATCGGCGCCTTCCTCGGCGTAGGCGGCGTAGACCTCGTCGAGGCGCTTCTGCGCGTCGAGGATGACGGAGACGCCTTCCTCGACCGCTTCGCGCACGGTCTTCTCCGGATCCAGCTGCGGCTCCTGCGCCAGGTAGCCGACCTTGATGCCCGGCTGCGGCCGCGCCTCACCCTGGAAGTCGGTATCCACGCCGGCCATGATCTTCAGCACCGTGGATTTGCCCGAGCCGTTCAGGCCGAGCAGGCCGATCTTCGCGCCCGGGAAGAAGGACAGCGAGATGTCCTTGATGATCTGGCGCTTCGGGGGGACGATCTTGCTGACCCCGTTCATGGTGTAGATGTACTGCATGGAGCCTCCGGAGGCGTGCGCTGCGCCTGCCTCCAACGAGGCCGGCACCGCAAAGGGAATGCGTCAAACCGCGCATTATAGCGGCTTGTGGTGCGGCTTCGATGACGCCGGGGTGGCTCAAGCCAGCCAATCAGCCGCGTTCGCTGTCCAGCGACGCCATGCCCTGGCTGTTGTAGCGTTCGCCGGCGGCGGCGCCGGGCGGCACAGCCTGCTCGATCGCGGCGAGGTCGTCCGCGCTCAGGCCGATGTCCAGCGCACCCAGTGCCTCGGCCAGCCGGGTTCGGGTGCGGGCGCCGACCAGCGGCACGATGTCCTCGCCGCGGGCCAGCACCCAGGCGATCGCCAGCTGGGCCACGCTGACTCCGCGCGCCTCGGCCAGCCCACGCAGCAGCTCGACCAGAGCGAGGTTGTGGTCCAGGTTCTCGCCCTTGAAGCGCGGTGAATGGACGCGAAAATCGTGTCCGCCACTGCTGCGATCCTTGCTCCAGTGCCCGCTGATCAGGCCGCGCGCCAGCACGCCATAGGCGGTGACGCCGATGCCCAGCTCGCGGCAGGCCGGCAGGATGGCCGGTTCGATGCCGCGTGAGATCAGCGAATACTCGATCTGCAGATCGGCCACCGGCACCACGGCATGCGCGCGGCGGATCGTTGAGGCACTCACTTCGGACAGGCCGAGCTGGTGCACGTAGCCGGCCTGGATCAGCTCGCCGATCGCACCCACGGTGTCCTCGATCGGCACGTTCGGGTCCAGTCGGGCCGGGCGATACACGTCGATGTAGTCGGTGCGCAGGTGTTTCAGCGAATAGGCCAGCGCGGTCTTCAGCGCTGCCGGACGTGCGTCATAGCCCAGCCAGGCGCCGTCCGGGCCACGTTGCGCACCGAATTTCACGCTGAGTTGGTAGCTGTCGCGAGGCCGTCCGGCCAACGCCTCGCCCAGCAGCATCTCGTTGTGACCCATGCCGTAGAAATCGCCGGTGTCGAGCAGGCTGATGCCGTCGTCCAACGCTGCGTGCACGGTGGCGAGGCTCTCGCTGCGTTCGGTGGCACCGTACATGTCCGACATGCCCATGCAGCCAAGGCCGAGGGCGGAAACCGGAAGGCCATGGCGGCCAAGAATGCGCTGTTTCATCGGGGTGACCTGCGCGAAAGGCTAAGGGCGCATGGTGCACCCGCTGTATGACGGAGACCAGATCACATCCGGCCAGACCCCAATTGGTATTTCGCCGCGGATGCCCGCGCCAGGTCATCTTCCGGCAGGCATGACGTCAGAACAGGCGGGCAACCTGCAGAGCGCAGCGGCGTATTGGGGATGAACGATGAGAGCGAAGCCAGTGACATGGCCGGCAACGGGGCTGATGCGTCGGCTCATCGGGCTGGATCAACGCATCGCGTGGCAGTTGCGGGCGCACGGGCGCTGGGCCGTAGGCATGCATGAGCTGGTCTGTTTCGGCGTGAAGCAGGCCTCAGCCTGCCTGTTCGGCGGGATGATGGTGGCCCTGCTGCTGGCCACGTGGCGCTGGTACCCGGTGTCGGCGCCGCTGGCCCGCTTCGACTTTCTCACGCTGGCTGCCATCGCGATTCAGCTGGGCCTGCTCGCATTGCGGCTGGAAAGCCTTGAGGAGGCGAAGGTGATCCTGCTGTTCCACGTGGTCGGCACGCTGATGGAGCTGTTCAAGACCGCGATGGGATCGTGGAGCTATCCGGAGGCTTCGCTGTTGCGTCTGGGCGGCGTGCCGCTGTTCAGCGGCTTCATGTACGCATCGATTGGCAGCTATATCGCCCGCGCCTGGCGGCTGTTTGATTTTCGATTTACGCATCATCCGCCGTTTGCAGCGATGGTGTGGTTGGCGATCGCCATTTACGTCAATTTTTTCACGCATCATTTTCTGCCGGACGCTCGACTATTTCTGTTCGCGGGCGTGGCCGTGCTTTTTGGCCGAACGTGGGTTTATTTTCGAGTCCGTCAGGTGCATCGACGGATGCCATTGCTGCTTGGCTTCGTACTTGTGGCGACCTTCATCTGGTTCGCGGAGAACATCGGCACGTTTACTGCTGCGTGGCGCTATCCGGCACAACGTCATGCATGGAGCATGGTCCCGTTGTCAAAACTGGGTGCGTGGTTGCTGCTGATGATCATCAGCTACGTGATGGTGAGTGCTGTGGCCGTGCGTAGAAACGGTCACGCTGCAGCGAGAGAAGATAAGTAATGCTTCTCGCTGTGGCGATGATCAGGCGTCCTTCTTGCGGGATGGATGCGCCGATTCCATAAGCGCCGAGAACGTGCGTGTGTGCAGCGATGCCGCATCAAAACCTTCGGGCAGCAGCCCGGCGACCTCGAGCATGACTGCGCCATGAAGTGCGGCCCATATCTGATGACCGAGAATCGGCGCCTTCGCTTCAATGGTGCCTTCGTCGATCATCACTTTGGTATCCGCTGAGATGCATTGCCACATGCGTGCTTGAGCTTCGCGATAGGCAGGATCGTCGCGGTTGGTTTCGGGGAATTCGAACAACAATCGGTAGGTTGCGGTGTCGCGGCGCGCAAAGTCGATGTAGGCATCGCGTACACGACGACTGCGCGTGCGGCCATCATCCGGCGTATCCAGTGCGTTTTCCAGTGTTTCCGCCATCTGATGCATGCCGCGCGTGCGTACTGCGGTGACGATTTCTTCCTTGCTGTCGTAGTAGCGATAGAGCGTCATCGTGCCGCATCCCAGTTCGGTGGCCAGACGGCGCATGGTGACCGCCGCTGGGCCTTCTTCGACGAAAAGCTTTGCCGCAGCGCTGCAAATGCGTGCGCGGAAGGTTTCGGTTTCGCTTTCGCTAAGCGCTTTGGGCACGTGGTTCTCGAATTACGGGTTTTGTACGTCGAGTGTCTTGCGGAAGAAGGTCAGGGCATCTGCTTCAATCTGTTGATGCACTTTCACGCGATCGACGCCCGGTGGATCGCTGCAAATGTCTTTCGAATCTTTGGCGAGTTCGGGCGAGCAGGGATCGAGGAACACCCAG
The DNA here is from genome assembly GCF_002001165.1 of Rhodanobacter sp. C05. Lineage (GTDB taxonomy): Bacteria > Pseudomonadota > Gammaproteobacteria > Xanthomonadales > Rhodanobacteraceae > Rhodanobacter. The sequence goes on along the minus strand of NZ_MUNQ01000026.1, from coordinate 175,858 downwards.
TGATCGGCAAGCGGAACCATCTTCACGTCAACCAGCGTTTTCATCAGCGGGCGAATGTATTCGGCGTTTTCCTTCGGTATCAACACATGATCGTTCTGGCCGTAGTAAAGAAAAACGGGGCGATCGATTTTTGCGAGACCGGCTTCGTCGAAGATCAGGCCAAGTGGCGCCATCGCGAAGGCAGCTTTCACGCGCGGATCAGCGGTATTGCCCCAGTGCGTAAGTTGTTTTTCGACGCCATCCATCATTTGTTCGAGCGTCTGACCATGACTTTGCGCTTCATCGGCCAGTCGCTTGGCGTCATGACAGACGCCCTGATCATTCGGATAGCGATTGCAGTAGCCGATGAAGCGGCGAAACTGCGGTACGGCGCCGATGATCATCAAGCTCGTGTATCCGCCCGCCGAGAAGCCGGCTACACCAATGCGATTTGCATCGATCAGAGGTTTCCAATGAGGGTCGTTGAGCAACGTGGTGATGGTGGCTTTGACTTGAATCGGTCGACCAACCAGCACCGGCGCGTATCCCAGACCACTCACATCGTGGAAGTTGTCTTTGGGATGTTCGAGCGTGGCGACCATGAAACCATGGCTCGCCAGGTAGGTCGCCAGTTCGCGGTGACCGAGATTCGAGCCGCCGCTGCCGTGTGAAATCACCACCAGCGGTTTCGCGCCGGGAATCGCCGGCGCATCGATGGTCGCTGCGACGTGGTAGGGGCCGATCGTGGTCTCGCCCGGCACATGTGTCGTCGGATAGAACACCCAGCCCGGCATCGTGCCGCCGTTCACCGGGTCGTTGATGGTGATGTGGTGGAAACCCACACCGGTGACGGTTTGGGCCAGAAGCATCGTCGGGGCAAGAAAGAGCGTTAGGGCAAGCCAGCACCATGCGCAGGCGAGCCGGGAGCGAGCGAACGTCATGCGATTACTCTCCTGGAGATCATTGCGTACGATGTACGGTACATTGTACGAAATCGACGCTGCAAGTCCCGCCGGTGGTCGCAAACACCCCTGACCGTTACACTTTCAAGTCTCACCCCTGTCCGCTACTTATCCCATCATTCCCACGAGGCTCGAATGTTCCCGAAGACCGACACAATCGCCGGCTATGACGATGAACTGGCCAAGGCCATCGCCGATGAAGGTCAGCGCCAGGAAGACCACGTCGAACTGATTGCTTCGGAAAACTACGCCAGCCCGCGCGTGATGGAAGCGCAGGGTTCCAAGCTCACCAACAAGTACGCCGAGGGTTATCCGGGCAAGCGCTACTACGGTGGCTGCGAGTACGTCGATATTGCCGAGAAGCTGGCGATCGAGCGCCTGAAGCAGCTGTTCGGCGCCACTTACGCGAACGTGCAGCCGCATTCGGGTTCGCAGGCGAACCAGGCGGTGTACTTCGCGCTGCTCAATCCGGGCGACACGATCCTTGGCATGAGCCTCGCGCATGGCGGCCATCTCACCCATGGCGCCAAGGTCAACATCTCCGGCAAGCTGTTCAACGCAGTGCAGTACGGCGTCGATGCCGAAGGCCGGATCGATTATGACGAGGTGCAGCGCCTTGCTACCGAGCACCAACCGAAGATGCTGGTCGGCGGCTTCAGCGCCTACTCGCAGGTGGTGGACTGGGCGCGCATGCGCCAGATCGCCGATTCGGTCGGCGCGCTGTTCTTCGTCGACATGGCGCATGTCGCCGGCCTGATCGCCGCCGGCGTGTACCCGAGCCCGCTGCCGCATGCGCATGTAGTCACCTCGACCACCCACAAGACCCTGCGCGGTCCGCGTGGCGGCATCATCGTCGCGAAGGACGCAGGTGAAGAGATCGAGAAGAAGCTGCAGTCGATCGTGTTCCCCGGCATCCAGGGCGGCCCGCTGATGCACGTGATCGCCGCCAAGGCGGTGGCGTTCAAGGAAGCACTCGAGCCCGAGTTCAAGTCTTACCAGACCCAGGTGGTGAAGAACGCCAAGGCGATGGCCAAGACCTTCATCGAACGCGGCTACAAGATCGTCTCCGGCGGTACCGAGAATCACCTGATGCTGGTCGACATGATCGGCAAGGATGTCACCGGCAAGGACGCGGAAGAGGCGTTGGGCAAGGCGCATATCACGGTCAACAAGAACGCGGTGCCGAACGATCCGCGCAAACCCTTCGTCACCTCCGGTCTGCGTGTAGGTACGCCGGCCGTCACCACCCGTGGTTATCTGGAAGCGGATTGCGTCGAGCTGACGAACTGGATCTGTGACGTGCTGGATGCACCGGGCGACGAGGCGGTGATCGCCAAGGTGCGTGCAAGCGTCACGGCACAGTGCAAGAAGTACCCGGTGTACGGCTGAGCCCATCGGCATGCATGCCTTGCAGATCGGACTGATCGGCGACCGCAATGACGATGTGGTCGCCCATCGCGCCATTCCGCTGGCTTTGGGGATGGCGGCCGATGCCTGCGGTGTGGAGATCGAGCCGATCTGGGTATCGACCGAGCAGGTCGGTGACGGTGCCGCGCTGGCCGAATTCGATGGCCTCTGGTGCGTGCCGGCCAGCCCCTATCGCAGCATGGAGGGTGCGCTCACGGCGATCCGCGTGGCACGCGAACGGCACGTTCCGTTCCTGGGTACTTGCGGTGGCTTCCAGCATGCGGTGATCGAGTACGCGCGCAATGTGCTGGACTGGACCGACGCAGAGCATGCTGAAACTGCACCGCAGGCGCAGCGCCAGGTGATCGTGCCGCTGTTGTGCTCGCTGGTCGAGGTGACCGATGCGGTGCAGCTTGTCGCAGGTTCACGGCTGGCGCAGGCATATGGGGCAACCTCGATCGTCGAGGGTTATCACTGCAACTACGGCCTGAGTCCGGATTTCCGCCAGGCACTGGCCAGTGGCCCGCTGCAGATCAACGCAGCGGACGATGCCGGCGACGTACGCGGCATCGAACTCGATGGCCATCCCTTCTTCATCGCCACCCTGTTTCAGCACGAGCGCGGTGCGTTGCACGGTCAAGTGCCTCCGCTGGTACGTGCTTTCGTGCAGACGATGATTGACACTTACTGAGCATGCATTGCCCCTTCTGCCAGCACGAAGACACCCGCGTGATCGATTCGCGACTGACCGAGGACGGCAGCACCGTGCGCCGTCGGCGCGAATGTCCGCAATGCAGCGAGCGCTTCAACACGTTCGAGACGGCCGAGCTGAAGCTGCCGACGATCGTCAAGAGTGGCGAGCGACGCGAGACGTTCGACGAGCGCAAGCTGCGCGTGAGTTTCGAACGCGCACTGCAGAAGCGACCGGTGCCCAGCCATGATGTGGACAGTGCGGTGCGCACCATCATCAACGACCTGCGTCGCAGCGGCGAGCGCGAGATATCGTCGCGTCAGCTTGGCGAGCTGGTGATGCGCGAACTGAAGAACCTCGACCAGGTCGCCTATGTGCGCTTCGCCTCGGTCTACCGCAAGTTCGAGGATGTGCACGCGTTCCGCGAGGAGATCGAGAAGCTGGAGCGCGACCTGCCGGGGCTGGACGAGATGCAGTTGCCGCTGCTGGGTGGCGGCAGGCGCGACAAGTGAGCGCGGGCTGACTTTGCATGGTCACGCTGGATCGCTTCCGCGAACTTGCCATGCAGCTGCCGCAGGCGGAAGAGGTCGATCACTTCGGCACACCGTCGTTCCGTGTGCGTGGCAAGATCTTCGCGCAGTTTTCCCGTCGCGATGATCGCGCCATTCTCAAGTTTTCTCTCGACGAACTCGACGTGTTGCGCATGTCGGCCGGTGATCTGTTCGAGCCTGATCCAAGCTGGGGCAAGCATGGTTGGACGCATGTGCGCATTGCCCGGATGGAAGAGGCGTGGGTGAATCAGTTGTTGCGGGATGCATGGCGGCGTGTCACGCCGAAGAAACTTCATCTTGAGCTGGAATCCAGCACATGAACGTGGCTGCTTTTTCGGCGCTGGATCACGCGCATATGGCGCAGGCGCTGCGGCTGGCCGAGCGCGGCCTGTTCACCACGCAGCCCAATCCGCGTGTGGGCTGCGTGATCGCACATGGCGCGGAAATCGTCGGCGAAGGCTGGCACCAGCGTGCGGGCGAGCCACATGCGGAAGTATTCGCGCTGCGTACGGCGGGTGATCGAGCGGGCGGTGCGACCGCCTACGTGACGCTGGAGCCGTGCGCGCATCAGGGGCGCACACCACCGTGCGCCGATGCCCTGATCGCTGCCGGGGTGAGACGGGTGGTGGTTGCCGTCGAAGATCCGTTTCCCCAGGTGGCAGGGCGTGGCATCGGCAAACTGCGTGCGGCCGGCATCATGGTCGACATTGGCCTGATGCGCGAAGCGGCGCGTCAGCTGAATATCGGTTTCTTCAGCCGGATCGAGCGTGCACGGCCGTGGGTACGGCTGAAACTGGCGATGAGCCTGGACGGCCGCACGGCGCTGGCCAACGGTGAATCGAAGTGGATCACCGGCGAAGCTGCGCGCACGGATGTGCAGCGCTGGCGTGCACGCAGCTCGGCGATTCTCAGCGGTAGCGGCACGGTGCTGGCCGACGACCCGCGACTTACCGTGCGCCTGTCCGATGATGAGGAGTACATGCCGCCACTGCGTGTGATTCTGGACCGTGGCTTGCGCACCCCGGCAGGTCACCACGTGCTCGATGGCTCGGTACCCACGCTGGTGCTGCATGCTGCAGCCGCATTCTGTGCGGACCGGCGCTTCGAGCGTGTCGAGTGCATGGCGGTACCGATGTCTGGCGACGTACTCGATCTGCGTGCCGTACTGGCGCTGCTGGCAGGACGCGGCTGCAACGAAGTGCATGTCGAAGCCGGCTCCACGCTTTGCGGTGCATTGTTCGCCGCAGGTCTGGCGGATGAGCTGCTGTTGTATGTGGCCCCGTTGCTGCTGGGCGACAGCGCACGACCATTGCTGCAGCTGCCCACTCTCAGTGACATGGCGAGCCGCTGGCAGCTGCAGTCGGTCGAGCAGCGCCAGCTCGGCCGTGACTGGCGATTGCGCTTGCGCCCGCTCTGAGCGCTGACCGTACGCGGCGGTGAACGCTGCATTTCGATGTGCGTCGCCAGTCGGCTTCCGCGTCGGTGCTAGACTGCGCCAGCCGGCTTGGCCGGCAAACACCACATAGCGTCTTCAGGGCGGGGCGAAATTCCCCACCGGCGGTAGGTTGAAGGGTTCATCCCCGACAACGAGCCCGCGAGCGCCTTGGTCCGCTCCATGATGGAGCAGGTCAGGGGTCAGCAGATCCGGTCAGATGCCGGAGCCGACGGTTGGAAGCTGGCGACAGTTTCCTCATAGTCCGGATAAAGAGAAGACGGTCGGATGCGTGGCCTTGCGGTTGCGCGTCGACCTCATGCCTTGGGGCGTTTTTCGCTTGTTGTCCAACGCGGGAAACGTTTCATGAAATCGATCCTGTTCATGCGGAACATCACCCTCCTGCCGGAGGTTTGCTGATGTTTACCGGCATCATCCAGTCCATCGGTCGAATTGCACGCATTGAGCCGCGCGGCGGCGACGTGCGCCTGGCCGTCGATACGGCCGACCTTGATCTCACCGATGTGCAGCTGGGCGATTCGATCGCCGTGTCCGGCGTATGCCTCACGGCGGTCACGCTGGAGTCGCGCGGCTTCAGTGCGGACGTTTCCAACGAGACGCTGTCGCTGACCTCGCTGGGCAAGCTCAAGGCTGGCGATCCAGTGAATCTGGAGAAGGCACTGCGGCTGGCCGACCGGTTGGGTGGCCATCTGGTTTCCGGACATGTCGATGGTCTCGGCAAGGTGGTGTCGATCACGCCGGACGGTCGCTCACAGCGTTGGACATTCGAAGTGCCCGCTGCGATCTCGCGCTACATCGCCGCCAAGGGCTCGGTCTGCATCGACGGCACCAGCCTTACCGTCAACGAGGTCGCCGGTCATCGCTTCGGCGTCAACCTGATTCCGCATACGGTCGAGCGCACTGCGTTCCATGTACGTCGCGTCGGCGATGCGGTGAATATCGAAGTGGACGTGGTGGCACGTTATATCGAACGGCTGTTGTCCAGCGGCGAGACGCCGCGGCTGGACGAGGCGTTCCTCAAGCAGCACGGCTTCGCCTGATCTGAACATTCAACCTCCCACCCGCACCCTGCGCCGTCATTCCCGCGAAAGCGGGAATCCACTTTGACTTTCGCTTCCGGCTATATGCAAAGCGAAAATGGATTCCCGCTTTCGCGGGAATGACGACCGGGAAAACCATCCTTCTGCCGGAATCACGGACATGCCATTCAACACCATTCCCGAAATCCTCGAAGACATCCGCGCCGGCCGCATGGTGGTGATCCTCGACGACGAGGATCGCGAGAACGAGGGCGATCTGATCATGGCCGCACAGATGGTACGACCGGAAGACATCAACTTCATGGTGCGCGAGGCGCGTGGCCTGGTCTGCCTCACGCTGACCGAGCAGCGCACGCGCCAGCTCGGCCTGCGCCCGATGGTCAGCGACAACACCTCGGCCTACCACACCAATTTCACCGTCTCGATCGAGGCGGCCGAGGGTGTTACCACCGGCATCTCGGCGCACGACCGCGCACGCACGATCCAGGTGGCGGTGAAGGTCGACGCGAAGCCACAGGATCTGTCTCAGCCGGGTCACATCTTCCCGTTGACCGCGCAGCCCGGTGGTGTGCTGACCCGTGCCGGGCACACCGAAGCCGGTTGCGATCTGGCCGCGCTGGCCGGACTGGAGCCGGCAGCGGTGCTGATCGAGGTGCTGCACGAAGACGGCTCGATGGCACGCCGCCCCGAGCTGGAAATCTTTGCGGCGAAACATGGCCTGAAGATCGGCTCGATCGCCGACCTGATCCGTTACCGGCTGGAAACCGAGAAGACTGTGCAGCGCGTCCACGAGGAACAGGTGGAAACCGAGTTTGGCCCATTCCACCTGATCGCCTATCGCGATGCGATCCGCCATGGGCTGCATTACGCGCTGGTGCGCGGCAAGGTGAGTGATGGCGCGCCGGTGCTGTCGCGCGTGCATGTGCGCAACACGTTGTCCGACGTGCTGCACCTCAAGCGCGACGACCTCGGCCTCACCGTGACCTCAGCGCTGCGTCGGATCGCCGACGAGGATCGTGGTGTGCTGCTGGTGCTGTCCGGCGAGGATACGTCGGAAGCCTTGCTGGCCCGGTTGAATCGCCAGCCCAGCACGCAGGCGCCGGAAGAGGCACAGCAACAGGAATGGCGCCAGCTCGGTCTCGGCGCGCAGATACTGGCGGATCTGGGCGTGCACAAGCTGCGTGTGCTGGGTACACCGCGCAAGCTGGTGGGCTTGGCCGGATTCGATCTGGAAGTGGTGGAGTACGTGTAGCCTTGTGTCGAACATGGTCTTGCCACGACCAAGCCACTACGGCCATCCATGCTCACGCTTTCCCATCATTGACGACGCCCATGTCCGATATCGCCATTCGCCTGATCGCTCCTTCCGGTTATCCGCACGACCGCGCCGCGATGGTGCGCGGCGTCGAACGGCTGCAGGCTGCGGGTTGTGAAGTAAGTGGACTCGATGTGCTCGAACGCACCGAGCTGCGCTATGCCGGCGATGACGCACAGCGTGTCGCCGATCTCAATGCACTGGCGACCTGCGAGAAGCTGCCGGATATCGCGTTGTCGATACGTGGTGGTTACGGCGCCACGCGATTGCTGGAATACATCGATTACGCCGCGTTGCGCGAGCGTCTCAGCGGCACGAACACCGTGCTGGTTGGCCACAGCGATTTCACCGCGCTACAGATGGCGCTGCACGCGAGGAGTGGACTGATCACGTTTGGCGGCCCGATGCTGGGACCGGACTTCGGCGCCGCAGCTTTCAGCGATTTCACCTGGCAGCACTTCTGGCAGACGGTCACCGCGCCGCAGGCCACGGCGGGCTGGAACGCCAGTGGCGAGACCGAGCTGGATGTCGAAGGGCCACTGTGGGGCGGCAATCTCGCGATGCTGTGCAGCCTGCTCGGTACTCCGTATTTTCCCGGCATCAATGGTCGCGGGATCGATGGTGGCATCCTGTTCGTCGAGGATGTCGGTGAACCGCCATACCGGATCGAGCGGCTGCTGTACCAGCTGCACCTGTCCGGCGTGCTGGATCGGCAGCGCGCTCTGCTGCTTGGCGACTTCAGCGCGTGCCGGCCCAGTACCTACGACAACGGTTACGACCTCAGCGCCGGGTTTGCCCAGATCGGCCGGCTGACCCGTGTACCTGTGATCGCCAACCTGCCGTTCGGCCATGAGCCGGACAAGTTCACCTTGCCGTTCGGTGTGCCGGCTCGTTTGCGCGTATCCGGCGGCCACGCACGGCTGGATTTCTCCGGTTATCCGCATCTGTCTTGCTCCTCCCCCTGCGAGCAGGGGGAGGTTGGGAGGGGGTAAAGCTTTTGATCTTGACCTGACTAAAGAGCGACCCCGCCCCAGCCATCCCCTGCAAGTCCCGAAGAGGGACTCCCTTCGGTCGCAGGGGAGGGAGCAATGGCCTGCAACGAGCAGGAGTGCGGGCAAACCCGTAAAATGACCGGTCAGCATGGGCCGAGCGTCCACCGAGGAAATGCAATGAAGATCATCGAAGGCGATTTCGCCACGCCGAAAGGCCGTTTTGCCATCGTCGCCGGACGTTTCAACGGCTTCGTCGTCGAGCCGCTGGTGGCTGGCGCCCGCGACGCCCTGGTGCGTCATGGGGTGAAGGATGACGCGATCGATCTGATCCGCGTGCCCGGCGCATGGGAGATCGCACTGGCCGCGCACAAGCTGGCAAACTCCGGCAAGTACGCTGCGGTGATCGGGCTTGGTGCGGTGATTCGCGGCTCCACCCCGCATTTCGACTATGTCGCTGGCGAGTGCGCCAAGGGCCTGGCCCAGGCCGCGTACAGCTCCGGCGTGCCGGTGGCATTCGGCGTGCTGACCACCGACAGTATCGAGCAGGCGATAGAGCGCTCGGGCACCAAGGGCGGCAACAAGGGTGCGGACGCGGCGATTGCCGCGCTGGAAATGGTCAACCTGTACGGGAAGCTGTGATGAACCAGCGTCCGGAAGGCATCGATTTGGCCGCGCGCTCACGCGCTCGTCGCCGCGCGTTGCAGGCGTTGTACGCGTGGCAGCTGAGCGGCAGCCACATGAATGCGGTGATCGATCAGTTCCGTCACGAGCAGGACATGGAAGTGGCCGACCTCGAATACTTCGAGGATCTGCTGCACGGCGTGGAACACAACGTCGATGCACTCGACGCATGCCTGCGCCCGCATATCGACCGTGAGGTGGCACAGATCGATCCGATCGAACGCGCCGCTCTGCGCCTGGCTACGTATGAACTGAAGTTTCGCCCGGACGTACCGTATCGGGTGGTGATCAACGAGGCGATCGAGGTGACCAAGCGTTTCGGCGCCGACCATGGCCACACCTACGTCAACGGCGTGCTGGACAAGCTGGCCGCCGAGTTGCGTACCGTCGAGAAGCGGGGCTGATGACTGCGGTCGCGGCAGGAGCATCGTCGGTCGAACTGGTGCCGGTGATCGAGACCGAGCGGCTGCGGCTGCGCGCCCATCGGGCAAATGACTACGCCACCTGCATGGCGATCTGGTCCGATCCCGAGGTGGTTCGCTATATCGGCGGCCGCCCGTTCACGGCCGAGGAAGTGTGGAAACGCCTGCTGCAGTACGTCGGGTTGTGGAGCCTGCTCGGTTACGGCTACTGGGCAGTCGAGGAAAAGCACAGCGGCCGTTACATCGGCGATATCGGCTTTGCTGATTTTCGGCGCGACATGCAGCCGTCGCTGCAGGGCATGCTGGAATTCGGCTGGGTGCTGGCGCCGCAGGTGCATGGCAATGGCTATGCGAGCGAGGCGGTGGCGGCGATCGCGGCCTGGAGCCAGGCGTATCGCCCTGAACTTCGCGTCGTATGCATCATCTCGCCCGAGAACCTGCCTTCGATCCGGGTGGCCGAGAAAGCCGGGTTCCGGCTGTGGCAGCAGACGGTCTATCACGACAGTCCCACCCTCGTTTTTACACGCTAGTCAGCATCTTCATCGGGCGATCCGTTGATGGAATTCGATCTGATTGAACTGATCCGTCGCCACACGGTGCAGCCACGCGACGACGTGCGGCTGGGTATCGGCGATGACGCAGCCGTGCTCGCAGTGCCGGCTGGACAGGAGCTGGCCGTGGCGATCGACACCCTGGTCGATGGCGTCCATTTTCCGCGCGGTACGTCTGCCGCCGATATCGGCTGGAAGGCGCTGGCGGTGAACCTGTCCGATCTTGCCGCGATGGGCGCGAGTCCGGCATGGGCCTTGTTGGCGCTGACGCTGCCGACGGCCGATGCCGCCTTCGTCGAAGACTTTGCCGAAGGCTTCGCCCAACTGGCTCAGTCGCACCGGCTCGCCTTGGTTGGTGGCGACACCACGCGCGGACCACTCTGCATCAGCGTGGCAGTGCATGGCTTCGTACCGCCGGGCAAGGCGCTTACGCGTGCGGGTGCGCGCGTGGGCGATGCGGTGCTGGTCACTGGCACATTGGGCGATGCCGCCGCCGGGTTGCATGCCCTGCAGCATTCCTGGCGCGATGACGACCCGCGCAGCAATCTGCGCGAGTTCCTGATCGAACGGCTTAACCGTCCGGTGCCACGACTGGCTGCCGGTGCCGCATTGCGCGGGCAGGCGAGTGCCTGCGCCGACATTTCCGATGGCCTGCTCGCTGATCTCGGCCATATCTGCACGGCCAGTGGTGTCGGTGCGGAAATCGAGGCGGCACTGCTGCCGCGTTCGTCGGCATTGCTTGGCCTGCACGAAGACGCGGCGGCGCTGCACTTCGCGCTCAGCGGTGGCGATGATTACGAATTGTGCTTCACGGTACCGGCGCAGCGGCTGGCCGACGTGCAGGCGGATCTTTCCCGGCTCGGCTGTGGCGTGACAAGGATCGGCCGCATCGTGGAAGACACCGGTGTGCGTGTGCGCGGCGCAGACGATGAATGGTTGAACATGGATCGATCTGGCTGGGAGCATTTCGCTTGAGTGCCAAGAAGCTCCTCAGCGTTGAACAACGCCGTGCCTTGCTGTCGACGCCGGCCGGCTGGCTGGCCTGCGGTTTCGGTTCGGGATTGACGCCGGTCGCGCAGGGTACGTTCGGTTCACTGGCGGCAGCATTGTTGTGGCTGCTGCTGCGCGAGCTGCCCCTGCCGATCTATCTGGTCGTGCTGCTGATCGGTTTTGTCATCGGTGTGTGGGCCTGCAACGTGGCCGGCCGTGCACTCGGCGTCGATGATCATCGCAGCCTGGTGTGGGACGAATTCATCGGCCAGTGGATCGCATTGATTCCGCTCTTGCTGCCCGCACTGCTGCCGGCCAGCGGATTCGCGTGGTGGATGCTGCTGGCAGGCTTCGCGTTGTTCCGTCTGTTCGATGTGTGGAAACCGTGGCCGATCCGCTGGCTGGACCGGCATCTCAAGGGCGGCATGGGCGTGATGGTCGACGACGTGGTCGCAGGAATCATGGCTGCGATCTTGCTTGGGTGGCTGTTGCATGCACTGGTATAGAGCGCTGTCTGTCCATTCTCGAAATTGGCAGTGTTGAGGTGAGTGCATCGAACTGATTGCGGTTTCCGTATAATCCGACTCGGCCGGTTTATCCAGGCTCGCAGTCGCAGTAACTTGCGCAACAATTTTCTGGCGGCGGCGATCGTTGGAAGGCTTGGCAGAGATTTTCGATTTATCGAATGGTCGTGTGCAGCAAAGTTGTTTCATTCCACTCTTCATCGAGTTCACAGGGGAACCATGATGCATATCGGAAAGGTCGCGGGTTGTGCATTTGTCGCGGCAGCAGCCAGCCTGCTCAGTGGATGCGTGCAGAACGCAGTGAGGCCTGTTAATCAGAGTTTGGTTCCCGTCAAGACGATCATGCAGGATCTCGACGGCTATTCGAGTCGCGAATTCACGCCTGCAACGCTACCGGATCAGGTTCAAAAGACCATCGTCAATTCCGATGGCCAGTCGGTCGGCTTTCACCGCTTGATAGTGGATTTGGCTACCAATAGCACGCAGAATGGAGGCACGGGTGTCTCTCATTATACGAGCCATGATGTCTACCAGAATGAGGGCAACGGCCTTGTGCGGGGAGTATCTACGATCTCCAGCAATGGCATACAGACCATGGTGGTGTTAGGTCTGATTTATAGGAACATTTATAGCGTACGAGCGCAGAGTCTAAGTTTGAGTGCGGTGAATGCAAACCGGATCGTCGAGTCTCGGACGATTTCACATTTCGACACCCCTGCGACGGGTCACGAATTGCATCTTTCATATGACACCGGTTACGTGGGGCAAACCACGAATTTACTTCACAATGAGACGAACTGTGTATTCGGTCGCAGTTTTGAGGCATCCGAAATAAATCCCAAAATAATGGGCACGGCGCGTGATCTTGATTGTCAAGTCAGTAATCAGAATGGCATCGTGATAAGTAAAGAGCGCAGGGGCTATCTCGACAAGTATGGATTCGCCATCCTGCTTCGCCGCGAAAACTCTACGGCCGACATCACTTTCACGGTGACCGATTTCAAGACTGAGTAATTGTGGTCGATTTAAATCAGCGTAAAGCTTTCAAGTGCGGCAATGGGATGTGCTGCGAATGCAGCGGCACGATTAGGGGATGCTCTGATAGGTCTTTGTTCGTCATCCCAGCGGAAGCTGGGATGACGAGTCATTCAGGCCATCCCTGGCGGCAGCGCATCAGGCTTCCAGCACGATCCGGTAACGCGCCTTGCCCGCTTCCAGATGGGCCAGTGCCTCGTTGACCTTGGTCATCGGGAACATCTCCACCTGCGGGCGGATGTCGTGGCGCGCGGCGAAATCCAGCATGCGGGCGATGTCGACCGGTGAACCGGTGGGCGAGCCGGAGACTTCTCGCTGGCGACCGATCAGGGAAAACGCCGGTACGGGAATCGGCTCCAACACGGCGCCGACCACATGCATGCGGCCTTTGGGAGCGAGGGTGTTGAGCAAGGCGCTCCAATCCATCGGCACGTTGACGGTCACCAGCAGCAGGTCGAGCGAGCCGGCGATCGCCTTGATCGCCGCGGCGTCGCGACTGGCGACGACGTGATGCGCGCCAAAGCCGCGCGCCTCGTCGGCCTTGGCTGCGGTGGAGGTGAACGCGGTGACTTCGCAGCCCCAGCCGGCAGCGAACTTCACCGCCATGTGGCCGAGGCCGCCGATGCCGACCACGCCTACCCGTGCGGTGGGTTTGATGTCATAGGCGAGGAACGGTTTCAGCACGGTGATGCCGCCGCACAGCAGCGGGCCCGCGCTGGCGAGGTCGATGCCTTCGGGCAGCGGTACGGCCCACGCCCAGTGCGCACGTACCTTATCGGCGAAACCGCCATGGTGACCACCGATCGTCGCGACCGACGACGCGCACAGGTTCTGGTCGCCGGACAGGCACTGGCGGCAGTGCATGCAACTTTCTGCCGTCCAGCCGATGCCGACGCGCTGACCGAGTGCCAGTCCCTTGGCTTGTGCGCCCAGTGCGCTCACCCGGCCGACCACCTCGTGACCGGGAATGAACGGGTAGCACGACGAGCCCCATTCGTTGCCGATCATCGACAGGTCGGAATGACAGATGCCGCAATAGTCGACGGTCACCTCGACTTCCTCGGCACCCAGCGCATCCACGTCGAACGTGGTCAGCTCGAGGGGTTGACCGGCGGCGGTAGCAGCCCAGCCTGTGATCGACGACATGACGGCGGACTCCGGCTCGAGGGAAAGGCCAAGAGTACGCCTATGCGCCGGTGACGACAGGTGGTTTCAACGCATGGATTGGACGCGGCCACACGACTGTGGGCATGCTGACGGCCTTCTTCGTCATCGGAGCATCCCCATGCTTTACCGCCGCCTTGGCCGCACCGGCCTGCAACTTTCCGCGCTCTCGTTCGGCGCCTGGGTCACTTTTGGCAAGCAGGTGGGCCGGACCCAAGCACGTGACTTGCTCGCCTTGGCACACGATCGTGGGGTGAATTTTTTCGACAATGCCGAGACCTACAACAGCGGCGTGGCCGAGCAGGTGATGGGCGACGTGCTGGCCGATCTGCGTTTCCCGCGCGACAGTTACTGCGTCTCCAGCAAGGTGTTCTTCGGCGCCTACGACAAGCCGCTGCCGACCCAGCGGGGGCTGTCGCGCAAGCATGTGATGGAGGCCTGCACGCAGGCACTGCAGCGCCTGCGCGTCGACTATCTGGATCTGTATTTCTGCCATCGGCCCGATCCGGATACGCCGATCGAGGAAACCGTGGCGGCGATGGATACGCTGATCCGCCAGGGCAAGGTGTTGTATTGGGGCACCAGCGAGTGGCCGGCCGAGGCGATCCACGAGGCACATCGGATCGCGCAGGAAAATCATCTGTATGCGCCGGTAATGGAACAGCCGCAGTACAACCTGCTGCATCGCGAGCGGGTGGAAGTCGAGTACGCACCGCTGTATGCCGCCTATGGCATGGGTACCACGATCTGGTCGCCGTTGGCGTCCGGTTTGCTGAGTGGCAAGTACAACGACGGCGTGCCGGTCGATTCGCGGCTGACCCAGCCGGGTTATGAGTGGCTGCGCGAGAGCGTGCTTGGCCACGGCAACGAACGCATCGACAAGGTGCGCGCGTTGCAGCCGATTGCCGATGAGCTCGGCGTCAGCCTGGCGCAGCTGGCAATCGCCTGGTGTCTGCTCAACGAGCATGTTTCCACGGTGATGTTGGGTGCCAGTCGGCGCGAACAGCTGGAACACAATCTCGATGCGCTTGAGTTGTTGCCGCGGCTGGACGCGGGTATCGCAAGGCGCATTCTGCAGGCAGTTGGCGCGGGTTGAGCGGATTGGCGCGTGCTTGGCGGTGCAGGACCGATTGACATCTAAATGAGAATCATTATTATTTGAATGTCACTGACTTCCTGTGGAATCCGCCATGTCGACGCCTGTTCTATCCCTGACACAGCCGCCGGTCGCACCACACCGGCCTGCATCCATGTCAACCGCGGCCACGGCGACACGCCAGGTTTCCAGCATGTCGCTGCTGGCTGGTGCGCGCGAACTGGTGATCCAGCATCGGGGAAGTGAATACCACTTGCGGCTGACCCGCAACGACAAGCTGATCCTTACCAAGTAAGCGGTTGTCGTCGGTCTCATGACATGGCCGCCGTAAGGTGCCGTGTTTCACCAAGCCTGTCGCCAGTGCAGTCCGTAAGGGCGCCAGCTGGGCTGCACCTGTCGGAGGTTCCGATGTTCAGTCCATTAGCCCATCGCTTGCACGAGCTCAGTTCGTGCGCCAGCGCTGCGACGGTCAGCAGGCATTGGCTGCGGCCGGCGCCGGCATGGCTGGCAAGGAATCTGCCGCTTCTGGGCAGCGTCCTGTATGCGCCGATGCAGTCCGGCAATCGGGCAGCGCCGGAGTTGCCGCGTGGTCTGCTGGTTGAATCGAGGCAATGGGCCGCGCTGCTGCAGAGTCACTGGTGGGTGTCTGCCAGCACGATCACGGCCGATGGACCTCGCGAATGGATCGAGTGCGTGGACAGTGACGGTCGCCTCGACGCCCGACTGCACCTGCTGCCGGATACGGATTACCTTGCCTGGGATGCATTGCTGGCGGGTGCCGAACCGATCGCTGCGCCACCTCGCTGGGTGCCCTCGGGCCGACCGGCTGCTGCACAACTGCTGCGCTTCCATCTGCACCAGCTCGCTGGACTGTATGTGTTTGGCAGCATCAGGGCAGCTCAGGTGTCGCCGCTGGGCCAGCAACTGGCCGCGCAGATCGCACTTGCTGAAGCACGCGCATGGCGATAGGCGACGAACCGCTGAATCGTCGCCGCGGACGTTCGCTCGACTGTCCGTGATGTGTCCGCGGACACTGTTTTGCTTCGAGAGGAGTTTCTCAAAGCATTGAAATAAATAAGATTAATCATGATTCCGAGACTGGCACGCGGATTGCAATCAACCAGTTGCAACCGCGCTGTACGCGGTCAGGAACGGCATGATGATTCGCGATACTTCTGCACAGGACCGCATGGTCGAAGTCAAACCCAACCGCAATCGTCGGTTTATGCTGCTTGGCGCGGGCGCGCTGGTGCTGGGTCTGCTGGCGTGGCTGGCACCCGGCATCGGCCGGCTGTTTTCGGCGTCGGCTTCGGTCAGCAGTTCGCGGCTGGCATTCGCCACGGTCGAACGGGGTCCGTTCGTGCGCGACATCGCTGCCGAGGGCAAGGTGGTCGCAGCGGTCAGCCCAACCTTGTATGCCACCTATGGTGGCGCCGTGATACTGCAGGTGCACGCAGGCGACACGGTGAAGAAGGGCCAGGTGCTGGCCGTGGTCGACAGCCCGGAGCTGCGCAACAAGCTGGCACAGGAGCAGTCCAAGGCGGATGCCATGCAGGTCGATTACCTGCAGTCGCAAGTCGATGCGCGGACCAAGCGCAGCGACCTGCAGAAAGCCTTCGATAACGCGCAGATCGACGAGAAGAGCGCGACAACCACGCTGGACCGCACGCAGAAGGCGTTTGCCGCCGGTGCCGCCAAAGGCGTGGAGGTCGATCAGGCCAAGGACCTGCTGGAAAAGGCACGCATCACGCTGGCACATGCCAAGTCCGACCTGGGCATGAACAACGACAGCCTGAATCTCAACATCCAGTCCAAGAAGCTTGCCCACGAGAATCAACTGCTGGTGGTACAGGATCTGCAGCGCCAGGTCGACGACCTCAACGTGAAGTCGCCGGTCGATGGCCAGGTCGGCCAGCTGTTCATCGCCGAACGCGCTACCGTGGCCAAGGACGCGCAACTGCTCAGCGTGATCGACCTGTCCGCCTTGCAGGTGGAGATGCAGGTACCGGAAAGCTTTGCACGCGATCTCGGTATCGGCATGTCCGGCGAGATCAGCGGCAACGGCAATACCTGGAAAGGTCTGGTCAGCGCGATTTCGCCTGAAGTGGTCAACGGCGAAGTGGCGGCACGGCTGCGTTTCGACGGAGAGACGCCGAAGCAGCTGCGCCAGAACCAGCGTCTGTCCGTCCGGGTGCTGCTGGACAAGCGCGACAATGTCCTGACTGTGCAGCGCGGTTCTTTCGTCGACGAATCCGGCGGCAGCTACGCCTACGTGGTGCGCGACGGCATCGCCACCAAGACCCCGATCCGTGTCGGTGCCTCGAGCATCGACAAGGTGGAGATCCTTGACGGTCTGAAGGAAGGCGACCGCATCGTGATCTCAGGTACCGACAACTTCAAGAGTGCGGCCCGCGTCGCGATCAGCAACTGACTTGATTTACTCCCTCCCGTGTTTACAGGGGAGGGTTGTGACCGAAGGGAATTCCCTTTTGGGAGGGAGGGGTAAGGCTCTTGCTCTCAGGGTCAAAATCTCACCCCCTCCCAGCCTCCCCCTACAAGTAGGGGGAGGAGCCAAAGCACCAAGACAAACACCACCACCGAGGAACAACCATGCTGAAGATGACCCACCTGTCCAAGGTCTACCGCACCGAAGTGGTGGAGACCTATGCGCTGCGCGATTTCAACATCGACGTGAAGGAAGGCGAGTTCGTTGCCGTCACCGGTCCATCCGGTTCCGGCAAGACCACCTTCCTGACTATCGCCGGCCTGCTGGAAACCTTCAGTGGCGGCGAGTATCACCTGGACGGTATCGAGGTGAGCAACCTCAACGACAACGCCCGTTCGAAGATCCGCAACGAGAAGATCGGTTTCATCTTCCAGGCATTCAACCTGATTCCCGACCTCAACGTGTTCGACAACATCGAAGTGCCGTTGCGCTACCGCGGCATGAAGGCGGCCGAGCGCAAGCAGCGGATCATGGAATCGCTCGAGCGCGTCGGTCTCGCGTCCCGCGCCAAGCATTACCCGGCCGAACTCTCCGGTGGCCAGCAGCAGCGCGTCGCGATTGCCCGCGCACTGGCCGGCTCGCCGCGCCTGCTGCTGGCGGATGAACCGACCGGCAACCTGGATACGCAGATGGCGCGTGGCGTGCTGGAGCTCCTCGAGGAGATCCATCGCGAGGGCGCCACCATCGTGATGGTGACCCACGACCCCGAGCTGGCCGCGCGCGCGCAGCGCAACGTCCACATCATCGACGGTCAGGTGGTGGATCTGTCCGAGGATCCGCGCTTCCACGCTACCGGGCATGTGCGCAGCGAAGCCCATTCGGGCTGATGTCCCGTTCATTCATGACGATCAAACCCCGAAGGCGAGAACTGTCCATGCGTCTCAAGCTGTTGCCCCTGCTGCTTTGTCTTGGCCTGATGCCGTTGCCGGGTCATGGCGAAGATCTGATGGATGCCTATCATCAGGCCATCGCCAACGACCCGGTGCTGAGTACGGCCGATGCGGCGCGGGTGGTGACGGCCGAAAACGTGCCGCAGGCGCGTGCGGCACTGCTGCCGCAGCTGTCGGTGGGCCTGGGGCTGGAGCAGATCCATGGCGGCAGCGGTTCGGTCACCAGCTCCGGCGGCAACATCGTGTCCACCGGTTCGAGCGGTTACACGCGCGAGCGCGATCTCAGCACGACACTCAACCAGCCGATCATCAACCTGTCTGCCATCGCCAACCTCAAGGCTGCACGTGCCAGTCGCGATTCGGGTGACGAGACCTATCGTGCGGCACTGCAGAATCTCTACGTGCGTGTCTGCAACGCCTACTTCAACGTGCTGGTGGCGCAGGACACCCTGGACGTCTATCGCTCGTACGAGGATGCGTACAAGCAGGAATTTACCCAGTCCAGCGTGCGCCTGAAGAACGGACTGGCCACGGCGTCCGACGTGAGCCAGTCACAGGCTTATTACCTGTATATCAAGTCCGAGCGGATCACGGCGCAAGACGCCCTGAAGGATGCGCAGCGCGGACTGGAACAGATCACCGGCAAGCCGATCGAAGCACTGAAGCGGCTGCGCGAGGATCTGCCGATGCAGGCGCCCGAGCCAGCCGATGCCAAGGCGTGGGTGGATGCGGCGATGGAGAGCAATCCGGTCATCCTCGCCGCACGCTATGCGGTCACGTCGGACGAGCATCGTGTGTCCGCTGCACGTGCCGGACATCTGCCCACACTCAACGCCAGCGTGCAGTACGGCAAGTTCGGGAGCTGGTCCAGTGCAGTACCGGGTGCAGCTGCCTACGGCCCTGGCGTCACCACCATCGGCCTGACGCTCAACGTGCCGATCTTCAGCGGCGGGCTCACCCAGTCGCAGGTACGGCAGGCGATCGCGCAGCGTGACGAGGATCAGGGCGTGCTGGAAACCCAGCGTCGCCAGGCGGCACGGAATGCCGACAACTACTACAACCTGGTGGTGGACGGCATCGAGCAGGTCGACGCTGCGCGCACCTCGGTCGATGCCGCGCGCAGGTCACTGACCTCGATGCGTGCCGGCTACGAGATCGGCACGCAAAGCCTGACCAACGTGGTGTTCGCCATCGAACAGCTGGCCAATGTGCAGAGCGAATACATCGTCGTGCGTCACCAGTTCATCCTCAACAAGCTGCTGCTGAAACAGGCTGCCGGAAGCATCGGTGTGAGCGACCTGGAAGACGTCAACAGGTTGCTGCAATGAACCCCGCTGTGCCGTATCTGGAGCGCGGGCATCCACGTGAAGGTCAGAACCATGTTTGCGTACTATTTTGACCTGGGCTTGCGCAGCCTCAAGCGCAATCCGGCACTCACCGCGCTGATGGTGATGGCGATCGGCGTTGGTGTGGCTGCATCGATGATCACGTATTCGGTGTTTCGCGCCGTATCGGGCAACCCGATACCGGACAAGTCGGCGCAACTTTTCATCCCGCAGATCGACGGCTGGGGCCCGCAGCAGAACCGCGACGGCGAGCCGGCCGATGCGCTGAACTACATCGATGCCATGGCACTGATGCGTGCGCGTCGGGCTACGCGACAAACCTTTCTGTATGGCCTGAGCATGTCGGTGCTGCCGGGAGGCAATCAGAGCTTGCCGGTCGCCGTGAATGGCTATGCGGTATACGGCGATTTCTTTCCGATGTTCGAGGTGCCTTTCCTCTATGGCAGCAGCTGGAGTGCGGCGGAGGACGACGGGCACGCGGCCGTGGTGGTGTTGAGCGAGGAGCTCAACCAGAAGCTGTTCGGGGGCACCAATAGCGTGGGCCGCGAAATCACGCTGGACGGGCATGACTATCGCGTCGCCGGCGTTGCCCGGCATTGGGATCCCAAGCCGCGTTTCTTCGCACTGTTCAATGGCAGCGGCTTCCAGGACCCCACGGATTTCTACCTGCCGTTCACTCGCGCTCTGGATGTGCAGGTCAACCCGAACGGCAACAGCTGCCGGGGGCATCTGAGCTTTTCGGGCTGGAACGACTGGTTGCAGAGCAACTGCGTATGGGTCACGCCGTGGGTGGAGCTGGACAGTGCATCGGACGTGGCGGGCTATCGCCATTTTCTGGAAGGCTATGCAGCCGACCAGCAGCGTGCCGGACGTTTCGCCTGGGCACCCAATGTGCGCTTGCGCAATGTGACGCAGTGGCTCGATTACCAGAAAATCGTGCCGACGGAGAGCCGCATCTCACTGATCGTGTCGTTGGGCTTCTTCGCGATCTGCCTGATCAACACCATCGGCCTGCTGCTGGCCAAGTTCCTGCGCCGCGCTGGTGAGATCGGTGTGCGTCGCGCGCTGGGCGCCTCGCGCCGGGAAATCTATGAGCAATACCTGATCGAGGCGGCCACGGTGGGCCTGGCGGGTGGTGTGTTCGGTCTGCTGCTGACTGCTGTGGGCATATCCGGGGTAAGCCTGCTGTTCAGTCCGGAGATCGCACGCCTGGCGCACCTGGATCTTTCGCTGGTGGGGCTGACCCTGACGGTTGCCGTGCTCGCCACCGTGGCGGCTGCGTTTTACCCGGCTTGGCGCGCAGCGCAAGTACAGCCGGCCTGGCAGCTCAAGGCCAATTGAGGCGACGCACATGAGCATGCAGATCAAACCCATTCTTGCCGCATTGCGCCAGCACAAAGCCGGCACGGTGCTGATCGCCTTGCAGATCGCGCTGACCCTGGCGATCGTCTGCAATGCGCTGTTCATCATCCAGCAGCGGCTGGCACACCTCTCCGAACCCACCGGCATCGATGAAGCGAACCTGCTGGTGATCGCAAACCAGTGGGCGGGGCACAGGTCGTCGCAAGAGGTCGGTGCGCAGATCCAGGCCGACCTGGCCGCCTTGCGGCAGCTGCCCAGTGTGCGCGATGCGTCGCCCAGTGATGGCTATCCGCTGAGCGGCGGCAACTGGGACAATTTCGTGATGCGGACGCCCGAACAGCTCAAGCCGACCACCGACGCGTCGGTGTATATGGGCGACGAGCACATGCTCGATACGCTGGGTGTGAAGCTGATCGCCGGACGCAATTTCAATGCCTCCGAAATCATGCGGATGGCATCGCGCCAGGTGGTGATCCCGCCCGTGGTGATCGTGACCAAGGCGCTGGCCGATCACTTGTATCCGGATGGCTCGGCGCTGGGCAAGCCGATCTACTCGATGTCCACCACGCCGAGCACCATTATCGGCATCGTCGAACGTTTGCAGCGGCAAAACGTATCGAACTGGAGCAAGCCGTACGCCTACGAGTCCCTGCTGTGGCCGATACGCGAAGACACCGATGGCCTCTTCTACATCGTTCGCTCCAAACCGGGCCAGCTTGCCGACGCCATGCGTGAGGTACCCAAGGCGCTGTACGCGCAAAGCCGCATGCGCGTCTTCGATCCCAAGATCGGCGGGAGTTTCGCCCAGATACGCCAGCGTGCCTATGACAGCGACCGCGGTATTGCGATCCTGATGGGCATCATCAGCGTCGTGTTGCTGGCAATCACCGCCGCAGGCATCGTCGGCCTCACCAGTTTCTGGGTCGGCCAGCGCCGCAAGCAGATCGGTGTGCGCCGCGCGTTGGGTGCCACGCGCAGCGACATCCTCCATTACTTCCTGACCGAGAACCTGCTGATCAGCGTCGGCGGTGTGCTTACCGGTACGGTGCTGGCGATCGGTATCAATCTGTGGATGGTGACCCGGTTCGAGATGGCGCGATTGTCCATGGACTATGTCGGTACCGGCGTGATCCTGCTGCTGCTGCTCGGCCAGTGTGCAGTCCTGGGACCGGCCTTGCGTGCCTCGCACGTGTCGCCGGTGGAAGCCACGCGTTCGGCTTGAAAACTTTACGCCCCGCCTGAGTGCAGGAAGGGGCAAACGGAGAGTGGACACATGTTTGCTTACTACCTTGAACTGGCTATTCGCAGCCTCCGGCGCAGCCCCGGCCTCACTGCACTGATGGTGCTGACCATTGCCTTTGGTGTGGCGGCATCGATGACCACCTATTCGGTGTTTCGTGCGGTATCCGGCGATCCGATCCCGTGGAAGTCGGCGAAGCTGTTTGTGCCGCAGATCGACAATTGGGGGCCGAACGGGCGTGGCAGCGACGGCGAGCCGCCGAATGCGATGGACTACAACGATGCGATCACCCTGATGCGTGATCACCGCGCCAAGCTGCAGTCGGCGATGTATCAGATTTCCCCGTCGATCGTGCCGGCGGATGCCAGCAAGCATCCGATCAACGTCAGTGGCCACGCGGTGTACAGCGAGTTCTTCCCGATGCTGGACGTGCCGTTCCTGTACGGCAGCGGCTGGAGTGCGGACGACGATACGCAACGCGCCGCGGTCGTGGTGATCAGCAGCAAGCTGAACCAGAAGCTGTTCGGCGGCAGCAACAGCGTGGGCAAGACGGTCAACATCGAGGGCAAGGATTATCGCGTGGTGGGCGTGCTCAACGACTGGAACCCGCAGCCGCGCTTCTTCGATGTGGTCAACAGTGGTGGGTTCTCCACCGGCGTGGAGGATGTGTTCCTGCCGTTCCAGCGGGCCATCACCGTGGGTATACCCAACGACGGCAATACCAATTGCAACGCGGTTCCTACCGAGTCGGGCTTTGTCGGCCTGCAGCACTCCGCCTGCGTATGGATCGCCTACATGGCCGAGCTGGACGACACGGCGGCGGCAACGGCTTACAAGCAGTATCTCGATGGCTATGCGCACGACCTGCAGCAATCCGGCCACTTCGGCTGGGCGCCGAACAACCGTCTGCGCGATCTGCCGCATTGGCTGGACAACCAGCACGTCGTACCCAGTGATACCAAGGTGTCTCTGCTGGTGGCACTCGGCCTGCTGCTGGCGTGCCTGGTCAATACGGCAGGCCTGCTGCTGGCGAAATTCCTGCGCCGCAGCAGCGAGATCGGCGTGCGACGCGCGCTGGGCGCGCCGCGCCTGGCGATCTATGCGCAGTTCCTTACCGAGGCCAGCATCATCGGTCTGGCCGGAGGTGTGTTGGGCCTGATGCTGACCGGCGTTGGCGTGGTCAGTGTGGGCTGGGTGCTGCCGAAGGACATCGCCGCGCTGGCGCGGGTCGACTTCTCGCTCCTCACGCTGACCCTGCTGGTGGCCGTCATCGCGACCACGCTGGCTGGCCTCTATCCCACCTTCCGTGCTTCACGCGTGCAACCCGCGTGGCAGCTCAAGAGCAATTGAGGAAACCCTCATGACAATGCATCCCATTCTTGCGGCATTGCGCAAACACAAGGCCGGCGTCGTGCTGATCTCGCTGCAGATCGCGCTGACCCTGGCGATCGTCTGCAATGCGGTATTCATCATCGGCCAGCGTGTCGAGCGAGTGAACCGGCCCACTGGTTTGGACGAGAACGATCTGTTCCTGGTCACCCAGCAATGGGTGGGTGCGCCCAGCGGGGACGATCCGGCCGGCGTGGAAAAACTCGACGTGATGCAGCGGGAAGACCTGGCCGCGTTGCGCAACCTGCCGGACGTGGCTTCAGTGGCGCCAAGCAATTCCGTGCCCCTGCTCAATTCCTCATGGACTGGCTCGCTGTCGCTCAAGCCAGCAGACACACTGGGTAAAGGCAACCCGCGCACGGCGTATTACTTCACTGACGAACAGGCAATGACCACGCTGGGTCTGCACCTGGTGGCGGGCCGCGCCTTCAATGCTGGCGACGTGCAGCATCAGGGTGCCCGCGACCAGCGCGACCGTCCGGTCGTAATCGTGACCCAGGCACTGGCCGACAAGTTGTTCCCGCAGGGCAATGCGGTCGGCAAGGTGATCTATTCGGATGGCAGCGCTGCGCCGAGCACCATCATTGGCGTGGTCGCACGCCTGCAGATCCCAAGCACCGGAAGTTTTGGCAATGACTTTGCCTGGTATTCGACACTCGTGCCGACCCGGCTGGATGCGAGCTTTGCGCGCTATGTGGTGCGTGCCAAACCGGGGCGTCGCGATGCGGCGATGCACGCCGTGCCCGCGGCGCTGTATGCCGTCAATCCGATGCGCGTGCTGGACGACGATGAGAGCGTCAAGTCATTCGCCGATATCCGCGCCAGCGCCTACCGCGCCGATGTCGGCATGGCGATCCTGATGGGCGTGGTCTGCCTGATCCTGCTGTGCGTCACGGCGGCGGGCATCGTCGGCCTCACCAGTTTCTGGGTCGGCCAGCGCCATCGGCAGATCGGCGTACGCCGCGCCCTGGGTGCCCGCAAGATCGACATCCTGCATTACTTCCAGATCGAGAATCTGCTGATTGCCGGCGGAGGTGTGGTGCTGGGCGTGCTGCTGGCGGTGGGCCTCAATACCTGGCTGATGACGCATTACGAGATGACGCGCATCCCGCTGCTGTACGTGGTGACCGGTGTGCTGGCGATGCTGGCGATCGGCCAGGCGGCGGTATTCGTGCCGGCACGGCGTGCTTCCAACGTGCCGCCGGTAGAAGCGACGCGCGCAGCCTGATGATCTTCCCTTATCTCTTTTGTCGCTGACGGAAGCGGGTTTCATGTGCAGGAGTATTGGGTGCATGTTCGGTTATTACCTTAAAAGGGCGCCAGTGAGCGCGGCATGACAGTGCATCCAATCATTGCTGCCTTGCGCAGGCACAAGGCCGGCGTGGTGCTGATTGCGCTGCAGATCGCGCTGACCCTGGCGATCGTCTGCAATGCGATTTTCATCATCGGCCAGCGCATCGAGCGGGTGAACCAGCCCACCGGCATGCACGAAGAGAACGATCTGTTCCTGATCACCCAGCAGTGGGTGGGTGCGCCCAGCGCAGATGATCCAGCCGGAGTGGAAAAGCTGGACAGCATGCAGCAGGCGGATCTGGCTGCCTTGCGCAACCTGCCGGACGTAGTTTCGGCGGCGCCGATCCGATCGCTGCCATTGCTTCATTCCGGTTCGGTCGGAGGCATCGGGCTGAAGCCTTTGCAGCAAAAGGACACGATCGACTCGAATTTCTACTATGGCGACGAGCAGGCGCTCCCGACCTTGGGCCTGCAGCTGATCGCAGGCCGTGCGTTTACCTCCGCCGATATCCAGCACAAGCCAATGCGCGACCAGAGTGAGCCGGTGCTTGCGATCATCACCCAGCCGATCGCAGACAAGCTGTTTCCACAGGGCAACGCCGTAGGCAAGGTGATTTATCTCGACAGCAGCAGCACACCAACCACCATTGTCGGCGTGGTCGCGCGACTGCAGAGCGCGGTCGATACCGCAGGCAGCAGCCTCACCTGGTATTCGGCCCTGTTCCCGGTCCGGCAGGATGCGAATTTCTCGCGCACTGTGGTGCGTGCAAAACCAGGGCGACTGGAAGCTGCGATGCTTGCAGTACGGCCCGCGCTGTATACGGTCAATCCCATGCGCGTGATCGATGAAGAGCATGGCGTGCGCTCCTTCGCGGATATTCGTGCCGATGCTTATCGAGCCGACCTGGGGATGGCGATACTGATGAGCGTGGTCTGCCTGATTCTGCTCAGCATCACTGCCGCCGGCATCGTCGGCCTCACCAGCTTCTGGGTCGGTCAGCGACAGCGGCAGATCGGCGTGCGACGCACATTGGGCGCACGCAAGATCGACATCCTGCATTACTTCCAGCTTGAAAACCTGTTGATTGCCGGCATCGGGGCCGCGATCGGCATCTTGCTCGCGCTCGGTCTCAATCTGTGGTTGATCATCCACTTCGAGATGGACCGCATGCCGGTGATCTATGTGCTTATCGGCGTGCTGGCGGTACTGGTGTTGGGGCAGGCCGCGGTGTTCGTGCCGGCCCGGCGCGCATCCAATGTGCCGCCGGTGGTGGCGACACGGGCGGTTTGATTCTGTGCCCACCTCCTTTCGCGGGAGGCGGGAGGCAAGGGGAGTTCGAGCATGTTTACCTATTATCTGGATCTGGCCCTGCGCAGTCTCAGGCGCAACAAGGCGCTCACCGCGCTGATGGTGCTGGCGATCGCGCTCGGCATCGGCGCCAGCATGACCACGCTGACCGTGCTGCATGTATTGTCCGGCGATCCGTTGCCCGGCAAGAGCGCACAGCTGTACTACCCGCAGGTCGATCCGCAGGACATCAAGGGCATGCTTCCGAACAAGGAGCCGCCGGATCAGGTCACCCTGATCGATGGCCTGAACCTGCTGCATGCCGGGCGCGCGGACCATCAAGCCTTGATGAGCGGCGGCTCGGTGCCGGTCCAGCCCGAACAGTCCTCGCTAGATCCGTTTTACGTTGAGGCGCGCTACACCACAGCGGATTTCTTCGCGATGTTCGACGCTCCATTCCTGTATGGCCACAACTGGACCGATGCGGAAGGCGAGGCCAAGGCGCGCGAGGTGGTGATCGCGAAATCGCTTAACGACAAGCTGTTTGCCGGTGCCAACAGCGTGGGCCGCACGCTGCGCATGGCGGGCACCTCCTTCCGCGTCGTGGGCGTGCTGGACAGCTGGCAGCCGAACCCGCATTTCTATGATCTCAATACCGGCTCCTACGCCTATGGCGAGCAGGTGTTCCTGCCGCTGCAGACCATGCTGGAGTTGCGGCTGGACCGCAACGGATCGACCGATTGCTGGGGCAATGGCGGCGGTGGCGTCGGCAGCATCCTGCCTTCGGATAGCTGCGTGTGGCTGCAGTTCTGGACGCAACTGGACAGCCCCGCGAAAGCAGCCGCGTACAAGGAGTTTCTGGTGCACTACTCGCAAGACCAGAAGGCTCTGGGCCGCTTTCAGCGCGCGCCCAACGTGCGCCTGCGCAGCGTGATGCAGTGGCTCGATTACCAGATGGTGGTACCCGACGACGTGCGCCTGCAGAACGGACTGGCGTTCGGCTTCCTGCTGGTGT
Source organism: Rhodanobacter sp. C05 (assembly GCF_002001165.1). Classification (GTDB taxonomy): domain Bacteria; phylum Pseudomonadota; class Gammaproteobacteria; order Xanthomonadales; family Rhodanobacteraceae; genus Rhodanobacter. Next base: position 148,676 of record NZ_MUNQ01000026.1, on the reverse strand, counting down.
GTCTGGTCAACACGGTGGGGCTGATGCTGGCCAAGTTCATGCGTCGTGCGGCTGAGTTGGGCGTGCGTCGTGCATTGGGTGCATCGCGGCGTGCGTTGTTCGCGCAGTTGCTGATCGAATCCGGCGTGGTCGGTCTGGTCGGCGGCATCGGTGGCCTTCTGCTGGCGATGTTCGGACTGTGGCTGGTACGACAGCGGCCTTCGGACTATGCCGTGCTGGCACACCTGGATCTGAGCATGCTGTTCACCACCTTCGTGCTGGCGGTGTGCGCCACCCTGCTGGCCGGCTTGCTTCCTGCCTGGCGCGCCTGCCAGATCGCACCCGCCCTGCAATTGAAGAGCAACTGAGGTGAGCATGGACATTCTTCCGATCCTTTCCACGCTGCGCCGGCACAAGCTCACGTCCTGGCTGCTGATCCTGGAGATCGCGCTGACCTGCGCGATCGTCTGCAACGCGGTGTTCCTGATCGGCCAGCGCCTGCAGCGCATGGACATGCCCAGCGGCGTGGCCGAACACGAGCTGCTGCAGATCCAGGTGGCCGACGTCACGACACCATCCAACCCGTATGCCCGCCTCGCCGAGGATGTGGCGGTACTCAGGCAGGTGCCGGGAGTGATTTCGGTGGCTTCCTCCAACCAGGTGCCGTTCGGCAGCTCGTCGTCGAACGGCAATATCCGGCTCGACCCCGCGCAGCCCGAGCGCACGCTCTTCGCCACCACCTACTTCGGCGAAAACCTGGTGCCGACGCTGGGCACGCGGCTGGTGTCCGGGCGCGACCTGCAGTCCGATGATTTCGTCGACGTGGAGACGGCGATGAAGGGGCTCGGCAACGGCGACAGCAAGAGCCTGCCGCATGTAACGCTGATCACCCAGACCTTGGCAGAGCGCCTATGGCCGGGACAGAACCCATTAGGCCGCATCATCTACCTCACGCCCGTGGTGGGCCTGCGTGTGGTCGGCGTGGTGGACAGCCTGGTGCGGCCGAATGCCTACGACACGGCCAAGGCGCAATACACCATGGTTGTGCCGCTGCGCATGGGCGCGAGCAAGGACCAGAGCTACCTGATCCGCACCCGGCCGGAAGACCGCGCGAACGTGCTGGCCGCCGCGCTGGCTGCACTGAAGAAGGCCGACCCGCAGCGCGTGGTGACCACCCAGCGCAGCTTCGATGAGGTGCGCCGGAAGTTTTTCCAGGACGACCGGGCAATGGCCGGCATGCTGGTCGGCGTAATCGCGGCGCTACTGACCGTTACCGCACTCGGCATCGTCGGTCTCGCCAGCTTCTGGGTGGCGCAGCGCCGTCGTACCATCGGCGTGCGCCGTGCGCTCGGTGCCACCCGCGGCAACATCCTGCACTACTTCCAGACCGAGAATTTCGTGCTGGCCACGTTCGGTATCGCGCTCGGCATGGTGCTGGCCTACGGCATCAACCTGTTCCTGATGAGCCACTACGAATTGCCGCGGCTTCCGGGCGTCTATTTCCCGGTAGGCGCCGTGCTGCTGTGGCTGATCGGACAGGTCGCAGTGCTCGGTCCGGCGCTGCGCGCCGCGGCGGTGCCGCCGGTGGTGGCGACGAGGTCGGTGTGATGCATTCCATGAATGGAGCTTGATGCATGTTTGCCTACTACCTGGATCTCGCACTGCGCAGCTTGAAGCGCAACAAGGTGTTGACGGCGTTGATGGTGATTGCCATTGCGGTCGGTATCGGCGCCAGCATGACCACGTTGACGGTGATGCACCTGCTGTCGGGCGATCCGCTGCCGGGCAAGAGCGGTACGTTGTTCTATCCGCAGGTCGATCCGGATCCCAGCCCGAAGGCGACGCACCTACCCTACGACATGATGGATTATCGCTCCGCGCTGGATCTGTGGAGCGCGCATCGCGCAGATCGTCAGGCGATGGTGACCAGCAGCCAGCTGCGCTTGACCGCGCCGCAGGTGAACCTGCCGCCGTTGATGGTGCAGATGCTGTCGACGACCAGTGATTTCTTTCCGATGTTCGACGTGCCGTTCCGCTATGGCAGCAGTTGGACGGCGCAGGACGACCAGAACCGTACACGGGTGGCGGTGATCTCGTCGAATCTCAACGACAAGCTTTTCAACGGTGCCAACAGCGTGGGTCGCACGCTGCGACTGAAGGATACCGATGTGCGTATCATCGGTGTGCTGGCGCCGTGGCGGCCCTCGCCGCAGTTCTACGACGTGACGGGCGGCCGCTTCTCCAACGGTGATACGGCGAGCTTCTACAGCAAGCCGGAGGATGTCTTCCTGCCGTTACAGAGTTCGCTGGAAATCAATGCCGGCGGCTTCCAGCCATTCACCTGCTGGAGCATGCCGGACGACCCGGTGCATCTGCAGAACTCGACCTGCGTGTGGGTGGCGTTGTGGGTGCAACTGGACAGCGCTGCGAAGGTCGATAGCTACCGACGTTTCGTGGCCGACTATGCAGCCCAGCAGAAAGCCTTGGGCCGCTTCGGGCATGCCGACAACACGCAGTTGCGCAGCCTGATGGCATGGCTCGACTTCAATCAGGTGGTGCCCAGCGATGTGCGCCTGCAGACGTGGCTTGCGTTTGCCTTTCTGCTGATCTGTCTTTTCAACACGGTGGGTCTGTTGCTGGCGAAGTTCCTGCGTCGCGCCGGCGAAATCGGCGTTCGCCGTGCGCTGGGTGCCAGCCGTGCGATGGTGTTTGCGCAATGCCTGGTCGAAGCCGGCCTGATCGGACTGCTCGGCGGCGCCGGCGGTCTGTTGCTGACCCTGCTTGGCCTGCGGCTGGTACGCAGCCAGCCGATCGAATATGCCGACCTGGTGCATCTGGATACGACGATGTTCCTGGCCACGTTCGCACTGGCTATCGCCGCCAGCCTGCTGGCCGGCGTGCTGCCCGCGCTACGCGCCAGCCGCATGGCGCCCAGCCTGCAATTGAAGACGCTCTGAGGAGGACATCATGCAGATCCAGCCTATCCTCGCCGCGCTGCGCCGCCATCGCCTGGCCAGCATCCTGATCGCACTGGAAATCGCGCTGGCCTGTGCGGTGCTGTGCAATGCCTGTTTCCTGATCGTCAGCCGCGTGCAGCAGACCCATGTCATCAGCGGTGTCGACGAGAACGCACTGGCTGCGATGAAACTGACCGGCTATGACCCAACGAAGGGTGTCGACCTCAACGCGCGCGTGCTCGATGGCCTCGCTAAACTTCCCGGCGTGCAGTCGGTCAGCGTGATCAACCAGGTGCCGTTCGGCGACCACGCCGGTACCGCTGGCATCACCACCGATGCCGACGGCAAGCACTTCGGCGGCGTGGTGGATCTCTATGTTGGCGGCCCCGGAAGCTTCAAGGCTCTGGGCGTGCAGATGGTCGCCGGCAGCGTGCCGCAGGCCGCCGATTACCAGCCCATCCATCAATTCGTGCCGGATGACTCCGCCGTATGGGTGACGCGTGCGCTGGCCGAGCATCTGTGGCCGGGCGCCGATCCGCTCGGCAAGGAATTCTGGAGTGACAAACTTCATTTTCGGGTGGTCGGTGTGCTGGCGCATCTGGCGCGTCCGTACGGTGGCGAGGGCGGCCCGAACACGATCGAATGGTCGGTATTCGTACCAGCGCAGCCGGGTGCGCAGCTTGCGGGCATGTATCTGCTGCGCGCCGATCCCGCGCAATTGCCACGGGTGTTGCGCGACGCCCGGGCGGCGATGGCCACCATCGCGCCCGATACGGTGATCGACAGCAAGGCGAGCCAGACCATCGGCAGCCTGCGTGCAAATTATTTTCGACAGGATCGCGTCATGGCCGGCATTCTCGTCGGCGTGATCGCTGCGTTGTTGCTGGTCACCGCGCTCGGCATCGTCGGCCTTGCCAGTTTCTGGGTGCAGCAGCGACGTCGGCAGATCGGCATCCGCCGTGCACTTGGCGCCAGCCGCGGCGACATCCTGAGCTACTTCCAGACCGAGAATTTCCTGATCGTCACGTTCGGCATTGGGCTGGGCATGCTGCTGGCGTTTGCGTTGAACCTGCTGCTGATGACGCACTACGAGTTGCCGCGGCTGCCGCTGTATTACCTGCCGGTCGGCGCATTGATTTTGTGGGGACTGGGCCAGCTCGCCGTACTCGGTCCGGCGCTGCGCGCGGCGGCGGTGCCGCCGGTGGTGGCAACGCGATCGGTGTGAAAGTTTGAAATGTCACTCCTCCCGATGATCTGGGAAGAGCCTGCACGGCAACGCGAAGGATCAACCATGTTCGCCTACTACCTCGATCTGGCACTGCGCAGCCTCAGGCGCAACAAGGTGCTCACCACGTTGATGGTGCTGGCACTGGCGCTGGGCATCGGCGCCACGATCACCACGCTGACCGTGCTCAAGCTGCTGTCGGGCGATCCGTTGCCGCAGAAGAGCGCGCAGTTGTTCTATCCGCAGCTCGATCCCTATCCCAAAGACCAGCCTTTCTCGCGCAGTGGAAAAAAGTTGCCGTGGCTCATGAGCTACATCGATGCCATGAATCTGCTGCATGCCCGCAAGGCGGAGCGGCAGGCGGTGATGGCGCTGTCGCAGGTCAAGCTGACGCCGCAGGGGCAGGGCGGAAAACCGTTCTATGCCGACGGGGTGCTGACCACGTCTGACTTCTTTCCGATGTTCGACGCACCATTCCAATACGGCGCTGGCTGGGGTTCGACGGACGACGAAAGCCGTGCGCAGGTCGTGGTGATCGCGGGTTTCCTCAATGACAAACTGTTCGGAGGTGCGAACAGCGTGGGGCGCACGATCCGCATCGAGGATCACGACTTCCGCATCATCGGCGTGCTGCGGCCCTGGGCGCCGCAGCCGCGCTTCTATGCGGTACATCTGGGCGGCCGCGATTACGGCAAGGGCGAGGCGGTGTTCATGCCCTTGCAGAGTGTGCGTGCCGATGGCATGACGCCGAACACGGTCATGTCGTACGGGCCGGAGCATACCGACATGCAGCATCTGGAGACCGCCCAAAGCATCTGGCTGGGCCTGTGGGTGCAGTTGTCCAGCGCCGACGAGGCCCCGGCCTACAAGCTGTTCCTGGGCAACTATGCGCAGCAGCAGGTTGCGCTGGGACGGTTCCAACTGTCCAGGGTGGGCTTGTGGGACCTCATGTCATGGCTGCGCAACGAACAGGTGGTGCCCGATGATGTGCGCCTGCAGGCCGGCATGGCACTCGGCTTCCTGCTGATCTGCGTGGTGAACACGGTCGGCCTGCTGTTGGCCAAGTGCCTGCGCCGCTCGCGCGAGATCGGCGTGCGCCGCGCGCTGGGTGCTTCGCGCGGCGCGATCTTCCTGCAGTTCATGGTTGAGGCCGGCATCGTCGGCGTGGCCGGCGGCGTGCTGGGTCTGGGCTTCGCCGAACTGGGCTTGTGGGGCATCCGCCACCAGCCGGCGCAGTACGCCAGCCTCGCGCATCTGGATCTGTCGATGTTCCTGTTCACCTTCGTGGTCGCGCTGGTTTCCAGCCTGGTCGCCGGCCTGCTGCCGGCGTGGCGCGCCTGCGTGGTCGCGCCCGCTCCGCAACTGAAAGCCAGTTGATGCGCTTTCCCTGCGCGTGAAAGTGGCCATCCATGGCCGCACTCTTCAAGGAAGCACACATGGAAATCCGTCCGATACTCGCCAGTCTGCGCAAGCACCGCATCCCGGCCGCTCTGATCGTGCTGGAGATCGCGCTGGCCTGCGCAGTGCTCTGCAATGCCGTCTTCATGATCGGCCAGCGCGTGGCCAGCATCCACTGGTCGAATGCGATCGACGAACAGGGCATCGCGGTGATCACCGTGAATGGGGCCGATCCGAAACTCGCCGCCAGCGAGATTCCACGCAACCTTGTCGCCTTGCGCGGCATCGCCGGCGTCACGGCGGTGGCCGCGGCAACCAGCATGCCGCTGGATCAGAATCCGGCCCTGTCGCCCTTCGTCGCCAAGCCGGATGCGAATACCACGGTGAACACATCGGTGTATTTCATCGGCAGCGACGGCGAGCGGGCCATGGGGCTGCGTTTGCTGCAGGGTCGGTGGTTCAATGCGGGCGAATATGCCGGCAGCGGTTTCAAGAATTTCAGCTCCACCGGCCATGTCGCGCTGGTCACGCAGAGCGACGCGAACAGGTTGTGGCCAGGTCAGAGCGCACTGGGCAAGACCTTGTATTCCAACGCCACGGGCTGGACGGTCGTGGGTGTGGTCGCTGACGTGCTGGCACAGGACCCCAAATTCAGCGGTCCCGGCGGCATGTATTCCAGCGTGTTCTTTCCTTTGCAACCCGACGGGGTGATGGGCGACTACATGTTGCGCAGCACACCGCAGGATCGCGAGCGCGTCGTGCGCGAGGCGGTGCAGGTGCTGGGCAAGCTGCAGCCGGGTGCCGTTGTGGAAGGGAAGACTTATGCCGGAATGCGTTCCGACTATTTCGCCGATAGCAACAGCATGGTGTGGATGCTGGTGCTGGTGTGCGTGGTGATGCTGGCGGTGACGGCCTTCGGCATCGTCGGCCTGACCAGTTTCTGGGTGCAGCAGCGACGGCGACAGATCGGCATCCGCCGTGCCGTGGGTGCCACGCGCGGACATATCCTCAGCTATTTCCGTACCGAGAATTTCCTGCTCAGTACGACAGGTACCCTAATCGGCGTGATGCTGGCGTTCGGCATCAACCTGTACCTGATGGAGCACTACGAGATGAATCGCATGCCCTGGTATTACCTGCCCGGCAGCGCGATCGCACTGTGGCTTCTTGGCCAGCTTGCCGTGTTCGGTCCGGCGCGGCGTGCGGCAGCGGTGCCACCGGTGGTGGCGACGCGGTCGGTGTGACGAGTAGAAGTCGGTAAGGGCGTCCGATGCTTTCAACCATTGCAGGAATACATGGAATGTTCGGCTATTACCTCGATCTGGCGTTACGCAGCCTGAAGCGCAACAAGGTGCTCACCGCACTGATGGTGCTGGCGATCGGACTGGGCATCGGTGCCAGCATGACGATGCTCACCGTGCTGCATGTGATGTCGGGCGATCCCCTGCCGGAACGCAGCGGCCAGCTGTATTGCCCGCAGCTCGATCCGTTGCCGCTGAAGTATCAGCAAAGTGCATACGGTCCAGACCCGCGCTTGAATTTCACCTGGCCAGATGCAATGGCCCTGGTGGCGGCGCATCGCGCCGAGCGGCAGGCGGCGATGGCCGGTGGAGCCCTGCTGATACGACCGGCGCAAGCAGGACTGCGGCCGTTCTACGTCGATGGTCGCTATGCCACCACCGATTTCTTTGCGATGTTCGGCGTGCCGTTCCTGCGCGGCCAGGGCTGGTCGGCGGCGGATGATGCGGGACGAACACGCGTCGTGGTGCTGAGCGACACACTCAGTCGCAAGCTGTTTGGAACCGACGACAGCATCGGTCGCATGGTGCGATTCGGTGACGCCGACTTGCGTGTCATCGGTGTCAGCGCCGACTGGCAACCGAAGCCGATGTTCTATGCGGATGCCTCAGCCAAGGTGTTCGATGATGCCGACCAGTTCTTCCTGCCGTTGTCGACGGCGCTGGACCTGAAGTTCGATACCAATAGCAACCAGTCGAGCTGGTCCTCGTTCGAAGGTGACATGAAAAGCCCGGTACTCACCTGGTTGCAGGTGTGGGTGCAGTTGAAGGATGCGGCGCAGGTTGCTGCATATCGGCAGTTCCTGATCGACTACTCGGCGCAACAGAAGGCGTTGGGCCGTTTCGAGCGGCCGCCAACCCAGGCCCGACTCTACGGACTGATGAACTGGCTGGATCGCCAGAATCTGGTGCCAGCCGACGTCCGCCTGCAGCTGTGGCTGGCGCTCGGTTTCCTGCTGGTATGCATGATCAACATCGTGGCGTTGTTGCTGGCGAAGTTTCTGCGCCGCAGTGGTGAGGTCAGTGTCCGGCGTGCGCTGGGTGCGCGGCGGCGCGACATCTTCCTGCAGTTCGGCATCGAGTCGGCGGTGATCGGTCTGGCCGGCGGTGTGTTGGGGCTGGCCATTGCCCAGCTGGGGTTGTGGAGTGTGCGGCATCGTCCCGACGATTATGCGCATCTGGCGCAGATGGACGTCTCCATGTTGATCGGCACCTTCGTGCTCGCGATGCTGGCAAGCGTGCTGGCCGGTCTGTTGCCGGCCTGGCGTGCCTGCCGTATAGCGCCTGCGCTGCAGCTGAAGACCCTCTAGGAATGATCATGCAACTGCGACCGATTCTTTCCAGCCTGAGTCACCACAAGCTCACCGCGTCGCTGCTGATGCTGCAGGTGGCGCTGACCTGCGCGATCGTCTGCAACGTGGTGTTCATGATCGCCAACCGGGTGGAGCAGGTCACGTTGCCCAGCGGCGTCGACGAAGCCGGGTTGTCGATGCTCAACAGCGAATCCATCGATAAAAGCGAAAACAGGCTCGCGCGCCACGCCGCTGATCTGGCCGGGTTGCGCGCAGTTCCTGGCGTCACGGCGGCGGTGGCTGTCGATACGTTGCCACTGGGGCGAGACGAATCGTCTTATGGCACCTGCGCCAGTGCCGAGGACTTGGCCAAGGCGATCGCTGCCCGGTCGATGATGCGTGACGGCCTTTGCGTGCAACCGGCTGTTTATGGCGGCACCCAGGGCGAAGTCGGGGCGCTGGGACTGCATCTGATCGCAGGACGCGATTTCCGTGCCGATGAATATGTGGCCGGCTCGGACGTGCACGTGGCGATCCTCAGTCGTGCGCTTGCAGAAAAGCTCTACCCCGGCAAGGACGCGCTGGGTCAGAGCGTCTATGCCGGTGGCGCCAAGCCGATTCGTGTCATCGGCATCGTTGATACCTTGTTGCGTCCCCACTTGCGTGCGCCGGAAGTGAACCAGTACGCGATGCTGTTTCCCATGTTGCCGAACGACGGCGAGGTGACATACCTGTTGCGCAGTGCGCCGCAGGATCGCGAACGCGTGCTGCGGATGGCCGCAGAGAAGCTCCAACAGCTCAGTCCCGAACGGATCATTCCGGCAAGCGGCATGCGTACCTATGCCCAGATGCGCGAGGCGTACTTTCAGCGCGACACCACCATGATCGGCCTGTTGCTGGCATCCGGATTCGGCCTGCTGTTTGTCACTGCATTGGGCATCACCGGGCTGGCGAATTTCTGGGTGCAGCAGCGCCGCCGCAGCATCGGCATACGCCGTGCGATCGGTGCCACCCGCGGCGACACCCTGCGTTACTTCCAGACCGAGAACTTCCTGATCGTCAGCGGTGGCATAGCATTGGGCACGCTGCTGGCGTTCGTGTTGAACGCTGCGCTGATGACGCAGTACGAGCTGCCGCGACTGCCGTGGCATTACCTGCCGATCGGCGCGCTGGTCTTGTGGGGACTTGGTCAGCTGGCGGTGCTCGGCCCGGCGTTGCGCGCGGCAGCCGTACCCCCGGTGGTGGCAACGCAGTCGGTGTAAGTACCATGCAATCTGGCACGGGAGGATGCGTCTCGTGGCAGTCACAATGAGTGTTCATGAGCCCATGAACATGCCCTGGAGAATGCGCCTGATGAAGACCTTGCCATTGCTGATTTGTGCGAGCCTGCTGGGCTCGGTGACCGTGATTTCATCCACTGCGATTTCACCAGTGCAGGCCGCGTCAGCGGTGCAGTCTGCGCAGACGGATGTGGCGACCCGGGTGAAGGCGCTCAATGCGCTGCTGGCGGAGCAATGGCAGCACACGCTGCAGAACAGCCCCGAGTTCGCGACGATCCTGGGCGACCTGCGTTACAACGATCGCTGGAGCGACCTCTCGCTGGCGCATGCAGCAGCCGAGCGCCAGTCCACGGCGGATTTTCTCAAGCGCTTCAATGCGATCGACACCAGCGGTTTCTCCGATACCGACAAACTCAACCAGCAGCTGATGGTTCGGCAGCTCAAGGACAGTCTGAAGGCCTACGACCTCAAGTTGAACGAAATGCCGCTGGATCAAATGAGCGGCGCACACCTGGCACTTGCGGGCTTCGTCAGCTCGATCCCGTTCGACAATACCAAGGAGTACGAAGATTACCTTGCCCGCCTCAAGGCGGTGCCGCAGGGCTTCGACCAGGTCATCGGCGTGGCCAGACAGGGCATGCACGACAAGATGATGCCGCCGAAGTATCTGCTGGAAAAGGTGGTCACGCAGATCGACAGCATCGGGAAGCCGGCCGGCATGGACAGCGTGTTTGCCGAGCCCCTGAAGCATTTCCCGAAGTCGGTTTCTGAGGCCGACCAGAAGCGTCTGCACGACGAGATCCTCGCTGCGATCGACAATGACGTACGCCCGGCCTACCGCAAGCTGGGCGAGTTCGTGGCCAGGGATTACGCACCGCACGGCCGAGCCGAGCCGGGTGTGTGGGACTTGCCGAATGGCGACGCGATCTATCGCTACGACGTGGAGCAGATGACCACCACCGAGAAGGCCCCGCAGCAGATCCACGAATTGGGCCTGGACGAGGTCAAGCGGATCGAGGGCGAGATGACGAAGATCGCGAAGTCGCAGGGCTTCGCCGACCTGGCCAGCTTCCGCGCCTCGCTGAAGAGCAATCCGAAGACGCACGCCACCTCACGCGACGACATCCTCAACCGTTATCGCGGCTATCTGGCACAGATGCAGCCCGAATTGCCGAAACTGTTCGGCATGTTGCCGAAGACCAAGGTCGAAGTGGTGCCGGTCGAAGCGTTCCGCGAGAAAGAAGCCGCGGCTGCCGAATACCACCAGGGCACACCGGATGGTTCGCGGCCGGGTCAGATCTTCGTCAACACCGGCGATTTCGCCAATCGCAGCGTGCTGACGATCGAGTCGACCTCGTATCACGAAGGCGTTCCCGGCCATCACCTGCAGATCTCGATCGCGCAGACGCTGCCGGCGCTGCCGCCGTTCCGTCAGCAGGCTGGCTATACCGCCTACATCGAGGGCTGGGCGCTGTATTCGGAGCAGTTGGGCAAGGACATCGGTTTCTACAAGGATCCGCTGTCTGACTATGGCCGCCTGTCCGATGAACTGCTGCGTGCCGATCGCCTGGTGCTCGATACCGGCGTGCACTACAAGCACTGGACGCGTCAGCAGATGGTGGACTTCTTCCACGCGCATTCCAGCGAGGATGAGCCGGACGTGCAAGCCGAGACCGATCGCTACATCACCTGGCCGGCTCAGGCTCTGGCCTACAAGACGGGTGAGCTGAAGATCCTCGAACTGCGCGCACGGGCGAAGCAGGAGCTGGGCGACCAGTTCGACATCCGTGCCTTCCACGACGAGATCCTCGGTGGTGGTGCGCTGCCGCTGGACGTGCTGGAGACGCGGGTCAACGACTGGATCGCCGCGGTGAAGGCAGGCAAGGCACCGGCACATCCGGTGGCTGTGGCAGGGTAAGACGGCGGCCTGGATCGGTTAGTCTGTGCCTTCGCACAACTTGCCTCGACGGGAGCGGTTTCAATCGTGATTGAAACCGCTCCGATGCTTGCGGAGACCATCAGCTTGCCAGGATGGACCCGGCAGGCCGGGGCAAGTTGTCGTTGACTAGTCCGGTAGTCATGGCAACCTTTGTGAGCGGAGCGGCATCCATGTCCGCATGTGCAGAAGAAAAATGCGAACAGTCCTGATCATCGACGACAACCCGGCCGTGGGCGAGGCGCTCTCGCTGGCGCTGTCGTTGCACGAAATCCGTCCGCTTGCTGCACTGACACCTGACGAAGGGCTGGCGCTGCTGCAGCGCGAAGCGGTCGACGTGGTGATCCAGGACATGAATTTCACCGCCGACACTACCTCGGGCGCCGAGGGTGTGGCCTTGTTCCGGGCGATCCGTGACCGTCATCCGGATTTGCCGGTCATTCTGTTGACCGCGTGGACGCATCTGGAAACCGCGGTGGAGCTGGTCAAAGCCGGTGCGGCCGACTACCTGGGCAAGCCGTGGGACGACCACAAGCTGCTGGCCACGGTGGAAAACCTGCTGGAGCTGTCCGAATCCACCCGCGAGATGACGCGCAGCCGGCGTGAGCGCCGCCAGCGTCGCGAGCAGTTGCAGCACAAGTACGATCTGGATGGTCTGGTGTTCGCCTCCGAGGCGATGGCGCGCACGCTGGAGCTGGCCTGCCAGATCGCGCGCTCGGACGTTCCGGTGCTGATTACCGGCCCGAACGGCACCGGCAAGGAACGCATCGCGTCGATCGTGCATGCGAATTCGGCAGTGAAGCGCGGCGCGTTCATAGCAGTGAATTGCGGTGCATTGCCGGGTGAGCTGATCGAGGCCGAACTGTTTGGCGCCGATGCAGGCGCCTATACCGGCGCGAACAAGGCGCGCGAGGGTCGCTTCGAGCTGGCCGATGGCGGCACGCTGTTCCTCGACGAAATCGGCAACCTGCCGCTGCCCGGTCAGATGAAATTGCTGCGGGTGCTGGAAACCGGCCAGTTCGAGCGGCTCGGCTCCGGTCGCACGCGCCAGGTCAAGGTGCGCGTGCTCAGCGCGACCAATGCCGATCTCAAGGCGATGATCCGTGCCGGCACCTTCCGCGAGGATCTGTATTACCGGCTCAACGTGATCGAGGTGAACCTGCCGTCACTGACCGAGCGCAGCGATGACATCCTGCCGTTGGCCGAATTCTTTCTGGACGGCCGCGCTGAACTCGGTGATGCCGCGCGCGAAGCCTTGCTGGGCTATCCGTGGCCGGGCAACGTGCGTGAATTGAAGAACGCGATCGAGCGTGCCGCACTGCTTACCGGCAGCAGTCCGATCACGCCCGAGCTGCTGAACCTGCCGCAGCATGTGGCGGCCACGGCGCGCAATCTCGACGAACCCAGCCGCGAAGCAGTGGAAACCGCCCTGCACAAGGCCGACGGTGTCGTCAGCCGGGCGGCACAAAGCCTGGGCCTGTCGCGGCAGGCACTGTATCGCCGGATGGAACGTTATGGCTTGGCGGCTCCGGCTTGAGCCGTGCTGACATCATCGTGCTTGTCGCGACCGACGCGACGTACAAAGATGCCGGCATTCAGCGGGAGCGGCGCCGTGTGTTAACGCATTTTCATGTTTGTTCCGGCATGCAAGACCCTGCTGACGGTCGGCAGGTATCACCTCCCGATGATCGCTGGTGCGGGATGCCATTGATACTACGCCCGACCATCGTGGAGCTCGCTTGATGTGGCGTCATCTGAACTCGCTGCGTGGGCGGCTTACCGTGCTGTTGCTGACCGCCAGCCTTGCTGGCGCGCTGGTCTACGCCGGCGTGACGCAATGGCCGTTGCCGCAGTTGCTGCTGTGGTTGCGCAAGGATCTTGCAGTGACGATACGCGCGCCGATGCAGCTGGGTATCTATGGTGGCCTGCTGGTCAGCGTGGTTTTCCTGCTGCCGCTGGCGTTCTGGCTGGCTGGTCTGGTGATGGCGCCGGTGAGCCGGTTGCTGCGTGCACTGGAAGGTGCAGTGGCCAGCTACCGCGACGGTGATTTCAGCTTCTCCATCGCGGTGAACCGGCGTGACGAGCTGGGCGAACTGATCCGCATGCACAACGCGCTTGGGCAGACCTTGCGCGAACAGCGCCAGCACCTGGTGCAACGCGAGTTGCTGCTGGACACGGTGGTGCAGAACACACCGGTGGCGCTGGTGCTGACCGATGCAGCTGGCCGTGTCGCCTACTCGAACATCGCCTCACGGCACCTGTTCAACGAAGGGCGCAACCTGAACGGGCTGGATTTTTCCGAGCTGCTGGCCGATGCGCCGGAGGCGCTGCGCCGCGCGGTGGAAAGCGGCGAGGATGCCTTGCTCAGCGTGGACATGGACGGCAGCGAGGAAACCTTCCATTTGTCGCAGCGTGCATTTCGCCTGCAGGGGCGTCCGCATCGGTTGCAGCTGTTCCGGCGCATGACGCGCGAGCTGTCGCGGCAGGAAGTGGCCACCTGGAAACGGGTGATCCGGGTGATCAGCCACGAGCTCAACAATTCGCTGGCGCCGATTTCCTCGCTGGCGCATTCCGGTGCCGAACTGGCACGGCGTGGCCATCTCGATCGCCTGCCCAGCGTGTTCGCCACCATCAGCGAACGCGCGTTGCACCTGCACGGTTTCATCGCCGGTTACGCCAGCTTCGCCAAGCTGCCGACGCCGCAGCCGATAGCGGTGACGTGGACACCGTTCCTCGACGGGCTGGCCCTGCATTGCCGCTACCGGCTTGAAGTGCCGGCGCCAGCGCAGCCCGGCCGTTTCGATCCAGTGCAGATCGAGCAGGTGCTGATAAACCTGATCAAGAATGCGCACGAGTCGGGCGGTGTGGACGATGAGGTGACGCTCGCCATTCATGACCTGGGGCGCGAGCTGCGCATCGATGTGGCGGATCGCGGCCCAGGCATGAGTGAAACCGTGCTGTCGCAGGCGCTGTTGCCGTTCTATTCGACCAAGCGCTCCGGCACCGGGCTGGGCTTGGCGCTGGCGCGCGAAATCACCGAGGCGCATGGCGGCCGGGTGCTGCTGGCCAATCGAGAGGGTGGCGGTTTGCGGGTAAGTCTGCTGTTGCCGCAGGTGACATCGAGATAGCGGCTGGCTCGCCTATACTCCAGTCTTATTCTAAGGATAGGGACTAAGTCATGGGGCAGATTCTCGCGTTGGTCATCGTCTTCGTCGTCGTGGTCGGTGTGGCCAAGCTGGTGCGCATCGTGCCGCAAGGTTTCGAGTGGACGGTGGAGACCTTCGGCAAGTACACCCGCACGCTAAGCCCGGGACTGCATTTCCTGATCCCGATCTACCAGGCGGTCGGGCGCAAGATCAACATGATGGAACAGGTGCTCGATGTGCCGTCGCAGGACGTGATCACCAAGGACAACGCGGTGGTGCGCGTCGACGGTGTGGTGTTCTATCAGGTGCTCGACGCTTCCAAGGCGGCCTACGAGGTATCCAACCTCGAGCAGGCTTCACTGGCGCTGATCATGACCAATATCCGTACCGTGCTCGGCTCGATGGATCTGGACGAGTCGCTGAGCCAGCGTGACGCGATCAACGCCAAGCTGCTGCGCGTGGTGGACGAAGCGACCCATCCGTGGGGCGTCAAGGTCAACCGCATCGAGATCAAGGACATCGCGCCGCCGCGCGACCTGATCGACGCGATGGCGCGGCAGATGAAGGCCGAGCGCGAGAAGCGCGCGAACATCCTCGATGCCGAGGGTTTCCGCCAGGCGGCGATCCTCAAGGCCGAGGGCGAGAAGCAGTCGGTGATTCTGGCCGCCGAGGGCGAGAAGGAAGCCGCGTTCCGCGCCGCGGAGGCGCGTGAGCGTTCGGCCGAGGCCGAGGCGAAGGCGACCACGATGGTCTCCGACGCGATCTCCGGCGGCAACGTCAACGCGCTGAACTACTTCGTCGCCAACAACTACGTCGAGGCGCTGAAGGAAATGGCCAAGTCGCCAAACCAGAAGATGCTGCTGCTGCCGATCGAGGCCACCGGCATCCTGGGTTCGCTGGCCGGCATCGCCGAGCTGGCGAAGGAGTCGCTGGGCCAGCAGCAGAAGGCGGTGGCGGTCCAGCCGCCGCTGCGCTGAGGTGGCTGCCATGTGGGATCTTTCCGCGCATTACCTGTGGTGGATTCTCGCGTTGCTGCTGATCGCCGGCGAGCTGCTGGTGCCGGGTTATTTCATGCTGTGGATCGGCCTGGCCGCCGCAGCCATGGGCGTGCTGCTGTGGCTGGTGCCGTCGCTTGGTCTGTTGGCGCAGGCAGTGCTGTTCGCGGTGTTGGCGTTTGCATCGTGCATGGCTTATGCGCGATTGCTGCGACCACGACTGGAGCGCAGTGAACCGGGTAGCGAGCGGCTCAACCGGCGCGCCGAGCAGATGATCGGCCAGCGCTACGAACTGATCGAGCCGATCGTCAACGGTCGCGGCAAGGCCTGCGTGGGCGATGGCCAGTGGCTGGTCAGTGGACCGGATCTGCCGCTGGGCAGCACGGTGGAAGTGGTGGCTGTCGAAGGCACCACGTTGAAGGTGCGTCCGGCAGCATGAACGCGGACAGCGTCACCAATCGGCAGCAGTTCGCCACCACGGCGCTGAACACGCGCATTGCGTTCCTGCTGGAGCTGGCGCGCCGACTGCACCAGTACGGTACGTCAGCGCCTCGATTGGAGATGGCGGTAGCTGGTGCGGCGCAGCGCCTGGGACTGGCTGCCGATGTATGGTCCAGTCCCACCGCGCTCATCATCTCGTTCACCGATCTGGCCCAGGGTGAGGAAGGCGTGGCGCAAACCACCCAGGTGATGCGGCTGGTGCCGGGCGAGGTGAATCTGGCACGGCTGTGCCAAGCTGACGAGATCGCCGATCGCGCGATTGCCGGTGAGCTGGATCTGCGCGAGGGCTTCCGCCGCCTGCGGGCACTGGGGTTGCCGGATACACGACGTGACAAGGCCGCGCTGATCGCCAGCTATGGTCTGTCCGGTGCCAGCATTGCAGCGCTGTTCCTGCACAGCGCGTGGGTGGACGTACTGGTCGCCGGCGTGATCGGCGTGATCATCGGTGGGATCTCCGTGCTGGCGGGCAGCCGGCCGCGGCTGGCGGTGGCCAGCGATGCCATCTGTGCGCTGGTGGCCACCGCCATGACGATCGTGGTGAGTGCGTTCGTGGTGCCGCTGGCGATCAAGTCGGTGGTACTGGCCAGCCTGATCATCCTGATTCCCGGCATGTCGCTGACCACGGCGGTGCGTGAAATATCCAGCCAGCATCTGGTCTCCGGCATGGCGCGCATGGGCGGCGCCATGTCGACCCTGCTCAAGCTCACTTTCGGTACGATCGCGGCCACCCAGCTGTGCGCGGCGTTCGGCATCCATGCGCGTGACTTCGCGTTGCCGGCGTTGCCGACATGGACCGACTATCCGGCCCTGCTCGTTGCTGCGATCGCGTTCGCGATCCTGTTTCGTGCGGCACGACGCGACTGGCCAGTGGTGATCGTGGCCGTGATCGTCGGTTACCTGGCTACACGCTGGGGTGGTGAGATTTCCGGTTCGCTGCCGGCGGCGCCGTTCGGCGTGTTCCTTGGCGGATTGCTGCTGAGTGCGTTGGCCAACATCTATGCGCGGTTTGCCCATCGTCCGGGAGCAGTCGTGCGCGAGCCGGGCATTCTGCTGCTGGTGCCGGGCAGCGTCGGTTTCCGCAGCATGTCTTTTCTGCTTGATCGCAATACCACGCTGGGCATGGATACCGGCCTGCTGTTGTTGACCCTGCTGGTATCGCTGGTAGGCGGATTGATGTTTGGCGACCTGCTGGTTTCGCCGCGCCGGTCTTTATAAACGAGCCTTCGATCAAAAGCCGGAGACTTCCGGTTGCGCAGATTATCAAGATAGCGAAACCGCATGGCACATTCACTCCCTCCCCCTTGGGGGAGGGCTGGGGAGGGGACGCCGCGTCGCCTCAAACCAAAAAATACGCCGGCACTAGGCCGGCGCATTTCATTGAAGCGTCGAGCGGAACGGCGATCAGATTGCCAGATCCTTTTCCTTCTTGCCGGCCTTCAGTGCGTCACTGAACCAGTGCGGACGCTTGCCGCGGCCTGACCAGGTCTGTGCGGGGTTGGCCGGATTGCGGTATTTCGGTGCAACCGTACCGGTAGTGCGCTTGGCTTTGCCGCGTGCGCTGCCGAAGATGTCCTCAAAGGCATAACCCTCGGCCTTGATCAGTGCGTGCACTTTTTCACGCAGCTTGACGACTTTTTCCTTGCGCAGTTCATTCTGGCGCACCTGTGCCTTGCTGATCAGGTCGTTGAGCTGATTGTGATTGAGACTCTTGATATCGACGGCCATGATTGACTCCCGGGTGAGTGTCGGTAATTGAATAGTAGGGTCTGACGTTGGCCCGGCTATTATTGGGGATTTGAGCCGGACTCCGCGTTGCAATAGGTGTTGCAATAGCGATTCTCGCTGATTTTCGGAATATTTGTAAAGCACGGCCACGCTGTTAAATGGATTTCACATTAAGCATGGTTAATCATGTGCTGGGGATTTTAATAAGCGATGGGCGTATTTACGTTGTCCATGATTGCCGAATACGAAAACGGCCGCATGTGGCGGCCGTTTCAATGAGAAACCTGATGTGAAAACGGTTAACCGAGCAGGGCGAACAGCTCCTCCTGACTGATCGAGCGATTTTCGCTTTCGCTGCGGGCGCGGTATTCCAGCGTGCCGGCAGCCACGCCGCGCTCACTTACCACCACGCGGTGCGGAATGCCGATCAGTTCCATATCGGCAAACATGCCACCCG
Source organism: Rhodanobacter sp. C05 (assembly GCF_002001165.1). Classification (GTDB taxonomy): domain Bacteria; phylum Pseudomonadota; class Gammaproteobacteria; order Xanthomonadales; family Rhodanobacteraceae; genus Rhodanobacter. Next base: position 130,487 of record NZ_MUNQ01000026.1, on the reverse strand, counting down.
GCCGCAGGCCGCGGTCATCCAGCACGGTCTCGATGCCGCGCTGGTTGAGTTGCTGATACAGCGCCTCGGCAGCCTCGCTGACCTCGGCTACGTTCCTCTGGTTGATCACGCACACCACCACTTTCCATGGTGCCATCGCCTCGGGCCAGATGATGCCTGCCTCGTCATGGCGCTGTTCGATCGCGGCGGCGACGATGCGACTGACGCCGATGCCATAGCATCCCATGGTCATCAGCTGCAGCTTGCCCTGGTCATCCACCACGGTGGCGTTGAGTGCTTCGGCGTATTTCTGGCCGAGCTGGAATACATGGCCAACCTCGATGCCACGCCCGATGTGCAGCACGCCCTGACCATCAGGTGACAGGTCGCCCTCGACCACGTTGCGCAGGTCGGCAATGCGGGTGACTCGTGCATCACGAGTCCAGTTCGCGCCGGTGTAATGGCTGCCATCGGCATTGCCGCCGCATACGAAGTCGGCAAGCACCGCAGCATCGCGGTCGACGATCACAGGGATGGCGGCCGGCAGCCCAACCGGACCAATGAAGCCAGGTCGCGTGCCGGTGGCAGCGAGGATTTCCTCTTCGCTGGCCAGTACCGATTCATCGGGTAGTTCGGCCAGCTTGCCGGCCTTCACTTCGTTGATCTCGTGGTCGCCACGCAGGCACAGCGCGACCAGTCCGTCACGGCCACGCACCAGCAGGGTCTTCACGCATTGCTGCGGGGATACCTTGAGGAAGCCGGCGACGTCATCGATGGTTTTCTGGGTGGGTGTATTGACTCGCTGCAAGCTGGCAGCGGGAGCGGGGCGTTCGATGGTCGGCGCCAGCGCATCCGCCTTTTCGATATTCGCGGCGTAATCGGAGCCATCGGAGAACGCAATGGCGTCTTCGCCGGAATCGGCCAGCACCTGGAATTCATGGCTGGCATTGCCGCCAATCGCGCCGGTGTCGGCCTGCACGGCACGGAAGGTCAGTCCGAGCCGGGTGAAGATGCGCGTATAGGCCTGATACATCGCTGCATAGGTTTCAGCCAATGATTCCTGGGTGAGGTGAAAGGAGTAAGCGTCCTTCATCAGGAATTCGCGCGCGCGCATCACGCCGAAACGCGGGCGGATTTCATCGCGGAACTTGGTCTGGATCTGGTAGAAATTGACCGGAAGCTGCTTGTAGCTTTTCAGCTCGTTGCGTGCGTAATCGGTGACCACTTCCTCGGCGGTGGGGGCATAGCAGAACTCCTGCTCCTTGCGATCCTTGATCTTCAGCAGCTGGGGGCCGAACTTAGCCCAGCGGCCGCTTTCCTCCCACAGCTCCCTGGGCTGGATCGTCGGCATCAGCATTTCGATCGCGCCGGCGCGATCCATTTCCTCGCGCACGATGGTTTCCACCTTGCGCAGTACGCGCAGGCCCAGCGGCGACCATGTGTACAGGCCCGAAGCGAGCTTGCGGATCATGCCGGCGCGCAGCATCAGCCGATGGCTGGTGATTTCGGCGTCGGCAGGGACTTCCTTGACGGTGGCCAGGTGAAATTGGCTGAGGCGCATGCGAGCGTTTCCGGCGTGATAAAGACGCCTATTGTAGCGGCCTGTCGCCACTGTCGCTGGTCAGCGCCGGTATCGGCAGGCTGCGAGCCTGCCGATACCGTGGGCGGCCGATCAGTTGCTCTGGCAATACTGGCTGTATTGCGACTGCGCCGCGCTGGCCTGCTGTTTGCGCTGGGTGTCATCGAGCGCGGTGGGTTTGCCGTCCTCCTGCATGACCACCGGACCGCTGCCTTGCAGTGCGGCGAGATTGGATTTCAGCGAAGTGCACAGCTTGGCGCGGTTTTCCGGGGTGTCGGCGACCGGCTGGGCAGGCGTGGAAGCCGATTCGGTATTCACCTCGCGATTCTCCTTGGATGCTGGCGCCACCGGATCCACCGTACCGGTGGTGGTCACCTGCTTGTATTTCGTGCCCTGGGGAGGGGCGTCCTGCGAGTAATGCACAGTGCCGCTGGCATCCGTCCATTTGTAGACCTGGGCAGTGGCCAGCGGAGCCAGCAGCAGCAGTGCCACGGCGATCAGTGAACGGTGCATGGTGCTCTCCATGAGGTATGGGAATGCGTGCGGTTGAATTACAGGTGCTCTTGTTATCACTCCGGCTTCCCGGACTCAAGCAGCCGATGGTTTACACTGCGCGCATCCTGTCACGGATTGATTCATGAGCGAGCCCATGCCAGTGCGCCCGCCCCGTCACCGGGGCATTTACCTGTTGCCGAACCTGTTCACCACGGCTGCGATGTTCGCAGGTTTCTACGCGATTATCGCCAGCATTGACGGGCGTTACACCGAAGCCGCGGTGGCGGTGTTCATTGCTGCCGTGCTGGATGGCATGGATGGCCGGGTGGCGCGGATGACCGGCACCCAGAGCGAATTCGGCGTGCAGTACGACTCCTTGTCCGATCTGGTCAGCTTCGGGCTGGCACCGGCGCTGGTGATGTACAACTGGTCGTTGTCGTCGCTGCGCGACTTCGGTTCGCTATGGGGCAAGCTGGGTTGGGCTGCCGCCTTCATCTACGCGGCTTGCGCGGCGTTGCGGCTGGCGCGCTTCAATACCCAGGTCGGCGTAGCCGACAAGCGCTATTTCCAGGGGTTGGCCAGCCCGGCAGCTGCTGCGGTGTGCATGTCGTTCGTGTGGAGTGCGGAAAAGTCGGGCTTTTCCGGCGACGAATTGTGCTTCGTCACACCGGTGATGGCGGTGATTGTGGGCTTGCTGATGGTCAGCCGCTTCCGTTACTTCAGCTTCAAGTCGCTGCCGATGGGCGATAACCAGCGCGTACCGTTCGCCTGGATGGTCGGTGCCGTGCTGCTGTTGGCTTTGCTGGTCCTGGATACCGCACGGGTGCTGTTCGTCGGCTTCACGATCTATCTGCTGTCTGGCCCGGTATGGACGATATGGGGACTGGCTACGCACCGTCGCTCAAGGCGCAACGCGGCATGAATCAACCGATGCGCCAGCCCATCAGTGCCAGTCAGCGTGCCCGTGTCCTGCGGGCTTTGGGTGTGGTGCCGTGGGTGCGACGCATGGCACCCGAGGTACCAGCCAGTCGCGTTGTATCGGCTCGGCTGATAAACGAGGTGAGCGACGCGTCTGCAGGTGTCGCCTGCGTGGTGGTGGTACCGGAGGCTTGCAGCACGCGTGAGCTCGACTTGCTGGGGCGTGCGTTGAGCGCATGCGGAGCGACCGTGGCGCGGGCTGCGCGGGTCACGGTGAGCGGTGGCCAGCTGGCCGCTGACGTGCCGGAGGCGCGGGCTTATCTGGTATTCGGCGAGGCACAGGCGCATGCGCTGGGTCGCAGCCTGCCAGCGGCAGTGATGCACCGCGCGCAGATCGTGCTGGCCGACGAGCCGGCGCTGGTGCTGACCAGCGCGGCCGCCAAAAGACGGCTGTGGAGCGCACTGCGCAGTTTGCGCCGTGCGCTGGCCACTGCGGACTGCTAATCGCATGGTCGCGGTCGTCAAGCCGGTTATCCAGGTGCGTGCCATGCGCGCCGAGGATTTGACGATGGTCAGCACGATGGAGGCTGCCTCCTACGACTACCCGTGGTCGCATGGCATCTTCAACGATTGCCTGAAAGCCGGGCATCCGTGCTGGGTGTTGTGCGTGGATTCGGCGATTGCCGGTTACGGCATCCTGTCGATGGGCGCGGGCGAGGCGCATCTGCTGAATATCTGCATCGCGCCGGAATATCGTGGTCAGGGGCTGGGCCGGCATTTGCTCGGCCGTTTGCTGGATATCGCGCGCTGGAATGGCGCCGAACGGCTGTTCCTCGAGGTACGGCCGTCGAATCCGCTGGCGAAGGCGCTGTATGAATCGGTAGGGTTCGGCGAGATCGGCCGGCGGCCACGCTATTACCCCGCGCGGGACGGGCGCGAGGAAGCGATCGTGATGGCGCTGGAGTTGTTGCCGTCCTAGCCACCGGCTCTGCGACGTCGCAGGCTGCGCCATGCTCCGAGCAGCCATGCCGTCAATCCGGCCAGGAATGCTGCGGTGATCGCAAGTGCGTGAGTCGGGCGATAGCTGAAGACGACCGTGTGTATTCCTGCGGGTAGGGCAAGGCTCTGGAAAATTCCGTTTGTCCTTTGCAACGGAACCGCCCGGTCATCGACCTTGGCCTGCCATCCCGGATAGAACGCCTCGCGGCGAAGCAGCTGGGTCGGCTCATCGCAATGGACAGTGACTTCGTTTCGATCCGAGGACTGCAGTTGGCAGCCCGTGTCGCGGGTTTCGAAATAGGGTCTGGGGTTCGGCAGCTCGTAGATATCCATGTCAGGGCCGTGATAGACCGGCACCGACGTGATGGCTCCGGCGTCTGCCGGGCGATAGTGGAGGATCAGTGACGGCGCCATCGCCGCCGGCTTGCCGTCCAGCAGGATTTGCCGGGCCGCGTCGGCATTCATCAGCCATAGCGCGACCGGATGATCGCTGTGCTCATCAGTGATCGTTGTGGTGATGACATTTGCCTGCGCGGGTAGCAGTGCCAGTGGCTTGTCGAGTTCCACCAGGAAAGCTGCGTTGTCGACGGATCCCGCCAGGGAGCGCGCACCTTCCGCGCAGTTTCCCGCTGCGTTGCAGACCTTCATGTGCAACAGGCCATTGGCGCGGCCGGCATAGTTGCCAATGAACACGGAGGCCTGATGCACAGTCACCTCTTCCGGCAGGGCAGGAAGCGACCAGCGGATCGTTGCTGACGCGCCATTCGCCAGCGGCATCGGTTGGGCTGGATCCTGCCGGGAAGCTGTTGGCGTTGTGGCCGACAGGAAGGGATCGTCGCCGGCAGGCGCGAGCACATAGCGTACGCCCAGCTCCTCAAGTGCGGCCTGCTTCGTATTCAGCAGCATCGCTGCATGGTTTCCGGCGGTCCCGCCGAAATTGCCGGTGAACAGAATTGGATGGGCATCAGGATCCAGCTGGTCGTGGACGTACTGCGTCCAATCAAGGGAAACCGGCAGGTAGTTGTGGTTGATCTGCGCGATCCTGAAATAGCCACCGTAGTTCGGTGCGAGCGGACCGATCGAGTAGACACGCTGCTGCCCGGCATGCGCCTGCAGAAAGGCCACGCCGCCCTGATGCGATGACAATCTGCCAAGGCCGCTGCCGACGGGCAGCGCGAAAGCCACGCAGGCATCCAGCGTCAGCAAGGCGACGAACGCGAGAGGTACATGCCGCCAGCGACCGTGAAGCATGGCGACCAGGACGGCCGCGGTCACCGACAAGGCAAGCCAGCCGATCGCCATGCTGTGAAAGGGTGCGTAGGCAGGATTGCCCAGCAGGGTCTTGACGAGTTCCCGCGCGGGGCCGAGCGCCGCCATGATCGCGATGCCGATCATCGCGAAACATGCCATCAGGCCACCGTTCGACACGGATGTCCGGCGCTGCATCCCGTCGATCGTCAGTGCGATCAGCACAGCCCCGGCGAACTCCCATGAGGGCGGTGAGTAACGATAGAACGCGGCCGACTTGATCATCGGAACCAGGTTGATCAGGTCGCTGAGCGGACGCACGTCGAACGTCTTGGCCACGCAGAGCAGCATCCAGGTCAGGAGCGCGGCATACAGCCAGCGCCTGCAGAACACGAACCCGAGCAGGACGACGAAAAATTCCAGCGCCGTGAAATAGCCGCCGATGTTGCCCCAGTTGGCCGCGATCTGGTGGCCTGGATCGTCGAACGCGAAGATCGGCCCATACAGGCCCGGGGCCAGCATCTGGGCCAGCGTGGAGCCGGCAAGCCGCGCATGCGCAAAGACGTTGTCGTGTCCGCCCACGTAGGCACGACCGACGTATTCGGCGAAAGGCACGATGAGCGGCGTGGCCAACAGGATCCCGACGAAGGCGGCCATGCAAAGTCGGCGCAGGAAGGCCGTTTTGCGGGGCGTGGTCAGGCCAACCAGCCGGCTCATGCTCCAGAAGCCGGCGAACAGGCCGTCGATATAGGCGGTCTCGGGGAAGCCGGCATAGATCGACCAGGCCAGCGCCACCGGAATGAGCAGCCAGCCTCCGCGGGCATCCGCGGCCACGCGTGCGCGCAGGTGTTCGATACCCAGGATCAGCATGGGCAGGAAAGCTACCGGCGTGGTGATCGGTGCCCCGAGCCAGCCAAACGTGCCGTTCAACTCGAACACCATGGCGCCGGCAAAGGCGGCCAGGCGGGTCAGCTCGAGCCGGCGCAGCAGGGCGTACGCGCAGAGGCCCGCGATGATCTGCATCAGCATCTCGACCCATGCGCCGCCCGCCTGGAAATGCATGAGCAGGACGAATGGCAGGAACAACGAAGCCGGCTGCGCCTCGGCCGCCAGCGGCAGACCAACCCCGTTATAGGAATTCCACCAGGGGATATGCCCTGACAGCCACATGTCCGCCGAGAGTTTCCCCAGAGCCTGGCCCTGGAATCCGACGTTGGGATCGATCCACGGCGTACCTGGCAGGAAGTGTTTTCCTGCAATACCCACCGCACCCACGAAAGCCATCGGATCCGGACTGAGGATCCCCGTCAGGGCAGGGAAATTGAGCAGAATCGGCAGCGCCAGCAGTATCAGCAGTGGGGCATGTTCGCGGAGGCGGCCGCTGGATAAGTTCATGCGATATCCAACATCCGTCGGGGCCGTGCGCGCATCAACGCTGCCCGAAGGCCGGATGGCTGAGATAGGCCAGCAACTTCATTTCGCGCCGTCCGCGAGTGACCGTGTCGAGCACCATGCCGGTCACGAAACTGAGGAACCCGGTAAGCATGATGCCGGTGGCCAGGATCGCAGTGGGAAATCGTGGCACCAGTCCCGTTCGCAGATACTCGTCGACCAGCGGTATGCCGAGTGCGACCGAGGACAGCACACAGAGCAGCCCGATCACCGAGAAGAAAGTCAGCGGCCGTTCGTATCGGAACAACTGGAAGATCAGCAGGAGAATGCGAAAGCCATCCCGGTAGGTATTCAGCTTGCTGGCCGAACCATCGGGCCGGCCACGGTAGTCGCCCGTCGTGTGGGCTACCGGCATGCGCAGTGCCAGCGCATGCACGGTCAATTCGGTCTCGATGCCGAATCCGGTGGAGGTGGCCGGAAACGATTTGACGAATCGCCGCGAAAAGACCTTGTAACCGGACAGCATGTCTTCCACCCGGTTGCCGAAAATCCTGCGCACCGCACTGGTGAGCAGCAGGTTGCCGAAGCGATGGCCGGTTCGATAGGCCAAGCCGGTTTCCTGGCGGACACAGTTGACGAGGTCGCAGAGGTTTTCCCGGGCGATCCGCAGCATCTCCGGGGCGCGCTGCGCGTCATAGGTGTGGTCGCCATCCACCATCACGTAGAAGTCCGCCTCGATGTCACGAAACATGCGTTGCACCACGGCGCCCTTGCCCTGGTCGGGCTCGGTCCGCACTACCGCACCAGCAGCGGTTGCTATTTCTGCCGTGCCATCGGTCGAATTGTTGTCGTAGACATAGATCGTCGCGCCTGGCAGCGCAGCACGAAAGTCGGAGACCACCTGCGCCACCGTACCTGCCTCGTTATAGCAGGGGATAAGTACGGCGACTTCGGGCTCTTTCATGATTGGGCCTGGGCGGTGATGGGGTGTTCGGCGTAGCGCATTCGTGTCGACAACAATAGCGGGGCATGCTCTCCAGGCAATCAGCCCAGCTTTTGCGACTGCTCGCGCAGTGCCGTGAGGGTGATGTTCCAGTCGGCGATGCGCTGGCGTTCCTGGGTGACGACTTCGGCTGGTGCGTTGGCGACGAAGTTGGCGTTGCCGAGTTTGCCTTCGCACTTTTTGATCTCGACTTCGATGCGGCTGATTTCCTTGGCCAGGCGCGTCTTTTCGGCGCCGAGGTCGATCAGTCCAGCGAGCGGGATCATCACGCGCAGCGTGCCGACCACGGCAGCGGCGGCGGCCGGTTCGTCGGCACCACTTTCGATCCACCGTGGTGTTTCGGTGCGGCCAAGGAAGGCGATTTGCGCAGCGAACTTCGCCACGCGGGCACGATCGCTGGCGTCGCCGTCGGCGAGCAGCAGCGGGATCGTCTTGGCGGGGGAGATGTTCATTTCAGAGCGGATCTTGCGGATACCGTTCAGTACGTTCTTGAACCACTCGATTTCGGCTGTCGCGGCATCATCCGCAGCGATCTCGTCAGCGCGCGGCCACGGCCGCTGCATCAGGCTGTTGTCAGTGAGCTTGAGTTTCGGCGCCACCGATTGCCAGATTTCTTCGGTGATGAACGGAATGATCGGGTGCAGGGCGCGCAACACACTTTCAAGTACCACCAGCAGGGTATGGCGGGTGGATGCCGCGGCGTTCGCGTCATCACCGTTCAATGCTGGCTTGGACAGTTCCAGGAACCAGTCGCAATATTCGTTCCAGACGAACTCATAGAGTGACTGCGCCAGCAGATCGAAGCGGTAGGTGATGAAGTGCTGTTCGACTTCGCCCAGGGTCTGCTTCAGGCGGGTAAGGATCCAGCGCTCCGCCTCGGTCACCGGTGCACCAGCCAGCGCGGCGATCTTGCCTTCCAGCCCGCTCTCATCGGGCATATTCATCAGCACAAACCGCGCGGCATTCCACAGCTTGTTGCAGAACGCCTTGTAGCCTTCGGCGCGCTTGATGTCGAAGTTGATCGTGCGGCTGTAGCTGGCCAGCGCGGCGAAGGTGAAACGCAGTGCATCGGTGCCGATCGCCGGGATGCCGTCGGGGTAATCCTTGCGGACGCGCTTCTCGACCTTCTCGCGCACCTGCGGAATCAGCAGTGACCTGGTGGATTTCGCCACCAGCGGCTCCAGCTCGATGCCGTCGATCAGGTCCAGCGGGTCCAGCGTGTTGCCCTTGGACTTGGACATCTTCTGGCCTTCGGCATCGCGCACGATGGCGTTGATGTAGACCTCGCGGAACGGGACCTCGCCGGTGAAGTACTTGGTCGCCATCACCATGCGGGCGACCCAGAAGAAGATGATGTCGAAGCCGGTGACCAGCACGGCGCTGGGCAGGAAGATCTTGTCCTGCTCCCAGTTCGCCACGACTTCGCCGCGCTCGTTCTTCACCGGCCCGTTCGCCGGCCAGCCGAGGGTGGAGAACGGCCACAGTGCCGAGCTGAACCAGGTGTCGAGTACGTCGTCGTCCTGGCGCAGCGCGCCGATCGGTGCCGTGGTGGCGGACTTGCGTGCGTCCGCCTCGTCCTCGCCCACGAAGATGTTGCCGGCCTCGTCGTACCACGCCGGGATGCGATGACCCCACCACAGCTGGCGGCTGATGCACCAGTCCTGGATGTTGTCCAACCATTGCGAATACGTGGTGGCCCAGTTCTCCGGCACGAACTTGATCTCGCCCGAACGCACGGCGTCCAGCGCCGGCTGGGTGATTGCCTTGCGGCCGCCCGGACGTCCATCGGCCAGCGTGTCGGAGGTGAGGTCGACGAACCACTGGTCGGTCAGCATCGGCTCGATCACCGCGTCCGAGCGATCGCTCACCGGCACCTGCAGCTTGTGCGGCTTGGTTTCGACCAGCAGGCCGGCGGCTTCGAGATCGGCCAGCACGCGCTTGCGCGCGTCGTAGCGGTCGAGGCCGCGATATTTTTCCGGTGCGTTGTCGTTGACCTTAGCGGCCAGCGTGAAGATGGTGATCGGCGCCAACTTGTGGCGCTGGCCGATCGCGTAGTCGTTGAAGTCGTGCGCCGGGGTGATCTTCACGCAGCCGGTGCCGAAATCCTTGTCGACATAGTCATCTGCGATGACCGGAATCTCGCGATCCGTCAACGGCAGCTTCAGCGTCTTGCCGACCAGATGCGCATAGCGCTCGTCTTCCGGATGCACGGCCACGGCGACGTCGCCCAGCATGGTCTCCGGGCGGGTGGTGGCGACTACCACGCTCTCGTCGCTGCCCACGACCGGGTAGCGGATCGACCACATATGGCCGTCGCGCTCGACATTGTTCACTTCCAGATCGGACACGGCGGTGCCCAGTACCGGGTCCCAGTTCACCAGCCGGTTGCCGCGATAAATCAGCCCCGCGCGATACCAGTCGATGAACACCTTGCGCACCGCGGCCGAGAGTCCCTCGTCCATGGTGAAGCGCTCGCGCGACCAGTCCGCGGCGGCGCCGATGCGGCGCATCTGGTTGGTGATGGTGGAGCCGGACTCCTCCTTCCACTTCCACACGCGCTCGACAAAGGCATCGCGGCCCAGGTCATGCCGCGTCTTGTCCTCAACCGCCAGCTGGTTCTCCACGATCTTCTGGGTAGCGATACCCGCATGATCGGTACCGACCTGCCACAGCGTGTTCATCCCACGCATGTGCTGGTAGCGCACCAGCATGTCCATCACGGTCTGCTGGAACGCATGCCCCATATGCAACGTGCCGGTGACATTCGGCGGCGGCAGCAGGATGCAATACGGATCGCCCTTGCCCGATGGCTTGAACGCACCACTGGCTTCCCAGCGTGCATACCACGTCGACTCGATCTGGGCGGGTTCGAAACTCTTTTCCATCGGGATTGGGCTCGGTGGCGCGCGCAAGGCGCGCGCTTTGTCATGGGGATAGCGGGCCATTGTACGGGGAGGGGGCTGGGCTGCCAAAACCGCGCTTTTCTCCCTCCCCTGCTTGCAGGGGAGGGTTGAGGGAGGGGTGCTCTTGCTCTCAACCCCATAGCTTTGCAGCCACGACCTGCCATGGCTGCGATCATATTTATTCCTGGTCGTGACCCAATCGCTCAGGGAGTAAGCAACTCTCCACCCCAGTCGGCCGGCTCCACATCTTCAACGGTCTGCGAAAACGTCCAGATGTGCCCGCCAATATCCACCGCTGTGTACTGGCGCTCACCGTACGGGTAGCTCGTGGGCAGGTGGAGGATGACTGCGCCGGCAGCGTCTGCCTGGATGTGGTGGGCATCCACGTCTGCGACTCGAACCATGATCGCGTGGGTTGGCAATGGCGCGGTGTTTTCCGTGCCGCTATCGGCGACGACGACAGCTCCGTCACCCACGTGCAGTTGGACGCGATGGTCGCCGATACGCAACCGTTCCGTAAAACCGAAGGTGCGACATAGCCAAGCGGCAGCCTGCGGCACGTCGGAGTAACGGAGCACCGGGATGATTGTGCTGGAGGGTATGGAGCGATTGGCGCGCATGGGTTCCTCCGGGTTTTCAATCGGTCTTGCAGTGGGGCTCAACTGCCGCGCAACTTGCGCCCGTAAGCGTGCACCTCATCCACCAGCACTTTCACATGCTCCGGATCGACTTCCGGCGTGATGCCATGGCCGAGGTTGAACACGTGGCCGGGATGGTTGCCGTAGCTGTCGAGCACGGCGCGGGCTTCGCGGCGGATCACGTCGGGGCTGGCACGCAGGATCGCGGGGTCGAGGTTGCCTTGCAGGGCGACCTTGCCGGCGACGGCGCGGCGCGCGTCGGCCAGATCCATGGTCCAGTCGACGCCTAGCGAGGTGCAGCCGGTGTCGGCCATCTCGGCGAGGTTCCGGCCGGCGCCCTTGGAGAACAGGATCACCGGCAGCTCGCGGGCGTGCGGGTCGGCCTTCAGCGCGGCGACGATCTGCGCCATGTAGCGCAGCGAGAATTCGCGGAACGGCACGGGGCCGAGCAGACCGCCCCAGGTGTCGAAGATCATCAGCGCCTGTGCGCCCGCGGCGGCTTGGGCGATCAGGTAGTGCGCCACGGACTGCGCCAGCGTGTCGAGCAGCTGGTGGGCGAGCTTCGGTTCGTTCCAGCACATCGCCTTGAGCGTGGCGAAATCCTTGGAGCCGTGGCCCTCGACCATGTAGCAGGCAAGCGTCCACGGGCTGCCGGAGAAGCCGATCAACGGCACGCGTCCGTGCAGTTCCTGACGGATCAGTCGCACGGCATCCATCACGTAGCGCAGTTCGCCGTCCATGTCGGGCACGGCGAGTCTCGCGATATCGGCCGCCGTACGTACCGGGTGCGCGAATTGCGGGCCTTCGCCCTGAGCGAACGACAGGCCCAGGCCCATCGCGTCGGGGATGGTGAGGATGTCGGAGAACAGGATCGCGGCGTCGAGTTCGAAGCGTTCCAGCGGCTGCAGGGTGACTTCGCAGGCGAACTCGGGGTTCTGCGCGAGGCCCATGAAGCTGCCGGCGCGTTCGCGGGTGGCGCGATACTCGGGCAGATAACGGCCTGCCTGGCGCATGACCCAGATCGGCGTGGTATCGGTGGGTTCGCGACGCAGGGCGCGCAGGAAGCGATCGTTCTTCAGCGTGGCATTCATCAAATCAACGTCCGTACGGGCCTTCCAGCCCCTGGGCAAACATCAGGCGGAAGCCGCGCTTGAGCTGGGCATCGCGGGCTTTCTCGAAGGCGCTGACCGCCTCATCGCGCTCCAGGTACTGCTCGCGCTTCATGGTCGCGCGGCCGCCCTGGGTGCCGGACTCGCGATACAGCGTCCAGCCGCCCAGCAGATCCTGCTCCAGCGTGATCTGGACGTAGCGGGGTGCGTCGGAGCTGCCGGGCACGGTTTGCAGATAGAGGCGCATGGGTTCCGGATGGACTGTGCGGCACGCCGCAAACGTGAGCATTCTAGAAGGCTGGCGGCCGGGTAGCGAGCGCGCCGGTGACGCAGGTGATCGGTTATGCCGGCATGGCAGCTTGCAACACGGCCAGTACATCGGCTTCGGCGACGCCCGCGACGATCTCGGCACGGCCAATGCCGCGCCACAGGATCAGCCGCAACACGCCGGCGGTGTTCTTCTTGTCCAGTCGCATCAGCACCAGCAATTGCTGCGTTTCCATGCCGGGTGGGATCGTGGTAGGCAGGCCAAGTTTTTCCAGCAAGTGCCGTAGCCGCGAGGTATCGGCGGCGGTGCTCATGCCCAATCGCTCGGACAACTGCGCAGCCAGCAGCATGCCGATCGCCACGCCTTCGCCGTGCAGCAGGGTGGTGTAGTGCCCGGCGGTTTCCAAGGCATGGCCGAAGGTATGGCCGAGGTTGAGCAGGGCGCGCTCGCCCTGCTCGGTTTCGTCGCGAGCGACCACGCCGGCCTTGTAGCGTACCTTCCGCGCGATCGCTTCCGGCACGGTGGCGGGATCGCGTGCCACCAGTGCGTCGACATGCTGTTCCAGCCACGCAAAGAACGGTTCGTCGCCGATCGCTGCGCCCTTGATCACTTCGGCGAGTCCGGCGCGGTATTCGCGCACGGGCAGGGTGGCCAATGTGTCGATGTCGGCGATTACCGCGCGCGGCTGGTGGAATGCACCGGCGAGGTTCTTGCCGACCGGCAGGTTGACGCCGGTCTTGCCGCCGACCGAGGAATCGACCATCGCCAGCAGGGTGGTCGGCATCTGGATGAAGTCGATGCCGCGCATCCAGCAGGCGGCCGTAAAGCCGGCCAGATCACCGACCACGCCACCGCCGAGCGCGATCACGCAGGCATCGCGGGTGGCGCCGAGCTGGCCCAGCGCTTCCAAGGCGTACCCGACATTGGCAAAGCTTTTGTGTGCTTCGCCGTCATCGAGCAGGAACGACGACCAGCGCAGGCCGTGCAGCCCCTGTTCGATGCGCGGCAGGTACAGTGGCGCCACCGTGGTATTGCTGATCACCAGCGCATGCCGGCCGCGCAGCATGGCGCGCCAGCGGGCGTGGTTGGTGAGCAGGCCGGCGCCGATCCATACCGGATAGCTGCGCTGGCCCAGTGCGACGGTGATGGTCTGGATTGCCGGCTGGTTCATGCGCTCTGTTGCTGCCATGGATGAGGTGGACGCTGCCAATGATGATCGATCAGCGCGATGCAGCGGTCAGTGGCGGCCGCGACGCTGCCGTGTTCGCCGGGGATGGCCAGATCGGCGAGGTCGCGGTACAGCGGCTCGCGGATCTGCGCCATCGTCTGCAGCCGCTCGCGCCGGTTCGGCACGGCAAGCAGCGGGCGACGATGGTCGCGTTCCAGCCGTTCCAGCTGCTGCTCGATGCTGGTCTGCAGCCACATCACGTAGCCGCGTTCGCGCAGCAGCTGACGATTGTGTTCGGCCAGCACGACGCCGGCACCGGTCGCGAGCAGCACGCCGCCGCGCTGGCTGCATTCGTCCAGCAACAGGCTTTCGCGCTGGCGGAAACCCGCTTCGCCCTCGATCTCGAAAACGGTGTTCACGTCCACGCCGCAGTGCCGTTCGATCTCCTGGTCGAGATCGGCGAACGGCAGGCCATAATGCATGGCAAGCCGTCGCCCGATCGAGGTCTTGCCGGCGCCGGTCGGGCCGATGATGAAAAGGTTGTGCGACGGATTCATGCGCAGATGCTAACAGGGTGGATTCAACGGCTGTGGTGAAGAAAGCTGTGGTGAACGAACAGGTATTGCTGGCCGGCTGTGGCGACCTGGGCCTGCGCGCGGCGCAGCGTTTGCGGGCACGCGGCGCCGAGGTGTGGGCGTTGCGGCGCGAGCCACCGATCCCAGACGACAGCGGCATCCGCTGGCTGCGCGGTGATCTGACTCGACCCGAGACCCTGCGTGAACTGCCTGTCGGCATCACCCGGGTGGTCTATCTGCCGACGCCGGATCGGCGTGATGAAGCAGCCTATCGCAGCACGTTTGTGGACGGCTTGCGGCACCTGCTTGGCGCACTCGATCAGGCGCACTTGCAACGCGCGCTGCTGATTTCCTCCAGCGCGGTGTATGGCGAGCACGCTGGCGACTGGGTAGATGAAGGGACGCCGCCGGCACCGCCGGGATTCAACGGCAGCGTGTTGCTGGAGGCGGAGCAGTGGCTCGCCACGCAGCAAACTCCCTCAGTCGTGTTGCGACTGGCCGGCTTGTACGGGCCGGGCCGATTGCAGTTGATCGAACGCCTGCGCGCCGGCCAGCTCAAGGTGCCGCGCGCGCAACCGCATTGGGCCAACCGCATCCATGTCGACGATGCCGCGGCGGCGATCGTGCATCTGTTGCCGTTGGCCGATCCGCTGTCGCTGTACCTTGGCGTGGATGACACACCGTTGCCGCTTGATGTGCTGTACGACCACCTGTCCGGCTTGATCGGTGTTTCGCCAGTCGCCGATGGTCCGGCGCCTGGCGGCATCGGCAGCAAGCGGCTCAGCAATGCACGGTTGCGTGCCAGTGGCTTCGTGCCGCAATGGCCGGATTCGCGCGATGGTTATGCGGCCCTGCTTGATGCCTGATCATTCCTCAACTCACGGAGAACCCGCATGGCCAATCCCATCCCGCACCATCAGGTCAGCACCAGCAACGAGATCATCGGCTGCCGGATCGTGCGCTCATTCGGCATCGTGCGTGGCATCACGGTGCGCTCGCGCAGCGTGGTCGGCAATCTCGGGGCGGCGTTGCAGACGATCGTCGGCGGCAACATCTCGATCTACACCGAGCTGTGCGAGAAGGCACGTGAGGAGGCGTTCGAGCTGATGCTGCAGCACGCGGCCGTGATGGGCGCAAACGCAGTAGTGGCGATGCGCTACGACGCCAACGAAGTAGCTCAAGGTGTCACCGAGGTGCTGGCATATGGCACCGCGGTGCAGGTGGAACCAACGGTGTGAGTACCTGACGGACTTGAGCCTAGTTGGAAGATGAGCGTCGTGCTGTTCAGGCGTGACTGAGCCCGGTCACATGCCGCTCCTCGTCGTATTCCACACAGCTGTCGGCCTGTGCCGGCAGCGTGGCGAGTGCGTGCCGGCTGAGTCGCTCGAAGTGCGCCAGAAACCGTTGCATGGCTGCCGTGTCCATCGCCAGCGGAGCATGACGTGCCAGCAGGTCCTGTTCCTGTTCACCGCGCCAGTCGCGCACGATTTCCCAGCTCGGCGCCTGCAGCACGATCAGCGCATCGAACTTGCGCCATAGCGGCTGGTAGCCGCGCAACTGCTTGTTGACCCAGTGCCGCCAGCTGCCGTCGGCATCTTCGGTGCGTTCCAGTTCATTGACCGGATCGTCGAGTGTGGCCTGCAGCTGTGGCCGGATGCCCAGGGCCCAGCCTTCCACGATCACCAGTTTCGGTGGCCTTGTGACGCGGGGCCAGCGTGACGGCGGAATACGCGTATCGCGGCCCTTGTTGAAACGCGGATGCAT
Source organism: Rhodanobacter sp. C05 (assembly GCF_002001165.1). Lineage (GTDB taxonomy): Bacteria > Pseudomonadota > Gammaproteobacteria > Xanthomonadales > Rhodanobacteraceae > Rhodanobacter. The sequence continues at coordinate 114,449 of NZ_MUNQ01000026.1, read as the reverse complement.
TACCGGCAGTTTGTCGGAGGCGTGCGGCAGTGCAGCCAGCACCGACAGCAGCAGCTCGATCTCGTGCGTACCCGGCGCGCCGCGTGTGCGCAGCAAGGGGTGAACCTGCTGCGCCAGTGCTTCGCGGTCGCTGCGGGAGTAATAGAAATCATCCAGCGAAAGCACTTCGGTGGCCCACCCGCGTGCTTCGGCCTGCAGCTTCATCACGCGCGCCAGCGTGCTCTTGCCGCTGCCCTGCAGGCCGGACAGTCCCAGGATGTATGGTCGCCGCGAACGGGCAATGCGTCCGGCGTACTGGTCGAGCAGATGACCGGCGAGGGCTTCGTTCTGCTGGCTGGCGAAAGACATCATCAGCGTCGTACCGTGTTGCACGAAGGTAAATCGACAACTGCCATGCCATGCCGGCCGGGTACCAGGCCGGCAGTCCTGTCCAGTTCGCCGCAAGAACAGGCCACGGCAGGGAATCGCGCCAGCGGCCGATTCGTCAAGGCGATACAGGATGGGTAGGACATTGCACTATGATCGCTCATGTTCATCCGCGCCATGATGGCGCGTGCCGGTAACGATGCAAAAGGAAAGTTTCAGACACCATGCTCACACACGAGATCCTGGATACCTTTCGGCGACTGCTGGATGAGGCCAAGGCCAGCGGCGAACGCGAACCGACGGCAATGAATCTGGCCACGGTCGATAGTTCCGGCCGGGTTGCCTCGCGCATCGTGTTGCTCAAGGGTGTCGACGAACGTGGCTTTCGCTTTTACACCAATTACCAGAGCGACAAGGGTAGCCAGTTGGAAGTGCATCCCCAGGTTGCGCTGTGCATTCACTGGAAGCAGTTGCGCGAGGGTGTGCAGGTACGCGTGGAAGGCGCCGCACGCAAACTGCAGGATGAGGAGTCGGATGCGTATTTCGCCAGTCGCCCGCGCGGCAGCCAGATCGGTGCCTGGGCCTCGCTGCAGTCGCAGACGCTGCCGGACCGCGAGACGTTCGAGCAGCGCCTGGCACGCTACGAACACGAGTTCGATGGGCGCGAAGTAACCCGCCCGCCGCACTGGGGTGGTTACGTGGTGGAGCCGGACACGCTGGAGTTCTGGTACGGCGCCGAATTCCGCTGGCACGAGCGTGTCCGCTGGAATCGCCACGGTCAGACCTGGACCAGCCGGCTGCTGTACCCATGACCAGGCCGTTGCTCGCGGAACATGTCGCGCAGGATGGTTTCATCGTGCACACGCGCGGCCGCGGCTTCAGCGAGATCACCGCACAGGCCGGCAATGCGGTGACTGCCAGTCGCGTGCAGACCGGCATCGCGAGCATTTTCACGGCGCATACCAGCTGCTCGCTGCTGCTCGGCGAAAATGCCGACCCGGCGGTGCGTGAGGATCTGGAACGCTGGTTCGCCCGCGCGGTACCCGATGGCGATGCGATCTTCCGGCACGATGCGGAAGGCCCGGACGACATGCCCGCGCATGTGCGTTCAATTCTCACCGGGGTCAGCCTCACCGTACCGGTGCATGGCGGCAAGCTGCTGCTGGGCACCTGGCAGGGCATTTATCTGTGGGAGCACCGTATCGACCCGCATCAGCGCAAGGTCACGGTGACCGTGCTGGGGCATTGAGCGCGTGACCGAATACGTCGTGACCGATTCCCGCCGGCCAGATCACTATCCGCAGCGCATCGTCTGCCTCACCGAGGAGCCGACCGAGGTGCTGTATGCGCTCGGTGAGCAGGATCGCATCGTCGGTATTTCCGGCTTCACGGTGCGACCGCCGCGGGCGCGCAAGGAGAAGCCGAAGGTATCGGCGTTCATCAACGCCAAGATCGGCGAGATCCTGAAGCTAGAACCGGACTTGGCGATCGGTTTCTCCGATATCCAGGCCGATATCGCGCGCGAGCTGATCAAGTCCGGTGTCGAGGTGTGGATCAGCAACCATCGCAGTGTGGATGGCATCCTCGCGTACATCCGCCGGCTTGGCGCGATGGTCGGCGCATATGAAAAGGCCGAGGCCTATGCACAGCGCGCCGAGCGGCATCTTGCCGAGGTTCGTGCGGCCGTCGCGCAATTGCCGCGTCGGCCGAAAGTGTATTTCGAGGAATGGGACGAACCGATCATCACCGGCATCCGCTGGGTCGCCGAGATCGTCGGCATTGCTGGCGGCGACGACTGTTTTCCCGAACTCGCCCGCGAGCCACTGGCGAAGCAGCGCATCCTGCCGAATGGCGACGAAGTGGTGCGACGTGCGCCGGACATCATCCTCGGCTCATGGTGCGGCAAGCGCTTCCGGCCGGAGAAAGTTGCTGCGCGGCCGGGCTGGGATGCGATCCCGGCAGTGAGAAACGGTGACCTGTACGAGATCAAGTCACCGATCATCCTGCAGCCCGGACCGGCCGCGCTGTCCGACGGACTGGATGCGATCCACCGGATCATCCTCGACTGGTCGGCGCGGCAGGGATGATCCGCGCCGAGCTGGCGCGGATCCCGATCGGACGCTGGTTTACCAGATGCGCGCGCGATCCTTCTCGTCGCGCCACATCGGCTGGCCGGGCTTGATGTCGAAGGCCTGGTAGAACTCCGGGATGTTCGACAGCGGCCCGTTCACACGCCACTTGGCTGGGGCATGCACGTCGCTGAGCAGGCCGCGGCGCAACAGGGCGTCCTGTTCCTCGAAGATCCACGACAGCGCGTAGCCGAGGAAGAAGCGCTGCAGCGGCGTGTAGCCGGCAATTTTTCCGCCCTTCCTGTATTGCTCGGTCTTCTTGAACGCATCCAGACCGATCAGCACGCCACCGAAGTCGGCCATGTTCTCGCCCAAGCTGGCGCGTCCGTTGATATGCAGGCCGGGCAGCGGCTCGTACGCATCGAACTGCTTGACCAGGACGTCGGCGCGTTCACCGAATTTCTTCGCGTCGTCCTTGGTCCACCAGTCGGACAGGTTGCCTTTCGCATCGAACTGGCGCCCTTCGTCGTCGAAGCCGTGGGTGATCTCGTGGCCGATGGTCGAGGCGGCGGCATAGCCGTAGACCACGGCGTCGTCCACCTCGTCGTCCTTGTAACCAGGGATGGCGAACTGCGCTGCCGGCAGCACGATCTCGTTGTTGGACGGGTTGTAGTAGGCGTTGTAGGTCTGCGGGGTCATGTCCCATTCGCTGCGGTCGACCGGCTTGCCGAATTTCGAGAGCTGGTCGTCGAAGGCCCAGCGACGGGCGTTCATCTCGTTCTGCGCGTACGAGTCGCGGCCGATCTGCAGGGCGGAATAGTCCTTCCACTTGTCCGGATAGCCGACCTTTTTGGTTACGGCGGCCAGCTTCTCGTGTGCCTTGGCCTTGGTGGCGGCGCTCATCCAGTCGAGCTGGTCGATCCGCTCGCCATAGGCGGTGCGGATCGCCTCGACCAGATCGTTGTAACGCTGCTTGGTTTTCTCGGGGAAATATTCCTTGACGAAGATGCGGCCAAGGATCATGCCGATTGCCTCGTTCTCGGCGTCGAGTGTGCGCTTCCAGCGTGGTCGCTGTTCCTTCTGGCCGGTCAGCACGCGGCCGTAGAAATCGAAGTGCTCGTCGTCGAGCGACTTGCCCAGGGTGGATGCGTAGCTGTCGATCAGATGCATGCGCAGGTAATCGCGCAACACTGGCGCCGGCGTTTGTCGAAGCAGTTTCTGCAGCCCGCCGAAAAACTCCGGCTGGCCCACGATGAGGTAGGGCGCGTCGAGTTTCCATGTCAGCAGACGCTGCTTCCAGGCGATGTCCGGGGTGAACTTCAGGGTCAGTTCGGCCGGTGCCATCTTGTTGTAGTTCTTCTGCGGATCGCGCAGATCGGCCAGCGGCCGCGAGACCTTGGCCAGCGCCGTCTCGAAATTCATCACCTGGGTGGCGCTGGTCTTCGCGGCGGCGTCATCGGCGCCGAGCAGCTTGAACATCCGCTGCAGATGTTCGACATAGGCGGTGCGTGCCTTGGCAACCCCGGCCTCGCTGTTGAAGTAGTAGTCGCGATCGGGCAGGCCGAGTCCGCCTTGTCCGACATGGACGGCCATCACGTCGCTCTGCTTCTCGTCCTGCTGCACGCCGAAATCGAAGAAGGCATCGACGCCGAGCGGTTGCAGCGCAAAGGCGGCATCGAGCGCACTGGTCACGTCGGTGACGGCATCGATGCGCGCAAGCTCGGATTTCAGCGGCGTGATGCCTTGTTGTTCGGCCAGGCTGCTGTCCATTGCGGTGTTCCAGAAGTCGCCGATCTTCTGCTCGTCGCTGCCGCTGGCTGCATTCTTCGTCGCGGCGGCGTCCTCGCTGATCTTGCGCAGCTTGTCGTAGAGGTCCTCCTGCACCAGCTTGCCGATGCCCCAATAGGCCTCGGAGGCAGGAATCGGATGGCTCTTGAGCCAGGCACCGTTGGCGTAGCTGAAGAAGTCGTCGCCGGGCTTCACCGAACTGTCGATATTGACGGCAATCACGTCGGGCTTAGCCGCGGTCGCGGTCGCCGTTGTCGTCGATGCCGTTGCCGCGGGTGCGGTTGTCTGCGATGCCTGGGACGGCGTCTGGTCACAGCCACCGATGGTGGTGACGATGGCGGCTACCAGCAGACAGAGGGGCAGGCAATGCCGGTTCGCTTTCATGTGCCGGGTTCCGTGTAGGTGAGGGCGCATGCTAGCGGATCGCCGCCATGGCGGATGGCGGCGTGCGCCATGACTTAAGGCAGGGTCAGCCGGTCATCGCCAGTTGTGCGCCGAAGTCGAGGAGCGGTGCCGCGACCAGCAAGCGGGCCAGCAAAAGCACAATCATCACTGCCATCGGCGCGAAGTCGATATTGCCGGCGATGAGTCGGCCACGCAGTGGACGCAGCACGGGTTCCACAATGACGCCGGCCAGCCGCAGCACGGGTTGCCGCCGATCCACCGCAAACATGCTCAGCAACGACCAGCCGAACAGCAGCACGATGTAGAACAGCAGGGCGAAGTCGAGCAGCTCGGCCAGCGCCAGCAACAGCAGGCCGACGGGATGTGGCATCACGCCGATCAGGGCAAACAGCAGCAGGCGTTTCAGCAGCATCGCCAGCCACGCCAGCAGCAGAGCCGCCAGATTGATCCGGCGCCAGTTCGGCAGCACGCGCCGGATCGGCGCCAGTACCGGGTTGGTATAGCGGTAGATGAACTGGCTCAGCGGGTTGTTGAAGTCCGCACGGCAGGCTTCAGCGGCCACGCGCAGCAGCAGCAGCGTGATCACGGCCTCGAAAGCCAGTTCGATCAGCACGGAAAGGGCATTCACCAAATAGCTCAAGGGAGTGTGTCCAGTTGGGCGGCCAGTTCTTCGCCACGACGGGTGGCGGCCGTGACGGCGCGGGCGACGATGCGCGGCAAGTCATCCGCGCTGAAACTTTCCAGCGCGGCCTGGGTGGTGCCGTTGGGCGACGTGACGCGCTGGCGCAGCACGGCAGGATCTTCACCGCCCTCGACCAGCATGCGGCCGGCACCGAGGCAGGTCTGCGTGGCCAGCGCGCGGGCAGTGTCGCGCGGCAGGCCTTGTGCGACGGCAGCGGCCTCCAGCGCTTCGACCAAGGCGAAGAAGTAAGCGGGACCGGAGCCGGACAGTGCGGTGACGGTGTCCATCAGCACTTCATCGTCGATCCAGCGGGTGATGCCGGCGGTGTCGAGGATGTGCTGCGCCTGCGCTTTCTGCGACGGGCTGACCCGGTTGTTCGCGCACAGGCCGGTGGCGCCAGCGCCGATCAGCGCCGGCGTGTTCGGCATGCAGCGCACGATCGGCAGGCTGGCGCCGAACCAGCGTTCCAGCTGGTCCAGTCGCACACCGGCGGCGATCGAGATCAGCAGTGGCCGGTTGCGCTGCAAGGTGTCGCGCAGCTCGGCGTGGATTGCCGGCATGATCTGCGGCTTGACTGCCAGTACGATCACCTCGGCCTGGGCAGCGGCAAGCCGGTTTTCGGCGTAGCAGGCAACCCCGAATTCGCGACCCAGCGCGTGCCGGGCCTCGGTCAGCGGTTCGGCGACGCTGATGGTGGCCGCGGCCACGCCGGTTTTCAGCAGGCCGCCGATCAGGCTGCGCGCCATGTTGCCGCCGCCGATGAAGGCAAGTTGGGTCATGCAAGGGTTCCTCGATCATCCAGGCCGCTACCTTACCGGAGCCGGCGCGGTTGCAAGGTGGTTCATGGGTATGGCGGTCCACCGATACAAGCGCGCCCGGTCCGGACAGCCGTTGGAGGATGGCTTTGCAGGCAATGTTGCGAACCGGGTCGACAGTTTGCACGTCGACGGTGGGAAAGACTGGCCGCACAGGCGGTTGCGCGAGTAGTATCGACGCGGCTGCAAGGGGAATCGGTGGTTCGACAGGGTGGCTCGAGTGGTGACTGCGCCATGCGCTGCGGTGCACCATGCCTGTGGATCCCATCCGGTTCCCGCTGCGGCATCCAATTCATGCCATCCAGACGATCGGTTGAGGGGAACGACAGATGGACATTGCCGAACTGCTTGCCTTCTCGGTGAAGAACAAGGCCTCGGACTTGCACCTGTCCGCAGGACTGCCGCCGATGATTCGCGTTGACGGCGACGTTCGCCGCATCAACATCCCCGCGCTTGAGCACAAGCAGGTGCATTCGCTGGTGTACGACATCATGTCGGACAAGCAGCGGCGCGATTACGAGGAGTTCCTCGAGACCGACTTCTCGTTCGAGATTCCCGGGCTGGCGCGTTTCCGCGTCAATGCGTTCACCCAGAATCGTGGCGCCGGCGCGGTATTCCGCACCATTCCGTCCGAAGTGCTGACGCTGGAGGACCTTGGTTGCCCGCGCATCTTCAAGGAACTGATCGAACAGCCGCAGGGCTTGATCCTGGTGACCGGTCCGACCGGTTCGGGCAAGTCGACCACGCTGGCGGCGATGGTCGACCACATCAACAAGAACGAATACGGCCACATGCTCACGATCGAGGATCCGATCGAGTTTGTGCATACCTCGCAGAAGTGCCTGGTCAACCAGCGCGAAGTGCATCGCGACACGCTCGGCTTCAACGAGGCGCTGCGCTCGGCACTGCGCGAGGATCCGGATTACATCCTGGTCGGCGAGTTGCGCGATCTGGAAACGATCCGCCTCGCGCTGACTGCCGCTGAAACCGGTCACTTGGTCTTTGCCACCGTGCATACCAGTTCGGCGGCCAAGACGATCGACCGCATCATCGACGTGTTCCCCGCCGGCGAAAAGCCGATGGTGCGTTCGATGCTGTCCGAGTCCCTGCGCGCGGTTATTTCGCAGTCGCTGCTGAAGAAGGTCGGTGGCGGCCGCATCGCGGCGCACGAGATCATGGTCGGCATCCCGGCGATCCGCAACCTGATCCGCGAGGACAAGGTGGCGCAGATGTATTCGTCGATCCAGACCGGTCAGCAGTTCGGCATGCAGACGCTGGATCAGTGCCTGCAGGATCTGGTCAAGCGTGGTCTGGTGACACGTCAGCAGGCTTCCAGCTATGCCAAGAACAAGGAATCGTTCAAGTAAAACCGGGACGCGGGGAGCGGGGTTGCGAAGCGACTGCTACCCCGCCTCTGTTCTCCGCCCCTGTACTCCGTTTCCTGTCTCCGGAGGAGACCCGCGATGAGCGAATTTGATTTCACCTCGTTCCTGAAACTGATGGTGCACAAGAAGGCCTCCGACCTGTTCATCACGGCGGGTGTGGCGCCGTCGATGAAGGTGCAGGGCCGCATCGTGCCGATCACCCAGAGCCCGCTCAGCGTGCAGCAATCGCGCGACATGGTGCTCAACGTGATGACGCCGGGCCAGCGCGAGGAGTTCGAGAAGACCCACGAATGCCAGTTCGCGATTTCCGCGCAGGGCGTCGGCCGTTTCCGCGTGTCGTGCTTCTACCAGCGCAACTGCGTCGGCATGGTGTTGCGCCGGATCGAGTCGAAGATCCCGACACCGGAGGAGTTGAATCTGCCACCGGTGATCAAGCAGCTGGCGATGACCAAGCGCGGCATCATCGTGTTCGTCGGTGCCACCGGCTCGGGCAAGTCGACCTCGCTGGCGGCGATGGTCGGTTATCGCAACCAGAATTCGACCGGCCACATCATCACGATCGAGGATCCGATCGAGTACGTGCACAAGCACGAGGGCTGCATCATCACCCAGCGTGAAGTCGGCATCGACACCGACAGCTGGGACAATGCGCTGAAGAACACGCTGCGCCAGGCACCGGACGTGATCATGATCGGCGAGGTGCGCACACGCGAAGGCATGGATCACGCGATCGCCTTCGCCGAAACCGGCCACTTGGTGTTGTGCACGTTGCATGCGAACAACGCCAACCAGGCGATGGACCGCATCCTGCATTTCTTCCCGGAAGATCGTCGCACGCAGCTGCTGATGGATCTGTCGCTGAACCTCAAGGGCATCGTGGCGCAGATGCTGATACCCACACCCGATGGCAAGGCGCGCCGGGTTGCGGTGGAAATATTGCTGGGTACGCCGTTGGCACAGGATTACATCCGCCAGGGCGAGATCCACAAGCTGAAGGAATTGATGAAGGAATCCACCCTGCTCGGCATGAAGACGTTCGACCAGGCTCTGGTCGAGCTGTATCACGCCGGGGAGATCAGCTACGAGGATGCGCTGCGCTACGCCGACAGCTCGAACGAAGTGCGCCTGCGCATCAAGCTCGCACAGGGCGGCGACGCGCATACCTTGTCCCAGGGGCTGGAGGGTGTGGAGCTGGAAGAGACACGCGACGCGCAGAACTTCGGTGGCGGCAGCAACCTGCTGAATCGCTGAGGCTGTACTTGTCACGCAGGGTTGATCTCCACTAAGGAACTAGCGGATGCCGTCGTTCAATCCGTGCACCACCTGAGGCCGAGCTCGATACAACCGCGTCGGTGGGTGGGTACTGGCATGACGGAAAGGTCTTGGTGGTCAGCAGTGCCGTACTCGAGTTATGCGATCTGATCACGCATGAAAAACCCGGAGCGCCGCAGCGCTCCGGGTTCTTGAGTCGAGCCTTGACGGTGGTTACTTCAGGGCCGTCTGGCTGGTGATCACCATGCCGCTGTCGTCGACATGCATTTCGGCATCGATGCTGTCGACTCGCTCGGCCTGGGCTTTCATGGCGGCGAACTGCGCTTTCGAACGTGCTGCATTGGCGGCAGCCTGCGCAGCTTCGTCCGTGCTGTCGCCATCGATCGAAGGCTCGTCAGTCTTGCTGAGTGCTGCGGTGGCAGCCGCCAGACTGTCGACCTTTTGCTCCATCAGCTGCAACCAGTCCAGATACATGGCGCCGCTCAGGTGCATGCGGGTCATGCCGCCGGCATCGCCAGCGGGATCCTTCAGCGTGTCGGTGAGCTTGGTATCCTCGCCGGCTCCGATGCCCAGGGCGAGCGCCTTGTCGCTCATCGCAACCCAGGCGGGCTGGCCAAGCATGCTGGTCATGTCCTTTGGCAGCGGCAGCGGCTTGCCATCGTTGCCAAGTTTCAGCTGGGCGAGCGCGGGCACCATCATCTGGCTGCTGGCGAGCAGGCCCGAGGGATTGTTGCTACCGAACACGATGCGCCCGCTGAAGGTCGGCATGCTGGAATCCTTGCCGGGAACCAGGGTGTCCAGCGCAATGCGCAGACCGAGCATGTCGCCAAAGGGCGGGATGGCCGCTTTCTGCATCGCCGGGCCGAGCTTGGCGAAACTGTCGTTGAGATCGAGCAGGGCCGGACAGGTGAATGGCTTGGCTGCCACCGCATCGGCCTGAGCGGACCAGAATGTGCGCATCTGAGCGATCGGCAGTGCCAGGCTCAGATCAAACGGTGCGGTGCCAGCGCTGCCCAGGCCAGGCAGACCCACCTTGAGGCCGGCAAAGGCTTTGCTGATGTCGTCGGCCAGCGTCACGTCCAGCCGCATGTCCTGGTGCTTCGTGTCGAGTCGGGTATAGCCGAAATTCACGGCCGGTACGCGGGCGGCGATACGGGCGGCGTCGGTCATGCAGCTTGGCGAAGTCTGCAGCTGATTGGCCACCGGTTCGCCTGTCTTGGCGGAGACAGCCTCGGCTCGCGCCTTGAGGATGGCGCTCAGCAGGGGATCCGTGCCACCGATGGCCAGCGGCAGGGCGCGGGTCAGGTCTAGGTTGCCGACCATCCACTTCTGGTAGCCCTTGGCCTTGGCCAGTGCGTCAAGACGACCGTCATCCAGCAGGCTCTTTTGCGGCCGATCGAGTCCCAGTGCCTCGCGCAACATGGCGGGCGACACATCGGCTGGCAGCAGCGCGGCCACGGCCTGCTTGCCGACCGTGGCCAGGATCACCTCGGTACCGGAGGCAGCGAAGCCATATTTGCGATAACTCTGTGTGCCGATGCTGGCGATATCGAGCTTCTTGCCGTAGGCGGTTTCCAGCCGGCTGACGAAACCCTCGAATGCCTTCGGATCGTTCAGTTCGAAGCGTGCGATCGGCGCCAGGCCGAGCCCGTAGAAGGCCGAGAGGCCTTTGATATTCACGCCGGCGCTTTGCGCGAAACCCTCGACGGTCTTGCCGTTGAACTCCGCACTCAGTGCGTGCAACAGACGTGCACCATCGGGATCCTTCGCTGCCAGACGGTCGGCCGCAGCATTCAGCTGGGCCAGTTGCGTGGGCAGTTGTGCGTCGGCCTGGGCAAGCAGGGCCGCGCGGGTGCCGTCGTCCAGTACGTCCAGATTGGCCACCACGTACGGCGTGTCTGCCGGCACGAAAGCCAGCGGTGCATCCTTGTCCTTGTGCCCGCAGGCCGCCAGCATGACGCCAGCAAAGCCCAGCGCGATAAAGCGCTTCGTCGATCGCATGATGATCCCCATGGCTGATGAATACTGCGCCGCTATTATGCCGCTTTGTGGGTTGTTGCGGCGCGGCAACCTGTGGTTTGGTGCGGCCTGGCTATGTACGGATTCCCGGTCACTGCCGGAATGCGCTGTTCGACGCCGATACTGTGTTCAGCGGGCCAGCACTTCGTTCAATACCGCCATGCGCACGAAGACGCCGTTGCCGACCTGCTCCAGAATGCGCGACTGGGCGCCGTCGGCCACGTCCGGGGCGATCTCGATGCCACGGTTGATCGGGCCTGGATGCATGACCAGGCAGCCCTTGGAGGCACGTGCCAGACGGCGCTGATCAAGGCCGTAATGGTCGAAGTAGGCCGCTTCGTCGGGCAGGTCGATCGAGGCCATGCGCTCTTTCTGAAGGCGCAACATGATCACGGCATCGGCGCCGTCGATGGCGGCATCAAAGTCGTCGTAGTGCTGGCAGTGCGGGAATTCCTCTGCCGTCGGCATCAGGGGGGTCGGTCCGCACAGGCGGATCTGCTTGATGCCCAGGGTGCTGAATGCGTGGATGTCCGAACGCGCCACCCGCGAATGCCGGATGTCGCCGCAGATCACGACGCTGAGGTTCTCGAAATCCGGCCGGTGCTGGCGGATCGTCAACGCGTCAAGCAGGCCCTGGGTGGGGTGCGCCCGGTTGCCGTCGCCGGCATTGATCACTGACACGCCGCTCATGGCGTGGCGCACCAGCTCGTCCGGCGTGCCGGAGTGCTTGTGGCGCACGATGATCGCATCCAGATGCATGGCTTCCAGCGTATGCAGCGTGTCGAACAATTCCTCACCCTTGCTGGTCGAGGAGAAGCCGATGTCAAAATTGATCACATCGGCACCAAGCCGGCGTGCCGCCAGCTCGAAGGAAGTGCGCGTGCGGGTGGAAGGCTCGAAAAACAGGTTCAGCACGGTGCGTCCGGCCAGCACGTCGAGCTTGCGGGTGCCATGCGCGCAGGCATCGCGCAGCGCCTCGGCGCGGTCGAGCAGGCGCTCGATCGTCTCGCGCGGAAGATGTTCCAGGGTGGTCAGGTGACGCAGGCGAGGGCTCATGGCGGCAGGTCTGAGATTGGGGGGATAGGAAGTTAGTGACCGGTAGCGACAGCGGGCCATGCTTCTGCGCCACCCAGCCAGCGCTCGACGATGATCGCCGCGGCTTCGGCGTCGATCGTTGCGGCATCGCGCCGGCGCTTGAGCCCGGCGGCACGGGCAGCTGCGAATCGTGCAGCGGCTTCCTGCGAGCTGTGGCGCTCGTCGACGAGCATCACCGGCAGGCTGTAGCGTTGCTGCAGCTGGGTGGCGAAACGGCGTGCACTGCGGCTGGCAGCCTGCTCGCCGCCATCGAGCGCCAGCGGCAGGCCGACGATGAGAGTGTCCGGCAGCCATTCCTTGCGCAGGCCATCGAGCTGCTGCCAGTCCGGTTCGCCATCACGCACGGGAATCGTGGTCAGTCCACGCGCGCTGGCGGTCAACGAGTTGCCGATGGCTACACCCGTCAGGCGACTGCCGACGTCGAACCCGAGCACACAGCTCATGCGTGGCCCGCATAGCCGGACAGCTGGCGTGGATCCACCCCGACCAGTCCGGCGGCGGCGCTCCAGCGCTCTTCCAGCGGGGTATCGAACACCACCCGACCGCAGGCTTCGGCGGTAAGCCAGGCATTGGCCATCAGCTCCTGTTCCAGCTGGCCGGCGTCCCAGCCGGCGTAACCGAGCGCCATGATCGCCTGGCGCGGGCCTTCACCGGCAGCCATCGCAACCAGGATGTCGCGCGAGGTGGTGACCGACCAGTCGTCATTGACGCGATAACTGGATTCCCAGTCGCCAGGGTCGCGGTGCAGCACGAAGCCGCGCTCTTGCTGCACCGGGCCGCCGATCAGCACCGGGGCATCGGCCAGTTCGCTGTCCACGCATTCGAGCCGCATCTGCGCCAGCACGTCACCGAAGCGGTATTCGGACAACTGGTTGACCAGCAGGCCAACTGCGCCGTCCTCGCTGTGCTGGCACAGCAGCGCTACACCGCGCGAGAATGGCGGTTCGGCCAGATTCGGCATCGCGATGAGGAAGTGCCCGGTAAGGGTGGCGAGTTGCCCGGAAGTCATGTCTGCATTGTATGCGCACTGTGGTGAGCGCGTCGTATTCCACTGACTAGATCAGATTTCAGTGCGTCTCCAGCACGTCGTTCGGCTGGAATTCCCAGGTCCGGGTGATATTGAGCTGGTCCAGCGCCTCGCTGGTATGTGGCGCGGGAGGAAATGGCGCTGCCAGTCGCACAATCTGCTTGGCAGCGTCGTCCAGCAGCGGTTGGCCGGAGCCCCGGATCACCTTGATGTCCTCAATGCTGCCGTCGAGGTTGAGTACCACGGTAAGCAGTACATCGCCGTGCAGGCCGCGGCGACGCGCCTCTTCCGGGTAGTTGAGATTGCCGACCCGCTCGACGCGCTCGGCCCAGCCGCTCAGGTAGGCGGCATATACGTCCGACTTGGTATTCGCGGTGAGGTATTTGACCTTGGGCCGCTTGGCGTATTCCGTCTGCTGTTTACGGATCGCAGCTTCCAACCTTGCTGCTTCCTGCTCATTTTGCAGCTCGGCCGCGGTCGGGACCTGATCCTGCGGATCGATCTGGGTCTGCGCGGTATCGCTGGTGACACTGAAGTCGGTTGCTCCGGTGGTAGTGACCATCCGGGTCGGGGTGGCTTCGTGAGGCTGCGGTGTGGCAGCTTCGACGGGTTGCGCCGCCGTGCCCGTATCAGGCTTGGGCAGCATGCCGGAAAAGGGTTGCGACGGTCGCCCAGCCTTGTCGCTCTGGCCGCCACCACGGTTATTGGCTTGTGCCAGGAAGTCTGCCTTGTCCGGCACCTCCTGATTCGCCACGTTGACCAGGGTCACATCCAGCGTCGGCAGGCTGGGGCTGGACTTCGCGAAGTGAAAGGTGATGCCGAGCAGCAGCACACCATGCAGCAGCAACGAGAACAGCAGGGTGGCGCCGATGGGATCCGGGGCGCTGGAAGCGGTTGCAGTGGTGCTCACGCGGTGCGATTTCCGATGACGTGCTGCTCGATGACGTCGAACAACTGGCCGGCAATGTTAATCCCGAACTGGGCATCCAGCTCGCGCACGCAGGTCGGGGATGTGACGTTGATCTCGGTCAGGTAGTCACCGATCACGTCCAGACCTACAAACAGCAGGCCGCGGCGGCGAAGTTCGGGTGCCACCTGGGCCACGATCCAGCGGTCGTGGTCGGACAGTGGCATGCCGACACCGCGGCCACCGGCGGCAAGATTGCCGCGGAACTCGTTACCTTGCGGGATTCGCGCCAGTGCATAAGGCACCGGCTCGCCATCGATGACCAGGATGCGCTTGTCGCCGGTGGTGATCTCGGGGATGTACTTCTGTGCGATGGTCAGCTGCCGCCCTTCGCCATGCGCATCGCCACCGAGCAGGGTTTCCAGCATCGAGTTGAGATTGCTGTCGCCAGCCTTGACCCGGAAGATGCCGCGCCCGCCCATGCCGTCCAGCGGTTTCAGCACGATTTCGGCGTGTTCGGCCGCGAAGCGACGCAGTTCGCCGGCATCGCGTGAAACCAGGGTGGGTGCGATGCATTGCGGAAAAGTCAGTGCAAACAGCTTCTCGTTGCAATCACGTAGCGCGCGCGGATGGTTGATGATGCTGACGCCGGCGTGCTGGGCCGCTTCGAGCACCATGGTGTCGTAGATGAACTGGGCGTCGACCGGCGGATCCTTGCGCATCAGCACCACGTCGAGTTCACGCAGGTCGCGCCACTGCGCCTGTTCCAGCGTGTACCAGTGCTGCGGATCTTCACGCACGCTGAGCGGCGCGATCCGGGCCCACGGGGCACCGTCGCGCAACGCCAGATCGCCTTGTTCGAAGTAATGCAGCGTATGGCCACGCCGCTGGGCTTCCAGCAGCATCGCGAAGCTGGTGTCCTTGGCGATCTTGATCGTGCTGATGGGGTCCATCAGTACGCCGACCGAAAGGGTCATGGTGAATCTCCAATATGGCGACCTGAATGAGGTCGATTGACAGGCAGGCGTAGTCCGGCTGGTCCCCGCCTGGTACCTAATAGTAAGTGGGAAGCCCGTCAGGGATATCCCCATGGCGACAGGATTGTCCATGATTCGATGGCTGTCGCAGACGGCCAGATGGTGCCACTATGGGTCACGTGGGCGGGAATCCGAACAATTGCTTGACAGTCTCGGCAGGCAGGCAGTAAACAGCAAAGCCTTGGGGACTCTGCCGCAGAGCGGGTTCCCGATGATTCGTTTCGAAATTTTTTACATGCGCACCGTACGGCATGGCTGTTGCATGTCTTGGTGTCTATCCTGAGCTCGGGCCGGGCCGCAGGGGGAGTAGTGAATTTGAACGTGAGTGCTAATGACTTGGCTGGTCTCAAGGTCATGGTGATCGATGACTCGAAGACCATCCGCCGCACGGCGGAAACCCTGCTTAAAAAAGAGGGCTGCGAGGTGTTGACCGCGGTCGACGGATTCGAGGCGCTTGCCAAGATCTCCGATCAGAAGCCGGCGATCATCTTTGTCGACATCATGATGCCGCGGCTGGATGGTTATCAGACCTGCGCGCTGATCAAGAACAATCCGCTTTTCCGTGCCACGCCGGTGATCATGCTGAGCTCGAAAGATGGCCTGTTCGACAAGGCTCGCGGGCGCATCGTGGGTGCCGAACAGTATCTGACCAAGCCGTTCACGCGAGACGAGCTGCTTGGTGCCATTCATCGCCATGTCAGCACGGTACCCAACCGCTGACTGCAGATTCTGAGGGGGACCTGTGGCCACTATTCTCATCATCGACGATTCGCCGACCGACGTGCGCGTGTTCACCACGCTGCTTGAGCGTGCCGGCCATCAGGTCGTCGCTGTCGGAACAGCCGAGGAAGGCATCGAGCGCGCACGCGCCGAGCCACCGCACCTGATCATCATGGACGTGATCATGCCCGGCATGAATGGCTTCCAGGCGACCCGCACGCTGACCCGTGATCCGGTCACTTCGGCGGTACCGATCGTGATGATTACCACCAAGTCGATGGAAACCGATCGGGTGTGGGGTTTGCGTCAGGGCGCCCGTGCGTTCATCACCAAGCCGGTGAACGAGAAGGAACTGCTGGCCTGTATCAACGATCTGCTGTCGAGTGCAACATGAACCAGACTGTCAATCGCACCCCGTTCGAAATCCTGGCGCGCTACGAGCGGTTATCGTTGGCGCATGCCTCCGACACGAGCGACAAGCTGGAAGCGCCCGGATTGTGGCGCGGCATCGGTTTTCGCGTCGGTTCGCGCATGCTGGTCAGCGGCATCGACGAAATCAATGAATTGCTGGCTGTGCCCACGCTCACGCCGGTGCCGGGTACCCAGTCCTGGCTGCTCGGGGTAGCCAATGTGCGCGGCAATCTGGTGCCGGTGATCGACTTCGGCCGGTTCCTGTTTGGCGAGCGCACACTGCATTCCGATCGCACCCGTCTCCTGATCGTGCGTCAGGGCAGCGGCAATGTGGCGCTGCTGGTCGACGAAGTGTTTGGCCAGCGCACGGTGGATGAGCAGCAGCGACGCGAGGTCGAGCGCGAGGATGATCCGCGGCTGGCCCGTTTCGTCGAAAACCGGGTGGGTGAGCAGCAACTGGCGATTTTCAGCATGAGCCGGCTGGTGCGTGCACCTGATTTCCGACAGGCGGCAGCGTGAGCTGAGCGCGGTTACAGATTATGGAAGGGCCGGTGCCGATTGCGGCCGGAGTTGAAACAACAAATCCCTGGCCAGCAGCCGCGCGATGATGCGGAGCCGGCAACGTACAGTTAGACGGATGAGGTGAACATGAGCACTACAGGGGGCGTCAGCAGGGAACGAGGTTACACCGCACTCATTGTCCTGCTGCTGATTGCGATCGGCATTGCGGCGTTTGACTTCTGGCGACTGAACATCAAGAACGATGAGGATCGCCAGGCCATCGCGCTGACTACGCAGATCCAGGTGCTGTCACAGCAGACGGCCAAGTTCGCGCTGGAATCGGCAAACGGCAATACCGACTCCTTCAAGGAGCTTGAGGGCACCCGCAACGCCATCGATTCCGCCGTGCAGAAACTGGGCAAGGGCGATCCGACGAGCGGCATGCAGGCTTACGCCGACAACAATGCGTCCCCCGCTGGCCGTGCTGTGAGTGCGCTTGACGCCTCGTGGCAGCAGCTCGATGGCGATATCGGCAAGATCCTTTCCAACAAGGCCGTGGTGCTCGATTCGGCGCAGCGCGCCGACACGCTGTCGCAGCAGATGCCGTTGCTCAATTCGAGCATGGAGCAGGTGGTCAACATCCTGCAGCAGCGCAACGGCAGCTCCGAGCAGATGCTGGGCACTTCCCGCCAGATGCTGTCGGCTGACCGCATCATCCGCCGAGTGCAGGAAGTGTTGCAGGGTGGCGACAATGCACAGTCGGCGGCCGATGGCCTGTCCCGCGATGCGCAGCTCTATGGCAGCGTGCTGAAGGGTCTGCTTGACGGCAACCCCGACAGTGGCGTGAAGCCGATCAGTGATGCCAACGCGCACAAGATTCTCACCGACATGGATGCCGGCTGGACCAAGCTGGCCGACCCGGTGGCCAAACTGGTCGCTGCTGCAGGCAACATCGCCGACGTGAAACACGCGGGCAACCAGGCTTCGCTGGACTCGCAGACGGTACTCCTGCGCGCCAACGACCTGTCCGAGCAGATCGGCAAGCTGCCGCTGCGGCGGCTGTTCCCGAATGTGTGGTGGGGCCTGTTCGGCGCGATTGCCGCGGTGGCCTTCGCCCTGTTGCTGGTCATCACGCTGGTGGGCGATCAGCGCCGCCGGTTTGCCAGCAGTACCGAGCTGAACCAGCGTAACCAGGAGGCGATCATGCGCCTGCTGGACGAAATGGGCTCGCTCGCCGAAGGCGACCTGACGGTGAAGACCACGGTGTCGGAAGACATCACCGGCGCGATCGCCGACTCGGTGAACTACGCCATCGATGAGCTGCGTTCACTGGTGACCACCATCAACGAGACCTCGGAGCAGGTGTCGTCGTCAGCACAGGAAACCCAGACCACGGCACGCCATCTGGCCAACGCGGCAGAACAGCAGGCGCAGCAGATCAGCACGGCGACCACGGCCATCAACCAGATCGCCAGTTCGATGGATGACGTGTCGAAGAACTCCGCCGAGTCGGCCGACGTGGCCGAGCGCTCGGTGCAGATCGCCTCGCACGGCGCCGAAGTGGTGCGCGAGACGATCTCGGGGATGGACTCGATCCGTGACCAGATCCAGGAGACCTCCAAACGCATCAAGCGGCTGGGTGAATCCTCGCAGGAAATCGGCTCGATCGTGGAACTGATCAACGACATTGCCGAGCAGACCAACATCCTCGCCTTGAACGCGGCGATCCAGGCGGCTTCGGCCGGTGAGGCAGGCCGCGGTTTCGCGGTGGTGGCGGACGAAGTGCAGCGATTGGCCGAACGCTCGACCAGCGCGACCAAGCGAATCGAGACACTGGTGCAGACGATTCAGTCCGATACCAACGAAGCGGTGAACTCGATGGAGCAGACCACCGCCGAGGTGGTGGCCGGTGCGCGCAAGGCGGAAGACGCCGGTAGTGCACTGGGTGACATCGAGCGCGTGTCGCACGATCTGTCCGCGCTGATTCAGAACATCTCCAGCGCAGCGCGACAGCAATCCGCAGCGGCGACGGACATTTCGCATTCAATGAACGCGATTCAGGAAATTACTTCGCAAACCTCGCAAGGTGCGAGCCAGACCGCCGACTCGATCGGTACGCTGGCGCAGCTGGCGAGTGATCTGCGACGCTCGGTGGCGCACTTTAAGCTGCCGGGTTGACATTGGAATTTATGACGGGGGGCAGTCTCGTTGGTTGCGTGATGCCTGCGTTGCGCAACCGTTGAGAGAGGCGCATGAGACTTCAAGACCACATCGATTTCACCACACTGCAGTGGGTCAAGCCGGAGCTCGACGATACCTTGTCGATCGCCCGCGAGGCGCTGGAGTCCTATGTTGACAATCCAGCCAAGCGCGACTACATGCGCACTTGTGCGGATCATCTGCATCAGGTGCATGGCACCTTGCGGATGGTCGAGCTGTATGGCGCGGCGATGGTTACCGCCGAGATGGAAACGCTCGTCATCGCGCTGCTTGGGGATCACGTCGCCCATCGCGAGGATGCCTATGCCGCGTTGATGCGTGGCTTGATGCAACTTCCCGATTATCTCGAACGCCTGTCCAGCGGCCATCGTGATGTGCCGGTGGTGCTGCTGCCATTGCTGAATGACTTGCGCGCCAGCCGCGAGCAGCCGCCGCTGCCCGAGTCGGCGATGTTCCATCCGAATCTCGACGCGTTCCTGCCGGAGCAAGCCCCGGCTGCGATGAGCGAGGCATATGCCGAAGCACATCGCAGCGAACTGGTGGATCTGCGGCTGCGTTTCCAGCAGCAACTGCTTGCCTGGTTCCGCGGACAGAATGCATCGCAGCAGTTGATCGGCATGCGCAAGACGCTGCTGGCGATCACGGCGCGCTGCTTCCATGTACATGGGCGACGCTTGTGGTGGATAGCTGCCGGTGTCCTCGAGGGACTGGAACAGGGAGCACTCAAGGCTCAGGCGGGCGAAATTCGCCAGCTGGTCGGCAAGGTTGACCGCAACATCCGCCTGCTGATCGAACAGGGTGAAAACAGCCTGCGCGGTGGCGAAGCGGATGAGGTGGCCTGCAAGCTGCTCTACATCGTGGCCCAGGCCAAGCAACGCAGTCCGCAGATGGAACTGCTTCGCACGACCTACGCGCTGGACAGCCTGTTGCCCGATGCCGGCGAGCTGGAGCATGCCCGCGGTTCGATGTCCGGACACAATCGCGCGCTGCTCGACTCCGTATCGCGTGCCTTGAAGGACGATCTGCTGCGTGTCAAGGAAGCGCTGGATCTGTTCCTGCGCCAGCAGGATGGTGACCCGGCGCAACTGGCTGTGCAGGGTGAAGTGCTCGAACGCGTGGGCGATACGCTGGGCATGCTGGCGCTGACGGTACCTCGCCGTGTGATCGGCGAACAGCGACGGGTACTCGACGAGATCGCGAACCGTCTGCGTCCGGCCGATGAAGATACTTTGCTCGATGTGGCTGGAGCATTGTTGTACGTCGAGGCTTCACTGGACGATCACATCGAAAGCCTCGGCTCAGAGGACGAGTCGGCCGCAGGTGGAGTTGCACCTGGACTACCGCGCAGCGAGGCGCTGGGCGTCGTCACGACCCTCATGCAGGAAGCGATCGGCAACACCGGCAAGGTGAAGGACGCGATCGTTGCCTTTGTCGAATCCGGCTGGGAGCACGATCGTCTGGCGGGCGCATCAGTCCTGATGGACGAAGTCGCTGGCGCCATGCGCATGTTGTCGGCAACACGTCCGGCTGAACTGGCGGAAGGCGTGGGTCGCTTCGTCGGCTATGAACTGCTGGATGACCGGCGCGTACCCAGCGGGGCGCAGATGGATCATCTCGCCGATGCTCTCGCAGCACTCGAGTACTATCTCGAGGCCGCGCGCGAACATCGTGGTGGGCTGGAACATATTCTGGATGTGGCCGAGCACAGTCTTGGCTTGCTCGGTTACTGGCCACTGCCTGCCGCACGTGCGGTGTCCACGGCAACCGTAGCCACGCCTGTTGTGGCTGCCCCCGTTAGCCACGTCTTCGAGCATGAGGAGCATCCGGAGCTCTCCGAATCCGTCAGCCTGCTGCCCGGTGACGACCTGGGCCATGTGTTCATTGGCGACACGGTTCCACCAGCTACCACTGTTCATGATCTGGACGGTCTGCGGCTGGCGCAGACTGAAGCGACTGCGCCCGCGATGCTGGAGTCGAATGCGTCGGATGGCCAGGACGACTGGATCGAAATCGAGGAAGAAATTGTCGAGCAGGTGCCCGTGCGCGATGCGCTGGCGGCCAACACCGGCTTCAATGCGAATGCTGAAGGCATC
This sequence comes from Rhodanobacter sp. C05, assembly GCF_002001165.1. Classification (GTDB taxonomy): domain Bacteria; phylum Pseudomonadota; class Gammaproteobacteria; order Xanthomonadales; family Rhodanobacteraceae; genus Rhodanobacter. The sequence goes on along the minus strand of NZ_MUNQ01000026.1, from coordinate 93,637 downwards.
GACGACGATATCCGCGAGATCTTCCTGGAAGAAATGCAGGAGGAAATCGACAACCTGCGTGCTGCCGAACAAACCTGGCTGGCTGATCCCGCCCAGCAATCTTCGCTCGTAGGTATCCGCCGCTCGTTCCATACGCTCAAGGGCTCCGGCCGACTGGTCGGTGCCGGCGTGCTCGGCGAGTTCGCGTGGAAAGTGGAGGACATGCTCAATCGGGTGCTGGACAACACGATCCAGCCAAATGAGGGTGTACAGGCAGTCGTTCGTCACGCTATCGATGCGTTGCCACAATTGCTGGCTGCACTCAAGGGCGACGGTACGCCGACGCTGCCACTCAGCGCCATCATGCAGGCCGCCGAGCAACAGGCCGCTGGCCAGCCGGCACGCGTGGAGGATTACGCATCGGGTGCGACCGAAACAGTTCGTCGTGTGGTACGCCGGCGTGTGCCGCGCGTTGATGTAGCGGCGCAGGCCGTCCCGGAAGCCGGCGTAACCGATGCCCACACTGCCGCTGCCGAGCACGAGGCAGTCGAGCCGGCATCGTTCATTGCGATTTCGGCAATGCCACCGGTCGATCCGGTGCTGCTGGAGATCCTGCGCAGCGAAGTTGCGCAATACCTGCAGACCATCCGCGCCGCGATTCAGCGCGGCGGTAGCGAATTGCCCATCACGGAAGAGCTGCTGCGTGCCGTGCATACACTGCATGGTGCCATCGCGATGGTCGACATCCTGCTGCTCACTCAGCTGCTGTCGCCGCTGGAGGGACTGCTCAAGCGTCTGCGTGCCGCCAATCAGCCGTTGCCGGCCGAGGGTGTGCATCTGCTTGGCCAGTCGGTCGAGGTCGTCGACCACGTGATGAGCCAGTTCGATGTCGCCGAGCCGCAGTTGCCCAACGTGGATGCGTTGACCGCACAGCTGATTGACATGCGCGATCGTTATCCCGAGTCGCAGGTGGCGCATGTGGTGTTCGAGCCGCGTCCCGACGAGGAGGAAGCTGCTGCCGAAACGGCCGCTCCGGCGCATGCAGCAGGCGACGAAACGGCAATGGCCGCATCGCTGGATGCCAGCATGGACAAGCTCGTCGCAGGACATGCAGATGAGACAGGCGCCGAAGTGCCGACGGAAGCAACTCAGCAGGCAGGAGCTCCGCTGGACGATGTGCACCATGTCGAATTTGCTGCCGAGCTGGTAGCCGCACTGGGCGCGTTCGAACCCGAGGCCGCCGCTGCCGAGCAGGCACTTGCAGAGAAGGCAGAACAGGCGGCCCGTCAGGCCGAGACTGAAAGACTGGCCGCGGAACAGGCAGAGGCCGAGAAGCTGGCTGCGGAGCAGGCAGCAGCAGAGCAAGCTGCCGCAGAGCATGCAGCTGCAGAGAAGGCGGTGGCGGAACAGGCGGCTGCCGAGAAACGTGCAGCTGAGCAGGCCGAAGCCGACAGGCTCGCTGCTGAACATGCAGCCGCGGAACAAGCAGCTGCAGAGAAGGCAGCAGCAGAGCATGCAGCAGCAGAGCATGCAGCAGCAGAGCATGCAGCAGCAGAACATGCCGAAGCCGAGAAACTTGCGGCGGAACAGGCTGCCGCCGAGAAGCTTGCAGCAGAACATGCCGAAGCCGAGAAATTCGCCGCAGAACAAGCTGCTGCCGAAAAGCTGGCTGCCGAGCAGGCTGCGGCCGATGCAGTGTCGGTGGAAACAAGTGCAATGCCGGCACACGAGCCGGCATATGCGCTGGCGGGCTCCGGCCATATCGATGCCGATCTGCTCGAAGTGTTCATCGAAGAGGCCCACGAACTCCTCGATCATGCCGATGGCGTGTTGGCACATTGGCATGCCGAGCCATCCGAACTGGCTCATGTGGCCGAGCTGCAGCGCGATCTGCATACGCTGAAGGGCGGTGCACGAATCGCCGGGTTGTCTTCAGTAGGTGATCTTTCACACGCGATCGAGACCTTGCTCGAGAAGCCGATTCGCGATGTGGAAAAGACCGGCCCGCTGATTGCTGCGCTGGAGGCGAGCTTTGATCAGCTGCACGCGCTGACGCAGCAGGTTTCACAGGGACAGACGCCTGCGTACCCGCAAGCCATGATCGATCAGCTGCTGAGTCTCGCAGGAGAGCAGACGCTGGCCGACGACGAGGTATTGGCTGCTGCCGTCGTGCCGCTGCAGGTGTCGAAACCGGTACGGGCAACACCGGCACCAGTAGTGCCGAGCACGCTGGAAGGGCTGGAACTACCCGAGCTGCTGCCGGAAGAAGATGAGGAAGTACGTTCTCCGCAGGAGCAGATCCGTGTCCGCGCCGATCTGCTCGACAACCTGGTCAACCACGCCGGCGAGGTGGCGATTTACCGTTCGCGCCTCGAACAGCAGGTGGCCGGCTACCGTTTCAACCTGGTCGAGCTCGAACAGACTGTCGCGCGTCTGCGCAGCCAGCTGCGCATGCTGGAAATCGAGACCGAAGCGCAGATCATCGCGCGCTTCCAGCGCGAGCATCGCGAAGCGGGCATGGCGACGTTCGATCCGCTCGAGCTCGATCGTTTCTCGCAACTGCAGCAGTATTCGCGTGCACTGGCCGAATCGGTATCCGATCTGGTGTCGATCCAGAGCATGCTGGACGAGCTGACCCGGCAGGCCGAGACCCTGCTGATCCAGCAGTCCCGCGTCAGTACAGAGTTGCAGGAAGGCTTGCTGCGCACACGCATGCTGCCGTTCGACACGATGGTGCCGAACCTGCGCCGCACGCTGCGTCAGGCTGCCCAGGAAGAAGGCAAGAGCGCCCAGCTGTACGTGGACGGCGCACACGGCGAAATGGATCGCAACCTGCTCGACCGCATCAAGGCACCGTTCGAGCACATGCTGCGCAATGCCATCGCACATGGCATCGAGACTCCGACCGAGCGCCGCAAGGCGGGCAAGTCAGCCGAAGGCTCCGTGCATATCCAGGTGGCGCGTGAGGCTACCGAGGTAGTGATTCGAGTCAGTGATGATGGCCGTGGCCTGAATCGCGCCGCGATCCGCAAGCGCGGCATCGAGCGTGGGCTGCTGCGTGCCGACATCAAGCCGACCGACAACCAGCTGCTCTCGCTGATCACCCAGCCGGGCTTCTCCACTGCCAGCAAGGTGACCCAGCTTGCCGGTCGCGGCGTCGGCATGGACGTGGTGGCGAACGAGATCAAGCAGCTTGGCGGTTCGCTGTCGATCGATTCGGACGAGGGCAAGGGCAGCACCTTCGTGCTGCGACTGCCATTCACGCTCGCCGTAACCCAGGCCATCCTGGTACGCATCGGCGAGGCGACCTTCGCCATTCCGATGACGTCGGTGCAGGGTGTGGCGCGGGTCAATCCGGAAGATCTGGCGGTCATGATGACCGAGGACGAGCCGTCATTCCGCTACGGCAACGAGGCTTATGGCATCCACGATCTGGCTGAACTGCTGGGTCTGCCACCAGGGCTGCAGCCCGAGGGCGAACAGCAGCCGCTGCTGCTGACCCGCGCCGGCGATCTGCGTGCGGCGATCCGTATCGACGCCGTGCTCGGTTCGCGCGAGATCGTGGTCAAGTCGGTCGGTCCGCAGATCAGTTCGGTGCCGGGCCTGCTCGGTGCGACGATCATGGGTGACGGCTCGGTGCTGATCATTCTGGATCTGGCGCCGCTGGTCCGTCATGGCATCACCCGTCGTCAGCAGCGTCTGGCCGATGGCCTCAGTGCAGTGCAGGCGCCGATCATCGAAGAGGTGCGGGTGCAGCCGCTGGTGATGGTGGTGGATGATTCGATCACCATGCGCAAGGTCACCAGCCGTGTGCTGGAACGCCACGAATACGAGGTCAGTACGGCCAAGGACGGTGTCGATGCGCTGGAGAAACTGCACGAGCGTGTGCCGGATCTGATGCTGCTGGATATCGAGATGCCGCGGATGGACGGCTACGAGCTGGCGACCCACATGAAGGCCGACCCGCGCCTGCGCAATGTGCCGATCATCATGATCACCTCGCGCAGCGGAGACAAACATCGCCAGCGGGCGTTCGACATCGGTGTGGATCGCTACCTGGGCAAGCCGTATCAGGAAGCCGAGTTGCTGGTGCAGATCAGTGAAGTGCTCGAGCAGCGGGCGGCGGAGCCGATTCATGACTGAAACGACTCCAGCGGTTGCGCTGTTGTTCGACGACACTGAGCTGGGCAGTCAGTTACGCGAAGCACTGCATGAGCATGGCGCGCGGATCGTTCATGAGGGAGGCGTTTCCAGTCTCAGCCGTGATTTGCTGCGGCAATTGGGTGCGGATGTCGTCGTGGTCAATCTGGACGATGGTGATGATGATGTATTCGACAATCTGTACGAGCTCATCGACAGCGACCAGCCACGGGTGGTGTTCAACGACGCGCAGGTAAGTCGTGGCCTGAGTGGGTGGGACCGCGCACGCTGGGCGCGGCATCTCGCGGTCAAGGTGCTGGCTGCAGGCGATATCGATCCGCCGCGCCCGCTGGGATCACGCGCCATCGACACTCCTGTGCCGGCCGGGCCGACCGAATCCGTTGCAGATGCTCCGGCCGAGACCCCGTTCGAGGCCATCGCAACGGATGCCGAAGCGCCGGCCGCTGCAGTCATCGAAAAAGCTGATGCGCCCGGGCACGATATCGAGCCGGAGTTTGCGTCCATGCCGTCCGAGCCGGATTTCCTGTCGCATGACGATCTGGATGGCGAGCACGAGATGATCGCCAGTGCCGAATCGGAGAATCTGGCGGCAGAACTGGAAGCCTTGCTGGCTTCGGGTGAGTTGCCGGTCGATGACGAGCAGGCCTCCGGTTCCGGCTTGCGCTTCGCCGATGACGAGGAGTTGCCGCCATTGCATGACGGCAACTTCGGTGTGGCACCTGCTGCATTCGATGCACCCGTAAGCCACCATGAGGCGCCGTCCATCGCGGCCACTGCACATGCCGAACTGTCGAAGGTTGTGGGCGCGCCATTTGACGATCTGAAGCTGGAGTCGCCGGCTGATCCGTCGATTGTGACCATTCCGGCGTCGGCGGATGAGCCCGTTCACGCTGCGCCAGTGACCGTGTCCGCTCGTGCGCCGGACAACTGGGCATTGCTGGATGAGGACACGCTGCCTGCCGGGCCTGCGAAAAACGAGGCTGCTGCGTTTGGCATCGAGAAAGTGAGCGCGGCGGATTTTCTGGCGCCGGATATCGAACCGGTCGCAGCTGGCGTCGAGCCCGTGTTCAGTCTTGAACTGGTGTCGATGGAAGAGGCTATCGCACCCAAGCAGTATGTACATGATCACGAAATGCTGCTCGACGAACTGGGGAGTGCCTTGAGCCGGATCGTGCTGCTCGGGGCAGCACCAAGCGGTGTGGATTCCGTCTGCGATTTTCTCGCCGCGCTGCCGGCCAACTGCCGGCTGACTTTCCTGCATACCCAGCATATGGGCGCGCAACAGTCCGACACCGCGTTGGTGGAACGATTGGCTGCGCATTGCCCATTGCCGCTACGCCTTGCTGTGCAAGGCGAACGCGCTGCAGCTGGCGAGGTGCTGATGGTTCCGGCGGGACAGCAGGTGGTGCTGCGTCGCGATGGCAAGATCGAGCTGCAGGCGATCGCTTCGGATCAGGCACAAGGTCCATCGATTGATGCCAGCCTCACGATGGCGGCGAATGCGTTTGGTCGTGATGCATTGGCGATTGTGTTTGCGGGCCGTGCCAACGATGCGGTCGCCGGATCGCAGGCGATCCATGATCGCGGCGGCCAGGTTTGGGTAGAGTCGTCGTCCGGTGAACATTTTGCCGATATGGTCAGCGGTATTTTCGCCGAACGACTGGTCAGTTTTTCCGGTACGCCGCATGAGCTGGCGGCGCACCTGATCGAGGTGTTTCCATGAGTGATCCGCTGCCGCGTGAAATCCGCTGCGTACTGGTGCCGGTCGGCAACCAGCGTCTGCTGCTGCCCAATGCCACCATTGCCGAGGTGATCACCCAGAGCAAACCCGAGCCGTTGCCCGGTGCGCCGGCCTGGGTACTTGGCCGTATCGCCTGGCGTGGTTGGCGTGTGCCGCTGGTGTCGTTTACTCAACTGGCTGGTACCGAGGAAGGTGATGCCGAGCTGAGCGTACGCGTGGCCGTGCTGAAAGCGCTTGGTGGCAACCCCAAGTTGCCGTTCATCGCAGTGTTGACGCAGGGTTTCCCGCGCCTTACCACGTTGAACGCCGAATTGATCATCCCCACCCACGACGGCAGCGAGTTGCCGCCGGGTGTGCGGGCGCAGGTATTGGTGCGCGATGACGTTGCCATGATTCCGGATCTGGAGTGGATCGAGGCCGAGCTGCACCGCTTGCAAGATGCCGCCGATCAGGCGGTTCCGGCGGAATCCGCAGAATCGGCAGGATCAGACGAGTCCACCGGCATCGAAGGCTGAGGCCATTTCACCGGGTGATGCCGACGACGGCTGACTTAACCGTCGCCGTGCAGAGCCTGCAGCGCTGCGAGTGCGGCCAGCCCGGCCGTCTCGGTGCGCAGGATTCGCGGCCCCAGCCTGAGCCCCTCAAAGCCTGCCGCAGTCAAGGCGCCAATGTCGCGCTCGCCCAAACCACCCTCGGGGCCCACCACCAGCAGGCCTCCGGCTGACGTAAAGCGCAGTTCGCGGGATGAGCATGCAGCCTCCGGCAGCAGTGCCAGGCGCAGCGCGTCATCTTTGCGCAGGCTGTCCAGCCATAGCGGCAATGACAGTGTCGGGATGATCTCGGGCAGACGCGCACGACCACTCTGCTCACAGGCGCTGGCCGCCACCGCGCGCCAGTGCGCCAGCCGCTTTTCCGCCCGGGTGGCATCCAGCTTCACTTCCGAACGCTCGGTCAGCAACGGCACGATGCGCGCTACGCCAAGCTCGGTCGCTTTCTGCACGATCAGATCCATCTTCTCGCCTCGGGCGACTCCCTGCGCCAGGGTCAACGGCAGCGGGGATTCATTGGCGAGTTCATGTCGTGCATCCACCCGTACCACAACTTCGCGTTTTCCGACGGCCTGGATGGTCGCCGGATAGTCGCTGCCGTCACCATTGAACAGGGTCAGTGGATCGCTTGCGGTGAGGCGCAGTACGCGCGATACGTGTTCGCTGGCCTGTAGTGGAAGCGCCAGTTCGGTATTGACGGCAAGTGGCAGGGCAACATGAATACGGATGGTGCGCATGCGGACGTCGCGATCGTGCAAAAACACAAGCATAGCGGAGGCGACGGGGTGAAGGCGTTCAAAACGCAGCAGACAACCGGTTAGCTGAATGCCGGCGAGATGCCCGCATGGCATGCCTTGCTTGTCGGCTGCGGTGGGGGCAGGATGCTGGAGCAACTCATGCAGGTATCAACGAGGTGTACGCCATGCTCAAGACAACTGTCATTTCGCTCGCACTGGCTGTCAGCCTCGGCGTCAGCGCACTGGCTGTCGCCCAGAGTGCACCCGCGCAGGCGGCCAGTCCGAGCGACAACATGTCCTCCAGCCAAGCCAGTGCCAGCCAGGACCATCAAGTCATCAAGCCGGGTGATCGTCTGTGCATCCGCAATACCGGCAGCCTGATTCCGGCGAAGAAAGGGCAATGTCTGCAGGCGGTAACTGGGCGCAGCTATTCCCAGCAGGAGTTGCGGAACACAGGTGCGATCAACAATGCGCAGGCCCTGCGCATGCTCGATCCGTCCATTCACTGAGGCCGTACTTCTCAGTGAGGCTTTCGACGGTGAGGCTGCAGTTCAGTTCGCCACTGCGCGTTCGATGCCGGCAATCGCCACGTCCACCAGCAGGTCGATCTCGGCCTCGCTGACGACGTAGGGCGGCATGAAATACACCACATCACCGAGTGGACGCAGCAGCACGCCATGCTGAAGTCCATGCAAGTACACGCGCAGACCGCGCCGCTCCGCCACCGGAAATGGGCGGCGACGGGCTTTGTCGGCGATCAGTTCGATCGCGGCGATCATGCCGGCCTGACGCACGTCAGCGACATTTGGATGGTCGCGAAATGGTTCGAGGCGCCTGGCGAGGTGCGCGGCGAGCTGGCGATTGCGTTCGAGTACCGGTTCGTCACGGAAGATCGCCAAGGTCTCCAGCGCCACTCGGCAAGCCAGCGGGTTGCCGGTATAGCTATGCGAATGCAGAAACGCCTTGCCGGCGCCGTATTCCGCGTAGAACGCCTCGTAGATTTCGGTGGTGGTGAGTACCGCCGACAATGGCAGGAAGCCACCGGTGAGCCCTTTCGACAGGCACATGAAATCCGGCGTTACATTGGCCTGCCCGCAGGCGAACAGCGTGCCGGTGCGGCCGAAGCCCACGGCGATCTCGTCCGCGATGAAGTGCACCGCGAACTCGTCGCACAGCGCACGCAAGCCTGTCAGGTAACTGGGGTGATACATGCGCATGCCACCAGCGCACTGCACCAGCGGTTCGACGATCACCGCGCAGGTCTCGTGGGTGTGACTTTCCAGCAGCGCGCGCATTTCGCCAAGCCGACGCATGGCAGTTTGTTCAGGCGACTCGCCAGGTTCACCCAAATACGCATCTGGCGATGGCGCGAGAAATGGCGTCAGCAGCAGCGGTGCATAGGTCTTGCGGTATAGCGCAACATCGCTGACCGACAGCGCGCCCAGCGTCTCGCCGTGGTAACTGCCGCTGAGCGCGATGAAGCGAGTCTTCTCGCCATGGCCCTGGTTGAGCCAGTAATGGAAGCTCATCTTCAGCGCCACTTCGATCGCCGCCGAGCCATTGTCCGCGTAGAACACGCGATCCAGCCCGGGCGGCGTGATGCGTACCAGTTCCTCGGCCAGTTCGATTGCAGGCTTGTGGGTGAAGCCGGCGAAGATCACGTGCTCAAGCGTGGTCGCCTGCGCAGCCAGCGCGGCGGCGATGCGTGGGTTGGCATGGCCGAACAGGTTCGTCCACCATGAGCTGATGCCATCGAGGTAGCGACGGCCGTCGGCGTCGATCAGCCAGGCACCTTCGCCGCGCACGATCGGCACCATGGGTACGCTCTCGTGATCGTGCATCTGGGTACAGGGATGCCACAGGTGTTTCAGATCGCGTGCGGCGAGCGCGACATTGCTGCTTGCGGGGATGGTCATGCGGCTATCATCGACGCTCCAGGATGGGCGCTCAAGCCCGCACATGGATCATCCCGGGAATCGACGTTGAAGTACCTGCGAAAATTCTTGATCGGCCTCGGCGTGCTGGTCCTGGCCTTGGCACTGGTGCTGTGGTTTCTGCCGGTACGCTGGGTGCTGCCGTGGATCGGGCCACAACTGCATGGGTTGCGCCTGCAGCAAGTGCAGGGTTCGCTGTGGGAGGGCCGCGCCGGCCAGGTGGTGATGCCCACCGGTCACCAACTGGGTCAACTGGAATGGACGTTGTCGCGTCGAGCGCTGTTCGGGCAAGTGCAAACACAGTTGAATCTGCACGGACCGCTGCTCGATTTTTCGGGCGAAATGCAGGGATTGCCCGACCACCGGATCGAATGGAGCGGGATGAACATGCGCGTCGAACTCGCGGCACTCCTGCCTCCAGTGAATCTGCCGCAGGGTCAGCCGCGTGGTGAACTGCTGCTGACGGTTGACCATGCCTTGCTGCAGGGTGGCTGGCCGCTGCAACTGCAGGCGCAGGTGCGATGGAAGAGCGCCATCATGCACACACGGAATGGCGATGTGGTCCTGGGCGATCTGCAGGGACAGGCGCAGGCGCAGGAAGGCGTGATCCAGGCGCAATGGCATGATGACGGGCATGGACCGCTGCAGGTCGATGGCCAGCTGCAACTGAGTCCGCTGGGCTGGCGGCTGGACGCGACGCTGCATGCCCGACAGCCTGATCCGGCTTTACGCCATTGGCTGGCCGGGCTGGGTCAGCCGGATGCCAAAGGCGATATACATATCCAACGCAGCGGCGGACTGGCGGGCACTTTGCCTGGCGCGGCTGCCACCAACCAGGGCACGAAACCACGATGAATCCCGAGACGGCCGTATCGGCGCTGACTGCCGCACGCGAAGCGGCCTCCGCAGCCGCCGAAGTGATCCGGCACTACTGGCACCGCGGTGTCGAAGTGGAGCTGAAACCTGATGCCACGCCGGTGACGGTTGCCGATCGTGAGGCCGAGCGCGCGATCCGGCAGATCCTGCAGGCGGCGTTGCCGCAGGCGGCGATCTATGGCGAGGAGTTCGGACTCGAAGGTGAGCGTGGTGGCCCGCTGTGGCTGGTCGATCCGCTCGACGGAACCAAGAGCTTTGTGCGGCGTACGCCGTTCTTCTCCACCCAGATTGCCTTGATGGATGGCAACGAACTGGTACTTGGCGTGTCCAGTGCGCCGATCTACGGCGAGACCATGTGGGCCAGCGCAGGCGGCGGCGCTTGGCTCGATGGCGAGCGTGTGCGGGTAGCGGACACCAGCGCGATCAGCGAGGCATCGATTTCCACTGGCAACGTCAAGACGCTGACCGCCGATGCACGCTGGGATGCACTCGGCGCGCTGATCCGCGACAGCAACCGTATCCGCGGCTACGGCGATTTCTGCCATTACCACCTGCTCGCTCGTGGCTCGCTGGATCTGGTGATCGAGTCGGACGTGAATATCCTCGATATCGCTGCTCTGGCGGTTATCGTGCGCGAGGCCGGGGGTGTGTTCACCGATCTGGACGGCGCACCCTTGACGCTCGATACGCACAGCGTGCTGGCCGGCACGCCGGCGATCCACCGGCAGGCGTTGCAGCGGTTGCACAGGGATGCCGGCACGGCGCCATGACTGCCTGCGTCGAGGCGACCGCCGCGCTAGAATGGCCGGATGCGCAAGCCACCGATCATCCATGCCACGCGTGACGTCGACAACAGCCACTTCCTGCATGTCGAGCAGCTCGATCTGGAATTTTCCAACGGCGAACGCCGCACCTACGAGCGTCTGAAGGGCGGTGGCCTTGGTGCGGTGATCATCGTGCCGATGCTCGACGACGAGACCGTGCTGCTGGTGCGCGAATACGGCGCCGGCGTAGGCCGTTACGAACTCGGCCTGCCGAAGGGCCGGCTGGATCAGGACGAGACGGCCGAGCAGGGCGCCGAGCGCGAGTTGAAGGAAGAGATCGGTTACGGCGCGCGCCGGCTGAAAATCCTGCACAACCTGTCGTTGTCGCCCTCGTACATGACGCATATGGCGCATGTGGTGCTGGCGCAGGATCTGTATCCCGAGCGGCTGATCGGCGATGAACCCGAGGAACTCGATGTGGTGCCGTGGAAGATGTCAGAACTGCATACCTTGCTTGGTCGCGATGACGTGACCGAAGGGCGCTCGATCGCCGCGCTGTTCATGGCCCGCGAATATCTCGCCGGGCGCTTTCAGCGCGCATGAGTACGGCTCCTGCATTTGCCCGGCAGATCGGCGAGATCGCCCGCGCTGCCGGTGAGGCCATCCTGGCGATCTATCACAGCGACTTCGCGGTACAGACCAAGGCGGACGCGTCGCCACTGACGGCGGCGGATCTGGCGGCGCAGCAGGTCATCATGAGCGCACTGGCCAAGCTCGATCCGGCGCTGCCGGTGTTGTCGGAAGAGGCCAAGGCGCTGGCCTGGTCCGAGCGCCAGCACTGGTCACGCTACTGGCTGGTCGACCCGCTCGATGGCACCCGCGAATTCGTGAAGCGCAACGGCGAATTCACCGTCAACATCGCGTTGATCGACGATCACCAGTCCGTGCTGGGCGTGGTGCTGGCACCTGTGACTGGCGAGTTGTATATCGCCGAGCGCGGTCATGGTGCGTGGTTGCAGGCGCAGGCCGGTGGCGACTGGCAACGCCTCCATGCACGCGCGCTGGCGCAGCCACCGGTGCTGGCCGGCAGCCGTTCGCATGGCAGCCTGCAGGACTCCATGTTGCAGGCTCTGCTTGGTGCGGATCATCAGCTGGTGCCGCTGGGTTCCTCGCTGAAGTTCTGCCTGATCGCGCGTGGCGCGGCGGACGCCTATCTGCGGCTCGGACCCACCAGCGAGTGGGATACGGCCGCCGCACAATGCGTGCTGCAGGAAGCCGGTGGCGCGGTGATGGACCTGCAGGGGCGGATGTTTCGCTACAACCGCGGCGAGTCGCTGCTCAATCCCGAATTCATCGCAGTCGGCGATCCCTCGGTCGACTGGGCAGCGCGGTTGCGTACAGCTGGTTGTGAATGATTTGATGAGCGACGACCGCCGCTACAGCCTCGATGACCTGCTCGCCATCATGGCGCGTTTGCGAGATCCCGAGCGCGGTTGTCCGTGGGACGTACAGCAGGATTTCGCTTCAATAGCGCCGTATACGATCGAGGAAGCCTACGAGGTCGCCGATGCGATCGATCGCGGCGATTTCGATGACCTCCGCGACGAGCTGGGCGATCTGCTGCTGCAGGTAGTGTTCCATGCGCAGATGGCGCAGGAGGCTGGGCTGTTCGACTTCGCCGACGTCGCCGATGCGATCAGCAGCAAGATGCGCCGACGCCATCCGCATGTGTTCGGTGACGTGCGCTATGCCGATGCCGAGGCACAGAAGCAGGCATGGGAAGACATCAAGACAGCCGAACGCGCGACCAAGGGCGAGCCGGACGATACCAGTGCACTGGCTGGCGTCTCTTCGGGCTTGCCTGAGTGGAAACGCGCATTGAAACTGCAGCAACGCGCAGCCAGCACGGGTTTCGACTGGACCGATCCGCAGCCGGTACTGGCCAAGCTGGCCGAGGAAGTGGACGAGGTGCGTGCTGAATTCGCCAACGGTGCCGATCCGGCGCGGCTGGAAGATGAAATCGGCGACGTGCTGTTCGTGATGGTGAATCTGGCGCGCCATGCCAAGGTCGATTTCTCGCGTGCGCTGCGCCATGCCAACGCGAAGTTCGAGCGGCGTTTCCGGCAGATGGAGCAACTGGCGACGGCTGAGGGTGGTGCGTTCGGTGAGCATACGCTCGCCGAGCAGGAGCAGCTGTGGCAACGCGCCAAGGCAATCGAACGCGGATCATGAAACTGCGCGATGGCTCAGGCCATCGCGCAGCCAGTTCCGAAACTCGCAAACCTTACTGGGCCGCTGGTGCCGGTGCTGGCGGCATCGGTGCACCAGCGTGCTGCTTCCAGGCATCACGCATCTTGTCGTGCTCGGCACGCATTTTCGCCTCGTTGGCGAGGTTTTCGTCCAGTCCCTTGCGCAGTGTGGCGATCGCCTGATCCACGTTGGTCGGTCGTGCCTGCAGGCGAGCCAGGTGCTGGTAGACATAATCGCGCACGCGCGGATCCTGCGATTTCGCCAGCACATCGTTGTACAGCGCGGTCAGATCCTTGCTGCGACCGGCCTGCATGTACAACCGTTCAAGACCACGCAGGTCACCGATCACGCCACTGTGCTCGTTGCCGAAACTGCGCTGATGCATGTCGAAGCCATGATGATCGCCATGCGCCTTCGGCGCCGCATGCATGGACGGTGCGGGGCCGGCTGAAGGCGGCGGTGGCGGCGCGTCCTGGGCCATGGCGAACGAAGTTGCTCCGGCCATCAGCACGGCCAGCGTGGAAGCAAGCAGGGTATTGCGATGCATGGTGAATCTCCTTGGTAGGTTGACGTGGAAACGCGACCAGACTGCACGCGTTGACATGGGTACACATGCGGGGGTGATGGTTGCAACCCTTTTGCCGTTTGTGGCATCCCATACCCATCTACCATTTGAGGAGTTCGTCATGCGTCGTCTTCTAGCTGCAGCTTTGTTGCTGGCTCCGCTGGCTGCATTCGCCACCACTGCGTGCAAGTACGAGGCGCCGCGCAATCTCCAGCTCGACCTGGCCGGTGTTCGTGCCGTGCAGATCGAGGTGCATAGCCAGAACCTGCATCTGACGGGCAGCGACAATGGCAAGGGCCTGACCCTCACCGGCCGTGCCTGCGCTTCGGACAAGGCCGCGCTGGATGGTCTGCAGGTAACCCAGCGGCGCGATGGCGACCAGTTGCTGCTCGACATCGGCGGCGACAATCATGTCAGCTTCAACTTGTTCGGCAGCTCCTACGCGAACCTCGACGTCACCGTGCAAATGCCGGCCAGCCTGCCGGCGACCGTCAGCGTGGGTTCCGGCGATGCCGATGTCAGCGGCTTGCAGCAGCTGCAGAGCAACGTCGGCTCGGGCGATCTGCATGTGCGCAAGGTGTCCGGCAAGTTCGCCACCAGCGTGGGTTCCGGCGATGTCGATGCCACCGATGTGGGCAGCCTGGAACTGGGGTCGGTCGGCTCGGGTGACTTCAAGGCTGCGGGCATCACCGGCGACGCCAAGGTTGGCAGCATCGGCTCGGGCGATGTGGTGCTGCGCAAGGTCGGCGGCAGCGTGCGCGCGGATACGCTCGGTTCCGGTGATCTCACCGTAAGCGATGTGGCTGGCGATTTCAGTCTCGGTGCCAAGGGCAGCGGCGACGTCAGCCACAGTGGCGTCAAGGGCAAGGTCAGCGTGCCGAAAGACGACGATTGATCGCGATCTCCTACGGGGCGGTCCAGCGCCAAGCCAGATAGACCAGCGGCGCGCACACCAGCAGGAACGGAATCGACACCAGGTGCAGCAACCGCAGGCCATGCGGCTGCTTCGCCAGACGCAGTGCGATCAGGTTTGCGAGTGAGCCGATCGCCACGCCGAAGCCGCCCACGTTCACCGCGACCGCCAGTGCGATCGCGTCCGGCGTGCGATCGAGCAGCAGCACCGTCGCCGGCACATTGCTGATCAGCTGCGAGGCGACGATGCCGCTGGCATACAGGGTCAGAGGCTGGCTGAAGTCGAGCCGGTCCAGCGCATTGCGCACCAGCGGCAGTTCGGCGAAGTGGCCCAGTCCCAGAAAGATCGCCGCGAACGTCAGCAGCAGGAGCCAGTCGATCCGCGCCAGGCTCGAACGCGCCAGCAGCGCGAACAATACCAGCAGCAGCGCGGCGCCTAGCGGCGCCCGGTGGTATTCCATCAGCAGCACCATGCCGGCCAGTGCCGCCGTCGACCATGCACCGAGCCGGTTCGACGTCACCTGTCCATCGATCTTGTCCGGGGTCAGTTCGATCCGGTCGCGTGGCAGCCACAGCCACGTGAATGCCGCCACCAGTACGAACATCACGAAGGCCGTCGGCAGCATCGCCAGCACGAAATGCAGGAGCGGCAGCGACGAGTGCTGCCATAGCAGCAAGTTCTGCGGATTGCCGATCGGGCTCAGTGTGGAACCCGCGTTCACCGCGAGCGCTTCCAGCACCACCATGCGCAGCACCGGCAGATTCGAGATGCCGCTGATCGCCAGCGTCAGTGGCACGATCAGGAACAGGCTCACGTCGTTGGTCAGCACCATCGACAACAACGCCGTTGCGCTGATCAGCAGCAAGCCAAGACTGCGCAGCGAGTGCGCCCGCGCCACCACGGCGCCCGCCGCATGCTGCACCAGGCCGCTGTCGCGGATGCCCTGGATCGCGATCAGCAGGCCCATCAGGCCGGCCAGCGTCGGCAATTGCAGCCAGTGCTGGTACTTCGCAAACGGCTGCGGATCGAGCAGGGCCAGCATGATCGTCAGCGCGGCGAACAGCAACAACAGCCATTCGGCCTGCAGTTTTTGTATCCACGATGATGCGCCGGATGACGGCTTCGCATCACCCATGCATCAGCACCCGGCCGGCATGTGCATCACCACTCGCTCAATCCTTCGATCTCGTAAAGCTTCTGCCAGCTTGGACGTGCACGCACCAGGTCGGCCAACCGCTTCAGTGCGGGCCACTCGGTGGCCGGACGCGGCATGTTGCGCGACCATCGCATCAGCATGGTCAGCAGCAGGTCGGTGCCGGAGAACTCCTTGCCCAGCAGGTACGGGCCATGCGCGGCGAGTTGCGCATCCAGCAGCACCCACACGCCTTCGATCTTGCGTTGCAGGGCGGCGCGCACTTCCAGGGTGTGCTCTGCCGCACCCAGTTCCGGTGGGTAGAACCAGAAACGATACGTCGACATCAGCGTATTGCTGAGATAGACGATCCACTGCTGCCATGCCTCGCGCTCGGGCGTGCCCGGCGCCGGCGCCAGCTTCGCCTCCGGGTGGCGCTCGGCCAGCACCATCAGCAGCGCCGCCGATTCCGACAACGGCCGGCCGTCGATCACCAGGGTCGGCACCACGCCACGCGGATTGAGCTTGAGATAGGCCGGATCGTGCTGCGCCTTCGTATCGAAATCGACCAGCCGCAACTCATGCGGTACACCGATCTCCAGCAGCGCCAGATGCACCACCATGCTGGCGGTGCCGGGGGAGTAGTAGAGGGTGTACATGCGATTTCCTCAGCGTGTTCGGCACACGCGATCTTGGCGGTGGCTCACCCTTCGCGCAACAGGCGCATCGGCGATGTTCGTGTCACCTTCCGCGTTCCGGCCAGCCCCAGCAACATCACCACGAAGGCGGCGCCGAGCGCGGCGAACGCGAGAGGCCACAATGGCGGCACGAAGCCGTCGATATGGAACACCGTGTGGCCCAGCCAAAATCCGGCGCCGGCAGCACCGAGGGCGGCGGTGAGGCCGGCGATCAGGCCGAGCAGGGCGAATTCGCAGGCGGCAGCGACGCGCAGTTGATTGCGACGTGCACCGAGCGTACGCAACAGCGCGGCCTCGTGGCGGCGTTCGGCCGCACTGGCGGCGAGCGCGGCGGCCAGCACCAATGCACCGGCGAGCAGGCTGAAGCCGAGGATCCAGCGCACTGCATTGCCGACGCGGTCGACGATCTCGCGCACGCGGTCGAGCAGCGAATCGACATCGACCAGGCTTAGGTTGGAGTAATCGCGCGACAGCTGCGCCAGCTGGGTGGCATGCCCGCGCGCCAGATGGAAGCTGGCCAGCCAGGTGTGCGGCAAGTCGCCGGCGTGGGCCGGATCCAGCAGCAGGAAGAAGTTGACCCGGAACGAACTCCAGTCGACCTTGCGGACGCTGCCGACCTTCGCCTCGATGTTGCCTTCGCCGACGTTGAAGCTCAGCGTGTCGCCCACTTTCAGTGCAAACATGTCGCGCCACATGGTGTCGATCGACACTTCGGCCTGGGCCTGATGCGCACCTTGCCATTGGCCGGCGATCACCTGATTCGACGGCGGCAAGGCATCGGCCCACGACAGTCGCAACTGCCGGTCGGCCCAGTCCTTCGCGCGTTCGTCGGCGAAATGCAGCTGGTCGATCGGTGTGCCGTTGATCGCGGTGAGTTTGCCTACAGCGAGCGGCAGCATGTTGAGCTGATCGCCACCGATGCCGGCCAGCGCGTGCTCGAACCCGGCGCGCTGATCGTCCTGCAGATTCAGCGCGAACCAGTTCGGCGTATCCGCCGGCAGTTCCTGCCGCCAGCCCTGCAGCAAGGCCGGTGCGACGATCGCCAGCAACAACAGCGCGCACAGGCCGAGGCTGAGTGCGGTGGCCTGGATCAGACTCAGCGTGTGTCGCCGCGCCAGCGCGGCGAGGCCGAGTCGCAACGCCGGATGAGCTCCGGGTGCGATGCGTCGAGCCAGCCACAGCAACAAGGCGGCCAGGAGTGCCGCGATCACCGCCACGCCGAGGAGGCTGGCGGCGAGGATGCCGGCCAGCTTCAGCGAATCGCTCTGACTCCAGATCAGGCCCAAGGCGACCAGCACAGGAATCAGATATAGCGCATCGAAACGCCGCACACGCCGTTGCATGCTCTGGCGGAACACCGCTACCGGCGGCACCTCGGCCAGCCGCACCAGCGGCGGCAGGGCGAAGCCGGCCAGCACGGCGATGCCCATCGCAGCGGCGGCGAACGATGGCGCCAGCGGCAGCAAGGTCGGCACGCTGCCGAACAGCGAGCTGGCGAACAACCACGCCAGTTGCGCCAGCCCCAGCGCCAGCAACAGACCGAGCGCTGTTGCGGGCAGCGCGAGTGCGCCGAGCGTGCCAAGCAGCAGGCCGAGCACGCGCTGGCGTGATGTACCCAGCGCACGCAGCAACGCCACTTCGGAAGTCTTGCGGCGTGCGTAGCGTTGCGCGGACAACGCGATGGCGATGCCGGCCAGCAACGCCGACAGCAGCGCGGTCAGGCGCAGGAACGCGCCGGCCCGATCGAATGCCGAGCGCATGCGTTCCTGCGTCTGTTCCGGCGTGATCAATTCGGCACCTTGCGGCAAGCTCGTCGATTGCGCCCAGTCGCGCCAACCCTGCACGGCTGCAGGTTCGCCGGCCAGCAGCAGGCGATGGCGCGCACGGCTGCCGACGCCGAGCAGGCCCGCTTTTTCGGCATCGCTCAGGCTCATCAACGCACGTGGTGCCAGCGCGAACAATTCGCCGCCATCAGGCTGGCGCAGCAACTCGGCGGCGATGACCAGGTCGTGCCCACCCAGTTGCAGTGGTTGGCCCACTTTCAGATTCAGGGCGACCAGCGCGCGATGATCGAGATAGACCTCGCCTGCGACGGGTGCATGGCCATTGTATGGACGTCCATTCGCGTCGCCCAACTCCAGCGTGCCGCGCAGCGGATAGTGCGGATCGGCGGCCTGCACGTCGAGCAACTGGGTTTGCTGATGCGCGAAGGCCACGCTGGGGAAGCTGGCGGTGCGTGTGAGCTGCAAGCCGCGCTGACGGCCCTCGGCGGCGAAGGTTTCCGGCACACTCAGCGGCGACGCCACGCCGATATCCCCGCCGATCAGTTCGGCGGCGCTGGCCAGCATGCCGCGTTCGATCCGCGTGGCCAGCGTGGCAACCACGCCCAGCGCGACCACCGCCAGCACCAGCGACGCGGCCAGCGTGCGCAGCTCAGGCAGGTGCCATTCGCGGCGCAGGCTGCGCAGGGCGAGCAGCAACATTTTCATGCGCGTGCGCCCAAGCTTGGCGACACCACGCAGCCTTCCTCCAGTTCGATCCGTCGATCGCAACGCGCGGCCAGCGAGGCGTCATGGGTTACCAGCACCAGCGTGGTGTGGTGATCGCGGTTCAGCGCAAACAGCAGGTCGCAGATGTGATGGCCGGTGCGCTGGTCGAGGTTGCCGGTGGGCTCGTCGGCAAACAGCACGCGGGGGCCGTGCACGAACGCGCGTGCGATCGCCACGCGCTGCTGTTCGCCGCCGGAAAGCTGGGCCGGATAATGCCTGCGCCGTGGAGTCAGCCCGACCGCTTCGAGTGCTTCGCGCGCGCGTTGTCGCGCCGCGCTGCTGCCTTCCAGCTCCAGCGGCAGCATCACGTTCTCTTCGGCAGTGAGCGCGGGCAGCAGATGGAACGACTGGAATACGAAGCCGACCAGTCGTCGACGCAGGTCGGCCCGCGCTTCCTCGTCCAGTTGCTCCAGCGCGTGGCCATCCAGTGCGATGCGGCCGCTATCCGGTGTGTCCAGTCCGGCCAGCAGGCCGAGCAAGGTGGTTTTGCCGGAGCCAGAGGCGCCGACGATGGCGAAGCTCTCGCCCGGCTGGATCTGCAGGCTGACCTTGCTGAGGATTTCCAGTTTCCCCTCGGGGCCACTGACCGACTTGCTAACATCGCAGGCCTCAAGAAGTGGACGGGAAGAATCACTCATGCGTCGATGCCTATGGCTGTTGGTCTTTCTGTGTGGCATCGGCACCGCCCAGGCGGCGCAACCGAAAACCGTGCTGGTGCTGGGTGATTCGCTGTCCGCCGCGCACAACATACCGGTCGAGTCCGGCTGGGTTTATCTGCTGGATGCGCGTCTAGGCAAGATGGTGCCGAAGTGGACCGCGATCAATGCCAGCATCAGTGGCGAAACTTCGTTGAGCGGACGCAACCGTCTCGCGGCTCTGCTCGGGAAGTACCACCCGAGCGTGCTGGTGCTGGAGTTGGGTGCCAACGACGGTTTGCAGGGATTGCCGTTGCCGGCCCTGCGCGACAACCTCAAGGCAATGCTCGACATGGCGCAGCAGACGAAGACGCGGGTGCTGCTGGTCGGCATCGAATTGCCGGTGAATTACGGGCCACAGTATCGTGATGGCCTGCGTGCGATCTATGCAGATCTTGCACGCGACCGACACACGGCGCTGGTGCCGTTCCTGCTCGACGGCATCGCACTCGATCCTGCATTGATGCAGGACGATGGCCTGCATCCGGTCGCCAGCGCTGAGCCGCGCGTGCTGGATACGGTGTGGAAGCAGCTGCAACCGCTGCTGCATTGAGCGGCAAACCGAACGTGTTCTGAACCGCCGAGGGTCCATTTCACGAGTTCATCACCCTGCAACCGGTTAGCTCTTCACATATGTGAAGCCGAACGAGGTAGGGATGACATGACCATGCATGATGAGCAAGCGGGACTGATTCTTCTGGTCGAGGACAACCGCCAGATAGCCGAAATGGTCGGCGAGTTCCTGGAGCGTCGAGGCTACTCGGTCGACTATGCCGCCGATGGCGTCAGCGGCCTGCATCTGGCGGTGGCGAACAGCTACGACGTGATCGTGCTGGACCTGATGTTGCCCGGACTGGACGGCTTGGAGGTCTGTCGCAAGCTGCGCCGCGAAGCCAAGAAATCCACGCCGGTGCTGATGCTGACCGCGCGCGACACACTGGAAGACAAATTGGCGGGCCTCGAGGCAGGCGCCGACGACTATCTGGTGAAGCCGTTCGAGGTGCGTGAACTGGAGGCGCGGCTGCGTGCGCTGATCCGCCGTGACCGCCGTCAGGTGTCCACCGAGGTGCTCAATGTCGGCGACATGACCCTGGATACCGCCACGCTGCGGCTGACCCGTGGAGGTCAGGAGCTGACCGTATCGCCGATCGGGTTGAAGCTTCTGGCGATCCTGATGCGCGAATCGCCACGGGTGGTCAGCCGGCGCGACATCGAGCGCGAGATCTGGGGCGACACGCTGCCCGACTCGGATACCTTGCGCTCGCATCTGTACAACCTGCGGCGGGTCATAGACAAACCCTTCGCACGGCCCCTGTTACACACCATCCATTCGGCCGGTTACCGTCTCGCAGATCTTGAATCGGAGGTGGCGTCGACCGTCCAGACAGCGTGAAACCGGAGCGGCAAAAACGGGCGATGGACAGTAGGGTTACAGCAGCCACTTTTCGGGCAGGGGCCTTCCGCCGGCGCATCGCGTGGGTGTTCGGGCTGCAATTCGTGGCAGTGGTGATTATCTGCATCATGGGCATTTACGGTGTTGCACCGACCGCGGCGGTGATCGCTGCGATCGTGATCACCACCGTGCTTGCCTGGATCGCCACTCGCCGCGAATGGCGGCCGGTACGTGCGCTGGCCCGACTGGTCAGTCGCTGGGATGGCCAGCAGCCCAGTCCGGAGGCGCTGCGTCTGGATCAACTGACCACCCACACCGACGCCGATGTGGCTTCGCTGGCGCGTGGACTGCAAGGCTTTGCCACCCGCATTGCCGGCTACAACCAGCGCGAGCGCAACTTCACCCGCGATGCCAGCCATGAGCTGCGCAGTCCATTGACGGTCATCAAGATGTCGGTCGACATGCTGGCCGATGAAGAGCACATCAGCGAGTTCGGCTCCCGCTCGGTGCGCCGGATCAAGCGGGCCACGCTGGAGATGGAGGCGCTGGTCGAGGCGTTGCTGATTCTTGCGCGTGAGTCGGACGCCGGCCTCGATCGCGAGTGTTTCAGCGCCAACGACGTGTTGCGGCAGGAACTGGAGGCAGCACGCGAAGTGCTGGTTGGGCGGCCGATCGAGCTGCAGCTGGAGGAGCCTGCGCACTTCGCGCTGCAAGGATCGTCGCGGGCGTTTGCGGTGCTGTGCTGGCAACTGATCCGCAATGCCTGCCAGCAGATCGAGCAAGGTCGCGTGGTGGTTACCGTCTTGCCCGGCGCGGTAAGTGTGAGCGGGCCCGCAGATTCGCCAGCGGCGGGAGACATGTTGCGTGTGCGCGGCGCCGACCGGCATGGCTTTGAGCTGGCGATCGCGCAGCGCATCAGTGATCGATTCGGATGGCCGCTGGAACTGCAGACGCGCTCCGGGCGTGAAAACATCGCCCGCATCCACTTTCCGCAGCCGTTACCCGAGACGGCGGTGAGGGATACGCAGCAGCAGTAGCGGTGTCAGCCTGGGCCTGGCTGATACCGCGCTACGGGTCATTGCTGGCGATAGCTGACCAGATCCAGTTCCAAATCGCCGCCGTCGTGCTCGGACAGTTTCACCGGCAGCGGATAGCGATCCGGTGCGTACCATGCACTGAAGCCGCGATCCGCATCGGTGCGGTCGACCCGCACGGCATTGAAGCTGCCGGCCGGTACCTTGATGGCCTCCCGGCCGGTGATCTTGAAATTCTGCGTCTGCACGGCCTGGCGTACCGCGACCGGCAGCGCGACCAACTGCTTGCCATCGCGCAGTGCCAGGCCCAGTGCCAGCGGGGTGGTGTTGCGTTCCACCATGCCGGGGCTGGCCGGGTAGGTTTGCGGGCCCTTGCCCTCGTCGACGGTCACCTGCCCGGTGGCCCAGTTGACCGCCATGTGGCGTTGCTTGTTCTTGATCGACGCCACCAGCCGGTAGTCGTAGCTGATCGCTTCGGGAACATGGCCGTTCCAGCGGAAACGCGAGGTTTCCGTGACGTCGGCACCAAGCATGGCGGCTATGCCGCCAGTGCCTTTGACATCCTTGCGATAGATCCACTCGCCGTTGCCGGCGGGACGCAGGGTTACGGTGGCCACACCCATTGGCTCACCGCTTTGCAGCACGTTGTAGGTGGCGGTGAAGCTGGTGGGCGTGGCGGCCAGGGCGGCCTGCGTGCCAAGCAGCAAACCAAGGCCGAGGACAGGGGCAAGCAGGGATCGGATAGTCATGGGTCGAGTCTGCCGGTGCGGGGCTGAACCGTGGATCACTCCGCCGGCAGCAGGCCGTGAGCGCCCAGCTGCAACGCCGTCAGCAGCGGCTGGCCGTCGAGCCGCGGACCGTCGCCAACCCACTGCAGTTGCTGGCTGGCCAGCAGACGCAGTACGGCCGGCAGCAGCCGGTGTTCCAGCGGCAACAGCCGCTGCGCCAGCCGGTGCTCGTCGTCACCGGCTTCGATCGCCATGCGTGCCTGCGCAATCACCGGGCCGCCATCCAGCTCGGCAGTGACGAAATGCACGCTGGCGCCATGTTCGAGGTCGCCTGCCTCCAGCGCGCGGCGATGGGTATGCAGGCCGCGGTATTTGGGCAGCAGCGAGGGGTGGATGTTGATCATCCGGCCGACCCATGGACGCAGTGCCTCGCCGTCGATGATGCGCATGTAACCGGCCAGCACCAGCAGTTCGGCACCACTTGCGGCGATGCGGGCGAACAGTTCGAGGTCGAACGTACGCCGGTCCGGGTAGTTGCGTGGATCGAGCGCCAGCGTGGGGATGCCGGCCGTTGCCGCCAGTTGCAGGGCACCGGCCGTAGCCTTGTCGCTGCCGACCAGCACGAAATCCACCGGCAGTTCGCCGCGGTCACGGGCAGCGAGCAGGGCGGCAAGGTTGCTGCCACGCCCGGAGGCGAGCACGGCGACCCGGGGATGCATGACTGTCACGTGCTGGCTCAGCCGATGTGCACGCGCTCGTCGCCCTGGGCGGGCACCACGTCACCGATCACCGAACTGGCCAGGCCATGCCTTGCCAGCGCGGCGGCAGCGGCGGCAACAGCGTCGCGCGGCAGGATCACGGTGAAGCCGATGCCGCAGTTGAACGTGCGCCACATTTCCTCGCGCGCCACATTGCCTTCGCGCATCAGCCAGTCGAATACCGGTGGCAGCACGATGGCGCCGGCATCCAGTGCGATGCCGAGACCCTCCGGCACCACGCGGATGATGTTTTCCTTGAGGCCGCCGCCGGTGATATGGGCCATGCCGTGTACCGGGATCGACTTCAGGAGTTCCAGCATCGACTTGACGTAGATCGTGGTCGGTGCCATCAGGGCGTCGGCCAGCTTGATACCACCGAGATCGAGATCGAGTGGATTGCCGGCGCGCTCGAGGATCTTGCGGATTAGAGAATAACCGTTCGAATGCGGACCCGACGAGGCCACGCCGAGAATCACGTCGCCGGCGACAATCGCGTCGCCGCTGAGCATCTGCGACTTTTCCACGGCGCCGACGGTGAAGCCGGCCAGGTCGTATTCGCCCGGCGGATACATGTCCGGCATCTCGGCGGTCTCGCCGCCGATCAGTGCGCAGCCGGCCAGTTCGCAGCCTTTCGCGATGCCGCCGACCACGGCCACGGTGGTGTCCACGTCGAGCTTGCCGGTGGCGAAGTAGTCGAGGAAGAACAGCGGCTCGGCGCCCTGCACCAGCACGTCGTTGACGCACATGCCGACCAGGTCGATGCCGATCGTGTCGTGCCGGTTCAGGATCTGCGCCAGCTTCAGCTTGGTGCCGACGCCATCGGTGCCGGACACCAGCACCGGCTCCTTGTAGCGGCCGGAGAGGTCGAACAGGCCGCCGAAGCCGCCCAGACCACCCATCACTTCGGGACGGAAAGTGCGCTTGACCAGCGGCTTGATGCGTTCGACCACGGCATTGCCGGCATCGATATCGACGCCGGCGGCGCGGTAGGTTAGGGCGTCAGACATGGTGGAAACCGGCGAGGGTGAAACGCGCAATTCTAGCAGCTTGTTCGATCCTTGCCGGCCGCCATCGACGGCTCCGATGGACGCTGCGGGCGCGATTGGGCAGACTTCCCGCGTGCTCCCCCTGAAGACACCCACGTCCATGCGCCTGTCCCGCCTGCTGATCGTTACCCTGCTGCTGGGTTTTGCCTTGCTGCCATCGTTGCATGCGCAGACCGAGAGCTCGCCCTATTCGGTCACCGTGCCGGTTGTCGACACCAGCGGCGCCCAGCGTGACCAGGCGTTCGCTACCGCGCTGGGCCAGGTGCTTACACGGATCGCTGGCGGTCAGGACCTGCGCAGCAACGCCGGTTACGCCGATGCGCTGGGCAAGGCGGGCTCGATGGTGCAGAAATTCCAGTATCAGCGTGCCGCGACTGGGCTGACCGTGGCGGTGGACTTCGAACCAGGTTCGGTACGCCGGCTGGTATCGAAGCTGGGTGTGGCCAGTTCGGGCATCAAGCCACCGGTACTGCTGCTGGTGCATGGTGCCGATGGCGGCCTGCTGGACCAGTCGGCACTCGCCAGTCTGGCCTCGGCTGCCGCTGCACGTGGCACCAACGTGGTGTATCCCGCCACCGACAACACGCTGGACACAGCGAAGATCGGTGCGGTCGATCCGGCCACGCTGGCAGCGATCAATCAGCAGTACCACACCGGACTGGTGCTGCTCGGCAAGCTGCACGCTGGTGGTGCTGACTGGACACTGATTTCAGGTGGCCAGGCCCAGGGCTGGAGCGATCAGGGTGCCACCGCGGACGCCTTGCTCGTTGCGGCGGGCAACAGCATGGTCGATCGCATCGGCAAGCAGCTCAATGTGGTTGGCGCCGGCGTCAGCGAGGGCAAGCTGTGGGTGAGCGGGCTGGACTCGGCGATGGACTTCGCGAATTTGCTGGCGACCCTGCGCGCCGATCCGTCGGTACGTCAGGTGGCGACGCTAGGTGCGCAGAACGACGGCGTGCTGTTGTACGTCAAGGCGGCGCTGCCGCTGAGCGGACTGGCCGCAAACCTTGCCGCCAGTGGCCGCATGCTGCTGCAGGGCGAGCCGCATCAGGATGCCGACGCCAACCTGCGCTGGGTGCATTGAATGCAGGCCCATCGCAAAATCACGCACTCGATGTGCGGACTGAGGTGATCGGGTGAATCACGACACATCACGGCGCTGGCAGATGCTCGCCATCGTGGCGGCCATCGTCTATGTGGTCTGGCTGCTGGCACCGGTGCTGATGCCATTCGCCGTTGCCGCCATGCTGGCTTATCTGGGGGACCCACTGGCCGACCGGCTGGAACGGGTTGGACTGAGTCGCAACTGGGCCGCCACGATCGTTTTCACGGTGCTGCTGCTGGCTGTCGGTGGCGTACTGCTGCTGCTGATCCCGCTGATTGCGCGGCAGGTCGAAAATCTCATCGAGAACCTGCCGCGCTACGGCGACTGGGCGCAGCACACCGCGTGGCCGTGGCTGCAGGCGCGGCTGCATCTGGATCCGCGCATGTTCGACAGCGATCGCCTGCTGGTGGCGATCAAGGCGCACCTGGGTTCGATCGGCGACATCGCCACGACCGTGCTGGGCAAGGTGTCGCGTTCCGGACTGGGTGTCGTGCAGTGGCTGGCCAACCTGGTGCTGATCCCGGTGGTGGCGTTCTATCTGCTGCGCGACTGGGACCGGCTGGTCGGCACGATCGACCGCATGTTGCCGCGCTCGGTCGAGCCGACCATCGCGCACCTGGCGCGTGAATCGGACAAGGTACTCGGTGCCTTCGTGCGCGGGCAGCTGCTGGTGATGCTGGCACTCGGCGTGTTTTACGGCGCCACTCTGGGCGCGATCGGGCTGACCGTGGGCCCGCTGATCGGCATGGTCGCCGGACTGCTCAGCTTCGTACCGTATCTGGGCTTCATCATCGGCTTCATCGCCGCGATCATCGCCGCGCTGGTGCAATACGGCGACTGGACACATGTGCTGCTGGTATGCGGCGTATTCGCGGTCGGCCAGCTGCTGGAAGGCTATGTACTGGTGCCCAAACTGGTCGGCGACAAGATCGGCCTGCACCCGGTGGCGGTGATCTTCGCGGTGCTTGCGGGCGGCTCGCTGTTCGGTTTCCTCGGCGTGTTGCTGGCGCTGCCGGCAGCCTCGGTGATCATGGTGCTGCTGCGCTACCTGGTCGAGCGCTATCGCATGAGCGAGTTGTACAACGAGGAGGGACCGGACGATCCGGTCATCGCCGAAGTGGATGTCACCGTGCATCGTGATGGCGAGGTCGAGACCGATACCACGGTCATGTCGCCCAAGGATGATCGGGCTGCCCCATGATTCCGCAGTTGCCGCTTGCCTTGCGCTGGCCCCGTCGCCAGCGCTTCGAACATTTCCACGCCGGCGCCAATGCCGCTGCGCTGGCCGCCGTGCAGGCACTGGCGCTTGAACCGGGCGCACCTTGGGTCTACCTGCATGGCGCCAACGGCAGCGGCCGCAGTCATCTGCTGATGGCGGCGTGTCAGGCAGCGAACTCTGCCGGAAGGCGCGTGCAATACCTGCCATTGGCAACGATTGCCGATCATGCGGCGGCGTTGCGCGGAGTGGCCGGTAGCGAGCTGCTGGCGCTGGATGATCTCGGCGCGATCGCCGGCAGCCGCGAAGCCGAACACGCGCTGTTCGACCTCTACAACCGCGCCCGCGCCGAAGGCAGCGGGTTGCTGTTCGCTGCCGAGACCACGCCGACCCAGTTGGGTATCGGCTTGCCCGATTTGCGCTCGCGTCTCGGCGCCTGTACCCAGTTCGCACTGAAGCCGCTCGACGACGACGAACGCCGCGTCGTGCTGAAAGCGCAGGCGGCCTCGCGTGGCATCGAACTGGACGACGGCGTGCTGGACTGGCTGTTCTCGCGTTATGCGCGTGACCTGGGGGCGTTGCTCGATCTGCTGGACAAGCTGGATGTGGCATCGTTGGCGGCGCAACGGCGTATCACGATTCCGTTCCTGCGTGAATTTTTGCGCGAGGCCGGCGAAGCCGCGCCCTGAAACAGCAAAGGCGCCCTTGCTCGTGCAACAGATCGAGAGTGCTCAGGCCTTCAGCAGCGCCGGTGTCGCCTGCTGCCCGATCGCATCGACCATCGCCTTCGCCACATTGAGGTTGCCGGCGATGATGTTGCCGCTGGCGGGGATGCCGTCGCGGCCGGCGAAATCGCAATAGCGGCCGCCGGCTTCGTGTACCAGCAATACGCCGGCAGCCATGTCCCACGGCTTCAGGCCAATCTCGAAATAGCCGTCATAACGACCGGCGGCGACATAGGCCAGGTCGAGTGCGGCGGAGCCGGAGCGACGGATGTCTTCGGCCTGGCCGAGGATCGCGCGGGTCATGTCGAGCTGCGCGGTGAGGTGCTCGCGCTGACGGAACGGGAAGCCGGTGGCGATCATCGCGCCGCCGAGATTTTCGCGCTTCGATACGCGCATGCGGCGGTCGTTGATGTAGGCGCCATCGCCCTTGCTGGCGGTGTACAGCTCGTCGCGCAGCGGGTCGAACACCACGGCGTGGATCGGCACACCCTTTTCCAGCAGCGCGATGGATACGCTGAAGTGCGGGATGCCGCGCAGGTAGTTATGAGTGCCGTCGAGCGGGTCGATCACCCAGGTCAGCGGGCCCTTGCCGGTCGCGCCGCTTTCCTCGGCGAGGATCGCGTGGTCGGGATAGGCGCGGCGCAGTTCCTTGATGATCTCCGCCTCGGCCAGCTTGTCGACCTCGGAGACGAAGTCCAGCTGCTGCTTCTCGACGATGTTGAGGCCGTCGATGCGGTTCATGTAGCGCAGGATCACGTTGCCTGCAGAACGCGCGGCGCGCGCCGCGATCGTAACGTGGGGTCTGGGCATGGCTTCGACTTTGCAAAAGAGCGGGGTTGCGGCCGGCGATTCTAGCAGAGCCGGGACCGGACCGGGCCGCAGACGCCCCGTGTCCACTATCCTTGCCCACTTGTTTACCACTCAGCCAGCATCGCATGACCGACCTCCAAGACCTTACCGCCCGCATCCGCTACGTGCTGGTGCGTACCTCGCATCCGGGCAATATCGGCAGTGCGGCGCGGGCGATCCGCACGATGGGTTTCGAGCGGATGGAGCTGGTGGCGCCCGCACGATTCCCCGATCGCGAGGCGAATGCGCTGGCCGCCGGTGCGGATGAGGTGTTGGCCAACGCGGGTATCCATGCCGAGCTGGTCGACAGCCTGGCCGGCAACAGCCTCGCACTGGGCCTGTCGGCGCGCCGGCGCGGCGTGACCTTGCCGGAAATCTCGCCGCGCGAAGCCGCGCAGCAGGCGCTGGCTGCGGTTGCACGTGGCGAGCAGGTGGCGTTGGTGTTCGGCAACGAGCGCACCGGGCTGGAGAACGACGAGCTGGCGCGCTGCCATGCGATGGTGCGGATTCCCAGCGTGGACGATTTCAGCTCGCTCAACCTGTCGCAGGC
The DNA here is from genome assembly GCF_002001165.1 of Rhodanobacter sp. C05. GTDB lineage: Bacteria > Pseudomonadota > Gammaproteobacteria > Xanthomonadales > Rhodanobacteraceae > Rhodanobacter. The sequence continues at coordinate 64,691 of NZ_MUNQ01000026.1, read as the reverse complement.
GGTGCAGGTGATGGCCTACGAGTTGCGCGTGGCGATGCTTGGCGATGCGGTGCCGGCATCCGCGCCGGTGCGCGAGGAGCCGCCTGCGGATGCTGCACAGATGGAGCAGTTCTACCGGCATCTGGCACAGACGCTGGACGACATCGAATTCCACAAGGGCCGCGAACCCACCACGATCATGCTGCGCCTGCGCAAGCTGTTCCAGCGCGCGCAGCCGGACGAGCGCGAGCTGCGCGTGCTACACGGCATCCTGGCCGATGCGCAGCGGATGGCGGGGTTGGCGAAGGGCAACAAGTAGCCTCGGCGATGATTCCCTCCCCTGCACGCAGGGGAGGGTTTAGGGAGGGGGCTTTTGATCTTTCCCGTAAATCCGGACAACCCCCTCCCAGCCTCCCCCTGCAAGCAGTGGGAGGAGTTATTGCTCAACTACTGCTCGTCGTCCGACGGCTCCAGCGACGGTGCGGGGGTGACCAGCAGCTTGTCGATGCGTGCGCCGTCGAGGTCGACCACCTCGAAGCGGATGCCATGCCAGGCGAACACTTCGCCGGTTTGTGGGATATGGCCGAGCGCGGTCATCACCATGCCAGCGACGGTGCGGAAATCGTGCTCCTGCTCGCCAGGCAACTCGCCGACGTGCAGCAGTTCGCGCAGGTCGTCGGTGGACAGGCTGCCGTCGATCAGCCAGCTGCCGTCCGCGCGCTGCACGATCGGGGCATCCTCGGCGTCGCCGCTGTGGCCGATCTGGCTGGCGCCGACCACCGCCGCCAGCAGGTCGTTGACGGTGACCACGCCCTCGATGTCGCCGTATTCGTCGACCACCAGAGCCAGCGGCGTTTCGGCATCGCGAAATTCTTCCAGCAGATCCAATGCACGTGCGGTCGCAGGCACGAACAACGGTTTGGACAGGTGGTCGAACAGCTCCGGCTTGCCCTCGGCAAAACTGTGCAGCAGGCGCTTGACCTCGACCACGCCGACCACGTCGCTCTCGTCACCACGGTAGACCGGGTAACGCGAGTACGGGGTTTCGCGCAGCACCTCGATGTTCTCCTCGCGGCTGGCGGCCATGTCCAGCCAGGCGATGCGCATGCGCGGGGTCATCACGCTGTCCACCGTGCGGTCGCCCAGGCGCAACACGCGGTTGACCATGTTGTGCTCGTCCTGGTCGAGCACGCCCTGTTCGGCGCTTTCGGCCACCAGCAGGCGGATCTCCTCCTCGGTGACCACGCCCTGACCGTGCTGGTTGACCCGCAGCAGCCGCAGCAGCAGGTTGCTCGATACGTTCAGCAGCCATACGAACGGCGCGGTCAGCCGCGACAGCACCAGCATCGGAATCGCCGCGTATGTCGAGAACCGCTCCGGCGCCGACAGGGCCAGTCGCTTCGGCACCAGTTCGCCGATCACGATCTGGATGAACGAGATCAGCACGAAACCGAGCGCGATGCCCAGGATCCGCGTATACGGCGTCAGCCATGCCACCGGCTCGCCTTGCAGTGCGTCGGCGATGCGACCGCCCAGCGCGTCGCCGGCGATCGCGCCGGTGACCAGCATCAGCAGGGTGATGCCGACCTGCACGGTGGACAGGAAGTGCTCCGGCGCCTCGGCATGGCGCAGCGCCAGCGCGGCGCGACGGCTGGTTTTCGCCATCTGCTTGAGCCGGCTCTTGCGCGAGGCGACCAGCGCCATCTCGGAAAGCGCGAAGAAGCCGTTGCACAGGGCCAGGACGAGGACGAGTGCGATTTCGGTCAGCATCGCGGCAATGATAGGTGGGCCATGGGCTGCAGTGTAAAGGCAGCCGGGCCTCCACTTCACATCCGCGCTGCATCGCCGCAGTGGTGCGGGGCAGCACGGCAGTCCTGTAACATGCCTGTCATCCCGTTCCATCAGGCATGGCTCACATGTTTTCACTGCAGACGATTTTTGGCAAAGGCGACAAGTTCTACGGCTTGCTCGAACAGAGCGCGGCCACTGTCTGCGAGAGCGCCAAAGCCCTGCATGAACTGCTGGCCAAGCCCGGCCAGGGTTCGGTGATGGCCGCCTTTACCGCCACCCGTGCCCGCGAGAAGGAGCTGGCGGCGCAGATCAGCGAGGGGCTGGTGAACACCTTTGTGACGGCGCTCGACCGCGAGGACATCGAGGCGCTGAATTCCGCGCTGTACAAGATCCCCAAGACGATCGAGAAATTCGCCGAACGCTACGAGATCGTGGCTGCGCGCCTCGACGGGGTGGATTTCGCCCAGCGTGCGCTGGTGCTGGAGCGTTCCAGCGAAGTGGTCGCCGAAATGATCGGCGAACTGCGCCGCGGCCTGCGCATCGACCCGGTGAAGAAACTGCAGGATCGCCTGCAGGCACTGGAGTCGGAAGGTGATCGCATGCTGCTGTCGCCGTACCGCACGCTGTATGTCGAGGGCGGCGATGTGATGCGTGCGGTGCTGGCAAAGGACCTGTTCGAGCTGATCGAGAAGGCAATCGACAAGTGCCGCGACGTCGGCAACATCGTCTATTCGATCGTGCTGAAGAATTCCTGAGGACCTGCCGTGATCCTCTCCCTCGCGTGTTGCCCGGTCGTGACACGGACACTCTCTCGGGTTGAATTCGTCGCCGCCGGAGACTTCGCATGAGTCTCAGTCTGGTCGTGGCGGAAGTGCTGATCGCACTGGGCTTTACCTATATCAATGGCTTCCACGACACCGCCAATTCGATTGCCACGGTAGTGGCGACCAAGGTGCTCACGCCGGGCCAGGCGGTATTGCTGGCGGCTGTGACCAACCTGTTCGGTGCGCTGCTGGGTACCGCCGTGGCGGCCACGATTGCTTCGGGGCTGATCAACACCGGCGTGATCGATGTGGGCCCGCAGCTGGTGATCTGTGCCTTGCTGGCGGCTATCGTGTGGAACCTGATCACCTGGTGGCTGGGCTTGCCGTCCAGCTCCAGCCACGCGCTGGTCGGCTCGCTGGTCGGTGCCGCACTGGCCGCGTCCAGCAACAATTTCGCCTCAGTGATCTGGGTGCAGGGCAACTGGATCACCGGGCATGGCGTGATCCCCAAGGTGATCATCCCGATGGTGCTGTCGCCGCTGGGCGGTTTCATCATCAGCTTTGCGTTGATGGGCGCGTTGTATGCGCTGCTGGCCTGGTTTGCCAACCGGCAGGGTTGGTTGCGCCGGTTTGGACGCACGCCGTTCGTCAACAGCTTTTTCGGCAGGGCGCAGATTGTCTCGGCCACCGCGATGGGCGTGGCGCACGGCATGAACGATGCGCAGAAGAGCATGGGCATCATCGCGCTGGCACTGGCCGGCGGCACCGCGGCGCATCAGTTCGACCAGCTGCCGCAATGGCTGGGGTTCCTGAAAATCGCCGAGAACACCGCGGGCGGCTTCGTCATCCCGGTCTGGGTGAAGGTGGTCTGCGCACTGACCATGGCTGGCGGTACGGCTGGTGGCGGCTGGCGCATCATCAAGACGTTGGGCCACAAGATGGTCAAGCTGCATCCGATCAACGGTTTCGCCGCCGAAACCAGCTCCGCGATCGTCATCCTCACCGCCTCGGCGTTCGGCATCCCGGTGTCGACCACGCACAACGTGTCGGCCTCGATCATGGGCGTGGGCGCGGCCAAACGATTCAACTCGATCCGCTGGTCGGTGGTGGAGCGCATGGTCTGGGCGTGGATCCTGACCCTGCCGGTCACTGCGCTGCTGGCCTACGGGTTGGTGCGGCTCATTACGACGGGCTTGTGATGACTCTCAGAGTGCATCGCCGCCATTGACGACGATCTGCTCCAGTTGGTCGCCGAGCACACCGAGTTCATCCACCACCCGCTGCAACTCCGCGCGGTCGAGAAACTCGTACGGACGGTTTTCGCACAGATGCAGATAGGGTGAGCCATCCAGATCGGCGACCGCGAGAAAACCGGTGCGCTGCTGCCAGTTGAAGCGCAGACAGCGGCTCGGATCGGTGCCGGCCAATGGACCGATCGGGGTGGAGATGCGCAGATAGCGCCGCCCCGACTCATCCTCGAGTTCGGCCAGATAGATGCCTTGATGGCGGCCATGCGTCAGCTTCAGATCGAAACTGATCAGATACGGATCGTTGTGGCGCAGCTCGTGCTGGCTGCCGATATGGGAACGCACGGCTTCGAAGTGGCGCATGGTGCGACTTCCGCTGGCGAGAGGCGCTGCTACTCTGCCACGTATGCCTGCCCGCGTCGCCTCAAGTTCGAATGAATCCGTCCGAGTCAATCCGCATGAATGATGCTGCCGGCCGTATCTACGCCGCCATTGCCGCGATTCCGTCCGGTCGCGTCGCCAGTTATGGCGCCATCGCTGCTCGCGCCGGCCTGCCGGGAAGGGCGCGGCTGGTCGGCAAGCTGCTCGGGGAAGTTCCTGATGGCATGCAGCTGCCGTGGTATCGCGTGCTGCGTTCCAGCGGACACATCGCGATGCCTCCGGGCAGCCGTGGCTTTCGCGAGCAGTCCCGGTTGTTGCGGGCCGAAGGCGTCGAAGTGAAGAACGGCCGCGTACCATTGTCGCGGTTCGGACTGGACGGTGATCTCGACCATGCGTTGTGGGGCATGCCGGACGCCTGAATGGTGGCGGCTCTGACGATCCGCAGCAGGTTTTGCCGTAGGGTCAGGTGGCTCGGTTTGTTACCATGTTGCCGATGAATGCCTCTGCCCTCGACCTGCTCCAAAGCGTTTTCGGTTATCCCAGTTTCCGCGGCCAGCAACAGGCCGTCGTCGAGCACCTGAGCGAAGGTGGCGACGCGCTGGTGCTGATGCCGACCGGTGGCGGCAAGTCGCTGTGCTACCAGATTCCCGCGCTGCTGCGGCAGGGCACCGGCATCGTGGTGTCGCCGCTGATCGCCTTGATGCAGGATCAGGTCGACGCGCTGCGCGAAGCCGGTGTATCTGCCGCCTATCTCAATTCGAGTCTTGGCGCGGATGAGCAGCGCGAGGTCGAACGGCAACTGTTGGCCGGTGAATTGAACTTGCTCTACGTAGCGCCGGAGCGGTTGCTGACCGGGCGTTTCCTCGGCCAGCTGGAACGCACCGAGGTGGCGCTGTTCGCGATCGACGAGGCGCACTGCGTGTCGCAGTGGGGCCATGATTTTCGTCCGGAGTATCGCGAGCTGGCGATCCTGCACCAGCGCTTCCCCGAGGTGCCGCGGATCGCGCTCACTGCCACTGCCGATCCGCGCACACGCGAGGAAATCGTCGAGCGCCTGTCGCTGCAGCAGGCACGCCAGTTCGTTTCCAGTTTCGACCGGCCGAACATCGGTTACCGGGTCGGCCTGCGCCACAACGCGAAGCGCCAGCTCACCGAATTTCTGCAGGGGCACGAGGGCGAATCCGGCATCGTGTACTGCCTCAGCCGCAAGAAGGTGGACGACACCGCCGAGTGGCTGGCTGAAATGGGCGTTGAGGCGCTGCCGTATCACGCGGGTCTCGATGCGGCGACCCGCGCGAAAAACCAGCAGCGTTTCCTGCGCGAGGACGGTGTGGTGATGGTCGCCACCGTCGCGTTCGGCATGGGCATCGACAAGCCCGACGTGCGCTTCGTCGCGCATCTGGATCTGCCGCGCAGCATCGAGGGCTATTACCAGGAAACCGGTCGTGCCGGTCGCGACAGCCTGCCGGCCGAGGCATGGATGATCTACGGTCTGTCCGACGTGGTGACGATGAGCCAGATGATTGCGCAGTCCGAATCGGCCGACGAGCGCAAGCGGGTCGAGCGGCAGAAGCTGGAATCGTTGCTGGCCTATGCCGAAGCCACCGGTTGTCGCCGCCAGCTGTTGCTGGGCACATTCGGTGAAAGCTATCCCGGCCCGTGTGGCCATTGCGACAACTGCATCGCGCCACCGAAAACCTGGGATGCCACCGTGCCCGCGCAGAAGGCGCTGTCGGCTGTGTATCGCAGTGGTCAGCGCTTCGGTTCCGGCCACGTGATCGACATCCTGCGCGGCGAGGAAACCGAACGCGTACTCAGCCTGCATCATCATCAGCTCAGTACGTTCGGCATCGGCGTCGAGATGGACGAGAAGCAGTGGCGCTCGGTGTTCCGCCAGCTGCTCGCGGCCGGCCTGCTGGAGGCCGACGCCGAAGGCTACGGCACGCTGCGGCTGACTGCCGCCAGCCGTGTGGTGCTCAGCGGCAACCAGCCGGTGAAGCTGCGTGAGGATGCTCTTCCGGAACCTCGCAGTCGTCGTCGCCGCGACAGCAAGCTCGTGACTGGCGGCAGCCTCGGCATCGAGGCCTATGAGCAGTCGATGTGGGACGAGTTGCGTGCCCTGCGCACGCAGCTGGCCAAGCAGCAGGGCGTACCGCCATACGTGGTGTTCCACGATGCCACCTTGCTGGCGATGCTGCGCGCGTTGCCGGCGAACGAGGACGAGCTCGCCACCATCAGCGGCGTGGGTGAAGCCAAGCTCAAGCGCTATGGCCGGGATTTCCTGGCGGTGATCAACGCGCAGGAATAAGCGATCGATCTGCGTGTACGCGCTTGTGCCGGTCATCGAAGCCCTTACAACTGAAGGATATTGCGAATGCATGCCGGCATCGGACGGCGGTGCACACTCCGCACTTCATGTCGAAAGGATCGCGCATGCACGACGCCCCGCTCATTGCCACCATCGTCAGCGGCATCGTGCTGGCCTTCGTCTTTGCCGCCATCGCGCACAAGCTGAGGCTGCCGCCGCTGGCCGGTTACCTGATGGCCGGTGTGGTGGTCGGGCCGTTTACGCCGGGCTATGTCGCCGATGGCCATCTCGCGCACCAACTGGCCGAGATGGGCGTAGTGCTGCTGATGTTCGGCGTCGGCCTGCATTTCTCGCTGAAGGATCTGCTCTCGGTCAAGAACATTGCGATCCCGGGTGCGCTCGGCCAGATGGCGGTGGCCACCGTGCTCGGCATGCTGCTTGGCTGGGGCCTTGGCTGGCCGTTTGCGCAGGGCTTCGTGTTTGGCCTGGCACTGTCGGTGGCCAGCACCGTGGTCTTGCTGCGCGCGATGGAGGAACGCCGCCTGATGGAAACCGAGCGCGGCCGCATCGCGATCGGCTGGCTGATCGTCGAGGATCTGGCGATGGTGCTGGCGCTGGTGCTGCTGCCGGCGATCGGACTGGCACTGGGTGGCGGCGAGCAGGGCGGTGTCACCTTGTCGTTCGGGGCGATCGCCGGCACCGTCGCGCTGACCATCGGCAAGGTGGTGCTGTTCGTGGCGATGATGCTGGTGGTCGGCAAGCGACTGATCCCGTGGATCCTCAAGGTCGTCGCGCACACCGGTTCGCGCGAACTGTTCCGCCTTGCCGTGCTGGCGATCGCGCTCGGCGTCGCGTTCGGTGCGGCGGGCCTGTTCGGGGTGTCGTTCGAGCTGGGTGCGTTCTTCGCCGGCATGATGATGGGCGAGTCGAAGCTGGCCCAGCGCGCCACCGAGGAAACCCTGCCGCTGCGCGATGCGTTCGCCGTGCTGTTCTTCGTCTCGATCGGCATGTTGTTCAACTATCACGTGGTGCTGACCGAGCCGCTGGTGGTGCTGGCGGCGCTGTCGATCATCGTGATCGGCAAGTCGCTGGCGGCGTTCGGCATCGTGCTGGCGTTTGGACGGCCATTGCGCACCGCGCTGACGATTGCCACCAGCCTGGCGCAGATCGGCGAGTTCTCGTTCATCCTGATCGGCGTGGGCGTGGCGCAGAACCTGGTGTCGAAAGAAGCGCAGGACGTGCTGCTGGCCGCCGCGATCCTTTCGATCCTGATCAACCCGCTGCTGTTCAAGCTGCTCGATCGCGCCAAGCCGTGGCTGGATGCGCGCGAGGCACGCCAGCTCGGCGACGCGGTTGTACCCGCGAGTATCGAACCGGCGCCCGAGATCCTCGTCACCAGCGCGCTGAGCGGGCATGTGGTGGTGGCCGGCTATGGTCAGGTCGGGCAGCTGGTTGGCGAGGCGTTGCACGGTCAGGGTCATGCCGTACTGGTGCTGGAAGAGGAAAAGGAGCGGGTCGCGATGCTGCGCCAGCAAGGCATCGAGACGATCGTCGGCAACGCGGCACGGGACGATGTGCTGGAAGCAGCCAACCTCACCCAGGCGCGTGCGCTGGTGGTGACCGTGCCCGATGCGTTCGAGAGTGGCGAAGTGGTGCGGGTCGCGCGGCTGGCCAATCCGCAACTGCAGATCATTGCCCGCGCCGATTCCGATGCCTGCATGGCACACCTGCAGCAGCAGGGCGCCGATCTGGTGGTGTTGGCCGAACCCGAGCTGGCGCGTGGCATGCTCGAGCATCTGGGTGCACTGCAGCACTAGTTGCTGCATACGTATTCAGCCGGACACGACGGGGACTGCGGTGCAGACTCGGTCCACAATTATTTGATGCCATGAACGTTGGGGAGACGCGATGAGCACAATGGACGCGACAGATGGATCGGGCCAGCACGCCACCACACGGGTGGTGTTGATCTCGGCGGCAGCGGCGCTGGGCGGCTTCCTGTTCGGCTTCGACACGGCGGTGATCAACGGCGCGGTCGATGCGATCCGTGGCGCTTTTACGCTGGATGCTGCACAGACCGGTTTTGCGGTGTCGTGCGCCTTGCTCGGTTCGGCGTTGGGCGCGTGGTATGCCGGCATGCTGGCGAACCGCTGGGGTCGCGTGCGCACCATGCAGGTGGCGGCCGTGCTGCTGGTGGCCAGCGCGCTGGGTTCGGGACTGGCGGGTGCCGTGTGGCAGCTGATCCTGTGGCGACTGGTCGGTGGCATCGGCGTCGGCGTGGCCTCGGTGATCGCGCCGACCTATATCGCCGAAGTATCGCCCGCGTATATCCGCGGCCGGCTCGGTTCGATGCAACAGCTGGCGATCGTGCTGGGTATCTTCGCGGCCCTGCTCAGTGACGCGTGGCTGGCCGGTTCGGCTGGCGGTGCGTCGCATGCGCTGTGGTTCGGGCTGGGCGCCTGGCGCTGGATGTTCCTGGCGGCGGTGCTGCCGGCCCTGATCTACGGCACCCTGGTGCTGGGTGTGCCGGAGTCGCCGCGCTATCTGGTGGCCAAGGGTCGTCTGGCCGAAGCCAGGGACGTGCTGCGCCAGGTGTTGAACATGCATAGCGACGCCGCGCTGGACAGCAAGCTGCACGACATCGAGGACAGCCTGCGTTCGGAACATCAGCCGCGCCTGAGCGACCTGCTCGGCAAGGCCGCGGGTCTGCTGCCGGTGGTGTGGATCGGCATCCTGCTGTCGGTGTTCCAGCAGTTCGTCGGCATCAACGTGATCTTCTATTACTCGTCTACTCTGTGGCATTCGGTGGGCTTCAGCGAGGCGGATTCGTTCACGATCACCGTCGTCACCTCGGTGGTCAACGTGCTGGTGACCCTGGTGGCGATCGCGCTGGTCGACAGGATCGGCCGCAAGCCGCTGCTGGTGGTCGGCTCGGCCGGCATGGCGATCACCTTGGGGCTCATGGCCTGGTGCTTCTCGCAGGCTACCGGCAGCGGTGCCACGCTCAGCCTGCCAGGTGCCACCGGCATCGTCGCGCTGGTCGCGGCGAATGCCTACGTGGTGTTCTTCGGAGTGAGCTGGGGTCCGGTGGTGTGGGTGCTGCTGGGCGAGATGTTCCCGAACCGGATCCGCGCGACCGCGCTGGCCGTGGCCGCTGCAGCGCAGTGGCTGGCGAACTTCGCGATCACCAGCAGCTTCCCGGCGCTGGCCGAAATCGGCCTCACGTTCGCCTACGGCCTCTACGCCGGCTTCGCCCTGTTGTCGCTGCTGTTCGTGCTGTACGCGGTACGCGAAACCAAGGGGGTCGAGCTGGAAGACATGCGCGCCTGAGCGCCGTCAATCGCGAATTCCTCCCGGCAACTGCCTCAATGACACCACCGGGTTGCCCCCGCATCGGCCGCATCGGGCCGGATACGACAGGCGGCGCGCAAAGCAGCTAGGATTCCGCTCAACGGGTAGCGTTTCGCCGCCCGTTGAGCGGAATCCGGATCAGGCTGCAGATGAAGGGAAAATCCACATCCATCGATATCGCCCATCTGGCCGGGGTCTCGCAGGCCACTGTGTCGCGCGCGCTGCGCGGCAGTCCATTGGTCAATGAGGAAACCCGCCGGCGCATCGAAGCTGCCGCCGAACAGCTGAACTACAAACTCGACAAGAACGCCTCCAACCTGCGCCGGATGCATACCGGCACGCTGGCGCTGCTGTTCTTCGAGGACCCCACCGCCGACGAGTCGCACATCAATCCGTTCTTCCTGTCGATGCTCGGCTCGATCACCCGCGCCTGCGCGCTGCAGGGCTACGATCTGCTGATCTCGTTCCAGCAGTTCTCGCGCGACTGGCATGCCGATTTCGCCGACAGCAAGAAGGCCGATGGGCTGATCCTGCTCGGCTACGGCGATTATCTTGCCTACACCGACAAGCTGGAAAAACTGGTCGCCCAAGGCACCCGTTTCGTGCGCTGGGGTGCGGTGCTGCCCGATCAGCCCGGCGTCTCGATCGGGTGTGACAACTTCCGTGGCGGTCAGGACGTGGCCGAACACCTGCTGGAGCGTGGCTGCCGCCGCATCGCCTTTCTCGGCGACGCCTCCAGCCATTATCCGGAATTCTTCGCGCGCTACCGCGGCTATGCCGATGCGTTGCAACAGGCCGGCGTGGAGGTCGATCCCGCGTTGCAGGAAAACGCCGAGAGCACCGAACGTTCCGGTTATGAAGCGATGCGCGCGCTGATCATGCGCGAGACCGGCTTCGACGCAGTGTTCGCCGCCAGCGACCTGATCGCGATCGGCGCGATGCACGCGCTCAGCGATCACGGCTTGCGCGTACCGCAGGATGTTGCGCTGGCCGGTTTCGATGACATCGCCATGGCCAGTTTCGTCAATCCGCCGTTGACCACGATCCTGCAGGACACCCGCCAGGCCGGCGAAACTCTCGTCGACAGCCTGCTCAGCCTGATCCGCGGCGAGTCAGTGGAAAGCGAGGTGTTGCCGGTGAAGCTGATGGTGCGGCGGTCGAGCCTGCGCTAGGGATGGTCTGAATAATTCTTTGCCGTCATTCCAGCGAAAGCTGGAATCCGGCGTCTTTGGTGACTTGCGACGGCCCTGGACCCCAGCTTTCGCTGGGATGACGGGTTATTCAGACTATCCTTGGATACGCGAGCCCCGCTCCACAAACCTCCAGCATGCCTTGGGTCTGCGCAGACATCGTGTGCACCTGGGAAAAATCCGCATTGCGGCCCTTGCGCGGCATGGCTTAACCTGCCAAAGCCGCCTGGCCACGTCGCATGACAGGATCGCGTGCTTCCATGGAACACACTCAGCAGGAGTCGGAGTTTCATCAGGTATTCGACCGCATCACCGATGCGTACGTGGCCCTGGATCGCGATTGGCGTTGTACCTGTCTGAATGCGAAAGCCTGCGAATTCTTCGGCCGCCGCGCCGAGGAGCTGATCGGCAAGCACATCTGGACGGAATTTCCCGAAGGCATCGACCAGCCGTTCCACCGCGCCTGCGAGCAGGCAATGGCCGAGCAACGTCCGATCCTGCTCGAGGCGTTCTACCCGCCGCACAATCGCTGGTTCGAGAACCGCATCTACCCGTCGGCCAACGGCCTGACCATCTATTTCCTCGACATCACCGAGCGCAAGCAGGCCGAGCAGGCGTTGCAGCAACAGCAGCGCATGCTCGATCAGGCCCAGCAGGTTGCGCACACCGGTAGCTGGGAATGGGACATCGTCGGCAATCGGGTGACCTGGTCGGCTGAGTTGTACCGCATCTATGGTGCGGCACCGGCGAACCATGCAGCTACATTCGAGTCCTATCTGACACTGGTGCACCCGCTGGATCGGGCACGCGTGCAGGGGATCGTCGAGCAGGCATTGCGGAACCAGCAGCCGTTCGAGTTCGAGGAGCGCATCGTGCGGGCGGATGGCACCGAACGCACCCTGTTCAGCCGTGGCACTGTGGATGTCGACGAAACAGGCCAGCCTACCCGCATGCTGGGTGCATGCCAGGACATCACCGAGCGCAAGCGGGCCGAGCAGATGGCTGCCGGCCAGCATGAAATCCTGGTCGGGATCGCGGCACAACAGCCACTCGCGGAAAGTCTGCAACGCATCGCATGTCTGCACGAGACACTGAATCCAGGCGCGCTGTGCTCCCTGCTGCTGCTGGACGAGGATGGCCGGCACGTACTGCATGGCGCCGCGCCCAGCTTGCCCGATGCATACAACCAGTCCGTGAATGGACTGGAGATCGGCGAGTCGCACGGCTCATGTGGCACCGCCGCGTGGCGCTGCGAGCGTGTCGTGGTGGCGGATATCGCCACGCACCGGCACTGGGAGAATTATCGGGAAATCGCGCTCGCCCATGGGCTGAAAGCATGCTGGTCGACTCCGGTGTTCGGCAGCCACGGCGAAGTGCTCGGTACGTTCGCCGTGTACTACCGCGAATCGCGTGAGCCGCGCCCGGAGGAACTGCAGAGTATTGATCGCATGCTGCCGATCACCGGCATCGCGATCGAGAGCGATCGCCTGGTCGAGCGCCTGCGCCAGCGCAACCGTTTCTTCGAAATGTCGCTGGAAATTTTCTGCATCCTCGATCCGCAGACCGAACGCTTGATCCAGTTCAATCCGTCGCTGCCGCGCGTGACCGGTTACAACGCCGAAGAGTTGATATCGAAAAGCTACCGTGACTTTCTGCGGCCGGAGGAGGGCGCAAGTACATCGGATCCGATGCCGGTCATGACCGGGTCGGGGCCGCGGGTACATGAGTTCGTCAACCGCTGCGTGTCCCGGGACGGCAGCGAACACTTGCTGGAGTGGGTTTCGTTTGCCGCCCCGGACGGCATGCTCTACGCCGTGGCGCGCGACATCACCGAGCGCCGCCGCGCCGAGGAGGAACTGGCCTATGCCTCCAGCCACGATGCGGTCACCGGCTTGCCGCATCACCTGATGCTGGAGCGTGCGCTTGCCGTGATGCTGCAGGATCCAGCCATGCCGGCATGGGTGCTGATCGTCGGCCTCGATCGCTTCCAGGTAGTCAACGAGTCGGTAGGTCACATCACCGGTGACGATGTGTTGCAGCGTCTGGCCAGCCGGCTGCGGGCCGCGGTGGGCGCACAGGGGCAGATCGCACGCATCGCCGGCGACAAGTTCGTGGTCGCTGCGCGTGGCCTGTCGCGGCACGCGGCACTGGAGCTGGCCGAGCAGTTGCGCATGGTTGTTGCCGAACCGATCGAGGGTCGCGATTACCGGCTGTTGCTGACCGCCAGCGTCGGTATCAGCCATTCGCCCGATCATGGCGAGAATGCGCGCAGCCTGCTGCGCAGCGCCGAAGCGGCGATGACACAGGCCAAACGCGAGGGGCGCGACCGGGTCTGCGAATTCTCCATCGGACAGATGCACGACCTCGAGGATCGGCTGTTGCTGGGCCGCCATCTGCGCGATGCGATTCAGCAAGATGAGCTGGAGCTCTACTTCCAACCGCAGCACGGCGCGGCTGATCGTGCGTTGACCGGCTTCGAGGCGTTGCTGCGCTGGAACAGCCGGGAGCTTGGCCTGGTCTCGCCGGGCCGTTTCATTCCGATTGCCGAGGCGCTGGGCATGATGCCCGAGATCGGCGAATGGGTGCTGGATCGCGCTGCCCGGCAGATGCGTGCGTGGCTGGATCGCGGACATCGCGACTTCACCGTGGCCGTCAATGTCTCGGCGCAGCAACTGCAGCATCCCGATCTGGTCGAGCAGGTCAGTGAGGCGCTGCATCGGTATGCGGTGCCAGCAAGCATGCTGGATATCGAGATGACCGAGAGCGCGTTGATGGAAAACGTCGCGCGAATCCGCCGCACACTGACCGGGCTCAAGCTGCTGGGAGCCCGGCTTTCGCTGGATGATTTCGGTACCGGCTATTCCAGCCTGGCCTATCTGAAACAGTTTCCGATCGACAAGCTCAAGATCGACCAGAGCTTTGTCCGTGGTCTGCCGACCGATGTCGACGACAGTGCGATCGCCCAGACCATCGTCGAGCTCGCCCACCAGCTGCACATGGAGGTGGCCGCCGAGGGCGTGGAGACGCCGGCACAGGCCACCTTTCTGGCCCGGATGGGCTGCGACGAATTGCAGGGCAATCACCTGGGTGCCGCCTTGCCGGCGCATCAGGCCGAGGCGTTCTTCGGTGTGCCGCAGAAGGTGGGTTAGCGGCACGTCGGGCTGCAGCAGTCTTCATTCCATGATTGCTGTATTGCATGCATCCGTCTGTGTGGCTTGATTCAGCGGCTTGCTGCCCTCAATCCAGTGCACTGGAGTAAGTGGCCTTGCGCCGCGTCGTCATTCTCACCGGAGAACCTTCATGCATATCGACCTGAGCAAGCGCCGCGCGATCGTCACCGGCTCCACCGCCGGCATCGGCCTGGCGATCGCCAGCGGCCTCGCTGCGGCGGGTGCGCACGTCGTCATCACGGGGCGCACGCTGGCACGTGTGGACGAAGCCATCGCCAGCATCACCAAGAACGTCAGCGGTGCGCGCCTCAGCGGCGTGGCCGGCGACCTCGGCACGCGCGAAGGTGCCGAGCACTTGATCGCGCAGGTGCCGCAGACCGACATCCTGGTCAACAACCTCGGCATCTTCGAGCCGAAGGCGTTCTTCGAGATTACCGACGCAGACTGGCTGCACTTCTTCGAGGTCAACGTGATGAGTGGCGTGCGGCTGGCGCGGCATTACGCACAGGGCATGGCGCAGCGCGGTTGGGGCCGCGTGCAGTTCATCTCCAGCGAATCGGGCGTGCAGATTCCCGCCGAGATGGTCCACTACGGCACCACCAAGACCGCCCAGCTCGCCGTGTCGCGCGGCCTTGCCGAATCACTTGCCGGCACCGGCGTCACCGTCAATGCGATCCTGCCCGGCCCGACGCGCTCGGAAGGCGTCGGCGATTTCTTCGGCAAGATTGCGACGGAGCAGGGTGTGCCACTGGAACAGGTCGAACGCGATTTCATCGCCACCCATCGCCCGTCGTCGCTGATCAAGCGGCTGGCCACCGTCGAGGAAGTTGCCAACCTCGCGGTGTATCTCGCTTCGGAGCAGGCCTCGGCGACCACTGGCGCGGCAGTGCGTGTGGATGGTGGGGTGGTGCGGTCGGTGGTTTGATGAGCGCAGTGCGCTTTGATTACCCGGGCATGGTGACGACAATCTTGCCCTTGGCATGCCCCGCTTCAAGCCTGGACATCGCCTCGGCGATTCGCTCGAAGGGATACGCGCTGTCGACAATTGCCTTGAGTGCACCAGCATCGACAAGACGGGCAAGCTCGGACAAGTCCTCGCTGCTCGGGTGCATGAAGAGGTAGCGGTAGCGCACCCCGTGCTGGCGGGCGCGGAGTCTTAGCGGGAAGCTCGCCACCCAGACAACGCCTGCAACCCCAGCACGCGTCCCAGGTCCTTCGATGCCGTTTGTGGCTCGGGCATCCCGGCGATGCTGAGGACGGTGGCGCCCGGCCGCACTATGGCAAACGCTTGCGCAAGCGCACGGCCGCCGACAAGATCAAATGCCCCGTCGAATCCCGAAAGAACTGTTTCGGGAGATTCTTTCGTGTAGTCCACGACCGTGTCGGCGCCAAGCTGTCGCACCAGCGCTTCCCCTCGGGGCGACGCAGTTGTCGCCACCTGGGCGCCAAGGTGCTTTGCGATCTGTATGGCGAAGCTGCCCACGCCGCCGGCGCCGCCGGAGATGAAGATGCGCTGCCCGCTCGCGACGTGCAGCTCGTCGCGCAGAGCTTGCAGCGCGGTGAGGCCGGCGAGGGGAATGGCGGCGGCCGTCGCGAAATCGAGGCTCGCAGGCATCACGGCAGCATGGCCGTCCTCGACGACTGCGAACTGGGCGAATGCGCCCATGGCGCTTTTGTCGACGCGTGCGAACACCCGGTCACCGACACGAAAACGCTGCACCTGGTCGCCGCACGCGACCACTTCGCCAGCCAGTTCATTGCCAAGTACGGCTGGCAGTCGATAGCGCTGCACAGGCCGCAAGTCGCCCCGGCGAGTCTTGAAGTCCACCGGGTTCAGGCCTGCAGCACGCACCCTGACGAGCAACTGCCGCGAGGCAGGCTCAGGCAGCGGCACTTGCGTCAGGCTCGTGCATTCAGGGCCACCGTAGGCCTTCAATACGAATGCCTGCATATGCTTGGGCAACCCTTGGTTACCGACGGCTTCAACTTCTTCACGTTGCATCTGCTCGATCATTCTTCGACTTGCCCTGGTATCTCACTCGCTGATTTCCGCCGAACGTTGGAGTCAAGCGGCGGCGTAACCGTCCACCTCGAACGAATGGTTAGGTGCTGGACGTGACCAGCTCAACATCCGGAATCCACGGTTGCGACCATCGTGCGACCCTTTCAGCATGCCGTCGGGGAAGCGGGCTGAACGCGGGTATGTAGCTCACGCCCATCTGCTTTGCAGATGATGATCGCTTGCGACCACACCATGATCGGATAACACCATCGTGATTTCTTCAATGGGCGTGTTTTGCTGCTGAGGCGTTGGAGGCACCCCGTTTTGTGATGCTTGTGCAGGCAAGAGCGACAAAAGCAATATGGTGTTGCACGTTTTGGTCGTCTGACCGGTCGTGAACGTCGCTGACTTACTGCATGTACCAGCTCACCCGGTTCCCGTTGCAGTATCGGCAGTCGCCCTCCCCGCAACAAAGGTCACAGCTCCGACCATAGGAATCGCTACATGAACCGTGGCAGCGGGGACAGGCACCGGTCCCGTTGCAGTCCGAACACGGCAGGGAAACCTGATTTTCATTCGTGCCACATCGACTGCATGCACGGTGCCGAGCAGTACCGGCCTGAATCCATTCCCCAAAGGCGTGATTACAGTTTGTTTGCATGCCTAATCCCCATCGGATCTTTGGTTACTAGACTACTAATGGTTCACTGATCATCTAACGCTTGAGTCAAGCGGCGGCGTAGCCGTCCTCTCGGATGAGTAGTCAGGCTTCGCCACGCTGCGTGAGCGAGGGGGGTGCCTTGTTTATCCACGCGGAGCGAACCAAGGTCCTGACCGCGTCAGGTGTAGCAGCAGCAAGCTGGATGCGAATACCTCGAACCTTGCCGCCCCACAAAAGCTTTTCGATGAATTGCGGAAATAGCGCAAGCGCGTGCTCGCGAGAAGTTTCGTTGACGAAGACGTGAATGTGTTCGCCGTGCGGGGGGACTGTAACAAAGATTTTGCCTTGCACGCGGAACGAGGAGTACTCGTGATGAGGCTCCTCGGTAACGTCAGGAAGCCCGAGCGCAAAACGACGAACATCCGCAAGTTTCATGCAAGGCCCAACATTTGAGATGAGCGAATGGCCAGTCCGCTCAATGGAAGGATTAGGCGGTACTCGACGAACTTGCACCAGCCTAGCTAGGCTCGTGTCTTACGCACCACCTGCGTAGAAAAATTCCTCTCGTATTATCTTTCCGTTCTTTACGGTAAACAGACCAACCTCGTCCATCTTCATTCGTTGCCCGGAGGGCTTGTTCGTCACGTCGTATTGGAACCCGACGATGAATCTGTCGCCGTGCGGCCAAGGACCGGTTACAGAGGCAGAGTGGATCTCGTGATTGGCGCTCCACCATTCACCTTTTGCCTGAATTGCTGCAAGCCCCCTCGCTTCTTGTTGCCCGCCAGGTGGTGCGAATGCTTCTACGCTCACTGCATCAGCAGCGTACAGGGCCTTCGCCTCGCTGTTCTTTCCTTGCTTGCATAGTTCCACCAGCTTGGTCGCGATCTCAATCGTGTTCATGGTGTCTCCTTTTCAGAAAAATGAAGAACCTGACAGGTCCTGCTAAGGGTAAACCTATGCGCGGACCGCGTTCTCGAGGTGACGCCTAACGCCTAAGCTAAGCGGCCGTGCGGGCCGCAACGCATGATTGCACCGGAAACTTCCTCCCGCACGGTCCGCTTGAGCGCATAGTCAGACCGTGACGCTGCGCGACGAGAGCGCTTCTCTTGACGGGCCCGAATGGGGAACCAGTGACTAGTAGACCTACAAAAAATTAATCACCGTGGGTAACTTGAATGAATAGCTCCGGGACGGAGCTTGAGCACCCCTTTGCACACACAAAAAACGTGTCATTGTAGGCGCCTTTTTCGTACCACACACCGACCTTTTGCTTTGGATAGATTTCTCTGTACAGAGCGCGAGCCGCGAAGAACTGCCGTGAGTTCCGTACTCCTTGAGAATATATGACCTCGCCTTCCTGACGACGACATTCGATGACTGTTCCGTCTGCGACACAGTGCGCGAGCTTTGAGTTGATTGCCCCATAAATGTGGGGATCCGCTTTGAACTCAAGCACTAAGTGGTCGCGGCCTAGCTTTCCGACAAACTCCATTTCATCTGGACCCAGAGCATGCGCCGCGCCCGAAGCAAGAAATAGAAATATGAAAACGATAGATCTCACCGCAGCCTCCGCTGTTGGTTTTGACGGCCTAACGCTAAGCAGATTTCAAATTGCAGTCTAATCCCTGCAGCCTATCCCGTGCGATGTGCTCTGTTTGCAAGACGTCGGCCCATGAAGATAAACAGCTTGGGTCGCAGGGCGCAGCCCAATCCTGCAACCTAATCTGGCCATGTTGAGTCGAGTGGTTTAGTTGGCTGGATGTCCGCGTTCCTGCACCAGTCGCGTCAGCTCAGCAACAAGATCGGTACGGGTGATGGCTGCATCAAACAGATAGACCTGTACGTCGTGTGCGCCGACGCTGGCGTGCAGATGGCCGCCATTGGCTACCTCGATCGAGCTGTCACCGACGGCAGCTTTCCAATGACCCGGCTGCAAGTCGTCGCTGATGGTGAAGTCGGCCGACTGGTCGCCCTTGTTGAGCAGCACCAGCGCAATCTGGTGCACCTCGCCTTTCTGATAGACGCGATAGAACGCAGCCTGATCCCCGGCGAAGCGCAGCGGCAGCATCAGGCCGCGTTGCAGAGCGGGCGTGTGCTCGCGCAGTTGCGCGATGCGCTTGAGATGTTCGTAGATCGGACTCTTTGACGCGTCGTCGATGCGCTGCTGACCGTAGTAGTTGCGGTTGCCTTCATGCTCGGCCTTGCCGCGCTCGAAGCCGGTTTCCGAGCCGTAGTAGATGGCCGGAATGCCGCGCGCGGTGAACAGCCAGTTGTTGGCGTCAATGAAGCCGTTGTCGCTGGCGTTGAGTCGCGCCATGTCGTGGTTGTCGTAGAAGGTGACCAGGTCGTACGGGTTCGCGTAGGGGCCGTTGGTGAGGTAGAGGCGGTCGAGCAGGTGGGCGTAGTCGCTGCCGGGATGTTCGAATACGTCGGCGACGCGCCCGCGCAGCGGGAAGTCGAGCACGCTGATGCCGCCGCTCTTCGCCCAGGTGTACTGGCCGATGTTGTCGGGGCTGTAGTCGAACGCCTCGCCGAACATGAAGAAGCCCGGATGCTTCGCGCGGATGCGTGCGGCGAACTGTTTCCAGAACGCGGTGGGCATGTGGCTGATGGTGTCGATGCGGAAAGCGTCGGCACCTTCGGCGGCCCATTGCAGATACGCACCGACGAAGTAGTCCAGCACGGCCGGATTCTCGTCGTCGTTGTTGGAGAGCTGGGCCAGATCCTCGTACGCGTGATAGAAGCGATGCAGCGGATTGCGCACGGGGTCGAGCTGGTCCGGTCGCAGGTTCTGCTCGTCGGCGATCAGCTTGCCGTCCTTGTCGTAAATCTGGCCGAACATCGGCTGCGCCTTCGGCATGCTGAAGGCGGGCGAGCCGTGATTGGCGACGATGTCCTGCACCACCTTCAGCCCCTGCGCGTGCATCGCTGCGGTGAACTGGGCGAAGTCGAGGTTCTTGCTGGGCAGGTGCGGGTCGAGCTTGTAGAAGTTGACGCCCCAGTAGCCGTGGAAGCCGGTCTTGCCGCGGTCGGTGAACTTCGAGCCCCAGCTCACCGGGTCGCCGCCGGTGAACGCCTCGTCCGGGTTCTGCACGATCGGGGTGATCCACACCGCGCCGAAGCCCATGCTGCGGATATAGCCGGCGTTGTCCAGCACGCCCTTGAAGTCGCCGCCGAGGTAGCCGATGTTGTCGCTCTGGCCCTTGGGTGCGCCCGCTACCGGAATATCGAAGGTGGGATGCGCGCCGCCCTGATGGCGCTGATCGTTGGACGGATCGCCGTTGACGAAGCGGTCGGTCATCACGAAGTAGATCGCGTTGGATGCGAACGGCTCGTCGGTGCCAACGAACTCGGGTGTCTTGGTTGGTGTGGCCGCGTGCACGAGGCTGCAGGCGAGAGTGGCGACGAGGACGGGAAGCAGGTGCAGCTTGGGCATGGTTGGGGCTCTATGGAGCGGGGCGCGGGTGTGTCAGTTACACGCTAGCCTCGGGTTCGGGCACGCGCAGCGTGCACAGGCCCGCGATGAGCAGGCTGGCGCCGCCCAGGCCGAGTGCCCAGATCGGCTGGTTGTGGAAGCACAGCCGCAGCAGCAGGCCGAGCACGCTGGCGGCGAGCAGTTGCGGGATCACGATGAAGAAATTGAAGATGCCCATGTAGACGCCCATCTTCGCCGTGGGCAGGTTGTCCGACAGCAACGCATAAGGCAGCGACAGGATCGAGGCCCACGCAAAGCCGACGCCGACCATCGAGGCGAGCAGCCAGTGTGGATCGCGGATGTACAGGAAGGACAGCAGACCAGCACCCCCAAGACACAGGTTCACCACATGGCTGATGCGCAGGCCCCATCGACGCACCATCAGCGGGATAAGCACCGCGGCCAGTGCGGCAAAACCGTTATACGCGGCGAACAGCACGCCGACCCAGTTGGCACCCTCGTTGTAGGCGGACGAGCCGGTATCGATGGTGCCGTAGATCGTCTGTGTCACGCCCGAGGTGGTGTAGATCCACATCGCGAACAGCGCGAACCAGGAGAACAGCTGCACCCAGGCCAGCCGCCGCATCGAAGCCGGCATGCCATAGAGGTCGCCCATCACTTCGCGCAACATGCGGTGGCTGCGGGTGCGACTCAGCCATGCGAACAGCAGGCCGAACACGATCAGGCCGCCGGCCAGCAGGTAGACCTCTTTCTCCAGCGTGAAATGCCTGATCGCGAGCAGCACCGCGATACCGACCAGCAGCAGCAGCACGCCCGGCCGCCAGGCGCGCGATGCATCCACGGCCGGTTCATCTGCCACGTTGTCGGTGAACGATTGCAACTGCGCGGGCGGGTATTCGCGCGTGGTCAGGATGGTCCAGAGCACCGCGCCAAGCAGCACCGCGCCACCGGCGTAGAACGCGTACTTCACCGTATCGGGGATGCCTCCGTCCGTCGCCACGTTGGCCACACCGAACTGCGCCAGGATCCACGGCAACATGGAGGCGATCACCGCGCCAGCACCGATGAAGAAACTCTGCATCGCATAACCGGCAGGTCGTTGCTGCGTGGGCAGTTGATCGCCGACGAAGGCACGGAACGGCTCCATCGACACGTTGATCGACGCATCCAGGATCCACAGCAGGCCGGCGGCCACCCACAGCATCGGTGCGTTCGGCATCCACAGCAGCGCCAGCGAGGCGAACACCGCGCCGAGCAGGAAGTACGGCCGGCGCCGGCCCAGCCGGTTCCAGGTGCGATCGGAGTAGTGGCCGATGATCGGTTGCACGATCAGCCCGGTCAATGGCGCGGCGATCCATAGCGCCGGGATGTCGTTCACGTTCGCGCCCAGCGTCTGGAATATCCGGCTGACGTTCGCGTTCTGCAGCGCAAAGCCGAACTGGAGGCCGAGAAAGCCGAAGCACATGTTCCAGATCTGCCAGAACGACAGTGCGGGTTTCGGCGTCATCGGTGGCTATCCTTGTTGCAGGTGATGTCGCGCGGCGCGCCCGCGTTCGCTCGCGGCATGCTCAACACACGCGCACCGTGGGTACTGAGCTGTGGTTGATCCGGATCATTGGCACCTCCCCTCAGGCAGCAGTTATGTCATGGCGTGGCGCATCCCGCATGCTGCGGGCGCAGCATCGGTGCACCTTGCTGCCGGGCGACAGCCCTGCATGGTAGGCAGCGTCGCAGTGCAGTAACCAGCGCCTGCATACGTATTCATGGCTGCGTCGGCACGCCGCGTAGCGGCCTCGCTCCCTGCAACGCCGATCGTCCCTGTAAAGCGTCCTTGTAAAGCGGAGGGCTCTGGCGGCATAGTCGATCGACAGTGTGACGACCACGGAGAATCCATGCGGGTACGCCTCGAAGATGTGGCGCGCGCGGCGAATGTATCGCCCAAGACGGTGTCGCGTGTGCTCAATGACGAGGCCAACGTGACCGATGCCACGCGTCAGCGCGTGCGCGCCGCCATGGAGGCGATGGACTATCGCCCGCATCCATCGGCGCGCAGTCTGGCGGGCAATCGCTCGTTCCTGGTGGCGATGTTGTACGACAACAATGACAATCCGGCCTCGACCTATCTGGCCGAGATTCAGGATGGTGTATTGGAGGCTTGCGACGCGCATCGCTACAGCATGATGGTGCGTCCGCTTCGCATGCGCGGCGGTGATTTCATCCGTCGCTTCGATGCACTGATTTCCGATCATCACCCCGATGGCGTCGTGCTGACGCCACCGATCACCGACTATGCGCCGCTGCTGAAACGCCTGCGCGAGTCCAACGTACCGTACGCCAGCGTGTCGCCGCAGCGGCGTGGCAAAGTCATCGGCGTCACGATGGACGAGCAGCGGGCCGCACGGGCGATCGTGGAACATCTGCTGGAACTGGGGCATCGGCGGATTGCCCACGTAATCGGCATCGCCGACCACGGTGCCAGCCGCTGGCGTCTGGCTGGTTACCGCGAGGCGATGGCCGCCGCGGGCCTGCCGGAGGATCCGGCCATGGTGGTGCAGGGCGCCTTCACCTTCGGCTCCGGCGTGGAGGCGGCGCGGAAGTTGTTTGCGCTGGCCAAACGGCCGACGGCGGTGTTCGCCGCCAACGACGACATGGCCACCGGCGTGATGTGGGCGGCTGGCGAGTACGGCTTGAAGGTACCGCAAGACCTGTCGGTCTGCGGCTTCGACGATACGCCGCTGTCGCGCCAGCTGTGGCCGGCGCTCACCACCGTCCAGCAACCGAGTCGCGAGATGGGCAAGATCGCCGCTGAGCAATTGCTCGGCGCATTGCGCGGTCACGGCGCTGGCCAGCTGGTGCAGGTGCCCTTCGTCCTGCAGATCCGCGGCTCCACTGCCGCTGCCCCCTGAGGCCACCCACTCCGCCGCACGACTCGGCAGTCATGTTGCAGAGCAAATTGACAGCGCTGTCATTTCTGCCACCCTGCGGCTCAGACGCGCACCGCCGGTGCGCCAGCCAGGAGCGTTGCCGTGCCACTGTCGCCCCCATCGAGCCCGTTGCTGCGACACCTCTCCATGGCTTTGTCACTCGCTGGCGTACTGCTCATGACCGTTCCCGCCATGGCCGGCGACACGGCTGTTGTCCACCCCGAGCTGTGGCCGGAAGTCAGCTCGCCGCTGCCACCTGATCCCGTGCTCGAGTCCCGGGTGCAGGCGCTTCTGGCGAAGATGTCGGTGGCAGACAAGGTCGGCCAGATGATCCAGGCCGACATCAAGTACGTGACCCCGGACGATGCGCGCAAGTACCGTCTGGGCTCGATCCTGGCCGGTGGCAACTCCAAGCCGAACGGGCAACAGACCGCAACGGCGGTGCAGTGGCAGCAGCTGTCCGATGCGTTCTACCACGCCTCGATGGACACCGCGGGCGGTCGTCTGGCGATCCCGGTGCTGTTCGGCATCGACGCCGTGCATGGCCACAACAACCTCGTCGGCAGCACGCTGTTTCCGCAGAACTCCGCGCTGGGTGCCACGCGCGATCCGCAGCTGATCCACGAGATCGGCGAGGTCACTGCGAAGGAGTTGCGCGCCAGCGGCATCAACTGGACTTTCGCGCCCACGCTCACGGTGCCGCAGGATGTGCGCTGGGGCCGTTCCTACGAAGGTTATTCGCAGAATCCGGCACTGGTGGCGCAATACGCCGCCGCCGTGGTCGGCGGTCTGGAAGGCAAGCCGGGTACACCGCAGTTCCTGGATGCCGAGCACGTGATCGCCACCGCCAAGCATTTTGTCGGCGACGGCGGCACCCGCGACGGCAAGGACCAGGGCGATGCCGAGGTCAGCGAGGCGGTGTTGCGCGATGTGCACGCGGCCGGCTACCCGCCCGCGATCAAGGCCGGCGTGCAGGTGGTGATGGTCTCGTTCTCCAGCTGGAACGGGGTGAAGATGGCCGGCAACAAGGCGCTGATCACCGACGTGCTGAAGGAGCGCATGGGCTTCGACGGGATCGTGCTGGGCGACTGGAACGCGCACGGCCAGGTACCCGGCTGCACCAACGAGGATTGTCCGGTGGCGTACAACGCCGGGCTGGACATGCTGGAGGCGCCCGATTCCTGGAAGGGTCTGTATGAGAACACCCTGGCCGAGGTGAAGGGTGGGGTGATCCCGATGAGCCGCGTAGACGATGCGGTGACCCGCATCCTGCGGGTGAAGCTGCGCCTGGGCATGTTCGAGGCCGGTCCGCCATCGGCCAACCCGCTGGTGGCCCGGTCGGCGCAGGTGATCGGCAGTCCCGCGCATCGCGCACTGGCACGCCGGGCGGTACGCGAGTCGCTGGTGCTGCTGAAAAACAACCACGGCGTGTTGCCGATCGATCCGCGCAAGCACATCCTGGTCGCCGGCGACGGCGCCGACAACATCTCCAAGCAGAACGGTGGCTGGACGCTGACTTGGCAGGGCACTGGCCTGACCAATGCGAATTTCCCCGGGGCCACCTCGATCTGGGCCGGTCTTCGCGCGCAGGTGCAGGCGGCTGGCGGCAGCGCCGAGCTGGCGGTGGATGGCGATTACAAGCAGAGGCCCGACGTCGCCATCGTGGTGTTCGGCGAGGATCCCTACGCCGAATTCCAGGGTGACCTGCCGAATCTGGCCTACCGTCCGGGCAACGACCACGACCTCGACCTGTTGCGTCGCCTGCACGTGCAGGGATTGCCGGTGGTGGCGGTGTTCCTGACCGGGCGACCGCTGTGGATGAATCGCGAGATCAACGCCGCCGATGCCTTCGTGGTGGCATGGCTGCCGGGCAGCGAAGGCGAGGGCATTGCCGACGTGCTGCTGCGCACCCGCGACGGCCGCATCGCGCACGACTTCCACGGCAAACTGGCCTATGCGTGGCCGCGCAGCGCGGTGCAGATCCCCGTCGTCGCCGCCGCGCGGGGCGAGCGTCCGCAGTTCCCCTACGGCTTCGGCCTGACCTATGCCGATCGCGGCAACACCGGCCCGTTGTCCGAGGATGCCGGGATCGTGTTGAGCGCTGCGCGGGCCGGCGTCTACTTCACCCATGGCAAGCCGACGCAGGGTTTCACACTGCGCCTGACCGGTGCGAACGGGGCGGCCACGAATGTCGCCGCCACCCCTGCCGCCACGCCCGACGGCAGCCTGCGCATCGGCGCGCTCGACTACAAGGCGCAGGAGGACGCGCGCAGCCTGAGCTGGTCCGGCAACGGTGCGGCAGATGTCGCGCTGGTGGCACCTGCGCCGCTGGACGTGGAACGTGAAACCAATGGCGATGTGTTGCTGGTGACCACGTTGCGGGTCGATGCGGTGTCGTCCGGGGAAACTTCGATCGGTGTCGGTTGCGGCATCGGCTGCAGCGGTGAGGTGCCAGTCGGCCGACAGCTTGCTGCGTTGCCTCACGGGCAGTGGCTGCGCTTGGGCATTCCGCTGAAATGCTTCCGCGACGCCGGCGCCAACATGAGCAGCCTGGACCGGCCATTCGAATGGACCAGTCATTCCGGTGAACAGGTCGCCGTCACCGACGTGTCGCTCGGCACGGTAGCGGACCGGACGCTGGCGTGTCCGGCTCACGGGGGCAAGCCATGAATGTCGAGCCGTTGTCCGCAGTGGTGATGTCAATGGTGTTCATTGCGGGTTTCGCGATGTTGGCCGGGTCGTTGCGCCGGCACGACTTCGGAATCAGCTACTCCACTTTCAGCAGGCGCAGGTCGACAGGTGGATGCCGTCTTCGCGGGATTGGACGCCAAGACGTCTATTTGCGTTGCATCAATAACAAGCTGTTGGAAGGCCAAGCAAGCGGCGTGAGGGGCCGTAAAGCATGAGGTTGTGAATGCCTTGATGGCTTGTTGCTGTGCGACAAGCATTCATCGCAGAGGCGCTCTATGATCAGTCAATGACAGCGCTGTCATTTCAGGATCAACGGTGTGGCGTGGGGAGCGGGGAAATCTTTGTCTTGGCCGGTGTTCGTGGCGGCCAACAACCATCCGAACGATTTAGAGGGAGAGCCAGATGAATCTGCATCACAAGTTGTTGTATGTCGCCATGGCACTCGTGCTCGCTCCGGGCACGCTGCTTGCGGCAGGTCAGGACGCACCGGCGCCAAACCCGTCATCGCAGAATCCGAACGCCGCTGACAAGAAAGTCAAGGATCTGGATGCCATCTCGGTTACCGCGACCAAGCGCGAGACGCCGCTGCAGAAAACGCCGGTGGCAGTCACGGCGATCACGGCGGACACGCTCGACAAGGAGCGCGTGATGACCGTGCAGGACCTGACCAAGCTGGTACCGGGCCTGCAGGGTACGTCGGAGGGCGACCATGACGTGGTGACGCTGACCATGCGCGGCATCGGCAACGACAGCGCCAAGACCGAGTATGCCGATCCTGAAGTCGCCACCTTCGTCGACGGCGTGTATGCGCCTCGCGCCGAGGCTGCCTCGGGTCTGCTGCTGGACATGGACAGCGTCGAAGCGCTGCGTGGCCCGCAGGGCACGCTGTGGGGTCGCAACGCCACCGCTGGCGCGATCAGCTTCCAGACGGCCAAGCCCGACATCAACGGCGGCTTCTACGGCAATGGGCAGATCGAGGCAGGCAATTACAGCCAGATGGGAACGCGCGCCGCGATCAACCTGCCGATCAGCAGCACCTTTGCGATGCGCGTGGCGGCGGTGCACGAGCAGCATGATGGCTACGTCAACTACCAGAACCCGGCCAGCGAGATCCCGTCGGTGGCACAGCAGCAGGCGACCTATCTCGCCTCGGGCGGCAATCCGGCAAGTTTCCAGCCGATCAATCTCAACCAGTTCATCCAGAGCGGCAAGAAGTACGACGCGCAGGATCAGTCCGCCGTCCGCGTGAGCGCGCTGTGGCAGCCCAGCGACGCGTTCAAGTGGAACCTGTCGTACGAGTATTTCGTCGATCGCGGCACGCCCAGCCTGAGCCTGATGCAGCAGCCACGCCCGGGCCAGGATTTCTGGTCGGCGCTGATCGACACCGCGCCGTATCTGGATCGAACTTCCAAGACGGTGCGTAGCCGGATGGACTGGGAAATCAACGACGGCATGGAACTCAGCTATATCGCCGGCTACAACCGCTATTCCGGCAAGAGCGACTTCGACCAGGACGTCGGCGTGGCCGTACCCACCAGCTTCACCACCGGCGGCGTGCGCCAGGAAGACCGCACCAACTATTCGAACTACGAAAGCTACAGCAGCGAGGTCGACCTGAAGTCGAAGGGCCAGCAGGCGATCGACTGGATCGTCGGTGCCTACTACGAATACGAAGACAACAACATCCGCTTCGACATTCCGATCATGAACGGTACCCAGCAGGGTACGGTCAACTGGCAGGGTTCGTTCATCCAGCCGAAGGAAACGGTGGAGTCCAAGGCGGTATTCGGCCAAGCCACCTGGCATATGTCCGATCATTGGCGCCTGACTGCCGGTGCACGCTGGTCGCATGACGACAAGGCCAACGACGGCGGCATCAACTGGGATTGGGACTACGATCCGACGGTGCCGCAGCAGCCGATTTCTCCGGGTGTCCTGCCGGGTCCATCGACCGGCTTCAGCGCGGGCCAGTACAACACCGCCACGTACAGCAAGAGCAAGATCACCTGGCTGACCCGCGTGGACACCGACCTCGGTGAGCATGGCCTGGCCTATGCCAGCGTCTCGACCGGCTACAAGTCCGGCGGCACCCAGGACGGTGGTGCGCTGTACAAGCCCGAGTCACTTACCAACTACGAAATCGGCACCAAGTTCGCGTTCTTCAACGGGCATCTGACCTGGAACAGTGCCGCGTACTACGAAGACTTCAAGAATTTCCAGCTGTCCGCGCCAATCACCTATGCCAATGGCGCGCATGGCCTGGGCTTCTCGAACGTGCAGGGCAATACCGAAGTGATCGGCTTCGAGTCGGAGCTGGCTTACCAGCAACAGGATGACCGTCTCAACCTGATCTTCTCGGCCATCCCCAAGAAGAAGCTCGGCACGCTGCTTTATGCCGGCAGCAACGACTACGCCGGTTTCCCGGCATGCCCGCCGACCGCGCCGCTGGGCGTGGGCAACTGCCTGAACGTTACCGGCAACGACCTGCCGCATGCACCGAACGTCTCGCTGACCGGCATCTACGAGCATGACTTCCACCTGGGCAATGGCGGCCGCCTGACGCCGCGCCTGAGCGCCCAGTATCAGAGCGCGCAGTGGCTCAGCTGGTTCAACCTGGGGGCACCCGACGAGCAGAAGGCGTATGTACGTGGCGACCTCTCGCTGCGTTACAGCGAGCCAGGCGATCGCTGGTACGTCAATGTGTATGTGCAGAACGTCTCGGACGACCGCATCAAGACCAGCGCAGGCAGCAGCCTGGTCAATGGCGACCTCGTATACATCTCCCAATACCTGCCGCCGCGCACCTACGGTGTCCAGCTCGGCTTCTGGTTCTGATGGTCGAGTCCGTGCGGCTAGTGACGCAACACCGTTGCCGTTCTGAAGGCATCACGACGAGGATGTCTTCAACCCTCCCCTGAATGGCACTTTGGCCGGACTCCCCTGGAGTCCGGCCTTTCTTTGGGAGGCTGCGACGAGGCGTGTTTCTTGCGGTGCAAATTGACCACGTGGTCATCGAGCCATGCAATTGCCGAGTCAGAGGGTGTCGTCTGTACCGTCTGCGAAAGGAACAGGACATGTCGAGATTGAAGAAAGTGCTGGTGGTGGGCGGCGGTACGGCCGGCTGGCTGGCTGCGTGTTACCTGGCCAAGGCCATGAATGCGGTTCATCCGGACAGTGTCCAGGTGCATCTGGTCGAGTCGGACCATATCGGCCTGCTCGGGGTGGGCGAGGCCACGTTTCCTTCGATCCGCGGCACCTTGGCGGCGATCGGGCTGGACGAGCGACGCTTCCTGGTGGGGGCCACGGCAACCTACAAGCAGGGTATCCACTATCGCCATTGGGTCAGGCCGCCGGGCACGCCCGGCAGTGACCATTTCTTCCACCCTTTCAGCCAGCCGAGCCAGCGCCCTGGCGGCCCCGAGCTGTTGCCGTACTGGCTGCTGGGAGCCGCTCCCGCGGGGGTGTCGTTCGCCGATGCAGTGACCATGCAGAGCACCCTGGTCGATCACGGACGCGGCCCGAGGCGCTCGACCGATCCCGATTACCAGGGACCGATGAATCATGCGTTCCATTTCGATGCTGCCTGCTTCGCCAAGGTGCTGGCGGAACACGGTCAGGAAACGCTGGGAGTGAAGCGGCACGTCGCAACCGTCGAGCGCGCCGTGCTGGACGAGCAGGGCGCCATCGCATGTGTAGTGACCAAGGAACTCGGGGAGCTGACCGCAGATCTCTACGTGGATTGCACCGGCCTGCGCGGCACCTTGATCGGCGGCATCATGCAGTCGCCGTTCCGCAGCCGCCGGGACGTCCTGTTCGCCGACCGCGCGGTGGCGATGCAGGTGCCTTATGCGAAGCCGGATGCGCCGATCCCGCCTTACACCATCTCCAGCGCGCAGGAGGCCGGCTGGATCTGGGACATCGGCTTGCAGAAGCGCCGCGGTGTCGGCTACGTGTATTCCTCGCGCCACACGGATGACGAGCGTGCGGAGGCAGTGTTCCGCCGTTACCTGGGTTCGGCCGGCGAAGGGCTGGCAGCCATGCACATCAAGTTCGAAACCGGTTACCGGCCCGAGCACTGGCGCAAGAATTGTGTTGCGGTCGGCCTTGCAGGTGGCTTCGTGGAGCCGCTGGAATCGACCGGAATCGCGTTGATCGAACTGGCTACGTATCTGCTTACTCATCTGTTGCCAGGCGACACCGACAACATGGAAAGTGCCGCGCGTCATTTCAACGAGATGATGGTTGCACGCTACGACCGCATCATCGACTTCATCAAGATGCACTACTGCCTGAGCCAGCGGCGCGACTCGCGGTTCTGGATCGACAACTCCGACGCGGCCAGCATCCCGCAAACCCTGCAGGAAAAGCTCGCGAAGTGGAAGCATCGGCCGCCGCATCGGCTGGATTTCGTCGGCGACCTGGAAATGTTCATGACCGCCAGCTGGCAGTACGTGCTGTACGGCATGGAGTTCCAGACCGACTTCGAACCCATGCGCAGCGCCTATCCGCACATGGAGGCGGCAAGTCGGGAATTCGCGATGATCCAGCAGGCGGCCAGTCACGCACTCGATGACCTGCCGGATCATCGTGCGCTGGTCGAACAGCTGTGCCGCGAACATATGCAGCGCATCCGGCCGCGTGCAGATATGGCTGCAGCCGCTGGCAGTTGAACTGACGATCGCACCTGCCGTGCTCCTCCGTGTTGAAGGGAGGGGCCGGGCGGATCAGCTTTTCATGGCGTGGCGATCGCGACGCCCAGTGGCGCAATCAGCAGATCGCCGATGCTGGCGCTGTTCAACGGGCCGTCGGTGCCACCGGCGCCGCCGGTGTAATGCGCGAAGTGGGTGAGATAGCTCATGTTGAAACCGTCATCGAGTGCGAAGTGGCAGCTGGCGCCGGCTTTCGCGGCGAAGCGGCCCCAGGTCGAGCGCTGCACGCCGATGCTGTGCGGCATCACGATCGGCAGGCGCTGCTCGTCGCTGCCGTGACAGCGGATCAGCAGCATCTTCACGGCGGCGGTGACGCCGGTGTTGATCGGGCCATGTGCGTTCGCGTAGTCGAGTGAAACGCGATAGTTGCCGGTGGCTGGCGCTGTCCACGTGCGTGGCCAACTGCCAACTACTTTCATCACATCGCCCACGCAGGTGTCGGGGCTGTGCAGTGATTCGAGGCCATGTGCATCGATGCGCGTGGCGCTGACGCAGCTCAGTCCCGGCTGATGCGCGAGCTGGCCGTTGCCGTCGATGCTGCCGTGGCGTTTGCCGTTGATATAAAGCACAACCTTGCCGTCGACCTGCACGCGCCAGCCGTCGGCATCAGCGATCAGCACGGGCGCGGGTGGGGCGGCCGGTGCATACGGCGGTGCATCGGTGCGCAATGGCAGATCCGGCACCTGGATCGCCTTGAGCGTGACGACCGTGTTGGTGCCGTGCGTGTCGGTGCGGTCGGCGACCAGCAGGTTGCCGTCGACGTGCGCGGGAAGTTGCAACGTGATCTGTCGATCCGGCAGATCCAGTTTGATCGACGTGCGCTGACCGAACAGCATCGGCACCAGCGAGGTGGGCAGCTTCGGTTCGACGCGGCCATCTTCAGTGAGACCGAACACGCCTTCGGTCACCACCGCGAGATAGGCAGCCACCGACCACACTTGCCGCGGCGAATTCACCACAGGGCCGCTGAGCTTGCCCTCGTCCACGTGCTGACCCTGGGTCAGCAGTTCGTAGTTTTCCATGTTGGAGCCGTACAGCGCGGCCCCGCGCATCACCGATTCGATCTCGTGCGCAATGCGCGCCGGCGCGTTCACTACGCGCGCAGCACGCAGTGCGTAGGCGCTGACGAACGGCCAGATCGCACGATTGTGATAGATCGGCTGGTCGGCGCGCTCGGGCCAGATCACCGGACTGCCAGCCGGCCAGGTCGGATAGTTCGCCAGCGTCTGCTGTGCGCGCGCGCCATCGGCCACGCCGCTGGTGACCGCCAGCGCGATGCCGAGCAGGTCGTAGGTGTCATAAGGCGTACCGTCGCCGCCGAGGTAGCTCATATAGAGGCCGCGGTCGGCGCGCCAGAAGTGCGCGTTGATTGCCGTCTTCAGCGCCACAGCCTGCGCGCTATAGTCGGTGGCTGCCTGTGCATCGTGGTGTGCGTCGGCCAGCGTGGCGGCCAGCTGCAGTGCCTGATAATGCAGCACATTGGTGGATAACGCGAACGACTGCCCGATAGTGACGACGTTATCCGCCGTCCATGCCGGATAGGTCTGCTCGCGCCAGTCGAGGAAGGAGGTTTCGCCGCGATAGAGTCCGAACGTGGCGTCGAATGCGTACTGCCGATCCTGCGTCAGCGTGTTGCCCAGCGCATGGTAGACGTCCTCGGCGAAGGCCTTGTCACCGAGCAGATGCTGTGCGCCGAGAAACCACACCACACGGTCGGTGCTGATCGGCCAGCTGCCGCCGGAGCCGGTGTCCTGCATCACAACGTATTGTCTTGAAGCCGAACCCTGCGGCGCAGACGGCACGCGTACGTCAGAAAGCTTGAACTGCAGGCCGTTGCGCGAACGCGCAGGATCGAAGCGCCACAGACCGAGGTCGACCGAATACGAAAGATCGCGCGTCCACACATACGGCCACTTCAGGCCGGTCTCGAAACACTGGCAGGGAATCGGCTGGCCGTGATCGAACGCACCATCGCGGATCGCCGTTACCGAATCCTGTTTCAGGTCGTCCTGCGCCATCGCGAACAAGCCGTCGAACAGCAGGCTGGCAGTCTTGGTGTGCAGTGGCTGAGCCGGGATCACGCGTTGCCCGTACGGCCACGCCAGCGTGTAGCTGCCTTGCGCGTCCTGGCTCATGCTCACGTGCACACCGTGCCAGTCAAGGCCGTCCTGCCATGCCGGCGCATTGGCGCTTGCCGCCATGCCTGCGACCAGCAGCATGCTCAGCATGCGCATACCCCAGCGCTACCGGTGTGGCTCTGGTGTTTCATCGGCATGTCCCTCCCGCAGCTGTTATGTCACGGTGCGACGTGCCCCGCATGTTGCAGGCGCAGCATCGACAGCCGCGGCTATCTGCATTGATCCCGCATGGTAGGGACCGTCGCAATGCAGCAACCAGCCTCTGCATACGTATTCATGCGGGCGAATGCCACCATTCGGTAACCTGTGGCGATGTATCCATGCGGCTTGCGGTCATTGACCTTGTGTTGATGGGCGCAGCCTGCATTCTTCATCCCTCTCCATCAGGATCTGCACTGATGAAAAGTCTGTTGCGCTTGTTGACGCTCGTTGGCCTGGTCCTGTCCTCATCGTTGTGTATTGCGCAGATCCAGATCAATCCCCTGCCGGATCAGAAACCCGCGGTGGCGAGGCCGCTGAGCGCGCATGAGTTGACTGCGGCCGATGTCGAAGCCTGGCTGGACGGCCTGTTCCCATATGGGGTGAAGAAGAACAACATCGCCGGCGCCGTGGTCGTCGTGGTTAAAGACGGCCAGGTCCTGCTGGCGAAAGGTTACGGCTACGCGGATGTGTCCGCGAAGAAGCCGGTGGATCCGATGACGACGCTGTTCCGCGTCGGCTCGATCTCCAAGACGTTCACCTGGACGGCGGTGATGCAGCTGGTCGAGCAGGGCAAGCTCGATCTCGATGCGGACGTCAACAAGTACCTGGACTTCACCATTCCTCCCCGTGGCGGCAAGCCGATCACCCTGCGCGAGCTGATGACGCACACGCCGGGTTTCGAGGAAACCATGAAGAACCTCGGCGGCAACGATCCGGCGCGGCTGATGAGCAACGAGGCCTGGGTCAAGGAATGGGTGCCCGAGCGGATCTACCCGCCGGGCGAGGTCACGGCCTATTCCAACTACGGTGCTGCGCTGGCGGGTTACATCGTGCAGCGTGTCTCCGGTCAGCCGTTCGATGACTACATCGAGCAGCACATCCTGCAGCCGCTGGGCATGCAGCACGCGACGTTCCGCCAGCCGCTGCCGGCGTCGCTCGCGCCGGACATGGCGAAGAGTTATGCCAAGGCCAGCGAGCCGGCGCGACCGTTCGAACTGGTGAACGCGGTGGCGGCAGGTGCGCTGTCGGTCAGCGGCGGGGACATGGCGCGCTTCATGATCGCCCAGTTGCAGGACGGCCATGATGGGGATGCACAGATCCTGCGCCCGCAGACCGCGCAGCTGATGCACAACTTCACGCACTCTTCGGTGCCTGGCCTGCTGCCGATCGCGCTGGGTTTCTATCATATGGATCGCAATGGCCAGGACATCATCGGCCATGGTGGCGACACTGAACTGTTCCACAGCGATATGGCGTTATACCTGCAGCAGAACGTGGGCGTGTTCGTGTCCATCGATGGCGAAGACGATGGTGGCCTGCTCCGGCAGCTGTTGAACGGTTTTGCCGATCGCTATTTTCCGGCGTTGCCGCAGTTGCCGCAGCCGACGCTGGCGACCGCGCGCGAGCATGGTGCGTTGCTGGTGGGGCGTTACATCGCCAGCCGCACAGCGGCGTCCAGTTTCATGAGCATGCTGAAGCTGCTGGGGCAATCGCAGATCTCGATGGACAAGGACGGGACGCTGGTCACATCCGATTTCAAGGATCTTGCCGAGCAACCGCGGCATTGGCGCGAAGTAAAACCGTTCGTCTGGCTCGATGATGCCAGTGGCAGTCATCTCGGTGCGCTGATCCAGGATGGCAAGCTGCGCTGGATCTCCTACGACGAGGCGGCGCCGGTCGTGGTTTTCATGCCGGTGCCGGGCTGGCAATCCGCGGCGTGGAACCTGCCGCTGCTGTCTGGTGTGCTGGTGGTCTTCCTGTTGACCGTGTTGCTGTGGCCGATTGCGGCGCTGGTGCGTCGGCGCTATCGCCAATCGCCACAGCTGTCAGTGCAGGCGACGCGCTGGTACCGCTTGAGCCGAGTCGCGGCGTTGCTATACCTATTGTTCACCGCGGGCTGGTTGTACGTGCTGAAACTGGCAGACGACAGCTTCGCGAATCTCGGCAACGGCCTGGACATGACGTTGCGGCTGATTCAACTGGTCGGCCTGGTGGCCGTCATCGGCACGCTGGCCGTGATCTCCAACGCGTGGCATGCGTGGCGTGAACCCGGTGGCTGGTGGCGCAAGGCGAACAGCACGATGCTGGTGCTGGCCAGTCTCGTCGCACTCTGGTTCGTCTTCAGTCTGCACTTGCTGTGCCTGCATTTGAACTATTGAGGTTTTGCAGCTGATCGGGCGGGGTACGGATCAGCAAATCAGCAGCACGAAGGCCGCGTCGAGCGCGGCCTTCGTGTTTGTACAAGTCAGTGCCAGACTCAGCGCAGCTCGATCACCACCAGCCCTTGCGGCGGGATGCTGATGTCGAGCTTGCCGTTCTGCACATCCAGCTGTTCGGGGGCTGGTAGCTGGGCAGCCTGACGCAACTGCGCAATCTGCTCGCGACTGGGGAAGTCGGGGCGACCCATCTGGTCGAACAGGGCGACGGCATTGCCATGCTGTTCGTCGAGCCGCCACACCGTGGCATGGGCTGCGGCGGCGAGATGGGCGGCATCAACGCTGAAGTGTTTCGGGGTGCCGCTGGGCTCGCCCTTCGTATAGCTGGCCGTGTCACCCACCGGTGGCGCGTAGTTCCATAGCGCGATCACCAGGCTGCCATCACTGCGTTTGGTGACGAGTGCCGAATCGGAGCTGGTCGGCAGCCGCGTTTCGCCCAGCTTGTGCAGCATCGTGAACGCGTTGAACGCCGGCTTGTTGATGCGGTTGGCGGCGATCAGGCCGAAGCCGCCGTAGAACGGGTTCTGCACCACGCCCTGTTCCTCGAACACGTCGGAGAACGACCAGTAGCTCATGATCTCGACCTTGCCGGCGCACTCGCGGATGGTGTTGGCCATCCACGGACCCATGTACACGGTGTCGGTGACATTCGGCAGGTTCGCGTACGAGGCGTTGTACTCGCTGAAGATCAGCGGCATGTGCGGATACGGTGACGCGGCGATCTCCTTGTGCACCTTGTCCACCGAACGGCAGACCATGTCCGCTCGCGGGATGTTCTCCTTGCTGTGGAACACGTTGTCGGCGGTGTCGTCGCCGTAGACATGGGTGCTGACGAAATCCACCGGCACCTTGGCGTCGTGCGTGTGCTTGAGGAAGTCCGGCACCCACGCGGCCTGCGCCGTGCTCGGGCCGCCGACGCGCAAGCGCGGGTTCACCGCCTTGAGTGCGCGCACGGTGTGGTCGTACAGGGCGAAGTAAGTAGGCTGCGCCGGCGTGCCGGCCCAGAAGCCGATGTTCGGCTCGTTCCACACCTCGAAGTACCAGCTGGAGACTTCGTCGATGCCGTAGCGTGCGATCAGATGCTGCGCGAAGGCGCCGATCATCGAGTCCCACTCGGCATAGTCCTTCGGTGGGGCGATGTTCGGCCGGTACCAGAATGCCTGGATCGCCTTCGGATCGGAGGTGAGCTCCTCGGGCATGAAGCTCAATTCGACGAAGGGCTTGACGCCATGCTCGAGCAGTCCGTCGTAGATCTGGTCGACGTAGGAGAAGTTGTAGCTGATCTTGCCGTCGGTGCCGCGGCGTACCAGGCCGACATCGCGATCGAAGATGCCGTGGAAGCGGATGTAGCCGAAGCCGGTGGCCTGATGTACCGCATTGAGGTCCTTGCGGTAGTCGTCGCGCAGGGCGAGCGAGGCGCGGCCGGAGCCGAACATCTGTTCCCAGAAATGCGGGAACGGCGTGCCCTGGGCCGTGGCATCGAGATGGATGCTGGTATTGGCCGCTGTGGTGTCGGCGAAGGCAGCGTTGCCGGTCAGCAGGATGGCGGCGCATGCGCCGAGGGCGAGGTGTCGGATCGATCGCAAGAGGGTCATCACCGGGGTCCTTTCTGGCGCGTGGGGACGCAGGAGCAAGGTGTGCCGAGGCGAGCTGGCATCGGCACGTAAACGTTTACATGTCGATACAGTTTCCTACAGCTTCGGGGAGACGTCCACCCGGGACGAAACGGTTCCCTGTCATCCCGGCCAAAGCCGGAATGACAGGGAACCGGATACGGGGATTCCCTACGATTTCGTCGAGAGCGTGATGCGCTGGGCCACCGCTGCGTTCACCCGCACCCAGGTGACCGTGCCATAGCGGTCATGACCGCTGGCCCAGCCTTCGCCCTGGCTTTGCTGGAGCGCATCGAGACTTGCGAACGAGGACAGCGCGCCACTCGCGCTGGTCACCGCGGTGGCGGCATCGCCATGGATCTTCAGCAAATAGAACTTCAGTGCAGGCTTGAAACTGCCGGCCGATGCGGTGGTATCGAAGTGCACCACATCACCTTGCTGCTGCACCGACAGCGACTGGCTGAAATATGCGCCATGCTCGTAATCATAGGTGTCGCCGTCGTCATCGTAATAATCGAAGGCGCTGCGCTGCGTGTCCGGAAACACATCCACATCGAGCTGGGTGATCGGCTTCTGCCCGACATAATCCATCGCCGGCTGGGTCGGGATGATCGCGCCCTCGCGGATGAACAGCGGGATGTCGCCCCAGTGCTGGTTGTCGATCGCCAGATGTATGGTCTGGCCGCCCTGGTAGACCTTGCCGCTGAACCAGTCGGTCCAGCGACCGGCCGGCAAATAGATATCCTTCGAGGTCTGGCCGGGTTCGACCACCGGCGAAACGAGCAGGTAGTCGCCGAACAGCCATGCGTCGACATTGTTGCGTACGTTGGGATCGTTCGGCCAGTCGAACAGCAGCGGGCGCACCAGGCCCACGCCGTTGACGCGGCGCTGGTATTCATAGCTGTAGATGTACGGGATCAGCGCATAGCGCAGACGGATCGCGTCGGTGGTGGCCTTCTCTGCA
The DNA here is from genome assembly GCF_002001165.1 of Rhodanobacter sp. C05. Taxonomy (GTDB): domain Bacteria; phylum Pseudomonadota; class Gammaproteobacteria; order Xanthomonadales; family Rhodanobacteraceae; genus Rhodanobacter. Next base: position 26,952 of record NZ_MUNQ01000026.1, on the reverse strand, counting down.
GTTGTGCCATACACCCATGGCTGGCGCTTCTGGCCGAAATCACCGTGCACCCGGAAGATCGGCGTGAACGCACCGAACTCGATCCAGCGCGCGTAGTTCTCCGGCGTCGGCGTACCGTCCTTGAAGCCGCCGCCATCCATGCCCCATTGCATCGCGCCCACATTGATCGCGCTGAGCATGCGCGCGCGCTGGCCGGCCATGCTGGCGAAGCCGGTGGGGATGTCGCCTGACCACAGGCCGTAGGCGTAGCGCTGCGAACCCAGCCAGAAGTTGCGGTTGATCGACCACACGCGCTGGTTCGAGATCGCGCGCTGACCGTCGTACAGTGCGCGTTGCATGTTGAGGAACTGGGTGTTGCTGGGCGTATTGTCGGCCTCGTCGTTCCACCAGCCCACGATGCCGGTGGCGAAGCTGTGCTTCAGCGCGTCGTTGAAGAACCAGGCGCGCGCCGCCGGCTTGTCGAAGTCGATGTCCTTCACCGGCTTGTGCGAGAAGTAGTCGGGTGTGGCCTCCTCGCCCGGGCGCCACAAGTCATGCGCGGTGGCGTAGCGGCCTTCCACCGTGTCGACGTGGACGCGCGGCTTCATGATGCCGGTGAGGTGGATGCCGCGCTGATCGAGCTCCGCCTTCAGCTTGCCGTCGGGACCATCCGGAAATTTCGTGGCATTCCAGCGGAACTCGCCATAGTCGTCCTCGCCCCAGGCCTTCCAGTCGAAGTCGAAGGTGAAGTTGTCGAGCGGGATATGCCTGGTGCGGTAGGTGTCGACGATCTGCAGCAACTCTTTCTGGTCGATGCCCCACTGGCTGTTGGTGAAGCCCATCGCCCATTTCGGGAACAGCGGCGTGCGACCGCTGAGCTGCGCCAGTGCGCCGAAGATCTCCGCCGGCGTGCCGAGCACGATGTAATAGTCGGGATCCTTGCGCACAGGATCGCTCATGCTGAGCGTGGTCGGCTTCAGCGTGAAATGGGCGCCATCGCTGTCGAGCAGCACACCGTAGCCGGCTGTGCTCCACACGAACGGTGCACCGGCATGGCCTTGTTCGCCGGCAGTGGCCGGCACGTGGCCGCTGCGCAGCAGACCGGCTGCGGCGTTCTCCGTCGCGTTGTAGCCACCGATGCCATACAGCGCATCGCGTGGCCCATGTTCCAGGTTCAGACGGCCATGTTGAAGCGAGTCGATATCGGTCTGCAGCAGCACGCTGCGCTGTTGCGCATCCTCGATCCTCAGTTGGCGTCTTTGTTGATCCCAATGCACCGAGCCGCGATCGGTGGCAAGGCTGATCACACCGGCGCTGTCCTCGTCGCGTACCTGCTCGAAGGTCGAGGGCTGGGCATCGCTGTCGATTACCAGGGCGGGCGCATTGCCCTGGCCATCCTGCTGGTAGTGCACATGCACGATGTTGGGCGCGACGAAGCGGATGGAAAGCCGGTCCGTACCCAGGTTGATCATGATGCGGTGGTTGACGATTTGCGACATCGGGTCTGCCTGTACTGCAGACGTGGCAGCAGTTGCCGCGTCGGTCGGTGCGAATGCGAAAGCGAGCCACAGCGATGCCATCGCTGCGACGGCTCGGATAAGACGGTGCGATGCCCTCATCGGATCAAGCTCCTTTTGCCTGCTGCAACATCACTGCAGAATCGCCGTGCTGTAGGCCGGGATCTGCAACTCACCTTTCTGCAGCGTGCTGCCGCTGGCGCTTTGCAGCAACACGGCATGGATGTGGCTGTCGTGCAGCGGCAGGCTTTGCGGCTGGCCGGACAGGTTATGCACCACCAGTACATGGCCGCTGGTGTCGTCGAGCTTCCACCCGACAAGCTGCGGATTGGTCAGTGTGAGCGGCTGGATCGCACCGTCGCGCAGTGCGCTCACCTGGCTGCGCCAGTGGATAAGTCTGGTGTAGAAGTGCAGCAACGAATCAGGGTTGGCCTGTTCCGACTCCACCGATACCGACGGTCCGTCGTGTGAGGTCGAGGTTTTCCAGGTGGCTTCGCCTGGTGCTTTTGACGAGCGGTTCCAGCGCATCGGTTCACGCAGATCCTCATCGGGTTTCTGCCCGCGCATGCCCAGTTCCTCGCCGTAGTAGATGAACGGCTGGCCGGGCAGGGTGAGCAGCATCGCGGCGGCCATGCGCATGTGCTTCGGGTTGCCGTCGAGCTGGCTCATCACGCGTTCCTGGTCGTGATTTGAAAGGAACGGCGCATCCACACCGGACTTGCCAGTGACCTTGCGATAGTCGGCCTCGGTCTGCGCGAGCAGCGCAGCGAGCTGGCCGGCATGTTCGCTCTTCGCACTGTCGATCAGCTGCTTCGCCAGTGGAAAATCGAACACGGAACTCAGCGGACTTAGATACGGCGCCAGTCGGTCGGGTGTTTCCTGCGCGACTTCGCCTACCACGTAGGCATGGGGGGTGACCGCATCGATGCCATGGCGGAACTGCGACCACCACGCCAAGTTTTTTTTCAACACGACCGGATCGCCGTCCTGCGACTTGAAGTCGTAGTAGATGTGCTGGGCCGCATCCAGCCGGAAACCGTCGACACCCTTCTTCAACCAGAACTGGCCCACGCGGATCATCTCCTCGCGCACGGCAGGCGTGTCGTAATCCAGGTCAGGCATCATGCCGGTGAACACACCGATGTAGTGCTGGCCGGCTGGTGTCGTGTGCCAGGCTGGTGTGCCGGTGGCGCTGATCGCATCGAGGTTGGTGCCCGGGCGTGCCCAGTTGTACCAGTCGTGATGCGGATCCTGCGGGTTGTTGGCGGCGATGAACCACGGGTGCAGCGCGCTGGTGTGGTTGATCACCAGATCGATGATCACCTTGATGCCGCGCTGGTGCGCCGCGTCCAGCAGGTGCTGGAAATCGGCCATCGTGCCGTATTGCGGGTTGATCCCGTAGAAGTCGGTAACGTCGTAGCCGTGATAGCTCGGCGACGGGTTGATCGGCATCAGCCAGATGCCGCTGACACCGAGTGACTTCAGGTAATCGAGCCGTGCGGTGATGCCATTGAGATCGCCGATGCCGTCGCTGTTGCTGTCGGCCCAGGAGCGCACGAAGATCTCGTACCACACGTCGGATGACGTCTTTGGCGAAGCGGTGGTTGAGGGTGCGTGCAGCGTGGTGTCAGCATGGCTGCGGGCCAGCCCTGGCGAGAGCAGGGCGAGCGCAGTGGCGATGCCGCAAGCGAGAAAGGAGAGTCTGGGCATGTCGGCCTGCTGAAGTGGTCGCGCGTTCATTGTGCGGGCGGAAGCACGGGGCGGTGATGGAGCAGGTCGGCAGATGATTCGTCGGCCAGGTGGAAGGCCGGCAACCGCCCTTGGCGTGTCACATCGAATCGTGTTCAAAAGAACCGGTTCCGCTACATGCTGCAGAACCGGTTTGGAGAGAAGAGGCCGGACATCGTGAGGGCGATGTCCGGCGTGGTGCTTACAGCTTGATGTTGACGCCGAGGTAGGTCGTCTGACCGAAGTACTGGATCGTGCCGGTCTGCTGCGTGTTGCCGAAGTAGGTACGGGTCGGCTGGTTGGTCAGGTTGAGGATCTGGAACAGCAGGCTCACGTTCTTGGTGAAGTTGTAGGCCGTCTGCAGGTCGAACACCGTCTCGGGAGCGAAATAGACGATCTGGTTGTTCACCGACATCTGCGAGTCGGACACGAACGACGAGCGGTAGGTGCCGTTCAGGCGGACCGAGAACGTGCCGTTGTCGTAGAACAGTGCCGCGCTGGCCGACTTCTTCGACAGGCCCGGCAGGCCCTGGTTCTGCGGCGGCCCGCTCAGTGCCGAGAGCGACTGCACGGCACTCTGGGTCAGCGAGAAGCCGGCGCTTACGCCCAGTCCAGACCATACGCCGGGCAGGAAGTGGGTCTTCTGGTAGAACAGATCCAGGCCGTGAACCGTGCCGCCCTTGGTGTTGTTGAACGAGGTCTGGTACTGGCCGTTGAGGTACGGCCTGCCGGTGGTCGGATCGATCGGTACCGTGATGCCGGCACTGGCGAAGTCGAAGTCGTTGTAGACGATCTGCTGCACGAACGAGTCGATGTGCTTGGTGAACACGTGTGCGGTGAACGCACCGCTCGATTCGGGGAAGTAGTGCTCGAAGCTCAGGTCGAACTGGCCGGCGTACATCGGGTCGAGCAGCGGGCTGGTGTTGCTCCACAGGTTGTACTGCCCGTCAGATACCCAGGAGCCGTGGCCGGCCAGCAGCGAGCTGATCGGCGGCGGTGCCATCACCTTGGCCGCAGAGAAGCGCAGCTGGTTCGCCTCGTCGAAGTGGTAGGTCAGGTTGATCGACGGCAGCACATCGGTGTAGGTCTTGCCCTGAGTCACCGGGATGTAGTCGCTGCTGGTCACGCCAGTCTGATCGGTGATCGGTATGCCGGCACCATTGCCCACCTGCTGCAGGCCGCTGCTGTATTGCGAGGTACGCACCACGCGCACGCCCACGTTGCCGGTCACGCTGTGATCGAACAGGTTGGTGTCGATGTCAGCCATCAGGTAGGCATCGCGCGATTTCACGTCGACCTGGCCGCTCTGGATGTAGGTCCAGTTGTTGGCCCAGCTCTTCAGTGGCGTGGTATTGGTGATGCCGTTCGCCGCCAGGATGGCCGGGCCGTTCAGCGCGAGGAAGCACGGCATGCCGGCAAAGTCGCCGCGCCAGCAAGTGTTGATCGCATTGCTGCTGTTGAGCAGCAGCGGTGCGCCGGCCGACAGGTTGTCACCCCATTCCGAACCGTACACATAGGCCGAGCGGTCGGCATTGTAGGTATGGTTGTTGATGTAGACGCCGCCCTCGATCGCCGAGAGCAGCGAACTGTTCGAAAGCTCGTAGGTGGACTCGAGACGGAAGCCCTTGTCGAGGTCGTGATAGACGTACGGATAGACGCCGTAGCGCGACAACGCCATGTCACCGAGATTGGTGTAGATGCCCGGGTTGGGTACCGTGAGCGAGCCGACGTTGAGGCCGTTCAGTCCGTAGGTGAGCGACTGGCCCATCAACGAGGGTGAAGCCGTGCCCAGGCCATTGTAGGGATCGGCGGTGGTGTCGACATTGATCTGGGCACTGGTCGCGCGTGACATCGAGGCGTCGGCCACCACCGTCCACGGGCCGCTGGTCCACTTCGCATTCAGACCACCGGAGAACACGGTGGTATGCGTGGTGTAGTTGTCGGCGGTGGTTTCCAGGCCGAAATTGTGGCTGTACGGACAGGCGGTCGTTCCGTTGTTGCAGTCGCCGGCGGTTCGCGGATCGAGGCCAGTCATCGGGTTGCTGGTGACCGTGCCGCCGACGATCGCGCCATTCGGCAGCAGTACCGGATTGGTGATCTGCGCCTGATTCTGATCGAACAGCTGTGCGCGGAAGCCGCGGCCGAATGAGGCGTCGTCGTATTGCGAGTAGAAGCCGTTGCCGCTGATCTGCAGGTTGTCGGTGGGTTTCCACACGATGGTCGACAGATAGCCGTTGCGGCGCTCCTCACCACCGTTCTGTTGCACCTGGATACCCTGGGAAGGATAGGCCTGCTGCAATGCATTGTTGATGGGTTGCTGCCCGTCGAAGGCCTCACCCACCCACTGCTCGGAAACATGCGGCTGCTGCATGCGGGCGAAGCCCAGGCCCACGCCCAGCGTGTCGTTGAGGAACTTGCCCTGCCATGCAGCACTGAAGCGGTAGCCTTCCGGATTGGCGCCGAATACATCGCTGGCCTGGTTGTTGTAGCTGCCACGCATGTCGATGTTGACGGTCTGCTCCTGCTTGGCTTCAAGCGGATTGGCCGTCTGCATTGCGATCGAGCAGCCTACGCCACCTTCGATCAGGTTGGCCTGCTGCGATTTGTACACGGTGGCCTGATTGATCAGCTCGGCCGGGTACTGGTCGAACTGGATGTAGTTGGTGCCGCTGGTCGACGGCTGCACACGGCCGTCCAGCGTGGTCTGGATGAAGTTGCCCGACAGGCCGTTGCAGTTGATCTGCGAGGCTTCGCCACCGATGCGCTCGGCAGTGACGCCGGGCAGGCGGGTCAGTGCGTCGGCGATCGACTGGTCCGGCAGGCCGCCGATGTCCGCGGCCGTCACCACGTTCTGGATGGTGTCCGCATAGCGCTGGATGTCGACCGCTGTCTCGATGCTCTTGCTGTAGCCGGTCACCGTGATCGCGCCGAGGCTCTTGGCCAGCTGAGTTTTCTGGTCGGCTTTTTTAGGCGCCGCAGTGTCGTTTGACGTAGCGGTCTGGCTTTGCGTATCGGTGCTCTGCGGGTTGGGTGCCTGCGCATTGGACGAGACGGATGCACTGCCCGGATTCGCGTTGTTGTCAGCGGGTGTCGCATGGACTCCAAGCGAGAAGCAGAATCCAGCAGAAGCAAGCGCCAGGGCCAGCACATTGCGTTTCAGTACCATCGTTATCCCCTCCCAGGGTTGCACATCATATTGTTGTGGTTGCGGTCATTGCCCCAACGTTTTCGGTGAACAGCACGGTCGCATGAGCCGATGACCCGTCAACGTGGGGATCATGGTAGGGCGCTCTTTTGCAAGCGGATCGTTTACTGAATACGTATTCATTGTGCTGCTGTGCACCGCAAACCCGCATTGCGACTCGGGAAAAGTGGTCGCGTGCACACCCTTGTCCGGGTTGCCTGCGCACCATGCGCATGCGTGTGCAATCCAGTGCCAGACTCCATTTGTGAAGGTTTCTTCATTTTTCAAATGGACGTCCATATGGCGTTGAAGCATGAAATGCTGCAATGCGATAGGTGCGATACATGAATACGTATGCAGTGTCGCGGTCGTCATTGCATGCAGCCATTAAGCTCCCTGACAAGCTGCGAAGGAGCGCCCGCCGGGCATATCGCTGCAGTTCGGGCAGGAATCCATGGGACATGCGAATGAGTGATGCACCCTGGTGGCGCGGCGCCGTCACCTATCAGATCTATCCACGCAGTTTTCAGGACACGGACGGCGACGGCGTGGGCGATCTGCCGGGCATCATCGAGCGGCTCGACTACGTGGCCAGCCTGGGGGTCGACGCGATCTGGATCGCTCCCTTCTTCAAGTCGCCAATGGCCGACTTCGGCTACGACATCGCCGACTACCGCAATGTCGACCCGCTGTTCGGCACGCTGGCCGACTTCGACCGCCTGCTCGGCAAGGCGCATGGTCTGGGTTTGAAGGTGATGATCGATCAGGTGCTCAGCCATACCTCGGCCGAGCATGAGTGGTTCCTCGAAAGCCGGCAGAGTCGCAACAACCCGAAGGCCGACTGGTATGTGTGGGCCGACGCGCGCGCCGACGGCAGTGCGCCGAACAACTGGCTGTCGCTGTTCGGCGGTTCGGCCTGGCAGTGGGAACCTCGCCGCGGCCAGTACTACCTGCACAATTTTCTGACTTCGCAGCCGGATCTGAATTTCCACGATGCCGAGGTGCGCGCGGCGATTCTCGACAGCGTGCGTTTCTGGCTGGACAAGGGTGTGGACGGGGTACGTCTGGATGCGATCAACTTCTGTTTCCACGATCAGCAGCTGCGCGACAACCCGCCGAAGCCGAAGGAGAAGCGCGTGGGTCGCGGCTTCAGCCCGGACAACCCCTACGCTTTCCAGTACCACTACTACAACAACACGCAGCCGGAGAACCTGGCGTTTCTCGGCGAGCTGCGTGCCTTGATGGACCGCTATCCGGATGTCGCCGCGCTGGGTGAAATCTCCTCCGAGGATTCGCTGGCGACAATGGCCGAATACACCCGCGATGGCCACCTGCACATGGGCTACAGCTTCGAGCTGTTGACCGACGACTTCAGCGCTGCGCACATCCGGGGCACGGTGCAGACGCTGGAAGCGCAGATGACCGAAGGCTGGCCGTGCTGGGCGATCTCCAACCACGATGTCGAACGTGTGCTGACACGCTGGGGCAAGGGACAGGCTTCCGGGCAACTGCCCAACCTGCTTACCGCCATGGTCTGCTCGCTGCGCGGTTCGGTCTGCGTGTACCAGGGCGAGGAGCTTGGTCTGACCGAGGCGGAGCTGCCCTTTGAATCCCTGCAGGATCCCTACGGCATTGCGTTCTGGCCGCAGTTCAAGGGACGCGACGGTTGCCGTACGCCGATGCCGTGGAGCGACGATGCGCATGCCGGCTTCAGTCGGGGCATGCCCTGGTTGCCGGTGCCGCGGGAGCATCGTTCACTGGCGGTAGCGCACCAGGAGGCCGATCCGCATTCTGTGTTGAACGGCTTCCGCACCTTCATGCACTGGCGCCAGTTGCAACCGGCGCTGCGCTGGGGCGACATCCATTTCCTGGATACCGCCGAGCCGGTGCTGGCCTTCATTCGCCGCTTTGCCGGACAGACCTTGCTGGTGGTGTTCAACCTTGCCGATGCCGCCGCCGAACTGACCCTGCCGGCCACGCTCGGCAAGCCGGTGGCGGTGGATGGTCATGGTCTGTTGCAGGCTCATCTGGAAGGCCGCCAGTTGCAACTGCCAGGCCATGGCGTGTGGTTTGCCAGCCTGGACTGATGCGTTTGTCGCGCGCAAGCAGGTCGGGTACGTGTCTGTTGCTCGCATGGCTGCTGGCGTGTTGCGCAGGTAATGGCTGGGCTGTAGCTGCCACGGTGACGACGGTCGCCGATGCCAACAGCGCCGTGATTAGCCTGCAACTCGATGCGACAGCTTTCGCGCCGGAGCGGATCAAGGTGGCGGTGTACCTGCCACAGGACTACGACAGCAGTGCCGCATCAGGCCGGCACTATCCGGTGCTGTACGCGAATGATGGTCAGGACATGGCCGCTGTGGGGCTGCAGGCGACACTGGCGCAACTTTATCGCCAGCATGCGATCCAGCCCGTCATCGTGGTCGCGATCGACATGCTGGCCGACCGCGCCAGCGGCTACGGACTGTCCGATCGCTCGACATCACGCAGCCTGGTGGGCGGCTCGCCGATTGGTCCGATCGGCACCCGCGCGCAGGAGTATTCCGCCTGGGTTGCCACGCAGCTGGTGCCGTATATCGATGCGCACTACCGCACACGCCGATCCGTCCGCGATCGCGCGATGCTCGGCTGGTCGCTCGGTGCGCTGAATGCGTTCAATCTTGGCTGGCAGTATCCGGATGTATTCGGTCGGGTCGGTGCGTTCTCGCCATCGTTCTGGCTGGCGACTGATCGCAGCAATGCGACGGCAATCGAGCACACGCGACTGGTGCAGGGCATGGTCGATCGCGGAGGCAAACGCGCCGGTCTGAAGATGTGGTTTGCGGTCGGCACCGCGGAAGAAAACAGTGATCGCGATGGCAACGGCATCATCGATGCGGTCAATGATGTGCAGGATGTCATCGAGGGATATCGCGGCGCTGACGGTTTTCACGAGGGCGGCCTGAAACAGCTGGGCTACTCGGTCAATCTTGACTATGCACGGCACCCATCGCGCCGGACGGATATCGCGCTGTTCCTGCTGCAGGGTGGCAGGCACAACCAGGCGGCGTGGAAGCAGATGTTGCCGCCGTTTCTGCTATGGGCTTACGGTAAACATTGAACCTGATGCAGCGCAGCCCTTGCTGATGCAGCAAGGCTCTGGCTCCTCCCCCTGCATACAGGGGGAGGCTGGGAGGGGGTTGTCCGAGCTTGCGAAAGATCAAAAGCCCACCCCTCCCCAACCCTCCCCTGCAAGCAGGGGAGGGAGCACATCAAGAGCTCGGTGTTGGTCACTGCTCGTCGAGCAGTGAATACATCATGCGTTATTTACGCTCTGCCGCTGTTGCATCACGCGTGGCACGGAATTCCGAATCCTTGCTCCAGTCCGGCCACTGGTCGGAATTGGCGAGCTGGCTACCTACCGTGTAGAGCAGTTGCAGGTCGCGCGCCATGCCGGTGAACGGCCAGCTGGCCTGCCATTCGTCGGACGGTTGGTGATAGTGCTTGGCAACGTATTCGTCTTCGGCAGCCTTGCCCGCTGCCAGTCCGCCATCGACCCAGTCGTTGCCCGAGCCGAACGAGATTGCCGGTACGCCGCGCTTGGCGAACGAGAAGTGATCGGAGCGGAAGAAATGCCCGGCTTCCGGCTTCGGGTCGGCGGTGTAGCTCATGTCGAACTTCTTCGCGTCGGCAATCAGGTCGTCCAGCAGACCGAGCTTGGCGCTGCCGGAGATGGTGAAGTTGCGCGCCGGGCCATTCGGGTCGAGTGCATCCATGTTGAGCACGCCGGCCGTCTTGGCCAGCGGATACAGCGGGTTCGCCGCGTAGTATTCCGAACCGAGCAGACCCTTCTCCTCGGCGGTGACATTGAGGAACACCACCGAACGCTCGGGCCGTGGTGCGTGCGCAAATGCGCGGCCCAGCTCGATCAGTGACGCGGTGCCGGTGGCATTGTCGACCGCGCCGTTGTAGATGCGATCACCCTTGGCGTCGGGCTGGCCGACCCCGAGATGATCCCAGTGCGCGCTGTAGATCACCGTCTGGTCCGGGTGCTTGCTGCCTTCGATGCGACCGACGATGTTGTGCGAGGTGATCACGCTCTTGTCGACCTTGAAGCTGGCCGACAGGCTCTCGCCCTTCAGCAGCACCGGCTTGAAATCGCGCGTCTGTGCCAGCTTCTTCAGCGTCTCGAAATCGAGCCCGGCCTGCTTGAACATGCTGACCGCGAGGTCGCGCTGGATCCATGCCTCCAGCTGCGGATGCACGGCAGCCGGCTTGTCGCGCACGATGTCGAACATCGTGTTGGTATTGGAATTCTTCACTGTGGCCCAGCCATACGAGGCCGGTGCGGTCTCGTGCACGATCAGCACGCCCAGCGCACCCCGGCGCGCAGCCTCTTCGTACTTGTAGGTCCAGCGACCGTAGTAGGTCATCGTCTTGCCACCGAAGTCGCCCACGCCGGTCTCGAAATCCGGATCGTTGATCAGCACCACGGCGATCTTGCCGTGCAGGTCGACGCCCTTGAAGTCGTCCCAGTGGCGCTCCGGCGCCTTCACGCCATAGCCGACAAATACCAGCGGCGCATCGACGATCGCCACCGCAGTCGAGCCGTCCATCGGGGCGCGCACAGCAATCTCGTTGCCTTGCGTCAGCGTCTGGTTGTTACCCTTCAGCGTCAGTGTCAGCGTCGGTGTGCCGATGATCTCGGTGCGCAGCAGCGGCACCGCCTGCGTCCAGCTGCGCTTGCCATCCTTGAGGTCACCACCGGGCTGCAGTCCGGCGGCCTTCATCTGCGCCACCATGTAGTCGATGGTCCTGGTCTCGCCCGGCGTGTTCGGGCCGCGGCCCTCGAAGGCGTCCGAGGACAAGGTCTTCACTTCGTCGGACAGGCGGTGGGGATCGAACGCCGGTGTCGGCACGGCGGCAGCCATCAGCGCCGAGGATACGGCCAGGGCAAGGGTGGAAAGCATCAGTCGCTTCACGGAGGTACCTGTCGCGGGGGAGGGAACACCCGATACTAGTCAGCCACCAGACATCGGTCTACCCATCCTTTGGCCCACCCGCAAGGTACCGCAGTCATGACCCGGCACAGCTGATGTGTGCCGGGTTCATCCATGCCGTGCAGTGGATTCATTCGGTGCCAACCACCTTGCCACTGCTGGCGTCGACTTTCAGTCGTACGTGATTGCCCGCCGGATTTTCAGCCTTGGCGGTCCACATGCCGTCCTTGTAGTCCACATCATGGACATGCGTATAGCCCTGGGTTTCCAGTGAGGCGCGTACATCGCGTTCGCTCAGTCGCGATACCTGCTCGTCCGGATAGACCTGGCCGGTCTTTGCATCGATGTGGATATCCACGCTTTTGCCGTTGGCACTGCGGGCGCGTGCGTACCACATGCCATCACGAAACTTGAGGTCATGTACCTTGGTGTAACCCTGCTCGGTGAGCGTGCTGTGCACCTGCGGTTCGGTCATGGCCTGTTGCGCGACGACAGCGCTGGAGATACCAAGGCAAAGCGTGCCGAGCGTGAGCGCGAAAGTCAGTGAAGCAATCCTGTTCTTGATGGGCCTGTTCTTGATGAGCATGTTCTTCATGGACAGTTCCTCGTTGCCTGCAGGAAGCCCGAGTCTTGAGCGAGCCAAATCAACCTGCGGTGAACAAGCGGTGTGGTGTGTCATCACTTTCGGTGTATTAGGTGATGCCGGTTCGCCGTGGATGTCGCACAACCCTCACTGTCAGCAGATACTCAGCCAGCCTGAACATACTCTGTGCAAGTGAACGCGCAGTCGCCAGGATTCATTGGCAGGCTGCCGGGAATGGCCATAGAGTCGCCCCGTGAAATTTACGGCATGGGCCAGCAGGGGCTGCAGACGCAGTCGTCAATCGATACCGTCGTTTGTTCATGGAGCCTTGATACGTGAGCCTGTCGATTTCACGCGATGCCCCGGTCAGCGCCAGTCCGGAATCCGTGCGTAGTGACCACAGCGTTTTTGTCATCCTGCTCGCGCTTTATTTTCTGATCCTGTTTCCCATCCTGCGCGCGAATCGCTATTTCGATGACGACCTGAAACGGGCGCTGATCGGCCGTACTGGCTGGGATTCCAACGGTCGACCACTGACGACCCTGCTGATGAGATTGCTGCAGGGCTATGACCGCGCCATGGTCGACATTTCGCCACTGACGCAGATCGGAGCCATCGCGATATTCTCGTGGCTTGGTGTGCTGATCGCACGTCGATATGCCATACGTTCACCCTGGATGGCGGCACTCGTGGCATTTCCGCTCGGTGCACAGCCGTTCTATCTGGAAAATCTTTCCTACAAATTCGATGCCTTGAGCATGAGCGTGGCGATGCTGCTCGCCCTGCTGCCCATGCTCGCCTTCAAGGACAACCGCCGAGGCTGGTGGCTGGGTGTGCTGTCGCTTTTTGCAAGCCTCAGCTTCTATCAACCAGCCATCAATGCCTGCCTGATCTTCATTCTGCTGGATGTCGCGCTGGCACAGTTGCACGACCAGCCACCTCGTCGGCTCGCGCTGCAATTCCTGTCACGGATATGGCAGGCGGGGCTGGCCATGCTTGTCTATGAACTCGTGATTGGCATCCACATCCATGGCTGGGTGAAGCAGCAGGGCGAAAAGATCCACGGATTGCATGACCTTCCGGTGATAAGGGCCAATATCGTCGACTTCTATGCGTTTATTGCTCACAGCTTCAGTCAGCAGTGGTGGCGATTCTTCACCCCCATCTTGATCCTGCTGGCACTGTTTCCGATGGCCATCGGCATCCGTTACGCGATCAGGGTGCGGCGCACGCAACCGGTCTGGGCCAGTGCCGGCCTGTTCGCCATCAGCCTGCTGCTGCCTCTGGCTGCGCTTGCCAGCGCCCTCGGCCCCATGCTGCTGCTGCTCAGGCCGGAAATCGAACCACGCGTGTTGATGGGGATCGGAGCACTGTTGGCGGCGGCCTTGATCGTCATGCAGGCTGCCCTGCAGCAATGGCAGTCGTCGGGCAAATGGACCTTGTCGGTGGCCTGCATGCTTGCACTGGGCATGTGTGTCTTTGCCAGTGCTTATGGCAATGCCCTTGGAGAGCAGAAGAATTACGAGGACCGGATTGCTGCGGGTCTTGCCGAGGATCTTGCCGAGCTGAAGGCGAGCCACACCATCGATTCCTTCCTGCTCGAAGGCGGCATCGGGTATTCACCGATCACGGCGCATGTTGCCGAGCAGTTTCCGCTCGTCCATACGCTGATCATTCCCTATATTTCCGTGGGCGACGCGTTTCATAGCCACATGTTTCTCATGTATTACCTCCCGGATCTCACCGACATGGGTTTCGAACCCAGTGCCACAGACTTGCAGCGTGCGCCCGGGCTGTTGGCAAGAAGCTGCCAGATGCCCGCGGCACGCACCACAAGGTTTTACAGCCTGTATCTGGTCGATGACACGGTGGTGGTGACGCTTGGCCCGGCTCATCAGCAACGTTGCGCCACGAATGCGCTATCGGGGCAGGTCGGGTTATCCGCGAGATTCGATTAATTCGCGCTTTCAGCGCCAGACGCCACAATTTCATTGCCCTCGGATCGCATGAAATTACAGGTGGTGTAAATAACGCCATCCGGTGTGGCCATTTACGGCCTTTTGACTGCTGCACACCCTGCTTTTAATCCATGACCTCCGGCATGGCTTCCGCTTATATTTGATACGATATATCGTTACATCCTGATTATTTCTCTCGAAGATGCGTTCGCATGAACAAGACGTGGGCCAATGTGTTCGCCGGGGCCAAAGCTGATGAGAGGTGAGATAACAGGGAATGCCGCATTCCTTGCCAACGCGACACGATCGCACGCGCTGCATTTCCTCGCGGCCCTGGTCTCGTTGCTGATTGCCGGTTGCGCCGTGGGTCCCGACTTCAAGCGACCGGCTGCGCCGGATGTCAACGGTTACACCGCACATCCACTTGCAACAACGGTTGCCAGCAAGGATGTCGTCGGTGGAGAAGCCCAGCGCTTTGCCAGCGGCAGCGATATTCCCGGAGACTGGTGGACCCTGTTTCATTCCAGTCAGCTGAATGCACTGATCGAACAGTCGCTCAAGAACAATCCCGACCTGAAGGCTGCGCAGGCAGCCTTGTCCGTGGCCAGGGAAAATGTCCTGGCGCAACGTGGCAGCTACTACCCCAATGTTTCGGCCGATTTTTCGGCCAGCCGCCAGAAGACGCCGGGGACCATTTCGCCGACGCCCAGCTCGAATGCCCTCCTGTACAACGTGTTCACTCCGCAGGTCAGCGTTTCATATGTGCCGGATGTTTTCGGTCTGAACCGCCGGACCATGGAGTCCGTAAAGGCACAGGCGCAGGCTGTCCGCTACCAGATGATCGCGACGCAGATCACCTTGAGCACCAATGTGGTGGCTGCCGCGGTGCAGGAGGCGGCACTGCAGTCGCAGGTGGATGCGACACGTCAGCTGGTCGACATCAACAGCAAGATGCTGCAGATCCTGCGCTACCAGTTCGCCAAGGGTTATGCCAGCCGGCTGGATGTGGCCGCGCAGGAGTCGCAGCTCGCGCAGGTCAACGCCACGCTGCCGCCGCTGCTCCGGCAACTGGCCCAGCAGCATGATCTTCTGGCCGTACTGGCCGGCCGGTTTCCGAACCAGGCGCCGGCTGAAAAATTCGAACTTGCGAGCCTGCAATTGCCGCAGGATCTGCCGGTGAGCCTTCCGTCGGAGTTGGTGGCGCAGCGTCCGGATGTGCTTCAGGCCGAAGCCAATATGCATGCCGCGAGTGCCCAGATCGGCATCGCCATCGCGAACCGTTTGCCGAATATCACGTTGACCGCAAATGCCGGCAGTACGGCGCTGGCGATTGGCCAGGTGTTCAAGTCGGGCACCGGCTTCTGGGGTCTGGGCGCGGATCTGGCTGCCCCGATTTTCCAGGGCGGGACGCTGCTGCACCAGGAGCGCGCCGCGAAGGCGGC
The DNA here is from genome assembly GCF_002001165.1 of Rhodanobacter sp. C05. Classification (GTDB taxonomy): domain Bacteria; phylum Pseudomonadota; class Gammaproteobacteria; order Xanthomonadales; family Rhodanobacteraceae; genus Rhodanobacter. Next base: position 11,582 of record NZ_MUNQ01000026.1, on the reverse strand, counting down.
TTATGTCGAGGCGGCCGAGCAATATCGCAGCACGGTGCTGACGGCCTTCCAGAATGTCGCCGACACCTTGACTGCGCTCGAACAGGATGCCGAAGGTCTGAAAGCGGCTGCGGCCGCGGCAGATGCCGCCAAGGTCACGCTCGATCTGTCGCAGCGGCAGTGGAAGGACGGCTATGCCAATTATCTCTCGCTGTTGAGCGCAGAGCAGGCCGATCAGCAGGCCAGGATCAACCTGGTGCAAGCCCAGTCCAATCGCTATGCCGACACGGCGGCGCTGTTCCAGGCGCTTGGCGGCGGCTGGTGGCATCGCGCGGACTTGAACCAGACGGATTCAAACCATGCAGATTCAAGCCGGGGTGATTCAACCCGGACGGATTCGACCCAGGGCAAAGATGAAAAATAAATCACTTTACGGAATGCCGGCCACGACACGCCCGGGCAGATTTCCGCACGGCGTCGCCTGCATGCTGATCGCCGTCATGCTGTCGTCCGCCGGCTGTTCATCCAGGAACGACAACAAGACCGACAGCAGCGCGCAAACCGCCGCCACGACGGTCAGCAACGTGACGCTGACAGCAGACCAGCGGCAGCACATCCAGCTTTACACTGTCGCTGCGTCGCAGTTCCACCAGACGGTGCAAGCCATCGGTGCGGTGGACTTCGACAACGATCAGGCTACCAGCGTGCTGGCGCCCATTTCCGGTCCGGTGTCGCGGCTGCTGGTTTCGCCGGGCGACAAGGTGAAGAAGGGTGACCCGCTGGCGGTGGTGGATTCGCCCGACTTTGCGGTAGCCATCAGCACGTACAGCAAGGCGCTCGTTACCGCGACCAACAGCCGCCGGCTTGCCGATGCGGACAAGGATCTTGTCCAGCACAACGGCGTTTCCCAGCGCGAATATGAGCAGGCGCAGACCGACGCGGCCAGCGCCGAAGCCGATCGCGATGCAGCGCTGCAGGCACTGGTTTCGTTGAATGTCGATCCGCGCACGATCAAGGACATCCAGGCCGGCCGGCCTGTTTCGCACGTCGTGGAGGGCATGATCCGCTCGCCGATCTCGGGCATCGTGGTGGAGAAGCTGATCACGCCTGGGCTGCTGCTGCAGGCAGGCACCACGCCATGCTTCACCGTGGCCGATCTTTCGCGCGTCTGGGTCATGGCGCAGATTTCCGGTGCCGACCTTGCCTCGGTCAGCGTCGGCGACACGGCCGACGTGGAGACCGGCATTGCCGGCAACAAGATTTCCGGCACCGTGGACAACATCTCGGCCCTGGTCGATCCCGACACCCGTGCGGTGGTCGCGCGAGTGGTCGTCGCCAATCCGAAAGGCCTGTTGAAGAAGCAGATGTATGTGCGCGTGCAGATTCATTCAGGCCAGCCAAGCAGCGGAACGCTGATTCCGGTTTCGGCGATCCTGCGCGACGACGAGAACCTGCCGTTTGTCTATGCCGTGCAGCCCGATGGCAGTTTCGCGCGCCAGCATGTGACCCTGGGTCATCGCGTCGGCGATCAATACGATATTCCCGACGGTCTCAAGGCGGGCGACCAGGTCGTCGTCAATGGCGGCCTCTTCATCCAGTTCATGCAAAATCAATGAGCGACCAACAGTCTCCATCGCCGTCGCGGACGGCGTCGTTCATGAATCGGCTGGTGGGCGCCTCGCTGGGGCAGCCCATTCTCGTCATCCTGATGACGCTGCTGCTGGTCGGATCCGGAGCGCGCTCGCTGCAGCGCCTGCCGGTGGATGCCTATCCGGATCTTTCGCCGCCCATCGTCGAGATCGTCACGCAATGGCCCGGCCACGCCGCCGAGGAAGTGGAGCGGCTGATCACCGTGCCGGTCGAGCTCGGCATGACCGGCATCCCGAATTCGGCGAATGTCCGCTCGATCTCCCTGTATGGCCTGTCCGACGTCATCATCACGTTCAACAACGGCGCCGGCGATCTGCCCACCCGACAGGAAGTCTTCAACCGCTTGCCCAGCCTGAGCCTGCCGGCGGGCGTGACTCCTTCGGTATCGCCGCTGTCGGCGCCGTCGGGGCTGATCTACCGCTACGTGCTGCAAAGCTCCGACCGCTCGCCGATGGAGCTGAAGACCTTCGAGGACTGGATCATCGAGCCGCAGTTCAGATCCGTGCCAGGCGTGGCGGACGACTCGGGCTTCGGCGGCGGCACCATGCAGTACCAGGTGCTGCTCGATCCCGCGAAAATTGCCGGCGTCGGTCTGTCGGCGGTGCAAGTGGAGGCCGCGCTGACGGCCAACAACAGCAACGCAGGCGGCGGGTTCTATACGCAGGGCAGCCAGTTCTATTACGTGCGCGGCGAAGGACGCCTGAGCACGGTGGAGGATATCGGCAACGTGGTGCTGGCGGTGCACAACGGCACCCCGGTGCTGCTGAAGGATGTCGGCCGTGTAGTCATCGGCATCGCTCCGCGTCTGGGCGAGTTCGGTTTCGAGAAACAGGACGACGCAGTGGAGGGCGTGATCCTGCTGCGCACGGGTGAGAAGACCCAGGACGTGCTGAAGCGGGTCGAAGCGAAGACCAAGGAGCTCAACGACCAGATCCTGCCCAAGGACATCAAGGTCGTGCCGTTCTACGACCGCACCGACCTGATCGCGCTGACCACGAAGGTGGTGGAGGACAACCTGCTGCGCGGCATGCTTCTGGTCGTCGTGATCCTCATCTTCTTTCTCTACGATGTCCGTGCAGGACTGATCGTCGCCACCACCATTCCGCTGGCGCTGCTGTTTGCGTTCATCTGTCTCGATCTGCAGAACGCGTCAGCCAATCTGCTCTCCATCGGCGCGATAGATTTCGGCATCCTGGTGGATGGCGCGGTGGTGATGGTGGAAAACATCTTCCGCCAGATCGCCGAGCGCAAGGGAACACCGCTCAGCGTCAGAGAGATCATCAAGGACGCGGCGGCCGAAGTGGATCGCCCGCTGTTCTACGCGGTCGCAGTGATCGTGGTCAGCTTCCTGCCGATCTATGTGCTGTCCGGACCTTCCGGCACGCTGTTCAAACCGATGGCCGACACCATGGTGTTCGCCCTGGTCGGTTCGCTGATCGTCACGCTGACCCTGCTGCCGGTGCTGTGTGCGTGGTTCATGCGCAAGGGTGTTAAGGAGCGGCGCAATCGCGCCTTTGAGGCGATCAAGTCGGCTTACATCAAGGGCCTCGATTTCTGCCTCGCGCGCCCGTGGGGCACCACGATTGCCTCGGCCATCGTGCTGGTGGTTTCGCTGATGCTGATACCGCGCATCGGTGCGGAGTTCATGCCTCAACTGGACGAGGGCGCGCTGTGGGTGCGTGCAACCATGCCCTATACCATCTCGTTCGACGAGTCGGCCAGGATCACGCCCAAGGTGCGCGACATCCTGCGCACCTTCCCCGAAGTCACCACGGTTGCCTCGGAACTGGGTCGGCCTGACGACGGCACGGATTCGACCGGTTTCTTCAACGTCGAGTTCTACGTGGGCCTCAAACCCTATTCGGCGTGGAACGGCGACTACCACACCAAGGCTGCGCTGATCGAGGCGATCAACAAGAAGCTGGTGGCCTTCCCCGGCATCACCTTCAACTACACCCAGCCGGCCGAGGATGCGGTGGACGAGGCGGAGACCGGTCTGAAGAGCGCGCTGGCGGTCAAGGTCTTCGGCTCCGACCTGAACACGCTCGAACAGAAGGGCAAATCGATCAAGAAAATCCTGGAGCAGGTACGCGGCATCCATGACGTGACCCTGGTGCAGGAACTCGGCCAACCCAGCCTGGCCATCAAGATCGATCGCGCGAAGATCGCCCGCTACGGTTTGAATGTCGATGACATCAATGGCCTGATCACCACCGCGATCGGTGGCGATGTGGCCACCGAGGTGATGCAGGGCGAGAAGCAGTTCGACCTCGTCGTGCGCCTCGACCACCAGTATCGAGACAACCCCGAGGAAATCGGCAACATCCTGGTAGCCACGTCCGGCGGCCAGCAGCTTCCGCTCAAGGAATTTGCCGACATCCAGGTGACCAACGGCGCCTCGTTCATCTATCGCCAGTTCAATTCACGCTACATCGGCGTGCAGTTCTCGGTGGAAGGGCGCGATCTGGCCGGCGCGGTGGAAGATGCCATCGCACAGGTCAACCAGAAGGTCAGCCTGCCGCAGGGCTATCACCTGGACTGGGGCGGCGAATACACGGAGTACACGGCGTCGCGCGCGCAGCTAAATGTCATCCTGCCGCTGACCCTGGCGCTGATCTTCCTGCTGCTGTTCACCCTCTACAGCAACTTCAAGTTCCCGTTCATCACCGTGATCGGCGTGCTGCTGTCGGCGCCGGTAGGTGGCATCGTGGCGCTGTGGCTTACCGGCACACCGTTCTCGGTGTCCTCCGGCATCGGCTTCCTGGCCCTGTTCGGTGTCTCGGTACAGACGGCTGTCGTCTACATCTCCTACGTCAACGAACTGCGCCGCGGTGGCACCACCCTCAACGAGGCCATCCGCGAAGGCGCGATCCTGCGCCTGCGCCCGATCATGATGACTGCACTGGTGGCCGCACTCGGCCTGCTGCCCGCAGCACTGGCCACCGGCGTCGGCACGGATACCCAGAAACCGTTCGCCCTGGTCATCGTCAGCGGCCTGTTCACGCGACTGCTGATCAGCATCTTCCTGATGCCGGTGCTGTATGCGCTGGTGGCGAGGCCGGATGACCGGTTGGAAGTGTGATCTGGCTGTCAGTAAGCGTGAGCGTTCTTTGGAGCGCTAGAGACATTTCTCACGACTAGAAATGTCTCTGCCCCCTTATTGATGCGCTGTCTGGGTAGGGCTGATGAGTGGCGTAACAACAGAAACACTTATTTCTTGACCAACTCCACCCGTCGGTTCTTGGCGCGCCCTTCCTCCGTATCATTCGGAGCAATCGGTTTGTCGGGACCGTAACCTGTCGAGCTAAGGCGGCTGGCATCGATCGACTGAGCCACCAGCGCTGCGACCACCGCGGCCGCGCGGTCCTTTGACAATTTCAGGTTGTAGTCATGCTGGCCGATGTTGTCGGTATGACCTTCGACGGAGAACTTGAGGTCCGGATTGGCCTTCAGCAGCGCCGCCACCTGTGCGATCACCGGCTGTGCATCGGGCTTCAACGTGGCCTTGTTGAAGTCGAAGTTGACATAGAGAATGATCTTGCCGTCGTGGTCGAGCGCGGTCTTCATCTCGCCGGCCTGCGGCGGCTTGATCGTCATCTGCAAGGGCTTTTCCTCGATCACATCGACGGTGACCGATGCGATGACCCCGGCGGCGCCATTGCTGTCGATATCCATCCACACCGTCGTGCCCTTGTTGTCGAAGCGAGCGACCGTGTGCGGGTCGTCGTCAGGAGCGGCGAAGAGAATGTCGGCGCCCATGTCCTTGAGCGCTGCGCGATAGTTCTGCTGGACTTCGAGGTAGCTCGTGTAAGGGCCCTTCCGATAGTTCGAAAAATCGTAGACCACCTTGTAGTGGGTGCCACGGACCTTGACGACCTGGGTCGAATTGCCTGATTGCACGCGGAACGCCACTTCTTCGTAGTTCGATTTGTAGGGAGCCCTGGCAACCGAATGCGGCATATGGCCGAGCGGTGCATAGTCGTTGCCGCTCGGTGGGAGCATCGAATACTTGAACGGCGCGATCTGCAGCACTTTCACGCCGACAACATCGCCATTGCCTTCCCAGATATAGAACCAGTATTCCGCACCGTCCTTGGTCAGCGTCGCATAGATATCGTCGTCGTCGGCGCGCTTGGTGTTGGTGATCTGGGCGCCGGCGGCTGCCATCGCCTGCGCGTAGTTCGACATGATCTCGAGCCCGCTCATTTTCTGCTGGCCGGGCTTGAGGTCGTATTGCTGATAGCAGAGCTTGCCGAACTTGGTGACCTTGCCGTCGGCGGTCCTGAAATCCAGCTGCGTGTAGGGGACCCAGTCCAGATCACGCGACGGCGCGAAGCTGTCCAGCGAACCGACGAATGGGCAGTCCTTGCCAGCTTCCCCGGCCACCAATGCATGCATTGGTGTCAACGACAGGCCCAGAAGCAGAAGCAACCCGATCAGACGAAAGCCATGCTTTTGCATTGCCGATCCCCCCTGACGGAAATGTCGACCGGCATCCTAGGCCAAAGCGCCGCAACAACAAAAGCTGTCATGGCCTGTTGAGCGTGCGTCAACAGGGCCGGCATTTTCTGCCGGATCTGGTGCTCGACGCATCCTTTGCATTGACGAAAAAGCGAGCTGTTTTCGGAGTGAGGTCGGCTTCAGAGCGCAAATCGAAGAAGCCTGCTAGTTAAAGTAGGCTAGGCCGTTCTACACACGACAGTCGCTCCTTGTGGACGAAATGGGACAAAATTACGCGATAGGGCCAGTCTGCTGGGTCCGGTTGACTCCAGTGTCAGGCCGCAGAAAACGCACTCTCCCTCATCACCACACGTCCATCGGAGGTTCCATGAAGCGAGTCACTGGCATTGGCGGCATCTTCTTCAAAGCCAAAGACGCTCCAGCACTACAGGCCTGGTACAAGCAGCACCTTGGAATCGATGTCCAAGGATGGGGTGGCACAGCTTTCACCTGGACCGACGATGAAGGCAAGCCGGTTGCCGGAACAACCGTCTGGTCGATTGGTTCGGCGCAAGGTGACCAGTTTGCACCCAGCACTGCAACGTTCATGGTCAATTACCGGGTGGAGGATCTGCACGCCCTGGTTAAAGTCTTGCGCGAAGAAGGCTGCAACGTTCTCGAGAAGATTGACGATTCCGAGTACGGGAAGTTTGCCTGGGTCATCGATCCGGAAGGAAACAAGGTGGAACTTTGGCAGCCGCCTGCCGGCCAATGACCAGGGCAATCGGCCTCAGCAAAAATCTTCGGTCTAACCGTCGGTCAAGACGCATCGCTCCTGGCTGCGCCATCTGCGGGAGGCTTGTCTCAAACGTCAGGTTCCAGGTGCAACGATGCCGTCATTGAATAATGCATTTGTGTTTCGTGGCGGCTGTCACTGCGGTCAGCTTCACGTAACCTTTTCGACCGCGCTGGACCCGGCAAGCATTGTCCCTCGGGCCTGCGATTGCTCGTTCTGCCAAAAGCACGGTGCCGCCTACGTTTCAGATCCGGCCGGGCAACTGTCTGTAATCATGCGGAGCCCAGGTGCACTGCGCCGGTACAGGCAGGGATCAAATACTGCCGAATTCCTGCTCTGCGATCGATGCGGCGTGCTGGTTGCAGTCGTCTTTGAGCAAAATGCGCGCATCTACGGAGCCGTCAATGCACGATCCCTGGAGGGGCCGACGGGCTTTGGGAGTGCGGCCCCGTCTTCGCCGCAATTGCTGGCTCCGGGTGAAAAGGTCGCACGATGGTCGCAACTGTGGGTTCCGGATGTTGAGCTGATCACATCTGGCACCTGACCATTTGTGTGCGGACTCCTCGTGCAACTCGCCCGCCGAGTAGTTCACAAACACGATGACGCGGCCGGCCCGATGTCGCGAGGGTGCTGCTTGCAGTGGAACAGGATGTATCGCCGAATCCAGAAGCGATAAGCCTCCTCGGTGCGCTGACTCAGGTGTCGCCGCCGGCAGATCGTGGAGATCTGATTCATAAGGCGTAGGGCGGGGGGAGGTGTTGCGGGAAGTTCACACCATGACGGTCGCTCCATGTGGTCGAAATGGGATGAGCTTAGGTGATAGAACCAGTCCACTGGGTCCGGTTATACGTCTGGTTGTTAGCCGGACCCAGCACAGATAAGCTCGCGTTGAATCAGAGCCTTACGCCGAATCTTTGGCTGGGGATCAGGGATGTATAACCGGACCCGTGGGTCCGTCTATTCAGTAGTTAGGCCTCAATGATGAAACCGCGCTCCTTTGCGCTATGCCTTCAAATTTCAGCGGGCTTGTTTCTTTCGGGCCCTAGCGGTGCCTGTTGGGCTGCACAAGGCGGCAACATTCCGGCGAAAGATGTGTGTGCATCTTCTGCCTCTAGATTCGTCAGCCCTTGCAAATCCATACACGCACGTTTGCAGATCGGCGCCGATACGATTTCAGTTTGGATCTGGCCTGTAGGCACAAAGCGGTATCTAGGTTTTCCTGACTGGGCTACGTGCGACTTGCCTGTTAATGTTGCTCGCGTTATTAGCCCCGGCAACGTGCTTTACGCAGACATAGTTGTGCGACCACTCAGCGAGCAAAAGCCCATGCACATGCAATTCGTCTGCATCGCGTCTGCAAGCCATATCGTTGTTAGGAATGCTCCGTACTAAAGGCGGCCTAACAATTCGTTCAAGGCGGCTTCGCCGCCGCTCAACTCTAGCGTTAGACCTCACACGAATTGTCTCGTGTATCTACAGAAATTGGTGATCATGTTGTTCAAGACTGCCGCAATTCTAGTGTTGGTTCTGAGTGTGGTAGCTCCCGTAACGTATGCAGCTCCATCTGAAGTTGCGCTTGTCGCTGCACGATTGGTGCATGTGCAAGACGTTAGTGTCCCCACAAATCATGTCACCGTTGACGGGACCTATCGGCTTACCTTTAAGGTCTCAAGGATTTTGATCGGCACACTGCCGAACCGGCTTATCACTCTAACTTGGAGAACGCCAGAACCCATCCAAGGATCGAACTACTATCTTTTGGTCAAGAGCATCAACGGTAAGGCGACCCTTGGTTGGTCTGGCATTCCGCGTAACGGCCTTTGCATCGACGCAGAAACCGCTGAGAGGTATGGCATCAAGAGCGCTGTCAAGGATCTGCAACTGCAATATCCATGCAGGCACTAGAAAGTGCAGGCCACAACTTTCGCGGCATTGCCGGGCATTCAAAGCGGCGCTATCGTGTCCGCAAAGGGCTGGCGCAGCGCGCTGGCGTCTAACATTTCGTTCAAGGCGGACGGCTACGCCGCCGCTTAACTCCAGCGTTAGGCCAGATTGGCAGGTCAGTCTATGTCCTCAACCGTCGTCAACAATTCCAAACACAAGGCGCTTATGTATGTTGGCCTCTGGATCGTATTGGCACTCGCGATCGGCAGCCTTCTTGGATCACAAAATCTGCATCGCTATTACGCGCTCGACTCCCAAGGCATCAAGACTTCTGGAACAGTCATAGCTCTAGAACCCGAAGATCACCAGGGCGTGCGCTACTCCTATCAGGTAGCCGGTAACACATACAAAGGGGTCGGGACAGTCGGCTCCGGCAACCCGAAATTTGGATCGCTAGAGGTCGGCACTTCAGTGCTGGTCTATTACGTCGGGTCTGATCCTGGCATCTCGGAGCTCGGTGAGCCGGGCCCCCGGCTACAAAACGAGATCGAGAGCGTTCTCATGGCGGCGCTAACTGCGCCCATATTTTTACTTGGTATCTTCGCACAGGGCGGACGCTCCAAATCGTAATGCTGGGGCCTAACCAATCGTTCAAGGCGGACGCCTCCGGCGCCGCTTAACTCCAGCGTTAGGCCACAATGGGAGAGTACAGTTGAACGTCGATGCACTTGCCTTATACACAGGGTACGCATTTTGCCAGGCCGTCAACTTGCAGCACGTGATGGCTGACAACGAACTGATGGTTCCGTTCGTTGTGCATTGGAGCAAGGAAACGCCTCGTCCAATTCCTTATCCGGCACAAACGCAAGAGCAAGCAGTCGGTTTGGCCGTTAAGGCATGTGAGGATCGCGCATTGGGGCCAGATGGTTGGAGCTCCGGTCGCGAAGGTCTCATAGACCCTGGCGATGGGAAAAAGCGCGATGTTCTCTTGATTGAAGCATGGGTGCCTGACCTCCATCCGCCCGTAGTTCTAATCCACTACTATCAAAAGTCTCCGTTTGCTCTGCATTTCGCCTTCATGTGGCAGAACCACGCGCAGGTGAGGAGATCACCCGAGGAGGCCAAGACCTTCTTGCTTCATGTCAGGCGCGGCATCATGAGCCATCCGTTTGGCAGCCAGTGCATGGAGTACCTCGAAAAGAGCAAGCGGTAGTGGTCACGGTGAAGTGGCCTAACTATGCGCTCAAGCGGACCGGCGGAGTAAGCTGCTCGCGCGATCACACACCGCGGCCGCGCAGGCCGCTTAGCTTAGGCGTTAGACCTCAGAACAGACATGGACGAATTCTGGACCAACAGCAAATACTTCACCGGGCCGCCCTTGCGGGACGGCATGGTGCAAGAGGCTGAGGCCCTTCTCGGTTATAAGTTGCCGGCGTCGTACATTGCTCTGCTTCAATCTCGCAACGGAGGCACTCCCATTCGAGATTGCTTTCCAACAACCACACCAACTTTGTGGGCTAAAGACCACATTGCGCTTTCCGGCATCCGTGGTGTCGGCGGTGAATGGGGCATCGACTCAGCGAGTCTTGGCTCCATACCTATGATTCAAGAATGGGGCTACCCAAATATTGGTATCGTTATAGGCGAGTGTCCGTCAGCGGGCCATGACGCTGTCATGCTCGACTATTCTCTCTGTGGTGCTTCTGGCGAGCCTCGTGTCGTTCACGTAGAAACCGAATGCTCTCCTCTTCAGGTCACATTCTTAGCTAGCAATTTTCAGTCGTTCATCAATGGCCTTGTCAGCAGCGATGTGTATGCGGCTGAGGTCTAACATTTCGTTCAAGGCGGACGGCTTCGCCGCCGCTTAACTCCAGCGTTAGAACCCATTGCGATGCTCTACGGTCATCCAATCAACCCAGAAGCGGCCTTTCGGGAGCTCGTCTTTCGCTGGTTCGCGTTGCTCGCTCAAGGGCAAGCGGCCGAGGCTATGGCTCTAATCGACGAGTCCAATTCCTACGGCATCAAGTGGGAGCCGGAGCACCTTTCCTCAGCGCTCAGGTCCTATGGCGGCAACAGCATATTGCCTGTTGTTACATCGCCGTCTTCTGCTTCAGGCCAGCAACATGCAAGTCTCACCGCACTAGCCGATCGTTCTGGCTACGCTTACGTTCATGATCTTCCGCTCAATGGTCAGTGGTCGGACCTTACTGCCCAGTTCGAGTTTCTCAAACGTCCCAATGGTTTCGCAGTTGTCCTCCACGACATCCACGTACTATAGGTACATGGGTTCTAACACATCGTTCAAGGCGGACGGCTTCGCCGCCGCTTAACTCCAGCGTTAGGTGCCATGACTCGTAAGATTCTCGCCATTTGGATTTTTCTAAGCAGCGTGGCTGCGGCACTTGTGTCAGCTTCGCTCACTTCACTGACCTTGCGAGTATATGGGCCTGGGCATCTTCGTTCGTCGGCCCAAAAGTCACAATGGCGGGCGAGAGTTTTTCCGCTTGGCTGCCTTATGCACCAAGTATTCTTTTTGCTGCCATCACGGCTTCAATCATTACAGCCGTCTACTTCTCCCGAAGCAGCAAGGCTTCCGACCTCAAGAGTTTCGCCATCTGCCTCATCGCCGCACTCAACTACTTTTTCGCCTTCTTCGTACTCATGTCGTTAGTGTCTGCATACTTGCTCGCAAACGGCACCTAACATTTCCGTAAGAGACTTCCGATCAATACCGGGCGCTTGATGCTCTTGCCCTGAGCTTTCGGACCGATGCTGGTCATCATGTTGTCCTCTTCGCTGCGTCGTGCGTGTCAGTACTGTGCGGAGTTGCAAC
>NZ_MUNQ01000012.1 GCF_002001165.1 Rhodanobacter sp. C05 | reverse complement strand
AAGTCCACACCCAGGGTTATAGTGCTCATGGAGACTTCCTCTTCTGCTGACGGTTGTTTCGCAACACCATCATGGCCTTCGAGGCCGTAAGGGGAGGAAGTCTCTTTTTACTCGTTCAAGGCGGACGGCTCCGGCGCCGCTTAACTCCAGCGTTAGGCGTCATGAATCGTATCGCTGAACTCCCGATCGGCCAAGCAACAGAGTGGAGCGCTCGCGACAGGACGTTCACTGTCGAATGCGAGTTGAAGCTGCATCTTGTGAATGGCGCCTTGAGCTATGAGCCGGTCGCCGTCGCACCCTACGAGAAGACGTATCCGTCGTGGCAGAGGTTGTCCGCCGAAGGCGTTTCGTTTGCCGTTTACCTTGGTGATCGTGTTGTCGCCGAAATCGCCGTGTCGAAAGGTTGGAACGGCTACGCCCACATAGAGAACCTGATCGTTGCTCAGGAGTCTCGGCGTCAAGGCGTGGCAAGAGCGCTCGTCGAGCGAGCCGTCGCATGGGCAGAATCACAGCTTCTCCCTGGCATCATGCTCGAGACTCAGAGCAACAACGTCTCAGCTTGCAAACTCTACGAGTCCTGTGGCTTCCAGCTACGGGGCTTCGATTCAGGTCTATATCGCGGGCTCAATCCACACTCGGAAGAAGTGGCGCTATTCTGGTACCGGCAAACACCGGAACAGCCTGTACCGTGACGCCTAACCCTTCCTTCAAGCGGACCGCTTAACTCCTGCGTTAGGTGCTTCATGAGTGACTTTCCTACTCTCGAAACAGATCGCCTACTTTTGCGGGAAATCGTCGACTCGGATGCGCTGGATGTGCTTGCCATTCACGGTGATGCTGAGGCAATGCGCTGGTTCGGCTCAGATCCACTTACCGACATTCAACAGGCAGAGAAGCTGGTCGAGATATTTGCCAGTTGGCGCCAAATGCCGAATCCTGGAATACGCTGGGCAATTCGGAGAAAAACCGATAACCGATTTCTCGGCTCCTGTGGCCTTTTCAAATGGAACCGCGGGTGGAAAAGTTGCATTATCGGGTACGAGCTTGCGTCTTTTGCGTGGGGGCAAGGCTTCATGATCGAAGCCTTGTCGGCCACCTTGGATTGGGGCTTTGAAAATATGGAGCTAAACCGAGTTGAAGCACTGGTACATCCCGAAAACATTGCGTCCATCAACCTCATGTGCAAACTCGGTTTCACCCAAGAAGGTCACATGCGCGAAGCTGGGTTCTGGCTCGGCGAGCATCATGACTTGCAGCAGTTTGCGTTGCTTCGTCGAGAGTACCTAACCCGGCGCTCAACCTCGCTCCATTCAGTCGCTGGACACCGCGCGATAAAGCCGCGCAGCACCGGCTAGCTTTGCGTTAGGGCAGGGCGTCGGGATGCATATCGCCCCGCCTGCGTGCGCGAGTGACTTTCGCAAAGTACTGTGAAGTGCGAAGGACGGCAGTACTGCGCGGCCGCCGGCAATGGCTAAATTGCGCGAGATTCAGACAAACGGCAACCGAACGGCAACCGAACGGCAACCGGAGCGCTCGAGGCCACAAAAGAAAACGGCTTGCATCGCTGCAAGCCGTTGATACACATGGTGGCCGGGGACGGAATCGAACCGCCGACACGGGGATTTTCAATCCCCTGCTCTACCAACTGAGCTACCCGGCCGGAAACTTGGCCACCAAGGTACAACCGTGGAGGTTGTTGATGTTGCGTGGAGCCGCGCATTAGACCGAATACGCGGCTTTTCGTCAAGACTCGCTGTCAGGCGCAGTGAAACCTGTGGCCCTCGCGAAGTCGCCGCCGAACAGGAATTTCTCCATTTCCTCGGCGAGGTATTTGCGTGCCTTCGGGTCGAGCGGGTTGAGTCGGTATTCGTTGATCAGCGTGGTCTGGTGGGCCAGCCACTGTTGCCATGCGGGCCTGGAAATCTCGGCGTAGATGCGCTGGCCGAGCGGGCCGGGCCACGGGGCGAAGTCGAGGCCTTCGGCGTCGATGCCGAGCTTGGCGCAATGGATGGTGCGGCTCATGGTCTGGTTCCTTGTCGGCTGCACGGGTCGGGTGTGGCCGGATTGAAAGACGAAGCTTGCAGGATGCGCTCAACCGGCGTCGTTGATCTGCAGCAGCAAGCTGCGTACTGGTGCGGGCAGGCCGAGCGAAGTCAGTTCCTCGAAGCTGCACCAGCGCAGCTGCGGATTATCGGCGATGCCGCGTCGTGCTGTCGCGCGATCGAACAGCAACGGTTCGATGTCCAGCCGATAGTGGCTGAAGACGTGGGTGAAGGGTGTGAGCGCCTGCGCGTCATCGATCTGCGCGTGCTGCTGTGCGATACGCCATGCTCCATCCGGATCAGCGGCCTCGGGCAGGCTCCATAGACCTGACCACACACCTTGCGGGCCGCGCCGTTCCAGCAGCACGCGGCGTTGCCGATCGCGCAGGATCAGCATCACGGTGGCGCGGGTGGGAATGCGCTTGCCGGGTTTGCCGGTGGGCAGCTGCGCAGTGAGGTTGTCGCGATGGGCAACACAGTCGCCGACTAGAGGGCAGGCCTCGCAGCGCGGGCGCGAGCGTACGCAGACGGTGGCACCCAGATCCATGATCGCCTGGGTGTAGTCGGCCGCGCGCGCAGTCGGTGTATGCGCCTCGGCGTGCTGCCACAGCTGTTTCTCCACCGCGCTTTCGGCGGGATGGCCGTGGATGCCGTGGTAGCGGGTGAGCACGCGTTTGACGTTGCCGTCGAGGATGGCGAAGCGCAGCCCGTGCGCCTGCGCCAGGATCGCGCCGGCGGTGGAGCGGCCGATGCCGGGCAGCGCATGCAAGGCGGCGAAGCCGCGCGGCAGTGCGCCGCCATGCTGCTCGACGCAGATCTGCGCGGCGCGATGCAGGAAACGTGCGCGGCGGTAGTAGCCGAGCCCGGACCACAGCGCCAATACGGTGTCCTCGTCGGCGGCAGCGAGGTCGCCCAGGGTGGGCAGCGCGCCGATGAAGCGCTCGAAGTAGCCCACCACCGTGGTGACCTGGGTCTGCTGCAGCATCACTTCGGACAGCCACACGCGATACGCATCGCGTGGGTGCTGCCATGGCAGGTCCTTGCGGCCGTGCTGGTCGAACCAGCGCAGCAGTCGCGTGGCCAGGGTGACCGTCATGGTTTCCTGCTGGCCGCCGGTCGGGCCGGTGCGGTGGTGCTGGCGGCAGGTACATCGTCGCCAGTCTGCAGGGTCAGGCCTTCGATGCGGATGCCGTCGGTCTCGAGTCTGGATATCTCGGCATGGCCGCTGCCGGGCGGCATGGTCAGCTGCGGTCCCTGTTCGTCGCTGAGCTTGCTCCACCAGTGCGCCAGCTCCAGCGGTGGCAGGCGCATGTCGGCATGGTTGTCGGGACCGTCCAGTTTCAGCGCGAGCAGCAGCGGGTTGTCCTGGTCGGCCGGGGTCAGTTTCAGCGAGATGTCGTATTGCCCGGCGTCGGCATGGTCGAGCTTGCCGGCCAGGCTGGCAGCCGCATCGGCGGCGCCATGCCAGTGCGCGCTGCCGTTCAACACCAGGGTCAGCATGCTGCCTTGCGACAGGTGCAGTGCGATATTGTCCAGCTGCAATGCATTGCCCTGGATGCGCGGCGTGGCGGACAGGCGCAACTGCAGCGGCGTATTGGCAGCGGTGCTTGCCGACATGCTGACCGGGAACGGTTGGCCCGAGATGAGGCTGCCGGCTTCGAGGGCGACATTGCCGAGCAGCAGTTCATCGCCACGCACCACGCTGCCGCGGCTGATGCTGATGCCGGTGTCGATGCGCGGGATATTCGGCGGGACTCCCGCCGGCTGCGCGGGCAGGGCGGTCAGCCAATCCTGCAGGGCACCCAGATCGACACGTGGCGAATCGATCTCCAGCCGGGTGATCACCGGCGCGCCGCCGAACACGGTTTGCCAGGGCAGCGCCAACCGGCCGCGAGAAGCGAGCAGGATCGGCGCATTGGCGCCCCGGGCATTGAGCGTGATGCCGGAGAGCTCCAGCGCCGGGCGGGGGAACAAGGTGGGGCTGGCCGGGCTGGCCAGGCTCAGCTCCAGTCCGGCATTGCGCACCTGGGACTGCAACATGGCGGTGAAGCGATCCGGCTGCAGCAGCAGGTAGACGGCCATGACCACGGCGAGCCCGGCCGCCAGCACCAGGCTACCGAGCACCAGCAGGATCAGCCGCAGTCCCCGCGACACCGGCTCAGCCCCACGCTTCAGTCATGGCCATGCCCGTCGCCCAGGCTGGCCGGCAGCAGGCCGTCGACGAAAGCCTCGGCCTCGAACACGCGCAGATCGGTGGCGGTTTCGCCGAGACCGACGAAGCGGATCGGCAGGCCGAACTCGCGTGCCAGCGCAAACACCACACCGCCCTTGGCGGTGCCGTCGAGTTTGGTCACGACCAGCCCGGTGACACCGACGATCTGGCGGAACTGGCGCACCTGATTCACCGCGTTCTGGCCGGTAGTGCCGTCGATCACCATCAGCACCTCGTGTGGCGCATCGGCGTCGAGCTTCTTCAGCACGCGGGCGATCTTGCCCAATTCGTCCATCAGGCCGCCCTGGGTATGCAGGCGCCCAGCGGTGTCGGCGATCAGCACATCGATGCCGCGCGAGCGCGCGGCCTGCAGTGCGTCGAAGATCACGCTGGCGGCATCGGCGTCCTGGCCTTGCGAGATCACCGGCACCTGGTTGCGTTCGCCCCAGGTCTTCAGCTGTTCCACCGCGGCGGCGCGGAAGGTGTCGCCCGCGGCCAGCATCACACTGTGGCGGTCATCGCGCCAACGGCGGGCCAGCTTGCCGATGGTGGTGGTCTTGCCGGCGCCGTTGATGCCGACCGTGAGCACCACGAAGGGCTGCCTGCCGCGCACGTCCAGCGGCTGCTCGACCGGCTTGAGCAGGGCGATCAGCGCCTCGCGCAGTGCGGCCAGCAAGGCTGGCGCGTCGGCGAACTCGCGCTTGTGCATGCGTTTGCGCAGGCTCTCGACCAGCTCGGTGCTGGCTTCGACGCCGACGTCGGCGGTGATCAGGGTGGTTTCCAGTTCGTCGAGCAGGTCGTCGTCGAGCTTGGGATGGCGCACGAACAGCGAGCTGAGGCCGCGCGCGAATGCATTGCCGGACAGCCGTTCGCGCCAGCTGCGCCGGGCCGGAGCTGCTGCCTCCGGCGCGACCGGTTCAGCGACAGCTGCCGTGGTCTGCCCGTCGTCGATCGGGGCGGTGGTGACCGTCTCGGGAGCTTCGGGCGCAGCCACATCGTCCGCGGCTGCGGCTGCAGGTTGCGGCGGAGCCGTCTCGGCAGGCTTCTTCTTCCAGAACTTGAGCATTGCAGGCGTGATTCAAAGACAATGGGCGGCATGCTAACACTCCCATCCGTACTGGCCGCTGAGGGCCCGGTGTCTTGAGCGGCGGACGCAACGTCATGCCGGGACGGATCCGCATCATCGGCGGCAGCCTGCGCAATTCGCGGCTCAACGTGCCGGATCTGCCGGGCTTGCGGCCCACCGCCGAGCGGGTGCGCGAGACCTTGTTCAACTGGCTGGCACCGGTGCTTGACGGTGCACGCTGCCTGGACCTGTGCGCCGGCACCGGGGCGCTCGGGATCGAGGCGCTGTCGCGCGGCGCGGCCAGTGTCCAGTTTGTCGAGCGCGATGCGCAGGCGGCGCGTGCCTTGCGCGACAACCTCGGTCGGCTGAAGGCCGACGGTGGCCGGGTGGCGGCCGTCGAGGCGGGGGCGTTCCTGCAGGGGGCTGTGCAGCCGGTGGATCTGGTGTTCCTCGATCCGCCATTTGCACTCGGCATGTGGACGGGGCTGGCGCAACAGCTGGAGGCCAGCGGCTGGCTGGCCTTGCCGGCATGGATCTACGTGGAGTCGCCGCGAGCCGGCGCTCCGGCGCTGCCGCCGAACTGGCAGCTGCATCGGGAGGGACAGGCCGGCGAGGTGCGTTTTGCGCTCTATCGGCGCGCGGTTCCGTTAAGCTAGGCCTACTTTGACTGCCGCCCTCGACCCGTGAGCAAACCTTTGGGGAATCCGCGCCTGGCCATCTATCCGGGCACGTTCGATCCGATCACCAACGGTCACACCGACCTGGTGACACGTGCCGCGCCGCTGTTCGACCGGGTGATCGTGGCGGTGGCCGACAGTTCCAGCAAGGGGCCGGGTTTCAGCATCAGCGAGCGGATCACCCTGGCGCGGCTGGCACTGGCCGATCTGCCGAACGTGGAAGTGCGCGGTTTCGACTGCCTGCTGGCCACCTTCATCGAAGAGGTCGGCGCAGGGGTGATCATCCGCGGTCTGCGTGCAGTGTCGGATTTCGAATACGAATTCCAGCTGGCCAGCATGAACCGGCATCTGATCCCGCAGGCGGAAACGCTGTTTCTGACGCCGGCGGAACAATACAGTTTCATATCCTCGTCGCTGGTGCGCGAGATCGGTCGCCTTGGTGGCGATATCTCGGGTTTCGTGCATCCGGCGGTGCAACAGGCCATGCGTCAGCGCTGGCAGAAAAGCCGCACCGGCTTCAACAAGCAACCCGAAACAGAAGGTGATAACCATGCGTAAGTTCGTTCTCATTGCCATCGTCGCGCTGACCGCAAGCCTGGGCCTGAGCGCCTGCAACAAATCGCAGGACGATCAGCAGGACACCCAGGCGCAGGTACAGCAGGCGCCGAAGCCGACCGATCCGAACGATTCCAAGGGGTGGAACAACTACCTCGGACAAATCGTGCAGAAGAACATGCAGGGCATGAGCGCCAACCAGCCGTATGCCTACATGGTGACGGCTGGCGTCACCGACGACGCCAAGGCGCAGAACGACCGCCAGCTGCAGAGCGTGCAGGACACCGTGGCCCGTGGTGTGCTGCCGGGCAACCTGCTGGCCTTCGGCGGCCCGGATTCGGGCAAGACCGCTGACCTGATCGTGGCTGCCTTCAAGGATGCCAAGCCGGGTTCGTTCAAGGACGTGATTGTCCTGTTCATCGGCGACAAGGCTGACGAGCAGCGCGTCAGCGACACCCTGAAGCCGACCGGCGCCACCATCCGCTTCGTTGCCATGTAAAGGTATCGGCCGCGCCTGGCGCGGCCGCATTTCCCCTCTCCCCGTCGGGGAGAGGGCAGGGTGAGGGTTCATTCCCGCGAAGAGTCGCATCGGGATGCACTTTCGTCCCTCTGTCACGGGCCCTGCGTGCCCGGCGTGTAGTATCGACTGCCATGTCCCTGAAAATCCTCGACACCTGCGTCAACTGCGATGTCTGCGAACCGGTTTGTCCGAACAAGGCGATCTCGCTGGGCGAGGAGTTCTACGTGATCGATCCGGCGCTGTGCACCGAGTGCATCGGCCACCATGACGAGCCGCAGTGCATCGAGGTGTGCCCGGTCGAGTGCATCATCGTCGATCCCGCACACGTCGAGTCGCATGAGCAGCTCGACCTCAAGTATCGCCACCTGATGGCCAAGGAGTCTGCGGCATGAGTGTTTCCCTGCACGGACGAGTGCTGCTGCTGAGTCTGCTGCTGGTTGGCGGTGTGGCGTTTGCGGCCGACGGTTCGCCGAAGCTGGCGCCGACGCATCCTTCCTTGCAACTGCAGCAGCGCCCCGGGCACGCGGCGATTGCCAGTGCGAACTACCTTGCCACCAACGCCGGCCTCGAAGTGCTGGCCAGGGGGGGCAATGCATTCGATGCGGCGGTCGCCGTGGCTTCCACGCTGTCGGTGGTGGAGCCGGAAAGCTCCGGCATCGGTGGCGGTTTCATGGCCGTGCTGCATCGGGCGAAAGATGGCCACGATGTCTTCATCGACGCCCGCGAGACGGCTCCGGCTGCGGTGAACAGCAAGGATTATCTCAACCCGGACGGCAGCCCGAACCGTGAAACCGCGTTGAAGGGACCACTCTCGGCCGGCATTCCCGGCGAACCGGCTGGCTTGGTGCTGCTCGCCACGCGCTACGGCCGGCTGCCGTTGCAACAGTCGCTGGCGCCTGCGATCCGGCTTGCGCGTGACGGCTTCAAGCCGGATGCGCGTCTGCGCGGAACGATTGCCGACGTGCAGCAGGATCTGCAGCGCTGGCCGGCCTCGGCCGCCAAATATCTGCCAGGCGGCAAGCCGCCCGCCGAGGGAGCGATCTGGCGTGATCCCGATCAGGCACGCACCTGGGAGTTGATTGCCGCGCATGGCAACGACGGCTTCTATCGCGGCGAGACGGCGCAGAAGCTGGTGAACGCAGTGCGTGCGTCCGGCGGCAACTGGACGCTGGCCGACCTCGACGGCTATCAGGCGAAGGAGCGTACGCCGATCGTGGTGAACTACCGCGGCTACCGCATCGTCACCGCACCACCGCCGTCGTCCGGTGGCGTGGCGATTGCCGAAATTCTCAACATCCTGTCCGGCTTCGATCTGTCGAAGATGGACCAGGCACATCGCGTGCACACCATCGTGGAGGCGATGCGTCGCGCGTTCCGCGATCACAACGACTACCTCGGCGATCCGGACTTCGTGAAGATGCCGCTGGACATGCTGTTGTCGCCGTACTACGCGGACGGCCTGCGCCAGGGCATCCTGCCGGATCAGGCCACGCCTTCGTCGATGCTGCCGCGGGCCGAGGCTGCCGAGCCGGGCATGCATACCACCCATTTCTCGATCATCGATGCCGACGGCAACATGGCCTCGATCACCTCCACGGTGAACTACATCCTCGGCTCTACCTTCGTCGCCGAAGGCACCGGCGTGCTGCTCAATGACGAGATGGACGATTTCGCACTGGTACCGGACAAGCCGAATGTCTACGGCCTGCTCGGCAGTTCGGCGAACGCGCCGCAGCCGGGCAAGCGCATGCTGTCCTCGATGTCGCCGAGCATCGTGATCGGTGCCGACCGCACCGCGGTGATCGGTTCGCCCGGCGGCTCGACCATCATCACCCAGGTGCTCGAAGGCATCCTGCATTTCATCGACGGCGAGAGCGCGCTGCAGATCGCTGCGCACAAGCGGTTCCATCACCAGTACATGCCGGACGAGGTGATGGTGGAGGACGGTACGTTCGACCCGACGACCAGCGATGCGCTGACGAAAATGGGCTACATGCTCAAGCAGCGCGAATCGTGGGGTTTCATGAACGTGGTCACCTGGGATCGCAAGACCAACCAGCTCGACGCAGCCAGCGATCCGCGCCGGCCATCGGGTCTGGGCAAGGTGCAGTAGCTAGTTGAGGTCGGCGCATGGAACTGTTCTCGCTCCTTGGTAACTCACAGCAACTGGATGGCGGCGCCATGTTCGGCAACGCACCCAAGGCGCTGTGGTCACGCTGGATCAAACCGGATGCCGAGAACCGCATTCCGCTGGCCTGCCGTTGCCTGCTGGTGAAAGGCTTGCTCGCAGACGGCGTGCATGGACGCAACGTGTTGTTCGAGACCGGCATCGGCGCGTTTTTCGAGCCGGCGCTGCGTGAGCGTTACGGCGTGGTCGAAGCGCAGCATGTGCTGCTGGATTCGCTGGCTGCAGTGGGGCTGAGTCACGAAGACATCGACGTGGTAGTGCTCTCGCATCTGCATTTCGATCATGCCGGTGGCCTGCTGGCGGCATGGGAGGAAGGCCAGCCGCCGCGGCTGCTGTTCCCGAACGCGCGCTTCGTGGTCGGTGCCGAGCATTGGCGCCGCGCTCTCAATCCGCATCCGCGCGACCGCGCCTCGTTCGTTCCCGAGCTGCAGCAGTTGCTGCAGGACAGTGGGCGGATGGAGCTGGTCGACGGCGAGTATTCGCAGACGCTGGGCAACGCCGTCCGTTTCAGTTTTTCAGACGGCCATACGCCCGGCCTGATGCTGGCCGAGGTCGCCGGTGTGGTGTTCTGCGCCGATCTGATACCGGGCCGTTTCTGGGTTCATCTGCCGATCACCATGGGTTATGACCGCTGGCCGGAAAAGCTGATCGACGAGAAGCGTGCGTTCCTGGACGACAAGCTGGCGCGCGAGGTGCAGCTGTTCTTCACCCACGATCACGACTGTGCACTGGCGCGGGTGACGCGTGACGAGCGCGGTCGCTTTGCTACCGCCGACGAACAGCGCGAGTTGCGCGGAATGCCACCAGCCATGTCAGGAGCCGTTCGATGAAACTGACCCGTGGGATATCCGTGCGTGGCATGGCGTGCAATATCGTCGGCGCGTTGCTGGTGCTTGCAGGCATCGGGCTGGTGGCGATGACGACACGCAGTCAGCTCGGCTATCGCGTGGCCGCCGAGCGGCATGGTGGTGAAGTGGTCAACCTCGATCGCGATGCGAGTCCGCAGGCTGGCCAGCACGGCACCATGGTGCGGCTGGTCGGGACGCCGCAGGTGGTGGAGGCTCCACGCGATCCTGATTTCAATCTGCGGGCAAGCACATCGGTGCTGGTGCGCCACGTGGAGATGTTCCAGTGGCGCGAGATCCGCATCGGGGACGTCGTGCACTACGAACAGGACTGGGTGGATCGACCGCTCGACTCCAGCCATTTCGAGCAGCCCGCCGGCCACCTCAACCCTGTGAGTTTTCCGCTCAGTGGCAAGCAGTTTGACGCAGGCCTGGTGCAGCTGGGCGGATTCAAGTTTTCACCGCAGCTGCTGCATGCCTTGCCCGGGTCGGAGCAGGTCACGCCGGATCCGAAGCTTTTGCCGGAAAACCTGGCGGCCAGTTTCAGCGCGTACCAGGATTATCTGGTGACCAGCGCGCACCCGGGCGACCCGAGGCTTGGCGATCTGCGGGTCAGCTGGGAGGCGGTACCGCTGCAGGAGGTCACGATCGTTGCCCGCATCGACGGGGATCGACTGGTGCCTGCCATCGATGCTGCCGATGGCAAGGGCTATGACGTGGAGATCGGCAACGTGCCACTGATCGATGTGTTCCCCGATCTGCCGGTGCCGCCGAAGTACGTGATGATCGAGCAGTTGCTGGCGGTGCTGCTGGCTACATTGGGTGCATTCCTGTTGCTGCTGACGCATCGCGATCGCCGTGACGTGCTGCTGGCACCGGCGCTGGGAATGCTGACGGTAGGCACCGTGGCCTGTGTGCTGTGGCTGGGTCACGATGCGTTGATGCTGTGCACGTGGCTGGCAGTCGCACTGCTTGGCTTCGGCGTCGCGATCTGGCGCCTGCAGCGCACGAGCTGAGCGTCGCCGGAGTCGGCAGGGTCACGAGGATCGCAGTTTAAGGACGGGCGTGGATGGACGATACCGTGCGCCGCGAGGTTCAACTGCAGACACGGGTATTCAGTGCGAGTCGAGGCCACCTGAACCGGTGTGCTCGATGAACCACAGGCCGGCAAACAGCTTCGGATCGATCGAATAGCCCTCGGCGGCGCGCGCAAACAGCCAGGCACCGGCCTCGCGCCGCGGCACCTCGTGCACCACGATGTTCTCCGTCTCGTCGCCGCCACCGGGGCCGACCTTTTGCAGATCCCACGCGCGCACGAACACGATCATCTCGGTACTCATGCCGGACGACGAGGGGCCGCGGTGGACGAAGTCGACGCGCTGGCAGCGGTAGCCGGTTTCCTCTTCCAGCTCGCGCTGTGCGGCCACCAGGGCGCTTTCGTCGGCCTGATCCGCCATGTCGCCAACCAGGCCGGCCGGCATTTCGATGGTGTTCTGCAGGATCGACACGCGGTACTGCTCGACGAACAGCACCTTGTCCTCAGGCGTCACCGCGAGAATGATCACCGCGCCGCCGGGGTTGTTGCGCTCGGCGTATTCCCAGCGGCCGCGCTTGCGCAGGCTTAGCCAACGGCCTTCGCACAGGGTTTCCACCGGAGCGTCGGCGTCATCGGGGATACGGTTTGCGGGGTTGCTCATGAGTGGCCACGGCTGCGAAGGCAACCCACATGTTGACGTGCCCGGCCCAGCGTCACAACAGGTCTGTCCGGTTCAGCGCAGCAGGGCGCGCAGGCGGCTGCGGGTGAACGCACCGAAGCGCAGGTGTTCGCACAGGTTGTCGAGTTGATCGGGTCCCTGTTGCCGACGCAGCAGCGTGTCGATTGTCGTTGCACCTGGTGCATCCAGTGCGATCCGGGTGAGTCGACGGTACAACCGGGCCTGCTCGGCGTGTTCGCGCAGTTTCGCGGCGCAGGTCGCCGCGCCGCGCAGGCGCAGAAAGGCCACTTCGTCGATGCGGTCGAGCAGGGTGTCCAGGCTGCCGAAATGGCTGAGCAGGGCGGCGGCGGTCTTCGCACCGATGCCGGGTACGCCGGGGATGTTGTCCACCGCGTCGCCGCACAGGGCAAGATAGTCGGCCACCTGGTGCGGGTGCACGCCGAGCTTCTCATGTACGCCGGCTGGCCCCCAGCGCAGGCCGCGCGCGTAGTCCCACTGTTCGTCGTGCTCGCCCAGCAGCTGGCCGAAGTCCTTGTCGGCGGAGACGATCACGCTGCGCCAGCCCGCGGCACGCAGGTTCCACACCGTGCTGCCGATCAGGTCGTCGGCCTCGAAGCTGTGGTCGATCATCAGGTGTACACCGAGTGCTTCGGTGATCGCACGACACTGCATGAACTGCCGTTCCAGATCGGGTGGAGGCAGTTCGCGGTTGGCCTTGTAGGGTGGATAGATCGCGTTGCGGAACGAGCTGGTCAGCGAGGCATCGAACGCCACCGCGATGTGCTCGGGCTGGGCCCGTTCCAGCAGTTCGCACAGGAAGCGGGTATAGCCGTGCACCGCGTTGACCGGATGGCCGTCCGCATCGAAGAACTCGTCCGGCATTGAATGCCAGGCGCGGAACACGTACAGGCTGCCGTCGACCAGGTGGACGGCTGGACGTCCGTTTGCCGACGTGCTCATGGTGCCCAGGTGCTGAGCAGGTCGGCCAGCGCCGGGCGATCGCGATCGGGCACGTCGATCTGCGGCGTGCCCAGATGCACGAAACCGACGATGTGTTCGTGCTCCGCCAAGCCGAGGATCGCCGCCACCTCGCCGTCATAGGCGGCCCAGCCGGTCAGCCATTGCGCGCCGAAGCCCAGCGCATAGGCGCCGAGCAGGATGTTGTAGGCGACGTTGCCGGCGCACAGCTTCTGTTCGATCTCCGGCACGTTGCTGTCGGAGTCGACCCGCGCCACCACGACCAGCACCAGCGGTGCGAAGGTATAGCGCAGGCGCTCCTTCTCGAGCTTGGCCTCGGACATGTCGGGATTGTTGCGGCTCGCGATCGCCGTCAGCTGCTCGCCGAAATGCAATTTCGCGTCACCCTGCATGCGGATCAGCCGGAACGGCACCAGCTTGCCGTGATCGGGCACGCGGATCGCCGCTTCGAGCAGTGCCTGCAGGGTCGCCTCGTCCGGTGCCGGCTCGCCCAGCTGGCGTGAGGGCACGGAATGGCGTTGCTGGAGCAGGGAAAGGGCGGCAGACATGGACGAACTCGATGATGCAAGGACGCTCATGCTAACCGGCTGTCCGACAGCACGCGAACAGTCAGGCTGTCTGCGGGAGCTTGAACGAGCCGGGCAGCAATGCCGCCACGGTGGTTTCCTGCATGTCGCCTCGCAAGTTGGTCAGCAACACCGGCATGGCGTCATTGCACAGTTCTGACATGACCTGGCGGCAGGCGCCGCAGGGGCTGACCGGGCCGTCCGTATCGGCGATCACCGCCAGCGCAGCGAAGTTGCCGGGCTGGCAGCCGGCCGCGATCGCGCTGAACAGCGCAGTGCGTTCGGCGCAGTTGCACAGGCCGTAGGCGGCGTTCTCCACATTGCAGCCTTGGAACTGGCGGCCGTCGCGGGTCAGCAGCGCCGCGCCGACCTGGAAACGTGAATACGGCGCATAGGCTTGTTCGCGCGCACTGCGCGCCAGCGCCAGCAAGTCATCGAAAGTGTTGGGTTCTGCGGGCATCGGGATCTCCGGCGATGACCCCGGGCGACGTGAGCCACGTGTGCCGGCGGGCCAGCTTACTCTTTCGGGCTTGTCCGGATCAAAGCTTCTTGAAGTACCGCTAAGATGTCCGAACCATTCGAAGGGGATTGCACCATGCCGATCACCGTAGCCGCTTTGCGTGAGACCGCCGCCGGGGAACGGCGTGTGGCAATCACGCCCGAGATGGCGAAGAAACTGCGAGGCAAAGGCCTGCGTGTCCTGCTGGAGCACGACGCGGGTCGCGCCGCCGGCTTTCCCGATGGTGCCTATGCCGAGGTCGAGTTTGCCGATGCCGCCGGCGTGCTGGCGCAGGCCGACGTGCTGACCTGCGTGCTGCCGCCCGATGATGCGGTTTTCTCCGGGCTGCGCGAAGGAAGCGTGGTGGTCGGTCAGCTGCGGCCGTATGGCGCAGCCGAGCGCGTTGCTGCGCTGACCGCACACAGGCTCACTGCGTTCTCACTGGAACTGCTGCCGCGCACCACGCGTGCGCAGGCGATGGACGTGCTGAGCTCGCAGGCGGCGGTGGCCGGTTATCGCGCGATGTTGATAGCCGCAGAAGCCTCGCCGAAATTCTTCCCGATGCTGACCACCGCCGCCGGCACGATCCGCCCGTCGAAGGTGCTGGTAATAGGTGCCGGCGTCGCCGGCCTGCAGGCGATTGCCACCGCGCGCCGGCTCGGTGCGCAGACCGAGGGCTACGACGTGCGTCCGGAGACCCGCGAGCAGGTGGAATCGCTCGGTGCGAAGTTTCTCGACCTCGGCGTGAGTGCGGCTGGCAGTGGCGGTTATGCGCGCGAGCTGTCAGCCGAGGAGCGTGCGGCCCAGCAGCAGGCGCTGGCCGAGCATCTGAAATCGATCGACGTGATCGTCACCACCGCGGCGGTACCGGGGCGACCTGCACCGAAAATTCTCAGCGCGGCGATGGTCGACGGCATGAAGCCAGGCGCGCTGATCGTCGACCTGGCCGCCGAGGGCGGCGGCAACTGCGAACTGACCCGGCCGGGCGAGCGGGTCGAGCATGGCGGGGTGACGATCCTCGGTCCACTCAACCTGCCGGCCGGCACGCCGCTGCATGCCTCGGAAATGTACGCGCGCAACGTGTTCAATTTCATCGAACTGCTGGTTCGCGACGGCGTGTTGCAGCCGGATTTTGCCGACGAGCTGGTCGCGAAGAGCTGCCTGAGTCACGCTGGCGAGGCACGTTTCAGCGCCTGAAAAGCAAACCACCCGCGCAAGGCGGGCGGCTGAATCAAGCTCCATCAGGCGGTGGTGGCATGTGCCCCGGTGGAGGCGGCATGCCAGGGTGGCCCGGTGGATGCATCCAGCGCTGACGTTGCGCGGGTGGCAGATTCTGCCATTCCTTCATGAGTCGCTCGCGCTGCTGCGGTGGCAGCTGCTGGAAACGCTCGAACGTGGCATGCAGCTGTTCGCGCTGTGCGGGGGAGAGTTCGTGGAACTTCTGCTCGTTTGCGCGTGCCTGCCGGCGCTGTTCCGGTGTCATCTGCTGCCATTGGGTAATACGCTCGCGGATCTGTGCGCGCCTTTCCGGCGGCAGGGTGGCCCAGTGCTCGGCCCGCTGCAGCATGCGCTCCTGCCGGCGCGGTGGCAGCGTGTTCCACTGTTGTCGCAGCGGTGCCAGCACCTCGCGCTGCGCCGGATCGAGACTGCTCCACGGGCGCGGCGGCGGTGGCGGCATGTCACGCGGTGGTGGTGGCATCTCCTGCGCACGCAGGGGCGCAGTGATGACGCCACCGAGCAGCGCAGCGAACAGCAGGGGCAGGACGGAGCGAAGGTGTCGGGTCATGGCTCAGCGGTTTGCCGGCTGGCTGTTGTTGGCAGCCAGCCAGCCGTAGAAGTCGAGATTCTGGTAGAGGTTCGGGTCGGTCTTGTCGGCGTCGGGCGGCAGTTCGTTGTCGAGATCGGTGCCCGCGTCCGTGGCGTTGGCTACCTGGGTCGCCGGGCTCGGTGTGCGGTGCGGCAACGGCTGCCATACCATCAATGTGGCCAGGGCGATGGCCGCGAACGCGCCGGTTGGAATCAGCCAGCGGGCGGTATGGTGCCGTGGTGCCTGGGCGGTCGTCAGTGCCCGCCGTCGCGCCGCACGCAGACGGCCGATGGTGGCTGGGTCGATGCGCTGGGCGGCCTCGAGATAAAGCTCGCGGGCACGTTGTTCAAATGGCTTGTCAGGCCGATTGTCAGGCGTAGTCATCGCCAATCCTCCAGTTGATCGCGCAGATGGTGCATCGCGCGCGACAGATGGGTTTTCACGCTGCCTTCGGAGCAGCCCATGGCCAACGCGGTTTCCGCCACGTCCAGCCCTTCCAGCATGCGCAGCATGAATGCCTCGCGCTGGCGTTGCGGCAGCTGCCTCACTGCAGTGGCCATGTCGGCATACGATTGCGCGTCATGCAACCGGTCGAGCGGGCCTGGGCCCTGGTCGGCGGGTTCCCAGGCGGGCAGCTCGTCGCCATCGTCGTCGCGACCGCCACCGAGCCAGCCCACCACGATCGAGCGCACCTTGCGCCGGCGCTGCAGATCGACGATGCGCCGGCGCAGGATGCCCCAGAACAGCGGCGCCCACTCCGTCGCGGGTTTGTCGCGGTAATGCTTGACCAGTCGCAACATGGCGTCCTGTACAGCGTCCATGGCGTCTTCGCGCTGGCGCAGCTGCAGCTCGGCCATGCGGAACGCACGGCGTTCCACCTGGGTCAGGAACGCATCCAGCGTGGCGGGCGTTTCACGTATGTCGCTCAGCAGGTCCGTATCGAGCGTGCCGATTGCGCTGATCATGGCCGCCGCATCCGCATCGTCGGGTGACGCATCGTCGGGCTCCATCGGTTCGGTTCCCGTGATCAACGCGGCAGACCTGCCTGGGTTGACTGGCACAAGTATCCGAACCTAGAAAAACCGCCACCCGGGCGATTTTTCGAGCTGGTGGCGGCGACTCTGCCGTGGTCCGCATGGGAGCCTCGAAGTTTTTCGAGGTTCCCGTATGATGCAGGAACAACTGAGTCCTGGCGGGGTGGGGTCATGATCGACGGTTTCCTGGCGCTGTATATCTTCATGCTGGCCGCATTCACCGGGTATGAAATCATCGCGCGGGTGCCGGTGATCCTGCACACACCACTGATGTCCGGTTCCAACTTCGTGCACGGCATTGTGCTGGTTGGGGCGATGATTGCGCTAGGGCATGCGCAGACGTCGTTCGAGATCACGATCGGCTTCATTGGCGTCCTGCTGGGGGCCGGCAACGCCGCGGGCGGCTATGTGGTGACCGAGCGGATGCTGGAGATGTTCAAGTCCAGCAAGCCGGATGCCGGCAAGGGAGCCCACTGATGAGCTGGCTGCCGACCTTGATCAAGGCCTGTTATTTCCTCGCCGCGCTGCTGTTCATCCTGGGCCTGAAACGCATGAGTTCGCCACGCACCGCGCGCGGCGGCATCGTGTGGGCGGGCTACGGCATGTTGCTGGCGGTGCTCGCCACGTTCTTCCTGCCGGACATGAAGAACCTCGGTCTGATCATCGCGGCGGTGCTGATCGGCGTCAGTGCGGCCTGGTGGAGCGGCCGGCGCGTGGCGATGACCGCCATGCCGCAGATGGTGGCGCTGTACAACGGCATGGGCGGCGGTGCGGCGGCGGCGATCGGTGCGGTCGAGCTGATCGGCTATGTGCGCAGGCTGGCGCTACTGCATCCGCCAGGCATTCCGGATACCTCGCCACTGCGTCCCGAAAGCTGGGCGATCAACGCGTTGACGCCGGTGCCGGCCGTGGTCACCTTGTCCCCGGTCGAACTGGTGCTGGGCGTGTTCGGTGCGCTGATCGGCGCGGTGAGTTTCTCCGGCTCGCTGATCGCGTTCGCCAAGCTGCAGGGCTGGCTGGACAAGCGTTTCGTGTTTCCGGCCCAGCGCGCGGTCAACATGCTGTTGCTGGCCGCGGCGGTGGTGATCGGCATCCTGCTGGCGAGCGGGCATGCCAGCCTGCCGCTGATCGCGGCGTTCTTTGTCCTGGCATTGCTGTTCGGACTGATGATGACGCTGCCGATCGGTGGCGCCGACATGCCGGTGGTGATCTCGCTGTACAACGCGTTCACCGGACTGGCGGTGGCGCTGGAAGGTTTCGTGCTGGGCAACGAGGCAATGATCATCGCCGGCACCGTGGTGGGTGCGGCCGGTACGCTGCTGACCCAGCTGATGGCCAAGGCGATGAACCGCTCGATCGGCAACGTGCTGTTCGGCAGCTTCGGAGCCGCCGCTGGCGAGGCGCAGGCGATCGAGGGTGCGCAAAAACCGATCGACGCGGCCGATGCGGCGGTGATGATGGCCTATGCCGAGCGCGTGGTGATCGTGCCCGGCTATGGCATGGCGGTGGCGCAGGCACAGCACAAGGTGTGGGAGTTCGCCAAACTGCTGATCGAGCGCGGCGTGAAGGTGAAGTTCGCGATACACCCGGTCGCCGGCCGCATGCCGGGCCACATGAACGTGCTGCTTGCCGAGGCCGGTGTGCCGTACGACCTGATTGCCGACATGGACGACATCAATCCCGAGTTTCCGACCACCGACGTGGCGCTGGTGATCGGTGCCAACGATGTGGTCAACCCGCTGGCAAAGACCGATCCGGCCTCGCCGATCTTCGGCATGCCGATCCTCGATGTCAGCAATGCGAAGCACGTGATTGTGGTCAAGCGCGGCAAGGGTACCGGCTTTGCCGGCATCGAGAATGCGCTGTTCTATGCCGACAATGCCCGCATGCTTTACGGCGACGGTCAGGCTGCCGCCGGGCAGCTGGTGACCGAGCTGAAGACGCTGGAAACCTGAGTCAACGGTTGACTGAGTCGACGCGTTCGCGTTTGCGCGGCGCACGCCAGCCCAGGCATGCCGCCAGCAGCATGGCCAACGTAGCCCAGCCGATGTCGGCCGGCGTCAGTGCCAGTCGCGCCAGTTGCCACAGCATCTCGATGCCGGCCGTGCGCAGTGCCTCGATCAGGCCCATGCCCATGTTGCCGGCGATCTGCACGGCGGCGATCAGCATATTGACGTAGACCGTT
Organism: Rhodanobacter sp. C05; assembly: GCF_002001165.1. Taxonomy (GTDB): domain Bacteria; phylum Pseudomonadota; class Gammaproteobacteria; order Xanthomonadales; family Rhodanobacteraceae; genus Rhodanobacter. The sequence goes on along the minus strand of NZ_MUNQ01000012.1, from coordinate 270,305 downwards.
GCCAGCGCGGTGGCGAAGGCTGCCAGCAGTGCGGCAGCGATGCCCGGCGGCCGTACTCCATTTCGTATCGTCCAGGCCAGCAATGCACCGAACAGCAGTGCCAGCCACGGCATCGGACGGCCCAGGTACAGCGTCACGACCATCCATGTAGCGCCAGCAGCCAACCCCAGCATGGTTGTGATGAAGAGGGTAAACACGAACAGCAACAGCGCGCGCGCGCTCATCGGCGACTGCAGGGCAGGGAGGCTGGGAACATGCATTTGTCCATCGGGCAAAGCGGCCATCATAACTTGCATCAGGTCGGTGGCCGCGGCGCACATGCAGCGTCAATCCTTGACTTCAATGGTTCCGACCTGATCTTGGACAAGCGGGCGCGGTCGGCGGGCGGCATAATAGACAACCTGGGTTCGACGTACGGTCGCACCCGCAGATACGGATTGGCGAGTGGCATGAGTGGTTTCAGTCTGAGCAGTGAACCTTTCACCCTGTTGCGCGATTGCGCGGCCGTGATGGTGCCGCAGGGTGACGTGGTGAGCCTGCCGGCAGGCCAGATCGGCTACATCACGCAAGCGCTGGGTGGCAGCTTTACCGTGTACGTGGAAGGCAACCTGTTCCGCATTGCAGGCAAGGATGCCGATGCGCTGGGCAAGGAACCGCCCGCGCCGATCGAGGTGGCTGCCGACGCCACCGATGCGGATGTGGAGAAACTGGCGTGGGATCAGCTGCGCACCGTGTTCGACCCGGAAATCCCGGTCAATGTGGTCGAGCTGGGTCTGGTCTACGACCTCAGCCTTGAGCAGACTGAATCGGGCGAACGCAAGGTCTACGTGAAGTTGACGCTGACCGCACCCGGCTGTGGCATGGGCGATATCCTGGTCGACGACGCGCGTACCAAGCTGGAGATGATTCCCACGGTTACCGAGGCGGATGTGGATCTGGTGTTCGATCCGCCGTGGAGCCACTCGATGATGTCCGACGCGGCCAAGCTGGAAACCGGCATGCTCTGAAGTCGGTCGTACTGGCGTGATGCCGGCATGAGTTGACGCAATATTTTTCGGGCTGGCAGGCTTCGGGTGGACGCCATGGCGCAAAAACATGTAGCCGCCAGCACCGGTTCGAAATGCCTATGCGGATTGTTTTCCTTGACATGACTTGTTCGGCTGGGTCTGTGGCGGAATGCCGCGGGCTGTGATCGGCGTCATTTGGCGTAGGAAAAAGTCGTGTTGCGCCAGGCATTCGCAAGAAATATCGTATCTCGATCCGTCATCGGAGAGGTTGACGGATGATCCTTTGGCGGCGTGATGGCCGTCTTGCAGCTACGCGTCCACGTGTTGCCCCTGCATGGAGTGCCAGGGGGAAGGCAGCCGAGTCCGGACGTATTTTGGGATCGCTAGACAGCTGACGAATATGGAGCCGTGTTCTGCACGGCAATTCTTGCATGGGGTCCACGTGGCCGCATCGGGCCCGTTTGTCCCCGATTTTGTCTAGGAGCTTTGGAATGCCCAATCACTTCCGTCTCAAACTCTTGGTGGCCGCGATCGGCATGGCTACCGCCTCGGCCACCACGGCCGCCACCACCCAGACCCTGCACGCGCAGAATCTCGGTGCGGTGCCGGCCAGCTCGCTGGCGGCTCGCCTGAATCTCGACCAGAACATGTCGCTGGCGCCACGCAGTTCGGTGGCCATCGCCGGCGGCCAGAAGGTCGTGCGTCACCAGCAGCTGTTCCGCGGCGTGCCCGTGTATGGGCGCAGCATCGCCGTGGTGCAGGATGCGCAGGGCAATGCGCTGCGTGCTTCCGGTGAACTGTTGCAGGACACACAGATCGACCAGCTGTCGGTCGTGCCGAAACTGACTTCCGACAAGGCCATCATGGCGCTGAAGGGACATGTGCATACCATGCTGGTCGGCGGTGCGACGTTGCAGAACCAGCAGGCCGATCTGTTCGTGTATCCGCAGGACAACGGCCCGACCCGACTGGTCTATCGCGTTTCCTACTTCGTCAATGGCGCGAATCCGAGCCGGCCGACCGCGATCGTCGATGCCAATACCAGTGAAGTGATCAAGAGCTGGGATGGCCTGACCGATGCTTCCGCCAATGGCCCCGGCGGCAACACCAAGACCGGCAAATATACCTATGGCACCGACTACGCCGCGCTCGACGTGACCCAGTCGGGCACCACCTGCACGCTGGTCAATACCAACGTCAAGACCTACAACCTGAAACAGGCCAGCAGCGGTGGCTCGGTGGTCAGCTTCACCTGTCCGACCAGCAATACCGATGCGATCAACGGTGCCTATTCGCCGGTCAACGACGCGCACCACTTCGGCGGCGTGGTACACGACATGTACACCGCCTACACCGGTGCTGCGCCGCTGAACATGCAGCTGGTGATGAAGGTGCATTACAAGTCGAACTACGAGAATGCGTTCTGGGATGGCACCGCGATGTACTTCGGCGATGGCGCCAGCACGTTCTATCCGCTGGTGTCGCTGGACGTGACCAGCCATGAGATCAGCCACGGTTATACCGAGCAGAACTCGGGCCTGGAATACACCGGCCAGTCCGGCGGCATGAACGAGGCGTATTCGGATATCGCCGGCGAAGCGGCCGAATACTACGACCGTGGCGCCGCCGATTTCCTGGTCGGTGCGGATATCGTCAAGACCAGCGCCGGTATCGGCAACGCACTGCGCTACATGTGCAATCCACCGCAGGACGGCGGCTCGATCGACAACGCAGCCAACTACAAGTCCAGCCTCGACGTGCATTACACCAGCGGCGTCTACAACAAGTCGTTCTGCCTGCTGGCCAAGACCAGTGGCTGGAACGTCAAGAAGGCGTTCCAGGTCTATGCGCTGGCCAACAAGTCGTATTGGACGGCAACCTCGACGTTCAACTCCGGCGCCTGCGGTGTGCAGTCGGCGGCCACCGATCTGGGTTACAGCGCCAGCGACGTGGCGACGGCATTCAGTGGTGTCGGCGTGACCTGCCCGGGTGGCGGCGGTGGAGGCGGTGGTGGCACCACCACCGATCTGCAGAACGGCACACCGGTGACCGGCATCTCCGGGAGCGCGAGCCAGACTCTTGCCTACAAGATCACCGTGCCGGCGGGTGCCACCAATCTGGTGTTCACCATGTCAGGCGGCACCGGCGACGCCGATCTCTACACCAAGTTCGGTTCGGCACCGACCAGCAGCAGTTACGACTGCCGTCCGTACCAGTCGGGCAACAACGAGAGCTGTACGGTCGCTGCGCCGCAGGCCGGCGTCTACTTCGTCAACGTGACCGGTTACAGCACCTTCTCGGGTGTGTCACTCACGGCCAGCTACAGCACCGGGGGCGGTGGCAGCGGTTTGCAGAACGGCGTGCCGGTGACCGGGCAGGCGGGTTCCGCGAACCAGGAACTGAGCTACACCGTGACGATCCCGGCGGGCCGCACCATGCTGACGATTGCCAGCTCGGGCGGCACGGGCGACGCGGATCTCTACGTCAAGAAGGGCTCTGCGCCGACCACCAGCAGCTACGACTGCCGTCCGTATCTGAGCGGCAACGCGGAAACCTGCACGTTCAATGCACCCGCAGCCGCCACGTACTACATCAAACTGCGTGGCTATTCGGCGTTCTCCGGCGTGTCGTTGAAGGCGACCTGGTAAGTCCTGTGGCGGATCAGGAATGATTCGTCTTCATGAGTAAATGACCGCAAAAGAGAAGGCCCGGTCGCAGTGACCGGGCCTTCCTTTTTCAGTCGATAGTGGGAGTTGCTCAACGTGGATACATGATCAGCCGGCGGTTTCCTCGAAGCGGTTCGCATCACGGTTCTTGCGTACCTTGGCCGGATCCCACACGCGCCCGTTCATGGTGATGTAGACGCCATCGGGCAGGGTCTGAACCGCGGCGACCGCGCAGCCGATATTGAACACGGCATCGGAGCCCTGGAAGCGCGCCGGATTCAGCGCGCCGGTCAGCACGATCACCTTGCCCTGGATGTTCGCCAGCTCGCGCGCGGTTTCGACCATGGTGTCGGTGCCGTGGGTGACCAGCACGTGGCGATGCGGTTGTGCCTCGATCGTGGAGCGCACCAGTGCGCGGTCCTCGGCGCCCATGTGGAGGCTGTCCTTGCGCAGGATCGGAATCACGTCGAACTGGAACGCCACGCCGAGCTGGCCGAGGATCTCGCCGATCTGCGGCGCACCGATCTTGTAGTCCGACTTGTCGTCGAAGTAGATCTTGTCGATGGTGCCGCCGGTGGTGACGATGGTCAGATGCTGCATGTGGGTTGGCCGAAGAAGGGGACGGGGCATTTTAGCCCGGGTTGGGTTCGTAATAGCGGCTTCGGCCGTGATGCGCAGGCGAGATGCAGAAGGGCATCGCGGATGCAGCCATCTTTGCAAGGAGGGTGACTAACCCAGCAACAAGGCGGTGTTGTTGGCGTCGGGTGCAATCAGCCGGTTGAGGCCGTGGCTGACAAAGCGTTGCAGCGCCGCTGCTGGACGCGAATCGCCATGACGGCTCGACCAGGTCGCCTGGCGCACCAGCAGGGCGGCACTCGCACAACGGGCCAGCGTCAAGGCGAGACCGCGTGCACCGGCTTCGAGCGAATCGCGGTTCGAACCATGCGCGTCGAGATGCGCGGCAGCTGCGTCCAAAGTTGCAACGATGGTGCCGATCGCCGAGGCATCATCGGCGCTGGCTGACCAGTCGTGGACTGCCGTGCGCAGTGCGGCGAAGGTGTCGCCGGCCAGCGCACGCAGGCTGTCCAGCGACAGCACGTTGGTGGTGCCTTCCCAGATCGCATACACCTGAGCGTCGCGCAGAAGCTGGGGCAGCCCGGTGTCTTCGATGTAGCCGGCGCCACCGAAACATTCCAGTGCTTCGGAGCAAAGTTTCACCGCCAGCTTGCCGGTCCAGAGCTTGGCCAACGGCGTGAGCAAGCGCAGTAACGCTGCCTCATGCGGTGCGGCAGCACCGTGTTCGACCCGGCCAAGCAGATGCGCAACTTCGAACGCGAGTGCAAATGCACCCTCGAATTCGGCCTGCATGTCGGCCAACGTCTGTGCATGCAGCGGCTGTTCGATCAACGGACGTCCAAACGCCTGCCGCCGCGTGGCGTAATCGCACGCCAGGCTGATCGCGCGCGCCATGCTGGCGATCGCACAGATCGCGTTCCAGGTGCGGGTCACGTTGAGCATCGGTGCCACCTGGCGCACGCCATGGGCGAGCTCGCCGAGCGGCCACGCGGGCAGGCCCTCCAGATGGATTTCCGCGGTGGGCAGCTCGTGCGTGCCAAGCTTGTCCTTCAGCCGGTCGATCACAAGCTCAGGCTTGCGCCGCTGGCTGTCCATCGTCTCGACATAGAACAGTGCCAGCGCCGCCGTGCCTGTCCCTGCGCCTTCCGGTCGTGCCAGCGCCAGAGCGGCTTCACCGACCACCGCCGAGCTGAACCACTTGCGCCCGTACAGACGCCACCGGCCGTCGGCATCCTGCCTCGCGATCGTCTCGGTGTTGCCGACATCCGAGCCGCCGGTGTTCTCGGTCATCCACTGGCCGCTGAGCCAGAACGTCGAAGCGTCGCGACTGAGGAAATGCGGCAGCGCGCGCTCGATCAGCTCGCGATTGCCGGACGCCCTGATCGCCGTGGCCGCGCCGTCGGTCATCGCCAACGGGCAGGTATAGAATTCGCTGGCAACGTGATACAGATAGACGCGGGCAAACTCTTCCAGCCGCGCATGCTCGTTTTTGCCGTGACCGGCGGCAAGCACCGCATGTTGCGTGGTGAGCTGCGCGCCTTCCTGCCATGCGGTAGTCAACTCGATTCGATCGACGCGCTGCCCCCACGCATCCCATTGCGTCAGTACCGGTTTGCGTCGCGTCGTCGTGCAGGTGCGACGCCATGCCATCTGTGCGTAATCACCCAGCGCATCGAGATCATCGTCCAGTGCGGCACGGCAGACGGCGGGCAGCGCGCGCTCGAGCAGGGCCAGCAACAAACGGTCGCCGCGATACGGATGGGACAGATGCGGCGGATCCTGCAGGAAATACATGACGCTCTTCATTCGGAGTCAGGTGCCGAGTATAAGCATGAGCGACCCGTCCAACGCGCCCGGGGCGAAGGTTCCCAGCAGGCTGATTCCCGAGGGTCAATGGGTTTAAAGTACGGATGCAAATTCCGGCTATTCCACGCTTGCCTCACGCGTTGTGCAATACCGCTGTCCTGGGACAGGAGATCGAGCATGCAGACTTTCGTGCCGAATCAGCACCAGACCCAACCGAAACCCTCAGGCTTTGTCCGGCCAGTCGCGACAGAGCAGCAGTCGGTTGATCGCTGCCAGACGCGCGCTGCCGAGTTTTCCATATCGCAAAGTCGCGGACGCGATTTGACCGAGATACCCGTGCATGTTGCAGCAGCATCGATGCAGCCGGAAGCGGAACGCACAGCGCGTAGGTCCGGATTGCCACTGCAGCATGCGGACGACACACCACGCGATGTGCGTGCGGCAATGTCACCCACGATGCAGGCAGCTCTGCGCTCGCCAGGACAGGCGCTGGATGCATCGATGCGCGCGTACATGGAGCCACGCTTTGGTAACGACTTTTCCAAAGTGCGGTTGCATGTGGATGCGGCCGCGCAGGCGTCGGCTGCGGCGGAAGGTGCGATGGCATATTCGACCGGGCATGACGTGGTATTCGGGGCGGGGCAATACCAGCCGGATACCATTCCCGGCCGCTGGTTGCTTGCCCATGAACTTGCCCATGTCGTCCAGCAGCGGGAAGGCTCGGTGTCGGAAAGCGGGTCGGGTGCGGGCGCATTGGAAAGCGAGGCCGAACAGACGGGCATGCGCGTGGCACTCGGCGGAAATGCGCAAGTTTCGACCGCTCGCGGCGGGCCGTCGGTGCAGTTCCTCAAAGTGTCGAGCGGGGGATTTGGCAAGGCGCTGGAGGATTTCACCAGCACGCATGCCGTAGAGGACAGCGCGGTAGGGTTGCTGGTGAAATCGAGGAGCTTCAATGCCTTGGCGTCGATCCTGGACAAGCACTACGTCTGGTCGCTGGACCCGGCATTCATGGTGACGAGGACACTCAAGACTTCCAGTCCTGCCAAGACTTACCACGACCTCATGCTCAAGGTGGGTCCGGATGGCGTGGTGACCTCGCCCTCGGTCGCCGCCGGCAAACGCTCCCTGACCGTGACGATGGGCGGCGGGTCCCGTTTCGAGCCCTATGGTTCGGCATCGAGCTACCCCGGCAGCGATCGTATCATCCTCGACGCTCCCGACACGCCCACCTTCATCCAGAACATCGCGCACGAGGCCACTCACGCGGCGGCATTCGTCGGTGCCCCGGCGCCGGCCGGGCAGACGCTGGCGCAGGAGATCGATGCCGGCATCAAGGACGAGATCCATGCGCGCCAGTCCGAGGCCACCATCCTGGGCGAGGTCGGCAAGTACGATCGAGCAGTTCAGGCAAAAGTCAGTACGGTGGGTACGACCGACCCCTGGAAAGTGCAGAGGGATTTCAGTCCGGGCCTGGGCACGACCTATCTGGAATCGTTCTTCTTCGCGCGCGAACTGCAAGACGCGCAGGCCACCGAAAAGCTCGACGATGCCTCTGCGCAGAAGATCAGGGAAGAGCTCGACCTCCTGGTCGGTTCCCGTGTCGCCAAGCCTCGATCGGACTACGGGCAGATCTGGTTCAACTGGAAGACTGCCGAGTACTACTGGAAACTGTTCAACCAGGCCCACGATCCCGCTGACCCGGATTTCGAGGCCGAGAAGGAAAAAGAGTTGCAGTTGCATGCCAAGTGGTACTTCAAGAACAAGGTGACATACCTGCCCAAGCCGTGAGCGTTCGTACAGGCGGTGGCGTGGATGCGGGTCAGCTTGCAGGGATTGCACCGCGCTTGTAATCCATCTTGAGTCGAATCGAAGGAGACGGTGAGATGCGGAATATCGCCACGATGTTCATCGCCGTCCTCGCTGGCACGTGCCCATGAAATTCGCCGGGATACGCTGGCTCATTTCGGCCGTGGCCGTATTGATCGCCGTCGGTCATTTTGTGTGGCCGTCCTTCAGTCTGGACACCACTTACATCATTGCCTTGGTCATCGCATTCATTCCCTGGCTCGCTCCGGTCATCAAGTCGGTTGAATTGCCCGGTGGCTTCAAGATCGAAGTGCAGGATCTGAAGGAAATCACCGACAAATTGACAGGCATGGTGGCTGAGCCAGAGCATTCGCCACGCGTCGACGCGGCACCGCCACAACAGCAACAACAATATCGGCCACAACAATCGCAGCACGCTCCGGCGTCTGTTGAACCTTTCATCGCGATCCGGCAGCTTGCCGCGACCGATCCGAATCTCGCCCTGGTGGCTTTTCGCATCGAGCTCGAGCGCTGTCTTGTATCGCTTGCACAACGGCATGGCTTGGCTACGCAACGCCAAGATGCCGGCCAACTACTTCGTCAGCTGCAGGTCAATCAGGCGATTACACCTGCGGTTGCTTCGGGGCTTGCCGAGCTTCTTGCGCTTTGCAATCAGGCGGCTCATGGGGCTGAGGTATCGCCGGGCGCTGCGCAGTGGATGCTGGATGTAGGTCCAGGAGTCCTGGCTGCACTGGAAGGCTAACGGGCCAGATGGATTGCATGTGCGTACGGGTACGCTGTGCATGGCATCATCGAGGGCGATTCCATCCACCCAGGTCAAGCGATGCGATTTTCCGAAGCGATGCAGGGCGTCACGCGTCACGGCGACAGCTGGCAGGCCACCGTCACCGACGACTGGCTGCAGGGCCGCAGTGCGTTCGGCGGACTGCAGGCGGCACTCGCGCTTCGTGCCATGCGCGAGTTGGTGCCGCCGGACATGCCGCTACGCAGCCTGCAGACCACCTTCATCGCTCCGGTGGCCGCCGGCAGCGTGACCATCCGGGCGCAATGCCTGCGCAAGGGGCGCAGCGTGATTCAGATCGAGGCCAGCCTGTGCGATGGCGAACAGACCCTGTGCCGGCTGCTCGGCGTGTTCGGCAGCGCACGTCCCTCGGTGCTGGACTTCCAGCCCGAACAACCACCCTTCAGGGGCGCGACATCGAAAGAACTGCGCTACGTCGAAGGCCAGATGCCCGCCTTCACCCAGCACTTCCGCGCACGCTGGCTGCGCGGCGACCTGCCATTCAGCGGCGGCCACCAGCGTGACAGCGCGCTGCAGCTTTCCCTGCGCGACGACGGCCAGCCCGACGAAACCCACGTGCTAGCCTTCGCCGATTTCATTCCGCCGATCGCGCTGTCGATGTTCGATGCGCCAACCCCCGGCAGCTCGCTCACCTGGATGATCGAACTGCTGCGCGACCGCTACGACGATCTGGGCATGGACGACTGGCGCGTCGATGCTGAACTCATCGCTGCCCGCGACGGCTACACCAACCAGAGCGTGATGCTGTGGGGGCCGCACGGTGAGCCGGTGGCGCTGAGCCGGCAGAGCATGGTGGTGTTCGGGTGAGAGTGGCGAAATGAAATACGTTGCGTTCTTCCGCAACGTCAACCTGGGACGTCCAAACTGCCCGTCGAAAGTACAATTTGAGGCGGCGTTCGTGAGTGCAGGTGCTGAGTCCGCCGTGTCGTTCCTCACCAATGGCACTATCGCGTTCGTCGTCGCGGCGGGTATCGAACCACGCAATGTGCTCGCTGCGGCGCACCAGAGATTGCAGGTTGCATGCGGGCTCAGGGAGCCGGCGTTTATCCGCACCATCGACTATCTGGCGGAACTCGTGGCCCTCGATCCTTTTGTTTCCGTCGAGCGCAGCAGCGTCCATGAGTGTTGCGTATCGTTCCTGCCGCAGGGCATCGCACTGCCAGCGTTGCCACTGGAATCCCGGCGAGGCGATGTCGAGGTATTTCGCAGCACCGGCACCGAGGCATTGAGCCTCAGCCGCAAAGTCGGCAACACTCCCGGGAGCCCGAACGCCTTTCTAGAGAAATTATTTGGGCAGCCCGTCACTACACGCGCGTGGAACACGGTCGTTCGCCTCGTCGAGCGGCATGCCTGAGCCATCCTCAAGTCAATTTTCTGCCGGCGAGGCAGCGGCTCCAGTAAAGCTGGCTACAGGGTGTTCGTCGGCAAACGCAATCAATATTGTGAGGTTCTTCACCACCTCTGGGACATCCTCCTCAAGGAGTTGCCGCGCAGCTATGGTTTTTGCCTGTATGGCAGCTTTTGGACCCATCAAAGCAATCGTTTTCGCTGCTGTGCTTCGTGTGGATGGATTAAGTTTGTACTGCAACAAATCCTGCAATTCGGGCAATCGACCAAAGGCATCTGGATGTGTAGCGATGAGGTTGGCCAGCTTGGCGACAATGTCCGGTCTGGCAACTTGCCGAACGCCTAACTCCCTCGTACGTTGCAGAAGCAGATCGAATGGCTCGACTACCGGATCAGGAACCACGGGTACATGTCGTAGTACCCACTTGGCGATGCTGTAAGGGCGGCAGACGAAGAACAAGCCAATCCCGATTTGCATCAAATTCATCGCGGCGGCCAGTTTGCCTCCTACTCCCAGCCAAGTGAAAGCAGACTGTCCAGCGTCGGATGAAAGGGCGACTGCTCTCAGCCAAAGAATTACTAAAGGAACGATGGACTCCTTGAGCCACCACAAACCCATCAGAACGCAACCGACGACCACGATGTCGAACGGCGAAAACCTGACTTCCGGAACTTTAGTAAGGCCTGACATCAATCCGCGAGCCATCGCTCCGCTTAGCGCCCAAATGATTAGTGCCATCCCTACGCAAACACCGACGATTAGGACGCCCATCCACCAAGGATTGCTCCAGGTCGTGGTCATGTTCTTGAGAGCCGCAGTAATCGCAAAAAGTTGAAAAGCGCCCACACAGAGCCAGATGGCAAATAGCCTGAAACCAACCGCAACGAACTGTCTCGCACCCATCGTTATCCCCAATGTCAAACGAAAGTAGATGTTGCAGCTTAAAGCGACGTCGTTGTTCCAGGCCCACGCGGCCGCCGCACACCCGCACCCAGAGTGCCGATCAGCAACACGGTCAGCACGATTTCGACCAACGCCAGCCACCGCTCGCTGGAGGAACTCCAGCCTTCGGCGATGCCATGGCAGAAATAAAACAGGCTGAGAATGCCGACCCAGAGCAGGGCACGGCGCGGATCGCGGATCGCCAGCAATGGCAGCAGCAGCGGAATCACCGTGATCGCCAGCACCAGCCATACCGGGATGGTCTGCGGCGGGAACAGCCACGCATGCCAGACCAGCTGCAGCACGACCAGCGCGGCCCAGGCGAGCAGCCCCAGTCGTTGTTCCGTCGGTAGGGCGACGCGTGTACTCATGCGGCGCCCGCCAGTTTGCGCGCGGTGTCGGCGAGTCGGCGGCCCAGGGCGCGGGCCAGCTCGCGTTCGTGCTCGCTGATCGGGTTGTCGCCCTTGGCGCCGGCGACATGACTGGCGCCGTACGGCGTACCACCGCTCTGGGTGGCGGTCAGTGCCGGCTCGGTGTACGGCACGCCCAGCAGCAGCATGCCGTGATGCAGCAGCGGCAGTGCCATCGTCAGCAGGGTGGATTCCTGACCGCCATGCATCGTGCTGGTCGAGGTGAACAGCGCGGCGGGTTTGCCGACCAGTGCGCCGCTGGCCCATTCGGCGCCGGTCGAGTCGAGAAAATATTTCAGCGGTGCGGCCATGTTGCCGAAGCGGGTCGGGCTGCCCATGGCGAGTCCGACGCAGTCAAGCAGGTCCTGTTTCTGCACATACGGCGCACCATCCTCTGGCTCGGGCGGTTGTGCCACTTCAGTCACTGGAGCCACCGGCGGCACCTGACGCAGGCGCGCGCGCATGCCGGGTACTTCCTCGATGCCGCGGGCAATCAGTCGTGCCATCTGGGCGGTGTGGCCGCTGCGGCTGTAGTACAGAACGAGGATGTCCATGCATTTGGGGCGTTCAGTGGCGATGCGCTAGTGTAACGAGTGATGCCGCCGATATTGCCGTCGCGCCTGTCGCGGAATGGCAATCCACGAAGGGATATCCATGGCCTTGCGTTACGATCGCGACCGCACGTCGAACTTCAGCCGCTTCCTCTGGCAGCGCTTCGTCGACGACAAGTGCTTCGAGACGGCCGGTGCACTGTCCTACACCACGCTGGTGTCGCTGGTGCCGTTGATGGTGGCGGTACTTGCAATGTTCTCGGTGTTTCCGGTGTTTGCGAGTGCTCGCGACATCTTGCTCGACTTCGTGTTCCGCAACTTCGTGCCGGCGGCCGGCCGGCACGTGCAGGACGCGCTGAATGTTTTTGCCAGCAATGCCAGCGGGCTCACAGGCATCAGCATCCTGGTGATGCTGTTCAGTGCCGTATCGATGATGGTCAGCATCGAGGATCGTCTGAACCGCATATGGCGCGTGCAGCGGTCACGCGGATGGGTCTCGCGCTTGCTGCTTTATTGGGCCGCTCTGACGCTGGGGCCGATCCTGGTGGTCGGTGGCCTTGCGGTGAGTTCCTACATCACTGCGCTGCCAATGATTCAGGGCACAGCGGTTCAGCTAGGGCTGGGCGGGCGCCTGCTGCGGGGGTTGCCATTCGTGGTCACCTTCATCACCTTGTGGCTGCTGTATGTGGTGGTGCCGAACCGGCATGTGGCGAAGCGTGATGCGACGATCGGTGCGCTGCTCGGCGCTGTGCTGTTCGAATTCGCGCGCTGGGGTTTTCGCTGGTTCGTGCACAGCGCGCATACCTACCAGCAGATTTATGGCGCACTGGCGGCACTGCCGATCTTTCTGCTGTGGATCTACCTGTCATGGATCATCGTGATCCTGGGGGCGTCGATTGCTGCGTCGATCTCGTCCTTCGAATATCAGGCACCTGACAAAATCCTGCCGGAAGGATCGGAGTTCCTCGGACTGATGGTGGTACTGCGGTATTTCGTGGAGGCGCAGCGCGCGGGCACCTGTGTGGATCCTGTTGTCGTGCGCATGCGCGAACCGTATCTGCGCAGCGGCTTGATCGCAGCCTATTTCGATGACCTGCGGCGTGCCCAGTTGATCCGGCAAGGCGAGACGGGTGGCTGGCTGCTCTGCCGCAGTCTCGACAGTACCGATCTGCTGCGGATCTATGCCCATACCGGTTATCGTCTGCCGCTGAAGCCGGCCGAAGAAGTGGCGCAGCTGGGTCTTGAACTGCCTGCTGAATTGATCGGTCTGCTCGCCAGGGTGGCCGCTGCACTGGACATCCAGTTGGGTACCCGACTGCACCAGGCGTTTCCGGCGCCGGCATCCATTGAATCCGAGGAAACTGCATGACACTGTTCAAAACGTTTGCTGCGCTGGCCTTCGCGCTGGTGCTTGCCGCTCCCGTGCATGCGGCGATGCCGCTGCAGCCCACGCTCAAGGTCACCACGCTGGACGGCAAGACCTTCGATCTGGCTGCGCAGCGCGGCAAGTGGGTAATCGTCAATTACTGGGCGACCTGGTGTGTGCCATGCATCAAGGAAATGCCGGACATCTCGCATTTCGTCGCCACGCACAAGAATGTGACAGCGATCGGGCTGGCGTACGACGACAGCGATCCGGCCGACATCAAGGCCTTCATTGCGAAGCATCCGGTGGTGTACCCGATTGCCCAGGTCCCACTGGACAAACCGGTGAAGGATTTTGACGAACCGCGCGGCTTGCCGACCACCTGGCTGATCGGTCCGGACGGCAAGGTGGCCAAACCGTTCGTCGGTCCGGTGACCGAAGCCCTGCTCTCGGCGGCGATGAACGGCAAGTAATGCCGACGGCACGGTTCATCGTCAGTGGCAAGGTTCAGGGCGTGTTCTATCGCGCCAGTACCCGCGAGCAGGCGCTGCGACTGGGGCTGACCGGTTATGCGAGGAATCGGCCGGACGGCAGTGTCGAAGTGCTGGCCAGCGGCGAAGCTGAAGCGCTGGATGCGCTGGAGCGCTGGCTGCAGCAGGGGCCACCAGCGGCAAGGGTTGATGGGGTAAGTCGCGAGGATCTGCCGGAGCAGAGCCTGCGCGGTTTCCATACCGGTTGAAGGTCAGAACGTATCCGGTACCAGCACGGCTTTGTCGGTGACGTGCTCGGTTTTCGGTTTGCCCTTGAGCTTGGGTAGTTTCACCTCGGCGAGCGGTTTGTCATCGAATGGCACCTGTTGCAGCAGATGCCGGATCAGGTTGATGCGACCGCGCTTCTGGTCGTTGAAATCAACCACGAACCATGGCGCGCTGACGGTGTGCGTGCGCTCGATCATCACGTCGCGCAGCTTGCCTATTTCGGCGTATTTCTGTCGCGCAGCCAGATCGACCGGCGAGAGTTTCCATTGCTTCAGCGGATTGCTGGCACGCTCGGCGAAGCGCTCTTCCTGTTCTGCCTGATCCACCGCCAGCCAGTACTTGAGCAGGATGATGCCGTCGTCGGCGAGCAGCTTTTCGAACGCGGGAACTGCGTCGAGGAAGGCCTCATATTCCTTCTGGCTGCAGAAGCCCATCGCCGGTTCCACCACCGCGCGGTTGTACCAGCTGCGGTCGAACAGCACGAACTCGCCCGCACTGGGCAGGTGAGCGACGTAGCGCTGGAAATACCATTGCGTGGTTTCCTGCTCGCTCGGTTTCAGCAGCGCGGCGACCCGGTAATCGCGCGTGTCCAGGCTCTCGGTAATGGCTTTGATCGTGCCGCCCTTGCCAGCGGTGTCGCGACCTTCGAAGATCACCAGCAATCGCTTGCCACCGCTGCGCAGGCCGTGCTGCAGCCTGATCAGCTCGATCTGCAGTTGCTTCATCGTCTTGCGGTAGTGCTTGCCCATGAGTGTCCAGCCTCCAAACCTCTCAACCTCGTCATTCCGGCCTTCGCCGGAATGACGATAACGGGAGAGGTGGCTGCAGGGTAACCCAGCCTCCTGTGACGGCTAGGTTCAGACGCCGCCAAGCGCCTGCAGCTGGTCGGCCTGATGCTCGCGGGTCAGCGTGTCGACCAGTTCGCGCAGATCGCCCTGCATGACTTCTGGTAGCCGGTACAAGGTCAGGTTGATGCGGTGGTCGGTGATCCGCCCTTGTGGATAGTTGTAGGTACGGATGCGCTGGCTGCGATCACCCGATCCGACCTGCAGTCGGCGTGATTCGGCCTGGACGGCATTCTGCTTGCTTTGTGCTTCGTCGAGCAGGCGCGCCTTGAGCAGGCTCATCGCGCGGGCACGGTTCTTGTGCTGGCTGCGCTCTTCCTGGCATTCGACCACGGTGCCGGTGGGCAGGTGGGTGATGCGGATGGCCGAGTCGGTCTTGTTGACGTGCTGGCCGCCAGCTCCCGACGCGCGGAATGTGTCGGTTTTCAGATCGGCCGGGTTGATCTCGATCTCGTCGATCTCGTCGAGTTCCGGCAGGATCGCCACGGTCGCGGCCGAGGTATGGATGCGTCCCTGCGATTCGGTTTCCGGCACGCGCTGCACGCGATGGGTGCCGGATTCGAACTTCAGTTGCGAGTACGCACCGTTGCCCTCGACGCGGGCGACGACTTCCTTGTAGCCGCCGTGTTCGCCGGCGTGCTCGCTGAGCACCTCGACGTGCCAGCGCCGGCTTTCGGCGTAACGCAGGTACATGCGGAACAGGTCGCCGGCGAAGATCGCCGCTTCGTCGCCACCGGTACCGGCGCGTACTTCGAGATACAGGTTGGCCTCGTCGCGCGGATCCTTCGGCAGCAGCAGCAACTGCAACTCGCCATCGAGATCGAGCAGACGCTGCTGCAGCCGGGATACGTCGTCGGCAGCCATCTCGCGCAGTTCGGGGTCGTCCAGCATCGCGCGCGTTTCGGCCAGCTCATGCTCGGCCTGGTCGTGCTCGCGCAAGGACGCAGCGATCGGTTCGAGCTGGGCGTATTCCTGCGAGAGTTCGCGGAAGCGGGTGTTGTCGGCGAGCACGTCCGGCTGCGACAGCAGCAGGCCGATTTCCTCGTGGCGCTCGGCGAGTGTTTCGAGCTTGCGGCGGATCGATGGGGTCATGGGCTGGGGAAGGAAAGATCAAGTGGCGAGGGGTGAGTGGCGAAGCGGGAGCAGCTTCACCGCGGCAGCAGGGACTCGACTAGCGGCAGCCAGCCGCTCTCGCTAATTGTTCCCGTTTGGGGATTTATCCCCGTTTCGTGACTCGTCCCTATTTCCCGTTTCCTCTTCATCGAGTCCGTACAGCCGCCCGGCCGCGTGCAGCAGATCCAGGTCGCCGCTCAGCGCCGCCTCGCGCAGGCGTGCGCTGGGGTGGTGCAGCAGCTTGTTGGTCAACGTGTTGGCGAGAAACGCCAGCGCCTCGTCGGCCGGCTTGCCGCGGGCGAGCATGGCACGGGCCTTGTCCAGCACTTCGTCGCGGTAGAGTTCCGCGTGCTGGCGCATGTCCAGTGCGGGATTGCGCAGTGTGAGCGCACGGCGCCAAGCCATGTAGCGATCCACCTGCAGATCGATGATTGCCTCGGCTTCCTGGGCGGCGGCCGCGCGCGAGCGGCGGTTGTCGTCGATCACCTGACGCAGGTCGTCGATGCCATACAGGTAAACATCGGGCAGTTCACCGACGGCGGCTTCGATATCGCGTGGCACGGCAATGTCGACCATGAACATCGGTTTGCGCCTGCGTGTCGCCATCGCATGCTCGACCATGCCGCGGGTCACGACTGGCTGTCGCGCTGCAGTCGAGGAAATCACGATGTCGGCTTCGGCCAGATGCTGCGGCAGGTCGGCCAGGGCGATCGCGTAGCCACCATAACGGCCAGCCAGTTCCTGCGCAGTTTCCAGGGTACGGTTGGCGACGATCAGCCGGCGTGCCTGCTTCTCGGCCAGATGACGTGCGGCCAGCTCGATCGTGTCGCCGGCACCGATCAGCAGCACACACGCCTGTCGCAAGTCGGCGAATACCTGTTCGGCCAGTCTTACTGCGGTGTACGCGACCGATACCGTGTGCGCGCCGATGCGGGTGTCGGTGCGTACACGCTTGGCCACCGCGAAAGTGTGCTGCAGCAGGCGGTCCAGCGGAGCTTTCAGTGCCTGTGCTTCGCGTGCCTGCTGGTAGGCATCCTTCACCTGGCCGAGGATCTGCGGCTCACCGAGCACCATCGAGTCCAGTCCGGTGGCGACGCGGAACATGTGGCGCACGGCATCCTGTTCATCGTGCCGGTACAGGAACTCGTCCAGCTTGCCGGGGGTCAGATGATGATGACGGCTGAGCCATGTCTGCGGAATGTCCTCGGCACCAGTGCTCACCCCGACATACAGTTCGGTGCGATTGCAGGTGGAAAGGATCATCGCCTCCTCCACACCGGGCTCGCGGGTCAGTTCGAGCAGCGCCTCGCCGGCGGCGTCCGCATCGAACGCCACCTGCTCGCGCAAGCTGACCGGCGCGGTGAGGTGATTGAGCCCGAGGGCGATCAGCGGCATGGTGTGAGGAACATCCCGGCGGCAGGTGTCGGCGGCGTAGGCTAAGCTTGATCAGGCGCCCGATTGTGATGGTCGGTACCGCCGAAACAGACGAATTGACGGAGAGTAGTGTGCGGAGCAGGGCGGCCAAGTTCAAGCAACTGCGGCATTTTACGGCAGCGATGGCGCTGGGATTGAGTCTGGCAGCCTGTGCCAGTGCGCCCTCGCGGCAACTGCAGGCTGCTGCCTCGGCACAGCCTTTGGAGCGAGTGGTGGTGGTCACACCGGATGCCGACCACGATGTGCTGGCGCAGTTGCTGGCTGGCGAGATGGCGCTGGGTCGTACCGATCTGAAGACTGCATCCGGTTATTACGACAAGGCGATGGCGCTGAGCAACGATCCGCAGGTGGCCGAGCGTGCGGCCAGGCTGGCGATCGCGGTACATGACGACATCGCGGCCCAGCGTGCGCTGGATCGCTGGCAGGCGCTGGGCGCGAAACCGGTGGTGATGGCCGAGGCGCGCGCCGAACTGGCACTCGATCGCGGTGACGCCGACGAGGCACGTCGCCAGCTGGAGCTGCTGATCGGCAGCGGCGACAAGGATGCATGGCGCCAGTTCGGGCGCGTGTTGGTGGGCGCCCGCGATCAGGCCCAGGCGGCCCGGCTGCTGGAGGCGCTGGCGACACTGCAGCGACTGCCTGCTGATCCGCAGGCATGGCTGGCGATGAGCGAACTGGGCGACAAGTTCGGTCGGCATGCCTACGCCATGCAGATCGCCGAGGCTGCCATGCAGCGCTTCAAGAGCGTTGAAACCTATGTCTGGGCAGCACAGATGAAGTTCAGGGACGGCGATCGCGCCGGCGCACGCACGCTGCTGCAGAAGGCGCTCGACAAGGCGCCGCAGAACGTCCAGTTGCGCGTGGCCTACGCCAGCATGCTCAGTCAGGACGGCGATTATGCAGATGCCGCCAAAGTGCTTGAGCATGGCCAGCAGAACGGCGACACCTATTCCCTGCGTGCAGCGCTGGCCGCGCGGAACAACGACGACAAGACCTTGGCGGCGCTGTACCGGCAATTGCAGCAGGCGCCCGAGGATGTGCGCGAGCAGAGCGCCTACCTGCTTGGCCAGTTGGCCGAGATGCAGCATCGTGATGCCGAGGCATTGACCTGGTACGGGCAGGTTGGGGACAACGATCCGCATGCGTTCGATGCTGATCTGCGCAGTGCGCTGATCCTGCACACGCAGGGCAAGGTGGCGGAGGCGCATCAGTTGCTGGATCAGCTGCAGGTGGATTACCTCGACCAGCCCGAGCAGTTGCAAGAGGCTTATCAGGTCGATGCCGAGCTGTATCTGCGCGAACTGAAATATGCGCAGGCCGAGCAGGCATTCAGCCGCGCGCTGCAGGTGGCGCCGGACAATCCGGAACTGCTCTACAGCCGTGGCCTGGCCTATGCCGAGGGAGGCCAGATCGACCAGGCCGTGCAGGATTTCCAGCATCTGCTGAAGCTCAAACCGGGCGATGTCGATGCCAGCAATGCACTTGGCTTCACCCTGGCCGATGCCGACCGTGACTTGCCCGAGGCGGAAAAGCTGCTGCAGGCCGCACGCAAGGCCAAGCCGGACGATCCGGCGATCGCCGATTCCTGGGGTTGGCTGCAATATCGTTTGGGCCACCTCGATCTGGCTGCGCAGACCTTGCGCGGAGCATGGCTGGTGCACAAGGACGCCGATGTGGGCGTGCATCTGGGCGAGGTGCTGTGGAAGCAGGGCCGCCGGCAGGATGCGCAGCAGATCTTCGACGAAGTGCGCAAGCTCGATCCGCACAGCGCCAGCCTGCAGGAAACCCTGAAGCGACTGCATCCATGAAACGAAACCTGCGAATTCTCGCGGCCATCCTGCCGCTGTTGCTTGCTGCCTGTGTGCCGGCTGTGCGCGTCAAGGGCGATGCCGGCTTGCTCGACGCACAGGCCATGCGCGAGCAGGCGCTGGCGCATGCCGATCACTGGACGCTGGAAGGGCGGCTCGGGGTTTCCGACGGCAAGACGGGTGGCAGCGGAAGTTTCAGCTGGACGCAAAACGGCGAGCAGTACGAGTTCGTGCTGCGTGGGCCGGCGATCTCAGGCATGAATTTTCGTCTCAGCGGTGGTCCCGACGGCGCCTCGCTCGAAGGGCTGAACGGCGGTCCGTTGCATGGATCGGATGCCGAACTCCTGATGCACAAGGCACTGGGCTGGGAAGTCCCGTTGCGCGACCTGCGTGCATGGGTGCTTGGTCTGCGTGCCGACAGCGGAGAGGCCGAACTGAGCTTCGGCACCAATCGTCTGCCTTCGCTGCTGCAGCAGGATGGCTGGACAGTCGACTATCGCAAGTGGGATGAGTCGCGCCAGCCGCCGCTGCCGGTCGTGGTATTCGCCGGGAAGTCGCCATACAAGGTGCGGCTTTCGATCGAGTCGTGGCATTTCAACTGAGCCCGCGCATGACGTTTTCCATTGAGCGGGCCGGCCCGGCCCAGGCCGATGCGCTGTGCGCGATCGAGCGTGCTTGCGTGCAGATGTTCCGCGGCCATCCGGCGTGGGCGTCGTATGCGGCGATGTCGATCCCGCCGGAGTTGCTGCAGCGGGCGATCAGTCGCGGGCTGGTCTGGGTGGCGCTGGATGCGGCGGCTGTGCCGGTCGGTTTCGTCTGGCTGGATACCGATGTAGGTAACGACGGCATCGGTATCGCCGAACTTGACGTGCTGCCGGAACATGGCCGGCGTGGCATTGGCGCGGCGCTGCTGGAGCATGCCTGCGAGTGGGCGCGTGCGGCGGGTTACCGTCGCGTCGATCTGGGCACGCTGGCCGATGTACCGTGGAATGCGCCGTTCTATGCGCGGCACGGTTTCGTGGTGGTCGACAAGAACGACCCGCTATTTGCCTTTGCGCGCCAGCGCGATCGTGAAAACGGCTTTCCCGGGCATCTGCGGGTATTCATGAGCCGACCGTTGTTGCCGCTGGCACGGGGCGAGTGGACGGTGTGGCCGGCGCCGGCGAAGCTGAATCTGTTCCTTCGCATCACCGGGCGTCGGCCGGACGGCTATCACGAATTGCAGACCGTGTTCCGCCTGCTCGACTGGGGCGATGAAATCCGTCTGCGCGTGCGCGACGACGGTGCGATCAGGCGTACCCGGGAGGTGCCCAACGTGCCCGAATCGACTGATCTGATGGTGCGGGCGGCGCTGCTGCTGCAGGCATATGCAGGTGTCGCAGCCGGCGCCGAGATCGAGGTGGAGAAACGCATCCCGATGGGTGGCGGGCTGGGCGGTGGCAGTTCCGACGCGGCGACCGTGCTGGTGGCGTTGAACCGGCTGTGGCAGCTGGATCTGGGCGAGGATGCGCTGGCCGAACTCGGTCGCCAACTGGGTGCCGATGTGCCGGTGTTCGTGCGCGGCCGTTCGGCCTGGGCCGAAGGCATCGGTGAAAAGCTCACCCCGATCGACCTGCCGCGGCGTCATTACGTGGTGCTCGATCCGCACGAGGCGGTGCCCACTGCAGCGCTTTTTCAAGCCGCTGAATTGACACGAAATGCTCCGCGGGCGACAATTTCATCCTTTGCTTCCGGCGAAACGAAGGAAAATGCCTTCGCGCCAGTGGTGCGCGCGCGGCATCCGCGGGTGGCTGCAGCACTGGACTGGCTGGGCCGGTTCGGTGAGGCGCAGCTCTCCGGCAGTGGCGGTTGTGTATTTCTGGAAGCGAAATCATTCGATCGGATCGTGGCGATAGCTGCGCAGTGTCCGACGGGATTCACGGCCTGGATGGCCTCAGGTGTCGAGGTTTCACCCTTGCAGGATGCGTTGTCGCGTCATCGCGGCATGGATTGAAGAATGCGACAAGCCGACGTTTGCCAAGGGGCATGACGGCGGTCGACGGATACAGATACGAGCGGATACAAATTCTGGGGCGTCGCCAAGCTGGTTAAGGCACGGGATTTTGATTCCCGCATTCGCAGGTTCGAATCCTGCCGCCCCAGCCACTCATGATGGTCGTTGGTTTCGAGGAAACAACCGTGGACACGTCTACACCGATGATGCTGTTTACCGGTAACGCCCATCGTGCCCTGGCCGAGGATGTCGCCCACCGTCTGGGCGTGCCGCTCGGCAAGGCGCTGGTCGGCAAGTTCAGCGATGGCGAAGTGCAGATCGAGATCGAGGAGAACGTCCGTCGCCAGGAAGTGTTCGTCATCCAGCCGACGGGTGCGCCGAGCGCGGAAAACCTGTTCGAGCTGATGACCCTGGTCGATGCGCTGAAGCGCGCGTCGGCGGCCAGTGTCACGGCGGTGATCCCGTACTTCGGTTACGCCAGGCAGGATCGGCGCCCGCGTTCGGCACGTGTGCCGATCACGGCGAAGATGGTGGGAAAGCTGATTGGTACGGTGGGTGTGGACCGGGTGCTGACGGTTGATCTGCACGCTGACCAGATCCAGGGTTTCTTCGACATTCCGGTGGACAACGTCTATGCCTCGCCGATCCTGCTGGCGGACATATGGCGCAACCACAGCATGGACGACCTGATCGTGGTCAGTCCGGACGTCGGCGGTGTGGTGCGCGCGCGCGCCATCGCCAAACGGCTGGACGACGCCGATCTGGCGATCATCGACAAGCGTCGCCCGAAGGCGAACGTGGCCACGGTGATGAACATCATCGGCGACGTGGACGGCAAGACCTGCGTGATGGTCGACGACATCGTCGACACCGCCGGCACGCTGTGCGCGGCAGCTGCGGCGCTGAAGGAGCGCGGCGCACGCAAGGTGGTCGCCTACTGCGTGCATCCGGTGCTGTCCGGCGCGGCGATCAGCAATATCGAGGGCTCCCAGCTCGACCAGCTGGTGGTCACCAATACCTTGCCGTTGCGCGCGGAAGCGCTGGCATGCAGCAAGATCCGCCAGCTCTCGGTCGCCGAGCTGCTGGCAGAAACCATTCGCCGGATCGCCTTTGGCGAGTCGGTGAGTTCGTTGTACGTGGATTGATAGTTGAAAGTCCGCCCAGGACGGGCGGTTTGATGTTCAGCTTTTCCCGGCATGGATGCCGTGTGGAAGTAACGGACTTTTCTGGTCGCGGGAAAGTCATTCGACCGCTGCGAAGCGGTTACTACAAACCTAAGGCAGTACTGAAATGATCAAGACTCATGAAATCAAGGCACAGAGCCGCAAGGACGAGGGGAAAGGTGCGAGCCGCCGCCTGCGTCATGCGAGCTTCGTGCCGGCCGTCGTCTACGGCGCCGGTCAGGCTCCGCAGAGCATCCAGATCGAGCACAACACCATCCTGCTCGCCGCCAAGCACGAGTGGTTCTTCTCCTCGGTGCTCGACCTGAACGTCGACGGCAGCGTGCAGAAGGTGCTGGTGCGCGACTGGCAGAAGCATCCGTTCAAGCAGCTGATGATGCACATGGACTTCCTGCGCGTGAACGAGAACGAGGCGATCCGCGTCAGCGTGCCGCTGCACTTCCTCAACCAGGAGAAGTCGGCTGCCGGCAAGACCTCGGGCGTGGTGATCTCGCACAACCTCACCGAAGTGGAAATCTCCTGCCTGCCGAAGAACCTGCCGGAGTTCATCGAGCTCGATCTGGCCGACCTGAAGCCGGGCGACATCGTGCACCTGTCGCAGCTGAAGCTGCCGGCGGGCGTCGAGGTTCCCGCCCTGCACCTGGGCGTGAGCCACGATATCGCGGTGGTCACGGCCAACACCGTGCAGGAAGAGGTCGAGGAAGCTCCGGCCGACGCCGCTGCTGCTCCGGCCGCTGCTCCGGCCAAGAAAGACGACAAGAAGTAAGCCGCGCCGCCCCGCGCTCCATCGGAGCGCGGGGCGTCACTGCTCTGTCCGCATGGCTGGTTTGCGACTCATTGTCGGGCTGGGCAATCCCGGTGCCGAATACCTCAGAACCCGGCACAACGCCGGGTTCTGGTTTGTTGACGCCCTTGCCAGTGGGCAGGGTGAGCGCTTCGGTTTCGACGGCAAGCTGCATGGCGAAACCTGCAAGGTGCGCATAGGCGGGGAACCGGTCTGGCTGCTCAAGCCGGCCACGTTCATGAACAAGAGCGGCATCGCCGTGGTTTCGGCGTTGCGCTACTACAAGATCGAGCCGGAGGAGTGTCTGATCGCGCATGATGATCTGGACCTGCCTGCCGGTACCGTGCGCATGAAGTTCGATGGCGGTCACGGCGGCCAGAACGGTTTGCGCGATCTCATGGCCCATCTGGATCACGGCAAGTTCCATCGCCTGCGCGTAGGCATCGGTCATCCGGGGCATCGCGATCAGGTCACGCCGTGGGTGCTGGGCCGGCCGTCGGCGCAGGACGAGAATGCGATCATTGATGGCATCGCCCGCGCGCTGGACGTGCTGCCACTGGCAGTGGATGGCCAGTTCGAGAAGGCCATGCAGCAGCTGCATACACCCGAAGACCTCAAGCGCAAGTAACACCACAATTACAGCGGCAAATGTCAGTCGCAAGCCGATCCGCTGGCCGGTTTGCGACTGACATTTCCCCACCGGAAAAACCATGGGCATCAAATGCGGCATCGTCGGCCTGCCAAACGTCGGCAAGTCCACTCTCTTCAATGCGCTGACCAAGGCAGGCATCGCCGCGGCCAACTTCCCGTTCTGCACGATCGAGCCGAACGTCGGCGTGGTGCCGGTGCCCGATCCGCGCCTGGGCGCGCTGGCCGCCATCGTCAATCCGCAGAAGGTGATTCCGACCGCGGTCGAGTTCGTCGACATCGCCGGCCTGGTCGCTGGCGCGTCGAAGGGCGAGGGGCTGGGCAACAAGTTCCTCGCGCACATCCGCGAAGTGGACGCGATCGCTCATGTGGTGCGTTGTTTCGAGGGCGATGTGATCCACGTCGCCGGCAAGGTCGACCCGATCGCCGACATCGAGACGATCGACACCGAGCTGGCGCTGGCCGACCTGGAGTCGGTCGACAAGGCGCTGAATCGCGCCGAGCGTGCAGCCAAGGCGAACGACAAGGAGGCGCTGGCCAGGAAGCCGGTGCTGCAGAAGCTGTCCGCCGGCCTCAATGAGGGCAAGTCCGCGCGCAGCCTGGGCCTGGACGAGGAGGAGAAGGCGCTGGTGCGCGACCTGTTCCTGCTCACCCTGAAGCCGTTGATGTATATCGCCAACGTCACCGACGACGGTTTCGAGAACAATCCGCTGCTTGACGTGGTGCGCGCCCGTGCGGCCACTGAAGGCGCCGAGGTGGTGCCGGTGTGCGCCGCCATCGAGGAGGAGATGGCGCAACTGGAAGACGCCGACCGCGACGAATTCCTGAAGGACATGGGTCTCGACGAGCCGGGCCTGAATCGGGTGATCCGCGCTGGTTACCGTCTGCTTGACCTGCAGACCTACTTCACTGCTGGCGTCAAGGAAGTACGCGCCTGGACGATCAAGCGCGGTTTCACCGCGCCGCAGGCGGCAGGTGTGATCCATACCGATTTCGAGCGTGGTTTCATCCGCGCCGAGACGATCGGCTACGACGACTTCATCCAGTACAAGGGTGAGGCCGGTGCCGGTGCGGCAGGTCGGCTGCGCAAGGAAGGCAAGGACTACATCGTCAAGGACGGCGACGTGCTGCACTTCCTGTTCAACGTATGAGCGTTGTTGCTGGTGACCCCAAAAGCCCCGCCCCGGCGGGGCTTTTTTTACCCTGAATTCTTGTCAAACTTGCCGCTATTGAAGGCAACGAGGCATGGCATGTCCCGGCCCGCTTTGCGCATGCGTCTGGGACGCCCTGACGATGCCCGCGCCATTGGCGTCCTGATTCGTCGCGTGGTGCGTCGCTGGGTCGTGCCTGACCAGCCGCATGATGCCGCGATGGCGCTGTTGGAACGCCTCAGCGCGCAGGTGCTGCGCGAAAAGATGGCTGGCGGCCAGCGTTTCCATCTCGGCTATGTGGGCGATGTGCTGGTCGGCGTTTCGGCGATGCGTGACGACTGCCACCTGACCCAGTTTTTCGTGAGCACCCGCTATCAGGGCCAGGGCATCGCCCGCCAACTATGGCTGCGCACGATGCGTGACGCGTTGCATCGTGCTGACACGCGCCGCTTCACGCTCAATGCCACACGATGTGCCGTGCCGGTGTACCGGCATCTGGGTTTCGTCGAGACCGGGCCGGAAGGTCTGTCCCCCAACGGAGTGATCACTACGCCGATGTTGCTGGAGCTTGTGCCGCCGCCGGTATCGCGACGCAAGCAGGCATAATGCGAATTCATCCCGTCCGCCGGAGTCCGCATGCCAGGTCAGCAGAGTGAAGTGACGTTCCGCTTTCTCGCCGAGCCCACCGACGTCAATTTCGGCGGCAAGGTGCATGGCGGCATGGTGATGAAGTGGATCGACCAGGCCGGCTATGCCTGTGCGGTGGGCTGGAGCGGGGCGTATTGCGTCACCGCCTCGGTCAGCGGCATCCAGTTTGTGGCGCCGATCCTGATCGGCGACATGGTCACGGTGCGTGCTCGCCTGATCCACACCGGTACCTCCAGCATGCATTTGGCCGTGGACGTACTGGCGCGTGACCTGCGCAAGGATGAGCACCGGCTGGCGACCAGTTGCGTGATGGTGTTCGTGGCTCTCGACAGCCCGGATGGCAAGCCCACGCCGGTGCCGCACTGGGAGCCGCGCAATGACGGCGAACGGCAGTTGCAGGCGCAGGCGAAGCAACTGCTGGAGCTGTCCAAGGGAATGGAGAAACTGGTCGACCTGCGCGCTGCATCACTGGGCTGAAATGGATGCCGAATTTCGCCGGAAAATCGCTCCGGCATGCGAATTTGGTGTCGCGAGGTGTTGACAGTTTGGAGCCCGATCCACACAATACGCGTTCTTTGTTGGAGGGATACCCAAGCGGCCAACGGGGGCAGACTGTAAATCTGCTGGCTTACGCCTTCGGTGGTTCGAATCCACCTCCCTCCACCAGCAAGAGTTCCGCGCAGGGCGGGAGTAGTTCAATGGTAGAACATCAGTTTTCCAAACTGATTACGCGGGTTCGATTCCCGCCTTCCGCTCCATTGGCTCTCGCGTTGCGTTCAGTGCTCATGTAGCTCAGTCGGTAGAGCACTTCCTTGGTAAGGAAGAGGTCACAGGTTCGATTCCTGTTATGAGCACCATCTTTTTCGACCGTTACGGTTACCGCCCCGCAAGGGCAAGTTCCTTCAACTCATTGACTCCATCGGGGTTTAGCGCGCATGGCAAAGGGTAAATTCGAACGCACCAAGCCGCACGTCAACGTCGGCACGATTGGTCACGTGGATCACGGCAAGACGACGCTGACGGCAGCGCTGACGAAGGTCGGTGCGGAACGTTTTGGTGGCGAGTTCAAGGATTACAGCTCGATCGACGCGGCGCCGGAAGAGAAGGCGCGCGGCATCACGATCTCGACCGCGCACGTGGAATACGAGTCGCCGAACCGCCATTACGCGCACGTCGACTGCCCGGGCCATGCGGACTATGTGAAGAACATGATCACCGGTGCGGCGCAGATGGACGGCGCGATCCTGGTGTGCTCGGCCGCGGACGGCCCGATGCCGCAGACGCGCGAACACATCCTGCTGAGCCGTCAGGTCGGCGTGCCGTACATCATCGTCTACCTGAACAAGGCGGACCTGGTGGATGACGCCGAGCTGCTTGAGCTGGTCGAGATGGAAGTGCGCGAGCTGCTGAGCAAGTACGACTTCCCGGGCGACGACACCCCGATGATCCATGGTTCGGCCCGCCTGGCGCTGGAAGGCGACCAGAGCGAGATCGGCGTGCCGTCGATCATCAAGCTGGTCGACGCGCTGGACAGCTACATCCCGGAGCCGACGCGCGTCATCGACCGTCCGTTCCTGATGCCGGTGGAAGATGTGTTCTCGATCTCGGGCCGCGGCACCGTGGTGACCGGTCGTATCGAGCGCGGCATCATCAAGGTCGGCGACGAAATCGAAGTGGTCGGTATCCGCGACACGCAGAAGACCACGGTCACCGGCGTGGAAATGTTCCGCAAGCTGCTGGATCAGGGTCAGGCAGGCGACAACGCCGGTCTGCTGCTGCGCGGCCTGAAGCGTGACGACGTGGAGCGTGGCCAGGTGCTGGCCAAGCCGGGCACGATCACCCCGCACACGGACTTCGAGGCTGAGGTGTATGTGCTGTCGAAGGACGAGGGTGGCCGTCATACGCCGTTCTTCAAGGGTTACCGTCCGCAGTTCTACTTCCGCACGACCGACGTGACCGGCGCTTGCCAGTTGCCGGAAGGCGTGGAGATGGTGATGCCGGGCGACAACGTGAAGATGGTGGTGAGCCTGATCCACCCGATCGCGATGGACGAAGGCCTGCGTTTCGCCATTCGCGAAGGCGGCCGTACCGTCGGCGCCGGCGTCGTGGCCAAGGTCATCAAGTAAGATACGGGCATCGCGCTTCGGCGTGACGTTCAAAGCTCACGGGGCGAGCGGACTCAATGCCGCTCGCCGTCGTGTTTAAAGTTCAAGTCATGTACGCCAGTAGCTCAATTGGCAGAGCAGCGGTCTCCAAAACCGCAGGTTGGGGGTTCAAGTCCCTCCTGGCGTGCCACTTCCCCGAGGATCGAGACGGGTGACGATGGCAAGGCCGACCGCAAGGTTCGGCATGCTGCTGACATCCGATCACTAGTGCATGAATACCAAGGTAGAACAGCCCAAGGGCACGAACGCCGCCGACATCGCCAAGCTGGTACTGGCGTTGCTGGTGCTGGTTGCCGGTATCGTCGCTTACTCCTGGTTCGGGCGGGACGGCAGCATTTCCCCGTCGGTACGCCTGCTTGGCGTGCTGGCCGCGCTGGTGATCGCCCTGGCGATTGCCGCGTTCACCGCATTGGGGCGTCGCGTCCGGAACTTCATCGGCGAGTCGCAGTTCGAAATGCGCAAGGTGGTCTGGCCGACGCGCGACGAAACGATCAAGACGACCGGCATCATCATCGTGGTGGTGATCGTGCTGTCATTGCTGCTCGGCCTGATTGACCTGATCCTGAAGTCGGTCATTCTCGACTGGCTGCTGAAATTGGGTGCCTGAGGTGAGCATGAGCAAGCGCTGGTATGTGGTGCACGCCTATTCGGGTTTCGAGAATCAGGTGAAGCGATCCCTCGACGAGCGTATCAAGCGCGCCGAGATGGAAGAGCGGTTCGGCGAAGTGCTGGTGCCGACCGAGGAAGTGATCGAGATGCGTGGCGGCCAGAAGCGCCGCAGCGATCGCAAGTTCTTCCCGGGTTACGTGCTGGTGCAGATCGAGACGAATACCGAGGGCAAATCGCCACGGATCGACGACGAGTGCTGGCATCTGATCAAGGAAACCCCGAAGGTGATGGGTTTCATTGGCGGCACCGCCGATCGCCCATTGCCGATCAAGGACAGCGAGGCCGATGCCATCCTCAGCCGCGTGCGCGAGGGTGTCGAGAAGCCCAAGCCCAAGGTGTTGTTCGAGCCGGGCGAGATGGTGCGCGTCACCGAGGGCCCGTTCAACGATTTCAATGGCGTGGTCGAGGAAGTCAACTACGAGAAGAGCCGCCTGCGCGTCGCGGTGCTGATCTTCGGTCGTTCGACCCCGGTCGAGCTGGAATTCGGCCAGGTCGAGAAGGCCTGACCCGGACAGTTTCATCATCTTGGCACGGGGCTTGCTGAAAGCCTGACCAATCTCTATACTGCGCGGTTCACGCTGGATCTTTTTCGATCCGGCGTGCCCGTGTTTCAGGGTCTGCATGAGGCGGACCCGTTCCTTCCATCCACGGACCGGTGCACAGCGAGGAGCCGCAAGGCGCCTGGACTCGCGAGGAAAATCCAATGGCAAAGAAAGTTACTGGTTACATCAAGCTGCAGGTCAAGGCCGGTCAGGCCAACCCGTCGCCGCCGGTGGGCCCTGCCCTCGGTCAGCGCGGCCTGAACATCATGGAATTCTGCAAGGCGTTCAATGCCGCCACGCAGAAGATGGAGCCGGGCCTGCCGATTCCGGTGATCATCACCGCGTACTCCGATCGCAGCTTCACCTTCATCACCAAGACCCCGCCTGCCACGATCCTGCTGAAGAAGATCACCGGCGTGGCCAAGGGTTCGCCGAAGCCGAATACCGACAAGGTCGGCAAGGTCACCCGTGCTCAGCTTGAGAATGTCGCCAAGCAGAAAGAGCCGGATCTGACGGCGGCGGATCTGGACGCAGCGGTGCGCACCATTGCTGGTAGCGCTCGCAGCATGGGCCTGGTAGTGGAGGGTTAAGACATGGCAAAGCTCACGAAGCGTATGAAGTCGGCCACGGCCGCAGTGCAGCCGGGCAAGTTCTATGGTCTGGAAGAAGCCCTGAAGATCGTCAAGGACAACGCCACGGCGAAGTTCGCCGAGTCGGTGGACGTGGCTGTGCGTCTGGGCATCGACGCGAAGAAGTCCGACCAGGGTGTGCGTGGTTCTTCGTTGCTGCCGCACGGCACCGGCAAGACCGTCAAGGTTGCCGTGTTCTGCCCGCCGGGCGAGAAGGCCGAGGCCGCCAAGGCCGCCGGAGCCGATGCTGTCGGCATGGATGACCTGGCCGAGCGCATGCAGGCTGGTGATCTCGACTTCGGTCGTGTGATCGCCACGCCGGACGCGATGCGCGTCGTCGGCAAGCTCGGTCAGCTGCTTGGTCCGCGTGGCCTGATGCCGAACCCGAAGGATGGCTCGGTCACCGCCGACGTCGCCACGGCCG
This sequence comes from Rhodanobacter sp. C05, assembly GCF_002001165.1. Taxonomy (GTDB): domain Bacteria; phylum Pseudomonadota; class Gammaproteobacteria; order Xanthomonadales; family Rhodanobacteraceae; genus Rhodanobacter. Next base: position 240,212 of record NZ_MUNQ01000012.1, on the reverse strand, counting down.
TCAAGAACGCCAAGGCAGGCCAGGTGAAGTTCCGCAACGACAAGGCGGGCATCATCCACGCCACCATCGGCAAGGCCAGCTTCGAGGCGTCCCAGCTCGCGGACAACCTCAACACGCTGATCGCCGACCTGCTGAAGGCCAAGCCGTCCACGGCGAAGGGTCAGTTCCTGCAGAAGGTTGCCCTGTCCAGCACGATGGGCGTCGGCGTTGCCGTCGATACCTCGTCGCTGAACATCGCGGCCAAGTAAGAATCAAGTCCTGCATCGGCGGTAGTCGGTGCAGGCAAGTTTTTGAAGGCAGCCCCGGCCATCGGCCGGAGCAGCCGTCAAAGACCGCAGGCGCGGTCAGCGCGCGATGACGACGGGCAGGAAGCTCGCACTGGCATGGAATCGCCGTCGTCGCCAGCGGGACCGCTTAATCGGGTTTCTTGCAAATCCGGCCTGCGCAGATGGTGCTGCCCGATCTGGAATTGTTCGACTGTTCTGGAAAGGCCAACACCCGGGACACCCGGTGTCCCCGACGTCACGGATGGCGTCGCCCAGGACCGCAAGCGGCAGGAGCCGTAAGCGGAGTTCATTTGGAGGAGTGCAATGGCTCTAAATCTGTCTCAGAAGCATGAAGTAGTTGCCGAACTGGCAGAAGTTGCCGCGAAGGCTCACTCCTTGGTTGCTGTCGAGTATGCGGGCACCACGGTCGAGCAGATGACCGCGATGCGCAAGAAGGCTCGTGAATCCAGCGTGTACTTGAAGGTTGTCAAGAACACACTCGCTTCGCGCGCTGTGGTCGGTACCGATTTCGAGGTCGTCAAGGACGCCCTGGTCGGTCCGCTGCTGTACGCATTCTCGATGGAAGAACCCGGCGCTGCCGGGCGTCTGATCAAGGAATTCGCCAAGGGCAACGACAAGCTGAAGGCGAAAATCGTCTCGGTGGAAGGCAAGTTGCTGCCGGCTGCGCACGTCGATGTACTGGCGTCGCTACCGACTCGCGAACAGGCTCTGGCCATGCTGGCCCGTGTGCTGGCCGAACCCGCTGCGATGTTTGCCCGCGCCGTCAAGGCTGTGGCCGACAAGCAGGGTGGTGGCGAAGTCGCCGCCGAAGCCCCGGCCGAAGCCGAGCCCGCCTAAGTTCGACGTCTATCTAAACCGAATCCATTTCCAGAGGTAAATCAAATGTCCCTGTCCAACGAACAAATCGTTGAAGCCGTAGCCGCCAAGTCACTGATGGAAGTGATGGACCTGGTCAAGGCCATCGAAGAGAAGTTTGGCGTGTCCGCCGCCGCCCCGGTCGCCGCGGCTGGTCCGGCTGCTGCTGCCCCGGTTGCCGAAGCGCAGACCGAATTCGACGTCGTGCTGAAGAGCGCCGGCGACAAGAAGGTTGAAGTGATCAAGGCTGTCCGCGCGATCACCGGCCTGGGCCTGAAGGAAGCCAAGGACCTCACCGAGGCCGGTGGCGTCGTGAAGGAAGCCGCATCGAAGGAAGACGCCGAGAAGTTCAAGAAGGACCTCGAAGCTGCCGGCGCCACGGTCGAACTGAAGTAATCGGCGCCCTTGCGCGTCGTCAGTTTGATCTAGCGTCAAGCAAGCCTGGGGGCGTGAGCTCCCGGGCTTTGCCTGCTTAGGCGCGAAAGAGTTGAACGCGGAGGGGAATGGAGAATAGGGATTCGCCGGTCGATTCCACATTCTCGATTCCCAGATCCACGGATTTGTGAACACCTGATTTTTCATTCAGCCGGTGTGTGCACCACCGGCGTCACTGCGAACCGAGGCGCTACCGATCATGGCCTACTCGTTTACCGAGAAGAAACGCATCCGCAAGGATTTTGGCAAGCGTCCGCCCGTACTGGGCGTGCCGAACCTGCTGACCATCCAGACTGATTCCTACCGGGAGTTTCTACAGGAGCATGTCGCGCCCAAACAGCGCGGCGAGAAGGGTTTGCATGCTGCGCTGAAGTCGGTATTCCCGATCACCAGCTATTCGGGCAATGCCGCACTGGAATATGTCGACTATCGCCTCGGCGAGCCGGCGTTCGACGAGCGTGAATGCCGCAACCGCGGCATGACCTACGGTGCGCCGCTGCGCACCACCGTGCGCCTGGTCATTTATGACAAGGACAGCCCGGCCTCGAAGAAGGTGGTCAAGTACATCAAGGAGCAGGAGGTCTACATGGGCGAGATTCCGCTCATGACCGACACCGGCACCTTCATCATCAACGGCACCGAGCGTGTGATCGTCTCGCAGCTGCATCGTTCGCCGGGCGTGTTCTTCGACCACGACCGCGGCAAGACGCACAGCTCGGGCAAGCTGCTGTTCTCGGCGCGCGTGATTCCTTACCGCGGTTCGTGGCTGGACTTCGAGTTCGACCCGAAGGATGCGCTGTTCACCCGTATCGATCGTCGCCGCAAGTTGCCGGTGACCGTGCTGCTGCGTGCGCTCGGCTACAACAACCAGGAGATGCTGGGCATCTTCTTCGAGCACAACGTGTTCCACCTCGGCAAGAAGGGTGGCACCACGCTGGAGCTGGTTGCCGAGCGTCTGCGCGGCGAAACGCTGAGCTTCGATCTGGCAGTGGGCGGCAAGGTGCTGGTGGAAGCCGGCAAGCGCATCACCGCGCGCCACGTGCGCCAGCTGGCAGCCGAGGACATCACCGCGCTTGAAGTGCCGGACGACTATCCGGTCGGCCGCATCCTGGCCGCCGATATCGTCGACAGCAAGACCGGTGAACTGCTGGCTTCGGCGAATGACGAGATCACCGCCGAGCAGCTGGAGAACTTCCGCAAGGCTGGTATCGAGACCGTGCCGACGCTGTACGTCAACGATCTCGATCGTGGTGCCTACATCTCGCACACCCTGCGCATCGACAACACCAAGACGCCGCTGGAGGCGCTGGTGGAAATCTATCGCATGATGCGTCCGGGCGAGCCGCCGACCAAGGATGCCGCGCAGAACCTGTTCTTCAATCTGTTCTTCACCTTCGACCGCTACGACCTGTCGGCCGTGGGTCGCATGAAGTTCAACCGCCGTGTCGGCCGCAAGGAAATCCTTGGCCCGGGCGTGCTGTATGACCACAAGTACTTCAGCGAGCGCAAGGAAGAAGAGTCGCAGCGGCTGGTCAAGGAGCAGGGCGAGACGTCCGACATCCTCGACGTGCTGAAGGTGCTGATCGACATCAAGAACGGTCATGGCACCGTCGATGACATCGATCACCTCGGCAACCGTCGTGTGCGTTCGGTCGGCGAGATGGCCGAGAACACCTTCCGCATCGGTCTGGTGCGCGTCGAGCGTGCGGTGCGCGAGCGCCTGTCGCTGGCCGAGGCCGATGGCCTGACCCCGCAGGATCTGATCAACGCCAAGCCGGTCGCGGCTGCGGTGAAGGAGTTCTTTGGCTCCTCGCAGCTGTCCCAGTTCATGGATCAGAACAATCCGCTGTCGGAAGTGACGCACAAGCGCCGCGTCTCCGCGCTCGGGCCGGGCGGCCTGACCCGCGAACGCGCCGGCTTCGAAGTGCGTGACGTGCATCCGACCCATTACGGCCGCGTCTGCACCATCGAAACGCCGGAAGGCCCGAACATCGGCCTGATCAACTCGCTGGCCGTGTATGCACGCACCAACGCCTACGGCTTCCTGGAGACGCCGTACCGCAAGGTGGCGCACGGCAAGGTCACCGACAAGGTTGATTATCTGTCGGCGATCGAGGAAGGCGACCACGTGATCGCGCAGGCGAACTCGCCGCTGGACAAGCATGGCGGTTTCATCGAGGACTTCGTGTCCTGCCGCTTCCGTGGCGAATCCGAACTGCGCCCGTCCAGCGAAGTCGACTACATGGACGTTTCGCCGATGCAGACCGTGTCGGTTGCGGCGGCGCTGGTGCCGTTCCTCGAGCACGACGATGCGAACCGCGCCCTGATGGGCGCGAACATGCAGCGTCAGGCCGTGCCGACCCTGCGTTCGCAGACCCCGCTGGTGGGTACCGGCATCGAGCGCGCGGTGGCGCGTGACTCCGGCGTCATCGTTTCCGCCAAGCGCGGTGGCGTGATCGACCAGGTCGATGCGGCACGTATCGTGGTGCGTGTGAACGAGGAAGAGGTCGGCGACAACGACGCCGGCGTCGACATCTACACGCTGACCAAGTACACCCGCTCCAACCAGAACACCAACCTCAACCAGCGTCCGCTGGTGAACGTCGGTGACGTGGTGGCGAAGGGCGACACGCTGGCCGACGGTTCGTCGACCGATCTGGGCGAGCTCGCGCTCGGCCAGAACATGCTGATCGCGTTCATGCCGTGGAACGGTTACAACTTCGAAGACTCGATCCTGCTGTCCGAGCGTGTCGTGCAGGAAGACCGCTACACCTCGATCCACATCGAGGAGCTGTCCTGCATCGCGCGTGACACCAAGCTGGGTGCCGAGGAAATCACCGCCGACATCCCGAACGTGGGCGAGCAGGCGCTCGCACGCCTGGACGAGTCGGGCATCGTCTACATCGGTGCCGAGGTGAAGGCTGGCGACATCATGGTCGGCAAGGTCACGCCGAAGGGCGAGAGCCAGCTGACCCCGGAAGAGAAGCTGCTGCGTGCGATCTTCGGCGAGAAGGCGTCCGACGTTAAGGACAGCTCGCTGCGTGTGCCGCCGGGCATGGACGGCACCGTCATCGACGTGCAGGTGTTCACCCGCGACGGCATCGAGAAGGACAAGCGCGCCAAGCAGATCGAGGAAACCGAGGTCAAGCGGGTCCGCAAGGATCTGGATGACCAGTTCCGTATCCTCGAAGGCGCGATCTACAGCCGCATGCGCACCCAGTTGCTCGGCAAGTCCGCGATGAGCGGTCCGGGTGGCCTGAAGCGTGGCACGGAAATCACCGACGCCTATCTGGACGGCCTGAAGAAGGACGACTGGTTCAAGATCAACGTCAAGGACGAGGAAGTCACCGAGTTCCTCGAGCGTGCGGCCGATCAGGTCAAACGCCACAAGGAGGAATTCGACAAGCGCTTCAAGGAGAAGCAGGGCAAGATCACCCAGGGCGACGATCTGGCACCGGGCGTGCTGAAGATGGTCAAGGTGTTCCTGGCCGTGAAGCGCCGCATCCAGCCGGGCGACAAGATGGCCGGCCGTCACGGCAACAAGGGCGTGGTCTCCAACGTGGTGCCGGTCGAGGACATGCCGTACTCCGCTGACGGCGTGCCGGTCGACATCGTGCTGAACCCGCTGGGCGTGCCGTCGCGCATGAACATCGGACAGATTCTGGAAGTCCATCTGGGCTGGGCCGCGAAGGGCCTGGGCAAGAAGATCCAGAAGATGCTCGAGGCACAGGAGAAGGTCGCCAAGATCCGCGAGTTCCTCGACCAGATCTACAACACCCATGTGGCCGGTGCCGTGCAGCACGTCGATCTCAAGTCGCTCACCGACAAGGAGATCTTCACGCTCGCCACCAATCTGCAGGAAGGCGTGCCGATGGCGACGCCGGTGTTCGATGGTGCCGAGGAAACCGAGATCAAGGCGATGCTGAAGCTGGCCGATCTGCCCGAGTCGGGTCAGACCACGCTGTTCGACGGTCGCACCGGCGAAGCGTTCGATCGCCCGGTCACCGTGGGCTACATGCATTACCTCAAGCTCAACCATCTGGTCGACGACAAGATGCATGCGCGCTCCACCGGTCCGTACTCGCTGGTCACCCAGCAGCCGTTGGGCGGCAAGGCGCAGTTCGGCGGTCAGCGCTTTGGCGAGATGGAAGTGTGGGCGCTGGAAGCCTACGGCGCGGCCTACACCCTGCAGGAAATGCTGACGGTGAAGTCCGATGACGTGCTGGGCCGCAACCAGATGTACAAGAACATCGTCGACGGTAACCACGAGATGTCGGCTGGCATGCCGGAATCCTTCAACGTGCTGGTGAAGGAAATCCGCTCGCTTGCCATCAACATCGACCTGGAAGAGATCAAGTGACCCGCGCAGTCACAGGAGCCTAAGCAATGAAAGACCTGCTCAACCTGTTCAATCAGCAGCGCGCGACGCCGGATTTCGACGCGATCAAGATCGCGCTGGCCTCGCCGGAGCTGATCCGTTCGTGGTCGTACGGCGAAGTGAAGAAGCCGGAGACCATCAACTACCGCACCTTCAAGCCGGAGCGTGACGGCCTGTTCTGCGCCGCGATCTTCGGACCGGTGAAGGACTACGAGTGCCTGTGCGGCAAGTACAAGCGCATGAAGCATCGTGGCGTGGTCTGCGAGAAGTGCGGCACGGAAGTGACGCTGGCCAAGGTGCGCCGTGAGCGCATGGGCCACATCGAGCTGGCCAGCCCGACCGCGCACATCTGGTTCCTCAAGTCGTTGCCCTCGCGCATCGGCCTGATGCTGGACATGACGCTGCGTGACATCGAGCGCATCCTGTACTTCGAAGCCTTCGTGGTGATCGATCCGGGCATGACCGCGCTCGAGCGTGGTCAGCTGCTCAGCGAAGACCAGTACCTCGAAGCCACTGAAGAACATGGCGACGAGTTCGACGCCCGCATGGGTGCCGAGGCTGTCTATGAACTGCTGAAGTCGCTCGACCTGCCGGGCGAAGTGATCCGCCTGAAGGAAGAGATCACTTCCACCAATTCCGAGACCAAGCTCAAGCGCCTCACCAAGCGCGTCAAGCTGATCGAGGCGTTCCTGGAATCCGGCAACAAGCCGGAGTGGATGGTGCTGACCGTTCTGCCCGTGCTGCCGCCGGACCTGCGTCCGCTGGTACCGCTGGACGGTGGCCGTTTCGCCACCTCCGATCTGAACGATCTGTACCGTCGCGTGATCAACCGCAACAACCGTCTGAAGCGTCTGCTCGAGCTCAATGCGCCCGACATCATCGTGCGCAACGAGAAGCGCATGCTGCAGGAATCGGTCGATGCGCTGCTCGACAACGGCCGTCGCGGTCGTGCCATCACCGGCACGAACAAGCGTGCGCTGAAGTCGCTCGCCGACATGATCAAGGGCAAGCAGGGCCGTTTCCGCCAGAACCTGCTTGGCAAGCGCGTGGATTACTCCGGTCGTTCGGTGATCGTGGTCGGTCCGACCCTGCGCCTGCACCAGTGCGGTCTGCCCAAGAAGATGGCGCTTGAGCTGTTCAAGCCGTTCATCTTCGCCAAGCTGCAGGCGCGTGGCGAAGCCACCACCATCAAGGCGGCGAAGAAGCTGGTCGAGCGCGAAGAGGCCCAGGTGTGGGACATCCTCGAAGAGGTGATCCGCGAGCATCCGGTGCTGCTGAATCGTGCGCCGACCCTGCATCGTCTGGGTATCCAGGCGTTCGAGCCGAAGCTGATCGAGGGCAAGGCGATCCAGCTGCATCCGCTGGTCTGTACGGCATTCAACGCCGACTTCGACGGCGATCAGATGGCCGTCCATGTGCCGCTGTCGATCGAGGCGCAGCTGGAAGCGCGCACGCTGATGATGTCGTCCAACAACATCCTCAGCCCCGCCAACGGCGAGCCGATCATCGTGCCGACCCAGGACGTGGTGCTGGGTCTGTATTACATGACCCGCGAGCTGATCAACGTCAAGGGCACCGGCATGGTGTTCTCCGGCATCGCCGAAGTTCGCCGTGCCTACGACAACCGTGCGGTCGAACTGCACGCCCAGGTCAAGGTGCGTCTGAAACTCGTGCACATTGCCGAGGACGGCACCCGTACGCACGAAACCAAGATCGTCGACACCACCGTGGGTCGTGCGCTGCTGGCGGAAATCCTGCCGGAAGGCCTGCCGTTCGAGCTGGCCAACACCGAGCTGACCAAGAAGAACATCTCGCGCCTGATCAACTCCAGCTACCGTTTGCTGGGTTTGAAAGAGACTGTGGTGTTCGCCGACAAGCTGATGTACACCGGCTTCCGTTTTGCGACGCGTGCCGGTATCTCGATCGGCATCGATGACATGCTGATCCCGGCCGAGAAGAAGCCGATCCTTGAAGAGTCCGAAAAGGAAGTCGTCGAGATCCAGCAGCAGTACCAGTCGGGTCTGGTCACCGCCGGCGAACGCTACAACAAGGTGGTCGACATCTGGTCGCGTACCAGCGAACTGGTGGCGAAAGCCATGATCGACGGCATCGGCACCGAGAAGGTGATGAATGCCGACGGCAAGATGGTCAGCCAGAAGTCGATGAACTCGCTGTACATCATGGCCGACTCCGGCGCCCGTGGCTCGGTGGCGCAGATTCGTCAGCTGGCCGGCATGCGTGGCCTGATGGCGCGTCCGGACGGCTCGATCATCGAGACTCCGATCAAGGCCAACTTCCGTGAAGGCCTGAACGTGCTGCAGTACTTCAACTCCACCCACGGTGCTCGTAAGGGCCTGGCGGATACGGCGTTGAAGACGGCGAACTCGGGTTACCTGACCCGCCGCCTGGTCGACGTGGCGCAGGACGTGGTGATTACCATGGACAACTGCGGCACCGAGGAAGGCGTGATCATGCAGCCGATCGTCGAAGGCGGCGATGTGGTCGAGCCGCTGCGCGAGCGCGTGCTGGGCCGCGTGGTGGTCGAGGACGTCTACGCCCCCGGCGACGACGATCAGCCGATCGTTACCCGCGACACGTTGCTCAATGAGGCACTGGTCGAGAAGCTCGACAAGGCCGGCGTGCAGATCCTCAAGGTCCGTTCGCCGATCACCTGCGTCGCCGAACACGGCGTGTGCAAGCTCTGCTACGGCCGCGATCTGGCCCGTGGCCATCTGGTCAACATGGGCGAGGCCGTGGGTGTGGTCGCCGCGCAGTCGATCGGTGAGCCGGGTACCCAGCTGACCATGCGTACGTTCCACATCGGTGGTGCGGCTTCGCGTGCGGCGGCGGTGGACAACGTGACGGTGAAGACCACCGGCTCGCTGAAGTTCAACAACCTGAAGTCGGTACAGCACAAGCAGGGCCACCTGGTTGCCGTGTCGCGTTCGGGCGAAGTCAGCGTGATCGATACCAACGGTCGCGAGCGCGAGCGCTACAAGGTGCCGTACGGCGCCAACATCTCGGTCAAGGACGGTGCGCCGGTCAAGCCGGGCCAGACCGTCGCCAGCTGGGATCCGCATACTCATCCGATCGTCACCGAAGTGGCCGGTGTGGTGCGTTTCATCGACTTCCTCGACGGCGTCACCGTGCAGAGCCAGACCGATGACCTGACCGGCCTGGAGTCGGCGGTGGTCACCGATCCGAAGCGTCGCGGCACGCAGGCGAAGGATCTGCGCCCGATCGTGCGCCTGGAAGACAGCAAGGGCCGCGAGCTCAAGTTGCCGGGTACCGACATTGCCGCGCAGTACTTCCTGCCGGCTGGTGCGATCGTGTCGATCCAGAACGGTGCCGAAGTGGGCGTGGGCGACGTGGTCGCGCGTATTCCTCAGGAAACCTCGAAGACCCGCGACATCACCGGTGGTCTGCCGCGCGTGGCCGATCTGTTCGAGGCGCGCAAGCCGAAGGAACCGGCGATCCTCGCCGAGCGCTCCGGCATCATCAGCTTCGGCAAGGACACCAAGGGCAAGCAGCGCCTGATCATCAAGGACGTCGACGGCAACGAGCACGAAGAGCTGATTCCGAAGTGGCGTCAGGTCATCGTGTTCGAGGGCGAGCATGTGGAGAAGGGCGAAACCGTCGTCGACGGCGAGCCGAGTCCGCACGACATCCTGCGCCTGCTGGGTGTGGAGCCGCTGGCTTCGTACCTGGTCAAGGAAATCCAGGACGTGTATCGCCTGCAGGGCGTGAAGATCAACGACAAGCACATCGAGGCAATCATTCGCCAGATGCTGCGCAAGGTCGAGATCGTCGAGCCGGGTGACAGCCATTACCTGCGTGGCGAGCAGATCGAGCGCGTGCGGATCAACCGTGAAAACGACCGTGCGATCGCCAAGGGTGAGCGTCCGACCGAATACCAGTCGATCCTGCTCGGCATCACCAAGGCGTCGCTGGCCACCGAGTCGTTCATCTCGGCAGCCTCGTTCCAGGAAACCACCCGCGTCCTTACCGAGGCGGCAGTTCGTGGCACACGTGATGGCTTGCGTGGTTTGAAGGAAAATGTTATTGTCGGCCGTCTTATTCCGGCAGGCACGGGCCTGGCGTACCACGCATCGCGTCGTCGTCAGGGTGGTTTGACCGCCTCGGAGCTGGAGACTCTCTCCGGCACCGCGTCCGCAGCCTCGTTTGCCGAGGCGTCGGCCGGTAGTGATAACGGTGTCGAGTAAACCCGTCCAGGGTTTTACTCGCTGACATACGAAATGAGGTGCATGGATGCACCTCGTGTTCGGGCCCAGGACGGCAGAGCGTCAGCTTGCCTATGGCAGGCTGCTCATGTTAAATTCCCGCTTCTTGGCAGACCGAGCTTGATCGGGCTGCCTTTATGTTTTCAGGAACAGCTTCGCATGACGACAGTCAACCAATTGGTGCGCAAATCCCGCAGCCCCAAGACCTACAAGAGTGGGTCGCCGGCCTTGCAGAGCAGCCCGCAGCGTCGCGGCGTCTGCACGCGCGTTTACACGACCACCCCGAAAAAGCCGAACTCGGCCTTGCGCAAGGTTGCCAAAGTGCGCCTGACCAACGGTTTCGAGATCATCAGCTACATCGGTGGTGAAGGTCACAATCTGCAGGAGCACTCGGTGGTGCTGATCCGCGGCGGTCGCGTCAAGGATCTGCCCGGTGTGCGTTATCACACAGTGCGCGGCAGCCTCGATTGCGCTGGTGTCACCAAGCGTCGTCAATCGCGCTCGAAGTACGGCGCCAAGCGCCCGAAGAAGTAAAGGACTCGAAACATGTCGCGTAAAGGTTCACATCCCGCCCGTCTGATTCTGCCGGATCCCAAGCATGGCAGTCAGCTGATTGCCCGCTTCATCAACATGGTGATGAAGAGCGGCAAGAAGTCCGTCGCCGAGAGCATTGTCTACGGTGCGTTGCAGCATATTGGCGAAAAGAATGCCGAGCCGGTGGCTCTGGTCGAGAAGGCGCTCAACAACATCGCTCCGGCGGTCGAAGTGAAGTCGCGTCGTGTCGGTGGCGCCACCTATCAGGTGCCGGTTGAAGTGCGTCCGGGTCGCCGCATGGCACTGGCGATGCGCTGGGTCATCGATGCTGCGCGCAAGCGTGGCGAAACGTCGATGCCGCGCAAGCTGGCTGCCGAGCTGCTCGAAGCTTCGGAAAGCCGCGGCGGTGCCGCCAAGAAGCGTGAAGAGACGCATCGCATGGCCGAGGCCAACAAGGCCTTCTCGCATTACCGCTGGTAAGCATCGTCCGCGCGGATGAGCCGGATTACCGCTCGTCCGCCGCGTACTAGAAACTCACGAGGTTATTCACGTGGCACGCACCACTCCCATCGAGCGCTACCGCAACTTCGGCATCATGGCCCACATCGATGCCGGCAAGACCACCACCACGGAGCGCATCCTGTTCTACACCGGCGTCAGTCACAAGATTGGCGAGGTGCACGACGGTGCGGCCACGATGGACTGGATGGAGCAGGAGCAGGAGCGTGGCATCACCATCACGTCGGCGGCAACGACGGCGTTCTGGAAGGGCATGGATGGCTCGCTGGAACAGCACCGCTTCAACATCATCGACACCCCCGGACACGTTGACTTCACGATCGAAGTCGAGCGTTCGCTGCGCGTGCTCGATGGCGCGGTGTTCGTGCTGTGCGCGGTCGGTGGTGTGCAGCCGCAGTCCGAGACGGTGTGGCGCCAGGCCAACAAGTACAAGGTGCCGCGTCTTGCGTTCGTCAACAAGATGGACCGCACCGGCGCCAACTTCGACAAGGTCGTCGCCCAGCTGAAGGCGCGCCTCGGCGCGCATCCGGTGCCGATGCAGGTGCCGATCGGTGCCGAAGACGGTTTCGAGGGCGTGGTCGACCTGCTCAAGATGAAAGCGGTCATCTGGGACATGGAATCCCAGGGCATGAAGTTCGAATACCGGGAGATTCCGGCCAATCTAGCTGATCAGGCTGCCAAGGCGCACAGCTACATGGTGGAGTCGGCTGCCGAAGCCACCGAAGAGTTGATGACCAAGTATCTCGAAGAGGGTGACCTCAGCGAGAGCGAGATCGTTGCCGGTCTTCGTCTGCGCACGCTCGCCAACGAAATCATTCCGGTCTACTGCGGTACCGCGTTCAAGAACAAGGGCGTCCAGGCGATGCTCGACGCGGTAGTGCAGTTGCTGCCGTCGCCGTCCGACCGTCCGCCGGTTGCCGGCATCGACGAAGACGACAACGAAGCTACGCGCAAGGCTGACGATGCGGCGCCGTTCTCCGCGCTTGCGTTCAAGATCATGACCGATCCGTTCGTCGGTTCACTGACGTTCTTCCGTGTCTATTCGGGCACGCTGAACTCCGGCGACGCCGTGTACAACCCGGTCAAGAGCAAGAAGGAGCGCATCGGGCGCATCCTGCAGATGCATGCGAACGAGCGTCAGGAACTGAAGGAAGTCCGTGCGGGCGATATCGCCGCAGCGGTCGGCCTGAAGGACGTGACGACCGGTGACACGCTGTGCGCGCAGGATCACATCATCACTCTGGAGCGCATGACGTTCCCGGAGCCGGTGATCTCGATGGCGGTTGAGCCGAAGACCAAGTCGGACCAGGAAAAGATGGGTGTCGCCCTCGGCCGTCTGGCTGCGGAAGATCCGTCGTTCCGGGTACGCACGGACGAAGAATCGGGCCAGACGATCATCTCGGGCATGGGTGAGTTGCACCTGGATATCCTGGTGGACCGCATGCGCCGCGAGTTCAATGTCGAGGCCAATGTCGGCAAGCCGCAGGTGGCTTACCGCGAGACGATCCGCTCGTCGGACGTCAAGTCGGATTACAAGCACGCCAAGCAGTCCGGTGGTAAGGGTCAGTACGGTCACGTCGTGATCGAGCTGTCGCCGATGACCGAGGCCGATCGTGCCGATCCGAACGTGAAGAATGACTTCCTGTTCATCAACGACATCACCGGTGGCGTGATCCCGAAGGAATTCATTCCGTCGGTCGAAAAGGGTCTGCGCGAGACCATCACCAGCGGTCCGCTGGCCGGCTTCCCGGTCGTGGGCGTCAAGGTGAAGCTCGTGTTCGGTTCCTACCACGACGTCGACTCGTCCGAAATGGCGTTCAAGCTCGCCGCATCGATGGCGTTCAAGCAGGGCTTCGCGAAGGCGTCGCCGGTGCTGCTTGAGCCGATCATGAAGATCGAAGTGGTGACGCCGGAAGAGTACGTCGGTGACGTCATGGGCGACATGAGCCGTCGTCGTGGTCTGCTCCAGGGCCAGGACGATACGCCGTCGGGCAAGACCATCGATGCGATGGTTCCGCTCGGTGAAATGTTTGGTTACGCGACGACGATTCGTTCGCTGACCCAAGGTCGCGCCACGTTCACGATGGAATTCGATCATTACGCCGAAGCGCCGAACAACATCGCCGAGCAGGTCATGAAGAAGGCCTGATAAGGCCGACTTCTTCAATAAATATCGTTCTTTTCTAGAGGTTTGAGTCATGGCAAAGGGTAAATTCGAACGCACCAAGCCGCACGTCAACGTCGGCACGATTGGTCACGTGGATCACGGCAAGACGACGCTGACGGCAGCGCTGACGAAGGTCGGTGCGGAACGTTTTGGTGGCGAGTTCAAGGATTACAGCTCGATCGACGCGGCGCCGGAAGAGAAGGCGCGCGGCATCACGATCTCGACCGCGCACGTGGAATACGAGTCGCCGAACCGCCATTACGCGCACGTCGACTGCCCGGGCCATGCGGACTATGTGAAGAACATGATCACCGGTGCGGCGCAGATGGACGGCGCGATCCTGGTGTGCTCGGCCGCGGACGGCCCGATGCCGCAGACGCGCGAACACATCCTGCTGAGCCGTCAGGTCGGCGTGCCGTACATCATCGTCTACCTGAACAAGGCGGACCTGGTGGATGACGCCGAGCTGCTTGAGCTGGTCGAGATGGAAGTGCGCGAGCTGCTGAGCAAGTACGACTTCCCGGGCGACGACACCCCGATGATCCATGGTTCGGCCCGCCTGGCGCTGGAAGGCGACCAGAGCGAGATCGGCGTGCCGTCGATCATCAAGCTGGTCGACGCGCTGGACAGCTACATCCCGGAGCCGACGCGCGTCATCGACCGTCCGTTCCTGATGCCGGTGGAAGATGTGTTCTCGATCTCGGGCCGCGGCACCGTGGTGACCGGTCGTATCGAGCGCGGCATCATCAAGGTCGGCGACGAAATCGAAGTGGTCGGTATCCGCGACACGCAGAAGACCACGGTCACCGGCGTGGAAATGTTCCGCAAGCTGCTGGATCAGGGTCAGGCAGGCGACAACGCCGGTCTGCTGCTGCGCGGCCTGAAGCGTGACGACGTGGAGCGTGGCCAGGTGCTGGCCAAGCCGGGCACGATCACCCCGCACACGGACTTCGAGGCTGAGGTGTATGTGCTGTCGAAGGACGAGGGTGGCCGTCATACGCCGTTCTTCAAGGGTTACCGTCCGCAGTTCTACTTCCGCACGACCGACGTGACCGGCGCTTGCCAGTTGCCGGAAGGCGTGGAGATGGTGATGCCGGGCGACAACGTGAAGATGGTGGTGAGCCTGATCCACCCGATCGCGATGGACGAAGGCCTGCGTTTCGCCATTCGCGAAGGCGGCCGTACCGTCGGCGCCGGCGTCGTGGCCAAGGTCATCAAGTAAGTCCTGTTATCCCGGCAGCTAGCTGCCGGGATAACTCCCGGCGTTGATCCGACCTGTTTGTCGGATAACGCCGGACAAGTGAGACAGCTTGCGATGTTTTTCATCGGGGCACTTCACTAAGCCGATATTTGCATGTATACTTCGCAGCTTGCTTATCGATCGAGGCTAGTCCTCGGTCGATCTACCGCGAAATGAGGCGCAGGATGCGCTTCGAGTTCGCAGGCCGGGATGGCCCTCGCAATTCAATGTGATCACAGGGTGCAGCCCTGCTGATTACATTTTTTTGCGTGATACGCAATTACGTCCAAGCGAGCCGCCTAGCGCTCGCTTGGTCTTTTCGAATTTGGGGTCGCGGAGTTGGTTTGCGGCTGCCGATGTGGTGGTAAAGGGTTGTGCGAGGCGGTGAGAAGCCGTTTCGTTTCACATTACGTTCTTTCGACAACAGGACACGGTTATGGCGAACCAGAAGATTCGGATTCGGCTGAAGGCGTACGATCATCGTCTGATCGACCGCTCGGCTAGTGAGATCGTCGAGACGGCCAAGCGCACTGGCGCAACGGTACTCGGCCCGATTCCACTTCCGACGAAAATCGAGCGTTACACCATCCTGACGTCGCCGCACGTCGACAAGGATGCACGCGACCAGTACGAGACCCGTACGCACAAGCGTGTGCTCGACATCATCGACCCGAACGACAAAACCGTGGACGCGCTCATGAAGCTTGATCTCGCCGCTGGCGTCGATGTTCAGATCAAGCTCGGTTGAGCGACAGACAGGATACGAAGATGAGTATCGGATTGGTTGGCCGCAAATGCGGCATGAGCCGACTCTTCACTGAAGATGGCCGCTCGATTCCGGTGACGCTGATTGAAGCGACGCCGAACCGCGTGACCCAGTTGAAGACGGACGATAACGATGGCTACAGCGCCGTCCAGGTTTCCGCGGGCAGCAAGCGCGCGAACCTGCTGACGCAGCCGCTGAAAGGTCACTACGCGAAGGCCAAGGTTGAGCCGGGTCGTGGCTTGTGGGAGTTCCGCGTGTCTGCCGACGATCTCGGCAAGTACACCGTGGGCAGCGAGATCAAGGCAGACGACGTGTTCACCGTCGGCCAGATCGTCGACGTTGCCGGCGTATCGAAAGGCAAGGGCTTCCAGGGCACGATCAAGCGCTGGAACTTCAAGATGGGTGACGCTACCCACGGTAACTCGCTGTCGCATCGCGCGCCGGGTTCTATCGGTCAGCGTCAGACCCCGGGTCGCGTGTTTCCGGGCAAGAAGATGTCCGGCCACATGGGTGCGGTCAACCGCACGCAGCAAGGTCTGGAAGTGGTCAAGGTCGACGCCGAGCGTCATCTGATCGCGGTGAAGGGTGCGGTACCGGGTGCAACCGGTGGCGACGTCATCATCCGCCCGACGACGAAGAGCTGAGGAGAGACGCCATGGAACTCAATGTTATTGGCGCCAAGTCGCTCAGCGTGTCGGACGAAGTGTTCGGCGGTGAGTACAAGAAGGCCCTGGTTCACCAGGTCGTCATCGCCTATCAGGCGGCCGGCCGTGCCGGCACCCAGTCGCAGCTGTCGCGCGGCGAGATGTCCGGTACCACCAAGAAATTCAAGAAGCAGAAGGGCGGCGGCGCCCGTCACGGTGATTACCGTGCACCGATCTTTGTCGGTGGCGGCCGTACGTTCGCTGCCAAGCCGCGCAGCTATGAGCAGAAGGTCAACCGCAAGGCTTACCGTGTCGCGATCCGCTCGATCTTCTCCGAGCTGGTTCGTCAGGGTCGCCTGAAGGTCGTCGAGAGCTTTGGCGTCGAGACGCCGAAGACCTCCGCGATGGTGGCCAAGCTGGCCGAGCTCGAAGTATCCGGTCGCGTGCTGCTGGTGTCGGAAGATGCTTCCGAGTCGGTATTCCTGGCCGCCCGCAACATTCCTTATATCCATGTGCTGGATGTGATGGGCCTGAACCCGGTCAGCCTGGTCGGTTCCGACCATGTGGTGGTCACGGTTGAGGCGGTGAAGAAGATCGAGGAGTGGCTGGCATGAACAACGAACGCATTCTCGATACGCTGCGCGCGCCGCACATCTCCGAGAAATCGGCGCGTCTGGCCGAGCATAACCAGTACGTATTCGTCGTTGCCCCCGCGGCAACCAAGTCCGATGTCCGCGCTGCCGTGGAGAAGTTGTTCGACGTCAAGGTCGAGCAGGTGAACCTCGTCAACACCAAGGGCAAGGTCAAAGCCTTTCGTCAACGCGCTGGCAGCCGCCAGGGCAAGCGCAAGGCCTATGTGCGTCTTGCCGATGGCCAGACCATCGACGTGTCCGCCAAGGCCTGAGCCAGGAGTTTTGTGAGATGGCATTAATCAACCACAAGCCGACCTCGCCGGGCCGTCGTGACGCAGTCAGCGTCAAGACGGAAGGTCTGTACAAGGGCGCGCCGTACGCGGCGTTGACCGAGTCGCAGTCCAAGACGGGCGGTCGCAATCATCATGGTCGCATCACGGTGCGTCACCGTGGCGGCGGTCACAAGCAGCAATACCGCATCATCGATTTCAAGCGTGACAAGGAAGGCATCGCCGCCCGCGTCGAGCGCATCGAATACGATCCGAACCGCACCGCGCACATCGCGCTGCTGTGCTACGCCGATGGCGAGCGTCGTTACATCATCGCGCCGAAGGGCGTGCAGGTGGACGATCGCCTGGTGTCCGGTCGCGATGCGCCGATCAAGGCCGGCAACTGCCTGCAGCTGCGCAACATCCCGATGGGCAGCACGGTTCATTGCATCGAGCTGCGCCCTGGCAAGGGTGCGCAGATCGCCCGCAGCGCCGGTGCCTCGGTGCAGCTGGTGGCCCGCGAATCCGGTTACGCCACGCTGCGTCTGCGCTCCGGCGAGATGCGCCGCGTCTCGGTCGATTGCCGCGCCACGATCGGCGAAGTCGGCAACGGCGAGCACAGCCTGAAGAAGCTCGGCAAGGCTGGCGCGAAGCGCTGGCTGGGTATTCGCCCGACCGTTCGCGGTGTGGTGATGAACCCGGTCGACCATCCGCACGGTGGTGGTGAAGGCAAGACTTCAGGTGGTCGTCATCCGGTCAGCCCGTGGGGCACGCCGGCCAAGGGCTACAAGACCCGTAACAACAAGCGCACGCAGCAGTTCATCGTGCGTCGTCGTACGAAGTAACAGGAAACCGACATGCCTCGCTCTCTGAAGAAAGGTCCGTTCGTCGACCTTCACCTCGTAAAGAAGGTGGAAGCTGCGGTTTCCGCCAACAACAAGCGCCCGATCAAGACCTGGTCGCGCCGCTCGATGATCCTGCCGGAAATGGTTGGCTTGACCATCGCTATTCACAACGGCCGTCAGCACGTACCCGTACTGATCAACGAGAACATGGTCGGGCACAAGCTCGGCGAGTTCGCGGTGACCCGTACGTTCAAGGGCCATGTCGGCGACAAGAAGGGCAAGTGATGAGCACTGAAGCCAAAGCGATCCTGCGTGGCGCCCGCATCTCGGCGCAAAAGGCACGCCTGGTGGCTGATCTGGTCCGCGGGCTTCCCGTGGGCCGGGCCAGCGACGTGCTCACCTATACCAACAAGAAGGCTGCGGTCCTTGTTCGCAAGGTGCTGCTGTCGGCCGTCGCCAACGCCGAGAACAATCTCGGCGCCGATGTCGACGAGCTGAAAGTGGCCAGCATCTTCGTTGATGAAGGTCCGGCGATGAAACGCATGCACGCCCGCGCCAAAGGCCGCGGTTCGCGCATTCTCAAGCGCACCAGCCACATCACTGTGGTTGTTGGTAACTGACCGAGGATATAGACGATGGGTCATAAAGTTCATCCCACCGGTATCCGCCTCGGCATTGCCAAGGACTGGAACTCGAAGTGGTTCGCCAACAAGGGCGATTACGCCAAGTATCTCGTGGCCGACATCAAGGTCCGCGACATGCTCAAGAAGAAGCTGGCGGCCGCCGGCATCTCGAAGATCCAGATCGAGCGTCCGGCCAAGACCGCACGCGTGACGATCCACACCGCCCGTCCGGGCGTGGTGATCGGCAAGAAGGGCGAGGATATCGAGAAGCTGCGCAAGGAAGTCAGCGACATGATGGGCGTCCCGACGCACATCAATGTCAATGAAGTGCGCAAGCCCGAGCTGGACGCCCAGCTGGTGGCCGAGTCGATCGCGCAGCAGCTCGAGCGTCGCATCATGTTCCGCCGCGCGATGAAGCGCTCGGTCGGCAATGCGATGCGCCTGGGCGCGCTGGGCATCAAGATCAACGTGTCCGGTCGTCTGAACGGTGCCGAGATCGCCCGTTCCGAGTGGAGCCGCGAAGGCCGCGTGCCGCTGCATACGCTGCGCGCCGACATCGACTACGGTACTGCCGAGGCGAAGACCACCTACGGCATCATCGGCATCAAGGTGTGGGTCTACAAGGGCGAAGTCTTCGATCTGGCGGCAGCATCCCAGGAGTCGAAGGAAGAGCCGTCATCGCAGCCGCGCCGCGAAGGTGGCGAAGGTCGTCGTAACGATTCGCGTCGCGAGGCCGGTGACGGCCGTCGCGAGCGGTCTGCGAAGTAAGGAGAGTTGCCATGTTGCAACCCAAGCGAACCAAATACCGCAAGCAGTTCAAGGGCCGTAACGACGGTCTGGCACAGTGCTCCAATCTTGTCAGCTTTGGCGAGTACGGCCTGAAGGCAACGACCCACGGTGCGCTCACCGCGCGTCAGATCGAAGCCGCCCGTCGTTGCATCACCCGTTTCGTGAAGCGTGGTGGCAAGCTGTGGATCCGCGTGTTCCCGGACAAGCCGATCACCAAGAAGCCGATCGAAGTGCGAATGGGCGCCGGCAAGGGTAGCGTCGAGTTCTGGGTCGCCCCGATCCAGCCTGGCCGCATGCTCTATGAAATCGAGGGCGTCGACGAGTTGACGGCACGCGAGGCGTTCCGTCTGGCGGCAGCGAAGCTGTCTGTGCAGACCCAGTTTGTTACCCGGGCGGTGATGTGATGGCCACCAAAGATATCAATAACCAGTCGGCCGAAGAGCTGAACCAGCACCTGCTGGATCTGCGCAAGGAGCAGTTCAATCTGCGCATGCAGAAAGGCTCCGGCCAGCTCACTCAGCCGCACCAGCTCCGCCGCGTTCGGCGTGACATCGCCCGCACGAAGTTCGTGCTCGGCGGCAAGAAGTAAGGGACGGCCGACATGAGCGACAACCAGATTCAAGCAGAAAAGAAGCAGACGCGTACCCTCGAAGGTCGCGTTACCAGCAACAAGATGGACAAGACGGTCACCGTGCTGGTCGAGCGTCAGGTACAGCATTGGCTGCTCGGCAAGATCATCCGCCGTTCGACCAAGCTGCATGCGCAGGACGACCTCGGTGCAAACGAGGGTGACCTCGTGCGTATCGCCGAGTGCCGTCCGTTGTCCAAGACCAAACATCACCGCGTGGTTGAAATCATCACGCGCGCCAACGTCTAAGGGAGGGTGCAGCCATGATCCAGATGCAAAGCACGCTTTCCGCAGCGGACAACAGCGGCGCGAAGGAACTGATGTGCATCAAGGTGCTCGGCGGCTCCAAGCGCCGTTACGCCGCGATCGGTGACGTGATCAAGGTCACCGTGAAGGATGCGATTCCCCGCGGCAAGGTAAAGAAGGGTGAGGTGTACAACGCCGTGGTGGTTCGTACCGCCAAGGGTGTGCGCCGTCCCGATGGCTCGCTGATCCGTTTCGACGGCAATGCAGCGGTGCTCCTCAATAACAAGCTCGAGCCGATCGGCACCCGTATTTTCGGACCGGTTACCCGCGAGCTGCGCAGCGAGAAGTTCATGAAGATCGTCTCGCTTGCTCCCGAAGTGCTCTGAGCGGAGTCAAGACATGAACCGTATCCGCAAAGGTGATCAGGTCCTCGTGATCACCGGCAAAAACAAGGGTCAGCGCGGCGATGTGCTGCGTGTTGCAGACGATCGTGTATTCGTCTCCAACGTGAATCTGGTCAAGCGCCACACCAAGCCGAATCCGCAGGCCAACCAGGCTGGCGGTATCGTCGAGCGTGAGGCCTCGATCCATCTCTCCAATGTGCAGCTGTTCAACCCCGCCACGAACAAGGGTGAACGCGTCGGCACCAAAACGCTCGAAGATGGGCGCAAGGTCCGCGTGTTCCGTTCGACTGGCGAGGTCGTGGACGCGTAAGGAACACGATCATGACGCGCCTTGAAAATTTTTATAAAGACCAGGTAGTGGCCAAGCTCACCGAGCAGTTCGGCTACCAGAACGTGATGCAGGTTCCCCGCATCACCAAGATCACGCTGAACATGGGCGTGGGCGAAGCTGCGGGCAACAAGAAAGTGCTCGAGAACGCCGTGGCCGACATGGCCAAGATCTCCGGCCAGAAGCCGATCACGACCAAGGCGCGCGTTTCCGTGGCCTCGTTCAAGATCCGTGATGGCTGGCCGATCGGCTGCAAGGTCACCTTGCGCCGTGCACAGATGTGGGAATTCCTGGATCGCCTGATCAACATCTCGTTGCCGCGCGTCCGCGATTTCCGTGGTGTATCGGCGCGTGCCTTTGATGGCCGCGGCAACTACAACTTCGGTATCAAGGAACAGATCATCTTCCCTGAGATCGATTTCGATCAGGTTGACGCGCTGCGTGGCATGGATATCTCCATCACCACCACCGCCAAGACCGATGACGAGGCGAAGGCCTTGTTGACTGCATTCAGCTTCCCGTTCCGCAACTGATAGGCGCGTAATCCATGGCCAAGACATCAATGGTGAACCGCGATATCAAGCGGACCAAGCTCGTCCAGAAGTTCGCCGCCAAGCGCGCCGGCCTGAAGGCGATCGTGCTGAGCCCCAAGGCCTCCTACGAGGAGAAGATGGAAGCTCAGTCCAAGCTGCAGAAGCTGCCGCGTGACGCCAGCCCGTCGCGTCAGCGCACCCGCTGCGCCTTGACCGGTCGGCCGCGTGCGGTTTACGCCAAGTTCGGCCTCGGCCGCAACAAGCTGCGTGAAGCGACCATGCGCGGCGACGTGCCTGGTCTGCGCAAGGCCAGCTGGTAATACCCGACACGGACCGGTTCGCGAAGTCGAGGCTTCGCAATCGGTTCACCCGGCTGCACGTTTACGCAGCCGCTGATGTGACTATCGCATCGAAATTCGCTAAAACCTGAAAAGGCTGATATAGTCGGCGGTCTGCGTAAGGCAGGCCGACGTTTTGTCGGCTCACAATCTGATTGATTTCCGGTTTTATCGGATATCGGTGCACTCTGAAGGATGTTTTCATGAGCATGACTGATCCCATCGCCGATCTGTTCACGCGCGTCCGCAATGCCCAGTCGATGGGCAAGCCGACCGTGCGTATGCCGTCGTCGAAACTGAAGTTGGCCATCGCCAATCTTCTCAAGAACGAGGGCTACATCCTCGACGCCAAGACTTCCACCGAGGAAGGCAAGCCGGTACTCGAGCTCAAGCTCAAGTATTTCGAGGGCCAGCCGGCCATCGAGACCATTTCCCGTGTCAGCCGTTCCGGCCTGCGTGTGTATCGCGGCAAGGACGAACTGCCGAAGGTCCTCGGCGGCCTGGGTATCTCGATCATCTCGACTTCCGCTGGTCTGTTGACCGATGCGCAGGCCCGTGCCAAGGGTCTGGGCGGCGAAGTCATCGGCCAAGTGGCATAAGGAGTCATTCAATGTCACGTGTAGCCAAGAAACCGATTTCCCTGCCGAAGGGCGTGGAGCTGACCGTCGCCGCCGACGCGATCTCCGTGAAGGGCCCGAAGGGCACCTTGTCCGTGCATCACCTGCCGGGCGTCACTGTCGCTGTGGACAATGGTGTTGCCACCATCAGTCTCGCCGAAGGCACCGACGACAAGTTCGGCGGTACCGCTCGCGCGCTGCTGGCCAACATGGTCACCGGCGTTTCCACCGGTTACGAGCGCAAGCTTGAGCTGGTCGGCGTGGGTTACCGCGTCGCCATGCAGGGCAAGTCGCTGAACCTGAGCCTGGGCTTCTCGCACCCGGTGGTGTTCGAGGCGCCGGAAGGCATCAGCATCGAAACCCCGACGCAGACCGAGGTCCTGATCAAGGGCACCGACAAGCAGGTTGTGGGTCAGGTGGCGGCCAAGATTCGCGGCTTCCGTCCGCCGGAGCCCTACAAGGGCAAGGGTGTGCGCTATGCCGGTGAGAAGATCACGCTGAAGGAAGCCAAGAAGGCGTAATGCGGGTCCCTCCGCGAAAGACTGGCCATCCATGGCCAGACTCTTCAAAAGAGCCCCAAACTACCCGCCGATCCGCTTTCTGGAGATATCACGATGAACAAGAACGAAAATCGCCTGCGTCGCGCCAAGTCCACGCGTTGCCATATCCGCAAGCTGGCCGTGGCCCGCCTGTCGGTGCACCGTACCGGTCAGCACATCTATGCGCAGGTGTTCGACGCTTCCGGCCTGAACGTGGTGGCTGCTGCTTCCACCGTGCAGAAGTCGGTTGCCGAAGGCCTCAAGGGCACCAAGAATCTGACCGCTGCTGCCGCAGTGGGCAAGGCTGTCGCCGAGCGCGCCATGGCAGCGGGTATCGAGTCGGTGGCGTTTGATCGCTCCGGCTTCCGCTTCCACGGCCGCATCAAGGCCCTGGCCGATGCCGCACGCGAAGCGGGTCTCAAGTTCTAAAAGCACTACCTGGGAATCAGGCATGTCTTGATTCCCGTTGCTCCACCTACAACTCCAAGCGGCTCAGCCGCAAGTAAAGTCCCGACTTTGTCGGGCACATGGAAAAGAACATGTCTTCTAACGATCGCGAAAATTCGGACGGCTTGCTCGAGAAGCTTATCGCCGTCAACCGCGTGGCCAAGACCGTCAAGGGTGGCCGCCAGATGAGCTTCACCGCACTGACCGTGGTCGGTGATGGCGAGGGCAAGGTCGGCTTCGGCTATGGCAAGGCACGCGAAGTGCCGGTTGCCATCTCGAAGGCGATGGAGCGTGCCCGCCGCCAGATGGTGAACATCGAGCTGAACAACGGCACCCTGTGGTACGCCATCAAGGCGAACCATGGTGCAGCCCGCGTGTACATGCAGCCTGCTTCGGAAGGTACCGGCGTGATCGCTGGTGGCGCCATGCGCGCTGTGCTGGAAGTGGTCGGCGTGAAGAACGTGCTGGCCAAGGCCGTCGGTTCGCGCAACCCGATCAACCTGGTGCGCGCCACCATCAAGGGTCTGCAGGCGGTTGCCTCGCCCAAGAAGATCGCCGCCAAGCGTGGCAAGACCCTGGATGAGGTGCTCGGCAATGGCTAAGTCTCAACAAACCGCCGACAAGACCGTGCGCGTGCGCCTGGTCAAGGGCCTGCGCGGCGTGCAGGCTCGTCACCGCCTGAGCGTGAAAGCGCTGGGTCTGGGCAAGATCAACGACGTCCGTGAACTGAAGGACAGCCCGCAGGTGCGTGGCCTGATCAACACGGTCTATTACCTGGTCCGGGTCGAGGAGTAAGCATCATGCGTCTTAATGACATTCAGCCGAACGCCGGTTCGCACAAGACGCGCCTGCGCGTCGGTCGCGGTATCGGTTCGGGTATGGGCAAGACCGCTGGTCGCGGACACAAGGGTCAGCATGCCCGCGCCGGTGGTACCCACAAGTACGGTTTCGAGGGCGGCCAGATGCCGCTGCAGCGCCGGTTGCCGAAGGTCGGCTTCCGTTCGCTGAAGAAGGCCGAGAGCCAGGAAGTGTTCCTGTACCAGCTGGCCAACCTCAAGACCGACGTGATCGACGTCGTCGCGCTGCATCAGGCTGGCCTGATCAGCAGCCGCGCGAAGAAGGTCAAGGTGGTTCTGAAGGGTGAAATCGGTCGCGCGGTGAAGTTGTCGGGTCTGCTGGCTACCGCCGGCGCCAAGGCAGCCATCGAGGCGGCCGGCGGCAGCGTGGAGTAATCAGGTGGCAGCAGCCAAGGGCAATGCACTCGGCAAACTCGGCAAGCTGACCGAGCTTCGTCAGCGCATCTTCTTCGTGATCGGTGCGTTGATGGTGTTCCGGCTTGGCTCGTTCATCCCGGTTCCGGGCGTGAATCCGGAAGCGATGACCAATCTGGTCAACGGCAACGGCCTGATGGACATGTTCAACATGTTCTCGGGTGGTGCGCTGGCTCGCTTCTCGGTGTTCGCACTCGGCGTGGTGCCCTACATTTCGGCGTCGATCGTGTTCCAGATGATGGGCTCGGTCCTTCCCGGATTGCAGGGGCTGCGCAAGGAAGGCGAGGCCGGCAAGCGCAAGATGACGATGTATACGCGTTACGCCACGGTAGGTCTGGCAGCGTTTCAGTCGTTCGGCATTGCGGTGGCGTTGCAGAATCAGGTCGCGGCAGGCGGTGCGCCGGTGGTCTACACGCCAGGCTTCGGTTTCATCATGTCATCGGTGGTCGGATTGACCGCCGGTACG
Source organism: Rhodanobacter sp. C05 (assembly GCF_002001165.1). Taxonomy (GTDB): domain Bacteria; phylum Pseudomonadota; class Gammaproteobacteria; order Xanthomonadales; family Rhodanobacteraceae; genus Rhodanobacter. Next base: position 215,171 of record NZ_MUNQ01000012.1, on the reverse strand, counting down.
ATGTTCCTGATGTGGCTGGGTGAGCAGATGACCGAACGCGGCATCGGCAACGGCATCTCGCTGCTGATCTTCGCCGGTATCGTTGCCGGTCTGCCCGCTGCGGTAGTGCATACGCTGGGCATGGCCAACAACGGTGAGCTGTCGTTGATCAAGCTGCTGATGGTGTTCGGCCTGGTGCTGACCGTGACTGCCTTCGTGGTGTTCATGGAGCGTGCCCAGCGGCGCATCACGGTGAACTACGCACGGCGTTCGGGTGGGCAGAAGGCCTACATGAACCAGAGCTCGAGCCTGCCGTTGAAGATCAACATGGCTGGCGTGATCCCGCCGATCTTCGCTTCGAGTCTGCTGATGTTTCCGGCCACGGCGATCAGCTGGTTCAGCACTGGTCAGCAGTCGCGCTGGTTGCAGGATCTGACGCAGTCGCTGAGTCCGGGCAATCCGCTGTATGACATTGTGTTTTCGGTGCTGGTGATCGGTTTTGCGTTTTTCTACACGGCGATCGTGTTCAACGCCGACGAGACGGCCGACAACCTCAAGCGGTCGGGTGCGCTGATTCCGGGCATTCGTCCGGGCAAGGCCACGGCTGGTTACATCGATTCGGTGATGACCCGCCTGACCGGTGTCGGCGCGTTGTATCTGGTACTGGTGTGTCTGGTGCCATCGTTCATGCAGCAGGCCTGGCATGTACCGTTCTATTTCGGTGGCACGTCGCTGCTGATCGTGGTGGTGGTGGTGATGGATTTCACGGCTCAGGTGCAGGCGCATCTGGTCAGTCACCAGTACGAGAGTCTGCTCAAGAAGGCCAATCTGCGTCGCAGCTGAGGCTGTCAACGGATCGGTCATAGTGGGGAAGTGGCGACACCGCGGTGTCGCAGGGCTTTCCAGTCAGGGTAATTCAGGTTAGAATTGCGCGTTTACCGCGCACGAAAAGCATCGGAGAAAGTACATCATGGCGCGCATCGCGGGTGTCAATTTGCCGGTCCAGAAGCATGTCTGGGTTGGTCTGCAGAGCATTTTCGGTATCGGCCGCAGCCGAGCCAAGAAGGTCTGCGTGGATGCTGGCGTGGTTCCCACCACCCAGATCAAGTCCCTCAGTGAAGGCGAGGTGGAGAAGATCCGCCACGAAATCGCCAAGTACACCGTCGAAGGCGATCTGCGTCGTGAGGTGGGTATGGCCATCAAGCGTCTGATGGATCTGGGTTGCTACCGTGGCCTGCGCCATCGTCGCGGCCTGCCGGTGCGCGGCCAGCGCACGCGTACCAACGCACGTACCCGCAAGGGTCCCCGTCGCGCGATCAAGAAGTAACGGATTCCGAATATGGCTAAGCCGGTCAAGACCAAGAAGAAGATCAAGCGCGTTGTCACGGATGCCGTGGCGCACGTGCAGGCCTCCTTCAACAACACCATCGTCACCATCACCGATCGCCAGGGCAATGCCTTGTCGTGGGCTACTGCCGGCGGCGCCGGTTTTCGTGGCTCGCGCAAGTCGACCCCGTTCGCTGCGCAGGTGGCCGCCGAAAAGGCTGGCCGTGCTGCCGGCGACTACGGCGTGAAGACTGTCGAAGTGCGCATCAAGGGCCCAGGCCCGGGGCGCGAGTCGGCGGTGCGTTCACTGAACGCGTTGGGCTACAAGGTGCTCAACATCATCGATGTCACGCCGATTCCGCACAACGGCTGCCGTCCCCCCAAGAAGCGTCGAGTCTAAGGAGCATACCCATGGCCCGTTATCGTGGAGCTACCTGCAAACTCGCCCGTCGTGAGGGTGCAGATCTCAGCCTGAAGAGCCCGGCGCGTGCGCTGGACTCCAAGTGCAAACTGGAAAACAAGCCCGGCCAGCATGGCGCGAACAAGCGCATGCGCATGTCCGACTACGCCGTGCAGCTGCGTGAGAAGCAGAAGGTCAAGCGCATCTACGGTGTGCTCGAGCGTCAGTTCAGCAACTACTACGCCAAGGCGTCGACCCTCAAGGGCAACACCGGCGAGAACCTGCTGCGCCTGCTCGAGAGCCGTCTGGACAACGTCGTCTATCGCATGGGCTTTGCGGTCACCCGCGCCCAGGCCCGTCAGCTGGTTGCCCACAAGGCGATCCTGGTGAATGGCAAGAAGGTGAACATTCCTTCGTACCAGGTCCGTGCCGGCGACGCGATTGCGTTGACCGAGAAGGCGCGTGCCCAGCTGCGCGTACAGGAAGCGGCGACCATTTTCGACACCATGGATCTGCGTCCGATCTGGGTCGAAGTCGACGCCAAGAAGTTCGAAGGCACTTTCAAGTCGGTGCCGGATCGCGGTGACCTGCCGTCCGACATCAATGAAGCATTGATCGTCGAGCTTTACTCGAAGTAATCACCGGAGTTCTGCATGGCAGTTTCGTCAACTAGTGTGCTGCGGCCCCGAGGCCTCAGCGTCGAACAGCTCGGAGCCAACCGCGCCAAGGTGGTGGTCGAGCCGCTCGAGCGTGGCTTCGGTCACACCCTGGGCAACGCGCTGCGTCGCGTACTGCTCTCCTCGATCCCTGGCAGTGCCATCGTCGAGGTTGAAATCGATGGCGTGCTGCACGAATACACCACCCTGGAAGGTCTGCAGGAGGACGTCATCGAAGTCCTGCTCAACCTCAAGGACGTGGCGATCCGTCAGCATACGGGTGATGAAGTCACCCTGACCTTGTCCAAGAAGGGCAAGGGCGTGGTCACGGCCGGCGACATCGTCGTCGACCACTCGGTGGAAATCATCAACCCCGAGCACGTGATCTGCCACCTGACCAAGGACATCGCGCTCAACATGCGTCTGAAGGTGCGTCGCGGCGTCGGCTACCAGCCGGCCAGCACGCGCCAGCATCCGGATGATGAGGCACGTCCGATCGGTCGTCTGCAGCTGGATGCGTCGTTTGCACCGGTGCTGCGCGTGGCTTACGAAGTGGACGCCGCCCGTGTCGAGCAGCGCACCAACCTCGACAAGCTGGTGCTGGACATCGAGACCAACGGCACGATCGGTGCGGAAGACGCGGTTCGCAAGGCCGCCGAGATCATCAACGACCAACTGTCCGTGTTCGGTGATTTCTCGCGTCGCGAGAGCGCTACCGACAAGGCAGAGAAGAGCGGTTTCGATCCGCTGCTGCTGCGTCCGATCGACGATCTCGAGCTCACCGTGCGTTCGGCCAACTGCCTGAAGGCCGAGAGCATCTACTACATCGGCGATCTGGTACAGAAGACCGAAGTCGAGCTGCTGAAGACGCCGAACCTGGGCAAGAAGTCGCTGACCGAAATCAAGGACGTGCTGGGCGGGCGTGGTCTCGCACTCGGCATGAAGCTTGAGAACTGGCCGCCGCCGGGCCTTTCGCACGGCATGCAGCTGGGTTGATCGTTTTTCGCGATCGTCCGCGATCGCAGTAGTACCGGTGGACTGGCGAGTTTGAGCCTAGCTCTCTCGCCAGGCCCCAGAAGCGGCCATCCATGGCCGCGATTGTGTTTTTTGCGATCCTCCTTGATCGCTGTGTCATTTCGGTTTGGCGAGTATGCGTTTATCCGCTTTGCCAACCGCCATAGGCGGCCATCCATGGCTGCACTTCAAATAAGAGCCTGTTCTAAAAAGGCTCCTCATAGCGGGTAACCGCGGGAAGCCGGACACAAGCGCCGGTTTTTCATAACAACAGACATCAGAGACCTTTGCCATGCGCCACCAAAAATCCGGACGCAAACTCAACCGCACCAGCTCGCACCGCGAAGCCATGTTCAAGAACATGGCGTCCTCGCTGATCAAGCATGAGCTGATCCGTACCACCCTGCCCAAGGCGAAGGAACTTCGTCGTGTGGCCGAGCCGCTGATCACGCTCGCCAAGACCGACGGCGTCGCCAATCGCCGCCTGGCCTTCTCGCGCCTGCGCGACAAGGAAGCGGTCGGCAAGCTGTTCGTCGAACTGGGGCCGCGTTACAGCGAGCGTCCCGGTGGCTACCTGCGCATCCTCAAGTGCGGCTTCCGTCCTGGCGACAACGCGCCGATGGCGTATGTCGAGCTGGTCGGTCGCCCGCAGGTCGAGGCAGTCGACGCCGAATAAGCCGTTCGGGGAAACCCGTACGGACAGGTGTTCAGACGTCCATACACAAGAACCCGGCCGGGCAACCTGCCGGGTTTTTGCTTTGTGCGCGTGACGGACTGCAAATTTCCCACGGAATGCCGCTGCCCTGCTGACAGCGCGGCAACGAACAGGTAATGTCATTGTTCCGCAACGCAGCAAAGTGCCATGAATCCATTCCGCTGGTCGTATCGCGTCAGTTTCTTCGCCGGTTTCCTGATCTGTGCCGGTCTGCTTGGCTTCGCGCTGTTCGCCGAATATCACTGGGGCATGTTCCCGTGCCCGCTGTGCATCTTCCAGCGCGTGGGCTTTCTCGTGATGGCCTTGTTCTTCCTGCTCGGCGCCTTGCATGCGCCACGCGGCGGTGGGCGCTGGGTATATACCGGTGGCGCGCTGCTGGGGGCGATCTTCGGCATCGCCGTGGCTGGCCGTCATCTGTGGATCCAGTCGTTGCCGGCCGACCAGGTTCCCTCCTGCGGCCCACCACTGGATTACCTGTTCAGCGCGTTTCCCTTCGCCAAGGTGTTGCAGCTGGTATTCACCGGCTCCGGCGAATGCGCCAAGCTTGAGCCGATCCTCGGCTTGCCGATGCCGGCCTGGACCCTGCTCTGGTTCATCGTGCTGGCCGTGCTGGCGATCGTGGCCACGCGGCCCAGGGTCCCCCAGAAATGAATGCTTCCACCGTGATCAAGGCCGTACCCATGAATGCCGGTTTGTCCACCAACGCCATCGTTCCCAGTCAGTGGGCTCCCGATTCCTGGCAGCAGCACGAGGCCTTGCAGCAGCCGCAGTATGACGATGCGGCCGAGCTGGCCGCCGCCGGTGCCCAGCTCGCCCAGCTGCCGCCGCTGGTGACCTCCTGGGAAGTGCTGGCGCTGAAGCAGTCGCTGGCCGAGGCACAAGAGGGCCAGCGCTTCCTGCTGCAGGGTGGCGATTGCGCGGAGAGCTTCGCCGATTGCACCAGCCCGATCATTTCCAACCGGCTGAAAGTGCTGCTGCAGATGAGCCTGGTGCTGGTGCACGGGCTGAAGAAGCCGGTGCTGCGCGTGGGCCGGTTCGCCGGCCAGTATGCGAAGCCACGCTCGACCGATACCGAGACCCGCGACGGGCAGACCTTGCCCAGCTTTCGGGGTGACGTGGTCAACGGCCCCGAGTTCACCGCAGCGGCCCGCCGTCCCGATCCGCAGCGGTTGATCCAGGCGCATGCGCATTCAGCGCTGACCATGAACTTCGTGCGCGCGCTGATCGACGGTGGCTTCGCCGATCTGCATCACCCGGAATACTGGGACCTGGCCTGGGTCGAGCATTCACCGCTGGCCGCCGAGTATCGCCAGATGGTGGCCGGTATCGGCGATTCGCTGCGCTTCATGGAAACGCTGGCCGGGCCGATCGCCGGGTTCTCCAAGGTGGATTTCTTCACCTCACATGAGGCGTTGCTGCTGCACTACGAGCAGGCGCTGACGCGGCAGGTGCCACGCCATCCCGGCTTCTTCAACCTGTCCACGCATTTCCCGTGGATCGGCATGCGCACGGCGGCGCTGGACGGCGCGCACGTGGAATATTTCCGCGGCATCCGCAATCCGGTTGCGGTGAAGGTGGGTCCCTCGGTGACGCCGGCGCAGCTGCTGCCGCTGATCGATGCGCTGAATCCGCACGACGAACCGGGGCGGTTGACCCTGATCCATCGCATGGGCAACGCCAAGATCGCCAGCGCACTGCCGCCATTGCTTGATGCGGTAAAACGCGAGGGGCGCCGCGTGCTGTGGGTGGCCGATCCGATGCACGGCAACACCGAGAGCACCTCGAACGGCTACAAGACCCGCCGCTTCGACAACATCCGCGGCGAGTTGGAGCAGGCGTTCGACATCCACGCTGCGGCTGGCACCCGTCTGGGTGGTGTGCACCTGGAGCTGACCGGCGAAGACGTCACCGAGTGCATGGGCGGCGCGCGCGATCTGTCCGAGACGGATCTCGATCGTGCGTACAAGTCGATGGTCGATCCACGCCTCAACTACGAGCAGTCGCTGGAACTGGCGATGCTGATCGTGCGCAAGTCCGGCGGGATGGCCTGACGGCGTATGGTGTTAAGGCAGGTTCGCCGCGTGCCTAATGCGCGGTGTGATCCTGCTGCTCCCTGGCAAGGCGCGCTTCGAGCTTGAGACCTGCCGCGGCGGCATAAGCCCGGCAGGCATGCGAGTCGATCAGCGGGTTCGGCTGCTGCCCCCGATCGCGTGCTGCCACCTTGTCCATGAAGCCGATGGCGTCGGGATGCGGAACCATCAGGATGTCGCAGGGCAGCGCGGCAACCATCGCCAGGGAGTGACGGAAATCCTCCACGCGATGCGTATGCGCAGCGTCGTCGCTGAAACGGAAACCATCCGCGCTGATAGAGGAGAGGCTGTCGGCGTAGACCATGCGCAGGCAGCGCCCGTGTTCGCACGAACGCCATGTCCACGAAGTGCTGCCGGGAGTGTGTCCTGGCGTGTAGTGCGCCGTCAGTTCGATATTGCCCACGCGTACCGTGCCGCCATCGGGTACCACACCGACGTGCGCGACGGGTGGATAGCGCAGTGCTTCGCCGAATTGCGGATCTTCCGGATCGTTGCCGCCAGCCATCAGGGCGCGTGCACCCGCCGCGCTGGCCTGCACCTGCGCGCCGCTGGCACCGGCCAGTTCGGCGATGGCGCCGGCATGATCGGAATGCGCATGCGAGTTCAGGATCACGCGAACATCCTCGACTCGGAATCCGAGGGCACGGATATTGGCTTCGATCAGCGGCGCATTACCTTGCAAGGTGCCGTCGATCAGGATATTTCCCCGTGGCGAGGTGATCAGGATCGCGCTGAGACCCTGGGTGCCGACGTAGTACGTGTTGCCATAGACCTGGAATGGCTTCTGCGGTTGGCGCCAGCTCGGTTCTTCGGCACGGGCGGACAATGCGGTGATGGCGGCCACGCCGATAAGCAGATGGCAGACGAATCGCTTCATGTGGTTATCCATACGCATAGTCCGTGAGTCGAGGGAAGGTAGCGGTCGCGACGACGCATGGCGCCATTTACGCCAACGACTTCCACAGTCTGTCCTGCCGACGGGGCTAAACCGGGCGGTCAGCCGGTCACCCATGTGGCCGAGTTGGGGCAGTTACGGACTATCGGCGAGTTGCGACTTGCCATCCACCGTGTCGAGAAACCGCGGTGGCTGCCAGGCATGGGTGTGCTGCTCGAAGCCGTAGGCGATCGAGATCAGCATAGGCTCGCTCCACTTTGCGCCGAACAACACGATGCCGACCGGCAGGCCATGTGCCCAGCCGGCAGGTACGGTGATCGACGGATAACCGGCGACCGCGGCGGGTTGCGAAGCACCGCCGATGTTCGGGTCGCCGCTGACGATATGGTCGCCTAGAACCAGATCGGTGACGAAGGCCGGACCCCACGACGGCGCCAGCAGAGCGTCGAGATGATCCTTCGCGAGGGCGGCGTCGATGCCCTCCGGGCCGGCCAGCTGTTTCGACTTGGCGAGTGCATCGAGATAGGCCTGGTCGGTAAGTGGACCCTTGGCCTGGGCCTGCTCGAACAGTTGCTGGCCGAACCATGGCATCTCTCGCGCCGCCTCGCGCTGATTGAACGCGATCAGGTCGGCCAGCGTATGCACCTTCAGTCCGGTCCGCGTGGCCAGGTAGGCGTCGAGGTCGTGTTTGAGGTCGTACTGCAGTACCGTGTTTTCCGGCGTGTTCAGTTCGCTCAGATGCGGCAGCGTGACGGGGTCGACGATGATCGCGCCTTGCGCCTTCATCGTGGCGATTGCCTGCTCGAGCACGCGATCTGCATTCGGTTCGTCGCCGGCCAGCTGGCGCACCACGCCGATGCGCTTGCCCTTCAGACCATTCGCATCGAGGGAGCGGGTGTAGTCAGTGGCATGTTTGTTCGCCTCAGCAGTGGCGGGATCGCGCGAATCGCTGCCGGCGATCACGCTCAGCAGCGCGGCGGCATCAGCCACGTTGCGTGCCAGCGGACCGGCGGTGTCCTGGTTGTGACTGATCGGCACGATGCCGCTACGGCTGACCAGCCCCAGCGTGGGCTTGATCCCGACGATGCCGTTCATCGAAGCGGGGCAGATGATCGAGCCGTCAGTCTCGGTACCGATCGCCACCGTGACGAGTCCTGCCGCCACCGCGGCCGCCGAGCCGGAACTCGATCCGCAGGGGTTGCGATCGAGCGCGTACGGATTGTGTGTCTGGCCTCCGACGCCGCTCCAGCCGCTGCTGGCGTGATCGGAACGCATGTCCGCCCATTCGCTGAGGTTGGTCTTGCCTAGGATCAATGCCCCGGCCTTGCGCAGGCGCGCCACCAGCGCGGCATCGTGTGGCGCCGGCGCATCGGTGAGCGCGAGCGAGCCGGCGGTGGTGAGCATGCGGTCGCCGGTGTCGATATTGTCCTTCAGCAGTACCGGGATGCCGTACAACGGACCATGTGTCTTCCGGTGTTTCGCATCGAGCGCGCCGGCAAGTTTCAATGCATCCGGATTCGTCTCCAGCACCGCACGCAGCGTGGGTCCCGACTGGTCGATCAGCTGGATACGTTCGATGAACTGCTGCGTCAGCTGCCGACTATCGAGCGTGCCGACATCCATGCGCTGTTGCAGCTGTGCGATCGACGCCCAGGCGGTGGCGGGCGGTGTTTCATCAGCGGCGATGGCCGGCGTGGCAAGCAGTACGGTGACGAGCGCAGCGAGACAGACGGATGAGCGATTCACGGTATCCCCCGGTTCGACGAATGCGGCATGTTGTCGCGATGGCCCAGCTTAGCCGCATGACAGATGAATCGCCCAGGTCGGCCGCGCCTATACTTCGGCGATGAACACGAACGCCAGACTGCGCTTCGCCATGCCCATCGGTGCTGCTGTGCTGCTGGCCGCAACGATGCTGTTTGCCACAGCCGCCAACGCCGCGGACGCACCGAAGATCTCCGACACCTTGCAGCAACGGATCGTCGCCTGTACCACCTGCCATGGCGTGCATGGCGAAGGGACGCCTGGCAGCGGTTATTTCCCGCGTCTGGCCGGCAAGCCGGCGGCCTATCTGGCGCGTCAGATGCAGGATTTCCAGAATGGCCTGCGCAAGTACGCACCGATGGAATACACCGTGCGTCAGCTGAGCCCGGCGTACATGCAGGAGATCGCCGAATACTTCGCAGCGCAGCAGGTGCCCTACAGCCGTTCCCCGCTGCCGCCGGTTTCCGCGGCAACCCTGCAGCGCGGCGAGCAACTGGTCAGCAAGGGTGATCCCGCGCGCAAGATTCCCGCCTGCGCCAGTTGCCATGGCAGCCAGTTGACCGGCGTGCAGCCGTCCACGCCAGGGCTGGTCGGTTTGCCGTATGACTACCTCAGCGCGCAGCTGGGCTCGTGGCGCACGCACACCCGCGGCACGGTGGCGCCGGATTGCATGGCGGTGATCGCCAACCGGCTGGGTGATTCGGACATCACCGCGGTGGCGGCAGCGCTGGCCAGCCGCCAGTTGCCGGACGACACACATGCACAGGCCGCCGGCTCGGTGACGCCACCGCTGCCGTGCGGTGTATTGGGCGCAACGGGAGACGGCACATGAAGTGGTTGCGTCGACTGCTGTTGTTGATCGCGGTGCTGCTCTTGCTGCTGCTGGGCCGGCTGTTTTTCGGCGGTGGTCATCAACCGACGTCACCGGCGATGAGCAAGGTGACTGCCGCCCCGCTGCACGATCCTGCCTTGATCGCGCGCGGCGAATATCTGGTCACGGTCGGCGATTGCGCGGGCTGCCATACCGCGCAGGGTGGCGCTGCGTTTGCCGGCGGCCGCTCGCTGGCCACGCCGTTCGGCAATATCCCGGTGCCCAACATCACACCGGATCGCGACACCGGTCTGGGCAACTGGAGCTTCGAGGATTTCTGGCAGGCCTTGCACGATGGCAAAGGACGGCATGGCGAATTGCTGTATCCGGCGTTCTCCTATACCTCGTATACCAAGGTGACGCATGACGATGCGTTGGCGATGTTCGCCTACCTGCAGTCGTTGCCCTCGGTCCATCTGCCATCGACCGCACCGACGCTGGAATTTCCCTATAGCGTGCGCAACAGCCTGGCGGCGTGGCGTGCGTTGTACTTCAAGGAAGGTGTATTCAAGCCTGATCCGAACCAGTCGGCGCAGTGGAATCGCGGTGCTTATCTGGTGCAGGGGCTCGGGCATTGCAACGAATGCCATGCCGCGCGCGACTCGCTGGGCGGCACGCCGCAGGACGTGCATCTGACCGGCGGCCAGATCCCGCAGCAGAACTGGTACGCGCCGGATCTGAGCACGCGGCAGAACGGCGGCCTGCAGGGCTGGAGCGAACAGGACATCGTCGATCTGCTGAAAACCGGGCAGTCGTCGAAGGGCGTTGCGTTCGGTCCGATGGCCGATGTGGTGACGAGCAGCACCCAGCATATGAGCGGCGACGATCTGCGCGCGATGGCCACCTATCTCGGTTCGCTGCCGGCGCGACCGTCAGCACCAGCGGAACCATCACCATTCAACGCCACAACGCTCGTGCAACAGGGTGAGAAGGTCTACACGCAGCATTGCGCTGATTGTCACGGCAAGGATGGCAACGGTGTCGCTGGTATCTACCCGCCGCTCAATGGCAATTCTTCAGTCACCGAACCGAGCGGTATCAACGCGACCCGTGCGGTCCTGCTGGGCGGCTTCGCGCCGCTGACCGCGGCCAATCCACGGCCATATTCGATGCCGCCATTCGCGCAGAAACTGAGTGATGGCGAGGTTGCAGCGGTGGTCAGCTATATCCGCGGCTCGTGGGCGAACAAGGCACCCGCGGTGCTGGAGCGTGACGTCAGCAAATACCGGCAGACGCCGGTTGATTGAGCACGCGTTTGAGGCCGTGCATTTTTGGACAGTCGCGAAACGATCAAAGCTTGCTGACGCGATCTGAAAGTGTTTTCCATGGCGTCAGATCCCAGTGGCCGCGCGCCTGTCCGGAAGGTGATGGCAGCACGAACAACTGAGTGTTGCCGATGATTCCAAACTGCAAGCCATAACTGACTGCTTGGCTCAGTGCAGCACGCGCTGCATTCTTGCTGGTGAACGCAAGCAAGCGCGGCGCGTAGCGTTCGATCTTGGCGATCAAGGCCGGCACATCGAAGGCATCGCGCGGCAGTTCGTCATCGTTGCCGCTGTGACGTTTCGCCAGATCGGTAAGTCCGATGCCGTAGTCGAGCAGTTGCGGAAATTCCGACGGTGCCAGTTGGCGCGGCGTCAGCCCGGCTTTGAACAGCGCACGCCAGAACAGGTTGCCGGGATGCGCGTAGTAGGCGCGTTCCGCGGCCGAGCGTTTGCCGGCCGCAGTACCGCAGAACACCAGTTTCAATCCGGGCCGCAGCACGTCGGGCAGGATGTGGTTTTCAGTCGACTTTGGCATGGCCATCGGGCCGGCTGTTATCGAGCCGGCTGTTATCAAGTATGAAATCGGTGAACTGGAAACGTCCGTCGCGCAGGACCGATTCACCGCGGCGCAGCTTGAGCGGCTCGCGGAACAGCGGGCCGCCGTAACTCAAAGTGTGGAATTCGCCGCGTTCCCCGCAGGGATCGACGCCGGCCGGCAGCGCATCAAGCAGGGCGGCATCGTAATCGCGGCCGCAATAGCTTGCGTCGAGTTGCTGGGTATCCACGCAGCACAGCATGGCGCGATGACCTTCGCTGACGAAGCGCCGCGACAGCGCGGCGGTGTCCTCACCCCATAGCGGAAACACCGCGCGCCAGTTGTCGCGGCCGAGCTGGCGCACGCGGTAGTCGCGTACATCTTCCAGGAACAGGTCGCCGAAGGCGCAGTGGCGGATGCCGGGCCAGCGCATGCGTGCCTCGACCAGCCCCTGCGAGTGGGCCTGCTCGTAGGCTTCGTTGCTGCCGGGCCAGTCCAGCATGACTTCGAGCAGTGGCTGGCCGAGTGCGGCGGCCTGCGCCAGCAGCACCTCGCGCTGCACGCCGTGCATCGCCACGCGCTGGTAGTTGCGGTTGACCGTGGTGAGCAGGCCGACCACCTGCCATTGCGGGTCGGCAAGCAGGCGTTGCAGCGCCAGCAGGCAGTCCTTGCCACCGCTCCAGGCCAGCAGTATCGGCGTGGTCATGATTCCTGAACTCCCGGGTTTTCGATTGAGTCACGATAGCTCGCCCGATGGTGGCCATCGCAGTCGGCATGGCCGGCGGATGCTGTTGCCAGCGCACAGCATGGGTGCAGACAGCTTATTTTGCGGTATCAGGCACGGGAATGCCGATTCGCCGTCATGGTTCATCGACAGCCTGTGGCTGCAGCCGCTATAAAGATGACTTGTCCGGGGGAGTATGTGGTGAGCGAAGAAATACTGATCAACGTGACCCCACGCGAGACACGGGTCGGGGTGGTCGAAAACGGCATGTTGCAGGAGGTTCACGTCGAGCGGGCCTCCAAGCGGGGTTATGTCGGCAATGTGTACAAGGGCCGGGTGCAGCGGGTGATGCCCGGCATGCAGGCGGTGTTCGTGGAGATCGGGCTGGAACGTGCGGCGTTCCTGCATGCCTCGGACATCGTGCGCCCGGTACCGGCGGCCACCGCCGAAGGCGTGGAATCGAACGGTAACGGCAACGGTCATATCCCTTCGATCAGCGAGCTGGTGCACGAGGGTCAGGAGATCGTGGTGCAGGTGGTGAAGGATCCCATCAGTACCAAGGGTGCGCGGTTGTCGGCGCATCTGTCGATCCCATCGCGCTATCTGGTGCTGCTGCCGTATGCGCGCACGCTGGGTATCTCCGCGCGCATCGAGGACGAGACCGAGCGCCAGCGGCTGAAGGACGTGCTGGGTCCGTTGATCGGTGAAAATCCCCTGGGCTATATCGTGCGCACCAATGCCGAGGGCCAGAGTGCCGAATCGCTGGCCTTCGATGTGGCCTACCTCACCAAGGTGTGGCGGGTGGTGCAGGAGAACATCGCCAAGGCCAGGGTAGGCGAGCGCGTCTACGAGGAACTGTCGCTGCCGCTGCGCAGTCTGCGCGACATGCTCAACGACGACATCGAGAAGGTGCGGATCGATTCACACGCGACCTACGAGAAGGTGGTCAAGTTCGTGCACAAGTTCATGCCGAGCCTGGACGACCGCATCGAACATTATGACGGCGAGCGGCCGATCTTCGACCTGTACGGGGTCGAGGACGAGATGCAGCGCGCGCTGAAGAAGGAGGTGCCGCTGAAATCCGGTGGCTACCTGATCGTCGACCAGACCGAGGCGATGACTACGATCGACGTCAACACCGGCGCCTATCTCGGTTCGCGCAATCTGGAGGAGACGGTCTACCGCACCAACCTGGAGGCGGCGCAGGCGGCGGCACGCCAGCTGCGGCTGCGCAACCTGGGCGGCATCATCATCATCGACTTCATCGACATGAACGATGAGGAGCACAAGCGCCAGGTACTGCGCATGCTCGGCAAGGGGCTGGCACGCGATCATGCCAAGACCACCGTCTACCCGATGTCGGCACTGGGACTGGTCGAGATGACCCGCAAGCGCACTACCGAAAGTCTGGCGCGGCAGCTGTGCGAACCGTGTCCGGCCTGCAACGGCCGTGGCGTGCTGAAGACCGCCGAAACGGTGACCTACGAAATCTTCCGCGAGATCACCCGCGCGGTGCGCCAGTTCAACGCCCAGCAGTTGCTGGTGATGGCCAACCCGCTGGTGGTCAACCGCATCCTTGAAGAAGAGTCCGGCGCGGTGGCCGAACTGGAAGAGTTCATCTCCAAAAGCATACGCTTTCAGGCTGAAGAGCATTATTCGCAGGAACAGTTTGATGTCGTCTTGCTGTAAATCCCGCCTGGATCGCTGCGCGTGAACATGCTGTGGCTGCGATGGCCGCATTTTTGCGCCCGTGCGTTGGGCTGGGTCGCCGGCGTCACGGTGATCCTGCTGGCCGTGCTGATGGCCTTGGCGCAGTTGCTGTTGCCGTTGCTGGCGCGGCATCCGGCGTGGGTGGCCGCGCAACTCAGTCAGCGTGTACAGCGCCCGGTCACCTTTGCCTCGCTGGAAGGACGCTGGACGCCGTCCGGTCCGCTGTTCGTCATGCACAACGTAACGGTCGGCATGGCGCCGGGCGAGCAGGGCAGCGTTCTGCAGCTGCCGGAATCCGAACTGAAACTGGATTTCGGTGGCTGGCTGCTGCCGACGCGACACCTGCTCAACCTGCATGTGCGAGGCATGCAACTGGACCTGGCGCGTGATGCCAACGGTTGGCATGTCAACGGCATCGGCGTCGCTGGCGGTACCAACAAGCAGCCGTTCTCACCGGGCCGGCTTTCGCTGGATCTGTGGCTGGAGGATCTGCGGGTGGATGTCACTGACACCATCCGCGGCAAGCATTACACGCTGCTGGCCCCGCAACTGCGGCTGAGCCGGCAGGGCAGCCAGATCCGTTTCGGCGGCCGGCTTCAGCGTGGCGGCGTGAACACCGCACTGCGCATGGCCGGACGTTTCCGTGAAGACGGCAGTAGCGGACAGGTCTGGCTGGGCGCCGAGGACGTCGAGCTGAAGCCACTGCTGGACGGTATCGATATGGACGGCTATACGGCCGACCAGGGGCATGGCCGATTGTCGGCATGGCTGGACTGGCGCAAGGGCAGGTTGACCAACAGTCTGATCCGCTTCGATCTGGATGCACTGGCGGTGTCTTCGCCGGCGGGCGCCACGGCCAGCGTGCCGACTCTGCACGGGCTGGCCGGGCTGCGCCAGACAAGCGATGGTTACGACGCACGCTGGGTCGGTGACGATGGCAGCGCGCTGGCACTCAGTCTGCATCGTCCCGACAGTCCGCAGATGAGCGTTGGCGTTGCCGCGCGCGAGCTGCAACTGGCCCCGCTGCTGCCCTGGCTGGCGCTGGCGCCGAATCTGCCGCCGGGTCTTGCGCACTGGTTGGGCGGCGGACAGCCGCACGGTGACCTGAGCCAGGTCGCACTGCAGTGGGATCGCGCCAGTGGGCTGCGTGGACTGCATGTGACTTTTCAGGATCTGGGCATCGACCCGGTCGGCAAGCTGCCGGGTCTGAACGATCTGCACGGCGAATTCCGCGGTGACGCCGAGGCTGTCTCGCTGGAATTGCCGGATCAACCTGCCACGTTGCAGTTCGCCCATCTGTTCCGCCAGCCGTTCGTGCTGTCGAAGCTGGCCGGCACGCTGGCATTCTGGCAGCAGGATGATGGCTGGCACATCGGTGCCGATGCGCTCGATTTCGTCGGTACCGGCTACGCCGGCCAGGCACGTGGCGAGGCGATTCTGCCGGCACAGGGCGGCGCTCCGTTCCTGAACCTGTATGCCTCGGTGGACCATGCCGATGTGCCGGCGGCCAGGTTGTTCTGGCCGGTCAGCGTGATGCCGCCACAGACCGTTGCGTGGCTGGATCGGGCTCTGGTGGCAGGCCAGATTGACCAGGCGCAGGTGCTGGTGCGCGGTGATATGGCGGACTGGCCGTTTCATCACAACGAAGGCCGTTTCGAGGCGCGCGCGCAGATCCGTGACCTCACGTTCAACTACGGCGATGCGTGGCCGCGTGCCGAGGGCGTGAACGCGGTGGCCAATTTCATCAACAGCGGCATGCTGATCGAGGTCGATGGCGGCCAGTCGCTCGGCGTGAAAGCAGACAAGGCGGTGGCCTTGATTCCGGATTTCGGCGAGGGACTGCTCGACCTCAATGTGCAGGGCAGCGGCAGCGGCGCCAGCCTGATGAACTTCGTGCGCAAGAGTCCGATCGCCAGCCAGCAGGCCGACACGCTGGCCAAGCTGAGCGTGGGCGGCAACGGCACGTTCGACTTCCATCTCAGCCTGCCGCTGAAGAAGATCCAGGACGCCCAGCTGAGCGGCACTGCCCAACTCAAGGATGCCGACCTCAGCGCAGCGGACTGGAACCTCAAGCTGGACAAGCTCAACGGCCCGTTGCACTTCGACTTGCACGGCATGCAGGCCGGTCCGCTGGACGCGGGTTTTCACGGTCAGCCGTCCAAACTGCAGTTGGCGATTGCCGGTGCCAACAGCGATCCGAGCACGGTGCTGTCGGCGCAACTGCAGGGCAGTTACCAGGTGGCCGAACTGGTACAGGACTATCCGTCGTTGAACTGGCTGGGCCAGCTGGCGAATGGACGCAGCGATTTCAACATCGGCTTTGCGATTGCGCATATACCCGGCCGGAGCGAGGTGGCGCAAACACTGAGTGTCGACTCACCGCTCAGCGGTATTGCGCTCGACCTGCCGACGCCGCTGCACAAACCGGCGCCGGTCAGCCTGCCACTGCATCTGACGATGAGCCTGCCGGTCAGCGGCAGCGACCTGCAGGTAGCACTGGGGCAGGTGATGCGCGCGCATTTCCGTCTGTCCGCCGCGGATTCGAAACTTCCGCTGACAGGCACCCTCGCGTTCGGCAGTCAGATGCCGGATGTGCTGCCGGTGCACGACCTGCGCATTCGCGGCCATGCCAGCGAGCTGGATGTCACTGGCTGGGTGCAACGCGCCGCTGCCGGCAGCGGTGGCAGCGGCCCGGGGCTGGAAAGCATCGATGTCAGTACCGATCAGGCGCAATTGTTCGGCCAATCGGTGGGGGTGATGAAGATCAAGGCCACGCCACAGGTTGATACGCTGAGTGTGGACGTGGATGGCGCCGCTCTCGCCGGCAATTTCAGTGTGCCGACGCAGGACATGAACAAGCGTGGCATCACGGCGCGGTTGCAGCGGCTGTACTGGCCGAAGAGTTCGCCGGCGCCGGTCGGCACGGCGGCTCCGTCTGCCGCGAGTGCGCCCACAGGCAATCCCGCCAATACCGGCATCAATCCGGCTGCGCTGCCGCCCTTTCATCTGTGGGTGAGCGATCTGCGCGTAGGTGATGCGAAGCTTGGCGAGGCGCGTCTGGAAACCTGGCCGACAGCCAGCGGCCAGCACATCGAGCAACTGCGCGCGTTGTCCAGCCAGGTACAGATCAATGCCAGCGGCGACTGGAACGGCAGCGCCACCGACAGCCATACGCAGATGAAGATCAGTTTTTCGGCCGAGGATCTTGGTGCGATGCTGAGCGCCCTGGGTTACGACGGGCTCGTGCAAGGTGGCAAAACGCAGGACGAGCTCGACGCAAGCTGGCCCGGTTCACCCATCGCACTGTCGCTGGCCACGATGAACGGCACGCTGAGCATCCACGTCAGTGACGGCCACATCCCGGATGCATCGCCCGGTGCCGGGCGGCTGCTTGGGCTCGTCTCACTGGGCGAATTGCCGCGCCGGCTCAGCCTGGATTTCGGCGACGTGTTCGGCAAGGGGTTTGCGTTCGATTCGATTACCGGTGACTTCAAGCTTGCCGATGGCAATGCCACCACCAGCAATATGGAGATCAATGGCCCGGCGGCGAACATCCGCATCACCGGTCGCACCGGCCTTCGTGCAAAGGACTACGACCAGCAGATGCTGGAGATCCCGCATGTCGGCAACAGCCTGCCCATCGTCGGCGCGGTGGTGGGTGGTCCGATCGGCGCAGCGGCCGGATTTGCCGTACAGGGGTTGCTCGGCAAGGGCCTGAATCATGCGGCGATCCGGCGTTACCACATCACCGGCACCTGGGATAAACCGGTGATGATCCTGGTGGAGAAGCGCGATATCCAGCTCAAGTCGCCCCTGGCCGCACCGTCACTATCGCCGGCACCTGCCTCGAGTGTACTGTCGCCGCTGGCCGCTCCTGCACCGGCTGGCAGCGCGGGCAGCCACTGAGGGAGCGGCGCTCAGGATTCCGTGGTTGAACGGTGCCGCCGGAACGGAAACATCTGCTGCTTGATGAAACCATCCGGCATGTAGTCGCCGACCACGCCGTAGTGTTCCGGAAAGGTTTTCTTCGATTTCACGGCGGTGCCAAACAGGTAGTCTATAAACGCGTAATGTGCGGCGTAGTTCCTGTCGATCGCCTCGTCATCGGAGGCGTGGTGCCAGTGGTGGAAATCCGGTGTCACCAGCACGTAGCGCAGCGGACCCCACGGCAGGTGCACGTTGGCGTGGTTGAACACCGCCTGGAAGCCGACGATCAGGATGTAGCCGTTCATCGCCGCCTCGCTGAAGCCGAGGATGTACAGCGGCGCCAGCACGCAGACGCGGGTGAAGATCAGCTCCAGCATGTGCTGGCGCGAGCCGGCCAGCCAGTCCATCGTCTTCACGCTGTGGTGCACCGAGTGGAAGCGCCACAGGAACGGTACCTCGTGATACGCGCGATGCGTCCAGTACTGCGCCATGTCCGCGACCAGCACGCACAGCAGCAGCTGCGGCAGGAACGGGATGTCACGCACCGTCTGCTGGAAATTGCTGCTGACCAGCCAGCCGAACAGGTGATGCAGCAGGAAGTTCACCGTCAGCAGCGCGAGGCCGACGATGAAGTGGTTCACCGCGAAATGCTTCAGGTCGGTCTGCCATTCCTTGCGGAAGATCGCCTGTCCCTTGTACAGCGGAAACAGCTTCTCGATCACCACGAAGATCAACGTCGAGCCGAGCAGGTCGAGGATGAACCAGTCCAGCCCGATATACGGCGTGTGATCGGGGAAGTTGCCCACCGGCACGCGCGAGCCGCCCAGCGTGACCGCGGCGAACACCAGCAGGAACGCCACGATATTGATGTTGCGCTGGCGGTTGAGCACCAGATTGCCCAGCGAGATGCCACCGGCGACCAGCAGTCCAACCAGCAATACTTGGCGCAGTACGTCGACCGAATACTTGTGGCGTAGATCCGGCGTGGTCAGGTATTGCGGAAAGTGGAACGCCAGTACCGCCAGCAGGCACAGGAAACCCAGTGACAGCGCGATCGTGCTGCTTATCCAGCCCAGCCCCGGCTTCATTTCGCCGTCGTCATGCAGTAACGCGCGGGTTTCCGCCACTGGCGCCTTCACCGCGCGACCGATGGCCTCGCGGGCCGCCCCGCGCCTGGATTGTTCGCTCATGCTGTGGCTTCCCCTTCGACGCCGGCTTGTGCTGCCACGCATGGTAGCTCAGACATCCTTGCCAACGCTTTAAAGCAGCCGGCGGTAGCCCCATATGTGATAGTTCCTGATCGACCGTAGACGAACGAAACTCCATGGACTCCCTGATCGCATTAGCGCAGAGCAAGTTGCTGACCCCCGGCGGCATCGCCACCGGTGACCTCGATCGCGTGTTCACCCAGTTGATGGGGCCGTCGATCGACGCTGCCGACCTGTATTTCCAGCATTCGCGCAGCGAATCGTGGTTGCTGGAGGAGGGCATCGTCAAGGACGGCAGCCACTCGATCGAGCAGGGCGTGGGTGTGCGCGCCATCAGTGGCGAGAAGACCGGCTTCGCCTATTCCGACGAGATCGTGCTGCCGCAGCTGCTGGAAGCTTCGAAAGCCGCACGCGCGATCGCGCATGACGGCAACGGCGCTGGCAAGCCGCTGGCACTGAACGGCGCGCGCCAGCTGTATCCGGCAATCGACCCGGTCGAGAGCCTGCCGAATCCGGACAAGATCGCGCTGCTGCGTGAGGTCGATGCCTATGCGCGTTCGCGCGACCCGCGCGTGAAGCAGGTGATCGTGAGTCTGAGCGCAACCATCGACACGATCCTGATCGCTGCCTCCGACGGCACGCTCGCCGCCGATGTGCGCCCGCTGGTACGGCTCAGCGTCCAGGTGATCGCCGAACAGAATGGTCGGCGCGAGCAGGGCAATTCCGGCGGTGGCGGCCGCTACGGCTATCGCGAGCTGATCGAGAACGGCCGCGCGCTGGCGTTCGCCGACGAGGCGGTGCGCCAGGCGCTGGTGAACCTCGACGCCGTCGATGCGCCTGCCGGCAGCATGACCGTCGTGCTCGGCCCGGGCTGGCCCGGCGTGCTGCTGCATGAGGCGATTGGCCACGGCCTGGAAGGCGACTTCAACCGCAAGGGCAGCTCCGCGTTTTCCGGCCGCATCGGCCAGCGCGTCGCCGCGAAGGGCGTCACCATCGTCGATGACGGCACCCTGCCGGGCCGTCGCGGCTCGCTCAGCATCGACGACGAAGGTACGCTCACCGAGTGCACCACGCTGATCGAGGACGGCATCCTCAAGGGTTACATGCAGGACAAGCTCAACGCGCGCCTGATGGGCATGGCGCCCACTGGCAACGGCCGGCGTGAGTCATTCACGTCGCTGCCGATGCCACGCATGACGAACACCTACATGCTGGCCGGATCACACGATCCGCAGGAGATCATCCGCTCGGTCAAGAAGGGTTTGTATGCGCCCAACTTCGGCGGTGGTCAGGTCGACATCACCAACGGCAAGTTCACCTTCTCGGCCAGTGAGGCGTATCTGATCGAGGACGGCAAGATCACCCGTCCAGTGAAGGGCGCCACGTTGATTGGCTCCGGCCCGGAAGTACTCAATCGTGTCTCGATGATTGGTAATGATCTGGCGCTGGATGAAGGTGTGGGTGTGTGCGGCAAGGATGGGCAGAGTGTGCCGGTGGGTGTGGGTCAGCCGACGTTGAAGATTGATTCGATGACGGTGGGCGGCACCGCCTCGTAAGTCTGGGTACTTTCACCAAACTCACGCCCTCGTCATTCCGGCGAAGGCTGCGTCAGACCCCCACCAATCGTCATTCCGGCGAAGGCCCGAATCGCTTTTGCCTTT
Source organism: Rhodanobacter sp. C05 (assembly GCF_002001165.1). Classification (GTDB taxonomy): domain Bacteria; phylum Pseudomonadota; class Gammaproteobacteria; order Xanthomonadales; family Rhodanobacteraceae; genus Rhodanobacter. The sequence goes on along the minus strand of NZ_MUNQ01000012.1, from coordinate 194,431 downwards.
CTGCACTTATGCATCAAGGCAAAGGGCTTTCGGCTGCCGCAGGAGGAAGAAGGCTCTTGCTCCGAATGCGGCAAAAGCATCGCGCATAGGATGTGCTCGTACAGACGCGTCGACGTAAAGCGGACGTCCCAGCCCTCAGCCGTAACATTCGCTTTCGGCTGATAGCTAACACGCACAAGATGGATTCAGGCATCGGGATGTCCGTGGACGTCCCATAGCTCTGCATTACTGATCGCGCGTAACTTCTGCTGGCGCCGCGTCCCCTGCTTTCTGAGCCAGCGGCAACGCGTCGGTCACCAGATGCATCAGGAATCGCCCCGGCTGCTCCTGCATGATCATGTGGGCCGAGTCGGCAAACGTCACCAGTCGCTTCGACGGTGCATGGATATCCCCGAACCACTTTTCCGTCAGCTCGTGTGCCGTGGTGTAGTCGTGCCGTCCCACGAACACGATCACCGGGCAATCGAACTGTGTGGTGTGATCGAAGTCGACAGCTAGCAGCGGCTGCAGCAAGTGATTCAGTGAATACAGGCTACCGTTGCCGATCGCAGCGAGGTCCGCCTTGCCGTAATCGGGCGACAACGATTCTGCATCGTCTTCGAACTGGTAGTCCTGACGACCATAGGCGAGGCCGCCGTAATACATTTCCCATTTGCTGCGCACACCAATGTTGTCGAGGGTCAGCTTCGGGCCCGGGTAGGGGGCCATGGCTTTCAGCTCGCGCACCGCCTGTGCATTGTCATGTGCCAATGCTTCACGCAGGGCGAAGGCGTAACCGACCTCTTCGTTGCGACGTCCATTCACGACCTGGCCCACCGAGATATAAGCGTAGAACCAATCCGGATGCAGCTGGGCCAGATGGACGCCAAGCACGGTGCCCCAGGAATGACCCAGCAGGAAGATTTTCTGTTTGCCGTAGTGCTGACGCAGGTATTGGACGACCTGTGCAGCATCGTCCGTCATGCCATCGACGGTCATGCCTGGCGCCATTGCCTGTTCCGAATTGGCCGCATAGGTTTTGCCCGCGCCGCGCTGATCCCACTGCACCACAGTGAAGTAATCCTCCCAGGGCGTCTGGAATGTATAGGCCTCCGGCATGGCCGGTGAGGCCGGGCCGCCATGCAGGAATAGCAGGATCGGATTGCGCCGGTCCTTGCCGCGAATCGACAGCCATTGGTCGATGCCATTGATACGCACCTTGACCGTCTCATCGATACCATTCGGTGACACGATCTTGCGATTGCTCTCGAGGATTCGGGTGACCTCGTCACGCGACATCAGGGGCGATTTGTCCCGGACCGGTGTGGCCGCCGCGCTGGATGCAGCAGCGGATGCTGTGGCAGAAGATGCATGGGTCGAGGCCATTCCGATGACCACGGCCAGTATGAAAAGAAGATGCGTGCGGAACATAGTTAACCCTCCTGGTACGGATATCTGGTAGCCCACAGTGCTCAGCGAACATGGCGAACGTGGGAGTGGCAGCAGTTCGTGCACGCAAGCGAATACGACGCCGCTGTAGCCAGATAGAGCAAGCCATGTGCCAACGGGAGATTCGTGGCTGAAGCCAGTCAATTCAAGAGTTTGATGACTGGTTGCGGATACGCCACAGCGTCCGCGGACAGGTTCGCGGACGTCCGACCAATGCACGCCGGGAAGACGCCGAGATGTTCGACGCGGGTCGATAGTCGACGCTTAAACTACGGCTCGATCGAATCGTCTTTCTGATTCAGATCCTTCAACAACTGAAAAATCTCCCGGTACGCCCTTGGCGGCTTGTTCGGGACTTCCTTCTCGATGCGCGCCTGCCGCACCAGCGACCGCAGATGCTGCCGATCGACCTGCGGATGCTCCGCGATCAATTCCGACAACGCGCCCTCGTCCTCGGCGATCAAGCGATCGCGCATCGCTTCGAGGCGATGCATCGCGGCGTTTTCCTGGCGCTGCTTCTCGCGGTTCTCGCCGAGTTCGGCGCGCACGGCGGCGAAGTCATCGTCACCGTAGCGACGCATGACCTTGGCGAGGAAGGCGAGTTGGCGCTTCTTCGCGCCGTGCGAAGAGGTGCGGCGGGTGACGTCGATCTCGTGTCGCACGTCGTCCGGCAGCGCGAGCTTGGCCAGTCGGCTTGGCTGCAGATCGACCAGCTGCTGCGCCAATACCAGCACGGCGAGTGCCTCGCGGCGCTGCTGGGTACGGCTGGGGCCGTATTCCTCTTCTTCGAGTTCGTATTGATTGCGGCTGCGGCTCGGGCTCACGGTTTCAATTCCAGAAGGTGGTGCGTGGATCAGACATGGGTGTCGGCATCGCTGACGGGCTCGGCCTGCTCCAGCGCGAAACGGGCGATCGGCTCGCCATCCAGTTCGATGGTTTCGCTGAACATCGCTGCAGGGCGTACCCACAAGCCGTGATCGCCATAGAGCGCCTGGTAGACCACCAGTGGCTCCAGGGTTTCGCTGTGATGGGCGGTGCCCAGCACACGGTAGCGCTGGCCCTTGTAGTGGCGATAGATGCCGGCGGTCAGTTGCATGGCGTTCTCCGCAGCTCTTTGCATTTCGTCGCCGCGGCCCCATTTCGGAGGTCCAGCGGTCGCGAACCGCTTATTCTACCCGTCTAACCCCCAGGAAAGCCCAACGTGAGCGAAGTTGTCATCAGCCAGGATCGCAGCCTTCAGGAACTCGACCGACTGGCCGAGCTCGCCGAGGACGTGATCCGCCGCGCCCGCGCCGCCGGTGCCAGCCACGCCGAGGTGGCCGCCAGCATCGACACCGGGCTGAGCGTCAACGTGCGGATGGGCGAGGTGGAGACGGTCGAGCACACGCGTGACCGTGGCTTCGGCCTCACCGTGTACTTCGGTCAGCGCAAGGGCTCGGCCAGCACCGCCGACCTGCATCCGGATTCGATCCAGGCCACGCTGGACCAGGCCTGCGCGATTGCACGCTATACCGAGGCTGATCCGGCGGCGGGTCTGGCCGATGCTTCGCGCATGGCCACATCGTTTCCCGATCTCGACCTGTGGCATCCGTGGGATATCGACACTACGCGTGCGATCGAGCTGGGCATCGAGATCGAGGATGTCGGCCGTGCACATGCCGGCATCAGCAATTCCGACGGTGCCAGCGTGCAGGCCGGGCAGGGTGTGTCGGTCTACGCGAATTCGCACGGTTTCGTCGGGCGCGAGCGCGGCACGCGGCATTCGCTGTCACTGGCGCTGATCGCCGGTGACGAGGACGGCATGCAGCGCGACTACTGGTATGACAGCGTGCGCGCGGCCGGTGATTTCATGAGTGCGAAGGCGCTGGGCGACAGGGCCGCCGAACGCACGCTGGCGCGCATGGGCGCGCGCAGTCTGTCGACGCGGCAGTGCCCGGTGCTGTTTGTGCCGGAGCTGGCGCGTGGACTGATCGGCCATCTGCTGGGCGCGGTCAGTGGCGGTGCGCTGTATCGCCAGGCCAGCTTTCTGCTGGACCACATCGGCAAGCCGGTGATGCCGGCGTGGCTGAACATCCATGAGCGGCCGCATCTGCAGCGCGGCCAGGGCTCCGGCAACTTCGACGCCGAAGGCGTGGCTACCCGCGACAGCACCTTGATCGACGGCGGCGTGCTGGCGCGCTATGTGCTGGGCAGCTACTCGGCGCGCAAGTTGGGGCTGGAATCGACCGGCAATGCCGGCGGCATCCACAACCTGATCGTCGAAGCGGGCAGCGCCGATCATGCTCAGGACGACTTTGCCGGCATGCTGCGCCGCATGGGTACCGGCCTGCTGGTGACCGAGGTGATGGGTCAGGGCGTGTCCACCATCACCGGCGATTATTCGCGCGGTGCGGCTGGTTTCTGGGTCGAGAACGGCGTCATTGCCTATCCGGTCGAGGAGATCACCATTGCCGCCAACCTGCGCAACATGTTCGCCGGCATCGTGGCGGTGGGTGCGGACGTCGATCCGCGTTCGCATCTGCTCACCGGTTCGATTCTGCTGGAGCGGATGACGGTGGCCGGCGAGTAGCCTGCCGCAAGGTTCCACCCCTGCCGCAAGTTCACTCGGAAAACCGCGCAAGCCTTGCTAGCATCCGTGCCACCGGCGCTGGGCCGGCGATGTGTCGACGTTGAGGAGATACGCATGAGCGTTCCGCCCGAGTCTGTCATTCCGCCCGCGCCGGGCGATCCTTCGCTGGCTGGCGTGCCCTCAGCCGAAGAACGTCAGTGGGCGATGTTCGCGCACCTGTCCTCGCTGCTTGGTGCCATTCTCACCGCACCTTTCGGTCATGGCTGGGGCTGCTTCATCGGCCCGCTGATCATCTGGCTGGTGAAGAAGGACACCATGCCGTTCGTCAATGACCAGGGCAAGGAAGCACTGAACTTCAACATCACGGTGGCGATCGCGTTCCTGATCCTGTTGTTGTTGTCGATCATGACGCTCGGGATCGGCCTGATCATCGCGATTCCGTTGTGGGTGATCATCGGCCTTGCATGGCTGGTGCTGACCATCATTGCGACGATCAAGGCCAACGAGGGCGTGCGTTACCGCTATCCGTTCACGCTGCGCCTGATCAAGTAATCGCGAGCTTGTGGTGACACGAAAGCCGCCATCCGGCGGCTTTCGTGCTTGCACTGCATGCATGGTCAGTACGCGCGATGCGCTGCGTAATGCGCCAGTTCCTGCAACAGTACGCCGCGCTCGCCCAGTGGCTTGATCGCGGCAAGCGCGGTGGCGGTGAGTTCGGCCAGCCGCGCGCGCGAGGCGTCGAGGCCGATGATCGAGGGAAAGGTGGGCTTGTCGGCGGCAGCGTCCTTGCCGGCGGTCTTGCCGATCACGGCGGATTCGCCTTCCACGTCGAGGATGTCGTCGCGGACCTGAAACGCCAGGCCGATCGCATCGGCGTAGCGATCCAGCGCCTGTAGCGTGGCCGTATCGGTACCGGCTGCCAGCGCACCCAGTTGCACCGAGGCGCGGATCAGCGCGCCAGTCTTGCAGGCGTGCATGTGTTCCAGCTCGGCCAGCGTCAGTTTGCGACCGACCGCTGCCAGGTCCAGCGCCTGGCCTCCGGCCATGCCTTCGGCGCCGCAGGCGCGGCCAAGCGCGTGCAGCATGCCGATGGCGGTAGCCGCATCGACATGGCCCGTCGTGTCGTTTGCCAGGATCTCGAATGCCAGCGCCTGCAGCGCATCGCCGGCGAGGATCGCCATCGCTTCGCCGTACACGATGTGGCAGGTCGGCCGGCCCCGGCGCAGCGCGTCATCGTCCATCGCCGGCAGGTCGTCATGCACCAGCGAGTAGGCGTGGATCAGCTCCACCGCGCAGGCAGCCGCATCCAGCGACACGCCATCTTCGCCCAGCGCATGCGCTGCGGCGTACACCAGCAGCGGGCGCAGTCGCTTGCCGCCGCCAAGCACGGCATAGCGCATGGCATGGTGCAGTTCAGCGGGAGATTGTTCGGCCGGTGGCAGGCAACGATCGAGCGCCTGTTCGGCACGGACGATCAGCGCCTGCAGGGCGGGGCCAAGCTCAGAGTTCGGGTTCAAACGGTTCGGCGTTTTCGGGAGCATCGGGGTCAAGCAGCAGGCGGACGCGCAATTCGGCCTGTTGCAGCGACTGCTGGCAATGACGATACAGGCCGATGCCACGCTCGAACGAGGTCAGTGATTCGTCCAGGCTCATCTCGCCGCCTTCCATCCGTGCAACCAGTTGCTCCAGCTCGTCGAGGGAGTGTTCGAAGTCGACAGCGGGCGGGGTCTTGCTGGATGCGGGAGCGGTCTTGGCCATGGCCCGCAACGCTAACGCAGCGGCCGCCCGGAATCAATCGGCGCAAGGTCGCAGGAGGGCTGTCGGCGTGACCTGGATCAACGTGCCGGCAGCCAGTGTGGGGAGGCCTCGGCCTTCTGGAAAATCGCCATGCCACGGCTGGTGATCCAGCGGTCGGCCACCGTAACGAGTTCGTCGCCGGCATACAGCAATGGGCAGACGTTGCGCTGCCAGGGCGGCAACTGGCTCTGCTGGAACAGGTGGCGCAGCTCGCGGGTGTGCGCATCGCCGGCTGGCTTGATCCGCTCGCCACCTCGGCGCAGGCGCACGGTCAGCGGCTCGGCCAGACGGGCACCAGTCTCGGTAAGCGACAGCTGGCCGCCGTCAGGCAGGGGCAATGGCTCACCGTGCCAGCTGGCCTGCCAGTCGGAATCAGCAGCTTGTGCCGGCGGCAAGGCCCACAGCCGCTGCTTCCAGATGTGCAGCTCGGCGCCCGCCCAGCGGATACACGGCAGCTGCCCGGCGCGTGCGCTGCACTGGCGCTCGATCTGCCGACGCTGTGCGGTGGTGGGTGCCGGCAGGTTGCGTGCATGCAGCCAGTGGTCGAGCAGCGGTTCACGCAACGCGGAATCCAGCGCCAGCCAGCCGGCGGCATCCAGACTGCCGATGGCGGGATCGTGCAGCACGTCGAACGCCGTCAGCCATTGCGTCCGCAAGGTGTCGGCAGCAGCACGGCAGAGGGCGGCGCTATGCAGGATCGAATCGGTTGCCTGCGGCCAGTGCCGCGTCAGTTGCGGCAGGATCGCGTGGCGCAGGTGGTTGCGCGCGAGCTTGGTATCGGCGTTGGAAGGATCGTCGATGCAGTCCAGCGCATGCACCTCAACGTAATCACGCAGCTGCTGTCGCGACAGATGCAGCAGTGGCCGCCATAACTGGCCGCGACCGAACGGGCGCAAGGCACGCATGCCGCCCAAGGCATCGGGGCCGGCGCCGCGCAGCAGCTTGAGCAGGACCGTCTCGACCTGGTCGTCGCGGTGGTGGCCGAGCAACAGCCATTCACCTTCGTGCAGGTGCGTGGCGAGTGCGTCGTAACGCGCGCGGCGTGCGGCCGCTTCCAGGCCATCGCCCTTGCTGGTGTCGACCTGCACGCGAAGAACGTCGCACGGCAGCGCCAGCGAGACGCAGAAACATTGGCAATGCTCGGCCCATGCGTTGCTGTCGGCGTGCAGGCCATGATCGACATGCAACGCGCGCAGACCGCGCGAACGCGCGGCGGGAAGTTGCGCCAGCGAGTGCAGCAGCGCAGTGGAATCCGGGCCACCGCTGAAGGCGACGCACAGCGGTACCACAGGCGCTTCAGCCAAGGCGGCAAGCAGGTGCTGGTGCAGCGCGTCGCTCACTTCGAACCGCTCATTTCTTTGGGACGCGAGGCCGCACGTAGATATGCTTGCCGTTGCCGATAAGGCGTTCCTCGGTATCGAACAGGCCGACGCCCTTGATCAGCCCACTCAGCTTGGCGAAGCCGTAGTTGCGCGAGTCGAAGTCCGGCGACTGCTTGTTGATGATGCTGCCGATCGCGCCGAGCCCGGCCCAGCCGGTGTCATCCGATGCCGCTTCGATCGCGTTGCGCAGCATGTTCATCAGGTGGGTATCGCCACGCAGCTCCTTGGCCGAGCGCTGCTTCGGCGCGGCTTCGGCCTCGGCGGCGGTCGAGGCGGCCAGCACCTCGGTGTAGATGAACTTGTCGCAGGCGGTGCGGAACGGTTCGGGCGTCTTCTTCTCGCCGAAGCCGTAGACGATCCGACCGGACTCGCGGATGCGTGAGGCGAGCCGGGTGAAGTCGCTGTCGCTGGAGACAATGCAGAAACCATCGAAGCGTTCGGCGTAAAGCAGGTCCATCGCATCGATGATCATCGCCGAGTCGGTGGCGTTCTTGCCGACGGTGTAGCGGAACTGCTGGATCGGCTGGATCGAGTGGCGCAGCAGCACTTCCTTCCAGCCATTGAGATCAGGCTTGGTCCAGTCGCCGTAGATGCGCTTGACGTGCGCGGTGCCGTACTTGGCGATCTCCGCGAGCAGGCCCTCGACGATCGCCGGCCGCGCGTTGTCGGCGTCGATCAGGACGGCGAGTTTGGTGGTGTCGTGAGCCATGACGGGATACCGCCAGCAGGAAGGTGATGCCGATGGTAACGCCAAGCACGCGGCTGTCGCCGCGTGGGTTGCGTAGACGGTTATTCCTGGTAGGCGCCGTAGCTGCGCAGACGCTTGTAGCGCTGTTCGAGCAGGTCGGGCAGTGGCATCGCCTCCAGCTCATCGAGCTGGTTCAGCAGCACGGCCTTCAGGCGTACCGCCATTGAACGCGGATTGCGATGGGCGCCACCGAGCGGTTCACGCACCAGCTTGTCGATCAGGCCGAGCTCAAGGAGACGTGGCGCGGTCATGCCGAGTGCTTCGGCCGCGTCCTTGACCTTGTCCGGGCTCTTCCACAGGATCGAGGCGCAGCCTTCCGGCGAGATCACCGAATAGGTCGAATACTGCAGCATCAGGGTGCGGTCGCCCACGCCGATCGCCAGCGCGCCACCGGAGCCGCCTTCGCCGATCACGGTGCAGATGATCGGCACCTTCAGTTCGGCCATTTCCATGAGATTGCGGGCGATCGCCTCGCTCTGGCCGCGCTCCTCGGCGCCGACGCCGGGATAGGCTCCGGGGGTGTCGATCAGGGTCAGCAGCGGCAGGCCGAAGCGTTCGGCCATCTTCATCAGGCGCAGCGCCTTGCGGTAACCCTCCGGGCGCGGCATGCCGAAGTTGCGGCGGACCTTGTCCTTGGTGTTGCGGCCCTTCTGGTGGCCGATGATCATCACCGGCCGCCCATTGATGCGACCGAGGCCGCCCACAATGGCGGCGTCTTCGGCGTACATGCGGTCGCCGGCCAGTTCGTGGAATTCCTCGCAGATCACGCCGATGTAGTCGAGCGTGTACGGCCGTGCCGGATGGCGTGACAGCTGGGTGGTCTGCCAGGAGTTGAGGTTGCGGAAGATGTCAGCGGTCTTGATCTTCAGCTTTTCGCGCAACCGGCCGACTTCCTCGTCGATATTGAACGCCTGGCCGCTGCTGGCATGGCGAAGCTCTTCGATCTTCGCGTCCAGTTCGGCGATCGGTTGTTCGAAATCGAGGAAGTTTGGGTTCATTCGTTGCATTTCATGACACGGAAGCGGCTCAGTATACCGTCCCGAAGGAAAACGCGAGAACGCCGCCGTATGGCTGTGACGGGCTCGGCAGATACCTGCCGAGTATCGGCCGATTGCGCTATCGTCCGCCCCATCCAGCACTGCTTGCATCAGGTCCGACCATGCCGATCAAACCACCCATCGACAACGCCAAGCTCGACCGTATCGTGGCCGAGGCACGGCGCAACGCCGAGCAGCGCGAGCTGGGCTATCGCGAGCGCGCGCTGAAGATGTATCCGTGGGTGTGCGGCCGTTGCGCGCGCGAGTTCACCCGCGCGAACCTGCAGGAACTGACCGTGCACCATCGCAACCACGATCATGATTTCAATCCACCCGACGGCAGCAACTGGGAGTTGCTGTGTGTGTATTGCCACGATAACGAGCACTCGCGGCATATCGACCATGTGCGCGGTGGCGTGATGGAAGTGGAAGATGCGCCGGCCGCCACCGGCAATCCGTTTGCCGATTTGAAGGCGATGATGGAGCGTGGCAAGAAGTGAGGGCTTTTCTCCTCCCTCTGCTTTGCAGGGGGAGGTTGGGAGGGGGTTACCCGAACTGGCGGAAAGATCAAGAGCGACCCCACCCTAACCCTCCCCTGCAAGCAGGGGAGGGAACATGTCGCGGTTCAATCCTGCTGCTTGACGATGCGCAGTCGCACGGCTTGCACGCCAGGCAGCGCACGCACGGCGCGCAGCAGTTCGGGGATGGCATCCACGCGCCAATCCTCACCCAGCTCCAGGTCGGCCTGGGCGCCCTGGTTGCGATAGCCATGCAGGGTCACGCTGGCGCGGCCGCCGCGATAACCGGCCAGCGCATGCTGCAGTTGTTCGACGAAGCCGGGGCCGATGCCGTTCAATTTCAGCTGCAGCAGCCGCGCGTGTTTGCGACAGGCGTCAGCCAATGAGATGGCGTTGCGCGCGCGCAACTGGAAGCCGCCGCCGGAGAAATCGTCGATGCGCAGACCACCCTCGACGATCAGCATCTGGTCGCGGGTAAGTAGTGGCGCGACCTGCTGGTACAGCTCGCCGAAGAAGCTCACTTCGATGATGCCGCTGCCATCCTCTAGCCGCACGAAGGCGTCGCTGTCGCCACGCTTGCGCACGGCAGTAACCATGCCGGCGACCGTCCAGGGCGTGTCGGGGCCGCGGCGGAAGCGGTTGCCGTCGTCGTTGTCGTTCTTGCGCGGTTTCGGCGGCTGGTAGCGGTCGGCGATCTCGCCGAGCGGGCAGGTGGACAGCTGTGCCAGCTCGTCCTTCCACGGGTCGGTGGGATGGCCGGACAGGTAATGCCCGAGCGTGTCGCGTTCGCCCTGCAACTTCTGCTCCAGCGGCCATTCCGGCGCTGTCGGCAGGTTGATGTGGACTACCGGCGTCAGCGCGCCCGTCGCGGCGCCGAACATGTCGTTCTGGCCGGATTGCTTGTCGCGCAGATGCTGCTCGGCGGCCTTGATCGCATCGGGCAACTGCAGCATCAGGCTGGCGCGGGTAGGTGCCAGCGCATCCAGTGCGCCGGACAGGATCAGTGCTTCCAGTACGCGGCGGTTGAGCTTGGTCGGGTCGACGCGACGGCAGAAATTGGCCAGGTCGGTATACGCGCCGTGCACGCGTTCGGCGACGATCGCTTCGCATGCGCCCTGACCGACACCCTTGATCGCGCCAAGGCCGTACTGGATGGTCTTCGGCTCGACTGCGACAAACATGTATTCGGACGCATTCACGTCCGGCGGTTGCACGGTGATGCCGAGCGCACGCGATTCATCGAGGAAGGTCACCGCCTTGTCGGTGTTGTCCATGTCCGACGAGATCGTCGCCGCCATGAACTCGGCCGGGTAGTGCGCCTTCAACCACGCGGTCTGGTATGAGACCAGCGCATAGGCGGCGGCGTGCGATTTGTTGAAGCCGTAGCCGGCGAATTTCTCCATCAGGTCGAAGATGGTGTCGGCCTTGTCGCCGGCCAGACCGTCCTTCGCGGCACCCTCGCGGAACTTGGCGCGCTCCTTCGCCATTTTCTCGACGTCTTTCTTGCCCATCGCGCGACGCAGCAGATCGGCGCCGCCGAGCGAGTAGCCGCCGACGATCTGCGCCATCTGCATCACCTGCTCCTGGTAGACCATGATGCCGTAGGTCTCTTGCAGGATCGGCTCGACGCGCGGGTCGGGATATTCCACGTCCTCGCGGCCATGCTTGCGCGCGATGAAGCTGGGGATCAGGTCCATCGGGCCGGGACGATACAGCGCCACCAGCGCGATGATGTCCTCGAAGCGGTCGGGCTTCGCGTCTTTCAGCATGCGCTGCATGCCGGAGGATTCGAGCTGGAATACCGCGACGGTCTGCGCCTTCTTCAGCAGCTCATACGGCTTCGGATCGTCCAGCGGCAGCTGCGAAATATCCAGCGGCGCTTCACCGCTTTTCGCGCGGCGCACGTTGATCGCCTTCACTGCCCAGTCGATGATGGTCAGCGTGCGCAGGCCGAGGAAGTCGAACTTGACCAGGCCGACCGCTTCCACGTCGTCCTTGTCGTACTGGGTCACCACACCACCACCGCCCGCTTCGCAGTACAGCGGCGCGAAGTCGGTCAACGGCGTCGGCGCGATCACCACGCCACCGGCGTGCTTGCCGGCGTTGCGGGTGAGGTTTTCCAGGCTCAGCGCCAGGTCGATCAGGGCGCGGGCCTCTTCATCCTGCTCGTAGGCCTCGCAGAATTCCTTGACGACGCGGTCGGTCTCTTTCTTCGATTTCTCCGAGCGGCCGAGCGCATCGGACAAGGTGAGATCGAGCGGTCGCGGCGGCACCATCTTGGCCAGCCGATCGACCTGGCCGTAGGGCATGCTCAGCACGCGGCCGGAGTCGCGCAGCACGGCCTTGGCCGCCATCGAGCCGTAGGTGATGATCTGGCTGACGCGATCGCGGCCGTACTTGTGCGATACGTAGTCGATCACCTCGTCGCGGCGATCCATGCAGAAGTCGATGTCGAAGTCGGGCATCGACACACGTTCGGGATTGAGGAAGCGCTCGAACAGCAGGTTGAACTGCAGCGGATCCAGATCGGTGATCTTCAGCGCCCAGGCGACCAGCGAGCCGGCACCGGAACCACGACCCGGTCCGACCGGAATGCCATTGTCCTTGCCCCAGCGGATGAAGTCCGAAACGATCAGGAAGTAGCCGGGGAAGCCCATCTTGATGATGACGTCCAGCTCGCGTTCCAGCCGCGCCTCGTAGTCGGCCAGCGCATAACCGGCAGCGAGCGGCGCCAGCGCAAGGCGTTCCTGCAGGCCCTGCCGCGACAGCTCGCGGATGTGGCTGTCGAGGTTGTAGCCGGCCGGCACCGGGAAGTCAGGCAGGTAGTACTTGCCGAACTCCAGTTCCAGGTTGCAGCGCCTGGCCAACTCGATGCTGTTTTCCAGCGCCTCGGGAAGGTCGGCGAACAGCGTGGCCATCTCCTCGGGCGTCTTCAGGTATTGCTGGTCGCTGTAATCGCGTGGACGCTTCGGATCGGCGAGCACGCGACCTTGATTGATGCACACGCGTGCTTCATGTGCGCTGAAGTCGTCCTGCTTCAGGAATCGCACATCGTTGCTGGCCAGCACCGGCAGGCCGAGTTCGGCCGCCAGCGCGAGCGCCGCGGTATTCCAGTTTTCCTCGCCGTCGCGGCCGCAGCGGGTCAGCTCCAGATACAGCCGCTCGGGGAACAGCCGTGCCAACGGACGCAGCTTCACCAGAGCTGCCTCGACACCCTGGTTCAGCGCGATGCGGCCGATCTCGCTGTCACGACCCAGCAGGGCGATCAGGCCCTTGCTTGCATCGGCAGTCAGCCAGCCGGATTCGACCAGCGCGCGGCCGCTGTGCTGACCTTCCTGCCAGGCACGCGAGACCAGCCGCGACAGGTTGAGGTAACCCTCGCGGTTCTGGCAAAGCAGGGTCAGTCGCCACGGGCGCGGGTCATCCAGTGCGCTGATCCACAGGTCGCAGCCGCCGATCGGCTTGATGCCGGCCGCGCTGCATGCCTTGTAGAACTTCACCAGCGCGAACATGTTGCATTCGTCGGTGAGCGCCACTGCCGGGATGCCGTCACGCACGCAGGCGGCGACCAGCGCCTTGATGCGGATGGTCGAGTCGACCAGCGAATATTCGCTGTGCAGGTGCAGGTGGGTATAGCGGACGGTCATGCAGATTTGCGCGGTGAGTCTGTGCAGGCTAACCGGCGCTCCGCCGAGCGGCAAGATTGACTTCCGTGCAGTTTGCGCGACGCGGTGTCGTGACTGGAGTCAGGTTATCGGGGAGGCCGCTGATGATCAGTGGCTGCCACTTGTTTCGGGAGCGGCCGGCGGCTCGGGCTCGACAAGCAGGGCATTGATCTCGGCTATCAGGCTGTCCAGCATGTCTTCGCCGTAGCCGACATGGACATGCGCGACCGTTCCATCACGATGCAGCATCAACATGACCGGGATACCCTTGTTCGAACCGTAAGGTTTGCCGACCGCGCCGTCGCGATCCCAGGTGATCAGCAGTCCAGGCAAGCGCTTTTTGAGCAGGCGGGCGCTGTGCGTGAACGTGTCGTGGTCTTCCTTGGAGTCGACAGCCACGACCTGCAGTGGCAGGCCACGTTGGGTAGCCACCGATTGCAGGCCGGCCAGCACCGGCATCTCCTTCATGCAGTAGCCGCACCAGGTCGCCCAGAAACTGACCACCACGACCTTGCCGTGCAGCGAGGACACGGTCAATGCCGACCCACCCAGCGTCGAGCCCAGCGCATCCGGTGGCGTGTCGCCACGCTGCACTTTCGCGTCGGCGGCAAAACAGAGCATCAGTCCGAGCAACACTAAAGCGATCCTGCGCATGTCATTCCATCCCCTGATTGTTGTCGCCAGCGTAGCAACGGGCGCGGGAGGGTGGAAGCAAGGCGGGGTGTTCATCCACTCAGCAGGTGGTGCTGCAGGCCAGTCCCCGCGAGTGCCTGCTGTCGTCAGCGGATATGAAAGCGTTCGTCGTCGTCATATTCCACGTAATGGTCGAGACTGCGAACCCCCAAGGGCCGGAGATCATAGTCGGCATGCGACGCGCTGTTGTCGTCGACAGTTGTCGGCTCGAAAGTGCTCGATGGCGGTGTTGAGGCGACGACTGGTGTCGATGGCCTGGGTGGGCGATGGCCTGGAATCGTCATGGCGGGGCTCCTGCGATCTGATGCGTGTGCCGAGACAGCTGACCGACGTGCCTGGGTAGGACAGGCCGGTATGGCTGGCGCATCCGTGCATGTGGGGATCCTTTCAGTAAAGGATGCGCCAGCGCCGGAAAAAGTTGCATGGACGGATGGCCTATATGGCAACCGGCCGCAGCAATGGAGTGCACATGCTGCCGCAGGTCGGCAGCACGGGATCAGAACAGTTTCGCCTGGTCCAGCAGCAGTCGAACTGGTGCAAAGCTGCAGCGGTGTTGCGCGCAAGGGCCGAGCTTTTGCAAGGCTGTCAGGTGCGCCGGAGTCGGATAACCCTTGTGCACCGCAAAGCCGTAGCCGGGATGGACAGCATCCATCGCCACCATCAGGCGATCACGGCTTACCTTGGCCAGGATCGATGCGGCGCTGATCGCCGGCTCCAGCGCGTCGCCACCGACAATGGCGCGACCACGACAGGGCAGATCCCTGGGCAGTTTGTTGCCGTCGATCAGCGCCTCATGTGCGGCCGGGGTAAGGCCGCTCACGGCACGGCTCATGCCGGTCATGGTGGCCTGGAAGATATTCAGGCGGTCGATCTCGTCCGGTTCGATCAAGATCACGCAATATGCCAGTGCCCGTTCGATGATCAGCGGATACAACGCCTCGCGTTTTGCTTCGCTGAGCTTCTTCGAATCGTTGAGCCCGGCAATCGGGCGATCGGGATCGAGGATCACGGCAGCGACCGCCAATGGCCCGGCCAGAGGGCCGCGGCCAGCCTCGTCCACTCCGGCCGTGAAAATGCTTTTTGCGTTTGCCCCTTCTCCCCTTTGGGAAGAAGGTTGGGATAAGGGATGGGTGCTTGCCAAGGGTTGCCTAACCGACATCGCGCTGATCCACCAACTCCGCAATGGCTGCTGCGGCACGATCTCCGGCATGCCCTTCCATGTCTCCGCGCAATGCCTGATGCAGCTGTTCGAAAGCTGCGACGATATGGCTGCGGCGCTCGCTGTCGCGAAACAGGTCCAGTGTGGCGGCGGCCAGATTCGCGGCCGTGCAATCGTCCTGCATCAGTTCGGGGACCAGTCGGTCATCGCCGAGACCGCAGGCGCGTGCCAGGATATTGGGCAGTGAATAGATGTCGGTTTTCAGCATCTTCATGGCGCACGCGATGCGATAACTCATCGGGGTCACGCGATAGCCCACGACCATCGGTCGCTTCGCCAGCATGGCTTCCAGTGTGGCGGTGCCGGAGGCCAGCAGTACCACGTCGGCAGCCAGCATCGCCTCGTGCGCGTGACCATCCAGCAGGAGCATCGGTGCGGCCCCATCGTGCGGGCACCGCGCCAGCAACTCCTTGAGCCTGGCATGGACTTGCGGGTTGGCGGCCGGGATCACGATGCGCAATCCCGGGATGGTTGCGGCCAGCTGCATTGCGGCGTCGATGAAAATCTGTCCCAGCCGCGCCAGTTCGGACAGCCGGCTGCCCGGCAGCACGGCCAGTACGGGCGCCTGCTGCGGCAGCTGTAGCACGTCACGTGCACCGATGCGGTCGGATACCAGGGCGAAGCGGTCGGCCAGCGGATGGCCAACAAAACGGGCATCGATGCCATGTTTGGCGTAGATCGCCGGTTCCATCGGGAACAGGCAAAGCATGCGTCGGGCACTGCGCCCGATCTTCTCCGCGCGTTTCTCTCGCCATGCCCAGACTGACGGGCTGACGTAATGCACCGTCAGCAGACCAGCCTGTTTCAATCGCCGCTCGACGCCGAGGTTGAAATCGGGGGCATCGATGCCGACCACCACGGCAGGCTGGGCCTTCAACAGGCGTGCCACCAGTGCCTTGCGCAGGCGCAGCAGGCGTGGCAGGTGGCTGATCACTTCGCTGAAGCCGAACAGCGAAAGTTCGTGGATGTCGTACCAGGACTCGAAGCCTTGCGCCTGCATGCGGGCGCCACCGATGCCGACGAAACGGGCTTGCGGGTAACGCTGGCGCAGGGCGACGACCAGATCGGCGCCAAGCTGGTCGCCGGAATCCTCGCCGGCAAGGATGGCGATCAGCGGAGCTTGTGCAGAGACGTCGCCTGATTGCATATCGGTGTCTCCTGCAGGAAGTCAGGGCAAGAGCGCATGCCTGATTGCGCGATAAGCGCTTATCGCGCGAGCGCTCGCTCGCTGCGGCTCAGAAATTCCAGCATGGCTCGCACGTCCTCGCTCTGCTGTGCCTGCTCGGTGAGCTTTTCGCGTGCTTCGGGTAGTGAAAGCCCAGCCATGTACAAGGTGCGGTAGGCACGCTTGATCGCGGCAATGCGCGTGGCGTCGAAGCCGCGGCGTTTCAGCCCCTCGCTGTTGATGCCGCGTGGACGACCCTGCTGCTCGTTGGCCATCATCACGAATGGCGGTACGTCGTGTCCGACCAGGCAACCCATCCCGATGAACGCATGGGCACCAACCTTGCAGAATTGATGCACGCCGGAATAACCCGACATGATCGTCCAGTCGCCGATTTCCACATGCCCGGCCAGTGCCGAGTAGTTGGAAAAAACCACGTTGTTGCCGACCTGGCAATCATGTGCGATATGCACGTAGGCCAGCACCCAGTTGTCGTTGCCGATGCGGGTGGCACCGCCGCCATCGCCGGTACCCCGGTTGAGGGTGGCGAATTCGCGGATCAGATTGCGGTCGCCGATCACCAGCTCGGTGTGCTCGCCAGCGAATTTCTTGTCCTGCGGTGCGCCACCGAGTGAGGCGAACTGGGCAATGCGGTTGTCGCGGCCGATCCGGGTCGGTCCTTCGATCACCACGTGCGGTCCGACCACCGTGCCATCGCCGATTTCCACGTCGGCACCGATCACGCTAAAGGCACCGATGCTGACGTTGGCTCCGATGATCGCGGAAGGATCGATTTGCGCAGTGGGATGGATCATTTGTCGGATCTCGCCGCGCACATCAGTTCGCAGCTGGCCACTTCCTTGCCATCGACCAGGGTCCGCGCCACGAACAGGCCCATGCCGCGCATCAGGCGTTTCAGGGTCACCTCCAGACGCAACTGGTCGCCGGGCACCACCGGCGCGCTGAAGCGCGCGTTGTCGACCTTGACCAGGTAGAACAGCGGACTGCCCTTGTCGCCCTTGAGATGCCGGCTGATCTGGGTCAGCAGGCCGGCGGTCTGTGCCATCGCCTCGACGATCAGCACGCCAGGCATGACCGGATGACCGGGGAAATGTCCCTGGAAGAACGGTTCGTTGATGGTCACGTTCTTCAGCCCGACCACGCTGACATCGGGCACGATCTCGATGACCCGGTCCACCAGCAGGAACGGATAGCGATGCGGCAGCAATTGCTGGATCTGCTCCACATTGATCGGCAACGTCAGGGTCCCGATTTTTTCACTCATTGTTGCTGTCCTTCTCCAGCGCCGACAACCGGCGCGCGTACTCGTCCAGATGCTTGAAGCGTGCCGCATTCTTCCGCCATTGGCGGTTTTCCTGCAGCGGCACGCCGGATGAATATTCGCCCGGCTCGCGGATCGAATGCGTGACCAGGCTCTTGGCGGTAATGGTAACCCGGTCGGCCAGTTCGAGATGGCCTAGCACGCCCGCATTGCCGCCGATCATGCAGTATCGACCGATTTTTGCGCTGCCGGCTACAGCGGCGCAGCCGGCCATGGCGGTATGCGCGCCGACGTGGACGTTGTGGGCGATCTGGATCTGGTTGTCCAGTCGCACGTCCTCTTCCAGCACGGTGTCGTCCAGCGCGCCGCGGTCGATCGTGGTATTCGCACCGATCTCGCAGTCGTCACCGATGCGCACGCCGCCAAGCTGCGGCAGCTTGATCCAGCTGCCGTGCTCGGAGGCGCTGCGATCAAAGGCAAGACCGAAGCCATCCGAACCGATCACGGCACCGGGATGCACTAGCACGCGCTTGCCCAGGGCGACGCGGGTGACCAGGGTCACCCGGGCAACCAGCCGCGACTGCGCACCAACCGTGCAACCCTCGCCGATGATGCAATGGGGGCCAAGCACGACACCGTCCCCGATCACCGCGCCTTCGCCAATCACGCAGCAAGGGCCAATGCTGGCGCTGCTGCTGACCTGCGCGCTGGTGGCAACCACGGCGCTTGGGTGGATTCCCGCGGGCGCGGCCGGCAGGCGTTCGAACAACGCGGCGATTTTCGCGTAGGCGACGTAGGGATCGCGCGCAACGAGCGCCGCCACGGGGCAGTTGGCGAGATCCTCCTCACGCAGTACCACTGCGCCGGCACGGGTAGCAGCCAGTTGTGCGCTGTACTTGCTGTTGGAGAGGAAGCTCAGCTGGCTGGGGCCGGCGCCTGCCAGTGTGCCGACGCCGTCGAGGCGGATCTCGGCATCGCCGTGACAGATCAGATCGAACTGCTCGGCGAGTTTGGCGAGGGAGTAGGTGCTGTTCGCGCTCAAGATGCTCTCCGTGACACGGTGGCCATTGTATCGGCAGCCAGCCATTATGCGTGGCCTCTGTATACCTCAAAGCAAAAAAGCGCGGCATCGCCGCGCTTTTTTGCAGCACATTGTTCGCAGGCTCCGGTCAGAACTGGCTGCCGAAGGTGAACTGGATGCGCTCCTCGTAATGGCTGTCCGAGGGCTGTGTGCGGAACGGCACAGCCAGGCTGATGATCAGCGGGCCGATCGGTGCCTGCCAATGCAGCGAGATGCCGGCCGATGCGCGCAGGGTGCTGGCGCTGAAGCTCTGGATGTTCTGGTAGGCGTTGCCGACGTCGGTGAACACCGATACGCGCGCGGTGTTGGTGTCCTTCAGGAACGGCAGCGGCAGGTACAATTCGGCGGTACCAAGCACCTTGAACGCACCGCCGATCGGCTGCGCGTAATAGCTGCCGCTGTCGCAGTAGCCGTTCTTGGCCGGGGTGGTGCCGTCGATGCAGACGCGCGGTCCCAACGTGTTGTCCTGGAAACCGCGCACGTCGCGCACGCCGCCTGAGTAGAGGTTCTGCCAGAACGGGAAGTCGTTGCGCATGTCCGTCGGAGCAGGCTGGCCGGCGGTAGCGTAGGCGGCTTTCAGTGCGTCGAAAGCCTGGTCACTGATGCCGTTGCTGCCATAGGTCTTGCCGTAGCCAGCCTGACCATCCAGATACAGCACGAAGCCCTTGCCGATTGGCCAGTAGTGGTTGATTTCGGTTGTCAGCTTCCAGTACTGCACGGTCGAGCCGGGCAGGGCAATATCGGTCGTCGCAGAGATCAGGCCGCCGCGGGTCGGTGCCCAGTAACCGTTGCGGGTATCATGGTTCCAGCCGAGTGTACCGATCCATGAATGGATGGTCTGGTTGCCGATTTCGTTCTGGTAGTCGATCAGCATTTGCGGGCTGTAGCCCGGAATCAGGTTGACCTTGTTGCTGCTGATGCCCAGGCCCACGCGCATGGCGTCGGTTTCGGTGATCGGGATACCGAGATAGCTGGAAAAGGATTTCTGGCTGGTGGAGTAGTCCGCGAAATCGGTATTGCCGTAGTCGGTCTTGGAATAATTGGCGCTGTAACCGATACCGACACCGCTGTCGGTCAGGTACGGGTTGTAATAGTTGACACCGTAACTGGTGGTGTAAAAGCTGCGCGAACCGCTCACCGAGAAGCTGTCACCGGTGCCGAACAGGTTGTTCTGCGACACCGAGGCATTCAGGATGATGCCTTCGAGCTGCGAATAGCCCACGCCGAACTGCAGGCTGCCGGCAGATTGCTCCTCGACCTTGACGCTGATGTCGACCTGGTCCTGCGTGCCGGCCACCAGTTTCTTGTCGATGTCGACCGTCTTGAAGAAACCCAGTCGTTGCAGGCGGATCTTGGAACGGTCGATCGCGGCCTGCGAATACCAGGAACCTTCAAGCTGGCGCATTTCGCGGCGAAGCACCTCATCCTCGGTACGGGTATTGCCTTGGAAGATGACCCGACGGACGTATACGCGCTGGCCGGGTTCGATGTACAGGGTCAGATCGACCGTACGCTTGTCCTTGTCCAGTTTGGGGATCGGGGTGACCTTGGCAAAGGCGTAACCGATATTGGCCAGTATGCCTTTGATCGACTTCGAGCTTGCCTCGATCGCACCGCGATTGAAGGTGTCGCCTGGCTTGATGTAGATCAGCTGGCGCAGGCTTTCCTCCGGGAGGATCAACTCGCCGAGCAGCTTGACGTCGGTCACCTTGTAGATGTCACCCTCTTTCACGCTGGCGTCGATATACATGCCGCGTTTGTCCGGTGCGATCGAGACCTGGGTGGAATCCACACCAAAATCGGCATAGCCGCGATCCATGTAATAGGACTGCAGCTTCTCGAGATCGCCGGAAAGCTTTTCACGGGAGTACTGGTCGTCCTTCGAATACCACGACATCAGGTTGGCGGTATTCGACTCGAAGCCCTTGCGGATCTGCTTGTCGGTGAATGCGTGATTGCCAAGGATGTTGATTTCCTTGATCGTGGCGACCTTGCCTTCGCGGATCTCGAGATCGATGGAGATGCGATTGCGGTCAAGCTCGGTCACGTGCGGGATTACCGACACGTTGTACTTGCCGCGGTTGTAGTACTGGCGAATCAGTTCCTGTTGCACATTGTCCAGTGCCAGTCGATCGAAGGTTCCGCCCTCGATCAGGCCGATTTCCTTCAGGCCCTTTTTCAGATCATCGGTCTTGATGTCCTTGTTGCCGCGAATGTTCAGCTTGGCGATCGATGGGCGCTCGACCACCTTGATCACCAGGATATTGCCGTCGCGGTCAAGTTTCACATCGCTGAAGAACTTGGTCTGATACAACGCACGGATGGCCCGCTGGGCCTCGTCGTTGGTCAGTCGATCGCCCTTGTTGATCGGCAGGTAGTTGTACACGGTACCGGCGGAGATGCGGCTGAGGCCGTCGATGCGGATGTCCGACACCACGAACGGGTCGAATGCAAACGCATTGGCGGAGAGGGAGGCAAGCAGGATCAGCGCGGCGATACGCTTCATCGTCGGTTCCGTTGGGTTATTTCGATGGAACAGCCAGCGCGGCCGCCCCGATCAACGCATGAAACAGGGATTGACCCTGTCTCGAAAAAGAATTCGTACTCGACAGAAGTACGTCGTTTGGGTGTTGCACACCAACGCACCATGCCGCGACAAGTACAGGCAGGCAAGTCGATGACAAGCCACATTCGCTGCCTATGCCTGTCACGACAGAAAAGTACGGTGAATGTCGTTGAAAAACGCCAGCCCCATCAGGGTGAACAGCAAGGCCAGTCCGATGTATTGGCCGACGATCATCACCTGTTCGCTGACCGGGCTACCTTTGATCAACTCCACGACATAATACAGCAGGTGCCCACCATCCAGGACGGGGATGGGCAGCAGGTTAAGAATAGCCAGGCTCAGCGATACCATCGCCAGGAAATTGAGGAACCACGGCAAACCCATGCTGGCCGAAGCGTTGGCGACCTGGGCGATGCCGATGACACCGGATAGATTGTTGGTCGAGGCTTTGCCGGACAGCATCTGGCCAATCATGTTGAATGTGCGTGTGGTGCCGTCCCAGGTGGTTTGCAATGCGGCACCCATGGCACGCCAGGGCCCGTATTGGATGATGGCTGGCTCCCGCGGCATGCCTTGCACGCCAATGACCCAGCTGACCGGTTGGCCGTCGAGCGATTCATGGCGTGCGGTGATGGTCAATGGCAGCTTGGTACCTCCGCGATCGACCACCAGGTGCAGCTGTGGTGACGTGGCCGCCAGTTTCGGAACCAGTTGCTGGAACTGCACGTAGTCGGCAACAGGCTCGCCATTGACGCTGACGATGCGGTCGCCGCCGCGCATGCCCCCTTCGGCAGCAGGCTTGCCGGGCAGCACCGTGGCAACAATCGGCGGCACGGGATTGAGGTCCAGGCCGAGTTTGTCCATGTATTTGTCGACGGACTGCCCGGGAGGTAGCTCGTTCAATGGCAACACGAGCTGACGTGAACGGCCGTCATTGCCGCGTACCGTGACTGGCAGCGGTACACGACCGAGCAATGCGTAGGCCAAGGTATCGAGCGAGTCACTCCAGGTAGCTACCGCGTGATCATCGATGCTGATAATGCGGTCGCCCGGCTGGATACCCGCCTCGGCGGCAATGCTGTGCGGTGCGGCAGTGACTATCGGTGCGACGTCTGGCCGGCCAAGCATGAACATCAGCCAGAACGCAGCGAGAGTGAAGATCAGATTGAAGCCGGGCCCAGCGGCCACGATGGCGATACGCTTCCACACCGGCTTGCTGGTGAACTCCTGGTCGCGCAAAGCGGGATCGACCTCGCCCTCGCGTGCATCCAGCATCTTGACGTAGCCACCCAGCGGGATCGCGGCGATCTGGTATTCGGTGCCGTCGCGGCCGATGCGCTTCCAGATCGCGTTGCCGAAGCCAACCGAGAAACGCAATACCTTGACGCCGCAGCGCCGCGCGACCCAGTAGTGGCCGAATTCATGAAAGGTCACCAGCACGCCAAGCGTGACCAGCAACCAGAACACCGAGCCGAAAAAGGAAGTCATCAAGCGCCGTAAAGAAGAGTCATCAGAACAAGGATATCAGCAAGCATTGCGCAGAATACGGCGGGCCGCCTCGCGGGCGACCCGGTCGCGTTCAGCAAGGGTCCCAACATCGACCACGGCTTGCGGCGGCAGTTCCGCAAGTACCGCTTCGACCACATCGGCGATCGACAGAAACGGCAGCGCACCGGTCAGAAACGCCTCCACGGCAACCTCGTTGGCCGCATTCAGTACCGCGGGGGCATCGCCGCCGGCGCGTAGCGCCTGGAATGCCAATGCCAGGCAGCGGAAGGTGGCCAGGTCCGGTGGCTCGAACTGCAACGGTGCGCAGGCGGCCAGATTCAAGGGTGCTACACCGGTCTCGACCCGTTCCGGCCACGCCAGCGCGTGGGCGATCGCGGTGCGCATGTCCGGATTGCCAAGCTGGGCCAGCACCGAGCCGTCGACGTATTCGACCAGCGAATGCACCAGGCTCTGCGGGTGCACCAGCACATCAATTGCCTCGGCTGGTGCGCCGAACAGATGATGCGCCTCGATCACTTCCAACCCCTTGTTCATCAGGGTGGCTGAGTCGACCGAGATCTTGCGGCCCATCACCCAGTTCGGGTGCTTGCAGGCCTGCTCCGGTGTGATGTCGGCCAGCTGCGACCGGGTGCGGCCGCGGAACGGACCACCGGAAGCGGTCAGGATCAGCCGGCGGACGCCACTGGCGCGCAGGTCCGGTCGGCCTCCCGGCAGGCACTGGAAGATCGCGTTGTGTTCGGAGTCGACCGGGACCAGCGCGCCGCCGCCGGCAGCGACTGCCGCCAGCAGCAGCGGGCCGGCCATCACGATGGATTCCTTGTTGGCCAGCAGCAGATGCTTGCCGGCGCGCGCCGCAGCCAGGGTGGAGTCCAGTCCGGCGGCGCCGACGATCGCGGCTACCACGGTGTCGCATAGTTCACCGGCGGCAGCGGCAGTCAACGCGGCATGGCCGCTGGCCACCTCGCAGCGCACGCCGGCGGCGCCGAGACGGCGTGCCAGTTCGGCCTCCAGCGCGGGGTCGGCGATCACCGCCAGCTGCGGGCGATGCCGTATGCACAGCTCGGCCAGTGCCTCGACCTGACGATGTGCGGTCAGCACCGAGGCGCGGAAGCGCTCCGGGTGACGCGCGATGACGTCGAGTGTGTTGCCGCCAATCGAACCGGTGGCGCCAAGGACGGCGACGCGTTTCATCTCAAAGCCCCAGCAACAGCAAACCGGTGGCGAAGACCGGCAATGCGGCAAACACGCTGTCGAGCCGATCCATCAGACCACCATGGCCGGGGATGATGGTGCCCGAGTCTTTCACCTGGGCATGCCGCTTCATCAGGCTTTCGAGCAGGTCGCCGACGATCGAAGCGCCGACCGTGATCGCCGCCAGCAATCCCAGTGCAAGCAACTGGGCGCCGCGCACGTCTAGCAACCAGCCACCGAGAATGGTGACCAGCACGCCGGCGACGAGCGCGCCGTAGGCGCCAGCCCAGGTCTTGCCGGGGCTGATCTGGGGCGCGAGTTTGCGTTTGCCAAAGCTGCGGCCGCTGAAATACGCGCCGATATCCGCGACCCACACAATCACCAGGGCGAGCAGGGTCCACCACGGGCCGTGCGATGCACGGCCATGCATGCTCAGCAGCGCGAGCCAGGCGGGGAAGATCACGAACGCGCCTGCCAGCAATTTCAGCGCGACGTTTTCGCGAGTGGGCGCCGCACCGAACGCGAAGTGGCGCAGCCATAGGCAGGCCAGCAGCCACCAGGCCACGCCCGCCGCCAGCAACAGTGGCGTCAACGCCGTGGCATGCAGCCACCACAGCAATGCAAACACGCTCGCCGCCACGACCAGCAGCGCGTTGCGCCACACCGGATTTTTCAGCCCGCTGAGCTGGATCCATTCCCACAAGGCGGCCATGAACGCCGCTGCCGTGATCAGCGCAAAGAGGGCTGTCGATGGCAACAGGATGAGCAGGATCACCAGTGGAGCAAGCACCAGGGCGGTGAGGGTGCGCTGTAGCAGCATCGGAATCCTTAAGGTGTGGCGGCAATCTGCTCGCCCGTGCGACCGTAACGGCGCTCGCGGCGGGCATAGTCTTCGATGGCCCGACGCAGGCAAGCCTGATCGAAGTCCGGCCACAGGGTATCGGTAAAGTACAGTTCGGCGTACGCCACCTGCCATAGCAGGAAATTGCTGATACGGCATTCGCCGCCGGTGCGGATGAACAGATCCAGCGGTGGCAGGTCGGCCAGGCTCATCCACTGGCTCAGCCGGGCCTCGTCGATCTCGTCGGCACGCAGCTCGCCGCGAGCCACGGCCTCGGCGGCCTGACGACTGGCCTGCACAATATCCCAGCGACCGCCATAGCTCACGGCGATGTTTACCTGCAGCCGGTCATTGCCGGCGGTGCGGGTCATCGATGCCTGCATGCGCCGGCGCAGTGGTTCGTCGAAGGCATTCAGGTCGCCGATGAAGCGCAAGCGCACACCGTTGGCGTGCAGCTCGTCGACTTCCTTGTCCAGCGCGCGCACGAACAGGCTCATCAGCGCGCCGACCTCGTCCTGCGGCCGCTGCCAGTTCTCGCTGGAGAAGGCGAACAGGGTCAGTGCCTGCACGCCTTCGCGCATGCACGACTCGATCGCCAAGCGTACAGCCTTGCGACCGGCGTTGTGACCAAAGCTGCGTGGGCGGTGGCGAGCCCTGGCCCAGCGGCCGTTGCCATCCATCACGATGGCGATATGGCGCGGAACCTGCGAAGCCCTGGCCTTGGTCATGGGATGAGGAAAGGTGATGGCCGCATCAGAGGGCCATCAGCTCCTCTTCCTTGGCCTTCACCACGGCATCGACGTCCTTGACGGCGCGGTCGGTGAGCTTCTGGATCTCGTCATCGACGCGGCGATCGTCGTCCTCGGTAATGAGTTTCTCCTTGAGCAGGTCCTTGACCTGCTGCAGGGCGTCGCGGCGCACGTTGCGGATCGCGATCTTCGCGTTCTCGCCTTCATGGCCGACGTGCTTGGCCAGTTCCCGGCGACGTTCTTCGGTGAGTGCCGGCATGTTCAGGCGGATCACGGTGCCAGCCGTGGTCGGTGTGATGCCGATGTCTGAAGCCATCAAGGCCTTTTCGATCGGTGCCACCATGGTCTTTTCCCACGGCGTGATGATGATCGTGCGGGCATCGGCCAGCGATACCGAGGCGACCTGGGACAATGGCATGTCAGCGCCGTAGTAGGGCACCTTGATGTGGTCCACCAGCGCCGTGCTGGCGCGACCGGTGCGAATGCGGGTGAGGTCGTGCTTGAGCGAGTCGATGCTCTTGCCCATGCGGGTCTGGGCATCGGTCTTGATGTCGTTGAGCATGTGGCGTGTCCCGATGAATCTGCAACATTCGATTATAGCAGCGCCGGCCACTGCAGCCTGGCGCCGTGGATGGTTCCTGCTGGCTCAGCCGCCGTCGACCAGGGTGCCGATCGCTTCGCCGTGCATGATCCGCATCAGGCTGCCCGGCACGCTCATGTCGTAGATGCGCAGCGGCATCTGGTGATCACGGCACAGCGCGATCGCGGCGGTGTCCATCACGGCCAGCTTGCGCTCGATCACGTCGTCGTAGCCGAGCCGCTCGTAACGGGTGGCGTCGTGGTGCTTGGTCGGGTCGGCGGTATACACGCCGTCCACCTTGGTCGCCTTCAACAGCAGCTCGGCACCCACTTCGACCGCGCGCAGAGCGGCGGCCGAGTCGGTGGTGAAGAACGGGTTGCCGGTGCCGGCGGCGAACAGCACGATGCGTCCCTTCTCGATATGGCGGATCGCGCGCCGGCGGATGAAATCCTCGGACACATCATGGATCTGGATCGCACTCATCACGCGGGCAAAGCCACCGCGCCGCTCGATCGCGTCCTGCATCGCCAGCGCGTTCATCACCGTGGCCAGCATGCCCATGTGGTCGCCGGTGACCCGGTCCATGCCGGCGGCGGCGAGGCCGGCGCCGCGGAAGATGTTGCCACCACCGATCACCACGCCGATCTGGATGCCGGCACGCTGCACCTCGATGATCTCGTCGGCGAGCCGGCCGATCACTTTCGGGTCGATGCCGTAGTCGGCGTCGCCCATCAGTGCTTCACCAGAGAGCTTGAGCAGGATGCGGTGGTACTTGGGCTGGTCGCTCATGGAATCTCCGGATTGTGTGGGGCAAACCGCTGCATTGTAGCGGTAGCGGGCTCTTGCCGGAACGCTGATGTCGGGCTATCGCTGCAATGGTTGGGAACTTCCCGTTGCCCAAATCGTGTGACGGCGTGATTCGTAAGAGCTGCGCCCACAAAAAAAGCCGCGGTTTCCCGCGGCTTTTCCCAGCTTGATGGCCTGGAAGTCGCTTAGACCTGCATCGCCTTGGCCACTTCGGCCAAGTAGTCTTCCTGGACCTTCTCGATGCCTTCACCGACGGCCAGACGGGCCACCGAGATGACGTCGGCGCCTTCCTTCTTCAGCGCGTCGGCCACGGTCGTGTTGGTGTCCAGCACGTACGGCTGACCGAGCAGGGTGACTTCGGCGATGATCTTGTGGACCTTGCCGGCGACGATCTTTTCGAGGATTTCGGCCGGCTTGGCCTTTTCCTTGTCGGACATCTGGCTCAGCGCGATGTCCTTTTCCTTGGCCAGGAATTCGGCGGGAACATCATCGGCGCGGACATAGGCCGGATTCATCGCAGCCACATGCATCGCGATGCCCTTGGCCAGCTCCTCGGAGCCACCCTTGAGCGCGATCAGCACGCCGATGCGACCGCCGTGGGTGTAGCTGCCGATCACGCCATCATTCTTGACGACGGCCATGCGGCGCACGTCGATCTTCTCGCCAATGGTGGCGATCAGGACCTTGGCGGCCTCCTCGACGTTGCTGGCACCCGGGTAGGCGGCAGCCTTCAGCGCGTCGATGTCGGCGGCACCGGAATTCAGCGCGACGTCGGCGACGGTGTCGCTGAACTTCAGGAAGCTGGCATCTTTGCCGACGAAGTCGGTCTCGCAATTGATCTCGACCAGCACGGCCTTGCCCGGTGCCTGGGCAGCGACGATGCGACCTTCAGCAGCGATGCGGCTGGCCTTCTTGTCAGCCTTGGCCAGGCCGGACTTGCGCAGCCATTCCATCGCGATTTCGATGTCACCGTTGTTCTCGACCAGCGCCTTCTTGCATTCCATCATGCCGGCACCGGACCGCTCGCGCAGATCCTTGACCAGTTGGGCGGAAATATTGCTCATCGGTATTCCTCTAAGGCTTTGGATGCGCCGCAGCGATCAAACACTGCGGCGCAGGTAACGATTTACTTGGCGGGCGCGCCATCGTTGCGCGGACCACGTCCACCATCACGGCCGCCGTCGCGACGCGGGGCGCCAGCGCCCTTCTTCGGGGCGGCGTCACGGCGCGGAGCCGGCTTGCGATCGATCTTGGCGACCGGGTTGCCTTCCTCGTCCAGCTCGACGAAGTCGTTGCCGTCGCCCTGGGCGGCAGCCGGTGCGGCAGCCTTGCCTTCGAGAATCGAGTCGGCGGCAGCGCGGGCGTACAGCTGGATCGCGCGGATCGCGTCGTCATTGCCCGGGATGGCGTAGTCGACCAGTTCCGGGTTGTAGTTGGTGTCGACCACGGCGATCACCGGGATGCCGAGCTTCTTGGCTTCCTGCACGGCGATGTCTTCGTGGCCGATGTCGATCACGAACAGCGCGTCGGGCAGACGGTTCATGTCCTTGATGCCGCCCAGCGAAGCCTGCAGCTTGTCGCGCTCGCGGCGACGGGCCAGCACTTCGTGCTTGACCAGCTTCTCGAAGCTGCCATCGGTCTCGGCCGCTTCCAGTTCCTTCAGGCGCGACACGGACTGCTTGACGGTGCGGAAGTTGGTCAGCATGCCGCCGAGCCAGCGCGAGGTGACGAACGGCATGCCGGCGCGTGCAGCCTCTTCAGCCAACGGCTCACGGGCGGAGCGCTTGGTGCCGACGAACAGCACGGTGCCGCGCTTCTGCGCCAGGCCCGACAGGAAATTCATCGCATCGGTGAACAGCGGCAGGGTCTTTTCGAGATTGATGATGTGGATCTTGCCGCGCGCACCGAAGATGTACGGAGCCATCTTGGGGTTCCAGTAACGGGTCTGGTGACCGAAATGGACGCCGGCTTCGAGCATTTGACGCATGGTGACTTGTGCCATGGGTGTAACTCCTTGCATGGGCCTTTGAAAGGCCTGGGGGTTGGGACCTCCACGCATCCCCGGCTTCGACCGCGACTTGCCCGGTTCAATGGTGGGCAGGCCGCGGCACCCCGAAGGCGGTGCCGATACGTGTGTGGCGTTGGTTGGGTGTTGTACCGCGGGGCGGTTACAATCCCGGTTCGCTTTGCGCTGCAACGATCGTCAAAACGGTCGTGTCAGGTCAGCAAAACTCCCAAATTATAGCCGGTACGCCGGCGAGGCGGCAAGTTGCAGGCGAATTCGATGTTGAACAACCGCACTGACGCCGCTATTTAGGCGAAATCATGGCCATTACCCTCAAAACTCCCGAAGACCTCGAAGGCATGCGTGTTGCCGGCAAGCTGGCGGCCGAAGTGCTGGCGATGCTGAAGGAACACGTGAAGCCCGGTGTCACCACCGAAGAGCTGGACCGGCTCGCCTACGAGCACATCGTCAACGTGCAGAAGGCGATTCCGGCCAATGTCGGCTACCACGGCTTTCCGAAGACCCTGTGCACCTCGGTCAACCATGTGATCTGCCATGGCATCCCGAACGAAGGGAAGGTGCTCAAGGATGGCGACATTGTCAACCTCGACGTCACCGTGATCAAGGACGGCTGGCATGGCGACACCAGCCGCATGTACATCGCCGGCACGCCGTCGGTGCTGGCCAAGCGGCTGGTCGATACCACGTTCGAAGCGATGATGTGCGGCATCCGCGCTGTGCGCCCCGGCGCCACGCTGGGTGACGTCGGTCATGCGATCCAGCAGCATGCCGAGGCGGCCGGTTTCAGTGTGGTCAGGGAGTACTGCGGCCACGGTATCGGCAAGGTCTATCACGACGAGCCGCAGGTGCTGCATTACGGCAAGCCCGGCACCGGGGTGGAATTGAAGAAGGGCATGACCTTCACCATCGAACCGATGATCAACGCCGGCAAGCCGCAGACCAAGCAGCTGCCGGACGGCTGGACCGTGGTGACCAAGGATCATTCATTGTCGGCGCAGTGGGAACACACCATTGCGGTGACCGACGATGGTTTCGAGATACTCACGGCGTGGCCGGACGCCTGATCGGCTGATCTGGAAGGAAGCGGGAAACCCATGAACTACCTTTTTCTCGCTTCCCTGCTGGTGATATTTCTCGTCATCCTGTGGCTTCCTGCATGCTCAGTTGCGATCTGGCTGAAAGGCCTGCGCGTTCCGAAGCCGTTTTCCGGATTGTGGGTTGTCTGGCCGGCGCAATTGGTTATTGCTGCTGGCTTGATATTTCTTTCTGATTTCATGGGACTGCACAATCCTGCCGGTTACTCTCTGGCCATTGCGGTAGGGACAAGTATCGTTGGAGCTAGCGTCTTGTGGCGGTGGCAACGTCCTGCCCTTTGAGCTGATGCGATTCATCTGCGCTGGAATTCGTGATCATAGAAACCCCTCGCTCCAGCATGCCACCGCTGCCGCGCCTGCCTGTGGCGGTGCCGCGCTCGGGTGTGTCCGCCGAGGCGCGTCGTGCGCTGAGGCAATTGCTGGGCGACGTCGACCGGGCGCTGGCTACGGCATTCAGGGACGGCGCTGACGCCAGTGCGCTCGCACGGCGGCGCGGCGAGTCGGTCGAGCGGGTGGTGGCGCACGTGTGGATGGCCTGTCTCGGCGAGGTCAGCGGGACGGCGCTGTTCGCAGTGGGTGGTTTTGGTCGCGGTCTGTTGTTTCCGTATTCGGATGTGGATCTGCTGGCGCTGGTGGAAACACCCGAGCCGGCGCGACTGCGCGCACTGGAGCAGTTCTTTGCCACGCTGTGGGATGTCGGCCTGAAGGTCGGTCATGCCGTGCGCAATCCTGTCCAATGCAGCGTGCTGGCAGCGCGGGACGCCAGCGTCTTCACCAGTTTGCTGGATGCGCGGCGGCTGGCCGGTGATTCGGCGCTGGATGCCGGGCTGCGTGCCATCGTCGATGATCCGGCGCTATGGCCGCCGCGCGAGTATCTGGCCGCGCGGCTGGCTGAGCGTGATGCACGGCACGCCCGTTACGACGACACTGCCTACAACCTTGAGCCGAACCTGAAGGACGGGCCGGGTGGCCTGCGTACGCTCGATTCGCTGCGCTGGCTCGGGCGGCGATTGGCGCATGCGGACGATCTGCCGGGGATGGTGGTCGAGGGTCTGCTCGATCCGGCCGAGCAGGCGGCACTGGAACAATCCGAGCTCACGCTGCGCCGCTATCGCTATGCCTTGCATCTGGAAGCCGGCCGCCCCGAGGAGCGGTTGCTGTTCGACTATCAGCGGGCACTCGCTGCCCGGCTGGGTTTCGAGGACGAGCACGAGAAGAACCTCGGCGTGGAGCAGTTCATGCAGGGCTATTACCGTGCGGCCAGCCAGGTCGAGCGGCTCGGTGTGCAGGTGGCCGAACGTTTCGAGGAAATGCTAGAGCCCCCGGGCGAGGCCGAACCGGTTGGCGCCGACTTCGTGCGCTACGGCAAGCGGCTGGCGGCGCGTGACCCGCAGCTGTTCATGCGACGGCGCGCTGCGCTAGTGGAGATTTTCATCGCGCGGCTGGATCAGCCGGATGTGGTCGGCTTCAGTGCCGACACCATGCGACGCATCCACCAGGCCACCGCCGTGCATGGTGACGCGCTGGCGGATGACCGCGAGGTGCTGGCGGCGTTCCGGCAACTGTTACATCGCGGGGCGCCGGCGGTGGAGGCATTGTGGAGGATGAACCGGCACGGTCTGCTGGCGGCGATCCTGCCGGCCTTCGGCAAGGTATTCGGCCGCATGCAGTACGACCTCTTCCATGTCTACACGGTCGACGAACACACCTTGCGCGTGTTGCGCAACATGGCGCGGTTTGCCGACCCGGCGGCACAGCGCGAGTTTCCGCTGGGTTGCGAAATCTGGTCCGGACTGCCGACGCCGGAGGTGCTGCTGCTGGCGGCGCTGTTCCATGACATCGCCAAGGGTCGCGGTGGTGATCACTCGGTGCTGGGCGAGGAGGAGGCGCGTGATTTCTGCACACGGCTGGGTTTGCCGCCCGGCGATGTCGAGCGCGTCGCATGGCTGGTGCGCTGGCATCTCCTGATGAGCACCACCGCACAGCGCCAGGACATCACCGATCCGGACGTGGTGCACCGGTTTGCCGAACAGGTCGGCAGCCGCGAGCGGCTGGGCCAGCTGTACCTGCTGACGATTGCCGACATCATCGGCACCAGTCCGCGATTGTGGAACGGCTGGAAGGATCGGTTGCTGTCCGACCTGTGCATCGCCACCCGTTATGCCTTGCGCAGTGATGTGGAGTTGCCGCGTGACATCGGTGTGCGCGTGCACGAATGCTCCGAATATGCGCTGGCGCTGTTGATGAACGAGAGGTACGCCGAGGCCGATGTCGTGCGGGTCTGGGTGGACTTCCCGCAACTCAGCTTCCTGCGCCATCGGCCCGAACAGATTGCCTGGCAGACCGCCGCGATCCTGCGCGCGCAAGGTGCGGTGCCGCTGGTTGCCGTGCATCCGTTGTCGGTACGCGGCAGCACCGAGCTGTTTGTCTATACCCCCGATCGCGACGGCCTGTTCGCCACCGTCACCGCCGTGCTGGATCGCCTGCGCTTCTCGGTGATGGAGTCGCGCATCCTCAGCTCACCGACCGGCATGGCACTGGATACGTTCCTGCTGCTGGATGCGGACAGCCAGCAGCCGGTCAGTGCGGCCCGCGCGGAAGAACTGCAGCAGCGGTTGCAACGGGCGTTGACGCAATCCAGTGGCGTGCAACCGAGCAAACGCGGCATGTCGCGCCATCAGAAACATTTCCAGATGACCCCGCAAATCAGTTTCCATGCGGCGGGCGACCGCACCCAGCTGGCCCTGATCGGCGCCGATCGTCCCGGCCTGCTGGCTGCCGTGGCGCAGGTCATGTTGCACGCCGAAGTGCGCGTGCACGACGCGCGCATCGCAACGTTCGGCGAGCGCGTGGAGGATTTCTTCCAGCTGACAGATCGCCACAATGCGCCGCTCGGCGCTGCGCAACAGGAGCGGTTGCTGCATGCGCTGCTGGAGCGGATCGGTGTGACCAGGGACTGAGTGCCGCAGTGCGGCGTGAGCCGGCAGCCCCGCGCTATCATCGTGATCGCTGCGCACTGCAGTGCCTGCTGGTATCCCGTCGTGGCCTATCTGTTGATCAAGTCGTTGCACCTGCTGTTCGCCATCGCCTGGATGGCCACGGTGTTCTATCTGCCGCGGATCCTGGTGAATCTGGCCGAGTCGGCCAATGAACCTGCCGTGCAGGCGCGGCTGCAGCTGATGGGACGGCGCCTGTACAAGTTCGGCCACAACATGTTCGGCATTGCGTTCGTGTTCGGGCTGACCCTCTGGCAGGGCTGGCGCGTGTTTCCGCAGGCGTTGCAGAATGTCACTGCCTCGATGCACTGGATCGATGCCAAGCTGACCTTGGTGGCGTTGCTGCTTGCGTATTTCATATGGGCCGGACGCATGCTCAAGCGCAGCGAGAAGGGTGCTGCGCTGCCCTCGTCACGTACCTTGCGCTGGTTCAACGAATTGCCTGTGCTGCTCTTGCTCGGGGTGATCTACCTGGTGATCGCCAAGCCATTCTGAGGCTTGCCTCAGCGGCGCCATCAATCCGTGGCGTGGTACTCGCGATACCACGCGACAAACTTCTCGACGCCTTGTTCGATGCTGGTATTCGGCGCATAGCCGACATCCCGGCGCAGCGCGGATACGTCGGCCCAGGTATCGGGTACGTCACCCGGTTGCATCGGCAGCAGGCGCTTTTCGACGGTGCGGCCGAGATGCTGTTCGAGCAGCTCGATGAAGCGCAGCAACTGTACCGGCTGGTCGTTGCCGATGTTGTAGACGCGATACGGGGCGTTCGACGTACCGGGGTTCGGTAGCTCGGCGTTGTAGCCGGGGTCTGGTTCGGCCGGGTGATCGAGTGCGTGAATCACACCTTCGACGATGTCGTCGACATAGGTGAAATCGCGGCTGTGGTTGCCATGATTGAACACGTCGATCGGTTCGCCGCGGCTGATCCGGTCGGCAAACAGGATCGGCGACATGTCCGGTCGCCCCCACGGCCCGTATACGGTGAAAAAGCGCAGGCCGGTGGTGGGCAGGCCGTACAGATGGCTATAGGCATGCGCCATCAACTCGTTCGCCTTCTTGCTGGCGGCGTACAGGCTGACCGGGTGATCGACCGCATCCTCCACTGCGAACGGCAGCTTGCGGTTGGCGCCGTAGACCGAGCTGGACGAGGCATAGACCAGATGCTCGACGCCACCATGCCGGCAGACCTCGAGGATGTTGATGAAGCCGACCAGGTTGCTCTGCACATAGGCGCGCGGATTCCGCAACGAATAGCGCACGCCGGCCTGTGCAGCAAGATTCACCACCCGCTGCGGCTTGAATGTGGCGAACGCGTGATCCAACGCGGCAGCGTCGGCGAGGTCGGCGCGCTGATGGGTGTAGTTCGAGTGATCAGCGAAACGCGCCAGCCGTGCTTCCTTCAGCGCCGGATCGTAGTAGTCGTTGTGGTTGTCGTAGCCGTAAACCACATCGCCGCGTGCCAGCAGGCGTTGCGCCAGGGCGGCGCCGATGAAGCCGGCGGTGCCGGTAACCAGAATGCGCATGGACGATCCTCGGGATGACCCGTTCATTCTATCGCTGAAGGCCTATCCGCATGGCCGTATTGGCGAGGATTGACAGGCAATTTGAGCTAAACTAGCGTTTCAACATTATCCATAAGACCTAAGGTGGCCCGCGCTTCGCCGGCCGAGTGTGCGACATGGCAACTACAAGCTGCTCCCGCTGATACCTACGACGCCTTGTGCTTTTATTCGAAGAAGGGCGGATGCCCTTTTTTGCTTTTCAGAGAATGGTTCCCATGATTGAGATCACGCTACCCGACGGCAGCAAGCGGCCGTTCGATCACCCCGTTACCGTGCAAGACGTGGCCGCCTCGATTGGCGCCGGTCTGGCCAAGGCGACTTTGGCCGGCAAGGTCGACGGCCAGCTGGTGGATGCCAGTTTCCCGATCGAGCACGACGCCAGCCTGCAGATCGTCACCGACAAGAGTCCCGAGGCGCTGGAAATCCTGCGTCACTCCACCGCGCATCTGATGGGGCAGGCCGTGCAGCGCCTGTACCCCGGTGCGCAGGTCACGATTGGCCCGGTGATCGACAACGGCTTTTTCTACGACTTTGCCTACGAGCGTCCGTTCACGCCCGACGATCTGCCGAAGATCGAGGCGGAGATGGAAAAGATCGTCGCCGAACAGCTGCCGGTGACGCGCAGCGTGAAGTCGCGCGACGAGGCAGTGACGTTCTTCCGCGGCATGGGCGAGAACTACAAGGCCGAGATCATCGAGTCGATTCCGTCCGACGAGCCGCTGTCGCTGTATTCGCAGGGCGAATTCACCGATCTTTGCCGCGGTCCGCACGTGCCGAACACCGGCAGGCTGCGCGCGTTCAAGCTGATGAAGGTGGCTGGTGCATATTGGCGCGGCGATTCCAACAACGCGATGCTGACCCGTATCTACGGCACGGCATGGTTGAACGACAAGGACCTGAAGGCTTACCTGCTTCAGCTGGAAGAAGCCGAGAAGCGTGACCATCGCAAGATCGGCAAGCAGCTCGACCTGTTCCACCAGCAGGAGGAAAGCCCGGGCATGGTGTTCTGGCACCCGAACGGCTGGGCGATCTGGCAGGCCGTGGAGCAGTACATGCGCGGCGTATACAAGCGCAGCGGCTACCAGGAAGTACGTTGCCCGATGGTGCTGGACGTGTCGCTGTGGAAGAAGTCCGGGCACTGGGACAATTATGCCGAAAACATGTTCTTCACCGAGTCGGAGAAGCACACCTATGCGCTGAAGCCGATGAACTGTCCCGGTCATGTGCAGGTGTTCAACACCGGTCTGCACAGCTATCGCGAGCTGCCGATCCGCTACGGCGAATTCGGTGGTTGCCACCGCAACGAGCCGTCCGGTGCGCTGCACGGCATCATGCGCGTGCGTGCGTTCACCCAGGACGATGGCCACATCTTCTGCACGCCCGAGCAGGTCGAGGCGGAAGTCACCGCATTCCATCTGCAGGCGATGAAGGTCTATGCCGACTTCGGCTTCACCGATCTGGCGATCAAGCTGGCGCTGCGGCCGGAGAAGCGCATCGGTTCCGACGAATTCTGGGATCGCACCGAGGAAATGCTGCGTCGCGCCCTGCGCGCGGCTGGTGTCGAGTGGGAGGAGTTGCCGGGTGAGGGGGCGTTCTACGCACCCAAGATCGAGTATCACCTCAAGGACTCGATCGGCCGCGCCTGGCAGGTCGGCACCATGCAGGTCGATTTCATGATGCCCGAGCGCCTGGGCGCCGAGTATGTGGATGAACACTCGCAGAAACAGCATCCGGTGATGCTGCACCGGGCGATCGTGGGCTCGATGGAGCGTTTCATCGGTATCCTGATCGAGCACCATGCCGGCCTCCTGCCGCCGTGGCTGGCCCCGATACAGGCAGTGGTGCTCAATATCACCGATGCGCAGAGCGATTACGTCAGTCAGGTGACGCAAACCCTTGTCGACAAAGGTTTCCGGGTACAATCGGATTTGCGCAACGAGAAAGTCGGCTATAAAATCCGCGAACATACGATGCAGAAAGTGCCTTATCTCCTCGTGGTCGGTGACCGCGAGAAAGAGACGGGTGCGGTTTCCGTGCGTACCCGCTCGGGCGAGGATCTGGGCAGCATGCCGCTGGCCGATTTCGTTGAGCGACTGGTGACCGAAACCCGGCGCTGAGCGCCGATCGGTCAGTTTCATTACTTCTTCTGGAGGATCGTGGTATCGCTACCACCGACAACAAGGGCAACCGTCGTAACCTGGAAATCCGTGTTCCGCGGGTTCGTGTGATTGGTGCCGAGGCAGAGCAGCTCGGTATCCTGACCCGTGACGAGGCACTGGCGCTGGCGCAGGAAGCCGGCATGGATCTGGTCGAGATCCAGCCGAACGGTGACCCGCCGGTCTGCCGCATCATGGATTACGGCAAGTTCAAGTTCGAAGCCCAGAAGAAGGCGCAGGCCGCCAAGAAGAAGCAGAAGCAGGTCGAGATCAAGGAAGTGAAGTTCCGTCCGGTCACGGACGTGGGCGACTACCAGATCAAGCTGCGCAACATGCTTCGCTTCCTTGAGGAAGGCGACAAGGTCAAGGTCACCATCCGCTTCCGCGGTCGCGAAATGTCGCACCAGGATCTGGGCCAGAATCTGGCCAAGAAGATCCAGGAAGACGTCGGCGAGAACGGCCAGATCGAGTCGTTCCCGCGGCTGGAAGGCCGCCAGATGGTCATGATGATCGGCCCCAAGAAGAAGCAGTAAAACGAACGGCGGCCCATGGGTCGCCGTTTTCATGCCGATTCCGCCACCGCTGGTATCCGGCGGGCTTAGTCCGTATAATCGCCGGTTCGACCCGCAGGAAGGGTCGTGAACCGATCGCGGCAGGACGGAAAGAGTGGTCCAGACTCAGTCGAGGATGGGATCACCGCCAGATCAGTCAGAAACCGGGGTCGCCTTATGACAGGCGCACTCCATACATGGAGCATTACCATGCCCAAGATCAAGACCAACCGGGCGGCGGCGAAGCGTTTTCGCAAGACCGCGTCGGGCAAAATCAAGTGCGGCCACGCCTTCAAGTCACACATCCTGACCAAGAAGTCGACCAAGCGTAAGCGCGGTCTGCGTGCGCCGAATCATCTGAAGGCGTGCGACACCAAGGGTGTAGCGCGCATGTTGCCGTACTTGTAAGACGAGGAGATAAACCATGGCTCGTGTAAAGCGTGGCGTTACCGCCCGTCGTCGTCACAAGAAAGTTATCGGTCGTGCCAAGGGCTATTACAACGCCCGTCGCAAGGTCTTCCGCGTTGCCAACCAGGCCGTCATCAAGGCTGGTCAGTACGCCTACATCGGCCGCAAGCAGCGCAAGCGTCAGTTCCGCGCCCTGTGGATCGTCCGTATCAATGCTGCTGCGCGCATGTTCGGCCTGTCCTACAGCCGCCTGATCAATGGCCTGAGCAAGGCCGGGATCACGGTCGACCGCAAGGTGCTGGCTGATATCGCCGTGCACGACATCAAGGCGTTTGGCGTGATCGCAGAGAAGGCGAAGGCCAGTCTGGCCGCTTGATCGGCTGGCGCCTCGGCGCTGACGATATGATGTGAATCAAGCGGGGAGGAGGCCAACGTCTCCTCCCCGTTTTTGTTTCTGTGAATCGCTAACCGGAATCGCATCGATGGACGATCTGGACAGCCGCGCCGCGCAGGCGCTGGCCGATATCGACAAGGCCGATACGCTGGACGCACTCGATGCGTTGCGCGTCGGTCTGCTGGGCAAGAGCGGCATTGTCACTGCCGCGCTGAAAGCGCTCGGTGCGCTGGCGCCGGACGAGCGCAAGGCGCGCGGTGCCGAGGTCAATCGCGTCAAGGACCGCCTCGCCGATGCACTGGCGGCGCGCAAGCAGACGCTGGAACAGGCTGAGCTGGATCATCGTCTTGCTTCCGAAAAGCTCGATATCAGCTTGCCGGGTCGCGATGGCGAGCGTGGTGGCATCCATCCGATCACGCGCGCGTTGGAGCGTATCTCGGCGATCTTCGCGCGGCTCGGTTACCAGCGCGCCGACGGTCCGGAGATCGAGGACGACTGGCACAACTTCGAGGCGCTGAATTTCCCGCCGCACCATCCGGCGCGCGCCATGCACGACACCTTCTATTTCGGTGACGGGCGCCTGTTGCGCACGCATACCTCGCCGGTGCAGATCCGCTCGATGAAAGGCCAGCAGCCGCCGATCCGCATCATCGCGCCGGGCAAGGTCTATCGCAGCGATTCGGATCAGACCCATTCGCCGATGTTCCACCAGATCGAGGGCCTGCTGGTCGACGAGACCTCCAGCTTTGCCGATCTCAAGGGCACGCTGGCCGAGTTCATTCGCGCGTTCTTCGAGCGTGATTTCGAAATGCGTTTCCGTCCCAGCTACTTCCCCTTTACCGAACCGTCGGCCGAGGTGGATATCCGCTGGACCGAGCCTGATCAGAGCGGCTCAGATGGTTCGACGCGCTGGCTGGAAGTGCTGGGCTGCGGCATGGTGCATCCGAACGTGCTGGCGAACTGCGGCATCGATCCGGAGCGCTATACCGGCTTCGCCTTCGGCCTGGGCGTGGAGCGCTTTGCGATGTTGCGTTACGGCGTCTCCGATCTGCGCGCGTTCTTCGAGAACGATCTGCGCTTCTTGAAGCAATTCGCCTGATTCTTCGTATATAGATCGCCGGCAGGAAACGACACGATGAAATTCTCCGAGAACTGGCTGCGCGAGCTGGTCGAGATCAGGGCCGATCGCGCCGCACTGGCCCATGCGCTGACCATGGCCGGGCTGGAAGTGGAAGAACTGACCGTGCTGGGTGAAGGCCTGGCCGGCGTTGTAGTGGCCGAAATCGTCGCCACCGCAAAGCATCCCGAAGCCGATCGCCTGCAGGTGTGCAAGGTGGAGGCGGGGCAGGGCGAGTTGCTGCAGATCGTCTGCGGCGCGCCGAATGCGCGCGTGGGCATCAAGGTGCCGTTGGCTACGGTGGGTGCCAGCCTACCGGGTGGTATTGCAATCAAGGCCGCCAAGCTGCGGGGTGTCGAGTCCTTCGGCATGCTGTGCTCGGCCAAAGAGCTGGGCATCGATGCCGATGCCTCCGGTTTGCTCGAATTGCCGCTGGATGCGCCGGTAGGCCAGCCTCTGGCCGATTACCTGTGCCTGCCTGACGCCAGCATCGAACTGAAGCTCACGCCGAATCGTCCCGATTGTCTGGGGCTGGTGGGGCTGGCGCACGATGTAGCTGCGCTGTTCGGCAGTGCGGTGAAGGTGCCTGCGCAGACGGCTGCTCCGGTGACGGGCGACGCAAAGCGCGGCATTCGGCTGCAGGCGGGCAAGGACGCGCCGCGCTACCTCGGCCGTATTGTCGAAGGCATTGATCCTGCCGCGCGGACCCCGCTATGGCTGGCCGAACGTCTGCGTCGTTCCGGCCTGCGCCCGATCAGTGCAGTGGTCGACGTCACGAACTACGTGATGCTGGAACTGGGCCAGCCGCTCCACGCGTTCGACAACGACACGCTGCAGGGCGACATCGTGGTGCGCCACGCGCGTGCGGGCGAGACGCTGAAGTTGCTTGATGGCAGCGAGGCAAAGCTTGACGAAGGCTTTGTGCTGATCGCCGACGAACACAAGGCGCTGGCCGTGGCTGGCGTGATGGGCGGTTTCGATTCGCGCGTCACCGACACCACCCGCAACATCTTCCTGGAATCCGCGCATTTCGCGCCGGCGGCGATCATGGGCCGTGCGCGCAAACTCGGCATGCACACCGATGCCTCGCACCGCTTCGAGCGTGGCGTCGATCCGGAGCTGCCGCGGCGCGCACTGGAACGCGCCACCGAACTGCTGCTGGCGATTGCCGGTGGCAACGCCGGACCGGTACTGGTCGCGGAGCATCTTGCCGACTTGCCGAAGCCGGTCGCCGTGATGCTGCGTCGTGCGCGCCTGAAGCGCGTGCTGGGTGTGGACGTGGCCGATGCCGAGGTCGCGCGCATCTTCACTGCACTGGGCATGCAGGTTGAATCCAGGGCGGATGGATGGCAGATCACCGCGCCCAGCAGCCGCTTCGACATCGAACGCGAAGAAGACCTGGTCGAAGAGGTCGCGCGCATCTTCGGCTACGACAACATCCCCACGCTCACGCCCGCTGGCGCGCTGAAGCTGGCGATCGAGCCGGAAGCGCGCATCAACGAATTGGCGCTGCGTGAGCAACTGGCCGCACGCGGTTACTACGAGGCAGTGAACCTGTCCTTTGTCGCCGCCGAGCTGCTGACGCGCTGGGGTTTCACCGATCGGCTGGTGCCACTGGCGAATCCATTGTCGGCCGACCTGGCCGTGATGCGTCCGTCACTGCTGCCAGGCCTGATCGAAGCGTTGCGGCATAACCGTGCGCGCCAGCAGGAACGGGTGCGGTTGTTCGAAGTGGCGCGGGTATTCGGGGCGGGCGATCCGCCCGTCGAATCACCGAGCCTCGCGATCGTTGCCTGCGGCAGCGTGCGTGCCGAGCAATGGGGCGAAGCGTCGCGCCCACTGGACTTCCATGATCTCAAGGGCGATCTCGATGCGCTGATTGCCTGGGGTGGCGAGCCGCAGCGCTGGTCGGTGCATGCAGACGGCCTGCCGGCATGGCTGCATCCAGGGCGTGGAGCTCGCGTGGCGCGTGATGGGGAAACGGTCGGTTATCTCGGCGCATTGCACCCGCAGCTGGCCAAGGCACTGGATCTGGGCGCTGATGTGCACGTGCTGGAGCTGGCGCTGGAGCCGCTGCTGGCCCGTCGCCTGCCGAAGGCACAGCCGGTTCCGCGATTTCCTGCGGTACGCCGGGACATCGCGGTGGACCTGCCGGAAGAGATCAGCTGGTCACAGATTGAGCAAACTGTTCGCGGCAGTCTGGGTGAGCGGCTCAAAGAACTCCGACTGTTCGACCGTTACAGTGGCAAAGGGGTCGAATCGGGCCGAAAAAGTCTCGCTATGGGCTTGATTTTACAGGACGCTTCACGCACCCTTACTGACGACGACGCGGACCGTTGCGTACGAGAAGCGATAGTTGCGTTGGAGCAATCATGCAAGGCAAAGCTGCGAGGATGAGATGGCGCTGACCAAGGCGGAAATGGCCGAGCGGCTTTTCCTCGATGTAGGCCTCAACAAGCGTGAGGCGAAGGAATTCGTGGACGCCTATTTCGAGGTGGTCCGCGGGGCGCTGGAAGACGGCGAACAGGTGAAGTTGTCCGGTTTCGGCAATTTCGATCTGCGGCTGAAGAACCAGCGGCCGGGGCGCAATCCGAAAACCGGCGAGGAGATTCCGATCTCCGCGCGACGCGTGGTGACGTTCCGACCAGGACAGAAACTCAAGGTAAGAGTCGAGGGCTATGCTGGACCAAGGGAATAACACCGAACTGCCCGCCATTC
Source organism: Rhodanobacter sp. C05 (assembly GCF_002001165.1). GTDB lineage: Bacteria > Pseudomonadota > Gammaproteobacteria > Xanthomonadales > Rhodanobacteraceae > Rhodanobacter. The sequence goes on along the minus strand of NZ_MUNQ01000012.1, from coordinate 152,579 downwards.
CGGCCAAGCGCTACTTCACCATTGGTGAGGTTGGCGAGCTTTGCGGTGTGAAGCCCCACGTGTTGCGCTACTGGGAACAGGAATTTCCTGCACTCAACCCGGTCAAGCGTCGCGGCAACCGTCGCTATTACCAGCGCCACGACGTGTTGATGATCCGTCAGATCCGTTCGCTGCTGTACGACGAAGGCTTCACCATCACCGGCGCCCGCGCCAGGCTGGAAGGTCCGCAGGCGCGGATGGAAGCGAGCATGTCGCATCAGATCGTGCGCCAGGTGCGGATGGAACTGGAAGAAGTGCTGACGCTGCTGCGTCGCTGATTGCGCATGTCCGTCGATGGCTTCCGGCATGCCCCGGTGAGCTGTTAGACTACTCGTCTTGCCGAACAGTCGGGGCGTAGCGCAGCCTGGTAGCGCATCTGCCTGGGGGGCAGAGGGTCGTCGGTTCAAATCCGGCCGCCCCGACCAATTCGCAAGGATCACGTGACGGCGCCTGAGGGCGCCGTTGTCGTTTGTGCGCACGCGACGCTGCCGGCTACGGCGCGCTAGGCTGTCTCCGGATTCCCACCCGGAGGTGTTGCGTATGCCGTCGAACTGCTGTCACCCGGATGCACCCCACATCAAGTTGAAGGCGCCCGACTGGTATGTGTCGGCGTTGATGCTGGATCGTGCGTTGGACGCGATCCTGCGCCGCGTGAAGAACCTGGACCGCGACCACGACATTCCCTACCTTGCCGGCTACAGCCAGGACGGCAAGACGATCTACATCGACCGTCACCTTCCGAAGAGTTTCATCTTTCGTGGCCGTACCATCGAGGTGGATCGTTTCCTGATCCTGCATGAGGAAGTGGAGAAGACGCTGATCGATCAACTCGGCCTGCATTATCTGCATGCCCACCAGATTGCCACCCGGGCCGAAGAGGCGGCAGTGAATGCCGAGCGCATCACCTGGAAGGCGTACGACCGCTTCATGCAGAAATACGTGAAGTCGATCGGTGACGAGCGATTGAGCAAGGTGCCGGCGGATCTCGATCTCAAGCCATATCGCGACTATCACGACTACGAGCTGATGGAGCGGATGGCGAAGCACATCGATCGCGCACCAGGTACCAGTGCGAAGCTGCGCGACGAGATGAAAGCCTATGCTGCGGCATTTCGCGAGGAGCATCGTGCGGAGCAGCGTCGTGCGTCCGGCAAACCAGCCACCAGGAGCAAGGTGAATGCCACCAAAGGGAATGGTGACAGTCCTGCACCTGCAATAGCGAAGACGCCAGTGAAGAAGCCGGTGGTCCGCAACAAAAATGCTGCCGCAGGGCGTGGCAAACCCGTCAGCTGACTATCTCTGAGTACGAATGGCCGGGTGGCGGCAGCCTGCGCATTCGCACGGGCTGCCGCCATGCCGATCAGTACAGTACGCGACTGCGCAACGTACCGGGAATCGCTGCCAGCTGTCCTTTCAGTGCGTTCGCCTGCTGGGCGTCGGCACTCACGTCGATCACCACATAACCGACCTCGCTGTCGGTCTGCAGGAACTGTGCATCGATGTTGATGTTGCTGGCTGAAAACAGTTCGTTGATGCGTGACAGCGTGCCTGGCACGTTGCGGTGGATATGCAGCAGCCGGCGACTGTGCGGATGCTCGGGCAAGGTGACTTCGGGGAAGTTCACCGCCGACAGGGTCGAGCCGTTGTCGCTGTAGCGGATCAGCTTGCTGGCAACCTCGATGCCGATGTTGTCCTGCGCCTCCAGCGTGCTGCCGCCGATGTGCGGGGTGAGGATCACGTTGTCCATGCCGATCAGCGGCGAGACGAAGGCGTCGTCGTTGCCCTTGGGTTCAAGCGGGAAGACATCGACTGCGGCACCGGCCAGGTGGCCCTCGCGCAGTGCCGTGGCCAGCGCCTCGATATCCACCACGCTGCCGCGGGAGGCATTGATCAACATCGCACCAGCACGCATTTTCGCCAGTTGCTCGCGTCGGATCATCAGCTGCGTGGCAGGCGTTTCGGGTACGTGCAGAGTGACCACGTCGGCGCGTTCCAGCAACTCGTCCAGGCTCGAAACCGCACGCGCATTGCCCAGAGAAAGCTTGGCTTCGATGTCGTGGAAGATCACCCGCATGCCCAGGCTTTCGGCCAGCACACCGACCTGGGTGCCGATGTGGCCGTAACCGACGATGCCGAGCACCTTGTCGCGCGTCTCGAAACTGCCAGCAGCGGATTTGGTCCAGCCACCGCGATGGCACAGTGCGTTTTTCTGCGGGATGCCGCGCAAGAGCATGATCGCCTCGGCGATCACCAGTTCGGCCACGCTGCGGGTGTTGGAGTAGGGTGCATTGAACACCGGCACACCGAGCTTTCGTGCAGCGGTCAGGTCCACCTGGTTGGTGCCGATGCAGAAGCAACCCACGGCGATCAACCGCTTGGCCTGCGCCAGTACATCCTGGTTGAGCTGGGTGCGCGAACGGATGCCGACAATATGTGCGTCGGCAATGCGTGCCTTCAGCTCGGCCTCCGGCAGCGATTTCGCATGCACCTCAACCTGGCTGTAGCCGGCACGATGAAAACTTTCGACCGCGCTGGCACTGAGGCCCTCCAGCAGCAACACCTTGATGTCTTGGCGAGGGTAGGAGGTCTGCATGGATCGGCCTGGGTAGGAATGAATGCCTACTATGCCAGAGCCGAAGGGATTTGCGGCATTGCAACACTGGACGCGGCGCGATGCGGCTGGCAGGCTGTGCGGAGACTCTGGAGCCCTGCATGTCCGACGCCCGCCTTGCCGACCTTTCCCGCCGGTTGCCCGATCTGCGTCTGCTCATGGCGGCGGAGGATCTGGAGCATTTCGGTCGCGACTGGACCCGGCGCTGGACACCGGCACCGCTGGCGATCGCATTGCCGTCGAGCGTCGACGAGGTGCAGGTGATCGTGCGCTGGGCCAACGAGCATGCCGTAGCCATCGTACCCTCGGGCGGCCGCACCGGTTTGTCTGGCGGCGCAGTCGCCGCGAATGGCGAACTGGTGCTGAGCCTGGAACGGATGAACCGTGTGCTGGATTTCGATGCGGTGGATCGTACGCTGACCGTGCAATCGGGCATCATCCTGCAGCACGTGCATGACGTGGTGCGCAGTCACGCCTTGATCTATCCGGTTGATTTCGCCGCGCGCGGCTCATGCTCGATCGGCGGCAATATCGCTACCAATGCCGGCGGCATCCGGGTAATCCGTTATGGCAACACGCGCGAGTGGATTGCCGGATTGAAAGTGGTCACCGGCAACGGCGAGCTGCTTGAACTCAACCGCGGCCTGATCAAGAACTCCAGCGGCTACGACTTCCGCCAGCTGATGATCGGCTCGGAAGGCACGCTGGGCATCGTGGTGGAAGCGACGCTGAAACTCACCGACCCGCCGCCGCCGTCGCAGGTGATGCTGCTGGCGTTGCCGGACATGGATGCCCTGATGCAGGTGTTTGCGTTGTTCCGGGCGCGGCTGACGCTGCAGGCATTCGAATTCTTCACCGATCATGCATTGCATCACGTGCTGGCGCATGGCGCGCAGCGCGCCATCGACGGTGATTATCCGTATTACGTGGTGACCGAGTTCGATGCCGCCGACGAACGGGCGCAAGACGCCGCGCTGGCAGCATTCGAACACGCTCTCGAGCAGGGCTGGGTCAGCGATGGCGTGATCGCGCAAAGCGAAGCGCAGGCGACTGCGCTGTGGCGATTGCGCGAAGGCATTACCGAAAGCCTGGCGTCGCGCCGACCGTACAAGAATGACGTGTCGGTGCGAATCAGTGCCGTGCCGGCTTTTCTGCACGAGATGCAGGCACTCCTGGCGCGTGAGTACCCGCAGACCGAAGTGGTCTGGTTCGGCCATATCGGCGATGGCAATCTGCATATCAACGTGTTGCGGCCGGAAGAGCTGGCGGAAGAGGCGTTCATTGCGCAGTGCGAGCACGTCACCAAGTTGCTGGCAGCCACCCTGCAGCGACACGGCGGCAGCATCTCGGCCGAACATGGCATCGGGTTGGTCAAGCGGGCCTATCTGGAAAGTACCCGCAGTGTGGCGGAAATCGCCCTGATGCGGGGTGTGCGCAAGGTGTTTGACCCGAACGGCATCCTCAATCCGGGCAAGCTGTTTGCGGACGGCTGAGAGCCTGCAAACGAGGCCCATGTTAGTCTACGCGGCTTGTTCGTTCGTGTTGAGGAACCACCATGTCGCCGCCGCTTCGTTCGTTGTATCCCGAGATCGAGCCGTTTGACAGCGGCATGCTCAAGGTCTCCGGACTGCACACCTTGTACTACGAGCAGAGCGGCAATCCGACCGGCAAGCCGGTGGTGTTCCTGCATGGCGGCCCGGGCGGTGGCACCAATGCGAAGTGCCGGCGTTTCTTCGACCCGGCGGTCTACCGCATCGTGCTGTTCGACCAGCGTGGCTGCGGCAAGTCCACCCCACATGCGGAACTGACCGACAACACCACCTGGGACCTGGTCGCCGACATCGAGCGCCTGCGCGGGCACCTGGCAATCGACCGCTGGCAGGTGTTCGGTGGCTCGTGGGGCTCCACGCTGGCGCTGGCGTATGCGCAGACGCATCCGGACAAGGTGACCGAGCTGGTGCTGCGCGGCATCTTCATGCTGCGCCGCTGGGAACTGGAGTGGTTCTACCAGAAGGGTTGCGACGCGCTGTACCCGGATGCCTGGGAGACCTACATCAACGCGATTCCGGAAGTCGAACGTGGTGACCTGATGAGCGCCTACCATCGACGCCTGACCAGCGCCGACGCAAAAACGCGTACCGATGCCGCGCGTGCGTGGTCAGTGTGGGAAGGCGCCACCAGTTTCCTGTGGCAGGATCCCGCACATATCGAATCCAGCGCCGAAGACGAGTTCGCGTTGGCATTTGCGCGCATCGAATGCCACTACTTCGTCAACGGCGGCTTCTTCGCACATGACGATCAGTTGCGGCGCAACGTGGATCGCATTCGCGACATTCCGGCGGTGATCGTGCAGGGCCGCTACGACGTGGTCTGTCCGCTGCGCAGCGCATGGGATCTGCATCGTGCGTGGCCCGAGGCCGATCTGCGCATCGTGCAGGATGCCGGGCATTCGGCATTCGAGCCGGGCATCCTGCACGAGCTGGTGGAAGCCACGGATCGTTTCGGTCACTGAGTTTTTGAAGCCGCTCCGGCAAGAGCGGCTTTCTGTCTCAGTCGTTAGCCGGCAGTTGCTTGGTGCCGAAAATCTTGTCGCCGGCGTCGCCCAGGCCAGGCAGGATGTAGCCGTGTTCGTTCAGGCGCTCATCGATCGAGGCGGTGTAGATCTCGATATCCGGATGCGCCGACTCGATGCGCTTGAGACCTTCCGGCGCGGCGACCAGGAACAGTCCCTTGATGCGTTTGCAGCCGGCGGCTTTCAGCATGTCGACGGCGGCGATCAGGGTGCCGGCGGTGGCCAGCATCGGGTCGACGATCAGCGCGATGCGCTCGTCCATGCGGCCACTGAGCTTTTCGTAATAGGCGATGGGTTTCAGCGTCTGCTCGTCACGCTGCACGCCGACGACGCTGACCTTGGCCGAAGGGATCATGTCGAGCACGCCAGGCAGCATGCCGAGGCCGGCACGCAGGATCGGTACGATGGTGATCTTCTTGCCCTTGATCCGGTGCACCTGCAGCGGTCCGGCCCAGCCGTCGATCTGTTCCTCGACGGTTTCCAGGTCCTTGGTGGCCTCGTAGGTCAGCAGCGCGGCGACCTCGGAGGCCAGCTCGCGGAACTCCTTGGTGCTGATGCCGGCACGGCGCATCAGGCCGAGCTTGTGCTGGATCAGCGGATGGCGGACTTCGGTGATTTTCATGCGGATCGTGACCGACTGGGGTGATGCAGGCGCTCCCGATGCGAAAAGGGCGCCGCCGAAACGGCAGCGCCCTTGGATCGGAGCAGATTCCGGATGCCGCGCGAGCGTCAGCTACCGGTCTTCATGCAGGCGCTGACAGCACTCTTGTAGTCGGCGCCCTTCTTGCCGGCGTTGTCGTGGTTGCACTTGGCCATGCGCTGCTGCGAGGTCAATTTCTGCGGGGCCGCAGTCGACGCGCTGGCCGCAGGAGCGCTGTCGCCTTTCATGCATGCACTTACGGAGCTCTTGTAGTCGGCGCCGGTCTTGCCCTTGGATGCCTTGCTGCAGTCCGACATCTTCTGCTGGGACGAAGTGAGCGTCTTGCCAGCGGCGGCGGTGCTCTGCGGCGCGGCGAAGGCGGCGGTGGTGGCGAAGGCCAGGACGGCGCTGGCGGCAAGCAGGCTGAGACGCATGGACATGATGCTTCCTCCCGAAGTGGTGGCCGGCGGTTGTGCCGGCCGGGGCAGTCTATGCCATGCGCATGGCGGGGCGGAAGATGCCCGCACACGGCCATGCATCCGCGCTTCAGGGTCTGAGCTTTGGTGATCCGCGCGCCCCATCCAGCGATCTGGCCGGGGCGCGGGTGGCTTCAGGCTGCACGGACTTCGGCTCGGCGCGGGCCTTCCAGCAATGCCTTGCGCACATGCGCCACGACCAGGTCGATTTCGGCGCTGGTGACATTGAAGTGCGGGGTGAAGCGCAGCGAGTTGACGCCGCCGTGGATCACGCCGACGCCATGCTCGCGCATGTATTCCTCGGTGGAGCCGGCGCCGTAGCACTTGTATTCCGGTGCCAGTTCGCAGGAGAACAGCAGGCCGGTGCCCTGCACCTTGGTGATCATGCCGCCGAGTTCGTTCTTCAGCGCGTTGAGCTTGTCGACGAATTCCTTGCCGCGCTCGCGGATGTTGTTGCGTACTTCGTCGGTCAGTTCACCCAGCGTGGCCAGGGCCACATCCAGCGCGCGCGGGTTCGCGGTCATGGTGTTGCCGTAGATGCCCTTGCGGTACAGGCCGGCAGTGCGGGCGCTGACCGCCAGCACCGACAGCGGGTACTGGCCGGCGTTGAGCGCCTTGGAGAAGGTCTCCATGTCCGGCGCCGGCAGCTTCTCGAAGCCGGGGTAGTCGGTGATCGACAGCACGCCATGTGCGCGCAGGCCAGCCTGGATCGAGTCGATCAGCAGCAGGGTTCCGTGGGCTTCGGTCAGCGCGCGCGCCGCCTTGTAGAACTCGGGCGTGACCGCGCGACCTGGATCGCCTTCCCCCATCACCGGCTCCAGGAACATCGCCTCGATGAACCAGCCGTGCTTGTCGGCGTCGGCGAATACGGCTTCCAGCTGCGCGATGTCATACGGCGCAATGGTCAGCACACTGTCTTCATGGCGGTAGCTGGCCAGATGCTGCTGGTAAGTCTTGCGGCTGGAATCGGAATACAGCGCCGGCTTGTCGGTGCGGCCGTGGAAGGCGCCCTTCACGGCGAGTCGCTTGATCGTGCGGCCGGCATAGCGGGCGCCGGCATCGGTCATCAGCTTGGCATTGACATCGGCGATGCGACAGGCCAGCGAGACCGACTCGGAACCGGAGTTCAGACACAGATAATTCGTATACGGGCTGCCGCCGCGGGTGCGGCCCAGCTCCTTGTTGAGCGCAGCAGTAAAGCGCAACTGCGACACGCTGGGCGCCATCACATTGGCCATCACCTGCGGACGGCTCAGCGCTTCGAGGATCGCCGGATCGTTGTGGCCGAAGCCGAGCATGCCGTAGCCGCCGTTGTCGTGCACCACGGCACCCTTCAGGGTGACGATCCACGGGCCGCGCGCAGCCGCTGCAAGATACGGGTTGATCGCATCGTCCGGGTAGAAGTTGACGAAGCCGGCCTGGACCTGGGCCAGTTGCTCGGTTTCATCGAGCTTGAGGAAATCACCCATACCAGCCGCGGCCAGATCGGCGCGCAGCTCACTATGGCGTGCCACGGCTTCGGTGATCGCCTGGGCCAGCATGGGATCGTTCGCAGCCATGCGCTCGATGCTGGTGTCATCCAGACCGACGGTCCGCGGTTTGCCGCCAAAATCGCGCAATTCGCGCAGCTGGTTGATCACACCCATGATGAATCCTCCGTAGCTCCGTCAGTTGGCATGCAGTACCGGACTGGCGGACATTAGTGAATGCGTGACGGGAAACGCAGGCAAGAGGCGCTTCCTCAATGTTTTCAGACGTTTCGTACCGTCATGGCAGTACCTGCCAGGCGGTTTTATCCCTCACAGGATACCTTGCGGCGCCAGCGGCCGTAACCCCGTGCCAATGCCGCGGGTGACGGCTGTCACCCCCGATGACTGACGCCAGCGACTGCCTGTCGTACCGGGTCCCGCGCAGGATAGGTGGCACTGGAGGAGTTCCCATGCCGCATTCCCCTGATTCACATACCCGTGATCCGATTGCCCGCCTCGGCGGTGCCGTCAAACGCTATGGCCCACTCACTGCACTGGATGGCGCCGACCTGTGCCTGCAGCGTGGCGAGCTGCTCGCGCTGCTCGGTCCCAACGGCGCCGGCAAGACCACCGCCATCGGCCTGTTGCTGGGGCTGATCCGTGCCGATGCCGGCGCGGTCGAACTGTTTGGCCAGGACCCGCAGCGAATCGAGGCACGCCGGCGCATCGGCGTGATGCTGCAGAACGCCGAACTGCCGGCAACGCTGCGGGTAGGCGAATTGCTGCGGCTGACCGCCAGCTATTACCCGGCGCCGCGCACCCTGGCGGAAACCGCCGAACTGGCCGGCATCGCCGATCTGCTCAAGCGCCCCTACGCGAAACTTTCGGGTGGTCAGCAGCGGCGTGTGCAATTTGCCTTGGCGTTGTGCGGCCGGCCCGAGCTGCTGTTCCTGGACGAGCCCACCGTGGGCATGGATATCGAGGCGCGGCAGAAACTGTGGGCGGCGATCCGTCAGCTGCTAGCCGAAGGCTGCGCAGTGCTGCTGACCACGCATTACCTGGAAGAGGCCGAGGCGCTGGCCGACCGTGTCTGTGTGATGGCGCATGGCCGAATGATCCACGAAGGCACGGTTGACGAGTTGCGCGCACGGGTGGCGATGAAGCGCATCCGCTGCCTGAGCGCGTTGCCGGTCGACACCGTGCGTAGCTGGCCTGAGGTCGGCCAGGTGCATCGGGACGGCGAGCGCCTGCATATCGGCACTGCCGAGGCCGAGGTCGTGGTTCGCAGATTGCTCGACGCCGACCGCCACCTGTGTGAACTGGAAGTGCATCGTGCGGGCCTGGCCGAGGCATTCACCGAACTCACCCGCGATGCCGACGAGGCATCGGACACCGACCAGCGCGAGGCTGCCTGAAATGGAAACCGTCATGTCTGTCACAGAACTGGGAACGACGAGCGTCATGCCACGCAGTCGCGTCATTGGCGCCTATCTGGAAGAGGCGCGCAGCGAGTGCTTGCGCTACATGCGTGCACCAAGCTTCATGTTGCCGATCATGCTGTTTCCGGCGATGTTCTACTTGCTGTTCGGGGTGCTGATGGCCAAGTCGAATGGCCCCGATGCAGCCCGTTATCTGCTGGCCAGTTACGGCGTATTCGGCGTGATGAGTCCAGGCCTGTTCGGTTTCGGCGTGTCACTGGCGCTGGAGCGTGACGGTGGCCTGCTGACGTTCAAGCGCGCATTGCCGATGCCGCCAGGTGCCTATCTGTTGGGCAAGATGCTGATGGCGATGGCTGCTGCCACCGTGGTCATCCTGTTGCTGCTGGCCATGGCAACGCTGCTGGGGCATGTGACGCTGAGCCTGTCCCAGGTGGGTGCCTTGTTAATCACGGGCGCACTCGGTGTACTGCCGTTCTGTGCGCTGGGCATGTTTGTCGGCACGTTGATCAAGGGTCAGGGCGCGCCCGGCATGCTGCAGCTGATCTATCTGCCGATGTCGTTCATGTCCGGCCTGTGGTTTCCGCTGCCGATGCTGCCGAAGTTCCTGCAACAGATCGCGCCGCTGTGGCCGAGCTATCACCTCGATCAATTGGCGCTTGCCGCGGTGGGCATGCGGCAGGGGACGTTGCTGCCGCATGTACTGACCTTGTTCGGAATCACCGCGGCGTTCCTTTTGCTGGCCGCACGGCGCCTGCGTCGGCACGGTTGAAGTAGCATGCTGTCCAAACCGATCCATCAGCGGAAAGCTGCGCCATGATCCCTGACTTCATTGCCCGATGGTTCACGCCGGCGCCCGATTCCGGCGTAGCTGACGACCTTCGCCGGGGCAAGTCGCCGTGGGCCGACAGCGTGCACTTGTTGTGGTCGTTCTGGATCTTCATCACGCCGTTGTTCGACCGTGGCTTGAACGGCTACACCAGAACCTGGCTGCTGTGCACGCTGGGCTCGTACCCGGTATTTCTGCTGCTGTTCGCCAAGATCCAGCTGGCTTCCCGTCGGACGGCGCATTTGTATGCGTGGGGTATGGCAGTCCTGTGTTTCAGCTTGCTGCGCTGGTATCCGAGTGGCCTCAGCTATTTCGTTTATGCCTGTGTGATGCTGGGCCATTGCGACATACGCCGGTTTCGCAACTATGCGATCCAGGTGCTGCTGCTGAACGCGGCCTACGTGGCGCTGGCCTGGTGGATTGGCTTTCCGCAGGCACTGCTGGTGATCATGCCGGCCACCGTCTTCGTCATCTGCACGATTGTCGCCGTCGAGCACATGAACCAGGAGAAGAATGCTGCACTCGGTCTTTCGCATGAGGAGGTGCGTCGGCTCGCCGCGACGGCGGAGCGCGAGCGGATCGGGCGCGACTTGCACGATCTGCTGGGGCATACGCTGTCACTGATCACCTTGAAACTGGAGTTGTCGCGCAAATTGTTCGATCGCGATGTCCAGGCGGCAAGGCGCGAAGTGGAGGAGGCCGAGAAGGTTGCACGCCACGCGCTGGCCGAGGTGCGCAGTGCCGTCACCGGCATCCGTGCCGCCGATCTGGCGGCCGAACTGGCGGCGGCCCGACTGCTGCTGGAATCCTCGCGAGTACATCTGGACTATGGCCTGCCACCATCCGATCTGCCGTGTGACATTGAACGTGGCCTGTCGCTGGTATTGCGCGAGGCAGCCACCAACATCGCTCGTCATGCCGATGCCAGTCGCGCGCAGGTCGAGTGGGTCCGCGATCATGCCAGTGTGCGCATGCAGATCATCGACAACGGCCGCGGTGGCATCGACAACGAAGGCAATGGATTGTGCGGCATGCGCGAGCGTGTGCGTGCGCTGGGTGGCACGTTGGCGATCGAATCGTCGCGTGGTGAGGGAACCCGGTTGAAGGTGGCTGTACCGGTGCCGATTCTGCGGCTCGTCGATACGTCATCCATGCCATCAAGCATGACCATCAATGAAGTATTGACCACAACCGTTTCCGGACAGCCAGCTGCATGAAAAGCTCACTATCGTTGACCATACACATGACAGCTTCAGCGCCTTGCGACGGGCGCATGAGGAGCGTCGCATGATCCGCATCTTGCTGGCTGAGGATCAGGCGATGGTGCGCGGTGCGCTGTCGGCACTGCTCAGCCTGGAGTCGGATATCGAAGTGCTTGGTTCGGCTGCCGATGGTGAGGCCGCATGGCGCGAGCTGCAGCGACTGAAACCCGACGTGCTGGTTACCGATATCGAGATGCCCGGTCTGACCGGGCTGGAGCTGGCGCAGCGCATCCAGCGACAGGAGCTGCCGATCAAGGTCGTCATCGTCACCACATTTGCGCGTCCCGGTTTCCTGCGCCGCGCGCTGGATGCTGGCGTGTCCGGCTATTTGCTGAAGGATGCGCCGGCGGAAAATCTTGCCGAAGCGTTACGCACCGTGCATCGCGGTGGCCGTGCGATCGACCCGCAACTGGCGCTGGAAGCATGGTCGGAAGCTGACCCGCTGAACGATCGCGAACGCCAGGTATTGCGGCTGGCCGGCGAAGGCCAGTCTGCCGGCGATATTGCCGCACAACTGAACCTGTCACATGGCACCGTGCGCAATTATCTTTCCGAGGTGATCGGTAAACTCGGTGTTGCCAATCGCATCGAGGCGTATCGGTTGGCGCGGCAAAAGGGCTGGTTATAGGAATTTTGCCAAGCATTAATAAAATGCTTGCACCAGATAATCAATGCGCGTATTGTTCGCGCCTTCGCCATCCCGGCGATAATCCGATGAAGAAATTTTCCATGTCCTTCTGCCCCGTCAACTTGAACAAGCCATATACATCGCGCAAAGGCCGCGATGCAGGCCTGTTCATGCGCGATGAAAGGCACGACTTGGCAACCGTTTTCCAATAATCGACTGATCCCTTTGGGAGATCGGTCACCCCGATCTCCCGAGGCAACGCGAACGCCCTCGGGTCGCCACACCCGGGGGCGTTTTGTTTTTGGCGTTTGCAAGGGATACCCATGTATCGAACCAATTTTGCGGAATTCGTTTCGCCCTGAAGCATCCGGTTGTTCGCAACTGAAGCAGGGGCGCGGCTGCGACAGGCGCAAGTGCGCTGCGTCCCGGTGCTTCGACGCGGGCTGTGCGGGAAACGGGTACCAACAGATCGGGCATCAATGCCCACATCTATTGCCGGTTGGCAGCAGCCGGCAATCAGGAGCATCGAACCAACAGGCTCCAGCGGTATGGGCTCAAGCCCATCCGGTGCGCACGGCTTTGCCGGCGGCGTATGCCGGGGCCTGGAAGGCGGTGTTCCACAACGATGACGTTAGCTCAGCGGTAGAGCAGCAGGTTCGCAGCCTGCAGGTCGCCGGTTCGAATCCGGTACGTCAACCACTGGATAGCTCAGATGGGTAGAGCATCGGACTGTTAATCCGAGTGTCGCGGGTTCGACTCCCGCTCCAAACCATGACCTGTCACGTCATGACCAGGAACGAAAGTTCCGACCAGGAAACGCTTCGTGCGGTGCGCGACATGCGAGCCAGGATGGCGGTGTGTCACGCAACGCAGCGGTGGCGGGGCCGGGCCTACGTCCCGAAGTCGGGCGATCGGGTGTCGAGAGGAGTGCCTTGCGGAGCAGTGCAGGTATTCAGCGAGATATTCGATTCCCTATCAAGGCACGCTGGCTTCGCCCCATTATCGTCAAGAGGCGTTTCCGCCTTATTTGTTTGAATCGATGCATCGGGTTTCGAGTGCGCTGATTATCCCGCGAGGGAGGGTCTTTTGCGGCCCGATTATCTGAATGGACGAAGAGCATCGTAATGATCCGGCGGTGCATCCGGATTAATTGACGGATCAAACCAGGATTAATAAAAGGAGTATCACCATGTTCTGGATCAAGCAAGTCGTGATCGGCGACGGCGAGCGCGGCTTGCTGTATCGCAACCGTCGTTTCCAGCAGGTATTGTCAGCGGGCGTGTACCGCTACATCGACCCGCGCGGCCGCATGGCCGTCAGCGTGCACAACCTGGCAAAGCCGGAGTACGTCGGTGCGGATGCCGAGGTGCTGATGGCGCAGTTGGACGGCGAGCTGGCCGATTGCTTCACCGTGGCCGACATCGGCACGCAGCAGGTCGGTCTGGTGCTGAAGAACGGCAAACTGGAGGACGTGCTCGCGCCGGGTACCCGCAAGCTGTACTGGAAGGGTCTGGTGCCGATCGAGGTGCAGGCGGTGTCGCTGGTCGACACGCTGGAAATCGATGCACGTGTGGCCAGCCGTCTGCGCCAGCTTGGCGTGCTCGGCAAGGTCGCGGTAACTGTGGACGTGCCGGTGGAGTCGGCGGGCCTGTTGTTCGTCGACAACAAGCTGGTCCGCACGCTGGCCCCGGGTGCCTACGCGTTCTGGAATTTCCAGAAGAACGTGGCGGCCGAGGTGATCGAACTGCGCGTGCAGTCGCTGGAGGTGTCGGGTCAGGAACTGCTGACCCGCGACAAGGTGAGTCTGCGCGTGAACCTGGCCGCCAGCCTGCGCGTGACCGACCCGGTCGCCGCGCGTACCAAGGTGGCCAAGTACGGCGACTACCTCTATCGCGAGCTGCAGTACGGCCTGCGCAAGGCGGTGTCCGGCAAGACGCTGGACGAGTTGCTGGGTGACAAGGCGTCGCTGGATGCGGACATCTTCGCGTATGTGCGTGGCCGCGTCAGCGAACTGGGCCTGGAGGTGCTCGGTGTCGGTGTGAAGGACGTGATCCTGCCGGGCGAGATGAAGGAGATCCTCAACAGCGTGGTGCAGGCAGAAAAGGCAGCCCAGGCCAACGTGATCCGCCGGCGCGAGGAGGCGAACGCCACGCGTTCGCTGCTCAACACCGCGCGCCTGATCGAGGAGAGCCCGACGCTGATGCGCCTGAAGGAGCTGGAGGCTTTGGAGAAGGTCACCGAGAAGATCGACAAGCTGACCGTGTTCGGCGGCCTGGACGGCGTGCTGAACCAGTTGGTCAGCCTGAAGCAGTAACCATGTGGCGAGCGCACGGACGCGATCGCCACGATCCCAATGCAAGGAAGGAAACATGAGTACCTCAAACTACGAATTGCTGCATGCCGAAGGCAGTGCCACGCCAATCAAGGGCTGGGTGCACGGCGTGCCGCTGGAAGATTCCGCGAAGGAGCAACTGCGCAACATCGCCGCGTTGCCGTTCGTCGGCCCTTGGGTTGCGGTGATGCCGGACGTGCATCTGGGCAAGGGCGCCACCGTCGGTTCGGTGGTGCCCACGCGCGGCGCGATCATCCCTGCTGCGGTCGGCGTCGATATCGGCTGCGGCATGGCCGCGGTGCGCACCACGCTGCGCGCGAACGACCTGCCGGACAACCTGGCGCAACTGCGCTCAAGCATCGAGCGCGGCGTGCCGGTCGGCAACGGTCGCGGCGGCGACCATCGTCAACTGCCGGACAGCATCGAAACGTGCCTGGCCGAATCGGGACTGGTCGCGCGGCTGGATGCGATCAAGGCCAAGCATCGCAAGATCCGCACCGACAAGCTGGACAAGCAGATCGGCACGCTCGGTGGCGGTAACCACTTCATCGAGGTTTGCCTGGATGAATCGGATGCCGTGTGGGTGATGCTGCACTCGGGCTCGCGCGGAACCGGCAACCTGATCGGCAGCTACTTCATCGAGCGTGCCCGCGAAGAACTGGCGCATCGCGTGCTCGGTTTCCATCTGCCGGACAGGGATCTGGCCTTCTTCATGGAGGGCGAGCCGCTTTTCGACGATTATGTGGAGGCGGTGTCCTGGGCGCAGGATTACGCCCGCGCCAACCGCGAGGCGATGATGGCGCGGGTGTTGGCGGACATGCGCCACCGCTTGCCGAAGTTCCAGCTGGAGAAGCTGGCGGTGAACTGCCATCACAACTACGTGCAACGCGAGACGCATCATGGCGAATCACTGCTGGTCACCCGCAAGGGCGCAGTCAGCGCACGCGAGGGCGAGCTGGGCATCATCCCGGGCAGCATGGGCACGTGCAGCTACATCGTGCGCGGCAAGGGCAACCCGGACAGCTTCCATAGCTGCAGCCACGGTGCCGGCCGCGTGATGAGCCGTACCGCGGCGCGCCAGCAGATCACCCTGGCGCAGCACCGCGAGGCCACCGCGCACGTCGAATGCCGCAAGGACGCGGCGGTGATCGACGAGTCGCCGGCGGCGTACAAGTCGATCGACGCGGTGATGGCTGCGCAGTCCGACCTGGTCGAGGTGGTGCACACGTTGCGTCAGGTGTTGTGCGTCAAGGGCTGAGCGGAAAAATCCGCATGTCTGCATGAGTTGGGCGCCGTTCCGCGAGGGGCGGCGCTTTTTTGTGGGCGTGCCCCGGCGCGCCGGCTGCGGGATAATGCCCCGTTGCCCGCTCGCTGGCGGGCGTTGGCCGAGTCTCCCTTGAAGAAGTCCGATTTCGATTTTGAACTGCCGCCCGAGCTGATCGCGCAGGCGCCGTTGGCCGAGCGTTCGGCCAGCCGGATGCTGCTGCTCGATGTGCCGGCGCAGGCGCGGCAGGACCGCATGTTCCGCGAGCTTCCCGATTTCCTGCGGCCGGGCGATTTGCTGGTATTCAACGACACCCGCGTGCTGCCGGCGCGCCTGTACGGACGCAAGATCAGTGGCGGTGCCGTAGAGATCCTGATCGAGCGGGTCACTGGCGCGCACGAGGCGACCGTGCAGCTTGGTGTCAGCAAGAAGCCCAAGGAAGGAGGCCGGATCGAGCTGGCCGACGGCAGCCATGCCGTGGTGCTGGGGCGCGATGAAGGCTTTTTCCGGTTGCATTTCGAGGCGCCGGAGCCGCTGGAAAAACTGTTGCTCAAGCTCGGCGAGATGCCGCTGCCGCCATATATCGAACGGCACGCCGATGCCAGCGACCTGGAGCGCTACCAGACCGTGTTCGCACGCGAACCGGGTGCGGTGGCGGCGCCTACGGCCGGCCTGCATTTTGATGAGGCCATGCTGGCGACGCTGCGCGAGCGCGGTGTCGAGTTCGGCTACATCACCTTGCATGTCGGCGCCGGCACGTTCCAGCCGGTGCGCGCGGACGATCTGAAGGATCATCGCATGCATCGCGAGTGGCTCAATGTCGGCGCGCACCTGATCGGGCAGATCCGCCGCACGCGCGCCAATGGCGGTCGGGTCATCGCCGTCGGCACCACCGTGGTACGTGCGTTGGAAAGCGCCAGCAAGGATGGCGAGCTGCATCCGTTCGCCGGCGAGACGCAGATCTTCATCTTTCCCGGTTACCGCTTCAGCAGCATCGACGGGCTGCTGACCAACTTCCATCTGCCGCAGTCGACCCTGCTGATGCTGGTGTCGGCGCTGGCCGGGCGCGAGTTCATGCTGGATGCGTATCGGCATGCGGTCGAGCAGGGTTACCGATTTTTCTCGTACGGCGATTCGATGCTGATCCTGCCGCAGGGCGGTTGAGCAGTGGCAGCGGTTAAACTGGGCGGATGACTGCCATGAATTTCGATCTCTTCGCCACCGACGGCGCTGCCCGCCGTGGTCGCCTGACCTTTGCCCGCGGTACGGTGGAAACGCCGGCATTCATGCCGGTGGGCACGTATGGCTCGGTCAAGGCGATGACGCCGCGCGACGTCACCGAGATCGGTGCCGAGATCATCCTCGGCAACACGTTCCACCTGTTTCTGCGGCCCGGGCTGGAGATCGTCGAGAAGTTCGGCGGGCTGCACAAGTTCATCGGCTGGGATAAACCCATACTCACCGACTCGGGTGGTTTCCAGGTGTTCTCGCTGGCGCACAAGCGCAAGATCACCGAGGAAGGCGTGACGTTCGCCTCGCCGGTGGACGGCTCGAAGGTGTTCCTGTCGCCGGAAGTATCGATGCAGATCCAGAAGACGCTGGATTCGGACATCGCGATGATCTTCGACGAGTGCACGCCGTATCCGGCCACCGAGAAGGTGGCCAGCGATTCGATGGAGCTCTCGCTGCGCTGGGCCGAGCGCTCACGCCGGGCGTTTGACGATCTGCAACGTGTCGATTCAAGGCCGCCGAATGCGCTGTTCGGCATCGTGCAGGGCAGCGTGTACGAGAACCTGCGTCAGCGCTCCGCGGCAGGGCTGGTGAACATCGGCTTCGACGGCTATGCAGTTGGCGGCCTGGCAGTCGGTGAGCCGGAGGCCGAGCGCAACCACGCGCTGGATTTCACGGTGCCGCTGCTGCCGGTCGACAAGCCGCGCTACCTGATGGGCGTGGGGCGGCCGGAAGACATCGTCGAAGCGGTGCGCCGCGGCATCGACATGTTCGACTGCGTGATGCCGACCCGCAATGCGCGCAACGGCTTCCTGTTCACCGCCGAGGGCACGCTGCGCATCCGCAATGCGAAGTATGCGCTGGACACCCGCGTGATCGAGGAGGGCTGCGACTGCTACGCCTGCAGCAACGGTTTCAGCCGTGCCTACCTTCGTCACCTCGATCGTTGCAACGAGATTCTCGGCAGCCAGCTCGCCACGATCCACAACCTGCGCTACTACCAGCGTCTGATGGCGGGTCTGCGCGAAGCGATTGCCGGCCACGCGCTGGATGCCTTTGTTGCCGGCTTCTACGCGCAGCGGCAATCTGGTGGTGCGGCGTCGTCATGACTGGCCGCCAGTTACGGCGGCATCGTGCAGTGGCAGCAGGCTCGATGGCACAGGGCGGGGCTTGCAACAAGCCCCGGTCGCCCACAGTAGGGAGCTGACGCGCAGTTCCGCGCCCAAGCCAGAGGCTGTCGTGCACGGTTACAGGGGGGCATGGCATAATCGGGGATCTTTTAGCGGGCGTTCAGCTGAAATTCCTGCTGGCGCCATAACTTGCGAGACAAATAGATGAGTTTTCCGATCTCTCCGGTGATCGCCCAGGCTGCGGCTGCGCAGCCAGCTGGTGGCGGCATGTTTACGATCATCTTGATGGTGGTGATGTTCGGCGCGATGTATTTGTTGATGATCCGGCCGCAGATGAAGCGTCAGAAAGAGCATCGTGAACTGGTCGCCAGCTTGTCCAAGGGGGATGAGGTGGTCACCAACGGTGGCATCGCCGGGCGTGTGGACGAAGTGGGCGAGACCTTCATCACGGTCGAGATTGCGACCAACGTGAAGGTCAAGGTGCAGAAAGGCTCGGTCCAGCAGGTGCTGCCCAAGGGCTCGCTGAAATCCGTCTGATCGTCTGGTTGCAAGCTGCCGTCCGACTGCTGTCTTGCACGTGACTATTCCTCGATTGTTGTTACCGCTGCGGACTGCCGCGGCTTTGATGGATTCTGGGCATGAGTGATTTTCCCCGCTGGAAATACGCGTTGGTCGCACTGGTGATGCTGTTCGGCATCGTCTATGCGCTGCCGAATGCATTTATCCCGTTGCCGGCCGTGCAGGTCACCGCCAACCGGGATGCGCCACCGATCGATCAATCCGTGCAGCAGAAAGTCACTGCCGCACTGACGGCGCAGCATGTCGTTGCCGGCGAGGTGAGCGTGCAGGGCGATCATCTGCTCGCGACGTTCGCCAATACCGACGTACAGAAGAGCGGTGCCGATGTGATCAAGGCAGCCCTGGGCGACGGTTACACGGTGGCGTTCAAGCTGCAGTCCACCGTGCCGGGCTGGCTGCGCGCGATCGGTGCGCGCTCGATGCCGTTGGGCCTCGACCTGCAGGGTGGTGTGCACTTCCTGATGCAGGTCGACGAGAACGACGTCATCGACAAGCAGGAGAACAGCTATGCGGACGATATCCGCAGCCTGCTGCACGACAAGAGCATCCATTACGAGTCGGTGGCGCGCAATGCCGTGCGTGGCCAGGGTATTGCGGTGATCCTGCGTTCGGCCGATGACCGTACCAAGGCCTCCGATGCGATCGCCAACGAATACACCGACCTGCTGGTGGCAAATGGCCCCAGTACTGGCGACCGCTTCGTGCTCAATGCCACGGTCAAGCCGGAAAAGCTGCGCGACTTGTCGCGCAACACGATCACCCAGAACCTGGGCACACTGCGCAACCGCATCAATGCACTGGGCGTATCCGAGCCGCTGATCCAGCAGCAGGGTGACAGCCGCATCGTGGTCGAGCTGGCTGGTGTGCAGGATCCGGCCGAGGCGAAGCGACTGATCGGTGCCACCGCGACGCTGCAGTACCGCGCGGGCATCGGCCAGCCTGGAGACCCTGCTGCGCAGCAGGCGGCACAAAGCGGCAACATTCCGCCGGACGCCAACCTGTTCTACATGCGCGGCAGCCAGATACCGGTGCTGGTGAGCAAGCGCATCATCGTGACAGGCAACGAGTTGGTGGACGCTGCCTCGGGTGTCGACCAGCAGAGCGGCACGCCGATGGTCAGCGTGACCCTCAACGCGGCTGGCGCGAAGAAGATGGGCGATTTCACCAACGCCAACATCCAGAAGCCGATGGCCGTGGTGTATGTGGAGCGCGTCACCGAGACCAAGATGGTCGACGGCAAGGAAGTGCGCACACCGAAGATCACCGAATCGGTGATCAACGACGCCACCATCCAGGGTGCTTTCAGCAAGCAGTTCCAGACCACGGGTCTGGCCAGCCCCAAGGAAGCATCCGACCTGGCCCTGTTGCTCAAGGGCGGCGCGCTGGCCGCGCCGGTCGATATCGTCGAGGAGCGTGTGATTGGCGCCAGCCTCGGCCAGGACAATATCGACAAGGGCTTCAAGGCAGTGCTGCTGGGCCTGGCGCTGGTGCTGCTGGCCGCGGCGATCTACTACAAGCTGTTTGGCCTGGTCGCCGACATCGCGTTGTTCTTCAACCTGGTGATCCTGCTGGCGGTGATGTCACTGATCGGTGTGACCCTGACCATGCCGGGTGTGGCCGGTATCGTGTTGACCCTGGGTATGGCGATCGACGCGAACGTGCTGATCTGCGAGCGAGTGCGTGAGGAACTGCGCAACGGTTCGACGCCGCATGCGGCGATCCGTGCCGGCTACGAGAAAGCCTGGTCGACCATTCTGGATGCCAACGTCACCCACCTGATCGCCGCACTGGCACTGACCACGATGGGCACCGGTGCGATCAAGGGCTTCGGCGTGACGCTGATGATCGGCATCCTGACCTCGCTGTTCACCTCGGTGACGCTGACTCACGCGTTCACCGCGCTGATCCACGGCCACCGCAAGCTCAAGACGCTGTCGGTCTAAGGAACCACCATGGAAATTTTCAATCACGACAGCAACATCCCGTTTCTCGGGATGCGCAAATACAGCATCGCGATCGCCCTGTTCCTGATGATCGCCTCGATCGTGCTGGTGGCGACCAAGGGCCTAAACTACGGCCTGGATTTCAACGGCGGTGTCTCGCTGGTGGTCGACTACGACCAGCCGGTGCAGATCGCCGATGTGCGCGCGGCACTGACCAAGGGTGGTCTCGACCATGCCGTGGTGCAGAGCCTGGGCGGTACCCGCGAAGTGTCGATCCGCATGCAGCCGAAGGACGATGTGGCGGCGGAACAGGCGTCAGGCGGCAAGGTCAATCTGGATCGCATCTCCGATGACGTGCTCAAGATGCTGCAGGCCACGCGGCAGGATGCGAAGATCAAGAGTCACGAGTTCATCAGCGCGGAAGTCGGTGCGGAATTGCGCAGCGACGGTACTGTGGCGGCCGTGTTCGTGATCCTCGGCATCATGGCCTACCTGTGGATCCGCTTCGAGCGTCGTTTTGCGATTGCCGCGGTGGCGACGGAAATCCACGACGTGCTGGTGACGCTGGGCATCCTGGCGCTGGTGCAGCGCGAGTTCGACATGACCGTGCTGGCCTCCGTGCTGGCGGTGATCGGCTACTCGATCAACGACAAGGTGGTGGTGTTCGACCGTATCCGCGAATTGTTCCGCATGGCACGCAAGGCCGAGCCCGAGGAGATCCTCAACCGCTCGATCAACAACACGCTGTCGCGAACCATCATCACCTCGCTGTTCACCGGCATCACCATGGCCGCCCTGTATTTCTTCGGCGGCCCGGCGGTGCACGGCTTCGCCGTGACGATGCTGATCGGCATCGTGGTCGGCACGCTGTCCTCGATTTTCGTGGCCAGCCCGATCTTGTTGTGGCTCGGTGTGTCGAAGCAGGACCTGATGCCGGTCACCAAGGAAAATCCGGAGTTGGCACGACGTCCCTGAGTGCCATGCAGTCGGTTGCAACTGAATACAAGGCCCGGTCATCCGGGCCTTTCTTTTTGAGTGAACCGATGCGCACGGCGGATGCAGTGAAGCAGATCAGCCGCGCAGGTGGGCATCCAGCTCGGCAAGCTGCTGTGGATTACCCAGGTTCCACCAGGCGCCGTCGTAGCGTTCGCCACCGAGCTGGTGTTCGCGCATGGCCTGTTGATAGATCGGCAGGAGCTTGAAGCGACCCAGTGCACAGTCATGGACGAGTTCTGGACGGTAAACGCCGATGTTGCCGAAGGTCAGGCGCTCACCATCACCGTCCTCGTGCAGACTGCCCTGGCGCAGTACGAAGTCGCCACGCTGATGCCAATCGGGATTGGGCACCATCACCAGATGGGCATTGCCATCAGGCTCGGCTGGAAGTGCGGCGTAGTCGTACTCGCTCCAGATATCGGCACTCACCCCGATGAACGGTTCCGGCCCCAGCAGCGGCAGCGCATTCAGCATGCCGCCGCCGGTTTCCAGTGGCGTCGGGCCTTCGTAGGCATAGCGGATGCGCAGACCCCAGCGCGAGCCGTCGCCTAGCGTGTCGGGGAATTGTTCGGCCAGGTGCGAGGTGTTGATGACCACGTAGTGCACACCGGCGGCAGCCAGCTTTTCCAGATGCCATACGATCAGCGGCTTGCCGCCAACAGGCAGGAGTGGTTTGGCTGTATGGTCGGTCAGCGGCCGCATGCGCTCGCCGAGGCCGGCGGCGAAGATCAACGCATGCTTCATGCAGTCACCGAGCGGCGCAAATCGCGTTCACCCACGCAGCGCTGCAGCAGCATCACGAATTCGGCCAGCTCGGTATAACGGCTGGCCACGTCAATCACGTAGTCGTACACGCGCGGCAGGTCATCGAGATACCCGGGCTTGCCGTCGCGATAGCAAAGGCGGCAGAAGATGCCGAGCACCTTGATGTGACGCTGCAGCCCGATCAGGTCGAACCAGCGCAGGAAGTGCTGGCTGTCGACATCCGCAGCGATCAGGCTCGCAGCTTGCAGGCGTCGCCGGTAGCCTTCGACCCAGGCTTCGACACGCGCGCGATTCCACACGATGTAGCAGTCGCGCAGCAACGAGGCGAGGTCATAGGTGATCGGGCCGTGCAATGCGCCCTGGAAGTCGATGATCCCGGGACTATGACTTGTCGTGATCAGCAGGTTGCGACTGTGGTAATCGCGGTGCACAAAGCAGCGCGGTTGCGCCAGCGCGTTGTGCAGCAGCACGGTGAACGCCGATTCCAGCACATCCCATTCCTCGCACTCGGGCGTGTAGTCGAGATGTCGACGAAGAAACCATTCCGGCATGATCTCCAGTTCGCGCTGCAGGAACGCGTGGTCGTATGGCTGCATGCCGTCCACGTTTGCGTCGCGCTGCATGCGCAGGAGCGCGTCCATCGCGTCGCCGTACAGCGCATCCACCGTATTGTCGTTCAAGGCCGGCAGGTACAACTGTGAACCGAGATCCTCGATCAGCAGGAAGCCTTGCTGCAGATCCTGTGCCTTGACGGCTGGCACGTGCAGGCCAGCGGCGGACAGTCGCGCACCGATCTCCAGCCAGGGCTGCGGATCTTCCTGCGCCGGTGGTGAATCCATCACGATCCAGCTCTGACCCCGATGCTGCGTCCGCCAGTAGCTGCGGAAGCTGGCGTCGGCCGAGGCAGCCTCGATCGTGAGATCGGGGTTGCCGAGGGTCTGGCGTGCCCAGGCAAGGCGGGTGATGGCGCGGTTATTGGAAGGGGTCATGGCTGCTGGTGGAGCGGAAACAGCATGCAGCTTAGCGGCGTGCTTTGCGGTGCGCGAGTCGCAGGGGCGCAGTGGGTACGTCAGGGTAGCGCCGTGCGTCGAGGCAGGAGCGATCAGGCGGAGCGTTTGCGTGAAAGTGTACCGGCAAGCGCCGCAACCAGATCACGCACCAGTTGGCGGTGCGCAGCCGGCAACGCATGGATCGCGTCGACCAGTTCATCCACTTCGTATGAAGCGGGGCCTTCCTTGACGTGCTTGCCGGCGCCGCGACGGGACTCCACTTCACCGAAACCCAGGAGCCCGCGATCGACGCGCAGCCAGTCGGCGAGCACGGTTAGCTTGTCTGGCTGCGGAATGGCTCGTCCGTTCAACCATCGCGAAGCGGTCTGAAAGGTGACGGAAGGGCCGCGGAAACGCGTGTTGAACTGCGTGGCCAGCACTGACGGCCGCGGTTCATACCCCTTTGCCCGCATCGCTGCCGCAAGACGCTTGGAGAATTCCGCTCGGTGATCGCTCATGCCACGGCACGGTACGCGGCGGCCGGGACTACGATTCACCTTGTGAGTTCATTACTATTAACGTTTTACGTTAATTCGGGAGTGTTACGTGGCCAAGTCCTTGCTCGAACAGTTGCCCGAGGTCGTTGTCTGCGGGCGACAGCACGCGAAGAGGACCCTGGAGGGCGAGGCCATCCAGATGCTTTCCGGAATGCTGGTGGAGGACTACGACTACTCGAAGACTGGACAGTCCAAAACCAGGCGGCAACACAGGGTCAAGCTGCGGCCGCGCACGTACAAAGCCAAAGCGTGTTGCGTCATTGAGTCACTTCGATGCGGAGTGATTCGGTGGTGATTAAAAATCTCCTGAGCGAAGTCCGTTGCGTACCATCCGAAACATCAGATGGGCACACGGAACTACTGGCGCAGTTACGAGAACTTCTGCCTGCAGCCTTCCTCGATGGCGAACTTGACCGCATCGCCTTGCTTGATGCACTTGGCTTGGGCGAAGAAACCAAATCGGCTTTTGCTTTTTCCTGGCCAGGTATTGAACAGGCACGGCAAGACGCCCGCACACCGACCACGGCCACGCTGATCCCGGATGTGCAGGCGTCGGTGCGATGGGATGACGCTCGGGACGTTCTGATCGAAGGCGACAACCTGCAGGTGCTCAAGCTGCTGAAGAACGGCTACACCGGTGCCTTCAAGCTGATCTACATCGACCCCCCGTACAACACCGGTGACACCTTCACCTACAACGACGATTTCTCGGTTCCGGAGGCCGAATACCTGCGTGACACTGGCCAGGTGGACGACCAGGGCGCGACCACCAGCAAGAAGGAAACCAAGGGCCGGAAGCACGCACCGTGGCTGACCATGATGTTCCCGCGCCTGGTGGCGGCACGTCACCTGCTGCGCAAGGACGGCGTGTTCCTGGCCAGCATCGACAACAATGAAGTTCACCACTTGCGGCTGCTGCTGGACGCGGTGTTCGGCGCGGAAAACTTTGTGGACATGATGACGTGGCAGGGAGGTCGAAAAGGTGACGCCAAGTTGACTGCAGGCGGCCAGGACTACATCTTGGTGTATGCGAAAAACCGCCAGCAACTGAAAGATCTGGATATACGTTGGCGCGAACGGAAGACCGGATTGGAAGCGGTCTATGCCAAGGAAAAGGGACTGCTTGAAAAGCACGGAACCGCCTTCGATGCAGCCAAGGGAGAACTGCGCGCGTGGTTCAAGGATCTGCCTGAAGGCAATCCTGCCAAGCAACACGAGCACTACAACCACATCGACCAAGGCGGTGTGTGGACTTCGGACAACAGCTCCAGTCCGAATTATCGCGAAAACTTGATCTACAACTTCAAGGGCTACGAGCCGCCAGAAAATGGCTGGCGTTACGAATTGACTCGTATGGAGCAACTCGATCAAGCCGGACGACTGCTGTATCCCAGCGGACGTGCCAAGCGAATCCGTATTAAAAAATATCTGCACGAGCAGGAATACTGGGCGCCGGCTTCGTCGTTCTACCGTGATCGAAGTGGAGCGTCGTCGGCGCTCAATACCCTGATGAGCGCTGAGGTCTTTGACGACCCTAAGGCCACTGACGTGCTGGCTCGACTGATCCATGCCATCACCGATGATGGTGATCTGGTGCTGGATTTCTTTGCCGGTTCCGGATCTACAGGTCAGGCTATTTGGGAGCAGAACCCGTGCGACGGCAAAACCCGACACTGGGTACTGGTGCAGCGCCCGGAGAAACCAGACGAAACCACCGAAACCGGCAGGAACGCCATAGCCGCCGGTTACGTCACCATCTTCGAAATTATCGCCGAGCGTCTGCGACGGGCGGCGGAAGAGATCGGCGGTGGATTGGGTTTCCGTGTATTCCGCGCCCGGGAAACTGGGCTGGCTGTGGAAGCGCCGGTCGTGGCTCAGGCTGGGCAGGCCGAAAGCGCGCAGTACGCCCTGATGCTGACCCAGGCCGGGCAGCCCCCAGTGAAGGACGACGCGAGTCCCGACGCTTTGGCGTGGGAAGTAGCCCTCAAGGCCAGCGCCACACGACTGGACGAAATGCTGACTCGCACCGAAGCCGGCGGGGCGATCGTGTACGCCTTCCAGAACGCCGCTGGCGAGCGCCTGCTGGTTTGTCTGGATCGTTTCACCTCAGTCACAGCCGCGGCAGTGAAACTGCGCGAGACGGGTGACGACACCCTGATCTTGCGTGGGGATCGGGTTGATGATGCCCTGACTCTGACGCTGGCCCCGCGGCTGCGTTCGAAACTCATCATGCTGGAAAGGTTGGCGCATGAAGTTTCGATTTGACGACCAGCCGCATCAGGCCCAAGCCATCGAATCCGTCGTGGATCTGTTCGAGGGCGGCGCCTTGGTACCGCCTCAGGGGGTGATCGGCCAAGCGTCCGGCGCGGCCGGCCATGCCGGATTTCAGCTTGATCGCTCGGTGCTGGCCCAGAATCTGCTGGCCGTGACCACCCGGGAAACCGTCGAGGTACAGGACACCCTGATCCTGATGGAAGAAACCGATCTGCTGGAACAGCCCCGGGACTTCCCCAACTTCTCGGTGGAGATGGAAACGGGCACCGGCAAGACATACGTCTACATTGCCACGGCGCTGCGCTTGGCCGAGACCTACGGCGTGCGGAAGTTCGTCATCCTGGTTCACACCGTGGCCATCCGGGCCGGTGTGGTGAAGACCTTTGAACAGACCCGCGAACACTTCCGGGCCAAGTACCCCCACCTGGATTACCAGTGGCGTGTGCTGGGAGACAGCCAGGCGGTACCGGACTTCGCCGACCCATCGTCCAACGTGCAGTTCCTGGTGGCCGGCATCAGCTCGCTGGACAAGCCAGCGAGCAATACCTTGTATGCCTCGCCGGAACAGGCCAACCTCTGGAACAGAGAAGCCACCGGGATCGCTCAACTGGCCCAGCTGCGGCCGGTGGTGCTGATCGACGAACCCCAAAACATGGGTACATCCAAACGCCGGAAAACGATTGCCACCCTCAATCCGTTGGTGGCCCTGCGGTACAGCGCCACGCACCGCGATCCGTACAACCTGGTTCATCGCCTGTCCGCCAAGCGTGCGGCGGAACTGGGTTTGGTGAAGCACGTGAGCGTGAAGGGCGTGGTCGCTGGTGCCAGCGGTCAGCCATACCTACACCTCATGGGAATCCGTTCCAGAGCCCTGCGAGGGACCACGCGCTGGCTGGCCGAACTGGTCATCGACGCGGCTGTTGGTGATCGCCAAACCGTGGTGTTGGCGCCGGGGACCGACGTGCAGGACGAAAGCGGCGGGTTGGCCCAATACCAGGGCTACATCATTGAAAGCATGACTCGGTCGGAACTGCGGTTTGAGAACGGCGTAACACTGGCCACTGGCCAAACCTTGGGCGTGGACGGCTTGTCGGTCTGGCGCGATCAGGTACGCCACACCATCCGCGCACACCTGCAAAAACAGGCGGATGTGGAGCAGCGCGGGCAGGGCCTTAAAGTGCTGTCGCTGTTCTTTGTGGAGCGCGTCGCCGACTACATCGGCAACGTCGCGACCCTGCCGGCGATGTTCGATGCGCTGTTCCGCGAGGAATGGGCACGATCCGGGCGACCGGCCGCTGCCATGCCCGATCCGGCGACATTGCGTGTCCACTACTTCCCATCAACGAAGACCGGGATTTACAAGGACACCAGCGGCAAGGCGAGCGAAGAAGGGTTCGAGGCGCGGGCCTACGACGAGATCATCACCAACAAGGAAAAACTGCTGGATTTGACCAACCCGCGCGCTTTCATTTTTTCGCACTCGGCGTTACGCGAAGGTTGGGATAATCCGAACGTATTCCAGATCGGGTTCCTGCGACACACCCGATCCGATACTGAGCGCCGGCAACAAATCGGGCGCGGCCTGCGCCTGCCGGTGGATCAAAACGGCAACCGCGTGCAAGACGAAGCGACCAACCGCCTGACCTTGGTGGTGGACGAGAGCTTCAGCGAGTTTCGCGATGGTCTCAACGCCGAGTACGGCGGTGCTGGCGACCGGCCGGACGTGGAAAACGAAGATCACATCGTTACCATCCACCTGCGGCCGGACAAGTTCCAAAGCCCCGAGTTTGCCGCGTTGTGGCAGCGTATTCGTTACCGGGCCGTGTATCGCATCGAGCGCGTGGACGAAGCCACGCTGGCCGCGACCGTGGCCACGCACGAGCACCTGGACAACCTGCGAAACATCCAGCGGCGAGCCAACGTGGTTCAGAGCGCAGATCTGGTATACGACGACCGCGGCAAGGTCATCACCACTGATGTGACTGTTGCGGAAACCTCCGGCGAGCGCGTGGTTCTGGCTGGACATCGGTTGCCCAATGTGGTTCAGATGGTCGAAGACCAACTCCAGCACGGCAAGTTTCCCCTGCAGCTGACCCGGCCGACCGTAGTGGCGATCTTGTCGGCCATTCCGACGCACTATCGGGCCGGCGCCATCCATGATCCGGGATACTGGGCGCGCATCGTCGCCCATGTGATCCGCACTGCGGTCATCGAACAGATGGTTCAAAACATCGAGTACGTTCCCGTGGACGAAGCCCACTGGTGGGACGCCAACGTGGTGTTTCTGGATAGCGAAACCAAGAACAAGCCGCTGGCCGTACCAGGGCAGCCAACGCCATCGTCGGGAGTGGCAGAGGCACCAATCGACGGCGCCAACCTTCACGACTACGTGGACTACGACAGTTTGGTGGAAAAATCCTTCGCCGAATTGCTGGAAAACCACCGTGGCACGGTAAAGCTATTCACCAAACTGCCACGCCGCTTCCGCGTGAAAACACCGGTGGGCGAGTATTCGCCGGATTGGGCCATCGTGTTCGAACGCGACGGCGAGGAACACCTTTACCTGGTGCGCGAAACCAAGGACACGCTCAACCTCGACGATCTGGAATGGGACGAGGCCATGCGAATCCGGTTTGCGACCAAACACTTCGCAGTAGCGCCGCGCGGCGCAGTGGACTTCACCAGCACCACAGCAAATGCCGGGATCCGCGTAGCAAATGGATAGCATCCACTGGTGACGAAGTTGCCGCCATCTCGCGTGCCCGTGTCGCACCCATGGCACAGTCGCAGGGCGGCTTGGCGCTGGACGGCGGCATGTGATCCGCCGCCGTCCATTCGGCAGCGTCACGTCAGGTTGTAGGCGCGCTCCTCGTGCTCGGCGATGTCCAGGCCCATCTGTTCCTGTTCGGCATCGACGCGCAGCCCGATGGTGCGGTCGAGCAGTTTCAGGATGCCCCAGCTGAGCACCGCGCTCCAGACGATGGTGAAGCCCACGCCCTTGGCCTGGATCCACAGTTGCAGCAGTGGCGACGTCACTGCGCCGAAGCCGCCCAGCGTCGGCGCGGCGAACGGGCCGGTGAGCAGGGCGCCGATGATGCCGGCGATCGCGTGCACGCCGAACACGTCCAGTGAGTCGTCATAGCCCAGCTTGTGCTTGAGTCGCGTGGCGGTGAAGAAGCACACGGTGCCGGCGACGAAGCCGATGAACAGGGCGCCGGCCGGCCCTGCCGTTCCCGCCGCCGGCGTGATCGCGACGAGGCCGGCCACCGCGCCGGAGGCGATGCCCAGTACGCTGGCGCGCCGATGGATGGCCCATTCCACCGTGACCCAGCCGATCGCGGCGGCGGCGGTGGCGATCTGGGTCACCAGCATGGCCATGCCGGCACTGCCGTTCGCCGCCACCGCCGAACCGGCGTTGAAACCGAACCAGCCCAGCCACAGCAGGCTGGCGCCGATCACGGTGTAGCCGAGGTTGTGCGGTGGCATGTGGGTCTGCGGCCAGCCGCGGCGCTTGCCGATCACCAGGCAGGCGACCAGACCGGCGATGCCGGCGTTGATGTGCACCACGGTGCCGCCGGCGAAATCGAGCACGCCGAGGTCACCGAGCAGCGAGCCGGGGCCGCTCCACACCATGTGCGCCACCGGCAGGTAGACGAAGGTCAGCCACAGTCCGCTGAACCACAGCATCGCGCTGAATTTCATGCGCTCGGCATAGGCGCCGATGATCAGCACCGGGGTGATGATTGCGAAGGTCAGCTGGAACATCACGAACACGCTTTCCGGCACCGTCTGGTACAGCGTGTCGGGTTTCAGCCCGGCGAGCATGACGCGATCCAGGCCACCGATGAACGAATGCCAGTTCGTCACGCCGGCATGCATGCCTTCGGTGCTGAAGGCCAGTGAGTAGCCGTAGAGCATCCACAGCACGGTGACGAGGGCAGTGATCGCGAAGCACTGCATCATCACCGAGAGCAGGTTCTTCGTGCGCACCATGCCGCCATAGAACAACGCAGCGCCTGGGATCGTCATCATCAGCACCAGCATGCTGGCGACGATCATCCAGGCAGTGTCGCCGTGGTCGAGCACGGCAGGAGCAGCGGTTTGCGCGGCGGCGGACAAAGGCAGGATGGCCACGCCGGCGCCGGCGGTGAGTAAGGATTTAGAGCGCATCGGCATCGACCTCCTGCGTGCGGATGCGGATCACCTGGTCGAGTTCGCCAACAAAGATCTTGCCGTCGCCGATCTTGCCGGTGCGTGCGGCGTTGCTGATCGCCTCGATCGCG
Source organism: Rhodanobacter sp. C05 (assembly GCF_002001165.1). Taxonomy (GTDB): domain Bacteria; phylum Pseudomonadota; class Gammaproteobacteria; order Xanthomonadales; family Rhodanobacteraceae; genus Rhodanobacter. The sequence goes on along the minus strand of NZ_MUNQ01000012.1, from coordinate 122,275 downwards.
TGGTCGAGGCGATCGTCGGCTACCGCCACCTCGATCTTCAGCTTGGGCAGGAAATCGACCACGTATTCGGCACCGCGGTACAGCTCGGTGTGTCCGTGCTGGCGACCGAAGCCCTTCACCTCGGTCACCGTCATGCCTTGGACGCCGGCCTCGGCCAGCGCCTCGCGCACGTCGTCCAGCGTGAACGGCTTGATGATGGCCGTAATCCACTTCATGGCGTGCTCCCTGATGATGGTGTCTTATTGCGATGCAGCACGATGCGTGCCATCGCGTCAGGGTCAGGCGTGACTCATGATTTCAGTGGCTTGCATTGCACCGATCGGGTTCGATGCACGATAAGTGAGCGATGATCGAGGAGCATTGCCCGATATTGGTGCGTTCGGTTGAATTGACCACACGGCGCCAAATCAGTACCATTTTAGTCCCGATTCAAGCCCCCGGGCCCGAGCGCATTCATGCTCCGCGTCAGCCGACTCACCGATTACGCCACCGTGGTGATGACCTGCATCGCCGCGCATCCGGATGACGTGCTCAGCACGGTGCAGATCGCCGACGAAACGCATCTGGAATTGCCGACGGTGAGCAAGTTGCTGAAGGCGCTTGGTCACGCCGCGCTGGTTGACTCGTTCCGCGGTGTCAACGGCGGTTATCGGCTGGCGCGACCGGCCAGCGAGATTTCGCTGGCCGAAATTGTCGAGGCACTGGAAGGCCCGATCGGCATGACCGAGTGCAGCGCAGGCGAAGGCCAATGCGATCGCGAATCACAGTGCGGCGTGCGCGGCAGCTGGCAGCGGATCAACAGCGTGCTGGACCAAACCCTGCGCGCAGTCAGCCTGGCCGAAATGCTCAAGCCGTTGCCGTCAGCCTCCTTGAATCAGCGCCAAAAGATTGCGGTCACCGTGAAAACCGGCGAGGCCACCACCGAATGAACAGCAGCATGATCAACGAAAGCAGCGCCAGCACCACGCTTCGCGACAACGCCGAGGTCGCTGAGGCGCTTGGCCGTAGTTACGCGGCCGGCTTCGTCACCGAGATCGAGATGACCGGCCTGCCGCCGGGCTTGGGCGAGGAAACCGTCCGCCAGATTTCTGCGATCAAGCAGGAGCCTGAGTGGATGACCGAGTGGCGGCTGGAAGCTTACCGGCACTGGCTGACCATGCCGAAACCGGACTGGGCCAAGCTCAACATCGATCCGATCGACTATCAGGCGATCAGCTACTACGCCGCGCCCAAGGCCGGTCCGAAATCGTTGGCCGAAGTCGATCCGGCGCTCCTGGAAACCTACGAAAAACTGGGCATCCCGCTGCACGAACGCGCGGCGCTGGCCGGCGTGGCGGTGGACGCGGTATTCGACTCGGTCTCGGTCGGCACCACGTTCCGCAAGCAACTGGCCGAAGCCGGCGTGCTGTTCTGCTCGATGAGCGAGGCGATCCGCGAATACCCGGAAATCGTGCGCAAATACCTGGGCAGCGTGGTGCCAACCGGCGACAACTTCTTCGCCGCGCTGAACTCGGCGGTGTTCTCCGATGGCAGCTTCGTGTTCATCCCGAAGGGCGTGCGCTGCCCGATGGAATTGAGCACTTACTTCCGCATCAATGCGCAGAACACCGGCCAGTTCGAACGCACCCTGATCGTCGCCGAGGAAGGCAGCCACGTCTCCTATCTAGAAGGTTGCACCGCGCCGAAGCGCGACGAGAACCAGCTGCATGCGGCGGTGGTGGAGCTCGTGGCGCTGGAAAAAGCGCAGATCAAATATTCCACCGTGCAGAACTGGTATCCCGGCGACGAGAACGGCGTCGGCGGCATCTACAACTTCGTCACCAAGCGCGGCGACTGCCGCGGCGACGATTCGAAGATTTCCTGGACGCAGGTGGAAACCGGTTCGGCGATCACCTGGAAATACCCCAGCGTGGTGTTGCGCGGCGACCGCTCGGTCGGCGAGTTCTACTCAGTCGCGCTGACCCATCACTACCAGCAGGCCGACACCGGCACCAAGATGATCCACCTCGGCAAATACACCAAGTCGAAGATCGTCGCCAAGGGCATCAGCGCCGGACGCAGTTCCAACAGCTATCGCGGTCTGGTCAAGATGGAGAAGGGCGCCGAGGGCGCGCGCAACTACACCCAGTGCGATTCCCTGCTGATCGGCAAGAAGTGCGGCGCGCATACCTTCCCGTACATGGAAGTGAAGAACCCGACCGCAATCGTTGAGCACGAGGCGACCACCTCGAAGATCTCCGACGACCAGATGTTCTATTGCCGCTCGCGCGGAATCAGCGAGGAAGACGCCGTGTCGATGATCGTTGACGGCTTCTGCAAGCAGGTGTTCCGCGAACTGCCGATGGAGTTCGCGGTGGAGGCGAAGAAGCTGCTGGAAGTGTCGCTGGAAGGAGCGGTGGGCTGATGAAGGTCTGCAGTGCCATGCAGCGCGGCAGGCACCTTCTGGTCCGGGCGCTGTCATGAGCCTGTCGATACTCAACCCCTCCATGTCTCGGGAAAATCCAAGGAACCACAGCATGAAATTGCTTACCAGCGTGCTGATGATCGCTGCGGCAGCAGCACTCTCCGGCTGCATTCCGGTCAAGCACCACGATCTCACCGCGCCGCAGATCAGCGGTACCGTGACCCGCGCAGGTGTTCCCGTGCCAGGTGTCCACGTGCAACTGGCCGATGTGCTCAATGACACCGGTGTTCCCGCGCCCGACGCGCTCAAGGACGAGGCGGTGACGGATGAGCAGGGGCATTTCACCGTGGGGCCGCTCTATCGCGTGACGAAGAAGAAGGCGGCGATTCCCCTGGTCAGTGTGGATCTGCACACCGTGCCGTGGGGCTTGCGCCTTTCCACCGACGCCAAGACCTGGCGCGCCGGATGGCTTTCGGACCCGACCATGCTGGGCGATGTGCCGAAAGCGCCGATTTCCGCCTTGTGTGACCTCTCGGTAGACGCGAAATCCAGTGTGATCGATGGTGACCTCGCGATCATGGGCAATGGCCCGTGCATCCTGCAATTGATCGAGAAAAAGAAGAAATGAGCATGCTGATCATCGAAAACCTGCACGCCCGCGTCGAGGGCAAGGAAATCCTCAAGGGGCTCAGCCTCAGCGTAAATGCGGGTGAAGTGCACGCAATCATGGGCCCGAACGGCGCTGGCAAGTCGACACTGGGCAATGTGCTGTCCGGCCGCGACGGCTACGAGGTCACTTCCGGTAGCGTGACCTATGACGGCATCGACCTGCTGGCGCTGGAGCCGGAGGCGCGCGCCGCCGCGGGCGTATTTCTGGCGTTTCAGTACCCGGTGGAGATTCCCGGCGTCAACAACACCTACTTCCTGCGCGCGGCTTTCAATGCGCAGCGCAAGGCACGTGGCGAAAAGGAATTCGATTCGATGCAGTTCCTCAAGCTGGTGCGCGAGAAGCTGAAGGTGATGCAGATCTCCGACGAGCTGCTGCACCGCGCGGTCAACGAAGGCTTCTCCGGTGGCGAGAAGAAGCGCAACGAGATCTTCCAGATGGCGGTGCTGGAGCCGCAACTGGCGATCCTTGACGAGACCGATTCGGGCCTGGACATCGACGCGCTCAAACATGTCGCCGATGGCGTCAATGCACTGCGCTCGCCCGATCGCGCGTTCCTGATGATCACCCACTATCAGCGTCTGCTCGACTACGTGGTACCGGATTTCGTGCACGTGCTGGCCGATGGCCGCATCGTCGAAAGCGGCGACAAGTCGCTGGCGCTGAAGCTGGAAGAACACGGTTATGCCGGCCTCGGCGAGGGGGCCGCGGCATGAGCCAGTCGGCACCGCTGCCGTTGGTCGAGTCCCTGCTCGATGTGCCGCTGCCGGCCAGCGGCATCGCCTGGCTCGATGCGGCAAGGCATGAGAATCGTGCGGCGTTTGCCGCCGCCGGCCTGCCCGATACGCGGGTGGAAGCGTGGAAATACACTGCCCTGCGTGCGCTCGGCCAGCGCCGCTTTACCCATGGCGATGATGGTGCGGCCTTGCGTGCGGTGGCTGCCTCGACGTTCGCGTTGCCCGGTGTCGACGGACCGCGACTGGTCTTCGTCAACGGCGTGTTCCGGGCCGATCTGTCCGCACTTGATGCGTTGCCGGCCGGATTGACCCTGCAGCCGCTGTCGCAGGCATTGCACGATGACCCGGAGCCGTTGCGCTTCGTGCTGTCGCGGCCGGCTTTGATCGGTGATGCCCGCGAAGTGGGAGACGCGTTTACCCGGATCAACGCCGCCAGTGCTGCCGATGGTGTGATGCTGCGTGTTGCCGCTGGCGTGAAGGTCGCTGCACCGGTGCAGCTGGTATTCGTCGGTGCCGCTGCCGACGTCGAACTCGCCTGGCACCTGCGCAACGTGATCGAGCTGGGCGAAGGTGCCGACCTGAGCCTGATCGAGCAGCATGTTTCCGATGCCGAGCCGGCGCAGCTGGCCACCGTGGTCAGCGACATCGAACTGCACGAAGGCGCCCAACTGCATCACGCCGTAGTGCAGAACGTCGCGATTGCCACCAGCCTGATTCGCCGCAGCAGCGTGCGCCTGCACGCGCGTGCACACGCGATGCTGCATGCGCTGGAGCTCGGTGGTGCCCTGGTGCGCCACGACCTGCGCGCCGAGCTGGTCGGCGACGGCGCATGCTTCGATACCCGCGGTGTGTTCATGCCGCACGGTCGCCAGCATATCGATACCCAGCTGGCGATCCGTCACCAGGCGTTGAACACTAGGTCCACCTCGACCTGGCGCGGTGTGGCCAACGACCGCGCGCGTGGCGTGTTCCGTGGCGCGATCGTGGTGGCGCCCGGTGCCGATGGCAGCGACGCCAGCCTCAGCAACAAGAACCTGCTGCTGTCGCCGGGCGCCGAGATCGACACCAAGCCGGAACTCGAAATCTATGCCGACGAGGTGAAGGCCGCGCACGGTGCCACTGTCGGTCAGCTCGATGAACGCTCGCTGTTCTATCTGCGTTCGCGCGGGATTCCGCTGGCGGAAGCGCGTGCGCTGCTCACCGCCGCGTTCTGTCGCGCGGTGCTGGATGATCTGCCGAACGAGGCGTTGCGCGAGCATCTGTCGGGACTGTTGGTCGCGCAATTGCCTGCATGATTTTTCTCCTCCCCCTGTTTGCAGGGGGAGGTCGGGAGGGGGTGACGCTCTTGCGAAGAGCGACCCCACTCCAACCCTCCTCTGCGACCGAAGGAAGTCCCTTTGGGGCAGGCAGGGGAGGGAGCCACCTAAGGAGCCACCTATGGAAGCGTCGAAGATGACCGCACCACAAGTCGCAACTCCCACGGTTTTCGACGTTCAGCGCATCCGCGCGGATTTCCCGCTGCTCGCACGCAGCGTGCATGGCAAGCCGCTGGTATACCTCGACAATGCCAACACCAGCCAGAAGCCGCTGTCGGTGATCGAGGCGGTGAACGCGCACTACCGCGAGCACAACGCGAACGTGGCGCGTGCCGTGCACCAGCTCGGCGAGGAAGCCACCGCGGCGTACGAAGGCGCGCGCGACAAGCTGGCAGGTTTCATCAATGCGACGTCACGCAACGAACTGATCCTCACCTCCGGCACCACCCAGTCGATCAACCTGGTTGCATACAGCTACGCGCTGCCGCGGCTGCAGCCCGGCGACGCGATCCTCACCACGGTCATGGAGCACCATGCCAACATCGTGCCCTGGCAGCTGGTCGCCGCACGCAGCGGCGCCACGGTCAAGGCGGCGCCGATCGACGAGCGCGGCGAGCTGATCGTCGAGAAGTACATCGAGATGCTGACGCCGGACGTGAAGCTGGCCTGCGTCAGCCATGTCTCCAACGTGTTGGGCACGGTCAATCCGGTGCGCGAAATCGCACGCGAGTGCAAAAAGCGCGGCATCGCGTTGCTGGTCGACGGATCTCAAGCCGTGCCGCATCGGCCGGTCGACGTGCAGGCGCTTGGCTGCGATTTCTACGCGATCACCGGGCACAAGATGCTCGGCCCGACCGGCACCGGTGCGCTATGGGCGAAGCGCGAACACCTGGAGTCGATGCCGCCGTTCTTCGGCGGCGGCGAGATGATCCGCGAGGTGCGTTTCAGCGGCACCACGTTCGCCGCGCCGCCGCACAAGTTCGAGGCCGGCACACCTAACATCGCAGGCTTCGTCGGCCTGGCGGCAGCGATCGACTACTACCATTCGGTGGGTTTCGAAGCGATCCACGCATGGGAGCAGAACCTGCTCGCCTATGCCACCGAGCGGCTGCGCGAGATTCCCGGGCTGCGCATCTTCGGCGAGGCGAAGGAAAAGGAGCCAGTGATCTCGTTCCTGCTGGAGGGCGCGCAGGCCACCGATATGGCGACTCTGCTCGATCTGCAGGGCATCGCCGTGCGCTCCGGCCATCACTGCGCACACCCGCTGATGCAGTTCTATGGCGTGCCCGCCACGCTGCGCGCTTCGCTGGCGTTCTACAACACGCGCGAGGAGATCGACGCGTTCATCGTCGCCCTGCTCAAGGTGCGCACGCTGCTGATGTGAGGCTGTCGCCGGATAGCGATCAGGCGATATATCCCGGTCAGGCGGTCGCGAGTCCGCGCAACACCACGTCATCTGCAGTCACTCGCAGTACCGAGCCCTGCTCGTACCAGTCGCCGAGCACGATTCGCTCGGCCGGCAGGCCGTCGAGTTCGAAGGCATGCGCTGCAGGGCGATGCGTATGTCCGTGGATCAGCCGCGTCACGCCGGCCTGGCGCATGGCGTTGGCCACGGCTGCGGCATTCACGTCCATGATGCTTTCCATCGTGCTGCCGGTATGTTTGCGGCTGTCCTCACGCGCCTGCGCGGCGAAGGCGCGACGCGCCTCCAGCGGCATCGCCAGGATCTGCGCCTGCCATTGCGGGTTGCGTACCTGCTGGCGCACAGCCTGGTAGGCCACGTCGTCGGTGCACAGCACGTCCCCATGCATCAGCAGGGTGCGTCGACCCTGGACGCCGTGCACGGCGCCATCATCAAGCAGGGTCATGCCGGCACGCCGGGCGAACGCCTCGCCGAGCAGGAAGTCGCGGTTGCCGACCATGAAGTAGACCGGCACGCCGGCGTCGTGCACCGCGCGGGTGGCTTCGGCGATGCGCCGCGGCAGTTCGGCGTCATCGTCGTCGCCGATCCAGGCTTCGACCAGGTCGCCGAGGATATACAACGCATCCGCGTGGCGCACCTCGTCACCGGCCAGATAGTTTTCGAACAGCGTGGTGATCTGTGGCCGAGCCGGATCCAGATGCAGGTCGGAGATGAACAGCGTTGCCATCGTGACGATCAACCGTTGCCGTTGGGCTTGGTGGGTTTCCGGTTGGTCTTGGTCGCCGGTGTCGTTACCGCAGGTGCCCTGGCGCTGGCGGCTGGAACCGGTATCTCCTCGCCGATCACGTGCGCGCTCTCGATCAGCACCAGCGGATTCGGTACGTCGCCGGCAAACGGGCCGAGCGCGTGGGTGGGCATGGCGGCGATCTTGTCGACCACGTCCATGCCCTTGAGCACCTTGCCGAACACCGTATAGCCCCAGGTCAGGCCACTCTGGTTGCCGACGAAATCCAGCCGGCGGTTGTCGACCAGGTTGAAGAAAAACTGTGCGGTACCGGAGTTCGGATCGGCGCCACGCGCGACGGCCAATGTGCCGCGCAGGTTGGACAGGCCGTTGTCGGCTTCGCTGACGATCGCCGGGCGCGTGCGCTTTGGCTGCAGGTCGCGCGTGTACAGGCCGCCCTGGACCAGATAACCGGGAATCGCCCGATGGATCAGGGTGCCGTCGTAGAAGCCGTCGCGTACGTACTGCAGGAAATTGGCCACGCTCTTCGGTGCCTTGTCCGGATACAGCTCCAGCGTGATGTCGCCTTGCGAGGTACGCAGCAGTACTTGCGGCGTTGCCGTCGTGGCGGCCGGCTTCGGCTTGGCGGTTTGTGCCGTCAGGGTCAGCGGCAGGAGCAACAGCAGGGTGGCAAGCAGGGACTTGAACATGGGCATCAGACAGTCTGGACGTCCGCACATGATACGCGGCTGCGGCATGGTGTGGCTCGGGAATGCGGAGCTTCGATCAGCTGGCAGAGAGTTCCAGTCGCAACCCCAGCTCCGCCATCGGCGCCTGTTCCTGCTGCAGGTCAGCTTCGCTGAGCGGGTGCTGCTCAAGCCAGGCGATAGGCAGCTTCAGTCGCAGGGACTTGCTGTTCGCTGCAAGCCGCATCGGCGGCAACGATTCGGCGCGGCGGGCGCGGCGGAACAGTACGGCCAGACGCAGCAGAGCGGTGGTGTAACGGGCGAGCTGGCGATAGCGCTGCGGCAGCGCGAGGATCACCGCACGGTCCGGCTTGCGCCGATGCATCTCGACCACCGCCGCCAGCAGTTGCTGTTCCTGCCGCGAAAAGCCGGCCAGATCGGCATGGCGCAGGATATAGGCACCATGGTGGTGGTGTTGGCTGTGTGCGATGGCCAGACCGATTTCATGCACGCGGGACGCCCACGACAGCCATTCGCGCGCATCGGCGTCGAGTTTCCATGAGTGCGCAATCTGGTCGAAGAACATCAGGGCGGTCGATTCCACCCGACGTGCCTGCGCGCGATCCACGCCGTAGCGGGTGGCCAGCGCGTCGATGCTGGCAGTACGCGGGTCGCTGCCGCCGGCGCGGCCGAGCAGATCCCACAGCAGACCTTCGCGCATCGAGCTCTCGCACACGCGCATCCGCTCGATGCCGAGCGCGGCAAATGCCGCCTCGAAGATCACCACGCCACCGGCGATCACCGGCGCGCGTTCCTCGACCAGGCCGGGCAGCTTGAGCGTGTCGATCTGGCCGTGTTCGATCAGCACGTCGCGCAGCGAAGCGAGCGAGGCCGGGGTGATGCCGTCATCGGAAAACTTCATTGCCTGCACCACCGCGCCAATCGACTTGGCGGTGCCGGACGAGCCGTACGCGTCCTGCCAGCCCGATTCGCGGTAATCCTCGGCAAACTGCTGCAACAGCACGCCGATCTCGCTACGTGCGCGCTGCCAGCGTTTGCGGTTGAGTTTGCCGCCCGGAAAGAAGCGCAGGGTCGAGGCGATGCAGCCGGCCTGCACACTCTCGGTGTGCAACGGCGCCAGTCCGCGGCCGATGATGAATTCGGTACTGCCGCCGCCGACGTCGATGACCAGGCGCGGCTCGCGCGAGGAGGGCAGATCGTGTGCGGTACCGAGGAAAATCAGGCGACCCTCCTCGCGGCCCGAGACGACCTCGATCGGATGACCGAGGGCGGCCTCGGCGGCGGTCAGGAACGCCTGTGGTGAGGCCAGTCGACGCACGGTGTTGGTTGCCACCGCACGTACCCGGATCGAGGGCAGGCCGGCGATGCGCTGGCCGAAACGAGCCAGGCAATTCAACGCCCGGGCGCGGCGTTCCGCATCCAGTGTGCCGTCGGCGCGCAGGCCGGCAGCCATCCGCACGGTATCGCGCAGCCGGTCGATCACGCGTGGCTCGCCGTGTTCCATGCGTGCCACCACCATGTGGAAGCTGTTCGAGCCCATGTCCACGGCTGCGATCAGTTCGCCGTCGCGGATGGGTGTCTGTTCGGCTGGGCTCACGCCAACACTCCCTGGATCGCGAGGCGCGGATTCCCGCACATACGCATGAAATGGATAAAAGGCCGTATCAGCATGGACCGGGTCACTTGCAGAACCTTTCGAGCAGACCCAGCTGCGCGCTGTACGGTGGGTTGCCGCCGGGTTGTGCACGCGTGTAGCGGCCGTTGCTGTCGAGCAGCCACGCCTGAGTGTTGTCGGCCAGCCCGTTGGCGAGGGTTTCCTCGAACACCCGTGCCGCGAGTTCGGGATCGAGGATCGGGAAGGCCACCTCGATCCGTCGCATCAGGTTGCGCTCCATCCAGTCGGCGCTGGCGCAGTACAGCTCGGCATCGCCGTCATTGGCGAACCAGTACACCCGGCTGTGTTCGAGGAAACGGCCGACAATCGAACGCACACGGATACGCTCGGAAATGCCCGGTAGCCCGGGTCGCAGGGTGCAGGCGCCGCGTACGATCAGGTCGATTTCCACGCCTGCCTGCGAGGCGCGATAGAGCGCCTCGATCACGTGCGACTCGTTCAGTGCGTTGAGCTTGGCGACGATGCGTGCCGGCCGACCGGCTTGTGCATGCGCAGTCTCGCGCTCGATCTTCGTCATCACGCTGGTGTAGAGCGTGAATGGTGAATGCAGCAGGCGTTTCAGCTTGATCATCGGCCCCAACCCGGACAACTGCTGGAACACCTTGTGCAGGTCCTCGCCGATTTCCGCGTTGGCGGTCATCAGGCCGATGTCGGTATAGGTGCGGCTGTTGATCTGGTGGTAGTTGCCGGTCGACAGGTGCACGTAACGCCGCAGCAGCTCACCTTCGCGTCGCACGATCAGCATCATCTTGGCGTGAGTCTTGAAGCCGACCACGCCATACACCACCTGCACGCCGGCTTCCTGCAGCCGGGTTGCCAGGCGGATGTTGGCCTCCTCGTCGAAACGTGCGCGCAACTCGATCACGACGGTGACGTCCTTGCCGTTGCGTGCGGCCTCCACCAGCAGATCGACCAGCGGCGTGTCTTCGCCGGCGCGATACAGCGTCTGCTTGATCGCCAGCACCTGCGGGTCGGCGGTGGCCTGGCGCAGCAGGTCGATCACCGCGGCAAAGCTCTGGTATGGATGGTGCAGCAGCACGTCGCGCTGGCCGATCAGTTCGAACTTGTTGCGGCTGCTCTCGAGCGGTGCCGGCAGCTGCGAGTTGAAGCGCGGAAACTTCAGTTCCGGCCGGTCCAGCCAGTCGTAGATCAATCCTGCGCGGATGATGTTGACCGGGCCGTCGCAGCGATACACGTCGGTCTCTTCCAGCTGGAAGTTCTGGATCAGCATCGTGGTGATCGCCTGCGGGCAATCGTTGGCGATCTCCAGCCGCACCGGTCGCGCGTAGCCGCGGCCGACCAGTTCCTCGCTGAGTGCCAGGGCCAGGTTCTGCACCTCGGCCTCCTCGACGATCAGTTCGCTGTTGCGGGTGACCCGGAACTGATACGAGCCGACCACCTTGAAGCCCGGAAACATCAGGTCGACAAAGGCCTGCAGCAATTCGGCAAGGAACACGAAATGCTCGCCCGGCCCACTGACCTCGGCCGGTACGCGGATGATCCGCGGCAGCGAGCGTGGTGCCCGCACCAATGCCATGTGGCCTTCGTGACCGAACGCATCGCGACCCTTCAGCACCACGGCGATGTTGAGCGTCTTGTTGAGGATGCGCGGAAACGGATGCGCCGGGTCCAACCCCAGCGGCGACAGTACCGGCAGCACCTCATGCTCGAAATAGCCCTGCAGCCAGCGGCGCTGGCGCGGATTCCATTGCTTGCGGGTGAGGATGTGGATCTGCTCAGCGTCCAGCTGTGGTCGAAGCTGCTCCTGCCAGGTTGCGTACTGGTCGCTGACCAGGTCCAGCGCACGGGTACGGATGCGCGCCAGCAGCTCGAGGGACGACAGGCCATCCGGTCCCGGTGCCGCCGAGCCGAAGGCGTGGTGATGCTTGAGCATCGCCACGCGTACTTCGAAGAATTCATCGAGGTTGTTTGCCACGATGCTCAGGTAGCGCAGCCGTTCCAGCAGCGGTACGGCTGGATCGCGCGCCATGGCCAGTACGCGGAAATTGAACTCCAGTGCGGCCAGTTCGCGGCTGAGGTACAGGCCGGGCGCAGTCAGGTCGGGTTCGCTGGGTGAGGCAGGGGATGGTTGATGCATGCTTCATTCTGGCCCAAGGCGCCGGCCAAGGAAACGCTGCGGCCCTCAACCTTCCTCGTTGCCACCTGGTGTCAGCAGGCGTGCCTGGTTGAAGTGGCAGGTGAAGGTGGATCCCGCACCGGGCGTGCTTTCGATCCGCAGCTGTGCCTGGTGCAGGTTCATCACGTGCTTGACGATCGATAAACCAAGCCCGGTACCGCCGCTGTCGCGTGAGCGGCTGGAGGAGACCCGGTAGAAGCGTTCGGTGAGGCGGGCCAGATGCGTGGCGGAAATTCCGAAACCGGTATCGTTCACCGAGTACGCGGCGCCGTCGGATGTGCGCTGCCAGCGGATGGTGATGCTGCCGCCGGTCGGTGTATAGCGCACCGCGTTGCTGACCAGGTTCGACAGCGCGCTGTGCAGATCCTTCGGCGAGCCGAGCAGATCCGCCTCCGCGCTGGATTCGAGCGTGATCTTGTGGCGGCCCTGGCTGAGCGCCTCGGCTTCCTTGCGTACGGTGGCCAGCAGCGGAGCCATCTGCACCCGTTCGTCCACGATCTGGTGCTGCGTTTCCAGCCGGGAAAGCGCCAGCAGATCCTCGACGATCTGGCCCATCCGCTTCGACTGCGCGCGCATCTCGCTCAGCACCGGCGCCAGTTCGGGAACATCTTCCGGATCGATCAATTCGAGATAGCCGTGGATAACGGTCAGCGGCGTGCGCAGCTCATGCGAGACATTGGCGACGAAATCACGCCGTACCTGCTCAAGTCTGGTCAGATGGCTGATGTCACGGGCCAGCAACAACTGCTGGCGACGGCCGAACGGGAGCATGCTGACGTTGAGGTGGCTCTCCGGCTGACCCGGCGCAGACACGTCATTGAGCGGCTCCAGGGTGCCGTCACGCAACCAGTCGGACAGGTCCGAGGTGGCCAGCCGCTGCTGCAGAAGTACGCCACGATCCTTCGGCCGGCTCAGACCCAGCAGATTCTCGGCGGCATGATTGAACCAGCGCACCTGCTGGTTCTGATCGAGCAGCACGACGGCGTCCGGCAACTGGCTGGCGGCGTTGCGCAAGTCGCGCAGACTGGAGGCAATACGGCGGGAACGCGTCATGAAACGGTCATGCTGGAGAGGGCTGGCGGAAGCCGGTACCGCCATCATGGGCTGCACTTGATGACGGATTCGGGTCAGCAGCAAGACGACTTCCGCCACGGCGACAATCGCGACCCCGCTGGCAAGATGTCCGTGTACCAGCCAGCCCAGCAATGCGCCCACGAACAAGCCTGCCACGAGAGAGGCAGGCAATTTCCAGGAGAGTGCTGCAGGTTGGGCCATGCGGACGGAGTGCCGGTGGGCTCAGGACGGCGGGAGCCCAGCATCGGCAAAAGCCGGGCCCATCGCAAGCCTGTCGAGCGGATCAGGCACTCAGCGAAAAGCGGTAGCCGGTGCCGCGCACGGTCTGCACCATGTCTTCCAACTTCCAAGGTTCCAGCGTCTTGCGCAGACGACGGATATGCACATCGACCGTGCGCTCTTCCACATAGACGCTGCCGCCCCAGACGTGGTCGAGCAGCTGGGTGCGCGAATACACGCGTTCCGGGTGGGTCATGAAGAAATACAGCAGGCGGTATTCGGTCGGGCCGATCGGCACGGCTTCATCGCCTGCAAATACCCGATGCGCCGGTCCGTCGATGCGCAGTTTGCCCAGTTCGACCATGCCGGAACCATCATCGCCCTGGCTGCGTCGCAGCACGGCCTTGATCCGTGCGATCAGTTCGCGGGTGGAGAAGGGTTTCACCACGTAATCGTCGACACCGGCCTCCAGGCCGTTGACACGATCCATCTCCTCACCACGCGCGGTGAGCATGATGATCGGGATTTCGCGGCTGAGCTCTTCCTTGCGCAGGCGCCGGGCCAGGTCCAGTCCGCTGGTGCCGGGCAGCATCCAGTCGAGCAGGATCAGGTCGGGTACCTGCTCGGCAATCGCCAGCTGGGCGGCACGGGCGTCAGCCGCCTGCATCGCGTCCATGCCGGCCTTGCGCAGGGCGAAGGCGATCATTTCGCGTATCGAGACTTCGTCTTCTACGATCAGGATGCGTTTGTGCACGCCGTGGTCTGCCGTTGGCTTATGACGAACATATTGCAGCTGATCAATGTTACGTGTCGATGACATCCATGCCGGGAGGGCGTCACGAGGGTGGCAGGCCGGTGCCGGCAGGCCCGGCACCCAGGCCTAAACACAGCCTGGCAGTGCAGTGGTCCTGCGATTGCCACTGTTGCTGGCCGTCGGGGCTGTCGTCGGTCTTGATCCTGCGCTTGTGCAGTTCCAGTACCAACGGGGTCAGCTCGGCGATGCGTGCCTGGATACGTACCCGCGCGTAGTAGTCGAGATCGGTGCGTTTGAGAAGACGCTTGAGCTGTTCCATCGCGTCGAACGGACGGCCGGAGTAGTAGCTGGCGTCGGCAAAAGCTTCTCCGGCGCGGATGCTGTCGCCGGCCTTTTCACTGGCGCGGGCATAGGCGCTGTAGATCTCCGGTTCGCTGGCATTGTCCAGCAGGGGCCGCAACAGGTCCGCCGCCTGGCTGGCCTGGGCAGTGTCGCCGCTGTGGGTGAGGGCCTCGGCATAGGCCAGTGCCACGGCGCGGTTGCGCGGCGACTGTGCATTCAGGCTGCTGTAGCTGACCAGCGCCGCGGCACGCTGGCCGGCCTGAAGGCGGGCATCAGCCAATGCCAGCTGCAGGATCAGGCTGTCCGGGTATGACTTCAGCAAGGGCTGCAGCTGATCGATCGCCGCGGTGCCACGACCGCTGCGGATGAGGGCCAGTGCGTAACCGTAATGATTCGCTGTGGTGTCGAAGCCATGCTGTTTCTGCAGGCCGGATGCGTAGTAGATGGCCAGCTTGGGGGCGTCGCCAGCCAGCACGCGCACGCGTTCGCGCATCAACGCCCAGGTGTCCTTGCGGTTGGCCGATACCAGTGGCTGGTTCAGGATGCTTGGATCCTTGACGAACGGGATCGGGGCCGTGTTCCTGGCCCATTGGTTGCGATCCATGGTGCTGCCGGACGGGCGCAGCTTCTGGGCGGCGATCAGGGCGCCAGCGCGTGCCTTGGCGTCGCTGATGCGCGCGCTGGTGACCGGATGGTCCTGCAGCAGCGCCGGCACGTCGATGCCGCCTGCGTCGGCGCTCATCACGTCCTCCATGCGCTGAAAGAAGCCGGCCATTGCGTTCGGATCGAAACCGGCATTGGCCAGCGTCTGGATGCCGACGCGGTCGGCTTCGATCTCGTCCTTGCGGGTGAAATTGATCGATTTCTGCGCAATCAGGCCCTGGCCGCCGGCCAGCACGGCCATCGGTGCATCGCCTCCGCGGCTGCCGGCACCAGCGGCGATCGCGCCCAGCAGGACCAGCGCCATCAACGGCGCATCCTTCTTGGAATCCTCGAATGCGCGTTGCAGATGGTTTTGCGTGATATGGCCGATCTCGTGGGCGATCACGCCGGCCAGCTCGCTCTCGTCCTGGGTAATCAGGACCAGCCCGGAATTCACTCCGATGTAACCACCGGGTGCGGCGAATGCATTGATCTCGGGATCTTTCGCGATGAAGAACGCAAAGTGGTCCTTCGGCTTGTCGCAGTTGGCGACCAGCCGGTAACCCAGGTCGTTGATGTAATCGTCCAGCAGCGGGTCGTCCACCACCATGTCCAGCGCGCGCATCTGGCGCAGCATGGAGTCGCCGTAATCCTGCGCTTCTTGTGGCGAGATCAGCGCATTCGCCGAACTGCCCAGATCCGGCAGGCGCACGTCCTGCTGAGCGCCCGCGCTACAGGCCAGCCCGGCGCTGATCAGGACTGTCAGCAGGCGTGGAGTCAGTCGTCTTGGTGTCATGGTCATCGGTAGGCGACAATAGCACTGTGACCGCCAACGGCGGCGCTGGTTCAGTGCCTGAATAAGGGGCTGCCGCGGCTTGAGTAGCTGGCCCGCGCACCCCATTTTCAGGCGGTCCTTTTCAGTTGTTCCGGAGTGTCGTGATGTCGAAGATCGAGGTCTATTCCACCGCCGTATGCCCATACTGCGTGGCCGCCAAGAACTTGCTCAAGTCCAAGGGGCTGGAATGGAGCGAAGTGCGCGTCGATACCGACCCGGTCCAGCGCGATGCCATGCTGGCACGCAGTGGTGGGCACCGCACCGTGCCGCAGATCTTCATCAACGACCAGTTCGTGGGTGGGTATGACGAGCTGGTGGCGGCCGACCGCAGCGGCAAGTTGACGCAGTTGCTGGAGCAGGGCGCATGAGCGACAAGCTTGCCGAATTCACCGCGTTTCGCCAGCGCATGAACGAGCGCATCCTGGCCGAGGACAATCAGGTCGTGCGGCGCTTCTTCGCGCTGGATACGCAGACCTACAAGGCTGGTGCGCTCGATGTGAAGACCAAGGAGATGCTCGGCCTGGTCGCCTCGCTGGTACTGCGTTGCGACGACTGCATCAGCTATCACGTAGCCCAGTGCAAGGAAGCCGGCGTCGAGCGCGATGCGTTCTTCGAGGTATTCAGCGTGGGTCTGGTAGTGGGCGGCTCGATCGTGATCCCGCACCTGCGCCGTGCCGTGGATCTGCTCGACCAGCTCGAGTCGGGCAGCGGCAACGATGCGGCCGCCTGCACCGATCACGCCTGAACCAACACCTTGGCGGATAACCGGACGATCGCGCCAGGGCATGATCGTCTGCGGCTTTTCGCAATGCTGCGTGCGAGTATTTGCAATGCCTTGCGAAGCCTTCGCCCTGTTCGCGTAGGGCGCTATCAGGGATAATTGACCGGTTTCAGCACGTGCCTGTTTTCATTTGGCACTACCTCTCCGCACGTGCTGCTCGTCAGTTTCCGCTATCAGGAGTTCCCCCATGAGCAAGACAATTGCCGTGATCCCCGGCGATGGCATCGGCCCGGAGATCATGTCGGCCACGCTGCGCGTGCTCGACGCGCTGGATTGCGGCCTCAGCTACGAGTTTGTCGACGCCGGCATGGTCGCGCTGGAAAAGCACGGCGAGCTGCTGCCGCAGGCGACGCTGGACAAGATCGCCGAACACAAGGTGGCGCTGAAAGGCCCGCTGACCACGCCGATCGGCGACGGCTTCACCTCGATCAACGTGACTCTGCGCCGGCATTTCGACCTGTACGCGAATGTGCGCCCGGCGGTCAGCTTCCCGGGCACCAAGTCGCGCTACGAGAACATCGACATCATCACGGTGCGCGAGAACACCGAGGGTGCGTACCGCTCCGAGGGGCAGACGCTGTCCGCCGACGGCGAGATCGCCGAGTCGGTCGCGCGCAATACCCGCAAAGGCAGCACCCGCATCGTGCGCTACGCGTTCGAGCTGGCGGTGAAGAAAGGTCGCAAGAAGATCACCGCGGTGCACAAGGCGAATATCCTGAAGACCAGTTCGGGGCTGTTCCTCAATGTGGCTCGCGAGGTTGCCAAGGAATATCCGCAGATCGAGTTCAACGAGATGATCGTGGACAACACCTGCATGCAGCTGGTGATGAAGCCCGAACAGTTCGACGTGATCGTCACCACCAACCTGTTTGGCGACATCCTGTCCGACCTGTGCGCCGGTCTCGTTGGTGGCCTGGGTCTGGCACCGGGCGACAATATCGGTACCACCGCGGCGATCTTCGAGGCGGTACACGGTTCGGCGCCGGACATCGCCGGCAAAGGCATCGCCAATCCGTGCGCGTTGCTGCTGGCGGCTGCCGACATGCTCGACTATCTGGACATGGTTGCCAAGGGCGACCAGCTGCGCCAGGCGATCCGCGCCACCATGACCGACGACCGGGCCAGCGTGACGCCGGATATCGGTGGCAACGGCAGCACCGACAGTTTCGCCGATGCCATTGTGAAGCGTATCAAGGGCTGAGTTTCAACAGCCTTGATACGAAAAAGCCGCGGCGCGATACGCCGCGGCTTTTTCATGGTGTGGATTCAGTGCGCTGCCGGTTTGTAGCTGTTCACGTCGGCTCGCGATGGGATGGCGATGCGGTTCCAGCTGTTGATCAGGATCACCGCCATGTTGAGGTCGATCAGCTGCTCCTCGCTGAACTGGGTGCGGGCTTCTTCGTAGACTTCGTCTGGCACGCCGTGGATCGGGTCGAGCCGTGTCACAGCTTCGCACCAAGCCAATGCGGCGCGTTCGCGTGCACTGTAGAAAGGCGCCTCGCGCCAAGCCTGCAGCAGGTACAGGCGTTGCTCGGTCTCACCGGCGGCGCGGGCGTCCTTGCTGTGCATGTCCAGGCAATAGGCGCAGCCGTTGATCTGCGATGCGCGCATCAGAACCAGTTCGATCAGGCTTTGCTCGATGCCGCAGTTCTTGACGTATTCGGCCAGGGCGAATAGCGGCTTGGTGGCGTTGGGGCGCTTGATGACATTGAAGCGGGGCATGGGGTTCTCCTTCGCAGTGTGCGGCCGGCAGTGGCCGTTCAATGCAAGGACGTGGATGCCGCCGATTTCGTGACAGTCGCCAGCCGGGCGAGCTTGCCGGGGTGGCGCAGCGAGTGAATCGCGGTGATGCGCTCGCCGTCGTCGTCGATCCAGCTGGCCGTGACCAGCGTGTCGCCATACCAGCCGAACAGGGCCGGTGCGCCATTGAGCTGGCGGATCTCGTGGCGTACGCCGTGGCGCTGCTGCTGCAGCGCAATCTGCATGTACAGCCGAGCCAGCCGCTCGGCACCGTGCAGCGGGTGCAGGGTGGCCCGTGCCAGGCCACCGCCGTCGGCGATGCTCATGGCATCTTCGGCAAACAATGCGCGCAACGTGGACATGTCGGGCTGCTGCAGCGCCTGCATGAAGCGTTCGAGCAGACGCCGCTGGGTGTCGATGTTCGGCATCGCTTGGCGCGGGCGATCCTCGCGCAGCCGCTGCTTCGCCCGATGCACGCGCTGGCGGCAGGCGTCCTCACCGATGCACAGCATCGCAGCCGTCTCGGCATGGCTGTAATCGAACACTTCACGCAGCAGGAAGGCGGCGCGCTCCTCGGGGCTCAGACGTTCCAGCAATAGCAGGAAGGTCAAGGTCAGGCTCTCGGCGCGCTCCAGTTGTGCTTCGGGCTGCTCGGACTCCGCGATCAGCGGTTCCGGCAGCCAGGGGCCCGGATAGTGCGCCCGTTCGGTCTTGGCGCGGCGCAGGCGATCCAGTGACAGCCGGGTGGTCACGGTGACCAGCCACGCCTCGGCATCGTCCAGCGCGTCGGCATCCTGTGTGTGCCAGCGCAGCCACGCGTCGTGCAGCACGTCTTCGGCATCGGCCGGTGTACCGAGCATGCGGTACGCCAGCCCGAACAGGCGCGAGCGGTGCTGCTGGAACAGGGCGGTATGCGGATCCATGGCGTTCTCCGTCGGCTTGATGCATCAAGGACGCACCAGGATCACGCGATGTGACTGCTCAGCGGAACAATGGCCATGGTGCCAGGAAGATCAGCCAGATCAGCAGCAATATCCCGAGGTACTTGCAGGCCTTGTACAGCTTCTTGTAGCGGCTCTTGAAGGCCACCTTGAATGCATGGCCGGTGCCGCGCTTGCGCTGGCTGAGCGCAAACAGCCGGTTCACGAAACCGGTTTTCTCCGTTTCGCCCTCGGTGTTCGGTGAAGCAGTGATCTTGCCCATGAACGCGCCGACCCGATGGTTGATCGCATTCATCCAGCGCGTGCGCAGCGGCCGCTCGACGTCGGCGAACAGGATCACCCGGGTCTGTTCGGTCTTGTTCTCGGCCCAGTGCACATAGGTTTCGTCGAACACCACGTCCTTGCCGTCGCCCCAGGCATGTTCCTCACCATCGACGAAGATGCGGCAGTCCCGCGAGTTCGGTGTGATCAGGCCAAGGTGGTAACGCAGCGAACCGGCAAACGGATCGCGGTGCGGATTGAGCTTGCTGCCTGGCGGCAGCAGCGCGAACATCGCGGCCTTCACGCTGGGTATCGACTTCAGCAAGGCCACCGTCTGTGGACACAGCGCCTCGGCCGAGGCCAGCGGTTCGCCGTACCATTTCAGGTAGAAACGCTTCCAGCCCTGCTTGAAGAAACTGTTGAAACTGGCATCGTTGCTCTTCGCGGCAGCGCGTATATAACCCTCGTCGAACAGGTGCGTCGCCTCGTCGCGGATGGCTCGCCAGTTCGCCTGCAACAGATCCAGTTGCGGGAAGCCCTGGCGGTCCAGGATCGGTCGCGCCGGCACGGCTGAGAACGCATACATCAGCAGGTTGTATGGCGCGAAGACTGCCGAGTGGTCGACCAGCTGGCGATCGAAACGCAGCCGCACGCGTCCGCGCAGATGCACCAGCAGCACGCATAGCGCAAAGAAGGCGAACAGGGCCAGCAGGACGAGACGGGGGGCAAGGATCATGTCGACAAGTAAAACCATGGCGGAGCAGTCAAGAGATCATTCTACTCGCTCGCACATGGCGTTCACTCGCGACAGATGCTGCACGGCGGAGGTCATTCAGTGTTGCAGCACATGTGCGGCCCCGCCGCCAGGCCGGTAGCCGCGTTGCAGCGCGCGATGCACGTAGGCGACTGCTCGGCGCACGGCTGAACGCGGCGAGCGCCCGCAGGCGAGTTCGGCGGCAATCGCCGATGCCAGCGTGCAGCCGGTGCCATGACCTTCCAGCGGCAATCGTGGGTGACGCAGTTCCAGCACGCTGCGGGCATCGTAGTAGCGATCGACCACTTCATCGCCTTGGGCGTGGCCACCCTTGAGCAGCACGGCGCCGGCACCGAGCATCAGCAATGCCTCGCCTGCTGCGTCGAACTGCGCGGCGGTTCTGATCGGATGGCCAAGCAATGCCTCGGCCTCGGGCAGGTTCGGGGTGAGCAGGTCGGCCAGCGGGATCAGTTCCTCGGTCAACGCTTCGACTGCATCTTCGTCCAGCAGGCGTGCGCCACTGGTGGCGATCATCACCGGATCGACCACCAGCCATGCCGGCTTGCGCGCAGCCATCTCGCGCGCCACCAACCGGGTGATCGCGGCGTTGCCGAGCATCCCGGTCTTCACCGCGGCGATCGGAAAGTCATCGAACAGCGCGGCGAGTTGGCTGCGGATGTGCGTGAGCGGTACCGCGTGCACCGCGCTGACGCCACGGGTGTTTTGCGAGGTGATGGCGGTGATCACGGAAAGTCCGTGCACACCTCGCGCGTGGAAGGTTTTCAGGTCAGCCTGGATGCCCGCACCACCGCCGGAATCGGAGCCGGCGATGGTGAGGGCGATCGGTGGGTGCATGCGTTGCATCGGAGGTGAACTTAGAGCGACTCCGCCGCAAAGTCCGCCAGTCGCGAGCGTTCACCGCGGCGCAGCGTGATATGCGCCGAATGCTCCCACTGCTTGAAGCGGTCCACCGCATAGGTGAGGCCGGAGGTGGTTTCGGTGAGGTAGGGCGTGTCGATCTGTTCGACATTGCCGAGGCAGACGATCTTGGTGCCGGGGCCGGCACGGGTGATCAGGGTCTTCATCTGCTTCGGGGTGAGGTTCTGCGCCTCGTCGATGATCAGATAGCGCGACAGGAAGGTGCGCCCTCGCATGAAGTTGAGCGAACGGATCTTGATGCGCGAGGCGAGCAGGTCGTTGGTGGCCTGGCGGCCCCAGCTGCCACCATCCTCGGGGTTCGCGAGTACTTCGAGGTTATCGGTCAATGCACCCATCCACGGCGTCATCTTCTCCTCCTCGGTGCCGGGCAGGAAGCCGATGTCCTCGCCCACCGAAACGGTGGCGCGAGTCATGATGATCTCGCGGTAACGCTGCTGGTCCATCACCTGCGCCAGGCCGGCCGCCAGCGCCAGCAGGGTCTTGCCGGTGCCGGCGTTGCCGAGCAGGGTGACGAAATCGACGTCCGGATCCATCAGTGCGTTGAGCGCGAAGTTCTGCTCGCGGTTGCGTGCACCGATGCCCCAGACGTGATGGTTGGCGTGTGAATGGTCGTCCAGCAGCACCAGCGTGGCGCTGGTGTCGTCGATATGCAGCACGCGCAACTCGACGCTGTTTTCGCCGGGCAGGAACAGGCATTCGTTGGGATGCCAGTTTTCCTCCTCGTGACGATTCACCTTGTAGAACGTGCGCCCACGCTCTGTCCATGACTGCACTTCCGGATGACGGTCCCAGAAGTCCTCGGTCAGTTCGGCCGAACCGGTGTAGAGCAGGGAGAAATCATCGAGCGCACGATCGTTCTCGTAATCCTCGGCGACGATGCCGTTGATGCTCGCCTTGATCCGCAGGTTGATGTCCTTGGTGACCAGGATCACTGCGCGATCGGGATTCTGGTCACGCAGTTCGATCACCGCCGACAGGATCTGGTTGTCGGCCTTGGTGTGGCCATTGCTGCTGGTGCGGTGCTGGAAGTAAAGCCGGCCGACCGAACCGCCACGCTTGAGCTTGATGCCCTGCGGGTTGCTCAGTTCCAGCCCTTCGCCCAGGTCGTGCTGCTTGCCCAGCTCGATCAGCTCGTTGAGGAATCGGCTGACCTGGCGGCCGTTGCGCGAGACTTCCGAAGCGCCTTTCTTTTTTTCGTCCAGCTCCTCCAGCACGGTCATCGGGATGAAGACGTCGTGTTCCTCGAAGCGGAACAGCGAGGTCGGGTCATGCAGCAGGACGTTGGTGTCGAGAGCGTAGATGCGCTTGCTTCCGGTCATGCGGAAGTGTCCTCGCTGGTGGGGAGATGAAAGAGCCGCGATGCACGACGCATCGCGGGAGCGTGATGACGGCATGAAGCGCCGGCCGATTGCCGGCACGCCATGCGGGTGAAGGCCATGAATGGCTTGGCGGTCACTGGGCAGGGATGGTGTCGAGCACGTCTTGGGCGTGGCCTGGCACTTTCACTCCGCGCCATTCGTGGACCAGTTTCCCCAGTGGGTCGATCAGGAAGGTGCTGCGCACGATGCCCAGATGACGTTTTCCGTACAGCACCTTTTCGTGGATCACATCGAATGCTTGGCACCATGTCTCTTCGGAATCGGAAACCAGCGGGAACGGCAGCTCCTGCTTCGCGGCAAAACTAGCGTGCGATTTTACGGAATCGCGTGACACGCCGATGACTTGCGCATGGCGCTCGTGGAATTTCGGATAAAGGTCGCGAAAATCCTTCGCCTCATTGGTACAGCCTGGCGTGCTGTCCTTGGGATAGAAATACACCACGACCCATTGTCCCTTCAGGCTGGCCAGCTTCAACTCGCTGCCATCGCCGGTGACACCGTTGAGTGTGGGGACCCTTTTGCCGATTTCGGGCATGACTACTCCTGCGCGGCCGTGCAGAGCGGCTGCGCATGCATGTGAAGTGGGAGGTATGGGAACCGGCTGACGATGAACACTGCGGGCGGTGCGCAGAAAGCGATCGGATTGGATCGGCACACTGACGGCAATGCAAGGTTCCTCGGTAGTCCCGGGAGCAAGACTAGCGCGTGCGTACCCGCCGATAACAGTCCTTGTCAGATGCCCCGGATCGCGCGATCCTCAGAACTTCACCGGATCCATGATGGCGTCGAGATTCAGGCCGTCGCACAGCTCGAGGAAATCGTCGCGCAACGCGGCAATGTGGATCTCCGCCGGGATGCCGATGGTGAACTGGGCCTGGAACATCTCCGCCCCGGTCTGCATCGCCTGATAGCGGGTGGAATTGAGCTGCTCCACACTGATACCGTGCTGGGTGAAGAATTCCACGATACGCGCCACGATGCCGGGCCGGTCGGCCGCCACCACTTCCACCAGGTATGGCAGCAGGTGCGAGCTGTTCTCGCGCGGGCCGGTGCGGTAGTGCACCAGTCGCAGGCTTTCGTCACGGGCCAGCTTGGTCAGGGCAGTTTCCAGCTTGGCCAGCGCATCCCATGCGCCGCTGGCCAGCAGCATCAGCGAGATTTCCGTACCGATCGTCGACACGCGTGACTCGGACAGGTTGCAGCCGGCGTCGGCGATGCGCTTGGCCAGTGCCAGCAGCGGCGATTTGCTTGCTGGTGTGAGCGCCTGGATCAGCAGCTGGTTGTCATTGCCTGCGCGCGCAGTCGGGGCAGAAGGGACGGAAGTGGGTTTCAAAGGTTCTACCTGTGGCGGCATGCCGCATGATGCGGAAACGCCGAGATTACTCCGATCGGGCTTACTTGCCCGTCTTGCGAGGCGGCAAGTAACATGTACGGCTTGATCTGGAGCGGAATCGAGTCTTGAACATTCGCGGAAGCATCTGCGCGCTGGTGACCCCGTTCGCGGCCGACGGTGCCCTCGACCTGCCGGCGTTTGGCCGGTTGCTCGACCATCAGCTTGCTGGCGGCACGCAGGCGCTGGTGGTAGCCGGCTCCACCGGCGAAGCACACATGCTGGAACATGACGAGTTCGACCGGCTGCTGGCGTTTGCGGTCGAGCGCGTAGCCGGACGCGTACCCGTGATCGCCGGTACCGGCGAAGCGGGTACTGCCAAGACCGTTGCCTTGACCCGTCGTGCCAGAGTGCTGGGGGCCGATGCGGCGCTGGTAGTGACACCTTATTACGTGCGCCCGACCCAGGAAGGCCTGCGCCTGCATTTCCTCGAAGTGGCCGAGCACGGTGGCTTGCCGGTCCTGCTTTACAACGTGCCCAGCCGCACCGGTTGCGACCTGCTGCCGGAGACCGTCGCCCGGCTGCGCGAGCACCCGGCGATCGTCGGCATCAAGGAAGCGCGCGGTGATCGCGAACGGATTTCGGCGCTGGCGGAACTTGTTCGCGCGGATTTCGTCTATCTGTCCGGTGACGACGGGAGTGCCGGCGAAGCCATGCTGGCGGGCGCGGCTGGTACGATCTCGGTGGTGGCCAATCTGGTACCGCAGGCTTTTCGAGCCTTGTGCGATGCAGCCGTGGGTGGCGACCCTGCCGCCACGGCGCGGTGTCATGCGACACTTGAGCCACTGGTACAGGCGCTCAACTGTGCGCCGAACCCGATCGCGGTCAAGGCTGGTCTGCCATTGCTGGGGCTGGGATTGGCGTTGCCGAGATTGCCCCTGGTTGAACTGAACGACGGTCCGGATCGCGCCCGATTGCACCAAGCGCTGTCCAGTCTGGCATCCTTGGCGACTGCGGCCGGTTGAACGGTTGCCTGACTTACTCACGGAATCCCATTACATGAAGAAAACCTCCCTCCTCGTGGCCTTGTCGGCTGTGGCCCTCAGCGGCCTGCTGCTTTCTGGCTGCGGCATGTTCCGCACGCACAAGGCGTGGGACACCGCCCAGCAGGAGTCGCCGCTGGAGATCCCGCCCACCCTGGATCGGCCTTCGACCAGCGATGCCTTGGTGATCCCGGCACCTGGCGCGAACCAGCCGACCTCAAACGGCGCAGTTGCACGCGTCAATGAAGCCGGCGGCCAGATCACCGACGGTTTCGTGGTGGCCGACAGCGTCGACAACACGTACCGCAAAGTGGGGGATGTGTTGCAGGGCGGCAGCCTGGGTCAGGTGGTCAGTCATGACGATACTGCCCATGGTTACACCCTTAGCGTTCCGAGCTCGATTGCACAGCAGCCGAAGAAGAAAGGCTTTTTCCACCGCATGTTCAGTCACGACAAGAGCGATTCCAGTGGTACGTCGGGCTCCTCATACCAGGTGCAGGTAAGCATCGGCGGCAGCGGCACGAACGCCAGCGAAATCCGTGCGCAGGGCAATGTCGGCGCAGTAGCCAAGGTGATCGACACGTTGAAGTCGCATCTGGGCGGCTGATCGCCAGCAACATAAACGGAAACGCCGCCTCGAGGGCGGCGTTTCCGTTTATGGATGGTGGAGATTCAGCGCTGCAGCAACTTGAGCTTGTCCGGCTTGCCTTCCCAGTCCTTGGCGTCGGCCGGGCTGTCCTTGCGCTCGGTAATCACCGGCCAGTCCTTGGCCAGCTCGGCGTTGAGCGCCACGAAGGCTTCCTGGCCGGCGGGGACATCGTCTTCCGGATAGATCGCGTTGATCGGGCACTCCGGCTCGCACAAGGTGCAGTCGATGCACTCGTCCGGATCGATCACGAGGAAATTGGGGCCTTCATGGAAGGCATCGACCGGGCAGACCTCAACGCAATCGGTGTATTTGCACTTGATGCAGTTGTCGATGACGACGAAAGTCATGGAGGCAATTCAACTGTATGGGTGGCGGTCGGAAGGCTCTTGTGAAGAGTGCGGCCATGGATGGCCGCTTCTAATCCAGCCAGTGGCCAAGAGCCGCAGGTTGTAGAGACTCTTCCAGGCAACGGCAATCATGGATGATTGCACAGGTAGTGGTGCTCCCTACGAGACTCGAACTCGTGTTCCCGCCTTGAGAGGGCAGTGTCCTGGGCCACTAGACGAAGGGAGCGTTATCCTGCGAGGCGCGCTAGTATAACGGAATTGTTTCGTCCGGCAATGCTTGACGCGTATCAGCCGGCACCATGCGCATACGCTCTGCTCGTGCGCGGTATCGGCGGTGCGATTCGTTGAACACCAGAGCGTACTCACCGCACAAGGATTCTGACTGCTTGAACCTCGAATCAGGGACTGACACCAAGCCAGCGCTGCGGATCATTCCGCGCGATCAGCACTCCATTTCCCGCAAGAACATCAGCAAGGCGGCCTTGCGAGTGCTGTATCGCCTGAACGAGGCCGGCTATGCCGCCTATCTGGTCGGTGGTGCCGTGCGGGACCTGCTGCTGGGCTTGCAGCCGAAGGATTTCGATGTCGCTACCGACGCGACGCCGGACGACGTGAAACGGCTGTTCCGCAACTGCCGCCTGATTGGTCGTCGCTTCCGCCTGGCCCATGTGGTGTTCGGTCCGGAGATCATCGAGGTGGCGACGTTCCGGGGGCTCGGCGAAGAAGGCGGCGAAGGTGATCGCCACATCGTCGATGGCCGCATCGTGCGCGACAACATCTGGGGCACGATCGAGGAGGACGCGATACGCCGCGATTTCCGCGCCAACGCGCTGTATTACGACATCAGCGATTTCTCGGTGCGTGACTACGTCGGCGGCATGCAGGATCTGGATGATCGCGTGTTGCGGCTGATCGGTGATCCGGTCATCCGCTATCGCGAGGATCCGGTGCGCATGCTGCGCGCTGCGCGACTGGCGGCCAAGCTCGACATGCGCATCGACACGGCTGCCATGGCGCCGTTCGAGAGTCTCGGGCCGTTGCTGGCCGAGGCCGCGCCGGCGCGACTGTTCGACGAATCGCTGAAGATGTTCCTCAGCGGCAACGGACTGAAGAGTTTCCGCATGCTGGAACAGTGTGGTCTGCTGAAGTCCCTGTTTCCGGTGACTGCGCGGGCGCTCAAGCGTGGTGACGAGGCGTTGCGCTCGCTCGTCGAGCACGGGCTGGCCAATACCGACAGCCGGGTGGCCGAAGGCAAGTCGGTCACGCCGGCGTTCCTGTTTGCGGTATTGCTGTGGGGCGAAGTGCGCGATGTGGCACATCAGGCGATCGCACGTGGTCAGGACAGCAATGAAGCCTGGGCACGCGCA
Organism: Rhodanobacter sp. C05; assembly: GCF_002001165.1. Lineage (GTDB taxonomy): Bacteria > Pseudomonadota > Gammaproteobacteria > Xanthomonadales > Rhodanobacteraceae > Rhodanobacter. Next base: position 95,088 of record NZ_MUNQ01000012.1, on the reverse strand, counting down.
GCTGCGCAGGTGGTCGGCGAACAGTGCCAGCGGGTGGCGATCCCACGCCGGTTCACCTTCACGATGGAAGAGATCTGGTCGTTGCAGCCGCGCTTCGAGCAGGTGCAGCGCAAGCGTGTGTTCCGCCTGATGACGCACCCGCGCTTTCGTGCGGCATTCGACTTTCTGTTGCTGCGTGCGGATGAATCGCCGGCTATGCGCGAACTGGGCCAGTGGTGGGCGCATGCGCAGCAGTTGCCGCCGGACGTACTGTCGGCGGCGTTGCCGGCAGGTGGCGGCAGCAGTGCCAGTGACAGCATGCCTGTCCCGGTGGTCAGCAAGGCGTCACGTCCGCGCCGGCGGCGCCGGCGCTCCGGCGAAAAACCGGGTTCCGCGTGACGCTGGCCTATATCGCGCTGGGCAGCAATCTGGGTGATCCGCAGCAGCAGTTGCTGGATGCGATGACTGCACTGGCGAGCCTGCCGGATACGCGCCTGCTGCAATGTTCGTCGTTGTACAGCACGCCGCCCTGGGGATTGCTGGAGCAACCATCGTTCGTCAATGCCGCGGTGAAGGTGGATACTGCGTTGTCGCCGCATGCGTTGCTCGATGCGTTGCTGGAGATCGAGCAGCATGCCGGTCGTGTGCGTGCCGAACGCAACGGGCCGCGCACGCTGGATCTGGATCTGCTGCATGTCGATGGCGTGCAACTTGACGATGCCCGACTGACCCTGCCGCATCCACGCATGGCCGAACGTGCGTTCGTGTTGCTGCCACTGCATGACATCGAACCTGCGCTGCTGCTGTCCGGGGGCGTTACGGTGGCGGAACAGCTGGCGCGGCTCGATCTGGCCGGTTGTGAAAGATTGCCTTGAGCGTTTCTCGCGGCACGCCGGATAATCGGCATCCGCCATCACCCAGGAATCATCGTGTACGTGCAAAACGCCAGTACTCCCGAACGCAAGCCGGTGACCGTGCCCGGTCTGCGTGCGATGAAGGCGCAGGGGCGGCGCATTGTCATGCTCACCGCCTATGACGCCAGTTTTGCCTGGCAGCTTGAGGCAGCTGGAGTCGACATCGCGCTGGTGGGCGATTCGCTCGGCATGGTGGTGCAGGGTCATGCCAGCACGTTGCCGGTGACGCTCGATCACATGGTCTATCACACCGCCGCGGTGGCCCGTGGGCTGTCGTCGACCCTGCTGGTCGCGGACATGCCGTTCATGGCCGATCGCGATGTCGCCCACGCGCTGGAAGCCGGGGCACGGCTGGTCGGCGAAGCCGGTGCGGCGATGGTGAAGATCGAAGGTGCGGCACCGCATATCCTTGAGGCGATTGCCGCGCTGACCGCACGCGCGATTCCGGTCTGCGCGCATCTGGGGCTGACGCCGCAGTCGGTGCACAAGTTCGGTGGCTTCCGTATCCAGGGCCGCGAACAGGCCGCCGCCGATCATGTACTGGCCGAGGCGCGGGCAGTGCAGGCGGCCGGCGCGGATCTGCTGGTGCTCGAAGGCGTGCCGACCAGTCTTGGCGAGCGGGTGACCGCGGCGGTGGATATTCCGGTCATCGGCATTGGCGCCGGTCCGCATTGCGACGGGCAGGTGCTGGTGATCCATGACATGCTCGGCATCACGCCGGGCAAGCGACCGAAGTTCAGCAAGGATTTTCTGGTTGGGCGCGATTCGGTGGCGGCGGCTATCGCTGCCTATGCCGAGGACGTACGCAGCGGTGCGTTTCCGGCCCCTGAACATTGTTTCAACTGATCAGCGAGTCAACGCACCATGCAGACCGTCCAGGATGCACCCGCCCTGCGCGCCGCGATTCGCGGCTGGCGTTCCAAGGGCCAGACGGTGGGTTTCGTGCCGACCATGGGCAACCTGCATGCAGGCCACCAGTCGCTGATCAAGCTGGCGCGGGCACGCACCGACCGGGTGGTCGCCAGCGTGTTCGTCAATCCCACCCAGTTCGGTCCGAACGAGGATTTCGAGCGCTATCCACGCACCTTGCTGCAGGATCAGACGGCATTGACCGAGCAGGATTGCGACCTGCTGTTCGCGCCGGATGTGGCGACGATTTATCCGTTTGGTGCGGAATACAGTGTCAGCCTGCGCGTGCCGCAGATCACCGAGACACTGGAAGGTGCGCACCGGCCTGGGCATTTCGATGGTGTGGCCACCGTGGTGTGCAAGCTGTTCAACCTGGTGCAACCAGACCTGGCGGTGTTCGGTCAGAAGGACTTCCAGCAGCTGAAGGTGATCGAACGGATGGTGCGTGACCTTGCGTTGCCGGTGAAGGTGATGGCTGCAGCGACCTTGCGTGCCGACGATGGCCTGGCGCTGAGTTCGCGCAACCAGTATCTGTCTGCCGAGGAACGCCTGCGCGCGCCGCTGATCCACGATACCTTGCTGAAAATGCGTGAATTGCTCGGCAAGGGCCATGCCTGGCGTGCGCTTGAACAGGTTGCCGCGGCACGCCTGATGCGTGCCGGTTTCGTACCCGATTACGCGGTAATTCGCCGTGCCGAGGACCTGGCCGAGCCGGCCGAAGGCCAGCGCGACGGCCTGATCGCCCTGATCGCGGCACGCCTGGGCAATACCCGGCTGATCGACAACTTGCTGTTCGATTGAGGCAGCCGCATATTGGTATCGGCATCGATGATGTTGCGGTGCAACGTCATCGGTTCGATAATTGCCAACTCTGCGGGCTGTCCCTGCTGGAAAGAACGTCATGCACCTGAACATGCTCAAGGCCAAGATCCACCGCGCGACGGTGACCCATGCCGAGCTGCACTACGAAGGCTCGATCGCGATCGACGGCTTGCTGCTGGATGCCTCGGGTATCCGCGAGTACGAGCAGATCCACGCCTGGAACATCAACAACGGCAAGCGCTTCGTCACCTATGCGCTGCGTGCCGAAGAAGGCTCCGGCATCATCTCGGTCAACGGCAGTGCCGCGCATCGCGCGAAGCCGGGCGATCTGATCATTATCGCTGCGTTTGCGCAGCTGTCGGAAGCGGAGCTGGAACAGTTCCAGCCGACGCTGGTCTACGCGGATGCCGACAATCGCATCTCGCACACCAACCGCTCGATTCCCAAGCAGATGGCGACCGCCTGATCCGCTTCCGCCGAGCCGTCGTCGTTGCGCCCGATCCGGCGCGGTCGCATCAGCTTCGATGTCTGTCCAGCGCCCACTGCACATGTTCGCGCACCACGTCGGAGGCATCTCCCTGACGGGACTGCAACGCGCCAGTCACCTCGGCGGATGATGGCGCGTTGCCCAGTGCCACCGCGATATTGCGTAGCCAGCCTTCGTAACCGGTGCGGCGGATCGCCATGCCTTCCGTACGGCTGAGGAATTCCTGCTCGCTCCACGCGAACAGCTCGACCAGTTTCGCGCCATCGAGGCTGTGCCGTGGGGCGAAGTCAGGCTCGGTGGTGTCTTGCGCGAACTTGTTCCACGGGCAGATCAACTGACAGTCGTCGCAGCCGAAGATGCGGTTGCCCATGGGCGCGCGCAGATCCTCCGGAATGCTGCCCTTGAGTTCGATGGTGAGATAGGAAATGCAGCGTTTTGCATCCAGCCGGTAAGGACCCAGGATGGCCTGGGTCGGGCAGATTTCGATGCAGCGGGTGCAGCTGCCGCAGTGCGCGCTGGCTGGCTCGTCGACCGGCAAAGGCAGATCGGTGAACAGCTCGCCGAGAAAGAAATACGAACCGGCGCGGCGATTGATCAGCACAGTGTGCTTGCCGATCCAACCGAGCCCCGCGTTGCGTGCCAGCGCCTTCTCCAGCACCGGCGCGGAATCCACATAGGCGCGATAGCCGAAGTCGCCGACCACGGCGTGGATGCGCTCGGCCAGCTTCTGCAGCCGGTTGCGCATCAACTTGTGATAGTCGCGGCCAAGCGCATAACGCGACACGTAGCCGGCCTCGCCATCTTCCAGCACGCCCCAGGCGTTCGCGGTACCTGGCGGGATGTAGTCCATGCGCACCGAAATGACGCGTTGCGTGCCCGGCTCCAGCTCGGCCGGACGGCTGCGCCGGGTGCCATGCCGGGCCATGTACTCCATCTCGCCGTGATGGCCCTGGTCGAGCCAGCGCTTCAGATGCTCCTCGTCCTCGCCCAGATCGGTGCCGCTGATGCCGGCTTCGGCAAAGCCGAGCTCGACGGCCCAGCGCTTGATGTCGCCGGCCAGTGCGACGTAGTCGGGAATGGTGCGGAGATCAGCCATGGGCATCCGTCTATTGTAGAGGTGTGTCATGCCTATAATTCGCGCATGCCAGCCCATTCGCACAACCGCGCGCTCTATACCATCGAACAGGTGCGTGAGATGGAAGGCGCTGCGCTCGCGGCCATGGGTATCTCCAGCCATGAGCTGATGCGCCGGGCTGCCAGCGCGGCGCTGCTCATTCTGCGCCGGCACTGGCCGCAGGTTCGCCATCTCGGCATCTGCTGCGGTCCTGGCAACAACGGTGGCGACGGTTTCCTGCTGGGCGTGCTGGCGCGCGAAGCGGGACTGCAGGTGGAGATCGTGGCGATTGGCACGGCATCCCATGGCGCCGCCGCCATGGCGCGCAATGAATGGGAAACCGCTGGCGGCCAGGTGCATCTGTGGAATGCCGAATCGAGGCTGCCAGTGGTGGAGGTGCTGGTCGACGCGCTATATGGGATTGGCTTCAACCGTGCTCTCGAGCCATCCGTGGCGCGCTTGATCGACAGCATGCATGCCAGTGGCAAGCCGTTGCTCGCACTGGATGTGCCCAGCGGATTGAATGCGGACAGTGGTCATTGCCTGGGTGCTGCGGTTCGCGCGGATGTCACGCTGACGTTCATCGCCAACAAACGCGGCCTGCATAGCGGGCGTGCTGCCGATCATGTCGGTGTACTGGAGCTGGCCGGTCTTGGCGTGCCTGAGAGCATCTACGCTGGTGTTCAACCCGATGCGCAATTGCTGGTCGCCGAAGCGATGCCGTCGCGTGAACGGTATGCCAACAAGGGTTCCAACGGCCATGTACTGGTGATTGGCGGCGATCACGGCATGGCGGGTGCCGTGCGCCTTGCCGGCGAGGCCGCGCTGCGTGCTGGCGCTGGACTGGTCAGTGTGGCGACCCGCGCCGACCACGTGCTGGCGCTGAATGCCACGCGTCCGGAATTGATGGTGCATGCCGTCGATGAAACGCAGGCCCTGGCGCCGTTGCTGGAGCGAGCCAACGTACTCGCACTCGGGCCTGGATTGGGGCAGCACACCTGGGCGCATGCGTTGTGGCAGGCCACACTGGGTGCAAACAAGCCGCTGGTGCTCGATGCCGATGGCCTGAACCTGCTGGCGCAAAGACCATGCACGTTCACCGTGCCGACGGTGCTGACCCCGCACCCCGGTGAGGCAGGCCGTCTGCTGGGTGTGTCGACGGCAGATGTCGAACGGGATCGCTTTTCGGCGGTGCGCGAACTGGCACGCTGTTATTCGGCCACGGTTGTATTGAAAGGTTCGGGCAGTCTGATCGCTGATCCGGATGGACGTCTGGACGTCTGTCCGTGGGGCAATCCGGGGATGGCTTCGGGCGGCATGGGCGATCTGCTCACCGGTGTCATCGCGGCGTTGCTGGCGCAGGGCTGCACGGCATGGCAGGCAGCCTGCCTCGGCGTGGGTCTGCACGCGCGCGCCGGCGATCTGGCTGCGCAGCAGGGCGAACGCGGATTGCTGGCCAGCGACTTGCTGGCACCGTTGCGTACACTCGGCAATAACTTGTCAGGGCATCTGCATGACTGACCGTTTCGATCTCGAACGGCGCTGGACGCTGCCCGATGAGGCCGCCACCACCGCATTGGCCACGCACTTGGCAGCAGAGCTGGATGATGGCCTGGTGCTTTACCTGCATGGTCCGCTCGGCGCTGGCAAGACCAGTTTTGCGCGGGCCTTGCTGACCGCGATGGGAGTGGGTGAGCGCATCAAGAGTCCGACCTACAGCCTGATCGAGGGCTACACGGTGCGGCAGCAGGCAGCCTGGCATCTGGACCTGTACCGGATTGCTGATCCCGGCGAGCTGGAATGGCTGGGATTGGATGCACTGGGTGATCCGAGTGCGCTGGTGCTGGTGGAGTGGCCCGAACGCGGCACGGGTGCGCTGCCACTCGCCGATCTGGAGTTGCAGCTCGATTATTTCGGAAGCGGCCGCTGTGCCTTGCTGCAGGCCTTTACCGTCCGCGGAGAGCGACTACTCCAACGGCTACCGGAATAATCGCCAAGTAGTTGTTCAGTCTGGGAAATTCTTCGCACAAAAGGCCATCAAGGATCCGTTCGAAATGCGTGGCTTGCGTTCAATAACTTGATACAACCTGACAAATGCAGCGCAGGTTATGGATATACAAGGGAAAATGGCCTTGCATTCGGCGAATGTCTGCGCTTCAATGCGGCGCATGAGGGGTTACCTGAACAAACTGGGTGGATGGGCCGTCGTCGCAGTTCTGGCGGGTGTGTCGCTGTCGGCGGCGCAGGCGGCCGAGCTGAAAGGTGCCCGTGTCTGGGCGGGCCCGGACTACACCCGTGTGGTGCTCGATATCACCGATTCCCTGCAATACACCATCAGTCAGGCCAATGACCAGATCGTGGTGGATCTGCCAGGCAGTGAGGCAGCGCGGGGCTTTGCCGATCCCGTTGCCCAGGGGTTGTTGCGTGGCCTGAGCCATGCCCGAATCGGTGACCGGCTCCAGCTGACCGCGAAGGTCGCAGCGGGTAGCAGTCTGAAGAGTTTTGTACTGAAACCGGTCAATGGCACGGACTATCGGCTGGTGCTCGATCTTTATCCGGGCAACGGCAACCCCACGAAAGCGGTGGTCATGGTGAAGCCGGAGGTGCCTGCAAAGGCTGCTGAACCAGACACTGATGGTGGGCAGACAGATTCGTCCAGTTCGGTGCTGGCCGAGCCCCGGCGTCGCAGCAGTTCCTCGCACAGCAGCCGGGCGGTCACCGAGCAGGCGGCAGCCATGCTGAATGGCCAGCGTCAGGTGATCGTGGCGATCGACGCCGGTCATGGTGGCAAGGACCAGGGCGCGCATGGTCCCGATGGCACGCTGGAAAAGAACGTCACGCTTGCCGTGGCGCGCGACTTGGCGGCACAGATCAACAGTCAGCCGGGCATGAAGGCCGTGCTGACGCGCGACGGTGATTATTTCATTGACCTCAAACGGCGCTATGAGATCGCCCGCGAGAACAATGCCGATCTGTTCGTGGCGATCCACGCGGATTCCTTCACCAGCGATGACGCCAGGGGTTCGTCCGTTTGGGTACTGTCGCCGCGCGGCAAGACCAATGAAGCGGCGCGCTGGCTGGCTGATCGTGAAAACCGTGCCGACCTGATCGGTGGCACCACGCTTGACGACAAGGATGATGGACTGGCCAAGGTGCTGCTGGATCTGCAGCAGGGCTGGGCGATGCAGGCCAGCGAGGTGGTCGCCGGCAATGTGCTCAAGGCGTTGGGCCAGCTTGGTCCGACCCATCGCGGCTATGTCGAACGTGCCAACTTCGTGGTGCTGCGTTCGCCGGATGTACCGTCGATCCTGGTCGAGACGGCATTCATCAGCAATCCGGACGAAGAGCGCAAGCTGCGCGACCCGGCGCACCAGAAGCAACTGGCCGGGGCGGTGATGGATGGCGTGAAGAACTATTTCGAGTCCACGCCGCCGCCAGGCACCTGGTTTGCGGCACAGGCGGCGCGCCGCAACGGTATCCAGTTGGCGTCAGGCAAGTCAGGCAACGACGACGACAGTGGCACGCCAGCCAAGGCGACCGGAACCACGCTGGCCAGCAATCCCTCGTCCCCCGCGGATGCCGGTGTGCGCGACCTGCACCGGGTCGGCCGCGGTGAAAGCCTGCGCAGCATCGCTCGCCAATACGGCATCAGTGTCGGTGCGCTGAAGAATGCCAACCAGCTGAGTACGGATACCGTGCACGCCGGCACCATGCTGACCATTCCGGCGAGCTGATCGCGTTCGTTGGCGCAGTGCGCTTGGCGTTCGCTGCTAAAGTTCGCGGATGAACGTGATCCGTGTACTACCCCCCGAACTCATCAACCAGATCGCCGCCGGCGAAGTCATCGAACGGCCGTCGTCGGTGGTGAAAGAACTGGTCGAGAACAGCCTCGACGCCGGTGCCAGCCGCATCGAAGTGGATATCGAAGCCGGCGGTGCGCGATTGATCCGCGTGCGGGACGACGGCGACGGCATCCATGTCGACGAATTACCCCTCGCAGTGGCCTCGCACGCGACCAGCAAGATCGGCAGCTTCGACGACCTGGAACATGTCGCCAGCATGGGGTTTCGCGGCGAGGCACTGGCCTCGGTGTCGTCGGTATCGCGTTTCGCGCTGACCTCGCGGACACGCGGGCAGGATGCTGCGTTCCGCATCGAGGTCGACAGCGGCAAGCTTCAGGCAGCACGCCCGGCGCAGCATCCGCAAGGCACCAGCGTCGAAGTGCGCGACCTGTTCTACAACGTGCCGGCGCGGCGGAAATTCATGCGCGCCGAGCGCACCGAGTTCGCGCATATCGACGACCTGCTGAATTCGCTGGCGCTGGCGCGCGGGGCAGTGGAGTTCCGGCTCAGCCACAACGGCAAGCCGGTGCGCGTGTGGAAAGCTGCCCGCGATGAGCAGGCCGAGCTGCAGCGGGTGGCTGAGGTGCTGGGCGAGGAATTCCCGGCGCAGAGCCTGCGCATCGATCACGCCATGGCCGGCCTGCATCTGTCCGGCTGGGTCGGTTTGCCGACGGCGTCACGCGCGCAGGCCGACTCGCAGTATTTCTACGTCAACGGCCGGCTGGTGCGTGATCGCATCGTGGCTCACGCCGTGCGTCAGGCGTATGCCGATGTGTTGTTCCACGGCCGGCACGCCGCGTTCGTGCTGTATCTGGAACTCGATCCGGCTGGTGTGGACGTGAACGTGCATCCGGCCAAGCACGAAGTGCGTTTCCGCGAGCAGCGGCTGGTGCATGATTTCCTGTTCCGCACCCTGCATGAGGCGTTGGCGCAGACACGTGCGGGCCTGAACACGTTGCCGACAACCGAACCGGCACACGGTTCGCATGAGCCATACGTCGCCACGGCGCCTGCACCATCCAGCACGCCGGCGTGGTCCGGCCAGTTCAGCCAGAGTCGGCTGAGCTTGGGCGTGCGCGATGCGCCACTGGCCGGTTATGCCGCTCTGCTTGGTGAATCGCCGGGATCATCGGTGGCGCATGTGCCGATGCCGGCGACGGAAGAGGGCGAAACGCCGCCGCTCGGATTCGCGATCGCACAGCTGAAAAGCATCTTCGTGCTGGCCGAAAATGCGCACGGCCTGGTGCTGGTGGACATGCATGCGGCGCATGAGCGGATCACCTACGAGAAGCTGAAATCAGGTCGGGTTGGCAGCAACTTGCGTTCGCAGATGTTGTTGGTGCCGATGAGTGTCGCGGTCAGTGCGAAGGAGGCCGCGGCGGCCGAGGAACATGCGGAGGCGCTGGCCGAGTGGGGCCTGGAGCTGTCGCGCAGTGGTCCGGCGACGATCGTGGTACGACGGATTCCGGCGCTGCTGGAAGGCGCGGATGTCGGCCAGCTCAGCCGTGACGTGCTGTCCGAACTGGCCCAGCACGGCAGTTCGCGTCGTCTGCAGGAGCTGGAGAACGAGCTGCTCTCGACCATGGCCTGCCACGGTTCGGTGCGCGCCGGACGGCGCCTGACGATCCCCGAAATGAATGCCCTGTTGCGCGAGATGGAAGTGACCGAACGCTCCGGTCAATGCAACCACGGCCGCCCGACCTGGATTCAGCTGAGCGTGGCCGAACTCGACAAACTGTTCATGCGTGGTCGCTGACGACACGACTTGCCCTGTGAGCAAACGGACGGCCATACTCGGAGTTCCTGCCTCGCGCGGATCGCTGCCCATGTTGCGTCATGCCATTGTTGCCATTGCCCTGTTTTCCGGAGTTGTAGCCGTGCACGCTGAAACACCTGCCGCAACCCCTGTGGCGACCTACGAACAGCAGATCCAGCAATGGCGGAGCGGTCGTCTGGAACGGCTCACTGCGCCGAACGGCTGGCTGAGCCTGACCGGTCTGGAGTGGTTGAAAGAAGGTGACAACCATGTCGGCAGCGCGGCCAACAACGACATCGTACTGAAGGCGGGTCCGGCGCATCTCGGCACGGTGAAGTTGGCGAAGGATGGCTCCCTGCACATCGTGCTGGCCACAGGGAGTGCGGCCACGATCGACGGCAAGGCCGTGGCCGAAGCGGCGTTGATCGACGATGCACATGTCACCGGTGACGCGTCGCCGACCCTGGTGAGTTTCGGCGCGGCGAACTTCTACGTGATTGATCGTGACGGCCGCAAAGCGCTGCGCGTCAAGGACAGCGACGCGATCACGCGGAAAAATTTTCTCGGCATCGACTATTTTCCGATCGATCCGTCCTGGCACATCGTGGCCACCTGGGTGCCGTTCGACCCGCCGCACAAGCTGGAGATCGGTTCGGTGATCGGCACGATCGACAAGGTCGACGTGCCGGGCAAGGCAGTGTTCCAGCACGACGGCCACACCTACGAGCTGCTGCCGTATCAGGAGGAGCCTGGTGGCGATCTGTTCTTTGTGATCGCCGATCGCACTTCAGGCAAGGAGACCTATGGCGCCGCACGTTTCCTGTACGCCGCGTTGCCGAAGGATGGCAAGGTGATCCTTGACTTCAACGAGGCCTACAACCCACCGTGCGCGTTCACGCCGTTCGCCACCTGTCCGCTGGCGCCACCCGAGAACCGGCTCGATCTGCGCATCACGGCGGGCGAGAAGAAGTATCGCGGGGAGCACTGATCGCTGCGTCCCGCAGCGATCAGGTCAGATATGCAGCTCTGGCTCTGGCAGGTTCAGCGTCCCTTGAACTCCGCCTTGCGCTTTTCCAGGAACGCCGAGGTGCCCTCGCGCATGTCCTCGGTGGAGAACGCCAGCGCGAAACCCTGGGTCTCGAACTCCAGCCCCTGATCGATCGAGGTCTCGCCGCCCTGCAGTACGGCGTCGAGGATGCTGGCGGCGGCCAGTGGTGCGCTGGCCGCCAGCTGGTCAGCCAAGGTGTTCACGGCATCGTCCAGCGCTTCGGGCGCGACCACGCGAGTGATGATGCCCAGTTCGTACGCGCGTTGTGCATTGATCACGGCACCAGTAAGGCACAGCTCCAGCGCTGCGCCGCGACCGGCCAGGCGCAACAGCCGCTGGGTGCCGCCGAAGCCCGGGATCAGGCCGAGGTTGATCTCGGGCTGGCCGAATTTCGCTTTTTCGCCGGCCACGCGCAGGTGGCAGGCCATCGCCAGTTCCATGCCTCCGCCGAGGGCGAAGCCCTGGATGCGTGCGATCACCGGCTTGCCGAGGCGCTCGATCGAACTCATCAGGCGCTGTCCGGTACGTGAGAAACCTTGCGCCTGCACCGGCGTGTAGCCGTTCATCTCGGCAATGTCGGCACCGGCGACGAATGCCTTTTCGCCTGCGCCGGCCAGCACCACCACACGCACGGCATCGTCCTGCGCGGCCTGCGCAAAGGCGAGGGTCAGCTCGTTGAGGGTGTCGCGATTCAGCGCGTTGAGCTTGTCCGGTCGATTGACCGTGATAGTGCGCACCGCCCCGCGGTTGCTGGTTTCCAGGTTGCGATAGGCCATGAACGGCTCCTGATGGATGCAAGGGCGCGATGGTAGCAGCGGGAACCTTTGTCGCCAGCGGGTTTCTCAAGCCAGAAGCAGCGACCGCTGCACGAATCCCGCGAACCGCTTAGGATGAACCGTCTGAATTGCCAGTCGCGATAGAGAACGGCCCGATGGAGAAAGGCATGACATATCTGCGTTGCGTACTGCTCGGCACCTTGCTGCTGGGTGGGATGGCGCATGCGCAGAATCGCGCAGCAATGGCCAGCGCGCCTGTGAAGCTGGACAAGTCCAAGCTTTCTTATGCGATTGGCTACCAGATCGGCAGCCAGTTTGCCGATGGCCGACCGGATGTGGATGTTGCGGTCCTGATGCGTGCGATCCAGGATGCCTATGCCAAGCGACAGCCTACGGTACCTGTACCGGAAATGCATGAGCAGCTGCGCAGTCTCGAGCGGCAGATGCATGCGAATGCGCTGGCCGAATTCAAGCGGATTGCCGAAGCCAATGCACGCAAGAGCGCCGAGTTCATGGCGCGCAACGGACAACAGCCGGGCGTGGTGCAACTGCCCTCAGGCATCCAGTACGCGGTGCTGAGCAAGGGCACAGGCACGGTCAGCCCGACCGTGACCAGCAGGGTAGTGGTGAACTATCGCGGCATGCTGGTCGACGGTACCGAGTTTGACAGCACCTGGGCGCATGGCGCGCCGGTGAGTTTCGAGGTGGACGGAGTCATTTCCGGTTGGCGCGACGTGATCCCGCGCATGCATGTGGGGGATCGCTGGAAGGTGGTGATTCCGCCGCAACTGGCCTATGGCGAAGACGGCCAGCTTCCGCGGATTGGCCCGAACGAGGCGCTTGTATTCGAAATTCAGCTGCTCGAGATCAAGCCTGATTCGGCCAGGCCCTGAATCCTGCGGTGGTAACATGGCAGGGCATGCCGAACGATCCGAGCCCTGCCGAAACACCTCCACTAACCCCCTGCATCGGCATCTGCCGGCTGGATGAGCGCGGCTATTGCGTGGGTTGCTGGCGCACCGGCGAGGAAATCGGTCGCTGGCGCGTGATGAGTGATGCCGAGAGGCGTTATGTCATGCAGGTGATTCTGCCTGCCCGCGAGTTGTCATGATGGAGGCGCTCATCAAGGCGCTCCACCCGCTATCGGCACCACCGATGGCGCCAGGCTGGAACCATGCTGACATGACCGAACTGCTCGGCACCACGCAGCGTCAGCCGGCTGCCGTGCTGGTCGGTTTGCGCGAAGGCGTGCAGCCCAGGCTGGTACTCACCGTGCGGACCGACCACCTGCAGTCGCACGCCGGCCAGGTAGCATTTCCCGGTGGGCGCAGCGACCCCGCCGATGGCGGCGATGCACTGACCACGGCATTGCGCGAGAGCGAAGAGGAAATCGGCCTCGATCGTGCGCTGGTGACGCCGCTGGGTTACCTGGATTGTTTCGAGACGATCAGCGGCTATTGCATCACGCCGGTGGTGGCGCAGATTGCCGCCGGCGCACAGCTGTATCCGGCGCCGGATGAAGTGGCTGAAGTGTTCGAGGTGCCGCTGGCGTTCTTCCTGGAGCCGGCCAACCTGCGTCGCTATACGATGGAATTTCGCGGCCACCATCGACCGATGGTCGAGTTCATCCACGGTGGTCACCGCATCTGGGGCGCCACCGCCGCGATGCTGTTCAACCTGCTGCAGAGGATGGGTTGCGCATGACCAGGTACACCACGCTCATTGATGCTGCCAGCCTCGCGGCGCTGCCATCGCAGCAGGTGCTGATCGTCGATTGCCGTTTCGACCTGGCTGATCCTGACAAGGGTGCACGTGACTATCGGGACGGCCATATTCCGGGCGCGGTGTACGCCAGTCTCGATCACGATCTGTCCGATCTGTCGCGCCAGACTGAGGGTCTGGGTCGGCACCCGCTGCCATTGGAGCAGGCGTTCAGCGCGCTGTTGTCGCGCTGGGGCTGGCAGCCTGACCTGCAGGTGGTCTGCTATGACACGGCCGGCGGTGCGCTGGCTGCGGCACGATTGTGGTGGTTGTTGCGGTTGGTGGGTATGCGCCATGTTGCCGTGCTGGATGGCGGCTATGCCGCATGGTTGGCGGCGGGCCTGCCGGTCGAGTCCGGTGAGTCGGCCGCGCGGACTCCAAGTCAGGTGTCACTGGGCTTCGACGCGGGGCAGGTCTTGCTGGATCATGCCGCCGTGCGCGCTGGCGCCGCGGGCAAGTTGCTGGATGCACGTGCCGCACCGCGCTATCGCGGCGACGTCGAGCCGCTGGATCGGGTCGGTGGCCATGTACCTGGTGCCTTGAACAGGCCGTTTGCCGACAACCTGGGCAGCGACGGTCGCTTCAAGTCGGTCACCCAGCTGCATGACGAATTCGTTGCCGTGCTGGGTGCCACTGCAGCATCGCAAGTGGTACACATGTGTGGCTCCGGTGTCACCGCCTGCCACAACTTGCTGGCGATGGAGCATGCCGGGCTGCACGGTTCGCGGCTGTACGCACCGTCATGGAGCGGCTGGATCAGTGACCCGGCACGACCGGTGGCCAAGGGCTGACCCGGCACGCAACAACTGATCAGCTCTTGCTCTTGAGTCGCGCCACCAACTGATGCAGCACCGCCTGCGTCTGCGGATGGAAGAACGCCTCGACGAAATCATCCAGTGGCAGCTTGTCCGGATCGGCATATGCCACGGCCAAGTCGGCCCGCGCCAGCGTACGGGTAGCGAGCATGGCATGCGCTGGCAGCGTCAGCAGTTCACCCAGCCAGTGCCTGGCGCGTACGGCCACCTGGTCGACACCGGTGAGTTCGTCGACGAAGCCACATGCCAGGGCTTCGGCCGATTCGATCATGGCGCCCGCGACGAGCAACCGTTCGGCGCGATAGGTACCGACCACGCGGCGCAGCGCCAGCTGAATCGCTTCGGGCACGATCAACCCCACCTGCACCTCGTTCAGTCCGATCCGGTACGGGCCTTCGGCCATCACCCGGTAGTCGCAGAACAACGCCAGTACTGCTCCGCCAGCTGGGCTGTGGCCGCTGATGGCAGCCACCAGCGGGATCGGCGAACGAGCCAGAGTGGCGCAGAGTGCAAAGAATTCGCGCCAGTATTCGCGCACACCGGCGCGGTCGCGGCCGAGCAGGGCCGGCACGTCGACGCCGGCAGAGAACAATCCCTGCGCACCTGACAGCACGACGCCGCCCACGCCGTCGCGCACGCTGTCGTCGATCGCGGCCCGCAGAGCGAGCAGCAGCTCCAGGTTCAATGCGTTGACCGGCGGGCGGGCCAGCTGGATTTCGCGGATGTTTTCGTGGTTGGTCAGGTTGAGCATGATGTGGCTCCGGCTCGGTGATTCACGGCTGTGGGTTTTCGTCGGCAGTCCAGCGGTAGCGCACTGCGTAGTCCAGCACGGCTTTGCCGTTGGCTGGTATCTCGACGCGGAACTCCAGCGTGTCCAGCGTTTGCTGGCTGGGCTTGTTGCTGGATGACACCAGCGTCCACTGGCGCCAGCGATTGGGATGTTCGCGTACGGTCACAGTGCGGGTGCTGCCACCGGCATTGCTCAGGTTGATGTGGAACGCCTCGTCCAGTGTGCGCCCGTTCTTGTCAACGCTGAAGCTGGTGCGCGTGCGCTCGGCACGCAGGTCGAACGCGGTGCCCAGCGTGATGGTGGCGTCGCTGCCTTTCGGGGTGTCGTCGATGCGGCCTTCACCGATGAATTGCGCGGTGCCGTTGCGGTCGGCGGTGAGTACGCGCAGATAGCCGGCCGGCAGGCTGTCGAACGCCTGCAGTTTCAGGGTGCTGATGATGCTGCTGCCGCCACCGGGGTTGAAATCACGATTCAGCATCGGCTGCGGCGGCATCCACGCACTGCCGTTCTCGTACAGTGCGGTGCGCTCGCAATCCAGCGCGCGAGTGGCATACAGCGGTACCTGGCTGACGCTGCCATCGGGCAGGTCGACGGCAGCCGGCAGCGTGTAGCTGCGGTAATCGGCGAGGCCAGTCTGCTGCGGCAGTTCGGCGCTTTCGGCTTTGGCGTTGAAGCCGCGCGCCATCGCCATCATCGGCCGCGGTGCCGAAGCCTTGGCCATGTTCGGTTCGCCGGCGATCAGGGTGAGCTGCAGGTCATGCCAGTCTCGTCCGCTGCGGTTGGCGATACTGGCGCGTGATTCGAACTGCATGCGGCATGCGCCACCGGGTTGCAGCGTCGCCACATAGGCCGCGCGCCAGCCCAGACCCGAAGTGGGATAGCTGAGTACGGCACTGGTCTGGCCGGTGTGGGCAGCATCCACGCGCAGGCTCAGGCTGGAGCCGGCAGGGAAGTCGCCAGCGGAGGTGCGTACGGCTGCGTAGTGGTTGACCAGGGTGGTGTCGCCGCGGTCATTGCGTACCAGCAGGCCGTCACTGACGCGCAGCAAGTGGCCACTGGCCAGTGGCTGGCCATCATTGCCAAGTACATCCACGCTGCGACCGATCAGTCCGGTCAGCGCCGCGTTTTCACCCTGTGCCAACAGCAGACGTTGCGAGATCACCCTGGCATCACCGCCGGGGAAGCTGAGGGCGAGTGCCTCGGGGTCGAGAGAATCGGGCAGATCCCCGATCACCACGTCGTGAATGCCGGTGGTCAGATTGAGTGCACGCTGCTCGCGCGCTACCGCGTAACCCTCATCCACGCTGCCGTCGCCCTTGCTGGCATACAGCGCAGCACTGTCGCTGCGGTAGAGGGTGAGCGAGGTGGTGTCTGCCGCATGTGCCTGCGTCATACCAGCCAGGGCAGCGACACAGGCGATGGCGAGAGCGCTGGAGTGGTGTAATGCCGTCATCGGTCGAACTCCGTCGAAGGGCAGGAAGCCATCATAGCCATCCCACAGGCATGACGGGTGTCGATGCCGTCATATGCTTACGTCAATGCCACCGTCATTCGTTCACTGATTGCTCGTGGCCGACGCACGGATGCAAGCCGGAAGTGGCACTGGTTTGCCGGTGGCCGGATTCATCCACACCATGACCACGTGACCATCGCAATACAGCCGGTTGGTATTGGCGGTATCGACAATGCGATGGGCGATCGTGAGCGAGCTGTTGCCGAGACGTGCGCAGGACAGTTGCACCTCAAGCTGCGCCGGCCATTCGATCGGGCGGCGGTAATTCACCTCGCTGGCAGCCATCACCGGCATCGCCTGCTCGTCGAACCACGGTCCCGGCACGTGACTCAGCCATTGCAGGCGCGACTCTTCCAGGTAGGTGAGGTTATTTTGGCGTGTTGACGTGATTGAACGCGTCAAGGTCGCGCCAGCGCACGCCGATCGATGCGACGTGCAGCAGCGTACCGAGAGTTGTCTGCGACTGCCCATCGACGGAAGCGATCGAATCCGCCGCAGGTGCATCGACAATCTTGGAGGATGACTTGCGGGGACTCATGAACGCTTTTTCCGTGGCACAGGCCTGTGCTTGTCGGCGGAGGCAATATGCTTGGTCGCCGCCTTGACCCGCTTTTCGGCCTCCGGGGCGCGGGCAGCCTTGCCTGCCTTGGTGACCTTCAGATGCGGAGCGAGGAAATGGCCGGTATGCGAACCTGCCGTGGCGGCCACGGTTTCCGGTGTGCCCGAAACCAGGATGCGGCCGCCACCGGCACCGCCTTCCGGGCCGAGATCGACGATCCAGTCGGCGGTCTTGATCACGTCGAGGTTGTGCTCGATCACTACGACCGTATTGCCCTGGTCGACCAGCTGGTGCAGCACATCGAGCAGCTGTTCGATGTCGTGGAAGTGCAGGCCGGTGGTCGGCTCGTCGAGGATGTAGAGCGTGCGACCGGTATCGCGCTTGGACAGCTCCTTGGACAGCTTCACGCGCTGCGCCTCGCCGCCGGACAGCGTGGTCGCGCTCTGGCCAAGCTTGATGTAGTCCAGGCCTACCGCGCGCAGCGTATCGAGCTTGCGCGCGATCGTTGGCACGTTCTCGAACAGCTTCAGCGCATCCTCCACCGTCATGTCGAGCACGTCGGCAATCGTGTGGCCCTTGTAGTGGATCTCCAGGGTTTCGCGGTTGTAGCGCTTGCCGTGGCAGAGGTCGCAGGGCACGTAGACGTCGGGCAGGAAATGCATCTCCACCTTGATCATGCCGTCGCCCTCGCAGGCCTCGCAGCGGCCGCCGCGCACGTTGAAGCTGAAGCGGCCCGGCGTGTAGCCGCGCGAACGCGCCTCCGGCACCTGCGCATACATTTCGCGCAGCGGGGTGAACAGGCCGGTGTAGGTGGCGGGGTTGGAGCGAGGGGTACGGCCGATCGGCGATTGGTCGATGTCGACCACCTTGTCGAACAGGTCCATGCCCTTGACCGACTTGTACGCGGCCGGCTGTGTGCTGGCGCCGTTCAATTCGGTGGCGGCGAGGCGAAACAAGGTGTCGTTGACCAGGGTCGACTTGCCGGAGCCGGAGACGCCGGTGACACAGGTGAATAGCCTGGCCGGGATTGCCAGGTCGACGTTCTTCAGGTTGTTGCCGCTGGCGCCTTTCAGATGCAGCCACGAATCGGCGTCGCTCGGTTGGCGTCGCTCGGTCGGCACTTCGATCGCGCGCTTGCCGGAGAGGAACTGGCCTGTGATCGAACGCGGCGCAGCGAGGATGTCCTTCACCGTGCCCTGCGCGACGATTTCACCGCCATGCACGCCGGCACCGGGGCCGATGTCGAGCACATGGTCGGCCATGCGGATCGCATCCTCGTCGTGCTCGACCACGATCACCGTGTTGCCGAGGTCGCGCAGACGAGTCAGGGTGCCGAGCAGGCGTTCGTTGTCGCGCTGGTGCAGACCGATCGAGGGTTCGTCCAGCACGTACATTACGCCGACCAGACCTGCACCGATCTGCGAAGCCAGGCGGATGCGTTGCGCCTCGCCGCCGGACAGTGAATCGGCCTGCCGGTCCAGGGTGAGGTAGTTCAAGCCCACATCGTTGAGGAAGCTCAGCCGCTCGCGAATTTCCTTGACGATCTTCACTGCGATCTCGCCGCGCCAGCCAGTAAGCTTCAAGGTGTCGAAGAACGCCAGCGCGTCGTCGATCGAGCGATGGGTGAGCGAGGGTAGTGCGTGGTCGGCGACGAACACATTGCGTGCCGAGCGGTTTAACCGCTGGCCATCGCAGGTCGGGCAGGGCTGGTCGCTGATGTACTTCGCCAGCTCCTCGCGCACCGCCGGCGATTCGGTTTCCTTGTAGCGCCGTTCCAGGTTCGGCAGGATGCCTTCGAACGCGTGCTCGCGGGTGACCTTGCCGCCGCGCTCGGTGATGTAGCGGAACGCGATCTTGTCCTTGCCGCTGCCATGCAGCACGGCCTTCTGGACGTCTGCTGGAAGCTTCTGCCACGGTGTGTCGACGTCGAAACCGTAATGCGCCGCCAGCGACAGGATCAGCTGGAAGTAGTGCGCATTGCGCCGGTCCCATCCGCGCACGGCGCCGCCGGACAGCGGCAGCTCCGGATGGCCGACCACGCGCGAGGCATCGAATACCTGGGTCACGCCAAGACCATCGCATGAAGGGCAGGCGCCCACCGGCGAGTTGAACGAGAACAGGCGTGGCTCCAGCTCCGGCAGCGAGTAATCGCATACGGGGCAGGAGTAACGCGAGGACAGCAGCTGTTCCGGAGCCTTCGCGTCATCCATGTCGACCACGATCACCAGCCCGTCGCCGAGTCGCAGCGCAGTCTCGAACGATTCGGCCAGCCGCTGCTTGATGTCGTCGCGCGGACGGAAACGATCGATCACCACCTCGATGGTGTGCTTCTGGCGCAGCGTCAGCGGCGGCACGGCGTCGAGATCGAACACGGTGCCGTCGACACGCGCACGCACGAAACCCTGCGCACGCAGCTGGTCGAAGACCTGCACATGCTCGCCCTTGCGCTCGCGGATCACTGGCGCCAGCAGCATGAAACGCTTTTCCGGATCCAGCGCCAGCGTGGCGTCGACCATCTGGGTCACCGTCTGTGCCTCCAGCGGAATCCCGTGGTCCGGGCAACGCGGCGTACCGACGCGGGCGTACAGCAGGCGCAGGTAGTCGTACACCTCGGTGATCGTGCCCACGGTGGAACGCGGGTTGTGCGAGGTGGATTTCTGCTCGATCGAGATCGCAGGCGACAAACCCTCGATATGATCGACGTCGGGTTTCTCCATCATCGACAGGAACTGTCGCGCATACGCCGAGAGCGACTCGACATAGCGGCGCTGGCCCTCGGCATAGATCGTGTCGAACGCCAGCGAGGACTTGCCTGAGCCGGACAGGCCGGTGATCACGATCAGCCGGTCGCGCGGCAGGTCGAGGTCGATGTTCTTGAGGTTGTGCGTGCGCGCGCCGCGGATGCGTATGGTGTCCATGACGCCATGATGTGGGGGGGAACCTTTACTATACCAAGGAGTTTGGATAGTTCATGGATGAACCGTGATCGCCGGGTGCAATCGCCGCTTTCCCTTGTCGCAACGGCTATGGCTAAATGACGGTTCGGGCCATGGCGGCCATGACCACCGGGGACGAAAGGAGATTGTCATGCGTAAATGGATCGGGGTTGCAGCGGGCTTGCTGCTGGCTTGTGGTTCGATGGGCCCGGCTATGGCTGCGCAGCCAAGTGAGCAGCAGGTACGCCAGTTGTTCGAGGTGATGCACTTGGCCCAGACCTATGGCCAGATGAACTCCCAGATGGCTGGAGTGATGGCGCAAGCAGTGCCCTGTGTATCGGCCTCGTATTGGCAGAATTTCATCGATACCAGCGGTGCACAGCAGTTGCTGAGCCGCATGGTGCCAATCTATCAGAGCCATTTCACTGCCGAGGACATTGCAGGGTTGCTGAAGTTTTACCAGTCGCCATTGGGTCAGAAAGTGGTCATGCAGATGCCGCTGACGGTGGCCGAGAGTGCAAAAATCGGTCAACAATGGATGCGTGAACGAGGTCAAGTCATGATCAAGAGCCTGCAGCAGAAGGGCACTCTGGACGCCAATGGACGCTGCCCTGCCACTCCGGCAGCCACCCCGCCGGCACCAGTGGCGAAGCCGGCGCACTAGCTGCTGATGCCTTCCGGCGGGATTGTGAGCTGGTCAGTATTTGACCAGTGCAAAGGATGGTCGCTATAATCTGCGGTTCGCCAACCACGTTCAAGGTCTGGCGATACCCAAGAGAATAACGACAGAAGGGCATTCCCATGAGTTACGCAGTCATCAAGACCGGTGGCAAGCAGTACCGTGTCATGCAGGGCGACGTCCTGCGTGTGGAGCTGTTGACCGCCGAAGAAGGCGCCAGCGTGAGCTTTGACCAGGTGTTGCTGGTCGGTTCCGGCGAGTCGGTCACCGTTGGTGCACCGATCGTGGCAGGCGCCACCGTCAGCGCCACCGTGCGCAAGCACGGCCGTGCCGACAAGATCCGCATCATCAAATTCCGCCGCCGCAAGCATTACAAGCGTCAGCAGGGTCACCGTCAGCATTTCACCGAAATCGAGATCACAGGCATCAACGCCTGAGCACTGGAGCATTGAGTCATGGCACATAAAAAAGGCGTAGGTTCCAGCCGCAACGGTCGCGATTCGAACCCGAAATACCTGGGCGTGAAGATCTACGGTGGCCAGGCAATCGAAGCCGGCAACATCATCGTGCGTCAGCGCGGCACCCAGTTCCATCCGGGTACCGGCGTGGGTCTGGGTCGTGACCACACGCTGTTCGCGCTGGTCGACGGTACCGTCCAGTTTGCAGTTCGCGGCGACAAGAATCGCCGTTTCGTCGACGTCGTGCAGGCGTAAGCCTTTCGCGATGCGATAGCGAAGGCCCCGCTTCGGCGGGGCTTTTGTTTTGTGAAGGAACCACTCGGTTATTCTTCTTCAGTTATTCCAGAGCGCCGGATCCACACCATGAAATTTGTCGACGAAGCCAATATCAAGATCCAGGCTGGCGATGGCGGCAATGGCTGCATCAGCTTCCGCCGCGAGAAATTCATCCCGTTCGGTGGCCCGGATGGCGGTGATGGCGGCTTTGGCGGCTCGGTCTGGCTGGTCGCCGACGAAGGCCTCAATACCCTGGTCGATTTCCGCCATCAGCGCAGCTTCAAGGCGCAGCGCGGACAGAACGGCATGGGTAGCCAGATGTACGGCAAAGGTGGCGAAGACACCATCGTTCGCGTACCGGTCGGCACCATGGTCACCAACGTCGATACCGACGAGGTGATCGGTGATCTCACTGGCCACGGCCAGCGCATGCTGGTCGCGCAGGGCGGCAAGGGCGGCTTGGGCAACATTCATTTCAAGACCTCGGTGAACCGTGCGCCACGCAAGGCTACGCCGGGTACGCCGGGCGAGGCGCGCGAGCTGAAGCTCGAGCTGCGATTGCTCGCCGATGTGGGACTGCTCGGGTTTCCGAATGCCGGCAAATCCACCTTCATCCGCGCGGTTTCCGCGGCCACCCCACGGGTAGCGGATTATCCGTTCACCACCCTGGTTCCGAATCTGGGCGTGGTCAGCCTGGGTACCGACCAGAGTTTCGTGATCGCCGACATTCCCGGCCTGATCGAGGGTGCCTCCGAGGGCGCCGGTCTGGGTATCCAGTTTCTACGCCATGTGGCGCGCACCAGCCTGCTGTTGCACCTGGTCGATATCGCACCGATCGACGGTTCCGACGTGGCCGCGCAAGTACGCGCGATCGAGCTGGAGCTGGAGAAATTCAATCCGGAGTTGCTCGAACGCCCGCGCTGGCTGGTGCTGAACAAGGCCGACATGCTGGCCGAGGATGAGCGCGCTGCGACCGCAGAGAAGGTCATTGCCGAACTCGGCTGGACCCAGCCGTGGTTCCTGGTTTCGGCGATTGCCCGCGAGAACACCATGGCGGTGTGCCAGCAAGTGCAGCGGTTCTTCGAGTCGCAGCGCGAAGCCAGCGTCGAGCGAGTCGAAATGCTGCCTGGCGATGTGCGGCTGCGTGGCCAGGATCCGCAAGCCTGAAGCAGGGTTGCGGTGAGAGGATTCACCGCAACCTCATGCCAGCCTACATGCGGAACACGCCGTAACGTTGCGGCTCGATCGGCGTGTTGAGCGACGCGGAGATCGCCAGGCCCAATACGCGGCGAGTGTCGACCGGATCAATGATGCCGTCGTCCCATAGTCGCGCGCTGGCGTAATACGGATGACCCTGGCGTTCGTACTGATCGCGGATCGGCGCCTTGAAGGCCTCTTCTTCTTCCGCGCTCCACGTCTTGCCAGCGGCTTCGATACCGTCGCGCTTCACCGTGGCCAGCACCGACGAGGCCTGCTCGCCGCCCATCACGCTGATCCGCGCGTTCGGCCACATCCACAGGAAGCGCGCACCGTAGGCACGCCCGCACATCGCGTAGTTGCCGGCGCCGAAACTGCCGCCGATCACCACGGTGAACTTCGGTACGTGCGAACAGGCCACGGCGGTGACCATCTTCGCGCCGTCCTTGGCGATGCCGGCCTGCTCGTACTTCTTGCCGACCATGAAGCCGGTGATGTTCTGCAGGAACACCAGCGGCACGTTGCGCTGGTTGCACAGCTCGATGAAGTGCGCGCCCTTGAGCGCGCTCTCGGCGAACAGGATGCCGTTGTTGGCGATGATGCCTACCGGGTAGCCATGGATATGCGCGAAGCCGGTGACCAGGGTCTTGCCGTAGCGCGCCTTGAATTCATGGAACTCCGAGCCGTCGACGATGCGCGCGATCACTTCGCGGATATCGAATGGGCGACGCGTGTCCTGCGGGATCACGCCGTAAAGCTCCTCGGCCGGATACTTAGGCTCGACCGGCGTACGCAGCGCCAGCGGCATGTCCTTCTTGCGGTTGAGGCTGGCCACGATATCGCGTGCGATGCTGAGTGCATGCGCATCGTTCTCGGCGTAATGGTCAGCCACGCCGGAGATGGAGGTGTGCACATCCGCGCCACCCAATGTCTCCGCATCCACCACTTCGCCGGTAGCGGCCTTCACCAGCGGCGGGCCGCCGAGGAAGATCGTGCCCTGTTCACGCACGATGATCGTCTCGTCGCTCATGGCCGGTACGTAGGCCCCGCCGGCCGTGCAAGAACCCATCACCACCGCGATCTGCGGGATGCCGAGGCCCGACATGCGTGCCTGGTTGTAGAAGATGCGGCCAAAGTGCTCCTTGTCCGGAAACACCTCGTCCTGCAGCGGCAGGAAGGCGCCGCCGGAGTCGACCAGATAGACGCAGGGCAGGCGGTTCTCCAGTGCCACTTCCTGCGCACGCAGGTGCTTCTTTACGGTGATCGGGAAATAAGTGCCACCCTTGACCGTGGCGTCGTTGGCCACCACCACCACCTCGATGCCATTGACCCGGCCAATGCCGGTGATCAGGCCGGCAGCCGGTGCTGCATCGTCGTACATGCCATGTGCGGCCAGTGCGGACAGTTCCAGGAACGGCGAGCCCGGATCGAGCAGGGCACGGATGCGTTCGCGCGGCAGCAGCTTGCCGCGTGCGGTGTGCTTCTCGCGGGCCTTGGCGCCACCACCTTCCGCACTGCGGATCAATTCACGCTGCAGGTCGTCGACCATGCTGCGTAGCTGCGCACTGCTGGCCTGGAAGTCGGGCGAGCGCGGGTCGATCTGCGAAACGATGGCACTCATGGGCAGCTCTGCAGGCATGAACAAACCACCGATGATAGCGGCGGACATTGGAGATCCGAAATATCGGTGTGGCTTTGCTCCGGACGAAAAAAAACCGGCCGCAGATCGCGGCCGGTTTGGTTTCTCTAGGAAGCCTGACGGGATCAGTGACCCGCGCTGGCAGCCTTTGCAGCGCTAGCGGCATCTTTCGCAGCATCGGCAGCCTTGCCGGCGGCGTCAGCAGCGTTGTTGGCGGCGCTCTTCATGCTGTCAGCAGCACTCGGAGCGGTGCCGGCGGCAGCCGGAGCAGCGGCGGTCGAGGCCGGAGCAGCAGCCGTCGAAGCCGGAGCAGCAGCAGGGGTTGCAGCGGTCGTAGCCGCAGCAGCCTGCTGAGCCGTATCAGCAGCCTGCTGAGCGGTATCAGCCGACTTCTGGGCGTCCTGCGCGGAATCCTGCGCGCCGTTGCTGCAAGCCGCCAGCAACGCGACGAGCGCGGAGGCGAGAAGGGTACGCGTAAACTTCATGGTGGATCTCCTATGCCGTGGAATGCCATTTGGCCGTGTATTAATAACGCTTTCGTGGAAATTGCGCCACTTCTTTATGGTAACGCCGCGGTACCCATGACAAGCCGGTTTAACCGGCTGTCATGATAGACGCAGGAAGGGACGTGCGTCATAGACGCATCAGCCGATGCATTCCACCGCGATCGCCGTGGCTTCACCGCCGCCGATGCACAGACTGGCCACGCCGCGCTTGAGGCCACGCGTCTTGAGGGCATTGAGCAGGGTCACCACCAGGCGGGCGCCGCTGGCGCCGATCGGGTGTCCCAGCGCACACGCTCCGCCATTGACGTTGAGCTTGTCGTGCGCAATGCCGAGCTCCTTCATCGGTGTCATCGCGACCACGGCGAATGCCTCGTTGATCTCGAACAGGTCGACATCGCCAACCTTCCAGCCGGCCTTGTCCAGCACTTTCTGGATGGCACCGACCGGAGCAGTGGTGAACCACTGCGGCTCCTGCGCATGGGTGGCGTGGGCGACGATGCGAGCCAAGGGCTGCAGGCCGCGTTTGTTTGCATCATCTGCCGACAGCAGTATCAGTGCGGCAGCGCCGTCGGAGATGCTGGACGAGCTGGCCGCGGTGATGGTGCCGTTCTCCTTGCGGAACGCCGGCTTCAACGTCGGGATTTTGGCGATGTCGGAACGACCGGGTTGTTCGTCGGTGTCCACCTGTACATCACCCTTGCGGCCGCTCACGGTGACGGGAACGATTTCACCCGCGAATGCACCATTCTGCTGAGCAGCTTGCGCGCGCTTGACCGATTCGATCGCGAACGCATCCTGATCTTCGCGGGTGAAGTGATACTTGTCGGCACAGAGCTCACCGAACACACCCATCGACTTGCCATCGTACGGATTGGTGAGGCCGTCCCACGCCATG
This sequence comes from Rhodanobacter sp. C05, assembly GCF_002001165.1. Lineage (GTDB taxonomy): Bacteria > Pseudomonadota > Gammaproteobacteria > Xanthomonadales > Rhodanobacteraceae > Rhodanobacter. The sequence continues at coordinate 69,417 of NZ_MUNQ01000012.1, read as the reverse complement.
TGATCGACCAGCTGGCCGTCGCCGTAACGGATGCCGGTACGTGCATTGACCATGTGTGGCGCGTTGGTCATCGACTCCATGCCGCCGGCCACCACGATGGTCGCCGAGCCAGCCTTGATCAGGTCGTGACCCAGCATGATGGCCTTCATGCCCGAACCGCACACCTTGTTGATCGTGGTGCAACCGACACTGGCCGGCAGGTCGGCTGCCAGTGCCGCCTGGCGTGCCGGTGCCTGGCCCAGGTTGGCAGGCAGCACGCAGCCCATGATCACTTCGCTGACATCGGCGGGCACTACGCCGGACTGCTCCAGTGCGGCACGGATCGCTGTGGCGCCCAGCTTTGGCGTAGGCACGCCGGTGAACTGGCCGAGGAAGGAGCCGATGGCTGTGCGCTTGGCACCGGCAATGACGACGCTGACATCCGACATGGGGGTCTCCGCAAGATCAAGAATTCAAGTAGCGAAAAAGGCGCAAGCGCCCGGCAAATATCCGCCTGATTATCGCAGCCGGCCACGAAGCACGGCAAACCGGGATGGAAACGAGGCAGGGCAACGTCTGCGCCGCGTATTGTTGCGATGGTGTTGTGCGAAACTGGCGGGAACAGGGCCTCACCGGCGTCAGGCGCCACGGTGGGCTTCGCGGGGTAGTCGGCGCTGGGGTGAGGTTGCCAATGAAGCCGCATGCGGATACGGGCGTGCATGAGCTGCACTGTCGCGAACTGGTGTTGTTGATCGGCGTCGCGTTGAGCCTCGGTGGATGCGGCGGAGGGGGCAGCAGCAACGTCAAGCCGACACCTTCCGCGCCGGCACCGCCGTCGTCGTCGAGCGTGCCGCAGCCGCCGCTCGACGCGCAGCTTTCGATCACCCATACCTATGTCGCACACAACCAGGGCTATACCGGCGCTGGCGTAATCATCGGCGTGGTCGATACCGGCATCATGGCCAGCAATCCGGCGCTGGCCGGACGGGTGCTGAAGGAGTTGACCTATGTGGATCCGAGCACGAACAACCTGAGCATCGATGACGTTGTCGGCCACGGTACCTGGGTGTCGGAAATCGCCGCGGGCGCACCGTTCGGCCAGTTCCCGGGAGGCATTGCGCCGGGGGCCGACCTGGTGTCGGCGCGGATCATCGCCGACAACGCTGGCGACGACAACGGTTCCACGCCACCGACGCAGGTCACTTCGGCCGATCCGCTGCCCCAGGTCAGCGCGGATCTGATCGCGAATGGCGCCAAGGTGATGAACAACTCATGGGGTGGCATCACCTGGAGCTCCACCGATACAGCCACCACCCAACTCTTCGATGCGGCCTACAGCACTTACATCAATTCCTGGGGCGGCCTGGTGGTGTTTGCTGCAGGCAACGACTCGCAAGCCAATCCCAGCACGATTGCCGCGCTGCCCAGTCTTGCGCCGGATCTGGCGAAAGGCTGGCTGACCGTGGTGGCGGTCAACAGCAACAACCCGACCCAACTGGAGAGTTATTCCGACAAGTGCGGCATTGCGATGAATTACTGCCTGGCGGCGCCGGGCGACGTGATTGTCCTGGACAAGGACACCCTCGCCAGCACCACCAACCCGACCTATTACATCGTGGAGGGCACGTCACTCGCGGCGCCGCAGGTATCCGGTGCGGCAGCACTGGTGTGGCAGGCCTACCCGTATTTCACCAATGACCTGGTGCGCCAGACCCTGCTCGGTACCGCCGACCCCCTTGGTGGTTCGCAACCGAATCCGACCTTCGGCTATGGCGAGCTGGATGTCGGCAAGGCGGTGAACGGTCCCGAGCAATTCAACTGGGGTGATGTCACGGTCAGTTTCAGCGGCAACTCCAACTGGAACAACCCGATCTCCGGCGCCGGTGGGTTGATCAAGCAGGGCACCGGCACGCTCAACCTGACCCAGCCATCGAGCTATGCCGGTCTGACCCAGGTGCAGGGTGGCACGCTCACCGCCGTTTCGCTGGCCTCAAGTGTGAGCATCAGCGCCGGCGCCACGCTGAGCGGCACCCAGACTGTCGGCGGCAGCGTGACCAATGCCGGTGTGCTGGGTATCAGCGGCAGCAATGTCAACGTCGCAGGCAACTATGTGCAGCAGGGCAACGGCCGGCTGGCGGTGTCGCTGGGTTCGGCGCTGAATGTCGCCGGCACGGCCAGCCTGAGCGGCGGTGATCTGTACGTGACCGGCACCAATCCGGGCTATGTGGTCAGCTCGCATACCAATGTGCTGACCGCCGACGGAGGTCTCACCGGCACGTTCACGGCATTGAACACGGCATCCAATGTGATGCTGACCTCCACGCTCAATTACGACGCCAACGATGCGTGGCTCGATGTGCAGCAGGTGAATGTCACCGCGATACAGGGCGCGAGTTACACGGCGGCCTCCTACGGCGCCGCGCAGCGCGTGCAGAGCGCGTTCGGTCAGCTCGACAGCCAGCTCACGCAGGGCACGCTGACGACGACTTCCAAGGCAGTCGCCAGCGGTTTCTTCGCGGGCGCAGCGAGCCTGCAGCAATCGGCCACGCTGGCTGCCGCGCAGAATTCGCTCAGCAGCCTTTCGGGGCAGTTGCATGCGGCCAGTGCGGCGATGACGTTCGAGGCTATCGATGCAGGCACCGAGGCACTGTCCAGTCGTTTCGACCAGTTGCTCGACGCACCCGCGCCGGGTGGCTGGACCCAGCACCTGGGCGCCCAGGGCAGCATGTCGCGCAGTGGCTATAGCGATGTCGGCTACGACCTGAGTGGCATCATGGTCGGCGCGGACAGCCGCTTCGGGGTGAATGGTGTGATGGGTTATGCCGTGAGCCAAACCCAGGGCCTGGGCCGGCTTGCCGAAAGTGCCGATCAGGGCTACAGCCACGCACTGGAAGGGATGCTCTACGGTGGTGTAGTCGACGGCAACTGGTACACGATGGGGCGTTTCGGCATCGGCAGCTATCGCGAGAACATGCAGCGCGAACTCGAGCTCGGCAATGATTTTTCCAGGGTGTTCAGCGACAGCAACGGCCACTACGGTCTGGCCTATGGCGAGAGCGGGTATCGCCTCACGCTGGGCGGCACGCAGCTGACTCCTTACGTGAACCTCCAGTACGCGCAGATCCAGAGTGACGGCTTCAACGAGGGTGGTGCGGATGGCTTCGGCCTGATGTCCGATGTGCAGAACATCGAACGCTGGCAGGCTGGCGTGGGTATGCGTGCCATGCATCGCTGGTCGCTCGATGGTGGCACCACCTTGACGTGGCAGACCCGGCTGCTGTGGCAGCGGGCGCTCGCCATGCACGGCGAGATACCGGACGCCAGCTTCACCGGGCTGACGCAATGGGCGCCGGTGGGCGGTATCGGCCTGTCACGCTACGGCGGCGTAGCCGCGACTTCGCTCAACTGGAGTTTCTCGCCGACATCCAGCCTGCAACTGGATGTCGAAAAGGACTACGACCAGTACCAGGATGGAAACATGGCCATGGTCAGTTACAAGCTGACGTTCTGATCGCGAGATGTTGTCGACGGCTGCGCAGGGGATGCGGGGTGGCAGTCAGCCATCCTTGCCATCCACGCGCGCGAGTGTCACACCAGCATGACCTGCACGCCGGCGGCACGCAGGATTTCGACCGTCTCGGCAGGCGCACTGCTGTCGCTGATCACCATGTGCAGGTTCTGTACGGGTGTGATCACCGACAGGCTGCGCTGGCCCAGCTTGCTGGCATCGAGCACGGCGATGGTCTGCCGTGAGACGCGGATCATCAGCGCATTCAGCGCCGCCTCGAGCGGATCCGGCGTGGTCACGCCCACTTCGGGATCGAGTCCGTCGACGCCGAGGAACAGCCGGTCGGCGGAGAGCTTCGCCAGTGCCTGCTCGGCATCTGGCCCCACCAGCGAATACGAGGTCTGTCGCAACAGGCCACCGAGCATCATCACGCGAATCTGCGGCAAGCCGGACAATTCCATCGCGATGTTCAGCGCATTGGTGATCACGGTCAGCGATTCGAATTTCATCTGGCGGATCTGCCGGGCGATCTCCACCGTGGTCGAGCCGGAGTCGAGGATGATCGTCTCGCCATCCTGGATCATCTTCGACGCGGCCTGACCGATGCGCAGCTTCTGCGCATGCCAGCGGGTCTCCTTGATATTGAGCGGCGTGTCATTCGTGGCCGCTGAAACCGGCAACGCACCGCCATGCGAACGGGCGATCGCCGAACTGCGCGCGAGCGCTTCCAGGTCGCCGCGGATCGTCACGGTGGATGTGTTGAAGCGCGTCGCCAGTTCTTCCACCGTGGCGCGGCCCTGTTGTTCCACCAGTTCGACGATCAGGCGGCGGCGTTCTTCAACCAGCAGTCGGCGCGAAACGATGGGGGCTTGGGTCATGAGTCGATATGCAGGAGTCGGGCGGCATTGTCATGGTATATCTTGCGAAGAATCGTGTCCGACAATCCCAGCCCATAGATCGACCAGCGGCCCTGTGGCGGCGATGGCGCCGGTGCGTAATCGAAGTATTCGTCTTCGGTTTCCAGAAAGCGGTAATAGATCTCGTACAGCTCGTCGCCGAACAGCTGCTGCGGCACGTCGTCGCCATACGGCGACGGCACGGCGTCGGTGCCGAAAAGGATGCGGTCCTGGTAGCGGTCGAAGAAGCGTTGCGCGATGCGCGGCTGGCGGCCCAGCTCGCCGACGCGGGCGCTGATGTCGATCACGGTATTCGGGAAACGGTCCAGGCAGGCTGCGACGGCTGTCAGGTTCTCGGCGTTGTTGCCCACGTGCAGCAGCGCGAAGGTGGTCTTCGGGTGGCGCGCGATCAGGCGGTCGCGCGCAGCGAGCAGCTCCGCATTGCTGGGAAACTCCGGACCGTAGAACGACCAGTCCGGATGGTTGGCCAGTTCCTCGTAGCGCTCATTGGTCGCGTCGGTGGGCAGGAAGAACGCCTCCGGATCCGACACATGCAGGAACACGGGCATGTCGTGCGCTGCACATGCCTCCCACATCGGATCAAAGCGACGGTCATCCACCGCCACCAACGGACCTTCGTCGATCCGCTCGCGCAGATACAGCCCCAGCGTCTTCAGCAGTTTCAGCCCACGCGCGCCGACACGTTTGGCATGCGCGATCGCGTCACCCTGCAACTGCGCGTAGTTCGGCTCGGGGAAGTGTTCGTAGGACGGTTCGGTCAAGGTGAGGAAACGCCCCGGCGCAGCCTTGTCGAAGCTGCGGATGCTCTTTTCCAGCCCGGCACCGACGCCACCGGTGAGGTTCACCAGGGTGCGCACGCCTTTGCGGTCCATCACAGGCAGCAAGTCTTCGGGCTGGGCGAACAGGGTGACCTCTTCGCCGACCGAGATGCCGTTGCGCACGTTGCTGGACCAGGTCAGGTGCGCGTGCACGTCGATCACCGGGAAGCGCGGCCGTTCGATGTGCGTCTTCGGCACATGCAGCATGCTGCGCGGCTGGAAGTCCTTCAGGCGCAGCCCGCTCTTGCCGGCATCCGGCTGGGTCTGCAGCGGGTTTTTGCTGCTTTCGATGCGAACCGTGCCAGCTCCTGTGGGGGGCGCGCAGCAGAGGCAGGATTTTTGGTGGGTCATGGCGTCGTCTCGGTTTTCTTCCTCTCCCCTCTGGGGAGAGGATTGAGGTGAGGGGCGGGTGCTCGCGAAAACCCTAGATCAAAGCACTTTTCGATGAGAGCTTTCGCCATATCGGCCCCTCACCCCAGCCCTCTCCCCAAAGGAGAGAGGGGGAAGTCAGCGCGGATATTTCGCCATGATGTCATGCACCTGCCGCGTCAGCGCCACCGCCTGATCAAACGGCCGCAGCCACATGTTGCGGCCGAACATCACGCCGTTGGCGCCGGACTGCATGTAGAACTCGACCTTGCGCAGCACCGCCGCGTCGTCGTCGTTCTTCTCGCCGCCGGAGAACAGCACCATTGTGCGGCCGGCCGAACGCACCACGCGGGCGCAACGGGCGCCAGCATCTTCCTGCAGCTTGTCGTAGGGCGCCGGCACATTGGCCACGCTGTCGTTGGGCTCGTGCAGCTTGACGATGTCGGCGCCCAGCTCCAGCGCGACGCGGGCAGCGTAATCCTGCGCGTACAGCGTGTTGGTGCCGCCCTTGGCATTGACGGCGCTGCCACGCGGATATGCCCACATGACCAGCGGCATGCCGTAGCGCTCGCAATCCTGGCGCACCTTCTCGAACTGACGGAACTCGTCATGCTGGCGCGGCGAACCCACATACATGGTGTAGCCGACTGCGTCGGCACCGAGGCGCACGGCATCCTCGACCGAGGCAAACAGCGGCGAGGTGGCCTCGGCGTCGCTGGCGATATTGGTCTTGCCGTTGAGCTTGAGGATCAGCGGCACCTGGCCGCAGTACTCGGCCATGTACTTCTCGGCCAGGCCAATGCCCAGCGCGATGGCAGAAAAGCCCCCGGCCGCGGCGAGCTCAAACTGGTAGCCCGGATCGACGGCCGGTGGGTGGGGAAAGAAATCGGTGGGACCATGCTCCAGTCCCTGATCCAGCGGCAGCACCAGCAAGCTGCCGTTGCGCGGGCCGTGGCCGTACAGCAACCGCCACAGGCGGGTGCGCTTGCCGTGGGACAGGGCGAGCCGGGAAAGTTGGCTGCCAGTGTTCGAAACCTCTTGCAAGCTTTGTTTCATTTCGAATACTCTCGGTTCAGAAGCTACATGCTTTCATATTCAATCGAATTTGGCAAAATGTCAAAATTAAGAAATAAAACGAAAGATTCGATCGGACTGCGGGAGCTGCTGTCGCTTCCTCTGGCAGAACAGCAGGAGCGCGGCTACGCCGACACCCTGCGCGAGATTCTGCAGCAACCGGCGACATGGGTGGCTACGGCCGACTTGCTGCGCAGTCCACAACGGCGGGAGCAGTTGCAGGCTGCGTTGACGCCACCGCCGAGCCATATCGTGCTGACCGGCTCGGGCAGTTCGATGTATATCGGCGAATGCCTTGCACCCACCCTGCAGCTCGGCCTGGGCATCCCGGCACAGGCCATCGCAGCCGGCACCTTGCTTACGCATTGGCGCAGTGTGCTCCCGCCCGGTGCCGGCTTGCTGATTTCGCTGGCGCGTTCGGGCGACAGCCCGGAAAGCTGCGGCGTAGTGGATCGCCTGTTGGCGGATGCGCCTGACTATCGCCATCTGGTCATCACCTGCAATGCCAATGGCAGGCTCGCCACCAGTTACCGCGATGATCCCCGGGTGACCGTTCTGGTGCTCGACGAACGCACCAATGACCGCAGCCTGGTGATGACCAGCAGCTTCACCAATCTGTTGCTGGCCGGCGCAGGTCTGGTCCAGCACCAAGACAGTGACGCCATCGCCGCGGTGAACCGGCTGGCACGCAGCGTCCAGCACGTCTTCGACGAGCAGGCGGATGCGCTCGCGGCGGTTGCCCGTGGTGAATTCAGCAACGTCGTCTATCTGGGCAGCGGCGGCGCGCTTGGCGCGGCTCATGAGTCCGCGTTGAAGATGCTGGAAATGAGCGGTGGCGCGGTGGTCACGATGGCGGAGACTTATCTCGGCCTGCGCCATGGGCCGATGTCCAGCCTCGACGGGCAGAGCCTGGTGGTCGGCTTCCTGTCGCCGGATCCGGCGGTGCGTGCGTACGAACTCGACCTGCTGCGCGAACTGTCGCGCAAACAGCTGGGCCTAACCCGGGTGCTGGTGGGCGAACACATCCCGGCTGATGTGCTGGGTCCGAACGACGTAGCGGTGGAGTTGGCGGGGCTTGGTACGACAGACGATGCACTGCCATTGCTGGCGGATGTGGCCGTCGGGCAACTGCTCGCGTTCTTCCGCTGCCTGGAGCTGGGCGGCAGGCCCGATACGCCGTCGCAGGGTGTGCTCACACGCGTGGTCGGGCACTTTCCGATGCACAGCGAGCGCAGCTCGAAAAATGGGCATGGAGAGGGCGCATGAAGCGCATCCTGGTCGTCGGCGAAATCAACGTCGATCTGGTCTTCAAGCATTGCCATGCGTTGCCCGCGCCTGGTCGCGAAGTGCTGGCCGGCGACTTCTGCATGACGCCAGGCAGCTCCTCGATGATCTGTGCGATGGGGCTGGCCAGGCTGGGCAATCCGGTTGCATTTCGCGGCAAACTCGGAGCCGACAGCTGGGGTACCTATTGTCTCGACGCACTGCGCGCCGCGGGCATCGACGTCGCCGCGGTGCAGCCGGACGCGACCTTGCGCACCGGCGTCACCGTCTCGCTGTCGACGCCGCAGGATCGCGCCTTGGTGACGTTCCCCGGCGCGATCGCCGCGCTGCGTGCGGACGAAGTGGATGACGCGTTGCTGGCCGGCGCCGATCACCTGCATGTTTCTTCGTACTACCTGCAGCGTGCGCTGCGGCCCGACTGCCGCACGCTCTTCGCGCGTGCGCATGCCGCCGGTCTGAGCACTTCGCTCGATCCCGGCTTCGATCCAGAACAGACGTGGGCGTCCGACCTGCTCGATACGCTGACCGAGGTCGACCTGTTCCTGCCGAACGAGCTGGAATTGGCGGCCATCACCGGACACGACAGCGTGCTTGCCGGTCTGCGTGCGCTCGACAACGGACGCACGCAAACCGTGGTGAAGCGCGGACAGCTTGGCTGCGCCAGCCTGGATCAGGAGCAGTTGCTCGAAGTGCCAGCGTTCGCCGTCAATCCGGTCGACAGTACCGGCGCCGGCGATTCGTTCGACGCCGGTTTTCTGCATGCGTGGCTGCGCGGCCAGACGCTGCATGACTGCATGCGCTGGGGCAGTGCCTGCGGCAGCCTTTCCACGCGACGCACGGGCGGAACGGTCGGCCAGGCCAGCGTGTCGGAAGTGCACACCTTGCTGGCGAACGTGCCGTGATCACGGTCATCGGTTTCAATACGGCGATCGACCGGTTCATCCGGCTGGACTCGCTGCGTCCCGGCGAAGTCAGTCGTGCACTCGACGAACAGGTCTGCCCCGGCGGCAAGGGCCTGCACGTGGCGCAGACGATCGCCGCGCTGGGTGAGCGCGTGCAGCTGGTCGGCCTGGTCGATCCTGCACATCGCAACATGATCGGTCGGCAGATGTGCGAGCGCGGCGTGCTGTTCCACGGCATCGAGGTCGCCGACAACCTGCGCACCTGCATCGCACTGCAGGACGCGAACGGCCAGATCACCGAAATCCTCGGGCAGGGGCCGCTGCTGGACAGTACGCAGCAGGAAGCACTGCTGCGCGCGTTCCGTCGTGGCGTCGATGACAGTGACCTGATCGTGCTGTCCGGCAGCCTGCCACGCGGCTTTTCGCCGACCACCTATGCCGAACTGGCCGCGCATGTGCGCGATGCCGACAAACGTTGCCTGGTCGACGCCGGTGGCGAGCTGCTGCAGCACGCCGTGCAGGCCCAACCTTTTCTGGTCAAACCCAATCGCGACGAGATCACCGAATTGCTCGATCGCCCGATTGGCGATCTCGCTGCGGCGGTGGCTGCGGTTCGCGAACTGCATGCGCGTGGCGTCGCAATGCCGGTAGTGACGATGGGTGCGCTGGGCGCGGTGGCTGCCGATGCGAGTGGCATCTGGCACGCCGCGATCGAGCTGGCGCAAGTGCACAACACCGTGGGCTCGGGCGACTGCCTGCTGGCCGGCATGACGGTGGGCATGGCGCGGAGCATGAATTTGGAAGAGACCTTGCGTCTGGGCGTCGCTTGCGGCGCAGCCAATGCGCAAGGTGAGGAAACCGGTTTCGTCGAACGGCGGGCGGTTGAGGCGTTGCTCTCGCAGGTTCGAGTGCACCGCCTGGCTTGACTGAAAAGCAGGGAGTCAAACCGGACCCTTATCTGGTCCGGCACGGAGTACTGCGTCTGAAATTTGGTGAAGGTGCGAACAAGTTCGTGGGAATCAGGAGTTTTCCACGGGTATCCATGACCGGCCTGCGACAGAGGGGAGAGGTCATTTCTGTGCAGTGCCATGGCGAATACGGGTGAGGTGTTTAATGCGAACTGGGAAAAGTACATTTTTTACTGCCGATGACAGGAACAGAAAGTTGCTGGCTTCGTCCATCGGCAAGTCATTGATGGCGATGCAAGTGGCCTTTGCGGTGGGCAGCCTGGCGTTTGCGGGGTGTGCGCTTGCGCAGACCGATACTTCACCAACCGTCGTGGATACCACGGCCACCAAGACGCCTGTGGAAAAACAACCGGTGCCGGACAAGGCCGTGAGCCTCAAGCAGGTTACCGTCACCGGCTCGAATATCCGCAGTGTGGATGTGGAAGCTGCACAGCCGGTGATCACCATCACCGCCGCGGACATCCAGAAGCAGGGCTTTGCCACGGTGGGACAGCTGTTGCAGAACGTGTCGGCGATGGCACCACCTGACCTGAGCCGGTCGGCACCCGGCGATCTTGGTCCGAACCAGGGTGGCTCCTTCATCGACCTGCGCGGACTCGGTGCGATGCGCACCTTGGTGCTGGTCGATGGCCAGCGCATTGGCGCCGCCCACGGCGGCTACACCAATATCAACGTGATTCCGACTTCCATCGTCGAACGCATCGACGTACTGGCCAGTGGTGCCTCGGCGGTGTACGGCTCCGACGCGATTGCCGGCGTGATCAACATCATCACCAAGAAGAACTACAACGGCGCCGAGATCGACACCTACAACGGCGAGTACATGCCGCATGGCGACGGCCAGCAGAACCAGTACAGCTTCACGGTCGGCAAGAGCACGGACAAGGGTGGCATCGTGTTCAGTGCCTCGTACCAGAACCAGGCAGCGGTGTGGACCGGCGACCGCGATTTCTCCGCCTATCCGTGGACCGATCAACATCCGTATTTCGGGCTGAGTTCGTACGGTCCCAACGGCATGATCCGCAATGCCGCCGGAGTGACCTATCCGGATGGCAGCCAGCGGCCGCTGGTGCTCGATGCAGGCGGCAACTCGCGCGACATCAACGACTATCACCCTTACGTGCGTCCGACCTACGCCGCGAACGGCGACGTGACCAGCCTGGCGAATGCGGGCGACCAGAACTACAACAGCTACGCCGGTCAGAACAACATGCTGCAGACGGCGGACAAGACCAAGAACCTGTATCTGGATGCCCACTACAACATCACGCCGAACATCACGGCCAAGATGAATCTTGGCTACAACATCGACAACGAGACCGCGCAATCGGGTTCACCGCTGTTCTACAGCGGAATGGGATCGAATGGTGATTTCCCTTCGATGCTTTCCGAGTACAGCTATTACAACCCGTTGTACGGCCAGCAGGCGCTGAGTGTCGCGCGGCTGATCACCGAAACAAGCTACCGCAGTTACAACAATCCCAAGAACTATCACTACAGCTTTGGCCTGGATGGCAACTTCAGCGTGGGTGACCACGTGTTCAACTGGGACGTCTACACGTACGACAGCAAGATCAAGGGCGTCAACACGCGTACGGGTTATTTCAACCTGATCAACGTGGCGAACGCACTGGGGCCATCGTTCATGGGCTCCAATGGCGTGGTCCAGTGCGGTACGCCAGGCAATGTCATTGCCGGCTGCGTTCCGTTCAATCCGCTTGCCGGTCCGGGCGGCATCACACCACAGATGCTCAAGTACCTGTTGATCAACAGTGTCGAGACTTACGGCAGCGACGAGCGGGCCTATGTGGCCGATTTCGGCGGCAACCTGTTTGAACTGCCCGGCGGCGACCTGACCTTCGCCACCGGCGTGCAGCATCGCGATGAGTCCGGTTACGACAATCCGGATGCCTTTGCCTATTCGGGTTATTCCACCGACGGTGGCGTGGGGCCGAACAGCGGCGGCTACGATCTGAACGAAGCGTATGTCGAGGTCAACGCGCCGCTGCTGAAGGATCTTCCCGCTATCCAGAGCCTCAGCATCGATGCGGCGCGACGCTATTCCCATTACAGCAACTTCGGCAGCACGCTCAACGATTCGTACAAGCTGACCTGGCAACCGGTCACGGATGTATTGGTTCGCGCCAGTTACGGTACCGGCTTTCGCGCACCCACGGTCAACGACCTCTATCAGGGACGCTACCTGGCTGGCACGTTCACCGACCCCTGCGACAGCGTGTATGGATCGGGTGCCTACGGCGGCAGTGCCGTGGTCGCGCAGCGATGTCTGAGCGGCTATGGCGGCATCCCTGGCGTCGCAGCCGATTTCCGTCAGACCGACAGCAATGGTGTGCCGGTCACCGGCCCCGGCGGCAGCGGTGCCTTGCCGAATACCAACTTCACCGGCGGCAATCCCAACCTGCGGCCTGAGCATTCCTACAACGGCGATCTCGGACTGGTGTACAGCCCGTCCTGGCTGCCCGGTTTCAATGCCTCGGTCGACTGGTGGAGCTACAACATCCGCAACCTGATCACCGGCATCAGCAACGACCAGGTGCTGGCGGATTGCTACCAGTACAGCATCACGTCGGCCTGCGGCCAGTTCCAGCGTCAGGCCGGTACCGGCCAGATCTACAACCTGCTGAACCTGGAAACCAATGCCGGCTGGCAGAAGGAGCACGGCTACGACTTCGCCTTCAGCTATGCGTTGCCGGAGACCGCGTTCGGCAAGTTCAAGCTGGGCTTGAACGGCACCTACATTTCGATGTTCAACGAGTTGCCGACGGTCGGTTCGAACGTCATTTACGCGGCGGGCAACACGGCCAATTTCTACACAGCGTGGCGCTTGCGCTCCAGCGTGACCTTGAACTGGGACTGGCGCCAGGTGGGTGCCAGCTGGACGCTGCGTTACTTCTCGCCGTACAAGGCCGCCTGCGCTTATCCGCCGCCTACCACGACCACCCAGTTCCCCTGCACGCTGCCTGATTACTACGCGCCAGGCGTGGGCATCGAACCGCAGACGCAGGTACCCTCGGTCAGCTTCAACGACGTGCAGGTGTATTGGAAGGCTCCGTGGAACGCGACCATCTCGCTGGGTGCCAACAACGTATTCAATCGCAAGGGGCCGATCGTCTACGGCTACTACGGATCGGGCAGCGACACGCCGTACAACTACAACGCGTCGTACGACATCGGCCGCTATGTCTATGTGCGCTACCAGCAGAAGTTCTGATGATGGCTGCCGTCCGGATCGACTCCGGACGGCATGTTGTGGAAGGTCAGCAAAACCTGTCGCTCGTGGTAGCTGCGAGCGGCAGTTGTCGAACCAACAGAGGAAGGTTTTCCATGTCTCGTATTCGTTTCAATCCATCGGTGATAAAGACACCAGCCGCAAACGGGGTTCCATTGCGTGCTTCGTGGCTCACCGCATGCCTGCTGACCACGTTGCTCGGCGTCGGCATGGCCCACGCTGACAGCGTCGTCGACAACAGCAAGCTGGTACTTCATCCCGGCGCACCGGCCTTTGTCGAGCAGTCGGGTGCCGACCGTTTCGGCAATGCCGCGATCGAGGCGAGCTGGAAAGTCGATCAGCAGCATCTCACCGACATGGTCATCGTGGACCGCGTGCATCAGCAGTCGCTCAAGATGCTGGCGCCGTTCGCACTGGTGATGGCCGATGGCACGATCATCCGTGCCGCCGACATGCATCTTTTGGCCGCGCCACGCGAGCAGGCGCTGCCGGTGAACGCAAATGCATCGCGCTTGGCCGAACGTCTGCCCGGCAAGTCGATCCAGGCCAGTTTCGGCGATGCCGACGGCCGCTTCCGGGTCGACTGGCAGCTGGTGCAGCGCGATGACTCGCCTTACCTGCGCGAGCTGGTGTCGATCACGGCGCTGAAGCAGGGCGAGAAGATTGCCAAGGTGTCGCTGCTGGAAACGCAGGTGGCGGATGCCGAGGTGAGGGGTGACGTGCAGGGTTCGCCGGTTACGGCCGGTGATGTCTATCTCGGCTTCGAGCATCCACTGTCGGACAGCGAGGTGCGCGGCAGCAACGTCAAGCTGAGCCTGGCACGACAGTTGCCGCTGGAGCAGGGCAAGACGATCGATTATTCGGCGGTGATCGGCGTGGTGCGCGACGGCCAGATGCGGCGCGACTTCGCCGGTTATGTCGAACGCGAACGGGCACATCCGTATCGCACCTTCCTGCATTACAACTCGTGGTACGACATCGGTTACTTCACGCCGTATACGGAAGCGCAGGCGCTGGACCGGATCAACACGATCGGCAACGAGCTGCATGTGAAGCGTGGCGTGACGCTCGACTCGTACCTGTTCGACGACGGCTGGGACGATCGCAGCGGCAGCTGGCACTTCAGCAAGGATTTTCCGCACGGCTTCGCGCCGCTGCAGCAGGCTGCGGCCAGATACGGCGCCGCACCCGGTGTGTGGCTGTCGCCTTGGGGCGGCTATGGTCCGCCGGCCAAGGAACGCGCCGCGCGCGGCGCGAAGTCTGGCTACGAAATCGTCAAGGATGGCCTCGCGCTGTCCGGCCCGAACTACTACCAGCGCTTTCATGACGCGGTGATGGATCTGCTCGACAAGAACGGCATCAACCAGTTCAAGTTCGACGGCACCGGCAATGCCGACAGCGTGTTTCCCGGCAGCCGCTTCGACAGCGATTTTGCCGCGGCGATCCAGTTGATCTGGGACATCCGCAAGGACAAGCCGGACACCTTCATCAACCTCACCACCGGTACCTATCCGTCGCCGTTCTGGCTGCGCTACGCCGACACCATCTGGCGTGACGGCGAGGACGACAGCGAAACCGGCGTCGGCAGCACGCGCGAGCGCTGGATCACCTATCGCGATCTGCAGACCTACCAGAACATCGTCATCAAGGGGCCGCTGTTCCCGCTCAATTCGCTGATGCTCCACGGCATCATCTATGCGAAGGAGAACCGCAAGCTCAACACCGATCCGGGCCACGATTTCGCCAACGAAGTGCATTCGTATTTCGGCACCGGCACCGAGCTGCAGGAGATGTACATCACGCCGTCGCTGCTGAGCACGCAGGACTGGGACGTGCTCGCCGAATCCGCGCGCTGGTCGCGCGCGAATGCCGACGTGCTGCGCGACACGCACTGGATCGGTGGCGATCCGGGTCGGTTGAATGTGTACGGTTGGGCCTCGTGGTCGCCGGCCAAGGCGATCATCACGTTGCGCAATCCGGATGCGAAGCCGCAATTGGCGGTGATCGACCTGCAGCGCCAGCTGGAGTTGCCAGCCAATGCGGCCCGCCGTTTCAGTGCGCACAGCCCATGGCAGGCCGATGCCGGCAAGCCTTCGCTGGCACTGGATGCGGACCATCCGCAGACGATCACGCTGGCTCCATTCGAAGTGCTGACACTGGAACTGACACCGGCAAAATCCGGCTCCTGAGTGCGCCGGATCTCACGGCAGACAGGGCAATCTCTGCCTGCCGTGAGGCTGCCGTCACCGTTCATTGATCGACGAGAGAAGCCTCATGCGGCGACGGGATTTTCTGCGCCTGACGGCACTGACGCCGCTGGCTGCGTTGAGCCTGCGCAGTCACGCTGTCTCGGTTTCGACAGGCGCCGCGACTGGGCAACTCCCGGATGGTCGTCTGCACCGACTCGAGCTGAAGGCACACAGCTTCATGCTGGATGGCAAGCCGCTGCAGATCCGCAGTGGCGAGATGCATCCGGCACGCATCCCTGCCGAGTACTGGCTGCATCGCATCCGCATGGCGAAGGCGATGGGCCTCAACACGATTTCCATCTACCTGATGTGGAACCACCTGGAGCGCGAGCCGGGCGAATTCGACCTGCATACCGGCAACCGGGATTTTGTCCGCTTCATCAGGCTGTGCCAGCGCGAGGGCATGTGGGTCTACCTGCGGCCCGGCCCGTATATCTGCGGCGAGTGGGATTACGGCGGCCTGCCACCCTACCTGTTGCGCAAGCCGGATATCCGCGTGCGCAGCAGAGACGATCCCGACTACATGGCGGCGGTGCGGCGCTACATCGACACGATCGCGCCGCTCATCCATCCGCTGATGGCGTACAACGGCGGCCCGGTGTTGATGCTGCAGGTAGAGAACGAATACGCCTCGTTCGGCCATGATCGGGATTACCTCAAACAGCTGCAGGCGTTGTGGGAGACGCACGGTATCCGTGGTCCGTTCACGATTTCCGATGGCCTCGGCCAGCTCCAGCAACAGCACACCTATCTGCCCGGCACGGTGCTGGGTCTGGACGGCGATACCGGTTTCGCCACGGCGCAGACGATCGCCGGTGATGCGCCCGTGTGGGTGGGCGAAGGCTATCCGGGCTGGCTCACGCACTGGGGCGACAGGGATTTTCAGCGCGGTGATTTCGCCGCAACGCTGCGCGGGCTGCTGCAACAGGGGCGTTCGTTCAATCTGTATGTCGTGCACGGCGGCAGCAATTTCGGCTTCAGCGCCGGCGCCAATGCGAAAGGCGACTACTCGCACTTCGAGCCGGTGATCACCAGCTACGACTACGGTGCGCCGATCAACGAGCGCGGTGAGGCCACGTCCGAGTATCACGTGTTTCGCGCGCTGCTTGCCGCGCATGCAACGCAACCGCTGCCTGATGTGCCGGCGACACCACCTGTGATCCGTTTCGCGGCGATCACGCCGGTGGCGCATGCCTCGCTATGGGACAACCTGCCAGCGCCGAAGGCCGTGAAAAATCCGCAGGCGAACGAATTGTTGTTCGCGCAGGATCACGGCCTGGTGCTGTATCGCAGGAACATCCCTGCTGCCGCCGCAGCCCTGATGCTCGACGGCGTGCGCGATTACGCCACGGTGTTTCGTGATGGGCACTACGTCGATTACGTTTCGCGCGTGCAGCACGCCAAACTGCGAGCAGGCAACCGGGTCGATCTCCCAGCCATCGTTGATGGCGATGCTTCTCAGCTCGACATTCTTGTCGACAGCTTCGGTCACGTCGGTTACGGCCAGGCGATGGCCGACCGCAAGGGCATCGTCGGCAGCATTCACCTCAATGGTGACGAGCTCGAAGACTGGGATGTACACAGTCTGCCGCTGGACGATGGCTATATCCGACAACTGAAACCGGTGGTCGCTGCACCGTCGCGCCCGGGCATCTTCTTCAAGGCGATCCTGCGACTTGACCGGCTCGGTGACAGCTATATCGACTTGTCGGGCTGGGCCAAGGGCTATCTGTGGGTCAACGGCCAGCTGCTCGGCCGCTACTGGAACCTCGGTCCGCAGCAACGGCTGTACTGTCCCGCGTCATGGTTCCGCCACGGTGACAACGAACTGCTGATCTTCGATCTGCACCAGACCGTCGCCGCGCCGATTCATGGCGCGACGACCTTGCATGTCTAGCGGATCAGGCCTTGCCGTGGAACAGTTCGCGACCGATCAGCATGCGGCGGATCTCGTTGGTGCCGGCGCCGATCTCGTACAGCTTGGCATCGCGCAGCAGGCGGCCGGCCGGGAACTCGTTGATGTAGCCGTTGCCGCCGAGCGTCTGGATCGCCTCAAGCGCCACTTGCACCGCATTGACCGAGGCATTGAGCAGGCATGCCGCCGGATCGATGCGCGACTTCACACCGTTGTCGAACTGCTGCGCCACCATGTAGGCAAATCCACGTGAACTCTGCAGCGCGGTATACATGTCAGCGATCTTCGCCTGCATCACACCGAACGTGCCGATCGGCGCATTGAACTGCTTGCGCTCGCGCACGTAGGGCAGGGCGAGATCCAGTGCCGCCTGCATCAGGCCGAGCGGGCCGCCGGACAGCACCAGCCGCTCGGTGTCGAGGCCGCTCATCAGCACGCGCACGCCTTCGTTGACCTCGCCGACGATGTTCTCGTGCGGAATCTCGCAATCCTCGAACACGAGCTCGCAGGTGTTGGAGCCGCGCATGCCGAGCTTGTCGAGTTTCTGTGCGGTGGAGAAACCCTTCATGCCTTTCTCGACGATGAAGGCGGTCATGCAGCGGCTGCCCGCCGGACGCGGTGCGGTGCGCATGTAGACCAGCAGCACGTCGGCATCGGGGCCGTTGGTGATCCACATCTTGCTGCCGTTGGCGACCCACACGTCGCCTTTCTTCTCGGCCTTGCAGGTCATCGAGCCGACCACGTCGGAACCGGCACCCGGCTCGCTCATCGCCAGCGCACCGATGTACTCGCCGGTGCACATCTTGGGGATGTACTTGCGCCGCTGTTCTTCGTTGCCGTTGTGGAAGATGTTCTGCACGGCGAGGTTGGAGTGCGCGCCGTACGACAGCCCCACCGAACCCGAAGCGCGCGAGATCTCCTCCATCGCCACCATGTGCGCAAGGAAGCCCATGCCGGTGCCGCCGTACTCGGTTGGTATCGTCATGCCGAGCAGGCCCATTTCGCCGAACTTGTGCCACAGGTCGGCCGGGAACAGGTTGTCGCGGTCAATGCGGTCGGCGCGCGGGGCGATTTCCTTTTCCGCAAATGCGTGCACGGTATGGCGCAGCAGATCGATGTCTTCTCCGAGCGGAAACGGGCGCATCACGAACTCCTTGGTGTGCAGATGGTCATTTTAGCGCGTGATGGGTTGGCAATAGCACTTGGCTCCCCCCCCTGTGCGCAGGGGAGGGTTGGGGAGGGGGCTCTTGCGGTTGATTGGGTCAAGGGAAAAGCACCCCCTCCCAGCCTCCCCCTGCAAGCAGGGGGAGGAGCAAATAAAAAACTGGTCGTTCGGCCAGAGGAGCAAAGAAAAAGCCGCCGATGGACTGGCGGCTTTTTGCTTAGGCGACGGCGCGGCTTACTGCCCGCGCATGCGGCCCTGGAAGCGGGTGCCGTTGTTGCCCATGTGCGGCAGCTTGATCTTGCCGATCGCGTTGATGCGCTCTTCGGCCAGACGGTCGGCGGCCAGATAGGTCGGCACGTTCTGCGTCTTGCTGATCTCGAAGATGCGGCCCAGGTTGTAATAGATCGTGCGCATCATGCGCATCGCGCGCTCGCGGTTGTAGCCGTCGATTTCCAGCGAGACGTTCATCACGCCACCGGCGTTGACCGCGTAATCCGGTGCGTACAGCACGCCGCGCTTCTGCAACTCGTCGCCGATCTCGTCGGTGGCCAGCTGGTTGTTGGCCGCGCCGCAGATGATCTTCGCCTTGATGCGGTCGATCGTCTGCGCGTTGACCGTGCCACCCAGCGCGCACGGCGAATACACGTCAGCGTCGACGTCGTAGATCTCGTCCAGGCCCACGGCTTCGCAACCCAGCTCGTCCACGCAGCGCTGCACCGCATCCTTGTTGATGTCGGTGACGAACACCTTGGCGCCCTGTTCGCGCAGCAGCTTGATGAACTCGCTGCCGACGTGGCCGGCACCCTGCACGGCGAAGCTGTACTTGCCCACGTCTTCATTGCCGTGCTTGAACTGCAGCGCGGCCATCAGGCCCTGCAGCGTGCCGTAGGCAGTGAACGGCGACGGGTCGCCCGAGCCGCCATGCACCTGGTGCACGCCGGTCACGTACTCGGTTTCGCGGAACACGTATTCCATGTCGTTGACGTCGATGCCGACGTCCTCGGCGGTGATGTAGCGGCCGTTCAACGAGTTGACGAAGCGGCCGAACGCGCGGAACAGCGCCTCGGACTTGTCCTTGCTCGGATCGCCGATGATCACCGCCTTGCCGCCGCCCAGGTTCAGGCCGGCCACCGCGTTCTTGAAGGTCATGCCGCGCGACAGGCGCAGTACATCGTTCACCGCCTCCTGCTCGGTCTTGTACGGCCACATGCGCAAACCGCCGAGCGCAGGGCCCAGCACCGTGTTGTGGATCGCGATGATGGCCTTCAGGCCGGCGTCCTTGTTGTGGCAAAACACGACTTCTTCGTGACCGGTCTTGGCGATGGTTTCAAAGATCATTGGAACGGTGACTCCATGATTTACGGTGCCGGAGGGCATCTACAGATGAGCGGCGGAGGGGATGCAGGGAACCCGCCGAGGTATGGAAACAGCGAAAACTGATCGCCCCGACCGAAGCCGGGGCGATGAATCTAAAGCGTCAAGTTTAATACGTCGTGTCGCGAGCGGGTGTCGCGGCGCAGCAAGTCGACGGCGTATGGAGCGCGTCCATGCGTGAAAAGCTGCGCAGACGGAGTTCGGATCAATCGTGGCTCACAGGTCCAGCCATCTGCCCGGACGGAAATGCCAGCCATCGCGATGTTGTTCCCAGCTGGCATCCACATAGCGATAGCCGGGCTTCTCAGGCTCCCAGCGGCCAGCAACCGGTACAAAGTCATGACCATCCCACCGATAAAAGCTGTGGACCCAGACATAGCCGCGACGCGGTTGAACCGCCTCGATCACAAACGGTGGCGGTGCCCGTGGTGCCACCACATCGTTCGCGTAAGTGCGGTACATCAGGGGATGGTGGACGACGGGTTGTCCCTGGGCGGCCTGCTCGGCGCAACCGGCAGCGCATGCAGTGACGCCGGCCAGCAAGACAAGGGCTACGAAGCGGTAAAGCATGGGTGCAGTTTCCTGTGCAGGGAATGATCGGGCCGTCGGCGCAAAGTCTAACGCGCAGGCACGGCGTTATCGCCGCAGCCCATAAGGAAACGCCCCGTCAGACGGGGCGTTTCCTGCAGATCGAACGCGATGCGTATCAGCCGGCCGCCCACACGCCGACGCGCCAGTGCCAGCCGTCGCGGCGCTGTTCCCAATGCGGGTGCACGTAGTGGTAGCCGGGGCGCATCCGCTCCCAGTGGCCGCGCTCGGCGACATAATGGCGGCCGTCCCAGCGCCAGTAGCCACGCGCCCAGATAAAGCCGGGGCGCGGCTCAACATTTTCCACGAACATGGCAGGCGGTGGCTGCGGTGCCACCACTTCCACATAGCCTGGATCAGGGCGCGGTCCGTAGACCACAGGACGCGCCGGTTCCACCACACAGCCGGCGGCCAGTGCGGTGACGGCAACGAGAGAGGTGAGAGCAACAAGACGAATGGACATGGCAGGGTCTATTCCGGATGAGGTTGATGGGAAGTTACGACGCCAGTGTGGCTTGTGCGGAAGCTGTTGCGACAGCCGTCCGTCACTCGCAGGTTGTTGCGCGTTCAGCGGCCCCAATAGCCTTGGTGGAAGCGCCAGCCGCCATGGCCTTGCACCCAATAGGCCGGGCGATAGTGGTAACCGGGACGTGCGCGTACCCAGTAACCGCCGGCCCACACATGGCGACGATAACGCCCGTCCCAGCGCCAGTAACCCGGCGCCCAGACATAACCCATGCGCGGCGGCGGTACGCGCTCATAGCGTGGAGCAGGCGGCGCGACACCGATGCCGACGCCAATCGCAACTTGTGCCGTGGCCGGCGGTGCGTAGGTCACACCAGCGAAGGTCAGGCCGAGTCCGGCAAGCAGGGCCAGTTTCAGGGGCAGGCTGTTCATCATGGTTCCTCCGTCGTTACCGCATGGCGCGGCTGTGATGACGATAACGGAGTGGAACGGGACGTGTTGACCCTGGTCCAGACGCTCGTTCAGCTTTCGGCCGGGGCAGGTGAAGGGCCTCGCGCGGAAGCAAGCGCCTTGCTTCTTGAAAGGAACGAACGGTCGTGCTATTTATGTTTCCATGACTACGGCCACCCATTCCGGCAAACGCGCTTCGACCCGTGACCTGATCCTCGGCCACGCCTATGCGATGGCCCGCAGTGACGGTCTGGAAGGCTTGTCCATCGGCACGCTGGCCACCGGCGTGAACATGTCCAAGAGCGGCGTATTCGCCCATTTCGGCTCCCGTGAGGAACTGCAGCTTGCGGTACTGGAGGCGGCGGCGCAGCGTTTCAGGGCCAAGGTGTTGTTGCCCGCTTTGAAGCAGCCGCGCGGGCTGCCGCGCCTGCGTGCCATCGTCGCCAACTGGTTTGAGTGGGGGCGTGAACACCGGAGCGGCTGTGTGCTGCTTTCCGCGGCCAGCGAATACGATGGACGAAATGGTGCACTGCACGATAAAGTGGTTTCACAGCAGGCCGACTGGCGTAGTGGATTGCAGGTAGCCATTGCACAGGCCATGACCGAAGGGCACCTGCGCAGCGATACCGATACCGCTCAGCTCGCGTTCGAAATCTACGCACTGATGCTCGGCTTGCACCACGATGCCGGGTTGTTCGGGTTCGACGAGGCCGGCCAACGCGCCGCGCAGGCCTTCGAGCGTCTCTGGCGCAGCTGGCAAAACTGAGGAAGACGCCCATGTCCTCCAAATCCACCGCTGCGATCAATCGTCCGGGCCTGGCTGCCCGCTTCAAGCTGGGCACCGTGCGTGCCGGTTTTGCGTTTGGCAGCCGGTTGGCGCCGCAGCACACTGTAAAGCGTGCTGCGCAGCTGTTCGCCACGCCATTCGCCAGCAGCCGCACCCGCGCGCAGGCCGTGCAGGGCGATGACGAGATGCAGCGCGGTCAGCTTCAGGTCAACGGCGAAACCATCGCCACTTATGTCTGGGGCGATCCGGTACTGCAGCCCTACGCCTTGCTGGCACACGGCTGGTCCAGCTTCGGCCTGCGTTTCCTGCCGTGGGTGGCGAAGCTGCGCGCGCAGGGTTACGCCGTAGTCACGTTTGATCAACCCGGCCACGGCTACAGCAGCGGCAAGCTGTGCACACTGCCGGAATTCACCGATACCGTGCACGCCGTCGGCCAGTACTACGGTGAGGCGGCGCTGGCGATCGGTCACTCGCTCGGTGGTGCTGCCGTCACGCTGGCGCAGGACGAAGCCTGGCGTGCGCGCAAGTTGATCCTGGTGGCGCCTGCCGCGGACATGGCGGCGGCCGTCGGTCGTTTCTTCCGTTTCGTGCGCCTTGCAGGCTACCTGCGTGAAGCGTTCTATCTGTGGCTGCTGCGCCGTACCGGCGTCAGCGTCGAGCAGCTGCAGGTGCATCACCATCTGCCCGCGCTGGGTTCGCCCGGCCTGATCGTGCACGACCTCGATGACGACGATGTGCCGTGGGGCGAGGGCGAACGTTATGCGCACTACTGGCCTGGTGCGCGCCTGTTCACTACGCAGGGGCTCGGTCATCGTCGTGTGCTCGATGCGCCCGAAGTGATCGATGCGGCGCTAGCCTTCATCCGCGGCGAGCAGGTTGGCACGCGGGTCATCGGCAGCACGAATCTGTCGCTCTGCGTGTAGGTTTCCCTTCGCCCCTTGGCAACCTCAAGCCTTGGGAGCCTCAAGGAATATTGCCGTCATCCCGGCGAAGGCCGGGATCGCTTCTGGAAGGCGGAGGAGCAAATGCGATCCCGGCCTTCGCCGGGATGACGTAACGGTGGATGGCACCTGCGCCGGGATGACACGCCGGAAGGCCCAAAACTCCGCACTCCCCGGCGATCCACTAGAATCGTGAGGTTCAAGCACACGATGTCGGAGTTGCCATGAGTTCCCCCGCCAAGCACGTCCCCGCCGGCGCCACGCAGGCTGAAGCCACGCCGCTGCGCTTCGTCACCGCCGCCAGCCTGTTCGATGGCCACGACGCGGCGATCAACATCATGCGTCGCATCATCCAGTCGCAGGGCGCGGAGGTGATCCACCTCGGCCACAACCGCTCGGTGGAAGACGTGGTGCGCGCCGCGCTGCAGGAAGACGCCGACGCGATCGCGCTGTCGTCCTACCAGGGCGGCCACGTCGAGTACTTCAAGTACATGGTCGACATGCTGCGCGAGCGCGGCGCCGGCCATATCCGCGTGTTCGGCGGCGGCGGCGGCACCATCACGCCGGAAGAAATCAAGGAGCTGCAAGCCTACGGCGTCGAGCGCATCTATCACCCGAACGACGGCATGAAGCTCGGCCTCACCGAGATGATCGAGGACGTGATGCATCGCGCCGGCTCGGCCGCGACGAAGCGCGCCGAGTCCGAACATGCCGGATCAAATCCGAGCGCCGTGCCCAAGGTCGACATCGACGACGAGATCTCGATCGGCCACATGCTCTCCGCGATCGAGGAAGGCAAGCTCAGCGACGCCGAACTCGAACACCAGCGCAAGCAGTGGAAGCTCGCCGGCAAGCACACGCCCGTGCTCGGCCTCACCGGCACCGGCGGCGCCGGCAAGTCGTCGGTGGTGGACGAGTTGCTGCTGCGCTTCCTGCACGCGTTCCCGCAGATGCGCATCGCCGTGCTCGCGGTCGATCCCACGCGTCGCCGTTCCGGTGGCGCGCTGCTCGGCGATCGCATCCGCATGAATTCGCTGCGCAGCCATCGCGTCTACATGCGCTCGATGGCCACGCGCCGTCAGCACGCCGCCACCAGCATCGTGCTGCACGACTGCATCGATTTCCTGAAGAGCCAGCCGTACGACCTGGTGATCGTCGAGACTGCCGGCATCGGCCAGAGCGATTCGGAGATCGTCGACCTGGTCGACTTCCCGGTCTACGTGATGACCAGCGAATACGGCGCCGCCAGCCAGCTCGAGAAGATCGACATGATCGACTTTGCCGAGCTCGTGGTGCTCAACAAGTTCGACAAGCGCGGCGCCGAAGACGCACTGCGCGACGTGCGCAAGCAGTGGAAGCGCAACCGCACCGCGTTCTCGCTGAAAGACGAAGACGTGCCGGTGTATCCCACCATCGCCAGCCAGTTCAACGATCCGGGCGTCACCTGGATGTTCACCAACCTCTGCCGCCTGATGCGCGAGAAGCTGCATCTCGGAACCTCGGCGGCTATTGAACCCTCCCCTTCAAGGGCAGGGCAGGGTGGGGTCGGCTCTTCCGCCAAGCTCGACTGGAAACCCCAGCTCGACACCACGCTCAAGTCGCCGCGCGCCACCGTGCTGATTCCCGGCTCGCGTGTGCGTTACCTCGCCGAGATCGCCGAGCAGGGACGCAGCATCAACAGCAGCATCGAGCACCAAGCCGAGTTCGCCAGCAAGGCGCAGCACTATTACGAGGCGCTGAAGGAACTCGGCGACGACAAGCTGCCGCGTCCGCTGGAGCTGTACCGCAACGCAGACCTGCACGAAGTCGTCATCCCAGCGAAAGCTGGGATCCAGTCAGATACATCGCGCGAAGCGCACGATTCAAAGGCCCTGGATGACCAGCATTCGCTGTTGAAAAGCTCCTCCGGCCTTCGCCGGAATGACGAGCAAAAGCACGTCGTCGACCGCTCCCTCCTGCTCCTCCGCCAACGCTACAACGCAGCCCTCAAGGAACTCAGCCACGAAGCCATCCACCAGCTGCGCGAGTGGCCGGCGCTGTACAAGTCGGTCACCACCGACGTCAACGAATACAAGGTGCGCGACAAGGTCATCCGCGTCGAGAACTACCGCGACTCGCTCAGCCACCAGAAGATTCCGAAAGTGGCGCCGCCGAAGTCGAAGGACTGGGGCGAGCTGGTCAGCTTCCTCGGTCGCGAGAACCTGCCGGGCCATTACCCGTACACCGGCGGCGTGTATCCGTACCGCCGCAGCGGCGAGGATCCCACCCGCATGTTCGCCGGCGAAGGCACGCCCGAGCGCACCAACCGCCGCTTCCACTACCTCAGCCAGGGCGGCGCCGCCACACGCCTGTCCACCGCGTTCGACTCGGTCACGCTGTACGGCGAAGACCCCGCGCCGCGCCCGGACATCTTCGGCAAGATCGGCAACTCCGGCGTCAACATCGCCACCCTGGACGACATGAAGAAGCTGTACTCCGGCTTCGACCTCAGCGCGCCCAGCACCTCCGTCTCCATGACCATCAACGGCCCCGCGCCGATGATCCTGGCGATGTTCATGAACACCGCGATCGACCAAAATGTAGAAAAGTACCTGCGCGCGGACGACGCCCGCTGGGCCGCCGCCGAAAAGAAGATCGCCGCGATCTACAAGGACGTGCAACGCCCGCAGTACCACGGCGAGCTGCCCAAGGGTAACGAAGGGCTGGGCCTGGGCCTGCTCGGCGTCTCCGGCGACGAGCTGGTGGATGCGGAAACCTACGCGCGCATCAAGACGGAAACCTTGCAGGCGGTGCGCGGCACCGTGCAGGCCGACATCTTCAAGGAAGACCAGGCACAGAACACCTGCATCTTCAGCACCGAATTCGCGCTGCGCATGATGGGCGACATCCAGCAGTACTTTGTCGACAACAAGGTGCGCAACTTCTACTCGGTGTCGATCTCCGGTTATCACATCGCCGAAGCGGGCGCCAACCCGATCAGCCAGCTCGCCTTCACCCTCAGCAACGGCTTCACCATCGTCGAGTACTACCTCGCGCGCGGCATGAGCGTGGACGACTTCGCGCCCAACCTCAGCTTCTTCTTCTCCAACGGCATGGACCCGGAGTACACCGTCATCGGTCGTGTCGCCCGCCGCATCTGGGCGCGTGCCATGCGCGAGCGCTACGGCGCAAGCAGCCGCAGCCAGATGATGAAGTACCACATCCAGACCAGCGGCCGTTCGCTGCACGCGCAAGAGATCCAGTTCAACGACATCCGCACCACGCTGCAGGCGATGTACGCGCTGTTCGACAACTGCAACAGCCTGCACACCAACGCCTACGACGAAGCGATCACCACGCCCACCGAAGAAAGCGTGCGCCGCGCCGTGGCGATCCAGATGATCATCAACAAGGAACTCGGCCTCAACTTCAACGAGAACCCGTGGCAGGGCAGCTACGTCGTCGACGTGCTCACCGACCTGGTGGAAGAAGCCGTGTACAAGGAGTTCGAGGCGATCAGCGAGCGCGGCGGCGTGCTCGGCGCGATGGACACCATGTACCAGCGCGGCAAGATCCAGGAAGAGTCGATGTATTACGAGCACAAGAAACACGACGGCTCGCTGCCGCTGATCGGGGTCAATACGTTCCTGCCGAAGGATCATGGCGGGGAGATCGCTACCGAGATCGAGTTGATTCGGTCGACCGAGGAAGAGAAGGGGCAGCAGATCGCCAACGTGAAGCGCTACGGCGAGGCGCGCAATGCGCTGGCCTCAGATAGCCTCAAGGTGCTGCAGGTGACGGCGCGCGATCGGCGCAATGTGTTCGAGCAGCTGATCGAGGCGGTGAAGTACAACTCGCTGGGGCAGATCAGCCATGCGCTGTATGACGTGGGTGGGGAGTATCGGCGGAATATGTAAAATTTTTCTGCGCCGCAAGAAAAAAAGCCCGTCAACTGACGGGCTTTTTTGTTCTGGAGTTAGGCCAAGCTCAGGTCACGCTCCATACCCGGCGAAATATTTTCGACAAGGGGCTTTCCCGTAGCTGCCGGATCGCGCATGCTTTTGTTGGCGTCGCCAGACGCCAACAGGGGTGGGTGACGAACGTTGCAATGCGGTGGCTGGGTCGATACCCGGCGCGGCGGAACGGCGTCGCCCCAAGGATGCCAACAATACTCAGGGGTCGGGATAGTGATGAAGTTCAAATGGACCATGCGCGCTGTACTCTGCGGTGCGGCCGTCAGTCTTTTGTCGGGTTGCTTGAATCCCGTGCAAGTCAAGGATGTTCAGCAAAACAAGACTGGTTTTCTGACGAGCCATTTTTCGCCGAGCAACTTGCCGGCTGGGGTGCTCAAAACGATCAGCAGCGCAGATGGCTCGCAGGTCAACTTCAAGCGTGTGGTGTACCAACTCGACTGGGACAACAACACCGAAGACAAGAGCAAGGAATTCAAAACGAATGAAACAAACACGGTTACCAATGTAGGTAACGGTCTTGTCCAGTTCATCATGGAGAATTCGCGCAATGGCGTGCCGGTTTCCCAAACGTACGGAATCAGCTACCGGAATTTCTTGACGACAAAAGTGCAGTCGATGAACCTGGGTGCCAACGTCGCTCCGATGGAAATGCAGATAAAAAGCTTTGAACATTTCGATCCTGTTTCATCGCTGAAGACCGGGCTCCAATACACGTACAAGTGGGGCACTACCGTGCAGATCATGAATTTCCACGACGGTAGCGTGTCATGCGTGCGCGATGGTGCGCAGTCCGCTTCGGAATTGAACAAGACACTCTCGGGCGAATCCTGGAAGATGACCTGCCAGTTTTTCAACCAGAACGGCGTACTTGGATCGAAATGGACGTATGTCTATCTGGAAAAATACGGCATAGCCGTTGCCGCGCGCGTGGAATCGCCGGCTGGTATCAACGAAGCAAAGATCGCGTCGTTTACCGTCGAGTAACGAGTTGCAGAACAGGACGGGTTTTCTGTTCTTGGCAAAAGGCCGCCTGAGGGCGGTTTTTTGTTGGGCGGTCAATGTGCGCCTTTGCCGCAGCGCACCTCGCCTCCCGATGATTCTTGCTGCAAGATGTCTCGACTTCAGGGGGAAGTACATGGACGCATTGCATGGGGAAGGTGGGCCGGATCGCGAGATAGCCGGCTTCTGGCGTCGTCTGGGCGCCTTCGTGATCGACCTGATCCTGCTCGGCTTGGTCGGCTGGATTCTGGGCGCGCTGCTTTTCGATACGTTGGCACACATGGGTGCCTATGCGAAGTTGATCGGTTTTGCGATCGCGCTGGCGTATTTCGGTATCTGCAACAGCCGCATCAGCGGCGGACAGACGCTCGGCAAACGCTGGCTGGGTGTACGTGTCGTCGATGGCCACGACCAGTTGCTGTCATTGCCGCGCTCGCTGCTGCGCTACGTCGTGCTGGGCATTCCGTTCTTTGCCAATGGCCTGCCGCTTGATCCCAAGCTGGCGATGTCGACGCCGCTGGGTTACCTGCTTGCCCTCGTCGTATTCGGTGGCATGTTCGCCATCATCTACCTCTACCTGTTCAATCGCCGCACGCGGCAATCCCTGCACGACCTGGCGGTGGGCTCGTACGTGGAGCGTTTCGATCGCGCGGCCCAGCCAGTACCGTTTCCCATCATGTGGCGTGGGCATGTCGTCGTGGTGGCTTTGCTCGCGGTTATCGCCCTGAGCGCGCCAGCGGTGGCAAGTCGATTCGCGCAGACCCAGACTTTCGCAGGCATCCTGCCGCTGTACCAGACGCTGTCGACCCAGCCCCATGTCATGACGGCGCAGGTCGTGCGCGGGTGGTCATCCTTCAATGGCGGCAAAACCACGCACTCTCTGCAGTCGTCGCTATGGCTGGATGCGCCGTTGACTGAAGATGGCGACATGGCCAAGCACATCGCACAGCTGATGGCGAAAACCGATCCGGATATCGCCAACGAGGATGTGGTCGTGGTGACGCTGATCTACGGCTACGACATGGGCATCGCGTCGGGTTGGAAGAAGCATGGGTATTCGTTCAAACCGGGTGAGTTGCAGTAAGTCAGTCGTCTCTCGGCAAGATAGAGAGTTTCGTCGGATAGTGGGCACGTATCAGTTCGCTGCGAAGCAAGGGACAGATCGGGGGTAGGGGAATGGAGACGCAGGCATCTGCCAAGCCAAGGGAAGTTCGCCTCGGCATTCTTTGCCTTTGGGCTGCGTTGGCGCTGGGGCTGATCAACAGCATCACGCACATCTTTCGATTTGGAACCCAGCTTCCCCTGGCGATCCTGGGTTCGACATTCCTGCTTACCTTTCTGTTCTCGGCGTTCTTCATCTACAAGATTTCGCAGGGGCGTAACTGGGCGAGAGCCACGTATTTGATCCTGCTTCTCTTCGGCATCGCGTATACAGTTCGTGGTCTGTCGGTTGAATTCAGTCATGACCCCGTGATGGCGGTGACAAGCGTGGTACGAGTAATCGTGCTGCTCTATGCGATGTATTTGTTGTTCAGCTATTCGAGCGATGCCTGGTTTAAAGGCCGCAAGAAGCTAGCGGCCGCACGATGAATCAGCAGACCTGCAAACGGGTGGATCGAGTCTGCAGGCCTATCCAATGGCTGCTTGCGCCGGAACAAAGGGGACGTGGCCAATTAAATACAGCATACCGGCATGGTCAGCCAGCATGGTCGACGAAATTAATTAGCCACGTCCCCTTTAATTACTTTAATTGTATCCAATCTCGCGAATTTGATGGAACGTGGTGGCGAGAAGTTCATCGAGGCCGCTCAGTTTAGGGATAAGGCTGACGATACCGTGCGATACATCGTCGAACCTCTACTCGAGACAGCCGAAGGATGCGAAGTACTTCTCGCGTTGATGGAGCCACTTGCGGTATGCGTTGCCGGTTGCGCGCCCAGTACGCGTGATTTCGTTGCCGAGCGACTGGGTTCCATCACTGCGCTGGAACACGAAGCCGGTGCCGACGTGCGAACTTCCCTTTCGCGAGCGTGGAAGATTACCCTCCCTGAGAAGGCGGACGACGGAAAATGAGCATGCCCGGGTTTGATTGACACCTACCTATGACCCCTGGTTTGGTGCACGATCCGCTGGGTCATTACATGGCCCTACTTGCCCGCCTCAAACGACAGTGCTAGCATTTTTTCATACCAGCGACTAGGAGTAGCTCCAGTCTAATGTCTGGTCCCTAGGGCGTTTCATGAACTTACGTATGCCCGGTCGCAGGCTCAGGCCCGACCGGGCATTTCGTATGTGCGTTTCAGAACTAGCGATCGGCTACGCTTCACTCAATTGAAGACTGCGCAAGGCAAGTGATCTATGACCCCACGGCCACTTCAACAGCTGTTCGACGCCATGTATCACGGGAAATATCGGTTCGAAGAATTTCTGGCACTCAAGCCAGAGGAACACTACAGCCCAGTGCGCTGGAATAGTCGAACCATTTATAAGCCCTCCAAGACTCTGAAGGATTTCCACTTTTTCCTGAATGGGTTTGTCCTTGAACACCTTCCCGTCAACACGGCTGTGTCATTCGCCTATCGCAAAGGATCGACCCCTTTGCAGGCGGTGAGTCCGCACTCCAGAAGCCGCGCCTTTTTTCAGACGGATCTGGAGCGGTTCTTCGACAGCATCACCACGCCACTGGTTCGGAGTGTGCTTCAGGGAAACCAGACACCCGTAACGGACCTTTCCGACCACATCGAGCACATTCTGGCGCTGCTCACTATCAACGGGAAGCTCCCCATTGGCTATTCAACCTCTCCACTCCTTAGCAACGCCTGCTTGCTGGGCTTTGACCACAGCTTGGCTTCAATCAGCCAAAGGCGCGAATGGATTTATACGCGATACGCAGATGACATCATCATCTCTGCAAGTGATCGTGTAGAGATCGCAGATGCGAGCACTGTCATCGAAGAGTGCCTTACCTCCGAGCTTGGAGATGGCTTCAATCTCAATCAAAGCAAAAGTAAGCTAACGACAATCGGCAGAAAAATTAAGCTGCTGGGCTTGGTCATTTTGCCCACGGGTTCCATCGTCATCGACCGAGGTGTCAGGAACCGGATTGAGTCTTGGATTCACTTCTACATTCGCGACCGCTCTCGGTTGGCAAAAATCTTTGAAGAGGAGCGCGGCGAGGGAATGGAAGAAGGCTTGGAGCGCCTCAGCGGCCTTATCAGCTATGCGCATGCAGCGGATACTGCCTATTTTGAGAAGCTAAGGTCCAAGTTTGGTACCACCGTCATTGATAGCCTCCTGCACAGGTCTGCTCAATGAGCCGCCTTCAGGTAACACTTGAGGCCATCCAGCATGTGGCCAACCTTAACTTCGATGTAGATCTCGCGGCGAATGGACTGATGTGCCTTGTCGGTCGGAATGGGGCAGGAAAAACGACGCTGGTGAGAGCTTTTAAGAATCTATCGAACGCTGACACGTTTGTAAGAACAGCCACACCCTACGCATTCTCGGCAAGCAGTCGTATTGTCTATACCCTCGATGACATAAGCGTAACCTTTGCCTACGATGTTGGAATTCGCTCACTTAACTGTCGTGACCCAATCCCTCCCGAGTTGCGCAATCTCGTTGCAGCTGAGCTCCCCATGCCACACGGAGCTCGTTTTAAC
Organism: Rhodanobacter sp. C05; assembly: GCF_002001165.1. GTDB lineage: Bacteria > Pseudomonadota > Gammaproteobacteria > Xanthomonadales > Rhodanobacteraceae > Rhodanobacter. Next base: position 37,800 of record NZ_MUNQ01000012.1, on the reverse strand, counting down.
TCTTTTCAGAGTGCGAGCGAGGCGGATTTAGACATTCGGAAAACCATTGCGCTGGGAACCTATGGACAACCCGAGGAACTAATCTCCTTTCTCAACTCTGTCTACGAATCGACCCGTTACTCGACGATGGCGGAAGTCAAAGCTAAGGGGAAGAGCTACTACGCGCTTGTTAGGACGGACGGGACCTATATCCGCGAAGACTACCTCAGTTCCGGGGAACACTTTCTAATCAACCTTTATCGAACGATAAAAGGCCCCGCAAAACTGCTGGTGATTGATGAGATCGACATATCTCTAGACGCGGCAGCCCAAGCAAACCTCCCAACTTGGCTAAGGGGGTTCTGTGCTCAATATGGGTGCAAGATTATTTTCACTACCCATTCGCTCGCCCTCATGCGGCAGCTAGAAGTTGACGAGCTCTTCTACATGGAAGAGCAGGATGGCCAAGTGTCCATCAGCCCTACCTCCTACAGCCACGCAATGGCGAGGCTTTTCGGATTTGTGGGGTGTGACAGATACATTTTGACTGAGGACAAGATGCTGGTTTCCTTCATTCATCACCTCGTCAAAAGATACTGCCCCACGACCATTCTTCGCTACAAAGTCATCTTCATCGGCGGAGCATCTCAAGTAGCCGGACTCATCGAAGGCAATGAGGCCGAGGAGTTCTTGGCCTCCCCCGAAAAAGTGATTGCTATCCTTGATGCTGATCAGAAGAATGAGAAGTATGCGAGCCACGCAAGCATTCACTTGATCCCGCTCGATAGCGTGGAAGAAGCTCTTCTTGATGCAAGCAGGAACGATCCCGACTTCCCGTTCAAAATTCCTAAACCGGATTACACGAGCGGAAAAAGCCTTAATAACGACTTGCAACAGCAGGGCATCGCCGCCCAGGCAGAGATCTTCGATTACCTGATAGACAGACACGAAGAACATTTTCAAGAAATCGCAGAAAATCTATCTGGCTTCCTACCGCCACCTCACATCTGAGCTGGCCAAAAACTGGAGTCAGGTTCACTTATTTTCCGACCGCGATTGCAGCCTTGTCATGCCGTCAGTGCTTTCTTCAACAGCAGGTCGTACAGCTCCAACCGAAGCCGCGCCCCGACCTGCAACATGGTTAGCCAATAGACGAACATCAGCGCACCGAACAGGATGACTTCACTCCAGCTCGGCTGTGGCGGCCAATGCATATCTTTGAACTGGATAATGAGAGCAGCGAAGACGGGCAGGGCACCCAGCTTGTCCAAGTTGCCAGTCAGCAGGGGCAGCTTGCTTTGCATTCGCAGGGTGCGGAGGCTGGCGAAGGCGCTCATTGCTTCAAGACGTTCGCGTGGGAATGTGCGCAGCCAGGCGACCAGGCTGTCGTGATGTGGCATGTCGAAGTCCAGGATCTCGGCGAATTCGCGTCGATCGACGGCGGGTGTGAGCTTCATGCCGGGCAGCTCTGCGATAGCGACAAGGACGAGTCCCATGATTTCGACGATCAGCAGCACGATGACCAGCGCCAATACCCAGGGTTTCGCCGGGAGTGCCTTGCCGAGTATGAGTGCCAGCACCCCTGCGATGGCGACAAGTGCGATGCCCCACTTTGCCTTGCGGGATGGCGAGATCTGAAAGGACGGATGCAGCGGCAACGCCTCGATCTTCTCGTTCAGTGCTACGAACGTGAGTGCCGATGATTCCATTTCTGCGCCCTCCCTGTTGAAACTTTGGCAAGGTTCACTTGCTTGCCCAAAAAACCGAACCACCTCAGGTTCACTTATCGGGCTGGTCGCTTTGGCGGTTTGCGTATTGGTTTTACTTGTCCCAACTCTTGCTCGAATTCATCGACGAATTCGGTCAGTGATTGTCCACAAGCATTGCAGAACTCCCGCAACTGAAGCAGGTCCATCCGACGCGAACCACGTTCGACGTCGCTGACATAGGACTGAGGACGCTGCAATGCCGCACTCAGATCGACTTGGGTCAGGCCGGCCGCTATGCGAAGTGCGCGCAGGCGGCTCAGCAGCACCAAGTACTCGCTTTTGTGTATGGACTTGGCGGGCATGACGACTTTCCGTGGAAACCGGCATGACGCTATATCTGCTTTTCAAATATCTGAAAAACGGATATTATTGTCGGGCGGACGGCCATGTCCGCTAGATCGCCGGAGGAGGGATGCCATGACACACGATCGCCTTGTGTTCGGAGTCACCATCGATCAGATCGACCAGCTAAGCACTCTGCTCCGGACGATCACGGCCAATGGTGACGCAATGACGTTCTGCGATACGGAGAACTTGCAGCCCCAGAGCGTATCGACGCTGGGGGAGGCTATCCTCGACTCGGCGCTTGCCGTGCGGAATATTCTCGATCAGGTCAACGAGCAGAGGCTCGAACAGGAACGGGCCTCTGGCTAACTGGGTTGGCTACCTCACGCTGACCCGAAAGCCTCTTCCTTCGCCAAAGACTAGTGCTCATTGTTAGTCATCCTCCTGTGGTTCGGCTTTATCGGCCCTACAACAGGAAGTCCGAATAAGGGGACGGAGTGGACTAATTGGTCACCCGCGCCATGCTCTCAAACACTTCGGGCGAGCGATAGTCCAAACTGCTATGTAGCCGCTGGCAAAACGGGGATAGTCCAGCCTGACCTCGTTCGTTTCAAAATTTGACTCAATTAGATTGAATCATCGCCGCAGGTGGGTGTAGGGTCACGACCGAAGTCAGGGTGAAGTTCCGAAATGCACAGGCTGGTGGTTCCATTTGTGGCCATTCGTCGTGAATTTATCAGGGGGAATTCATCGTGCGATACTCGACGGTTATGCTATTGCTGTTTGTAGCTCTGCTTGGCCCCTCGCCAAATACCAGCGCGGCGGGCACCGACCCAAGGCCCTTTAAACCTCCGCAGTTGCGCCAAGACTCGACGCTGGAGCAATTGGCCTTGGGTTATCAGCAAGAGCGTTCGGACGCTCGGGAAGGGCCTAAGCTAGGCATCGCACTCTCCGGTGGTGGTACACGGGCCGCTTACTTCGCCCTCGGCGTCCTTGCAGGACTGAACGATAGCGGGACTGTTAATCATCTAGATGCCATTTCGTCTGTGTCGGGCGGTGGATACACCGCGCTCTGGTATTACTCGAAACGATACGTAGCAAGCCAACAAGGCTGGGACTACCACACAATTTTTGCGGACTGCTTTCCAGCTTGGCTCGCGCCAAATCCCGGAAATCAGGGAGAGGTAGACAAGACCAAATGGCTAATCTATCGAGCGGCAGTCTCACAAGGGGCGAATGATCCTGGCGGTGCGAACCGATCACAGCGCCGACTAAAGAATACCTGCGACAAATACAACACTGTTCACTACGAAAGACCTGATGATCCCTACCTCTGGCAGGCGTATCTCGCGCGTTGGCCGAACCTAATGTCGGGTAGGCCGCTGACCATTACGGGTGATCGCCAACCCGACTACACGATGTTCACCGCGAATTACATCGAGAAAATGATTAAGGCAGAGCTTCAGGGCAAGAATGCATCTGGCGGGTGGTACGAGGAAGGCATAAAACGGGTGTGGTGGGAAGCACCTGAACCGCGTCAATATCCCACCGACCGAGCTGCCTATGCCAAGGCACGAGCCCTAGAATCGGTACCCATTGATTGGAGCCCGCGACCTGGGCCGAGGCTAAATTCGTTCGACGACCTTGAGGTGTTCACTAGGGCTGACGCAACCGTGCCGTTTTGGATCATCAATACAAATTCCGGCCAAACGGCCACTGACCCAAACTTTAGTCATGTCTTCGAAATAACACCCTACGCATACGGCAGCGGTGAGGCCAACTACGCTACGGGGCACTTGCCAGGTGTCGATTTGATCAAGGCTACTAAACTGTCGGGAGCATTCCTCGATCCGCAAAACGCGACGGTGTTCTCTGGGCTGAATATCGGTGCCACGCTTGGGAAATGGCTAACCTTGGGCGACCTTGACTGGGGCGAGGATGTAACAACACCAGGCTTAAAGCAGCGATCGCACGGGCGGAAGTACCACCTAAGTGATGGTGGTGGTGAGGAAAACCTCGGACTCTATAGTCTGGTCCGGCGCGGCGTTCCAAATATCATCGTTGTGGACGGCGAGGAGGATGTTCAAGGGCAGCTGACGGCGCTTTGTAGAAACTGGGCAGCGCTCAATGCCATGGGGTGGAAGCTGGAAATAGATCACTTGGAGTCTCTGCAGGACACTTGTGACAAAGAGGCCCATCACAACTTTAGAAATGGATACAACACTTCCGCTTGGCTGAATCCTGTGATGGTCGGTGAGATCTACCCGACGCGCGATGAACCAACGACATCGGAGAATGCCGAGGATCGACTGCGGAACACCGTGCACTTGGTCTACATTAAACTTGGTTGGGATGAGAACGCCTATCGAGACTCTCTTAACCACCAAGATTGCGAGACGGCAAATGACGACAGGTCCTGCTTTCTGACGATCTACTACGGCGAGAACGCTTGCAATCACAACGATGTTGATAAGTGGATGCTCTTTCCGCAGATGACAACGGTAGGACTAACGACGCACGCAACGACGTACCAGTTCTGGGCGTTTCGTGAACTCGGCCGCGAAGCTGGTCGACTGGTTAAATGGGATCCAAATACATCACAGTTCACGATTCCAGAGGAGAGATTGCAGCCGAGGCTGCGAGCATTCTCGAAGAAGGAAATGAACCGTCCGCAAGTCAACCCGCGAGCCGTGGGTTCAACATGCGTTCGAGGCGTCATGAAGGCGGCGTAGCTTCTAGGGCGTGCGGAGGTGCGACGCACGATCGCCTTGTTTTCGGAGTCACCATCGACCAGATCGACCAGCTCAACAGTCTGCTCCGGACGATCACTGCCAATGGAGACATGGTCACGATCTGCAGTGCGGATGCCTTGCATCCCCAGAGCGTGTCGACGCTGGGGGAGGCCATCTTCAACACGGCTCTTGCCGTGCGGGACGTCTTCGATCAGGTCGAAGAACAGAGGCTCTGATCTGCTTTGATCGGGCGGTTATTGAACGAGTGCCTCAGCGAGCCATGCCTTCCTGGACGGACAGGTTTCCATGGCGCGCTTGTAGCCTTCGCGCGCGCTGGTGCGGGCCATATAGGACCGCTCTGCTTCGCCGAGGGTGACGCCGCCAGCTCGTTGGGCGAGCTCCAACGCGTAGGTCACCGAAATGTCGGCAGCCGTGAAGGTCGCGCCGGCAAGATAGGGCGTGCGTGCAAGCTGCCGCGTCACCAGCGTCAGCCGGCTTTCGAAAACGCTTAGCGCCTGGTCGGCGCTCCAGTTCTGCCGCTCGGACTCCGGCGCAAAATTTCGGGCGCCGACGACGAAGTAGATCGAGGCTGCAAGGCCGGCTTCGCCGAGGTGGAGGAACTGCTGGTAGGCGGGGAAGGCAGGATCGTGCGGGTCGGGCGCGAGCGACGTCGGCCCGTAGCGAGTCATCAGGTACTCCATGATCGCAATGGACTCGACCATGGTGACGTCGCCGTCCTGGATCGCCGGAATGAAACCGGCCGGGTTGATGGCCAGGAACTCCGCGTCGTTCTCGACGCCGGCCAGCAGATCCACCGGCCGCAGCCGGTACGCAAGCCCCATCTCTTCCAGCAGCCAGACGACCCGGAAGCCTCTTCCTTCGCCAAAGACGGTGATCATCTTCGCAGCCCTTTTTTGGATTCGGCCTTGTCGGCCCTACATCGGAAAGACGAACGGGCACATCGAAAATCGACATCGCTGGCGGAATCCGTGCTGCAGGAACGGGATCAGGTTCGCTTATCGGGATCTGTTGGCATAAAGCAGTCCGCAGCCCTTCAAGGCAGCGGACGCTGCCTGTGTCCAATAAATGTCGACCACGAGCCCAGGCCGCAGCGACGAGCCAGTTGACGGTAGTACACGGGCGTCCCTAGCCCCAACAACAAGGCTGATCCGACCATCATCGCCTCCATCAAATGCCATGGCAGCCAATAGAACCTGTGGCCAGCGTTGAGCAGGAAGAAAAGCACCCCCAGAACGGGCGGGAGGAGCGCGCCAAGTGGGATAAAAACCAAGGCCAACACGGCCGGGTTGATAAACGGCGGCGGCGGAATTTCGAGCCCCAGACGCCACAGAAAATCCCACATGGGCGGCACCGATGTTTTTGGAGCGATACCCCTGGAAGCCATGTACTCCCTGTACAGATCGACACGCTCTTGCTGGTTCATGCGTATCCATGTCTGGACGGACAGTCCGGCCCTCATGCACGGCAGTCTAGCGTAATGATTCACGGCCGAGAAACGAGCTGCCATGTCGCAGCTGCGAACCTATTCCATTCCGACGTACTCAGCTAATTCACGACTGGTATGTGGCCAGAGCGAGCTAACGAAGCGCCGAATTGCGTTATCTTGGATGACATGCCGGATGGTCATCGCAGTGAAGACCACGTATCAAGGGGAAAACGTGATGATCATGATCGTAATGATCGCTGGCATCATCGCCTACACCACCTGGTGGTTCTATCGAACCCGCACCATGGTCAACCGTTGGGCTGAAAACAACGGGCTGAAGGTACTCGATTACAGCGTCATGCCTTTCCCTCCTTATCCGCCCATCATGGTCACGTTGACCACCAGCAGAAACCAGTTGATCGTGCGCATGCGCGTCTATGACGACAGTATCCATCGCATCCGCAGCGGGTGGCTGCGGCTGGGCAGTTTCTGGTGGGGGCTCACGAATATCGATGCAGTCGAAGTGTTCTGGGCAGGCCAGGAGGGACTTACAGACGAGCACGGTTTTTAGGAAAGTGTGAAAAAAGTGGCAGGGATGAATGACACTTACTTAAGCGCGAAACCTAACTTTTCGTCATTCCCGCAAGGAGCTTCTCAACAGCGAAGCTGGTCGAGCGGGAATCCAGTGACTTTGGCCGTTTCAGGTCACACAAGACACTGGATCCCCGCTTTCGCGGGGATGACAGCGCTTAAGTCCTTAAGTAAGTGTCATTCATCCCTGATACCTTTTCCTCGAACCTCACGCATGAGCCGATGCGACTCACCGTTGAGACGAGTGAACCTCATCCGTGAGGGTTTTGTCTCGCGTACGGCCCTGTCGGGCTGCAGATCGCAGGTACGGAGTACACTTTTTCGCCGTGGCGGCACCGTTGCTCGTGCCGTATCCCGTTCTCCAACGCGTACGGAAACCTCGCCATGTGCAGCTATCTCCTGGACACCCCGGACGAGTCGAGAAAAGTCACCGAACTGCAGCTCGGTCCGTCGGACGTCGATACCTGGTTGAGCCTTATCGATGGCAACCGGCACGGCCAGGTGAGCGTGGCGGCGGAGAGCCTGCGGATCGTCGACATGGATTACGGCGGAGAGGCTCCGTCGGGCTATTTATCCACCTGGGGACAAACCGGCTGCACGGTCATCGTGGCGATCCAGAGGACAGGTTCCGGTGGCCACTGGGCCTATTTCAACCACGTCAACAGCAGCATGATCGAGCAGGGTCTCGGACATGCCAGCGACGCCATCAGCAGGCTTGCCACGCAGGACAACATCACGTTTCTGATCATGGGTGGCATGGGCGGAACGCAAACCTACAAGAGTCTGCTGCGAAGCCTCTTCGCCCAGGGCGCCGGCTGGAACTTCATCGTGTTGACCAAGCCGGAAAACGGCATGGAGGAATCCGTGCTCGGCATCGAGGGCTGCATGCTGGCCCTCACCAGAAACCTGGTGAGTCGAGCCAGGCACGAAGGGCGACAGTTCGTGGGCTTCCAGCCGCAGCGCGTTCCCTACAATTCACCGAAGCGCACGCCGCGCATCACCGGAAACCGCGCTCTCGACACACATCTCGCCGCCAAATCACAAGCGTTTGTCTGGATCAATCTGAGAGTCGAATGCGAGCGGCCGCCCACAGGCATGCCCATGCCGGAGGATCACGAGGCGGGCGTGCGCTGGTTGAACAACGCAGGCAACCTGTTCACCCTGCTCACGTTGCTGGCGACCCAGGAGGATTTCAGTGGATTGAACGTGACGGATGCTGCGGCGCTCGTGCGAGCTCACCTTCGTTCTCTTCCGCCTTCCTGAAATGCCCAGGCCTTGTCAGGGATTCTTGGCATCGAACGGGATGACCGACCCCATGTTGAGCGAATCCAGTCGACCAAGCCAACAGGGCCAGATTCACTTGCGGGCGCGGCTTGGTTGCGGAATCGGATGGGATTCGGTTGCCGGCCATGGCTAAGTGAACCTGACCCTGTCCGGTTGCGGTTAGCTTCTTCATGTTCCGACTTTTTCCGGATGCTTGACCAGGTAAGCACGCATCGCGGCCGTCTGCGTTTTCCATTGCGGATCGTCGCCGAAGCGATCGATGAAGTAGTGAATGGTGTTGTAAACGCCCGGAAGATTGTGATCCATCTGGTCGCAGGAGCGCACGATATAGCCATCCGCTTTGTCCGGGTATTTGTTGATCATGGCGTCTGCCAGCGCCTCGGCCTTTTGGGGCTGATGTCCGGCATGATTGTAGAGATCACCCAGTATACCCATCGCGTGGTAGTTATCGGGATCGCGCTGAAGTGCAGCGAGCAGCGTTGTTTCGGCCTGCCTCACGTCGCCAGCCTGGGCATAGATGTTGCCAAGCTGGGTAGTCATGGCATTGTCCGCCGGAAAGCGTTGCGACACCGCGACAAAGGCGGCTATAGCGCCTGACTTGTCGCCGAGCGCGATCATCTCTTGCGAGCGCCACCGCAACGCGTCAACTTGGGCGGGATCGAAACGAATCGCTTCGCTGTAGAGCTCAACGGCCAGACGTCGATTCGTGTCATAGACCGCGTCGGCAAGATCGATCAAGTTATCTGCATTCAGATTCTTGTCGGCAGCTTGCATAACGAGTCGATTGGTTTGCGCTTGCGAGCCGTTGCAATCACAGGTGGCCCGATCGACAGCAGGGTCTTGCGCCACCATCCGCAACAGCGGGTTTTTAATCGCCAGCGAAAGGTCTTCTGCACTTTGCGCATCGACGCCACCGAAATTGTTGCCCCACTTTGGCTGCGCGTGATTCATCATCTCCAAGCGAATGCCAAAATTAGATGGGTCGGCCCTCAAGCCGAACTCGGCGGACTTGTACATGTATTCATCATCACCCTCCATACCACCAGCATGGATCATGGAGGAATAAACAGCCGTAATGGAAGGATCGAGCGATACCGCACGGTCGAGATCCTTAATCGCCAACGCAAGTTGCTGGGTCATGCCATCCACTTGCTGATCGTAGAGATCTCTACTCCAGCCACCGCCTCGTGCTTGCTGTGCGGCATCGACGTATTGCACGCCGCTTGACGCGAATGCGAATGCGCTATTGGGCGACTGTTGTTTCCACATGTCGATGACTCGACGCGTACTATCGCTAGCATCGTCGAAACCGGCGTTTACGAAAGCAATGTCCAACAAGCCCGGCTGTTTGGGATCGCTGCGCTGCGTATCCAGATAGCTCCGAAACACACGATCCACCTCGTCAGCCTTCCCTTGTTTCAGCAATGCCTCGATATCCGACAGCTGGATGGTTCTGTGATTGCGAAGTCCGCAGTAAGCGCGAGTCGTTTCTTCATTCCAATGGCTGTCGGGCAAATCGGGGGAGCCAAGGCAGCGTTGCAATGGATCGGCAATGGCGTCGGCCTTGGCCACAGCAGCTACGAACGTTGAGTAGTCATCGCTGGCTTTTCTTTCGGCCTTGGCGTTATGCCAGCCCACGAAAGCATGCGCGCCATACGCCACAGCCAGTACTGCGAGGATCAAGCCAAGTATTTGTTGTCGCCGATTGAACGAACGGCTCTCGCCGACTGTGTCGGCGTCGCGCGGATTTGAATCGTCCATATTCTCCCCCGGTCCTGACATGCATAAATGCACCACGATGCACCGCGTCGCGGTCTGAGTCGAACTCCCTTACCCCTTTTCGCAGAAACGATAGCATCTCGCCAATTGGCCTGTCTTGAGTCAGACGCGTTCAAAGTCGAAGCGGGTCAGCCAAAACGGGAGTCCACTCCGTCCCCTTTGTCGTGTGTCTTCTCCTTCACTCTGCAGCTTTGAACATGTCGTCGAGGCGGGTGTAGCTGTGCTCCATGCCGTCGGTCATGCCGGTGGAGACCGCGTCTTCACGCGCTTGCTTCGAAGCGAACGTCAGATTGCAGACGAGCGTAGTGACGCCGTTCTGCTCGCTGAGTTCGAGTGACACGATGCATGGATCGCCCGCTGGCATGGCGAAGTCCATATCGCCCGGGTCGTAGTATTGTTCGTGGACCAGCTTCGACGGGCCGTTGACTTCGGTGAAAGTGCCGAGGAAGCCGAATCCCTTGCCGTCTTCGCGGTTTCTCCACTGCCATCTGTATTTGCCGCCGACGCGGACATCCATGTCGCACACCGGCATATCCCAGCCGTCATAACCCTGCCATTTCCGCACGAGTTCGGGGCAGGTATGCGCATCCCACACCAATTGGCGGGGTGCGTTGAAGGTACGCGTGACGCGGACTTCGCGATCACTGGGAAGTGTCACTTCTGCGGGCTTGGGCATGGTCTTCTCCTTGGTGTTTCGTCGTGATGGCGCGCCGCCATGAGGATGAACGGGCGAACAGCGCACCGATATGTGCGCGCTATTTTTTTGCTCGTTTGCGCCCGGACGGTTTGGCCTGGAGTTGCTCGATCAACGCATCGAGGCGCTGGTAGCTCTGTTCAAAGATCTCGCGGTAACGTTCGATCCAATCCACGGCCTCTTGCAATCGTTTCGGTTCCAGTTTGCGTGGACGCCGTTGCGCATCGACGTCCATCGAGATGAGGCCGGCGCGCTCAAGCACTTTCAGATGTTTGGAGATGGCTGGCTGGCTCATCTCGAACGGCTCGGCGAGTTCCGTCACCGTGGCCTCTCCCGTGGCCAGCCGCGCCAGGATGGCGCGGCGGGTGGGGTCGGCCAGAGCGGCGAAGGTGAGGTTGAGACGTTCCGAGGTTTGCATAGCCGTCTAGTTCCATAACTTATAGGTAATATATAAAGCCGGGAACAGGCCGGTCAAGACCTTTGCGAAAAAGGGGTCCGAAAAAGCCGGGCCACCTCAGACCCCCTTGTTTTGCGGGACGTCTTCGATCAGGTCGAAGAACAGAGGCTCTGAACAAGAACGAGAAGAGCCAACCGGGTCAGGTTTCGACCGTGCTCAGTGCAAAGCTGACCAGGTCAGAACCCCTTGCAGACGTGGTTCGCAGCGGCTGACGTGATGAGGGGCGATGGCGGGTGTGCCGGAAGTGATTCCGACCTGCTTTGATCGAGCGGTTATGGAACGGGCGCCTCAGCGAGCCATGCCTTCCTGGACTTACAGGTTTCCATGGCGCGCTTGTAGCCTTCGCGTGCGCTGGTGCGGGCCATATAGGACTGCTCTGCTTCGCCGAGGGTGACGCCGCCAGCTCGTTGGGCGAGCTCCAACGCGTAGGTCACCGAAATGTCGGCAGCCGTGAAGGTCGCGCCGGCCAGATAGGGCGTGCGTGCAAGCTGCCAGTGATGAATAAGGGGATGGAGGTGATTAATTCGGGATGATTACCTTACCCGCTTTGATTCAAACAGGTAACGACGATACATGAGCGGAGCGGGGTCAACCGGGCTATCGTGCCGTCCTGATCACGAAGAAACACCATGACGAAAAGCTACGACCCACCGCTGACCACGAACCCGCATGCTCCCCTCTACCGCGTCGACAAGGCGATCAAGGCAGCCCAGCAACGGCTGGATGCCGCCATCGACGCGAAGCGGCATCACACCAGCCAGAATCTGGCCCATGAAGTGATCAAGGAGGCGCGCGAAGGACTCAAGAAGTCCGAACAGTTGCGTGTGCTCAGGATCAAGGAACTCGCGCAGAAGGCGGCGGAGATCGAGGCGGCTGGAAAATAGGCGGAATGGGCGTTGACCCGAATGGCACTTGCTTAAGTGCGAAACCTCACTTTTCGTCATCCCCGCGAAAGCGGGGATCCAGTGCCTTGCATGACCTGAAACGGCTGAAGTCACTGGATTCCCGCTTTCGCGGGAATGACGGCGCTTAAGTAAGTGCCATTCGTCCCTGATACCTGTTGCTTGTTTCGAAAGAAAAGCTCGTGTTGGTGTTTCAATGAATGCCTGGGCATGCTTTGGCATGGCGCAGTGCCTGCGGGCATGGTGGAAAATTCAAGGTTCTCGGGAGACGTGTCATGCGGAAATCATTGAAGTGCTGTGCCTTGATGGTTGCGACGCTTGCGGGCGCCGTGCATGCCCAGGAGGCGCCGAAGGTCGCCGCCATCGAAGCGTTCGGCAAGGGCGTGCAGATCTATGCCTGCAAGGCTTCCGGCGGAACCTATGCGTGGTTATTGAAGGCACCGGATGCCACACTCGCGGATGCCAGTGGGAAGGCGATCGGCAAACATTTCGCCGGGCCGAGCTGGCAGGCGAACGATGGCAGCACGGTGGTGGGCGAGCCCTTGAATGCCTCGCCTTCGCCCGATGCCGGCGCCATCCCCTGGCTGGTGCTGCACGCCAAATCGCATACCGGCAGCGGCGCCATGGCAACGGTGCAATACATCGTGCGCGAACGCACCGAGGGCGGCATGGCGCCGACGTCGGGTTGCGATGCGGGCCACGCGGGCAGTGAAGTGCGCGTGCCGTACAGCGCGATGTACCTGTTTTTCCGGGGCTGAGTCTTGTGCAGGTGCACCCGGTTCCCACGTAACCGGGTCAGGTTTCGACGGTGCTCAGTGCAAACCCGCACTTGAGGAAGCCGCTGGCATCGACGACTCGGCCGCTGCGCGCTTGGGTGTATCGAGCGGGCACCATGTCTTGAGGCGCTTGCCTGCACGGAACAGATCGATGCATTCACGCATCTCGGCCTTGAAGGCCAGATCGGGCGTGTTGATCGGGCAGCCGTCCGACAGTGGCTTGTCTGCCTTGTACTCGGCGATACAGCTCGTCAGTGGCGGCGGCGTGGGCGGATTCGGATCGTCGGCGAGCGCCGGCGGTGGCAGGTTGAGGCGCTCGTCGCGGTCCTTGGGTGAAGGCGGCAGGGGAGGCGCGTCGCACAGCAAGTTGGAAGCTGTACTGCTCTTGGTGGGATCGCACATGCTTTTGGCCATCGCCTTGAGCGCATCGCCTATATGGCGACCCACCGCACCGCCGGCAGTCTCGTTCGGCGGCGGGAAATATTTTTCGAAGCGGGTGGCCTTGTACTGCATCCGGTTGCTGTCGTGTTGCATGATCTGACGATCATCCGCGGACTTGGCCGGTTTGGCCTTGGTGCTTGTTGTCGCATAGGTCTCCGTCGTGGGCGGCAGCCGTACCGGGAAACTGATGGCGGACGACGTGGAGGCCGCCGGCGCAGGTGTCGCTTCATGATCCTGCATGACCATCGCGTCACGAGGTGACTTCTCGTGCGTCACGGGGCGAACGCGTGAGGTCACCACCTGCGGCGGCGGCACCAGCTTGGGCGGTGTGGGTGGCTCAGGCGGCTGTGCGGCGCGCGGCTTGCTGGAATGATCGATCAGACGCACGGTCAGCACCTGATCGATATCGGTATGTGCCACCGCCTGCTGCGGCAGCTTGAGCTGCATCTCGTACCACAGCGCCAGCGCGAACAGCGCGTGCAGTACCAGGACCGAAGCCAGCGCGAGTGCCAGCGCCGGGCGCGTCAGCGGTGGCTGTCGCCAGCGCCTGCGACCCAGGGTCTCGCGCGTTTCGCTGTCGAGCAAGGCCAGACCGCGTACACGATCCCCCTCCTGTCGATGTCGGACCTTCCCGGAACGTTCGATGACACTGCCTTATTCAAGCCAACTACCTACACGAAACCTGCGCATACCGTCAGCGCGTGTTGCGGCCAACCCCGATAGACAAGCAAAAGGGGGTCAGGTTCATTATCCCAAAGCGTTGGTGGGTTTTCTTGGGTGTCCGCGAGGTCTGACGCCGGCGGCTCGCTGGGTTGGTACTTCGATCTGCTGGCGGAAGAGCGGTCGCTGCCTCAGGCGCATTGTTGCTGGGTGTGCTGGCGCAAGGCGGCGAGCTGTGGTTGTCCAGGCGCTTGCGGTTCAATTCGCGATAGGCGGTTTGGCGCACGAGGGGATCGGATCCAAGTTGAGATAGTCCTGGCGTGGAGTGATCATGCCAGCGCGGGCCGGGTTGAGCTCGACGTAGCGATAGCAGGACATCAGGTAGCACCTTTTTGTTTTTCCGTTTTCGGGCAGGTCACCTTGCCTCGTCTCCTCGCCGCAAGTAACCTGCCCGGACACAGGATTCAGGAGGGCCATCATGGCCACCACGGATACGGATCTCTACCGTTCAGTCATGGACAAAAATTTCAAGAGCATCAAGGTCGGCGTCTATCCCGGCGACGGTGTACTCGATCCGCGCTGGGAAGCGACTACGTATTTCAGCAAGAAGCTGAATCGGGACGTTATCAGCAAGGCCGATGTGAATATCGTGATCGGCGGCGCGAACGGACCGGAGGTAGAGGCTGGCGGAGGCACTTCACTCCACGATGTGTCGGGCTGGTTCCCCACCAAGGAATTCTGGATACCAAACGGTACTGAATATTCGGACGAAATATTTATCCGCAAGGATGGCAAACAGAAGTCTTGCCCGTCCAACCCCGGTCTCAAGGGTTATCACTATCAGCTCGAGCCACGTACGCGGATGACAGTCGCAGCATTCAAGGGTGCGCTCGACAACATGGCGCGGGCGGCAGTCGTGCAGCAATGCAGACTGGCGAAGGTCTGAATGCACGCGACTCAATTCCTGTCAGGAGGGCGCTCGTGCCTGAGATAAGCAACCAGACACTGATCATAGCCATCCAGGCCATCGCGGCCGAGATCCGCGCGTTGCGTGAAGCCGTGATCAGCGGCGAGGCGGAACCAGAGGAACACCAGCTGCTTGAGGACCGCATGGAGGCCGCAGAAGATCTGGAGCGAGCCTACGAACACGCTGCCAGAACCGTGCTCAACTTGCCGCCCTACGATGAACTGGTCGGTAACTGAGCCTGCTTGCGAGAAGGGATGAGGCCCAGGTTCATTGTTCTCGCAGAGACGAGTGGGCGTGGTCTTGGCAATGGCGCTCGACGACTTCGGCGTGGCTTGTCCGCCATGAAGACGTGGACATGGGCTATGGATGACGAAGGGAATTGAATCGAATCAATTGCCCGTGACCCTGTTGGGGCTGCGAGGCCCGTTCTTGAATACTGGGCGCTCAGAACGGGTGCTGCCGATAAAATTGCTCGAGCTGCCGATAGACGTCCGGCAAGTGCTGGCGCAAGGTTGCCGGCGCCTCGAAGAATTGCTCACTGGCCACCGCAAAGAACTCGGCCGGGTTTTCAAGAGCATACGGGTCGATCGGCAACTCGGCCCCGTTGCGTTGCTCTTCCTGCAGGTGATCCCACGCACTCGAGAAGACATTCGACCACACGCGGCGATCCATGCGCCGATGCAAGGGCGGAAAGCCGTTGGCGTCCCCGTTGAGCATGTCGAGCTTGTGTGCCATTTCGTGGATGACCACGTTGTGCCCCGGCTTCTTCCCGCCATTCAGCACCTCAGCCCACGACAGGATCACCGGCCCACGCCCCCATGCCTCACCGGCCATCACGGTGCTGGTCTGGTGAACCACACCCGCTGAGTCGATTTTTGGACGACGTGGAACGAACGCGTCCGGGTACACGATGATGCTGTGCCAACCGTCGTACCAGTCAAGGCCCAGTTTCAGGATGGGCAGGCAGGCATGTGCCGCGAGCAAGACACGGTCGGCGTCGTCAAGCTGCAGCCCCTGAGTCGGCTCCAGCGACTTGCTGTCCAGGAACAGTGTTGCCAGCACGCGCAGTGCGGCCTGGTCGGAAGCGCCCAGCCGACGTGCTGCGGGACAGCGCTGAAGTGCGTCTCGCCAGAGCGGCTCGGCGATCGGGTGCCGGGCGACGGTGCGCCGCACGCGCCAGTTTCTGATTTTGTCGAACATGGCCACATGCTGGAGGGAGTCGCAAGGTCAGGAACATCAGGGCCGAAGTGCACTTTCTCAAGAAGGAGAGTGCAAGCCAGCATGGCGCTGGTCAGAAAGCGAACCTGCTTCGTTTTTCCGCGAGCCCATCAGATATCCGGTCACGAGGTAGGCGGCTTCGTCGATGAGCGCTTCCATCGTTTCGTCCGAAAATGTCTTGGAATAGTGCAGCACTGCGTTGTGCGTCAACGCCTCGATCGAGGTCACGCATACAAATGATGCGAGC
Source organism: Rhodanobacter sp. C05 (assembly GCF_002001165.1). Lineage (GTDB taxonomy): Bacteria > Pseudomonadota > Gammaproteobacteria > Xanthomonadales > Rhodanobacteraceae > Rhodanobacter. The sequence continues at coordinate 21,572 of NZ_MUNQ01000012.1, read as the reverse complement.
TCCAGATCATCGACACGGAGTTCGTCGCGGTGGCTCTCGAGATACGTCCTGAACAGGGTGTAGTTTTCGCGATTGAAGGTTTCCAGCTTCTCGAGCTCGCCCACGCGCGGAATCTGCTCCGCGAGCACACGATGCAGTCTGGGATCGACACGGTGCGATTTGACCGCGACCGCGACGAGCTTGCGTATCGCCTTCTCCACCGGCTGGGCCAAAACCTCCGCCAACTCGCCCCGGACTGTATGCATGATCTTGTGCTGGTGGCGCTTGATGACGGCGGCAACGAGCGCCTCCTTGCTGGGAAAATATTGGTAGAGCGAGCCGACGCTCACCCCCGCCACCTCCGCGATGCGGTTGGTGCTGGCCTTGTCGAAGCCTTCCTTGACGAGAATGCGAGCGGTTGCTTCAAACAGCGCATCGACGGTCGCGCGCGATCGCTCCTGAGAGGCGGTTTTCCTGGGTTTTGTGAGCAGTTTGCGCGCCATTTTCACATGCCGCCAATGCGAGTTTAAAAAGCGAATGATCGCTCATATTCTGTTCGCCTTGGATAGACAAGGCAATGCCTTGCACAACGCGCAAATCCCTCAGGAGGCCACGACATGCATGACACATTGCAGTATCTGTTCCGATACAAAGCCTGGGCGAACGACGAGCTGCTGACCACGCTGGCCAGGTTTGGGGCCGTGCGGCGACTTACCATTACCCGACTAGCCATCAAGGCCCTCAGCCACACTTATGTAGTCGACCGCATCTTCGCCGCGCACATGAGGCGAGAGGCTCACGCGTACACCTCGGCCAATTTGAGCGAAATGCCGACGCTGAAAGATTTGTCTGCAGACATCAGAAAAAGCGATCAGGAGTATGTCGATTATGTATCGACGCTCGATCGTGTCCAGTTGGCGGAACGGATCGATTTCGCGTTTGCCGATGGCGCACCGGGTCGCATGTCCCGTGAGGAAATGCTCATGCACGTCATCAACCACGGCACCGGTCATCGCGGACAGGTCAGCGCCGTCATGCTGCTCAATGCCGTTGCACCGGCGAAGGATGGTTTCACGACCTATCTGCATGAGGCGGAGGCGTCGGCCCGAGGGCGGACTGTCGCGCGGGGTTGATCGGGTCCCGGTTTCATGGGCAACCGCAATCGATGGCTGTGTGCGAATTCGAGCTTCCCACGGGTATCGAGTTCGGAAGTGAATGCGATCAGACCCCTTTACAGACGCAGTTTGGGAGGTAACTTGGTCAGAGTGAGACGTTTGTTTTTCCATCATCGCCGGTTCGGAACAGCCGTCACTACGCAGGAACGATCACATGTTCATGACTACCCGACGTCGCATCGCCTTGGTGCTTTGCGGTTTGCTGATCGCCAGCACGTGCAGCGCGGCGAATGCCGCCAAAAAGGCCGCGGCTCCCGCGCCTTATACCGAGGGCGATCAGTATGTGACGCTGCCGGCGCCGTACCAGCGTCACAGCTCCACCGGCAAGGTCGAAGTGGTGGAAGTGTTTTCGTACGGCTGCATCCATTGCGCGGAATTCTCGCCCTTGGCCAATCAACTCGCCGAGTCGCTGCCACCGGGTGCGGTATTCAAACTGGTTCCCGCTGTCTTCAACGAGGGTTGGGTCACCTTTGCGCGCGCGTTCTACGCCGCCAAGATCATGGGTGTCGCCGAGCGTACGCATCTGGCTTTCTTCCAGGCGAAGTTCCAGGAGCACTATCCGATCAGCACTATGGATGAGATCGCCGATTTTTATGCGCGCAACGGTGTCGATCGGAACCAGTTTCTGCGTATCGCCAACTCGCCGCAGGTGACCAATCAGATCAAGAGCGATTTCGAACTGATCAAGAAGTGGGGCGTAGACAGCACGCCCACGATTGTGGTCGATGGCAAGTACCGCAGTAACAACGTGACGAGCTTCCAGCAGCTTGCCGATCTGGCCAAGTGGCTGGCGCAGCGCGAGCTGGATGAGAAATCAAGCGGCAGACACTGATCGACGGTCGCCGGGCGGTCACGCCATACGCGGATATTCAAAACGGGGTTCGGTTCACTTACGCCCAATAAAAAACGGGCCAGATCACTCTGGTCCGCTTTGATGCGCTTTGACGGGATTGCCTATGCCGAAGTGAGGCGATCGTCGGTCGCCACGTCTTCCGGTCCCAGCACGCGGTCACGTCCGTCGAGCCTGGCGCGATATAGCGCCCTGTCCTCATCGCGCAGCAGTCGGTAGGCGCATCGTCGACGCTGGCCAGCGGGGCGCTGGCGACAGCCGAGAAGGGGCTCTGACCTGCTTTAACCGAACTGCAAAGCCCGCACGCAGGTGCCGATGGCTGGCATTCAATCACTTGTGTGAGCCGATGATGTCCAGGCGCATGCACTGACCGGTCAAGAAGGTTGTCAACTTCAGAACTATTCAAAGTTTCTCAGAGCAATTTCAGGACTTCCCGAATCGGATGCGGGTAAAAAGTCACTCGCAAAAAGCTCCGTGCACATCCGTGCGTGTATTGACGGAACGCCGAGCCAAAGCGGGTCAGGGCCCATGTCGGGCTTTGTCTTGTCTCTCATCTATTCAGGAGCATGTATGAATCGTTTTCGGCCTATCGTTCTCGCGGCGGTGCTGATGTTTTTGACCGGTGCGGCCTATGGCAATCCGGTCACCTATACCGTTGGTACGAAGCTCTCGCGCATCTCGTTCACCATGGAACACCAGGGTTTCATCCAGGTGCTCGGCACGTTGAAACTGGCGCCGGGAAGTTTCACGTTTGACCAGCAGGACTGGTCGAAGTCCGCGGTGATGCTGAGCATGCCTACCAAAACCCTGGACATGGGCGATGCGACCTGGAATCAGCAAATCCGTGGCGACGATAACTGGACAAACCTTTTCAAATACCCGTCGATCACCTTTCGCAGTACGCGGCTCGAAAAGACGGACGATGCGCACGGCACCTTGTACGGCGACCTGACGCTGGCCGGCGTCACCAGACAGGTGGAATTTCCACTGCAGCTCAACAAGCTCGGGGCCAACGCGGTCAACTCGAAACCATCGGTAGGCTTTAGTGCAACGACCACGATCAAGCGTTCCGAGTTTGGCTTGAACGCTTACGAAGACCTGGTCGGCGACGATATCCATGTCCAGATACAGGTCGAAGCGTTCATGGGCGCGGACGATGATGCGCATTAGACGCGCTTGGCCCATGTGCGGCATCAATGGATGGATGTTTCGAGCGCCTTGGTGACCTCGCTGGCAATGTCATCCTGGATCATCAACTTATCGCTCCACGAACGGTCGTAGGTTTCCGACCAGACGACAAACCCGTCGTCGGCACGTACCAGGCGTGCCGCGACGCGTAGCGTCGTCCCCGACTTGCGCACGCTGCCATCGAGAACGTAAGCCACATTGAGGGCTCTGGCTATATTGGCAATCGTGAACTGCTTGTCTTTGTAGAAAAACGAAGAGGTCGGAGCCGGAACATGTAATCCGGGAACTTTGCTCAGTTTGTCGATCAATTCCTCGGTCATGCCATCGGCGAACGGCTCCTCTTTCATGTCGTCGGTCAGGTCCAGGAATGGCAGTACCGCAACCGACTTCGCATCCGGCTGTGCTTTAACCGCGACCGTTACAGCCCGGGGTCTTGCATCGTTGTGGACGGTTAGCCATATGGCGGCGCCTACCATCGCCAGTAAAGCAAAGGCAGCCCATGCCATCCACAATTTGAGACCTTGTCCACGTGTCGAGCTGTGGCCCACGAGAGGTGTTGAGTGGGTCGCAGCCGGCGTGGGATCAGTGACTGTCGCCGTGCTTTCTGCATACGGCTCCACCCGCGCGACCATCCTGTAACCAAGCCGCGGTACCGTCGCGATGTAGGTGGGCTGCTTGGGATCGTCTCCCAGCGAACGACGCAGAGACGCCACCGCCTGATACACCGAGTCCGGCGTGACGATGATGCCAGCCCAGACCTCATCGAGCAGCTCATCAATGCTCACCACGGCACCGGCACGTCTGGCCAAACACTGAAGTAGCCGCATCGCACGTGTGTCCAGCCTGACCACGTCGCCATCGCGACTGATCTGGCCGCACGCTGGATCGATCAACCATGTGCCAACGCGAAAGGGGGTGTTTCGAGGCTGGTCCATGCGGCTCGGCGGTCGATGGTGGCTGAACTTGGGGGGTTTTCAGAGTTTTTCAGCAGAACTTCAGAACGGCTTCAGGACTTCCGCAGCCCATCGCTGGCATCGTCGAAGCAACAGCATCCTCTCGTCGGAGATTACATCATGCGTGAAAGCGGCGGCGCCCATGTTTCAGGCAATCAGCAACCCGTCAGCGTTCGGGAAAGCGCTGCCGCAACGATGCCTATGGACACCTTGCGTAACAACGATGCCATGGCCGGCTACCTTCGAAAGTTCTTGGATCGCTTCTTTTATTTGGGCATGTCTTTGCTTGTCGCTGCCGTGGCGATCTTTGGCTTTAGCCATACGATCGGGGCGAACCTGCTTCATCCCGACAGGCCACGGCCCTTGATCTTGCACATCCATGCGATCGTCTTTTCAGGTTGGGTCGTGCTTTTCATCACGCAATCCGCCCTGGTGCGGGCATCGAAGGTCACCCTGCATCGGCGCCTGGGCATCTTTGGCGCCATCCTCGGTGGAATACTTCCGTTTCTCGGCATAACGACTGCCCTGGTCATGCAGCATTGGCATGGCCATCTCGATGGTTCGAACAATGCGGCGTTGAGCCTTCCCTTCAACGACATGCTTGCATTCTCGATCGCCTTCGGCTTGGCCATCTACTGGCGCCGGCGACCGGAGTTTCATCGGCGCCTGATGCTGATCGCCACCTGCTGCCTGACCGGGGCGGCGTTCGCTCGATTCCCCGAAAGCATGGTTCCTGGCAATGCCTTTTACGCCTGCGTCGACCTGTTGATTCTGCTGGGCGTGTTACGCGACCTGCTGGTCGCTCGACGTGTCCACGTGGTCTACCGCTATGGACTGCCATGCATGATCGCCGGCCAGGTGGTTGCGCAATACCTGATGCTCGCCGCGCCGTCGCCGTGGCTGATGATTACCCACCGGATCATGCAATGGACCGCATGATTCGCCTGAGATATGCGCACAGCCATCGATCCGGACGATGCTTGCAGGCGCTCCGTGAGCTTGGATGCCTCCACCCGGTGTTTGGGAGAAAACGGATGACACGACTGACGGAGTTGCTGCCGATGAAACAAGCTGGAGAAACCTTTTATCGCCGGGCGCTACATGCGCTGAGGCGATTTGCGCGGGTGCTACTGGCGTTCGGCCTGTCGATGGGCGTCGCCAGCGCCGATGCCGCCCGCCCGGGGACAGAGTGGACAAGCACCTGGATCGCCGCTCCGCAACCGCCCTTGCCGAGCTCAGTCGATCATTACCGCGCCCAAAGCCTGCGCCTGATCGTGCATGTCAGCGCAGGCGGGTCGCAGGTTCGCATTCGCCTGTCGAACCTCTATGGCAACGCGCCGCTGGCGATCGGTGCGGCACGCATCGCCCGTCGTACCAGCGGTGCGGATATCGATCCGGCCCACGACCGCGCGCTGACTTTTGGCGGACGCACATCCATCGTGGTGCCGGCGCATGCAACGGTGCTGAGTGATCCCGCACGCCTGGAGGTGCCCGCATTGACCGACCTGTCCGTGAGCCTGTATTTGCCGAAGGGCGTCGCCGCCACGACCGTCCACATCCTCGCTCAGCAGACCAGTTACGTATCGCAGCCAGGTGACGCCACGGCGGCCACGCACTTTCCGCTCGCCCGACGCATCGATATGTGGCCGTTTCTCACCGGCGTGGACGTGGCGGCCACGCCGCCCACGTTTGCGGTGATCGCTTTTGGCGACTCCACCGTGGACGGCGATGGTTCCACCGCGGATGCCAACCGACGCTGGCCGGATGCCGTGGCCGCGCGATTGCAGCAAGCCGGTCGGAATGTGGCTGTGCTCAACGCAGGTCTTATCGGCAACCGCCTGTTGCATGGCAGCCCGGGTGGCAGCACGTTCGGTGCGGCGCTTGGGGAGGCAGGACTCGCGCGCTTCTCCCGCGATGCGCTCGATCAGGCCGGTGCGAAAGTCGTCATTGTGCGTATCGGCGGCAACGACCTCGGCTTCTTGCACGGGTTGGCGCCACCCGGCGAATCCATCGATGCCCATGACCTGATCGCCGGCTATCGGCGGCTTGCCACGCTGGCCCATCAACACGGCCTGGGCATTATCGGCACCACGATTCCTCCGTCCGAAAACGCCGCCATGCCGGGCTATTCAACGCCCGCGAAGGATGTCATTCGCCAGCAGGTCAATGCGTGGATACGCCATGGCGGCGAATTCGATGCCGTGCTCGACTTCGATCAGGTTCTGCACGACCCGTCCCACCCCGCACGGCTGCTCCCGACGTACGACAGCGGCGACCACTTGCATCCCAACGACGCAGGCTATCGCGCGGTGGCTTCGGCACTCCCACTGGAGACGATCGACAAATTGGCCGTTGGCTTGGTTAGAGCCAAGTCGCATATGTAATCCGCAATCCATGCGTATGTAGCCAAAGAGTGCGATGCGGACATCAATGCCGTGTGCGCTTGCCGCCCGCGCTGGCAGAGTTCATCTCGACGCTCAAGGTGAAGGTGCGTTGTTCGTCCGGTTGCATGGCGCCGACGCCGACCAGCTTGCGCGCGATCTCCTCGCCGCGTTCGTCGCGGATGGTCAGCACCATCGAGTATTCCCACGCACCGCTGTCGACAGGGTTGCGAAAGCTGCCTTCGACGCGCAGTGGCACGGACGCTGGTGCTGCGATCGCGCTGGCTGGCTCACTGAAGCGCAGCTTGTGGCGGCAGGCGGGGCACACCGCCGCACTTTCCAGGATGGTCTCCCGGCAGTGCGGGCAGGTGCGCGTCGCCCCGGCCGTGCCCGGTTGTGCGGTGGTCACGGAGCTGTGCCGTTCTGCCCGTGGGTCTTGTGCGTGCTGTGGCCGTCCTTCGCATCGTCCCAGCCGAACTCGGCCTGGCCGCGCATGCGCGAACCTGCTGCCACGCTCAGCGATCCTGCCTTCAGGTCGCCGGTCAGCGCACCGCTTTGCTGCAAGTCCACGTGCACCGCGGATTCGATGTTGCCGATCAGTTCGCCCGCGATGGTGACCTTCTCGGCGCGTACGCTGCCGGTCACCCGGGCACCGGCCTCGATGGTGAGGTCGCCGCGCACGTTGACGTCGCCCTTGAAGCTGCCGGCGATGCGCACGTGGCCCGCACCTTCGATCTTGCCCTCGATGGTGATATCGGGCGCGATCAGCGATTCGGCCTTGGGTTTGCCCGGGGTGGATGCAGGCGTGGGCGCGGGACGGAATGCGGGCTGCACCGGCGCTTCTGCTTCGGGCTTGGTCTCCGGGAAGCCGTGGCGCGCCAGGTCCATGGTTTCGGGCGTTGCGTTGGGAGAGGTCTTGACGGGTTCTTTCCACAGGGCCATGGGGGACTCCGGTTCAGCAGACGGAGGGTCAGCCTACCCCTCAAACGGCACGCAAAAACGGGGTCAGGATCACTTAGTTATGCAAAAGCAGGGTTTGGTTCAGGTTCACTTCCTAATTGGCTGTTTGTTATGGACTTGAGCACCCTGACGCCAAGTGGGACGATCGCCCATATGACCAGTAGACCCACTGCTGCATAGCGCCTTGGTGACTTCGCACGGCGACGCCGCGTTCGCGACCGCATCGATCGGGAATACGCGCAACCGCTCAGCAAAAGGGGACGTTGGTAGTCGAGTCAGGGTGTCCGGCTGCGGTATGTGCCCAGCCAGGACGGGCGCGACGTGTCAGGTATGCCCAGCACGTCGTGCCCGTGGCTAATTCAGTGGATAGCCGAACCCTGGAACTGAGGATCTTCCATCAGAGCCTTGCGCAGTTTGCCGAAAGCCTCTGCTGCCGCTTCTTTGGCAGGTGGCACATCGATAAGCGAGCGACTCTTCTCGACATGGCCGTGGCCGGTGAAATCACGATTCCACACCGTTTGCCCGCTGGCATTCAAAGCGGTGACCTTGATCGTGAGATCAAAATCACTCGCTGGCCAGAAGATCGCGCTGTTGCCCGATGAATTGGTCGTCAGGATCGGCTCGAACACGAAGGTCAGGTGATGATCGGAGATGTAGGCGGCACGACCAGCTTCCGGGACGCTGTAGACCTTGCGGAATACGCTGCCAAGCGTATTGAGAATTGCTGGCTCCATATCGCGGTATGGAAAATACCGCATCTTGTCGCCGCCGCCTGCCGGAGTGGTCACTTCAAGTTTGCGGTTGGCGTCGCTGATGAAATAACCCACCGACGTATCAACGGTCTGATCTGAAGGGTAGTTCACGTCGGCGCGTACTGACACGGGATGTGCGCAGCCAGCCAAGACCAATATGGCGCCGATGATGCTCATGCGTGCCAGTAGCCGAGCGGGGAAAGCAGCATTGAGTTTGATCATTTGTGCAGGGCCTTCTGGAAGTCTGGATCAGCGAGCAGTTCATGTACCAGCTTCTGCACGGCTTCCATATAGCCTTGGGCTGCTGCCGGAATAGCTGTCATGCCGGCGAAGGATGATTTCCACTCATAGTGAGTTGTCTTCTGGCTGTGATAGATGCGCTGGCCATCCCGATCCACCCAGAAATCCGCTGCCAGGTCGGCGGTGCCGATCGAGAAGCCGGAGCCGTCGAAAGCGTTGTGTGTCATGGTGCCGCCGATAACGTCATGAGACGCCGGATCCAGCAAGCCCGCTTGGGACAGCTCTGTCTGTATTGCGTCGTGCAGATACGCGTTGAAGGAAGCCGACGGTGTGGAAAAATTTCCGCCACGCAACGTCACCTTGTTGATGGCCTCCGAACTGGCGCCAATGGTGCCGACGTTCGCATGGACAAGATCACCATTGCGAAGTGCCAGCTGATTTTCCGCAGAAGGCGTGTATTTCGGTGCGACTGCACCACACGCGCCAAGCAATAGGCAGAGAACTGCCATCCCTATGCGTTGCATCAAGTTTTCCCCTGTTTATTTTCGAAAAGCCGATAAGCCGCGAGCTGCGCACGCGACGCCCCAAGATATTTGGCGTGGTGAGGAATGGCAAGCATTCGGAAGCAAACGGGCATGGGTAGTTCAAGTCGGGCTGCTCGGCTGCGATTTGACTACCTGCAGCCCTTTTTTTCTTAGGGAAAAACGGTCTGGGTGTCAGGGGCAATTTCCGACAAATCTGATCCCACTCGCTCAACGGACTTGAGCGCTCCGGTACCTCGTGGGACGATCGTGCCAATGAACAGCCGACCCGCCGCTGCACAGCACCTGCGCGACCTCGCCCGGCTGCGCCGCGTGCGCGACCGGATCGACCGGGAATACGCGCAGCCGTTGGATGTCGAGGCGCTCGCTCGCGGCGTGCACATGTCGGCCGGGCATCTCAGTCGCCAGTTCAAGCTCGCCTTCGGCGAGTCGCCTTATTCCTATTTGATGACCCGGCGCATCGAGCGCGCGATGGCGCTGCTGCGTCGTGGCGACCTCAGCGTCACCGAGGTCTGCTTCGCGGTCGGCTGCGCATCGCTGGGTACCTTCAGCACGCGCTTCACCGAGCTGGCCGGGGTACCGCCCAGCGTCTATCGGCGCGACGCGGCGGCCGCGACGGCGGGGATGCCGTCCTGCGTGGCGAGACAGGTGACGCGACCGGTCAGGAATCGAGAAGCATCGGCTCCCGAGTCGGACCTAGCATGACGACTCCACCCACAACGAGTACGACTACCATGGACATCAATATTCACGCGAGCTTTCTTCCGCAAACCGACCCGGATGCCTCGCTGGCGTTCTATCGCGACACCCTCGGCTTCGAAGTGCGCAACGATGTCGGCTACAACGGGATGCGCTGGATCACGGTCGGGCCGCCCGACCAGCCCGGCACGTCCATCGTCCTGTTCCCACCGGCCGCCAACCATGGCGTTACCGACGACGAGAAACGCACCATCGCCGAGATGATGGCCAAGGGCACTTACGCCATCATGCTGCTGGCCACCAAAGATCTCGACGCCGCCTTCGAGCGGATCCAGGCCAGCGGCGCCGAGATCGTCGAGGAGCCGACCCAGCAACCCTACGGTGTTCGCGATTGCGCCGTGCGCGACCCCGCGGGCAATCTGCTGCGTGTGCAGGAGCGGCGTTGAGTCGTTGGGCGATCGCGGTTCAATTCGCGATAGCGCATCGAATACCCGTTTTTTTGCTCGTCATTCCTGCGAAAGCAGGAACCCAGAGTCTTGGTCTTCCGCAACTTTAGAGTCGCCGGATCCCAGCTTTCGCTGGGATGACGGCTTCTTAATTGACGACGGGCGAGCGACGGCAATCGTGAAGAAAGGGACGGCCACAATGAAGAACGAAAAGAGCGGCTCGAAAGAAGCAGGCGCAGATGATGCTCCCTCCAAGCTGATCGATGCGAGGATCAAGGAGCTGGGCGATTGGCGTGGCGAGATGCTCGCCCGCGTTCGCGCGCTCATCAAGCAGGCCGTCCCCGACGTGGTCGAGGAGTGGAAGTGGCGCGGAGTGCCGGTGTGGTACCACGACGGAATCATCTGCACCGGCGAGACATACAAGAACTCCGTGAAGATGACCTTCGCCAAGGGCGCCTCGCTGGAGGACCCTTCCGGCCTCTTCAACTCGAGCCTCGAAGGCAATACCCGGCGCGCCATCGATTTCCATGAAGGCGACAAGATCGATCAGAAGGCGTTTAAAGCGCTCATCTGCGCCGCAGGGGCACTGAACGCGTCCAAGGCAAACTAATCGCTGTCGTAGCCAATGCACGAATGATTCACGAGAGGCGGCGAAGCAGCTCCATGCCGGGCGCGCAAGCCGACTCGAGGCGCGCCCGCTCATCGGCAGGCAGGTTCACCCACTTCGGCGGGTTCTTCCGCACGCGCCCGGCCGCCTGCGCAAGCCACGAAGGATCGTCCAGGCTGGGGTCCATGAAGCGAACGATGCGCTGGAGCTCGGCGTGGGGCGCATCGAGCATCGACTCGTAGCGCACGTGCAGTACCCGCTCGGCAGGCACGTTCTCCAGCAGCTTCAGGCCCACGGTGATCATCTCGGACCAGGCCATGCCGATCGGCTCGATCGGGAGCTCGAAGCGCTGGAACACGTCGACATCGAAGCTCTCGGGTACGAGTCCACGCCACGCTGGCGGCAGGTCCTCGGGTATCTGGTACGTCGGCGTGAGATAGGGGGCCGCGCCGAACCTCTGCTTGAACAGGGTGCCGATCATGCCCATCCGCATCGGAGCAAACCGGCGCGCCGAGACCGAGAACTCGCGACCGTCGCGAAAGACGTGGATGAACCTGGCGGTCGGAAAGAAGTGCGACAAGGGATGGACGAGGCCGAGCGACGCGCCCGATCGTTCGCACCAGAACCGGCGACCGAAGCGCGTGCACAGCCACTGGAAGACCCGGAGGTACTGCCGGTGGATGCGGTCTTCCGGTAATGACTGCACGAAGACGCGCAGCTCTTCGTGCAACCCGTCGGGGTCTTCGGTGAGCGGTGGAAGCGTCATCGCCAACAGCGGTGGAATGCCTGTCTCGCGGAAACGCAGAGCGGAGGCCAACGGGTAGCGAAACTCGTCGATGGCGAGGCCGCGCTCCATGAGACGAAGCCAGGCGGTATGGCGGGGGCGCGGCTCGCTCAACACGGACCAGAAGTCCGGGCCGTCGATGGGATCCTTGCGGAAGCCGAACGGGTGGAGCGCGTTGAACAGCTCGGAAAGGCTCAGGACATCCGGATGCAGCGAGAGCAGCTCGGACAGCATCGTCGAGCCGGAGCGGCCCGTGCTGACGATGAAGAGAGGGGCTTGGGGCGATTCGGTCATGACAGGATGCCAGCCTAGCTGTCGGGCGCCTATTTCTTTCCTTGACTGGCGTGCGACTCGATATCGATGTCTTCGTCACTTCCCATCTTGCCGCCCGCGAATCCCACCGTGACGCTGTGCGGCGCTGAACTCTTGGAGACGTTGGCGTAGATGGGAGTCATGATCATGCCGGCCTGACAGTCGAGGGTGATGTCGTTGTCGATGTGACCGGTGGCGATGTTGACGAGCCTCAGGTGAAGCATTGATGCGGGACAATCCGGGGCAGATTCGTAGATACCGAGCAGCAGTTGCGTCTTGGTGTGATACCACATGGGAATCTCGACCACGCCTGTGACGGGATGCTCGGTGTCGCCAGTGTCGTTCAGGCTGCCGACCTGATGCAGGGTGATCGGGAGTGCTTTCTTGCCGTCGTTCCATTCGCCGGTGGCGCCGTCGTCGGCGATCTTCAGCGAGATAGGGCAGGGCACCGGATGCGCCGCTGAGCGGGTTGGCACGATGGGCGATTCGGCGCTCGAAAGTGGTGCTGCCGCTTCGCATAACGTCATGTGGCCGTCTGGCTGGCGCTTGCCTTGCAGCGGAATCGGAGTGCGGTGCGCGTCGTAGTAATAGCCGCCATCGACGTGCCACTGGCTCGGCTCACCGTGATTGATGGAGTCGAAGGTTTGCAGCGAAACATGCACCGGCAGATTGCCGATCGTGCCCACGTAATTTTTGACTTCGTACCATCCTGCGGTCGCTGTTGAGGTAACGAGAAGCAGGCCGAGAGGTACGAAGCGAAAAAGGGTCCTTGTCATAGTCTTGTTCCTGTTGACGTGTGAGTTGTGTCACCGGTGGTGCTCAGCGCGATGGCAGACACAAGTAGAGCAGTTTTCGTCGCAATGAAAGGGGGCTGCGATTTAATTCTCTCGGACCTCTTTGCTAACTGCTCGTGAGTACAGGCCTTGACCAGGCGCGGATGCGTCGCCGGTGAATGACTTTCCAAGGCTTAACCATGGTGGTATAGCTGTATAGCCGGAGGGTGCGGGGGACGCATCGGGAATCCGCGGCTAGCTTCCATTCGCCAACACTCTCGTCGCATGTCTGTGGCGAAGTCCGCCTAGCCAAGCTTAAGCAGGCAGTTTACCGATTCGCCAATAGCGATTTACATTTTCGGCCTGATGTCTGGGACGAGGTGTCGGGCCGACCATTTCGCGCAGAGGGAATGAATTCATGAACGCACAAACATGGTTGATCATTTTGGTGCTTGGCGGATTTCTTGGCATGGTTGGTCAGTGCGCCCGTGCCGTCGTTGGCCTCAAGAAGGCAAGTGACGCAGCCGCGAGCAATGGTCAATCCCTGTCGGACCAGTTCAGCGGAGCAAAACTTGGCATCAGCTTGCTGATCGGTTTCATCGCTGGCGTCTTTGCCATGGTCGGCTTGGTCGTTGCTGGCAAATTAGCGACCGTGGCCGCAATCGATGGCCAGACGGTGATGACTCTTTTGGCCGCAGGATATGCCGGAGCAGACTTCATCGAAGGTTTTATGCAGACCGCGCTTCCGAAAGCGCCGAAACCGTGAAATAGCGGTAAGAGGCATTTCCCGCACTGGTCAAATGTCTTGGCACTCTTTTGCTGCCCGCTCCCGAGCATGCGCTCTGACCAGACAAGGCTGCGTCTCCGGCATGGTCAGGAAGACAGGTATCACGGCCAAGGCGACGGCGGCGATCATGGCACCGGGCAGGGCGGTCCATCCGGTCAGTTGGACGAATAGCTCGGCGAGGAAGGGGGTCAGGCCGCCGAAGATGGCAGTTGCCATCGTCACACCCAGGGCCAATCCGCTGAGTCGGCCTTCGCCGGGAAACTGCTCGGCGGTCGCCGGTGCGCCTACCGCACTCACACCACCGGCGAGGCAGGCCAGCACGATCGCACCGGCGGCGATGGGCAGTTCGCCGCCGCCGGCCATCAGGCCGAACATCGACAATGGCAGCAGCATGCCGGCGACACCCAGCCAGATCAGCACTGGCTTGCGTCCGACCCGATCGGAGAGCGTGCCGACCAGCGGCGTGACCAGGATCACCGCCACCGCGGCAACGGTCGACAGCCAGAGCGAACGGCCTTCGGGGAGGATGCCCGACGAGCTCAGGAAAGCCGGCACATACGTGATGCCGACGTAATAGGTGATCGACCCCAGCGCCGAGATGGCGAAGGTACGCAGTAGCGCGGGCCGGTGATGGATGAGCGTGTAGCGGAGTGGGGACTCGGGCACGGTGTGTTGCTTCAGCTGGCGCAGGAAATCCGGCGATTCTTCCATGGTGGACCGTGCAAACCAGACGCAGCCGGCCAACGCTGCGCCCACCAAGAACGGAATGCGCCAGCCCCAGTCGTCGAGACGGGCAGGGTTCATCGCGCCGACCGTCAGTGCCGCGATCGCCACGGCCAACAACGCGCCGACTTCGCTGGCGGCGGAGGCCAGCGAAGTGATCAAGCCGCGCCGGTCCTCGCGCGCGCCTTCCAGCAGGTAGGCGACCACGCCCGTATATTCGCCACCGACCGAGAACGCCATGAAGCAGCGCAGCAATAACAGCAGCGCGCCCGCTGCCGGCCCGATCGCGGCATAGTCGGGCAGCAAGGCCGTGGCGAGCATCGCCAGCGTCATCAGCATCATCGACAGCACCAGCGTGCGCTGCCGTCCGATGCGGTCGCCGATATGGCCGAACACCATCGCGCCCAGCGGCCGCATGCCGTAGGAAATGGCGAACCCGGCGAGCGTGGCCAGCAGCGAGCCGTCACCGCCGCCGAAAAACACCCGCGACAGCACCGTGGCGAAATACAGGTAGAGCGTGAAGTCGTACCACTCCACCACCGTCGACAACGCGGCGACTACCATCGAGGCACGCGAGACTTCGGGGGCGCTGTGCATTTCGGTCGAGGTCATGTGGTTGCCGGAAGCGAGTAGGTGTCGGGGACGATGACGGACATCAAGCGGGCTCCTGGAATGAAGTCAGCATACGGCTTGCACTGATCGTCATGCGCGTGACTCGAAGAGTGTCATGGCTCCCGGCGCGGCTGGTTGGCCGGCCACCGGGTCATTTCAATTATTCCTGACACGAATGGCACTCAACTTGATTAAGCGCGAAACCTCACTTTTCGTCATTCCCGCGAAAGCGGGGATGACAACGCTTGAGCGCTCAAGTAAGTGCCATTCATTCCTGACACCATTCTTGCCGACCTGGCCAGTGTGGATGTGCACAGGTTGTACGACGGTGCGACGAGGACCGCCGGCGTAGTAAGGTCGGAGCTTTACCGGTGGAGGTTCCCGATGATCCGTAGCCTGCGGTTGCTCCCGTTCGTGTTGCTTGGCGCTGTCTTCGCCAGTCAAGCCCAGATGTCGACCGAGCCACACGAACAGCCGCAACTGTATGCGCTGGCGGCGGCACCGAGCGAGGCCGAGCTGCACGCGACGATTGCCCACCTGGTCGGTTTTGGCACGCGCCACACCTTGTCCGATACCCGGTCGGACAAGCGTGGCATTGGTGCCGCGCGGCGCTGGGTGAAGGCCCGCTTCGAGCAGATCGCACGTGACTGCGGTGGCTGCATCGAGGTGGTCACGCCGGCACAGACGTTTACCGGCAAGCGCGTACCGCAGCCCGCCGAGGTGATGGATGTGGTCGCGATCAAGCGCGGCAGCACCGATCCGAATCGGGTGATCGTGATGACCGGGCACCTGGATTCACGCGTCACCGACATCATGAATGCCACCAGCGATGCACCCGGCGCGAACGACGATGCTTCCGGCGTGGCCGCGCTGATCGAGGCGGCACGTCTGCTGTCGAAGCAGGACAATCAGGCCACCCTGGTGTTTGCCGCGTTGTCCGGCGAAGAGCAGGGTTTGTATGGCGGCAAGGTACTGGCCGACTACGCGGTCGCGCAGGGTTGGAACGTCGAGGCCGATCTCAACAACGACATCGTCGGCAATAGCCGGGGCCAGAACGGCGTACGCGACAACACGACCGTGCGCGTGTTCTCCGAAGGCACCAAGAGCAACGAGATGCCCGCGCAGGCCAATTACCGTCGCTACCATGGTGGCGAGGTGGATTCGCCCTCGCGCAATCTCGCGCGCATGATGTCGCAGCTGGCGGAGCAGTACCTGCCGGACTTCCACGTGCGCATGGTCTATCGCACCGATCGCTACAGCCGCGGCGGGGATCAGGTGCCGTTCCTCGAAACGGGCTTCCCGGCGGTACGCGTCAGCGAGGGCCACGAGGATTACACGCGCCAGCATCAGGATCTGCGCGTCGGCACTACCGACCAGGATCGCGGCATCCACTACGGCGACACGATCGACGGCATCGACTTCCGCTACCTGGCGCGCGTTACGGCGCTAAACACAATCGCGATGGCAGCCTTGAGCCGGGCGCCTGCGCCGCCCACGGGTGTCGATATCGCCGGTTCCCTGGCTACCGACACCACGGTGACATGGCACAAGGTGCCTGCGGCAGCCGGCTACCGCGTGCACTGGCGCGACACGACCGCGCCGCAATGGCAGTTCTTGCGGGCTGTCGGCGATGTCGACCACGCCGTCATCAAGGACGTGGTGATCGACGACTGGTATTTCGGTGTGTCGTCCGTCTCTGCCGATGGTTACGAAAGTCCGGTGGTGTTTCCCGGCTACGTGGGCAGTTTCGAACGCTCGCCGCCTGCCGTAACGCACTGAAGTGAAACAGCAGTAGAAAGGTGCCACGGACAATTCCTGATACGCGGCTCAGGGGTGAAGGGGCGGAGGAAGTTGAATCCAGCGCGGGGCGGTTATCACGCGGAGCCATCCGGAAATTTCGGCCAGCCCGGCGCTAGCCGTTGTCACGGCTCGGCGATGACCGCCCTGCGGAGATAGTGGCGTGCGGCGTCGCGGTCGTGCGCTGCTTCGTCGCACAGCCATTCACGAAACCTGGCGATCTTGCGGCTGTGCTGTCGGGCGACGGGGAAGGTGAACCAGAACGCGCGGCCATCGCTGGCGACGGCATCATGCGCCGGTACCAGTCGGCCAGCCTCGATCTCGGCGCGGAACAGGATCGGCGAGCCGATCGCAATGCCATGGCCGGCCACCGCTGCAGCGATGTCCAGATATTCGGCGGACAGATGCGTGCCGAAGCGGCCGTGCAGGACCACGTCGTTGAAACCCCGCGTGCGGTACCACAACGTCCACCAATCGGACCGGCCCAGTAGCGGGACGTCCAGCGGGCATCGCGGGTCGGCGATGCCTGCGGCGGCTTCTTTCAGCGCCGGCGCACACAGCGGCATGAAGATGCTGGGAAACAATTCGGTCGTGCGCAGGCCGGGCCAGCGGCCGTGGCCGTTGCGGATGGCCGCGTCGAAATGGCCGCTGCTGAGGTCCTGGGCGTCTGGCGACAGGTCGAGGTCGAGCGCGATCTCCGGATGTTTTGCGCGGAAGCGGCCGAGCTTCGGTGTCAGCCAGCTGGTGCCGAGGGTCGGCAAGGTAGTCAACGCCAGTCGCGATTCGTCCACGTCGGCGGCCTGGATGAAGCTGGCGCGTAAAGCAGCGAAGGCGTTGATGGCCTCGTGTGCGACCAGCTGACCAGGCTCGGTCAGTTCCACCCGTTGCGGGTAACGCACAAACAGTCGTACGCCGATCTGCTCCTCAAGGCGTCGCACGTGGTAGCTGACGGATGCCGCCGTGGTGTCGAGTTCCTGCGCCGCCCGCGCGAAACTGCCGAGGCGGGCCGCGGCCTCGAACGCGCGGATGGCCAACAGGGACGGGAAGCGGTGCGAGGCGACCATAAGTCTGCCTTATGCTGAGGGTCCGCTTTCGCGTGGTCAACCGTGTGGTGCATTCGCGATCATCAGGCTCCCGCTCCTGGCCTCCCGCAAGGATCCATCCATGCCTCCCAATCGCGCCATCCCGTTTTCGCGCCGTGCGTTTCTCAGGACCCTGGCAATGGCCGGCGGAGCCGTGGCGCTTGGCCTGCCGGAGTGGGCCAGCGCGTGGCCAGATTCACGCGCGTCGGCAAGTGGCGCCGCCGCCGATCACGCGCGCGACTGGGCCTGGCTGGTCGGCAACTGGGACGTGTGGCACCGCCAGTTGAAGGAGCGTCTGGTCGGCGACACGCATTGGCAGACGTTTAAAGGCCGCAGCGCGCTGTGGCTGACCATGGGCGGCCTGGGGACGATCGACGACAACGTGATCGAGCTGCCCAACGATCCCTACCGTGGACTCACCTTGCGCGCATTCGACCCCGGTACCGGCAAGTGGTCGATCTGGTGGCTCGACGGGCGCAACCCAACCCGCATCGATCCACCGGTACTGGGTGGTTTCCACGGCGATACCGGTCTGTTCTTCGGCCACGACACCTTCAAGGGTCGTCCGATCACGATGCGTTTCCGCTGGAGCGACATCCACAGCTCGCGGCCATGGTGGGAGCAGGCGTTCTCCGCCGACGACGGTGCCAGCTGGGAGGTCAACTGGCGCAACTACTTCACGCGCACGTCAGCGATGCCGACGCCACTGCCCAGGTTGGCGGATGCACCGCACGACTTCGATTTTCTGGTGGGGTCATGGAACGTGCGGCACCGCCGCCTCCGCCATCGCCTGGTCGGCAACCACGACTGGGACAGCTTCGGCGGTACGCTGGTCAACTGGCCGGTGCTTGGCGGGTACGGCAACGTGGGCGACAACGTCATGGCCTTGCCCTCCGGCACGATACGCGGTATCGGCTTGCGCGCCTTCGATCACGCGAGCGGGCAGTGGCGGAGCTGGTGGCTCGACGGCAGGACGCCTTCGGTCATCGAGCCACCGGTGCGCGGCCGCCGCATGGGCGACATCGGCACCTTCATCGGCGACGACCAGCTGGATGGCCGTCCGATCAAGACGCGCGTGGTCTGGTCGCACATCACCCCGCACTCGGCGCGCTGGGAGCAGTCCTGCTCGGCGGACGGTGGTGCGACCTGGGAGCTGAACTGGGTCAGCGACTTCACACGAACGGCCTGAGCCCAAAATGGCCTCAGGGACGAATGGCGCTTACTTAAGCTCGTCATCCCTGCGAAAGCGGGGATCCAACGCCTCTGACAGCCTGAAGTCACTGGATTCCTGCTTTCGCAGGAATGACGAAAATTGGAGCTTTATGCTTAAGTTAAGTGCCATTCGTCTCAAGGACAATTTTTGGTTGTCCCGTTGAAATTGACCCCGACATTCTTCTTCGAGGCGATCGTGCCGAAGCTGACTTTCGCAACGTCGTGGCAGAGCGTCGGCAGTATCCAGGGAGCAAAGGGATCGGCCGATGCGCCCGAGTCGATCTCCTGACAAGATCGGTCCTGTCCAAATTGCCAAGTCTCGCGCGTCATGGGAATGGCGGCGCACACTGCCCGCTATCACTCATTTTTGGAGAATCCCGATGCAATACCTGTTGATGCTGTATTCGAACGAGAACGGCTGGTCGCAGATGACACCGGCCGAACAGGAACAGGGCGTAGCGGCCTATGGGGCATATACGCAGGCGCTGAAGGCGGCGGGTGTACTGGTCGGATCGAACCGCCTGCAAAGCAGCACGACCGCAACCACCGTGCATGTGGCGGACGGCAAATCGCAGGTGCTCGATGGCCCCTACATCGACTCCAAGGAACAGTTGGCCGGCTACTACCTGATCGATGTGCCTGACCTGGATGCGGCGCTGGCCTGGACGGCACGCTGCCCCGGTGCGAGCCATGGCACGATCGAAGTGCGGCCGGTGTGGAGCATGTAGGGTTGGATGGCGCGGCGCAGGCGCGCAGTACCGCGGACGCCGTCGCGCGTCGCAGCTACGGCAAGCTGGTCGCCTTTCTGGCCGCCGCCATGCGTGATGTGGCGGCGGCCGAGGATGCGTTGTCGGAAGCGTTTGCCGCGGCGCTGGCGGACTGGCCGCTCAGCGGTTGTCCTGCAAATCCGGAAGCGTGGTTGCTGACCGTGGCCCGGCGCAAAGGGATCGATGGCATCCGGCGTCGCCGCAGCGGTGAAGCAGCGGCCGTGCAGCTGCAGATACTGGCCGAGCTCGACGAGGCTGCATCGACGGTGATGGATGACGCGGCCATTCCGGATCAGCGTCTGGCGCTGCTGTTCGCCTGCACGCATCCGGCGATCGATGCCGGCATCCGCGCACCGTTGATGTTGCAGGTTGTGCTCGGGCTGGATGCGAAGACCATCGCCTCGGCGTTTCTCGCGTCACCGGATGCGATGGGCAAACGCCTCGGGCGGGCGAAGCAGAAGATCCGCCAGGCCGGCATCCGATTTGCCATCCCTGCGCGCGACGAGCTGGCCGGACGGCTGGCCGGCGTGCTGGATGCGATATACGCCGCCTTTGCGGAAGGCTGGAGTGATCCCGGCGGCACCGATGTGATCCGGCGCGATCTCACCGCAGAGGCGTTGTTCCTCGCCGGCCTGGTGGCCGGACTGTTGCCGCAGGAACCGGAAGCGCTGGGTCTGCTGGCCGGCATGCTGCACGCAGAGGCACGGCGTCGCGCGCGCCGCAATGTAGACGGCGATTACGTGCCGCTGGCCGAACAGGACGTCGCGCTATGGGATGGGGCGATGATCGACGAGGCCGAAGCGCTGCTGTTGCGTGCGAGCACGCTGGGCCGCATCGGCCGTTATCAGCTTGAAGCGGCGCTGCAGTCCGCGCATGTCGAGCGCCGCCGCAGCGGGCGCACGGACTGGACGCCCGAGGTGCAGATCTACGATGCGTTGCTCGCTCTATCCGGTTCGCCGGTGGTCGCCCTCAACCGCGCGCTGGCGATCGCGGAGCTGCAAGGGCCGCACGCTGCACTCGAGATCGTGGATGTACTCGGTGCCGATGGCCGGCTCGTCGATTACCAACCCTACTGGGCAGCACGCGCGGCACTCCTGGCCAGAACCCAGGCCTACCCCGAGGCTCGTGCTGCCTTCGACATCGCGACCGGCCTCGCCAGTGATCCGGCCGTCCGTCGCTTTCTGCAGGGACGTCAGGCTGAATTACCACGTTGAGTCGGTCCCTGTACCCTGGATTGGAAAAGGGCGCTGACCCGCTTTGATCATGATCAGTAGTAGGGTACGCAGCACTTGCCCTGTGATGAGAGAAATCGTGATGAACAAGCTGATGGTTTGTGTTGTGGCTGTGCTCGCGATGCCGATTGGGGCCGCCTATGCCATCGATCACCCGCCAACCAAGGAAGGACTCTGGCTGGTCCGGACCCAGACCGTTGGTAATCCGGGCGGCAAGAAGTCCGAGGACACGATGAAGGTCTGCCGCGACCATGCTTCCGAGAAAGCGGGAGAGGCAGTGATGAGAAATATGAAGGGTTGCACCATCAGCAACGAAAGCCTCAGCGGCAATGTGTATTCCCTCGCCATGCATTGTGCCATCGCAGGTATGGTGATTGACTCGAAGGGAGCGACCACATTCCAGAGTGACACCGCAGTGCACTCCGAATCCCATGTCAGCTACACCCCCGCCATGAATGGCGAAACGGATCAAACGATGATCAGTGACCAGACATACCTGGGCAGCTGCCCGGCAGGGGTGAAGCCGGGCATCGTGCATTAGCCACAAAGGCAACATCAAACGTAAGGGGGGCAAAACAGGGGCTAGGGTGCAATTTCCAAGATCGAAGGTGCAGGGGTGCCCGATTTTGGCGGGGCCGACATGACCTTGCCCCAGCGGCCTGCGAACATAGTCCGGGCGTCACCCGCACCGGGATATGCGATAGTTCGTGCATCGGTCT
>NZ_MUNQ01000010.1 GCF_002001165.1 Rhodanobacter sp. C05 | reverse complement strand
ACACAATTCACCTGCGCACACTGTCAAAGATCTTTTCGCTTGCATCCCGTTGCCGGTTTGCGCCCCAAGACGTTTCGTCCTAGGTGAGCCGCCCATTCTACATCGCTTTTGGAGACCGTCAACACCCGTGATGAAGCTTTTTTTCGTCGCGGTTGTTGCGGAGACCTTCGCGAAAGGGCGTTTCGTCGAAGGGGGACGAATCATAGCGCCGCGGCGCACATCTGGGAAGGGCCTCGTGCATTTTTCTGTCACGAAAAACGCGGGCGGTGGCGACACTACACTTCGCACGGCCTTCCGCCACCTATCGATGAGTGCATCTTGATGAGACGAATGCTCGCGCCCCTGTTGCTCTTGCTGACCAGTTGCACCAACACGGCTCCCGCAAATCATGCAGCGCCTGCCGTGGAGTTGCACGGGCAGCGCTTTTCGGTCGAATTCGCCACGGACGAAGCTGGCCGCGTGCATGGTCTGATGATGCGCAGCACGCTCGCGGCCGATCACGGCATGCTGTTTGTGTTTCCCGACACGGCTCCGCGGGCGTTCTGGATGAAGAACACCCTGATTCCGCTCGACATCCTGTATTTCGACACGGATCGCCGACTGGTCTCGATGCAGCTGGATGTGCCGCCGTGCAAGGCCGATCCGTGCCCGACCTACCCAAGCAATGCAGCTGCCCGTTACGTGCTGGAACTCTCGGCCGGGACGACACAGCGCATCGGTGCGAAGACGGCCGATGAATTGAAGATTGAAGGTGATGTGGGAACAGTACGTTGAACGATCGTTCCCGACCGATCCAGCAGGCCGACGCGATAGGGGATCAGATCCTCGGGACGCAGTCTCTCCAGTGCGTCCCAATCGTCTTCGAACGGAATGAATTGCTGCATGGGATGCTCCACGGTGTGGCGCACCAGATGATCGTGCGCAGGAGCATGAGAGCAGACGGCCCGGTCAATCCGGTGACGGGTTCGGGCCGTTCGCAGGCAGGATGAGGCGTTCAGTCGATTTCGATCATCTCGAAATCGTCCTTGGTGGTGCCGCAATCCGGACAGGTCCAGGTATCGGGCACATCTTCCCAGCGCGTGCCGGCAGCGATGCCTTCATCGGGCACGCCCACGGCTTCGTCATAGATATAGCCGCAGACGACGCACATCCATTTGCGCAAGGCTGCGGTTTCGGTGGAACTCTGGCTCATGGTCGGGCTTCTTTGCTTACGGTTGAATGACGCATTCTCTCAACTCGTCCGACAATGCGAAAGCATGCCGACATCATTGGCCCCATCCACGCACGCGAGACCTGCACTTGAAACCATCCCCAAATCTGACAGGTCAGGGCCTGTATGCGATTACCGACGGGTCGCGCAGCGACCTGCTGGATGTCGTCGCACAAGCGCTGGCGGGCGGTGCACGACTCCTGCAATACCGTGACAAGAGCGCTGTTAGCGCACGACGCCATGCGGAGGCCACCGCCCTAAGGCAATTGTGTACGGCGCATGCGGTACCGCTGATCATCAACGACGATGTTGCTTTGGCACATGCCGTGGCGGCGGACGGCGTACATCTGGGCGGGGACGATGACGATATCGCTGCGGCACGTGCCGTGCTAGGCGAAGACGCGATCATCGGCGTTTCATGTTACGACTCACTGCCGCGTGCACAGATGGCAGCACGCTCAGGGGCGAGCTACATCGCCTTCGGCGCATTTTTCGCCTCGCCCACCAAGCCGCTGGCGCCACGCGCCCCGCTCGACCTGCTGAGGCAAAGCGCCGCGCTGGGCGTGCCGCGGGTGGCGATTGGCGGCATCACGCCGGACAATGCCGCTTCCCTGGTGGAAGCGGGCGCTGATTATCTCGCCGTGATTTCCGCGGTCTTTGGCGCCGCCGACGTGCGCGCTGCGGCCCAACGCTTCGCCCACCTTTATTCCCAAGATTGAGAACCCGACGATGAGCAACCACGAACTCTTCCAACGCGCACAGAAGCTGATGCCCGGCGGCGTGAACTCGCCCGTGCGCGCGTTCAAGTCGGTCGGCGGCGAACCGTTCTTCACCGCGCGTGCCGATGGTGCCTATCTGTGGGACGTGGAAGGCACCCGTTACATCGACTATGTCGGTTCATGGGGGCCGATGATCGTTGGCCATAACCACCCGGCCGTGCGCGAAGCGGTCGAGCGCGCCGTGAAGAATGGTCTGTCGTTCGGCACGCCCTGCGCGGCCGAAGTGACCATGGCCGAGACGATCACCCGGCTGATCCCGTCGATCGAGATGGTGCGCATGGTCAACTCCGGCACCGAAGCGACGATGTCGGCGATCCGGCTCGCCCGCGGCGCCACCGGACGTGCAAAGATCGTGAAGTTCGAGGGCTGTTATCACGGCCACGGCGACAGCTTCCTGGTCAAGGCCGGCTCCGGTGCGCTGACGTTCGGTGTGCCCACTTCGCCCGGCGTGCCAAAGGCAAATGCCGATCTCACGCTCACCCTGCCCTACAACAATCTCGGTGCCGCGAAGCTGCTGTTCGCCGAGCAAGGTCATGAGATTGCCGGCCTGATCATCGAGCCGGTCGCCGGCAACATGAACTGCATCCTGCCGAAGGACGGTTATCTGCAAGGCCTGCGTGAACTGTGCACGCAGCACGGCGCACTGCTGATCTTCGACGAAGTGATGACCGGCTTCCGCGTCGCCCTCGGCGGCGCACAGGCGCATTACGGCGTGACACCGGATCTAACCACGTTCGGCAAGATCATCGGTGGCGGCATGCCCGTAGGTGCCTACGGCGGCCGGCGCGACCTGATGGAACAGATCGCGCCGGCCGGCCCGATCTACCAGGCCGGCACCCTGAGCGGCAATCCGGTGGCGATGGCCGCGGGTCTGGCGATGCTGGAACTGATCCATGCACCGGGCTTCCATGACCAGCTCGCCGCACGCACACGACTGCTAGCGGACGGCTTCCAGTCGGTGGCCGATGGTGAAGGCGTCGCCTTCAGCACCAATCGCGTCGGCGGCATGTTCGGGCTGTTCTTCACCAACGAAAAGGTGGAGAGCTACGCGCAGGCCACTGCGGCCGATACAGCGCTGTTCAACCGCTTCTTCCACGGCATGCTGAAACGTGGTGTGTATCTGGCTCCGTCCGCCTTCGAGGCCGGCTTCATGTCCAGCGCGCACAGCGAGCAGGACATCGCCGATACGCTTGAAGCGGCACGCGGCGCCTTGCGCGAAGCGAAGGGCTGATCACCACTGACCGGTGTTGGGCATCGACGCCCACGGTTCCTGTGGCGGCAGATGCCCGTCCTGCAACAGCTCGATCGAGATCAGATCGGGCGAACGCACGAAGGCCATGTGACCGTCGCGCGGCGGGCGATGGATGATGCACCCCATCGCCTGCAGCCGTGCGCAGGTGGCGTAGATGTCGTCGACGCGAAACGCCAGATGGCCGAAGTTGCGTGCCGAGCCGTAATCCTCCTGCGCACCCCAGTTGTACGTCAGCTCGATTTCCGCCTCGGGGCTTTCTGCCGCGGCAAGAAACACCAATGTGTATTTCCCCTCGGGGACTTCCTTGCGACGCACTTCACGCAGACCCAGACCCTCGCAGTAGAACCCCAGCGAGGCGTCAAGGTCGCGTACGCGCACCATGCTGTGCAGGTATTTCATCGGAAACCCTCCTTCTCGGCGCAGCGGTCTTCAGGCCGCGACGAAATCGTTCAATGCCGTGTACAGGCGCGCAAGCCCTTCGGCCAGCTCGTCATCGGTAATCGTCAGCGGCGGCACAAAGCGCAATACGTCCGGGCCGGCCTGCAGCAGCAGCAAGCCATGCGCGGCGGCATGATCGAGCACCGCACCCGCCTTGCCCTTGTACGCGTCGGCCAGCACGGCACCAATCATCAGGCCGCGCCCGCGCACCTCGGCGAACAGCTTCAGTTGATGGTTGATACGTGCCAGTCCCGCGCACAGTTCATTCGCCTGCCGCTCCACATTTGCCAGCACGGCGGGCGACGCGAGCTTGGCCAGCGCGACGCGGGCAACGGCGGCGGCCATCGGATTGCCGCCGAAAGTGGTGCCATGCGAGCCGTACTGCATCACCTCAGCCACCTTCGGACCGGCCAGCATCGCGCCGATCGGGAACCCGCAACCAAGTGCCTTGGCCAGCGTCACGATGTCCGGCGTGACGCCGGCGTGCGCATGCGCGAACAACGTGCCGGTACGGCCCATGCCGCACTGGATCTCGTCCAGCACCAGCAGCGCGTCGTGTTGATCGCACAGCTCGCGGACACGCTTGAGGAAACCTGGTGCAGCGGGTAACACACCACCCTCGCCCTGCACCGGCTCCAGCATCACGGCGGCGATGTCGCCCGCGGCAAACGCCTGCTCCAGTGCCGCCACATCGTTGAAGTCGAGATAGCGGAAGCCGGCCGGCAACGGCTCGTAACCTTCCTGGTATTTCGGCTGCGCGGTGGCGGTCACCGTGGCCAGCGTGCGGCCGTGGAACGAGCCCCTGAAGGTGATGATTGTGCGTTGTTCCGGCGCGCGACCTTTCGATGCCGCCCAACGGCGCACCAGCTTGATCGCCGCCTCGTTCGCCTCGGCGCCGGAGTTGCACAGGAACACCCGCTCGGCGAAGTGCGATGCACGCACCAGTTCCTCCGCCAGCCGCAACGGCGGCTCGGTATAGAACACATTGCTGCTGTGCCAAAGCTTGTGCGCCTGCGCCGTGAGCGCCGCGAGCAGATCCGGATCCTGATGACCGAGTGCGTTCACCGCGATGCCCGCGCCGAAATCCACGTAGTCACGCCCGTCGGTATCCCATACCCGCGCGCCCTTGCCGTGGTCGAGCACCACCTCGCGCGGTTTGTACACCGGCAACCAGTAACGCTTGCCGAGATCGATCAGGGATGGGGCGTTGTCGTGTGGCGTTTGCATGATGCGCTCCAGGCGTCGCCTGCAACGACACCCATGAATGATTCAACCTGTGCTGCTACAAGTCCTTAAAACGGGCTTCGCGATCAGTCCAGGAACAGATCCGGCAACAAGGGAGCGCCCGGCTGCATCGCGTAGAACGCGAAATCCGTGGTGCCGGTTTCGCGCAGGATATTCTCGTCGATCGCGAAGTGCCCGGTGTAGTCGCGTGATGGGCGGATCAGGATGGCATGCGCGGCATCGGCGACGATCTCCGGCTTGCGGCAATGCTCGGGCTTCACGCCATCGATCATGCCGATCGCAGCTGTGGCGATCACCGTGCGCGGCCACAACGCGTTGACCGCGATGCCGAGTGGCACGAACTCCGCACTCATGCCGAGCACACACAGGCTCATGCCGTACTTGGCGATGGTGTAGGCGGTGTGCGGCGCGAACCATTTCGGGTCGAGATTCGGCGGCGGCGACAGCATCAATACATGCGGGTTGGCCGCCTGCTTCAGGTACGGCAGGCAACTCTGCGTGACGAGGAAGGTGCCGCGGGTATTGACCTGGTGCATCAGGTCATAACGCTTCATTGGCGTATCGGCAGTGCCGGCCAGCCAGATCGCACTGGCATTGTTGACCACGATGTCGATGCCACCAAAGCGCTCGGCCGCCTGCGCCGCTGCGGCACGCACCTGATCCTCTTCTCGGATATCCACCTGCAGCGCCAGCGCGTTGCCGCCGGCCGCCTCGACGGCGCTGGCAGCGGTATGGATGGTGCCGGGCAGCTTCGGATTCGGTACACCACTCTTGGCTGCGATCACGATGTTGGCACCATCGCGCGCGGCGCGCAGTGCAATCGCCAGACCGATGCCACGCGAGGCGCCGGTGATGAACAAGGTCTTGCCGGCCAGGGTGCCCATGCGTTTCGACTCCATCGGTAATGCAGGTGTGCGGCTGGTCAGTTTACCCGCTGCGCGTTCACGGCTTCTGGAAGCGCGGAAGGATGTCACGCAACTCCGCCAGCCGCAGCAGCGGATCGGTCAATTCGAGCATGTGCTGCTGTTGGACCTTGTCCAGTGGCAGCAGTTCGGTGAGACGGAACCCCAGCCAGCTCGCATCGTCATATGAACTGCGTGGCGCATGCCGCCAGTGCGGGGCCATCGTCTCGATCAGCCGTTCGAGGATGCTCTGCAGCAGCGCGAATTCCACCGGCACCACCAGTTCCGGCTCGGCCGGCCAGACTTCCGCATCGCCACGCACCAGGCCATCGGCGCGTACCCGGCTGCGCGCAACCCGGAAACGCGAACCACCCTCGGCAGTGATCCCGAGCAGGCCGTCCTCGCCGCTATGGAAATCGTTGATCCGGGCGATCGTGCCAATCGCTGCCGGTACCGCGGGCGCGCCTGCCTCATGCCCCTCCAGGATCAGGCACACGCCGAAACCGGTGCCATGACGCGTGCATTCGCGCACCAGGTCGAGATAGCGTGGCTCGAAGATGCGCAGCTGCAACTGGCCACCGGGAAACAACACGGAGGACAGCGGGAACAGGGGTATGTCGATGAGCGGCGACTGGGCGGCCATGCAGCAAGTGTAACGAGTGCGCTGACCTTCACGTCAAACGCGGATTCAATCGTGCCGCAGCCGTTCGACAAACCGCCGCGGTGCTGCCTCGAAACCACCGTTGGACATGAAGATCACCTGATCACCTGGGCGCACTTGCGCCCGCAGCGCCTCGATCAGCGCATCCACGCTGGGTGCGGTGCCACCGCGACCATCGAGTGCAGCCGTGACATGACCGGCGTCCCACGGCAGTTCGGGGCGGTGCAGGAACACCACCGCATCGGCATCGGCCAGCGACGGCGCCAGCGCCTCGGCATGCGCACCCTGGCGCATCGAGTTCGAGCGCGGCTCCAACGCCACCAGGATGCGCGCCGTGCCGACCTTCGCCCGCAATCCAGCCAGCGTGGTGGCGATCGCCGTGGGGTGATGGGCGAAGTCGTCGTAGACGCGCACGCCGTTCACTTCGCCAACCAGCTCCATCCGTCGCTTCACGCTTTCGAACATCGCGAATGCCGGCAGCAACGCGCACGGATCGGCACCCGCCGTGGTGGCAGCCGCCAGCGCAGCCAGCGCGTTCATCACGCTGTGGTTGCCGAGCAACGGCCAGCGCACTTCGCCGATCAGCTCGCCACTGCGATGCACGGCGAACGCGGAGCCATCCGCTTCGATCAGCGTGGCCTGCCAGTCGCCACAGCCGATGCCGAAGGTTTCCACCGGCGTCCAGCAGCCCATCGCCAGCACTTCAGCCAGATGCCTGTCGTGCGCGTTGACGATCAGCCGGCCGTTTCCTGGCACGGTGCGCACCAGATGGTGGAACTGGCGCTGGATTGCCGCGACATCCGGAAAGATATCCGCGTGGTCGTATTCGAGGTTGTTGAGGATCGCGATGCGCGGCCGGTAGTGCACGAACTTCGAGCGCTTGTCGAAGAACGCGGTGTCGTACTCGTCCGCCTCGATCACAAACGGCTTGCCCTGCCCCAGCCGCGCCGACACACCGAAATTGCCCGGCACGCCGCCGACCAGGAAACCCGGTGCGAGTCCTGCTTGTTCCAGCAGATGCGCCAGCAGGCTGGTGGTCGTGGTCTTGCCGTGGGTACCGGCCACCGCCAGCACCTCGCGCCCGGCCAGCAACGTCTCGCCCAGCCACTGCGGGCCGGAGATATAGCGCAGCTGCGCATCGAGCATGTATTCGACGGCGGGGTTGCCGCGCGTCATCGCGTTACCCACCACCACCAGGTCTGGTGGTGGCTGCAGATGTTCCGCCGTATAACCGCGCATCAGTTCGATGCCGAGCGCCTCGAGCTGAGTACTCATCGGTGGATAGACGTTGGCGTCTGAGCCTTCGACCGTTTGGCCAAGCTCACGCGCCAGCGCAGCGACACCGCCCATGAAGGTGCCGCAGATGCCGAGGATATGCATGCGCATGTGGGAGAGATTCCTTGCAACCCGCTCCAGCCGGAGCAGGCTGTGCTCAGCCGTTCGCCGCTGCTGATTCTTGCTGCAATGCGCGCTTGACCCGCGCAGTGACATCGGTGAGCTCACCGACACCATCGACTACCTGCAGCTTGCCGCGCCTTGCGTAGAAGTCAGCCACCGGTGCGGTCTGCTCGGCATAGATCGCCAGGCGCTTGCGTACGGTGTCCGGGTTGTCGTCGGCGCGACCTTCCGCCTTGAAGCGGATCTCGCAGCGGGCGATGATCGCCTCGTTCGGAACATCGAGCTTCACCACCGCATCCAGTGGCTGGGCGAGCTTGGCCAGCAGGTGATCGAGCGCATCAGCCTGGATCAGATTGCGCGGGTAGCCATCGAGAATGAAACCGGCCTTCGCATCGTCCTGGGCCAGACGTTCTTCGAGCATGCCGAGGAGGATGTCGTCGGAAACCAGCTGGCCGGCATCCATCACCGCCTTGGCCTTCAGCCCCATCGCGGTGCCCGCCGCAACGGCGGCGCGCAACATGTCACCGGTCGAGATATGCGGCACACCCAGTTCCACCTTCAGCCGGGCAGCCTGCGTACCTTTGCCCGAGCCGGGCGCACCAAGTAGGACGAGTCGCATAATGCTCCACAAGTTTGGCGGGCTGCCGCACACTGTGGCAGCCCGCCAGATTCCCAGAATTAACCTCCAAATTAGCCGCTGCACCCGATGCCGTCAAACAGCGGCACTCACTAACTCAGGCCAAGTGATTGTTGCGAAATGCTTTGCCGCTGATCGTCGATCCGTCCGCCACTGCCCGATTGAGGATGCCCATGAGCCCGACCCGCCGCTCGCCAGCCGTTACCGGCAACCTGCTGTACGCCCAGTCCGGTGGCGTCACGGCGGTGATCAATGCCACCGCCGCCGGCGTGATCGAGGCTGCCCGCGCCAAGGGAGTGAAGGTGTACGCCGCGCGCAACGGCATCCTCGGCGCCCTGCGCGAAGAGCTGATCGACACCTCGAAGGAATCGGCCGCGTCCATCACCGCGCTGCGCCGTACGCCTGGCGGCGCGTTCGGTTCATGCCGTTACAAGCTGAAGTCGCTGGAAGACAACCGCGCCGAGTACGCGAGACTGATCGATGTATTTCGCGCCCACGACATCCGCTGGTTCCTCTACAACGGCGGCAACGATTCGGCGGATACCGCGCTGAAGATCTCGCAGCTCGGCAAGGCGATGGGCTACGACATCCGCTGCATCGGTGTGCCGAAGACGGTAGACAACGACCTCGCCGTCACCGACTGCTGTCCTGGTTTCGGCTCGGTGGCCAAGTACACCGCGATCTCCACGCTGGAGGCGAGCCTCGATGTTGCGTCGATGGCTGAGACCTCGACCAAGGTATTCATCCTCGAAGTGATGGGTCGCCACGCCGGCTGGATCGCAGCCGCCGCAGGGCTGGCGGGCGAAAGCGCGGATGCCGCGCCGCACCTGATCCTGTTTCCCGAGAACACGTTCGACGAAGCCGCGTTCCTGGCCAAGGTGAAGGCCACCGTCGAGCGCGTGGGCTGGTGCACCGTGGTCGCCTCCGAAGGCGTGCGCAATGCGGCTGGGCAATTCCTCGCCGAGGCCGGCACGCGCGATGCGTTCGGCCATGCGCAGCTCGGCGGCGTGGCGCCGGTACTGGCCGCGCTGGTGAAGGAGAAGCTCGGCTACAAATATCATTGGGCACTGCCGGATTACCTGCAGCGCTCGGCGCGACATGCCGCCTCGAAGGTCGACGCCGAGCAGGCCTTCGCCGTCGGCAAGGCGGCGGTCGAGTACGCGCTGGCCGGCATGAATGCGGTGATGCCGGTGATCGTGCGCAGCAGCGATGCGCCTTATCGCTGGAAGGTCGAGGCGGCGCCGCTGGCGAAGATCGCCAATCGCGAGAAGAAGATGCCGAAGAACTTCATCAGCCGCGACGGTTTCGGCATCACCGCCGCCGCGCGCCGTTACCTTGCGCCACTGATCCATGGCGAGGCACCGCTGCCCTATGGCAAGAATGGCCTGCCACGCTATGTACAGCTGAAGAACGTCGCGGTGGCTCGAAAGCTGCCGCCATTTTCGCACTGAATCGCAAATCCATGCGCCGCAGCAAAGCCTGCTGAGTCCAGCCTGAAGTCGTTACAGGCCAACGGCCTTCCATTCAGCCGCATGTTTCTACGATCCACCCTCCCGAGTCGATGGCCGCACCGTTGCGGCCACGACCTCCGCGGAGGAGTCCATGATGAAACTCATCAGCCGCCTGCTTATTGCCATCGCCCTGCTCACTACCGGCAGCTTGGCACTGGCCGCCCCTGATCATGACGATCACGGCCGCCATGATCGCGACCATCACGGATACGACCGCGGTCACCATGACCACCGCGGTCGCGGCGACGATCATCGACGCCACGGCTATCGCGCTGGCGGCCCGCGCCATTCGCGCTGGGAACGTGGGCATCGCTATAACGGCCCGACCTATGTGGTGCGCAACTACGGTTATTACCGCCTGCGTCCACCGCCGCGTGGCTATCGCTGGGTCCGTGCGGGCAACGACTTTCTGCTGGTCGCGGTCACCACCGGTATCATCCTGGACGTCGCGCTGCATTGAGTTCGCGTCAATCCGGATGGCCCAAGGCCATGCCGCTGCGCATGGCCTTTTCCTTTCCGGAATGGCGACACATCAGCGCGCTGCGCCGCACAACAGTCTGTGCAACAAGGTCTGCCTATACTCCATGGGACCGCCCGTTCCGGACGGCCACTGACAACTCATGGGGAGGCTCCGATGCTGCAGCAGTATGGCTGGATCGTTCTGGCGTGTGCGGTAGTGGCAATTTTGTATGGCGCGATTTCCGCGCGCTGGATCCTGGCGCAATCGCCGGGCAACGATCGGATGCAGGAGATTGCAGCAGCCATCCAGGAAGGTGCACGCGCCTACCTCAACCGCCAGTACGCCACCATCGGCTTGGTCGGCGTGGTGCTGTTTGTGCTGATCGGCTGGTTCCTGAACTGGCCGACGGCGATCGGTTTCCTGGTCGGCGCCGTCCTCTCGGGTGCTGCTGGCTACGTCGGCATGAACGTATCCGTACGCGCCAACGTGCGCACCGCCGAAGCCGCGCGCCGTGGGCTGAGCGCGGCGATGGACGTGGCATTTCGTGGCGGTGCGATCACCGGCATGCTCGTGGTCGGCCTGGCACTGCTCGGCGTCACCGGTTACTGGCTGGTACTCAACCACATGGGCATCAGCGGCGAACCTGCTCTGCATGCGCTGGTGGGGCTGGCCTTCGGCAGCTCGCTGATCTCGATCTTCGCGCGTCTTGGCGGCGGCATTTTCACCAAGGGTGCCGATGTCGGTGCCGACCTGGTCGGCAAGG
The DNA here is from genome assembly GCF_002001165.1 of Rhodanobacter sp. C05. Lineage (GTDB taxonomy): Bacteria > Pseudomonadota > Gammaproteobacteria > Xanthomonadales > Rhodanobacteraceae > Rhodanobacter. The sequence continues at coordinate 299,525 of NZ_MUNQ01000010.1, read as the reverse complement.
TTGAGGCTGGCATTCCCGAGGATGATCCGCGCAATCCGGCGGTGATCGCCGACAACGTCGGCGACAACGTGGGCGACTGCGCCGGCATGGCGGCCGACCTGTTCGAGACCTATGCGGTGACCGTGATCGCCACGATGCTGCTGGCCGGCCTCACCTTTGCCAACAACCTCAATGCCGTGCTGTATCCGCTGGTCATCGGCGCGGTGTCGATCATCGCCTCGATCATTGCGACCTTCTTCGTGAAGGTGAAAGCCGGCGGCTCGATCATGGGCGCGCTGTACAAGGGTGTGATCGTGTCGGCGGTGCTCTCGGCCGTCGCGTTCTGGTTCGTGACCGGCAACCTGCTGCCGGACGGCCTGACCACCGGCGACGGCTTGGTGATTTCCAACCACGCATTGTTCCATTGCTCGCTGATCGGGCTGGTGCTGACCGGCCTGATCGTGTGGATCACCGAGTTCTACACCGGCACGCAGTACAGCCCGGTGCAGCACATCGCCGCGGCATCGACCACCGGCCACGGCACCAACATCATCGCGGGCCTCGGCATCTCGATGAAGTCCACCGCACTGCCGGTGATCGTGATCTGCGCCGCGATCTGGAGCGCGTTTGCACTCGGCGGCCTGTACGGCATCGCGATCGCCGCGACAGCGATGCTGTCGATGGCCGGCATGATCGTGGCGCTGGATGCCTACGGCCCGATCACCGACAACGCCGGCGGCATCGCCGAAATGGCTGACTTGCCGCCCGAAGTGCGCGGCGTCACCGATCCGCTCGATGCGGTAGGCAACACCACCAAGGCGGTGACCAAGGGCTACGCGATCGGTTCGGCCGCACTGGCCGCGCTGGTGCTGTTCGCCGACTACACGCACAACCTCAAGACCCACTTCGGCACCGACACGCTGTTCGACCTGTCGAACCATTACGTGATCATCGGCCTGCTGATCGGCGGCCTGATCCCGTACCTGTTCGGCGCGATGGCGATGGAGGCGGTCGGCCGCGCGGCCGGTGCCGTGGTCGAGGAAGTGCGCCGCCAGTTCCGCGACATCCCCGGCATCATGGAAGGCACCGGCAAGCCGCAGTACGACAAGGCGGTGGACATGCTGACCAAGTCCGCCATCAAGGAAATGATCGTGCCCTCGCTGCTGCCGGTACTGGTGCCTGTGGTGGTCGCATTCGGCTTCAAGTGGCTCGCCGGTTCGTCCGTCGCCGGTGCGCAGGCGCTCGGTGGCGTGCTGATCGGCACCATCGTCACCGGCCTGTTCGTGGCGATCTCGATGACCACCGGCGGCGGCGCATGGGACAACGCGAAGAAGTACATCGAGGACGGCCACCACGGCGGCAAGGGTTCCGAGGCGCACAAGGCAGCCGTCACTGGCGACACCGTCGGCGATCCGTACAAGGACACCGCCGGTCCCGCGGTGAACCCGCTGATCAAGATCATCAACATCGTGGCGCTGCTGCTGATTCCCCTGCTCTAAGCCACGCGTTACCGTGACAGCGAAAGTCCCGCTTCGGCGGGACTTTTCGTTTATACCAAACTGACCCGGGCCACCCTGACTTTAGTCACAGGCGGCCGTATGATCATGCGGTTACGCTCGATCGGGCGCGGATCACGTCCGCCGTATCCCACGCACACATCCATTCGCACACTGAGGGGCACACCATGAAATCGGTCTGGCTGATGCTGGCGCTCGGCGTCACACTCACCGGCATGAACAATGCTCATGCCCAGAATGACAAGGCCGCCAAGGTGCCGGCAGACACCCGCGTAGCGGACGACCCGTATCAATGGCTGGAGGATATCCACGGCACCCGTTCAATGGACTGGGTGAAGCAGCAGAACGCGGTAACCACAAAACAGTTTGTCGACAATGCCGAGTTCGTCAAGACCCGTGACAGCATCCTCGAGGTACTCGACTCGGATGCCCGCATTCCCGATGTCAACCGCATGGACGGCTGGCTGTACAACTTCTGGCGCGACCAGGCCCATCCACGCGGCATCTGGCGGCGCACCACGCTGGACGAATACCGCAAGACCGAGCCGAAGTGGCAGCTGCTGCTGGACATCGACGCGCTGAACAAGGCCGAGAACAAGCGCTGGGTGTTCAAGGGCGTGCAATGCCTGAAACCGAAATTCGAACGCTGCCTGATCTCGCTGTCACCGGACGGCGGCGATGCGGTGAACGTGCGCGAGTTCGACATGGCCAGCAATTCCTTCGTCAAGGGCGGTTTCGAGCTGCCGGTGGCGAAGACCGAGGTCGACTGGATCGACGACAACACCATCTACGTCGGCACGGACTTCGGTCCCGGTTCGATGACCGAATCGAGCTATCCGCGCATCGTCAAGCAATGGAAACGCGGTACGCCGCTCTCGTCCGCCGCGACCGTGTATGAGGGCAAGCCAACCGATCTGGCGGTCAGCGCCTCGCACGACCGCACACCGGGCTACGAGCGCGACTTCGTTTCCGTCGCCAAGGATTTCTTCCACAGCGAGCTGTACCAGCGCAGCGGCGACAAGCTGACCCGCGTCGACGTACCGACCGACGCCAGCGCCGATGCCCATCGCGAATGGCTGCTGGTGCTGACGCGCTCGCCATGGACGATTGGCGGATCCACCTATCCGTCGGGTGCACTGCTGGCGACGAAGTTCGACGACTTCATGGCCGGCAAGCCTGCATTCACGGTGCTTTTCAAGCCGGATGCGCATACCTCACTGGCCTCGTACAACTGGACCCAGCATCATCTGATCCTCGACGTGCTGGACGACGTCAAGAGCCGGGTGGAAGTATTGACTCCGCCGCAGATGGAAACGCCCGAAGGCGACTGGAAGCGCGAGGCGATGCCGGGCGCACCGGCGATGAGCACGATCAGCGTGGTCGATACCGACCCGGATCACAGCGACGAATACTGGCTCGGCGTCACCGGCTTTCTCACGCCGTCATCACTGCAGCGCGGCGTGCTCGGCAGCGTGCCGGCCGAGACGATCAAGCACGAACCCGCGTTCTTCGATGCTGCAAAGTTCGAGGTCAGCCAGCACTTTGTCAGCTCGAAGGATGGCACCCGCGTGCCGTATTTCGAGATCGCCCCGAAAGGCATGAAGCTGAACGGTGCCAACCGCACCCTGCTGTACGGCTACGGCGGCTTCGAAGTTTCGCTGCAGCCGCATTACAGCGGCAGCATCGGCCGTGCCTGGCTGGACCGCGGCGGTGTCTACGTGGTGGCGAACATCCGCGGCGGCGGCGAATACGGCCCGCAATGGCATCAGGCTGCGCTGAAGGCAAACCGCCCGCGTGCGTACGAGGACTTTGCCGCCGTCGCCGAGGACCTGGTCAAGCGTGGCGTGACATCTGCCAAGCATCTCGGCGCCGAGGGTGGCAGCAATGGCGGCCTGCTGATGGGCAACATGCTGACGATGTATCCGCAGCTGTTCGGCGCGATCGCCTGCGAGGTACCCTTGCTCGACATGAAGCGCTACAGCCACCTGTCGGCGGGTGCGTCATGGATGGCCGAATACGGCAATCCGGATACCGCTGACTGGAACTTCATCAAGACCTTCTCGCCGTACCAGAACCTGCACAAGGATGGGCATTACCCACCGGTGCTGTTCTACACCACCACCAGCGACGATCGCGTCGGTCCGGTGCAGGCGCGCAAGATGGCTGCGAAGATGCAGGCGATGGGCATTCCGAACGTATGGTTCTACGAGAACCTCGAAGGCGGCCATGGCGCCGGTGCCGACAACAAGCAGGCCGCACTGATGCACGCGCTGGCCTACGATTTTCTGTGGGATCAGCTGAAGTAAGGTACCTCACGCAGTCATGCAGCCCTCGCGAGCCGGCCGTTGCCGGCTCGCGTCACGGCTCCTTGCCGGACTTCGCCTGCAGCCGTGCGTGAAGTAACCTTTCGGAATTCTCGCCCACGCACAACCTCATGCACTCACGCACCACGATCAGCCCCGAACTGCGCGAATGGATTCTCGCCACCACGCGTGCCGGGCACGGCATCCCGGACGTGCTGAAGTTGATGAAGGACAACGGCTATGACCCGCGGCAGAGCCGCAGCATCGTCGCCGAAGTATTGAAGTTGCCGCTGGCGGCCTTGCACGCCAGCACCGACAAGACGACTCCAGCCGGTTTGCGCACGAGGCATCCCGAACCACCCAGCGTCACCATCGATGGCCATGTACTCGACGTTACGCTCATCGTCGACACCCCGACACTGCGCGTGCTGGATGGCATTCTCACGGAACAGGAATGCACCGACCTGATTGCGCTGGCGCGGCCGCGCTTGCAGCGCGCGCTCACCGTCGACACCGACGGCAAGCACCAGGTGGATCAGCGACGCACCAGCGAAGGCATGTTCTTCACGCTGAACGAGTTGCCGCTGATCAGCCGGATCGAGCAACGTCTGGCAGGTCTGTTGGGCGTGCCGATGAATCATGGCGAAGGACTGCAGATACTGCATTACCTGCCTGGTCAGGAGTACGAACCGCATTACGACTGGTTCGATCCGGAGCAAGCCGGTTACGGCGCGGTGACGGCGATCGGCGGTCAGCGCATCGCCAGCGTGGTGATGTATCTGAATACGCCCGAGCAAGGTGGCGGCACTGCCTTCCCCGAGATCGGCCTGACAGTCACCGCGCGGCGCGGCACAGCCGTCTATTTCGCCTACGAAGGTGGCGACCGCAGCTCGCTGCATGCCGGCCTGCCGGTACTGCGCGGAGAGAAGTGGATCGCCACCAAATGGCTGCGCGAGCGGCCATTCAGGACTCAGCGCCAAGCCTAGGCAGAGTCGGCATTGACGACCGTCGCTGCTGCGGCGCAACAGCGTTTGGCGTATCCTTGCGGGCTTTCCAACCCCCATTCCAGCAAGGAACTCCCATGGGTCTGCATCTCGTCTCCGCCGGCCGCGACGTGCCGAACGAAATCAACGTCGTCATCGAAATCCCCAAGGATGCCGAGCCGGTCAAATATGAGGTGGAGAAGGAAAGCGGCGCGATCTTCGTCGACCGCATCCTGTCCACCCCGATGCGTTACCCGTGCAACTACGGTTACGTACCGGGGACCTTGGGCGGCGACGGCGACCCGCTGGACGCGCTGGTGATCCTGCCGCTGTCGCTGATCCCCGGCTCGGTGATCCGCTGCCATCCGGTCGGCATGCTGAAGATGACCGACGAGGCCGGCAGCGACGAGAAGCTGATCGTGATTCCGTCGCCCAAGGTCTTCCCGGGTTACGCGCACATCAACGACATGCAGGGCGTCTCGCCGCACTGGCTGGAGCGCATTGGCCACTTCTTCGAGCACTACAAGGATCTGGAGAAGGGCAAGTGGGTGAAGGTCGAGGGCTGGGTCGGCGCCGCCGAAGCGAAGGCCGAGATCCTCGCCGGTATCGAGCGTTACCAGGCCAGCAAGCCGGCCAAGGCGTAATAGCCGACAGACTGACGGCGCGCCACCTTCAGCGGTGGCGCGTTCGCTCCCACGGCGGGACCTCGCCCAGCCGTTCGGCCAGAAAATCGACGAAGGCGCGCACCCGTGGTGGCACCAGCCTGCGCTGCGGCATAACCGCGTAGATACCGGTTTCCGCGATCGGATAATCCGGTAACACGATCTGCAGCCGCTGCGCACGCAGCTCCTCATGCACGTGCCAGATAGAGTGCAGGGCGATGCCAAGCCCGGCCACGACGGCATCGCGCAGCAGTTCGCCCAGATTGCTCTCGAAGCGTCCCTGTACGCGCTGGGCGATTTCGCCGCCATTGCCATCACCGAAATGCCACACGTCCTGTCGCCCCTGACTGCCGACGAGCAGCAGGCAGTCGTGTTCGGCCAGATCCGCCGGTGTGCATGGTGTGCCGTGCCGATGCAGATAATCCGGCGACGCACACAACACACGTTGATTGGCCGCCAACTTGCGCGCCACCAGGCCGGAGTCGCCAAGTGCTCCAACACGTATCGCCAGATCGAAACCGGAGGCCACCAGGTCCAGCATCTGGTCGTTGAGATTGACGCTGAGCTTCACCCGCGGATGCAGGGCGAGGAACTCCGGCAGTAACGGTGAGACGTATTGACGACCGAACGAGGCCGACATGGTAACCCGCACGGTGCCCGCGACTTCGGTGGCACTCTGGCGCAGCCCACCGGTCAATGCTTCCAGATCCTCCACCAGGGCACGGCCCTGTTCGGCCAGCACGGTGCCTTCCGGCGTGGCGTGCAGCTGGCGCGTGGTTCGATGCAGCAGGCGCACGCCGAGGTCACGCTCCAGCCGCTTCAGGCGCTGGCTGGCCACTGCCACCGACAGGTCCAGGCTGCGCGCGGCCGCGCTGATCGAGCCCAGATCGAGTACGCGCAGAAACAGGCTGAGGTCGCCGACACGATCCATGACTATCAATAATCCATTGATAATGATTAGTCATCTTGGTGCTTTTTGGAGAAAAGGCAACTGCCTAAGCTGACGCATCGTTTCCCTCCGGATTGTCGTCATGTCCACCCTTGCCACCACCCGAGCACGCCCACCGTTGGCGCTGTTCGCGCTGACCGCCGGCGCGTTCGGCATCGGCACCACCGAATTCGTGATCATGGGCCTGCTGTTGCAGGTGTCCGCCGACCTGCACGTCAGCATCGCCGCGGCCGGCCTGCTGATCTCCGGCTATGCGCTGGGCGTGTCCGTCGGTGCGCCGCTGCTGACCGCCGCCACCAGCCGGTTGCCGCACAAGACCGCGCTGATCGCCTTGATGGTGATCTTCACCATCGGCAACCTGGCCAGCGCCCTGGCGCCGAGCTACGGCGTGCTGATGCTTGCGCGGGTGATCACCTCGCTGGCCCATGGCACCTTCTTCGGCGTGGGCGCGGTGGTGGCGACCGGGCTGGTGGTGGAGGACCGCAAGGCCTCGGCGATCTCGATCATGTTCACCGGCCTCACCGTGGCGACCCTGCTCGGCGTGCCGGCCGGTGCATGGCTGGGCCTGCACTTCGGCTGGCGCGCCACGTTCTGGGCGGTCAGCGCGATCGGCGTGCTCGCCACCGTGATCATCGCCATGCTGGTGCCGGCCAGCCGCGGCGAAAGCGCACCGATGAAGTTCATCGAGGAACTGAAGGGCATTGCGCATCCGCAGGTGCTGCTCGGGCTGCTGATGACCGTGCTCGGCTTCGCCGGCGTGTTCGCGGTGTTCACCTATATCCAGCCGATTCTCACCCGTGTCACCGGCTTCGCCGACGCTGCGGTGTCGCCGATCCTGCTGGTATTCGGCGGCGGCATGGTAGTCGGCAACCTGCTCGGTGGCCGGCTGGCTGACAAACGACTGGTGGCAACCCTGCTGGGCTCGCTGGCGGCACTGGCGATCGTGCTCGGCATGATGACGTTCGCACTGCACAGCAAGCCGGCGATGATTGCCTTCAGCGGCCTGCTCGGCGTCGCCGCGTTCGCCACCGTGGCGCCACTGCAGTTGCGCGTGCTGCAGAAGGCCAGCGGTGGCCAGGTGCTCGCGTCGAGTTTCAACATCGCCGCGTTCAACCTCGGCAACGCGATCGGTGCGTGGCTGGGCGGCATGGTGATCAGCCATGGCCCTGGCCTCGGCGCGGTGACCTGGGTTGCCGCCCTGCTGCCGGTGCTCGGGCTTGCCGTCGCACTATGGAGTGTGCGTTTGGACTCCCGCCGACCGCGCCGCCTATCGCGTTGGCATGTACCGAAACCGCCCTCTAGACCAGCTTCGGTTTCGTCAGCATCACCACTCACGTACATCGGCTTATGCATGATGTTTCTGTTACGGAATGCCGAGCAACTACCCTCCGAAATCAGCCACACCTCAGTTATGGAGTCGTCATGAAAGCCATTGCCCTCACCCGTTATCTGCCCATCGACGATCCGCAGTCGCTGATCGATGTCGAACTGCCCAGGCCGGTACCTGGCGAACACGACCTGCTGGTGCGCGTCGAAGCGGTCTCGGTGAATCCGGTCGACACCAAGATCCGTTCGCCAAAGCCACAGGTCGAGGCACAACCGAAGGTGCTTGGATATGACGCGGCCGGCACGGTCGAAGCGATCGGCGAGTCAGTCGCCGGTTTCACGCCTGGCGATCGCGTGTACTACGCCGGCGATGTCACCCGCCCGGGCAGCAATGCCGAGTACCAACTTGTCGATGCGCGTCTGGTCGGTCATGCGCCAAAGTCGCTGGATCTGGCTGACGCGGCGGCGCTGCCGCTGACCACGATCACTGCATGGGAACTGCTGTTCCAGCGCATGCCGTTCGACAGCGAGCACGGTGGCGATGGCAAATCGTTGCTGATCATCGGTGGTGCCGGTGGTGTCGGCTCGATCGCGATCCAGCTGGCGCGGCGCGCCGGCTTCACTGTGATCGCCACCGCATCGCGCACCGAGACCATCGACTGGTGTCGTTCGATGGGTGCGCAGCATGTAATCAATCATCGGCAGCCGCTGGCGTCACAACTGGCCTCTCTGGGTTTCGTGCAGATCGACGCCGCGATCAATCTCGCCGACACCGACCGTTACTGGGAAGCGCTGGGCGAGTTGCTGGCGCCGCAAGGGCATGTCGGCCTGATCGTGGAACCCAGCGGCACACTGAAGATCGGCGACCCGTACAAGGCCAAGTGCATCGGCATCCACTGGGAAATGATGTTCGCCCGCCCGCGCTTCAAGACGGCGGATCAGGCCGAGCAGGGCCGTATCCTCCAGCGCGTGGCGGCACTGCTCGATGCCGGCGAGCTGCGCGGAACACGTACTGAAACGCTGACGCCGATCAACGCCGCCAACCTGCGCGAGGCGCATCGCCAGCTCGAATCAGGCACCTCGATCGGCAAGCTGGCACTGGTCGGCTGGTGATGCCCGGCTGGTGGATGCTGCTCATGCGCAGCATCCGCCAAACAAACTCAGCCGCGCTTGTCGCCAGCGGACTTCTTGGCCGGCGCTGACTTGGCCGGCTCACCTTTCTTGCCCAGCTGTTCCAGCAAGGTGTTCATGTCTTCGGCATGTTCCTCTTCCATTGCCAGGATGCCTTCCAGCATCCGCCGCGTGGTCGGATCGTCGGCACCGATGTAGTTGATGATTTCACGATAGCTGTCGATCGCGATGCGCTCGGCGACCAGGTTCTCCTTGATCATGTCGACCAGATCGTCGCCCTCGACGTAGTCGGAATGACTGCGGCTGAGCAGACCGTCCGGCGACAGGTTCGGCTTGCCGTCGAGCTGGGTGATGCGCTCGGCGATCAGATCGGCGTGACCCTGCTCCTCGTTCGCGTGCTGCAGGAATTCGGCCTTGACGCTTTGCGAATTGATCCCCGACGCCATGTAGTAGTGGTACTTGTAGCGCAGCACGCAGACCAGTTCGGTCGCCAATGCATGATTGAGCAGCTTGACCACGGTGGCGCGGTCGGCGCCGTAGCCCGCGGTCATCGCGCCTTTTTCGATGTCCTTGCGTGCACGCTTGCGGATGTTCTCGATATCACTGACGAACGGCTTGGCCTTGGCCATGGCTTGCTCCTGCGGGACGAGGTGGGAATGGGCATCGGCGCGTATTTCCGCCGTAAGTCCGCAGAGCGTAGGAATCCGCATGGAAAAGCCAGGTGAAGAATGCTTCAACCCGGCTCCCATCGCAGCAGGCACCACAATCGACCTGTTTACTGCCTGTAGTGTGCTTGATCGTTCAGCGTGCGACGAACCGCTCGGCTCGATCGAGCGTGGCCTGCAGGCCCGGCACAACCTGTTCGATCAGATCCTCATGCCGACGCCATTTGTCAGAAGCAGGCTCGGTAACGGTATGGCGTGAAAGCGGGAGAACCTCATCGAGTGAACGATCCCACTCAAGCTCAAGCGCACCGCACAGTCGCTCTACCTCAGCCGCAGGATCCATCAGGAAGGCATCGTATCGCGCCACATGGCAACGACCGGGCGCCAGCGCCTCGAGATCATCCAGCAGGATCCGCGTGGTGGTCTCCCACTGCGCTGCCACGATCTCTTGCAGCGGCCGTCCGATCAGGTCACGCCATCCCGGTACGAGCAGCAGCGACCACGGCAGGCCATTCCAGTCGGGGAGGTCCGGGTACATGCGAAAACGACCAGATTGCCAAGCCTCAATCATGCTGCTCAGCGTCCGGCGCGGATCGCGGTACAGATATACGAACTGCGCCTCCGGGAATATTTTTGCCAGAAACGGTACGCGCAATGCGTTCTTCGGGGTTTTCTCCAGCAGACGAATCGGCTTCTGCGATACTGGCCGTCCCTCTCTGTCGCGCAATTTGGCAAGCAGGCGATCGCGCAATTCCTTCATCCGCACTGGCGTCACCGCTGCCGCATCGAGCCGGTTGGATTCATAGTCCCGATGCGCTGGATGCAGCCCCTGGATGCCTTCGATCAAGCCATGACTCTCCTGCCCGGTGGTGAACAGACCCGGGGCCTGTGCCAATGTTTCGAACAGCAAGGTCGAGCCCGAACGTGGCGACGAGACGATGAACACCGGGCGATCGAATACTTCATCACGATCACTCACGGCAGGCCGCGATCCGGACACCACAGGCCGCCGCGGCTCGTAGGCACCGAGATCCTTGCCGGCACCAGCGATAGCCACGTCCAGCAGCATGGGGCGCAGGGCATCCATGACCTTTGTGCCATTGACTAGCATGAGCGGCGCCGTGATCTTTTCCATGGCATGCGCGAATGCGTTCAACTCTTCGCGATAGAACGGCCATCCCGTGCGGTCGGTACCGTATTGCGCCCACAGCATTTTCCAGTTGGTAATGAATTGCGTTGCCACTTGCTGCGCTGTAGCCAGCTGCTGGTGGGGTTGCACTTCCCCGAGAAGGAAGACCAAGTGTTCCTGTAGTTCCCATGGAGTCATCACCACCGGCACATTGACTGACTCATATATCAGCGTGGGACGTTCTTCGGGCGTCGCTGCAACAGCTTCTTCGCGCCAGCCCTCGAAACCAGGATGCCCTGGGGCCCGGCCGCGATTGACCAGATCCCAGAATCCCTCACTGCCGACCGTATCTGCCACCAGATGAATCCGTTCGTCCTCGTCGCCATTGATCACCTTATGACTGCGCCAGGTATCGAAAATCCAGCATTCACCGGCCGCCATGTTGACTTCAGCTTCGCCACAGAAGAACCGAACGGTTGGCTTGGTCACGATCGGTACGTGGACACGCGTGCGCTCGCGCCAGTAGTAGCTGACATCGGCGTGCGGTGCGACCTCGGCGTGTCCGCTCAACTTCATCAGACGCGTGCGCCCCCACACAGCACCTATCCGATGCAGCACCTGGGTCAGATAGGGACATTGTTCGAGATAGGCTGTTGGCCGCATCGGGCCGTTGATGGCGTCATTGTCGGGATTGCCGTTAACCGAAATCAGCGGCAACGCAAAATTGCCGGGAAACTTCTGGGGGTGGAGACGCCAGCAGGATCTGTCAAAAGCAAGCACCTCTTCAGACAACCGTTCAGTATCGAAATGCAGCGGCAACTGGACGAACGGAACTGAGAGCTTCATCGACGACCCTTACTCGCGTTGATAGATTTCGCTGCCAGTGGCACGAAACTCGGCAGCCTTCCCTGCCATACCCTCATCGATCACTTCGAACGCTTCAACACCGTGTTCGGCAGCATAGTCGCGTACGTCCTGGGTGATCTTCATCGAGCAGAACTTCGGGCCACACATCGAACAGAAGTGTGCACTCTTGTGTGCGTCCTTGGGTAGCGTCTCGTCGTGGAATTCCTTGGCCTTCTCCGGATCCAGGCCGAGGTTGAACTGATCGTCCCAGCGGAATTCGAAGCGTGCCTTGCTCAGTGCGTTGTCGCGCACCTGCGCGCCCGGATTGCCCTTGGCGAGATCCGCCGCATGCGCGGCGATCTTGTAGGCGATGATGCCGTCGCGCACGTCCTGCTTGTTCGGCAACCCGAGATGTTCCTTCGGCGTCACGTAGCAGAGCATCGCAGTGCCGAACCAGCCGATCATCGCCGCGCCGATCGCGCTGGTGATGTGGTCGTAACCCGGCGCGATGTCGGTGGTCAGCGGCCCAAGCGTGTAGAACGGCGCCTCACCACACTTCTCCAGCTGGCGGTCCATATTCTCCTTGATCAGGTGCATCGGTACGTGGCCGGGACCTTCGATCATCACCTGCACGTCGTGCTTCCAGGCGATCTGGGTCAGCTCGCCCAAGGTGTCCAGCTCACCGAACTGTGCAGCATCGTTGGCATCCGCGATGCAACCCGGACGCAAGCCGTCACCGAGGCTGAAGGACACGTCATACGTCTTCATGATCTCGCAGATATCTTCGAAGTGCGTGTAGAGGAAGTTCTCCTTGTGATGCGCCAGGCACCACTTGGCCATGATCGAGCCGCCGCGCGAGACGATGCCGGTGACACGTCTGGCAGTCAGCGGCACGAAGCGCAGCAGCACGCCGGCGTGGATGGTGAAGTAATCCACGCCCTGCTCGGCCTGCTCGATCAGGGTGTCGCGATAGATTTCCCAGGTGAGGTTCTCGGCCACGCCGTCGACCTTCTCCAGCGCCTGGTAGATCGGCACGGTGCCGATCGGCACCGGCGAGTTGCGGATGATCCATTCGCGCGTCTCGTGGATGTGCTTGCCGGTGGACAGGTCCATCACGTTGTCCGCGCCCCAGCGGATCGACCACACCAGCTTCTCCACTTCCTCGGCGATACCCGAGCTCACCGCGCTGTTGCCGATGTTCGCGTTGATCTTGGTGAGGAAGTTGCGGCCGATGATCATCGGCTCGCTTTCCGGATGGTTGATGTTGGCCGGAATGATCGCGCGGCCACGGGCCACTTCATCGCGCACGAACTCCGGCGTGATCAGCTTCGGCAGCGCGGCGCCGAACGACTGGCCAGGATGCTGGTCGAGCAGCGCACTACCATGCAGTGCCTCGATCTTCTGGTTCTCGCGGATCGCGATGTATTCCATCTCCGGCGTGATGATGCCGCGCCGTGCATAGTGCATCTGCGTCACGTTGGCACCGGCCCTGCCCCGACGCGGTACGCGTGTGGCGGTGAAGCGCAGCGGATCAAGCTTGGGATCAGCGGCACGCTTGCGGCCGAATTCGGAGCCGAGCCCGTCGAGTTGCTCGGTATCGCCGCGCTCGGTGATCCACGCGGCACGGTGTGCCGGCAGGCCGCTGGCCAGATCGACTGCATAGCCCGGGTCGGTATACGGACCGGAGGTGTCGTAGACGGTGATCGGCGGATTCGTTTCACCGCCGAACAGCGTCGGCGTCTGCGCCTGGCAGATTTCGCGCAGCGGCACCTTCAGGTCGGGCCGGCTGCCCTGCACGTGGATCTTGCGCGAACCGGGAATCGGGCGAACAACGGCTTCGGAGAGTTCCTGCGCGGCACGCGCAAGATCGGAGGGCTGGGCATTCATCGGCATGTATCCGGCTTCTGTTGAAAAGTCCGCACACTTGAGGCGCGGCTGCGAGCAACTCGCGTGAAACAACAGAAGCGACGGCGCCGGACGCACGACAGCTGACCTCGTGCGACGAAGCTCCCTACACCGGTGCTAACCGGATCAGGTTCGAAGGGACTCTCTCAGCCGACCAGCGTCGGCACCCCCGCTTCAACCGGGTTATTCAAACACGAAGCGGGGTGATCGGCGAGTGTCGCGGCTCAGCGCGGCAGGTAGGCGCGCAGGAACATCGTGACGCCAGCACGCGCAGTGCTCTCGATTTCCTCGGCGTAGCTCTCGGGACAATCAGCACAGCCAAACATCTGACGCATCATCAGATTGCCCTTGATCAGGGTGAGGAACTGCACGCAGGCGCGCGGTACATCCTCGATCTCCAGCTGGCCGGCGCCAACCGCCTGATGCAGCAGGCGTTCCATCAGGCCATGCGTGCGGGTCGTCCCTTCCTCCCAGATCAGCCGGCCGTAGCGCGGATTGCCCTGCCGACAATCGCTGAGGATGGCGCGGAAAGTGCCCACGGTTTCCGCATTGCAGTCCAGATGGGCATGGGTCAACGCCACCCGCAACAAGGTGTCACGGATACCTAGGTGCGCGTCGAAGGCATACGTCTCTTCCGGCAGCAGATCCTGGATCCGCGATCGGATCACTTCGCGAAACAGGTTGTCCTTGTCGCCGAAATGGCTGTACACGGTAAGCTTGGACACACCGGCATCCGCTGCGATGGCATCCATGCTGGTGCCGGCAAACGCATTGCGGATGAACAGCGCCTTGGCGGCCGCCAGAATTGCCGCACGCTTCTCCATGTCCTTCGGCCGACCTGGGCCTTGCTGGGACCTGATTTGCGCGCTGATAACCATGCCCGCACCTTCACAAATGAATAGCCAGACTTTATTATACGGTACAGTTCAATTATTTTCCAGAATGGCCTCCGCCAACTCTCAGGCTCAATTCCGAAAGCTCTGCCAACAGGTGACGCCCGTCAACTGCTTGCGATGACTTCCGGCACTTCGTGACCTGAAGCACAACCGGCAGGCTTGTCATTGTCGCAGATCATCGTTGTGGGGCCAGGCCCAAGCGCTTATCCTTCTTGACCTTTTTCGATCCGCACGGGACACGAGCAAATGGCTATGAACTTCGAACAGGCGCGACTGAACATGGTGGAAAACCAGGTTCGCCCGTGGGAGGTGCTGGATGCCCGTGTGCTCGATGTCATCAGCCGTGTGCGCCGCGAGGATTTCGTCGATGCCGCGCACCGCCAGCTAGCCTTCGCCGACCTGTGCCTGCCGCTGGGTCATGGCGAAGTGATGATGAAGCCGGTGGTGGAGGGTCGCGTGTTGCAGGCGCTGGATTTGCAGCCGACCGATCACGTGCTTGAAATTGGCACTGGTTCGGGTTTTCTTACCGCCTGCATGGCTGCGCTGTCGGCCCAGGTGACCAGTCTCGACATCCACGCCGACTTCACTGCAGCCGCCGCCCGGCGCCTGCTCGCGGCAGGCATCGCCAACGCCACCCTGGTCACCGGTGAAGCGGTCAACACCTGGCAGCCGCAGGGGCTGTTCGACGCGCTGGTGGTGACCGGTGCCGTGTCCGAGATTCCCCCACGCTGGCTGACCTGGCTCAAGCCCGGTAGTCGCGCGCTGGTCGTGCACGGCCAGTCGCCGGTGCAGCAGGTCACCTTGCTGACCCATGAAGGTGCGGGCCGCTACCGCGAAGAAACCCTGTTTGAAACCGACCTGCCCTATCTGACCCACGCCGAACCGTCACAACGGTTCGTCTTCTGATGACGCCCCTGACCGATTCCCCACGAGGCAACCCATGCGTTTGAAGCTGCTCACCTTGGCCCTGGCCCTGACCGCCACTTCGTTGCCCAGCCATGGCGAGGACCTGCTCGATGCTTACCAGCAGGCACGTGCTAATGACCCGGTGCTGGCGCAAGCCGATGCCACTCGGCTGTCCACGGGTGAAGGCGTGGATCAGGCCCGCGCGCTGCTGTTGCCACAGGTCTCGGCAGGATTGACGCTGAGCCAGAGCAAGAGCTCCGGCAGTCAGAGCTTCGAGGATCCAAACAATCCCGGCCAGGTCATCGACACCAGCGGTTTCGGTCATACCCGTACCCGCGACATCAACGGCCAGCTCAGCCAGAGCGTGTTCGACTTCAGCAAGTACGCCAACCTCAAGGCAGCCCACTCGGCTGCGGAAGCGCAGGATCAGACCTATCAGGCCGCGCTGCAGGCGCTGTTCGTGCGCGTCACCACCGCCTATTTCACCGTATTGACCGACGAGGATCAGCTGACCTTTGCCAAGGCCAACGAAGAAGCCCTCAAGCGGCAGTACGACCAGGCCGACCAGCAGTACAAAGTAGGCATTGCGGCGATTACCGGCTCGTATCAGGCCAAGGCCGCCTACGAGGCAGCCAAGGCACAGACCATTGCAGCCCAGAACACACTCGACAATGATCGTGAGGCGTTGAGCCAGATCACTGGCAAGCCGACCGGCGACCTGAAGAAGCTGCGTGACGACCTGCCGCTCGATCCACCTGCGCCGAACGACCCCGACGAGTGGGTGAGAACTGCGCTGGAGTCCAATCCCAGCCTGCTCGCGCAAAAGGACAATGTGCAGACCGCCGAACACAACATCACCGCAGCACGTGCTGGCCATCTGCCGACGATCAGCGCCAATGTCAACTACGGCAAGAGCGCCAGCTGGTACCAGAACTCCGATATCCATCAGAACACCCCTGCTTCAACCACGATCGGGTTGACGCTGAGCGTGCCAATCTTCTCCGGCGGCCTTACCCAGTCGCAGGTGCGTCAGTCGATCTACCAGCGTGATGCCGCCCAGGACTCGCTGGAATCCGAACGTCGCCAGGTCAAGGCCAGCACGCTGAACTATTACCGTTCGGTACTTGCCGGTATCGCCCAAGTGCAGTCAGGCAAGGCATCGGTGCAATCGGGCCAGGAAGCACTGGACGCTACCCGGGCCGGCTATTCGGTAGGTACCCAGACCATGACCGACGTGCTGCTGGCGATCCAGACCCTGACCTCCTCGGAAAGCAGCTATTCGCAAGCCCGTCATCAGTTCATCCTGAACAAGCTGCTCCTGAAACAGGCCGCCGGCACCGCCGACCTAAAGGACGTCGAGGCGATCAACGCGCTGCTGCAGTAAACCCTCAGCGATGCCACATGCAGAAGACGGCCGGGTCATACCCGGCCGTTGTGCTTTATGGCTATTCCTGCAGCAAGGCATCGATCAGCTGCATGATCCGCTGCACGGCACCACGTTCGCGTTCGAATACCTGTTGCGCAGCGAATCCCATCCGCTCGCGCCTGGCAGGATCACGCAGCAGCTGCAGCACGTCCGGACCGAGTTCGGCACTGTCCCGCACACACTCGGCGCCGCCCTGCTGGATCAGGCTGCGCGTGATCTCCTCGAAATTGAAGGTATGCGGCCCTACCAGCACAGGGACGGACAAGGCCGCTGGCTCAAGCACATTGTGCCCCCCGATGGGCACCAGACTGCCACCGACAAAGGCCACATCGGCGGCCGCGAAGAACGGCATCAACTGGCCCATCGCATCGATCACGAACACCTGGGTAGCCGGCAGCGGGATGCCGTCGGCGCTGCGCGTGGCGACCGTGAAGCCCAGACTGCGCACCGAGTTTTCGACCAGGCGAAAGCGTTCCGGGTGACGCGGTGCGAGCAGCAGCAGCGCATCCGGGAGACGCTTGAGCACCTGCAGATGCGCCTCGAGTACGGCCTGCTCCTCACCTTCGTGCGTACTGGCGGCCATCCATACCGGGCGCCGCGGCCCCCAGTGATTGCGCATGACCGCACCATCGGCCACGGCGCCCTCCGGTATCGGCATGTCGAACTTCATGTTGCCGGTGACCACGATCTTTTGCGGGTCGGCACCCAGCAACCGATAGCGTGCGGCATCGGTGCGTGACTGCGCGGCAATCTGGTGTACGCAGCGCAAGGCCGAACGCGCCAGCGCTCGTAGCGGCCGATAACCACGCATCGAACGCTCGGACAAGCGCGCGTTGACGATCATCAGCGGGATGCCGCGACGACGGCAGGCGAAATACAGGTTTGGCCAGATCTCGGTCTCCACGATCAACGCCAGCCGTGGTCGCACGCGATTGAGGAAACGGCTCACCGAAAACGGCAGGTCGTACGGCAGATAGACATGGAACACGCTGTCGCCAAACAGCTGATGCACCCGCGCAGTCCCGGTCGGCGTGATCGTGGTGATCACCAGCGGTGCGTCCGGATAATCCTGGCGCAGTGCCTTGATCAGCGGCTCGGCCGCATTCACCTCGCCGACCGATACCGCATGCACCCACAGGCTGCCGCTGAAACCGGGCGCATCGAAGAAGCCGAAACGCTCGGGCCAGCGTCGCGGGTACGGTCGCGAGCGCACTCCGCGTGCGAGCAGACGCAACACCAGCAAGGGCGTCACCAGGAACATCGCGAGGGTATAGAGATAGCGCAACGGCCGATCCTTGATGACAACGCGGGAGTATAGCGAGAGCGGCCACCACGAGCCTGATCCCGGGTAGCCCGCTACAATGCCGACGATGCCCGGCATGTCCCGTCCCACCTTCACCCGCTCACTGCTTGCGCCGCGCCACTGGCCGGCGTGGCTGGGCGTGGCCGTGATCTGGCTGATTGCGCAACTGCCGCAGGCTGCGTTGCTGTGGCTCGGCCGCCGGCTCGGTGCGCTGGTGCTGCGCGTTCCCTCGCAACGACGGCATATCGCTGAGGCGAATATCGCGCTGTGCTTCCCCGAACTCGATGCGGCTGCACAAGCCAGGCTGGTCGATGCCAACCTGCGCGACATCGGTCTGATGATGGTCGAGTTCGCGCTGGGCTGGATGGGCAGCGATCGGCGCATGGCGCGCATTCCGACCCGCATCGAGGGATTGCAGCATCTCGAAGCGGCACGTGCGCAGGGCAAGGGCGTGCTGCTGGTCGGCGGCCATTTCTCGCATCTGGAACTGTGCGCACGGCTGGTCTCGCAACGCATCCGGATTGCCGGCATGTACCGCAAGATGGATTCGACCGTGTTCGAGTGGGTCGTGCTGCGCTCGCGTCTGCATTACGCCGAGGCGATGTTCGACAAGGACGATATCCGAGGCACGGTGAAACAACTGCGCGGCGGCGGCACGCTGTGGTACGCACCGGACCAGGACATGCGCAGCAAGGACAGTGTGTTCGTGCCGTTCTTCGGCGTGCCGGCGGCCACGATCACCGCCACCCACCATCTGGCCCGGTTGTCCGGCGCGGTGGTGATCCCGTTCTTCCATCGTCGCCTGCCGGACGGCCAGGGCTACGCCTTGCGCCTGGGCGCACCGCTGGAAGACTTTCCGAGCGCGGATGTGCTGACCGACACCGCCCGCATCAACGTCTGCATCGAGCAGATGGTGCGCGAGGCACCGGAGCAGTATCTGTGGGTGCACAAGCGCTTCAAGACGCGGCCAGCGGACACTCCTGCGCCCTATTGAACTCGACAGGCCGACGAAAGGGTGCCCCATGTGAAATTGCACCAGTTTCCGAAGGCCTCCCCAAACCATGTCGACCCATTCATGTCCGCACCGGCTGCCCCTTCGCCGGTGCGAGCGCGCCTGTTCAAGCCAACCCGGCGTCATCTCCTGCGCGCAACCGGTACGTCGTGAAACACGGGGCATCGTATGAGCCTCGATATGCCGGCAACTCCCCTGCCGATCCTCACCTATCACAACATCGCGAACGCCCCGCGCGACATCCGCCGCTGGCGCAGCCTGTACGTGAACCCCGGCGCGTTCGCGCGGCAGATGTGGCTGCTGCGGCGATTCGGCTACACCGGGCTGTCCATGTCCGCCGCGATGCCTTACCTGCAAGGTGAGCACAGCGGCCGCATCGCCATCATCACGCTGGACGATGGCTACGTGGACAACCTGGAGTCCGCGTTGCCGATACTGCAGCGCCACGGCTTCAGCGCCACCTGCTACGTCGTCAGCGGCAGCATCGGTCAGTACAACCAGTGGGACGACGAACGGCTGGGTGTGCGCAAACCGCTGATGTCGGTCGAGCAACTGCGCGAATGGCAACGCGGCGGCATGGAGATCGGCGCACATACCCGAAGCCATCCCCGCCTGACCCAGTGCAGCGACGCGCAACTGCGCGACGAGATCCACGGCAGCAAGGCGACGCTGGAAGATCACCTCGGCACGCCGGTCACGCAGTTCTGCTACCCGTATGGCGATGCCGACGATCGCGTGGCCGGCATGGTTCGTGAGGCCGGCTTCACCGCCGCGACCACCACGGCGCGAGGCCGGGCCAGCGCCGGCATGGATCTGTGGCAGTTGCCACGTGTGCAGATCGCGCGCCACCACCTGTTGCCACAGTTCGCAATGCGCGTGATGTCGGGTTACGAGGACCGCCGCGCGTGAAACTGCTCTTTGTCGGCACCAACCCCGAGAATACCGGGGCCGCCAGCCATTTCGTCGCACTGATACAGGCGATGGCCGAGGCCGGGCATGAGGTCAGTGTGGTGGTCTATCCCGACGGGCTGATCTGCCACGGGCTGGCGCAGTCGCATGTGCGACTGTACAAGGCGAAATTCCGCAACGTGCTCGATCTGCGCGGCTATGCCGCCGTCTTCAGGGCCGCGCGAGATCTGAAACCCGACTGGCTGGTCGGCAACTTCGGCAAGGAGTACTGGCCGCTGATCCTGGCCGGACGGCTGCTGCGCGTGCAGGTCGCGCTGTTCCGGCATCGCGCGCCGCCCATGAAACGGTTTTCCGCCTACCTGATTCCACGGCTCGCGCAACGTTTCTTCGCCGTTTCGCAACATGCCCGCCAGGCCTACCTGGATCGCGGCACACCGGGGCACCTGGTGCGCGTGCTGTACAACCCGGTGAACATGGAACTGTGCCGGTTCGATCCACAACAGCGCAGCGAAATCCTGCGTTCGCTTGGAATCAGCGAGGACGCGATCGTGCTCGGCTATACCGGCCGCATGCACGACGGCAAGGGCATATTCCCCCTCTTCGAAGCCACTACCGCAGCCATGACCGTGGAGCCACGGCTGCACTGTCTGTGGCTGGGTGATGGCCCGGATGCACAGACCCTGCGCGACCGCGCTGCGGCGCATCCCATGGCGGCGCGACACCACTTCCTGGGCTGGATCCATGACGTCCATCCCTATTACAGCGCATTCTCGATGCTGGCCTTCCCATCAATCGCGACGGAAACGTTCGGCCGGGTTTCGGTCGAGGCCCAAGCCGCCGGCGTTCCTGTATTGGGCAGCGACATCGGCGGAATTCCCGAGACACTGCGGGTAGGCGCGACCGGGCTGCTGCTGCCACCAGACGATGCACCCGCGTGGCGCGAAGCCATTCTGAAGTTGTGCGATCCGTCCCTGCGCAAGTCGATGGGTATGGCCGCACATCAATACGTGCAACAGCGCTTCAGTACGCACGTAATCGCCCGCGAGTTCCAGCGGTTACTGGTCGAAGGCTGATATCCAGCGGATAAATCCTGCTGCTGGCGCAGCACGTACTACTCGACGAAAACCGATAGTTCAGATTCGGCCCGATTTTCGCGCTGCTGCAGCATGCCGCCAGTCCATCTCTCACGCCACTTCAGGGCCTGTTGATACAGCTGCATGTCGGCTGCATGGAATTCACGCGCGGTGTCCAGAAAAGCCTTATCCAATGGATCACGCAAGCCAGAGTATTTCGCAGCATTCTGACATTGCGGCTTCAGGTTCACCGACAAGTAACGCCGGCAAAATTCCTGCAAGTCCTCCTGATAATTTTCGCTGGTACCGATGAAGGCGAAATTTTCCAGCGGAAAGCTCCACAAGTACTGAGTATAGATATTTCTGAACTGCTCGCTCAGGCAAAACTGCTCCAAGGTCCAGCGTTGCTCGATGACCTGCCGATGATGCGGCGCTGCAGTTTTTTCATCGTAGCTTTCCTGCCAGTAGTAGTAGTGGGAAATTATTCGGGCGACAGGCTCTCTCATCCATGTAACGAAAGTGAGTTCGCGCCTGGCAGCAAGTGGCAAATACTTCACCGGCAGAAAATGACCGTGTACACATTCACAGTCGCCCAGGCCCTGTTCGGCAATTTCCATACCTGCCGCAAGCGCAGATTCGCGACGTTGGAGCACAGGTTTGCTTATGGCCTGATCACCGTAATCAGGCCTGTAGCGAGCACCGAAGTGGAGCGATAGAGACTTGCCGAAGCTCGTTCCCGCCGTTTTCGGCAGATGCAGCGAGATAATGGTCATTCGCCCCCCAAGTCGACAGCTTTATTCGTGATGCTGGCCAGTAATGTTAAACCCATGTGACAGCAAAATGAACCAAATCAAAATCAGATCGCAAAAACAAACGATGCCCTGGCGGTTTCAGCCGCCAGGGCATCGTTAAAACAAAGTAGCGATTACTTGACGGTAACTACAGTCGATGCCGCCGGCGGCGCGTTGTCGTATGCCCTCCAGGCGATCAACAGGTTGGTGGCATTCACCGAGCCCAGGCCGTTGGCAAAGCTCCAGCCCGGCTGGGCCGGGAAGGCCTTGTTGTTCGCCGTGTAACTGGTGGGTGCAGCGACAGTGCTGGTCAAGCCGACCTGTATATTGTTGTAGTCCACTGTTCCGTAGAAATAACAGTTGTTGGTGGTGAAGCTGTATGACGGTTGCTCCTCAATGCACTGCGTGGAGTTCGAGCCGCTGGTGACATTGTGGAATACGCAGCCGCTGGTTCCCGAGGTGCCATTGTTGGCGTTGCAGGTAGCCAGCGTGGCCGGTGGCGTACCGGTCGCACCGCCATATTCCTGTGCCGCCAGCGCATACAGCGTCGGTGCCGCATTGCCCTGGTCCATCGGCAGACCGCGCGCAGCCAGTCCCTGATCCATCAGCGCCTGGATGCCGGCGAACATCGGCGACGACAATGAGGTACCCGCCTCCAGTGCAGTCGCTCCTGTGAAGCCCGGTGCGCATGGATATTTTTCGGTGCAGAGGATCACCCAAGTGTGGTCACCCCACGACCCGCCGAACAGCGAGACATCGGGAACATCGCGCGACTGATCGTTCGCCGCGTTGTAGATCTGCCGCTGCCACGCCGGCTTCGCATCCACGGATGAGGGACCGCCGCTGCCGCCCTCGGATGTCAGGTAGTCACCCTGTGGGTCGTACTTCAGGTATTCCTGGCAGTACGCCACAGCACTGCTGAAACCCATCGCCGTCGCGGCGACGCCGTTGCCGCAGGACGTGTTCCACGGAATCTCCGGTACATACGACAAAGCCGAGCCGCCCACCACACTCGGCGTCGGTGCGAAGTACTGGCTGGTGGTGCCTTCGAGATAGTCGGCGAAGTCCGTGCCACCGACCACGGTGTCATGCGGCGAGGTGCCGAAGGAGTTGGCGTCGACCGCCGTGTTGCCATCATAGCCGTTGATGACGCCGCCATTGAAGCTCGGGTTGGAGCCGGAGTCACCGGAGGAGACGAATACCGAAATGCCCTCGGCATCGGCCTGCGCCCACATCATGTCGATACCCGTCTTGCTGGCGGGATCGGTAAAGTACTCGCCATAGCCGTAGCTGGCACTGATGATGTCCGGACGGCCGCTCGATTCATTGATCAGGTTGGTCGCCGCAACAAAGACACCACCAAAGAAGTTGGTGGTCGCGTAATAGAAGTTGCTGCCCTCGAAGTAATAGTCTGCGCAGGTAGCCACCTGGATGGTCGCGCCGGGTGCGATCGCGGTAGCCCATTCCGCATCGAGCACAGTCTCTGTGCCATCGTCGTTAAAACCATAAGCTACGGCCGGATCCACGCAGTTGTTCGGGCCACTGGGCGGCGCCGGATTGATCTGGCTGAACGTACCGCCGTACTGGCCAAGATTGAAGGTGCTGACGAAATTGGTCCAGTCCGCCGGCTCCATGTCGTCGTCCTCGACGACCGCAATGGTCACACCAGCGCCGGTGAGGCCGTTGCCGCGAATTGTCTTGATGTTGTAGATCGTGGACATGTCGTTCGGCACCAGACCGCGCAAGGCGCCCCCGTTGAACGAGACGGCTTGGCTGATCCCCCTCGGGGCCGTGGGTGTGGCGTCCTTGGCTGCAAAACCCTTCTTCGACGCATTCCATTGCGCGACCTTGGGCTTCTTGGCCAGAGGCTTCGCATGGAAGTCATTCAGGCCCATCACACCCGCCACCACGGGTGCCAACGCCGCCGGAATACTGATGTCGCTGGCATTGGACAGGTGCTTGACCGGGACCTGGGTGACTTTTCCAGTTGTCTTATCCTGAACTGTTTGACTTAGCGTGTAGACGTTTTCCTGGGTGTGGAACGCCGCATTCACCTGAGCGACCGTGCCGCTGAAATCGATCTGCGTCTTGTTCGGGTAGACGGTGTTGACGGTGAAGCCCTGCGCGGTCAGCCAGGATGTCACGGCGGCGATATCACTGACGTTCGCGCCAAACTCCTGACCGAACTCCTGCGGCGTCAGCCACTTCTGGAACTGCGCCGATTTGGGATTGTGCAGGCTGGCGATAGTCGTCTCCATCGCCGCCTGACGCGCCGCACTGGGCTTGAGTATCAGCTGCAGGTGATTCATCTTGACCGTGCCGGCCAGCGGGGTGCTCGACGTTGCGGCGGCAATGAATGCCAGATGGGTCTTCGGGATCGTGACCACGTTGGTATTGCTGACGGTCTGGGTGACCCGTGGCGCCTCACTGACACCTGCAGAAGCAATTGGCTGCGCCATCAGCATGGTGGACGCGCCGGCCAGTGCGGCGGCGATCGACGCACTGAGAAGGAAATAGCTTTGTTTCATGATGAAGCTCCTGTGTAAGTTGATCAAAAAGTTGATGGCGTAATTGCCATATCCACTTTGCGAACACCACTCACGACATCTGCTTGCATGCCTGCCACGCCCCAAATGACCGCTCTTTGCCCCCGCCTTCGGTTATCGTTGATCTGTACTCATTGAATCCCGTTGCATATACACATGACGCATTGCACTACTACCTCGGGTTATGCAGATCCCGGTTCTGCCCGAATCAAAAATTCATGAAAATCGCTCGACACTCGCCGATCGCCATGACCAGATGCACCCCATCGCCGAGCCGCTTGAGAGCTGCATACCCTTCAGCCTCGAACTTGATGGCAATACTTTCCTTAAGTTGGTGAGTGTGCGACTTGCTTTTTTTATCTGCAATTGCATTTACATTGAGGTGCATCGAAGGCTCAAGGCGCATTAATTTGCGAGCCTGATTGCAGATCGCCAATATTTTGCGAATATCGCAAGCCAGCTCCCGCGACACCCGATTTTATGTCGATCAATAAAAAAGCCCCTGGCCGTGTAGCCAGGGGCTTCCATCAAACATCACCTTTCAAGCGTTATTTCATTACGGTGCCGATGGTGCTGCCGGCGGAGCGCCTACGAAGGCACGCCAGGCGATCAGCAGGTTGGTGACATTCACCGAACCCAGACCAGCAGCAAAGCTCCAGCCCGGCTGGGCACTGAACGCCTTGTTCGTCGGGGTATAGCCGGTGGGGTTGGCATCGCTGGTGGTGAGGCCGATATTGACCGTCAACGTATTTGCAGTTCCTGCCGTACCATCAACAAGCAAGGTATTGTAGTAATAGCAATTCGGCGTCAAGAACGATTGCGCAGCGTACGTACCCGCACCCGTCTCACTGTAGCAGGCGGTGGAAATCGAACCGCTGGTTACATTGTGGAACACGCAGCCGCTCGTGCCGGTGGCGCCGTTGTTGGCATTGCAAGTGCTCAGGCTCGCCGAATTCGGTTGCGTGGCGCTACCGTACTCGTTGGCCGCCAGCGCATACAGCGTCGGTGCCGCATTGCCCTGATCCTGGTTCAGACCACGCGCCGCCAGACCCTGATCGATCAAGGCCTGGATGCCCGCAAACATCGGTGAAGCCAGCGACGTGCCGCCGCTGAGGCCGACGCCGCTCGGATTCGGATTTGCCGGCGTGCCGGCAGTGAAATCCGGGGTGCACACGTAGTACGCCGAGCACACTGCCACGAAAGTGTCATCGCCAAACGAGCCGGCGAACAACGACACATCCGGAAGGTCACGCGACTGGTCCGGCGCCGCGTTGTAGACCTGACGCTGCCACGCTGGCTTGCGATCGTACATTGACGGACCACCGCTGCCGGCTTCGGAGGTCTCCCAGGTGTACTGGTAGTACTGCAGATTGGTCGCCGTAGCGGGCGGATTCAGCGCATACCGCATGACGTCATTGCAGAAACCGATCACCTTGGCATAGCCCATCGACGTGGCTGCCACGCCGTTGCCGCACGACTCGTTCCACGGAATCTCCGGCACATAGGAGAGTGCCGACCCACCCACGACGCTCGGCGTGGCCGCAAAGTACTTGCTGGTGGTGCCATCGATGATGTCGGCCAGATCGGTACCGCCGACGCCCGTGTCGTTCGGCGAGGTCGCGAACGAGTTGGCATCGACTGCCGTATTGCCCGCGGCGCCGTTGATCAGGCCACCGTTGAAGCTCGGGTTGGAGCCGGAGTCACCGGTGGAGACAAACACCGAAATGCCTTCGGCATCAGCCTGCGCCCACATCAGGTCGATTCCCATCTTGCTGGCGCTGTCGGTAAATTGTTCGCCGAAGCCATAACTGGCGCTGATGATGTCAGGACGGCCGCTTGTTTCGTTGATCAGATTGGTCGCCGCGACAAAGACACCACCAAAGAAGTTGGAGGTCGCGTAATAGTAATTGCTGCCATCGAGGTAATAGTCCGCGCAGCTGGCAACCTGGATATTCGCGCCCGGCGCAATGGCTGTCGACCACTCTGCATCGAGCAAGGTTTCGCCATCGTCCTGGCCCGGGCCGTAGATCGTGTTCGGATCAGCGCAATTGTTGACGCCACTGCTCGGCGCCGGCTGGATCTGGTTGAAGGTGCCGCCGAACCTGGTCAGGTTGAAGGTGCTGGTGAAATTGGTCCAGTCCGCCGGAACCATGGAATCATCTTCGACCACCGCGATGGTGACGCCCGTACCCGTCACGCCATTGCCGCGGATCGTGCTGATCCCGTACATGGTCGCCATATCGTTCGGCACCAGGCCACGGATCACGCCCTGCGGGTTATTTCCGGCATAGCCCACGCTGATCGCCTGACTCTTGCCATTGGCCTTGCTCGAAGTCTTCGGTTGGCTGAGCACCAGGGCTTTCTTGGCGGCGTCCCACTTGCCGCCCTTGATCGGCCGGTTCATCGCCTTCGGGTGGAAATCGTTCAGGCCCATCACGCCGGCCACCACATCCTTCAGCGCCAGCGGGATGCTGATGTCGCCGGCGTTGGCAATGTGCTGTTCCTTGGCATTGCCGCCCTTGCCGAAGTTGTAGATGTTTTCCTGGGTATGGAAAGCTGCCTTCACCTGACCGACCGTGCCGCTGAAATCGATCTGGGTCTTGTTCGGGTACACGTTGTTGACGGTGAAGCCCTGCGCCTTAAGCCACGAGGTGACCGCGGCGATGTCGCTGTCGGCCACGCCATAGGATGCACCGAACTGCTCCGGGGTCAGCCACTGGTGGAAACTGGACGACTTCGGATTGTGCTGGTCGGCGATCAGGCTGGTCAGTGCGGCCTGACGCGCGGCGCTGGGCTTGAGCACCAGCTGCAGATGATTCATCTTGAAAGAATCGGCCAACTGCTTGCCCGGTGAAGTTGTCTCAACAAACTTGAGGTGCGTCTTCGCCAGCGGGGACACCTGCTGGTTGTTGATCGTCTGGGTGACGCGTGGCGCCTCACTGGCAGCAGCTGCCGTCACGAGATTGCCCGCAGCCATCGGCTGCGCCAGAACCGGTGCGCCAGCGAGCGCCGCTGCAATGGATGCGCTGAGAATGAAATAACCCTGCTTCATGGATATAGCCCCTTCCTGTAAGTTGGTCAAAAAGTTGATGGCGCGCTAGCCGGATCTACTTTGCGAACAGCACCTTGCGTGCAGAACCTACGCCCCTGCGACGGCTTGTGATTACCGTCTTCCATCCAGACACCGGGCATCAACGTCTACGTCCATGCCTGTTTCTGCCTCAC
The DNA here is from genome assembly GCF_002001165.1 of Rhodanobacter sp. C05. Classification (GTDB taxonomy): domain Bacteria; phylum Pseudomonadota; class Gammaproteobacteria; order Xanthomonadales; family Rhodanobacteraceae; genus Rhodanobacter. Next base: position 272,043 of record NZ_MUNQ01000010.1, on the reverse strand, counting down.
CACAGCGCTTGATTGTGGTGCGACCCAGTGCTCAATCAACGAAGGGACTAATCCACCTGAATACGCGCCGCCAAATAAGCCCGGCACTCAATCAGCTGGTTAAATCTCTCTCCGATAACGCAACGGCATGTGCCCCTTACCCCAGCACTCTTGATACCCCGTTGTGCTCCGTCGAGTGTGCAACTCGGCATCGGTGTCTGCAATGGTATTTGCCAATAATCAGCGATTGGCCAAAACACTCAATTAACGTGATCAAATTCAAATTGTTGCAAGATTTCACGAAAATTGCGTGTCGTTGCAGCGTCGCATTCAAAGCGAAATTTATTACGAATTAAGACAGGCAATCCAAGTAAAATCAGTGTAAAACCGGCAACAGCTGGATCGATAAATCAACAATATCTTGCGATCCATAAGTGCATGGGGAAGCGAAATTCAAACAAGAATGAACAAAAGATAAACATAAGTGTATGGTTTCGAGCAGATACCAAGATGCAGGCACCGAACATCAATCTGGTCATAGATTGCGAGACACCTTCTGTTTGCCGACGGGTTTCCGGCGACGCAACTCGTTCTGCACGCCCATCATTCAACAAACTGCAGGGCAGGAATGAATGGCTGCATGGAGTCGGTAGGAACCTCGTGGAGTGACTGCGGACAGTTCACCCTCGCGGCATCATCACCCACGTTCGCTGCCAGACCTTCGCGCACGCCGGAGTAAGGCCTTTTGATTCGGTTCCGGCTGGACGCTTGATCACACAAGCATCTTCGCTTGAATCCGCCGTTCCCCTTCATCTCCGTTCCGCCGACTTCCGCGAAGAACCTGACGAAGCCTCTGGCTGCTACACAGCCAGGGGCTTCCATCAAGCATCGCATTCAAGCGTCATTTCATTACGGTGCCGATGATGCTGCCGGCGGAGCTCCCGCGTAGGCACGCCATGCAATCAGCAAGTTCGTGGCATTCACCGAACCCAGGCCCGATGCAAAGCTCCAGCCCGGCTGGGCACTGAACGCCTTGTTTGCCGGCGTATAGCTGGTGGGGTTGGCATCGCTGGTGGTGAGGCCGGCGTTGTACGTCAGTGTGTCGAAACCAGTGTTTTCGATGACGAACGAGTTGTAGTAGTAACAATTCGGCGTCGTGAACGTGTCCTCAGCGTACTGACCCGTGCCCGTATAGCTGAAACAGCCGGTGGAATTGGATCCACGGGTGATGTTGTGGAACACGCAGCCGCTGGTGCCTGCAGCGCCGTTGTTGGCGTTGCAGGCGCTCAAGCCAGCCGAATTGGGTTGCCCGGCACCGCCGTACTCGTTGGCTGCCAGCGCATACAGCGTCGGCGCTGCATTGCCCTGATCCAGGGGCATGCCACGTGCGGCCAGACCCTGATCGATCAACGCCTGGATGCCCGCGAACATCGGGGTGGACACCGAAGTACCACCGAGGAGATAGCCGACGCCGGCTGGATTCGGATTCGTTGGCGTGCCGGGCGTGAAGTCCGGCGTGCACGGGTAACCAGAAGAGCAAGTGGCCACGGCGGTGTCATTGCCAAACGAGCCGGCGAACAACGCCACGTCCGGAACGTCACGTGATTGGTCCGCTGCCGCGTTGTAGACCTGACGCTGCCAGGTCGGCTTGGGATCCACCGACGAGGGGCCACCGCCGCCGGCTAGCGAGGCTTGCCAGCTGTACTGCTGATACCCCAACGGAGTCAGCAGCGGGGCCGGATGCAGATAATAGGCCACGGCCGCATTGCAGAAGCTGACGACTGACGTATAGCCCATCGACGTGGCTGCCACGCCATTGCCACACGACTCGTTCCACGGAATCTCCGGTACATACGACAGCGCCGAACCGCCCACGACGCTCGGCGTCGCGGCGAAGTACTTGCTGGTGGTGCCATCGAGCATGTCGGCCAGATCGGTACCACCGACAGCAGTGACGTTCGGCGAGGTCGCAAGCGCGTTGGCATCCACCGCCGTATTGCCATAGGCGCCATTGATGGTTTCGGTCTGCCCGAATAGCGATGCGAAGCTCGGGTTGGAGCCTGAGTCGCCGGTGCCGACGAATACCGAAATACCTTCGGCATCGGCCTGTGTCCACATCAAGTCGATGGCAGTCTTGCTGGCGCTATCGGTGAAGAACTCGCCGTAGAAATTGGTGGCGCTGATGATGTCAGGACGGCCACTCGCTTCGTTGATCAGATTGTTCGCCGCGATGAAGACGCCGCCAAAGAAGTTGCTGGTCGTGAGGTTGTTATTGGCGTCAAAGTCCGCGCAGGCAGCCACCTGGATGTTGGCGCCCGGCGCGATGGCCGTCGCCCATTCGGCGTTAACTACGGTTTCTGAACTCTCAATTTGGTAGCCGCCGCCCTCCGTCACGTTCGCGTCGAGACAGTTGTTCGCCCCCGTGGACGGCGCCGGCTGAAACTGGGTGAACGTGCCGCCGTATTTGGCCAGGTTGAACGCGTTGGTGAAACTGGTCCAGTCATCCGCAGGCATGCCGGCACTTTCGACCAGCGCGATGGTGACCCCTTTGCCTGTCACGCCATTGCCGCGGATCGTCTTGATGCCATACATGGTCGCAAGATCGTTGGGCACCAAAACACGGAGGGTGTTCTGCGGATTTGATCCGTCCCGGTTCACGCTAATGGCCATGCTCTTGCCATCGGTCTTGCTGGAAACCGGCGTGGACACCAGGGACTTCTTGGTGGCGTCCCACTTGGCACCCTTGATCGTCCTAGCCATCGTCTTCGGGTGAAAATCGTTCAAGCCCATCACGCCAGCAACGACGTCCTTCAGCGCCACCGGAACGCTGATGTCGCCGGCGTTGGCGATGTGCTGTTCCTTCGCATTGCCGGTGCCGAAGTCGTAGATGTTTTCCTGAGTGTGGAAGGCCGCCTTCACCTGACCGGCGGTGCCACTGAAATCGATCTGGCTCTTGTTTGGATACACGTTGTTGACGGTGAAGCCCTGCACCTGCAGCCACGATGTAACCGCAGCGATGTCGCTATCCATCACGCCGTAGGATTCACCGAACTGCGTCGGGGTCAACCATTGGTTGAACCTGGGCGACTTCGGGTTGTGCTGGTCGGCGATCAGGCTGGCCAGGGCGGCCTGCCGCGCGGCGCTGGGCTTGAGCACCAATTGCAGGTGATTCATCTTGAACGAATCGGCCAGTGCTTTGGTCGGTGCACTCTTCTCAATGAACTTGAGGTGCGTCTTCGCAACCGGGAAAGCCAACTGGTTGTTGATCGTCTGGGTAACGCGCGGCGCCTCGCTGGCAACAGCTGCCGTCACGAAATTGCTTGCAACGACTGGTTGCGCAAGCACCGGTGCGCCGGCGAGCGCCGCCGCAATGGAAGCGCTGAGAATCAAATGCCCTTGCTTCATGGTGGATATAACCCCTTTCTATAAGTTGGTCGAAAAGTTGATGGTGATGAGCCAAGGGCTTCAATCAACCATCAACTTCCAGGCGTTGTTTCATTACGGTGCCGGCGGAGCGCCCACGAAAGCACGCCATGCGATCAACAGATTGGTGGCATTCACCGAACCCAGACCCGAGGCAAAGCTCCAGCCCGGCTGGGCACCGTATGCCTTGTTCGAAGGGGTATAGCTGGTGGGGTTGGCATCGATGGTAGTGAGGCCGACCTTGACTGCCAACGAATCACCAACTCCTGGCGTACCAATATAAGAGTAGGTGTTGTAGTAGTAACAATTGGGCGTGTCGGACGAGTACGCGGCGTAGATGCCCGTACCTTCCCAGCTGGTACAGCCAGTGGACGTCGAGCCGCGGGTGACATTGTGGAACACGCAGCCGCTGGTACCGTCGGCGCCGTTGCTGGCGTTACAGGCGCTCAGGGCCGCCGAATTGGGTTGACCCGCATTGCCGTACTCGTTGGCCGCCAGCGCATACAGCGTCGGTGCTGCATTGCCCTGATCCGGGGACAGGCCACGCATCGCCAGACCCTGATCGATCAACGCCTGGATGCCCGCGAACATCGGCGAGGACAACGACGTGCCTCCGGTGAGGCCGACGCCGCTCGGATTCTGGTCTGCTGTCGTGCCGGGCGTGAAGTTCGGAGTGCACACGTCGTACGCCGAGCACACCGCCACGAAGGTGTCATCGCCAAACGAACCGGCGAACAATGCAACGTCCGGAATGTCACGCGACTGGTCCGGTGCCGCGTTATAAACCATGCGTTGCCACACCGGCTTGCGATCGACCGTCGACGCGCCACCGCTGCCACCCTCCGAGGTATCCCAGCTGTACATGTAGTAGTACATCAGGCTGGTCGGCAGATTCGACTTGCTCTGGTAAAAGGCGAAAGCAGCATTGCAGAAGCCGACTGCCGAGGTGAAACCCATCGACGTGGCGGCCACACCGTTGCCACACGACTCGTTCCACGGAATCTCCGGCACATACGACAAGGCCGAGCCGCCCACGACGCTCGGCGTCGCCGCAAAGTACTTGCTGCTGGTGCCATCGAGGACATCGGCCAGATCGGTGCCACCGACGGCGGTGTCGTTCGGCGAGGTTGCGAACGCGTTCACATCGATCGAGGCGTTGCCGTACATGCCGTTGATCACGCTACCGTTGAAGTCCGGGTTGGAACCCGAATCGCCGGTGGAAACGAACACCGAAATACCTTCGGCATCGGCCTGCGCCCACATCAAGTCGATCGCAGCCTTGCTGGCGCTGTCGACCACTTGCTCACCGTAGCCGTAGCTGGTGCTGATGATGTCAGGACGGCTGCCGTTCGGGGCATTGACCAGGTTGTTTGCCGCCAGATACACGCCGCCAAAGTAGTTGCTGGTCGAGTAATCGCTGAGGTCCGCGGTGTAATCCGAGCAGTTGGCGACCCAGATGTTCGCACCCGGAGCAATGGCAGTAGCCCACTCGGCGTCGAGCACCGTTTCATCGGACTCGCCAAAGAATGACGGCGGAGTCACGCAATTGTTGGGGCCACTGGGAGCAGCCGGGTTGAACTGGGTGAACGTACCGTTGTACTGGGCCAGGTTGAACACGGTGGTGAAATTGGTCCAGTCCGCCGCATTCATGCCCTGGTCTTCAACCACCGCGATGGTGATCCCCTTACCCGTCACGCCATTGCCACGGATCGTCCTGATGCCGTACATGGTCGCCAGATCGTTGGGCACCAGGGCACGGATCGTGTCCTGCGGATTTTGTGAGGTACTCACGCTGATCGCCATGCTCTTGCCATTGGCGTTGCCGGAAGCCGGCGGCTGGCTGAGCACCATGCCTTTCTTGGTGGCGTCCCACTTGGCACCCTTGATCGGCTTGTTCATCGCCTTCGGGTGAAAATCGTTCAGGCCCATCACGCCGGCCACCACATCCTTCAGCGCCAGCGGAATGCTGATGTCGCCGGCATTGGCGATGTGCTGTTCCTTGGCGGCGCTGCCGATACCGACGCCGAGGTTGTAGATGTTTTCCTGGGTATGGAAGGCTGCCTTCACCTGACCGACCGTGCCGCTGAAATCGATCTGGGTCTTGTTCGGGTACACGTTGTTGACGGTGAAGCCCTGCGACTTCAGCCACGAGGTGACCGCGACGATGTCGCTGTCGGCCACGCCATAGGACTCACCGAACTGCTCCGGGGTCAGCCACTTGTGGAAACTGGACGACTTCGGATTGTGCTGGTCGGCGATCAGGCTGGCCAAGGCGGCCTGTCGCGCGGGGCTGGGCTTGAGCACCAGCTGCAGGTGATTCATCTTGAACGAATCGGCCAACTGCTTGCCCGGTGAAGTTGTCTCAACAAACTTGAGGTGCGTCTTCGCCAGCGGGGAAACCAGCTGGTTGTTGATCGTCTGGGTGACACGTGGCGCCTCGCTGGTACTGGCTGCCGTCACGAAATTGCTTGCAACCACTGGTTGCGCAAGCACCGGTGCGCCGGCGAGCGCCGCCGCAATGGCAGCGCTGAGAATGAAATAACCCTGCTTCATGGTGGATACAACCCCGTTGCGTAAGTTGGTCAAAAGTCGATGGCGCACTTGCTGGATCTATCTTGCGAACAGCACCTTGCCTGTACAGCGTTGCCACGTCCTGTGGCGTCTTGCACCGCTCAGGTAAATTCAACCCGGAAGGCAAAACATCCATACTTGTTCAATGCGCGTTGCACACACTCCTCCGGTCCTTGGCGGTATGGATCGCCAAAGAGCGCCAGCACACTGAACAAGATCTACGGCGGTATCCCCAGGACATTGCGGCTGCCGGCAAACACTCCCCCGACAATGCTTTGGAAACCATCCTGTCTTGAAGCCGTCTTTTCCCTGCCGTCGAGCCGAGTATTGACACCAGCACGGACGCGCGCAACCGAATGCGCTGATGGATTTCCCACTTTGGTAGATATCTACCAGCCGTTTAGCCGGCTATTTGAATGAGGCGAAACAACTTGCGCCAGCTTGCCGCAAGACACGTTCCATCAGACAGCCGTTTGCTATCCCTTGGCTTGCAGCCTGCCGGTCGGATGCATGTCCATAGCTGCATGCCAGCCCAGCTGGAAGCGCGTACGTATCCCGTAATGCTTCAAAAGCTCACCAACACGTCGATTGAGCGTCATCGCCGATATGTTCATTTCAGCGGCGATGGTTTTATCGTTGAGCCCTGCCGCCAACAAGGGAATCAACTGCTCCGCCGCCTTCGTCAAGCGAGAGGGGCAATGATTCGCATCCAGCGTCCCGGAAGTTTCCGTCACGAAGGGCGTTGCACGCTCCCAGACCAGATCAAAAAGCATGCACATTGCATCAAGCAAGGCAGACGGGCGGACCAGCAAGGCAGCGCCGCCCATATTGTCGGAATGTAAATTGATAAGACCAAGGCGCCGATCGACCACAAGCATCTTGAACGGAAGTACTGCGCAGGTTCTGGCCTCTTCGCCCATTTCTATCGAGTGCCGCAAACTCTCGATCGCACCTGGTAACTCAAGAAAGCTGGCGTCGGACACGACTTTTGCTTGCGTGCCTGGTAGCACCGGTTCCGAGTCGCGCGGAAAATAAAGTGGAGCACGTTGGAAACCAATGATTTCGTGCTTGACTGTCTTGAACAAGCGATCAACGACTTGGGCGAGTACGGCACCGCTGTTGATGACTTCCACCACTTGCTCACGTTCTTCCGCGCCCACGTTCAGCTTGGCCCGGCTCTTGAGTTCAGGTATGGCGAGTCGTGCCTTTTCAAGCGCCGATTGACGTTGATTGATCAGCGCTTCAACAGCGACTTCCGGCGGAACGGCGATATAGCGCGGTGGCCGTTCAGGTGAGTGTGATGCCAGTCCATAGGATTCAATAGCGTCAAGCAACCACTGCGCTTTGTCCGATGGCAGGCCAAGCACAGCGGCCACATCTTCCATCGTTGCCGTATGGTGCTCCAGGACAATGCAATAAGCCCGCTCTTCCAGTTCACTGATGCCAAGAGCCTCCAGCGATCTCGCTCCAGTAGGTGACGGCAACGCGACCCGTCCCTGCATAGGCGCCCTGGCCAGGGTCTCCGGGTCGATGATCTTGGCGCCGGCTACCTTTGCAATCTTTCGATGCTCGCCTGGATCGAGCCCGTCAGCCAGCATCAAACGAGCCGCATCGCGCTTCCCGCGAGCCTCCTTCAGACCGATTTCCGGGTAAGCCCCCAGTGACAGGCGTTTCTCTTTGCCACCGTAACGATATTTCAGCCGCCAAAGCTTGCTTCCCGACGGGGACACCTCCACGTACAGGCCGCCACCGTCATATAGACGCTGAGGCTTCTCGGCTACCTTGGCAGTACGTATTGCGGCGTGGGTCAAGGGCATATTGCACACTACCATTCTTGCGTTCTCGATGCCCCCAAGCATGCCCCAATCAATATCAAGCACCAATGCCGCCAAGCTGAAATCGCCTTCTGGCTCTTCGATTTTTTGAGGAATGGTTTTCGCTGCTCTCCTCGCCATGCGCGCTGCACATCAACGTGTTTCCCGACGACGCAACTCATACAGCTTGGCGTATTTCAGGAATGCATAGAACGCGTGGATCCGGGCGGCGATGAAGCCGGCCCAGCCCGAGCGGTAATGTCCGCGCAGCACGTAGTAGCGCAGGAAGGCCACTGCCGGATAGACCACCATGCGCAGACGCAACCAGGACACCATGCGCGGAGCCAGATCCGCCAGCTGCATGGTGGAATAGCGATTGGCCTTGGCAACTCGTCCGGCAATATCGGGTTCGCCGACATGATCGATCACTACGTCGAGCACTCCAATCGGGCCATCCACCAGCACCGCTTCATGTACCTGGTGATCGCTCATCCGCGCGTGCTGCCGGTCGAACAGCCGTACGTAATGATTGAGCCGGCTGCGCAATGACTGCCAGCGCCAGAACTGCCACTCGCGGCGCCACAGCTGATAGCCCGCATGGACTGGCGCCTGCAATGTCTGCTGCAGGATGGCGGCGCCCGCCGGCGTGAGCGACTCATCGGAGTCGAGCAACAACACCCACCGTTGGCTGGCCAGGTCGATCGCCGCCTGCTTCTGCGCGCTGTAGCCGGCAAATGGCTGGCTATGGATGCGTGCACCGTAGTGCGCGGCAATCGCCAGCGTGGCGTCGGTCGAACCCGAGTCCAGCACCACGATCTCGTCGGCCCAGGCCACCGAGTGCAGGCAGGCGTCGAGCGTGCCGGCGTTGTTCATCGTGGTCACCACGACCGACAACGGCTCACGCTGGCTCATCGTCATCTCCGACCACATAAAGCGCAGCACACCACAGGCCGAGCAGCCAGCCGAACAGCAGACCCCACCACGCCGAATAGAAGGCCAGATGGGTATTCAGCGGAAACAGCATCACACCAAGCGCCAGCGTCGCGGGAAATGCCCGCGTGCGCGCCGCGGCACCTACCACGCGCCAAGCGCGCCAGGCCAGCACGACGCCAGCCAGCCACAATGACAAACCGAGCCCACCGGTTTCGGTGAGTATCTCCAGCACCAGCTGATGCGGATGGCAGGCACCCTCACCCACACCACAGGACTCGTCGGTGAGGAAGTGATCGTTCGCCGGCGCATAGTGCGGATAGGCATAGCGGAAGCCGCGCACGCCGACGCCATTGACTGGATGCGCTGCGATCATCTTCATGCTGGTCTGCCAGATATCCAACCGACCAGTGAGTGCGCTATCGATGGATTGATCGGTGCCTTGCAAGGCAAGCAGGGTGCGATCCATCCGCATCTGGAAGCGTGTCGAGGTTTTCCAGGCGATACCGCCGGATAGCGCCAGCAGCAGCACGCCGATCACACAGAATCCGGCAAAGCGCAGTGGCGAGCGTGCCTCGCGCCAGGCAAAACCGAGCGCCACCAACGCGTAACTTGCCCAGGCCGCGCGCGAGCCTGCCAACAATACAGGCCCGAGCATCAGTACAAACGCAAGCAGCAAACCTGGCAAACCCCAGCGCCGTCGCGCCGCCCACAACGCAAACGGCGACAACACCGCCAGCGTCGGACCCAGCTTGAGGTCGGTGGCTCCGAAAATGCCGGAAACACGCTCAGCCTCGGCATGCCCGGCCACGCTCCAGCCAGTCAGCGCCTGCATCCAGGCATCCATGGTCCATAACGCGAGTACCAGCGCCACTGCCACATACAGCGCCTGCAACTTGTTGTCACGCCGGATCGCGAAGCACGCATACAGGCCAAGCGGTACGTAACGCAGCAGAGCCAGCACGGTGCCCCAGCTTTTGCCCGGCACCACCGAATCGAATGCCGACAACAGCGCGGCAGCTGCGTAGGCGCCCAGCAACCACAGCAGCAGGCGCGCGCCCGCATGCTGCTGCAGAGCCCGGGGCTCGCGCGCAAACAGCAGGATTACACCAAGCAGGCACAGGAACGTGCCCAGTTCGGAACTGCGCCCGAACGGCAGCAAGGCGACCACCAGCCAGTACGGCAGCAGCGGTGAACGCAGTGCTGCCTTGAGTGAGGTACCGAAAGAATTCATGCACGGATCGGGACGGAGGCGATCCCGCATTGTAGGCGACTGCGGATGCCGGCGACTCGGAACCCGCTACAAGCTCAGCTGCCGACCACTTCGTCGTAAAGCGCCAGCGTGGTCTGCTGCATGTCGATCAGCCGGTAGCTCTGCAGCGGCGAAATCGACGGCGCAACCCGCAACAACTCGGCAGCACGTTCCACCAGCCGTTCGCGATCCCCCGGCGGCACGCGTCCGGCCGGATACAACTCGGCCAGCAACTCACCGACACCACCATGTGCATAGCCAAGTACCGGCCGGCACAGGGACAATGCCTCGATCACGGTGCGTCCGAACGATTCGGGCTTGTTCGACAGCTGCAGCACCAGCGACGACACCGCATAGATATCCCGGATATCGCTGCGCGGCGGCGTCAGCACCACCTGCGTGGTCACCCCGCGCGTGCTGATCAACTCGCGCAGTTCCTTCACATAGGCCTCGCGACCTGGCTCGACCACGCCCAGCAGCAGCAAGCGTGCCTCGATTCCACGCCGTTTCAGGTCAGCCAGCAGCTCGATCGCGTCATGGTGACCCTTCAGGCGGGTGCCGCGTGCAGGCATGGTCAGCAACGGGGTGCCGGCCAGCGCCGGAAATTCCGCATAGAAAGCCTTCTGCCACGCGTCGTCCGGTCGGTGCCCGTACGGAAACGCCGCCGGATCGATGCCTCGCGGTATCACCTTTACCTTGCCCGGCTCCAGCCAGCGGTAATGGCTGAGCACGTAGTCGCGCACGGTCTGCGAAACCGCAATTACCCGCTCGCCACGCAACAGGATCGCACTGTAGCTGCCCGGCGAATTCAATCCGTGCACGGTCGTGATGAAATGCGGCCGCGGCGCCATCCCCTTCAACGCCCACCAACCCATCCAGGCCGGCAGCCGCGAGCGGGCATGCACGATGTCGGGCTTGAGCTCATGCAGCACCCGACGCAAGGCGCTGAGGCGGGTCAGCGTGCCCAGTGACTTGCGGCCCAGATCCAGCGTGATGTGCTCGCTGCCCTCGGCCAGCAGTTGCTCGGTCAATCGGCCGCCTGCCGAAATCACCACCGAACGATGACCCGCCTGCACCAGCGCGCGTGCAATCTCCAGCGCCGAGCGCTCCGCACCGCCCGAATGCAGCGCGGGGATCAACTGGACCACAGTCAGCAGCCTGGCGGGAACGACAATGCTGGACATGAGCTCTGGACTGGAGGCTTTCATTCCCTGAGGCAAGCAAAAACAATGCCGCCAGCCACCCGGAGAAAGTCAGCCGATCAGTCGCGCAGCACGTAATGCGCGCCACAGTAGGCACAGGTTGACTCGCCGCCGTCATCGACGATCGGCAGATAGACCTTCGGATGCGAATTCCACAGTTCCATGCCCGGCATCGGGCAAGACAACGGCAGGTCCTTGCGCGTCACTTCGTAACGATTTTCGGCATTTGCCGGCACCAGCGGCACGGCCGCGGAAAGGGGACGCGACATGGGTGAACTCCAGACTGGACATCAGGCCGCAAATGGTAGCAGGCTGCAGCCTTCTGCCGGGGGCGGAAGGGGCTCGTGGGGGGTCGGTGGCATCGGGCCGACTGGATTCAGGTGAACTTTGTCACGCACGGACACACATCCTCGTCCCCGACGCCCTGCGCCGGGGTTCACTCGTTCAGGAGCAAACCATGGACTTTGGAAAGATCATTGAACGCGTCAAGGCCATCTTGACGACACCCCAGACCGAATGGCCGGTTGCTGCAGCAGAACCGGCCACAGTCAGCGGGCTGTATAGCGGCTATATCGCGATCCTCGCGGCATTGCCGGCCATCGCCGGCTTCATCAAGGGCAGCCTGATCGGCAGCGGCTTTCTCGGCATCACCGTGCGCATGCCGATCGGTTTCGGCATCGGCGAGATGTTGTTGCGTTATGTGCTGACCCTGGTACTCGCCTATGTTGTCGCACTGATCATCAGTCTGTTGGCACCCAGTTTTGGCGGCCAGAAGGACACTACGCAAGGGTTGAAGACGGTCGCCTACGCCTGGACGGCCTACTGGGTCGCCGGCATTGCCGTGATCGTGCCCTGGCTGGGCTGGCTCATCGCGATTCTCGGCGGCATCTATTCGATCTACCTGCTCTACCTGGGCCTGCCGCACACCATGAAGTGCCCGCCGGACAAGGCTGCCGGCTACACCGCGGTGAGCGTGATCATCGCGATCGTGCTGGGCTGGATCGTCGGCATCGTCATCGGCTCGGTCTTCGCGGTTGCCGCGCTTGGCGGCGGCGCCATGAGCGGCATGAATATCACCAGCAGTGACGGCAGCAGCGTCAGCGTCGACAGCAATAGTGCGCTCGGCAAACTGGCGGCGATGGGCCAGCAGGCGGCGCAGGCCGGCAAGGATCTCGACGCTGCGCAGAAATCCGGCGACAGCAACGCACAGCAGGCCGCGATGGGCAAGATGATGGGCGCCGTATCCGGGACCAACGGCAGCGTCGAAGCGCTCTCTCCGGATCAGATCAAGGCCTTCCTGCCCGACAGCCTGGGCAACCTCAAGCGCACCAGCATCTCGGCCCAGCGCAACAACGCGATGGGCATGCAGGTTTCCGATGCCACCGCCGAATACAGCAGCGACGGCGGCCAGCACATCACGCTGGAGGTCACGGATACCGGTGGTGCCAAGGGATTTGTGGCGATGGCCGCCGCAATGGCGCCGGAGGAAGAGAAACAGACCGACCACGGCTACGAGAAGACTTCCACGTCCAATGGCAACATCGTGCACGAGGCGTGGGACACCCAGTCCAAATCCGGCGAGTACAGCATGGTGCTCGGCCAGCGTTTCACGGTCAAGGCAAACGGCAACGCCGACAGCATCGATCAATTGAAGCAGGCGGTAGCCACCATCGACCTGAGCAAGCTGGAATCGCTGAAGGATGCGGGCGTGAAATCCAACTGATCCAGTTGGTATCCGTCATAAAAAAACCGCGCCATGCCGACGCGGTTTTTTTACTTCAGAAATTTACTGTGCCGCGTCGTTTTTCGGCACCGCACCTTCGGTAGTGATGCGGATCTTGATCTCGTCGCTGACGTTCGGCACATAGGCGCCGACACCGAAATCTTTCCGCATCAGTGTCGCGGTGGCATCGAAGCCAATCGCCTGGGCCTTGGTCATCGGATGCGGACCCACCTTGTTCAGCGTGGCATCAAGCACCACCGACTTGGTCACGCCATGCACGGTCAGGTCGCCAGTGACCTTGAACTTGTGGCCACCCAGCGGCTGCACCTTGGTGCTCTTGAACGTCACTGTCGGGTACTTGTCGGCATCGAAGAAATCGGCTTCCTTCAGGTGCTTGTCGAGTGCCGGCACATGAGTGTCGAGGTTCGCCAGCGGCAAGGTCACCTCCACACTGGACTGGTCCGGATGCTGCTCATCGAACACCAGCGTGCCGTCGCCCAGGCCCAAATCAGCGACCGGGTTGGAATAACCGAAATGGTTCCAGCTGAACAGCACCATGGTATGGCCAGGATCCAGTTTGTAGGTGACCGGTGCAGCCTGCACCGATACAGCGGCGCCGAGCAGCCCGGCGAGTACGAGATATTTCAGTGCGCGCATGGAAGTGACTCCTTGGGGAAATGAGGATGCAGGATTAGTTTCAGGGGATTTTTCAAGCAATCGTGCAGGCTTCGTCAAACGTGAGGCGGGGACTGCGTGGAAACAGATTACGGCTGGCATCGCCGTAACCGATGCTGATCAGGAAATTCGACTTGACCGCGGTGTCGGCGAAGAATGCCGCATCCACGCCGGCCTGGTCATAACCGGACATCGGACCGCAATCGAGTCCAAGCGCGCGCGCCGCCATCAGCACGTAGGCACCTTGCAGGGTCGCATTGCGAAATGCGGTGGTGTCGATCAAGGGCTGATTGCCGACGAACCAGCTGCGCGCATCGGCGTGTGGAAACAGCTTCGGCAGATGCTCGTAGAACTCATGGTCGGTGGCGATGATCGCCGTCACCGGCGCTTCCATCGTCTTGGCGCGGTTGCCCTCGGACAGGAACGGCTCCAACTTTGCCTTGGCCTCCTTCGACTTCACAAACACCACGCGCATCGGCGATGCGTTTGCACTGGTTGGACCAAACTTGGCCAGTTCATAAAGCTGATGCAGCTGTTCATCGCTCACGTCTTTCGGCAGCCACGCATTGAACGTGCGGGCGTTGCGGAACAACTGGTCGAGGCTGGCCTCGGAAAGCGACTCGCTCATGGGTATCCTCTGTTGCATCGACGCGCCGACATGGCGCCAAGGCTTGCAAGTGTATAGGCGGGCGCGCACCAACAGATCACGACTTGGGGAACGTACTGTGTTGATCAGGGAAACAATGCCTCGCCACCTGCGCTCATGCTGAAGCTTCATGGCGAATGCTGGGTGATCACGGACGACGCCGCCGGCAACCAGCGGCAGGCACTGGCGCTGGCCGAATATCTGAAGATGCCCCTGCGCCATCTGATCCTGGAGCCACTGGCGCCATGGTCATGGCTGGCGCCGCACCTGACTCTCGGAGGACAGTACAGCCTGCCTGCTGGCCAGCGTTCGCTATTCACGCCACCTTGGCCTGGCGTGGCGATCGGCTGTGGCCGCGCCGCAGCCCTGTTCACCCGCCTGCTTCGTCAGCTGTCCCACGGGCAGTGCCATACCGTGCAGATCCTCGATCCGCGCATCGATCCCGCACACTGGGATACGGTGATCGCGCCACGACATGACCAGGTCGATGGCGCCAATGTGCTGCAACCACTCGGCTCATTGAATCCGGTGGACGACGCATGGCTGGTCGACGGCCGCGAATCCTGCCCGCAGTTTGCCGAACTGCCGCAGCCGCGCGTCGGTGTGCTGCTTGGCGGCCCACGCAAGGGTATGACCCTGGATGCCGGCTACGCCCACCGGCTTGCCGCTCACCTGCTGGGCCGCCAGCAGCATGAAGGCGGCAGCCTGCTGGTGCTCGCCTCGCGACGCACCCCATCCACATTGATCGATGTCTTCCGTCAGAGCTTGCAAGGAGTCCCCGGTCTGGTCTGGGCCGGTCACGATGATGGCCGCAATCCTTATCCGGGCGTGCTCGGCTGGGCCGATCGTCTCGTCGTCACGCCCGATTCGGTGAACATGCTCAGCGAAGCCTGTGCCGTCGGCTGCCCGGTGCAAACCTTTGTCATCGGATCGCTGCCGCCGAAACTCGCGCGCTTTCACCGTTCGTTGCGGGACGCAGGGCTGCTGCAGGATCTCGACGCGGCCATACCAAGTCCGCGTGTACCACCCTTGCGCGAAACCGCCCTGATCGCAGCTGAATTGCGCGAACGGATCCTGCAGCAGGGAACGAACTGAACGCAACGCCGGTCAAGCTATTCCGCACAGTCCGGCGAGCTGCTTCATGGCACTTCGCGCACCCAGCGCAGCTGACCCGTCGCCAGCAGCGCGTCGAGTTGCGATGCGAACGGAGTAGTCAGGATTTCCGCAGACAACGGCCTGGCGGCGACCAGCCCGACGCAGTTGTTGCGCCCATCCTGCTTGGCCCGATACAGGGCAAGATCGGCCAGCTCCAGCGCAGCGTCGAATGTCGCGCTATCGGCATGCATGGCGAGTGGATGCAGACTGAAACCGATCGAACAAGTCAACCGGATCTTGCCGCCGCGACCATCCGTGAAATCCTGGATGGCGATATCCCGGCGCAAACGCTCCGCAATACTCAACGCACCAGCAGCATCGACGCCGGACAGCAGCAGCAGAAACTCCTCCCCGCCCCAACGCACGGTGATATCGCTGCCGCGTCGTGCGGCCGTAAGCAGACGGCCAAGCGCGCGCAAGACCGCATCACCCGCCGCATGACCGTAGCCATCGTTGACCTGCTTGAAATAATCGATATCGATCTGCAGCACGCCGGTGCACTCGTCACCGGAAAGCACGTCGGGCAGCCGCGCCAGCAAGTAGCGTCGGTTATGCAGCGAGGTCAAGGCATCGGTATGACTCTCCTCGGCCAGTGCGAGGTTAGCCACGCGCAACCTTTCGATGGCGCGTGCAAGCTGCTCGGTGCGCTGCGTGACCTGCGCTTCCAGCCGGGCATTGCGACGACGTTGTGTGCGCAAGCTCCACCCGACCAGCAGGGCGATCACCAGGCACAGCAACAGGACCGCCACAGCACGCACCAGCACCCGCTCATACCAGTGCGGCTCGACCTGGATCGCCAGATCCGCCTCGGAGCCGAACACGGTGCCGCCGGAAAGCGCAGCAGCGACACGGAAGCGGTATTTGCCCGGCGGCAGATGTGTATAGAACGCGGTGCGCCGGGCACCCACGTCCTGCCAACCCGCGTCATAACCCTCCAGCTGGTAGTGGAAGCGCACGGATCCCATGCGCAGATAGGGGGCGGTGTAATGAATCGCCAGGTCACGCGCGCCCTGGCGAAGATCAAAGGACTCGCCGGAGAACAGGTTGCCCTCATGCTCGATGGACTGGACCATCGCGCGCGGCGGCTTCGGCTGCGCACCGAGGGCGCGCGTATCCAGCCCGAGCGCGCCGTCAGTCGTGCTGTACCAGATCTCATCGCCGACGATCAGACTGCGCGCACCGGCCCCGCCGTTGCAGCAGTGCGTATTGTGCAGACTGGTGGCGCGCTCTTCGCCGGCAAGTAGTTGCGGCACCAGCTGCTGCACGGGCATGCCCGGCAGCGGTAGTTGCGCGAGCGGCAGCCGCCATGCGCCGGCGATCGAGCCGACGTAGAGCTCGCCATCGAGCATGTCGAGGGTCCAGGCATTGTCGCTGGGCAAACCATCCTGCTGAGTGATCATGCGCAGCTGCCCGTTCACCATGACACCGATGCCGGCATCGGTGGTGGCCACCCCAAGCATGCCGGGAGCCAGCATCGCCACGCGGGAGACGAAGTGGCCGCGCAGAGGTTCGGCCCAGGCGGGTTCACTCAGCTTGCCGTCGCGCCACTCGCGCATACCATCCTCGGTGCCCAGATACAGGTGATCCGGCGCCAACGGCAATATCGAGCGGATGGTTGCCGCGGCTACCGACGTTCCTGGGTCGGCACGGCTGAGGACACCCTCATGCCAGCGATAGAGCCCCCCAGAGGTGCCGATCCAGATGTCATCATCCGTCGATTCGCGTACATCGTTGATCTGCCAGCTGGCCAGTGCCGCCAAGGCGGGTGGAGTCACGTCGCGGCCATGCTCATATACCGCGATGCCGGCACGGGTGCCAATCCACAGCCGGCCTCGATGGTCGTAATAGAGCTCGTATGCAGACGGGTTCGGCAGCGCTTTGCCGGCGATCAACGGCTGCACGTGCTTGCCATCGAAAATTTCCACATCGGAATTGGTGCCGATCACGATACCGCCCTGTGGTGCACGCACGACGCTCCATACCAGTGAATCGGCCAGTCCGTCGCGCAATGACACGCGGCGCGTCCAGCCGTTCCAAACCCGGTACAGGCCTCCGATGTGGGTGCCCATCCACAGATTGCCGGCGTGATCCTCATACAACGCCTGAATCCACGGGTGATGCGCGATATCGCTGTCGTCCGCCTGCTCCAGGGTGGCATCGGGCAGGCGCCGATACAGGGCTGGCACCGTGCCGATCCACAACACGCCATCGCGGTCGGTCAGAAGACTTTCAATCGACGTGGTATCCAGATCCGGGCTCAGCCCGGAAGGGACGATGCGATTCCCGTCCACGCGCATCAGTCCGAAGTGCGTCCCCAGCCACAGATTGCCCCGGGTGCTCGCCATCTTGGTGATGGCTGCCGGCTGCTGGCCTGTGCTGCCTTGCTGCATGCATGTCGCGGCCGGCGGATCCAATTCGGCGGCGAGATGACATAGGCGCCCCAAGCCGCCAATCCACCACCCGCTGCCATCGCGCAACAAGCTGTAGGCCGGACCGCTGTAACCGCGCACCGGCACGATCCGGCCATTCCGCACACGTGCCAGCCCCTGCGACGTGGCCAACAGTGGAGTGCCGTCACCTGCATCGATGATCGCATTGACTGCATTGCCGCCCATCGCGGTGAAACGACCATCGTGCTCGAGCAGCAGACCGTGTATCCCACCGAACCAGACCTGTCCCAGCGGATCCGCCCAGGTCGCCGAGAGCATGCTGGTATCGATGCCGGTACCGGCTCGGTCAAACGTGACGAATTGCGCACCATCGAAACGCGCCACGGCGGTCTGCGTGTCGACCCATAGAAAGCCTGCGCGATCCTGGGCAATGCCGAGGATGGTGATTTGCGGCAGACCCTGCTCGACGCTCCAGTGATCCAGGACGAAGGCATGGATCGGAGTCTGCGGATCCAATGCAACGGCTGACCGCATACCGAATATGCAGCTCAGTATCGTGAACAGGACCGCGTACAACCTTCGTGCCATGTTCCCCCTTGCTGACACGCCACCCTCCCGGAGCGACGCAGCTGGCTTGCGTCGATCTTGCCCTGTTGGTGAGGTGCCATACAAGCGTTGCCGCGGGCAGTTCTACCTACGCCGCCAGCAAGCTAACCCGCCATCGCCGGAGTTCAAGATCGATATTGAACTGAACGATGATTTTTTCGCAGTGCAACAGCACACAATCTGGCGATCCGCTGCGTGGCATGGCGACATGCGAAGGACGCTGCGCAGGAACTTGCTGGAGCACTTGCCCACCCGGATACCATTGATGCATGGCATCGCGTGATCTGGCCTGGCTAGATCGAAGGATCGGATGGCCCGAACACGAAACCGAGCGCGGCCGTGACATCGCACACACTGCCGCACAACTGCTCCAGCCCGGCATCACGCGGTGCGATGCGCGAACGCAGATCGAGCGTGCAGGCCAGCGCGCGCTGCAGCAGATCGGCATGCGCCACTGTCAGGATGGCCGCCTGGTTGGCGTCAAGCAGGCCTGCACCACGACAGGCTTCGATCAGCGCGGCGTTGGCCGTGACACCCAGCAACTCGGGATGCTGCGCCGCGTGCGCCAGCACCAGACCCTGCAGGGCGAATTCGATGTCGAGCAGACCGCCGTGGCCTTGCTTCAGATCGAGCTTGCTCGCGTCCGAACGATCGCGTTCGGCACGCCAGCGCGAGCGCATGCTGCTTACATCCGCCAGCACGGCGATCCGCTCGCGCGGCACCGCAAGGATCTCGCGACGCACTTCGGCCAGTTCGTGATTGAGCGCTGCATCACCGGCCGCCGGCCGCGCACGCAACAGTGCCTGATGCTCCCATGTCCATGCCCGGCTTTTCTGGTAGGCCGCGAAGGCATCGAGGCTGCTGACCAGCAGCCCCTTGGAACCGTCCGGGCGCAGTCGCGCATCGACTTCATACAGACGGCCGCCACGGGTCAGCACCGTCAGCCAGTTCATCACGCGCTGGGCGAGTCGCTGGTACCAGCGCGACCCCTCGATCGGCCGCGCACCATCGCTCATCGCCTGCGCGCGACGACCGTCGTAGACGAACACCAGATCCAGATCCGAAGCGAAACCCAGCTCCTCCCCGCCCAGGCTGCCGTAGCCGAGCACGGAGAAGCCGGAACCTGCCCCAGGCAAGCGACCGTGCTGCGCAATCAGCTCGCGCTCGGCCAGCATCAACACGGCACCCACCACCGATTCGGCCAGGGCAGCGAGCCGGCGCGCAGTGGCGACCGCATCGGCACGACCGTCGTTGAAGGCAAGGCCAAGCCTGAACGCAGTGGATGCCTTGAATTCGTTGACCCGCTCGAGTTCTGCTTCGGCCTCACGCTCCTCCAGCGTGGCCAGTACACGGGCGATCTCCGCCGCAATGTCGGCACGCTTGAACGGCAGCTGGTCGATGCGCGGATCGAGCACGTCGTCCAGCAGCAGCGGCTGCGCGATCACTCGTTCAGCAAGGAATGCACTATCGCCGAACAGGCGCACCAGCCGCCTGCGCGCGGCAGGCTGCTCTTCCAGCAGCGCCAGGTACGACGACCGTCGTGCCACCGCCTGCATCAGCCGACACAGTCGCAACAGGCAGGGCACCGGCGCGACGCTGCCGCGCGCGGCGCTGAACAGTTGCGGCATCAGCTGGTCCAGTCGTTCGCGCGAGCGCGCCGACATGGCGCGCACCGGGGCAGCCTGCGGCAGTTTCAGCAAGGTCTCGACCAGCTCGGCACCAGGCACGAAACCGGAAGCTTCCAGCGTACTGGTATCAAGTGATTCGTCACAGGCGCGCTGCCACAACACCCGATCCGCGGCCGGCACGCTGGCGGCACCACCGCCTTGCGGCACCAGCACGGCGGCAAATTCCTCGCTGACGATACTGCGATGTGTGGCCAGCGCCGCATTCAAGGTGTCCCAATCGGGATAGTCGAGGCTCAGCGCAATCCGCTCGCGACTCAACTCGTCATCGGGAACGTCGTGGGTCTGCGCATCGCGCAACATCTGTACACGATTCTCCACCCGCCGCAGCAGCACATACGCCTCGCGCAGCATGCGCGCACGCGCAGCGCCGATATGGCCACGTGCCTCGCACGCGGTCAACGCCGGCAGCAAGCCGCGAACACGCAGGCTGGGTTCGCGGCCACCGCGGATCAGCTGGGTCAGCTGCACGATGAATTCGATCTCGCGGATGCCGCCGGGGCCGAGCTTGAGGTTGTCGGCCAGATCCTTGCGCGCGACCTCTGCGTCGATCAGGGTCTTCATCTCACGCAAACCGGCAAACGCGGTGTAATCGAGATACTTGCGATAGACGAACGGCCGCAGCATCTCCTGCAGCTGCTTGCCGGCACCGAGGTCGCCAGCAACCGGTCGTGCCTTGATCCAGGCATAGCGTTCCCAGTCGCGGCCCTCGCTCTGGTAGTACTGCTCCATCGCGGCAAAGGACAGCGCCAGCCGGCCGGCGTTGCCGAACGGCCGCAGCCGCAGGTCGACCCGGGCGCAGATGCCGTCCACGGTCGGCTCATTCAGCAGACGCACCAGCTGGCGACCGAGCCGGATGAAGTATTCGCTGTTGTCGAGCGGTCGCGCACCGTCGGTCTGACCGCCGTGCGGATAGGCCAGCACCAGATCGATGTCGGAAGAGAAGTTCAGTTCGCTGCCGCCCAGCTTGCCGAAACCGATCACCAGCAATCGCTGGCGCGCACCATCGTGCGTGCGGCTATAGCCATAGCGCGCTGCCAGCGCGTGCTCGGACCAGTTCAGCGACACACCCAGCAGCACCTCGTAAAGCACGCTGGTGGCGGACAGGGTTTCCGGTAGTTCGTCCAGTCCGTTGACGTCGCGAAACACCAGCCGCAATGCCTCGGCGTGCCGGAAACGCCGCAACACCATCATGCTGGTGGCTTCGTCGTCGGAGAGCTTGACGGCATCGATGCGCGCACTGGCATCGCTGCCCGAGCGCAGGCGTTCCAGTCCCTGCGGCGCCAGCAATTGCGGCTGGCGGCACCACACATCGAAGGCGAAATCGCTGGCCAGCAGCGTGCGACGTATGCGTTCGGCCACGCCGGCATCGTCGTGCAAGGGCACGCCGGCAGCGCGACAACGGGCAACGAGGTCGCTGTAGCGATCGTCTATCAGCGCGCGCAGCGCGGCGGATTCATGAACAAGCATCCAAGCATTGTGCCGCACTGCGGCAAAGGATGCTGCGCTCAATGAACGCCTCGAACCTGGTACACCGTCGACGCCAAGAAACGTTGCAAGACGTCACTCACCACCCCGGAGCTTGCCGTTGGGCGCCAACACTTGGTTCATCTGGATGCAATTACATTTTTGTGTCCACACCATGACAGCAACTGCAGGACTGCCATGTCGTTGAATT
The DNA here is from genome assembly GCF_002001165.1 of Rhodanobacter sp. C05. GTDB lineage: Bacteria > Pseudomonadota > Gammaproteobacteria > Xanthomonadales > Rhodanobacteraceae > Rhodanobacter. The sequence continues at coordinate 250,314 of NZ_MUNQ01000010.1, read as the reverse complement.
CTTCTGGCCATCCGCGCCCTTGGCGTGCGCTGGCGACACGTGTCACGTTGCTGCTGTTACTGGCGCTGGCGTTCGTGCTGCTGACCGGCCTGCTGGATGGGGAGGCTGGCGTGGCACCGTTGCAGATGCTCGATCAACCTCGTTTTCCGCTCGCCAACGCATGGCCCGGTCTGCTGCTGGCTGGCCTGCTGCTGGTACTCAGTCGCCGCGCCTTGCTGTCGTTCGGGCTGGCCTTCCTGCTGCAAGGACTGGTGTACGCCGTCAACATGCTGAAGGTGGCGAATCTGGGCACCCCGCTGCTGCCGGATGATTTCCGCATGGTGGGCCAGTTGCGCAAGGGCGGAGCACATCTGCTGTTTGGCTATCTGCCGCACAGTCCGTGGCCATATCTTGGCTTGCTGGCCAGTGTGGCCCTGATCATCGCGATGTGGCGCCTTGAACCACCGCTGTTTGCCCGGCACACCCGCGGCAAACGGCTGCTGACCGGCAGCGTGCTGGCAGCGGCACTGATCAGCCTGCTGGTCGGCCAGTCCGCGTGGACAAACATTTACAACGCCAGGGTGCTCTGGCTGGAGCCGTGGTCGGCCTCGTCCACCAGCGAGCATTCCGGCCTGATCAGTTCACTGGTGATGTTTCACCTGCAGTATGGCCAGGGCAAACGCAAGCCCGACGGTGCTGCGGCAACGCAATTGATCGACCAATCCACAGCAGCACTGCAACAGTCCATGCGGACCCCGGCCACAGGCGATGCGCTGCCCGACATCGTGGTGATACAGAGCGAGTCGTTCTTCGATCCGACCATCATGCGCGGCTATGAGCAGAGCAATTTCGCGCCCAACCTGCGCCGGCTGGCCACGCACGGCATCAGTGGTGCCCTGCATGTGCCGACTTTCGGCGGCGGCACCATCCGCACCGAGTTCGAGGTGCTCACCGGGCTGTCGCTGCGCTACTTCGAAAACCTGCAGTTTCCCTACCTGCAGATGAGCCACAAGGCCGTACCGAGTCTGGTGCGTGCACTGAACGCGCATGGCTACGAAACCACCGCGCTGCACGGCAACGACCCGGCCTTCTGGAACCGCACTACCGCGTTCAAGTCATTGGGCTTCAGCCGTTTCGTGTCGCAGTCCTCGTTCCCTGCCAACGCGCCGATGGACGGCAAGTACATGGCCGACAGCGCGATGACCGACCAGATCATGCGCGAGCTGAAGGACAATGGGCCACCGCAATTCATCTTCGCGATCAGCATCGAGGCACATGGCCCCTACGATGTCGAACCGGCCAACCGCGCCGAACGCGATGCCATCCCGGTACCGGACGGCATCACTGGCGCGGACAAGCAGGAATTGCAGACCTACCTCTACCACCTGCAGCATGCCGACGCCGAACTCGGTCGGCTGGTCACGTGGCTGGCGCAACGCCAGCGGCGGAGCCTGGTGCTGTTCTATGGCGATCATCTGCCGGCACTGAGCAACAGCTACCAGATTACCGGCTTCGTCGATGACAAGGACATGCTGAGCCAGCCAGGTACGTGGCTGCTGGTCGATCCGCACTATCAGGGCCAACCGCTGCATGAGGACACGGCCGCATGGCTGCTTCCCGGCAAATTGCTCACGCAGGCCGGCATCCACGATGATGCCTACTTCGCACTGACTGGCCTGATTGGCCCACAGCTCGCCGCGCTGACCCAAGCGCCCGGCGCCGCGCCACCGGACGAAGACAGCGACCAGCGAAAACTCGACGACGCCATGGCCAGCGTCAACCAGCTGCGCATGAGCGGCAAACTCGACAAGCTGCTGCCGAAGGCCGAAACACCCTCTGCAGGCGGCATTGCCCACATCGACAGGGTGCCAACCGGACAGCCGGTTCCAGCTGCGCTGCCACCCTGATCAGGGCTTCTACCCGGCCAAACGACGCGATGCCGTCGGGCTGTCTGTCGACTGAATCGGAGACCGCCATGTTCAGACATCCCAAGCGGACAACGCCTAGGATGTGGTGCACGCCGTGTGCAGCCTTGTACTTCGTGTTTCACGGCAAGTACTTATCCTGGAGGTCAATCCCATGCGCATAAACATGCTTGTCGCCCTCATTATCGGTGCCTGCGTACTCACCGCCCCCGCGTTCGCCCAGATCAGCCCGGGTGGTGGCGCCAACGTCGCCACCAGCACAAAAGCTGGCACACCAGCTTCCAGCCCGACACGCACGCTCAGCCAGATCCTCTCCCAGGCACGCGGCAACAGCACGACGAACAGCACGCAAACCCTTGGCACCCACTCGGCGACCGTCGACAGCGGTGCCACCGTGGATGCGGGTGCAACGATAGACGCCGGCGCTACGGTAGAGGCCGGTGCCACCGTGGATAGCACGGCGACCATGAGCAACAATGCGACGACGAGTCCGGCCAGCGCTCCAGCCAACACCAATGGGCATTGAACTGCATTGACGACATGCGGGACAAGGCCGGCTTGGCCAACTGAGCATTTTCTGCGTACGACAACACGATACCGGCCCCGATGGCGCAGATAAAGAAAACCCCGCGAAGGCGGGGTTTTCTTTTCTTGCTGCATTGAACGGTGGACTTAGAAGTCCATGCCGCCCATGCCGCCCATGCCGCCGCCCATGCCACCGCCGCCATGGCCGTGACCGTCGTCCTTCTTCGGCAGCTCGGCAACGATCGCCTCGGTGGTGATCGCCAGGCCGGCAACCGACGAAGCGTGCTGCAGCGCGGTGCGGGTCACCTTGGTCGGATCCAGGATGCCCATCGCCACCATGTCGCCGAACTCACCGGTCGCGGCGTTGTAGCCGAAGTTGCCGGTGCCTTCCTTGACGCGGTTGACGATGACCGACGGCTCTTCGCCGGCGTTGGCAACGATCGCACGCAGCGGCGCTTCCAGCGCGCGGCGAGTGATCGCGATGCCCAGGTCCTGGTCAGTGTTGTCGCCCTTCAGGCCTTCGACGGCCTTCAGTGCACGGATCAGCGCAACGCCGCCGCCCGGGACCACGCCTTCTTCGACGGCTGCGCGCGTGGCGTGCAGTGCGTCTTCGACGCGGGCCTTCTTTTCCTTCATTTCGATCTCGGTGCCGGCACCGACCTTGATGACCGCAACGCCGCCGGCCAGCTTGGCCACGCGCTCCTGCAGCTTCTCGCGGTCGTAGTCGGAGGAGGTCTCCTCGATCTGCGCCTTGATCTGGCCGATGCGCGACTGGATCTTCTCCGCGTCGCCGGCACCGTCGATGATCGTGGTGTTTTCCTTGGTGATGACGATGCGCTTGGCGCGACCCAGATCGGCGATCGTGGTCTTCTCCAGCGACAGGCCCACTTCCTCGGACACGACCTGACCATTGGTCAGCACCGCGATGTCTTCCAGGATCGCCTTGCGACGGTCACCGAAGCCAGGCGCCTTGACGGCAGCGACCTTGACGATGCCGCGGATGGTGTTGACCACCAGGGTGGCCAGCGCCTCGCCTTCGACTTCCTCGGCGACGATCAGCAGCGGCTTGCCGGCCTTGGCAACGGCTTCCAGCACCGGCAGCAACTCGCGGACGTTGGAGACCTTCTTGTCGTGGATCAGGATGTACGGGTCATCCAGCTCGACCTGCTGGCTCTGCTGGTTGTTGATGAAGTACGGCGACAGGTAGCCGCGGTCGAACTGCATGCCTTCGACCACGTCGAGTTCGTTCTCGAGGCCCGAACCCTCTTCAACCGTGATCACACCTTCCTTGCCGACCTTCTTCATCGCGGTGGCGATGATGTCGCCGATGTTGGTGTCGGAGTTGGCCGAGATCGTGCCGACCTGGGCGATTTCCTTGTCATTCGCGGTCGGGTTGGAGAACTTCTTCAGCTCACCGACGGCGGCAGCCACGGCCTTGTCGATGCCGCGCTTCAGGTCCATCGGGTTGATACCGGCGGCGACGGCCTTGAGGCCCTCCTGGATGAACGCCTGCGCCAGCACGGTCGCGGTGGTGGTGCCGTCACCGGCGACGTCGGACGTCTTCGATGCGGCTTCCTTGACGATCTGCGCGCCGAGGTTCTCGTACTTGTCCGCCAGTTCGATCTCCTTCGCGACGGACACGCCGTCCTTGGTGATCGTCGGGGCGCCGAAGCTCTTCTCGAGCACGACATTGCGGCCCTTCGGGCCCAGGGTGACCTTGACCGCGTTGGCCAGGGTGTTCACGCCCTTGAGCATGCGGGCGCGGGCGTCTTCGCCAAAACGGACTTCTTTAGCTGCCATAAAATTTTTGCCTCAAAAATTTTGAATTAGGAATGGGTTTTTGCTTTTCGAGCAATAGCGCGAAGGCTCGGAGCCGGGGAAGGTCAACGTGCGCGGATGTACGCGCTCTGAGAACCCCGATTCCAGCTATCAGCCTTCGATCACAGCCACGATGTCGTCTTCCTTCAGGAAGACCAGATCTTCACCGTCGATCTTGATTTCCTGGCCGGCGTACTTGCCGAACAACACGGTGTCGCCAGCCTTCAGCGACATCGGGCGCACCTTGCCGTCGGCCATGATCAGGCCGGTGCCGGCGGCGACGACCTTGCCGCGGGTGGGCTTTTCGGTGGCGCTGTCGGGGATGACGATGCCGCCGGCGGAGACGCGCTCTTCTTCGAGACGCTTGACGATGACGCGGTCGTGCAACGGACGCAGTGTGCTCATGGACAACTCCAGCTGACTATTGAGGTGGGACAAGGCTTTGAAGACCCGGATCGGCAGTCTTGTTAGCACTCGGAGTAAATGAGTGCCAATTTTACGGGTATGCGACGCCGCTGCAAGAACATTTGAACCGGGGATGGACAGCTAATTGGGTGGATGGGGACGGGTTTCAAGGGCCGGCGGCTCCAGGCTCCGCAAATCCAGAGGGGCCGACGCGCGCAGAGCCTGCCCCGGACTCGATCCGGGGGTGCGCTCCTGCGCGGTGCCCGCTAGGCTGAAGGCATGGCCGACACCGTCCTGCTTTGTTACTGCAGCTGCCCCGATGCAGTGAGCGCCCAGGCGCTCGCCGAAGCGCTGGTGGGTGAACATCTGGCCGCCTGCGTCAATCGCGTGCCCGGAATCCGTTCCACCTATCGCTGGCAAGGTGCCGTGACCAGCGACGACGAGGAGCTGCTGCTGATCAAGACCACCGCCAGGCGCTTCGACGCGCTGAAAGCCCGTCTGCTGGAACTGCACCCCTATGAACTGCCGGAGCTGATCGCGGTGCCGGTGGCGCACGGGCATCCCGCCTATCTGGACTGGGTGCAACAGGCTGTCGGCGACTGACGCGGCGTCCGTCACGCACGCCCGACGACCCGCTCGTGAAGCATGCGGCTGGATCAAGACTGCTGACAGATTCTGTCAGTGTCCGGAATTAGCCTGTGTTCTCCGCCACCTTCAAACCGATGCCATGAAAAAGTCCGACGTCGTCGCCCTGTTGCTGCTTGGCGCCTTGTGGGGCGCCTCGTTCCTGTTCATGCGCATGGGTGCCAACCAGTTCGGTGGCATGGCACTGGCCGGCATGCGCGCCATTGGCGCGGCCATCTGCTCCATCCCGTTGCTGAACTCGCGTGAACGGCTGGCCGAGCTGCGCACGCACTGGCGATCGGTGCTCATTGTCGGCATCACCAACTCGGCGTTGCCGTTCATCCTGTTCTCCTACGCCGCACAAAGCCTGCCTGCCGGCCTCTCGGCCATCTTCGACGCGATCGCGCCGCTGCTGGTGGCAGCCTCCGGTTGGCTGTGGCTGGGCGAGAGGCTCGACTTCCCACGGGCCAGCGGCTTGCTGATCGGCCTGGCCGGCGTGGTGTGGCTGATCGGCGGCAGCCTGGGTTTCGGTCATGGCGGCAGTTCGGTCGGCTGGGCGATGGCCGCTTGTGTCGGGGCCAATCTCTGCTACACCTTCGGTGCCCATTACAGCCATCGCCGCCTGCAAGTGGTGACGCCGATGACGGTGGCGATCGGCAGCCAGTTCGCCGCCGCACTCCTGCTGCTGCCCTTCACCGTCTGGCTATGGCCGGCGAAAGCGCCGACGGCGCAAGCCTGGATCGCCATGTTCGGCCTCGCGGCGGCCTGCACCTCGCTCGCCTACGTGCTGTTCTATCGGCTGATGGCACGCATCGGCTCGACCCGCTCGATGGCCGTGCTGTACCTGATTCCGGTATTTGGCGTGCTGTGGGGTGCGCTGTTCCTCGGTGAGACGGTCACCGTCGCCATGGCAGGCGGCTGCATGGTGATCCTGCTCGGCGTGGCGCTGACCACCGGCATGCTGCGCATCGGAACGAACCGACCCCATGTATTGGCCCCGATGAAGCTGGATCAGGTGGAAAAGGCATAAGGCCGCACCCATCCCGGCAACGAACGCCAGCTGCGCCATAATCCCCTGTCGCCTGGGTCAGCACCCAAGCCCCAGATGCTGGAGTTGCAATGCGTTCGATTCATCCCCGCCGTGTAACCACGGGCTTCGCAGTCCTGCTTGGCCTGCTGCTCGGCATGTTGCCGGCATTCGCGCAGGATGTGAGCAATCTGCTGCCGGTGACCGAGGCCTACAAGCTCAGCGCCGACGCCGCCACGCAGGGCGTGCTGAAATTGCACTGGACGATCGCACCGGACTATTACCTCTACCGCGGCCGCATGAAGTTCAAGGCCGGCGACGGCGTGACCCTGGGCGAAGCGCAGCTCCCAGACGGTGAGAAGCACCATGACGAATACCTCGGTGACGTGGAGACGTATCACCACAGCATCGACGCCACGCTGCCGTACACCGTGGCTGCCGGCACCACGCGATTGAAATTGAGTGTGCAGTATCAGGGCTGCCACGAGGTCGATCCGAAGATCTGTTATCCGCCGCATACCGAACAACTGGATCTGCCGTTGCCGACCGACCTCGGCAGCACGACCTCACCGGCCAGCAACAACCCGCTCGGCGCCGCGCTCGGGCAACTGGGCAGTCGTGCCAACCGTGCGACCGCCGGTATGGGTATGGATAGCTCGCCGCTGCCGGCCGAACAGGCGTTCCGCTTCGAGGCGCTGGCGCAGAACCCGCATCAATTGCTGCTGCGCTGGACGATGCCGAAGGGCTATTACCTGTATCGCGACCAGACGATGCTGAAGCTCAAGGATGCCGGCGGGCTCAGCCTGACGCCGACATGGCCAGCCGGCACAGTGCATCACGATGCACATTACGGCGATGTCACCGTGTACTTCGATCAGGTCGAATTGCCGGTGACGGTCAATGGCGATCTCGCCGGGCGCATGCAATTGGCGCTTGAGGCCAGCTTCCAGGGTTGCCAGGACGGCGGCCTGTGCTATCCGCTGATGACGCGTGCGGTGAACGTCGATCTCGGCAGCGCTGTCGCCGCCACCGGCCAGACCACGGCGACGGCACCGGAATTGCCGCCGGCCAATGCCGACGAAAGCCCTCAGCAGGTCAGCCTGATCGTCGCGCTCCTGCTCGCGCTCGGCGGCGGACTGGTGCTGAACCTGATGCCATGCGTGCTGCCCGTGTTGTCGATCAAGGCAGTCAGCGTGCTCGAGAGCGGCGAGAACCGCGCCACTGCACGTCGACATGCCCTGTTCTATACCGCCGGCGTGCTGGTCAGCTTTGCCGCGCTTGGCCTGGGCATTCTCGCCTTGCGCTCGGCCGGTCATGCCTTGGGCTGGGGCACCCAGCTGCAGCAACCCCTCGTGGTCGGCGTACTGGCGCTGGTGATGCTGGCGGTCGGACTGTCCATGTCCGGCGTAGTGCAGTTCGGTGCCTCGCTGGGCAATACCGGCGCCCACCTCGCTGCACGTTCCGGCCCGACCGGTGATTTCTTCACCGGCGTACTGGCGGTGGTGGTGGCCAGCCCTTGCACCGCACCGTTCATGGGCAGCGCGCTGGCATATGCGTTTGCCGCGCCGATGCTGGCGGCACTGTTGGTGTTCCTGATGCTGGGTATCGGACTGGCGCTGCCATTCCTGTTGATCGGCTTCGTGCCCGCGCTGGCGCGCTTGCTGCCGCGACCGGGACGCTGGATGGAAACGTTGAAGCAGGTGCTGGCGTTCCCGATGTATCTGACCGCCGTGTGGCTGGTCTGGGTACTGGCAAACCAGCGCGGCGCCGATGCGGTCGGCCTGGTGCTGGTGGCGATGGTGTTGCTGGCGATGACGCTGTGGTGGTTCGAGCGCAGTCGTTCGCGCGGCGCACTCAGCAAGGTGTTGGTCGCGGTACTGGCGTTGGCTGCGCTGGTGCCGATGTATCTGCTCGCCCACGTGACGCCACCGTCCAGTGTCGCTGCGACCGAGGAGGGCGTGGTCACCTACAGCCCGGAAAAGCTCGCCGAGCTGCGCGCGGCCGGGACGCCGGTCTTCGTCGACATGACCGCCGACTGGTGCGTCACCTGCAAGGCGAACGAGCACACCGTGCTGGACACGCAGGGATTCCGCGACCTGCTTCAACGCACCGGCGCGGTCTACATGAAAGGCGACTGGACCGACGTCAATCCGATTATTAGTGCCTTCCTGCAGCAGTACCACTCGCCCGGTGTACCGCTGTACGTGGTGTTCCCGAAACATGGCGGCCCGGGCAAGCAGCTGTCGACGGTGCTGACCTCCTCGATGGTCGAGCAGGCGCTCACGGAAGCGGCGCGCTGATGCTTGATCGCAGCAACTGGCTGATTCTGGGTCTGGCAGTGCTGGCTGCTGCGATCGGTGGCTACGTGCAGCATCACAACCAGCAGCCGCCGGCCGGAATGGATTCGGCCATGCTTGGCCAACCTGTCCCGGCCCTCACCCTGTCCGATCTCGACGGCAAGCCACACCGATTGAGTGATTATCGCGGTCACCGCGTGTTGCTGAATTTCTGGGCCAGCTGGTGCGGCCCGTGTCTGGACGAGATGCCGGCGCTGAATCGTGCACAGGCCAAGTTCGGCGAACAGGGTGCGATCGTCGCCGGAATTGCGATGGATGAACCGACCCGGATCCATGCATTTCTGGCCGCTCACCCGGTAAGTTACCCGATCTTGCTGGGTCAGCTCGACTCGCCCAGCACCACGCTGCAGCTGGGAGATATACGCGAATTGCTGCCATATAGCGTATTGATCGACGCCGATGGTCGCATTTTGGCCACGCATGCCGGAGCCCTGTCCACCCCACAGCTGGAACAATGGCTGACGCTGGCGTCGAACAGGCCCTGACTCGCCACTGACATACGCTTCCGCACGGAAACTCAACGCTTCTCCGTCAAACATCGCCGATCTGCGGTGAACTGGACAACATCCGCGACTGCGCGCACACTGCGCCGGGTTCCGGGATATCCGGACGCTAGCTGGGTGGTTTTGTGGCGAAGATCCTGGTCCTGCATGGACCCAACCTCAATCTGCTGGGTGCGCGCGAGCCGGAGATCTATGGCCGCGAAACGCTTACCGGCATCAATCAGCGACTTGCCGCTCGCGCGCAAGAAGCCGGGCACGAACTGGCCTGGTGCCAGTCCAACGCCGAACATGAGCTGATCGCCCGCATCCATCAGGGCCGTGACGACCAGATCGCGATGATCCTGATCAACGCCGGCGCCTTCACCCACACCAGCATTGCCCTGCGCGATGCGCTGGCCTCGGTGGCGATTCCGTTCATCGAGGTGCATCTGTCCAACGTGTTTGCACGTGAGTCGTTCCGCCACCACTCGTACCTGGCAGATCTCGCCGTTGGTGTGATCTGTGGTTTCGGCGGCGACAGCTACCGGCTGGCACTGGAAGCGGCGATCCAGCGATTGCACACGCCAGCGCCCGACGCGGCGTAGAACGAACCAGGCCGCACGGCCACCCATACCCTTCCGGCCACCCGTGGTGGCATGACTGAAAAGGCTGATCCGATGGATTTGCGCAAAATCAAGAAACTGATTGACCTGCTTGAGGAATCCAACCTCGCCGAACTGGAAATCAAGGAGGGCGAGGAAGTCGTCCGCCTGTCGCGGGTACCCAAGAACACCGCGCCGGTCGCCGCCGCACCTGTGGCCGTGGCTGCGGCACCTGCTCCGATTGCGGTCGCCGCACCCGTGGCTGCCGTCGCCGAGGCTCCAGCCGCCGATGCGCTGCCGGCCGGACATGTGGTCAAGGCACCCATGGTCGGTACGTTCTACGCCTCGGCCACGCCGGGCACTCCAGCCTTCGTCAAGGTTGGCCAGCAGGTCAAGGCTGGCGAGACGCTGGGCATCATCGAGGCGATGAAGATGTTCAACCAGATCGAGGCCGACGTGGCCGGCACCGTGCAGGCGATCCTGGTCGAGAACGGCCAGCCGGTGGAATTCGACGAACCCATGTTCGTGATTGCCTGAGGCCGCCCGGATGCTCGAGAAGGTCGTCATCGCCAACCGCGGCGAAATCGCGCTGCGTGTCTTGCGCGCCTGCCACAGTCTGGGTATCAAGACCGTGGCGGTGCACTCCACCGTGGACCGCAATCTGAAGCATGTCGGCCTGGCCGACGAGTCGATCTGCATCGGCCCCGGCCCGTCGGTCGACAGCTATCTCAACATCCCGCGCATCATCGCGGCAGCCGAGATCACCGACGCCCAGGCGATCCATCCGGGCTACGGCTTCCTGTCCGAGCGCGCCGACTTCGCCGAGCAGGTCGAGCAATCCGGCTTCATCTTCATCGGCCCGACCGCCGAGGTGATCCGCCTGATGGGCGACAAGGTCGAGGCGATCCGCGCGATGAAGGCCGCCGGCGTGCCGTGCGTGCCCGGCTCCGGCGGTCCGCTCGGCGAGGATGTCGATACCAATATCAAGATCGCGCGCGAGATCGGCTACCCGGTGATCATCAAGGCCGCCGGTGGCGGCGGTGGTCGCGGCATGCGCGTGGTACGCACCGAGGCACACCTGGGCAATGCGATCACCATGACCAAGGCTGAGGCCAAGGCCGCGTTCGGCAACGAGCAGGTGTACATGGAGAAGTTCCTGGAGAATCCGCGCCACGTGGAGATCCAGGTGCTCGCCGATGGCCAGGGCAACGCGATCCATCTGGGCGAACGCGACTGCTCGATGCAGCGCCGCCACCAGAAAGTGGTCGAGGAAGCGCCGGCACCGGGCATCACGGACGAACAGCGCGCCGCGATCGGCAAGGTCTGCGTCGACGCCTGCATCCGCATCAACTACCGCGGCGCCGGCACGTTCGAATTCCTGTACGAAAATGGCCGCTTCTACTTCATCGAGATGAACACCCGCATCCAGGTCGAGCATCCGGTGACCGAGTTGATCACCGGCGTCGATCTGGTGCGCGAGCAGCTGCTGATCGCCGGTGGCGAGAAGCTGTCGATCAAGCAGGAAGACATCGTGATCCGCGGCCACGCGATCGAATGCCGCATCAACGCCGAGGATCCCGACACCTTCATGCCGAGTCCCGGCACGGTGAAGCGCTTCGAGGCACCGGGCGGTCCCGGCGTGCGTGTCGACACGCATCTGTACGACGGCTACAAGATTCCGCCGAACTACGACTCGATGATCGGCAAGCTGATCGTGCACGGCCCCGATCGCGAGACTGCGATCGCGCGCATGCGCCTGGCGCTGGCCGAGACGGTGATCGAAGGCGTGAAGTGCAACATCCCGCTGCAGCAGCGCATCATGGCCGACGTCGGCTTCCAGCACGGCGGCCAGAACATCCACTATCTGGAAAAGCGGATGGCGGAGCAGAAGGAACACCCCGCCACCGGTCACTGACCGGCGCGCCGCAAGAACCGTCCGCTGCGCGAGGCATGATTCGCCGCGCAGCGGATGTCGCCTATCGTCACTGCTCACCCACGGACATCGCATGCCCTGGCTCGAACTCTCCCTGATTGTCCGCACCGAGCAGCAGCCCGGCACCGAAGAAGCGCTGGATGACCTCGGCGCCTTGTCCATCACGCTGCAGGATGCCAATGCGGAGACGCCGGACGAGCAGGCGATCTTCGAGCCCGGCGTGGGCGAATTGCCGCTGTGGCCGACGATCACGCTGAACGCGCTGTTCGACGCAGACGCCGATCGTCGCGGCCTCACCGAAGCGCTGGGCGAACTGCTGCCATGGCTGGAGCCGGACCAGCTGACCTTCCGCCACGTCGCCGACCAGGACTGGGAACGCGCATGGATGGACCAGTTCAAGCCGATGCCGTTCGGGCGGCGGCTGTGGATCTATCCGTGGAACATTGAGCCACCAGCCGATGAGAATTTGGTGGTGGTCCGATTGGATCCCGGCCTCGCGTTCGGCAGCGGCACCCATCCGACCACCGCACTGTGTCTGGAATGGCTGGATGGTCTCGACCTGGTCGGCAAGACGATCACCGACTACGGCTGCGGCTCCGGCATCCTCGCGATCGCCGCGCTGAAGCTGGGCGCAGCCAGTGCGATCGGCGTCGACAACGACCCGCAGGCGCTCACGGCATCCATCGACAATGCCGAGCGCAACGACGTTGCAGATCGCCTCGCCGTGTTCCTGCCCGAAGATGTCGATGCGGGAGCGGCCGACGTGTTCATCGCGAACATTCTCGCCGGGCCGCTCAGCGCCTTGGCGCCCACCTTCGCCGCCGCCGCTAAACCCGGCGCGCCATTCGCGATCTCCGGCATTCTGCAAGGACAGCATGACGAACTGCTGCAACGCTACGCCGAATGGTTCGACGAATTGCGCGTGGACACCCGCGAAGACTGGGTGCGCATCAGCGGCCGACGCCGGACCTGAATTCGGCAACGCCACACAACGGGTTCGTTCACACACCACTCTGCTGCGCATGTGCGCACGAACCCGCGGAGACTCCCTGTTAAGCTTGCCGCATACTGATCGAAGCGGCCCGCATGTACACCCAATGCCCCGAATGCCTGTCCGTGTTTTCGCTGGATGTGCACACGCTTGCGCAGGCGCATGGACATGTCGTGTGCGGGCACTGCAAGGCCAGCTTTGACAGCATCGCCACCCTGGCCGAACAGCTGCCACCGGAACCCTTCCACGAATTGCCGGTGAACGAACCCGCGTTCGAACCGCCATGCGTGGATCTGGTGGTCTACCGGCCACGCCCCGACCCCCCGGCCGTGGTCGAAAGCGAGGCGGCGGTGACGGATGCGCCTGCGACCGAAGATTTCTCGCAGTTGGTATTTGCGCCGCGCTTTGCCCGCGAGGCGCGCGCACGCCGGCCATCGCGTCCGGCGCGCCGACAGCGCAGCCTTGTGCCTGGCGAACGCCGCTGGCCCTGGGTCGTCGCATGCAGCACGCTCGCCCTGCTGCTCGTGGCACAGCTGGCCTGGGCCGAACGCGATCCGCTGATCCGCGATCCCGGCGTGGGTAGCTGGTTGCGCAATAGCTGCCACGTACTCAACTGCGAGCTTCCGCTGGTCGCAGCGCCGAAGCAGCTGCGTCTGCTTGCCAGCAATGTGCAGGCCCATCCCAGTGTCGCCGGTGCGCTGATGATCAGCGCCAGCGTTCGCAACGACGCGGCATTCGCGCAGCCTTATCCTGTACTCACGATCACCCTGTCGAACGCACAGGGGCAACATATCGCGATGCGCCGGCTGCAGCCCGGCGAATACCTGGACGACCCGGCCGTACTGCAACGTGGCCTGGCGCCAGGCGCCAGTGCGGTACTGTTGCTGGAGGTGGAAGATCCTGGCAACAAGGCGGTGGCTTTCGAATTCAGCTTTGAATAGCACTTAAAATTATCGACCCGCACGGGTAGACTCGACCCTTCGCGCAGACTGCCAACCGATGCTCAACACGCAGCGCGGCCTGCAGCAATAGTCATAACCATACGCAGCGGCCCACGTAGCCGCGGCTTCGTACGTGAGGGAAAATGTCAGTGAATGCCGTAAGACTGCCTGCCGCCGAGGCCATCAAGCAGACCTCGACGCAGGACGCCGATTCGCAGCGTGCCGGTGCGCAAAGTGCACTGAGCGAATGCGTCAGCCGTACGGTGCGCCGCTATCTCGCCGATATCGGCGACACCCAATGCGCCGAAGGCCTGCACGCACTGGTACTGCGTGAAGTCGAAGTACCGCTGCTGCGCGAAGTCCTGGCCTTCCATGACGGCAACCAGAGCCGGGCGGCCAGTGCACTCGGCATCAATCGCGCCACCCTGCGCAAGAAACTGGCCGCTCACGGCCTGCTGTAACGCCTGCCAAAGCCGTCAACGAATCAGACGGCTATAATGAGCGGCTTTCCCCTTCTGGAAACCCGCCCATGCCCACGCCCCAGCTCGTCCCGGTTCGACGCGCCCTGCTCAGCGTCTCCGACAAGGCCGGCCTGATCGATCTGGGCCGGCGGCTGGCTGCCAGGGGCATCGAGCTGCTTTCCACCGGTGGCAGCGCCAAGGCACTGCGCGAGGCCGGCATCGCAGTCACCGACGTCAGCGACGTCACCGGTTTCCCTGAAATCATGGACGGCCGCGTCAAGACGCTGCATCCGAAGGTGCACGGCGGCCTGCTCGGCCGACGCGGTACCGACGACAACGTGATGGGCGAACTCGGCATCGCGCCGATCGACCTGCTGGTCCTGAATCTCTACCCGTTTGAACAGACCGTGGCCAAGCCTGGCTGCACGCTGGAAGACGCCATCGAGAACATCGACATCGGTGGTCCGGCGATGCTGCGCTCGGCGGCGAAAAACTGGAACGATGTCGGCGTGCTGACCTCGCCCGATCAATACGCCGACGCGCTGGCCGAGATCGAACAACATGGCGGCCTCAGCCGCACCACCCGCTTCAAACTGGCGGTGGCCGCGTTCAACAACGTATCCAGCTACGACGGTGCGATCAGCGATTATCTGTCGGCACTGCAGCTCAACGAAACGCATGACGCCATCGCCGGACATGATGCGTTCCCGGGCCAGGTCAACGGTCGTTTCGTGAAACTGATGGATCTGCGCTACGGCGAAAACCCGCACCAACAGGCGGCGTTCTACCGCGACCTGTATCCGGCACCCGGCACCTTGGCCACGTTCCGCCAGTTGCAGGGCAAGGAACTGTCGTTCAACAACATCGCCGATGCCGACGCGGCATGGGAGTGCGTACGCAGCTTCACCAAGCCGGCCTGCGTGATCGTCAAGCATGCCAATCCCTGCGGCGTCGCGGTGAGCCTGGACGGCATCGGCCGTGCCTATGACCTCGCTTACCAGACCGATCCCACCTCGGCCTTCGGCGGCATCATCGCGTTCAACCGCGAGGTGGACGGCGCCACCGCGCAGGCCATCGTGGCGCGCCAGTTCGTCGAGGTGGTGCTGGCGCCGGGCTATGCCGATGACGCACTGAAGGCGTTCGCCAAGAAGGGCAATGTGCGCGTGCTGGTGATTCCGCTGCCGGCTGATGGCAGCCTGTTGCACGCCCATCCCGGCAACAACTCCAAGCGCGTCGGTTCGGGCCTGCTGATCCAGAGCGCCGACACCGGCATGGTCGACGCGGAGGACCTGAAGATCGTCACCCGCCGCGCACCGACCGAGGCGCAGATCCACGACCTGATCTTTGCCTGGAAGGTGGCCAAGTTCGTCAAGAGCAACGCCATCGTGTACGCGCGCGATCGCCAGACCATCGGCATCGGTGCGGGCCAGATGAGCCGCGTCTACAGCGCGAAGGTCGCCGGCATCAAGGCTGCCGACGAGAAGCTCGAGGTACGCGGATCGGTGATGGCCTCCGACGCGTTCTTCCCGTTCCGCGATGGCATCGATGCCGCCGCTGCGGCCGGCATCAGCGCAGTGATCCAGCCCGGCGGCTCGATGCGCGACGCCGAAGTGATCGCCGCCGCCGACGAACACGACATGGCGATGGTGTTCACCGGGATGCGCCACTTCCGCCACTAATGTGGCGGAAATAAATCAAGCACGCCCGGCACTGAATAACCGCATTCATCCCTTGCTCGCCACGTTTCGAATGCAACACGGTCCGGATCCAAGCCCGGGCCGTATTTGTTGGCAAGTCCGATACGGCTCAGTCCGCCGGCGCGACATCCACATCGCCAGCAGATGGCATGGATGACTCGGCCGTATCACTTCGCCGCGCATAACGTCGCGCCAATACGGCACAAGTCATCAGCTGGATCTGGTGGAACAGCATGATCGGCAACACGATCATGCCCAGCGGGTGGCCGGCGAACAGCACCTTGGCCATCGGTATGCCGCTGGCCAGACTCTTCTTGGAACCGCAGAACACGATGGTGATCTCGTCCTCCTTGCCGAAGCCAAGTGCCCGCGAACTGTAGGTGGTAACCAGCAGCGCCAGCGTCAGCAACACGACATTGATCAACAGCAGGCCAGCCAGCACCGGTAGTGGGGCCTGCTTCCACAACCCTTCCAGCACGGCCGCGCTGAAGGCGCTGTAGACCACCAGCAGGATCGAACCCTGGTCGACCAAGCCGACCACCGGCTTGTGTCGCTGCACCCAACCTCCGATCCAGCGCTGCGCCACCTGCCCGGCCACGAACGGCACCAGCAGTTGCAGCACGATGCCGCCCACCGCATCCCACGACATGCCGCCGTGCCCATGCGACTCCAGCAACACGCCCACCAGCAGCGGGGTGATGAAGATGCCGAGCAAGCTGGAGGCGGACGCCGAGCACACCGCGGCGGAAACGTTGCCCCGCGCGATCGAGGTGAATGCGATCGACGACTGCACGGTTGACGGCAGCGTGCACAGGAACATCACGCCCAGATACAGATCCGGCGTCACCAGCGGCGACAACACCGGCCGCAGCAGCAGCCCCAGCGACGGAAACAGCACGAAGGTGCTGGCCAGCACGGTCAGATGCAGCCGCCAGTTGGTGATGCCGGCAACCACTGCCGCCCGCGACAGCTTGGCACCATGCAGGAAGAACAGCAGCGCGATCGCCACATCGGTGAGCACGCCGAACACCTGCGCGGCCGCGCCGCGACAAGGCAGCACGCTGGCCAGCAGCACCGTGCACAGCAGCGCACAGGTGAAACGATCGGGAAGGAAGCGGCGAAGCATCGGCAGTCGGTACCGTCGGGGCGATGGTGCGGGAAGTAAACAACGGCCATTGCACCGTTCCATCACTGATAAATCAAATTGTTTTATCCAGTGTCCCGGAAACGGATACCCAAACTTGCCGGGGCGCGTCGCTCGCTCACGCTGTCTTGAACCCTGCATGCCTAACCTCAGCGGCGCCCATCGGAGACCGCCATGCGCTACCAGCTGTTTTACTGGTCCGGCATCCAGGGACACGGCGAGTTCGTGCGTCTGGCGCTGGAAGACGCCGGAGCAGATTACGCGGATGTCGCCCACGAACGCGGCGACGCCACCATCATGCCGTTCCTCGAAGGCGCGCGAGCCGGTGCGCTGCCGTTCGCGCCACCCTTTCTCAAGGCCGGCCGCACGGTGATCGCGCAGACCGCGGCAATCCTGCTTTACCTGGCGCCGCGGCTGAAACTGGTGCCGGCGGTAGCCGCCGCGCGGCTGTATGCGCACCAGTTGCAGCTGACCATCGCCGACCTGGTCGCCGAGGTACACGATACCCATCACCCGATCGCCAGCAGCCTGTACTACGAGGATCAGCGTGCCGCTGCCAGACAGCGGGCGAAAGATTTCCGCCAGCATCGCATGCCCAAGTACCTCGACTATTTCGAAAATGTCCTGGTGCGCAGCGATGGCCGGCACGCGCTGTCCGCACACTCCTACGTCGATCTCTCGCTATTCCAGATCATGAGCGGGCTCGAGTATGCCTTCCCGCTGGGGATGCACCGGCTGCATCGCAAGTTGCCCCATTTGCATGCCCTCGTCGCGCAAATCGCCGAACGGCCACGGATTGCCGCCTACCTGGCCTCGCCGCGCCGGCTGGCATTCAACGAGGACGGCATCTTTCGCCACTACCCCGAACTGGATGCAGCACGCTGAATGCAATGCAGGATCTTCAGAACAGCGCAATCACCATGACACCGGCCACGATCAGCCCGCCACCGATCAGCAAGGGCAGGCTAGGTTTCTCGCCGAGAAATACCAACGCCAGCACGATCGCGATCGCCACGCTGAGCTTGTCGATCGGCGCTACCTTGCTCACCGGTCCCAGTTGCAGCGCTCGGTAGTAGCACAGCCACGACAGACCCGTGGCGATGCCGGACAGCACCAGGAACAGCCAGCTATGCAGCGGAAGTCCGGTGGGTTTGGCCCATTCCTGGCGAAGACTGAGGATGCCGGCGGTGACGATCAGGATCACGATGGTGCGGATGAAGGTGGCCAGATTGGAGTTGATGCCGACTACGCCGAGTTTGCCGAACAACGCCGTCAATGCTGCGAACAGCGCCGAACCCAGGGCAAACAGCAACCAGCTCTCACGCAGTTGCATCGTGGCGCTCCCGACACTCGTCAATCCGTCATGCGAGACCGGCTCGCTGGCGTGCCGGCACTGGCAGGCAACGCGCGATCAGTGGTTGTCGCCATCCTGTGCCGCTTCACTCGAATCCGCAGCGGCCGGCTTGCTCTTGCCCCATTCCAACACCTTGTACATCGCCGGCCCCACCGGTTTCTTGCCATGCTCGTCGATCAGCCGTCCTTGCGGGTCGACCATGTAGGTCTGCTGCAGTCCGTGCTTGGGGGTGACCACCACCATATAGACCTGGCCGCTGTGGCTGTATTCCTGGATAGTGTTGTCACCTTCCTGGCGCACCCTGATCTGTGGCAACGAGGCATCCCGGCCGCCGCTGCGGGCATCCTGCATCGCTGGCAAGGCTGGGGGTTCCCGGGTCATGGGATTGCCACCCTGCGATGCCGAAGCCGCTGGTGCCACAGCCTTCACGCCCGGATCATTGATGCCCGGCGGTGGTGGCACATTGTTGTTCGGCGCGGATTGGGCGAAGGCGTTCGAAGCAAACAGGACGCTGGCGGCAACCAGCAGGACAGCGTTTTTCATGGCAGCGACCTCAATCGGATGGCAAGAGCATAGCAGTGCACCTGCCGACCTTCCGTGAAGCATGACGTTCCCTGCTTGCATGCGAGAATGGCGCATGGCCAAACTCATCCTGATCGACGGCTCCTCCTATCTGTATCGCGCGTTCCACGCGCTGCCACCGCTGAGCAACGCCCACGGCGAACCGACTGGCGCGCTGTTCGGGGTGGTCAATATGCTGCGCGCCACGCTGAAGGCGAAGCCGGACTATCTGGCGTTCGTCAGCGATGCCCCCGGCCCTACCTTCCGTGATTCCCTGTACGACCAGTACAAGGCGAACCGCCCACCGATGCCGGACGACCTGCGCGCGCAAGTCGAGCCTATGCTGGCGATCGTCGGTGCGCTGGGCTTCCCGATCCTGCGCGTGCCCGGGGTGGAAGCCGACGACGTGATCGGTACGCTGGCCGTGCAGGCACAGGCAGTCGGCATCGAGGTCGAGATCTCCACCGGCGACAAGGACATGGCACAGCTGGTGAACCCGCACGTCACCCTGGTCAACACCATGAGCAACACGGTGATGGACAGCGCCGGGGTGATGGAGAAATTCGGCGTGCGGCCGGAGCAGATCATCGATTTCCTCGCACTCACCGGCGACACCGTCGACAACGTGCCGGGCGTGCCCAAGTGCGGCCCGAAGACCGCTGCCAAGTGGCTGGCCGAATACGCCACGCTGGGCGGCGTGATCGCGAACGCCGACAAGATCGGCGGCAAGATCGGCGAGAGTCTGCGCGCCGCGCTGCCGCAGCTGCCGCTGTCACGCGAACTGGTGACGATCAAGACCGATGTGCCACTGGAGCTCGGTCCCACCGAGCTGGCCCAGCGCGAAGCCGATACCGCGCAGTTGCGCGAGCTGTATACGCGCTACGAATTCAAGGCCGCCTTGAAGGATCTCGACGCCGCAAGCTCCTCTGCATCCTCACCCCTGGAAAGCAACGCCCAGGACGGGCCATCCACCATAACGCCTACCCCGACACCTTTGCCGGACAGCAACCGCGCCGCGCCGGATGCCGCCTTGTCCACGCTTGGCCGCTACGAGCTCGTCACTACCCAGCCACAACTCGACGCATGGCTGGAAAAATTGCGCGACGCCGAACTGATCGCGTTCGATACCGAGACCACCAGCATCGATGCGATGCGGGCTGACATCGTCGGCCTCAGCCTCTCGGTTGAACCAGGCATCGCCTGCTACATCCCCTTGGGCCACGACTATCCGGGCGCACCGAAGCAACTCGATCGCGACAGCGTGCTGGCCGCGCTGAAACCGGTATTCGAGGATGCGAAGAAGCCCAAGCTCGGCCAGCACGCCAAATACGACATCAACATCCTGTCGCACTACGGCATCGACGTGCAGGGGCTGAAGCACGATTCGATGCTCGAGTCCTACGTGTGGAACGCTACTGTGACACGCCACGACATGGATTCGCTGGCGCGGCTCTACCTCGGCTACGAGACGGTCAAGTACGAACAGGTCGCCGGCAAGGGGGCGAAGCAGATTTCGTTCTCGCAGGTGGACCTGGACACCGCCTGCCGCTATGCCGCCGAGGACGCCGACGTCACTCTGCGCCTGCACCATGCGCTGTGGCCCAAGCTCGAAAGCGTACCGACCTTGCGCAAGGTCTACGAGGACATCGAGATTCCGCTGGTGCCGGTGCTGGCCGCGATGGAACGTCGCGGCGTACTGATCGACGGTGATGAACTGCGCCGGCAAAGCCAACAGCTGGGCAAGCGCATGCTGGAATTGCAGCGGCAGTCCTACGCTCTGGCCGGACGTGAATTCAACCTCGATTCGCCGAAACAGCTGCAGGCGATCCTGTTCGACGAACTTGGCCTGCAGGCCAAGCTGAAGACGCCGACCGGCCAGCCATCCACCAACGAGGAAGCGCTGGAGGCGATTGCCGATACGCACGAGCTGCCACGACTGATTCTCGACTATCGCGGCCTCGCCAAGCTGCGCTCCACCTATACCGACAAGCTGTCCGGCATCGTCAATCCGCGTACCGGCCGCGTGCACACCAGCTATCACCAGGGTGCGGTGGCGACCGGACGGATCTCATCATCCGACCCGAACCTGCAGAACATCCCGGTGCGCACCGAGGAAGGCCGGCGCATCCGCCAGGCCTTCATCGCGCCGCCAGGCTGGAAAGTGCTGGCGGCGGACTATTCGCAGATCGAGCTGCGCATCATGGCGCACCTGTCCGGTGACGAAGGGCTGTTGCGCGCATTCCGCGAAGGTGGCGACGTGCACCGCGCCACGGCGGCGGAAGTGTTCGGGCTCAAACCGGAAGAAGTCAGCACCAACCAGCGCCGCGCCGCCAAGGCGATCAACTTCGGCCTGATGTACGGCATGAGCGCGTTCGGCCTGGCGCGGCAGCTTGGCGTCGATCGCGGTGAGGCCAGCGATTACATGGCGCGCTATTTCTCACGCTATCCGGGCGTGCGCGCGTTCATGGACGCCACCCGCGAACAGGCCCATCGCGACGGCTACGTCGAGACCATCTTCGGGCGCCGCCTGTATCTGGAAAACCTCACCTCGCGCAATCAGGGCCTGCGCCAGGGTGCCGAGCGCGCTGCGGTGAACGCACCGATGCAGGGCAGCGCCGCCGACATCATCAAGCGCGCGATGATTGCGGTGGCCGGCTGGATCGCCGGGCGCGATGACGTGCACATGCTGATGCAGGTGCACGATGAACTGGTGTTCGAGGTGCGCGCCGATGCAATCGACAAGGTACGCGCCGCCGTGATCGAACGGATGTCCGGCGCCGCGGAACTGGCGGTGCCGTTACTGGTCGACGTAGGGGTCGGTGCGAACTGGGACGAGGCGCATTGAGGTAGTTCGCCATGCTCGGAACAAACAGGCCGGCATATGCAACAAGGGCTTGCTCGTTAAGGTTTCATCAACTGAACCGACAATAAATTTTTTCCGCCGGCCGTTGAAACTTTCCCGCCGAATCCGCATCTAAGTCTTCGGATGCACGCAACGGCATCCACGGCTGGCTCACCTCCCTGAGCCGCCACGGACGCGAACCTCTCCCCTGGGTCCCTCGCGTCCGCCCGGCCCCGAAGGTTCCCCCTAACCTTCGGGGCCTTTTTTTGCCTGCACTTTGGCCAGCACCTTCGGCCTGTACTTCTTGTGCACACCGGCACCCGGCATACTCGGACCACATCCATCGAGGGGAAGCATCCATGCGCGCAGGACTGATCATCGTCGGCATCATCTTGCTGGTGGCCGGCATCTGGATCGTCTCCGGTCACGCCAGTTACCAGGACACCGATACATTGCTGCAAGTCGGCTCGGCCAAAATAACCGCCACCCATGACAAGGGCGTCCCCCAGTGGATTGGCATCGCCGGCATCGTAGTCGGTGGTCTGCTGGCGGTTGGCGGCTTCATGAAGAAGGGTTGACCACGTCGAAACCTGCGGAAACCGCCGCGACCGCGGCGGTTTTTCTTTGTGGCCACTACAATGGGCCCGATGGATGTCTCGTACCTGATCGACCCGCTCAACGAAGCCCAGCGCGAAGCTGTTTGCGTCCCGCCCGGCCATTACCTGGTGCTTGCCGGCGCCGGCTCCGGCAAGACCCGCGTACTCACTCACCGCATCGGCTGGCTGACCCAGGCCGAGCGGGTGCCGCCGTGGGCGATTCTCGCCGTCACCTTCACCAACAAGGCTGCAGGCGAAATGCGCGCGCGACTGGAAGCGCTGATTCCCAACGGCACCCAGGGCCTCACCGTCGGCACCTTTCACGGCATCGCGCACCGCCTGTTGCGACGGCACTGGCGCGAGGCCGGCCTGCCGGAGACCTTCCAGATCCTCGATGCCGACGATCAGCTGCGGTTGGTCAAGCGCGTGATCGCAGGGCTGGGACTGGACGACGCGAAATTTCCGCCGCGCCAGGCCAGCTGGCAGATCAACAATTGGAAAGACGAAGGCAAGCGGCCGGACGGCATCGAGCATCGCGATCATCCGGTCACCCACACCTTCGTCAACATCTACAAAGCCTATGAAGACGCCTGCCGCCGTGCCGGTCTGGTCGATTTCGCCGAGCTGCTGCTGCGTGCCCACGAACTGTGGCTGAAGAATCCGGCCGTGCTGGAGCATTACCAGCAACGCTGGCGCTATCTGCTGGTCGACGAATTCCAGGACACCAACACGCTGCAATACGCGTGGATCCGCGTACTCGCCGGCAACACCGGACAAGTGTTCGTGGTCGGCGACGACGATCAGGCGATCTACGGCTGGCGCGGCGCGAAAGTGGAGAATGTGCAGCAGTTCCTGCGCGATTTTCCCGGCGCCCGCACAATCAAGCTGGAGCAGAACTACCGCTCCACCTCAACCATCCTGAAGGCTGCCAACAGCGTGATCCAGCGCAACGGCAGCCGCCTCGGCAAGCAGCTGTGGACGGCGGGCGAGGACGGCGAACGCATCGCGCTGTACGCCGCCTACAACGAGCAGGACGAGGCGCGCTTCGTGATCGAGCGCATCCGCGAATACATCGCCGAGCACGGCCACGCGAAAGACTGCGCGATCCTGTATCGCTCGAACGCGCAGTCGCGCAACTTCGAGGAACAGCTGACCCAGCACAGCATCAAGTACCGCGTCTACGGCGGCCAGCGCTTCTTCGAGCGTGCCGAGGTCAAGGACGCACTGGCCTATCTGCGCCTTAGCGCGAACCGTCACGACGATGCGGCGTTCGAGCGCGCGGTGAATACGCCGCCACGCGGCATCGGGGATCGCACGCTGGACGCATTACGCCGCCGCGCGCGCGCCGACAACACCTCGATGTGGGAAGCCGTGCTCACCGAATTGAGCAGCAGCAGCGAACTGGCTGGCCGCGCGAAGAATGCGGTGAAGGCGTTTCTCGCCTTGATCGACGAGATGGCACGGACCTTCAGCGGGCATGGCAGTGACGAAGCGCTCACCCTCGCCGAACAGATCGATCACGCGATCACGCATACCGGCTTGCGCGACTTCTACGAGAAGGACTCTCGCGGCAATGCCGAATCGCGCGTGGAGAATCTCGACGAACTGGTCAACGTCGCCAGCCGCTTCGAGCCCACCCAGGAAGATATCGACGCGGGCCTGAGCGAACTGTCCGCCTTCCTGTCGCACGCCACACTGGAAGCCGGCGAGAACCAGGGCGAGGCGTGGGACGACTGCGTGCAGCTGATGACCCTGCACTCGGCCAAGGGACTGGAGTTTCCGGTGGTGTTCCTGGTCGGCATGGAAGAAGGCCTGTTTCCCAGCCAGCGCTCGGTCGACGACGAAGGCCGGCTGGAAGAGGAGCGCCGGCTCGCTTACGTCGGCATCACCCGCGCCCGCGAAAAACTGTTCGTCACCCATGCCGAATCGCGCCGCATGCACGGCACCGAAATGCTGGCGCGGCCGTCGCGCTTCCTCGGCGAAATACCCGCCGAACTGATCGACGAAGTGCGCCCGCGCGTGCAGGTCACCCGGCCGATGTATGCCGGTCGCCAGCGCGAAACCTCGTCGTCGCTCGAAGAAACCCTGCCGGTGAAACTCGGCCAGCGCGTCAGCCACCCCAGCTTCGGCGAAGGTGTGGTGCTCAGCGCCGAAGGCAGTGGAGCGCATACACGGCTGCAGGTGAACTTCGAGGGCGCCGGCAGCAAGTGGCTGGTGGCGGCTTACGCGAATTTGACGCCGCTCTAGGTTTGCGTCCACCGGTTGAAGCCGCAATCGAAAGCGGGCACTTCACGATCGAGGTATTGCACCTCATTGTGCGCCTACCCCCGCAACCTCGGCACACCGTGCTGATCCCGTTCCTCGACCGCGATCGACTGGGTATCGAGACGGGTTCCGCGGCTGTCTGGCGGCAGCGCATCGACCGCCTCGCCACGGATGAACGCCAACGCGTTGCGATAGCAGCGTTGTGCCTGCTCCGCGTCGCCCTGCCCGGCGAAGGTGTCGCCGAGTGCTTCCCACGCGCCGGCGCTGGGCGCCAGCGCCAGCGAGCGCTGGAGATGCTGTTGCGCCTTGCCCCACAGCTTCAAGCGCACGCACATGCGGCCGAGTGTGAGCAGGAGTACGGCGTCGTTCGGATGGCCGTCGTACCAACCTTCGGCGCGGCGCAGGCGCGCCTCGATATCGTCCCCGCCGAGCGTGCCGTAGGTCTCGATCAGCAGTGGCGACCACTCGCGGCGCAGCGCCGATTCAACCTCATCCATCGCCGGCAGGATCAGGCCGAAGCCGGCCGCACGCCGCGCATACGCATCGATCACCGCAGGCACCCGGCGCTGCGCCTTGGGCAGTTGTGACCACAGCGTATTCAGTGCGGCACCATCCGGCGCAGCGTTGATCGTTGCGGTGAGGATTTTTGCTTCCAGTGCGGCGTACGGGCGGTTGCCGAGCGCGCCGCTCTTCTGCAGCGGATCGAGCGCCTCGCGGGCGCGCCGGATATCGCCACTGGCCAGCGCCGCCAGCGCCAATTCGCGCCAGCCGCCGGGCGTCAACGTGCCCTTGTCGGCTTCCGGCGCCAGCAGCGCCAGTGCTTCGGCCGGCTTGCCGTCACGGCGCAGCACGCGTGCGCGCAACACGCGGGCTGCCTGCGGCGCGGATTGCGAGGCCTGGTTCAAGGCTTCCAGTGCACGGCCATGTTCACCGCGACGCGAAGCTGCTTCGGCGGCAGCCAGCAGGGCCGGTCCATGCAGGCTGTGCAGTCGCGAGGCACGATTGAGATCACGCTCGGCATCGCCGTGACGGCCCTCGATCAGGGCGATCAGACCATCGCCCATTCGCTGCTGGCTGAGCCGACGATGCCGCCGCGTGAACGCGCCGAACGGCCAGCGCAGCAATCGCCACAACACGGTGAGCAAGGCCCACGCCAGCAGCAAGATGAGAGCCGCGGCGACCACCGTGGTTTCCACCCGAAAACCGCGCAGGCGCAGCAGCACGTAGCCGGGATCTGCCGCCACCCAGTGCCAGCCGAACGCGGCCAGCGCCGCGACGATCACCAGCAGCAGGACCCAGCGCCATACCCTCATGGCTTCGCTCCGACAGCGGGCTTGGTCGTGCTGCCGGCCGCTGCCGCCGGTGTGGCGTTGTCGGTATCCGGTTTCAGCGCATGCACGGTGCGCAGATTGCGCAGCTCACTCAGCGCAGCACCCAGCTGCACCGACGCATTCACCGGCAGGGCGTCAGCAAGTTGCCTGAGCGAGGCATGCGCCTGCTGCACCTCGGCGGCGTGGCCGTCGAACTGGGTCGACAAGGCAGTATCCACCCGCTGCAGCGCGGCGGCGTACGTCGGACTGTCATAGGCCATCAGCGCGACCTGCGCCTGCGCAAGATCCAGTTCGGCCAGCTCGCGTGCAAAACGTGCATCCGCCACCGCCAGCGGCGCACCGTTGTCGCGCTGCACGCTGATCACACCAGCCAGGGCATGGCGGATGCGCGACCAGGTATCCGGCGCTTGCGTGGTGTCCGGCGTATCGAGCGGCTTCAGCGGCAGTGTGGCCAGCATGCCGCGCAAGGCGGTCAGCTGCTGCAATGAACTGGCCTGGCTTGCCGGCTGGCTCTTCGCCAGCGCGTCGCGCTCGGCCTCGATGCTCTGGCGCACCGCGGAGAATGCACCATCGTTGACCGCCGCCAGGGTCTGATCGGCCAAGGTATACGCGGCTGCCGCACCCTGGGCATCGTGGAACAGGATGTAACGCTCACCCGCCATGCGCAGCATGGACTCGGTCTCGTCCAGCAACATGGCATCGTGGCCCGACAGGCTCTTCTCGGCGAGCTTGGCCACGGCGTCCTCGAGATTGCGCGTGCGTTCGGCCTGACCCAGCAATTCCTCACGCAGCGAGCGGTTGACCGCGGCAGCGTCATTCAGGCGCTGGTTGAGGCTGGTTCGCTCGCCGCTGACGCCGGACAGCGTGGATTCCAGCGCGGCCAGGCGCTGCTGCAGACTGGCCACGTTCTGGCTGTCAGCGACGCTGCCCTGCTCCTGCTGCCACTGGTGCCAGCCGACGTAGCCGGAAGCCCCCACCGCGATCAGCGAGAGCAGCAAAGCCAGCGCCAAGCTGCCGCCGCCACGCGGACGCGGTTCGCGTGTGGCCGGCGTGCTGCGTGCCGGCGACACATCGGGACGGGCGCCGATGGGCGCTGCGGACTCGTTGGGCTTGTCTACGTTGCTCATGCACCAATGCTAACAGGCCATACGCCCGCGTTCGTAGCAGCTTGATGTGAAGGCTCAGCCCACGCGCATGGCCGCGTCGAGCAGATCGGCCGAGAGTGCCGAAGCGGCCAGTGCGATACGCGAGAAACCGGCATCGCGGGCGACCATGGCCAGCCGCTCACTGCTGACCACGGCGGTTGCCGCACACAGCCGTGACCACGCCGGCGACGGCAAAAGCTGCTGCAGGTTCTGCAGTGCTTCCGCGCTGGACAGCAGCACCTGGGCAGACACCGGCAGTTGCAGCAGTGCATCGACATGCCGACGATCCAGCCGCGGCGCCACCCGCCGATACACATGCAGATCATGCAGCCGTGCGCCGCGCGCGACGATCTGTTCACGCAGCAGGCCGCGACCACCGGGCGCACCGATCAAGGCCACGCGACGATGATGCAGATCATGCAGGGCCGGGTGATCCAGCAGGCCCTCGCTATCCTGTCGTGGCGGTGCCAGCGGCATGCGGACACCCTGCCGCTGCAAGGCTCGCGCGGTGCCTTGACCTACGGCCAGTACCATCGCCCTGGTCCGCAGTGGCAGCAGCGAAGCGGCGAAGCGCACCGCTGCCGGACTGGTAAAGACCAGCACTTCGTCTCGCAGGGCCGTCTGCAGATCGTTGCGCGCCGTAACTTCATCAACCACACCGCGCAGTGCCAGTCCAGGCAGCAGCAAGGGCACGCCACCGAGCATGCGGATCCGACGTGCCAATGCAGCCGCGGTACCCGCCGGACGGGTAATCACCACGGTGCGGCCGCGCAGACCCTCGTTGTTCACCCGGG
The DNA here is from genome assembly GCF_002001165.1 of Rhodanobacter sp. C05. Lineage (GTDB taxonomy): Bacteria > Pseudomonadota > Gammaproteobacteria > Xanthomonadales > Rhodanobacteraceae > Rhodanobacter. The sequence goes on along the minus strand of NZ_MUNQ01000010.1, from coordinate 222,515 downwards.
ATTGCCGCTGCATCCGCTCATCGCATCCATCATGGCCATGACTCCAGTGTACCGGCCGCCCTACACTGGTGAATCCTTATCCCCACAGCACAGCCTCCGATCAACGTGACCACCATCGACGACGCAACCACAGCAGCGCAACAGCTGATCCAGTTCATCCGTGACGAGATTCCGCTGGCCCACACGATGGATTTGCATCTGGGCGAGTGCAGCGATGACATGCTGAGCCTGCTGGCGCCACTGGCGCCGAACGTCAACGACAAGGGCTGCGCGTTCGGCGGCAGCCTGGTCAGCCTGATGACCTTGAGCGGCTGGGCGCTGGTGGAACTGGCACTGCGCCGGCAGGGTCACGACTGTGACGTGTTCGTGGCCGAATCCACCGTGCGCTACCTGGCACCGCTGTGGCAGGACTTCCGCAGCGAATCGCGGCTGGCCGCCGAGGCCGACTGGGCCACGTTCTTCGGCACGCTGAACGCACGCGGCAAGGCACGTATCGAGGTCGATTGCGTGATCCCCGGCGAGGGCGGCAAACCCGCCGCCACGCTGAACGCGCGCTTTGTCGCCAAACGGCGCGGTTGAGCCGGCACAGACGCAGGCCGTCGCTTGCGGCAGAATGGGCGCGCCATTCGTCGGGGAAGCACCCATGCGCCGCATCCTGAGTCTTCTGATTATCCTGTGCGTCTCACTGCTGGCTGGCTGCGCCACCCAGTCGCGCAGCGATACGCTGACCACCACCCTCACCGCTTATAGCAGCACGCTGCGTTGGGGCGATTTCCAGAGCGCCGTGCAGTTCATCGATCCGAAGATCCGCGCCGACCATCCGCTGAGCAAGCTGGACATGGAGCGCTACCAGCAGGTGAAAGTCAGCGGATACGACGAAGGCGCCGGCCCGGTACCAGCAGGCGAGGGTCAGGTGAAGCAGACCGTGCATATCAGTCTGGTCAACGTCCACACCCAGACCGAGCGCACCATCATTGATCACCAGACCTGGCACTACGACGACAAAAGCAAGCATTGGTGGCTGACCAGCGGTCTGCCGGATATCACGCAGGAGTGAGCCAGACTCGCCATCCTTGGCCGTGATCGCCTGTCGATCACGGCCTGCCCGTATAATCGCCGGTTTACCTGAGTCGGTGCGATCGACGCACCTGTGGACTGACGATGAACGACATCCTGCACAAGCTGCCCGAATTTATCGGCAACCATGCGGCCCTGGTGGCCCTGTTCGCGATCCTGCTGCTGGCATTGATCGCCATGCAGATCGCCGAGCTGTTCAGCAAAACCAGGGAGTTGACCCCGGCTGGCCTGACCTTGCTGATCAACCGTGAAAATCCGCTGTTGATCGACCTCTCTTCGATCACCGAATTCGAAAAGATGCACGTGCCCGGAGCCAGGCACGTGGCGATGAGCCAGTTCGATCCGGAGAACAAGGATCTGGCCAAGGCGAAGGAACTGCCGGTCGTGGTGATGGACAAGGACGGCCGCGGCAACTCGGTCAAGGCCGCGCAGCGGCTGGTCAAGGCCGGCTTCGTCAAGGTGCATACGCTCGGCGGCGGCGTGCTGGCCTGGCAAGCGGCGCAATTGCCCGTTGCCAAAGGCAACAAGTAGGCAAGCGTTCGTGGTCTTTGCCGGGCGAAGCCTGCGGCTTATCCAACATGCACGCAGCAGCTAAACCTCAGCCCGGCAGATCGTGGATCCCTGCGCGAGCGGCAATGATCTGCGCCAGCACGTCCGGCGCGTAGTCGAACGAGTCGTAATAAAGCCGGTCTTCCGGCAAGCCGGCATCGAGAAACAATGGATGCCCGGCATCGATCATTGCCGGCGGCCCGCTCATGTACAGATCGTGGCCGGACAGGTCGGACTGATCCTGTAGCACCGCCTCGTGCACCAGCCCCGTGCGCAGACCCGTGGTCTGTTCCGGATCGGACACCACGGCGTGGAACTGCAGGTTTGGCACCTCACGCGCCCAGTGCTCGGCCAGCGGGCGCAGGTACAGATCCGCCGCACAGCGCGCGCCCCAGTACACCTGCATCGGCCGGCGCGTGCCCAGCGCGATGAAGTGCTCGACGATTGCCTTGATCGGCGCGAAGCCCGTGCCGCCGGCCATGAACACCATCGGCCGTTCGGAATCCTCACGCGGCACGAAGGTGCCCAGCGGTCCCTCGATGCGCAGGTGATCACCCACTTTCAGCGCATCGTTGACCCACGAGGTGAAGCCGCCGCCTGTCACGTGCCGCACATGCAGCTCGATCATGCCGTCCGCCTGCGGGCCGTTGGCGATCGAGAACGGTCTCCGCTTGCCGTCCTCCAGCAATACATCCACGTACTGGCCCGGCAACCGGTTGAGCCGGCGCTCGCCGTGCGCCGGCAGCAGACGCAGGCCGATCACGTCCGGTGCCAGCTGCCACTTGTCGGTCACGACCATGCCGAGCTGACGCCGCGCGATGTCTTCCACCGAGGTCACTTCGCGCGCCTCCAGCAACAGGTCACTGGTCGGCACCGCCTGGCACAACAGCACCGCATGATGCGCCAGCGCGCTGGCGCTCAGCGCCAGCGGCGGATTGCGCGGGTACTCGCAAAGTCCCTGCAGCAAGGTCGCCTTGCAGCTTCCGCAGACACCGGCCCGGCAGGAATACGGCAATGCCACGCCTGCCCGCTGCGCCGCTTCCAGCACGGTTTCACCAGCCGCCACCGAAAACTGGCGGCCTGAAGATTTGAGAGTGACGTTGAACACCGGATCCATTGTCGTTGCAGTCGCAGCGGACAACAATGCGGGTTCGACACACAGGAATCAACGATGAGCCTCTGGAAACAGCCGACCGACCTGGCGCGGATCAACGCCTGGAGCGCCAACACCATGATGGAGACGCTGGGCATCCGCATCAGCGCGATCGGTGATGACTGGCTGCAGGGCACCATGCCGGTCGACCACCGTACCCATCAGCCATACGGGCTGCTGCACGGCGGCGCCTCGGTGGTGTTGGCCGAGACGTTGGGCAGCACCGCGGCGATGCTCACGCTCGATCCGGAGAAGGAGCTCGCGGTCGGCCTCGACATCAACGCCAACCATATTCGCGGCGTGCGCAGCGGTACCGTCACCGGTACCGCGAGGATGCTGCATATCGGCCGCACCACCCAGGTCTGGGAAATCCGCATCGAAAGCGAGGAAGGCGCGCTGGTATGCATCTCGCGCATCACCATGGCGGTGGTGCCCGCACGCGTCGTGGGCCCGCGTTGAACGACACGCCGTACGCCAGCCTCAGCCCCGACCTGGTGCTCGATGCCGTCACGGCCTGCGGCCTGTGGCCGGATGGCCGCTTGCTCGCACTCAACAGTTACGAGAACCGGGTGTGGCAGGTCGGGTTGGAAGACCAGGCACCGGTCATCGCGAAGTTCTACCGACCCGGCCGCTGGAGCGATGCGGCGATCATCGAGGAGCACACGTTTGCACAGGAACTCGTTGCGGCCGAGTTGCCGGTGGTCGCGCCGCTCGTGTTCGGTGGTCGCACCCTGCTGTTCCACGACGGCTTCCGCTATGCACTGACCCCGCGTCGCGGCGGCCGTGCGCCGGAACTGGAAGCGCTCGGTCAACTGCAATGGCTGGGCCGGCTGATCGCGCGCATGCACGTGGTCAGTGCGCGCCAGCCGTTCGCCCATCGCGGCCGGCTCGATCGCGAGACGATGGTGCGGCAGCCGATGCAGGCGGTGCTTGAGTCGTCGCTGTTGCCGGCATCGCTGCAGACGAATTACCGTTCGGCGGCGACACGTCTCGATGCCGCGATTGCCTCGCGCCTTGAAGCAGTCGGCCCGTTGCGACAACTGCGCCTGCACGGCGACTGCCATCCCGGCAACGTGCTGTGGACCGATGAGGGACCGCACTTCGTCGATCTCGACGACGCGCGCACCGGCCCGGCGGTGCAGGACCTGTGGATGCTCGCCAGCGACGAACGCGCGATGAATGCTGTGCTCGACGGCTATCGGCAGTTCCGCGATTTCGACGACAGCGAGTTGATGCTGGTCCCCGCCCTGCGTGCGATGCGCCAGCTGCACTACGCCGGCTGGATTGCCGCACGCTGGCATGATCCGGCGTTCCCCGCCGCTTTTCCGTTCGCTGCCGAATCGCGCTGGTGGGAGCAGCACATCGCCGACCTGCATGAACTGGCCGACGAACTCGCCACATGATGGAATAGGCGCAGGGGGAAATAACCGATGACAACGATCCGCGAAACCCACTGGCTGGTGCGTTCCATCTGCGTGATCCTGGGCGCGGGCGCGGTGATTGGCATCATGCTCGGCGTCGTGGCCATGGGCGCACCCCAATTCGGGACGCGACTGATCTGCGCAATGGCCGTCCTGATGTATCTGGCCATTGGCGCGGCGGCCGTAGGACTCTGGTTCGGCGAAGACCTCGGGCTGCAGTGGACGCGCCTGCTGCTGTTCGTGCAGATTCCCGTGATCCAATCGACCGGCTTCACCTACGTGTTCTACACCGGCGCGACCGGGCTGCTTTATGGCGGCAGCGAATTCGGCCTGCGCGGCCTGCTCGGTTCGTCGTTTACGCTGGCCATACATCCCGGTGCCACGTCAGACGTCCGTTTCATTGCCGGCGCCAATGTGCTGGCAATCGCCATGCTGGTCGTACTCTTCCGCGTCGATCTGATGCCCTCTCTGCTGCCTCCGCCACTACCGCGGGCATACGAATAGCAGCACCGTTGCCGTAGGAACTTTCCTCCACTCGCGTGCTTCGTGCCGCACTCGATCATCGAGGAAGCGCGTGTCGTGCTGATCGACTGGCGGCTAGGCTAAGCTTGTGTCTTTTTAGCGAGGCTATGCATGCGCACCATCCTGTTCCGCCTGATCGGCATCCTTGAAATTGCCGGTGGCCTGTATGGCGTGGCGGCGGCGCTGCATCGGCTGCTGCCGTTCGGCTCAGCCCACGAAAGCGTGCTCGCGCTGATCAGTCTGGCGCTGTACGGATTTGTGCTGGCTGCCGGCGTGCAGTTGCTCGACGGAGGCGATCGTGGCGTGCGCATGTCCAGCTGGGCGCAGCTGCTGCAGCTGCCGCTGATCGCGCTGCCGATCTTCAGCTATGCGCTGCACTGCGGCGCCTTCGTGAATGTGTTCGCCACGCTGCAAGCCGCGCCGCGGCTCGGCATCGACTGGCACTTCGGCAGCCAGGGCTTTGTGCTGGCCTTGGCCGGCCCAGGCGTCTCGCGACTCGGCATCAACCTGCTGGCGCTGCTGTCATGGCTGGTACTCAGGCTGCGCTGAACCATCACCTGCTTCCATCGACCACGCAACGGAGCCGACCATGGCGCGTCCCAATTACATCGAGCTGCCGGCCAGCGATATCGCCGCGGCCCGAGCCTTCTACACCCAGGCGTTCGGCTGGGAACTGACCGGTTTCGGCCCGACCTACGCCTGCACCATGACCGGCGACGTCGATATCGGCCTGCAAGGAGACCCGGCCGAAGCCACCCGTGCGCCGCTTCCGGTGATTGCGGTGGACGATCTGGAGGCAGCGCTGAGCGCAGTCACTGCGGCCGGCGCCAGCATCGTGCGGCCGATCTTCGCGTTTCCCGGGGGTCGACGCTTCCAGTTTCTCGATCCGCACGGCAATGAACTGGCGGTGATGCAGCCCGACTGAGGCATGCCCGACGGAGCGCGCACGCTATCATGGGCGGATGAACGCTCCTGACCAGCTACCGCCGGCACCGACCCTGCCCGTCATTCGCCTGAAATCCGATCGCAACCCCGGTCATCCATGGGTGTGGTCGGCGCAGATCTACAAGCCGGAATCGAAGCTGCCGCCGGGCAGCGTGGTCGAGGTGCAGGATGCCAAGGGTCGTTTCGTCGGCCGCGCGTTCTGGAACGGGCACGCGCGGATTGCCTTGCGCCTGCTCGACAGTCACCCGGATCAGGCGATTGATGCGGACTGGATCGGCGCACGCATCGCCCGTGCGGTGCAGCTGCGGCGCGAGTGGCTGCAGCTCGACAGCGTCAGCGATGCGTGGCGCGTGGTGCACAGCGAAGGTGACGGCCTGTCCGGGCTGATCGTCGACCGCTATGCCGATATCCTCGTGATCGAATATTTCGCCGCGGGCATGTGGAAGTTCCGCGAGGCCATCCATGCCGCCTTGCTGCGCCACTTCCCCGACGCGCGGCTGTACTGGTTTGCCGAATCGCATGTGCAGAAGCAGGAATCGTTCGACGTCCGTAGCCCGGATGCACCGGAGGCTGTCGAAGTGCATGAGCACGGCCTGCACTTCCACGCCGCACCCGGTTCCGGCCACAAGACCGGCTTCTTCGCCGACCAGCGCGACAACCGCAAGCGCTTCGCCGAACTGGCCAAGGGCCGCCGCGTGCTTGACCTGTGCTGCAACGCCGGCGGTTTCGCGGTGCATGCGATGGCGGCCGGCGCGCGTGAAGCGGTCGGCGTGGATCTCGATGCGGGCATCCTCGAGATCGCCCGCGCAAATGCCGCGGCAAACAACGTCGCGGTAACGTTCGAACAGTCGGACATCTTCGACTGGGTGCGCGCCGCCGTGGCGCGTGGCGAGCAGTACGACGCGGTGATCCTCGATCCGGCCAAGCTCACCCGCGACCGCAGCAAGGTGATGGACGCGCTGAAGAAATACTTCGCGATGAATCGCATGGCACTCGACATCATCCCGCCCGGCGGCCTGCTGCTGACCTGCTCGTGCACCGGCCTGGTCGGCGAAAGCGAATTCCTCGAAATGCTGCGCCGCGTGGCGCTGAATGCCGGTCGCGAGATCCAGATCCTCGAAGTGCGTGGTGCCGGTACCGACCATCCGTTCCGTACCGATGTACCCGAGGGGCGTTACCTCAAGGCCGTGTTCTGCCGCGTGGATTGATCAGCCTGATCGCAGCGGGCGAGACAGTCTTGCGTAAACTCGCAGCCTGCATCACTGGATTCCCTTATGCCTGCCACTGAAATGCTGTTGATCGTCCTCGTCGTCGCTGCACTTGTGGCCGGTGTGCTGCAAGTGATCATGCTGCTGCGCGGACGTCGGAGTTACGACGATTCGCAGAAAGCACTGGCTGATGCCAATGCGAGCTTGCGCGAAGTTTCATCAGAACTCGCACGAGCACAAACGCAAGCAGAGCGCGCTCAGGCTCTCGAGTTGGAAATGCGTGCTGCAACCGAAGAAATTGCCATCAAGCGCGAAGATCTGGCCGGAAAATCGAGCCAGCTAGACGCGGTCGAAAAAGCCCTTGCGGTGGCGAATGCTCAGCTCATCGAGCTAACCGAAACCAATAAGAGCATCGTCGAGACCAAAAGCGCACTTCTCGAGTCCAATGCACGACTTCAGCAGGAAGTGAAATCCGCGAAACAGCGGGAAATTGAGACAACCACGCTACTTGCGGGCGCAAAAGAGGAGATGGCAAAAGAGTTCAAGCTCATGGCCAGCACCTTGCTCGAGGAGAAGGGCGCAAAGCTAACCGAGCAGCAGAGATCAACTCTTTCCACGTTGCTTGATCCCTTCAATGAGACACTCAAGGATTTCAAAGGCAAGGTTGAGTCCGCGCGCGAGGCGGATGTCGCTGCGCGAGCAGGTCTAATTGCGCAGATCCTCGAACTTACGAAATTGAATCAGGATATTGGCGCCAAAGCGCAGTCCCTCACGAATGCCTTGCGCGGTGAAAGTAAGACGCGCGGCATATGGGGGGAAGCAGTACTCCAACGTATTCTGGAACTGGCCGGGCTACGCGAAGGTATGGAGTTCCGAACCCAGGTGAGCCACAAAGTCGAAGGCACCGATGGGCGACTCATTCCTGACGTCGTGCTGGATCTTCCGCAAGATCGCTCCATCGTGATTGATGCGAAAGTCTCCTTGGTCGCCTATGAACGCTTTGTCTCTTCGAACGGCGATGAACAAGTACGCATGGCGGCCCTAGACGATCATTCGACATCCATCAAAAGGCATATCCAAGATCTGTCGAAGAAAAACTACCCTTCGCTTTACAACCTAAAAAGTGTGGACTTCACACTTCTTTTTGTACCTATTGAAAGCGCCTTGACGGCTGCTAGCGAAGCCGATCCCAATCTTGCTCAATACGCTCTCGAACGTCACGTCGCCCTCGTGTCGCCCAATACGTTGTTTACCGTTCTGCGTACCATCGAGTACATCTGGCGCGTAGAGAAGACGACGCGAAACATGGAAAAGATAGTCGACCGCGGAAGGTTGATGTACGAAGCCGCCAGGCAATTCACTGAGCATGTCGTATCCATCGGCGACGCGCTTGGCAAAGCCACCGCCGCTGTGCAATTAGCCGAAAAAGCATTAACCGATCCTAGTCGTGGTTTGGTACGCCAAGCAGAACAACTACGCGAATTCGGCATCAAAACAAAGAAATCCATGCCGAAGCGACTTTCTTCGGATAACGATGACACAGAGGCCGCCGATGGTTCCCCGGAGAATGGGATCGACAACGATGCTAGTGGCAACACTACTGGCACCGGGGTGGGCGAGGACGCATGAGCGAATCGCAACGACCGCTGATTGAGCACCACCGCCAGCTCGGTCTGTTGGCTGATGAAGTGCTGCAGCTGCGGCACGCTTTACCACCACGCGACCGCCTGATCGTCGGTCTGGTCCATGCACTGCGTGCCGTGCTGGCCGCGAGCATCAGCTACTTCATCGCCCTCGAACTGGGTCTCGGGCAAGGTTTCTGGGCCGCGATCACTGCGATCTCGGTAAGCCAGAGCAGCTATGCCGAAGTGCGCAACTCGTCGCGTGACCAGTTCGTCGGCGCGATGATCGGCGGCCTGATCGGACTGGGTGCCGCGATGCTCGGGCATGATCACTATCTGGCCTATGTACTGGCCGTGATCGCCGGCATGCTGCTGTGCTCGGTCTTCAACCTGGGTGCCGCCGGCCGCATCAGCGGCACCACCACCACGATCATCATGCTGGTGCCGCACACCGGTGCATTCTGGCAGTTCGCCCTGTTCCGGTTGGGCGAAGTCACCCTCGGCGCAGCGGCAGCCCTGCTGGTAACCCTCGCGTTCGACATGCTGGAGCGACGCCTGTTCGCCGGTCGATCGCCATCGTAGACGACAGCATTTTCTCGACCGGCACCGCCGAAACCTGATCACGGGTTAACCCCATAAGCAGCGGCGCAGCGTTACATCCCATGCATCGATCCGCGATGCATGCCGGAGTCGCCCCATGAAAATCCTGTTGCTCGGGCTCGCCTTTGCGGCGGGCCTGGTCCACGCCACGTCCGTCGCTGCAGTGGGTCGGCTGGTCGACCTGAGCGTGTATGACCGCGACGGCCAGCGCGCGCTGCCGGTGTACCGACACGATGGCCGCTACTACATCGCCGGTGAGCCGGGTCATCGCTACCAGATCAGCCTGCGCAACCGTTCCGGTAGCGACATGATGGCGGTGCTTTCAGTCGATGCCGTGAATGCAATCTCCGGCGATAACGCAGACTGGTCGCAGGCCGGCTACGTGCTGGATCGGTATGCCAACACCGACGTGCTCGGCTGGCGCAAGAACATGGCCCAGGTCGCCGACTTCGTATTCGCAGATTACGCGCAGAGTTACGCGGTACGCACCGGGCGTCCCGACAATGTCGGCGTGATCGGCGTGGCAGTGTTCCGTCGCCAGCGTGCCTATCCTCAACAGGTGATGCAAGCGCCCATGGCCGACGTGGCTTCGCGGGAAACCTACGCACCCATGCCCGCACCGGCGCCACCTGCTCCAGCTCCGATCATGGAATCAACAGCCCGCTCTGCCGTGAATTCCGCTCCTCCCATGGCCGCACCACCAACCCAGGCTTCCGTGAGTCAGGCACCAATGGCCAAGGCCCAGAATGACGGGCCGCTCGGCACCGGCCACGGCCAGCGCGAAGAGTCCTCAACCCACTATGTCGATTTCGAGCGTGCGTCGAGTACGCCAGACGAAGTGATCACGCTGTACTACGACACCTGGAACCACCTGCTCGCACGTGGCGTTGTGCCAGCACCGCGCCCGGGTATGCCGGAGCCGTTCCCGGGTCATTTCGTGCCCGATCCCTGAGTGGCGGCATTCGATCCAGATTGCCCTCATCCACACGGATCAGGGCATCCCTTGACGCATTCGCTAAACTGGAGGAAATCCGCTGAACCAAAGGAATCTCCATGAGCGACCAGCACGACGTCACCCGCGAACAAGCCGAAGAGGCGGTGCGCATCCTGCTGCGCTGGGCCGGCGAGGACCCGGCCCGCGAAGGCCTGCTCGATACGCCCAAGCGCGTGGTCAAGGCGTACCGCGACTGGTTCTCCGGCTACGAAAGCGATCCGGGCGACTACCTGCGCCGCACCTTCAAGGAAGTGAACGGCTACGACGAAATGGTGGTGCTGCGCGATATCGAGTTCGAGAGCCATTGCGAGCATCACATGGCGCCGATCATCGGCCGCGCCCATGTGGGCTATCTGCCGACCAATCGCGTCGTCGGCATCAGCAAGCTGGCCCGCGTGGTCGAGGGTTTCGCACGCCGCTTCCAGGTGCAGGAAAAGCTCACCGCGCAGATCGCCCAGTGCATCCAGGAAACCCTGCAGCCCGCCGGCGTGGCGGTGGTGATCGATGCCAGCCATCAATGCATGACCACCCGCGGCGTGCACAAGCGCGGCGTGTCGATGGTGACCAGCCAGATGCTCGGCACGTTCCGCGATGACGCGCGCACGCGCGCGGAGTTCCTGCAGTTCATCGGCATCCACGGCGGCAGCCGCTGATGCGCCGCCTGGTCATCGCCATGGCACTGCTCATGCCGCTGGCCGCATTCGCGCAAGATTCGCGCGCGGACTACCTCAAGCAGTTCGACACGAATGGCGACGGCAAGGTGAGCGAGGCCGAATACGTGGCCTATATGAGCCAGGGTTTCGAGCGCATGGACACCAACCACGATGGCGTGCTGGAAACCAATGAGCTACCAGGTGGCCGCGGCATGCCGATCACGCTGAAGGAATACCAGGACAACCTGCGCCACCAGTTCCACAAGCTCGACCGCCACCACCACGGCTACCTCAACGCGCAGGAACTGACCGCGCCACCGCAGGGGTAAAGCCTCTGATGCACTCCCTCCCCTGCATGCAGGGGAGGGAACAAAACCTCAAGCTGAAATCGCCAACCGCTCCGAGCGATATAGCTGGACGGTGGCCAACAGCGCAATCAGCGCCGCCGCCAGGCTGCCGGCCAGGCACAACCCGATCTGCTCTGCGCTGACACCGTCGCCGCGCAACAGCTGCATGATGCCGAGGTTCTGGCCGAGCAGCGGGATCGCGTACATCCATGCCTGCGCCTTGATCGGCATGAACGACAGCAGTGCGCTAGGAATCAGCGGCACCAGCATCAGCAGCGAGATGTAGGTCTGCGCTTCGCGATAGCTCTTCGCGAACGCCGCCACCATCGACTGCAGCGCAGACAGCAACAGCACCAGGGGCAGCATCAGCAACAGCACGTTGGCCGCGAAGTGCACGCCCAGGTCCAGCTCCATGCCGATCTTCTCGGCAGGGATGAACTGCCCCACCACGGCGAACGCCAGCAGGGTGATCAGCAGGCTGGCGCTGGAGAATGCACAGATCGCCGCCAGCTTGCCACACAGGATCTTCCAGCGCGCCACCGGATTGGCGAACAGCGGCTCCAGCGATTGGCGCTCGCGCTCGCCGGCAGTGAGGTCGATCGCCAGGTACATGCCGCCCATGAAGACGGTAATCACGAAGAAGTACGGCAGCATCGCGAACATCAGCACCGCCCTCGACTGCGGCGTGGCCTGGTCGCGTCGGGCAACCTGCAGTGGCCACGCCGTACTCGGCGACATCCCGCGTGCGACGAGCCGCAGCGCACCCTGCTGGCGTCCATAGCTTTCGACCAGCTTGCTCACACGTTCGACCGAGGTATTCGCCTCGCGTTGCGACGAGTCGTAGAACAACTCCACCTGCACCGGCTCGCCCTTGCGCCAGGCCTTGCCGTAGTCCGGTGCGATGCGCAGCACTACATCGGCATCCTGCTTGCGCACAGCCTGCGCAGGATCAGCGACGGGCGCTCCCGGCACCACGCCACCGACCTTCAGCGCATCAAGCAGGTTGGGCGCGTACTCGGCGCCGATCACCGGCACCGGCAGCGGCTTCTCCGCCTTGTCCAGTTCACGGTTGAGGGTGACGTTGAGCAGCATCACGAAAATCAGCGGCCCCAGCAGCGGGCCGGTGAGGAAGGCGCTGATCAGGGTGCGGCGGTCACGCAGATTTTCCTTTACCTCCTTCAGGAATACCGTCATGAAGGCGCGGCTGCGTGGCAGCTTCGTGGGAACAGTATTCATGCGGCCAGACCCTCGTCGCTGCCAATGATCTTCACGAACGCATCCTCCAGATTGCTCTCGCCGGTCTGTGCCCTGAGGGCATCGGGCGATTCGTCGGCCACTACGCGACCATGCGCGATCACCACGATGCGGTCACACAGCGCAGCGACCTCCTGCATGATGTGGCTGGAAAACAGCACGCAACGTCCCTCGGCTTTCAGCTTCGCCATGAACTGGCGCAACGCGCGCGTGGCCATCACGTCGAGGCCGTTGGTCGGCTCGTCGAGGATCACATTGCGCGGGTCATGCACCAGCGCGCGTGCGATCGCGGTCTTCACCCGCTGGCCCTGCGAGAAACCTTCGGTGCGGCGCTCGGCGATGTCGTCCATTTCAAGCGCCTTGATCAGCGCATCGCGACGGCTGGCCAGCAAATCTTCCGGCAGTCCGTGCAGGCGTCCGAAGTATTCGATGTTCTCGCGCGCGGTCAGCCGCTTGTAGAGCCCGCGCGCATCCGGGAGCACGCCGAGTTCGCGTCGTACCGCCAGCGGGTTCGTCGCCGCGTCGATGCCATCGACCAGCACTTGGCCACTGTCCGGCGTCATCAACGTGTAGAGCATACGCAACGTGGTGGTCTTGCCGGCGCCGTTGGGGCCAAGCAGGCCGGTGATCTCGCCATCGCGGGCGACGAAGCTGACGCCGTCGACGGCTTTCACCGGGCCGAATGCTTTATGCAGGTTTCTGACTTCAATCACGACAAGTCACTCCGTTTGAAGCAGCGCGCCGGCCGAAGGTCACCACGGACAACGTGGCCAGCAACGGAAGCAGTATCAGGAAAAGGAATTTCGGCGCGCCGAGCACCGCGGCGGCGATGATGGCTGCAGCCCACAGCATGGCGTTGGCCAAAACGTACGAATTATTCGCGTGGCGATATTTCATGGAGTGGCTCCGTTGAAATCTATGAAGATCGGCGTGGGCTGCAGCCGATCCAGGCAACTGGCATCCAGCGTCTTCGGATCGAGCTTCTCGACGAAATGCTGGACCAGCTCCGGCATGCAGCCTGTCGACATCACGCTATGCGCCTGGCCCTTGAGCATCAGCACACGCGCATTCGGCAGCCCCTTCGCCACCTCGTCGGCGTAGCGCGGTGGTGTCACCGGGTCGTACTGGCCGGCCAGCAGCAGCACCGGCTTGTCGGTCTTCAGCGGCTGGTGGAAATCCGCCGGGCGCGTGCCCTTCGGCCATACCGAGCAGACCGCCTTCAGCGCATCGACCATATGCGTGCCCAGCATGGTGTTGGCATCCTGCGGTCGCGGCGTGAGCAGGTCGGCGTCCTCGCTGCAGATCACCGAGTACTGCATGCCGCTGCCCATCAGCTCGGACAGCTCACCCGAAAGGATCTTTGCCTGACCGAGCAACGGGCCGACATCGCCATGCGCGGCCGCGTCGATTGACAACGGCAACAGCGCCGCCGTAGCCGGCGTATACGCAAACATGCGCACCACGCTGGCCAGCGAGTACTCGTTCAGCACCCGCTTGACCGTCTGGTAGTTCTGCGGATCGCGGAAGCTGACCTCGTGCGGATTCGCACGCAAGGCATCGCGCAGCTGATACAGCGTCTGGTCCGGATCACCGAATTGCTTCCTGCATGCCGGCTCGGCGGTGCAGCGGGCGAACTGCGCCTTCAGGGCATCATCCAGGTTGCGCGCAAAGTCCTCGCCCAGTGCCAGCGAATTCGGTACCACGCTGTCCAGCACCACGCTGCGCACTGCATCCGGATAGCGCATCAGGTACTGCTGCGCCATACGCGTGCCGTAGGACACGCCGATCAGGTCGAACTGCGGAGCGCCGAGCGCCTTGCGCACATCCTCCAGATCCTGCGCGGCGACCGTGGTGGTGTAGTAGCGCGGATCGGCATGGCTGGCCAGTTGCTTCAGGCAATCGGCGGCGGCGGCGCGCATCTTGTCGGCATCGAAACTGTCGTCGTCCCCCGGCGCCACCGCGTCATCGGACTCCTTGCAGCTCAGCGCATTGGAGCCGCCGGTGCCGCGCTGGTCGAGCAGCAGCACGTCGCGGTGCGCACGCAGCGGGTCCAGCATCATGGCAATCGCACCGGCCGAATCGGTTGCCGCCTGTCCCGGACCGCCGGCAAGAAACACCAGCATGTCCTTGCTCGCCACCTGTGCGCTGGAACGCAGCAGCGCCAGCTTCAGCTTGATCGTGCGGCTGTGCGGATCGTCGCGATTCTCCGGCACCGGGAAGTCGCTGCACCACGCCGCCGTACTGAGCCCGCTGTTCGGCTGTCCCAGCTGGCATGCAGTCAGCGTCACCGTGCCGAGCGTCCACGTCTGTGGCTTGGCTGGAGGCACCGTGCTGGCCGCAATCGTCGCTTTCTGTGTATCCGATGCAAGCGGCGCTTCAGTCTGCTGCGGATGCTGGAACTGCTTCCATGCCAGCACGCCCAGTACCACGACCATCACGCCGATGCGCATCACCGTACGTCCCTTCAATGCCATGCCCTACTCCTCACCGGGTACAAAAATTGATTCGATTGGACGGCCAAACAGATTCGCGATCTTGAATGCCAGCGGCAGGCTGGGATCGTACTTGCCGGTCTCGATCGCGTTGACCGTCTGCCGCGACACGTCGAGTCGTTCGGCCAGGTCGGCCTGTGACCAGGCTTGCCCGCCACGTAATTCGCGCACGTGATTATTCATGGACGCGTACCGGGGGCCTGCACGGATGCTCCATCACGATGCCTCGTGATCACCGAGCCGGCGCCGGCGCCAGCCCACGATCAACAGCATTAGCTGCCACGCCGCAAACACTGCACTCATGCCGCACAGCATGCCGAGTTGGTAGTCGGGCAGTTGCTTGCGCCCGAACCATGCAATGGCGACCAGCACCAGTGCCACCAACAACAGGCGCCAATGCCAGGCGATGCCGCTGTTGCACATCACATCGCCGTCGCCGCCGAAGCGACGGCTGGCCCAGACACGCCCGGCGGCATACACCACCACCAGAACCGGCCACACAAAAAGCAGAACCGAACCATCCAACGGGACGATGCCGGCCGCAGCGAGAAAACCGCCGACCAGGCTAAGCATGCTGACCACCGTGGTGGATATCGCCAGACCGATCAGGTGCGTGCGCTGCTCCAGTTCGTCGCTACCCAGCACCAGCCGCACCATCGCACGCACCACGAACAGCACCGGCAGCACCGGCAGCAGTGCCAGCGCAATCTTCAACAGATCGTTGTGCACCTTCGGCAGCAGCGGCCACAGCAGAAACATGATCGCGATATAGGCCGCCATGGCGGGCCAGAACTCGCGCTGATAGCGCTGGTGGATCGAACGGGGCTTGCTCAAGGAAAACTCCGGCGGCGTGTGTCAAGCAACCTTGACAAGCGCAGCGTACGGAGCGGCTCCGCGAATGTCAAGTACGCTTTACATGTGCGTCCTTTCTGCCCGGTTCGTGATCTTTTGCGTGTTAGTTACGTGAAGCCATCGTTCAGATTAAGTGACGTGGTTCGCACATTTAGCTGCCATAATTTGTCAGGGATGACCTACGACGCAGATCAAACGCCCGCTGAGCTTCATGCTCATCCCTACCGGTAGCAGGGGGCAGCCGGTATTTCGCAAACAACCACAGGTTGGCATACAGCTTGCTTTTTCTCCGACGACCAGCCACGCGCAAGGCTGCAGTCGGGGTGGTGCAGTAGTGCGACCACATTTGTCCACCAGCGCGTCGAACCAGTTAGTTACCCAACATCCTGAAAGGAAATACGCATGAACAAGACTCTCCTCTCCGCTGCATTGATCGCCGGTTTCGGCATCGCAGCATTCGCTCCGCAGGCTGCCAGTGCAGCTACCGGCACCATCACCTTCAACGGCAAGGTCTTGTCGTCGACCTGCTCCGTAGGCACCGTAACTGGCGGAACCGTGTCCAGCAACAATGTGGCGGTCACGTTGCCCGATGTGCAGACCACGGCCTTCACCGCGGCAGGCTCCGTTGCAGGCCTGACACCATTTGCGCTGAACCTGACCGGCTGCCCGACGACGCCCGCGGGTGTCGTGGTAGGCGCAACGTTCTCCGGTGCCATCGACGGGACAACCGGTGCCATTCAGAACACGACCGGCGCGAGCTTTTCCAACGCGGAAGTCCAGTTGACCAACTCGACGGGTACCGCCCTCAACCTGAATAGCCAACCGGCTTTTGGTCCGGTCACCGCAACCATCATCCCCGCTGGCACGGCGACACTGAGCTATGAAGCCCAGTATTACCAGCCAACGGCTACGGCCGTCACCGCTGGCACGGTGACCGCAGTAGTGAGCTATACGCTGACCTACAACTAAGGCGAACGCTCTCCGGCTGCCGCATTCCTGCGAATGCGGCAGCTTGCTGCAACCCGACTCCAGCGTAAGAGGTGCCCATGAACATCCTGATCCGCGCACTTGGCGCGGCGGTGCTCGCTTTGTGTCTGGCGATACCGCCAGCCCGCGCCAGCGTCGTCATCGGCGGCACCCGTGTGGTGTTTCCCGCCCAGCAGGGCGAGGTCACCGTGCGCCTGTCCAACAAGAGCGATCATCCTGCGCTGGTCGAGGCGTGGATCGACACCGGGAACCCCAACTCGACGCCGGACAGCGTCAGTACGCCATTCCTGATCACACCGCCACTGTTCCGCATGGAGCAGGACAAGGACCAGAACCTGCGGATCCTTTATACGCAGGGTTCCCAGCCGCTGCCGAGCGACCGCGAGTCGCTGTTCTGGCTGAACGTGCTGGAAATCCCGCCCAAGCCCACCGGCCCTCAATACGCAGGCCGCAACTATCTGCAGTTCGCGATACGCTCGCGGCTGAAACTGTTCTACCGCCCGGCCGACCTGCCAGACGATGCGCTTAAGGCGCCCGACAAACTGACTTTCAAGGCTACTGCCGGCCAAGGCGCGGCGGTGGAAGTGCACAACCCCACGCCGTATTACGTCACGATCAGCAACCTGTCGTTCGGCACCGACAGCAAACCGAGCCCTGAAACCAACGGCATGGTCGCGCCCTTTGGCGACCTGCGCCTGTCCCTGAAAGGCCTCGCGCAAGCGCCCTCCGCTGGTACGCCGGTAGTCTTCGTTACCGTCAATGACTACGGTGCGGCAGATAGCCACAAAGGCACCGTGACACCGTAATGGAATCACGGCGCGCATCCTCCGGTCACTCGCCACTGCGCCGCGCTGCGCTGGCGGTGGCCTGTGGCGTGGCGCTTGCCGTGGCCATGGGCTGCCCTCATCCGGCTTGGGCGGCAGCAGCCGCAGCTGCTGCTGAGGGGGGCGCGACCGCTGATGCCAGTGCCAGCGGTGGCTTCGCCGATTTCGACCGCAGCATGCTGCCCGGCGCCGGGCACGACACCGCCGACCTCTCGCGTTTCGAGCACGGCAACCCCGTGCTGCCTGGCGTCTACAACCTCGACGTCTATCTCAACAAGAACTGGGTGGGCCGCATGGACGTGCGCTTCGCCGCGCCATCTCCCGGCGCCAACGCCGCGGCCTGCGTCAGCACCGCGCTGCTCGATCGCATGAGTCTGGTGCCCGTCAAGGCCGATGCCGCGGCGGCTGCGAAACTGTCATCGCCGTCCGATTGCGTGAACTTGGGTGACCTGATTCCTGGCGCCACGCTGTCCCTCGACATGTCCGACCTGCGCATGGACGGCAGCGTGCCACAGGTCTACATGAACCAGCGGCCGCGCGGCTGGGTCAACCCGGCGTCGTGGGACGCGGGCGTACCAGCGTTCCTGCTCAACTACAATTTCGACAGCTACCGCACCACCAGCGGCGGGCAAAACCAGACCAGCACCTACCTGGGCTTGCGTTCCGGCTTCAATATCGGCCTCTGGCAGTTCCGGCAGGACAGCACCGGCACGCTGCAATCAGGCACCAATCAGCCGAGCCAGCGTCACTGGCACAACATCGATTCCTACGTGCAGCGTGCGCTGCCCAGTCTGGGCGCCGTGCTGAGCCTGGGCGACAGCTACACCGACGGCGCCGTGTTCGACAGCTACGGCCTGCGCGGCGTGCAACTGGCCACCGACGACCGCATGCTGCCGCAGTCGCTGCGCGGTTACGCGCCGGTGGTACGTGGCGTGGCCTACACCAACGCCAAAGTCACGGTGACCCAGAACGGCACGCAGATCTACCAGACCACCGTCGCGCCCGGCCCGTTCGTGCTCGATGACCTCTACCCCACCGGCTACGGCGGCGACCTGGTCGTGAACGTGACGGAGGCCGACGGCCGCCAGCATAGCTTCACCGTGCCCTACGCTTCGGTGGCGCAACTGATGCGCCCCGGCGTCACCCGCTTCGACATCGCTGCCGGCCAACTGCGCAACACCACCCTGCAGAACCGGCCCGACGTGATCCAGGCCGCGGTGCAGCACGGCTTCAGCAACCGACTCACCGGCTACGCCGGCGTACAGGGCTCGGACGGCTACGCCGCTGTACTGGTCGGCGGTGCGCTCAACACCCCCTTCGGTGCATTGGCGCTGGATATCACCCATGCCCACGCGAGCATTCCCGGCTACGGCACCTATGACGGCCAGAGCTTCCGCGTCAGCTACAGCAAGATCATCCCGGAAACCAACACCTCGCTGAGTGTGGCCGCCGACCGCTATTCCACCAGCGGCTTCCTGAGCCTGAGCGACGCCGAAGCCGCACGCGATTACGCCAGCCACGGCATGAATGCACTGCAGTACCAGCCGACCAACCAGCAGATGATCGACGGGCTACCCGTGCAGAGTCTGCTCACACCAGCCCAGCTCGCGGCACTGAACGGCACTGTCTACAACGTCAACAATCTCTACATCGCGCATGGTCTGCTGCAGCAGCGCAACCGCTTCACCCTGACGCTCAACCAGCAGCTGGGGAGCAGTGGCGGCTCGCTATACGCCAACGCCTCGGTAAACGACTACTGGAACCGCAACGGCAACGACACGCAGTTCCAGATGGGCTACAACAACCATTTCGGGCGTCTTACTTACAGCGTCTCCGTGAGTCGCGGGCGCACGGAACTGGGCGGCTACGACAACCAGGTTTCCCTCAACGCCAGCCTGCCGCTGGGCGACACCCCGCATGCGCCCAGCATCTCGTTCAACCTCAACCACGCCACCAACAGCGGCGCACAGGAGCAGGCCACCGTCAACGGCACGCTGGGCCAGTGGAACCAGTTCAACTACGGCGCCACCGCCTCGCACAGCAGCAACGATACCGGCAGTGCCTACAATGCAAATGCCGGCTACAACAGCCCCTACGCCACGCTCAACGCCAGCATCGGCAGCGGCAGCGGCTACTCGCAGGCATCCTTTGGTGCCAGCGGCGCGGTGGTCGCGCACGCAGGCGGCATCACCTTCGGCCAACCGACCGGCGACACCATCGCCATCGTGTACGCGCCCGGCGCTGCCGGAGCGCACGTCCTCAGCGCCCCGGGCATCACCGTGGACCACGCCGGCTATGCGCTGGTGCCTTATCTCACGCCCTATCAGCTCGACACCATCCAGATCGATCCGCAAGGCTTGCCGCTGGGCGTACAAATGGACGCCACCAGCGCACAGGTGGTGCCATATGCCGGCGCGGTAGTGATGGCGGACTTCAAGAGCAAGACCGGCCGCGCGCTGATCGCACGCATCCGCATGTCGGATGGCAAACCGGCGCCGTTCGGGGCACAGGTGTTCGATGCCACGAACGAAGCGTTGGGCGTGGTCGGACAGGCCGGCCTGACGCTGCTGCGCGGTGTCGGCCCGAGCGGCAGGCTCAACGTCCAGTGGAATGATGAGCAGGGCGTGGCGCATGCTTGCGCATTCCCATATACGCTGCCCAAGCCTGGCAAGGTCGTGACAGCGTATCAGCAGATCCAGACCACGTGCGTCGCGGACAATGCCGCAGCACAGCCGCAGAAGGAGGGTGGAGCATGACCGACCGTGCAACCGTCAGCACGTCGCCCCTGCAACGCACATCCTGCCGTGCAGTTGGGCAACAAACCGCAACCGCTGCCGCGCAGACGCATCCACGGCATCGCAC
Organism: Rhodanobacter sp. C05; assembly: GCF_002001165.1. Classification (GTDB taxonomy): domain Bacteria; phylum Pseudomonadota; class Gammaproteobacteria; order Xanthomonadales; family Rhodanobacteraceae; genus Rhodanobacter. Next base: position 202,153 of record NZ_MUNQ01000010.1, on the reverse strand, counting down.
CGGTTATGGGCAGTGGGCGGTACTTCTGCTGGCTATGCTTTCGCTAGCCCTGTCTGGCCGTGCCCACGCCAATTGCACCAACACCAACAGCCCCGGCACGGTGACGTTCACGCCACCTGGTGGCCAAATCACACTCTCAAGCACCGGCACTGCCATAGGCACCATCCTGTGGACGTCGACACAAGCCACCCCTGCAAGTTATCCCACCCTCACCTGCACGGGCACCACCAACAATGGCGTAGTCAGCAGCTACGGGGCGCCCGTTGGCAGCGACGATACCCTCTTTCCAACCAATCTTACGTGGCTGTCCTTCCGGATTCTGCATCCGGATACAACCTCTCCCTTGTCAGCCTATCCGAACAATGCGTCCGTACCGACAGGAAGTGTTGCCTTCAGCGTAGCTTCTGCTTTGCAGCTGGTGGTGACTGGCATCATCCCCCAAGGTCAACAAGGCACTACGCAGCAAATGACCATCCCGGCTGGGCAGCTCGCGCAGTGGAATGTCGACATGACGAGCGGCACCAATCCTGTTGAAATTTTCAAGATATCCAACATCAAGTTTGTCATTCCCACTTGCACGGCAGCTGTCGATCCCACCGTGGTGACGCTCTCTGCAGTAAGCGCCACGGTTTTTACCGGCGCAGGCAAGACTGCCGGCCAACAACCGTTCCAGGTGCAATTGAACTGCATCTCCGGCGCGAATCTCAGTATCACCTTGAGCACAACCAGCGGTTTCGGCGCCAAGACGCTCGGCGTGATCAGCAACACCACCGGCACAGGCTACGCGACGCGCGTAGGCATACAGATCCTCAAACAGGACGGTATCACCCCCGTTACCTTCGACACGGCAATCTCCGAGGGCGCCACTCAGAACGGCACCATGAACCTGCCCTTTTTCGCGCAGTACTATCAGACCTCCAACGGCACAGTAGCAGTCGGTCAGGTCAGTGCCACGGCCACCTACACGCTGACCTATAACTAACTAGAAGCAGAACTACTGCGCAGCGGACGGAACGACCCGGCTTGCTGCCCCGGTTCCGACATTGCTGCCAACCGTGCCGGCGAAGCGATTCAGAATGGTCGACGACTAACATTGGCTTGCTTCGTGCCCGCACTGGATACAGGTGGGCACGCTGAAAGCCATTCGCGCCACCCTGCGATCATCGGCAAGCAGGGAGCAACCTGAAATTCACCAGACGCACTGCGCCCGATTCGACCATCGCAAGCTACCGCGACAAAATGTATTTCTCTCGCCAGATCTGCGGCACCGGTAAACCGAATTCCTTCAACACGGCAAACGCCGCATCGACCATGTTCGGATTGCCGCACAGATAAGTGATGTCGCGTTCGACGCGGTGATGCCGCGTTCAGCGAGTACGCTCTTCTCGTGGCTGCTTTGACCAGCTCTGCGCAGGTAGAGCGCATCATGAAGCAACACCACTTAGCGACCACCTTTCGCCAGCAACTTCTCGATGTGCAGCATGGCAAGGCACGGGCGTGATGTCCGCGCCCACCAGAACTCACACCGATCCCCTCATAAATGAAACCGTCTTAACCGGGCGAGTTCGGGCGACGAATACCCGACGACCACGATATCTGCGGCGTATTGAACCCGTTGCCATGTCTGGCGCCTAACATCCCGTACTTCGTGCGACAACAATCATCACGGCCGGGGCGTAGGCTCATGTTGGAACTGTTAAATGGTGACGCAGTTCGCACTTCTGTGTGACATAGTTTGTCAAGGACAGGCTTAGATAGCTCGTCTTCACGGTGCCCAGAGCGCCTTACTCAATATCGTTGCAACCGGCCGAGGGATTGGCAAAACCGCTCTGCATGGGACTTGGCACGCCACTTGCGTTAGGTTCCATGCAAAGCCTTAAACCTACCCGCTACCGGAGAAATCACCATGTTGTTCAAGAAGACCCTGCTGGCCACTGCTCTGATCGCCTTTGGCGGTTTCGCCATGACGGCCGGCGCCGCTTCAAGTCCCACGACCTTCAACGTCACCGCGACTGTTATCAACAACTGCATCGTCAACTCCACCAACATTGCGTTCGGCAACTACGATCCGACTTCGGCCACTGCCGTCACGGCGCAGGGCTCGGTCACCGCTCGTTGCACCAAGGGCGATGTCGTCACGGTAGCGCTCGGCCAAGGTCTGAACGCAGCAGGCGGCTCAACCGCGGCTATCCCTGCCCGTCAGATGAAAGACCCCGTTTCGACCAACCTGCTGCCGTATCACATCTATACGACCAGCGGCGGCACCACGGAATGGGGCAATACGGCTGCGCAGGAGCCCGCTTCGCAGACCTCGACCAGCGGCGGCGTTCCCGGCACACTGACCTTCACGACCTACGGTTCGCTGCCGGCCGGCACGGATGTAGTGGCAGGTACCGGCTACACCGACAGTGTCATCGCCACCGTAACGTACTGAAACCGTCCCCGAGGGTGGCATGACATCATCGCCATTGGCTCTAGCCATCCACCCTTGGGAGAGTTCGCCATGCCACATCGCCGCGCCGCCGCCCGTATTCGAGCGCTGATCGGGCTGCTGTTTGCCCTGTCGTTGCCGGTGGCGAGTGCTGCCACCTTTTCGGTAAGCCCGACCCGGGTGGAGCTGGATGCTGGCCACCGTGCCGCCATTCTCACCTTCAGCAATAGCGGCGACCAACCATTGCGCATGCAGGTTCGTCCCATGCACTGGAGCACGGCGGCCGATGGTCAATGGCAGCTGACTCCCAGTGACGACCTGGTCGTTACCCCCGAGCTGCTCGAGGTGGCTCCAGGCCATAGCGTACAACTGCGCGTCGGCAGCCTGCTCGATGCAGGTGCCAGCGAAATAAGCTATCGCCTGCTGATCGACGAGCTGCCCAATCTTACCGAAGACAAATCAGCGCAGAAGCCGGAGATCAAGGTACTGACCCAGGTGAGCCTGCCGGTCTTTGTCGAGCCCGCGCAGGTCATGCGTGCCCCTGTGTTGAATTCGGCAAGCGTCGAACATGGCGAACTGACGGTTGGCATCGGCAACAACGGTACCCAGCGGATGGATCCACAGAGCGTCAAGGTGACCGTGACCGATCCTGCAGGCCATGTACTGGAACAGCACGACCAGGTAGCCAATTATGTATTGCCCGGCAGCGTCTGGTTCCTGCACATGAAATTGCCAGCCAACGTTTGTCCGCATGTAGCGTCCGTGTCGATAACCTGGTCAGGCATCGCAAACGCATCGCCCACTCATACCATCACCACAGGCGCTGAGGCATGCGAGGGCAAAAGCTCACCCTGATAGCCCTCGCATTGCTTGCGTCCAGTCCGATCATGGCGCAGCCCGACCGAATGCTGCTGGAGCTGTGCGTCAATGGCAGCTGCTATGGGACCGCCTTCGTCATCGTGCGCAATCAGCACATCCTGGTGGACGAAGATGCACTCAAGGGTGCCCATCTGCCCTTGCAGAACACGCAGGAACAAACCATCGGTTCCAGGCGCTTCATCGACATGAGCGTCTATGATCGTGGCAGCAAGGTGCAACTGGATCCCGATGCTGGCCGACTGTCGCTGACCTTGCCTGCCGGTGCGTTCGAAAATCATGACGTTGCCCTGAATCCGAGCTCCCAAAGGCTCATGCCAACTGCTGTGCCCAGCGCATACGTCAACTACGCGTTCAATGCAGGTACAGAGCGCAGCGACTCCTCCGTTTACCTCGATGCGGGTTTTGCTTACGGACGAGGTTTGTTGCGCGACAACCCTTCCTGGAATGAAGCCGAGGGATTCTCGCGAGGCCTTACCCGCTACGAATACGACGACACCGATCATGATCAGCGCTGGACCATCGGCGATCAGTACGCCTATTCCACCGATGGTCTGGGTGGCACGGTGTTGATGGGCGGCTTCGGTGTAGTGCGCGCCTTCGATCTCGATCCCTATCTGATCACCTACCCCCAGCCGACCATCAGCGGACTGTTGCAGGCGCCTGGCACAATTGATGTCTACGAAAACGGTGTCCTGGTGTCCCAACGCCAGGTTCCCGCGGGTCCCTTCAATCTGGCCAGTCTCGGACTGGGTGCCGGCACCAATAACGTGCGTGTCGTGGTGCAGGATCCGTTTGGCGGCACCACCGTACTGCAGCAGAACTTCTTCAGTTCCACCCAGACGCTGGCAAAGGGCCTCAGCGATTACGCCTACGAAATTGGCATCGAGCGGACTTCTACTCTGGCCAATGGTTACGAGGCCGGTCACCCCGTGCTGCTGGCTCGCGCGAACTACGGTTTCACCAATGATGTGACAGCTGGCTACCGAATCGAGGCCGAGAATAGCCTGGTCAATGCAGGTTCGTCCGCAAGCTTGCGCTTGCCGATAGGCCTTCTCAGCCTCGGCGTTGCCGCCAGCGATGCCGGCGGAAACCGTGGTCATGGCAGTTCGCTTACCTATCAGTTCAACGATCGCTATTTCAGTTTTGGATCGGGGATACAGGTCTACTCCAGTGCCTACCGCCGAATCGGCGACGAGCTGTTGCCGACGTCCTTCCTGACGCGCCGCGTGAGCTATGTCAACGCGAGCTGGACTCCCTTATCACGGCTGAGCCTGCAGATCAGTGCCGGGAACACGGTCTACGACGATGGTACGCAACAGCGCAATATCGGTCTGAACAGCACGCTCAACCTGAGTGCCGGCATGATGGCGATACTGAGCTTCAATCGGGCGCTCAATCATCCCGGCACCAACGACAATCAGGTGATGCTCAATCTGGTGATTCCGTTCGGCAGGACCAGCCTTGGTTTCAACATCACCCACGCTGGCATCAATGGCAACAGCTATGGCATCTCGGCACAGCATTCGGTGCCCTCCGACAGCGGCTCGGGTTACAACCTCAATGCACAGAACGGATACACCGGTACTACCGGACTTGGCCAGCTGGATTACCAGGGGCAATACGGGCTGGTGCAGTTGACCGATCAGCGCTTTGGCAACCAGAACGATGCCAGCATGCTGGTTTCCGGCAGCCTCGTCGCGATAGACGACCATGTCTACGCCGGCCGGGCTCTGCAAAACGGCTATGCATTGGTCGAGACGCCGGGGATATCGGATGTCGAGGTAACTCACGAAAACCAACCCGTTGGTCACACCGATGCCAACGGCAATCTGCTGATCAACAATCTGCTGCCGTATCAGGCCAACAAGGTCGGCATCGACCAGAACAGCGTGCCACTGCAGGACCAGATCGACGCCACGGATCAGGTCATCAGCGTGCCACGCCTGGGTGGAGCCGTCGTACGTTTCGGCGTGCATGCCCTGCATGCAGCGCGTGGCGTGCTGATGCTTGATGACAAGGTCGTGCAATATGGCACTGCCACGCTTACCGCAAGAGGCAACACCTTGAAGACCTTGATCGGCCTGGATGGCAGCTTCTACTTCTCCGACCTGCCAGCTGGCACCTACACCCTGCGAGCCCAGACGGGCAGTGGCGACATGAGTTGCCATCTCAGCATGCCGACCGACGTTCGCCCGTTGACCGATCTTGGCAAGATCGCCTGCAGTGGTAGCGCTGGAGCGACACCATGAGATCGCGACTACTTTGCTGCATGCTTTTGTTTGGCGCAGGAAGCTTTAGCTCACCCCTGTGGGCCGGCACCTGCACCATCAGCGCACTCGGCCTCAGCTTCAGCAACTACGACCCGACTTCCTCGGCGGATGTCACCGGAACTGGCAGCGCGACAGTCAACTGCTCGGACACTGGAGTGGATATTCTTTTTGGATTCAGTGTCAGCATCAGCTTGTCACAAGGCAGCAGCGGCACCTTCACCACGCGCACCCTCAAGCAAGGCGCCAAAAGCCTTGGCTACAACCTCTATCTGAACGCAACAGCCACCGGGACAATCTTCGGCGACGGTACCGCCGGCACCGGCACCTATGCAATCTGCTACCCCGGGCTTCTTGCACCATGCTCCGGCAACACGGGCCAAAGCGGACAGGCATACTCCGTGCCAGTCTACGGGCGAATAACGGCAGGCCAAGACGTCAGCGCGGGCAACTACTCCGACGCTCTCATCGCAACCGTGACGTTCTGAGTTTCCCGTACGCGTGTCACAAGTGAGCCATGAGGTGTACTTCAGCGCGACGAAATATATTTCTCGCGCCGTATCTGCGGCACCGGCAAACCAAACTCCTTCAGCACGGTAAACGCGGCATCGACCATGTTCGGATTGCCGCACAGATAGGCGATGTCGCGTTCGGCGCTGGGACCTAGCTCGGCGAGCACGTTCTGCACATGGCCGCTGCGGTCGGTGCTGCGTGGTGTGGCGCGCGGCTGACGGCTGAGGCAGCCATGGAAGATGAAGCCGGGGTGTGACTGCGCGAACGCCTCGAACTCTTCACCGTAGAGCAGTTCGGCTTCGGTGCGGGCGCCGTACAGCAGCACCACTTCGCGATCGCCTTTCGCCAGCAGTTTCTCGATCTGCGGCAACATCGCGCGGTACGGCGTGACGCCGGTGCCGGTGGCGAGCAGCAGGTAGCGCGGATGGGTGTCGGCGTCCTGCAGGCAGAAGCGGCCATACGGGCCGCTGGCGTCGATGACGCCGCCGCTTTCGAGTTCACCCAGCAACTTGGTCGCCGCGCCACCCTCGACATAGCTCACCGCGATCTCGATGCGCTGCACCGGTGAACTGCCATCGCCCACGGTGGCCACCGAGTAGCTGCGCTTGGTCGCGATGCCGTCGTCGTAGTGGAAATGCACCTGCAGGAACTGGCCCGGCACGAACGCCAGCGGCTGACCGTCGGCACGCTCGAACACGAGGTGGCGCACCGTGGGGACAAGCATGCGGCTGTCGACGAGGCGGAGCTGGAAGTGGTCGGCCATGTAACGGATTCCGGGAAACAGTGAGTGCACCAGCGGGAGCCGGGCAGTGGCATCAAGCCCGCTATAATAGGTCGCTGCGAGCCACCGACCAAGCTGCATGGCACGCTCGGCTACCCGTTTTGCCGGTGCCAGACATGCCCATGCAGCTGGTTTCCCTCGGCTTTCCCTCATTCGGCGTCATCCATGACCTCCACACCCGCACTCGTTGTCGACAACCTGCGCAAGACCTACAGCAACGGTGTGGAGGCCCTCAAGGGCATCTCGCTGACGGTACAGCCCGGCGATTTCTTTGCCCTGCTAGGCCCCAACGGCGCCGGCAAATCCACCCTGATCGGCATCCTGTCCTCGCTGGTGAACTCCAGCGGCGGCGACGCGCAAGTGTTTGGCGTGTCGGTGAACAAGCAGCGCAGTGAGGCGATGCGGCTGATCGGCCTGGTGCCGCAGGAGATCAACTTCAACCAGTTCGAGAAGCCATTCGACATCTGCGTGAACGAGGCCGGCTTCTATGGCATCCCGCGCAAGATCGCCGCCGAGCGCGCAGAGAAGTACCTGAAGGAACTGCGCCTGTGGGACAAGGCGCAGATGCAGGCGCGCACGCTGTCAGGTGGCATGAAGCGACGCCTGATGATCGCCCGCGCGATGATGAACGAGCCGAAGCTGCTGATCCTCGACGAGCCGACCGCCGGCGTGGATATCGAAATCCGCCGCTCGATGTGGCAGTTCGTCAGCGGCATCAATGCGGCCGGCACCACGGTGATCCTCACCACGCACTACCTGGAGGAAGCCGAGTCGCTGTGCCGCAATATCGCGATCATCGACCACGGCACGATCATCGAGAACACCACGATGAAGCGTCTGCTGGCGACGCTGGATGTGGAGACGTTCGTGCTGGACGTCACTGCCATGCCCGACGAACTGCCCAGCCTGCCCGGCGTCATCCTGCGCCGCCGCGACGAACACATGCTGGAGGCCGAGATGGCCCGCTCGCATGACCTCAACTCGCTGTTCGCGGCATTGTCCACGAACGGCATCACGGTGACCTCGATGCGCAACAAGACCAACCGGCTGGAGGAGCTGTTCGTGCGGCTGGTCGAAGGCGGCCGCAACGGCAAGGAGCAGGCAACATGAGCAATACCGCCGCCAACCTGGTCGCCCTCAACACCATCGTGCGCCGCGAGATCGTGCGCATCGTGCGGATCTGGACGCAGACGCTGATTCCCCCGGCGATCACCATGACGCTGTACTTCGTGATCTTCGGCAAGCTGATCGGCAGCCGCATCGGCACGATCCAGGGCGGCTTCAGCTACATGCAGTACATCGTGCCAGGCCTGGTGATGATGAGCGTGATCAACAACTGCTACGCGAACATCTCCAGCTCGTTCTTCGGCGCCAAGTTCAGTCGCGCGGTGGAGGAGATGCTGGTGTCGCCAATGCCGAACTGGGTGATCCTGCTCGGCTATGTCACCGGCGCAGTGGCGCGCGGGCTGGTGGTCGGTGCGATGGTGCTGGGTATCGCCTTGCTCTTCACTTCGCTGCATGTGGCGCATCCTTTCATCACCTTCCTGTCGGTGCTGCTCGGCGCCACGATTTTCTCGCTGGCCGGCTTCGTCAATGCGGTGTATGCGAAGAAGTTCGACGACATCGCGCTGGTACCGACCTTCATCCTGACCCCGCTGACCTATCTGGGTGGCGTGTTCTACTCGGTGAAGATGCTCAGTGAGCCGTGGCAGGCGATCTCGCACGCCAATCCGATCCTGTACATGGTCAACGCGTTCCGCTTCGGCGTACTCGGCATCAGCGATGTGGATGTCGGCGTCGCGTTCGTGGTGATGCTGGGCTTCGTGGCCGGGCTGTCGATCGTGGCGCTGCAGTTGCTGAAGCGCGGCGTCGGGCTGCGCTCCTGATTTTTTGCTCGTCATCCCGGCGAAAGCCGGGGTCCAGTGACTTTTTCTGCCTAAAGGCGCTGGGTTCCGGCTTGACCAGCTTCGCTGTTGAGAAGCACCTCGCCGGAATGACGAACCCACATTTCATCGTCCACCGTCGGTTGCCTCATGCGCGTCAACAAATACATCAGCGAAGCCGGCCTGTGCTCGCGCCGTGAGGCGGATGATCTATTGCTCGCCGGCCGCGTCACCATCAACGGCGAGGCGGTCTCGACCGGCGCCAAGGCACTCGAAGGCGATGAAGTACGCGTCGATGGCGAGATCGTGCGTGCGCGCATCCTCGCCGCCACACCGGCGGCGAAGAAGGCGGTGTATATCGCGCTGAACAAACCGGTCGGCATCACCTGCACCACCGACCACGGCGTCGACGGCAATATCGTGGACTTCGTCGACCATCCGCAGCGGATCTTCCCGATCGGGCGGCTGGACAAGGATTCGGAAGGGCTGATCCTGCTGACCAGCAATGGCGATATCGTCAACGAGATCCTGCGTTCGGAGAACCACCACGAGAAGGAATATCTGGTTGCGGTGAACAAGTCGGTCACCGACGAATTCCTCGCCGGCATGGCCAAGGGCGTGCGCATCCACGGCCAGATGACCCAGCCCTGCCGCGTGCGCCGCATCGCCAAGTTCGGTTTCTCGATCGTGCTGACCCAGGGCCTGAACCGGCAGATCCGGCTGATGGCCGCCGCGTTCGGCTATCGCGTGACGCAACTGCGCCGCGTGCGCATCGTCAACGTGAAGCTCGCCCACCTGAAGGTCGGCCAGTGGCGCAATCTCACCGAGGCGGAGCTGAAAGGGCTGCTGCCGGAGCGTACGCAGTGGTGAGCCATGGCGATGGTCTTATCCATGCATCATGTGTCAGGGCCATCAACTATGCTCCTCTTGCCCGGCCCGACTGACCTGAATCAGTCATCCCAGCCCAAAGCCGTCATTCCCGCCCTGCTCTAGCCTTCATTCCCGCGAAAGCGGGAATGAAGGCTAGAGGCAAGAACCAAGCAATGGACAACAGCCAGGCAATGGGCAGCAAAGCAGCAAGGGCCGTCGCGCGTAGAGCTGTCCGTTTACGCCGCCGGCAGGCTCTGCAGGTCCCAGCGCGGATAAACCTGCACCGAGGCGTCCTGGTGCTGGCCACTGGCCAGCCGGATCGCGCCGGCCAGCGCGATCATCGCGCCGTTGTCGGTGCAGAAGTCCATCCGCGGGAAGTACACCTGGAAGCCGTCCTTCGCGGCGGCTGCGGCCAGTTCGCTACGCAATCTCCGGTTCGCCCCGACGCCGCCCGCGATCACCAATCGATGCGCGCCGCTGGCCTGCAAGGCGCGTCTGCACTTGATGATCAGCGTATCGACGATTGCCTCCTCGAATGCGCGGGCGATGTCGGCACGGGTCTGTTCGCTCTGATCCGACTTCTGCCAGGCCAGCAGCACCTGGGTTTTCAGACCGGAGAAGCTGAAATCCAGTCCCGGCCGGTCGGTCATCGGGCGGGAGAAGCGGAACGCCCCGGCACGCCCCTGCTCGGCCAGTTTCGCCAATGCCGGGCCGCCCGGGTACGGCAGACCCATCAGCTTGGCGGTCTTGTCGAACGCCTCACCGGCAGCATCGTCCAGCGTATCGCCGAGGATCGTGTACTGGCCGATCGCCTTGACCTCGACCAGCATGGAATGGCCGCCGGATACCAGCAGCGCCACGAACGGCGGTTCCGGCGGGTTCTCCTCCAGCAGCGGCGCCAGCAGGTGGCCCTCCATGTGGTGCACCCCGATCGCCGGCACGCCCAGCGCCCAGGCCAGTGCACGCCCGGCCGAAGCGCCCACCAGCAAGGCCCCGACCAGGCCGGGACCGGCGGTATAAGCCACCCCGCCCAGGTCCTGCACGGTCAGCCCGGCCTCGGCCAGCGCCTCGCGGATCAGCGGCAGCAGCTTGCGCACGTGGTCGCGGCTGGCCAGTTCCGGCACTACGCCGCCGTAGTCGGCATGCAGCTTGATCTGGCTGTACAGGGTATGCGCGAGCAGGCCACGGCCCGGCGCATCCGGCTCCCAGCGCAGCAGGGCCACACCGGTCTCGTCGCAGGAGGTTTCGATGCCCAGAATGGGTTTGCCAAACGTCGGCTTTGAAAATTCAGTGGTATGCACGGTATACTTCGCGGCTCGCCCTATTCAACAGTCCCGTATCCGCGGGAAGACTACCACTCGGAGTTTCCATGCCCAACGTAAAAGTTCGCGAGAACGAGCCGTTCGAGATTGCTCTGCGTCGTTTCAAGCGTACCTGCGAAAAGGCCGGTGTGCTCGCTGAAACGCGCAAGCGCGAGTTCTACGAAAAGCCGACCCAGGAGCGCAAGCGCAAGCGCGCTGCCGCGGTGAAGCGTCACCTGCGTCGCCTGTCGCGTGACGTTTCGCGCAAGGTCCGCCTGTACTGAGTTTCCCCCTGATCCGCCGCTCCGTCGGTGGATCCTGCAGCGCCCCGGCGCTGCGCGCACAGGAAACGCGGTCGGCGCGGGCTCTCGCAGCCGCCGCAAGCACAGCAGATTCGATCTGGCCGGTGTTGTCCCCAAGGGCAACGCCGGCTTCGTCGTTTCCGTAGAATCGGTTTTCCATTGCCATCCGCCCCAGACCCGCCGAGGCTTTCGCCATGACACTCAAGCACCAGCTCACCGAAGACATGAAGAACGCCATGCGCGGCGGCGACAAGCACCGGCTGGGCGTGATCCGGCTGATGCTGGCGGCGATCAAGCAGCGCGAAGTGGACGAGCGGATCGAGCTGGATGACGTGCAGGTCCTTGCCACACTGGAAAAGATGCTCAAACAGCGACGCGACTCGGTCAGCCAGTTCGATGCCGCCCATCGCGAGGATCTGTCCGCGATCGAGCGCGCCGAGATGGTGGTGATCGAAACCTACCTGCCGAGCAAGCTGAACGAGGCAGAGATCGACGCACTGATTGCCGCCGCGATCAGCGACACCGGCGCCAGCTCGGCCCGCGACATGGGCAAGGTGGTGGCCGCGGTGAAGGAAAAAGCCGCCGGCCGCGCCGACATGGCCGTGGTATCAGGCAAGATCAAGGCAAAGCTGGCCGGCTGAGGTCTCAGCCGGTTCTTGCTGTCAGCACGATCACGGCCAGCACCACCAGCATCCCGACGGCGGCAACCACCAGCGCGATACGCCGTCGGCGCTGGCGCAGTCGCTGCCAATTCGCCAGATCCACGAAATAGCGCGCTTCGCCCGGGCAACGCAGCACCGCATGGCCCACCAGCTGATGCCAGGCCATGCCCGGCGTCAACCCCAACTGCTCCGCCGTACGTGCCGTCGCTGCCGTCGTTGCGGCCGCCTGCTCGAACGCGCGCACGATCACCCGCTGCTTATGCGCCATCACCGCGGTGATCACCATCCTGCATCTCCTGTCACAACCTGACCACGCAGCTTGCCGGTCGTCGCCATGTGCAGCAAGCCGGCGATGCATCACGTTCACGTCCGGCCCGCTATAAAAGCTGCATATGGCTCGCCGGGAACTCCCTCATGCAGCCACTCATCGCTGCAGGAGAGACACATGCTCAAGTGGGCCATCATTTTCGCCATCGTCTCGCTGGTCAGCGGCTGGCTCGGTTTCGGCGGAGTCTCCGGCGCCACGGCAACCATCGCCAAGGTGTTGTTTACCTGCTTCGTGATCCTGTTCCTGCTGGCCGTGCTGGCGGTGATCGGCGTGATCCACCTTTTCTGATGACCTGACGCCATCAGGCCGGCGCGCGCCACTGCATGCGCCGGTGATCCGGCACCCGCCCCTGCCCATTGGCGAGCGTCGAGCGGCGCTCGCGTGTGACCTCGAAGCCCAGTCGCTGGTAGAGCCGCTGGGCATCCGGATTGGTCGTCGCCACATCCAGTATCACCGGACCTTGGCCGGTATCCCGCACAGTGTCGAGCAGGTAACCGACCAGGGCCGAGCCGAAGCCATGGCCGCGCCATGACGGGCTCACCGCCAGATGCGCCAGATAATGCATGGCGCCCGTCGGCGGTGGGATCACCGACTCCACCCTCAGGCCGCGTGTGATCACCCCGGCCGCATGGCGCCAGCCGTAGTGGCCAAGGATCTGCCGCGCTGCCGCCAGTGTGAACGGCCATTTCGTGGCGCCACCGAAACCAGCACCGACCGCCACCACGGCGCCATCCAGTTCGCCCACCACATGATTGCGCCAGCCGAACTCGCCGGCGCCGTCGACAAAGGCCTGGCGCAGGAACGCCTGCGCATCGCTATATCCCGGTACGGCGAAGACGTAGTCGAACGCCGCCGGGCCGGAGCTGTACATCAGCGGCACCGCCTGCTGCGCATCCTCCGGTGCTGCCTGTCGAAACTGCACCGCTTTATGTCCAGCCTGATGCATCAGGGGCCTCAAAATGAGCAACCGGGGGTTGTCCAGGATGCTAGCTTGACGACCACGCGAGTGTGGTCCCCCGCCAGCAGATTGGCCGGGTTGCCCACTGCATTGGCCGACTCGCCCCCGCCGCCGCAGTGCAAGCCCTAAACTAGGGCGCTTATGCGCGGCCTGATTCCCGACAGCTTCATCGATGAACTGCTTGCCCGCGTCGACATCGTCGACGTGATCGAGCGGCGCGTGCCATTGAAAAAGGCCGGGCGCGAGTGGACCGCCTGCTGCCCGTTCCACAACGAGCGCTCGCCGTCGTTTTATGTCAGCCCGGCCAAGCAGTTCTTCCATTGCTTCGGTTGCGGTGCCCACGGCAGCGCGGTGAAGTTTCTGATGGACTACGAGCGGCTGGAGTTTCCCGACGCGGTCGAGGAACTGGCGCAGACGGTCGGCCTGAAGGTACCGCGCGAAGGCGGCCGCGAGGCCGCACCACGTGAGGACAAGACGGACCTGTACGCGCTGCTGGACGCCGCCGCCGGCTGGTACGAGGGCGAGCTGCCGCGCAGCAGCGAAGCGCAGGCCTACTGCAAGAAACGCGGACTGGATGCGGAAACCATCAAGCAGTTCCGGCTTGGCTGGGCACCGGCCGGCTACGACGGCGTGATCAAGGCACTCGGCAGCAACGAGCGGCGCATGCAGCTGCTCAACGAAGCCGGCATGGTCGCCAGCAGCGAACGTGGCAGCAAGTACGATCGATTTCGGGAACGGCTGATGTTCCCGATCCTCGACCGCCGCGGCCGGGTGATCGCATTCGGCGGAAGAGTTTTAAGTTCGGAGCAGTCACCGAAATACCTGAATTCGCCCGAGACGCCGCTGTTCCACAAGGGTCGCGAACTGTTTGCGCTGTGGCAGGTGAAGCAGGCCAACGCGAATCTGACACGGATCATGGTGGTCGAGGGCTACATGGACGTGATTGCGCTGCACCAGGCCGGCCTGCCGATCGCGGTGGCCACGCTGGGCACGGCGACCACACCGGAGCACACCGAGGTGCTGTTCCGCGCCGCGCCGGACGTGGTGTTCTGTTTCGACGGTGACCGGGCCGGCCGTGCCGCCGCCTGGAAGGCGCTGGAATCCGCGCTGCCGCGATTGCGCGATGGTCGACAGGCGTACTTCCTGTTCCTGCCCGATGGCGAGGATCCCGACTCGCTGGTGCGCAAGGAGGGCAAGGACGGTTTCGAGCAACGCATCAAGCAGGCGATGCCGCTGTCGGACTACTTCTTCAACGGGCTGTCGCACGACGTGGAGATGGGCAGTCTCGATGGCCGCGCGCGGCTGGCCGAGCGTGCGCGTCCGCTGATCGCGAAACTGCCGGATGGCGCATTCCGCGACCTGATGGCACAGGAGCTGGAAAAGCGCAGCGGCGCACGCGCGGTGCTGCAGGTCGATCCCGCCACACATCGTGCCGTACAACGACCGGTCGCCGTGCAACGCAGTCTGGTGCGCAGCGCGATCTCGTTGCTGCTGGCGCAGCCTGGGCTGGCCGATCAGGTGGAAAGGCCATACCGCTTTGTGCGCCTGGACAAGCCCGGCGTGGAGTTGCTCGCCGAGCTGCTCGATATTTCCCGCTCACGTCCAGGCATCAATCCGGCCATGTTGGTGGAGCACTTTGCCGAACGGCCGGAGTACCCATCGCTGCAGAAGTTGATGGCATCGCTGTCAGTCGGTGAACCGGAAGCTCAGCGCACCGAGTTTTTTGACGCGCTGGCTAAAATGGAGAGAGAGGCAGTTATTCAGCGCAAGGCGATCTTGATGGCCAAGGAACGAAACAGCCTGAGCGAGGCTGAAAAATCCGAGCTGCGTGATCTACTTTCCATTCGTATCACTCCGCTATCGAGCGTCTCATGAAGCTGTCACGATTAATCGGGGCTGGAAGCACGGTGAAGCGTGCTGAATATTTCCGCCAAAAGGACAGCAATGGACCTGCTTGAACGACTGATCACGATCTTCGCAGAGAACGGTTACCTCGCGGTGTTCATCGCGCTGATGATCTGCGGCGCTGGCCTGCCGTTGCCTGAGGACATCACCCTGGTCGCCGGCGGCGTCATCGCCGGACTTGGCTACGTCAACGTGCACGGCATGTTCGCGCTGGCGATGTTTGGCGTGCTGTTGGGTGATTCCGCGATCTTCCTGCTCGGCCATCATTACGGCGCGCGTATGCTGAAGTGGCGGTTGGTGGCACGCATACTCACGCCCAAGCGCTATGCGATGGTGCAGGAAAAATTCGTGCGCTACGGCAACCGCATGCTGTTCATCGCGCGCTTCCTGCCCGGCATGCGCACGACCGTCTATATCACCGCCGGCATCAGCCATCGCGTGTCATTTACGCGTTTCCTGCTGATGGATGGATTGGCCGCGCTGATCAGCGTGCCGTTCTGGGTCTACCTTGGCTATTTCGGTGCCGACAACCACGAGTGGCTGATGAAGTGGGTGCGCCGCGGCCAAGGCAGCCTGTGGGCGCTGGTCGGCCTGGTCGTATTGACCGCGCTGGTGCTGTGGTGGCGACACCGGCGCCACGCACGCGCGCAGGACTGAACGGGGCGGAAGCATCACGAATCATGGCGATGCGGCCGCCGCCACGTCATGCCGATTCCACCAGCCACCGCCGAGTGCCTGGAACAGCGCCACCGTATCGACATAACGGTTCGCACGCGCCTGCGCGAGGGTGATCTCGGCTTGCCGCCAGGTCTGCTCGGCATTGAGCATGGCCATTTCGCTGATATCGCCCAATGCGAGTTGCCGCTGCGCAATCGCGAGACTGCGTGCCGCAGCCCGATCGGCGAGTTCGGCCGAAGCCACTGCCGCGGCATCGGACTGCACCGCGTGCAACACATCGGCCACGTTCTGCACTGCATCGATCACCGTGCTGCGGTATTGCGCCGCGCTCTGCCGGTAAGTGGCCTCGGCGGCGCGCTGCTTGTGCTTCAGCGTGCCGCCGTCGAACAGCGGCGCGGTGATCGCAGCGCCGATATTCCAGAAGCCGGTGCCGGTGCTCAGCAGGGAACTCGCACTGTCCGCCGCGCTGCCGATGTTCGCGGTGATCTGCACGTTCGGCAACCGGTTCGCGATCGCCACACCGACCTGTGCGCTGGCAGCATGCAACTGCTCATCAACCATGCGCACGTCGGGACGCTGCTCGACCAGGCGTGCCGACAGGCTTAGTGGCAACTCGGTCGGCAGTTGCAGCGCATCCAGCGTGAAGCGTGCATCGATGGTGTCGCTCGGCATGCGTCCGCTAAGCGCAGCAAGCAGATCGCGTTGCTGAGCCAGCTGCTTCTCCAGCGGTGGCAGAGTGGCCCGACTCTGTTCCAGCGCAGCCTGCTGCGCAGCCACCGCAGCCTCGGGAGCATCGCCGAGTGTTTGCTGGCGCTGCAGCGTCGTCATGATCTTTTCCTGGTCCGCAACGATGCTGCGGGTGGCATCGATCTGCGCGCGCAGCGAGGCTTCCTGGATCGCCGCGTTGACCAGGTTGGTGGTCAACGTGAGATAGGTCGCCTCCAGTTGGAAGCGCTGCGCATTCGCCTGCGCAACCAGCGACTCCACCTGCCGGCGGTTGCCGCCCCACAGGTCCGGCGAGTACGAAATACTGAGTTGCGCCGTGGTGAGGTTGTACAGCGTGCTGTTCGAGGCGACGTTGCTGGACAGCACGCTGCCGGTCTTTTGCCGGGTTGGATTGACGCTGGCATCGACGCTGGGGAAATACGCGCCGCGCTGCGCACGCACGTTTTCACATGCCGCCTGCAGCGCCGCCTGTGCCGCGTCGGCGTCGGCGTTGTGCTTCAGCGCATCGTCGATCAGTGCGTTCAAGGGCGCGGAATGGAACAGCGTCCACCACTGACCCGGGATATCCATGTCCTGCACAAACTGCTGTGCGTTGTCGCCCGGTCCGGATGCGGCAGCGGTGCGCGGCGGGGCTGTCGGCGCGTAGTCATGCGTCGCGGGTGCCGGCGGCCGCTGGTAATCCGGCCCGACGGCACATGCGCTGAGCAGCAGGCCGATGCCAAGGGTGAGCAGTGTGTTGCCAGCGCGCCATAGTGTGTTTTTGTGGAAAGCATGCATGGTCAGATGTCCTTCGCCGACGGCGCATGGCCGCGGTGCCTCTCGATGAAGCGTTCGATCGCGAAATAGAAGCTGGGCAGGATGTACAGCGTAAGCAGGGTGGCAATCGGCAGGCCGCCCACCACCACGGTGGCCAGGCCACGCTGCACGTCCGTGCCGATGCCGGTGGCCAGTGCAGCCGGCAGCATGCCCACGCTGGCCACGGTGGCTGTCATCAGTACCGGGCGGAAGCGTTCGGTGGCACCGGCCAGTACCGCTTCCGCCAGCGTCAGGCCTTCCTTTCGCACACGATTGATGTTCGACACCATGATGATGCCGTTCTGCACCGCCACGCCGAACAGGGCAATGAAGCCCACCGCGGTGGCGATGTTCAGTGTCTCACCGCGCAGATGCAGCGAAATCAGGCCACCCACGGCAGCCAGCGGCACTACGGCCAGCACCAGCAGCGCCTGATGCAGCTTGCCGAACTCGGCGAACAGCAGCACGGCCATGATCGCCAGCACCATGCCGAGCACCACGATCAGGCGCGCCTGCGCGCGCTGCTGGTTCTCGAAAGTACCGGCCCATTCCAGCCGATAGCCCTGCTTGTCGAAGTGCACCTTGGCGTCGATCTGCTGTTGCGCGTCGGCCAGGTATTCCGATAGCGCACGATCACGGTTGTCGATGCGGATCGTCAGTTGGCGATGACCCTGCTCGTGCGCGATCGTGCTCTCGCCAGTCCTGCGGCTGATATGCGCGACCTGCTTGAGCGGAATCTGCGCACCATTGGCCGCGGTCAGCGGCAGATCGCCGATGGCTTCGATGTTGTTGGCGACTTCATTCGACACACGCGTCGTCACGTTGTAGACGCGATAGCCCACATAGATTTGGGTGATCGGTGCACCGCCGATCGCGGTCTGGATCAGGCTGCTGATATCGGCGATGTTGATGCCATAGCGTGCCGCAGCATCCCGGTCCGCCACGATTGCCAGCTGCGGGATCGGCGGCTCCTGGAAGATCGACGCATCCGCCGTGCCGCGCACATCCCGCAGCACGTCGACGATCTGCCCGCCGACGCGGCGCAGTTCCTTGAAGTCATCGCCGTAGATGCGCAGTACGAGCGGGCTGTGCGCACCGCCGACCATGTCGTTCTCGCCATCGACGATCGGCTGACTGATACCCGCGCTGATGCCCGGAATCTGCTGCAGTCGCGCGTTGAGCTTGCGTACGAACGCCGCCTTGTCCTCGCCTGCCGGCCAGTTGCCGTAGGACTTCAGGCCGACGCCGGATTCGATGTGCGACGGTGTCCACGGATCACTGCCGGTGTCGTTGCGACCGAGCTGGGTAACCACATAGGACACCTCGGGGAACACACCCACCACGCGACGGTATTCACTGGCCATCTCACTCGCCTTGTCCAGCGACAGGCCGGTCGGCAACTGCACTTGCACCCACAGCGAACCTTCATCCAGATCGGGCAGGAACTCACGTCCGATCGTCACGCCAAGCACCAGCACACTGACCAGCGCCACACCCGCTACCACATAGACCACCGGCAACCTGTGCAGCAGCCGGCCCAGGCTGATGCGGTAAGCCGCCTGCAGCCGCTCCAGTGGCTTGTTGTGGAACAGCTTGCGCGGCTTGCGCAACGCGATGTAGGCCAGCCCGGGCGTCAGCGTGACCGTGCACAGCAACGCGGCCAGCAAGGCATAGCCCACGGTGAACGCCATCGGGCGGAACAGCTTGCCTTCGGCGTGCTCGAATGCGAACAACGGCAGGTAGGCCGTGATGATGATCAGCGTGGCGAAGAAGATCGAGCGGCCGACATGCCTGGTCACCGTCATCACATCGTCTTCGGTGAGCACTTCGTCGGGTTTCTCCTCGCGCCGGCGCAGGATCGCTTCCATCACCACGATGGTGCCGTCGACGATCACGCCGAAATCGATCGCGCCCAGCGAGAACAGGTTCGCCGGCATCCTGGTGAACTGCATCAGGATGAACACCGTGACCAGCGACATCGGAATCGCCACCGCAGCCACCAGCGCCGAACGCGGACTGCCTAGGAACAGGATCAGCACGATGCAGACCAGGCCAACGCCTTCCATCACGGTGTGGAAGACTTTTTCCTTGGTCGCGTTGACCAGATCGTCGCGATCGATGTACGGCACGATGCGCACATCCTGCGCGGCGAACTGTTTGTTGAGTTCGGCAACCTTGGCGTGAATGCTTTCGAGCACGCGCGACGGATTCTCGTACTTGAGCAGGTCGACGATGCCTTCGATCGTGTCGGGGTTGTTGTCCTTGCCGAGAATGCCTTCGCGCACCTGGTGGCCGTACTGCAATTTGCCCAGGTCGCGCACGAACACCGGCACACCATTGGTCTGGGTGACCACGATGTCGCCCAGATCCTTCAGCGTATGTACCATGCCGATGCCGCGCACGATGTACGACTGCTCGCCACGGGTAATGCGGCCGCCACCGGCGTTCGCGGTATTGGCCGAGATCGCGCTGCTGACCTGACCCACGCTGACGCCATAGTGCAACAGCTGCGCCGGGTCGAGCTCCAGCTGGAATTCCTTGGTGAAGCCGCCGAAGGTATCGACATTGGCGACACCGGGAACCTGCTCCAGCGCGGGCACGATCACCCAGTTCTGCAACTCCGACAGTTGCATCAGATTCTTGCTGTCGGATTCCAGCGTGTAGCGATAAATCTCGCCGGCCGGCCCGGACACAGGATCGAGACCAGGGGCGATCCCGGGCGGCAGCGTGACCTGGGCGATCCGCTCCATGATGCGCTGGCGTTCCCAGTAATCCTCGGCACCGTCCTTGAACACCAGCGTGATCAATGACAGGCCGAACGTGCTGCTCGAACGCATGCTCACCAGCCCGGGCGTGCCGGCAAGACCGCGCTCCAGTGGCGTAGTGATCTGCTGTTCGATTTCTTCGGCGGCCAGGCCCGGCACCTGGGTGGTGACCTGGGCAGTGACGTCGCTCAGTTCCGGATAAGCCTCGATCGCCAGCTGGGTCCAGGAGTAATAGCCGAAGCACGCGACGAGGATCGTCACGACGATGAACAAGATGCGTTTCTGGAAACAGAAATGGAAGATCGTGTTAATCATTGAGCAGTACCCCGCCCTTCACGATCACGCGATCACCGGCCTTGAGGCCTTTCACCACGCGCGCACCGACCGTCTCGTCGTAGCTGAGCTCGACCGTGCGGCGCTCGAACGTCCACGGCGACACTTCGACGAACACCGTGGTGTTGTCGTTGTTCATCAGCAGCGCCGACTCCGGCACGAACACCTGCGCCGGCTGCGGGATATTGAAGCTGGCATTCGCGTACATGTTCGGCTTCAGTCGCCCATCGGGATTGGCGATGGCGACGCGCACCATGTCGCGACGCGTATCCGGCTGCAGCGCCGGGCTGACGAAACTGACCCGTCCGTGGAATACCTGATCGGGATACGCGGACAGCGTGGCATCCACCGGTTGCCCCTTGGCGACCAGACCGACCTCGCTTTCCGGCACATTCGCGGTGATCCACACCGAATCCAGGTTGGCGATGGTCATCATCGCGGCGGTGGCATCATTGACAAACTCACCCGGCGAGACCGACAGCGCGGTCACGTAGCCGTTGACCGGCGCGGAGACATTCATCGCCCGCGCCGCATGCGCACTTGAGGCACCGCCCACCGCCGTGAGGCGTGTCTGCGCGCGATTGAACTCGGCCAGCGCCTGGTTGTAGCTGCTTTGCGCTGCCTCCAGATCCTTCATCGCAACGCCACCGGCCTGCTGCACGCCATGCGCCCGGTCCATGCTCTTTTTCGCCAGGTCGAGTGCATCGCGAGCCTTGTCCGCATCGGCATAGGCTTGCGCCAGATCGCCCGAATCGATCACCGCCAGCAACTGGCCACGAGTGACGTGATCACCGAGTCCAACCTTCAGCTGGACAACCTTGCCGGTCAGTGCAGGCAGCACGTTGGCCGTGCGTGCCGGATCAGCCTCGACGGTCGCGGGGAACACCACCGCATGCGGCACATCGCGCATCTCGACGGGCTGCACCACCAGTTGCAAGCGCAGCGGCGATTTCTCGGGTATGCGCAACAAGCCGTGATCGGCGATGACGGCCGGAGCCGGTGGTGCCTCGCCTGTCTGATGCGAACAGGCAGCGAGCGACAATGCCAGCACGATGGCAGCAGGCAGGCGTGACAGATGTTGAATGCAACGGAACGACATGAGCTTCCCCTTCGACATGAAGGCGCGAACGAGCCCGTGGCGGTCATGCGACCGGCAGGCAGTACATACGGCGAGGGAAAGGCAGGCCGTTCGCAGACGAACGGCAGGCGCATCCTGAACCGCGGTTGGGCCGTCAACGGCCCCCGCGTCCGGGACTCACTTCACGACGAAGTGCGCGCGGTGCGGCGTCGAGACGGCCGGCTTGGGGGTGGTTGATCGGTTGAACGACTACTGTGCAAGATCAGGGTTCTCCTGTTTGCTGGATATCGATGACAAAAGTGTTACGCCACGCCGATATTCGGCTTCGTGCACCGGCCATTCCTGCAGCAGGCCGGCGCACTTGTCCTTCGTGGAGAAGGCCAGAAAGTCAGAGCCAGCGTCCATAACGGCGCGTGTAGACCACCTTCACCAGCTGGGTCAGCGCGCAATACGCCACCACGGTCAATGCCAGCCACGCGAAATACACCGGCGGCATTTCCATCATGCCGATCTTCGCGCCGATCGCGGTGTACGGCAGCAGCATGCCGATCACGATGATCGCCGTGGTCAGTCCAAGCACCGGCGCCGCGGCACTGCTTTGCAGGAACGGAATCTTGCGCGTGCGGATCATGTGCACCACCAGCGTCTGCGTCAGCAGGCTCTCGATGAACCAGCCGGACTGGAACAGCGACTGGTGCGCGGCCGAGTTGGCACCGAACACGTACCACAGCAGCAGGAAGGTGGTCATGTCGAACACCGAACTGGCCGGCCCCACCCACACCATGAAGCGACCGATGTCGCCGGCATCCCACTTGCGCGGCTTGCGCAGGTAGTCCTCGTCCATGCGGTCGAACGGGATCGACAGCTGCGAGATGTCGTACAGCAGGTTCAACACGAGGATCTGCAGCGGCAGCATCGGCAGGAACGGCAGGAACGCACTCGCGATCAGCATGCTGAGCACGTTGCCGAAGTTCGAGCTGGCGGTCATCTTGATGTACTTCATGATGTTGCCGAAGGTGACGCGCCCTTCCAGCACGCCCTCCTCCAGCACCATCAGGTTCTTCTCGAGCAGGATGATGTCGGCCGACTCTTTGGCGATGTCGGTCGCGGTATCCACCGAGATGCCGACATCGGCATCGTGCAACGCCGGCGCATCGTTGATGCCATCGCCGAGGAAACCCACGGTATGGCCCTGCCGCTGCAGCGAGCGCACTACGCGTGCCTTCTGCAAGGGCGACATCTTGGCGAACACGGTGGTGCGCGCCACCAGCTCATCCAGCGCGGCATCGTCGAGCAACTCGATCTGCTTGCCCTGGGCCGAGTGCGCCACGTCCAGTCCAACCTCGCGGCAGATCTTGCGCGTCACCGCCTCGTTGTCGCCGGTGATCACCTTCACCTCGACGCCATGCTGGTGCAGCGCGCGAATGGCCGTGGCGGCCGAATCCTTCGGCGGATCGAGGAACGCCAGGCAACCGACCGCAATCAGGTCGCTTTCATCGGCCACGCTATAGGGCCGGTCGTGGCTCGGCTCGCGCTGCACCGCGACCACCAGCACACGCAGACCATCCTCGTTGAGCTTGTGCGTCATCTCCTTGATGTCGCGCCGGCGCTCATCGGTCATCGGTTCGGTGACGTCACCGACCCTGGCATACGCGCAGATCGACAGCATCTCCTCGACCGCGCCCTTGCAGATCAGCAAGTGCTCGCCATCATCCTTCGCCACCACCACCGACATGCGCCGGCGTTGGAAATCGAACGGGATCTCGTCAATCACCCGGTAGCGCATCGCCGCCGCCTCCAGATCCCGATGTTCCAGCACCGCCTTGTCCATCAGGTTCTTCAGGCCGGTCTGGAAGCGGCTGTTGAGGTAGCCGAATTCCAGCGCCTCGTCGGACTCCTCGCCGTCCAGGTCGAGATGGCGCTCCAGCACGATCTTGTCCAGCGTCAGTGTGCCGGTCTTGTCGGTGCACAGCACATCCATCGCGCCGAAATTCTGGATCGCGTTGAGCCGCTTCACCACCACCTTGCGCCGGGACATCGCCAGTGCACCCTTGGAGAGGTTGGCCGTGACGATCAGCGGCAGCATTTCCGGGGTCAGGCCGACCGCGACAGACAGCGCGAACAGGAAAGCCTCGGTCCAGTTGTGCTTGTCCAGCCCGTTGATCAGGAACACCACCGGCACCATCACCGCCATGAAGCGGATCAGCAGCCAGCTGACACTTTTCACGCCGCGGTCGAAACTGGTCTGCACCCGCTGACCGGACATGCTGTGCGCCAGTGAGCCGAGATAGCTGCGCGCACCGGTCGCCACCACCACGGCCGTGGCGGTACCGCTGATCACGTTGGTGCCCATGTAGCAGACCGTGGGCAGCTCCAGCGCGTTGTCGTAATGCTGCGGGCCGCTCATGCGCGCCGGCGCGGACTTCTCCACCGGCAGCGACTCGCCGGTAAGGATCGCCTGGCTGATGAACAGGTCCTTCGCGCTGAGCAGGCGCAGGTCGCCGGGCACCATGTCGCCGGCGCCGAGGTGCACGATGTCACCGGCGACCAGCTCGACCACCGGCACCTCGATCTGCTCGCTGTGGCCATCGGACGCCTTGCGCGTGACCGTGGCGGTATTGCGCACCATCGCCTTGAGATTCTCGGCCGCGCGCGACGAACGGAATTCCTGGGTGAAGTTCAGCAACACGCTGATCGCCACCATCACCGCAATGATGATCGGCCCGGACATGTCGTCCGGCGTGGCGAATATCTGTACAACCGCCAGCACCAGCAGCACGATGATGAACGGGTTCTTGAACGCACGCAGCAACTGCAGCGACCAGTGCGGCGGCTTCTCGTGCGATACCTCGTTGATGCCGTCGCGATGCAGCCGCGCCTCGATCTGTTCCTCATCGAGGCCAGCCGGCGTGGTTTCCAGCGCCGCCAACAGTTCGTCGTTCGCGCGGAAGGCTTCCTGCGCCACCACCGCATGCACGGCCGCCGTCTTGCCCGCCACCTTGCCCGCGGCAGTCTGATTGGATTGCTTGTTCATGACCCGCTTCCGTGAATTCGCTGATGCCTGCCGCCGGTGCGAGTCTGCGGAATCAATCCGCCAACTGCGCCACCGTCGGTGCGCATGGCCGCCCACGCGGCCGGAATGGCACCGCCGCTGGCGGAGGCCATCCCTTGCATGACGTCATGGCGACCATCAGCGACTGGATACCAGAGCGAGATGTACGGACGATGGCAGCGCATCGCCGTGGACCTGCATTGAAGGCCCGCTGACGGGCGAAGCAGCCCGGCGGTGCAATTCGATCACATTGCTGCCGGCCGGCTTTGCCAGCGGGGCAGGTACGGTGACGGTGTAACCGGCGCGCACAGAGTCACGACGACCAGCCAGCAGCCGGCGCACCGTGCGCAGCAAAACGAAATCGCGAAGGAGCTTCATAGCCCATCTCCTCGTTACGGCGCCTACGGCACCGTAGAGGTGGGCCGGTCTTCCCTAGTCGAGGAAAGCGCCAGCCGACCGCAGGCGGTCGCCGCAGACAATCAGCTTGTTATGCAATGCCGGCATCCGATGCTCGCGGATGTCGACGTTGCGACTAGGGTAAACGTCCATATGCCTTGGTTTGTCAGGACTGGGAGCCAGCCGATGCAGTGCGCCGGGAGGCGCGCGCATTGTCGTGCTGCGCTGCGCAAGTGTCAACCCATCAATCGCATCCGGACCGACGGATTCCGGGCAGCACGCGCAATGACACGTAATACATACAATGCCGGCACGCCGCATGATCATCGACCATCCGCCTGCATCGATCCGGAACCCCATGACTGATCCCGCCAAGCTTTACGCCCAAGCCACCTCTGCCTACAACCAGAGGAACTGGCGACAGGCACTGGAACTGTCGATGCAACTATTGCCGCAGGCACCGAACCATGCCGAACTGCACTACCTCGCGGGACTGTCGGCACTGGAACTGCAGCAGATGTCGCAGGCGCTGCAGTACTTGCAGCGAGCTGCTCAGCTGTATCCGCTACGTGCCGACTATGCGACGCAATTCGCCAAGGCGCTGTCCATGGTCAATCTTTCAGCCGATGCCATGACCATCGCGGATCGGGCTCTCACCTTGCTGCCCCTGGATGCGCACGCGCTCGACACGCTTGGTGTCATTTTCACGCGCGCCAATGCCCACGAACGTGCAACCGCGCTGTATGAGCGTGCTGTCACGCTGGCACCGCAACATCCCAACTACCGTTACAACTTCGCCAAATCGCTGGTATTCCTCGGCCGACTGGATGACGCCGAGCGCGAACTCGAGTCCTGCCTCCGACTGGCGCCAGATCATTGGGGCGTGCACCTGGCTTTGTCGCAACTGCGCAAGCAGAGCGCGACCAACAATCATCTGGAGCGCCTGCACTCGTTGTTACCGAAAAGCACGGACAACCCAACGGCACAGATGAACCTGCAGCTGGCGCTGGCCAAGGAGTACGAGGATCTGGGCGACTACCCCAGAGCATTCGAGTACCTCGTCGCCGGCAAGGTGGCCGCCGGCGGCATGCGCCACTATTCACCGCGGCAAGATGAAGTCCTGTTTGAGAAGTTGATCCAGGCATCGCCCGAACCACAACCCGTCGGCGCTGGCTGTTCAAGCGATGAGCCGATCTTCGTGATCGGCATGCCGCGCTCGGGCACCACCCTGGTTGAACGCATCCTCTCCAGTCACCCGGACGTGCATGCAGCCGGCGAATTGCAGAACTTCGGGATCGCGTTAAAACGCGCTTCCGGCAGCCGCACGCCTCAACTGCTCGACATGGACACCATCGAACGTTCGCGTGAAGTCGATTGGCAACAACTGGGCAACGCCTATCTGGCCAGCACCCGCCCCGATACCGGTCACAAGCCGCGCTTCATCGACAAGTTGCCGCACAATTTTCTGTATGCCGGTGCAATCGCGAACGCGCTGCCCAATGCCAAGATCATCTGCCTGCGGCGCGATCCAATGGACACCTGTCTCAGCAATTTCCGCCAGCTCTTCGCGTCAGCATCACCGTACCACGACTATTCGTACGACCTGCTCGACACCGGCAGGTACTACATCTTGTTCGATCGCCTGATGGCGCACTGGAAACAGGCGTTTCCTGGGCGCGTCCTGGAAATGGACTACGAAACGCTGGTGGATACACAGGAGGCCAAGTCGCGGGAGTTGCTGGAGTTCTGCGGCTTGCCGTGGAATGACGCCTGCCTGCATTTCGAGAACAATCAGGCACCGGCCACCACGGCCAGCGCCGTGCAGGTGCGTGAGCCGATCTACCGCAGCGCGGTCCAACGCTGGAAGCAGTACGAAACACAACTGACCGAACTCAAGGAACTGCTGGAGAGTGCCGGCATCGCACTCAAACCGTAAAACGCGGTACTCAGAGCGCGCGCTGGAATACCATCCCCTGCTGCACTATCGGCTCGACCAGCCAGTGGTCGGCGAGCAGGAACGCAAACAGTGCCATCAGGTACACGATGGAGTACTTGAATACTTTCATCGGAAACAGCTCATCCGGTGGATTCAGCAGCCGCACGGCGTAATACAGGAAGCCCGCGCCCAGCACGACCGCGCCGCCCAGATAGATCAGGCCGCTCATCCCGGTCAGTGCCGGCAGCAGGGTCACCAGCACCAGCAGCACGGTGTAGAACAACACCTGCCAGCGGGTGTAGACCACGCCGTGGGTGACCGGCAGCATCGGCACCTGCGCGCGTGCGTAGTCGTCGCGGCGGAAGATCGCCAGCGCCCAGAAATGCGGGGGCGTCCACACGAAGATGATCAGGCATAGCTGCAACGCGAACGGGTGCAGGGCATCGGTCACCGCCGTCCAACCCAGTACTGGCGGGATCGCCCCGGCCAGACCACCGATAACGATATTCTGCGGCGTCGCGCGTTTCAGGTACGCGGTATAGACCAGCGCGTAACCGATCAACCCGCCGAAGGTGAGCAGCGCGGTGAGCGGATTGACCAGCAGCACCAGCACCAGCATCGAGGCGATGCCAAGCAGCACCGCGAACACCAGCACCTGGCGCGGAGTGAGCGAGCCGGTGGCCAACGGACGCCGCGCGGTGCGCGCCATCAGCTTGTCGATGCGCTCGTCGACCAGGTGGTTGAACGCGGCGGCCGAACCGGAGGCCATCCAGATGCCCAGCGTGCCGAACACCAGCGCGCGCCACGGCGGGATGCCCGGCACGGCGAGGAACATGCCGATCACCGCGCAGAACACCAGCAGCGCGACGACACGCGGCTTGGTCAGTTGCAGGTATTCGCTGATCAGATTTCTGCTCAGATCCATCTCAATGTGGCTCCAGCGACAGGGACATCGACTCGTCATGCCGACGCTGGGTACGCGCCAGTGTGGCCAGCAAGGTGAACAGCAAGAGTGCGGCCACGCCATTGTGCGCGGTCGCCACCGCCAGCGGCAAACCGAAGTACACATTGCTGATGCCCAGCAACACCTGGCTCACCAGCGCCACGGCGATCGCGATACCAAAGACGCGCAGGCCGCGCCGGGCCAGCCTGTGCGACAGCCAGCCCAGATAGCAGAACACCACCAGTGCGCCGAATCGATGCACGAGCTGGATCGCACTGCGCGCCGCCATGTCCAGCACGCCGCCTTCGTAATTGACGCCGATACCACGCAACAGCACGAAGCCCTGATGAAAGTCGGTCGGCGGCGCCCACTGATTCAGGCACTGCGGAAACGAGCCCGGGCCGTAGCCGCAGGCCAGTGCCGCATAGTTCGCCGAAGTCCAGCCGCCCAGCGCGATCTGGCAGAACAGCAATATCACGCCGATCACCACCAGCCGACGCAGGTCGGCCAACCGGTCATCCGGCGCACCGATGCCGGCAAAACGCAGCGCCGCGTACGCCAGCAGCGCGAACGTGGTCATGCCACCGAGCAGATGCCCCATCACCACGACGGGCTTGAGCAGCAGTGTCACCGTCCACATGCCGAGCATCGCCTGGAAGATGATCACCGCCAGCGCCAGCACGCTGATCCGCCACGCGCCCGGTCGGCGCAGCGTGACCGCGGCCAGCAGCGGCAGCGCGATCGCGCACGCGGCCAGCAACGACGACCACCGATGTTCGCCGCTGATGTACAGACCGACCCCGACGGCTGCAAACACGGCGGCAACGATGATCGCCAGCTGTGCGCCGTATCGACGCCAGCTCGCCAGCAACGCCAGCAGCAGCACCAGCACACCGAGCGTGCCGGCGAGGAAGCGGTGCACCTGTTCGCGCCAGGCCTTGTGCGCCTCGTACGGGCGATCGGGGAAGGCCGCATCGGCCTTCGCCACCGCCTGCGCATGTTGCGGCCAGGTCGCCTCGCCATAGCAGGTCGGCCAGTCCGGACAGGACAGGCCGGCATTGGACAGCCGCACGAACGCACCGAACATCACCAGTCCGAGTGCAAACGCCGCGGCCAGCAGCGACAGCCCGCGCAGCACCCTCAACGAGCGCGACGCCATCACTTGATCACCTTCTGCAGATCCTTGCGCAGGCCAGACGCATCGAACCCGGCCGGATACCACGACAGCGCGGTGCCGTTGGACTCCACCAGCAGGGCGCTGACGCTGTCCGGCGTGGTCGGCCGGTAGCTGGTCAGCTTGCCCGCGACATCTTCGCCAATCTGCCAGTAGTTCTTCATGCCGTCGCGATCGTCGTTCGCCGGTGGTGTGCCCAGATACAGCAGGCGCAGGCGCGACTGGTTGCGATTGAGCGTGACGCGGGCGGCGGCCATGCTGGTCAGCGTCACCAGACACTCCTTCGCGCAGTCGGGGCCGGCCAGGGCCACCAGGGTCATGCGCGGCTCGCTGTCGCGCCAGGCGTAAGTCTGGCCATCGCTCAGCTGCACCTGCAGTTTCTCGTCGACGAAATTGCGCTGTGGCTGGATCGGCTGGCCATTGCCCTTCGCGCCCGGCTGCCAGCCGCTCCAGGTGAGCAGACCGGCCGCGATCATCGGCGCGGCAAACACCAGCGCGATCAGGATCAGGAACATCCGGCTGCGACGCAACGCTACGGAATCAACTGGTTTCATCGGACTTCATCGTCATTCTGGGAGTGGGATTTGCGCGGCTTGCGCTTGCGATTGAGCACCAGCAGGATCACCACCGCCGCGATGGCGAACGAGAACCACTGGAACGCATAGGCGCGGTGCCGTGCCGGCGGCATCGAGGAAAAGTCGAGTGTGTGCACACGCACGTAGATCGAAGCCGGATCGGTATCCAGCGCCAGCACGCGCGGATACAGCGGGCGGCCGAGGTCGCGGGCGACCGCCAGCGGATCCAGGAAGATGCTGCTCTTCGGCCATCGGGTTTGCCGCGCCAGCGCATCACCACCCATCTCGAATCCGAGCGGCGGCGGCGGCACGTACAGACCCTGCAGGCTGATCTCGCCCGTCGGCAAGGGCGGCAATTGCGGTACCTGCGCAGTGCCGTTGCCCGGCAGGAAGCCCATATCCACCAGCAGCAGCTTCGCCTGGTCGCGCAACGCGAACGGAGCGAACACTTCCACCCCGCCGCGTTCGTCATGCTGGGGGTTGTCCAGCAGATACAGCCGATCGGCCAGGTAACGGCCACTCACCTGCACCCGCGGGAAGCCATCGGCCGGTGGTGTTTCGGCCACCCTGGCGAAGTCCTGCTGAGGCGCGGAAGCCGATGCGGCATACCGCCGCAGAAGTGCTTCCTTGAAGTCGGCACGATGCAGCTGCCAGACGCCCAAACGTATGAACAGCAACGCGCCAGCCGCAGTCAGCAGCAGCGCCCACCATGGCGGACGACGGAATCCGATCACGCGGCGTGCCTGCCGGCGGTCGCTATACTGTCGAGGTCGAAATGGATCGGATCAATCACGTGGAAACCGTCTACAAATGTGCGCTGGTGGTGGTGCTGCTGGTGGTGATCTTCAGTCTCGGCCAGGCGCTGTACTTCATGATGACCGACAAGGACGACGACAAGCGCACCGTGTGGGCGCTGACCCGTCGCATCGGCCTGTCGCTGGTGCTGATCGGCATGGTCGCGCTCGGTATCTGGATGGGTTGGCTGCATCCGCACGACGTCGGCCGGTAATTGTACCCGGCTGTATCGACAGTTCGGTCTGGCCGCGACAAATCGCGCGATATGGTGCCCATCGACAGCAGTTGTCAGTGACCGGATCTTCCAACAAAAAGCCCGCCAATGGCGGGCTTTTTGTTGTTTGAGTCGGTAAGCGGCTCAAAGAATGTAAACGAACATGAACAGGCCGAGCCAGACCACGTCGACGAAATGCCAGTACCACGCCACCGCTTCGAAGCCGAAATGGTGATCCTTGTTGAAATGACCCTTCAGCACGCGGAACCAGATCACCGCCAGCATGATCGTACCCAGCGTCACATGCAGGCCGTGGAAGCCGGTCAGCAGGAAGAAGGTCGAACCGTAGACGCCGCTGTGCAGGGTCAGGTTCAGCTCCTTGTAGGCCTCGATGTACTCGTGCGCCTGGAAGTTCAGGAACAGCGCGCCCAGCAGCACGGTGAGGCCGAGAAACACCAGGATCTTGCCGCGATGACCGGCACGCAGCGCATGGTGCGCGATCGTCACGGTGACACTGGAACTGAGCAGGATCAGCGTGTTCAGCAACGGCAGACCCCACGCCGGCACGGTCGAGAATGCGCCACCGGCATGCTCCGGACCATTGCCGCCATTGGCACCCCACGAGGCAGCGTAGTTGTTCCACAGGAACTCATGGGTCAGCGTGCCATGACCTTCACCACCCAGCCACGGCACCGAGAACATGCGGATGTAGAACAGCGCACCGAAGAAGGCGCCGAAGAACATCACCTCGGAGAAGATGAACCACATCATGCCCATGCGGAACGAGACGTCCACCTGGTGGTTGTAGCTGCCGGAGAGCGATTCGTTGATCACCGAGCGGAACCAGCCGAAGAACATGCCCAGCACGCCGATCACACCGATGAGCAACACGGTCTTGCCGAAGCCGGCGTCGCCGGGCTCCGCATTCAGCCAGTGCGCGGCACCGAATACGGTGGTGAACATGACCACTGCGGCCACGAACGGCCAGTAGCTCTTGGCCGGAACAAAGTAAGCGTCGTGCTGCTGACCCATGGTGAGACCCCGTGGATTTCTCTTGATGACTTAACCCCGTCAGGCCGACCGGGGAACTGCATGCCGGTCGTCAAACCCGACCGGTTGAAGAACACATGTAGCGACTGCGGTACCGCTATTTCATCAGCACGATCTGCACGAACGACACCAGGAAGAACGCGGCCACGATCGCCACCAGGATCGTCACGGTACGCCGTACACCCTTGCGGCGGTCCGCATCGGGCTGATCAATGGCTGGCTGCTGCATTTTCGGTTGCGTCATGTGGATCGGTTTCTCCAGGCACCCCGCCGTTTCCGACACGGGCGCCCTGATGGATGGTCAATCGTTGACGTGACCGTGCGCCAGCTCGTCGTCGTGGATCACCGGTGGCACCTCGAAGGTGTGGTGCGGCGCCGGCGACGGCACCGTCCATTCCAGACCCTTGGCACCTTCCCACACACGGTCGGTGGCCTTCTTCTTGGAGAACCACACGCCATGGATCAGCACGCCGAGGAAGATCAGCTGCGAGGCGCCGAACAGGAAGCCGCCGATCGAGCTGACCATGTTGAAGTTGGCGAAGGCCACGTTGTAGTCCGGGATGCGGCGCGGCATGCCGGCCAGGCCCAGGAAGTGCTGCGGGAAGAACAGCACGTTGACCCAGATCACCGAATTCCAGAAGTGCATCTTGGCCCAGAACTCGCTGTACATCCGGCCGCTCCACTTCGGCAGCCAGTAATAGGTGGCGGCGATGATCGCGAACAGCGCACCGGTCACCAGCACATAATGGAAGTGCGCCACCACGAAGTAGGTGTCGTGGTACTGGAAGTCGGCCGGCACCAGCGCCAGCATCAGGCCGGAGAAGCCGCCGATGGTGAACAGGATGACGAACGCGATCGCGAACAGCATCGGCGTCTCGAACGTCATCGAGCCGCCCCACATGGTGCTGACCCAGTTGAACACCTTCACGCCGGTCGGCACCGCGATCAGCATCGTCGCGTACATGAAGAAGATCTCGGCGCCCATCGGCAGGCCGACCGCGAACATGTGGTGCGCCCACACGATGAACGAGAGGAAGGCGATCGAGGCGATCGCGAACACCATCGCCTTGTAGCCGAAGATCGGCTTGCGCGCGAAGGTCGGGATGATCTCCGAGATGATCCCGAACGCCGGCAGGATCATGATGTACACCTCGGGATGCCCGAAGAACCAGAAAATGTGCTGGTACAGCACCGGGTCACCACCGCCGCCCGGGTTGAAGAAGTTGGTACCGAAGTACTTGTCGGTGAGCAGCATCGTCACCGCACCGGCCAGCACCGGCATCACCGCGATCAGCAGGAACGCCGTGATCAGCCAGCTCCACACGAACACCGGCATCTTCAGCAGCTCCATGCCGGGCGCGCGCATGTTGAGGATGGTCGCGATGATGTTGATCGCGCCCATGATCGAGCTGATACCCATCAGGTGGACCGCGAACACCACGTAAGCCAGCGAATCGCTCTGCAGCGACAGCGGCGGATACATCGTCCAGCCACCGGCCGGCCCACCGCCTGCCATGAACAGGGTGGACAGCATCAGGGTGAAGGCGAACGGCAGGATCCAGAACGACAGGTTGTTCATGCGCGGCAGCGCCATGTCCGGCGCACCGACCATCAGCGGGATCATCCAGTTACCGAGTCCGACGAAGGCCGGCATGATCGCGCCGAAGATCATCACCAGCGCATGCATGGTGGTCAGCTGGTTGAAGAAATACGGCTGCATCAGCTGCAGACCCGGCTTGAACAACTCGGCGCGGATCAGCATCGCGAAGCTGCCGCCGATGAAGAACATCACCAGCGCGAAGACCAGGTACAGCGTGCCGATGTCCTTGTGGTTGGTCGACATGCACCAACGCTGGAAGAAACTCTTCGGCGCGCCGTGGTGATCATCGTGCTGATCATGGGTGGCTGCGTGGGACATGGCCTTACACCTCTAACCTGAAAATATTGAATGCGACTGCAATGAGACTGCGAGTTGCTGGGAATCAGCCTTACTTGGCCGTGGCAGGCGCCGCAGCGGACTGGGCGGACGCCGGTACAGCTGCCGTGGAGGCCGCCGCCGGTGCCGCGACAGGAGCCGCCGACTGCGCCTCCTGTTCGGCCAGCCAGGTGGCGAAATCCGCCTTCGACTTGGCCACCACCACGATCGGCATGAAGCCGTGATCCTGGCCGCACAGCTCGGCACACTGGCCGCGATAGGTACCCGGCACCGTGATGTTGGTCCAGGCCGCATTGATGATTCCGGGAATCGCATCGAGCTTCCAGCCCAGCGCCGGCACCCACCAGGAGTGGATCACGTCGGCACCGGTGATCACGAAGCGGATCTTGGTGTCGACCGGCACGACCAGCGGCTTGTCCACGTTCAGCAGGTAGGTGTTCTCGTCGCCGACCTTGACCGCGTAAGGATCCATGCCCGAGCCGAGCTGACGGGTCTGGTCACTCTGCGTATCGAGCTTGGACATGAAGCCGACCTTGCTGATCGGCTTGCCGAGGTAGTCGACGTAGTCGTAGCGCCACTTCCACTGGTAGCCGGTGACCTTGACCGTCATCTGCGAACCGGTGGTGTCGGACCAGGAGGTAATCCCGCCGGTGGCCAGGTAGGCCAGCACGATCAGGATGATCACCGGGATCGTGGTCCAGACGACCTCCAGCATGGTGTTGTGCGACCACTTCTCGGCCACCGCACCGCGCGATTTGCGGAAGCGGAACATGGCGATGAACATCGCGCCGAACACCAGGATGCCGATCACCACGCACACGCCGAGCGAGATGTTGTTCAGGTCATACGGCACCTGTGACCAGGTGCTCGCACCGCGCTCCATGTTCAGCTGGTACGGACTCGGATCGGCCTGAGCCACGCCGCCGAACGACGCAAGGGCAAGCGCCGCCCATGCCGTGAATGATCGCCTGATGCCGCCAGATGTCATGTCTTGCACCTTTGTTGAACCTATTTGCGCAACTGGTCATTGAAATCAGCCAGCAACACCACGAGTTTCTTCGACAGCTCGACGCGTTCCTGTTCCGCCAGAAAAGCGCCGATTTCCATTTTGCGCCCATGCGATGACAGCAGCAGGCGCTGACGCCCGTTGCCCGGCTCCAGCAGCACGCGCACCCAGTACGACTGGAAACGCACACTGCGGCGACCTGGCAGGGATTGCACCTCCAGCGACGAAGCGTCGAGGGTGATGCGCTCACTGCGGTCGCCGGCCCGCCAGGCCACGCTCAAGGCGACAGCCACGGCGGCGGATTCAACCAGGGCAAACAGCGGAGCAAATACATTCCCCTGCCACGCACCCAGTCCTGCCGTTATCAGCGCCAGCGCTACCAGAACCACGATCAATCGACGCAACCCTCGTCGGCTGAGCGTGCGATTGGGCTTGAGCCACATCGTCACGCACGGCAGGCCGGCGGCAGCTGGTCGAAGCACGATCATGGAGATCCGGCGTGCCTGGAACAGCGGAATGATAGGCCGCGGCGAGTCAGCGGGCAAGAATGTCGCACCCATGCGCTCCGCATCGAGCCGCGAATCGGCGCCGATTGATGCACCCGCAACGGGCGTCGCGGTCCTCCCGGATCATTGCCGGATGACCGCGACTCATGCACCCGGCATGCCTTGTCCGGCGTACAATTCCGCGTTTTCCCACCGTCCCTGCAAACGCACCGGCTTCCTCTGTGACCCAACCCATACTCAGCCCCGAACTTCCCGCCGGCGCCGGGCCAGCCCGTGCACGCATCACTGCCGCCTGGCTGCGCGACGAAACCGAAGCGGTCAACGACCTGCTGGCCCAAGCCACCCTGCCGCCGGTCGAACGCGAAAAGGTGATCGACCTCGCCGCCGACCTGGTCAGCCGGGTGCGCCTGCGTGCCAAGGATCAGAGCGCGGTCGAGTCCTTCATGCGTCAGTACGATCTGTCCTCCGAAGAGGGCGTGCTGCTGATGTGCGTGGCCGAAGCCTTGCTGCGCATTCCGGACAAGGCCACCGCCGACAAGCTGATCCGCGACAAGCTGGGCGATGCGGACTGGAAGAAGCACCTGGGCCAGAGCGAGTCGCTGTTCGTCAACGCCTCCACCTGGGGCCTGATGCTCACCGGGCATCTGGTAAATCTCGCCGAAGACACCCGCCACGATTTTACCGGTGCCTTGAAGCGGCTGGTCGGCCGCGCCGGCGAACCGGCGATCCGCCTCGCCGTGCGTCAGGCGATGCGCATCATGGGCCACCAGTTCGTGATGGGGCAGACGATCAACGAAGCGCTGGACCGCTGCGCGAAGAAGGAATACGCGGTGTACCGCTATTCCTACGACATGCTGGGCGAGTCGGCGCTGACCAGCGAGACCGCCGAGCGCTACCAGCAGGATTACCGCAACGCGATTGCCGCGATCGGCGCGCGCGGCCCATTCGCGAACCACACCGACGCGCCGTCGATCTCGGTGAAACTGTCCGCCCTGCATCCACGCTACGAAGTAGCCAAGCGCGACCTGGCCCATCGCCAGCTCAGCGAAAAATTGCTGGAACTGTCGCAGCTGGCGATGAAGTACGGCATCGCGCTGTCGGTGGACGCCGAAGAGGCCGAACGCCTTGAGCTGTCGCTGGACATCATCGGCGACGTGTTCGCGCATCCCTCGCTCGAGGGCTGGAACGGCCTCGGCATCGTGGTGCAGGCCTACGCCAAGCGCACTCCGTTCGTGATCGACTGGCTGATCGAGACCGCACGCGCCGCCAATCGCCGCTGGTACGTGCGCCTGGTCAAGGGCGCCTACTGGGATGCCGAGATCAAGCGCGCGCAGGAAAACGGGCTGGCCGGTTATCCGGTGTATACGCGCAAGCCGAACACCGACGTGTCCTACCTGGCCTGCGCACGCCGCCTGTTCAACGCCGGCATCGAACTGATCTATCCCCAGTTCGCCACGCATAACGCGCACTCGATCGCCGCCGTGCATCACATCGCGCAGGGCCGTCCGTACGAATACCAGCGCCTCCACGGCATGGGCACCGACCTGTACGCCGAAGTGATTGGTCCGCAGAACCTCAACGTGCCCTGCCGCGTGTACGCACCGGTCGGTACACACGAGGACCTGCTGCCATATCTGGTGCGTCGCCTGCTCGAGAACGGCGCCAACACCAGCTTCGTCAACCGCGTCGTCGACGAGAGCGTGCCAGTGCGCACGCTGGTCGCCGACCCGTGCGAAACCGTGCGTGGCTTCGCTTCGATCCCCCACCCGCGCATTCCGCTGCCGGTGAATCTCTACGGTGAACTTCGGAAGAATTCCATGGGCGTCAACTTCTCCAACGACAACGAACTGAAGGCGATGGCCGACGCGGTCAACGCCAACGCCGGCTCGTGGGCCGCGGCTCCGCTGGTGCCGGGCACGACCGCCAACGGTCCAACCGTGCAGGTGACCAACCCGGCCGACCGCCGCCAGAACGTGGGCAGCTACGTCAGCGCCGACAGCGCCACCGTCGACAAGGCGCTGAGCAATGCGGTCGCCGCCCAGCACGGCTGGGATCGTCTGCCCGCGGCCAGCCGCGCCGCGATCCTCGAACATGCCGCCGAGCAGCTCGAAGCACATCGCGGCGAGTTCATCGCGCTGTGCGTGCGCGAGGCCGGCAAGAGCCTGCCCGATGCGATCGCCGAGATCCGCGAGGCGGCCGACTTCCTGCGCTACTACGCCACCATGGCACGTCGCCTGTTCGGTCAACCCGAGCAGTTGCCCGGCCCGACCGGCGAGAGCAACCAGCTGTTCCTCAACGGCCGCGGCGTGTTCGTCTGCATCAGCCCGTGGAACTTCCCGCTGGCGATCTTCCTCGGCCAGATCAGCGCCGCGCTCGCCGCCGGCAATGCCGTCATCGCGAAACCGGCCGAGCAGACCTCGCTGATCGGCCACGCCGCCGTAAAGCTGCTGCACGATGCCGGCGTGCCGGTCGGCGTGTTGCAATACCTGCCGGGTGACGGCGCGACCGTTGGTGCCGCCCTGACCCGCGATCCGCGCGTGGCCGGCGTCGCCTTCACCGGCTCCACCGAGACTGCCTGGGCGATCAACCGCTCGCTGGCTGCGCGCAATGCGTCGATCGCCGCGCTGATCGCCGAGACCGGCGGCCAGAACGCAATGATCGCCGACTCCTCCGCGCTGCCCGAGCAGATCGTCAAGGACGTGATCGCCTCCGCCTTCCAGTCCGCCGGCCAGCGCTGCTCCGCCGCGCGCGTGCTGTTCGTGCAGGAAGACATCGCCGACAAGGTCTGCGCGATGCTCGCCGGTGCGATGGGAGAGCTGAAGGTGGGTGATCCGGGCCAGCTGTCCACCGACGTCGGCCCGGTGATCGACGAAGACGCCAGGAAGATCCTGGTCGACCACGCCGCGCGCATGGACAAGGAAGCGAAGAAGATCGGCGAAGTCGTGCTCGATCCGGCGCTCACCGCCAACGGCACCTTCTTCGCTCCACGCGCTTACGAGATCCCGTCGCTCGCCACGCTGACTCGCGAAGTGTTCGGTCCGGTGCTGCACGTGATCCGCTGGAAGGGCAGCGAGCTGAAGCAGGTGGTGGACCAGATCAACGCCACCGGTTATGGCCTCACCCTCGGCATCCACAGCCGCATCAACGACACCGTCGACTACATCGCCAGCCACGCCCGCGTCGGCAATTGCTACGTCAACCGCAACCAGATCGGCGCTGTGGTCGGCGTGCAGCCGTTCGGCGGCGAGAACCTGTCCGGCACCGGCCCCAAGGCCGGCGGCCCGCACTACCTGCTGCGCTTCGCCGGCGAGCGCACGCTCACCATCAACACCACCGCCGCCGGCGGCAACGCGTCGCTGCTGACAATCGGCGAGTAACCGTCACGAGACCGCTTGTGCATTGCGCAAGCGGTCGGTGGGGCATGCGTGATAGAAAGGAGTGGACGCCGGCATGGTCCGGCCCGCACGCGCTCCGAACTAACGCACCATGGCCCGTCCCGCCAGCCTGATCGCCCCGAATCACGCCGCCAGCCATCCGCTGACGGATGACCCGCGCTATACGGCGGCCGAGATTCCACCGAACGTGCTGGTGCACCTGACCGAACTGGCTGCCTCGCGCGGCATCGCCTGTGACGACTGGTTCGCCGGGCTTGGCCTGGATCGACGCCAGCTCAGCGATCCAACCCTGCGCATCTCGTACCGGCAGGCCAGCATGGTGGTGCGTCGTGCGCTGCAGGCCATCGGCGAACCGGACCTCGGGCTCAGCGTGGGTCGCGGCGAGACGCTTGGCAGCTTCGGCCTGCTCGGCCTGGCCATGATGACCGCGCGCACCTTCGGCGAAGCGATGGGCGTGGGCATCGAGAACCACAAGGTCAGCGGAAGCCTGCTCGACGTCACCTTCGAGGAGGTCAATGAGCGCCAGGTGGCGCTTGTCGCGTGGCCGCGTTTCAGCGACGCGGCGTTGCTGCCGTTCCTGTGCGAGGAATTGTTCGCCAGTTCACTGGCGATCGCACGCCAGTTGCTGGGCGCATCGTTCAATCCTGCTCGACTGGAACTGAGCTACCCGCAGCCGGCACATCGGCAAGCCTATGCCGATCTGTTCAAGTGCGAAGTGCAGTTCGGCATGCCGCTCAACCGCGTGCTGGTCGATGTGCAATGGCTGGGGCAGGAGCTGCCTGGTCACAATCCACTTACGGCACGCCAGGCGCTGGCGCTGTGCACGCAGCAGCGACCAAGCGGCGGCAGCGTGCACCAGGAAATTGTCGCCGCGGTGGAGCGCCTGTTGCGTGGCCAGTTGCGGCAACCGCCGAAACTGCATGACGTGGCGCGCACGCTCAACCTCAGCGAGCGCTCGTTGCGTCGCAAGCTGGCCGAAAGTGGACGGATCTTCCGCGAGATCCACGACCGCGTGCGGGCCGAACGCGCCTTGCAACTGCTGCAAGGCGGCAACTTGAGCGTGGCCGAGATCGGCGGCGAAGTCGGTTTCAGCGACCCGCGCGAGTTCCGCCGCGCGTTCAAGCGCTGGACCGGCATGGCCCCGCAGGAAGCCCGTCGCGCGGCAACCTGAGCAGCCAGCTTGTCGTCACACTGGCCGATTTGCCCCCCTTCAGTTGGCCGATTTGCCCTCCCCAGCCGCGGCCGATTGCGTGACAGTGAACCCCTCTGCAGATGCCGTTCGAATAGGGGTTCAACGATCATGCGCAAGTTGCTCATCACCATCGCGCTCGGTGCCGTCCTTGCCGGCTGCAGCAGCAGCCAGACGCCCACCGCGCAAAGCCAGTCCGACGCCAGCTTCGAGAGCAAGTTGCAACAGCAACTGCTCGACGCCAAACCCGGCAGCGTGATCGAGATCCCCGCCGGCCATTATTCGCTCAAGCGCGGCCTCAGCCTGCGCACCGACGGCGTCACCATCCGCGGCGCCGGCATGGACAAGACCGTGTTGTCGTTCAAGGGCCAGGTAGTCGGCCCGGAGGGGCTGCTGGTCAACGCCAACGACTTCACCATCGAGAACCTGGCAATCGAGGACACCAAGGGCGACGCGCTGAAGATCAACCAAGGCAAGAACATCACCATCCACGGCGTGCGCATCGAGTGGACCGCCGGCCCGCAGACCACCAACGGCGCCTACGGCCTGTACCCGGTGAAGACGCAGAACGTGCTGGTCGAGGATTCGGTGGTGATCGGCGCCTCCGACGCCGGCATCTACGTCGGCCAGTCGCAGAACATCATCGTGCGACGCAACCGCGCCGAGCAGAACGTCGCCGGCATCGAGATCGAGAACTCGATCAATGCCGACGTCTACGAGAACACCGCGACGAAAAACACCGGCGGCATCCTGGTCTTCAACATGCCTAACCTGTCGCAGGCGGGACATGCCTCGCGCGTATTCAAGAACAAGGTGTTCGCCAACAACACCGGCAATTTCGCCGCCAAGGGCGCGGCGGTGGCCAGCGTGCCGGCCGGCTCCGGCGTGGTGGTGAACTCCAACGACAAGGTGGAGATCTTCGACAACGACATTGCCGACAACCAGACCGCGAACCTGATCGTCGCCAGCTACTTCTCCACCAATTACTACAACACCCGCGGCGTGGCCCCCGACTACAACCCGTACCCGAAGGGCATCTACATCTACGGCAACCGCCTCACGGGCGGCGGCGATTCGCCCGACGGACTCAAGCTGAAGACTCTGAAGACCGCGGTCTACGGGCTCAGCGGCCGCTTCCCGGACGTGCTGTGGGATGGTTACAGCGACCCGAAGGATCTGGTGAACGGTCTGCCGCCGCCGGATGACCGTATCTGCATCCAGGACGTCAACGGCGTGCTGAATGCGGACGGTGCGCACGACTACAAGAATCCGAGCACCGGCACCAAACCGTATCAGTGCACCCTGCCCAAGTTGCCACCGGTGGTGCTGAATCCGGAGCCGAAGGTGTGAGGGTATCGTCAGTGCGGATGAAGTGGATCAGACATACCCTGCTCCTGCTCGCCCTGTTGCTGTTGACGGCATGTCAGCGCGGGATGCCGCCGGTGGCCTTCCACGCCGATGGCCGGCCGCCGAAGCTGAGCGACTGGCATGTGGTCGAGGTGCGCGACGGCAAGCTTGAGCTCAACAATGGCGTGGTGCCGTATGACCTCAACACGCCGCTGTTCACCGACTACGCGCACAAGCTGCGCACGATCTGGATGCCAAAGGGCAGCTCGGCGAAGTACGACCCCAACGACACGTTCGACTTCCCGATCGGCACGGTGATCAGCAAGACGTTCTATTACCCGCGTGGCACGAGTGGCACGTTCAGCGACATCGCGCGCACCGACGACTACTCGCACGACTTCGCCGGCCAGGGCCTCGATCTGGCGCATGTGCATCTGGTCGAGACGCGCATCCTGGTACGGCGCAAGGATGGCTGGGCGGCGATGCCGTACGTGTGGAACGACGCGCAGACCGAGGCCACGCTCGCCCGCACCGGCGCGGTGCTGCCGCTGACCCTGGTCGATGCCACGCCGACCGGCGCCACGCCCGCGCGCGAGGATTTCAACTACGTGGTGCCGGACGAGAGCCAGTGCGCCAGCTGCCACGCGCAGGACTGGATCGACCGCAAGATCCATCCGATCGGCCTGAAGGCGCGCCACATCAACAAGGATTATCACTACGCCGACGGCGAGCAGAACCAGCTCGAACACCTGATGCAGATCGGTTACCTCAGCGGCGCGCCGGCATCCGGCGCGGCACCACATGACGCGAACTGGGCCGATTCGAAGGCGCCGCTGGATGCGCGTGCGCGCGCCTACCTCGACATCAATTGCGGCCACTGCCACAACCCGAACGGTGCGGCCAACACCACCGGCCTGTCGCTCAACTATGCGGCGACGGAGGATCGCCACATAGGCATCTGCAAGCCGCCGACCGCTGCTGGCCAGGGTACCGGCGACCACCTGTTCGACATCGTGCCGGGCAAGCCCGAGGATTCGATCATTCCCTATCGACTGTCGTCCACCGAACCGGGCACGATGATGCCGGAGATCGGCCGCAGTACGGTGCATCGCGAAGGCGTGGCACTGATCAAGGCTTGGATCGCCGCGCAGCCGGGGAGCTGCGTGACGTTGCATTGAGAAACGATAACAACGGAGAGCCGTACCGGTGAGGTACGGCCACACCATGCATGGGGAGCACGGCATGAGCATGCGTCAACGTCCACTTTCTTCCGCGCTGCGTAGTTTGCTGTTCGGTGGCAGCGCCCTGCTTCTGTGCAGCCCAGTGTTCGCGTTCGCCACCGACAATGCAGCACCGCAGGATGCTGCCGCTGCCGCGAGCAGCACGCCTGCCAGCCCAGACAAGGCCAGTGCCGACAAGGCGAAGCTGCTTGGCAACGTCACCGTGACGGCGCAGAGCCGCTCGCAGGAGATGCAGTCGGTACCGATACCGCTGCAGATCATCACCGCGAAGCAAGTGCAGACCCTGGCGGCCACCGACATCAGCAAGATGGACATTTTCGTGCCCGGTCTGGTGGTGAGTGCCGACCAGCCGACCCAGCCCTCGTATGAACTGCGCGGTATCGGTGGCAGCGGGTTCGGTGCCGGCACGGAATCCGCGGTCGGTGTCTATGTGGATGGCGTCTACGCCGCACGTACCGGCGGCGCACTGCTGGCATTCAACGACATCGCGCGGATCGAGGTGCTGAAAGGCCCGCAAGGCACTCTGTTCGGTCGCAATTCCGCTGGCGGCGCGATCTCGATCATTACCAATGAACCAA
The DNA here is from genome assembly GCF_002001165.1 of Rhodanobacter sp. C05. Taxonomy (GTDB): domain Bacteria; phylum Pseudomonadota; class Gammaproteobacteria; order Xanthomonadales; family Rhodanobacteraceae; genus Rhodanobacter. Next base: position 159,365 of record NZ_MUNQ01000010.1, on the reverse strand, counting down.
GCGACAAGTTCGAAGCCAACGCCACCCTGCGCTACGGCAACTACGGAGAGCGCTACGGCGACGCGCTGGTCAACATTCCGCTGAACAAGGACATGGCGCTGCGCGTGAGCGTGCTGGACAACCAGAGCGACGGCTGGGTCAAGGATGCCGCCACCGGCAAACACTACGGTGGCAACGACGACTGGGGCACACGCGCCGTGTATCGCTGGAACATCACGCCGGACACGCGGGTGTTGCTGTCCTGGGATCATGAGCAACTCAAGCAGGCGCCGCATCCGGCATTCGGGCTGGTCCCGCTGTCGAGCTACACACAGCTCCCGGCGCCGCTGAACGGCATGACGATACCGCCATACCCCACCGACCCGGCGACCTATGTCAACCCGTTGCATTCGCCGCTGTACAACGACGCCGTCGGCGGGGCTGAAACGCGCCGTTTCGACGGCGCCACCCTGACCGTCGACCACACCTTCAGCTGGGGTGGCTTCACGTCCACCACGGCGTGGCGCAACTTCGACACGTTCAACCTGGGCGATTACGACGGCACGAACAACTACAACACCTATCTCGACACCGCCAACATCGAGCACAGCAACAGCTGGTACCAGGAGTTCAAGCTGTCCGGCAACACCGACCTGATCGACTGGGTCGCCGGCACCAGTTTCTACCTGGAGAAGTCGCATCAAATCAGCCAGGTCGGCGTCAACACCAACTCCGTGACCACGCTGATCCTCAACAATTTCGCCAGTCAGGTAGGTTGGCCACTGGTCAACAGCCTCATTCCAACCATGCCGGAACTGGCCTCCCTGCTCGGCGACCCGTGGACCGAACAGGTCAACAACGGCCAGACCATTACCTCGTACGCGACCTATGGCGACGTGATCTGGCACCTCAACGACAAACTCAATCTAACCACCGGCGTGCGTTTCACTCTCGACCAGAAGCAATACAGTTGGCTGATTCCGCCCCGCTACGCCCCTCAGCTCGACGCGACCCTGGCCACGCTGCCACCGTCAGGCAATCCCCTTTTCGATGCTCTTGTGCTCCCCGAGTTCGAGCAAAACCTGATCTTCACTCCCGACACTGCCGGTCCGATCGGGGTGCTTACGCAAAGGAGCAGCAACTGGCGCAACGTCAGCCCGCGCGTGGTGCTGGACTACCACTTCACCCCGAACGTGATGGCCTACGGTTCCGTGACCAGGGGCTATCAGGCCGGTGGTTTCAACTTCCAGCAGGTCGGCGGAATCTACGCGCCGGAACACGTGACCAACTATGAAGGTGGGGTCAAGACCGTGTTCCCGGATCAGCACCTGTTGTTCAATGTGACCGGGTACTACTACACCTACGACAACCTTCAGGGACTGTCGCTCCAGCCGGCGCCGGCCGGTACCAATGGCGTTCCGGAATACGTGATATCCACCAGCGACCAGCACGCTCATGGACTGGAGGTCGAGCTGCAGTGGATGCCGTCTGACAATCTGCGGCTGGGCCTCAATGGCGCCTATATCGATTCGACCTACACGCATTACATCTCTACAGACAGCAAAAACCTGTCCGGCCAACCCACCGGCACTCCCTTCTTCTCCGGTGCCGCCAACCTCAGCTATACCCTGCCGAATGTATTCAACGGCAGCCTGGTCTACGACGCTGCCTACGGCTTTCGCGGCAAGACGCGCTGCAACAGCGGTTCCGGGTTTCAGGGCACCTGCCAGGTCAGTCCCAACTTCCCCGTCGGTACTGCCCAGCAGAGCGTCGACATGCGGCTGGACTGGAATGCGCCGGGCGATCACTGGGGCGTCGGCATCTTCGTCAGCAACCTGCTCGACAAGCGCTACGTCACAGGCGTCGACAATACCGCGGCACCACTGGGCTCGGCTTACGCGAACATCACGCCACCGCGCATGTGGGGCGTGGAGCTGCGCGCGAAGTTATGACGCGGGTGCCGACGCCGCCACGCAGCCTGTCCTCACACATTTCCGATGCATGAGCGCATGCTGCATCCTTCACACAAGTGCCTGCCATGACCGATTCCGCAACCGACCTCAGCCAGCGCCTGCAACTCCTGCGCACCGCCCAACGCGCCGCGCCGATGCCGGACTGGCCTGCGCGCGCCGCAAGACTGCGCACGCTGGAGAAGATGCTGCTCGAACAGCGCGAGCCTTTCGCGGTGGCGATCAATGCCGACTTCGGCTGTCGCCCGCGCGAGGAAACCGACCTGCTGGAACTCTTCCCCAGCCTCTCCGCGGTCCGCCATGCGCTCGGCCACGGCCGGCGCTGGATGAAGCCGCGGCGACGGCTGGCCGGTCTGGCGTTCCTGCCGGCACGCACCGAGCTGCGGCCGCAGCCACTCGGTGTGATCGGCATCATCGTGCCGTGGAATTACCCGCTGTATCTGGCGGTCGGCCCGCTGGTCGACGCACTGGTCGCCGGCAATCGCGCGATGCTGAAGATGAGCGAGTTCACGCCACGCTTCTCGGCACTGTTCGCCGAACAGGTGGCGCGCTATTTCCAGCCCGACGAAGTGACCGTCGTGACCGGTGATGCCGCCGTGGCGCAGGCTTTTTCCGCGCTGCCGTTCGACCACCTGCTGTTCACCGGCTCCACCGCGGTCGGTCACCATGTGATGCGCGCGGCGTCCGCCAACCTGACTCCGGTGACGCTGGAACTGGGTGGCAAGTCGCCGGCCATCATCGGGCCCGGCGCGCGTTTCGAACATGCGGTGGAACGCATCCTGTTCGGCAAGCTGGTCAATGCCGGGCAGACCTGCATCGCGCCCGACTACGTGCTGCTGCCCCGTTCGCAGGTGGCCGATTTCGTCGCTGCAGCTCGCGCTACCGCTGGCCGGCTGTACCCCAGGCTGGGCGAGAACGAGCAATACACCAGCATCGTCTCCGATCGCCAATACCAGCGCATTGCCGCGCTGCGTGACGACGCGGTTGCCGCCGGCGCGCGGGCCGAAACATTGGGTGACGAAGGCGCAGGCAACACGCAACCGCGCCGGCTGTCGCCGGTGCTGTTGACCGGTGTCAACGACACGATGACCGTGATGCAGGAAGAGATCTTCGGCCCGTTGCTGCCACTGGTGCCGTACGACAACCTGGACGAGGCGATCGCCTACGTCGCCGCGCATCCGCATCCGCTGGCGCTGTATCTGTTCGAACAGGATCAGGCGTTGATCGACCGCGTACTGGCGCGCACCGTGGCCGGTGGCGTAAGCCTCAACGACACGCTGTTCCATATCGCCCAGCATGGCCTCCCGTTCGGTGGCGTCGGCGCCTCCGGCATGGGCGGCTATCACGGCGAGGCCGGTTTCCACACGTTCTCGCATCTGAAGCCGGTGTTCCGGCAAGCCCGCTTCAACGGCGTCGGCCTGCTCAATCCACCGTACGGCGCACGCTTCAAGCGCATGCTCAGCCTGCTATTGAAACGCGGTTGAACCGGCGCGACTGAACCACGCTCCTGCTACCCTCGCGAATGCCCTGGGCACCGCCCCAGCCACGCATTCCAGACAGGTGCCGTCATGCAGTGTTTTGTCTATGCCAGCCAGCGCAAGCCGGACAGCTACCTGTGGCTGGCGCAACGCGATGCGTTCGACAGCCTGCCCGAATCGCTGGCGTTGCTGCTGGGCGAATTGCGTTTCGTGATGGAGGTGCAGCTGGACGAACAGCGCAAGCTGCCGATCGAGGACACCACGCAGGTGCTCGAGCACCTGCGCACGCAAGGCTGGCACCTGCAGCTGCCGCCAAAAGAAACGCTGGCTGCGGCCAACCACCTCGCCTATACGCACTCTCCACGGGATGAACGGGACGAATGACTCACCCGCATTAAGTCAGTCGCGTTAACACTTGGTTACCGTCTGCCTGCCCAACGATTTCTATACTGTCCGCATGACCCAGCCCAAATCGCGCCGCCGCCCGCCCCTCCTGCAAGCTCTCGCCTGGTTTCTTCCGGGGTTGATCGCCGTCGCTGCAGCCGGACTGGCGACCCATCCGCTGACCCTGATTCCGCTGCTGCTGGCCAATGCGCTGACCATGGCAGCGATTTGCCATGCGATCGGGTTTGATCCGGAACCGCACTTCGGCCGCACCGTGCTGCGTCGCGGCGCCGCGCATCTGGTGATGTTCACGGCCTACACCGCGCTGGTGTTCGTGCTGGTCGCCTGGCCGATGCTGCAACTGAGCCAGACGCCCAGCCTGGGCGCGGCGCTGCTGCTGGCGGCGGCACTGGTGCTTGCGCTGGTGGCACTGTCGCGGCTGTGGCCCGCATTCGGACTGGTGTTTGTATGGGACGACGCCTATCCGACCCAGCGCGATGGTTCGTGGATATTCACCGCCACCCTGCGCAGCATCGCTTTCGGCCGTCACCTGTCGCATGAGGAGCGTTTCTTCAGCCACTTCCTGCCCGCCGCATTGGCCCTGCTGGCGCTGGCGTTCGGTGCGATTGCACTGACCGGCCTGGTCGGCATGCTGCCGTCCGAACCGCGCATTGCCGCGCTGGCGTTGTACGGCCTCGTGCTGCTGCCGCTGGGTTGCCTGGTCATCGCCAATCGCACGCTCCGCGCACTGCTGTGCGAGCGGCACCAGCCGCGTCGGCGTAACGACCTGCTGCCGACAAAGGCTGTTGCAAGCGCTGCGCGCCCCGTGTTGAGCGAGGAAGAACGCACTGCCGGTACACCCGAACAAGCGGAAGCCTTGCTGGCCGCCACCCGCGACGGCGATATCGAACGTGCGCTGGCACTGATCGATGCCGGTGCCGATCCCGACACCGCACCCGCTGCCGGGGATCGCGACCTGCGTCCGGTGTTGATGCTGGCCGCGCTGCTGCCGGATACCCGTCTGCTGCGCGCACTGATCGCCAAAGGTGCCGATGTGAATCGCACCAGCGGCGGCCTCACACCACTGCTGGCCGCCACCCGCGACAGCTGGCATGGCCGCGCCGAGGCAGTGCTCACCCTGCTCGCCAACGGCGCCAGCCCGCTGGTCACCGATGCGGAAGGCAACACGCCTCTGCACGGCGCGGTGCTCAGCGCCGAAGCAGGCGTGGCGGCGATGCTGCTGGATGCCGCCGCACCGATCAACGCGCTGAACCAGGCCGGCATCAGTCCGCTGGCCACCGCCTGCCGCGCCGCCAACTGGCCGCTGGCGAAATTCCTGCTGGAACACGGCGCCAAGCCCACGCCGGCTGATGGCGAACCCGCCTTGGTTGCCGCCGCCGGCATCGCCGATGACGATGCCACCGGCGTCAAATTGCTGCTCAAGCATCGGGCCACGGTGAACGCAGTCGATGCACGCCATCGACACGCGCTGCTGAATGCAGCCGCGGAAGGCCACGAACAGATCGCCCGCGCGCTGTGTGCCGCCGGCGCCGACGTCAACCTGGCCGACCAGCACGGCAGCACGGCACTGATGGAGGCCGCTCGTGCCGGCGCCGGCGGCATCGTGCAGTTGCTGGCCGAAGGACAGCCCGACGCACGTGCACGCGACCTGCACGGCCGTGACGCGCTCACCCTCGCCTGTCAGTCGCCGCATGCACATGGTGAAACCGTATGCGCCCTGCTCGCGCTGGGTGCCGAGCCAAAGGCAGCCGGCAGCGATGGCCGCAGCGCACTCGACCACGCCGCCGCTGCTGGGCGCTGGGATCTGGTTGCCTTGCTCGATCCGGATACGCCCTTGCCGGCCAGCCTCAGTCGCGATCTGCTGGCCGAAGGCGAGGACACACCGGCACACCTGCTCGACGCGTTGCGCTTCGGGCACTGGGCGATCGTGTCGAGCTTTGCCGAGCGTGTGCGTGAATGGCCACAGGCACAGCTGGCACAGCTCTACCTCGATCTGGCCACGCCCGGTCTTACCGCCGCGCGTCGCTGGCTGCTCGAGCGCGGTCTCGACGCCGAGGCGCGACTGGAAGCACCGCGGCTCGATGACGCCGAAACCGGCGAGACACCTGCCTTGCCGCCGCTAGGCCGGCGCCTGTTCGATGCCTTGTTGCTGCAGCTGCCGAATTCGACCGAGGCACTCGACGATCTGCTGCAGGCCGGCGCCAGCCCGGCCGGCGCCGGCCTGCTGGCCCAGACCTTGTCGCGACTGAACGGTGCAGCCCAAGGCGCTGCGTTGCCGCTGAACCTGCTTGAGCGTGGCGCCGATCCGTTTGGCCCGGATGCACGCGAGCGCACCCCGTTGCATCTCGCTGTAGTCAACGCCCAGCTCGACCTGCTGCAGGCACTGCTGGCGCGCGGCTGCGATCCGAATACGCGCGATCGTGACAACCGCACCCCGTTGTTTGCCGCGCTCGAGCATGGCGCACAGGCACTCCCGCTGGTGCGCACGCTGATCGCGCATGGCGCCAACCCTGAAGCGGCCGACGCCAATGGCGAAACACCGCTGGGACTGGCACTGGAACACCCGGCGGTGGAGCGCTGGCTGGACTGGCGCGACTGGCCACGACCGAACCGCCCGCTGCGAGCGGAAGATCTTCCCGCGGCCGCGACCGCCGGCGCGCTGACCACGGTGCAACGTCTGCTGGAGCTGGGTTTCCCGGTCGACACGCGCGACGAGCAGGGTGCCTCGGCGTTGCTGCGCGCCTGCGGTGCCGGACACCGCGAGATCGCCGCCAGCCTGCTCACTGCCGGGGCCGATGCCTCACAGAGCGCAAGCAGCGGCGTGACACCGCTGGCCGCGGCAGTAGCAGCACGGCGCGAGGCGCTGGTCGAACTGCTGCTGGAACACCACATTGCCGCCGACCAGCGGCTGCCGAACGATGCCACCGCGCTGATGGTGGCGACCGCAATGGGTTACCCGGAAATCGCCGAGCGCCTGCTGGATGCCGGTGCCGACGTCAACGCCGTCGATGCGAATGGCCGCAGCGCGCTGCATGCCGCCGCGCAGTTCGGCTTCGAGCACAGCGACAGTCTGCGTGCACGCCGGCTGTTCGACGGCCTGCTCAAGCGCGGTGCCGACATCAACCATGCCGACAACGAAGGCAAGACTCCGTTGCTGCTGCTGCTGGGCGCACAACTTCGCCCCGGCAGCGAATGCGATGCCACTCACATCGGTGCGCTGGTGCCGTTGTTGCTGGAAGCCGGCGCCAAGGTCGAGCACGCCGACCAACGCGGCGTCACCGCGTTGCACGCCTGCGCCATGCATGCACTGCTGCCGCCGGCACGCGTGCTGCTGTCGCGCGGCGCCGACCGTGCGGCGGCCGATGCCTTCGGCCGCACGGCTGCCGACGTGGCGCGCCAGCTTGGCTATATCGATATCGCGCACGAACTGGCTGCCCGCAGCAACGTGGTTCCGAGTGTGCGGCAGACCTTGCGTCAGCCAGCGCAACCCGCCGAATAGGCTGACAGCCCGGTATCGGCAGCGTCTGCCAACGGCGGGCGCCGCCGCAGTGCACGCCACGCACTCACCACCTGTGCGGTTTCGATTTCATCGACTCGCCGGATGGCCGGCAGGCCGCCGAGGACCACGACCTCGCTGCCCGCTCCGCTGCGTGGTGTCCACAGCTCCGGCTCACGCGAACCCATCAGTACCACCAACGGGCAACCCATGGCGGCAGCCAGATGGGCTGGACCGGTATCCACCGAAACCATGCTGCTGGCGATCTCCAGCAGTGCTTTCAGGCGGCCAAGCGGCAAGACGCCAGCTTCGATCCTGGATGATCGCGCATCCGTGACCGACAGCAAGGTGTCGAGGTAGCCCGCTTCGGCCGACGAGCCACAAAACAGCACCTGCGCCTGCGGCATGCGGCAACTGATGGCGCGCGCCAGTGCAGCCCAACGCTCGGCCGGCCAGGACTTGTCGTCGTCCTCGGCGGCACGCACCCCGTTCCAGCGCATGGTGCGCTTGTTGGCCGGCTGCAGCAGCACCAATGGGCGGCCGCTATAACCTTTCGCGCCCAGCCATGCATCCCGCTCGGCGCGTTCGGCCGCGCTGGCATAAAGCTGCGGCGCGGCACGAACCGGTGCCGCCAGCGGCCGGCAAAGACTGCGGAACGCGGTCGGTGTGGTGTCGCCAAAGCGCAGCAGCAGATCCACCCAGTGCTCGTGCTCGATCAGCGGAATGTCTTCGATGAACGTGCAGTGCTCGGCCGGCACACCGGCCAGCTCAAGCATCGGGCGAATCTTGGTGCGCGTGCGCTCGACCGGTTCGCTGATGTAAAACGGCGATCCGCGCAGTCGTCGCAATGCCATCGCCGCACGCCAGCGCTGCGGACGCATCCAGATCGGCCCGGCATGCGAGTTCAGCGGAATGCAGCTGCCCACTTCCGGCTGTGCCGAATAGAGTGCCGGCGACCAGTCACCCAGGGCCAGCAGCTGGCAAGGCTGGCCATAGCGCTGGTGCAACTTGCGCAACAAGGGCTGCAGCAGGATCGTGTCACCAAGCCGGCCGAAACGGATGACGACGGGACCGGTCGGCGCGGAAGGCTGATTCGTAGGCATGTTTCCAAGCAACGCCGGAATTCGCATGCGGTTGACGCAGCGTACGCCGGTCCCCAGTCGATTTCACCACTGTCGACGGACTAGTGGGGGTCAATCGGGACCTGCCAGCGGCACATCGGCATCGCGCTGGCGGATCCTTGCAGCGGCGGGTTCGGCGTCGGCCTCGAACAGTTTCTCCAGGTCGGCAAGTGCTTCGCGTGTGGTCTGCACCAGCTTCGCCTCGTCGTCGTAGACCGCGTACTGCAGCTTGATCAACTCCGCGTCCTGGCGGCGGAAACGCTCCACCTGATCGGCCGCCAGCTCGGGCGCCAGGCCTAGCGCTTCCAGTGCCTTGCGGGTCATCTTGAGGCTGGAATACAGGGTCTCGCGCACCGGGTCGTCGATGCCCAGATCCATCAACCGCCACACGTGCTGACGGTTGCGTGCGCGCGCGATGATCTTCAGGTGCGGATACTGCCTGCGTACCACCCGCGCCACACGCAGGCTCGATTCGGGATCGTCGCTGGCCAGCACGAACACCTCGGCCTTGTCCGCCTGCGCGGCACGCAGCAACTCCGGCCGCGCCGGGTCGCCGTAGAAGATGTCCGTGACGTTGCCGAAGCGGTGGATCAGATCGAGCTGCTCCACTGAGTGATCCAGTGCCACGAACGGGATGCCTTGCGCGCGCAGCACACGGGCGACGATCTGTCCCATGCGGCCGTAACCGGCAATGATCACTCGCGGCGTGTGAGTGTCGATCGTGTCGTACGGACGCGTCGGCTTTCTCGACTTGCCACCCAGCAGCTTAGCCACCCATGCCACCAGCAACGGCGTCAGCGCCATCGAGAGGGTGATCGCGAGTACTAGCAGGCTGCCTTCTCGCGGACTGAGCAACTGCTGTCCGGTGGCCAGCTTCAACACCACGAAGGCGAACTCGCCGCCGCAGGCCAGCAGTACCGCCAGTCGCAGCGCATCGGTGCGATCAAGCTCGCCAAGCAGTCGTCCCAGCGGCCACAGCAACACACCTTTCAGCAGCATCAGCCCAACCACCAACTGCAGCACCAGCAGTGGCTGATTCAGCAGCAGGGACAAATCCATCGACATGCCGACACTGATGAAGAACAGCCCCAGCAGCAGGCCCTTGAACGGCTCGATATGCGATTCGAGTTCGTGCCGGTATTCCGAATCGGCCAGCAGCACGCCGGCAAGAAACGCTCCCAGGGTGGTCGAGACATGCGCCAGCTCCATCAGCAGCGCAGTCCCCATCACCACCAGCAGGGCCGTCGCGGTGGACACCTCCACCGAGTCGGCACGCGCCACGAAACGGAACACCTGGCGCAGCAGATAGCGACCACCGACCATCACCAGCGCGATCACCACGATCGTGCGCAACATCGCCAACAGGTCGATGCCGTGCGCCGACGACGAACTCGCCAGCAACGGCACCGCCGCGATCAGCGGGATCGCCGCCAGATCCTGGAACAGCAGGATCGCGAAGGCCTGGCGCCCATAGGCCGAACCAGCCTCCTTGCGCTCGCCGAGTATCTGCAGGCCAAACGCGGTGGACGACAGCGCCAGGCTGCCGCCGATGATGGCCGCCGCGCTGCCGGACAGTCCGAACAGGAAATAGGCCGCCGCGCCAATCGCCAGACTGCAGCTCAGCACCTGCAACAAGCCGGTGCCGAACACCGAACGACGCATCACCCACAATCGCTGCGGCGACAGCTCCAGGCCGATCACGAACAACATCAGCACCACGCCGAATTCGGAGATCGTCGCGACCCCTTCGGTATCACTGACCAGACCCAGCAACTGCGGCCCGATCACCACGCCGGCCAGCAGATAGCCCAACACCGAGCCCAGCCGAAAGCGCTTGGTCAGCGGCACGGCGATCACCGTGGCGAGCAGGAACACCACCGCGGTCTGCAGAAAATGATGGCTGTCCACGCGTGCGCCGCTCCGGTCGGGGAGGCTCGATTATTCCACGCGACCCGTGTCTGTGCGGGTCGCGCAGATCACGCTGGATGCCTGCGGGGACTCGCGAGGCAATACCGGCTTCTTCGGCACGTCCAGCGGTCGCCGAAGCTGCTGACCATGATCAGTGGCCGGCCGTTTCGCGCAACCATTCACGGAACATCTCGACCGCTGCAACATCCGGCCGCCCAGAGGGCGTCACCAGGTAATAGCTGCCGCGCGAGTGCACCGCCATTTTGCCGACCCGCACCAGCGTGCCGGCCTTGATGGCGTCGGCCGCCAGCAGGCTGCGTGCCAGGACCACTCCGTGCCCTGCCTCAGCCGCCTGCAGCGAAAGCGCCGAATCGTTGAAGACCGAACCGAATGCATGACCCGCCGTCGTGGCACCGATCTCCTTTAACCAGTCTTCCCACGGGTGGAAGTCGTCGCGCAGCAGCAGACAGCGGCGCAGATCCGCCCAGCGACGCACTTTCATGCGCGCCAGATAGGCCGGTGACGCCACCGGGAAGATTTCTTCGTCAAACAGTTTTTCACTGCGCATACCCGGCCATCGACCGCCGCCGAAGCGAATGCCCAGATCGATTTCTTCTGCAGCCAGATCGACCACCGCCGAGGTGGCGCGCAGCCTGAAATCAACCGTCGGGTGTTGCTGCAGGAACACACCAAGCCGCGGCATCAACCAGCGGCTGACCAGCGAGGGAGGCGCCGTTACCGACAGGCGGGTCGCATCCTGCACGCGGATGGATTCGCTGGCCACCGAGAGTTGCTGCAAGGCATGACGGACCGCCACCATCAGGCGCTCGCCTGCCGGCGTCAGCGCCACGTCGTGCCGATTGCGCACGAAAAGCCGGGTGGCATGGAACGACTCGAGCGCCCTGACCTGATGACTGACCGCACTCGCCGTGAGATGCAATTCCTCGGCCGTGCGCGTGAAGTGGCGAAGCCGGCCCAACGCCTCGAACGTGCGCAGGGTATGCATCGGCGGCAGCAGATATTTCATCGTTGAATCGCATTCATCGCATGGTGAGGAATCATCACTTCACGGCACATGGCGCGCATCCAATACTAGCGTGCACATTCGACGGAATACCCGGAAACCCTCATGAGCGCCATGCGTCGCCTGCTGTTTCTGCTCTTTCTATCCGGCCTCGGTGCGACGGCGTTGCCCGCCAGCGCCGCAACGCTCACGCACGGCTGGCAAAACGTGGACGGCATCCATCTGTTCTATCGCGAGGGCGGCGACCCGAAGGCCCCGACCATCCTGTTCCTGCCCGGCAACCCGCTGTCGTCGATCCAGTACGTGAAGGTGATGGAGGATCTGGTGGCGACGCAGCCCGTGCATGTCGTGTCGATCGACTATCCCTCGTTCGGCTATTCCGATGCGCCCGATCGCAAGACCTATGCGTACACGTTTGATCATGTGGCCGCGACGGTGCATGATTTTCTGAAGGCGCGCGGCATCACGCAGTACGGACTCTTCATGCAGGACTACGGTGTCCCGGTCGGCTTCCGGCTGGTCAGCGCCGAGCCGCAGGCGATCACCGCGCTCATCGTGCAGAACGGCGTCATCCATCTGGACGGCTTTCCCTCCGCGCAGGACCCGCAGGGCGAATTGCGACAGCATTGGCTGCATCGCAATGCCGCCGTCGATGCGCGCCGCGCCAGCTACGCCAAATCACTCGGCTACCCGCGCGCCGTCGGCTGGAGCGACGATGAAGACATCAGTCCGGATGTGCTGCTGCAGGCAACCACGGCCGAGCAGCGACCGGGCGTGATCGAGGCGCGCAACGACCTGTGGTTCGACTACGGCAACAACGTCGCGCGCTATCCCGCATGGCAGGCCCAGCTCAGGAAACTGAAGATTCCCGTGCTGGTGCTGTGGGGCAGCCATGATGACTTCTTCACCACACCCGGGGCTTTCGCCTACCTGCGCGATGCGCCGCAGGCGGAGATACATGTTCTCGATGCGGGCCACTTCGCCACGCTGCAGATACCCGATGAAATCGCGCGGCTTGTGTCCGACTTCCTGGCACGCCATCCAGGGATGCAGCCTCCGACCGGCCCAGCCGTGCCTTGACGGTCGCCCATGAAAAACGGGCCGGCATGATGCCGGCCCGTTTCGTGTTTCATGCCACCATGACGGCCTACTTGTTCGGCGCGTCCTTCAGGCCGCGGTTGATCAGCATCGGCTCGATGCTCGGATCCTGGCCACGCCAGTCCTTGTACAGCTTCGCCAGTTCCACGGTGTTGCCGCGCGACAGGATCATGGCGCGGAAACGGTCACCGTTCTCGCGGGTCAGGCCACCATGGTCCTTGAAGCCGATGAAGGCATCGTCGGCCAGCATCTGTGTCCACAGATAGGCGTAGTAGCCGGCGGCATAGCCGTTGCTCCAGATGTGCTGGAAGTAGCTGGAACGGTAGCGCGGCGGTACATAACTGAGATCGATGTTGTCCTTCTTCAGCGCAGCCGTCTCGAACTGATCGGCATCCTGCAGCGGAGCATCGGCACCGAGCATGTGCCAGTTCATGTCGAGCAGGGCTGCGGCAGTCAGCTCGGTCATGCCGTAGCCCGAGTTGAACTTGCCGGCCTTCTTCATCTTGTCGACCAGGGCCTGCGGCATCGGCTCGCCGGTCTTGTAGTTCTTCGCGTAATTGGCGAACACCTTCGGATCGGTCGCCCAGTGCTCGTTGAACTGCGACGGGAACTCGACGAAGTCGCGTGCCGTGGCGGTGCCGGACAGGGTCGGATACTGCTCGTCGGCAAAGATGCCGTGCAGGCCATGGCCGAACTCGTGGAACATGGTGACCACGTCGTCAAGCGACAGCAGCGCAGGCTGGCCGGCGGCCGGCTTGCTGAAGTTGGCCACGTTGTAGATCACCGGCTTGGTGCCCAGCAGCTTGGACTGGCCGACGAAGTTGTCCATCCAGGCGCCGCCGTTCTTGTTGTCGCGCTTGAAGTAGTCGCAGTAGAACAGCGCAATCGACTTGCCGTCCTTGTCGAACACCTCGAACACGCGCACGTCCGGCTGGTACACCGGGATGTCCTTGCGCTCCTTGAAGGTCAGCCCGTACAGCTGGTTGGCGGCATAGAACACGCCGTTCTGCAATACATTGTCGAGTTCGAAATACGGCTTGATCTGACCCTCGTCCAGATCGTACTTGGCCTTGCGTACCTGCTCGGCGTAGTAGTTCCAGTCCCACGGCTCCAGCTTGAAGCTGGGCTGCTTGAGTGCGGCCTGGTCCTTGTCGATCTGCGCCTGGATGTCGGCGGCTTCCTTGTTCGCGCGGGTCACTGCAGCCGGTGCCAGCTTGTCCATGAAGGACATCGCCGTTTCCGGGGTCTTCGCCATCTGGTCGTCCAGCTTCCACGCTGCGTAGTTCGGGAAGCCGACCAGCTTGGCCTGTGCCGCACGGATCTGCGCGAGACGTTCGATAATCTTGCGGGTGTCGTTGGCGTCGCCCTTCTCGGCACGGTTCCACGACGCCTGGAACAGCGCCTTGCGGGTATCGCGATCGCTCAGATCCTGCAGCTCGGGCTGCTGCGTGGTGTTCTGCAGCGTCAGCACGTACTTGCCGTCAAGCTTGCGATCCTTGGCAGCCTGCTCGGCGGCAGCGATCTCGGCATCGGACAGGCCGGCCAGCCTGGCCTTGTCATCGACCACCACGGCGGCATCCTTGGTGGCTGCCAGCAGCTTGTTGGTGAATTCCGTGCTGAGCGTCGATTCTTCCTTGTTGAGATCCTTCAGCTTGGCCTTGTCGGTCTCGGACAGCTTGGCGCCGGCATGCACGAAATCCTTGTAGACGACTTCGACCAGGCGTGCCGACTCCGGATCGAGCTTGAGCGTGTCGCGCTGGTTGTAGACCGCCTCGACACGCTGGAACAGCTTGTCGTTGAGGTAGATCGCATCCTGATGGGCAGCCAGCTTGGGCGCTTCGTCTTCCTGCACCTTCTGCAACGCATCGTCGGTGTTGGCACCGGTGACGGCAACGAACACTTGCAGCACGCGGGTCAGCATGACGCCGGACTTCTCCATCGCCACATAGGTGTTTTCGAACGTCGGCGCATCCGGGTTGTCCGCGATCGTCTCGATCTCGGCCAAATGCTGTTTCATGCCTTCCTCGATCGCCGGCTGGTAATCCGCATCGTGGATCTTGTCGAACGGCGGCGCCTGGTACGGCAGCGTGCTGGCGTCGAAGAACGGGTTGCTGGTCATGGCAGTGGCGACCGGTGCGGCGCTGCTGGCGGGAGCCGCCGTGGCAGCTTTTGCGGGTGATGTGGCGGCATCATTCGGCTGTTGCGAACAGGCGGCGAGCGCCATCGTGGTAGCAATCACAATCAAGCGGAGACGGAGCATCTGGCTTCCCCAAGTGGCGCGTCCGTGATCGGACACAGTAAGTCGGAACTTCCGACTGTACCCATTCCGAGGCAGTTTCTCCAAGCCCACAAGTCATGCCGGCAATGCCGCTGGCTCAGGCAGCCCGCATGTCGCGCAGCTGCCACGCCGCGCCGATCAGCAGATACAGCCGCTGCCGCACCACGCTCATGGGCAGCTCGGTCACCAGATCGACCTCGGTATGCAGGTCGGCGACCCTGGCGCTCACCTGCGCCGCGGGGTCGGTGGTGCCCAGCGCGGTATCCACCGCATCGGGATCCGGTTGTGCCGCACGCCAGCGCTTGAAAAGGTCGTCGCCACGCAATGCTTGCTGCAACGCGACAGCAAAGTCGTTCGGACCGGCGCCGTCATAGGCAAAGCGCGGATCGGCGCCACGCGCATGCGCCAGATCGGCGATCGAAAGGAAGTAGTGGTTACGAGCCATGTTGCCTCCGTCGAGGGAAATCCACGCCATCCAAGCACAGCAGATGTGAAGCTCAGTCCAAGGCCGCCACGGCGGCATGCAGGTACGCGGCCGCCACCACTGGTGCCACCCCATGCGGAAGCACGCCGAGACACGGTGCCGGCAGCAGTTCGCGCAGGGTCATCAGATTCTCTTCCAGCGCGCCCATGTCCGGATCAATACAGTTGGCGATCCAGCCGAGCAGACGACAACCGTCCGCATCGATCGCCCGCGCACTGAGCAGCGCATGGTTGAGGCAACCCAGCCGCAGACCGACCACCAGGATCACCGGCAGCCGCCATTGCTTCGCAATATCCGCCGCAAACAGCCCCGGCGCCAGCGGCACCAGCCAGCCGCCGACGCCTTCGACCACCACGCGTTGATGGCTGCCAACGAGCTGCTCGAAGGCGCGATGCAGCGGCGCCAGCGAAATCTCGATGCCATCGTGGGCCGCTGCCAGATGTGGCGACAGCGGATCGCGCAATGCGACCGGGTTGATCAACGAATACGGCTGCACAGCACTGCTGGCGACCTGCAGCGCCAGCGCATCGTCGTTGCGCAGGCCTTCCGGCGTCTCCATGCAGCCGCTGGCCACCGGCTTCATGCCGCAGGCGGTATATCCGGCTGCACGCAACGCATGCAAGAGCGTGCACGCCGCATGGGTCTTGCCGATACCGGTATCGGTGCCGGCGATGAAGACGCTGCGGTTGATCTCGGACAAGTCCAATCCCATGTTCGATGAAGTTCATGGCGATCCGTTCGACCATCGCCACTTGCAAGCCTGCCCGGATCGCCCGGCGCATAATAGATACTTTGGCTCTGGACAACATGCATGTTCGAACTGAAATCACCTGTTCACGCCAGCAAGCGCGAACATTACGCGGACCTGGTGCAACAGGCCCGCGGTCTGCTGGCCGGCGAACGCGATCTGATCGCCAACGCGGCAAATTTCAGCGCACTGGTCTACCACAGCCTGCCTGAGCTGAACTGGGCCGGCTTCTACCTCTATGACGGCAACGAGCTGGTAGTTGGTCCGTTCCAGGGCAAGCCTGCCTGCATCCGCATCGCGCTTGGTCGTGGCGTCTGCGGCACCGCCGCGCAGAAACGCGAGACCCAGCTGGTGCGCGACGTCAACGCCTTCGCCGGCCACATCGCCTGCGACGCCGCCTCTCAATCGGAAATCGTGGTGCCCCTGGTCAAGGCCGACGGCACCCTGCTCGGCGTATGGGATGTGGACAGCCCGGTGATCGACCGCTTCGACGAAGACGACCGCGCGGGCATGCAGGCGCTGTGTGCCGTGTTCATGGAAGCCGTGCACGGTTGATCGGCCTGAGTGGGAGCAACGTCAAGTCGATCCCACCAGCAACATCAGCGCTCGCGCCCTTGGTGTGAACCTTCGCGCGGCTGCCGCAGCAAAGTCATCACCGCCTGGCGCGCCTCTTCCACGCCGGTGCCGGCGGACGAGGAAAAGATCTGCGCAGTGGCATGCAACCCTTCGGCCGCAAACTGCTTGCGCAGTGTCGCCAGCGCTTGCGTGGCTTGGCCGCGCGACAGCTTGTCGGCCTTGGTCAGCAACAGGTGGCACGGCAGCTGGGTGGCGAAGCAGAACTCCAGCATCAGCCGGTCGAACTCCTTCAGCGGATGGCGGATATCAACGATCAATACCAGCCCGCGCAGGCTCCGGCGCTGATGCAGATAGGCATCGATCTCCAGCTTCCAGTGCTCGCGCATCTCCAGCGGCACCTTGGCGTAGCCGTAACCCGGTAAATCGATCAGGCGCACATCCAGCGGCGGCTGGCCATCGATCTGGGCCGGTGACGGTCGCTCCTGCGCATCCTGCGCCCGCGACATTGGTACATCCTTGTACGACGGCAGGCTGAAAGCGACCATCTGCTGGGTGCGACCGGGCGTCTTGGAGGTGCGCGCCAGACCCTTGTGGCCAGTCAGCGCGTTCAGTGCGCTGGACTTGCCGGCATTGGAGCGGCCGGCGAACGCCACTTCGGCGCCTTGATCGGCGGGCAACTGGTTGATGCGATGGGCGGCGAGCACAAACTGCGCGCCTTGCAGGGGATTCGACATGGGAATGGTTTGACCAAGGTACGGTGGCACAGGGATAATTCTGCGGTTTCTGCCTGCTGCAGGCCTGATGGCTGCAATCGACGGCAGTGTTTGCAAGTCTTTCGGGAGTCAAGTGTATGAGTTTTCGCTCCGCTGGTTTTCGACCCGCTGTTCTCGGGTCTGCCGTAGCCCTCGTGTTCGCGCTGTCCGCCAGTGCGCTGATGGCACAGGGTGCGCAGCCGAAAACCGCCACGCCAGCTGCTGCCGGCACCGCCGCAGCACCGGCGAGCGCGGGCAGCGCAGCGGCCGCGCCGACCGCCGAAGCCGCCGTCAAGCCGGGTGACGCCACCGCCGGCCAGGCCAAGGCTGCCGTCTGCGGCGCCTGTCACGGTCTCGATGGCAACTCCAGCGATGCGCAGTACCCGAAGCTGGCCGGCCAGAGCGAGCAGTACATCGTCCGCCAGCTGACCGACTTCAAGGCCGGCAAGCGACAGAACCCGATCATGCTGGGCATGGCCACACCACTGTCCGAGCAGGACATGCATGACATCGGCGCCTATTTCGCCAGCAAGACCCCGCTGCCCGGCGTGGCCGACCAGGCTCTGGTGGAAAAAGGCGAGACGCTGTTCCGTCAGGGCGATACCAAGCGCGACATCCCCGCCTGCATGGCCTGCCACAGCATCGACGGTCACGGCAACCCGGGCGCGATGTATCCGGAACTGACCAGCCAGCACGCGCAATACATCCAGGCTACGTTGAAGGCCTGGCATGACGGCACCAGCTGGGGTGACGATCCGCACTCGCAGATCATGCCGTCGATCGCGCAGAAACTCGACGCCGACGACATCGCCGCGCTGGCCAGCTATATCGAGGGCCTGCACAGCGCCGACAACCAGCCTGCGGCCTCTACACCCTGATCCACTCCGATTGATCCCCGCGCCGACCGAAAGGTCGGCGCGGTCGGTTTCAGCCCATCCCCGATTCAAGTTTCACCCTCGAGGTAAACCATGTTGAAGCGTCTGCTGATTCTGTGTGCCGCCCTGCTCGCGCTAGCCGCCTGCAGCCATGACAACGGTAGCAACACCGCCCAGCCGACCGCGCCGACCGCGGCCAGCAGCGCAACCACCGCCGCAACAGCCACCAGCAGTCCGGCACCAGCCGCCACCGCCGCGCCGGCAGCAGCGACCAGCAGCGCACCGGCCAGCAGCAACTCGACGGCCGCGGCACCCGCCGCCGCACCGGCGATGCCGTTTGTCGACAATGGCAAGTGGGTCGCAGGCAAGAACTACTTCGTGATCGATCCGGCGCAACCGACCAGCCACCCCGGCAAGATCGAGGTCACCGAGGTGTTCTCCTATGCCTGCCCGGCATGCAATGCGTTCCATGACACGGTGGATCAGATCGCCAAGGGCCTGCCGGCGGATGCCGTGATGAATTACCTGCCGGCTTCGTTCCGCCCGGACGAGAACTGGCCGCTGTTCCAGCGCGCGTTCTATGCCGCCCTGGCGCTGGGCGTGGTCGACAAGACCCACGATGCGATGTACGACGCGGTGTGGAAGAGCGGTGAACTGGCCAGCTACGAGCTCAAGACCGGCAAGCTGAAGCCGAAGGAAGCGTGGCCGACCATCGATGATGTGGCGAAGTTCTATGCCAAGTACGGCGTCAATCCGCAGGAATTCACCGGGATTGCCAACTCGTTCACGGTCAACACCAAGATGAAGCGTGCCGACGACCTGATGAAGGCTTATGGCGTGGACAGCACGCCGACCATGGTGGTCAACGGCAAGTATCGTTTCACGGCAGCTACCGCTGGCGGCTACGCGCAGTCGGTCGAACTGACCCAGTGGCTGGTGGCCAAGGAAGCGGCTGGCAAGTAGGCCACGAGCAAGTAGGTCACAAACGGTTCGGTTAATCTGGTCAGCCGGCACCCGAACCGCCACCTTGCGAAGAGATCGTCACATGTTCAAGCGATTTGCCCGTCCCTATATGCTTGCCCTGTTTGGCGGCCTGTTGCTGGCCAGCGCCTGCGCCGCCCAGTCCGGCACACCGGTGCCGTATACAGAAGGCAATGAATACGTGACGCTGCCTGGTCCGCACCAGCGCTACAGCGATACGGGCAAGGTGGAAGTAGTCGAGGTGTTTTCCTATGGCTGCATCCACTGCGCGCACTTCGCGCCGATCGCCGAGAAACTTCGCAAGGAGCTGCCGGCCGGCGTGGAATTCAAGCTGGTGCCGGCGCCCTTCAGCGAGCAGTGGCTGCCGTTTGCGCGCGCCTATTACGCGGCCAACCAGCTCGGCGTGGTCGACCGTACGCACCGGCAGCTGTTCACGGCCAAGTTCGACGAGCATTACCCGATCAATTCGATGGATGAGCTGGCCGATTTCTATGCCGGGCAAGGCGTCAATCGCGCCAAGTTCCTGCGCATCGCCACCTCACCGGAAGCGACCGCCAAACTCAATAACGACCTGACCCTGATCCAGAAATGGCAGGTGGACGGCACCCCGAGCATCGTGATCGATGGCAAATACAAGGTGACCAATGTCCAGTCCCAGGAACAGCTGGCCGCTGTGGCGCTGTGGCTGGCCAAGCGCGAACTGAGCGGCAAGTAGTCCGGTCGGCTGCAGGCGCGCCGAAACGCGGCTGGTGCGTGGTTCACTTCAGGTGGATCATGCTGTCCGGTCGGCGGCTCGTCTGCGCGACCGTCGGCATCCCTTCCCCGTGCAGTGTGTGCAATGACCCGCGCCGCTTCCCTCCAAGCTGCCCCTGCCGAGCGCCGTCTGCGCCTGCTGAGCTGCAACATCCTGGCCGGCGCCAGCGTGCAGCGTTACAGCGAGTACGTCACCCGCAGTATCAATGCGGTGCTGCCGGGGCGCAGCAAGATGGACAACCTCGACCGGCTCGCCGAGATGCTGCCGCAGTTCGACGTGATCGGCCTGCAGGAAGCCGATGCCGGCAGCCTGCGTTCGGGTTTCCTCAACCAGACCCGCTATCTCGCCGAAACCGCCGGGATGCCGTACTGGTGCCATCAACCGAATCGCGCGATGGCGCGGCTGTCGCATACGGCGAACGGGCTGATCAGCCGACTGGAGCCGCATTCGGTGCTGGATTACCCGTTGCCCAGCCGCATTCCCGGCCGCGGCGCGCTGCTGGCCCAGTTCGGCGAAGGCGAAGGCGCGCTGGCGGTGATGATCGCGCACCTGTCGCTGAGCGCACCGGCACGCTTGCGCCAGCTCGGTTTCATCGCCGAGCTGCTGCAGGATTTCCCCCACGCGGTGCTGATGGGTGACCTGAACACCGAACCCGACAGTGCGGAGATGCGCCACTTGTTCAACAAATGCAGCCTACAGCCGCCAGCCGAATCGACGCTCACCTTTCCCAGCTGGAAGCCGCGGCGCGCACTGGACCATATCCTCACCTCGGCAGCGATACGGCTGGAAAGGCGATGGGCGCTGCCACAGGCATTTTCCGATCATCTGCCACTGGCGGCGGATATCCGCCTGCCCGCGCATGTCGGTGGCAAGGCATCTGCGCGGAGGCGTCATCAGTGAAAGCACGCGTGTGGCTATCTGCAGCCGCATGGCTGTTGCTGCTGGGCGTGGCACTGGGTGCCTCCTGGCTGCGCTACGACCTGATCGAGTCCAGCGCCATCGGCCAGTTGTGCAGTGGCGAGCACAGCCCATCGTGGTGCGAATGGCGGCAATGGCTGGTGCTGGGCTTCCAGCACCACGCCTACGGAGTCAGTGTCTACGGTGCCGCCGCTCTGGTCGCAGCGATGATCGCACTGCTGTGGAAAAATCCATGGACTGCGTGGCTGGCCGCCGCACTGGGGCTATTTGCGTTGGAGCTGTACTGCTTTGAACCCGGTGCACTGGCCCTGCTGATCGGTTGCCTACGCCTGCTTCGCCTGCAGGTTCAGCCGTCCACGCCACCACTCAGCCAGCACCGGCAACGCGATCAAGAGATTCAGCCCCAGCCATAGCCATGCCACTGGCGTCAGCCAGGCCTCCTGCTCCAGCACGATCAGCGCCAGCAGGGACACCGCCATGGCGAGGAAACGCTCTTCCAGCAACGGCATCGCCGCCGCACATCGATCGGACAGCCAGCCCACCAGTGCGTGACCCATGCACGGCAGCATGAACAGGCCCAGTGGAAAATCGCGATAGCGGCCATCGAACACCAGCAGCAACCCATAGAACGCCAGCACGAACAACCAGCCGAAGCGCAACCAGCGTGGCAACGGGGACGACGCACCACCGGCCATCTGCGCCGTGATCCAGCGCACCAGCCACAGCGCGCCGAGCAGGGCCAGCGCACAGGCAAGCAACGACACCGTCCACTCCCATGGATCACGGCAGGCGAACAGCATCTGCCGGATCTGCCAGGCCAGCGCACAGCCGCTGGCGAAGCCGGCCAGTTTCAGAACCAGCCAGCCGCGCCAACCACGCCAGCGACGACGCCAGGCGCCGACCAGCGCGAACAACCACGCGCCCGCCACTCCGGCCAGCCAGCCGATCCACCAGTGCGGCTCCTCGGTCACCGGCCCTTCCATGGCGAACTTCGGCCGCGCCTGCGCATCGAAGATGCCCCAGTAACCACCGGCAGTGCCTTCCTGCGCGCGCTTCCACGGCTGGTCGAATGCCTCGATCACGTTGTACGACATCTGTACCGTGGCGGCGTAACGCAGGAATTCGCGCAGGTAACGCGCCTCGTTGACCACGCTGGCACTGGCTGCCTGACGCGGCCGTCCAGCGCTCGGCCAGCCGGTTTCACCGATCATCACGCGACGTCCGGGAAACGCCGCCTGCACTTTCGCGTACACCGTCTCCACATGCTGCACGGCGCGCTCCGGCGACACCGGCTGATCTTCCCAATACGGCAGGATGTGGATCGTGAGGTAATCGACCGAGCCGGCCAGCTCCGGATGGCGCAGCCAGAACTCCCATACATCCGCATACGTCACTGGCACGCTGACTGCAGCACGCACCTCATGCAGGTAACCGGCCAGCTGTGCCGATGACTGCTCGCCACGCAGCAGTACCTCGTTGCCGACGATCACGCCACGCAACACCTGCGGATACCTGCGCGCAGTGGCGATGCCCAGGGCAATCTGCTGCTCGTTCGTCTTGCGGTCGAAGCCCAGCCAGATGCCGAGCAGCACTTTCATGCCGTAGCGGTTGGCAATCTCCGGCACTGCGCTCAAACCCTGGCCCTGCGAATACGTGCGCACACAGTCAAAGCGTTGCGAGAGTGCGCGCAGGTCGGCATCAATGCGCTCGGGACTGATGAAGGCGTTCGGATCGAGCGGGGTCTCTCCTTCGTTGCGGAACGGTGCGTACGACACGCAGGCAATGCGTGCGGATGGCGCATCCGGCAGTGCCACCGGGCGACCGATCGCCCACCACCAGGATGCACCGGCCAACGCCAGCACGATCAGCGCCAGCCAGGCGGATACCTGCCGGTAATGGACGGGCGAAGCTGCTGACGGCATGCCGATTCCGCGATGCTGGTGACGAAGCGCGCCAGCTTAACAGGCACGCCAGAATGCGCCGACGATCCATGTTCATCTGGCCGTCCAGGGGGCATGAACTACACTGCCACTGGATCGACCGCAGGAGTTCCCATGTTTTCTTGTTTGCCCTCGCGGCGTACCTCGCTGACCTGTTTGCTGTTGGCAGCCGGCTGCCTGCTGGCCGTCACCTCGGCGCAAGCTGTCGGGTCCAATGCCACTGCCCAGCGTGCCGCGTTCAAGCAGGCCTACGCCGCCGCACAGCAGGGTGGCGATGGCTGGCGCAACCTGGCTGCCGGCCTGCATGACTATCCGCTGTATCCCTACCTGCAGGCTGCCGCGCTTGAGCACGACATCCAGCAGACCGACCGCACCACCGTCGAGTCGTATCTGAAGCAATACCCGGACTGGATTCCCGCCGCCGACCTGCGCCGCGACTTCCTGCTGGAGCTGGCTCGTCGCCAGGACTGGGACGGATTCCTCGCGCTGTACCAGCCCGGCAGCAACGACGCGTTGAGCTGCGATGCGCTGCAGGCGCGGCTGGCCAGCGCCGGCACGCTGGATTTCGAGCAGGACCTGGCAGCGCTGTGGGCGAAACCGAATCTGCCGAGTGCCTGCGACCCGGTGCTGAACATCGCACACGATCAGGGCCTGCTGACCAGCGCCCGGCTATGGACGCGGATCGACCGCGCCGCCGATGCCGGTCAGGCCGGCACGATCGCCAGTCTGGCCGACTGGCTGCCGGCAGACGATCGCACCAGCGCGCAGCAACTGGCGCTGGCCTTGCGCGACCCGGCAAGCGCCGCGGTGGCCGCCGCCAACTGGCCCGACACCCCGCGCTACACGCAAGCCGTGACGCTGGCGTTGAGCCGGCTGGCGCGGCGTCAGTCTGCCAGCGCCGATAGCGCATGGCAGCAGCTGCAGGCCCGCTTCAGCTTCAGCGAGCCGCAACGCAACCAGATCCTGCACGCGCTGGCACTGTTCCATGCCACCGATTACGACGACGGTGCACTGGCCCGACTGATCGCCCTGTCCGCCGCCGCACAAACCGATGCAAGCCGCGAATGGCGGGTACGGGTAGCGCTGGCGCAGCAGGAGTGGCCAGCGGTGCTGGCCGCGATCGACGCGATGCCGACCAGCCAGCAGCAGGATGGCGAGTGGCGCTACTTCCGCGCGCGCGCGCTGGCCGCCACCAACCAGACCGGCCAAGCGCAGGCGCTGTACGCCAGCCTCGCCAGGGAGACCACGTTCTTCGGCTTCCTCGCCGCCGACCAGCTCGGCCAGCCCTACGCGATCTGCCCGCGTGCGCCGATCGACGACTCGCAGCAGGAGCAGGCGCTGCTTGCGCAACCCAGCATGCAGCGCGCGTTCGAGCTGTTCGCGGTGGATCTGCCGAAGCTGGCGCGGCGCGAATGGGCGCGCGCGCTGGATGGCGCCGACGAACGCACGCAAGTGCTGGCGGTCAAGCTGGCGGACGCCCGCGGCTGGTACGACCGCGCGGCATTCACCCTCAACCACGACGAGGCGATGCACTACTACACGCTGCGCTTCCCGCTCGCCAGCCAGGACGGCCTGGTAAAGCAGGCCGAACAGGCCGGCATCGACCCCGCATGGGCCTACGGCATCCTGCGCGCGGAAAGCGCCTGGGTGAGCGACGCCCGCTCCGGCGCCGACGCGCGCGGGCTGATGCAGCTGGTGCCGGCCACCGCCGAACTGGTCGCCAAGCGCAACGGCCTCGACTGGGGCGGCGGCGAGACGCTGTACGACCCGGCCATCAACATCGAACTCGGCACGCGCTACCTGGCACAGGTGGCGGCGCGCTACAACGGCGCCCCCTGGCTCGCCAGCGCCGCCTACAACGCCGGCCCCAATCGCGCGGATCAATGGGTGGCCGCACGCAGCCAGCTGCCGCCTGACCTGTTCATCGCCACCATCCCGTTCAAGGAAACCCGCGAATACGTGGCGCGCGTGATGGACTTCAGCGTGATGTACGACTGGCGCCTGCATGGCAACGCGGTGCCGATGAGTTCGCGGCTTACGGCGATCGGTCAGCCGTATCAACTGCCGGACGCCGGCATGGCACGCAGAGCGATCGACTGCCCGGCGTCCGTGCCGGTCAGCACACCGGCCAACGCCACCTCCACATCGCGCACTTCACCGTAGAGCTTTTAATTTAAGGGGCGGGGTGATTAAACGGCAGGACTATTCCTGGTCCAGCGTTCACACGCATCTCGCAAGAACTCCAAGGTCAAATCTTGCTTTGCCACATCCACCATGCATCGAGACCGTGGCAATTGAAATCGCTACCATCCCGCTCAATCACCCAACAGCAGATGCTCCTGCACCAGCCGGCTGGCGGATTCGTTCAACCGGCCCCGATCATCGAAATGCAGCACCACCACCCAGTTGTAGACATCGCCCGGCCATGTCTTGCGTCCCAGTAGCTGCTTGGCATCACCACCCAGGGCCTCGATCAATTTCACGATATGGCCGTGATGCCAGGCGATCAGCACCACCGGCGCCTCGTTCCTCTTGCGTAACTCCTTGGCCAGGTCGTCGACTTGATCATCGGCCCATGGCTGCTCGATCGGCAGCTGCAGGCGGGCGGCCAGCGGCGTCAAGGTGAGCCGCGGGCGCATGCTCGCCTTGCTGTCGCTGGTGGCAATCAGGCGTTGCGGCATCAGTGCGCTGCCATCGAGCTGGAACGGATCGAAATAGCTGGCATAAGCCTGCGCACGCTGCTCGCCGCGCGGGCTGAGGCCATTGCCCTGGTCGGGTTTCTCCGCGTGCCGGATGATCAGCACGGTGACATCGCGCAAACCGCGCGTGTCCTTGTCAGCATGGTGCGCGGATACCAGCATGGGCCATAGCAACAACACCCAGAAAAGTTTACGCAGCTGCATGATCCGGATTCCACGTGGAGAGTGCGCGCCAGAATATCAGCGCGATCACGCGATCATGGCCACGGGGCTGAACGGATACCAAAGCGACGATGTGATGCACGCCGGTGAGCGACCGCATGGCAGAATCCGGTATGCACACCTATCTGGTCGTCGGCGCGCTGCCCGAAGACTTGCTCGCACTCGGCTACAAGCCAGTCGGCAAGGATTTCCCGGTGTTCCTGCATCCGAAGACGGGCGAGGAACATGCGCTGGCGCGCACCGAGCGCAAGACCGGACGTGGCTACCACGGCTTCGTGTTCCAGGCCGACGCTTCGGTGACGCTGGAGCAGGATCTGGCGCGACGTGACCTCACCATCAATGCGATTGCAGTGTAACTGGATCAGCTCGGTTACTTGAAACTCAACCTCGTTCCTTTCCCCAATACGGGAGCAAGATCAGTGGATGAGACCGATTTTACGTAGCTCAACGGTAAGTTCGCCCACCCCTCCCGAGGGCGGCCACCCTGTCAACCGGCCTACGAGTTGGCCATCGTAGAAAAAGTAGAAATTTGGTGTCGACCATGCATCAATGATAGGCCATTCACTCTGGCGGAAAATGTAGGTCATCGTCGATACCGGATGTTCCGTATTCCATTTACCGACAACATCAGGGTTGAGCAGTCCGTCTTGCGGCATCAACCATTTGGAGTGCTTCAGAAATGCGTCGCGTAGTTGGATATCATCTTCGATGAATTTTGATGCATTCTGCGAGAAATGACACAAAGGGTGACCGATAACGATGATTTGCGGTCCAGGGGGAAGGACTATTTTTCTTCGCATCATTTCTTTTCCGTCAGGACTCAATGTCAATTCGGAAGGACCATCTCCGTAATATCCCGCCAGATCAAAATGCGGCAAATCTTCGCGTGAAAAATGGTATTCATCTGCCACTGAATTAGCCGCATCAAAATTACGAACCATAATAAGTGACCTGTATAAGTATTCGTAATGGCGGTCCAGTGCCACCCCACGCTTATGGAGCTCCGCAAGGTCAATCCGCATGTCCGCAACGTATTTGCTATCGAGCGTGTAAAATACAGCACCATAAGCTGCTCGAAAAAGCAGATCCAACTCTTCAGGCGTGTATGCATTCAAATATTCGTTCTTCTGTAATGGCGACATAATTCGCTCGTACGCAGCGGACGTCAGCTTTGGCCTGTCGTTTTCGCGTCCGTTAAGAGGTGAATTCTCGACTTTATAGAATGCCTGATATTTTGCCGCAATTGATATATCCAGCGTGTCTGAGCGTGCATAACCCGCACTCATTACCATGAAAGCGGAAATGGCTATAATTACAGAAATAAAATATCCATTGATTTTCATATAATTCGTCCAGACAAGCAAAAATATGGGGGGTATGAGCACCCCCATAGATGCTACTTGCATTGTTTTAACAGCCAGTCATACAGATATGCTCATCTCTCTTCGCGCATGTATGCGCACCTTGGCATACATAACCTTCGTGATCATCCGGCATACCAATACTCCCGCCCCCCATAGGTGATGGGGAAACCTGAAGCGCTTTATCGGTAGCCGTTAGTACCCGCGCGCCGCGAACCATGGATGTGAGACGTTGCGCCCCAAAGATGCTAAGTACTTGGTAAACTTCGGTTACCGTCAATTCCGCCCGAAGGTCAGAATAGTCAAAACCAGTTAAACCGCTCTCATTGAAGGTAAGGCTGGCCAGAAACCTTTGCTTCGCTGAAGGACTCAGCCTGTCGAGAGGTGAGTGAGGGATGGCGTGAACATAATTTATTAGATCAAATCTCGACTTCACGGGGGCCAGAAGAAAATCTCCGGTTCGCCGAACCTGTTCTGCACTCTGCAGGGTGGCAACTGAGATGCTCGCAGTTGACTGAGCAGACGTGCTTGCTTCGGCTGCTTGATGACTCTCCACATTTGCGCTCATACCTGCCATCAAGCCAAATCCCGCAAACAAAACAATCGTGTTCATTTTCATGACAGCTCCTCCTTGTATGTTCTGTCGACATGTTTACGACATACATCGTGCAACGTCCGCGACTACTGTCAGATATCTTCGCCTTGCAACCGAGCATCGCGGCCCTATCGCATGAAGTAGCACTCCAGGCGCGTCGCGTCAATAATTTCTTGCGTAATTCGCAATATATTGCTATATCCTGTGACGCCAGGCTTATGTGCCCGCTGGCTACTCGAGAGCTTTAGGCCTTTGCAACCAAGCTCCGCCTCTTGGGGCTGCCACCACCGAACACATGGCAGAATCCCGGTATGCACACCTATCTGGTCGGCGGCGCGGTCCGTGACAAATTGCTGGGACGGCCGGTGGTCGACCATGATCATGTGGTCGTCGGCGCGCTGCCCGAAGACTTGCTCGCACTCGGCTACAAGCCAGTCGGCAAGGATTTCCCGGTGTTCCTGCATCCGAAGACGGGCGAGGAACATGCGCTGGCGCGCACCGAGCGCAAGACCGGACGTGGCTACCACGGCTTCGTGTTCCAGGCCGACGCTTCGGTGACGCTGGAGCAGGATCTGGCGCGGCGCGACCTCACCATCAATGCCATTGCCGAAGATGTGCAAGGCACGCTGACCGATCCGTACCACGGTGTGCGCGATATCGAGGCGCGCGTGCTGCGACATGTGTCGCCTGCGTTCGTGGAAGATCCGGTACGCGTGCTGCGGGTGGCACGCTTTGCCGCGCGCTTCGCGCCGCTGGGTTTCACGGTGGCCGACGAGACGATGGCATTGATGCAACAGATGGTCGACGACGGCGAAGTGGATCATCTGGTGCCCGAGCGCGTGTGGGCGGAGACGCGCAAGGCGCTCGGCGAACCGCAGCCGTCGGCGTTCCTGCAGGTGCTGCGCACATGCGGCGCACTGGCGGTGCTGTTTCCCGAAATCGACGCGCTGTACGGTGTGCCGCAGCGCGCTGAGTTCCATCCCGAGATCGACACCGGCGTGCATCTGGAGATGGTGCTGGACGCGGCGGCGCGACTGGTGCCTGGCGACGATCTGGTTGGCTTCTGCGCGCTCACGCACGACCTCGGCAAGGCGCTGACGCCGGCCGCTGAACTGCCGCGCCATGTCGGTCACGAACATCGCGGCGTGGCACCCCTCCGCGTGCTGGCCGCGCGACTGAAGGTGCCGACCGAACACGCTGCACTGGCTGAACTGGTCTGCCGTGAGCATCTGAATGCGCATCGTGCGTTCGAGCTGAAGCCGGCTACCGTGCTGAAGCTGCTCGGCGCACTCGATGCACTGCGTCGTCCCGCGCGGCTGGACGCCTTCCTGGCCGCCTGCGAGGCCGACAAGCGCGGACGGCTGGGCCATGAGCAGGATGCTTACCCGCAGGCGGCGTACCTGCGCGCAGCACGTGCCGCGGCGGCGTCTGTGGAGGCGAGTGCGTTTGTCGAACAGGGGCTGGCCGGTCCGGCGATCGGCGCGGCCATGGCAGCGGCCCGCACCGACGCGATCGCCGCCGTAAAAACTAACCATCCGCCAAGCTGATCCGCGGTATAAAGCCCGGATTAAAGATTGCCCGCTGCGGGCATTCGTCGATCTCACCTCCTGCTGGAGCTGCTCGTGTCGCGTGCATTCACCCGGGTCTCACCCTTGCGTCAGCGTTTCCGTCCGCTCTGGTGGCTGGCGATCACCTTCGTGCTGATCTCCTTTATTACCCGCGTGGCGCTGCTGGTCATGTCCGGCCAGGAAGTGCCGCATACGCCGCTGAACCTGCTGTACGCCTTCGGCGTGGGCCTGGGCTATGACCTGATCACCTTCATCTACGTGGCGTGGCCGATGGTGCTGATGCTGTGGCTGGTGCCGGCGCGACGCGCGCCGATTTCCGGC
Source organism: Rhodanobacter sp. C05 (assembly GCF_002001165.1). Classification (GTDB taxonomy): domain Bacteria; phylum Pseudomonadota; class Gammaproteobacteria; order Xanthomonadales; family Rhodanobacteraceae; genus Rhodanobacter. The sequence goes on along the minus strand of NZ_MUNQ01000010.1, from coordinate 129,814 downwards.
CTCGGCCTGTGGCTGCTTTATCTGATCGGCATGACACTGCTGTACGCGGCCTGCCTCGGCCTGGTGTTCCTGCTGTGGCATGTGCATGTGCACGAGTCGTGGCCGCTGATCGTGCTGTTCCTGTTCTTCCTGCCGATGCCGGCGCTGGCGTATTCGGCGCGCAGTGGCCAGTGGGCGATGTACGTGATGGGCTTGGTATTGCTGTACGGGCTGTTCTTCGTGGCGGCATCCGAGTTGGTGTTCTGGAACGAGTTCAGCGTGCGCTTCAATTTCATCGCGGTGGACTATCTGGTCTACACCACTGAGGTGATCGGCAACATCCAGGAGTCCTATCCGATCGGGCGCTGGATGGCGCTGCTAATGGTGGCCGCGCTGGTGGTGTTCGTGCTGACCAAGCGCGGCCTGCGCACGCGTGATGAAGGCAGTCGTTTCTGGCAACGCAGCAAGCTGGCGCTGTGGTGGCTGGTGCTGACCGTGCTTTCGCTGTTCGCGGTGAACAGCGGCATGAAGGATCGCACCGGCAACAGTTACCTCGACGAACTCTCCGGCAACGGCATCTACCAGTTCTTCGCCGCGTTCCGCAGCAGCCACCTCGATTACGCGAAGTTCTACAAGACGCTGCCGGAAGATCAGGCGTTCGGCATCCTGCGTGACAACCTGAAGGCGCCTAACGCGAGCTTCGTCAGCGACGATCCGAAGGATCTCACCCGCGCGATCACCCACACGGGACCGGAGAAGCATCTCAACGTGGTGCTGATCAGCGTGGAGAGCCTGTCCGGCGATTACCTGGGCACGTTTGGCAACACCGAAAACCTCACGCCGTATCTCGACTCGCTGGCCAACCAGAGTGTGTTCTTCGACAACCTTTACGCGAACGGCACGCGCACCGTGCGCGGGCTGGAAGCGCTGTCGCTGTCGGTACCGCCGACGCCAGGTGATTCGCTGATCCGCGAGCACAACAACGAGAATCTGTTCTCGATCGCCGACATTTTCAACGATCGCGGTTATCAGTCTGACTTCGTCTACGGTGGCTACGGCTACTTCGACAACATGAACTACTTCTTCAGCCACAACGGCTACAAGACGGTGGACCGTGGCGACATCCCGAAGGATGCGGTGATCCACAGCCAGAACGTGTGGGGCGTCTCCGACGAGGATCTGTACACGCTGGCGTTGAAGCAGATGGATGACGCGCAGGCTGCCGGCAAGCCGTTCTTCCTGCACATCATGACCACCTCCAACCACCGGCCGTACACCTATCCGGCCGGGCGCGTGTCGCAGGTCGCGCCATCGCGTCCCGGCGCGGTGGCGTATACCGACTGGTCGATCAAGGATTTCATCCAGCGTGCGCGCAGCAAACCGTACTTCGACAATACGGTGTTCGTGATCACCGCCGACCACTGCGCCTCCAGCGCCGGCAAGACCGCGCTGCCGATCAACCACTATCACATCCCGCTGTGGATCTACTCTCCGAAGAATTTCCCACCGCAGCGTGTGCATACCTTGATGGGCCAGCTGGACATCCCGCCGACCCTGCTCGGCATGCTCAACTTCAGCTACCGCACGCGCTTCTTCGGCCAGGACGTGTTCCAGCTGCCGGCTGGCGGCGGACACGCGCTGCCCGGCACCTATGAGAAGCTCGGCTACCTGCGCGACGATGTACTCACCGTGCTGGAGCCGCGCCGCAAGCTGGAACAGTTCAAGCCGGATTACACCACCGGCGATGCCACGCCGATCCAGCCGGTGGACCAGGCGTTGGTCGACCAGGCGATCGCCTACTACCAGGTCTCCAGCGATCAGTTCAAACGTGGTCAGCTGGTACGACGCCCCAGCGACTCGACGCCGGTGCAGCCGTTGCCTTTGCCGGCACCTGCTGCGTCGGCATCTGCGCCAGCCACTTCGGCAGCAGCCCCTGCCAACTCAGCGTCAGTGCCGGCTGCGACGAGCTCAGCGGCGGTCACGCACTGAGCCAGTCATCACCTGGCGTCGTCAGCCGGCGGCACCGGTTCATCACTGATGACTACAGGGAACCTCGAAAAACCCTCGATGACGTCATTCCCGCGAAAGCGGGAATCCAAGTTGCTGTTTTGCAAAATCAAGATGGATTCCCGCTTTCGCGGGAATGACGAGCAAAAAGCAGTTATTCGAGGTTCCTTACAGCCGGCCGCCCTGATCGGCGGCCAGCAGTTCGGCTGGAAGCGGCAGCACGTCGAGTCCACGCGCCAGCAGCATCGCCTGGAAGCGTTCGCCCATCTGGTCGGGCAGCATCAGCCGCTTCACCTGCTGCGCCAGCCGGTAACGGCTGTGCTCGTCGGCAATCTTCGCCTGCTCGCTTTCGAAGATGTCCTGCAGGCCCGCGCCAATCAGGAATTGTGCCTGGGGCAGATAGGCGGCGACACCGAAGCCGGCACTGTTGCCCGCTTCGGCCAGTGCGGTGAAATCGACCGAGGCAGTGAGGTCGTTCAGGCCCGGCAGGTACAGCGGATCGTTGTGCGCGTGATGGCGGTAATGCGCCATCAAGGTGCCGTCATCGCGCTCGGGCAGGTAGAACTCGCGGCGCACGTAGCCGTAGTCGACGAACAGCATCAAGCCAGCCGTCAGCGATCCGGCCACCGCCTGGATCCAGTACGGTAGCTGCGGCAGGATTTCCGAGCGGTAGCCATCGGTAAAGTCGCTGCCGAGGTCGCGCTCGACATGACGCACCGCGCCGGCCACCAACGCATCGGCCGGGCGATCGACGCGCAGCAGACGGCCTTCGCCATCCAGCGCCACATATTCCTCGTAGACTTCGCCGGCGCGCACCGCGAAGCGCGTGGCCGGCAACGCATCGATCACCTCGTTGGCAAACAGCACGCCACGCCAGTCCTGCTCGGGGGGACGATCCAGCCATTGCACGCGGGCATTGAGCTCGGCCGGAAGATTCGCGCGCAGCCGCTCGTGCTGGCGCTCGCGCAGGTCGGCACTGGGTTCGAGGATCAGATACTGCCGCGGCAACACGCCACCAGTGGCGAGTGCCTTGAGTGCCGCCTCGGCGAATGCGCCGCTGCCACCGCCCAGCTCGAGAAAATCCGCCTCGTCGCCGAGCATCGCCAGCACCGGCTGCACCGCATTGATCACGCAGCGGGCAAACAGCTCACCAAGTTCCGGCGCGGTGACAAAGTCACCGGCTTCACCGAACTTGGTTCGGCCGGCGCTGTAGTAACCCAGCCCCGGCGCATACAGGCAACGTTCCATGTACTGCGAAAACGGCAGCGGCCCATGCGAAGCGATCTGCTCGCGCAGCAGTTGCAGCAGATGATCGGAATGCGCGCGTTCATCGGCGCTGGGTTCGGGGAGTTGCGATCGCATGGGTCTTGCCGGCAGCAAAAAATCGCCGCAAGCATAGCGGATGAGACAAGGACATCCGCTTCACCAGAGTACTTCGACCAGCTATCTGGCGAGCGCCCGCCGCTCATCCCGCCCTTCTTTCCAATGGGAAGAACGGGAGCTGCGATCAGAAATGAATGCTCCATGCTCAAGCGCAAAGCTCCAATTTTCGTCATTCCTGCGAGGTGCTTTTCAACAGCCAAAGGCTTGTCAAGCAGGAATCCAGTGACTTCAGGCTGCCAGAGGCGCTGGATCCCCGTTTCAGCGGGGATGACGAGCTCAAGTAAGTGTCATTCCGATCAGAAATCCTTCTGCAGGCTCAAATACAGCCCGCGGCGCGGACCGAACTGCGGCGCGCCGACACCGATGCCGGTGCCGTCACGCAGCTCGTAGGTGCGGTCCAGCGCATTGATCAGCGCCAACTGGGTGTGCAGCTGGCCGAAATGATCGAACGTGAAGTCGTGCGATACATTGAAGTTGAGCTGGAAGTAGTCCGGCAGTGTGCCTCCGTTCGGCACACTGCCGTCCTTGCGCAAGCCAGTGCCGAACAGGTAATCGGCGCCGGCCTTGGTGGCATCGCTCAGTGCGTAACTGACGCCGCCAGACGAGGTGTATTTCTGGTCGTGGTCGAGGTAGATGTAGTTGTTGGCGATGTAGGCCAGATCCTCCGGGCTGAAATTGTACTGGCTGGTCATGACGTCCTTGCCCATCGCCTTGGTGTAGGAGAAGTTGAAATAGGCCGACAGCGGACCGCTGTTGTAGTTCGCCGTGAACTCCGCGCCACCGACGCGGCCGTACTTGTAGTTGAAGGTGGAGTACACGAGTGCCGCGCCGAACTGGCCCTCGTCCTGCAAACGGCTCACCTTGCGGTAGTAGGTGTCCAGGCCCAGCGTCCAGTCGCTGCCAAGATTCTGCGAGACGCCGACATCGAAGTAGTTGGAGCGCTCGGCCAGCGGCGTGTTGTCCCCATAGTTCTTCACCGCGTTGGTGGTGCCGGCGAACGCAGCGAGATCCGTGGAGGAAATCAGCTCGGTCGCAGGCGGCGTGAAGTAGCGCGAGTAACCGGCGTGGACCGTGGTGCTGCCGGTGGCCTGCCACACTACGCCCAGGCGCGGGCTCAGCTGGCTTGCGGTGGTATTGAACGCCTGGTACTGGTCGCCGCGCAGGCCGTAGTTCACCGTCCAGTTCTGGCCGATGTTCCACTCATCCTGCACATAGGCCGACCAGGTCTTGGCCGTTATCTGATCGCCGGTGAAGATGTTGAACGGCACGGTGCTGGCCTGACTCCCGTCCGGATTGGCCGGGAACACCAGCGAATTGGTGCTGGTACTGGCGTGGTCGAAGCTGCCATACAAACCGTACCGCAACGTGTGGTTTCCCCCCATCGGCGTGGAGAAATCCACTTGCAGCGTGCTGGCGCGATCACTCTGGTTGATCGCGCCAGCGACACCATTGAACATCAAGTCACCGATGTCATCGGGCAGGTACTGCAGGCCGCTGTAGCGCTGGCCCAGCGAGACCTGGTAGTCGGTCGTGCCCAGCTTGCCCTGCAGCGCCAGCACGCCAAAACGGGTCTGCTCGTTCTGCCGTTCGTCCAGGTTGGCGGAATTGAAGTCGACTGTATCGAGGTAGCCGAACTGCGGCGTCTGATCCGGATTGTTGGGAATCTGGAAACGGTTGTTGGCAGCACCGAACAGAAAACTCAACCGGGTGTCATTGTCGATCAGGTAGCTGACATCGCCGAACGCCTTCGCCTGGTTGGTGTGATCGTGGATCGGCGTACGGCTGGCCGTCGGGTTCTCGATGCCGGCGTTGTTTTCCAGATAGTTCGCGGTGAAGAACGCGCTCCACTGGCCGCTGCTTCCCCACAACGAAACGTTAGGATTGAACGTACCGAACGAGCCGGTGGTCACCCCTACACTGCCGCCATTGCCCAGCTCGCTCCCGCTCTTGGTGGTGATGTCGACCACCGCCGCGGTGCGCAGACCGTACTGCGCCGGCAAGGCGCCATCGAGCAGTTTCACGCTCTGGATTGTGCGTGCGTCCAGGGTCTGGCCAAAGCCCGAGATCGACTCGGGAATGATCACGCCATTGATGCGGTATTGCAGGTTTGCGTGGTCGCCGCGCACATGCAGGCCGCCGTAGGAGTCCTGCACCACGCCCGGCGCCTGCAGCAGCACCTGGTTCATCGGCGTGGCCGCACCCAGCGGCAGCTGGGCGATCGCTTTCTGGTCGATCACGTACTGGCTGCTGCCGGTATCCGGCGACAACGCGTTGCGCGACTGATCCAGCTTGGCCGATACGTCGATTGGGCTCAGATCCTTGGCTGCAGGCTGATCGTTGCCGGTACCCCTTTCCGCTGGATCATCCGTGCCGATGGCAGCGGTTGTTGCCACCGGCGTATCCGTGGCATGGACGGCGGTCGTGGCCAGTGCGGCGACAAGACTCAGGGCAAGCAGGGATGGCTTCATCAGAACGGCTCCAGCAGGAAGCAATGGGGGAGATTGATTATGTAATGTTATAACATTACTAAGCACTTATCCCGTTCGCCACCGCCAGAAGTCATGCCGGGGGCAAACCTGCTGCTGACTGGCTCGTGCCAGCCATTGAGTCCGGCTTCACGCGGCTCCTCTAGACTGCGTGGACGCACGTCAGCTCACGGCGGCGTTCAAACACGGAGCCCCGCATGGCCAAGCACAGCGAGCAAGTTCCCGCCGTCATCGCACCGGTCGAACACAACCGGGTGACCCAGGCGATCCTCGATTTCGTCAGCAGGGTGCCGGACAGCAAGGTCGGCAGCAGCAAAGACCCCGCCACCGAGGCACGCCGCCTCGCCCAGCGCGCTGCCCAGCGTGCCGCGCTCACCGCCGGTTCGCTGGCGCTGCCGCCGGGACCACTCGGCTGGCTGACCCTGCTGCCGGAGCTGATCGCGATCTGGAAGATCCAGGGCCAGATGGTCAGCGACATCGCCGCCGCCTATGGCCGCAATCACACCCTGGGCCGTGAACAGATGCTGTGGTGCCTGTTCCGGCACACCGCCGCACAGGCATTCCGCGATCTGGTCGTGCAGATGGGCGATCGACTGGTGTTCCGCCGGATGTCCTACACCGTCGCCCAACGCGTGGCGAAGCAGGTCGGGGTGAAGCTGACCCAGCGCACGGTGAGCGAAGGCCTCTCGCGCTGGCTGCCGGTGATCGGCGCACTCGGTGTCGGCGCCTATGCGTATTACGACACCGGACAGGTCGCCAGCACCGCGATCGCCTTGTTCAGCAGCGACATCGTGATGACCGACGAGAGCGACGCGGTTGCCAAGGAAACCGTCAAACCGGCACCACGCAAGAAAGCGTCGCCGGTGCGCCGCGCGATGGACAAGCTGGTCGACAAGGCGACGACCGGTGCCGCACGCAAGGTCGCCAGTGCCGCGCGCAAGGCCGCGAGCAGGAAACCACGCAAGCCGAAGACGGACTGACTGCCCGCCAGCGGATGACGCACTGCATGCTTTGCGGCAAGCTGTCCGCTGGATCGCTGCAGGAACCGACGCATGAAGCCACGCCATGACCGACCCGTCGCGCTGATCACCGGTGCCGGTCGCCGCGTGGGTGCGGTGATCGCACGCACACTGCACACTGCCGGCTACGATCTGGCATTGCACTACCGTCGTTCCATCGACGACGCGCGCATGCTGGCCGAAGAACTGGAGCAGCAGCGCAGCGGCAGCACCTTGCTGCTGCAGGTCGAACTGGCCGACATCCCTGCACTGCCTACGCTGATCGAGCAGCTATTGGCGCATTACGGCCGGCTCGATGCGCTGGTCAACAACGCCTCGGCGTTCTATCCCACGCCACTGGGCACCGCGACGACGCCGCAGTGGAACGAGTTGTTCGCTTCCAATGCGCAGGCGCCGTTCTTCCTCAGCCAGGCGGCGATACCGGCGCTGCGCGAAGCACGCGGCAGCATCGTCAACCTGCTGGACATCTATGCCGAACGCCCATTGGCGCAGCACACGCTGTACTGCATGGCGAAAGCCGCACAGGCTGCGATGACGCGCTCACTGGCGCTGGAACTGGGCCCCGAGATACGCGTCAACGGCGTGGCTCCCGGCGCTGTGCTGTGGCCCAGCGACGGCAAGCCCTATGCCGACCAGCAGGCGATGCTGGCACGTACTCCGTTGCAACGGGCCGGCTCACCGGACGATGTCGCCGGCGCCGTGTTGTGGCTACTGCGCGACGCGCCGTTTGTCACCGGGCAGGTCATCCGAGTGGACGGTGGCCGCACACTCTCGGTGTGAGTGGCGATCCCTGCATGCAGGAACCGCCACCGATCGTGCTTACTTCTGCTTGCTGCGGAATGCCTGCTCCAGCAGCGCCGGATCGAAACCCACGCTGGCTTCGCCGGATTCCGCATACCGATACAGCGCCGCGGCATAGATGCCGTGCAGCGAAGACTGGATCAGCCCGAGCAAGATAAACCCGAGCACCACCACGACCACGGCAAACACGATCGCCACGATGGATTGCGAGGCGAACGCGCCGCCAATCAGCACGGCGGCCATCAGCACTGCCAGCAACATCAGCAGGCCGAACACCACGCCGATGCCGCCGTTGCCGATCAGGTTCTCGCCCCAGCTGCGCTTGAGCAGCTCCACACTGCGCCTGACCGCATCCACCGGCCCCACATCCTGGCTGGCCAGGATCGGCACCACCAGAAACGTGGCTACGGTCCAGGCCAACCCGAGGAAACCCACCACCAGCCGACCGATCAGGCCGAGGCGCTCCTGGATCATCCGCAGCAGCAAACCGACGGTGGCCGCAATCAACGCGTAACCGAAAATGTGTGGCAGCCGCGAACGGGCCAGCGCAAAACCCGCCGCCACGCTGGTCGGCTCGCCGCGCAGATGCATCAACGCCACACCGGTCAGTGCGGTCTGGAAGAAGATGATCACGAAGTACTGCACCAGATAGAACGCGAACATCAGCAGATACGCGCCCACCGACATGCGCTGATGGAAATCCTGCCCGGCATGCTCTCCACCGATCACCATCACCGCGACCGGTATCAGGAAACTCGCCGCCACCAGCAGCGTGCACAGCCCCGACAACAACGGAAAAACCAGCAATGACTTGTCCGAGCGCAACACCGTCGCGCTCGCCTTCATCAAGGCCCAACTGCGTGCAAATTTTCCAGCCATGTGCGTCGCCCCCGCGTCCGTAGATTGTGTGAAGGTGTCTTTCTAGCACCAGCCATCCACGCGCAACAGTGCGGATTGGCAGTGCAGCCAATCAGTCAGGCAACGGCTCGACGATCAACGGCTCATGTTCCGCCGGAAACACCGCCCACAGCTCAGCCATGCTGAAGCCGCTCAGCGGGTGCCGGAACGCCGGCGCGATATCCGCGATCGGCCGCAACACGAACGCATGCTGCAGTTCCTTGCGCGGAATCTGCAGATGCCCCGGCCCATCGAGCACCAGCGCGTCGTAGAACACGATGTCGATATCCAGCGTGCGATCGGAATAGCGCGGTACGTCACGGCGACGACCATGGCTATCCTCCAGCGCGTGCAACCAGTCGTTAAGCGCCTCGGGCGAAAGCTCGGTATCCAGCCCCACCGCCAGATTGACGAAATCCGCGCCGTCGAAACCCACCGACCGGCTGCGATACGCCGGCGATACCGTGATCGTGCCGAAGCGCTCGCGCAACGCGGCAATCGCCGCAGGCAGATAGCGCCGCGGTTCGAGATTGGAGCCCAGACTCAGGTAGACCCGCGCCATCAGTCCGGCCGCATGCCGCGTTCGATCCGTACTCCGACCGCCTTCGCGCCGCGCACCGCGCCGGGCTTGGACAGCTTCAGGCGAACCCAGCGCACACCAAACTCCTCGCGGATGATCGCCGCACAGCGCTCGGCCAGCGTCTCGACGAGGCCGAAGCTCGACGCGCCCACATAGTCGATCAGGCGCTTGGATACGTCCTTGTAATTCAACGTGAGCGCGATGTCGTCACTGGCCGCCGGGATGGTGTTGTCGAACGCCATCTCGATGTCGAACGACAACGTCTGGCGCACGCGACGCTCCCAGTCGTAGATGCCTATGACGGTATCGATGCGCAGGTCTTCAATGAAAACGATGTCCATGGGGGCGATCACTGGGGTAGTAGCCGCACAGGGTCGGCGAGTACAGGCACAGATGCAAGCCGTCAAATTGAGCAACAGTGGCGACGGCATTCGGCATGCCGATGTTCTGCCGACATACGCTGCACTTGATTTCTTCTGCACGCAATCTGCTTGACAAGAAGAAATCGAAGTATATATTTAACTAATACTTTAATTATATAATTATTCATGGCCGCTGACCGTATCTTCGAAGCTCTTGCCTCGCGCCCACGCCGCGAAATCCTGGCCTATCTGTCGGCGCAGGAACTGACCGCCGGCGAGATCGCGAGCCGCTTCGCAATGAGCGCACCCGCCATCTCGCGACATCTGTCTGTCCTGGATGCAGCCGGCCTGGTCAGCAGCGAGCGCCGCGGACAGTTCATCGTCTACCGGCTCAACAAGGACAGTCTGGTCAACACGCTCACCGGCTTTGCTTTCGAGATCTGCCCGACGGCTGGTCCCCTCAAGCGTGAATCGCGCAAGCTCGCCACGAAGAAACAGGGCGCCTGACCGAGCGAATTCTGCAGGCGACACCACCACTGGTGCCAGGAGCTATTCAATGGCGAACCATGCAAAGGTAGTTCAGACATTTCCATCGGCATGTATTCCCTCCCGATCGGGTGGTCTGCCCGTGGAAGTCTCCTTGATTGCACAGCTCGGCCACGGTTCCGGCGATCACCTGTTTGCCAGTGCGCTGAAACGCCAGCAAGCGCATGAAGACTTTGTTGACGAACTTGATGAGCCATCGGCCCGACTCGGTGGAACGAATCTGCCAAGGGGCGACGCTACCTCGTTGTATTCATTTGCGGTCGGCGCGCATGGCCATCCGTTTCATCGGCATGCCGGCCATCGCGTATTCACCGCTATCTCCGGCAGTGGTGGCGCACAACTTCGCTTCTCCAGTGCAACACCCGAACAGATCGAAGCTGATCCACTGAGCTTTATCCGCGCACTTCATTACATCAACATTCCGCCAGACTGCCTGTTCACTGTGCGCTTCGGCGGCGACACCTGGCATCAGTTCGCACCACTCACGAAAAACGCCTTGCATCCTGCGTTCTTCGCCCTGTCATGCCATACCAACGAGTTGGGTGGCGACCTCCCGGAGCTGGTGCGTGCACAAGTACTGGCTAACGAGGCGAGCATCCCCTCACTCACCATGCTGCTCCCGCCTTGCATCGACGCATTGCTGTGCGACACCCCTGTCGACCATCTCCACATACCAACAACCCATCTGTCGCTTGATGCGCCACCCGGCACCCTGCAAGGTGCCCTGTGCAAGTCCGCGCGTTGTGTTGCCGGCTTGATCCGTGGTGCATGGGCCGGGTGGCGACGCTCGACCGGCTTCCTGTTCGAGAGTGGTGGCAGCCATGCGGTGACCGAACTCGATCACGTCCCCGCAGGTTCGCTGCTATTGCACCAATTGATGAAGGTACCCTGCCATCACGAGGATACGTTCTGCCTTACCCTTACAAACCAGGATCTCGGCACCAGAGAAGCATCCGCTCTGCTCAGCCGCCTGCTGGACGGCTTCCTGAACAGTCCTCCGAGTGGAGTCTCGCGCATGATGGCGCTGCGCAATCTGCTGGTGCGACCAATCGGCTTACGCACCTCGCCACTGGCTTGCCCGGTGTCTTCGCTGTTGTCACACGCAACGAGCAACCTCTTCGATCAACGCTTTCCCGTGCTTGATCAAGCCATTGACCATGACAATGCTCGTGCGCAAGTCGTCCTTGGTGCCGATGACAAGCATCTGATCTTTCGCTCCTGTGTAAGCGTGCACGTGGTGAGCAGCCAGCAAGTGGACATCACGCTCGGCACCCGCGTGCATTGCAAGAATCTGTTCGGCGACGTCTATATGGGAGTGATCGATCTCGTCCATCGCCGTTACATCACACCAACCATGTTGCGCCTGGCCGTCGAGCATGCATTTCCGCGTCAGCAACTAGCCGAAGGCAGGCCTGCAACCGCGTTGTTCTCAGTGCTTCCGACAGCCAACGTGTATTGATGCAATCGTGGACAGTGCGAATCTCGGCACCCGTGCCCGCTTTCGGGCATTCCTTCAAGCGCACCGCATCAGCGAGGGGAACATCATGGCGAAACTGATCGGGCTGTCCGGCAGCCTGCGCACGGCTTCCTTCAATACCGCACTCTTGCGCAGCGCGGCGCGGCTGACGCCGGAAGGCAGCGCGGTCGAGGTGCGCAGCATCCGCGACATTCCGCTGTATGACGGCGACCTTGAAGAAAGCAGCGGCATTCCATCTGCCGTGGCGATCCTGAAGGATGCTGTTGCGGCTGCCGATGGTCTGCTGCTGGTCACGCCCGAGTACAACAATGCGATCCCCGGGGTGTTCAAGAACGCGATCGACTGGATGACGCGCCCGGCATCCGACATTTCCCGGGTGTTCGGCAACAAGCCGATCGCCGTGATCGGCACTTCACCGGGAAATTTCGGCACCCTGCTCAGCCAGAACGCCTGGTTGTCGGTGTTCCGCGCCGTCGGTGCCTCGCCCTGGTTTGGTGGCCGGCTGTTGGTTCCGCATGCCACCCATGTGTTCGATGCGGCTGGGCAACTGGTCGATGCCGGCATCGAGAACCGCCTGCGCGACTTCATGCAGGGTTTCTGCGCCTATGCCGATGGCTACGGCGCTGCGCCAGGCCAATGAACGAAGCAGCCCGACCTGCCTGTCATCCGAGGATTTCCCGATGAGCACGACCCCCACCGTGAATGCCGTCATTGCCGACACGCCCTATACCGTCACGCTGAGCGACGGCCGCGGACATCAATGGCTGAGTGATGAACCGGCCGAGCTGCAGGGTGCCGATGCTGGCCCCGATCCGCATCACCTGCTGCTTTCCAGTCTGGGCGCATGCACCGCGATTACGCTGAAGATGTATGCCGCCCGCAAGGGCTGGCCGCTGACCGGCACTGAAGTCACGCTGCAATTCAACCCGGAAGGCACACCAGCTGCCGGACTCAACCATGTCCAGCGTCGGATCACCCTGCATGGCGAGCTGAGCGTGGAGCAGCGCGAGCGGCTGCTGCAGATCGCCAATGCCTGCCCGATCCACAAGGTGCTGAGCGGTGAGATCCGGATCGCCAGCGTGCTCGATCCCGACGCCTGACGTATCGCATGGCATGCCGTGCACGCCCGGACGGCAGAGATGAGATCATGGTGCATGACTGATTTCCGCACACTCCCGCTCAAACCCGCCCTGCTCGCCAGTGTGGAAACCCTTGGCTACACCACGATGACGCCGGTGCAGGAGCAAAGCCTGCCACCGATGCTGCAGGGGCGCGATGTGATCGCGCAGGCGCAGACCGGCAGCGGCAAGACCGCCGCGTTCGGCCTGAGCCTGCTGCAGTCGCTGGATGTGGACACGATCCGGCTGCAGGCGCTGGTGTTGTGCCCGACCCGCGAGCTGGCCGACCAGGTCAGCAAGGCGATCCGCAAGCTGGCGGCGAACATCCCCAATGTGAAGCTGCTGACCCTGTGCGGCGGGATGCCGCTGGGACCGCAGCTGGCGTCACTGACACATGATCCGCACATCGTGGTCGGCACGCCCGGCCGCGTGCAGGAACATCTGAAGCGGGAAAGCCTGCATGGCGGCGGCATCAAGGTGCTGGTGCTGGACGAGGCCGATCGCATGCTCGACATGGGTTTCAGCGAGGCGATCGACGACATCATCGGACGCATCGCCAAGCACCATCAGACGTTGCTGTTCTCGGCGACGTACCCGGACGAGATCCGCACGGTGAGCCAGCGCGTGCAGAAGAATCCCGTGGAAATCACGGTGGAGGCACCGGTCGAGACGAAGCCGGCGATCGAGCAGCAGTTCGTGGAAGTCGATCCCGTGCAGAAGATCGACGTGCTGGCACAGCTGCTGACCGGCGAACGCGGCCAGCACGCCCTGGTGTTCTGCAACATGCGCAAGGACGTGGATGCGGTGGCGCAGGAACTGGATCGCCGCGGCTACTCTGCGCTCGCCCTGCACGGCGACATGGAGCAACGCGACCGCGACGAAGTGCTGGTGCGCTTCGCCAACCGCAGCTGCGCGGTGCTGGTGGCCACCGACGTCGCCGCGCGCGGCCTGGACATCGTCGCGCTGCCGCTGGTGGTGAGCTACGACATCGCACACGACCCGGATACGCACACGCATCGCATCGGCCGCACCGGCCGCGCCGGGCAGTCGGGGCTGGCGATCACGCTGTGCACCTCACGCGAGCGGCCGAAGGCGGCGAACATCGAGCAGGTGCTGGGCACACCGCTGTCGTGGCGACCGCTGAAGCTTGCCGCACCGCGCGGGAAGACGCTAAACCTCGCGCCAATGAGGACGCTGGTGATCGACGCTGGCCGACAGGACAAGCTGCGCCCCGGCGACATCCTCGGCGCACTCACCGGCGACGCCGGGCTGGACGCGAACGACATCGGCAAGATCGACGTCTTCGCCACCCGCGCCTACGTGGCGATCAGCCGCGCGCTGGCGAACAAGGCGTTGGAACGTTTGCGTGCCGGCAAGATCAAAGGCCGCAACTTCCGTGTGCGTCCGCTCGGCTGAGCAGATCCGGCCCACAATCTTTCATCCAACCCAAAGCCGCCCCGATGACCCGATCGTTCTGCCTGACCCCGATCCTTGCCATCGCGCTGCTGTTGGGCAGCCGCAGTGCGCAGGCGGCTGTGCCGGTATATGGTTACAAGGTCGTACACGTCTACCCGCACGATACGGATGCCTACACTGAAGGCTTGTTCTACAAGGACGGTTATCTCTACGAAAGTACCGGCGAAGCCGGTGAATCCACCGTGCGCAAGGTGGTGCTCGAGACCGGCAAGGTAGTACAGCGCCACGACGTGCCATCGCAGTATTTCGGCGAAGGCATCGTGGACTGGAAGAACCAGCTGGTGCAGCTCACCTGGCAGAGCCAGCTCGGCTTCGTCTACGACCTCGACAGCTTCAGGCAGCTGCGCACGTTCGCCTACCCGGGCGAAGGCTGGGCGCTGACCCGCGACGACCGGCGCATCTACATGAGCGACGGCTCCGCCGTGCTACGCATCCTCGATCCGGAGACGCTGGCCACTATCGGCAGCATCATGGTCACCGCTGACGACGAGCCGGTGACCAACCTCAACGAACTTGAGTGGGTGAAGGGCGAGCTTTACGCCAATGTCTGGCTGACCAACCGCATCGCGCGAATCGATCCCGCTACTGGCCATGTGCTTGGCTGGATCGATCTCAGCGGCCTGCTCGACGTGAGCAAACTTCCCGATCCCGGCAATGACGTGCTCAACGGCATTGCCTACGACGCCAGGCACGATCGCCTGTTCGTCACCGGCAAGCGCTGGCCGAAGTTGTTCGAGATCAAGCTGGTGAAACAGCACGTGCCTTGAGACGCGCCTGCCGGCGCACGACCCCGGCAATCTCGAAGCGCAATGACTGCGGCAACGACGATACGCCGGAGCTGCAAGCGGCAGATTCGCCAACGGCGCGGTGCAAATTCTTGCGTCAACCGCACGCATAACGAAACGTTAGGAAAGACCTTGCCAGTTGTGCTGACGGGCGATTGTGTCTTGCAAGACGACGCTGTTTTGACAAATGAAAGTGCTCTACTACGCAGTGGGGTAACGAACACCCAGGAGATGATCATATGAGTGCCGACACCACGAAAGCAGCCGGACACTCTCACAAAAGACGCGGCGTGCTGATTACGGTGGTCGTCATCATTGTGCTGGTCGCCTTTGTCGTGTTCCATCTCCTCACTGGCAAGAAGGAAAAACCCGGCACGCCGGCGCAAGTGGTAAGCGCGGCCACCGCCACCTTGGGCAACATGCCGGAAATCCTGAGCGAGCCAGGTACGGTGACGCCGATCGCCACCGTCAACGTGCTGCCGCAGTTGAGCGGTTACCTGACGGCGGTCGGTTACCAGGAAGGCCAGGACGTGACGAAGGGGCAGTTCCTCGCCCAGATCGATCCACGCCAGTACGAGATCAACAAGCAACAGGCCCAGGCCCAGGCCGGCAAGGATCAGGCGAGCCTGGCCCAGGCCCATGCCGACCTAGCCCGCTACGCGCAGTTGCATGCGCAGAAGTCGATTGCCGAACAGACCTATGCCGACCAGCAGTTCACGGTCCAGCAGGACGAGGCCGCGGTCAAGGCCGACCTGGCGAACATCGCGCAGTACGATCTCGACATCGCCTATTGCCACATCATCGCGCCGGTGGCCGGGCGGGTCGGCCTGCGCCTGGTCGATCCCGGCAATTACGTCACCCAGTCGACCTCGCCGGGCATCGTGACCATCACCACCATCAAGCCGACCACGGTGCAATTCACGGTGCCGCAGAACTCGCTGAGCCAGGTGCTGAAGCGCTTCAATACTGCCGGCACGAAGCTGCCGGTCACGGTCTATGACAGCGACAACACCACGCAACTGGGTACCGGCGCGCTGTACGCGCTCGGCAACCAGATGGCTACCAGTACCGGTACGGTAACTCTGCGTGCGACGTTCCCCAACGACGACGAGGTGCTGTTCCCGAACGAGTTCGTCAACGTCAAGTTGCTGGTCGATACGCTGCAGAACGCGGTACTGGTGCCGACACCAGCCGTGCAGAGTGGCGCGCCGGGGGATTACGTCTATCTGGTCAACGCCGACCAGACCGTCTCGGTGCACAAGGTGACCCAGGGGCCGAGCGACGGCAAGAACACCGTCATCCTGGCTGGCCTCGCGGCAGGCCAGCAGGTGGTCACGGATGGCATGGACCGCTTGAGCGACGGCGCCAAGGTCAAGATCGCCTCGGCAAAACCGGCCGAGGCTGGCAGCGCACCTGCAGCCGCCTCGTCCTCGGCCAGCCCGCCGCACAAGAGCGGGAAGCGGACGCACGGCTCCGCATCCGCCTCTCAAGCCTCGTAAGCGGCGGGTACATGATCCGATGAACATTTCCCGCCTGTTCGTCCTCAGGCCGGTGGCGACATCGCTGCTGATGATCGCCCTGGTGATGGTGGGCCTGGTCGCGGTGCGCTTTCTGCCGGTGTCGTCACTGCCCGACGTCGACTATCCGACGATCCAGATCCAGACGTTCTATCCGGGCGCCAGCCCCACGGTGATGGCGACCACGGTGACCGCGCCGCTGGAAGTGCAGCTGGGCGAGATCCCCGGCCTGCAGCAGATGACCTCGAACAGTTCGGCCGGGGCTTCGGTCATCACCTTGCAGTTCGACCTGGCGCTCAACCTCGACATCGCCGAACAGAACGTGCAGGAGGCGATCAACGCATCCAACAGCCTGCTGCCCACCGGCCTGCCGGCACCGCCGACCTATGCCAAGGTGAATCCCGCCGACCAGCCGATCCTTACCCTGGCGGTCACCTCCAGCTCGATGTCGCTGCCGCAATTGCAGGATGTTGCCAACAACCGGCTCGGCGCGAAAATCTCCGAAGTGCCGGGCGTCGGTCTGGTCACGCCAGCCGGCGGCAACGTGCCGGCGGTCAGGGTCGAGGCGGACCCGCAGAAACTGGCTGCCTACGGACTCAACATCGACGATCTGCGTTCGCTGATCGCGAACGTCAACGTGAGCCAGCCCAAGGGCAATTTCGACGGCCCGAAACTGGACTACACGATCAACGGCAACGACCAGATCCAGGATCCCGAGGATTACCTGGCCACGGTGATCTCTTACCAGAACGGCGCGCCGGTGTTCCTGCGCGATGTCGCCAGGGTCACTCAGTCCGCACAGAACACCGAGCAAGGCGCGTGGTTCAACAAGACCCAGGCGATCGTGCTGAATGTGCAACGCCAGCCGGGGGCGAACGTGATCGCCACGGTCAACCAGATCATGCAGGAACTGCCGCAGCTGGAATCCACCCTGCCGGCGGGGATGAAGGTCGAGGTGGTTTCCGACAGCACCGGGGTGATCCGTTCGTCGGTGTCCGATGCCGCGTTCGAGCTGGTGCTGGCGATCGTGCTGGTGGTGCTGGTGATCTTCGTGTTCCTGCGCAACATCCCGGCCACGATCATCCCGAGCATTTCCGTACCGGTCTCGCTGATCGGCACGCTGGCGGTGATGTACCAGCTGAACTACTCGATCGACAATCTCTCGCTGATGGCGTTGATCATCGCCACCGGTTTCGTCGTCGACGACTCGATCGTGATGATCGAGAACATCGTGCGTTACCTGGAAGAGGGCAAGACGCCGCTGGAGGCCGCCCTCGAGGGCGCCGGGCAGATCGGCTTCACCATCGTGTCGCTGACCGTCTCGCTGATCGCGGTGCTGATCCCGCTGCTCTTCATGGGCGGCGTGATCGGCCGCCTGTTCAGCGAATTCGCGGTCACCCTGGCGGTGACCATCGTGCTCTCCGGCGTGGTCTCGCTCACCCTGGTGCCGATGCTGTGCGCACGCCTGCTGCGCGCGCAGGCCGATCGGCATCCCAGTCGTTTCGAGCGGATCAGCGAAGGCCTGTTCGACAAGACGCTGGCGGGCTACGAGCGTGGCCTGCGCTTCGTGCTGCGCCATCAGGTGCTGACCCTGGTCATCGCGACGCTCACCGTGGCACTGACCGTGATCTTGTACATCGTCATTCCCAAGGGCCTGTTCCCAACGCAGGACGTGGGCGTGATCCAGGGCATCAGCATCGCCGACAACTCGGTGTCGTACTCCGCGATGGTGGAACGGCAGGCGGCGCTGGCGGAAGCGCTCCTCAAGGATCGGGACGTCACCGGGCTGACCTCGTATGTCGGCATCGACGGCACCAATACCACGCTCAACAACGGCCGCTTCCTGATCAACCTGAAGGCGCGCGACGATCGTTCGTCGACCGCCGCGGAGATCGCCCGGCGCCTGCAGACCGAAGTAGAGAACGTCTCGGGCATCAAGCTGTTCCTGCAGCCCGAACAGGATTTGACCCTCGATACCACGGTGTCGCCGAACCAGTACCAGTTCGTGCTGCGCGGCCCGAGCCAGCAGGCCTTCATGCAATACGTGCCCGCCTTGATTGCACGCATGAAGAAGATCACCTCGATCACCGATGTCACGAGTGATCTGAACAACGACGGCCTCAGCGTGGACGTCGAGGTCAATCGCCAGCTGGCTGCGCGTTATGGCATCACCGCGGCGACGATCGACAACGCGCTCTACGATGCACTGGGCCAGCGCATCGTGTCGACGATCTTCGACCAGTCCAGCCAGTACCGCGTGATCCTGGTCGCCAAGCCCGAGAGCCTGCCGACGGTCGAATCGCTCGGTGACTTGTTCCTGCCCAGCCAGACCAGCAGCAGCGGCCAGGTGCCGCTCAAAGGCATCGCCACCATCAAGGTCACCAAGTCGCCACTGGTGGTCAGCCATCTGGCGCAGTTCCCCGCGGTCACCATCTCGTTCAACCTGGCCAAGGATGCTTCGCTGAGCAAGGCGGTAGACGAGGTCAACCAGGCTGAACAGGCGGTGCAGCTGCCGTCGTCGATCACCTCTTCATTCCAGGGTGCAGCGCAGGCGTTCCAGGACTCGCTGTCCAGCGAGGTCTATCTGCTGATCGCGGCACTCGTCGCGGTCTACATCGTGCTCGGCGTGCTGTACGAGAGCTTCATCCATCCGGTGACGATCCTCTCGACACTGCCATCGGCCGGCATCGGTGCCCTGCTGGCGCTGATGATCGCCGGCAGCGATCTGGACGTGATCGGCATCATCGGCATCGTGCTGTTGATCGGCATCGTCAAGAAGAACGCCATCATGATCGTGGACTTCGCGCTCGAGGCCGAACGTGAGCACGGCAAGCCACCAGCGGAGGCGATCTTCGAAGCCTCGCTGCTGCGCTTCCGGCCGATCCTGATGACGACGCTGGCGGCGATGCTCGGCGCATTGCCGATGCTGCTCGGCAGCGGCACCGGTTCGGAGCTGCGCCGGCCGCTCGGCCTGGCCATCATCGGCGGTCTGGCCTTCAGCCAGGTATTGACCCTGTTCACCACGCCGGTGATCTATCTGTTCTTTGACCGCCTGGCGCAGCGCTTCCAGCGCAAGCGCCCCGGATCGCCGACCGAGCGGGCGACCGAGCAAGCGCCGTGAGCATGCCATGAGTATCCCTGGGCTGTTCATCAAGCGACCGGTGGCGACCACCCTGCTGGCGGTCGCCATCGCGCTGTCCGGCATGCTGGCGTATTTCCACCTGCCGGTCGCGCCGCTGCCGAACGTCACCTATCCCGTCATCGTCGTGCAGGCGAGCATGGCCGGCGCCAGCCCGGACATCATGGCGTCCACCGTGGCCGCGCCGCTGGAGCGACGCCTGGGCACGATTGCCGACGTAAGCGAAATGACCTCGACCAGTTCGGTCGGCTCGGCAAACATCGTCATCCAGTTCGGGCTGAGCCGGGATATCAACGGCGCGGCGCGCGACGTGCAGGCGGCCTTGCAGGCATCGCGCGCGGACCTGCCGTCCACGCTGCGCAGCAACCCGACTTACCGTGAGTACAACCCGGCCGATTCGCCGATCATGGTGCTCGCGCTGACCTCGAACACGATGACCCGCGCGCAGCTCTACGATTCGGCCGACTCGATACTCCAGCAACAGCTGTCGCAGGTCGATGGCGTGGGCCAGATCACCCTGGGCGGCAGCGCGTTGCCGTCGGTGCGGGTGGAATTGCAGCCCGACCAGCTCAACAGCTACGGCATCGGGCTGGAAGATGTGCGCGCGGCGATCAGCTCAGCCAACGCCAACAGCGCCAAGGGCCACATCGACCAGGGCGACCAGCGCTTCGAGGTCACCTCCAACGACCAGATCAACACGGCCGCGCCCTACCGCGACCTGATCGTGGCCTACCGCAACAATGCGCCGGTGCTGCTGCGCGACGTCGCCGACGTCGAGGATTCCGCGGAAAACATCCGCAACGCCGGCCTGTACAACGGCAAGGATGCGGTGCTGGTGATCGTCTACCCGCTGCCCGGCGGCAACATCGTCAAGACCGTTGCACAGATCCGCAAGGTGCTGCCGACGATCGAGGCGACCCTGCCGCACAACGTGCATGTCGGTATCGCGGTGGACCGCTCGCAATCGGTCAACGCCGCGGTGAACGATACCGAGCGCACCCTGTTCATGGCCGTGCTGCTGGTGATCGGCGTGGTCTTCGTGTTCCTGCAATCGCCGCGGGCGATCCTGGTGCCGGCGGTGGCACTTCCGTTGTCGATCATCGGCACGTTCGGGCCGATGTACCTGCTCGGCTACAGCATCGACAACCTCTCGCTGATGGCGCTGACGATCGGCACCGGCTTCGTGGTCGACGATGCGGTGGTGGTGCTGGAGAACATCGTGCGCCACGTCGAATCCGGCATGGACGTGCACGAGGCGGCGCTGCGCGGCAGCGCCGAGGTCAGTTTCACGGTGATCTCGATGAGCCTGTCGCTGATCGCGGTGTTCCTGCCGATCCTGCTGATGCCCGGCATCGTCGGCCTGCTGTTCCACGAATTCGCGGTGACGCTGTCGATTGCGATCCTGCTCTCGCTGGTGATTTCGCTCACCGTCACGCCGACCATGGCGGCGTATGTGCTGAATCGCAACGCGCTGCACTCCAAGGCCCGCTGGGCGCTGTGGTACGAGCGCCAGTTCGAGCGATTCAAGAACGCCTACGCCCGTTCGCTCACCAGCGTGCTCGATCACGCGCTGCTGGTGGGACTGACCCTGATCGGACTGGTCGTGCTGAATGTCCTGCTGATCAAGCTGGTGCCCTCGACCTTCTTTCCCGAGCAGGACAACGGCATCCTGTCGGGCCAGATCATCGCCGACCAGAGCATCTCATTCCAGGCGATGGCACAGAAGCTCGCGCAGTTGCAGGCGATCGTGCAGAAGGACCCCGCGGTCGCCTCGGTGGCGGGTTTCACCGGTGGTCGCGCACTCAACACCGCGAATGTCTTCATCGAGCTCAAGCCGCTGGCGCAACGCAAGCTCTCGGCGGCAGAGGTGGTCGATCGCCTGCGGCCCAAGCTCAATGGCGTATCCGGCGCGAAGCTGTTCCTGCAGGCCGCGCAGGACTTGCACATCGGCGGGCGCTCGTCGGCCGCCGAGTACCAGTACACGCTGACCAGCGACGATTCCACCGCACTGTTCAAGTGGGTACCGAAACTGGTGGCCGCGCTGGGCAAGGACCGCACCCAGATGACCGACGTGAACTCGGACCTGCAGCAGAACGGCCTGCAGATCTACATCAACTTCGACCGCACCACCGGGGCACGCTACGGCTTTGCGCCGAACCAGATCGACAGCGTGTTGTACGATGCCTTCGGCCAACGCACCGTGTCGACCGTGTACAACGCGCTCAACCAGTACTACGTGGTGATGGAGGTGGCACCGTCGTATTGGCAGTATCCGCAGATGCTCGATCGCATGCGTTTCAGCACGGCGGCAGGCAATGCCAGCGGCACCCAGCAGACGCAGGTGTCGAGCAGCCTGGTGAAACCGGTCACGCCGGTGTCGGCCGTGAGTACCACGCAAGGCAGCGCATCCAGTACCAACGCGCGCAACGCCAATGCCGAGGCCAACCAGCTCACCAACGCCATCTCCAACGCCAAGGGTGGCAGCTCCAGCGGCAGTGCGGACAGCACTTCGACCGAAACCCTGGTGCCGTTTCCGCAGCTGGCCACGTATGTCAGCAACCATACCGCCACCCAGGTCAGTCATCAGGGCGGCCTGGTCGCCGCCACGATATCGTTCAACCTGCCACCCGGCGGTTCGCTGAGCAAGGCCACGGCGGCGATCAATCAGGTAACCCAGCAGCTGGGTGTCCCGGCTTCCATCCACGGCAACTTCGCCGGTGCCGCGCAGGTCTATGCGCAATCGATGTCGAGCATGCCACTGCTGATCCTGGCGGCACTGGCGGCCGTCTATATCGTGCTCGGCATGCTCTACGAGAACACCGTCCACCCGATCACCATCCTTTCCACCCTGCCGTCGGCGGGCATCGGCGCCACCCTGGCGTTGCTGATCTTCGGCACACCGTTCTCGGTGATTGCGATGATCGGCATCATCCTGCTGATCGGCATCGTCAAGAAGAACGCGATCATGATGATCGACGTCGCCATCCACCTGCAGCGCGACGAGGGTTATGAACCGCAGAAGGCCATCCACGATGCCGCCGTGATGCGCCTGCGCCCGATCATGATGACCACCGCTGCCGCCGTGCTCGGCGCGGTGCCATTGGCCATCGGCATCGGTCAGGGTGCCTCGCTGCGCCAGCCGCTGGGCATCACGGTCATGGGCGGCCTGATTTTCAGCCAGGTTTTCACGCTGTACACCACGCCAGTGATCTACCTCTATCTCGACCGCTTGCGCGCCAGGCTCGCCAGGTGGTCGGACACCCTGCCGTGGAACAGATCGGACGCGAGCGCATGAAGATGAAGATCCCCCCCAAGACCCTGGCCTGTTCGCTGACGCTGCTGCTCGGCGGCTGCATGGTCGGCCCCGACTACCACCGCCCGCAGGTGGCGACGCCAGCGCAATACAAGGAGTTGCCCGGCTGGACCGCGGCCACGCCGGCGGCCGAAGCACCGAAGGGAGACTGGTGGACCGGCTTCAACGATCCGCTGCTCAACCAGCTCGAACCGATGGTGTCGGTCTCCAACCAGACCGTGCGCCAGGACTACGCCAACTACCAGGCCGCGCTTGCCGAGGTGCAGGTGGCACGCAGCAGCCTGTTCCCCGCCATCGGCATCAGCGGCTCGGCAACGAAGCAACGCGGTGGCGCCAGTGGTTCCGGCAACAACGGTTCGATAAATACCGCAGGCTCGCTCGAAGGCAATGTCAGCTGGGCTCCCGATCTGTGGGGCAAGGTCCGTCGCACCATCGAGGAGAACAAGGCAACCGCCCAGGCCAGCGAAGCGACCCTGGCCAACGCCACACTGTCCGAGCAGACTGCGCTGGCCACGGCGGTCATCGAGCTGCGCGTGGCCGATGCCAACACCGAGCTGCTGCAGAAGACCGTCGATGCCTATACCGAATACCTGCGCGTAGTGACCAACCAGGATACGGCCGGCACCATTCCGCCCTCCGACCTGATTGCCGCGCGCACCCAGCTGGAAAACACGAAGGCCAGCCTGATTGCGCTTGGCGTCGCTCGCGCGAAGTACGCCCACGCAATCGCGGTGCTGGTCGGCAAGAATCCGGAAGAGCTCGACATTCCGCACAGCGCGACGCTGCCGACGCTGCCATCCGTACCCGCCGGCGTGCCCTCGACCCTGCTGCAGCGACGGCCGGATATCGCCGTCGCCGAACGCCAGATGGCTGCACAGAACGCAGCCGTTGGCGTTGCCACGGCAGCCTATTACCCGAATCTCTCGCTGTCGGCAGCGGATGGTTTTTCGCAGTCGCCCCTGGCGGGCCTGCTGCACATCGCGAACCATGTGTGGTCGCTGGGTGCCGATGCGAGTGAAACCCTGTTCGACTTCGGTGCACGCCATGGCGAAGTCGCTGCGGCCAAGGCCAACTACGAAGCCGCGGTCGCCAATTATCGCGGCACCGTGCTGTCCGCGTTGCAGAACGTGGAGGATGACCTTTCCGGCCTGCGCATCCTCGCCCAGCAGGCCGAGGTTCTGGACGTTGCCGTGCGCGATGCCACCCGCGGCGCCGAGATCGCGTTCAACGAATACCAGGCTGGCACGGTCGACTACACCACGGCGGCCACTGCCCGGGCGACCGAGCTGAATACTCGGCAAAGTGCACTCAATGTGCAGCAGCAGCGCCTGCTCGATGCGGTGTCGCTGATCGGTGACATGGGTGGTGGCTGGGCGGCGAGCGAACTGAGCGAGCCGCCGAAGTCTTTGCAGAATTCTTCTGCCCAGCGCTGAACACGACACGCATCCCGGCTATTTTTCCAGCCAGCGCGCCGCACCGCGGCCGGCGATCAATCCACTGGCGAAGCAGGCAGTGAGCAGGTAACCGCCGGTGGGCGCTTCCCAGTCCAGCATCTCGCCGGCACAGAACACGCCGGGACGCATGTGCAGCATCAGGTTCTCGTCCAGACCCTCAAGCCGCACGCCGCCGGCCGTGCTGATCGCCTCGGCGACCGGCCGCGGCGCGCGCAGATGCAAGGGCAATGACTTGAGTTGCGCTGCCAGCGCGGCTGGATCGGCCAAGGTCGATTTCGCGGTCAGTTCGAATACCAAAGCGCACTTTGCGGCATCCAGACCGGCGCGACGGCGCAACCAGTCGCCGATGCTGTGCTTGCCGCGGGGTGTTGCCAGTCGATTGGCAAGTACCGATTCGCTGTAGCCCGGCACCAGATCCAGCCGCAACGTGGCCTCGCCACGTTCGGCAAGCTGTTCACGCAGCTCGGCGCCGAGCGCGTAGATCAGGCTGCCCTCGATGCCGTATTCGCTGAGCACGCACTCGCCCTGCCGCGCATGCGCCACGCCGCGGCGATCCGTCCAGTGCGCCACCACGCTCTTCAACGGCGCACCGGCAAAGCGGCTGGACAGATGCTCGCTCCACGCCAGCTCGAACCCGCAATTCGCCGGCTGCAACGGCGCCATGTCGATCCCGGCCTGCTGCAACGGAGCTACCCATGCGCCATCGGAACCGAGCTGTGGCCAGCTGGCACCGCCCAGCGCCAGGATCACCGCATCCGCCGGTACCGCCCGCTCGCCCTGCGGCGTGGCGAAGTGCAGGGCACCGTGCGCCTGCCAGCCCAGCCAACGATGGTGCATGTGGAAACTCACCCCGGAGGCACGCAGGCGGTGCAGCCACGCACGCAGCAGCGGCGCTGCCTTCAGGTCTTTCGGAAATACCCGGCCGGAGCTGCCGGCAAATGTTTCCACTCCGAGATCGCTCGACCACGCGCGCAGTGCATCCGCATCGAACACGTCCAGCCAGCGCTTGACCTCATCCTTACGCGTACCGTAACGCTCGACGAAGCGAGCCGGCGCCTCGCCATGCGTGAGGTTGAGGCCACCCTTGCCGGCCAGCAGAAATTTTCGGCCAACCGAGCTCTTCGCGTCATACAGGTCGACAGTCGCCCCCTTCGCGCGTGCGGCTTCGGCTGCCATCAGGCCGGCCGGGCCGCCGCCGATGATCGCCAGTCGGGGATGGGCAGTCCGGGTCATCCGCGCATGGTCGCATGCCGGGACAGTCGAATGTATCGGGTGCAGCACCACCTGGCATGTGACGAATGGCAATGCCCGATGCCAATCCGTCGCTATCTGTCAACTTCAGCTGAATTCAAAATGAACCAGTTAAAGTGACTCCAGCGGATATTCACTGGTGGCGCGCGGACCCCATCCGGCAAGTGACCTGCAATATATTTCGAAAGGCAATTTATTAATATCGTTACAAACGCATGTAATTACGCGACGAGTCAAGCCGCCGGGAATTGATGTAAACGATTTCCTCCCACCAATCACGGCGACATGGCAAATGTGCGGCCCCCGGATAATCAATATAACTTATTGATTTAAATTTATAAATTACAATAATCCTTGCCAGATCACCGACCCGGTGACCAGCTCCTTCACGCAAGCGTCAATGCAGCGTGATTATTGAAAATATTTGCGCCAAACATCGCGCAGGGTTATTGCCTGATTATGTGATTGCGATCACCGGTCACTTCAAAAAGTCCTATTGACCGGTTTCATGTGTAACTCATACCGTCAGGCAGTTCGTCAATTGGGAGCTTGGCGAATGATCCCGACGCAACCCTGTCAAAACCAAATTTGAAATCTGCATCTGCGCATCGACCCTAAGGGATACATGGGGAGGGTCGACCGCAGAGTTCGGGATCGCTGGGCAATCTCCAAGAAAACTCGTCGTGCCGTGTCTGTCCACGTGCACTTTATTCATGAGGTCCACGCGGTCTCATCGGCTTCGTTCGGCCTTGAAAAAATATTCCGGGAGTTCTAAATGCCAAGCCATTTTCGTCTCAAGATGCTGGTTGCTGCCATCGGCATGGCCGCCACTGCATCGGTCTTCGCCACGCCTTCCACCTTTGTCTCGCTGACGCAGCCGCATCCCGCGACCAGCCTGCGCAACGGTGATCTTGCCAAGGGCCCGCTCGCGTTCTCGCAGCCGATGCACGTGGTGATTTCGCTGAAACTGCAGAACAAGTCGAAGCTCGATGCCTATGTCGCCGATCCGCATCACAAGGCGCTGACCCCGGCCGAATTCGCCGCGCTGTATTCGCCGAGCCAGGCGCAGGCACAGTCGGTCGCGAACTACCTGAAGCAGTCCGGCTTCACCAACGTCACGATCTCGCCGAACCGCATGCTGGTCGAGGGCGATGGCCATGCCGACACCGTGCAGACCGCCTTCAACACCTCGATGGTGCAGGTGCGCACGCATGACGGGCGCGATGCCTATGCCAACTCCAGCGATGTGAAGATCCCGGCAGAGCTGCAGAACACGGTACAGTCCGTGCTCGGCCTCGATAACGTGCACATGTCGCACATCTTCGCGCGCCGCATGACCAGCACCTCGCCACACCCTGAAGCGACCAGCGGCACGGCGGTCGGCCACAACCCGCTCGACTTCCCGAAGATCTACGGCGCCAGCAGCCTTCCCGCTGCCACGTCGATCACGGTCGGCAACGTGGTGTCGGGCCAGATGAGCGATGTGCTCAGCGACGTCAAGTCCTTCGAGAGCACCAATGGCCTGACCTCGCTCGTCCCGAGCATCGAGGGCACCGGCAATACCGGTTCCGTCTCGGCCAGCGGCGACGGCGAATGGGATCTGGATACCCAGGACATCATTGCGATGTCGGGCGGCCTGAAAAGCCTGATTCTTTACGATGCCGCCTCGCTCTCCGACGCCGCCCTCACCACGGACTACAACCTGGCCGTGACCGACGACAAGGCCGTTGCGATCAACGTCTCGCTGGGCGAGTGCGAAACCGATGCGAAGTCGGCCGGCACGACCACGGCTGAAGACGCGGTCTTCGAGCAGGCCGTCGCGCAGGGCCAGACCTTCTCGGTCTCCTCCGGCGATTCCGGCGCCAACGAATGCACCAGCGGCATCACCCCGAGCTGGCCGGCCAGCTCGCAGTACGTGGTCGCGGCCGGCGGCACCGAGCTGTACACCACCAGCACCACGACCTGGACCAGCGAGACGGTGTGGAACAACCTCAGCGAGAACGAGGGTGCCACCGGTGGCAGCCCGAGCACCTTCGAGCCGATTCCGAGCTGGCAGGTGGGCGTGGGCCAGAACGGCACCTCCAAGTTCCGCGGCGTGCCCGACATTGCCTTCGACGCCAGCCCGGATTCCGGCGCACTGGTCATCGTCGACGGTCAGTCGAACCAGCAGATCGGCGGTACCAGCCTCGCTTCGCCGCTGAACGTTGGCGCATGGGCGCGCATCCAGGGCGCCAATGGCGGCGCGCTCGGCTTTGAGGCTCCGCTGCTGTACAAGGCCGCTGCTGCCAACTATGCGACGGACTTCCACGACGTCACCTCGGGCAACAACAGCGGTGAGACGGCCGCCACCGGTTGGGACTACACCACCGGCTGGGGCAGCATCATCGTCAGCGGCCTGTCCAGCAACGTCGGCGGCAGCGGCAGCACGGGTGGTACGCCGACCGCCAACTTCAGCGACTCGGTCAGCGGCCTGACCGTAACCTTCACCGACAGCTCCACCGATTCGGGCGGCACCATCAGCTCGCATTCGTGGACCTTCGGCGACGGCAGCACCTCGACCGCCACCAGCCCGAGCCACACCTATGCGGCCGCCGGCACCTACAGCGTCACCGAAACGGTGACCGACGGCGTCAGCGGCAAGACCAGCTCCAAGACGGCATCGGTGACGGTCTCCAGCGGCACCACAGGTGGCACGCCGACCGCCAACTTCAGCGATACCACCAGCGGTCTGACGGCGACGTTCACCGATAGCTCCACCGATTCGGGTGGCACCATCGGCACCTATGCCTGGACCTTCGGCGATGGCAGCACCTCGGCCGTAGCCAGCCCGAGCCATACCTACGCGGCCGCCGGCACCTACAGCGTCACCGAGACGGTGACCGACAGCGTCGATGGCAAGACCAGCTCCAAGACGGCATCGGTGACGGTCTCCAGCGGTGGTACCCCGACCCAGATCCTCACCAACACCGGCTTCGAAACCGGCAAGGCGACGCCGTGGACCATGAGCTCGGGCACGCTGTGCAGCACCAGCAGCTCCTCGTCCAGCTACTGCGGCAGCGGCGAAACCTCGCATGCTGGTACCTGGTTCGCATGGCTTGACGGCTATGGCACTTCGCACACCGATACAGTTTCGCAGAAGGTAGCGATTCCGAGCGGCAAGACGACGGCGACCCTGCAGTACTACCTGCATATCGATTCGACCAAGAGCACGGCGGTCGATACCTTGACCGTGCAGGTGCTGAATTCGTCGGGTACGGTGCTGGGCACGGTAGGTTCGTTCACCAGCAAGAACACGAACACCGGTTATGCAGTGGAAACCGCCAACCTGTCCGCGTATATCGGCCAGACGGTGACCCTGAAGTTCACCGGCAAGGAGACCTCGTCTTCGGGTAACACCGACTTCACGATCGACGACGTCACCCTGACCGTGCAGTAAGCAACCCTGGCGGCAGTCGCCTTGCGCGGCTGTCGCCAACGGTTACGAAGGATGCGCAAGGCAGCGCCTCTTGTTTCAACCCATGGAGTACTCAAGCCCGATCGGCAACGATCGGGCTTTTTTTATTGGACGCGCCTGCGTCCCTGCCCGGATGAAGTCGTCGCAGCCGCGCGCGCTTCGTGCGCGAGCATTCCGGATTCGGGCAACCCTTGCTCAGGGACTGGCATGAAAAGCCGCCGGGCTGCTAAAAAGCATGGCGGGCACGCCATGGGGGAGTGACCGGCTGCGGCATATCGATTTGCCGCCGATCAATGGATGATTCCAAGGACATTTCATGACCCGCAGATCCCTGTTGCTGGCGCTCGCGCTGCTGGCTGTCGTTGCTTTCGCCACGCCCGCCTCCCCGGCACGTGCCGAAACGGGAGACAACTCTCCAAGCGCCAGCACACATGCCGCCAAGTTCGAAAATTTTCTCGGCTCGCTGCACCTCCAGACCGGCAACATACCCATTGCAAGCGCCAAAGCATCGCTGCTGCTTGCCCCGGGCTACAGCTTTTTACCGGCCGAAGACGCCCAACGCGTACTCACGAAGCTCTGGGGAAACCCGCCGGATGACAAAGTGCTGGGCATGATCCTGCCCAGCACCGACCCGCATGTCCTGCTGGACAGCGACAACTGGGCCGTGGTGGTGACCTATGTCGCCGATGGCTATGTGTCCGACGCCGACGCTGCGAAGATCGATTACGCGGAGCTGCTGCAGAAGATGCAGAAAGGCACGGAAGAATCGAATCCGGAGCGGCTCAAGCAAGGCTATCCCGCGATCGACCTGATCGGCTGGGCCGAGCCGCCGCATTACGACGAGGCCTCGCACAAGTTGTACTGGGCACGCAACCTGAGGTTCAAGAAGGCGGACGGCACCGACGATGGTCGGTCATTGAACTACGACATCCGCGTACTCGGCCGCCGTGGCTATTTGTCGCTCAATGCGGTCGCGCCGATCAATGAACTCGGCAAGGTGCGCGCCGACATGCCGCAGGTTCTGGACATGACCGATTTCGACGCCGGCGAACGCTATGCCGACTACAACAGCGGAACCGACAAGCTTGCCACCTACGGGATCGCCGCCCTGGTGGCCGGCGGCATTGCCGCCAAGGCCGGCTTGTTCGCCAAACTGGGCGTGCTGCTGCTGGCGCTCAAGAAGTTCATCATCATCGGCATCGCCGCGCTCGCCGGATTCTTCCGCAAGCTATTCAACCGCAACAAGGCGCGCTGAGTGAAGGCTGCTCGGCCACGCCACGCGCTGCCCGACTGAAATGAAACGGGGCGCCAAAGGCACCCCGTTTCGGCAAGCTCACCGCAACATCAGCCGCCGCTGGATGCTGCCGGCGCCGGTTGCGCCGGCGCATCACTTTTGTTTGCATCATCGGCTTTCTTCATGGCATGGCTATGCTTCGACATGGCAGGTGCATCGCCTGATGCCGCCGCACCACCGCGGGTGTAGACGATCTTCATGTTGCCGGCGCATTGACCGACCACCTTGCCGCCGGCATCGGCCTGGTCGGCTGGCACGACATCGAGCGTGTAACCCGATACACCATTGGCCTTGATCTTTGCATCGATGCCGGACTTCACATCGTCGCACGATGCATGCGCCATCATCGGCAAGGCAAGCAGCAATACCGCAGCAATTCCCAGACGCTTGTTCATGGACTTTCTCCTCCGTGGCTGAGTTTCCAGGCATCATCATGATGGCGACCCATCGCATGCACGGATGACTTCGAGGGCAGGCTACTGATCGCCCGCCCATGCTGTCATCAAAGCAGGCCCGCGAGAAGACACGCCCCCACATACCCGTACTGATGCGGGTGCGGCGCTGTTTCAGCGAGTACGCCGGCATCCTGCAAAGTCTCACTTCAGGCATACCCCCAGTCCCGTCAGCTGGCGCAGGCCCACCACGCTGGGCAACAGTGCACGGCTGTCGCGGCTGCGGCGTAACCAATCGGCGTCCAGCATGGCGTCGGTGAGCGCCACGCCAAGCGCGCCACCTATATGCAAGCGCCGCTCGGTCCAATCCAGACAGGTACGTCCGCGTAGACGCAGCAAGCGTTCTGTCGCCGACAACGGCCAGCTTGCACGCAGGAGCGCATCCACCGCCGACGGTTGCAGGCGCAGGCCATCGCCTCTTGATTGCAGCCAGCCGCGTTCCAGCCATGCCTCGCACAATGCGACCCCAAGCTGTCCTGCCAGATGGCGGTAACAAGTGCGCGCTCGACACAACGCCGGATCCGTCGCCGCTATCCGCAGCGGGCCCGCTGCACGCGGCAATGCCATCGTCTCCAGCCATGCAGCCACGTCGTCATCGGCCAACCGGTAATAACGGTGGCGGCCCTGCACGCGCACACCCAGCAAACCGCCATCCAGCAGCCGCTTCAGATGCGCACTGGCAGTCGCTGCACCTACCCCCGCAGCCTGCGCCAGCTCGCCGGCCGGGCGCGCACTGCCATCCATGAGCGCCAGCAACATCGCCGCCCGTGCCGGCTCGGCCAGCAGGCTGCCGAGTTCGGCCAGCTGATAACGATTGAGTGGCGCGGCATCGTTCATGCGACCAAGTCTAGCCGGCCCGCGCGTGCAAGCTTTCGACCCGGGCCGAAGTATCTACGTCCGCTCAGCTGCTGCGCGGCTTTGCCCGGTGTGTCGGAGTGGCCGTCCACGGATCATCCGGCCACGGATGACGCGGATAGCGTCCCTTCAGTTCTTTCCGCACTTCCGGATAGGTACGCTCCCAGAAACCTTTCAAGTCCTGGGTGACCTGGATTGGCCGGCCAGCCGGCGACAGCAGATGCAGGGTGACCGGAATGCGTCCGCCGCCGATGCGCGGGGTATCGGCCAGGCCGAACAGTTCCTGCAGCTTCACCGCCAGCACCGGCGGTTCGCTCTCGGCGTATTCGAGCCGCCGCGACTGACCGCTCGGCACCATGAGGCTCTCCGGTGCCTGCGCGTCAAGCGTGCGCCGCTGCTCGTAGTCGAACAATGCCGTCAGCGCCTGTGACAGCTCCTCCGAGTCGAGCGCGTCGAGCCGGTGCTTGCCGTCGAGATACGGCGCCAGCCAGTCATCCAGCGAGGCCAGCAGCGCCGCATCGGAGATATCCGGCAGGCCGAGTTCCGGCATCCAGGCGCGCAAGGCCTGCATGCGTGCGCGCAGGCGCTGCGCATTCGCGCTCCACGGCAGTATGGCAAGACCTTTCGTGCGTACCGCAGCCAGCATCGCCGGCAACGCATCCTCGGGTCGCACGGGCACACTGCGGCGTTCCAGCACGATCGCACCGAAGCGGCTCTCATCGAATGCTTCGGCCGCGGCGCGTTCGTCGTTCCAGCGCAGCGTGCGTTCGCGCGTGAACTGCGCCGGGCAATCACGCTCCAGTACGCGCGGGTCGAGCGGCGCGGCAGCGAGGATCAGGCTGTCGCGCGCCTCGAAGCGCAGATCCAGCACGACCAGCCACGGCTCGCCGAGAAGAGCGGTGTTCTCGTGCAGGCGCGCGCCACGGCCGTTCGCCAGCGTGTAACGCAACGGATTGTTGTCATCGCGACGCGCGATGCGATCGGGAAACGCATGCAGCAGCAGATCGCCGACGGCATGGCTGTCCGGCATGCCGCTGGCGGCCGTACGGACGTCCAGACGCCTGCGCCAACCCTTGCTGACCTGTTCGATCGCGGTCAGTGCACCCCGGTCGACGTCGCCACTTGTGGCCATGCCGCGGCGATCGCGCCACGCATGCAGGGCTGCCACCCGCACGCGAAAATCATCGCTGCGCGCATGCAAGCCGCGCAGCGGCGAACGTGCCTCCATCAAGGCCAGCAGATCGGCGATCAGCGGGCGCCATTCGGCAGAGGCGCGCAGCGCTGCGGCACCGAGGCGCGGTGTGGCGCCGAGTTCGAGCATCTGCCTGCCCAGGGTCGTGATGCGCCCATCCGCCGTCAGCGCGGCGAGATTCGTCAGCAGTTCACGCGCCTGCGCCAGTGCGCCGGCCGGTGGCGGATCGAGCCACGGCAAATCCGCACTGCTGCTCGCCGTGATGCCCCACGCTGCCAGTTCGAGTGCAAGCGCGGACAGTTCCGCCTGGACGATTTCGGCGGTACGCGCCGGCTCCAGCCGCTTGCTCTGTGGCCATAGCCGGTACGCCGTACCCGAAGCCACGCGGCCAGCGCGACCGGCGCGCTGGTCGGCCGAAGCCTGCGAGATGGTGACCGTCTCCAGCCGGGTGAAGCCGGAGTTCGGATCGAACCGTGGTTCGCGCGCCAGGCCGGCGTCGATCACCGTGCGGATGCCCGGCAAGGTGATGCTGGACTCGGCGACATTGGTCGCCAGCACGATCCGGCGCGTATCCGGCGCAGCCGGGTTCAACGCAGCCTGCTGTTCCGCCAGCGAGAGCTCGCCATGCAGCGCGACCACTTCCACGGACTGAGCGTGGGCAAGTGTCTCTGCAAGCAACGCCTGTGTCCGTGCGATCTCGCGACGACCCGGCAGAAACGCCAGCACGTCCCCCTCGTTTTCCTCCAGCGCCTGTCGCGCGACCCGTGCCAGATGATGCTCGACGCTTTCCTGCGTGCGCGCCGGCGGATGCTCGATGCGCACCGCAAAGCTGCGGCCGGGGCTGCTTAGGCGTGATGCCCGCAGCCATGACGCGATGCGTTCGCCATCGAGTGTCGCCGACATCACCAGCAAGCGAAGTTCCGGCCGCAGGGTAGCCTGCACGTCCAGCGCCAGCGCGGCACCCAGATCACCGGCGAGATGGCGCTCGTGGAATTCGTCGAACACGATCGCGCCAATCCCGTTCAATTCGGGATCGCGCTGGATCAGCCGGGTCAGGATGCCTTCGGTGACCACCTCGATCCGCGTGGCTGCACTCACCATTGATTCGAAGCGGATGCGGTAACCGACCGTCCGACCCACTTCCTCGCCGAGCTGCTGTGCCATGAACTGCGCGGCGGCACGCGCAGCGATGCGACGCGGCTCCAGCATCACGATCTTCTGCCCTGCCAGCCACGCCGCATCGAGCAGGGCCAGCGGCACCTGGGTGGTCTTGCCGGCACCCGGTGGCGCCTCCAGCACCAGCCGCGGATGCGCGGCCAGCGCGGCGCGGATCTCCGGCAGCAGCGGGGTGATGGGGAAGTCGCGCATGGATGCATTCATCCGCGCGGATGATAACGGCTACCGCGATGCCACAGCCTGGCAAGTCGCCACGCGCCTTTCCTGGCGCGTGGCGACCCGATTAGTGCGCGGCGTTCGGCAACGGCGTGGTCACCGCCGGTGCCACATGCCCGGTCGCACGCAACGGCGCCAGCGATTCGAACTTGCCCTGGTAATCCTGCGTGATCTGGCGGGCGTCCTCGGAGCCACGGATCACCCGTGGCGTGATCAGCACGATCAGCTCGGTGCGGTCGCGACTGCGGTTGGTGGTGCCGAACAGCCGGCCCAGCCACGGAATGCGATTGAGCCCGGGGATGCCGGTGTCGGTCGTGGACTCGTCCTGCTGGATCAGGCCGCCGAGCAGCACGGTCTGTCCGCTCTGCACCGCAACCTGGGTCGCCACATCACGCTGCGCGATGGTGAAGTTGCCCTGGGCGTTGGCCGTGCCGAGCGTCGAACTGACCTGCTGGTGCACGTTGAGGTAGACCAGGCCGCCCGGATTCACCCGTGGCTGCACATCGAGGATCACGCCGGTCGGCAGATACGTCACGCTGCTGGCCGTGGCATCCGTGCTGCTGGCGGTGCCCAGACCAATGATCGAGGTCTGGTTGACCGGGATCTGGTTGCCGACCTGGATATGCGCCAGCTGGTTGTTGAGCACGACCATCGATGGCGCCGACAGCGTCTTGGTATTGCCGCTGGTTTCCATCGCACTCAGTGCCACCTGCATCTTGCTGTTGATGAAGGAGTAGAACAGCGAATCGCTCGCCGTATAGGTATTGCCTCCCGAACCCAACGCGATCTGCCGGTGGCGATACGGCTCGCCGGGCGTGACGCTGCCGTCGCTGTTGGTAGTGCTGCCGGTCAATCCCTGCAGATACCACTGCACACCGAACTGGAAGTCGCCGGTGAGCGTCACTTCCATGATGCGCGTCTCGATCTGCACCTGCAGCGGCACGTTGTCGAGCTTGGTGATCGCGGTCTTGATCTCCTCCCACTGCGTGGGTCGTGCGCGCACCATCAGCTGGTTGCTGCTGTCGACCGAGCTGATGCGCACACTGCCATCGCTGGAACTGTACTGCTGATCGCCCGACCCACTGCTGCCACTTCCGTTCTCGCCACCCGTGCCGCTCGCCCCACCGCTGTTGACACGCGTGCCTGTCGTGCTGCCGGCAAGACCATTGGAGCTGCCGATACCGGAAGTGCCACCCGTGCCACCTAACCCACCAAAGCTGCTCGAACCGGTCGAACCGGCCAGGCCGTTTGAGCCGGTCGCACCAGCCGAACTGCCGAAACTGCCAGCCGTGCTGCCCATGCTGGTAGCACCATTGGCGTTGTCGGCACTGCCCAGCGTACCGCCGCTCAGACCCGGTCCCACCTTGCCGCCGTTGTCGGCGCCGCTGCCGTTGCCGCCGGCACCATTGGTGTAGATCTGCGCCAGGTACTTGGCCAGATCCGACGCCTTGATATTGCGCACGTCGTAGACGAACAGCTGCGGCTCATTGCCACCGCCGCGATCGATGCGGGTGATCCAGTCGCCGACTTCGTGCAGGTACTCCGGCTGGGTGCTGATCACCACCAGCGCATTGGTGCGCTCGATCGGGATGAAGCGCAGCATGCCGGCCAGCGGGGTGTTGCCGTGATCGCCGAACATGTCGTCCAGCTTCGGCATCAGCTCGCCGACATTCGCATATTGCAGGTTGAACACGCCCACCGACATGCCGCGCAGCCAATCGACGTCGAAAGTGCGCACCATGCTCTGGTAATTGGCCAGTTCTTCCGGTGTACCCGACATCACCAGCAGGTTGCGCGCCGGATCCACCAGCAGCACTGCCTCAGGCCGCGCGAATGGCTTGATCAGCTTCTGCATCTCGGTAGCCGAGATGTAATGCAGCGGAAACAGCCGTGATTGCAGACCGCCGACAGGCGCACTGGCACCCAGGCTGGGCACCATATTGCCGGCGACAGCCTCCTTCTCCGGCAGCACCACATACCCGCCGTTGCGCCTGACCAGCGCATTGTGTGTCCACGACAGCAGCGTCTCCAGGATCGGCAGTGCCTGATCCGCGTCTACCGGCTCGGAGGTGGAAAAGGAGATATTGCCCTGCACCCCCGGCACGACCGTGTAGTTCTGCTTGAGCAGGTCGCCGAGGATCGCCTTGACCACCGCCTGCACCGGCTGGTTCTCGAAATTGAAGGTCACCGAACCACCACCGCTGGCCGCCGGTCGTGGCTGGCTCAAGGCCGTGGGGCGAATGAACTGCCCGCTGCCCTGGCTGATTTCCGGCTGCGCAACGCTGGCGTTGCTGTCCTGCGCGGCGTTGTTCAAAGGCAACGGTTTCGGTGCCGGGTTCTGCGTGCCGGCCATCGCCTCGCGTTGCAGCGCACCGTCGTCATGCGGTGGCTGCTTCGCCAGGCTGGCACAGCCAGACAGACAGACGACGGCGGCGAGCGTGCCGGTACGCAGGATTTGCTGAGTGAGCGTGCGGAACATGAATCAACGTACTCCTTCGTTGGCCGCGGCAGCACTGGCGGCACGACGTTTCTGGACATTTTCCCTGAACCGGTCAAGGAACTTTGAGTGTTGCTGATCTTGCGGTGGCTTCAGCTGCGGATCGCGAGCGTGGACGGGATGGCTGCCCTGATCTTGTCCCGTGCCATTGGGCTGCACGATCACCATCGCGCCAGAAGGAGGATCCTGGCTGGGCGAAACGACCGTTGCATCGGTCTTTTGACCATCGAAGGGTGCGCCGGATTGCAGCTTCAATTCGGTCTGGCCCGACGAGGTATTGAACAACGCCGAACGTGGGTGAACCTCGAGCAGGGTCACGCTGCCATCCGGCAGCGACTGACCCTCGCGCAGGCGCACTTCCCGATGATCGCCGTTCTTGTCCCGCAGCAAGGCCATGCGCAGGGTCGGCGTGAGGATGATGCCGGTCAATTCCAGATCGCCAAGGCCGGCGCCGTCACTGGCCATGCGTGGCGCCGGCTTGCGGTCGGGACTGAACAGCGGCTTCTGCCAGACCACAGCGAACTGCTCCAGTGGCATGGGTGTGGGCAGGCTGGCCGCGGCCGCGGCCGGTGGCAGCGGTGGCAGTATCCGCACCGCACCCCAGTTCACCTTGCTGCCGACACCGCCGAGCAGGAGCAGCCACAGCGCACCCAGCACGATCGCGGCCACGGCAAGTACCGGGGTCAGACTGCGTTGATGGGCTGCGTTCATGGCGCCGCTCCCTGACCGAGCTGCTGCATCCCGGCAGGCGCGCTCGCTGGCGGCGCAGCTGCCGGGCTGCCGTGCGATGGACGCAGGTAACCGGACAGCGTGAACTGCACCTCCAGCGGCGCGGCGCGGTTCTGCTGCGCCGCCACCGGATTGCGGTAGATGCTGAGATCGTCGATGAATACATATGGCATGCCCTGCTCCAGCGCATGCAGCACATTCGCCAGCGACTCGACGTCACAGCTCAGGTTGATGCTTACCGCCGCCTTGCGATAAGGCTCGCCCGGCGTCGCCGGCGGATTCGACAACGGCATTTTCTGGCTGACCTGACAACTGCCGCCGCTGGCATTGCTGCCGACCACGTCAACCACACGCTGCATCAGATCTGCCGACGCCGTATTCGGATCGTCGTCGGCCAGGAATGCACTGCTGGCCGCCTGACCGGCGCCGAGCGTGGCAAGCCGTTGCTGCAGCGCCGGCTTTTCCGCGATCGCCGCGGCGTAGCGGCTGTGGGTGTCACGCAGGTCGACCATCTCGTTATCGATCTGCCGCAACGGCGCCACGAACCACCAATGCAGCAGCACGAAATAACCCAGCAGCAGTGTCAGCAGCAGCAACAGGATGGCCGCGATGCGACTGTCACGCGGATTGAGTGCGGTCATCTTCATGGCGTGTCACCGTTGCCCGCCGATGCCGCGACGGCAGGTTTCACACGGGCTACTGCAGGCTGACGCAATTGCGCAGTCAGATAGAAACGTTCCTTGCCGGTGGATGGATCAGGCTGGATGCTGCCCTGGAAGCTGGCCTGTGTGATCAACGCCGAATCCTTCAATACATCGAGCAGCTTCGTCGCCTGCAAGCTCTGCCCCTGCATGCCGATCTGGCCGGTATTGTCGACGCTGAAACGCTCCAGCCACGCGCTGTCCGGCAGACGTGCCGTAGCGTCCTGCAGCAGGCTCAGCATTGCTATCGTGTTTTTCTTGCGCTGGACCAGGAAGCCGGCGGCACCGGCGTTGTCCTGCAACTGCTGGCGCAGCGACGCCACCTGCTGCGCCTCGCCGCGCATGTCCTCGACTTCGGTCTGCATCTGCGTCAGTACCGCCTGCCGGTTGTGCAGCCACTGGCTCAGCAGCAAGACCAGCAGCAGCACGCAGGCCGCCGCCAGTGCCAGGTTCAGGCGTCGCCGTGGCCGCACATGGCGCGGCGTCTGCTCCGGCGGCAGCAGATTGACGCCGAGGCGGTCGTTGCCGGCGGCCAGATCCACGGCGTCAACCGACACACCCAGGTCACGCAAGCGCATCAGCTGGGGATCGAGTGTGCCGCGCGTGACAGCTACCAGCTCGGCATTGAAACGGCCGGCGGCAGCCGGGCCGGGCAACTCGCGTACCGCGTAATACACCTGCGCCACGCTGAACGGGGTCTGCCGGTCCATCTCGAACGCCATCACCTGCTGCAGGTTGTCGCGCGCGGCCAACGGCAGCAGCAGCGTGCGCCGCAGCACGGTGGCCGACGGCAACAGCAGGGCAAGCCGCAGATCCTCCCGGTCGATCTTGCGCAGGACGGCATTCAATGCAGCCTGCCCGGCGCCCGCGTCGATGACGGATGCCTCGGCGCTGTCATCCAAGCGCACCAGCACCTCGCCATGACCGGCGCGATGCAATGTCCATTGCGTACCTGTGCACTGCAGCAGATGCCAGTCGGCGCCACTGCGCAACCAGTTGCGCCAGCGCGGCGGCAACAGCCCGCGCAATTCGCCACCCCACCAGCCGAAAAATACCGGCAACGGCGAGGTGCGCCAGGCACGGCGCAGCCGATCCATCAGCGGCCGCAGCGACTGCGTTGCCGTACTACTCATTCCGCACTCCCCTCCTGCCAGCGCAGCACCGAATACGGTTGCGCGCCAGGCTGTCCCGTCTGCAAACGAATGGTGGCGCGCAATATCGCGCGCGTGCCGTCGGCCAGCGTGGCCTCCGACCGGATACTATGCGTGGTTCCGTTATTAAGAGCCAGACTCGGGTCGTTCGCATGCTGCAAGCGTGCAGCCTGGATCGCACTCTGCTGCTCGGGCGTCATCCCGGGAATCGCCGCCAGCGCCAGTGGTGGCGCGGTGTTCGCGTCCGGAATCACGTTGTGTGACCAGATCGTGACCACCGGCGCCACCGTGCGATAGATCGCCGGCGTCATGCCCAGCACCATCTGCAATTCCTCGATGCTGACGAACGGCGCATGGCGCGGACCGTAGTCGCGCCCTGCCGCCGCATAGGCCGCATGCTGGCTTGCCGCTGCACTCTCGACGCCCACCGGATTGCGCCAGTCGACCACATTGCCGCTCAGCGCCTTGGCCTGCGCCGGGTCCATGCCGGCGACCTGGAACAGCGCCTGCAGTACATCCGGTGTGGCGGTGTTGATATCGACCTTGCCACCTTCGTCGATCGCCGACACCATGACCGTGGCGTTGTCGTAGTGGAACGGATAGATGCGCCCGTCGCCGATCCAGCGCTGCTTTTGATCCGGATTCTGCAGTCCGTAAACCGCGCGCATCAGACCCGCCTCGGCGGCGTAATGCGCCTGCGTCTCGGCAAACTGATAGTGCGCCTGCAAACCCTCTGTGCGCGCCAGCGCGGCATAACCGCCCAGCAGGATCGCCAGCAGGGTGCATGCCCAGAGCACCAGCAGCAGGGCCACCCCACGCTGATTGGCGCGCTGCGCCAGCGACGGCAGCCTGTTCATGGCCTGCCTCCGTTGCCCAGGCCCGCCCGCGGCAAGCCATTCTGTGCATTGTTGTTCAACGGATTGGTGCGCAACGGCACATCCAGCCGCGGCCAGCCCTGGTTGCCCACAGGCTGCAACTCGATGCGCACCAGCTGCGGCAACAGCCGACCGTCGGACCATGTGCCGGACCACGGCACTGCATTGCCGTCCGTATCGATGCCGCGATAGCTGAAACTGCCGCTCTTGATATGGTCGAGCAATACCTGTGGATCGCCCAGCGGCCTGGCTGGCTGGCCGTCCGGTGGCAGGATGGCCAGGCTCAGTTCCAGCCGCAGGCCACCGTTGCCGTCATCGACCAGTCGCAGCTGCTGCAACTGCGGACCCAGCTTGCCGAGATAGCCGGGCAGCGGTGCCACGTAGTGCATCTCGCGGGCGCTCCCATCGAAATAGATCGCCTCGCCGCGATTGTTGTGGCTGATCGGCTGCAGCAGGCTCTGGGCGAGTTCGCGCCGCAGGAACTCCTCGGCCGCACGGATCTGGTCGATCCGTTCAATTGCTTCGGTACCCGAACGGACGCTGTGGGTAGCGGTTCGTACGCCAGAGTAAACACCGACCAGGAGCAAGGCCAGCAAGACCAGCGCAGCCAGTACTTCCAGCAAGGTGAACCCGGCGAGCCGCTTCATCGGGGAGCCTGCATATTGCCGCTGCCGTCGGTTTGCGGACCGGTCAGGCGCAAAGTGCGGAAATGCGCCGAGCGCGGATGCGCCGGTGGCCCCCACAACACGTCCAGATCCAGCTGGTACAGATGCAGCGGCGCGGCCGGTGGAGCGGCACCAGCCTCATTCCACGGCGACACGTCGAGCCGCCAGCGGTACTTGCGATCGAACTGACCCGAGCGGCTGCCTGCCTGCAGTGGTTCACCCACGAAGGCCGTGTCGAGCAGGCTGCGCGCCCACATGGCAGCCTCGCTGTGCTCGGCTGCGTTCTGGCTGAGACTGATCGAGGCACCGGCCACCTTCATCAGCGCAGTAAACGCGATCGCCAGCAGCATGATCGCGGCGATCACCTCGAGCAGGCTGAAACCCTGTTGCGATTGCGGGCGGGAGCCGATCATCGCGCGGCCACCGTGTCGACCACGCGTACTTCACCGGTCAGCCAGGACACGTTGACATGCCACTGGCGCTTGCCGCTCTGCAAGGTGATGCGGCCGCCGGTGGAGCTGCCATCGGGAAAGAAACGGATGCGCCCGGTATGGTCGTTGGGCTGATCGTCCTTCGCGCTGGTGATGCTCACGTGCAAACCTTTCGGCAGGCGCACGTCCTGCTGCTTCACGTTGCGATAGGTGTCCGCGCGGGTATCGACATCGAAGGTCTGTTCCTCGCCGCGCACGATCGCCTGCGCGCGGGTGGCGCGCAACGCGCCGGCCAGCTCGCTGCTGGCCGCACGCACCCGTGCGCTGGCAAGGCCCTGCGTCACCGCGATCGATACCGCTGCCGCCGCAATGCCGACCAGCAAGATCACCGCCAGCATCT
The DNA here is from genome assembly GCF_002001165.1 of Rhodanobacter sp. C05. Lineage (GTDB taxonomy): Bacteria > Pseudomonadota > Gammaproteobacteria > Xanthomonadales > Rhodanobacteraceae > Rhodanobacter. The sequence continues at coordinate 88,136 of NZ_MUNQ01000010.1, read as the reverse complement.
CGAACAGGGTGAAACCGCTGGCGCGCGCAGCCCGCATGGCTTATTGCCAGTTGCCCACGTCGGCGCTGTAACCGTCACCGCCGGGCTTGCCGTCCTGACCGTAGAAAATCAGGTCGAAATTGCCGTGCTGGCCCGGATACTGGTAGCCGAAGGGATGCCCCCACGGATCCTTCAGATCGGATTCCTTCGCATACGGGCCCTGCCAGTTCGTCGCGTTGGCCGGCTTCGCCACCAGATCCTCCAGCTGCTGCGGCGGTGAGCCGTTGTCCAGCGCGTAGTTCTCGACCTTCTGGCTCAGCGTCAGCAGTTGCGCCTTGCCTGCACCGTATTTGCCCTTGTCGACGTTCTTGCCGACCTGGGTCACCACCACCGCACCGATGATGCCGATCAACACGATCACCGCGAGCATTTCGAGCAGGGTGAAACCGGCGTTCGAGCCGATTCGTCGTGGTTGCCTGTACTGCATGTCGATTACCTCAGGGATACGAAGGATTGTGGGTCTACTGGATATTGCTGGTCAGGCTGAGCAACGGCAGCAGGATCGCCGCCATGATGATCGCCACCATCACGGTCATCACGATGGTCAGCGCCGGCACCAACGCGGCCAGCAAGCGATCGATCGCACGTTTGGACTCAAGTTCAAAAGTGTCGGCGACTTTCAGCAGCATGGTGTCGAGCTGGCCGGCTTCCTCGCCGACCTGCACCATCTGCATCGCCAGCCGCGGGAACAGCTTCGACTGGCCCAAGGCAAAACTGAGGCCGGCGCCGCCCTTGACCTGCTCGTGCGCCGCATCCAGCGCCGCATCCAGCGCACGGTTGCTGGTGACCTGGCGCGCGATGGTCAGCGCGCTCAGCAGCGGCACGCCGTTCTTCAGAAGAGTGCCCAGCGTACGGGCGATCCGCGCGGTCTCCACCTTCAGCAACAACGGGCCGACCAGGCGCATGCTCAGCATTTTGGTATGCCAGGCCAGCCGTGCCTGCGGATCGCGCAGGCGCGCACGCCAGACGAACAAGCCACCACCGACCACCAGCAGGATCAGCCACCACCAGGTCTGCAAGGTATTGCCGACTACCAATACCGCTTCGGTAATCCACGGGATCGGTACCTGCATGTCCTCGAAGATCGGCACGAACTGCGGCACCACATACGCCAGCAGCAACACCAGCGAACCTAGTACACCCACCATCAGGAACGCCGGGTAGATCAGCGCATTGACGATGCTGCCGCGCAGCGCCTGCGCACGCTCCAGGTAATCGGCCAGCCGGCGCAGCGTCTCTTCCAGCGAGCCGCCCGCCTCACCGGCGCGTACGAGGCTGATGTACAGCTTCGGGAATACGCCGTGCTCTTCGTCCAGCGCAAAGGACAGGGTATTGCCGCCGCGTACGCGATCGCGTACCCGTTCGACCAGCTTCTTCGCGTGTTCGCCCTCGGGCAGCTCAAGCAGGATGCTGAGTGCGCGATCCAGCGGCTGGCCGGCGCCAAGCAGGGTCGCCAACTGGTGGGTAAACTGCGCCAGCTCGTCCCCGGTGAACGGGCCACGCTTGAACAACGCCGCCAGACCACGCCCGCCACCGACACCATCGGCCGGCTGCGCGTCCAGCGGCGTGTGGCCCTGATCCTGCAGCCGGCCGATCACGTCCTCGACGCTGGCGGCCTCCATCTGCCCCTGCAGCATTTCGCCGGCATCGCTGACCGCCTTGTATCGGAACTGCGCCACGTCAGCCTTCCTGCGTGACGCGCAGGACTTCTTCCAGCGTGGTGATGCCGGCCACGGCCTTGGCGATGCCGTCCTCGTACATCGTGCGCATGCCTTCGGCGCGCGCCTGCTTCTCGATCTCGCTTTCGTTGGCGCGCTGCATCACCAGCCGGCGCAACGGATCGCTCATGGTCAGGAACTCCATGATCGCGCGGCGACCGCGATAGCCGGTGGGATTGGCCGCACTGCTGCCCGGCTTCCAGAGGCGGATCGGACGCTCATCCGTGTATTTCTCCAGCTCGAACTGCGCGATCACTTCCGGCAATGCCTCGTAGGAAATGGCCGTTTCCGGATCGAGTCGGCGCACCAGACGCTGCGCGAGAATGCCGTTGATGGTGGAACCGAGCAGGTAATCCTCGACGCCCATGTCGAGCAGGCGCGTGATGCCGCCCGCCGCCGAATTGGTATGCAAGGTGGACAACACCAGATGGCCAGTGAGCGCGGACTGGATCGCGATGCGGCAGGTTTCCAGATCGCGCATTTCGCCGATCATGATCACGTCCGGATCCTGGCGCATGATCGAGCGCAGTGCACCGGAAAAATCCAGCCCGATCTGCGGCTTCACCTGGATCTGGTTGATGCCTTCGAGCTGGTACTCGACCGGGTCCTCGACCGTGATGATCTTCACGTCATTCGTATTGATCTGCGACAGCGCGGTATACAGCGTGGTGGTCTTGCCGGAACCCGTGGGCCCGGTCACCAGCAGGATGCCATGCGGACGTTGCAGTACGTCGACAAAACGTTGCTGGAAGCTGTCGGTGAAACCGAGCGAGGCGAAATCGAACACCACCGATTCGCGATCGAGGATACGCATCACCACCGACTCGCCGAAGCTGGTCGGCACGGTGGATACGCGAAGATCGAGTTCCTTGCCCTGCACGCGCAGCTGGATGCGGCCGTCTTGCGGCAACCGGCGCTCGGCGATGTTCAGCCGCGCCATGATCTTCACGCGCGAGATCACCGCCGCGGTGGAAGACGATGGCGGCGCTTCCACCTCATGCAGCACGCCATCGATGCGGTAACGCACCTTCAGCCGGTTCTCGAACGGCTCGATATGCACGTCCGAGGCGCGCTGCTCGACCGCACGCTGCAGGATCAGATTCACCAGCCGGATGACCGGAGCCTCGGAGGCTAGATCGCGCAGGTGCTCGACATCGTCCTCTTCGGCAGCGCTGCCATCGAGGTTCTCCACGATCGTGCCCATCGCCGAACGGCCGCTGCCGTAATAGCGTTCGATCAGGCCGTCGATTTCCGAACGCAGTCCGATCCGCAATGCCACCGGTCGGCCAGCGGCCAGTTCCACTGCCTGCCGCGGATACGGATCGGCCGGATCGGCCACCAGCAGGGCCAGCCCGTCCTTGTCGTCATGCACCGGCACCACGTGCTGCTGCTTCAGGAAGCGCAGCGACAGTTCGAGATCGGCCGGCGGCAGTTCCGGTGCATCGCGCGCGGCCAGCAACGGCACCTGCAGCAGATCCACCCAGGCCTCGGCCAGGTCACGCTCGGACACCAGCCCGAGCCGCGCCATCAAGGTCGTCAGCGTGCCTTCGGCCGACTCCTCGTGCAGCCGGCGCGCACGCCCCAGATCACTGTCCTTCAAACGACCACGCGCAACCAGCCATGCGCAGACTTCCGCCTCACGGTCGTCTCCCGTCATGCCCGTGCCGTTGACCGCCGGCTCAATGGCTGCCGACATCCTCCACCCCGCTCTGTACCTGCGAAACCGTCAACGCTCCCTCAGCGAAACGGCAAACGCCATAGTTAACACATTCGTCTGCTGCCGGGCGAGCATCGTCCGGCGGCAGCCAGCTTCGCATTCACAAATCATGTCCGTGAAGAACGCCTATTGTGAGGCCTGCATGCAGTTACATGGACCCCTGCGATCTAGGAAAATTTCCCGATACGGGCAAGCCTTGTGATCCGGGTCGCGCAAATTCATGCTGTCGCCATCTTCCGATCATCCTGACAGCACTGCGACATTGCAGTACGGCACGTCATCGATAGCGCTGCACGATATCCAGCAACGGCGCAAGATGCGCCTCGAAATGCTGCCAGCGCGCGACGGATGATCGGTAGATCGGCCTGCGTACCTGCGCTGCACTGGCGGTCCTGACAGCGCGCTTGTTCCGGTGGAAGGCGAGACAGCCCTCATGCCACGGCAGGCCGAGGTATTCGAGCAGTCGACGCGCCTGGCCTTCGGTATCCGTCACCATGTCCTCGTAGCGCATGTCCAGCACCGTGCCGGCTGGCAGCACGCGATGCCAGTGCTGCATCAGTTCGATGTAGCGCGCGTAATAACGGCCCACGCTGCCCAGGTCATAGGCGAAATCGAGATTGCCGCCTTCGAACAGACGCGAGTAGCAAGAAAAGCATGAATCCATCGGATCGCGCATCGCATGAATGATCCTTGCCTGGGGCAGCATCAGATGGATCATGCCCAGGTGCTGGAAGTTGGCCGGCAACTTGTCGGTGATCCGTTCGGCCTCCGGTGCCAGCCGCCATACGCGTTCGATATAAGCCTCGCCCAAACGGCGGAACTCGTCTGCTGACAGCGTGGTAGCGATTTCCGGATAGGAGATCGCGCGATCGCCGGTGCTGCTGGTGATCGAATGCACCACGTCGCCGAGTTCGGTCAACTCGCCAGCACCGTGAACACCCGGATGCGTGGACAGGATCTGCTCGATCAGCGACGTGCCCGAACGCGGCATGCCGACGATGAAGATCGGCACCTTGCCAGCGTGAACCGGCTTGCTGCGATCGGCAAAGAATGCCGCACTGAACACCGATTGCAGGCGCTGCACCAGCGCCACCTCGCGCGCCTCGTCGTGCGGAAATTGCGTACGCTGCAGGTGATTCCCCGCCTCATAGGCGGCAAACGCATCGTCGTAGCGAGCTACGTCCTCGCGCATCTTGCCCAGCGCGAACCAGTAGCTGACGCGCCCCGTGACCGGCAGGGCGGAGAGCTGGTGCTGTTGATCTTCGAACAGGCCGAGGTCTGCATCGTCCACGGCATAGGTCTTCAGCGGCGCGAGATTGCAGTGCGCCTGCAGGAAATCCGGCTTGATCGCAATCGCGGCCTGGAAGCATTGGCTTGCCTCGTCCAGCCGGCCCTGCCTCTTCAGGCACAGGCCCAGGTTGGTGAGCGCCATCAGGTATTCCGGCTGGATCTCCAGTGCCCGCCGATAACTCCGCTCCGCCTCGGGCTGCCTGTCCTGCTGACGCAGGATGTTGCCGAGATTGAAATGTGCCTCCGCCATCCTGTCGTTGATCGCCAGTGCCTGCCGATAACTTGCCTCGGCCTCGTCGTTGCGTCCCTGCTCCCCGAGCACGTTGCCGAGATTGCTATGCGCCTCGGCATAGTCGGGAGTGATGGCCATGGCGCGCCGATAGCAGGTCTCGGCATCGGCTATGCGCCCCTGACGGCGATAAACGATACCCAGGCTGTTGTGCACCTGCGCGTTGCCCGGACGTGCCGCCAGCGCCTGCAGGAAGTGTGGTTCGGCTTCTTCCACCAGATCCGCGGCCATCAAGGTGTAACCGAGCTTGGCATGAGCCTCGATGAAATCCGGCTTGATCGCCAGCGCGCCGCGATAACTGGCGACTGCATCGTTCAGCCTGCCATGCGCAGCCAGCGCATTGCCGAGGTTGAAGTGCGCTTCGACATAGTCCGGCTTGATCGCAACAGCCCGACCATAGCTGCCGGCAGCATCGACTAGCCGTCCCAGTGCCAGCAAGCTGTTGCCAAGGTTGTAATGCGCACCGGCGTCGCCCGGCAGGAGCGCGATCGCGTGCTGCTGGGCGGCAACGGCTTCTGTCATGCGCCCCTGCGATTTGAGTGCTGCGCCCAGCGCCTTCCATGCAAAACCGTGCTGCGGGAAGCCGGCAATCAACCGGCGCGCCAGCGCTTCCGCTTCAGCATGATGGTGCTGGCTGACCAGACCGACCAGCACATCGATGTCCTGCCGGCTCGGTGAACCAGCCACAAGCGCATCCGCATGGTGCGGTCCATACCGGGTCTTTTCATCGTGCGGCATAGCTGTTCTTCACTGTTATGAGACGGCGCAGGTCCCGACGGATGTTATGCGAGGGCACGCGCATACGGTACACGGACAGGACAACCGGACTCCGGACTTTGCAGCCGAATTCACCGTCAAGATCGCTGGCGTCGAACATTGCGCACAAAAAAACCGGCGCCACCAGGGCGCCGGTTCCTGTCAGACATCGCGACCCGTCAAAGCAGGCCGTGGCCGGATTACCAGCCGAAGCCCACGCCCACACCGCCGGACGTTTCGCCACCGCTGACGGCAGCCCCGAAGGTCAGGTTCGCCTTGGGCGACAGCTGCCGCGAGTAGCCCACCGACAATGCCGCCTCGCCGTGGTAGCCACCAACACCGACGCCAACCCGGTTTGGCGTATTGATGCCTTGCGCACTGAACGACATCTGCGCCATCGCCGTACCCATCGCACCCACCTGGTTGATGCGCTTGTCGACGGCATGGAACTGCGCATTCACCTGATCACGCAGCGTGTTGATATCACCGGTGGTGGCGAACCCGCTGAGCCTCTGGTCAGTATAGGCATTTGCCTGCTGCAACGTCTGCTTGTCGCCGGCATCGGCATAGGTCTTGGCCGTGATCAAGGCTTCCTTCACCTGACCGTAGTTCGCCGCATCGGTAGCCTGGGTGCCTGCCGCCACGTTGGTCATCTGGCGTTCGTTACCGACGCTGCCCACCGATACCGTGTTGGCACGATCGGCCACCGAGCCCTGGCCCAGTGCGACTGCCCCGTCAGCCGTCACCGAGCTGCCCTGGCCGATCGCCGTACCCGAGGCTGCCGCCACCGACGCACCCTCGCCCACCGCGACCGCATTGGTCGCTGCTGCCGCAACGGTGGTATTGGCGCCGACTGCCGTGCTGCCGTCCGCATTCACCCTAGCATTGCCACCGATGGCGGTGTCGTTCGGGCCAGCCGCATAGCTGTCGCCGCCGACCGCCGTGCCGTGATCGTCACCAGCCACTGCATTGGCGCCGATCGCTACACCCCTCGAACCGGATGCTGCCGTGGCCGAATCGCTGCCGTCGCTGGCACCATCAACCGCCACGCGAGGGCCATTGGCACTGCCGGATACAGTCTGTTGCAGGCCGGCAATGCTGGTCAGCGCACCGCTGAGCACACCATCCAGCGCACTCAATGCATCGCCGACGTTGCTGTAACTGCCGCCCTGGACCGCATAGTTGGGCATGTTGATGCTGCCGCCCGCCTGCAGCATCGCACCGCCACCGAGCGCACTGAGCAGATCGGCGATCTGTCCCACGGTCGCGGCATCGCTCCACACGCTGCTGGCCTGCAGATTGCTGATACGCGTGCCATTGGCGCCGGCCAGGGTCACCTGCTCATTGCTGTCGTCGTCATACGTCACGGCACTGTCGGCCAGAGTGCCCAGATCATCGCTGATACCCGCGACAGCCGCATCCAGCTGTCCCTTGTTCACCGCGTCATGAGCCGCGTTGCCATCCGCCACGTTGGTCACCGTCACCGGTGTACTGCCGTCGCCCAGCATCACCGTCGTGCGGCTCGCGTCGGTGTAGAAGACCGCCGTGCTGTTGATGGTGGCGATGGCGGCACTGTTCTGCGCCACCGCCTGATTGGTGCTGTTGAGCTGGCTTCCGTTCACCGCGTCGGTGCTGCTGTCACTCACTTCACCCGCGGCCACATTGGTGACCTGGCGCTCGCCACCCACCGTGCCCACTGACACGCTGTTCGCGCGATCCGCCTGCGAGCCCGCGCCCAGCGCCACGCTGTTGTCGGCCGTCGCTGCGCTGCCATAACCCAGCGCCGTGCTGTTGACGTTGACCGCATTGGCGCCCCAGCCCACGGCTGTCGTGTTGTCGCTCAGTGCACCGCTGCCCGCACCGATCGCCACGCCGTTGTTGCCGTAAGCCGCTGCGCCGTAGCCGTAGGTTGCACTCTCATCGCCGATCGCGAAGCTGCTCGCTCCCGCCGCCACCGAGTGCTCGCCCAATGCCAGCGCATCTTCGCTGCCGTCCGTCGCACCGTCTGCCGCGAACAGATGCGATGCTATCGCCGTCGAGGTCGTCAGCGAATTCAGCTGCCTCACGTTCACCGCGTCCGTATCAGCAGTGCCATCCGCCACATTGGTGATCTGACGTTCCTTGCCGGCACTCCCCACCGAGACCGTGTTGGCACGATCAGCCACCGAATCCGCACCCAGCGCCACCGCATCATCGGCAACCGCTTGCGCGGAGTTGCCCAGTGCCGTGCTGTTGTGGCCCGACGCCGTCGACAAGCCACCCACGGCCGTCGCGTAGTCACTTGATGCAACCGCGTTGAAGCCCACTGCCACCGAAGTCAGGCCACTGGAAACGCTCTCGGCACCGAGCGCAGTCGATACCAGACCCGACGCCAGGCTGTAGTAGCCCATTGCCGTCGACTCCACGCCACTGGCTTCGCTCAACACGCCGGACGCCACGCTGCCGTCACCGCTGGCCACACTGCCAGCGCCGAAGGCGGCGCTCTGCTCGCCGGAAGCCTCGCTCTCCGCACCTACTGCCGTTGCATACTCAGCCGTCGCCTGCGCGGCGTTGCCATAGGCCGCAGCACTGTCCGCGCTGGCATTGCTGTCACTGCCCGTCGCCACACTACCGTCACCGCTGGCCTGTGCATTGCTGCCCGTGGCCACGCTCTGGTTGCCCTGAGCCACACTGCCGTAGCCGATCGCCGTGCTGCTCGCGCCTACCGCACTGGCCAACGAGCCCACGGCCGAGGCGTTGTCACCCCATGCGAAACTGCCTGTACCCAACGCCACAGTATTGGCGCCATTGGCCAGCGCGCCGTAGCCGTAGGAGGTACTCTCATCACCGATCGCGAAGCTGCTCGCTCCCGCCGCCACCGCATGCTCGCCCAGCGCCAAGGCATCTTCGCTGCCGTCCGTCGCACCATCCGCCGCGAACAGGTGCGACGCCGTCGTCGTCGTTGCCGTCAGTGCGTTCAGCTGGCTAACGTTCACCGCATCCGTACCGGCCGTACCGGCCGCCACATTGCCCACCGTCACCGGCGTCGTGCCGTTGCCCAGTACCACTGCTGTGCGACCGGCATTGGTATAGAACACTGCAGTGCTGTTGATCGTGTTGATCGATGCCGTATTGGTCGCGATGCTCGCACTGTTCTGCGTCACTGCCTGGTTGGTGCTGTTGAGCTGATCGCCGTTTACCGCATCGGTGCTGCCCGCCGTGAGATTGCCGGCTGCGACATTGGTCACCTGGCGTTCGCCGCCCACCGTGCCCACCGACACGCTGTTCGCGCGATCCGCTTGCGAGCCTGCACCCAGCGCCACGCTGTTGTCCGCCATCGCCGCACTGCCATAGCCCAGCGCCATGCTGTTGATGTTTACCGCATTGGCACCCCAGCCCAACGCTGTCGTGTTGTCGCTCAGTGCACCGCTGCCCGCACCGATCGCCACGCCGTTGTTGCCGTACGCCGCTGCGCCGTAACCGTAGGTCGCGCTCTCGTCACCGATCGCAAAGCTGCTCGCTCCCGCCGCCACCGCGTGCTCGCCCAGTGCCAACGCATCTTCGCTACCGTCCGTCGCACCGTCCGCCGCAAACAGATGCGAGGCCATCGCTGTCTGGCCAGCCAACTGCGCCACCGTCTGGTTCGTGCTGTTGAGCTGGCTGCCGTTCACTGCATCAGTGCTGCTGGCATTCACGGCGCCTGCGGCCACATTGCCTAGAGCCACCGGCGTCGTGCCGTTGCCCAGCACCACCGCCGTACGACCGGCACTGGTGTAGAAAACCGCCGTGCTGTTGATCGCGTTGATCGACGACGCGTTAGTCGCAATGTTCGTCGTGTTCTGTGCCACCGCCGCATTGGTGGTATCCAGCTGCCCCTTGTTCACCGCATCCGTGGATTGCGTACCCGCGGCCACGTTGGTGACCTGGCGTTCGTTGCCCATCGTGCCCACCGACACGCTGTTCGCGCGATCCGCTTGCGAGCCCGCACCCAGTGCCACGCTGTTGTCCGCCATCGCCGCACTGCCATAGCCCAGTGCCGTGCTGTTGACGTTGACCGCATTGGCGCCCCAGCCCACGGCCGTCGTGTTGTCGCTCAGTGCACCGCTGCCCGCACCGATCGCCACGCCGTTGTTGCCATACGCAGCTGCGCCGTAGCCGTAGGTTGCACTCTCATCGCCGATCGCGAAGCTGCTCGCTCCCGCGGCTACCGCGTGCTCACCTAACGCCAACGCATCTTCGCTGCCATCCGTCGCACCGTCCGCCGAGAAGAGATGTGACGTCGTCGTCGCGTCACTCGGCTGCACCAAGGCTGCGTGCGTGCGATCCGGTGCGATGACATGGTCGGCAGCCATGGCAGGTGCGGCGCCTAGTGCCATGGCAACGCCCGCTATTGTCACAGCGGCCCTCAATCGTTTGGATACGCCACTGTTGCCATTCGTCTTGGCGAACTCGGAAGCAACCACGAGCATGCCCAGCGACTTGTTCCATACCTTGCTGTAGATCTTGTTCAAGACACACTTCCCCCACCAAGAGTTTTTCGAATCTGGCATGCACTTGCCGCAGCAAGCAGGCGCCAGATGACGTGATTTGTGCCTGTCACCGGACAGGTCTTCGTGATGTGCATGACGCAAACCTGCATGTCTGGACTGCCTGACCTGACGGTGCACAGGCGCAGCTGCCAACCTCGCCATTGGTATCTGGTCAGTTGGACCATGCGGGACTCCGCCCAGACGGGCGGAGTCCCGGGTTTGCCGTGACGAAGAGGCTTACTTGGCCACGACGTAGCTGCCGAGCACACTCACTCCGCTGTAAGCGGATTCACCCACCACCGTGACGTAGTAGGTTGCAGCCACCGGGCGCGAGATCGCCACCGACTCGGCATTGCCGGAGCTTGCCGACGACTTGAAGTCGTAGTTGCTGGCACTGCCGGCGGAACCCGCCTTGACGTAGATGGATACGTTGCCTGTGCCACCAAGGGTACGCAGAGTCAATGCAAGTGAACCCGCCGGCACATCCAGCTTGTAGACGGTGCTGGAACCGGCCGCTCCGGACTGACCCGTCAACGTGACGCCATTGGCGAGCGGGATGGAGCTGTCCTGATTGCCACCGCCATCACCACCGGTGCCATAAGTCGCAGCAGCAGCCACGGCAGCACCTGCATCCAGAATGCCGGCACCGAAGGTCTTGGCCGCATCCGGGGTCACGTTGGGGATACGAGCCGTCGCCTGCAGGATGCTGCGCACTTCAGCCGGCGTCAGCAGACGCAGGCCTGCGCCGATACGTGCGCTCTGCATCAGCGCCACCGTACCGGTGACATGCGGCGTGGCCTGCGACGTACCTGCCATGCCACCGTAGGTATCGCCACCCGGGCTGGCCTTTGGTGTGGTTGTGCCCGTGTTGATGGCCTGCCAGGCGAAGCCTTCCGGATTCAACTGGGCGCCGGTTGCCGCATCATCTGGATAGACGCCGCCACCGAACGCGCCGAGTGTCACGACATTCTCGCCCGGGATGTTGTAGTTGGAATAAAAGGTAAGCCTGCTGGTCACACCGGTCGCAGCGATCGTGATCGCACCCGGGCAACTTGCTGGTGAACTGTTGGCAACGTCATCGCCATCGTTGCCGGCTGCCACCACCACCGAGGCACCCAGGGCATTGGCCTTGGCAATCGCGATGGCGGCATCGTCTTCAGCCGAGCATGCACCTTCGCCACCCAGGCTCATGTTGATCACCTGCGCCGGATTCGGATTGTCCGGAATCCCGTCCACATGACCGCCCGCCGCCCATACGATGGCGTCATTGATGTCGCTGTCGTAGCCACCGCAGTGGCCCAGCACGCGGACCGGGACTACCTTGGCCTTGTAGGCAATGCCCGCCATGCCAGCACTGTTGTTGGTGTATTCGGCACCACTGGCACTGGCCACGTGGCTGCCATGCCAGGAGCTGTTTTCGGCCGGGTTGTTGGCATCCACACAGCCACCGTTGGTCGCCTTGTACTTGGTGCCCGTGGTCCAGTCGCCCAGATCCCAGCCACCGGCTACGCGGCCATCGGAGGTACGTCCGGACACGAAGGAATCAATGATGAAATCGTAGCCAGCATCGCCCAGCGAGGTATTGATGTCGGCATGCTTGACGATGCCGGTATCGAGTATCGCAATGGTGACGCCGGTGCCATCGGCGAGATCCCAGGCGCCCGTGACGTTGGCGCCGCCATAGTTGGCAACCTTGTTCGTCGTCGTCAACGTGCCGTCACCCGGCAGATAATCCGTTTGATACTTCGCGAAGTTTGGGTCGTTCGGGGTGAAGGCAGTCGGCTGCACGGTGTCAGACGCCGGGATGTCACGTACGGCATGACGGAGCACGTCCGGGGCGACATAGGCCACTGCCGGATCAGCCGCAATGGACTGGATGAGTGCAGCGGCCTCGGCCTGGCTCAGCTTGCGCGAGGTGGTCACCAGATCGGCACCGGTCGCGAGTTTTCGCTGGTAGCTCACGGCGGGCACGTTGCTCGACAGCGTGACGTGGTTCAGTGCCGCACGCCCGACAGCCGCCTTGATGTTCTGCACGGCGGCCGCCTGGTTGCCCTGCTCAGTGGAATCCGTGCGATACCTGACGATGAAGCGATCGTAGCTTCCTTCAGTACGCAACGCGCTGACATTGAATTTCGCGACCAGCCCCGGGCTGGCGGATGCCACCGGAGTTACATCGCCTGCAAAGGCCGAGACAGAAAAAGTGATTGCGATGGAGGCTGCCAGCAGCCCCTTGATCCCCAAACTATTCACCATTGCGATAGATCCCCGATTTTGATGATTGGCTTTTCCGCGAGCATGTCGATGGAAACCCTGCCGCGTGAAACCCCCGTTCCACGCCCTGACGTTCACTGAGAAGTGCATACGTCATTTCTTGCGAATCACGTCATGTGATCGCATAGTCTTGCGAATCTAGCATCCGCTTTTCGCGAAGGTCAATTGGAAATTGCGATTTACCGCATGATTTTGCTGAAGGCGCTGTGCTATCGAAATGTTGCAGCGCGACGCCAGGCACGACGCTTCGAGTTCACGAGTGGTGGCAGTGAAGATCTTTGATGCACGCGGTAATCAGACAGCTGTTGAATATCGGCATCCGCCCGCACACAGATCGCCTCGCAGGAAATCGATGCCGTGTCGCAACGTGCGCGTGCGAATGGCATCCATCTGCTGATTCACAGCGACGGGATCAGTGCGAAGTAGCGCGAGGTCACGCGCCTATGACCCCGACAGGTCGTGCGCGATACACCCGTACCTGCTTGAGTGCCTGTTGCAGATTGCGCTGATGCAAGAGCTTCCGTTCCTGCATCAGCGCAACGCGTTCGCCACGACGATCTGACTTACTGCACCGTCTTGGTGTAGCTGCCCTGCACCGTGACACCCGAGAACGCCGTCACCCCGACCACCTTGACGTAGTAAGTCCCTGCCACCGGCCTGGCGATCGCAACCGACTCGCTGTTGGTGCCTGCATGGACTGACTTGAAGTCGTTGCTGGTCTCGCTCGGTTCGGCACCGATCTTCACGAACAGCGACACGTCGCCGGTACCGCCAAGGGTACGCAAGGTCAGCGCGAGCGCGCCCGCCGGCACCTCCAGCTTGTAGAGGCTCGCACCACCTGCAGTACCGGACTGACCACCGAGCGCAATTGCATTGGTCAGCTCGATCGCGACCGGCCCTGTCGGAACGGTCGGATCATCCACGCCGTTGCCCCAGGCATTGAACTGCTTGTGCAACTCGGCATCGCTGAGGCAGGCATTCAGGCTGCTGGCCTGCGGCGCCGAGATCAGTTGCTGAGCGGCAAGATCGGCCGCATAGGCCAACATCGACGTGCGGTAAATCCCGAAATGGGCGGCCGCAGCGGCAATCGCCTTGGCATTGGCATACACGTTGGCGCCGATCACGATGCCGCCCGGAATCCAGGTCGGTACGCCGGTATTGCAGGTCAACAGCATCTGTCCGGTTTCGTTGAGCTGCCAGCCCTCGTCCTTGAACAGCGCCGGGGTGAGGTCGAGATTGATGTGACCCTTCAGATCCGAACTCTCGGCGTACTCCATCAACGCATTCGGCGACAGACGTGTGTCGTAATGCGAGAACGACGAACCCGAGGCCAGTGTCGTCGGCGCATAGATCATCACGGCACCCACTGCATCCGTGCCGGCCAAGCCGTTGCCGAAGCCGAGACTCACGGACGCATCCGCAGCGTGCTGCTTGAGGCTGGCGCCGTCGGCCTGGCTGATCAGCACCGTCGGGATGACTGGATCGGCGTATGCCGCATCAGCACCCGGGGTCAAGACGCCTGTCGTGTTGTTGGCCAGGATCACCGCCGTGGCGCCGGCAGCCTGGGCGTTGACCGACTTCAGCTGAAAACTGCAGGTGCCACGATCGACGATCGCGACATGTCCTGCAATATCCGCTGCATTGTCGAGTGCGGTGCAACCTTGCGAATCGGCGCCCGAGACTCCCACGACGACCGTGCCGGCGAAGTTCTGCGCGGTCGGTACCGGACCAAACGCGGCCACCGCGTACTCGAACTCGCCTACGGAACCTGCCGGCGTATTTGCCTTCAGCACCGGCGGCGCACCCAGCGCCAGTGGTGCCTCCGCCATGACGTTGGGGCCGCGGAAGACGAGCTTGCCATCGGCCAGCGCAGACACCTTGCGCTGCGCATTGCTCAGATCACCCCAATACTTGTTGTTGGTGTTGTCGTAGACGTAAGACGAATAGATGTCGTTCTTGCTGCCGGAAAGCGCGCCGCTGGTGAGCGTGGTACGACCGGCAAAGCCCAGACCGTGCCCCATCTCGTGCAACATCACGTTGAGCAGGTTGGACTTGCCGGCAGGCGTCTTGCCGTCGAGGCCGAAGTACCAGCCCGAATCCGGCAGGCAAGTAGCGGTGCCCAAGGCGCCGTTGAACGACATGCTCATGTCCGACTGTGCCGGTGTTGCATCGCTGCCCAGAAACGCGTTCGTCAGGGCGCCCGAGTACCACAGGTTCAACTTCGCACCTGCCGGCAAGGTATTGGCATCGGTAAAGTTGGCATAGCCCAGCGTGCCGGTTGAACCGAGCACGGTACCGTTGGCATCGCACTGCAGAGCGCCGAAATTGGCATCGACCTGAACAGGCACGGTGCTCTTGAGCACGGCGCCCCACATATTGGCGGCGAAGGTGAAGACGATACGTGCCTGCTCACCACGGGTAGTGCCCTGGTTGCCGCCGACCGGTGTGGCTGGCGTCGTATCGTTGAGGCCGATGCCGGCCTTGTCCTTGTTGATGATCTGGATGTCGGCCGCTACCGCGCCGCCGCCCACACCGAGCAGGCCCGCCATCATCAAGGCACTGAAAAGCTTGCTGCGACGGATCATTGGATCACCTCCGCGACGCCGGCATGCTGCACGCTGTCGCCCGGATGCACGGCCACAAGTTGGCCTTGCGCATCACGCTTGCCGACCACGTTGCTCATTTCACTCTCCGGGGTATCCATCAGCTCCAGCTCGACACCGTTCACACGCACCTTGCGCAGTGTCTTCAGTGCCTCTTGCTCATTGCGCGGCCGACCACTGGTGCTGGGCAGCAGGGCCTGGCGCTGGCGGTTGAGCTCAACCGACTTGGCGAATGCCGCCGCTTCTTCGGGCGTCGGCGCACGCAGCTGTTTGGTGACCGGATCAAAGAAGGCCACCTGCATGGAACCGCCGGAAGCCGTCACCTGCTGCGCCGGCTGTGCCGGCTTCTTGTCTGCCGCTATCGCCACACTGGCGAACAGGCCGATCAGCATCACAGCCGCCGCCTGAGTCATTACGTTCTTCATCAATGCAAAACCCTCCCGTTGAAAAGCGCCGTCAACCGGCACCAAAAATCAGGGCGCACTCCTCCTACGCCCCTGAATTGCGTCGACTTGAGCTTCTGGTTTGCGTGAGTACGCCATGCGCGAACCGGCGCCCGTTGCGCCGTGCACGTCAGCGATAGCCGTTGCCCCGAATGTGTCGAGGTCGCCTCACGGCCCGCTCTGCCACACCCACGTCCCGACCTCCGTACATCCCGACCTGCCATGAGGTCGACGATCTGCCCCGGCGCAGACTCGTCTGCACCGCCGTCGATGTTCTGGCTCCCGGCCCATCCGAATCGCGATTCCGAAATCTGCGAACCGTGTCATCGAAGCTATCAGCAATTTCTTGCGTGCGTCAACGCAATTTCTTGTGGCTGTCTATCGACACTCTGTTGCGCCGCAAGAGGGATGCGCGCTTGCGCAAAGGCATGCGTCTGCGAAAATCGGCTGCCCGGTCATGACCTGAAACCATGCTGTTACTCGATATCGGCGCCAATCTCAGCCACGAGTCGTTCCACCACGATTTCGATGCCGTGCTGCAACGTGCGCGTACGCATGGCGTTAGCCAGATGATCGTCACCGGCGCTTCGCGTGACGGCAGCAGGCACGCCCTGGCTCTGGCCAAAACCCATCCGGGCACGTTGTATGCGACTGCCGGGGTGCATCCGCATCACGCAATCGACTACGACGACGCCACCGATGCCGTGCTGCGCGAACTGGCCCGGGATCCTGCCGTGCGTGCGGTCGGCGAGACCGGGCTGGACTACAACCGCAACTACTCGCCACGCGAGGTGCAGTTGCAGGTTTTCGAACGTCAGCTGCAGATTGCGGTGGATGCGCAGAAACCGCTATTCCTGCATCAGCGTGATGCGCACGGGGATTTCATTGCACTGCTGCGGCGCTATCGCGACAAGGTGCCGGCGGCCGTGGTGCATTGCTTTACCGATACCGGCGAAGCGCTACGCGACTATCTCGCGCTGGACTGCCATATCGGCATCACCGGCTGGATCTGCGACGAACGCCGCGGCACCCATCTGCGCGAACTCGTACGCGAGATCCCGGCCAACCGGCTGATGATCGAAACCGATGCGCCGTATCTGCTGCCACGCACGGTGCGCCCGCAGCCGGCGCACCGGCGCAATGAGCCGATGTATCTGAAACACATCTGCGAGGAGGTCGCCCGCGATCGCGGCGAACCGGTGGAAATCACTGCAGCGAACAGCACCGCGACTGCCGAGGCATTTTTCAGTCTGTCAGCAACCATGTAGGAAAGCACCCTGTGCGCTTCTAGGGCAAGAGAGTACGTATCTCGCCGGGCGCCAGGCCACCCAGTGCATGCTCGCCAATACACACGCGTATCAGTCGCAGGGTCGGAAAGCCGACTGCGGCAGTCATCCGCCGCACCTGGCGATTGCGGCCTTCGCGAATAGTGAGGCTCAACCAGCTGGTGGGAATGCTCTTGCGGAAACGCACCGGCGGATCACGCGGCCACAGCCAGTCCGGCTCAGCGGCAGGCTCGGCAGTCGCAGGCAAAGTCGGACCATCGTTCAGCGGCACACCGCGACGCAGTACCGACAGCGCCATCTCGTCGATCCCGCCATCGACCTGCACAAGATAAGTCTTGGTCTGCTTGTGACGCGGATCGGTCAGTCGATGCGCCAGGCGGCCATCATCCGTCAACAGCAGCAGACCTTCGCTGTCATGATCCAGACGACCAGCCGCATAGACGTCCTTTTGCCTGACGAACTCGGCCAGCGTTCGGCGGCCACCCGCATCGGTGAACTGGCACAGCACGCCGTACGGCTTGTTCAGGGCGATCAGCATGACGGTACGCGGCGCCAGTTGCCTCAGGGCGTCGTAGCAGCCGGCGTCGACGGCTTCACGAAGCGCAGGGTCATCCGGTCGGATTCGCCGATCGCCAGATATTTGGCCTTGTCCTGCTCACCCAGCGTGAGCGTGGGCGGCAACGTCCACACGCCCTTCGGATAGTCCTTGGTGTCCTTCGGGTTGGCGTTGATCTCGCTGCTCTCGTCCAGCGTGAAGCCTGCCTCGGCAGCCAGCTTTACCACGTAGCGGGTCGGCAGATAGCCGCTCTGCTTCACTGTTGCCAGCGAGGCGCTGTCATCCGCGCGATGATCGACCACGCCAAGCACGCCACCGGGCCGCAGCACCGCGAAGAACGCCTTGAACATCGCCGGTGCGGTATCAGCCATCACCCAGTTGTGCACGTTGCGGAAGGTCAGCACCAGATCAGCCGAACCAGGCGCACCGAGCACCGGCGCCTTTGGATCGAACTCGACAATCTTTGCCTTGCCATACTCGGCCTGATCGGCGGCAAATTTCGCGCGAAGCCCGCCATTGTCGCGCTTCGCTTCGCCATCGCCGGCAGGCGCCTGCACCGCAGCCACATAATGTCCGTTGTCGTGCAACAACGGGGCCAGGATCTCGCTGTACCAGCCACCACCGGGAGTGATCTCGATCACCGTCTGATCCGGCCGGATGCCGAAAAACTGCAAAGTGGCCTTGGGATGGCGATACACATCACGGGCACGGTTCGGAGCCGAACGCCAGCTGCCGGCCAGCACGCTGTCCAATTGGGCGGAGGTGAAATCGCTGGCACTGGTCGGCGGCACCAGTTCGTTGGCCGGCTGATCCGACTCGACCGATGCAGCCGGCACGATTTGCGCAGCCACCGCGCCAGATCGGGCCAGGCAAAGACCGAGCAGTGCGACTGCCAATGCCAGACCCACGTTTGCCGCTTGTGTTCCGCGATTCATCGTTGACTCCTTGGCTTGCTGACCATTCCGACTAGACATCATACTGACGACAGCGGTGTGCAGATCCGGTGGAAGCTTCAAAACGGTCGCGGACAGACCGACTGCAGACCGTCGATGTGTTCGTGCAGATCCGGCGCGATGCCCTGCCACATCGGGTCGAGGATGAAATCGATGCCCTCGTAGCGCGCCAATTTCGCCGCCGGAATGAAATCCGCGTCGCCGGCGATCAGGATGATCTGGTCAACCAGTTTCTTGTAGGTCAGCGCCGCAATGTCGATGCCGATCTTCATGTCGACCTGGGTCTGGCGCATGTCCGGCTCGAAATGTTCGTCGCCGAGATCGTCCCAATGCAGATTGCCGTCGCGCAGTTGCTGATAGGCATTGCGCTTGAGCTGCCATTCCCCTCGTTCGGCCAGCCGACCCAGTCTGAGCGCCATCTTGCGTTGGCGGCGCAGCTGATCGTGCAGCTCGCGCCGGAACGCGGCAGGACCGGTGCGGCCGAAGTCGATGCTGTCGCCGCTGACCGGCTTGATGAAGCTCTTCTCCAGTGGCGGGCAATCGTAGAAGAAGATGCGATACAGCGATTCGCGCGGTCGGTCGACCGCCTTCAGATGCTCCAGCGCCATGCTGAATACGGTTTTCGCCACCGTGCGCGCGTCACCTGCATCACGCTCGCCGTAGACCTTGCGGTAGCGGGCAAGAAAAAAAGCGCCGTCGACGAGAATGGCGGTGCGGTTCATTGGGCAACCTTATGGATGTGCTGGCATGGCGAAGCGGGATGAACGCCACCAGCAGAATGGGGCTGGCGGCGCGTGCTTATTCTAGAGCTTCGGCAGCTCCTGTCAGTAGCGAATCACCGAACGGATCACCTTGCCCGCGTGCATCAGCTCGAATGCCTCGTTGATGCGCTCCAACGGCAGCACCTCGGTGATCATCTCGTCGATGCGGATCTCGCCAGCCATGTAGCGATCGACATAGCCGGGCAGCTGCGAGCGGCCTTTCACGCCGCCGAACGCGGAGCCGCGCCACACGCGCCCCGTGACCAGCTGGAACGGCCGCGTGCTGATTTCCTGCCCCGCGCCGGCCACACCGATGATGACCGACTCGCCCCAGCCCTTGTGGCAACACTCCAACGCCGCGCGCATCACATGCACATTGCCGATGCATTCGAACGAATAGTCGACACCACCGTCGGTGAGATCCACGATCACCTGCTGGATCGGCGTGTCCGGATAATCCTTGGGATTGATGCAGTCGGTGGCGCCGAGCAACCTGGCCATCTCGAACTTCGCCGGGTTGGTATCGACCACCACGATGCGCCCTGCCTTCGCCATCACCGCACCCTGCACCACCGACAGGCCGATGCCGCCCAAGCCGAATACCGCTACCGACGCACCGGGCTCGACCTTCGCCGTGTTGAGCACGGCTCCAATGCCGGTGGTGATGCCGCAACCCAGCAGACACACCTTCTCCAGCGGCGCGGCCGGATTGATCTTCGCCAGCGAGATCTCCGGCAGCACGGTGTATTCGCTGAACGTGCTGGTGCCCATATAATGCAGCAGCGGTTGGCCGTTGAGCGAGAAGCGCGAGGTGCCGTCCGGCATCAGGCCGTTGCCCTGAGTGACGCGGATCTTCTGGCACAGGTTGGTCTTGCCGGACCGGCAGAACTTGCACTCGCCGCATTCGGGCGTGTACAGCGGGATCACGTGATCGCCGAGCTTGAGCGAGGTGACACCTTCGCCGACTTCCTCGACGATGCCGCCACCCTCGTGCCCGAGGATCACCGGGAACATGCCTTCCGGATCGGCACCGGACAGGGTAAACGCATCGGTGTGGCAGACGCCGGTCGCGACGATGCGCACCAGCACTTCGCCAGCCTTTGGCCCCGCGACATCGACATGCTCGATCGTGAGTGGCTTGCCGGCTTCCCAGGCAACGGCGGCACGTGACTTCATGGATCAACTCCTGGCGACGGATCTGCAACGACTCATGATGATGACGTGTCCGCCTGCTTTGCGAAACCGCATCAGCCCACTGCCGTGTCGTCGGGTCGAAACGCCGACATCTGCCGGCGGTAGTCGTCCGCCTCGGCCAGCAGCCATTCGCGGAACAGCTGGAGGCCGCGATGCTCCTGCGAGCGTGGCGGATAAACCAGCCAGTACGCCTCCTTCACCGCCAGGTAGTTTTTGCCCAACACCTGCAATCGCCCGGCATCGATCAGCGACTTCGACGTCACCATCCGTCCCAGTGCCACACCAAGCCCCTCCAGCGCCGCATGGCGCAACGCGTCGAGACTGTCGAACTGCGCCACATAACGCGCCGGTGGCGTGCCGCCGGTACAGCCGAACCAGTCGCTCCAGCGCGTGGAGGAGCTCGGCTCCCCGAGCAACGGCCAGCGCGACAGGTCATGGGGATCGACACCTTCCATCCGCGCCATCAGGGCAGGCGCGGCGACCGGCGCAATCCATTCGCCGAACAGCTGCTCGCTGTGCACGCCGGGCCAGTTGCCACGTCCATAGCGCAAGCCGACGTCGACCGGCTCACGCTCGAAATTCACCAGGACCGAACTCGACTGCAGGCTGAGCTCCAGATCAGGATGCACGGCAACCAGCCGCGGCAACCGCGGCATCAGCCAGCTCGAGATGATGCCGGGGCTGGCGCTGAGCGTGAGCGCGTCGTGGCGGCGCTGGTGATAGCGCGACAGCGCATGTTCGATGCCGTCGAAATGTTCGCCCACTGCCTCGAGCAGGCTGCAACCTTCGACGGTCAGTGTCACGCCGCGCGGTCCGCGTTCGAACAGGCGCCGCTCCAGCCGCTCTTCCAGCTGGCGCATCTGGTGGCTGAGCGCGCTGACGGTGAGATTCGCCTGCGTCGCCGCGCGCGACAGATTGCCCAGCCGGGCGACCAGCACGAACTGTTGCAGCAGGCCCAGCGGCAGCTTTCCCATCTTGAATTTTCCTCAAGTCTGGCTTGCGAATATATCGCTTTTTGGCGCCCTGCTGCACGCGTATCTTGAGTACACCACAAGCCACTGCGCTTCCCCGGAGTCTCCCCATGAACTCGCTCTGGAAAGATCTGCTGTCCCTGCATGGTCACATCAGCCATACCGATCTGGCCTGGCGGCCCGATACGCGCACCGAGCCGGATCGGCGCAAAACTGTCGTCAGGAAGCTCAAGTCAATCGCGCCGATGTGCTGCGCATCCATCTGGCCGCGACTCGTCGGGCCGCGCTGAGCCGCCCCCGACCAGGGTCCGGCACGCAACCACCTCCGGATACATCACGTTCCTTTTGCCCGGACACGTGCATGCTTGCTGCTCCCGATCATCCGAGGTGTCCCGTGCAGAAGCGTCCACTTGGCAAATCGTCGTTGTCCGTCGCTCCGCTCGCCTTCGGCGGCAACGTGTTCGGGTGGAGCGCCGACGAAAAGCGTTCGTTCGAACTGCTCGATGCGTTCGTCGATGCCGGCGGCAACCTGATCGATACCGCCGACGTGTATTCGGCCCGGGTACCGGGCAACCGCGGCGGCGAGTCGGAGACCATCATCGGTCGCTGGTTGAAGCAGAGCGGCAAGCGCGACCAGGTAGTGATCGCCACCAAGGTGGCGAAGTGGGCGGAGCATCCCGGCCTGTCGCCGGTGAATATCCTGCAGGCGGTAGACGGCTCGCTGCAGCGTTTGCAGACCGACCACATCGACCTGTACCAGGCGCATGAGGACGATGCCAGCGTGCCGCTGGCCGAAACGCTGGGTGCGTTCGCGCGACTGATCGAAGCCGGCAAGGTGCGCGTGATCGGCGCATCCAACTACGGCGCCGCACGCTTTGCCGATGCGCTGGCGGTATCGAAGCAGCATGGCCTGCCACGTTACGAAAGCATGCAGCCGGAATACAACCTGGTCAGTCGCGATGGCTACGAAAAGGAACTGGAGCCGCTGATCCGTGCGGAGAACATCGGCGTGATCAGCTACTACGCGCTGGCCAGCGGCTTCCTCACCGGCAAATACCGCAGCGAAGCCGATCTGGCCAGGAGCAATGCGCGCGGCGGTGCGGTGAAAAAGTACCTGAACCCGCATGGCCTGCAGGTGCTCGCCGCGCTCGACGCCATTGCCGCTGCCCAACACGCCACGCCGGCACAAGTCGCGTTGGCATGGTTGATCGCGCGACCGGGCATCACCGCGCCGATCGCCAGCGCCACCAGCGTGGAACAGCTGCACGAACTGCTCGGCGCCGTTCGATTGCAACTGAGCCACGACGAGATCGCGCAGCTGGATCTGGCCAGCGCCGACTGATCACTCCGGCGAGCTACCAGCATTCGCAGGGGCGCTGGTACTGCTGTCCGTGGCGGGATCTGCCTCCTGCTCTTCCGGTGACTCCACCGCATAACCCTGGGCCTTGAGCTGGGCGAGATAGCCCGTTGGCAACAACAGTTCGCGCATCGGCAGCATGGCGAAGGTCTGCGTGTTGCGATTCAGCGCCGCACGCGCAGCGGCAAGCCACACCGCCTTGAGCCGGTCCGGTATGTCGTTGAGCCCGAGTTGGTGTGCAAAGTCCGCGCTGGTGACCTCGGAAACACAGGCATCATGGCGATCGCTGTCGGGCAGCTGGCGCAAGGCCTGCATGTCGCCGGTGGCCCAGGCGTTCGCGCGCGCCTTTATCGCAGGCATGTCCTGCTCGATGCTGTCGAGCGTGTGGCTGAAACAGGCCACGCTGCCCAGACCGGAACTCTTGAAGGTCCTGATCGCCGCACGCGGCTGCTCGATGACTACCTGGTATTTCACGGCGGTCTGCTCCACACCGTATTGCTTGGCCAGCGCTTCCACGGTGGCATTGATCTCGCCGGACTTGCTCAGGCCGTTGGCCTTGATCGCCTTGTTGTGCAGCTCCTCCGCTGCAAAGATCGGCCGCCAGCGCTCGACGGCGTCGCCGTTGCCAAGATACTTCTGCTTGAGTACCTCCCAGCGTGCATATAGCGGCGCAGGCAGGATCTGCTGCAACGTCTCGCCATTGTCGTTCTTGCGTGCGCTATACGCCGAAGGCAGCAGGAAGAGCTTCCCGAAAAAACCCGCATTCACCTTCAACTTGATGCTCGGTGACAACAGCACCTGTTGCGACTTGCTGATGACCTGTGCCACATCCCGCGACTGCCATTGCATGTTCCGCGGCAACGGTGACAAGGTGCCCAGCACCCACATCACATGATTGCCCCTGGATACCTTCCACATGCCCGGGCCAGGCATCGCACCACTGACGACCACGGTCGCCAGCTCGGCCGCATCCGGCTGCACCGCCGCCGATGACGCAGGGGCCGCTGTCGATTGCGCGAACAACGGCGCAAAGCCACTCAGCGCGAACAGCAAGGCAACAGGCGACAGACGCATCCGGATGACTCCACTCTCTCAACTGCAGTCATTGTGGCAGGGCATTCCTGACCCGCACGTTGCCGACGGCAGGCAGACACGCACATGCACCACCCGCAAAATGAAAACGGGGCGCCACAAGACGCCCCGTTTCCCTGCTTTCGTCACCCGTATGGTGACCATATCGGCACGACTCGCCTCAGGCCGAAAGCGTCGCCAAGGCAGCATTGAAGGTCGCACTAGGGCGCATCGCCTGACTGACCCGGGTGAGATCCGGATGGTAGTAGCCGCCGATGTCCACCGGCTGGCCTTGTACCCGGGTGAGTTCGTCGATGATCTTCGCCTCGTTCTCCTCCAGCGCCCTGGCCAGCGGGACGAACCTTGCCTTCAACGCGGCATGCGTATCCTGCATCGCCAGCGCCTGCGCCCAGTACAGCGCCAGGTAGAAATGACTGCCGCGGTTGTCCAGCTCGCCCACCTTGCGCGACGGCGACTTGTTGTTGTTCAGGAATTTGCCATTGGCCTGGTCAAGCGTTTTCGCCAGTACACCGGCATCGACATTGTCGTAGCGGCTGCCGAGATGCTCGAGCGAGGCCGCCATGGCGAGAAACTCGCCCAGCGAATCCCAGCGCAGATAGTTCTCTTCCAGGAACTGCTGGACGTGCTTGGGCGCGGAACCTCCCGCACCGGTTTCGAACAGGCCACCGCCCGCCATCAGCGGCACGATCGAGAGCATCTTGGCGCTGGTACCCAGCTCCATGATCGGGAACAGATCGGTCAGGTAGTCGCGCAGCACGTTGCCGGTGACGGAAATCGTATCCAGCCCCTGGCGGATGCGTTCCAGCGAGAACTTCGTCGCCTCCACCGGCGTCAGGATGCGGATGTCCAGACCGCTGATGTCGTAATCCTTCAGGTAGTGCTCGACCTTGGCGATCACCTGCGCATCATGTGCGCGCGCGGCATCCAGCCAGAACACCGCCGGGGTATGCCTCGCACGGCTCACCGCCAGCTTCACCCAGTCCTGGATCGGTGCATCCTTGGTCTGGCACATGCGCCAGATATCGCCCGCCTCGACATCGTGCTGCAACAGCACGGCGCCGGCTTCGTCGAGCACCTTCACCGCACCATCGGCGGCAATCTGGAAGGTCTTGTCGTGCGAGCCGTACTCCTCGGCCGCCTGCGCCATCAGGCCCACGTTCGGCACGCTGCCCATGGTCGCCGGATCGTACGCGCCGTGCGCCTTGCAATCGTCGATCACCACCTGATAGACGTCGGCGTAAGAGCGATCCGGAATCACCGCCTTGATGTCCTGCAACTTGCCTTCGGCATTCCACATCTTGCCGGAGTCGCGGATCATCGCCGGCATCGATGCATCGATGATCACGTCGCTGGACACGTGCAGGCTGGTGATGCCCTTGTCGGAATTGACCATCGCCAGACCCGGACGCTGCGCGTACTCCGCGTCGATATCGGCCTTGATCTGTGCCTGCTGCGCGTCCGGCAACAAGGCGATGCGCGCATACAGGTCGCCGATGCCGTTGTTCGGATTGAAGCCGACCTGCTTCAGCACCGCCGCGTGCTTCGCCAGCACGTCGCGGTAGAACTCGCTGATCACCACACCGAACATGATCGGGTCGGAGACCTTCATCATGGTCGCCTTCAGATGCACGGAGAACAGCACGCCCTGCTGCTTCGCGTCCGCAATCTGCGCGTCGATGAAGCTGGCCAGCGCGCGCTTGCTCATCACCGCGGCGTCGATGATCTCGCCGGCCAGCAAGGCAGTCTTCGGCTTCAGCACGGTGTGGCTGCCGTCCTTGCCGAACCACTCGATGCTGACGTTGCCGGCCCGCGCGATCAGTGCGGATTTCTCGGTGCCATAGAAGTCACCTGACTCCATGTGCGACACATGGGTCTTCGAATCCTGACTCCATGCGCCCATCTTGTGCGGGTGCTTGCGGGCATAGTTCTTGACCGAGGCCGGTGCGCGACGATCGGAATTGCCCTCGCGCAGCACCGGGTTCACTGCACTGCCCTTGACCCGGTCATAGCGCGCCTTGACGTCCTTTTCCGACGCGTCCTTCGGCTCATCCGGATAATCCGGCAGCGCGTAACCGTGCTGCTGCAGTTCCTTGATCGCCGCCTTCAGCTGGGGCATCGAGGCGCTGATATTCGGCAGCTTGATGATGTTCGCTTCCGGCGTGGTGGCGAGCTGGCCCAGCTCTGCCAGGTCATCGGCGATTTTCTGATCGTCCTGAAGAAATTCCGGGAACAGCGCGATGATCCGTCCGGCCAGCGAGATGTCACGCGTCTCCACCTTGATGCCCGCGGTGCTGGTGAAGGCATCGATGATCGGCAGCAGCGATTGCGTGGCCAGGAACGGGGCTTCATCGGTCAGCGTGTAGATGATCGTTGGCGTGGTGGACATTGTCTGCATTGACCTCGTTGGCTAGCGCATTTCAGGGATGGAGGGCTGCCGCCTGATGCCGCGCCAGACCGCATGGCGCACCATGTCTGCAATGCCCGGCATCATCCGAAGCCACTCCAGCAGGGTTGACCGGAGTTCATGGAAGCCTCCCATTGTCGCGTTTTCGTCGGGGCGGGGAAAGCGCCGCTGGCACCACCGTGCAGGCAAATAGCCATCGAGCCACTGCATTGAGACAAGGGTCCGCGCGAGAACATGGGGCGTACCAGTACCATGCATCGGGCATGGAGGGCCCGCACCAGTCACTTCGGTACGACGGATTCCACGCCACAACGCCAGGACACCTCTCACACGGACAAGGAAACGCAATGAGTCGCCTCAGTCAGTCCATCGTCGATTTCATCGCCGGATTGCAGCCGCTGTATACCTGCCAGCATGCCGATGGCCACGAATGTGCGCTGTCGCTGCAGGACGGCACGCTGATCCTGCCGGTCGACGAGTCGCATGCCGAACAGGAAGAAGGCTGGGTCGCCGTGTTCTGGCAGGGCGACAGCCGGCGGCATTCGGAGGTGATGGGGCCGCAGCTGGCCAGCGTAGCCGCATGGCGGCACGTGGAACTGCACAGTGTCGACCGCACACCGGCCGAACGTGCGACGCTGCATCGGCAGCTGGCTGCACAGTTCCACGCCTGCACCGGTCTGTCGCTGCAAACTGAAGCCACCACATCGACGTTGGCGGCTTTCACGCCATGAATCCACGCTCGCCACGCAAGGGGATTCACGTCGCCTCGCGTAAACAGGAACGCGGCCAAGCCGCGTTCCTGTCTTGAATTACCTCAGGCGCTCAATCGTCGAAGAAATCACGGCCTTGGTCGCGCTGCCTTGATTCAATTCCCCGAGCCTGAAGACCCACCGCTGGCGGGTGGCTGCGCGGAAGAACCGCTGCCCATGGGCGTCATCGCGGAACCACTGGCAGCCGGTGACTGGGTGGAAGCGCTGGGCGCCGGCGCCATTGTCGGCGCAGCCGCGGTGGCTGCTGGAGGTGGCGTTGCGGGTACTTGCGAAGCCGAGTCGTCGGTTTTGCCACACGCGCTCAGGGCCAATATGGCGCCCAGCGAGATGGTGCACATCAGGGTATGGCGAGTCATCTTCATTGAAAATCTCCTGCTTCGGGCGAACAACAAACGCATCTGCATTGGTGGAATGGATGTAGTGATACCCAGCATGGGGTTAACAAGCCGTGTGCATGAAGGCAAAACCGCACATACAACATCCACTGGGGCAGACCCAGAATTGACGTGCCATACACGAGTCATCAACCGCGCACGGTGATGATCCGGCGCGAACGCTCCTGCCGGCTCAACCGCCAGCTTTTCCAGTGAGCGGCGAGACACGAGAAGATCACGTACAGCGCCGGGGTGCTGAGCAGGGTGAGGCTTTGCGAGATCAGCAGGCCGCCAATCAGGGCGATACCGAGCGGGCGGCGCAGTTCGGAGCCTTCACCGAGGCCGATCGCGATCGGCAAGGCGGCAAGGATCGCGACCATCGTGGTCATCATGATCGGGCGGAAGCGTACGATGCAGGCTTCGCGCGCGGCCTCCAACGGATTCTTGCCGTGCTCGCGTTCGGCAACAAGAGCGAAGTCGATCATCATGATCGCGTTTTTCTTGACGATGCCGATCAACAGCACCATCGCGATCTGCGCAATCACCGACAACTCGGTATTGGTGAGCCACAACGCCAGCAGTGCGCCCACGCCAGCCGCAGGCAGGGTGGACAGGATCGTCACCGGGTGAATCAGGCTTTCGTACAGCATGCCGAGCACGATATAGACAGTGAGCACCGCACCCAGCACCAGCCACAGCATGCCGCTCTGCGATTGCTGAAAGCGACGAAAATCACCGCCCACGTTGAGCTTGATGTCGCCCGGCATGCGCATGTTCTTGGCGGTGGCCTGGATCACCTGCAACGCCTCGCCCTGACTCACGCCCGGCGCCACATTGAAACTGAGATCCATTGTGGTCTGCTGGTTCTCGTGGGTCACCTGGGTGGGTGCCAGACCGGCCTGCTGGTGCGCGAACGCGGTCAGCGGAATCATCTTGTTGTTGGTCGAACGTACATAGGTGCTGTCCAGCGAGGCCGGCGACGCCGTCTGGTTCGGCAATGCGTTGATCACCACCTTGTACTGGTTGAGGTCGGAGTAGATGGTCGATACCTGACGCTGGCCAAAGGCGTCGTATAACGCGCCATCGATGGTGCCCATCGAGAGCCCCAGCCGCGAAGCCTTGTCGCGGTCGACCACGATATCCTGCTCGAGGCCGGCATCGTCCACGTCGCTGCCCACATCCCTCAGTTGCGGATTCTTCTTCAGTTCGGTGACCAGCTTCGGCAGCCATGCCTGCAATTCAGCCAGATCGTCGCCCTGCAGCGAGATCTGATACTGCGCGCCCTGACTGGTGCCGCCACCGCTGAAGCTGGGTAGATCCTGGATCGGGCGCAGACGCACGTTCAGGTCGGGATACTTCGCTGCCTTAGCGCTGAGCCGCGCCAGCGCCGCGAAAGTGTCGTCCTTGCGCCCCTCGGCATGGGTCTTCAGCTGGATGTCGAAGAAGCCGCTGGCACCCTGCCGGCTGCTGCCGAGACGAGAGCCCACTGTGGCCACGTCATGATCCCTCAGCAGCATGTCGATCAGGCGCTGCTGACGATTGACCGAATCCTGGAACGACACCGTGGCGCCCGACGTCGCGCGACCGCGGATCAGGCCGGTGTCCTGCGGCGGAAACAGGCTGGTCTTGACCTGCGTGAACAGGAACATGGTGACGCCGATCAGGATCAGCGGCGTCAGCGACAGCAGCAGGGCATGTCGCAGCGAGAAATTCAACGCACGGACGTAGACCGCAAGCATGTGTTCGTGAAAGCGGTCGATGGCCAGACCCCAGCGCGACGATTCGGCGGCCTGCCGATGCCCCCGCATGAAATGACCACACATGGATGGCGTCAGGGTCAACGACACCACCGCCGAGATCACGATTGCCGCTACCAGCGTCATCGTGAATTCCTTGAAGAACATGCCGGTGATGCCGCCCATGAACAGCAGCGGGATGAACACCGCAATCAACGAACCGGTGATCGAGACGATGGTGAAGCCGATCTCGCGCGCACCGGCCAGTGCCGCCTGCATCCGCGTCATGCCCTGATCGATATGCCGCACGATGTTCTCGATCACCACGATCGCATCGTCGACGACGAAACCGATCGCGATCACCAGCGCAAGCAAGGTGAGGTTGTTGAGGGTGTAGCCAAGCACATACATCAGCGTGGCCGCACCGGCCAGCGACAGCGGCACCGCCGCCGCCGCGATCAGTGTGGGCGCCAGCCGACGCAGGAACAGCGCCATCGTCAGCACCACCATCGCCAGGCTGATCAGCAACGTGGCCTGTACCTCGTGCAGCGACGCGCGGATGGTCGGCGTGCCGTCGAAATAGGAAGTCAGCGTGGTACCCGGCTGCAGATAACTGCGCAGTTCAGGGATGGTGGCCTTGACCCTATCCACCGTGCCGATGATGTTCGCATTGGACTGCTTGTAGACGTACATCAGGATCGCCGGCTTGCCCTGGAACCAGGCTGCCTGATACGCGTCCTGGGTGCCGTCATACACCTTGGCCACGTCGGACAGCCTTACCGCCACGCCCTTCTGGTTGGAAATGATCAGCTTGGCGAAATCATCGGCGTCGTGCAGGGCGTCATTCGCGGTCACCGCCATGGTGGTATGGCCGTCGCTCAGAAAGCCTTGCGGCGAGGTCACGTTGGCCGCGATCAGCGAGTTGCGCAGATCGTCCGGCGACAAACCCATCGCATTGAGTGCGCGCAGATTCACGTCGACGCGCACCGCCGGCGTCGAGGCACCGGCAATATCCACCGAAGCCACACCCTCGAGCTGACGCAGCCGCTGCGCCAGCAGCGAATCGGCGACGTCGTACAGGTCGCGCGTGGACTGCGTGTCTGACGTCAGCGCGAAGGCAATGATCGGATCGTCGTTCGGATTGGCCTTCTCGTAGCTGGGCGGGTTGTTGAGTCCGGACGGCAAATCCGACTGCGCCGCATTGATCGCCGCCTGCACGTCGCGCGCGGCGGCATCCAGGTTGCGACTGGTGTTGAACATCAGGAACACCTGGGTGCTGCCCAGCGAACTGGACGAGCGCATCGTGTCGATGCCCGGTACCTGGCCCAGATGACGCTCCAATGGCGCGGCGACGGTGGAGGCCATGTTGCCGGCACTGGCGCCGGCCTGGCTGGCCTGGACGAAGATCACCGGAAGCTGCATGTCCGGCAGTGCGGCGACACCAAGCAACGCGTAGCAGATCACGCCGATCACGAAGACGCCGATCGCCAGCAGCGAGGTGCCGATCGGGCGGCGGATGAACGGTCCGGAGATATTCATGGATCAAGCTTGACCAGGGTACGGATGACGTTATGCCAGGCGGCGCGTGAAAGTCTCATCCCGTGCTAACGCATCAACCGCAAAATGGTTGAGTGATACGGAGATGAGCGGCCAACTGCTTCATTGTCCACCAGGGACTCCCGCGATGGCGGGGTCCCGGTGGAACATGGGCTGCATCACGCAGCGTCCTGGCTCGCGTGCCGGAGTGCACGCTGTTCGCGGCGCGCGGCGAGCCAGTCGGAGAAACGCTCCATGTACAGATAGATCACCGGCGTGGTGTACAGCGTCACCAGCTGCGACAAAAGCAGGCCACCGACAATCGATACGCCGAGCGGCCGACGCAGTTCCGAACCGATGCCGTTACCCAGCGCCAGCGGCAGCGCGCCGAGCATCGCGGCTGCGGTGGTCATCATGATCGGACGGAAGCGCAGCAGGCAGGCGCGGCGGATCGCATCGTGCGCGTTGAGGCCGGTGCGCTTCGCCTCGATCGCGAAGTCGATCATCATGATCGCGTTCTTCTTGACGATACCGATCAGCAGCACGATGCCGACGATGCCGTCCACCGACAGGCTCATGCCGCACAGGATCAGCGCCAGCAGCGCGCCGACACCCGCCGGCGGCAACGTGGAAATGATCGTCAGCGGGTGGATGTAGCTCTCGTACAGCACGCCCAGCACGATGTAGATCACGATGATCGCCGCGAGCAGCAGCAGTACTTCATCACCGAGGCTCGAGGAAAACTCCGCCGCCTTGCCGATGAACTGGCCACGCACCTGTGGCGGGAAGTTCATCTGCTTCTCGATATCGTGAATCGCATCCACCGCCTGCGACAGCGAATAGCCCGGTGCCAGGTTGAACGAAACCGTCACCGCAGGCAGCTGCTGCTGATGGCTTACCACCAGCGGCGAGGTGGTGACCTCCGACGTCGCCAGCGAGGCAATCGGAATGATGCTGCCGGTGCCGATGATCACACCGGTATTGGCGACATTGATGCCGGTGCTGGTCGACGAATTGCTCGACGCGGCCTGGCCGAAACTGGTCGCATTGCTGCCGGTGAGCGCACCATTGCCGTTGCTCTTCACCGCCAACTGATTCAGCAGCGAGGTGCTGGTGCGAAACTGCGGCGCCACTTCGAGCACCACGCGGTACTGGTTGAGCTGGGTGAAGATGGTCGAGATCTGGCGCTGGCCGAACGAGTCGTACAGTGTGTCGTCGATGGTCTGCACCGGCACGCCGAGCCGACTGGCCTTGTCGCGATCGATGGTCAGCTTCAGCGCCGTGCCCTGGTCAGCAAGATTGTTGCCGACGTCGGCCAGCTCCGGGCGCTGACGCATCGCCTGGGTCATCTGGTTGGCATAACCGGACAACTCCGTAGCGTTCACGTCCGACATCGAGTACTGGTATTCGGTGGCAGACACCTGGCTGTCGAGTGTCACGTCCTGCACCGGCTTGAGGTACAACGCGATGCCAGGAATGCCTGCCGCTGCAGCCTGCAGGTTCGCCACCATCGTGTCCAGACTGGCGCGATCGCCGCGATCCTTCAGCACAATGCTGAGCTGGCCCTGGTTGAGCGTGGGGTTGACCGAACCGGCGCCGATGAAGGCCGCCACACCGGCCACACCGGCCTGTTTGCGCAACGCCTCGGCCACCGCCTGGGTACGTTGCTCCATCTGCGGGAACGCCACGTTCTGATCTGCCTGTACCACGCCGGTGATCAGGCCGGTGTCCTGTTCGGGCAGCAGACCCTTGGGAATCACGATGTACAGGAACACGGTAAGCACTACCGCGGCGCCGGCTACCAGCATGGTCAGCGGACGATGATCGAGCACCCAGTCCAGCGAGCTCTCGTAGACGTTGACGGTGCGCGTCCACAGGTTCTTCTTGCCGGCTGCGGCATGACGTTCATGCGCGTCGTCACCCTCGGGCAACTGGTCGGCCTTGAGCAGGTAGGCGCACATCATCGGGGTCAGGGTCAGCGACACCAGCATCGAGATGGTCACCGCGATGGTCAGCACCCACGCGAATTCGTGGAACAGCCGGCCGGTGACGCCTGGCATCAGCAGCAGCGGCAGGAACACCGCGACCAGCGACACGGTCAGCGACAGCACGGTGAAGCCGATCTCCTTCGCACCGATCTCGGCCGCTTCCTTGCCGTCCTTGCCCTGTTCGATGTAGCGCACGATGTTCTCGATCATCACGATCGCATCGTCCACCACGAAGCCGGTAGCGACGGTGAGCGCCATCAGCGAGAGATTGTCCAGCGACATGCCGGTGAAGGCCATCACGCCGAACGTGCCCAGCAGCGACAGCGGCACCGCCACCGACGGAATCACGGTGGCCCACAACCGGCGCAGGAACACGAAGATCACCGCCACCACCAGGAAGATGGTCAACAGCAGGGTGAACTCCACATCGTGCACCGAGGCGCGGATGGTCACCGTGCGGTCGGCAAACACATCCAGATGCACATTGGCCGGCAGCACCGCGCGCAACTGCGGCAGGATCTGCCGAATCGACTCCACCGTCTGCACGATGTTCGCGCCGGGCTGACGACGGATATCCAGCAGTACCGCCGGCTTGCCGTTCGCCCATGCGGCGAGCTGGTCGTTCTCCGCACCATCCACCACGTTGGCCACGTCGGAGAGACGCACCGCCGAATTGTTCTGGTAACTGATGATGGTGTTCTTGTATTCCGCGGCGGTGGCCAGCTGGTCATTGGTGCCGATGCTGTAGCTCTGCGTGGCGCCGTTCAGCGTGCCCTTCGGCGCGTTCACGTTGGCCTGGGTGAGCGCACTGCGCACGTCCTCCATGGTCATGCCGAGATTCGACAGCTGCGCCGGATTCACCTGCACGCGCACGGCCGGGCGCACGTTGCCGGCGATCGACACCAGACCAACGCCCTGCACCTGCGACAGCTTCTGCGCCAGGATCGAATCGGCGTAGTTGTTCACATCGCGCAGCGGCAGGCTGTCGGAAGTGAGCTCCAGCGTGAGGATTGGTGCATCGGCCGGATTCACCCGGTTGTACACCGGTGGATACGGCAGCGTGCTGGGCAGCGTGCCGCGTGCCTGGTTCAGCGCCGACTGCACGTCCTGCGCCGCGATATCGATGTCGCGATCCATGTTGAACTGCAGCACGATCGTCGACAGACCGGCCGACGAATCGGAAGTCATCATCGACAAGCCGGAGATCTGACCGAGGTTGCGCTCCAGCGGCGTGGTCACCAGCGAAGCCATGGTGGCGGCACTGGCACCCGGATATTGCGTGGTCACCACCAGGCTGGGCGCCTCGATCTCCGGCAGCGCCGACACCGGCAGCTGGCGGTAACCGAGGATGCCGAGCAGCAGGATCGCCACCATCAGCAGCGAGGTGGCAATCGGCCGGCGAATGAAGAGCGTCGAAAATCCCATGGGGCGTCGCAACCGTCAGTAGGCGTGGTCGTGGTCGACCATCAATGGAAGTACGGCATCAAATCCGGGCGAATCAGGACGGCATGGATGCAGATTTCGCATGAGCCGGCCGCTGCAGGTGAGCGGCGAATACGCCGGCATCACCCGCAACACGAAGCGCAGCTTGTCAGCCACCGCCACGGCGGCCACCACCCTTCTGACCGTTCTGCTTGGACTTCTGCAGCTCGGCGGCGGAAGGCGCTGCCGGTACTTCGCCGGGTTTCAGCGCCTGCACCTTGCTGCCGGGCTTGAGCCGGAACTGGCCCTCGGTGACCACCTGGTCACCCACCGCCAGACCCTTGCTGATCATCACGTGGCTGGCGCCCACTTCATTGGCCACCGTCACCGGCTGCATCTTCACCGTCTTGTCGTCCTGCAGCTGATACACGTAATCGCCATCCGGGCCGCGCTGCACGGCTTGTGCCGGGATCACCAGACCGCCCGCATCCGTGCGCACCTTCAGCTGCACGTTGACGAACTGGCCCGGCCACAAGGTGTTGTCTGCATTGGGGAACTGCGCACGCAGCTTGAACGTGCCGGTGCTGGTGTCGATCTGGTTGTCGATCACCTGCAGCACGCCGCCATTGGCCAGCGGATGGGAGTCGGTACGATCCAGCGCCGCCACCTCGAGCTGGGCGCCACCCTTGAACGCATTGCGCACGACTTCAAGGTTCTGCTCGGGCAGGTAGAAAATCACATAGATCGGGTGCACCTGGGTCAACGTGACGATGGCCGTGCTGGTGGTCACCACATTGCCCGGATCCACGCTGCGGATGCCGGTGACGCAATCGCATGGCGCGATGATGCGGGTGAAATCCAGCTGCACCTTGGACGAATGCATCGCGGCCTCGTCGGCCGCAACGGTGGCGGTCAGCTGTCCCACGTTGTTGCGGAAGGTATCCATGTCCAGCGCGGCCACGTAACCGCTGGCCACCAATGCCTGGTTGCGCTTGAGCGTGCTCTGCGCGGTGGCGAGCAGGGCCTGGTCCTGCTTCTGCTTGGCGACCGCCTGGTCATAGTTCGCCTGGAAGGTACGCGGATCGATCTGCGCCAGCAGATCGCCCTTCTTCACCGACTGGCCCTCGGTGAAATTGATGCTCATCATCTGCCCGGCGACCTGCGAGTTGATCGTCACGGTGTTGAGCGCCTGCACGGTGCCCAGACCGGTCAGGTAGATCGGCACGTTCTGGCTCACCACCGGCTCGACCGTGACCGGCACCGGCGCATTGTCCTGGCCGGCCTGTCCATCCTTGCTCGAATCAGCGCTGGTATCCGCAGCGGCCCCATGCCGGTGCCTGCCGCTGGTTGCAGCCGGCGTGTGCAGCAGCCGGAAGCCGATCGCGACCACCACGACCACGGCAATGACGATCAACGCGATCTTCCAAAAACGCGACATGTGAAACTCCTGGACTGAACTGGAACGGCGCGACTACCGGGCACACCATCGCGCAGTATGCATTTCTGATGTGTACGAAGCTTGTCGGCTTCACCCGCCTGGACAAAGTCCGACCGACTTCTCTCGGGGCGAAAGCATAGGGGCAGTTGAACGAACTTGAACAATGCCGGTTGACAGGGGTGGGCCATGACCGATGGCAGGGGCCGCCGCTGCGCGGCCTGCAGCAAGGGTTGCGACAAGCGCAACGAAAACCGGGCACCACCGTTCGAGACCCTGCACGGAGGCCTGAAACTTGCCTCGCGCTTCGTTTATAATCCGCGACTGGCTGTCTGTTTGATCCGGATCACGGGTCTGGCGGCAACCGGGCATTGATGCCGTGCTTCCACGGCTCCCGGTGATCCAGTACAAGCAAATCAGGCATGCCGGGACGGCCATCGTGGCCCTGCCGCCCTGCCCACTGACAGGAGTACGTGCGTGAGCGGTCCCATGAGCAAATCCGATCAGAGCGTCCTGCGCCAGTTCTCCGTCATGATCGGCGGCCTGGCAGTGCTGACGGTGGTGCTGATCTTCTCGGCACTGGCGATTTACGAGCACGCGCCGCACGAGACCAATCCGGACCAGCCGGCACAGATTGCCGAGCGGATCGCTCCGGCCGGCGCCGTCTACGCCGGCAATACCGGCCGCGCCGCGATGCAGGCCGCCGCCGACGCAGCCGCCAAGGCCGCCGCCTCGCAGGTCGCCTACGGCGGCACCACCGACGGCAAGACCATCTACCAGAATCTGTGCACCAGCTGTCATACCTCCGGCGTCGCCGGCGCACCGAAGCTGGGCGACAAGTCGATGTGGGGCCCGCGCATCGCCGAAGGCTTGGACACCCTGATCAAGCATGCCACCGAGGGGTACCACGGCCCGGATGGCAACTTCATGCCGCCGAAGGGCGGCAATCCGGCGCTTACCGACGAGCAGGTCAAGGCTGCCGTCACCTGGATCGTCGGTCAGGCCAAGTAAGGCCCGCTTCAATAAAGCAAAGCCAAACGCCGCCCTCGGGCGGCGTTTTCGTTTGCCCCCTTCCCCTGCAGGATGGGGTTGCCAGCGCTTGCCGGAAGATCAAAAGCACCCCTCCCCAACCCTCCCGGGAGGAAGCACATCACGCGCAGCCTTTAGCCTCCATGTACCTCGATCCACCCCTGCGCAAACACCTGCAACTGCGGAAAAAACATCTCGAAGTGCTCCTGCAGCACCGCCTCCCGCGCCACCAGCACAGGTAATGCCGAATTCAGCGGATTGTCCCGGCTCAAGCGTTGACCGATCCCCGCCAGCGCGTGCCCCAGTATTGCGCGATGGGCATAACCAGCCGGCAGCCCATGCGCATCCATGTAGTCGCGAAATCGCCGCAGCGCCGGCGGCAACAAGGCATCATGACGATGCAGCAACCTGCGCAACGCAGCGGAATAGTCCCCAAGCGGTTGCGCGCACCAGTGCGGAAAATCCTGCGCCAGGCAATGGTCGAACCACATGTCCAGCAGGATCCCGGCATAACGCCGGTACGGTGGCGGCAGCTGCGCCTTGGCCGCCAGCACCTCGGGATGGGCGTCGGTATACACATCGATCGCGCGATGCAGGCGAATGCCGGCGATCACCCGCGGTGGCAACAGCTGCGGATCGGGCTGACCGTGCACGAAGTCGCCCAGCATGCCGCCCAGCTGCAGCCACTCGTCGTCACCGGCCAGCAACGTATGCGCGAGGTGATTCATCGAACGTGACCGCACGGCCACGGGCGGCGGACCCGATCGACGGTTATCATCGTGTGCATGAATCCCACCGAGCTCCCCGCCGAACCTGCCAGCTTTCCCGAGATCACCGCCAGTTTCATGCTCGACGGTCCCACCGGCAAGCTCGAAGCTGTCAGCGATGTGGCCGAACCAGCCGGCGCGCGTCGTGGCGTCGCCGTGGTCTGCCATCCGAACCCGGTTCAGGGCGGCACCATGCACAACAAGGTGGTGACCATGGTCGAGCGCGCACTGCGCGAATCCGGGCTGGACACCGTGCGCTTCAACTTTCGCGGCACCGGCGCCTCCGAAGGCACATATGACAACGGCGACGGTGAAGGCGATGACCTGGCCGCCGTGGTCGCCTGGGTACATCGCATGCGACCGGACGATGCGCTGTGGCTGGCCGGCTTCTCGTTCGGCAGCTACGTCACCATCCGCAACGCCGCCAAGCTGCACGCCAGGGCGCTGATCAGCATCGCCCCGCCAGCCGGCCGCTGGTCGTTCGAATCGATCACCCCGCCCGGCTGTCCCTGGCTGGTGGTGATGGGCGAGGAAGACGAGGTGGTCGAACCGCAGGCGGTGTTCGACTGGATCGACAGCCTCGCGGTGCCGCCGGAACTGGTGCGCATGCCCGAGACCGGCCATTTCTTCCATCGCCGACTGATGGATCTGCGCGGCGCGGTGAAGCACACCGCGCGCGATTGGCTGCCGCCGCCACGCCAGCCGTGAAGCATGTCGCCGATCGCGCCTGACGCTCACCCATCCATCTCATCCAAGACGCCGTTCCATGAGTGAAACCCCACCACTCGCGCCGAGTGCGCGCTACCTGGAAGGCGTCGCCGCGCATCGCTGGGAATCCGATCCCACCCAGCTGGCGCTGCTGCCCGAGTTCGACCGCATGCATGCCGCGCTGTGCGTGCAACCCGAAACAGGCAGCGGACTGTTCGGACGGCTAAAATCCCTGCTCGGCAACGATCAGCCGGAGGCCGTCCCCGGCCTGTACCTGTGGGGTACGGTCGGTCGTGGCAAGACCTTTCTGATGGACCTGTTCGTGGCCAGCCTGCCGCACGGCGTCGCGTTGCGCCGGCACTACCACCGCTTCATGGGCGAGGTGCATGACAGCCTGCGCGCGCTGGGTGAACGCCAGAGTCCGCTGGTCGAGGTGGCCGCCGGCCTCGCCGAGCGCTGCCGCGTGCTGTGCCTGGACGAATTCCTGGTCAACGACATCGGCGATGCGATGATCCTGGCCAACCTGCTCGACGCGCTGTTCGCGCGCGGCGTGACCTTGGTCACCACCTCCAACACCGCACCAGCCAATCTCTACAAGGACGGCCTGCAACGCGTCCGTTTCCTGCCTGCGATCGTACTGATCGAACAGCGCTGCCACGTGGTCGAGATGGCCTCGTCGCACGACTGGCGTCTGCGTGCGCTGGCGCAGGCGCCGGTGTATCTGACCCCGCCCGGCGCCGAAGCCGAGCGTGCGCTGGGGCGCATCTTCAGCAGCCAGGCCAGTGGCACCATCCAGCAGGACGGCTCGCTGCCGATCAACGGCCGCGACATTCCGTTCCGCAAACGCGCCGACAATATCCTGTGGTTCGATTTCGACGCGCTGTGCGAAGGCCCGCGTGCGGTCGCCGACTACATCGCACTGGCCAAGGCGGGCCCGGCGATCATCATCTCCAACGTGCCGCAGTTCACCATCTACAGCGAAGACGCCGCGAAGCGCTTCGTGCAACTGGTCGATGAGTTCTACGACCGCCACGTCAAACTGGTGCTGTCCGCTGCCGCATCGATCACCGAGCTGTACGACGGCGAGCGCCTGCGCGCCGAATTCGGCCGCACCGAATCACGCCTGATCGAGATGCAGAGCAAGGACTATCTGGCGCTGGAACACCGCGCGGACTAGCCTCGATCGCCATGCCCCATAGCATCCAGCCATGAATGCCACGCCGACCCGCTCGCGCCGCGACAATGTCAAGGCGATCTTCCGCGTCGTCGGCGGCAATTTCCTCGAGATGTACGACTTCATGGTCTATGGCTATTACGCCTCGGCCATCGCGCGCACGTATTTCCCCAGCCACAACGCGTATGCGTCGCTGCTGCTGACCCTGCTGACCTTTGCCGCGGGCTTCGTGATGCGGCCGATCGGCGCGATCGTGCTGGGCGCGTACATCGATCATCACGGCCGCCGCAAGGGATTGATCCTCACCCTCGCGATGATGGCCGTCGGCACCTTGATGGTCGCAGCGGTACCGGGCTACGCCACCATCGGTGCGGTGTCGCCGCTGCTGGTACTGGCTGGACGCCTGCTGCAGGGATTCTCCGCCGGCGTGGAGCTGGGCGGCGTGTCGGTCTACCTGTCCGAGATCGCCACACCGGGACATCGCGGCTTTTACTGTTCCTGGCAATCGGCCAGCCAGCAGGTCGCGGTGATGTTCGCGGCCCTGCTCGGCCTGTTGCTGCAACGCTGGCTCTCGCCGCAGGCGATGAGCGACTGGGGCTGGCGCGTGCCGTTCCTGATTGGCTGCCTGATCGTGCCGTTCGTGTTCCTGATCCGCCGTTCGCTGCAGGAAACCGAGGCCTTCCTCGCCCGCAAGCATCGCCTGGGCGCCAGCGAAATCTACCGCTCGATGCTCACCCACTGGCGCATCGTGCTGCTCGGCATGGCGATGGTGCTGATGACCACGGTGTCGTTCTACCTGATCACCGCGTACACACCGACCTTCGGCAAGGAAGTGTTGAAGCTGTCGCAGTCCGACGTGTTCGTGGTGACGCTGTGCATCGGCATCTCCAACCTGATCTGGCTGCCGCTGATGGGCGCGCTGTCCGATCGCATCGGTCGCTGGCCCTTGCTGCTCGCCTGTACCGTGCTCGCCCTGCTCACCGCGTATCCGGTGCTGCACTGGCTGGTGGCCAGCCCCGGTTTCGATCGACTGCTCGGCGTGGAACTGTGGCTGTCCTTCATCTACGCCAGCTATAACGGCGCTCTGGTGGTGGCGCTCACCGAAATCATGCCGGTCGAGGTACGCACCGCCGGATTCTCGCTCGCCTACAGCCTCGCTACGACGCTGGGCGGTTCGAGCCTGGCGATCTCGCAATGGCTGATCCATCTCACCGGCAACAACGCCGCACCGGGGCTGTGGCTGTCGTGCGCGGCGCTGTGCGGATTGATTGCCACCGCGCTGGTATATCGCAACCCGGAAAAGCGCATCTTGCATCGGGCGTAGGTTGCCACGATGCGTTTGGGTAGCTGTCGCATGGCATGGAATGCATCGTCGCGAGATACCAAGCCGTTGACGGCGTGGGGCAACGTATAAGGGCGTATTGTCCACGCTCCTCACAGTCGGGTTTCTCATGGCAACGAAGATGTCCTTTCCCCAAGCCGGCTTCTTGAATCACCTGGAGCTGCTTGGTGAATCCACTTCCCCGGTTGCTGGCGCGGCGCTTTCGCCACTACTTGCCCGGATTCTTTTAGCCTCGAACGAAACAACCATGGAACTGACCAGCGCCGCCGGTTGCCTGGTCCAGCTGCTGAAAGCCGCGCAGGCAACGCTGCAGGCAACATTCGACACGGAACTCGCAGCCGACGAACTGCGTCGCTACCAGAAGTTCGCCAAGCCCGGGCAGCCATCGCCGCATATCGTCCAGCTCCGGCAGAAGCAGGCCGCCGCCCGACAAGCCTCCAGTCAGTCGAAGCAATCTTTCATCAAGGCCGCTGCGGCGTTTGTCCGGGAAGCCGGTATCGAGGTTCCGCAACGTGTGGCGCTTGAGGAATTCATCACCCACTGGATCGATGCCAATGTACCGAAGGACTTTTCCCGGTAGCGTGACAAGTTCGGTCTTCGGTCGCCGTTCAAAACGAACATTTTCAGTGTCAGAATCTGAAACGCCTCTAAACATTCAGGGCATTCGCATGATTGGTAAAGTTTTTTTGCTTTCTTGTTGCTTGCGACAAGCGTTGCAGCCTCCGACATCAAGTTGACGAAAGAACAAATCATCGAACTTGCGAGACAGGCATCTGCAAGCTATTGCCAAAATCCCGCGCACACTTTGAATGACCTTCATACAGTTCGCTGCGATTTCGTTGCGTCTTTTAGCTCTGGTAGGTGGACCGTTGGTGCAGGTCCAAACTATGAGGACGACCGTGGCAATCCAGTAATAGTCGAGATGCGAACCCTCCTACTTTACTACTCACCGTCTGGCAAACTTCTTCAGGAATTTGGCCCGCACGGTCAAGTCATGTCACCTTCTGCTGTCGACGTAACGACAAGGCACTGAACGTCCGCTTCTGACCACCGAAAGCGATCTTAAGCACCAACGAATCCATTTCCGTGATCTGGACGCCACCGCGCTTTTTCGACGAATCGCTATCAAAAGAATCGCAGCGCACCACAACCACGCGCTAGCATCGGTCGTCCCCCAGAGGAGATACCCATGCGCCGCACCCTGTTCTTTCTCGCGCTCGCCGCTGCGATCGCACCGTTGCACGCCACCGATACCCCCAGCATGCAGGCGATGGCGCAACAGGAGCTGCCACAGGTCACCGCGTGGCGGCGCGATATCCACCAGCATCCCGAGCTGAGTAACCGCGAGGTGCGCACCTCGGCACTGGTCGCCGCCGAACTGAAGAAGCTGGGGCTGGAAGTGCATACCGGCATCGCGCATACCGGTGTGGTGGGGTTGCTGAAAGGCGACCTGCCCGGCCCGCGGCTGGCCATCCGTGCCGACATGGATGCGCTGCCGGTGACCGAGGAAGTGGACCTGCCGTTTGCTTCGAAGGCCAAGGGCGAATACCGCGGCAAGCCGACCGGCGTGATGCATGCCTGCGGCCACGACGCGCACACCGCGATGCTGCTGGGCATGGCGCAGGCGTTGAGCGGCATGAAGAAGCAGCTGCACGGTTCGGTACTGTTCGTGTTCCAGCCGGCCGAGGAAGGTGCGCCGGCGGGTGAGGAAGGTGGCGCTTCGCTGATGCTGAAGGAAGGCCTGTTCCGCGACTTCAAGCCGGATGCGATGTTCGGCATGCACGTGGTCAGCTCGCTCAATGTGGGTACCGTGGCGGTGCGGCCGGGGCCGACGATGGCCGGTTCGGACTGGTTCCGCATGGTGGTGCACGGGCGGCAGACGCACGGCGCGATGCCGTGGAACGGAGTCGATCCGATCGTCACTTCGGCCGAAATCATCAGCGCCGCGCAGACCATCGTCAGCCGCAAGCTGGACATCAGCACGCTGCCGGCGGTGCTGAGCTTCGGCATCGTCGAGGGTGGCTCGCGTTACAACATCGTGCCGGACCAGGTGGAATTGCAGGGTACCTTGCGCACGTTCGATGCCGACATGCGCCAGCAGGCGATCGACAACCTCAAGAGCATCGCCGAGCACATCGCCGCCGCCAACGGCGCGACGGTCGAAGAACAGATCCCGGTGGGCGACAGCAATCCGATCCTGGTCAACGATCCCGCGCTCGCCGCCCGCGTACGCAGCAGTATCGGCAAGGCGCTCGGCAACGTGCATGTGATCGAAGCGAAACCGTGGATGGCCTCGGAGGACTTCGCCTATTTCGCCAAGGCGGTGCCCAGCGTGTACTTTTTCGTCGGCTCCACCCCGCTGGGTCAGGATGCCTCGAAGGCACCGGCCAACCACTCGCCGAAGTTCTATCTCGACGAAGGCGCATTGAAGATCGGGATGGAGTCGATGCTGCAGGCGAGTCTGGATTATCTCAACGCACCGGCTTCGTGAGAGACGGACCACGCGCATGGCCCGCATCCTGATTCCACTGCCGCACCGCGATTTCGATCCCTCCGAAGTTGCGGCGAGCTGGTACACGCTGCACGCCGCCGGACACGCGGTAATCTTCGCCACGCCCGATGGGCAACCTGCCAGCGCCGACGAGCTGATGCTCAGCGGCATCGGCCTCGATCCGTGGGGCTGGCTGCCGGGACTGAACCGCCTGCGCCTGGTCGGCCTGCTGCTGCGCGCGAACGCCGATGCGCGCAAGGACTATGCGGCGATGCAGAAGAATGCCGCGTTCCGTGCACCGCTGCGCTGGGATGCACTGGACGCATCGGCGTTTGACGGCTTGCTGCTGCCGGGCGGACATCGGGCACGCGGCATGCGCGAGTATCTGGAGAGTCCGCTGCTGCAGAACCTGGTCGCTGCGTTCTTCGCCGCGGACAAGCCGGTCGCCGCGATCTGCCATGGCGTGCTGCTGGCGGCGCGCAGCCGTTCGGCGAATGGCAAGTCGGTGCTGCACGGCCGTCGCACCACTGCACTGACCTGGGCACTGGAAAAGAAGGCCTGGGCGACGGCGCGGATCAGCCGCTTCTGGGATCCGCTCTATTACCGCACCTATGCCGAAGCACCCGGCCAGCCGGTCGGCTACATGTCGGTGCAGCAGGAAGTGACGCGTGCACTGGCCGATCCACGGGACTTTCTAGACGTGCCGCACGACGCGCCGGATTACCGCCGCAAGACGAATGGCCTAGCCCGCGACAGCGCGCGCGATGCGTCACCCGCTTTCGTGGTGCGCGACGGCAACTATCTCTCCGCGCGCTGGCCCGGCGACGTACATCGCTTCGCCAAGGAATTTTCATCGTTGTTCGCCAGACCGTAACCGCGACGC
This sequence comes from Rhodanobacter sp. C05, assembly GCF_002001165.1. GTDB lineage: Bacteria > Pseudomonadota > Gammaproteobacteria > Xanthomonadales > Rhodanobacteraceae > Rhodanobacter. Next base: position 44,273 of record NZ_MUNQ01000010.1, on the reverse strand, counting down.
TTACAGTGCCTTCGTACCCGGATGCTTTTGCTGAAAGCGGCGGTGATGAATCAGCAACCCGCTGAAATAGACGATGTAATAACCGACCAGCAGGCCGATCACCAGCATGGTCAACGGGCTATAGGCATAGCTCGGCGGATAGCCTGCTGCCTGCGCGGCGGCAGAGACCTGCTGCATCTGCATGACCTTCCATATCAGTCGGCCGAGCAGCAACACGGTGAGCAAGGCACCGATCCACGGATTTGGCACATAGCAGTCGCCCTTGACCGGATCGACTTCGAAGCGGGTGAGCCTGAGCCCGACCATGCCGATCAGCGCGCCGATCAGCACCCCCACGAGCAGTCCCTCGAGCAGTTGGATGCTATGCAGGCCGGCAAGGCTCAGCAGGCAGCCAATCACCGCAAAGATCGCGATGCGCGCGATCATCCGTTTGCGCTGGATCGGCTGGCGGCCGAACTGGCGGCTCACGCGCCGCCACACGATCCATGCCAGCAGCGGCAGCATGATCAGGTAATTGGTCAGATGGGCAGGCATGGACGGCACCACGGGATGGACGGCGCCCAGCTTAATCGAGCGAACGGCGGCTGACGACTGACGTTTGTCACCCTTCGCCAGGACGCCAGGCTACGGGGTCAGCCGTTGCCCAGCTGCTCGGCCAGCGAACGCGTCCGCTCCGTCACGACGTTGCCGGTATGCAGAGTCGACTTGCGCTCGATCAGCATCAGCAGGCATTCCGTCGCCGCGACAGGATTGTGCCTGACACTCTTGGGCACCACGAACATCTCGCCTTCGGCAAGCTCGACCGCGCCGACTTCCATCTCGATGCGCAGCTGACCTGCGAGGATCAGGAACAACTCATCCTCGTCGTCATGGCTGTGCCAGCCGAACGTGCCCAGCACCTTGGCCACCTTGACGTAGGAGCCATCTATTTCGCCCACGACACGTGGCGACCAGTATTCGGTCAACGCCGCAGCGATTTTTTTCGGGGAAGTGCCGACTGGCATGTCCATTTCGTGCTACCTCGCTTTGCTTTGGTTCGCCACCGCGACCATCTTCGCCGCGACCGCGTCAGTATTGCCGAGATAGTAGTGACGCAGTTGTTACGACAGGGCCGAGGCGAAGAACATCAGGTAAACCAGACGGCCGTTTTCCATACTGTCGCCGAACGACGGTCCGGCGGTATGCCACAGCCACGGCCGCAACAGGACGAGGCGATTGAAACGCATCGGCACCTGCATGGTGAGTTCCCACTGCGAATCATCGCTGCTGTCCCTCTCGATGATGTCGCGATACATCTCCGCATCCGACGCATAGCCGAGCCGAGCGCGCTCCCGCGGATCGATCGGCGCGTGGTCCGTTCCGGTGCGGCGATGACGGAAGAACTCCGTGCCACCGACGCAATCCTCGGGTCGACTGAGGTACAGGATACCCGACCAGTAGGTGCCCGGATCGATGTGCACCTTCGCCGTGCCCTTGTCCGCCGCCAGCGAGATCCGGCATTTGGCGTGCGACTGAAGTGGCGAGATGACTTTCAATGGCTCGGCCACGAGGTGCGAGACCTGTTGCACAAGCCCGCTGATTTCGATGCGCTCCTGCGAATTGCGCCCCGGGTAAGGAGCCTCCTGCGGCGGATACGTCAGCCGGAACGCCGAGCTTCGCAGCTCATGGGCGTTTTCGAGGAAATCATCGACAATGATCAGAGAGGTGGGCATTACGGGTGAGCCTGGCGGAATCCATTTCGGTGGTCGGAACAAGCTCGCGATCCGGCGCGTGACGCGGGGGTTCGATCACGAGGCGTCGGTATGCGCTACTCAGGTTGCATGCGGAAGATCATGTCGCACCCGGTTGAACGGCGGCAGCGCGCCTACTTCGCCTTGCCCTGGTTCGCCACCGCAGCCATCTTCGCCGCGATCGCCTCGGCATCGCCGAGGTAGTAGTGACGCAACGGCCTGAGCTGCTCGTCGAATTCGTACACCAGCGGCACGCCGTTGGGGATGTTCAGCTCGACGATCGCCTCGTCGGAAATATCGTCGAGATATTTCACCAGCGCGCGCAGCGAATTGCCGTGCGCGGCCACCAGCACGCGCTGGCCGGAACGGATCGCCGGCGCCAGCACTTCGTGCCAGTACGGCAACACGCGTGCCACGGTGTCCTTCAGGCACTCGGTATCGGGGATGTCATGCGGATCGAGGCTGGCGTAGCGCGGGTCGTGCACCGCCTCGTTGGCGCTGCGCTCCAGTGGCGGCGGCGGGATGTCGTAGCTGCGCCGCCAGACCTTCACCTGCTCCTCGCCGTACTTCGCTGCGGTCTCGGCCTTGTTGAGGCCAGTCAATGCGCCATAGTGACGTTCGTTGAGCCGCCATTCGGTGACGACCGGCAGCCACATCAGGCCCATCGCATCCTGCACGCCCCACAGCGTGCGCACCGCGCGCTTGAGCACCGAGGTATGCGCCACGTCGAACGTGTAACCCTCGGCCTGCAGCAACCGGCCGGCTTCCTGCGCCTCGGCCATACCCTGTTCGGTGAGGTCGACGTCAGCCCAGCCGCTGAAGCGGTTGTCGAGGTTCCACTGCGATTGGCCGTGGCGGATCAGTACCAGCTTGTGCATGGCTGCGCTCATCAGGATGCGGTAAACCGCGAATGGTGAAGGCCGGCTCCGGCATCGTCAAATGCGGCCCCTGCCACAGGTCATGCTAAACCGATCGCCCCGACGGAGCATCCTAACCGCACCATTCACACACGGAGACAAGCCATGCGTCGTCTTTCGACGGTTCTCATCCTCACCACGCTCGCGCTGGGTCTGCCGCTGCTGGCCACCGCGCAGGACAACGATGTTGACAAGGTCAACGGCTCGGTGCAGGTCACGGCGGGGCAGCGGGTGGGCAATGTCAGCACGGTCAACGGCGCGGTGCATATTGCCGACGGCGCCAGTGTGCGCAAGGCCAGCACGGTCAACGGTTCGATCGACCTGGGCGACAAGGCGCAAGCCAGCGAGCTGGGCACCGTCAATGGCGCGATCAGCCTGGGCAGCGGCAGCCGCGTCAGCGGCCAGATCGACGCCGTCAATGGCCGGCTGCATCTGGCCCCGGGCGCTGATGTCGGCGGCAAGCTGAGCAACGTCAACGGCGCGATCGTGCTGGACAGCGCCCACGTCGCCGGTGGCGTCAGCACCGTCGGCGGCGACATCACGATCGGCCCGAACTCGCATGTCGAAGGCGGCATCCTGGTCGACAAGCCCAGCGGCTGGTTCAACTACAACAGCCACACACCGCTGGTGGTGATCGGCCCGCACGCGGTGGTGCAAGGCACGCTGGAATTCCGCCGCGACGTGGTGCTGAAGGTCAGCGACAGCGCACAGATCGGCCCGGTGAAAGGCGCCACGGTAGTGAAGTTCAGCGGCGAGATGCCGACCAACTGATGCTTGCCGACAACGGCTCCGCCGCAATGGTGGAGCCGTACTTTTACAGCCAGTCGCGCGGTTTCAGGTAATCGGCCAGCTTCGCTTCGGCCGAACCGAGTTCGGGCGTGTAGGCGTATTCGAAGCGAACCCGCGGCGGCAGGCTCATCAGGATCGATTCGGTGCGGCCACCCGACTGCAGGCCGAACAGCGTGCCGCGATCGTAGACCAGGTTGAATTCCACGTAGCGCCCTCGCCGATACAGCTGGAACTCGCGCTCGTGCTCGCCGTACGGCGTGTCCTTGCGGCGCGCGACGATCGGCAGATAGGCATCGAGCAGGCCCTGGCCGACGTCACGGGTGAACGCGAAGCAGCGCTCGAAACCACCCTCGTTCAGATCGTCGTAGAACAGCCCTCCGACACCGCGCGTCTCCTCGCGGTGTTTCAGGTAGAAGTACTCATCGCACCACTTTTTGTAGCGCGGGTACACGTCCGCACCGTACGGCGTACACAGATCGCGCGCGACCGTGTGCCAATGCACGACGTCCTCGCCCACCGGATAGAACGGAGTGAGATCGAAGCCGCCGCCAAACCACCACACCGGCTCCACACCTTCCTTGCTGGCCTCGAAATAGCGCACATTCGCGTGCGTGGTCGGCACGTGCGGATTCTTCGGATGCAGCACCAGCGACACGCCGGTGGCGATGAAGCTGCCGTCGACCAGTTCCGGCCGGTGCGCGGTCGCGCTGGGCGGCAACTGGTTGCCGCTGACCCGCGAGAAGTTGACTCCGGCCTGCTCGAATACCGCGCCATCGCGCAACACCCGTGTACGGCCACCGCCACCGGCCGCACGTGTCCATGCATCCTCGACGAAATGCGCGCCACCATCGACCTGCTCGATCGCGGTACAGATGCGATCCTGCAATTCACGCAGGAAGATTTCGGCACGGTCGGCTTGCTGGCTCACATCATGTTCCCGGGTTCGACGCCAACGCGGAGCTTAGCAAGGCGCCGGGCGCGATAGGCGGCGGCGAGGGGTCGCGAAACGACGACGGCCCCACATGCGGGACCGTCGCAACCGCTATCTCTCCCGCTGTCAGCCAGCCGGAGCAGCGGCCGGAAGACCACCCGCACCCGCGGAAATCAGCTCCAGATCGCGGCTGATGTCGCCGCTCAGGTAATGCATCCAGCCCATGTAATTGGTGTGGATCATGCGCTGACCGTTCTGCTTCACCTCATACTTGAGGTTGGTGCTGTCGACGTAGCTGATCTTGATCTGCGTGGTATCGAAAGCGACGTGGATCTTGGCGGTGTAATCGTTGCCGATCAGGGTCGAATCGATGCCGTCAGCGTGCTCGGCGGTGATGGTCCAGCCGCGGCCGAGCAAGGCACCCTTGACCGCCTTGCTCACCTGCACGGCGGTAAGACCGCTGGGCACGTTGATCGGTGGCACATCAAGCAACGGCACCTGGCGGAACGCCATGGTCAGCAACAGCAAAGGCAGCAACAACAGCAACAGCAAGCGTGAACGCGCCATCTTCTTCCCCCTTGGATAGGCCGGCAACACGCACGGCCTGCGCAGTCTGCCGGGGCATCACGCAGTGCACAAGCCAGCGCACGACGTGACGACGCCTGCGGCTTGCGCCACTGGTGGCCATGCATCAGCTGATGCGCGCGCGCATCCGCCGATGACCGATCAGCTGTGCCCAGCGCAGGCCCAGATCGATCCACATCAGGTAACCGGCCTCGATCAGTAGCAGGCCCAGATAGCGCCACTGCCACGGCAACTCCGTTTCCGCGGCAACCGGCTGGCTGTCGAAACCCAGGTGGCGCGCCAGCAACAGGCAACGGGCCAGGTGATAGCGACTGGTCACCAGGGCCACCGGCGGCAATCCTGCCTGTCCCGCCTGGGCCTGCAGCAGACGACGCGCGTGGCGCAGGTTCTCCAGTGAATCGACCGACTCCTGCTCCAGCTCCACTTGCACATCGGCGGACAGGCCATGCTGCTGCAACCAGGCGTGGCCAGCCGCCGCCTCGCTGCACTGGCCGCCACTGCAGCCACCGAGCAGCAGCACATGAGCGGTCTGTTGCTGCTGAGTCAGGGTCAGCGCGCGTTGCAGGCGCAGCTGGTAGTCGTGCTCCGGCCGGTCGCGCTCGAGCCGCCGCCCGAATACCAGCGCGATCATCCGCCGCGGCGGCGCCAGCGGGCTGCGCGCGGCAACGCGGCAGACATGGATCAGGTAACCCAGCCAGACCAGGCCGCCACTCAGCAGCACTGCCAGCACGGTGACCGCCGCCGCGTGCTGTATGTCGCGGTCGCGCAGATAGTGCCATGGGCTTCGAGGTGCAGGGCTGAGGGGCACGGGCATGACCGGTGAGCGGCGAAGGCGCGCCAGCTTAACCGGCCGGCACAGGGTTCGCGGCAGCTTCATGCTGGCATGGCCACGATGCGTAACCGCCTGTTGGCGAGCCCACCGCAGGCTAGGCAAGCCTCGGGGCGACCGCTAGGCTTTCGTGATGCCTGCCTTGATGACCCCTCTCGCGATCACCGCGTATACCGCCACCTCGGCCATCGGCCACGGCCTGGCAGCCCAGCTCGACGCGCTACGGCACGAGCGCAGCGGCCTGCGCCCGAACGATTTCAGCAGCGCACCGCTGGACTGCTGGGTCGGCCGTGTCGATGGCGTGGAGGATGCTTCCTTGCCCGCTGCCCTGGCCGCATGGGAATGCCGCAACAACCGGCTGACCTGGCTCGGCCTGAATCAGGACGGCTTCCTCGATCGCGTACACGCTGCGCGCGAACGCTACGGTGCCGGTCGCATCGCGCTGTTGCTGGGTACTTCCACGGCCAGCATCGGCGCCACCGAGGAAGCGTATCGCCGGCTCGACCCCGATGGCGGCTTCGCCGACGACATGCTCCGCCCGGCGATCCACGCGCCGCATTCGCTGGTCGGCTTCGCCGCCGCAGCATTGGGGCTGGAGGGACCATGCCTGACGATTTCGACCGCCTGCTCCTCAAGCGCGAAGGTGTTCGCGAGTGCCGAACGGATGATCCGGCTTGGTCTGGTCGATGCGGCCGTGGTCGGCGGCGTGGATACCTTGTGCGACAGCGTGCTGTTCGGCTTCAACGCACTGGAGCTGGTGTCATCCGTACCGTGCCGGCCATTCGACGCGGCGCGCAACGGCATCTCGATCGGCGAGGCGGCGGGCTTCGCCTTGCTGGAACGGGCCGATGTCGCGCCGGCCGCGCCCCAGCTGCTCGGCTATGGCGAAGCCAGTGACGCGCACCACATGTCCACCCCGCATCCGGACGGACTCGGCGCCGAACTGGCGCTGCGCGATGCGCTGGCGCGCGCCGGCCTCGACGCGGCGCAGGTCGATTACATCAACCTGCATGGCACAGCCAGCCTGAAGAACGACGAGGTCGAAGCCGCCCTGGTCAGCCGCTCCTTTCCGGCACGCACACGGGCCAGCTCCACCAAGGGCTTCACTGGCCATACGCTGGGCGCCGCCGGTATCGTCGAGGCGACCATCGCGCTGCAGGCGATCGAGCACGGCCTGATTCCCGGCAACCTCGGCGGCAGCACGCCCGATCCGATCTGCGGCGAACAGTTCGCCTGGCACAACGAACAGCAGCGCGTCGATGTGGCACTCAGCAACTCGTTCGGCTTCGGTGGCAACAATGCCTGCCTCGCGTTCGCCCGCGCCGGCTTTGCCGCATGAACACGCTGCGCGTCTACGTCGAAGGCGTCGGGCTGTGGTCGCCGCAGCTGGCGGACTTCGCTGCATTCACATCGCTGCTGGCCGGCAGCATGCCGACACTGCCAGCGACCCGACCTGGCGCCGCCACGCTGCCGCCGAACGAACGCCGACGCGCACCGGAAAGCGTGCTGCTGGCAGCGGAAGTCGCCGGCCAGGCGATCACGATGAGCGGTCGCGACCCTGCCACGCTGGCCTGCGTGTTCGCTTCCGCTCACGGCGACCAGCCGATCACGGACTACATGTGCGCCACGCTGGCACAAGCACCGGCCGAGCTATCGCCGATCCGCTTCCACAACTCGGTACATAACGCGGCGGTCGGCTACTGGACGATCGCCACCGGCTGCCTCGCACCCTCCACAGCCGTGGCGGCACAGCGCTTCAGCTTCGGCGCCGGCCTGCTGGAAGCGGTCAGCCAGGTGCTGGCCGAACAGCAACCAGTGCTGCTGACATGCAGCGATACCGCCGGCACCCAACCCCTGCTTGAAGTCACTGGCTGCAGCCAGCCATTCGGCTGTGCGCTCGTGCTGGTGCCGGGAGCGAGTGCGGCCTCGCTGGCCCGGCTGGATCTGACCTTGACCCCGCGACTAATCTGCACCGAGCTGGCTGAGCCGTTGGCCGGCTGGCGTGAAGCCAATGCCTCGGCCGCAGCATTGCCATTGCTTACCTTGCTCGCTCGTGGTCACGGCCGCTGCCAGCTGGATGCTGCCGCTACACTGGGACTGCAGATCGACATGGGGAGCATCGCTTGAACACGGCTGTCGCACGCTGGTGCGTGCTGATTCCCTGCCTCAACGAAGAGGCCGCGATCCGCTCGGTCGTCGAATCCGTGCTCGCGCTGGGTGCACCGGTGATCGTGATCGACGATGGTTCCGACGACCGCACACCGGAGATCGTCGGCACACTGCCGGTCACCCTGCTGCGGCACACCGAACGGCACGGCAAGGGCGAGGCCTTGCGCCACGGTTTCCGCGAAGCGCTGCTGCAGGGCTACGACGCGGTACTGACGATGGACGGTGACGGCCAGCATCTGGCCAGCGACATTCCACGCATCGTGAACGCCGCCGCGCAATACCCCGACCATATCGTGGTGGGTGCACGCATGCTCGATCGTGCGCAGCAGCCGAAGGGTCGCCGTCGTGCGAATGCGGTTGCCGACTGGGGCATCTCCTGGGCCTGTGCCCAACCGGTCGCCGACACCCAGAGTGGCCAACGCTGGTATCCGCGCGCGGCACTCGATCTGGTCGATCTGCCGGCGCAGAACTTCGTGTTCGAGGCGGCGATCCTGATTGCCGCCTCGCGCGAGAAGAAGCTCGGCGTGGTCTCGGTGCCGATCGCCTCGCGTTATCACGACGAGTTCCGCGGCAGCCATTTCAGGCCGGTTCGCGATGTCACCCGCATCACCACCTACACCATTGGTCGGGTGATCTATTACGGCAACATCCTCGCCAGCCATCGCCGTTCGCGCGCTGCACCGATCATTGCCGGCGATCGGCCGGCTGGCTGACCTCCCCGCTTGCGAGAAGCAAAGTCAGCCCATGCCGCCGTTGACGCCGATCACCTGGCCATTGATGTACCCCGCCGCATCGCTGCACAGGAAAGCCACAAGGGCGGCGACTTCTTCCGGCGTGCCGGCTCGCTGCGCAGGCACGATCTCGCGAATGCGCTCGGGCGGAAAATCCTCGCCGATCATGCGCCCCTCGATCACGCCTGGAGCAACCACGTTCACGGTGATCCCGCGCGAAGCCATCTCGCGCGCCAGCGACTTGCTGGCGCCGTGCAGAGCAGCTTTCGCCGCCGCGTAATTGGTCTGGCCGCGGTTACCGAGCTGCGCAGCCACCGAACTGACCGAGACGATACGTCCGAAGCGGGCACGCGCCATCGGCAGCAACAGCGGCTGGGTGACGTTGAAGAAACCGTGCAGCGAGACATCGATCACCCGATGCCATTGCTCGCCACTCATCCCGGCCATCGGTGCGTCGTCGTGAATGCCGGCGTTGTTGATCACCGCATGGATCGGACCTTCGGACAACAGATCATCGAGCGCGGCACGCGCCACTTCGGCATCGGTGACATCGAACGCCGTCGCCTGCGCACTGCCGCCCGCTACATGGATCGCAGCAACCACGTCCTCCGCGCGATGCAGACTCCGGTTGGCATGCACGACGACGTGATAGCCGCCCGCCGCCAGTGCGTGGCAGATGGCACCACCCAATTCGCCGCTGCCGCCGGTAACCAGGGCACGGCGTGGAACAGGTGTTGCAGACATGGCGTGACCTCGCAGCTCAGGACTCGGGATGGCGGGACTCAGGATGAATGACCGCGGCGCGCCCGCTGGCCAGCAGACGTCCGCGATGCTCGACGCGAAACGCATACTGCGCGCCGCCATCGTCGGCATAAAGGCATTCGGCATGGACGTCCAGCTGACCTTCCAGCCGGTCGACATACTCCTCGTACAACTGCACGTCGCGCAGGCTGACCAGCATGCCCGGCCGCGCCGTTTCGACACCTTTGTCGCGCGCCAGCAAGGCACCATGCACCGCCATCGCCTGCGCACCGTATTCGGCCAGATGCACCGCGTGCAAGCCCTGCGGGCTGCGCAAGGGATGGTCCGATCGCACGTGATCGGCACTGATCGCATGGATCGTGCGTGCGTCCCACGCCAGCACGGCATCCAGCAGGCACATGCTGCCGGTGTGCGGAATCAGCTGCGCCCAGTCAGTCTTCGGAAGCATGCGCATGCGGTGCCATCAGGATCGACAGGCAGAAATGAAAGGCCACGCCGAGGCTCACCGTGAGGCCGATCGCGCGCAGCACCGGAATGCTTGCCCATGCCAGCATGCCGAATACCAGCAGCGCCGACAGCACGCAGACGAGGGTGGCATGCAGGGTGCGCCGTTGCTCGGCCGGATCGCCGGTATCGCGCTCGAAGAACAACGCGTAGTGCAGACCCAGGCCGCCGGCAAGGATCAGCGCGACCAGATGGAACAGCGAGATCTCGATGCCGGCCACACGCTCCACCGCCAGCACCAGGAAGGTCGCCAAGGTCATTGGCGCCAGCACGTGCCAGGCGCGGCGCAGGCTGCGCAGCGACAGGGTGATCGTGAGTACCAGCAGGATCGTGGCGATCAGCAAGGCCTGCAGGATGCGCGTGCGATACGCGGCCACCAGCGATTCCGAGGCCGCCTTCAGATCAAGCAGGCGCACCGCGCCACCGGTGTTTTCACCGAATGCCTGCAACGCGGCTACATCGTGCACGCCGCTGACCGTGCCCAGCCCGAGCCAGTGCCCATCGCGTTGCACCAGCATCGCGGCGAGACGCTGGCCCAGCGGAGTCTGCGCATAGCGCTCCGGCGTCAGCGACGGCAATTGCCGCGCGGCTTCGACATCATCCAGGAAAGGCTGGAACAGATCGGGACGGAACGGCAGGCCTTGCAGTGCTTCATTCAACGCATGCTGCAACGTGGCGCGATCCGGCAGCTTCTGCTGGCGCTCCCGCTGCAACGCGACGGTCGGCAGGTAAATCGACGGCAGTTCCAGCGCATCAACGGCATGCTTCGCCACCAGCGCATCGACCTGCGGCTGCAGTTTTTCCGACAGTGCCAGCACGCCCTGCTCGGTCGACGCCTGCAGCACCAGCAGATAGCGCACATCCGGTGCACCCAGCGCCTCGCGCAGTCGGGCGTCACGCTGCAGCATGTCCTGCGGCAACGGGGTCAGCGCGGCGAGATTGTTCTGCCAGAACGGGCCAGGAGCGAACGCCAGCATCAGCACGATCGCCAGCGCCACCAGCACCGGAATCCAGCGCGGCCGCGGCAGCCGGTCGACGGCATCACGTGCCTTCGCCAGCCAGCGCATCTCGGCCACATCGCGCACGCGTACCGGCAGCAATCGCGACAGCAGGTAGCGCGTGCTGAAGCCGGCCACCAGCAGGCCGACGATGGTGAACACCGCCAGCTGCTTGAGTCCGTTCACGCCGGACGCGTAGAACGCCAGATAGGCGATGCACGCCGAGGCGATCGCGGTGAGCAGCAGTGGCCACAAGGCACGCACGCTCTGCACTGCATCCTCGCCGGCACGGCGATGGCTGAGCACGCGAATCGGATACTCCTGCGCCACGCCAAGCAGGGTGAACCCGAACGCCAGGGTGATTCCGTGCACTTCAGAAAAGGCCAAGGTCAGTGCCGCGATACCGGCCAGTGCCGCGCTGGCGATCGGCAGCGCCGACAGCATCAGCGAACTCAAGCTGCGGTACGCCAGCAGCAACAGTGCGATGAAACCCACGGTAGAAATGCGGCCGATCCAGTCGGCCTGCTGCCGGGTCTGCGCGCCGACCACCACGCTGAAATAGCCCGGGCCGCTGAATTCGAGCTTCGCAGCGGTGCTACGGGGCAGCGCACGAAACGCGCGCTGGATGCCATCGATCGCCTGCTGCTGTGCATCCGGATCGAAACCCGCAGCCGTGGTCTGTACCAGCAGCAGGGCTTCGTTCTGCGGCGAAAACCACACGCCTTCGCGTACTTCCGGCGACTTTGCCGGCGTCCAGCGTTCGGCCAGCTTCAGCACTTCCAGCGTGGGATCGCGCGGCAACAGACCCTTCAGCAAACTCGCTGCGGGCGAGGACAGATCATCCAGCCGCTGTTGCAACTGATCGGCCAGATACGCCTCGTCCAGCGGCTGCGTATCCAGCGTGGACGAGAGCAGGTAGCGATACGGCAACAGGCTGGAAGGCAACGCACCCAGATCGAAACTGCCGTTGAGTATCTGGCTATAACGCTTGTCGTCGTGCAATGCATTGGCCAGACCCTGGCTCAGCGCCGCCAGCTGCGCATCGGCAAGTTTCGCATCAGGCCGGAAGCTGATCGCCAGCAGCAACAACCGGGAACCTGGCCCGTCACCGACCTGCTCCATCAGCAACCGTTGATCCGGCGTGGTTGGCGCCGGCATGAAGCTGCGCAGATCGGTGCTAACCTTCAACCGTTGGCTGACCATCCAGCCGAGCACGGCCAGTGCCAGCAGCCAGACGATCAACAACGTGGCACTACCGCCGCGACGCATGCTCAGTGCGCACCCTGGCACAACGCCTGCAGCGCCTCGCGCGTCGGTTGTGCCGGCATCTTCGCGGCCAGCGGACCGAGCAGGTCGACCGCGAGATCGCCATCGGCTTCCTGCATGCGCATGCAACGCGACTGTCTGCCGGTGCCATCGATCGCAATGCTTGCGACGGTCTTCACCACTTTCACATCACGCGGCACCAGGGTCAGCGTCCACGTGCCTGCCGGATCACCGCTGAGCCGGATCTCGAACACCTGCTGCAAACGCCCGGCATCGCCGCTGAGCAGCGCCACAAAGCTGTCGAGCAGTACTTGCAGCTGCGGCGCGCGTGTCAGCGAAAAATGACGCGGGCTTTTCCCGGCACGTTGCTGGGTCACTTCGCCGTCGGCGATGGTGGCAGTTTCCTGCTGCGGATGATCGACGCGGCGCTGCAGCCGGTCACCGCCCAGCCAGGCCAACTCACCGGACACCACCAGCGGTCGATCCAGCACCTGCATGAAACGCGCCTCGGCAAACACCGTGCGCGCTGGCGCCGGCTGGCCGAGGCCAGCAATCAGGACTTGTGCGGACGTGGAAGCCGGGGCCGGTACCGATGCAACAGGGGGCGCTTCAAACGCCGACGTGCTGCTCCACAACGGCGTGCTCATGCCTAGCAGGAGCGCGCAGATCTTGCTGCCAGAAATCATAGAAATTGAACCAGTTGTAGGGAGCGACATGGACGTAATGTTCCAGTCGCCGAGCATAACCGGCGATGAGCGCATCCAGCGCCGGGCCGCGGTTGTGTCGCGGAATCTCCACCCGGTCAGCCAGTGGCTCGAAGATCAGCCGATAACGGTTGCCACCCAGGTACAGGCCGAAGCACAGCACCACCGGTACCTTCAGCGTATGCGCCAGCAGCCATGGGCTGATCGGAAACGGCGCCGGCGAGCCGAGGAAATCGGCATGCCGCAGAACTTCGTGACCGCGGCCGCGGTCGGCCAGCATGGCCACCACGGCACCGTCCTGGCAAGCCTCGGACATCGCCAGCGCGATCGAGGTGCCATCCTGCGCGGCATCGATCACACAGGCGCCGACTTCCGGCGCCAGAGCTTCCAGCAGCTCGGTCATTGCCGGGGTCTTCTGCTTGTCCAGCACCACCCGCAAGGGCATCTCCGGCCGGCGCGCGCCGAGCGCACGCAGCGCCTCGAAGCTGCCCTGGTGCGAACCGAACAGCAACACACCACGCCCTTGCGCGATGCGCTGGTCGAGCAGTTCCAGACCTTCGGTCTCGATCTGGAACGGCTTCTCGCCGTGCGCCAGCAGGAACACCCGGTCCATGATCGTGGCGGCGAAACAATGGATGTGTTTGAGCACCTGCCACGGTGTGGCCGGGCGGCCAAATGCGCGCCGCAGGTACTGCTTCGACGCCAATCGCTCCGGCCTGCGGCGCAGATAGAAATACAGCGTGATCGGATACAGGCACAGCCGCGCCACACGACGACCGCCATACAACGCGATGGTGCGGATCAGCCAGATGGCGAAACGCCCACCGCCTTCCGGGCGGCTCTGCCAGTGTTCTTTCGTGTTCATGCCGCTCCCTCGACCAGACCGCGTGCCAGCAGGCTGCCGTCGCGTCGGATCTCGAAGCGGAACCGCAATGAATCCGTTTCCGTCAGATGCAGCATGGCGGCCTCATCCGGCAGCAGCGGCGCCACGAACTTCGCCTCGGTCACCCGTGCCAGCCGCTGCCCACGCCATGCGCGCAGGGCCAGCGCCACCTGTTCCAGCAGGATCACCCCCGGCACCAGCGGATGGCCCGGAAAATGACCCGGCAACGCCGGATGCCCGGCGTCGATGCGCACCACCTGTTCGAAACCGACACTGTTCATGACGCCACGGTCCGGTTGCCATGCACCAGCTGTGGCCAGTGCAGGGCCAGCTGCAGCAGCATATCGTGCAAGCCGGGATGGCTCAGGTGGCGCAGCCGCCAGCGCCGATAGGCGTACTCGAGCAGAAACGCGACGCCGAGCAGTACATAGCCGCCCACATGCAGCCACGCGGCCGCCCAGCGTTCCGGCAGGTGCAGCGGCGAAGCAAAGCCCAAGCGTGCCAGCAGGCCGCTATGCTCGGCGCACAGCAGCAGCACGGCCAGCAACACAGCCTGCATGCCCAGCAGCAATGTCCAGAACCAGGTGACCTGGCGGGCGTAGCGCATCACGCCGGGCTGCTCCAGCCGTGCCGCACCCTCGATCGCGACAATGAAACGCGCCACCAGCGGTTCGCGCGTGCCCAGCGTACGGCCGAACCAGCACGCCAGCAGCGCGTTGATCAGCACCGGCACCCCCTCCAGCAGCAGGCCGGCCCAGCCGAACCAGGACAGCAGCAACAACGTCGACAGCAGACCCAGCCACAACAGCCACGGCCCGATCCGCTGCCGCAGCAGCTGCGGCAGCATCACCACCGTCAACAGTACCAGCAGCGCCGCCAGCGGAAATACCTGTCGCTGGGTCAGCGCGCCGGCGATCGCCAGCAGCGGATAGGCCGGCAGCAGCAGCAAGGCATAACGCCGCGCCGCGTTTTCAGCCGTTGGAGTAGGAAACGTCATGCCTGATTCCGCGATGGCTCCGCCAATCTCGCGAGCCTGCCACTTGCCGCGGAACGCCGCGTGACGAAGTAAACGTGGAGATGCGCCGGCGTCAGCCGACGCGATGCTGCTCGACGTGCGCAGACAGCGTCCGCAGACTGGTGAAGATCTGCCGGTTGTCCGGGTTGTCCGAGCGCAGCTGGAAACCGTACCGCTTGGACACGGCCAGCGCGATTTCCAGCGCATCGATCGAATCCAGCCCCAGCTCGCCGCCGAACAGCGGGGCGTCGGGGTCGATCTGTTCCGGGGTGACCGTCTCGAGATTCAGGCATGTCACGATCAACGTGGCCAATTCGTGCTGTGCCGCTGTCTGCTCTGCCATGCTGGATTCCGTACGCTTGTTGCATTGCCTCCCCCCGGTGGCATTGGCCGCGGAGTGTAACATAGCGCCCTTGTCGTTCCCGGTTGCACGCAATGATTCAGGGATGTGAAAACCCGCAGATTGACCCGCTGTTGCGCCGTGCGCCGCGGATTTCCTACCGGATTGCGGACGCCGCGGCCGCGCTGAAGGAACCAGGCACACTGGCACTGTTCGGCTTTGGCGCCGGTAGCCCGGGCTCTGACGATCCGCGCTACCTTCGCGTGGCACTGGAATGTTTCGACGCACCGGCGCCGCTGGAAATCTGGCAGGTCGATGCACCGGTGACCCACGGCACCGACGGTGCGCTGCACTGGTCGGCCGGTGGCGGCTGGCTGTTCGCGGCGATCGAGCTGGACGAGATCGAGCATGGCGGTCCAAGCGCCACCGCGCAGCTGGCCTACGAGCAGTTGCACCGCTTCGTCGCCGCACGTGGCGCGCAGCACGTGCTGCGCGTATGGAACTACCTCGGCGCGATCAATCACGGCGAAGGGGATGCAGAGCGCTACAAGCATTTCTGCGATGGACGCGCCGCCGGCATGGGCGATTTCTTCGCCGAAGGCTTCCCTGCCGCCACCGCGATCGGCCACCGCGGTGACCCGCACCGCCTCCAGGTCTACCTGCTGGCCTGCGACCAGGGCGGCACTTGGGTGGAAAATCCGCGCCAGGTCAGCGCCTGGCGTTACCCGCGTCAGTATGGCCGCACCCCACCCAGTTTTGCCCGGGCCATGGTACTGCCAGCCCAGGATGCGCTGGCGATTTCCGGTACCGCCGCTGTCGTCGGCCACGCCTCGGCACACCACGACGACCTGGACGCTCAGCTCGACGAAACCCTGACCAATCTGGAAGCGCTGCTTGCCAGTGCCGACATGGCTGCCGGCTTCGACACGCATTCACCGCTGAAAGCCTACGTGCGCCACAGTGCCGACGCAGCGCGCGTGCACGAGTTCTTCCAACAACGCCTGCCCGGTGTGCCGGTACTGCTGCTGCACGGCGATATCTGCCGCAGCGAGCTGCTGGTGGAGATCGATGGTTGGCGGTACGCCTGAGCGAGGAGTGAGAGGAGAGCAGTGAGAAGTGAGCGAAAGACGCGCCTTCTCACTGCTCTCCTCTCACTTCTGCTTGATCGGCCGCTTCCAGCCCGGGAAGCTTTGCTGCCGGCCGCGCGCCACCGTCAACTGACCCTCCGGCGCATCGTGCGTGATCACCGATCCGGCACCGATAGTGGCCTGCGCGCCGATCGTCACCGGCGCCACCAGCGCACTGTTGGAACCGATGAAGACGCCATCGCCGATGCGGGTCACGAACTTATTCACACCGTCGTAGTTGCAGGTGATGGTACCGGCACCGATGTTCGCGCCACGACCGATCTCGGTATCGCCGAGGTAGCTCAGGTGGTTCGCCTTGCTGCCCTCGCCAATGCGGGTTTTCTTGGTCTCGACGAAATTGCCAACGTGCACGCCGGCATCCAGTTCGGTGCCCGGCCGCAGCCGCGCGAACGGGCCGATCGTGCAGGATCCGTGCGTGATCACGCCTTCCAGATCGCAATGCGACTGCACCACGCTACCGGCTGCCAGCTGCACGTCCTTCAAGCGGGTGAACGCGCCAATGCGCACGTCATCCCCCAACACCACGTTGCCTTCGAGGATCACATCGATGTCGATCTCGACATCGTGACCGGCACGGACGGTGCCACGCACATCAGTGCGCAACGGATCGGCCAGCCGCACGCCAGCGGCCAGCAGCGCATGGGCCGCACGCTGGCGGTATTGCGCTTCCAGTTCGGCCAGCTGCAGCGGGTTGTTGGCGCCGGCAGCCTCCACCGGATCGACACACTCGACACTGAGCGCGGCATGAGCTTCCTCGGCCGCCATGCGGAAAATGTCGGTGAGGTAGTACTCGCCCTGGGCGTTGTTGCGGTCGAGCCGCTTGATCCACCCGCGCAGCGCTTTCGCATCGGCGACAAGGATGCCGGTATTCACCAGGTTCACTGCACGCTGGCCGGCGTCGGCATCCTTTTCCTCGACCACCGCGCGTACCTTGGCATTGCCGTCGCATAGCACCCGACCATAGCCGTGGGGATCGGCGAGTCGGGTGGTAAGCAGACTGAAACCGCCCTCTGCTTCCACCAGCTGTTGCAGTGTCGTCACCCGGGTCAGCGGCACGTCGCCATAAAGCACCAGCACCTGTACGCCGTTGGGTATGCTAGCGAGCGCCTGTTCCACCGCATGACCGGTACCCAGCCGCTCAGCCTGCAGCACCCAGTGCAGATCGGACTGACCGGCAAATGCCGCCTGCACCTGTTCACCGCAATGGCCGTAGACGATGTGGATTGCGGCGGGCTGCAATGCACGCGCCGCGCCGATCACATGATCCAGCAAGGGCCTGCCCGCCAATGGCATGAGCACCTTGGCCCGATTCGATTTCATCCGCGTGCCGGCGCCGGCGGCGAGGATAATCACGTGCAGGGCTGGAGTTTCCATGTAGGTACCACGTATCGGGGATCAATGATCGCGCAGGATACAACCAGTTTCTGCGGATTCAGTGCGTGGCAACTGCGTCAGCTGGCTTCAGTTTCTGCAGCTGCGGCGTATAGGCCTTGATGAAGGCATTGCGCAGCACGCCGATGATCGCCTGGGAGGTGTCGAGCTGCTTGTCATCGATACGTCCGCTGATCGGCACGCGGGTCGCGAACTGATCGTTCGCGTGGTTCTCCAGCAGCGAGACCATGCCCTGGGCCAGTGCTTCGTAGGCCAGCTTGATCGGCCCCTTCTTGTCCTGCACCACATCCTGCTTCCAGCTGAAGATTTTCAGGTCGTGGAAAATCGGTTTGGCGTAGCCGTCCAGCTGACCGTTACTGGCCTCCAGTTCCATCGAGAAGGTGCCGGTGCCACCGGCGAAGTCCAGCCCGGCATACGCCTGCGCGAGAGCATTGGCACGGGTCAGCTGGATGCCGCTGACCTGCAGCTGGTAGGAGAAATCGCCGAAATGGCTCAGCGGATCGAAGCTGGCATCGGTCTCGAACGGCGCATCGACGAGAATCTTCGCGGTGGCATGCAGAGTCGCCACCCGATTGCCCTTGCGCCGCTGGATGTTGGTGAGATTGGTGACGATGCCGTTGACGTCGGTCATCTTCAGATCGACGCGCGGATTCGACACAAAGCTCTGGAAGGTGACCGTGCCGTTGCTCACGTTGATCTCGTCCAGCCGCATCGGCGCCAGCAGCTTGAGCTCCGCGCGCCAGTCCACGCCCTTGCCGGTCTGGCTGTCCTGATCGCCATGACCTTCGACAAAGTTGATCGTGGGCGCAGTGAAATTCACCTTGCCGCGAAACACGCCATGACCCAGCGCAAACCACCTCAGCTCGATATCGGCATGCGGGGTATCCAGCAACGGCGCCGGCACTTTGCCGGTCGTCTTGACGATGCGCAGTCCGTCGATGGTGTAACCACCGCGCCACAGGTGCAGGCTGATATCCGCGATCTGGCCGTGGTAGTCACCCATCCGGTCCATGCGGGCATTGAGGTAGTGCTTCACCGCGTAGGGCAACAGCGCGCGACCGATCACCAACAGCAGGATGACGACCAGCAGCCAGCCAAGATGGCGGCGATGATGAGGCTTCATGGGGATCGATCCACGGCGCGAATCATCCGATTCTAGACACCAGAATGTTCGCGTGGTGTGGAAGGCTGACGCACGATGCCTTGTCTGGATAGCAAAACGCCGGCACAAGGCCGGCGCTTTATCTCGGTGCGGACCGCCGATGGCCCCCTCAGTGCTTGAGGTTCTTGCGCAGACGCTCCAGCGCCTGCAACTGAGTCATCGCCTCGACGAGCTTGGCCTGCGCCTCGGCAATATCCACCGCATCGGTGCGATGGGCCAGCGCATCCTCGGCTTCCTTCTTGGCGCGCTGCGCCGACGCCTCGTCCAGATCGGACGCGCGGGCAGCAGTGTCGGCCAGCACTGTGATCACCTGCGGCTGCACTTCCAGGATGCCACCGGACACCCAGAACTGCTGGCGCTCACCACCAGCCAGCACCACGTCGACGTGGCCCGGCTTGAGGCGGGTGATCAGCGGGGCGTGGCGGGGCGTGATGCCCAGCTCGCCCAGTTCGCCGGTGGCGACCACCATCACGGCGTCGCCGTGATAGATCTCGGCTTCGGCACTGACGATGTCGACGCGAATGGTTTGGGTGGTCATGACTCAGATTCCGAATGCGTAAGACACAGGGCGGACTGAAGATCCGCCCTTGAGGATCAGGCAGCCTTCTTGGCGCCCATCTCTTCGGCCTTCTTGACCGCCTCGTCGATGCTGCCGACCATGTAGAACGCCTGCTCCGGCAGATGGTCGACGTCGCCGTCGACGATCATCTTGAAGCCGCGGATGGTTTCCTTCAGCGGCACGTACTTGCCCGGCGAGCCGGTGAACACTTCGGCCACGTGGAACGGCTGCGAGAAGAAGCGCTCGATCTTGCGCGCGCGCGACACGGCCTGCTTGTCTTCTTCCGACAGCTCGTCCATGCCGAGGATCGCGATGATGTCCTTCAGCTCCTTGTAGCGCTGCAGTGTGCCCTGCACACGGCGGGCGACGTCGTAGTGCTCGACGCCGATCACGTTCGGGTCCAGCTGACGGCTGGTGGAATCCAGCGGATCCACCGCGGGGTAGATACCCAGCGAAGCGATGTTGCGGCTCAGCACCACGGTCGCATCCAAGTGGGCGAAGGTGGTGGCCGGCGACGGATCGGTAAGGTCATCCGCGGGCACGTAGACAGCCTGGATCGAGGTGATCGAGCCGGTCTTGGTCGAGGTGATGCGCTCCTGCAGCACGCCCATCTCCTCGGCCAGCGTCGGCTGGTAACCCACGGCCGACGGCATGCGGCCAAGCAGTGCGGACACTTCGGTACCGGCCAGCGTATAGCGGTAGATGTTGTCGACGAAGAACAGCACGTCACGGCCTTTGCCGGATGCGTCCTTCTCGTCGCGGAAGTACTCGGCCATGGTCAGGCCGGTCAGCGCCACGCGCAGACGGTTGCCCGGCGGCTCGTTCATCTGGCCGTACACCATCGCGACCTTGTCGAGCACGTTGGAGTCTTTCATCTCGTGGTAGAAGTCGTTGCCCTCGCGGGTACGCTCACCCACGCCGGCGAACACGGACAGACCTTCGTGCGCCTTGGCGATGTTGTTGATCAGTTCCATCATGTTGACGGTCTTGCCCACGCCGGCGCCGCCGAACAGGCCGACCTTGCCGCCCTTGGCGAACGGGCACATCAGGTCGATCACCTTGATGCCGGTTTCCAGCAGGTCGTTCGCAGCAGCCTGCTCGTCGTAGCTCGGCGCCTCGCGGTGAATTACCCACTGGGCCTGCTCGCCGATCGGGCCGGCTTCGTCGATCGGGTTGCCGAGCACGTCCATGATACGGCCGAGCGTCTGCTTGCCGACCGGCACCTTGATGCCTTCGCCGGTGTTGCGGGCGATCAGGTTGCGGCGCAGGCCGTCGGTGGAACCGAGCGCGATCGTGCGCACGATGCCGTCACCCAGCACCTGCTGCACTTCCAGCGTGATCTCGGTGCCGTCGATCTTCAGTGCGTCATACACCTGCGGTACCTGATCGCGCGGAAACTCGACGTCGATGACTGCGCCGATGATCTGAACAACTTTACCCTGGCTCATGGAATGCTCCGGATGGATCTTTAAGGTTCTGTACTAAGCGCCGTTTAAGCGTCGCTCTTATTGAGAGTGCGGCCACGGATGGCCGCTTTTTGATCTTGTTCTGCGATCACGGATCGATCGCACTTATACAGCTGCAGCACCGCCGACGATTTCCGAGATTTCCTGGGTGATCGCGGCCTGACGCGCCTTGTTGTAAATCAGCGTCAGTTCGCCGATCACCTTGTTCGCGTTGTCCGACGCGCTCTTCATCGCGACCATGCGCGCAGCGTGCTCGCTGGCCAGATTCTCCAGCGACGCCTGGTACACCACCGACTCGATGTAACGGCCCAGCACGTGCTCCAGCACGGCCTGCGCATCGGGTTCGTAGATGTAGTCCCAGTCGTGGCTCGCTTCCAGCTTGACGCCGGCATAGGCCGACTCGCCGGCGGCCTGGTGCGCTTCCATTTCCGCTGCCACCAGCGGCAACGGCAGCAACGCGTCGATGGTCGGCTTCTGCGTCATGGTGTTGACGAAGTCGTTGTAGGCAAGGAACACGCGATCCAGGCCGTTGGACGTATAGGCGTCCATCATCACTTTGATCACGCCGACTAGCTGTTCCAGCTTGGGCTTCTCGCCCAGATGGCTGACGCTGCCGATCAGGTTGATGCCCTTGAGCCGGCGGAAGAATGAAATCGCCTTCTGGCCGATCGCCACCACGTCCACCTGCACGCCCTGCTGCTGCCATTCGGCGATCGCCGGCAACAGGCGACGGAACAGGTTGGAGTTGAGACCGCCACACAGGCCACGATCGGTCGACACCACGATATAGCCGACCCGCGCCACGTTGTCGCGCTGGGTCAGGAACGGATGGCTGAAATCGGTGCTGGCCTGGGCCACGTGCGCGATCACCTTGCGCATCGAGCGGGCATACGGACGCGAGGCCTTCATCATGTCCTGCGCACGACGGATCTTTGCAGCAGAGACCATTTCGAGCGCGCGCGTGACCTTGCGCATGTTCTGCGTGCTCTTGATCTTGGTTTTGATTTCGCGTCCGCTGGCCATGCTTTATCCGCTCGTTATGCTCGCTGGTGGGAAGGGGGATATTGCCCACCCTTCCGATTCGCCTGCTTTACCGATTTACTGCAGCCGCTATTACCAGCTACCGGTTTTCTTGTACTCGTCCAGCGAGGCCTTGAAGGTGGCTTCGATGTCGTTGTTCCAGTCACCGGTGGCCACGATTTTGGCCATCAGATCGGCGTGGTTCTGGTGCATGAACGCGTGCAGACCCTTCTCGAACGGCAGCACCTTGTTGACCGGCAGGTCGTCGAGGTAGCCCTTCTCGGCGGCGTACACCGACAGCGCCAGCTCGGCGATCGACAGCGGCGAGTACTGCGCCTGCTTCATCAGTTCGACCACGCGCTGACCACGATCGAGCTGGGCGCGGGTGGCCGGATCCAGATCCGAGGCGAACTGCGCGAACGCGGCCAGCTCACGGTACTGCGCCAGCGCCAGCTTCACGCCGCCGGACAGTTTCTTGACGATCTTGGTCTGCGCGGCACCGCCGACGCGGGAAACCGAGATACCGGCGTTCACGGCCGGACGGATACCGGCGTTGAACAGATCGGTCTCCAGGAAGATCTGGCCGTCGGTGATCGAGATCACGTTGGTCGGCACGAATGCCGACACGTCGCCGCCCTGGGTCTCGATGATCGGCAGCGCGGTCAACGAACCGGTCTTGCCCTTCACTTCGCCGTTGGTGAACTTCTCGACGTACTCCTCGGACACGCGCGATGCGCGCTCGAGCAGACGGCTGTGGAGATAGAACACGTCGCCCGGATAAGCCTCACGACCCGGCGGGCGCTTCAGCAGCAGCGAGATCTGGCGGTAGGCCACGGCCTGCTTGGACAGATCGTCATACACGATCAGCGCGTCTTCGCCACGATCGCGGAAGTATTCGCCCATCGCGCAACCGGAGTACGGCGCGACGTACTGCAGCGCGGCCGACTCGGACGCCGAGGCGACCACGACGATGGTGTTGGCCAGTGCGCCGTTCGCTTCGAGCTTGCGCACCACGTTGGCCACCGACGAACGCTTCTGGCCGATCGCGACGTAGATGCACTTAATGCCGGAATCCTTCTGCGCGATGATCGCGTCGATCGCCAGCGCGGTCTTGCCGGTCTGGCGGTCGCCGATGATCAGCTCGCGCTGGCCACGACCGACCGGGATCATCGCGTCGACCGACTTGTAACCGGTCTGCAGCGGCTGGTCGACCGACTTGCGCCAGATCACGCCCGGCGCAACCTTCTCGATCGCCGCGTTGAGCTTGGCACCGAGCGGGCCCTTGCCGTCGATCGGATTGCCCAGCGCGTCGACGACGCGGCCGAGCAGCTCCGGGCCGACCGGCACTTCGAGGATGCGGCCGGTGGTCTTGGCAGTGTCGCCTTCGCGCAGGTGCTGGTATTCACCGAGCACCACCGCGCCGACCGAGTCGCGCTCAAGGTTCAGCGCCAGCGCAAACGAGTTGCCCGGCAGCTCGATCATTTCACCCTGCATCACATCGGCCAGGCCGTGGATGCGCACGATGCCGTCGGACACGCTGATGATCGTGCCTTCGTTGCGCGCTTCCGCGCCGAGCTTGAACTGCTCGATGCGGTTCTTGATCAGTTCGCTGATCTCGGACGGATTCAAAGTGGTGCTGGACATGGTCATTTATCTCGAAATGTTAGAAACGAAGCTCTTTCACCGAGTCCGGCCATGGATGGCCGGTTTTGCTCTTCGCGAAACGGACTTCGCGTTAAATCAATTCAGCGCGCTGGCCAGCTGCGCCAGGCGTCCGCGGGCGGAGCCGTCGATCACCTGTTCACCGGTATCGATTACCACGCCGGCCAGCAGCGAGGCATCGACCCGGGTTTCCAGTTCGATCTCACGCTTGAAGCGGCGCTTCAGCGACACCTTGAGCTGTTCGGCCTGCGCCGCGTCCAGTGCCATCGCGCTGGTCACCTTGACCAGCAGCTGCGACTCGGACTCACGCTTGAACGCCTCGTACAGATCGGCCACTTCCGGCAGCAGCGCCATGCGACGCTGCTCGGCCATCTCGGTGAGGAACTGCGCGAACGGCGCATCGACGGCGACACCGGCAGGCAGATGCAAGGCCACCAGCTGAGCCGGCAGCACCCGCGGATCAGTACCGAGATCGGCCACGCGCGAATCCTTCGCTACCGCAGCAGCGAAGGTCAGCGCCTGCGACCACGCAGCCAGCGAACCGGCGGCATGCGCCACTTCGAAGGCGGCGCGGGCGTACGGGCGAGCGAGGGTGATTGCCTGTGCCATCGATCAGATCTCGGCCGCGAGCTGGTCGAGCAAGGCCTTGTGCGTCGACGCATCGACCTCGCGCTGCACGATCTTGCTGGCGCCCTGCACCGCCAGTGCGCCCACCTGCTCGCGCAGCTGGTCACGGGCGCGCTGGGCCATCGACGCGATGTCGTCCTGTGCGCTCGCCTTCAGTCGGTTGATCTCGGTGATGGCTTCGCCGCGGGCCTTGTCGATAATCTGGTTGGCCTGCTGCTGGGCCTTGTCGATGATCTCGGAGGCCTGTTGGCGGGCCACTTTGATCTCGGCCGCCACCTTGTGGTCGGCGTCCTTCAGCTCGGCATGCGCGCGCTCGGCCGCATTCAGACCTTCGGCAATCTTGATCTGCCGTTCTTCAATTGCCTTGTTGATATGCGGCCAAATGAAGTGGACGCAGAACCAGATCAGGATGGCGAACGAAATCATTTCGCCAATCAAGGTCGCGTTGAAATCCATCGCTGCGTTACCTGTAAATTCGGAATGAAACAGACACTGGTATCAGATACCCGTGCCGGACAGACGGCGGCGCCAAAACGGCGCGCGCCGTAATGACGACTCTTACTGGCCTGCGCCAGCAGCAGCCAGCACCTTGCCCAGCAGCGGGTTCGCCACGGCGAAGTACATCGCCAGCGCAACACCGATCAGGAACGCCGCGTCGATCAGACCGGCGAGCAGGAACATGCGACCCTGCAGCAGCGGCACCAATTCCGGCTGACGGGCAGCGGCTTCAAGGAACTTCGAACCCATGATGCCGATACCGATACAGGCGCCGAGAGCACCAAAACCGATGATCAGGCCGAGCGCGATGGCAGTGAAGCCCTGGATTTGTGCAAACTGAACGAGATGTTCCACGGTGTTCTCCTGGAAAAATTGAAGCTGAAAAGTAAATTGACTGAAACGGGTTACGCGAAAACTGCCATCAGTGGTGATCGTGCGCCATCGAGATGTACACGATCGTCAGCACCATGAAGATGAAGGCCTGGATGCCGATGATCAGGATGTGGAAGAGGCCCCACACCGTGTAACCGATGATGCCAGCGCCATACAGCGCCCAGCCAGCCACGCCAGCGCCAGCACTGAACAAACCAGCGATCAGCATGAAGACCAACTCACCGGCATACATGTTGCCGAACAGTCGCATCGCCAGACTCACCGGCTTGGACAGCAGCTCGACGACGTTGAGCAGGAAATTGGGGATCCACAGCAGGGGATGCGCGCCAAACGGAGCGGTGAACAGCTCGTGCATGTAGCCGCCGGCACCCTTCGCCTTGAAGCTGTAGAAAATGATCAGCACGAAGATGGTCAGCGACATCGCGAACGTCATGTTGATGTCGGCGGTCGGCACGGCGCGGAAATGACCGACGCCGAACTTCTCAGTGATCCAGGGCAGCAGATCGACCGGCAGCAGATCCATCGCATTCATCAGGAAGACCCAGACGAACACGGTCAGCGCCAGCGGTCCCAGAAAACGACGATCGCCGTGGAACACGTCCTTGACCTGGCCGTCGACGAATTCCAGCACGAGCTCGACGAAGGCCTGGCCCTTGCCCGGCACACCGGCGGTGGCCTTGCGCGCCTTCAGCCAGAACAGCAGGCAAAACAACACGCCAAGCACCAGCGACACGGTGACCGAGTCGATATGCACCGCCCAGAAGCCATCGGGACTCGCCTGCGGACGCAGATGGGTCAAATGGTGCTGGATGTATTCGGTCAGGCCGCCCGACTCGCTCGCCATGTCTCAACCCTTGAATCTGAACGCCAGCAGATAAACCGCGTAGGCAGCCGCCAACCCCGTGATGGCGGCCAGCGGCGGCAATTTGAATTGAACCAGGATCACGACCAGCCCTCCGACGATCACGATCCATTTCAGGAGCATGCCCGTCAGCAATCGGCTCAACGCCAGACCCGCCCCACCCAGTCCACTGAAGAAACGCGCCGACAGCAACGCGGTACCCAGCGCCACCAACGTCGCACCAGCTGCGGCTGACATTGCTTCACGACGCCCCAGCGTCAGGAAAACAAGGCCAGCCAGCAACGCCACAGCAAGCTGCAGCAACATGATGCGCAAGGCGAGACGTCGACCGGAGGCAAGACTGTTGAGCACGTAACGTCCCCGCGCGGTTTACACCAGGCGGCACCGATACAGCTACGGGCCACGATCCAATCCGTAAAAGTATATCAGCGCGCCGATTGCAGCGACAAGCCGTGCGAGCTGCGACATCTCGTCCCGTGACCGAAGTCGCCGCCGTCGACATAAATTTTCACGCCGACATAAAAACAGGGCCGAACACGAAGTTCGGCCCTGTCAGCGCGGTGACCGCGATGGTGTAGCTGAATTACTTGGCGGCAGCCTTCTTGGCGGCAGCGACCGGCGCGGTGACGGCGTCGTTCGCAGCCTGACGCTGCTCCTGCACGAGCGCATTCAGCGACTCGGCAGTCTTCTGGGTCACGGCGAGGATTTCCTGCGAAACCGCCACGGTGCGCTCGGCGTTGTCGCGGTTCAGGCTGGCGCCCTTCTCCCACAGGCCACGCAGGCTGTTGATGTCACGGGTTTCCAGCGCCTCGGCGACGAACTCGGCGGAGACCTTGGCCTGCTCCTCGAACGCCTTGAGCTGCAGCTCGGCGACCGTCTCCAGACCCTTCAGTGCCAGCGACTGTGCCTTGAAGGCGCTGTCGGTGAACTGCTTGGTGAAAGCGAAAAGCTGATTGTTGAATTGCTGAGTCATGGTGCTGTCCTCACTGAGGATGGGGTAGTGGGACGCACTCTACCAACACTTTTTGTGCAATGCAATATATTTTTCGTGACAATCGAACCTGGCCACAAAAAATTCATAAAAACCGGCAATTTATGTTGACTTGCCAAATATCGCATCGCGTCAAAAGTCGTTCCGACCGCAGCTCGCACCCGATGTGCAGGTCTCATGCACCACTACTTTGTCCAGTCCAGGCAGGCGCGGCTGCAAACGCTGCCAGATCCAGCGCACCAGCATCTCGCTGGTCGGATTCTCCAGCCCTTCGATGTCGTTGAGGTAGTGATGGTCGAGCTGGTCATACAGCGGCGCAAAAGCCGCCTTCACGTCCGCAAAGTCCATCACCCAGCCCAACTGAGGATCGGGCTCGCCTGCCACATGGATCTCGACACGGAACGAATGCCCGTGCAGTCGCGCACATTTGTGCCCGACCGGCACGTTTGGCAATCGATGTGCCGCCTCCAGAGTGAAAACCTTGAAAATATTCATGGCGGCATTGTACAGCCGGGCACCTCCAACGCCGCGGCCAAGCTGCGCCACAGCCCGGATTCTTCAGCCCCCACCTGTCAGCTGCAGGGATTCGCTACGCACTGCAGGCGTGTGTACATGGCACATGTAACGCACGCCCCACTGATACCGGATCGCCGACAGCTGTTGGCCGTACTGTGGATTTGCCCTACATTCCGCTTGCCGGGCGAAGTTCCGGCATTCCATCCACCGACATTGCGCAGGGAAACGTATGGCAAAGACCCCGAAACAGGCCGTGAAGAAAGCAGCCCCGAAAGCTGCCGCCAAGCCGGCAGCTCCCAAACCGATCAAGGAAGTCCTGAGCAAGTCGGGACTGGTGGCGCATCTCGTCGAGTCGAGCGGCGTGGTAGCCAAGGACGTGCGCGCCGTGCTGGCCGCGCTGGAAGGCGCCGTCACCGGATCCGTCCACAAGAAAGGCGCCGGCTCGTTCATGCTGCCCGGCCTGCTGAAGATCACCGCTGTCAGCGTACCGGCCAAGCCGAAGCGCAAGGGCATCAATCCCTTCACCAAGGTTGAACAGTGGTTTGCCGCCAAGCCGGCCAGTGTGAAGATCAAGGTGCGCCCGCTCAAGAAGCTCAAGGACGCCGCTGCCTGAAAAGCATGACGGCATTGCGGTGACCTGGCTCATTGCCGCAGATGTGCGGCAGTGAGCCGCGCATCTCGCCAGATGGGCACAAAAAACCCCGCGTTCACGCGGGGTCGTCGCTCTCGACGCGGGCTTTGCGGACCGGGTCGACAATTGGTGGCTATGGGTGGACTCGAACCACCGACCCCAGCATTATGAGTGCTGTGCTCTAACCAGCTGAGCTACATAGCCTTAAGGAAGCTCCGCCATACCGGATCAAAAGTGATCCCAAGCGGGGCGCGGCAGTGTAGTCGGGTCGCCCGGCAGGTTCAAGTCTGATGCTTGCCGCTGCTTCGCGCGCTGTGGTTGAATCGGCTGCAGGACTGGGTGCGGCGTTACTGGCGAAAAATCGCGCCGACCCACTCCAGGAGGCGACATGATTGATGTTGATGGCTATCGTCCGAACGTGGGCATCGTGCTGCTCAATGCAGCCGGGCAGCTGTTCTGGGCGCGCCGGGTCAATCGTGATGGCTGGCAATTTCCGCAGGGCGGCATGCGCTCGGACGAAACCCCGCTGGAAGCCATGTACCGGGAGCTGGAAGAGGAAACCGGACTGGCGCCGCACCACGTCGAAGTGATCAGCGCCACCCATGGCTGGCTGCGCTATCGCCTGCCCAGTCGTTATGTTCGCCATCACCAGCGACCCACCTGCATCGGCCAGAAGCAGGTGTGGTTCCTGCTCAAACTGGTCGCCAGCGAGGAAGAACTGAAGCTGGATGCCTGTGACAAGCCGGAGTTCGACCTCTGGCGCTGGGTGGATTTCTGGTATCCGGCCGCGCATGTGGTCAACTTCAAGCGACAGGTCTACGAGCGGGCGCTGCGCCACTTTGCGCCGCTGGTGGAGGGCCTGTTCAGTGTCGAACTTGGAAGCCTGCCGCCGCGTGACAGCACCGACACGCCGCCAACCCGACCGCGCGCCGGCCGTGAAGCCGCCTGAGCGGATGGCATTCATCGTCGCCTGATTGTTGACAATCATTCGCATTCGCGTTCTTATACGCGCCATGTACATCTGCCTGTGCAATGCCGTTACCGACCATGACATCCGCCGCGAGGCGGCTGATGGCGTGCATACCTTTGCCGAATTGCAGGCGCGTACCGGCTGCTCGGATTGCTGCGGCTGCTGTGAGCAGGAAGCCCGCGCCATGCTGGACAAGGCGGTCGAACACGCACTCGGCCGGCTACCCATCCTCACGGCCTGAACCACCTCCCCGGAACAAACACGCTGCGCACTCTTGGCGCAGCCAATGTGCGGGCAAACCATTGCCATTCGCATTTCGTCAGCGTGTGCATGGAGTTTGTATAGTGTCGGCCCAAGTCAGCCGCCGGAGAGCCCCCATGAAAGGTGATGCCAAGGTCATCGAGTTCCTCAACAAGGTGCTCTACAACGAACTGACCGCGATCAACCAGTATTTCCTGCACTACCGCATGCTCAAGGACTGGGGTTACACCGAACTGGCCGAGCACGAGTACAAGGAATCGATCGAGGAGATGAAGCACGCCGATCACCTGATCGAGCGCATCCTGTTCCTCGACGGCCTGCCGAACCTGCAGCATCTCGGCAAACTGCACATCGGCGAGAACGCGCTGGAGTCGATGCAGGGTGACCTGGATCTGGAACTCGCCGCCGTGGTCGATCTGCGCGCCGCCATCGCGCACAGCGAAGGCATTGCCGACTACATCAGCCGTGATTTGTTCAAGGACATCCTGCACGACGAGGAAGAGCACATCGACTGGCTGGAGACCCAGTTCAGCCTGATCAAGGACATCGGCGCCGAGCGCTACCTGCAGAGCAAGATGCAGAGCTGACCCGCTCAGCCGGCGCACCGAAGCGTGCACCGGTTCCTTGACGCTTTCATCGCGGCAGGGCTATATCTTCCGTTTTACTCCGGAACGGTCGTATGGCTTCACGCCCCCCACCGCGCTTCGTCGTGCGCCGGCATGATGATGCCGGCCACCGCAAGCGCAGGCTGTGGCTGGGCTCCGCATGGCTGGCCAGCCTGTTGCTGACCGGGCTGCTGGCTGGACTGCTGACTCGGCATGCGAGCCCGGTGGTCACCGACCGACGCCAGCAGCTCGCGCTGAACACACAGATCAACGATCTCAAGCAGCAGGTCGCGAACCTGCAGCGTGCCGCCCAGGTCAATGAAGTTGCCACCCGCTCGCTGCGCGGCACCCTGGCTCAGCGCGAGGAAGAACTCAGCAGCCTGCGTGCCGACCTGGGTTTCTATGCACGACTGGTTGGTGGCGACGCCCAACGGGCCGGCCTGAAACTGCAGGAAGTGAAGCTGCAACCGATCACCGGCTCACATGGCTGGAGCCTCACCCTCAGCCTGACCCAGAACGCGAAGCGCGACGAGGAAACCATCGGCAACGCGCTGATCAGCGTGGAGGGGCTGCGCGGCGACAAGGTGGTCACGCTTGACTGGCCTGCACTCGGCGATGCTGCGCAGAAGGACGGGCTGCCGTTCCATTTCGTCTATTTCCAGCAGCTGCACGGCACCTTCGTACTGCCGGCGGATTTCCGTCCGACGCGACTGCACATTCTCATCCAGCCCAGCGGCGGCGACCCGGTTGACCGCACTGTCGCCTGGGGCGCCGCGCTGAGCGGCAACATCACGACAGCTCAAGGGGACCAAGATGCTCAACCGTAAACGCAATGAACGCAGCAACACCAGCCATGAGACCAGCCTGATCGCCCGCGGCACGGTGATCCGTGGTGATCTGCGCTTCAGCGGTGCACTGCATCTGGATGGCCGCATCGAAGGCACCGTGTTCGCCGAGAGCGAGGATGCGATGCTGACACTCAGCGAGTCCGGCCAGGTGCAAGGCGAGATCCGCGTGCCGCACGCGGTGATCAACGGCCACGTCACCGGCGATGTGCACATCAGCGCCCGTCTCGAACTGGCGGCGCAGGCGCGTATCGACGGCGATCTGCGCTACCACACGCTGGAGATGGCTGCTGGCGCGCAGGTCAACGGGCGCATCTCGCGCCAGGTCGAAGACAGTCCGCGCGAACTGCCGCCGCCGGAAGCCACGGCCGCCGACATGCTCGACGACGCCGTGCCAGCCTGACGCGGTATGCTTGCATCAACCGGCAACGCCCCCACTTGAACGTCATGGAAACTCTGCTCTCGATCCCCGATTACCGCAGCAGTGGCGCACCGCTGGTGTTCACCGCTGCGGCCGCGCACAAGGTGCACGAGCTGATTGCCGAAGAAGGCAACCCGGCGCTGAAGCTGCGCGTGTACATCAGCGGCGGCGGCTGCTCGGGTTTCCAGTACGGCTTCACCTTCGACGAGGCCCAGGCCGAAGACGACTTTGCGGTCGAGCGCGAGGGCGTGACCTTGCTATGCGACCCGCTGTCGCTGCAGTACCTCACTGGCGCGCAGATCGACTACGCCGAGAACCTCAGCGGCGCGCAGTTCGTGATCAGCAACCCGAACGCCAAGACCACCTGCGGCTGCGGCTCCTCGTTCTCCACCTGAAAGGCCGTCCGATGGACCGGGCCAAGCTGCCGCCTCCCAATACCTTTGCCGGACTCAGCCTGGTTCTCGACCGGGTCGCCGAGCGGCGCGATGATTCCGAATGGGTTGCTGAACAGGCACGCTCCGCCCAGGCACGTTATCTGTTGTTGGACGCAGCCGGCGAGGCGTTCCTGCAGCGCGATCACGAGGCACTGCGCTGGCTCGACAGCAGCGAACGCGAGCACTGGCTCGACGACCTGGCGGCCAGTCTTCTAGGCATCGCCGATGAACGCCCGCACTTCATGCTGGTGCTGGATGACCCGGCGCGCATCACGGCACTGGAAACCGCACTTGACGCGCGTCGAGTGAGTCTGCGGGCTGCCGGCTTGCTGCTGCCGGCACACGAGGCCGGGCTGTTCGCCTACGCCAAGGGCTTGTCCCATTGGCAGCGCGAGACGCGCCACTGCACGCGTTGTGGCTTCCCGCTGCAACTGGTCGCCGCCGGCCACCGTGGACAGTGCACGAACCCGGACTGCGGCCACCTGCATTTCCCGCGTACCGATGCGGCCGTCATCATGCTGGTCGAACACGAAGGCGCCTGCCTGCTCGGTCGCCAGGCCAGCTGGCCACCGGGCCGCTATTCCACGCTCGCTGGTTTCGTCGAACCAGGTGAATCGCTGGAGGACGCGGTGCGTCGCGAAGTGGCCGAGGAGTCCGGTGTCATCGTCGACGAGGTGCACTATCACTCCTCGCAGCCGTGGCCGATGCCGGCCTCGCTGATGGTCGGCTTCATAGCCACCGCGCGATCGCGACAGATCACCATGCGCGATCACGAACTGGAAGATGCGCGCTGGTTCACTCCACAGCAGATCATCGACGGCATCGCCGATGGCAGCTTCGTGCCTTCCACCGCTCTGTCGGTGTCGTACCAGTTGCTGGGGTACTGGCTGCAACAGCGCGCGGGACTGGAGCTGGATGCACTGGTCGTCAGCAGCAGCTTGCGCTGAACCTACCACCAGAATGGCTTGCGCCAAGCCTGCGCAAACTCTCAAGCCTCTCGTAAATAATGCATTGCACCCGGACAAACCGCGACGCGCAGAAACTTTGCACCTGCCACAGGGTCTGTCGGAGGAGGCTACGGCAAGGATTGGCCAAGCATGCGACCGATTCCAGAAACATTCGATGGCTGGCGAGAGTCAGGTCGTCGCATTGCCGTATATGTCGCGGTGCTCACCATGCATCTCAGCATGCTGCTGGTACTGCTCCACGGCTCCGCGTCGCCCTGGCGCAAATCGTATGGCATGACCGACAGGCATGACGTCCTCGATGTCCGGTTCATCAGCACTTCGGCGCACACATCACCCGATCGCGTGCCGCGGGTTGCTGCCGTCGCAACGAGTGCGCCACCGGTTCGCCGGCGTGAAAAATCCGCCGTCGTAACGACCATACCTGTGGATGAGCACGCTGCCGCAGTAACGCAACCGCAACCGCCGCAAGACACCCTCTGGAACATCCCAGCCACTGCGGATTCGCACTACATCGCCGGCGGCAATCTGCTGCACACCCCTTCTGGAGCGAACCAGCCCAACGTGCACCTGCCTGGCTCGGGTGTCCCGATCGTCAAGGGCATTCACATGATCGATCCGAAGATGCAGGGCATCGGCGGTGTTGCACGCAGGTTGCAATCCTTGTTTGGCATTCCTGACCACCACTGCGTGGGCGTCGACGAATGGAGGCGCCTGTCGACACAGGAGATACTCGATCGCCACATCTCGCCGGACATGGTCGAAGAAACGGTCGCGGAATATCACTGCCTCCCGCCTGAGCATGATCCATGGCTGCAGTGACGAAGTAACGGATTTCTTCGAGTGGCTTGAGCGGACGCAGGATGATGCACATCCGCGCCATCACATGCACACTAATCACACGGCAGCCGATCAACCGGTAATCTGCAGGCCCGGACCTGCGATTGGTCGATCCCACGCTTACAATGCAGCCATTGCCCTCGAGTCCGTCCGTCATGGCCATCCGCCTGCTTGTCGCCCTCATCGCTCTCGGCCTGCTGCATGTCATGCCGCAACTGGCCCGCTGGCGTAGTGACGGATTTTTCCGCCGTTGGGTAGCACAGCTGGCTGATACCAGTGGCGGCGGTCGCGTGCTGCTTGCCCTGCTGTTGCCGGCAGCTCTATGTGCGCTGCTATGGTGGCTACTCGGCCATCTGCTGTTGGGCGATCTGCTGCAACTGCTGTTCTCGCTGGCCGTACTGCTGTACTGCTTCGGCCCACGGGAGTTCGAAGCGGATCTGGAAGCGATCCTGAAGGCGCCCGATGGCGCGAGTCGTGAAGCCGCAGCGCAGAACCTCACCGACGAAGGCGAGACCGTCGGCTGGAACGCCGCTGCCCTGGGTGTCGCCATCGCCTATGCCGCGCTGAGGCGGCGCTTTGGCGTATTGCTGTGGTTCTTCCTGCTCGGCCCGGTCGGCGCCCTGCTGTATCGCCTGGCACAGACGCTGGGCCGCGATGAATCTCTGCGGCTCGACTCCGGCAGCCGCACGGCGGCCCGCTACGCTGCCAACGCCCTGGACTGGCCGGCGGCGCAGTTGCTGACTTTTACGCTGGCCGTGGTCGGTCACTGGGAAGCCGTGATCGGTGCCTGGAAGCGCTGGCACAACCAGGCGGCAGCGACCAGTTGGTACAGCGCAGGTCCGGGTTTTCTCGGCGCGGCAGCGCAAGCCGACGTGCTGATCGATATCGAAGCTGGCGACGGCTACGCCGAGGAACGCAGCGACCCGCTGATCGAGCTGGTGCGCTTGCGTAGCGCCTTGCTGCGCGCGCTGCTGGCATGGCTGAGCGTGGTGGCGCTGATCGTGCTCGGTGCCTGGGTGAACTGACTACCGCGCCGACCGATAGACCGGCATGGACCAGCTCTCACTCAGCCTGACAACTACGCGAGGGTTCCACGCAATTCGCGCACTCGCGCTTCCAGCGTTGCCGCACTGACCTGTTGCGGCACCTGTGGCGCATCGACTACCAGCTCCACGCGCGCACGGAAACGTCGCGGCAACCGCGCGCGGCGCAGCATCGAGTCGCGACGGCTCCATACGCTGCCCCACAGGCCGCGCAGCGCCATCGGCACCACTGGCACCGGCCGGCGCGCAAGGATCTTCTCCACGCCTGGACGGAAGACTGCAACCTCGCCATCGGCAGTCAGCCCGCCCTCGGGAAAGATGCAGACCATCTCGCCGGCCGCCAGCGCCTCGTCGATCGCGTCGTAAGCCTGCTGCAACACCGCCGGATCCTCCTTGTAACCCGCGATCGGGATCGCTTTCGCAGTGCGGAACACGAAGCGCAGTAGCGGGATATTGAAGATTTTGTAATACATCACGAAGCGCGCCGGTCGCCGCAAGTTCGCCATCAGCAGCAGCGGATCCACGAAGCTGATGTGGTTGCACACCAGCAGGACTGCGCCTTCCTCGGGAATGTTCTGCATGCCGTCGGCGCGCACCCGGTACAGCGTGTTCACCAGCACCCAGGTGATGAAGCGCATCAGGAATTCGGGCACCAGGGTGAAGATGTACACGGCCACCGCGACATTGAGCACGGCATCGACCACGAAAATCTGCGCCGCGTTCATGCCCAGCCAACCCAGTACCAACCCGAACAGCGAGGCCAATACGATCAGCAGCGCATTGAGGATGTTGTTGCCGGCAATGATCCGCGACAGCTTTTCCCGCGGCGCACGGGCCTGCACGAAGGCGAACAACGGCACCACGTAGAAGCCGGCGAATACGCCGATCGCGGTGAGATCCAGCACGATGCGCCAGCTCCCGGCCGCATGCAGGAAGGCCCGCCAGTCCAGGCCCTGCAGTACCGCCGCACCCGGCCGCGCAAAATACAGATCGATGCCAAAGGCGGTAAGCCCGAACGCACCCAATGGCACCAGTCCGATCTCTACCCGCTTGCCCGACATTCTCTCGCACAGCAGCGAGCCCACACCGGTACCCAGCGAAAACAAGGTAAGCACCAGCGTGTTCACCGTGCCATCACCACCAAGGTTGAACTTGGTGTAGATCGGCAGCTGCGCCACCAGCACGGTGCCGAAGAACCAGAACCACGAGATACCCAGCACGGCATTGAACACCGCACGATCGCTGCGGGTGATGCCGAGCACGCGCGCCGTCTCGGTCACCGGATTCCAGTTGAATTTCAGGTCCGGAGCGGTCGCCGGCGCCGGTGGGATCGCACGGCTCGCACCGTAACCGAGCAGCGCCACACTGATGGTTAGCGCCGCCGAAGCCAGCGGCCCGACCCCGGCGAGCAGCATCAAGGCGTTGCCCACGATCATGCCGATCAGGATCGCCAGCTGGGTGCCCATCTCCACCATGCCGTTGCCGCCGACCAATTCGGTGGACTTCAATGCCTGCGGCAGGATCGCGTACTTGATCGGCCCGAATACCGTCGAGTGCACGCCCATCATGAACAGCACGATCAACAGCAGCACCAGATGGTGCGTATGGAAACCGTAGGCTGCCAAGAGCATTGCTGCGATCTCGAACAGCTTCACGTAACGGATGATTCGCGTCTTCTCGAATTTCTCGGCCAGCTGCCCCGCCGTGGCAGAGAACAGAAAGTAAGGCAGGATGAACAGCGCCGGTGCGAGATTGGTGTACAGCGACACCTGCCGCTCCGGCAACCCCATCTGGAACGCCGCCAGCATCACCATCGCATTGCGGAATGCACTGTCGTTGAACGCGCCGAGTGCCTGGGTCCAGAAGAACGGTGCAAAGCGCCGCTTGCCCAGGAGTGCGAACTGGCTCATGCATTTCCCTTGTGAAGGAAGATCCGGGTCAGCCCACCGGGCCTTCTCGTCGGCGGATTATTGGCATGGGAAAGTTCTGCGCACAACGCATGCTGCGCGCCGCCCGAAGAAGAACCGACTTGCACTCCGACCTGACACTGGTGCCGGAGTGACTCGGTAACACTCGATCGTGGTCAGCCACGGCCAGGTTGTGGTGGAAATCAACATCTTCCAATGAGTGACCGGGCCAATGAACTGCCGGGCGGGGCAACTTACATGTCCGTACTCGGCTGAAAACGATCCGCATCACCTGATCTGAGGCAAGCCGGCGCGTGAAACTTTTGCGGGTCGGTCACATCAAAGTACGGCATTCAGGTTGGCCATGGGCTTTCATGCCGGCATTGGGGTTTGCGTAATTTATTGCGATATAGCGGCACGTTATTGCACTTTGCCGATAATTTACGAACGTAACACTTCGCAACTTTATTCAATCTTCAGAATTCCGTCAGCTTTCAGTATTACGATATACGAGCCTCAATCCCATCATCGCCTTGGCCACCGCCGATGAACACGCAAAAAAACACGCTTCCTTCAACCGCTGGAACCTTCTCGGATCGCATAAAGCTGCTGATCCAGCGCGTGGGTAGCGCTACCGAGATCGCCAGAATGTGCGGATTTTCGGAAGGTGTGGTCCGTAGCTGGCGTGACGGCAACACCGACCCCTCGCGGGCACGCTGCGTCACGCTGGCTCGCACACTGGGCATTTCGCTGGTTTGGCTGGTCGCCGGCGAAGGCACGCTGCAGATGGATCCGAACGTGCCTACCCAGGACGATCAGTACAGTTCGGAAAGTGTGACTTCCCATCGGCCACGCAACAGATTGGGTGCGTCTCATCATCAGTCGGGACATGCCGAGACTTCGGGTGTCGATGCGCAACGTCTGAATACCGCCATGCGCATCCTGCAGTCGGAACTGAGTCTGGCCGGTAGCCAGCTGTCCTTGTCGGACAACACCGACCTGCTGACCCAGCTCTACGAAATCCTTGGCCCTGGCGGCTCTCATGTGGATCCGCTCGCCATGGTGACGTTCAACCACCGGCTTGCCGAGCGTATTCGCCAGGATCGCAGCGCGGTCTGATTCCACGCGCCAAAGCTTCCTTCAAAAAGCGGCGGCCCGATGGCTGCCGCTTTTTTGTGGCTCTTGCTCAGAGCAAGGCGATATCGGCGATCGCTCCGAACTGTGCCTTCAGCTGGCCGAGCAAGGCAAGCCGGTTGGCGCGTACAGCCGGATCGTCGGCATTCACCAGCACGCTGTCGAAGAACGTATCCACTGGCGCCTGCAACTGCGACAGCCGCGCAAGCACGGCGGTGTAATCGCCCGCGGCAAGTGCCCCGGCCGTCTCCTGCTGCGCGGCACTGAGAGCGTCAGCCAGTTCGCGCTCCGCATCTGCCTCGAAGTAGGTTGAATCGACTACACGACCGATCACCGGCGCACCCGCTTCCTCGGCCTGCTTGCGCAGGATGTTGGCGACGCGCTTGTTGGCCGCAGCCAGGCTGGCCGCTTCCGGACGACGACCGAACTCGGCCACGGCGCGCAGGCGTCGATCGAAGTCGGCCAGGCTGCGCGGCTGCACGGCCAGCACCGCCTCGAACTGCGCATTCTCGAAACCCTGCTCGGCGTAGTAACCGCGCAGGCGATCGAGCACGAAGTCGTACAGCTCGTCGAGCAGGATCGTCCGCCGCTCGCCGGCATGCAGGACCGGCGGCTTGCCGTCCTTGCCGGGTTTCAGGCCTGCAGACAGCGCGCCTTCGGGCAGCAGTTCCAGTGCCTCGACGAAACTGCCGCGCAAGTCGAGTTCCAGGCTGCCTTCGATCAGTGTGCGCGCCAGACCGAGCGCAGCCCGGCGCAGCGCGAATGGATCCTTGTTGCCGCTCGGCTTCATGCCGACCGCAAAGATGCCGGCCAAAGTATCCAATCGCTCGGCCACGGCCAGTACCTGGCCGAGCTTGCCAGCGGCGATCGCATCACCGGCGTAGCGCGGCTGGTAATAGCTGTCCAGCGCCTCGGCTACTTCGCCCGACTCACCGTGATGACGTGCGTAGTAGCGTCCCATCACCCCTTGAAGCTCGGGAAACTCGCCGACCATGCGGGTCAGCAGATCGCACTTGCTCAAGCTCGCAGCGCGTGTAGCCGCACCGGCATCGACGCCAACCCGATTGGCAATCACGCGTGCCAGTTCGGCAACGCGCACGCTCTTGTCCCACAGACTGCCGAGCGCCTGCTGATAGGTGACGCTCTTCAGTTGTTCCTGATAGCTGGCCAGCGGTGTCTTCAGATCCTCATCCCAGAAGAACTTGGCATCGGCGAAGCGCGGCCGGATCACCCGTTCGTAACCCTTGCGGATCTCGGCCGGATCCTTGCTGTCGATGTTGGCGATGCCGATGAAATGTTCGGTGAGTTTTCCCGCGACATCGAACACCGGCACGAACTTCTGGTTCGCCACCATGGTGGTCACCAGCGCTTCGGGCGGCACGCCAAGGAACTCGCGCTCGAACGTGCAGGCGATTGCAGCAGGCCACTCGGTGAGATTGGCCAGTTCATCCAGCAAGGCAGCATCCAGTCGTGGCAAACCACCGGTCTGCTCAGCGACCTGTTCGACCTGTGCACGGATGCGCTCGCGCCGCTCCTGCGGATCGGCCAGTACATTGGAAGCGCGCATCGCGTCCAACCAGCTGTCCGCATCAGCCACGTGCACCGGTTGCGGATGCATGAAGCGGTGGCCGCGCGATTTGCGACCGCTTGTCAGACCCAGCACACCGCCATCGACGATCTCGGCACCATGCAGGATCACCAGCCAGTGGGCCGGACGTACGAAGCTGTAATCGTGATCGGCCCAGCGCATCGGCCGCGGAATTGGCAAGCCCTTCAGCGCCTCGTCGATGATTTCCGGCAGCAAGGCGGCCACCGGCTGGCCTGGCTTCACGGCGCGTGCCACAAACCACGCACCCTTGTCGGTCTCAAGCTTCTCCAACTGCTCGACACCGGTGCCACACGATTGCGCGAAGCCAAGCAGCGCCTTGGACGGTTGACCCTCGGCATCCAGCGCGGCGCTTACAGCCGGGCCACGCCGTTCGATCGTTTGCTCCGGTTGCGCTTGTACGACCGCGGGAACATGCACGGCCAGACGGCGTGGTGTGCAATACGCTTTCGCCTGATCAAGCGCGGCGTCGATGCCGCGTTTGCTCAACCCATCGCAGATGCCGCGCAAAAATGCAGCGGCAAGTTCATCCAGTGCCTTGGGTGGCAGTTCCTCGGTGCCCAGTTCGATCAATAGCGGCTTGTGCTCAGCCATGAGCCGGCTCCTTCACTTGCTTGAGGCCCGGGAAACCGAGTTTCTCCCGTTGTGCCACGTAGGTTTCGGCGACGCTGCGTGACAGCGTGCGCACGCGCAGGATGTAGCGCTGTCGTTCGGTGACGCTGATCGCGCGGCGTGCATCGAGCAAGTTGAACGTGTGGCTGGCCTTCATCACCTGCTCGTAAGCCGGCAACGGCAGATTCGCGGCAATCAGCTGGTTGGCGGTCGTCTCGCAGACATCGAACCAGCGCAGCAACTCCGGCACATTCGCGTGCTCGAAATTGTAAGTGCTCTGCTCCACCTCGTTCTGGTGGAACACATCACCATAAGTCACCGTGCCGCGCGGGCCGTCGGTCCAGACCAGGTCGTAGACGTTGTCCACGTTCTGCAGATACATCGCCAAGCGTTCCAGACCGTAAGTGATCTCGCCAGTCACCGGACGGCATTCCAGGCCACCAGCCTGCTGGAAGTAGGTGAACTGGGTCACTTCCATGCCATTCAACCAGACCTCCCAACCGAGACCCCAGGCGCCCAGCGTGGGCGACTCCCAGTTGTCCTCGACGAAGCGCAGGTCGTGCACCAGCGGGTCGAGACCGAGTTCCTTCAGCGAACCGATGTACAGATCGAGGATGTTCTCCGGGTTCGGCTTCATCACCACTTGGTATTGGTAGTAATGCTGCAGGCGGTTCGGGTTCTCGCCATAGCGGCCGTCAGTGGGACGACGCGAGGGCTGCACATAGGCCGCCGCCCACGGCTCGGGACCGAGTGCACGCAGGAAGGTGGCGGGGTGGAACGTGCCGGCGCCGACCTCAATATCGAGTGGCTGCAGCAACACACAACCCTGCGCCGCCCAGTAGCGGTTGAGGGTCTGGATCACATCCTGGAAGGTGCGCGCGGACATGGCTTTCCGTGACCGTGGGTAAAGCGCGTTAGTATAGCGGCAGCTTGCTTTCCCACTGGGCTCCGGCCGGCAAAAGCACCACGGGGGTTACATCAGGATGGCCGCATCACCGCAAATCGCATCTCTGCTTGGCCGCCGCGGTCGGCTGGAGCTGGACGATCTGCTTGCTGCTCTGGTGGTCGACGGTTATCTGTTGGCCGACGATGCCAAGCAGGTGCGCATGGGCGCACGCGCCGGACGCAGCACCGTGGAATTGCACCCGCTGGTGCTGATCGCCAACGCCAAGCTGGCGAATCAACGCGAGCCGGGACGGCCGCTGAAACTGGAAGCGCTGACCGAATGGCTGGCCAATCACGCCGGCCTGCCGTACCTGAAAATCGATCCGA
Source organism: Rhodanobacter sp. C05 (assembly GCF_002001165.1). Lineage (GTDB taxonomy): Bacteria > Pseudomonadota > Gammaproteobacteria > Xanthomonadales > Rhodanobacteraceae > Rhodanobacter. The sequence continues at coordinate 3,278 of NZ_MUNQ01000010.1, read as the reverse complement.
TGAAGATCAACGTCGCCTCGGTAACCCAGGTGGTGAGCCATGCCTATGCGCAACGCCACCGCATCCTGCCGGTGGCGGTCGCCACCGGCGAGGTGACGTTTGCCACCTGCGAGCCGTTCGATGCTGGCTGGGCCGGCGATCTGGCACAGATGCTGCGGCGTGACGTTCGGCGCGTGGTATCCAGCCCGATCGACATCAACCGTTATCTGCAGGAATTCTACGGCGTCCAGCGCTCGATCCAGCTGGCCAGGGATGCCAAGGCCAACGACAACAACGCTTCGGCAATCCTCAATTTCGAGCAGCTGGTCGAGCTGGGCAAGAGCGGCGAGATCGGTGCCGACGACCGGCACGTGGTACACATCGTCGACTGGCTGCTGCAGTACGCGTTCGAACAACGCGCCTCGGACATCCACCTCGAGCCGCGCCGCGAAACCGGGCACATCCGCTTCCGCATCGACGGCATCATGCACAAGGTGTTCGAGCTGCCGTCGCCAGTGATGACCGCAGTGACCGCACGCATCAAGATTCTCGCACGCATGGACGTGGCCGAGAAACGCCGGCCACAGGATGGCCGTATCAAGACGCGCTCATCCGGCGGCCGCGAAGTGGAGTTGCGCATCTCCAACATGCCGACCGCCTTCGGCGAGAAGGTGGTGATGCGCATCTTCGATCCTGATCTGGTGGTGAAAGACTTTGCCCAGCTCGGTTTCTCGCCTAGCGAAGTTGCCAACTGGCGCACCATGGTGGAACGCCCCCATGGCATCGTGCTGGTCACCGGCCCAACCGGCTCGGGCAAGACCACCACGCTGTATTCCACCCTGAGACATCTGGCCACGCCGGCACTCAACGTATGCACGGTGGAAGATCCGATCGAGATGGTCTCGCCGGAATTCAACCAGATGCAGGTGCATGCGGCAATCGATCTGGATTTTGCCGCGGGTGTGCGCACTTTGCTGCGACAGGACCCGGACATCATCATGGTCGGCGAGATCCGCGATCTGGAAACCGCACAGATGGCCGTGCAGGCTTCGCTGACCGGCCATCTGGTGTTGTCCACTCTGCATACCAACGATGCACCCAGCGCAGTCACCCGCCTGCTAGATCTGGGTGTGCCGCATTATCTGATCCAGTCCACTCTGACCGGAGTGGTCGCGCAGCGGCTGGTACGCACCCTGTGCCCCCACTGCAAGCAGGCGGCCGTGCAGGATCCGCAGACATGGGGCGTGCTCACTCATGGCTGGTCAATACCCGTTCCTGCCAAGGTATTTGCACCGGTCGGCTGCCTGGAATGTCGCAATACCGGTTTCATGGGTCGTACCGGCATCTACGAGATGATGAAGCTCTCGCCACGACTGCGCAGCCTGATCTCGGCCGAACTCGACCTGGGCAACTTCGGTCAGGCCGCGCTGTCCGAAGGCATGCGCCCATTGCGTATCTCCGCCGCCGACCAGGTGGCCGCCGGGCTGACCACCGTGCAGGAGATCCTCACCGTGCTGCCGCCGATCGAGGTCTTCGACGACACGCAGCCGTAAAGACGTCCACTCTTCTCCAACTCCTTTCTGCATGAAACCCGTACTGATCATTCGAACCGGCCGCGCGCCGGACAACATCCGTGGCCGACACGGCGATTTTCCCCATTGGTTCCGGCTAGGTGCGCAATTGCAGTCCTGGCAGATCAGCATCGTCGATGTTGCCGCGGGCGAAACCTTGCCACCTCCGCACAAGGTTGCCGGCGCCATGATTACCGGCTCGGCCGCGATGGTCACCGAACGACTGGCATGGAGCGAACGCACTGCCGGCTGGATCCGCAACGCAATGGATGCCGAACTGCCGCTGTTTGGTGTGTGCTACGGCCATCAGTTGATGGCACATGCGCTGGGTGGACGTGTCGATTACCTGCCCGGTGGCCGCGAAATCGGCACCCAGCCGATCGAATTGCTCGATACCGCTGCAACCGACCTCTTGGCCGGCACTCTTCCACCCAGCTTCCGCGCGCATACCACCCACGAACAGAGTGTGCTTGAACTACCACGCAGCTCCTCTGTGCTGGCCCGCTCCGCTCGCGACCCGCATCAATTGCTCCGGCATGGACCGCACGCAATCAGCACCCAATTCCACCCGGAGTTCAATGCCGAGGTGATGCGGGCGTATATCCGACGCAAGCATGTCGACATGCAACGAGAAGGCGCCGATCCGCGACAGGCTTTTGTCGGCGTGGCTGCCACACCCGTGGCTCGCCGGCTATTGCGGCAGTTTGCCCGCCTGCACGAATGGATCCCGGCCTCGGTGTGAAGCCGTCCCGCTCAACCGCGCAATCGTCGGGCGATCGCATCGCGTGAGAACAGCGCAAAGACCACACCGAACAGAAAGCCTCCGATATGCGCCCACCAGACGTAGGCGCCATAGCTCGGTCCGGCATAGCTGAACAGCAATTGCAGCAGCACCCAGATACCGATCAGCAGAAAAGCCGGCACCCGCACGAATTCCAGATAGAGTCCCAGCGGCAACACCAGGCCCAGCTTGGCGCGTGGAAATAGCGCTACATAGGTGCCCACCACCGCCGACACTGCGCCGCTGCAGCCGATGATCGGCAGCCGTACGCCTGCCAATGACAAGGCTCCGATCAGGTTCGCCACGATGCCGCCGAGCACGAACAGCAACAGAAACCGCAGCGAACCAAGTGTGCGTTCACCCGGCAGCCCAAAGATCGCCAGAAACAGCAGGTTGCTCAGCAGATGCAGCCAAGTCACATGGATGAACAAGGCGGTAAAGAGCCGCAGCAACGCAGGATCGCTCAGCTGCGGCAACAGTGCTTCGTGCGGATCGAAGATGTTCGCCGGCACGGTACCCCATTCCAATAGGAACGAAATCCGCCTTGGCGACGGAGTCAATGCCAACGCGACAAAACACACGACACAGAGGGTGACTACCAACAAAGTAGCCCAGTGCCAGCGAGGGCGGCGGCGTGTTTCGACGTGAACAAACAAAGCGCGCTCCCTCAGCGACTGCCTGAGTCTAGGTGAGTCGCTCATCATAGGGGATCCGTCCATGGCTGACGCCATTACTCGCGCCCCGTTTCGAGTCGATATCTGCGCTCGCCCCAGCAAGACGAGGCAAAGAAACCCCCCCCGTTTCCGGTGAGGGTTGTTCAGGATAAAGCCCCTGGCGGTGACCTGTTGCGGGAGGCGCCGAGGCGCCTAAAAGAACAAACCCCCGTAGCGTGAGCTACGAGGGTTTGGGGATAAAGCCCCTGGCGGTGACCTACTCTTGCATGGCAA
>NZ_MUNQ01000007.1 GCF_002001165.1 Rhodanobacter sp. C05 | reverse complement strand
CCCATTGGCACAATGAACGCATGGCGCGTGGCGTGCCTGCCGGCAGGACGGTGTCTCAGGCGGCAACCTGGATATCCGGGCGCCGGCTGATGCAGTAGACCGATGCCGGTGGCAGGTTGAGCATGACGCCTCCGACGCGCCGCGCCTGCAGATGCAACCGCTTGAGCAGGCTTGCCGGGAGCGGACAACGCGGGCCGTAGGTGAACTGGTAGAACATGCCGTCGGCACGCAGCTGGCGATCGAACACGCCCTGCACGATGGCGGCCACCTGCGCCGCCGGCATCGACAACAGCGGGAGGCCGCTGACCACGGCGCAGGCACGCTCATCACCGAACAGCGGCTGGGTGTGCCCGAGTTGTGCTGCGTCCATGCGCAGGATCTTCGTTTTCGGATAGCGTCGGGCCAGGGCGTCGGCAAAGTGCGGATCGGCTTCGATCAACGCGAGCCGATGCGGAGGCACACCGTGTGCCAGCAGTGCCCGGGTCAAGGCGCCGGTGCCTGGCCCAAGCTCGATGACCGGTCCATCGAGCTGGCTCACATGGGCTGTCATCAGGCGGGCAAGTGCCGCGCCGGATGGCGTGACGGCGCCAATCCGGCGCGGGGCTCGCAGCCACGCGCGCAAGAAGGCGACGGTATCGTTCAGTGGCATGTAGCGGTTTCCGACATGATCAAGCCTGGCTGCAAGGTAACCGATATGGCTGAACAGGATGTTCGCATGAGCCGGATCAATGGGCTTGGTGTACCGCAGTGCCCGCCGAGGTCGGTTCGCGTACCGGTACATCGATGCCACACAGGTCGATCTTGCCGGCGGGGACTGCATAGAAGGTATCGCGACGATTGCGCTTCGCCTCGATCAAGGTGGCAAACGTGGTGCTGTCCGTGCGCAGCACTTCGATCACAGGACGTCTGGCAACGGGTATATCGGCTGCCAGACGTACAGACTGGATCACCGTGCGCTGAGTTGGCTGGCTGTAGAAACCCATCGGGCCAGTACCCCGGGGCAAACCGGACAGCAACGGCATGCCTTCCAGCACGCGACCGATCACCGCCAGATTGCGATCCAGCCTGCGTGGTGCCTGGCCGATCACGGCATACAGTGCACTGCCATTGCCGGTTTCCGGGCCGTTGTCGCGTCCGACGCCGACCATGCCGTAGCAGTGGGCCAGCCATTCCTGTCCGCTGGCCGGGTCACGTGCCACCGGAAAGCCTTCGGAGAAACCGACTTCAGGTGCATAGACGTCGCCGTCAGGCAACGCGGTCCATGCCAGTTTGGGATCGATCGGGCGGGTGAATTCCGGTGGCAAGGTGTTCTTGGCGTTGCCCAGCGAGCGTACTTTTTTCGGGTCACCGCCATCGTCGCCGGCCGGATCGTCCCATTGGGTCACGAAGTTGTCCTGCACCCGCACGATCGCCAGTCCGTCGAAATAGTGTTGCTTTATCAGGGTGCGGATATTTGCGGCATGCAACGGGGTGAAGTCCGGTGCCAGTTCGATCAGGACGCGGCCGGTGGACAGCTGGATCACCAGCAGATTGTTTGGGTCAGGCTGACGCCATTCGACTGCGCCGGATTTTGCCAGCAACTCCTGGGTAGTCGGCGTGGGTTTGCTCTGGTCCGCGAGGGCGGATAGTGCAAGCAGGCCGGCACTCAATGCAGCGGCTGCGACGAGATAGTGGCGACGAAACATGCGGTTCCCCTTCAGGCGGCTGATCGGCAGAAGAGCAACTTAGCAGAGCCTGGGCGCCAAATTGCCGGAGGCATGACTTCAGGCCCATGCACTAGTATCAAGTTCACACTATGGTTCACTCATGTCTAAGCGGCAGTACGGGTGAGCGAATGGAAGACAACGCCAGCCAGTTGAAGAAGTTCCAGAAGGAGCTTTCCAGCGGCACCGTGTCGCTGGTGCTGCTGGCGGTGCTCGGCCAGTCGCGCCAGCCGATGTATGGCTACCAGATCGCCAAGCGGCTGGAGGAAGTGGGTGAGGGCGTGCTGGCTGGCAAACAGAGCGCGCTGTATCCCGTATTGCGCAATCTGGAAGCGGCGGGGTTGCTGGGCAGCGAAGTCGAGCCATCGATCAGCGGGCCGCCGCGCCGCTATTACCGCATCACCAAACCGGGGCGCGAGGTCTTGCGCGAGTGGGTGGCGGCCTGGACCGCAACCCGCGACTCCGTCGATAACGTCTTGCAAGGAGGGGTGTAATGAACGCGCCACGCACCATCAATGAATATCTGGATCAACTGCGCAGCGCTCTACGTGGCGCCGATCCTGCCCTGATCCAGGATGCCCTCTACGACGCTGAGGAACATCTTCGCGCCGAGCTGGCCGAACAACCGGGTCGTGACGAGGCTGCGATGCTCGATCATGTCGTTGGCAGCTATGGCGCACCGGACGAAGTGGCGGAGATCTACCGCGACCAGGAAATCAAGATCCAACGCGCGATCCGACCGCCGCCGCCGCCGCCGCGCCATTCGGTACTGGGACGATTCTTCGGTGTCGCGGCAGATCCGCACACCTACGGTGCGTTGTTTTACCTGTTGCTGTCGCTGGTCACCGGTATTTTCTATTTCACCTGGGCAGTGACTGGCCTTTCATTGTCAGCCGGCCTGTCGATCCTGATCATCGGTATCCCGTTCTTCCTGCTGTTCCTTGGCAGCGTGCGCGGGCTGTCGCTGCTGGAGGGACGCATCGTCGAAACCATGTTGGGAGTGCGCATGCCGCGCCGGCCACTGTATCCGTCGCAGCAAGGGCAGCCGCTGCTGAAGCGCATCGGTGCGATGTTCACCGACGGACGCACCTGGGGCACGTTGTTCTACATGCTTCTGATGCTGCCGCTCGGCATCATCTACTTCACGATCGCGGTGACGCTGCTGAGTGTGTCACTGGCCTTCATTGGTTCGCCCTTCGTCAAGGCGTTCGGTTTCAACGTGATCAACATGGATGTCGATGGTTTCAGCTACTACGGCCCGGACTGGGCTGGCACGATCGCGCTTTGTTTCGTCGGTGTCGTGCTGCTGTTCGCTACCTTGCATCTGGTCCGTGGCATTGGTCGCCTGCACGGGCAGATCGCCAAGCATCTGCTGGTGCCCAGTTCGGTGGCGTGAGTGCTGTCTCAGACCAGTTGCAGATCGCGGGGCTGCGCGCCCGGGAACACGGTCTGCAATTGCTTGCCTGACAGGCCCCACACATGTCCGAGCATGCCGCCAAGCACGTCGCGGTAATTGTTGAGCACGGGATAGTCGCGGTTCTGCAGCAGGCTCTGCCGATTGACGGCAACCTGCTCGCCGGCGATGCGGCCGCCGTTGACCTTGCCGCCGAGTACCCAGTGCACGGTGCCGTGACCGTGGTCGGTGCCCTTGTCGCCGTTTTCGCGGAAGGTGCGACCGAACTCGGAAACCACCACCACCACGGTGTTGTTCCACTCGTCACCGAGTGCGTCGGCGTAAGCGGCGAGGCCAGCGCCGAGGTTCTGCAGGTTGTTGGCAAGGCCGCCGGTGACGCTGCCCTGGTTCACGTGAGTATCCCAACCGCCCACATCGATGAAACCGAGCCGATAGCGGTCGCGCATCAGCGTGGCAATGCGCTGTGTTTCGGCGGCAAAGCCTTTCGCGCTGGGTGCGCCGCGACTGGCATGAACCATTTCATCGCGCAGGTCCTGCGAGACGGTGTTCGGCAGCGCCAGGCCATCTGCAGTGGCGGCAGCCAGTGAGGTACCCTGGTACATCTGGGTGAGGATCGCCGACTGGCGCGCGTCGAAATGCGGTTTGGTATCGCCTTTCAGCGAGATGTTGGGAATGTCATGGCCAGCGCCCTGAAAGCTCAGGGGCAGGGTATTCGTGAATGCGATCGGCGGCACGCCGGGTAGCGTGCCGGACAGGCGGGCGAGAAAGCCGGAACGGAAGTTGCCGCGTTTGGCAGTAGGTTCACCGGATTCGATATTGTCTTGCGTCTCGAAATGGCTGCGCGACAGATCATCGGTGCCAGCGAACGGCACGAACGCGATCTGCTTGCGCTGCCACAGCGGATAGACCGAGTCGCGCAGCACGGGATTGAGGCCCCAGTTTGCGTCCAGTGCGATTGCGCTGTTCGGGTTGCCGGAGTCAGGCTTGGCGATCGCCAGCGTCGGTCGCGACTCGTAATAAAAGTCGCTGCTGTGGGGTACCAGCAGGTTGTTGCAGTCGTAGCCACCGCGCAGGAACACCAGCAGGAAGCGGGGCGCGTTGGTCGGCGTGGCGAACAATTTTCCGGAGAATGACAGGGCCGGCAACGCAACGGTGGCGCTGGCGGCGGCAAACAGGAATTCGCGGCGGTTCATGGAGCACCTCGGTGATGGTCGGCAAGCTCGTCCATGCGGAAGGAGCAAAACGTCAGCGGTAATTGAAATCGGGCGACGACAGCAGGAACGTGTTCCATTCCATCGGCGACTTGGCCTGGCTCAGCGCGGTGCCGGTGGCAGTGGATAGCCCTTGCGCTATCGCGTCGCGATACAGCGCAGAGTCACGCAACGCGGGAGCATCCCGCGGCGGATTCGCAGGAACGCCAGGCAGCGCAGGGTCGCCGCTATCCACGAACAACCGGTTGCGTCCGCTGCCTATCACGCGAGCGAAGTCGAAGCGTTTGCTCATCTGGCCCGAGCCGGTCCAGCTGGCTGAATCCAGCGGCCAGCCATCGGGCGTGATGCGGCCATACAGCGGCTCGTCCATCTGTCGCAGCCAGTTCACCAGCGGCACCGCATTCGGAATTGGCTGGCCGTCATAGGTAAGCCGCATCGCCGAGACCAGGAAACGCATCGGGTCCTTGAACTTGTGTCCGTCGATAGAGGCAGCTTCCGGCGACCGCAGCATCGTGCGCATGACCGCGGCGATGTCGCCGTCGCTGCGCTGGAACGTCTTCGCCATCGCATCGACCAGCGAAGCCGGTGGCTGGTCGGCGATGAAGTAAGTGGCGAGCTGCTGCGAGATGAAATGTGCACATGCCGGCTGGCTCACGATCATATCCACGGCCTGGGCGATCTCGTCGTAGCCGCTGCCCTTGATGGTCTGACCGAGGAAGTTCTTTTCACCGAAATCGTGCTGGTTCGGGTTGAACAGGAACAGGCCGTCGTGTACCAGGCCGGGACGCGCATGGGCGAACAGGTTGCGTCGCGCAGCCGGCTTTGCCGGCAGCAGGCCGGCGCCGGTGAGGATGCGCATCAGCTGCTGCACGTCCTGCTGGCTGTAGCCGGAGTTCACGCCCAGCGTATGCAGTTCCATCAGCTCCCGTGCGTAGTTCTCGTTGGTCTTGTCCTTGACGTTGTGCTCGTTGTCGAGGAACACCAGCATGGCCGGGCTCTGCAGCGTGGCCATGACCAGATCCTTGAATTTGCCCAGCGCACGCGGGCGAATCACGTGTTCCTCGTAGTCGGCGGCGAACAGGCGTACCGGCCCCTTGTCCGCATACACGCTGAAGTGGTTGAGCCAGAACCACACCAGTTGTTCCTTCAGCTGGTCGCTGCCGTAGATCGCGTGCAGCATCTCGGCCTGCGCGGCCTGCAGGTAGATATCGCGACGGTACTGCTGGAAGGCCGTCTTCGCGGCGTCCTTGGCCGGGCCAGCCGGCACCTGCTTGAACTGCTGCGCGCGCTCCTGGTAGTCGGCCAGCTGCTGCCCCAGCGGCGTGCTGATGACGGCCAGGCTGTTGATCTGCGCGGCAACCTGCGGCGGCAGGCTGTCGTCGCCGGCAAGCTGTTCGTCTAGGAAGCGTGTGCGGCCCAGTTCGCGGTAACGCGCCAGCGTGGCGCTGTCGAGACCGAAGCTGTCGCGGCGCAGCCACGCGATATCGCCCAGACGCAGGCCGTCTACCTTCGCGGTAACCTTCGTGGTCGGCATTCGGTCTGGCGGCTTTCCGTCACCGGCACAAGCCAGTGCCGGAGCGAGCGTCAGCAGCAGGCCGAGAGCCAGCGTACGGCAGCGAAGCGGGGTGGCGGCAGGCATGCGTCCGTACTCCGGTGATGGGCGTTGCGTAGTGTTAACGCAATGGGTGCCGTTTGGCTGACTGCCGCAACGTGACAGACAGCGCATATTCCGACGCGATTCAGCCGAAGTGCTCATTGCGCGCGACGGCAGTTACCATGCGACACCCGCCGGAGCCTGCCATGCCCAAGACCTACGACCGCGACTATTTCGACAAGTGGTATCGCGATCCGCAGCATGCGGTCGGTTCGCCGGCTGAACTCAAGCGCAAGGTGGCGATGGTGGTGGCGCAAGCCGAGTACTACCTCGGTCGGCCGATCCGCAACGTGCTCGATGTCGGTTGCGGTGAGGCGACCTGGCGCGCGCCACTGCGCGCACTGCGGCCGGATATCGCCTATCGCGGGCTGGATGCCAGCGAATACGTGGTGGCGCGCTACGGCCGCAGCCGCAACATTGGCCTGGCGCGTTTTGGCCAACTCGAACAGTTGCGTTTCGACACCCGTTTCGACCTGATCGTGTGCACCGACGTGTTGCACTACCTGAAGCCGACCGAGATCCGCGCAGGCCTGCAGGGCATCGGCGAGATGCTCGAAGGCGTGGCGTTCCTGGAGGTATTCACCAGTCGCGATGATGTGGCCGGCGACCACCACGGTTTCGTATCGCGCGCACCGGCCTGGTATCTGCGCGAATTCGGTGAGGTTGGACTGCTGCCATGCGGCTCGCACTGCTACCTCGGGCCGCGGCTGGAACGTCACATTGCGGCGCTGGAGCGGGCGCAGCTGCCGGCCTGAATGCTTGCTGGAACCTCGATGTGCTCCTCCCCTTGCTCGTTCCGAAGAGGGGACTCCCTAGGGTCGCAGGGGGAGGTGGGGAGGGAGTGAAGCTTTTGATCTTCATGGCGAAGAGCAACCCCACCCCAGCCCTCCCCTGCGAGCAGGGGAGGGACACAGCTGCATGGTTCAGTCGGCGACGGTCTTGTCCTTGTAGCGGCACAGGTCGCGGATTGCGCAGTGCGGGCAATCCGGCTTGCGTGCCTTGCACACGTAGCGGCCGTGCAGGATCAGCCAGTGATGGGCGTCCTGCTTGAACTCGGCCGGGATCACCTTCTCCAGCTTGTCCTCGACCGTGCGTACGTCCTTGCCCGGTGCCAGCCCGGTACGGTTGGCGACGCGGAAGATATGTGTGTCCACCGCGATGGTCGGTTCGCCGAACGCGGTGTTGAGCACCACGTTGGCAGTCTTGCGGCCTACGCCGGGCAGCGCTTCCAGTGCTTCGCGATTGTGCGGTACCTCGCCATCATGCAGCTCGATCAGCAGCCGGCACAGCGCGATCACGTTCTTCGCTTTCGCATTGAACAGGCCGATCGTGCTGATATAACGCTTCAGGCTTTCCTCGCCGAGAGCGAGGATCGCCTGTGGGGTGTTCGCTACCGGATAGAGCTTCTTCGTGGCCTTGTTTACGCCCACATCGGTGGCCTGTGCCGACAGCACCACCGCGACCAGCAGCTCGAATGGCGTGGTGTAGACGAGTTCGGTGGTCGGGTGCGGGTTGAGTTCGCGCAGGCGTGTGAACATGTCGATTACTTCGGCGCGCTTCACGGCTTCGGCTCCTGTTGTTTCGCCTTGGCGCGGGCCAGCGCCGCCAGCACGGGATTGACCGGGCCGGCCGTGGCGTCCACCGCCACCTTGCGTGCGGCCAGCTCGGCTTCGCGCTGTACGTGCTGGCGTTCCAGTCGTGCCTCACGGCGTTGGAAATGCACACGGGCGGCATCGGCGTGGGCTGTATCGATCTGCTCGACCGACATCGGCAACAGCACGATGCAGTCGACCGGGCAGGCTGGCACGCACAGTTCGCAGCCGGTGCAGTCGTCGGCGATCACGGTATGCATCAGCTTCGACGCACCGACGATTGCATCGACCGGACAGGCCTGGATGCACTTGGTGCAGCCGATGCAGTCGGCCTCGACGATGCGCGCCAGCGTGCGTGGCTTCTCGATGCCATGCTCGGGACTCAGTGGCAGCAATGGACGTTGCAGCAGCGCGGCCAGCTTCTCGATGCCTGCCGCGCCACCGGGCGGGCACTGATTGATCTCGGCTTCGCCACACGCAATCGCTTCCGCATACGGGCGGCAGCCGCGATAGCCGCACTGCTCGCACTGGGTTTGCGGCAGGATCGCGTCGATGCGGTCGGCGAGACTGGCTGCGGAATCGTTCATGGCGGGATGTAACGTCATAGGCGTCCATTGTCGCGCAAACTGCTCGAACATCCCCAGCTTGAAGTGCTGCCATTTGTCGCCATCTCGTATTGCGGAGACCATCGGCCGCGAACACGGGTCCGAATGGAAGTGCCATCATCGGTGCTCCGGCACGATCATCAAGGAACCACACATGCATTCCATCGACCGCACCCCGGCTTCGCTGGCCAAGGAAGCCGAAACCGTAACGCCGGAAAAACGGCCACCGCAGATCGAGGACCGCCTGTTCAAGGCGCGCACCATCCTGATCTATGGCGGGATTGACCAGAAGCTCGCCGAGCGTGTCACCGCGCGCATGCTGGCGTTGCAGTACGAGAGCGACGAGCCGATCACCATCTTCATCAATAGCCAGGGCGGTCACGTCGAATCAGGCGACACCATTTACGACATGATCAAGTTCGTGAAGCCGGAAGTACGCATCGTCGGCACCGGCTGGGTGGCCAGCGCGGGCGCATTGATCTACGCCGCGGCCAAACGCGAGAACCGCTTCAGCCTGCCCAATACCCGCTTCCTGCTGCATCAACCCTCCGGCGGCGCCGGTGGTTCGGCCAGCGAGATCGAGATCCATGCACGCGAGATCATCCGGATGCGCCAGCGCCTCAACGAGATCTTCGCGCGCGAGACCGGCCAGCCGGTAGAGCGCATCGCCAAGGACACCGAGCGCGATTACTGGATGTCCGCGGAAGCCGCCGAGGCTTATGGGCTGGTGGGCAAGATCATCGCGAATGCCAACGAACTGGCCTGAACTGACCTGGGCAAATAAAAAAACCTCCCGCCTCGCAGCGGGAGGTTTTTTTATGGAAGGAATCGCTTATTTGACCGTTGCGCCAGCAGTCACGCCGCTGTCGGCGTCGAGCAGGAACAGGTCGCTGCCACCGTCGCCGGCCGACAGGATCATGCCCTCGGACAGGCCGAAGCGCATCTTGCGCGGCGCCAGGTTGGCGATGAACACCACGTTGCGGCCGACCAGCTTCTCCGGTTCGCCGTAGGCGGCACGGATGCCGGAGAAAATCTGTCGCTTGCCCAGCGGGCCGGCATCCAGTTCGAAGCGCAGCAGCTTGTCGGAACCCTCGACGAATTCGCAGGCGATGACCTTGCCGACGCGCAGGTCGAGCTTGGCGAAGTCGTCGATGCCGATGATGGCGGCGCCATCGACGGCGTTACCGTTGGCGGGGGCGTTCGAAGTGCTGCTGGCTTCGCTCATGGTCTTGCTGGGTTCCTTGGATTTCTTGGCCGGTGCAGGCTTGGCTTCAGCACCGGAACTGCCGAGCGATTCCTTCGATGCTTCCACCATCGCCTCGATGCGCTTGGGGTCGATGCGGGCGAGCAATGGTTCAAACGCGTTGACGGTGTGGCCGTGCAGTTCGCGGCGGGCATCGTTGAAGTCAGTGATCGGTGCGGCGAGGAACTGCTCGGCGGCAGCCACGGTGGCGGGCATGACCGGCTTGAGCAGGCCAGCCAGCAGACGGAAGGCGCTCAATGCAAACGAGCACACCTGATGCAGTGCGTCGCGCTGTGCTTCGTCCTTGGCCATCAGCCACGGCGCCTTGGCGGCGATGTGGCCATTCACCAGGTCGGCCATCAGCACGAAGCGCCGTGTCACCTCGGCGAATTCACCGTCTTCGTAAAGCTGGTCGATGCCGTCGTAATGCGACAGCAGGGTTTGCCACAGCGCGGCTTCTTCGGCGTCGAAACGATCGGCCAGCTTGCCATCAAAGAATTTCTGCACGAAGCCAGCCGTGCGGCTGGCGATGTTCACCCACTTGCCGACCAGGTGCGAGTTGACGCGTTCCTCGAACGCCTTGAGGTCGAGATCCACATCGACCGGTGCATCGCTGAGCATGGTCGCGAAGTAGTAGCGCAGGAATTCCGGATGCAGCCCAGCGTCGAGATACGTGCGCGCCTGGATGAAGGTGCCGCGCGACTTGGACATCTTCGCGCCATTCACCGTGAGGTAGCCGTTCACGTGCAGCGCGGTGGGCGTGCGGAAGTTCGCGCCATGCAGCATCGCCGGCCAGAACAGACCGTGGAAGTTGATGATGTCCTTGCCGATGAAGTGGTGCATCTCGGCGGTGCTGTCGGGACCGAGGAAGTCGTCGAATTTCAGGCCGGTCTGGTCGCACAGCGCCTTGAAGCTGGCGAGGTAACCCACTGGCGCATCCAGCCAGACGTAGAAAAACTTGCCGGGTGCATCGGGTATCGGAAAGCCGAAGTAGGGCGCGTCGCGCGAGATGTCCCAGTCCTTCAGGCCACCATCCAGCCACTCCCGCAACTTAGCCGCGACACCGCTGTTCGCCACCGGTTTGCCACCGGTGAACTTGCCGGCGAACCAGTCGCGCAGCAGCCCCTCGAACTTGCTCAGCTCGAAGAAGTAATGCTCCGAATCGCGCAATACCGGCGTGGCGCCGGACATCACCGAATAGGGGTTGATCAGGTCGGTCGGGGCATAGGTGGCGCCGCAGTGCTCGCAGTTGTCGCCGTACTGATCCGGCGTGCCGCAGTTCGGGCATACGCCCTTGATGTAACGATCCGGCAGGAACATCTGCTTTTCGGGATCGAACAGCTGCTGGATGCTGCGTTTGGCGATATAGCCGCTGTCGCGCAGGCGTGTATAGATCAGCGAGGCCAGCTCGCGGTTCTCTTCCGAGTGCGTGGTGTGGTAATGGTCGAAACTGAATTGGAAATCCGCGAAGTCGGCCTCATGGCCTTCGCGGATCCCGGCGATGAACGCCTCCGGCGTCATGCCGGCCTTTTCGGCGGCCAGCATGATCGGCGTGCCGTGCGCGTCGTCGGCTGCGACGAAATGCACTTCGTTGCCCATCATCCGCTGCGCACGCACCCAGATATCCGTCTGGATATAGCCAAGCATATGGCCCAGATGCAGCGGGCCATTGGCATAGGGCAAAGCGTGGGTGACGAGCAGGCGACGACTCATGGCAGACAGGCACTCCGGAATGACTGCGCATTATTGCATGCGGGCCTGCGACTGGCCGTAACTCAGGGCCTGCACGAGGCATCGATCTCGACGGGTTTGATGCGACCGCAACTGATTCGAGGCGGGATGCTGATCCCGGAATGCACATTTTCCTGATTGCACGATTTATCGCGTTTATGTACATTCATGCATGTTTTGCATTGTGGATCGGACAACGAACGTGCTGAGTAAATCAAGATCAGCGGGCCGCGAGCGGCTCGGAGCAGCTACCCGCGCCACCCGGCTTATCTTCCTGGTGTCCGGCATCGGCATGGCCAGCTGGGCGCCGATGGTGCCGTATGCCAAGGCGCGGCTGGGGCTGGACGATGCGGGTCTCGGCCTGGTGCTGCTGGCCTTCGGTGGTGGCTCGATGCTGTCGATGCCGCTGATCGGCTTGTTGACCCATCGCTATGGCAACCGCAAGGTGATCGGCGTGGCCGGGCTGCTGCTGTGCGTGGCGATTCCGCTGCTCGCGATCGTGCCGACCGTGCTTTCGCTGACGGTGACGCTGCTGTACTTCGGCGCGATGCTGGGTGCGGTGGATGTGGCGATGAACGCGCATGCGGTCGAGGTGGAGCGGCGTGACGGTCGCGCGTTGATGTCCGGTTTTCATGGGCTTTTCAGCATTGGCGGCCTGGCTGGTGCCGCGATCATGAGCGCGTTGCTGGCGCTGGGTCTGCCGCTGTGGGCCGGCGCCGTGGTGATCGCGCTGCTACTGGCGCTGATCGTGCTCAGCCAGCGCAGCAGCCTGCTTTCCCGTGTGGACGATGCGGCCGAACGGGCGGCGGTGTTCCGTCTGCCGCGCGGACTGGTGTTGCTGCTTGGCGTGCTGTGCTTTGTCAGTTTCCTGGCCGAGGGCTCGATGCTCGACTGGAGCGCCGTGTTGCTGCGCGACTTCCGCGGTTTCTCCGCGGCATCCGCCGGTATCGGTTACGCATGTTTCTCGGTGGCGATGGCCGTCGGCCGACTTGCCGGCGATCGGGTGGTCGGGCGATTGGGTCCGGTGTGGGCGGTGCGCGTCGGTGCCGGTACCGCTGCGCTCGGGTTCCTGCTGGCAGCGATGTCGCCATGGCCACCGGTTTCGCTGTCCGGTTTCGTGTTGATTGGCCTGGGCGCGTCGAACATCGTGCCGGTGATGTTCAGTGCGGCGGGCCGCCTGCCGGGTATCCCGCCAGCCATTTCCATCGCCACGGTGACCACGCTGGGCTATGCCGGTCTGCTTAGTGGCCCGGCACTGATCGGTTTCCTGGCCCATGCCAGCAACCTGCCGGTGGCGCTGGCCGTGGTCGCCGGCATGCTGTTGCTGGTGGCAGCCTCGGCGCGAATCGTGCGGCGTTGAATGACATGCATGATGAGGATGACGAAATGAGCGAACGTGGACCGGGGCATGCGGCAGTGGACACGGTGATCTTCGATCTCGGCGGTGTCCTGATCGACTGGAATCCGCGCTATCTGTATCGCCAGCTATTCGATGACGAGCAGGCGATGGAGCGGTTCCTGGCCGAGGTGTGCAATTCGCCGTGGAACGAGCAACAGGACGCCGGGCGTCCATGGGATGAAGCCATCCGGCTGCGTAGCGCGGAGTTCCCCGAACACGCTGCGCTGATCGCCGCCTACCGTGCACGCTGGGACGAGATGTTGCGCGGCCCGCTGCACGACAGCCTGGCGATATTCCATGAGCTGCGTGTGCGCGGCATGCGCCTGTATGCCTTGACCAACTGGTCGCAGGAAACCTTTCCGCTGGCGTTCGAGCGCTATGCGTTCCTGCAGGTATTCGAGGGCATTGTGGTGTCCGGGGCGGAGCGGATGATCAAGCCCGATCCGGCGATCTTCCACGTACTGCTGAACCGTTACGGTGTTCAGCCGGAACGCGCCGTCTTTATCGACGACGCTCCGCGCAATGTGGCTGCGGCGGCGAAGCTCGGCATGCACGCGCTGCAGTTCCGTGATGCAACGACATTGCGCGCTGAACTGGTTTCGCTGGGCTTGCTCGACGCCGCATCGCCGGAGATGCGTGAGCATGGCTAAGGTGAATCCCGGCGAGATGCTGCCGCAGGAGCGCCAGCAATGGATACTCGATCGACTGCACCAGCGCGGTCGCGTGGTGGCAGTGGAGCTGGCGACGGAATTCGCGGTGTCCGAGGATTCGGTCCGGCGCGATCTGCGCGAGCTGGCCGCACAAGGTCTGTGCAAGCGCGTATACGGCGGTGCGCTGCCCTTGTCCGCCGCCGTGGCGCCGCTCAAGCAGCGGCGCCACGAACATGCCGGTCGCAAGCTGGCCTTGGCACGCAAGGCGGTGGCCCTGGTGCGGCAAGGACAGGTGTTGCTGATCGATGCCGGTTCGACCAACGCGGCGATCGCCGCCGTGTTACCACCGGATTTCGGACTGACCGTGGTGACCAATGCGCCGGAGATCGCGCAGATCCTGCTGGAGCGTGAAGGCTTCGAGATCCTGCTGATCGGCGGCCGAATCGATGCACGGATTGGTGCCGCTGTCGGTGCGCAGGCGGTGCAGGAGATCCAGCGGGTACGTGCCGATCTGTGCTTTCCCGGCGCCTGCGCCGTTGATGCGGACGGCGGCCTATGGGGTTTCGACAGCGAGGAAGTCCTGCTGAAGCGGGCGATGGTCGAGGCCAGCGGTGAGGTCGTTGTCGTCGCCACCAGCGACAAGCTCGGTACCGTGGCGACGCATCGGGTGGCTGGTATCGACGAAGTGCAGCATCTGGTGGTCGAGCACGATGTCGGTCGTGCGCTTCGTGCAACATTCAGCGCGCATGGGCTGACGGTGCATCGGGCTGAGGCGCCAGCGGCATGAGGCAGGACATAAGCCCTATAGGCCTGCCTGAGGCCAATGAAAAACCCCATGCCGGAGCCCCGGCATGGGGTTTGGTACTACACGGACAAGGCGTTTGACGCTGGTGCCTGTTACTGCCGCTCCCACACCTGGCTGCGACCCAGCAGGGCGAAGCCGATATAGCCGTGCACGTCGAGTTTCTGGCCGCCATCGCTCAAGGTGAGCTTTACCTTGTAGATCTTGCCGGTCTTCGGGTCGAGGATCTTGCCCCCGTTCCACACGTCGTCGTCCTTGCTCACGCCCCACATGATGGTCATGCCAATGATTGGCTGATCCTTGTTGGCGCCGCTGCACTGCGTACATTTGGGAGGATTGCCGTCGCGGGCAATGTCCTCCGGCGTCGCATTCATCACCTGCAGCACCTTGCCCTGCAGTTTGCCGTTGTCTTCGGTGATCTGGATGATCGAGGTGGGTTTGTGCGTTGCATCGTCCACTTGTTTCCACGTCCCCACGGGGGAGTCGTTGGCGGCAAAAGCGGCGCTGGCGCCCAGCAGCAGGCTGGCGGCGATGGCGAGTCGGAACAGTGGCTTCATGTTGACCTCCCGTACGAAAGCGTATGGCTGGAGCCTGCCGGGGCCTGTGCGGAGCGTCAAGCTGCATTGCGCCATGTGCTGCGCGATCTGGTTGACCCAGGTCGGCGGTACCGTGATGCGGGCTGGCATAATAAGCAGTCCCCATACCATTCGAGCCCCCATGACACAGGCGAACGAAGCCCTGGTCCGTCGCCTTCTCGGCGAGCTGATCGACACCCATACCGGCGCGCCGCTGGTCGAGTCCTTGCGTGCGGTCGGCGTGGACGGTGCGCGCGTGTCGGTGGACATTCAGCTTGGTTATCCGGCCGCGGGTGCGATCGACAGTCTGACTGGGCGTGTTCGGCAGGCCTTGGAGAGCGATCCGGCGATCGAATCGGCTGCTGTCTCGATCACCAGCCGCGTCCACGTGCACAAGGTGCAGGGCACGCTGGGGCCGTTGCCGAACGTGAAGAACATCATCGTGGTGGCCTCGGGCAAAGGCGGTGTAGGCAAGTCCACCGTGTCGGCGAACCTGGCGCTCGCGCTGCAGGCCGAGGGTGCGAAGGTCGGCGTGCTGGATGCCGACATCTACGGGCCCAGCCAGCCGACCATGCTGGGCGTCAGCGGCAAGCCGGAATCGCCCGATGGCAAGAGCATCATCCCGATGCAGGCGCACGGCATGCCGGTGATGTCGATCGGTTTTCTGGTGGAAGCGGACACGCCGATGATCTGGCGCGGCCCGATGGTGACGCAGGCGATGATGCAGCTGCTCACCGACACGCGCTGGGAGCAACTGGACTATCTGATCATCGACCTGCCGCCGGGCACCGGCGACATCCAGCTCACGCTGTCGCAGAAGGTGCCGGTGGCTGGCGCAGTGATCGTCACCACGCCGCAGGACATCGCGCTGCTGGATGCGCGCAAGGCGCTCAAGATGTTCGAAAAGGTCGAGGTGCCGGTGCTCGGCGTGGTGGAGAACATGGCCACGCATGTCTGCTCGAACTGCGGCCACGAGGAGCATATCTTTGGCGAAGGCGGCGGCGAGCGGATGTCAACGCAATACGGCGTGCCTTACCTCGGTTCGCTGCCGCTGGACATCCGCATCCGCGAGCAGGCCGATGGCGGCACACCTACGGTGGTGGCGATGCCGGATTCCGATCTGGCGGCCCGTTACCGCGAAATTGCCCGCAATGCCGCAGGGCGACTTTCGCGCCAGCCACGCAACAAGTCACTGGGACTGGGCAAGATCGTGGTGCAGGGCGCGCCTGTCGCATGACGGCGACGCGACGACGGGTGTTGTGTCTATCCGGCAGCCTGCGCCGAGTTTCGGCAAACACGGCTGCCTTGCAGGCGGCACGGCAGCTTGCAACGGACATGCTGGAACTCGATCTTTATGAGGGTCTCGGCGCGCTACCGCTGTTCAATCCGGATGACGAAGCCGCACTGTTACCTGCCTCCGTGGTTGAGTTGCGCGAGGCGGTGGGGCGTGCCGATGCCTTGCTGGTCGCCTGTCCCGAATATGCGCACGGTGTGCCCGGCGCGTTCAAGAACCTGCTCGACTGGCTGGTGGGTAGCCTGGAGTTCCCTGGCAAGCGGGTACTGTTGCTGAATACCGCAGCGCGTGGTTCGCATCATGCGCAGGACGCGCTGGGCGAGATCCTGCGCACAATGTCCGCCCAATTGCTGACCACGCAGCCGTTCCTGGTGGCATTGCCGGGCGCAGGCTGCAGCGTGGCGCAAGTGTTGGCCAGTGCCGAACGCTGCATGGAATTGCGTGCTGCGCTGACTGTGCTCGTCGCAGAACTGGCTGTGACGTGAAGCCTGCAGGCTGGCGTGGTAGCGGTCTGACCATGTATTTTTGTCGTTTGCGCCCGGCTCGACCGGGCGATCCTGTTACCGACCGGAGTCCGCGTGAGCATCAAGTCCGACAAGTGGATTCGCCGCATGGCCGAGAGCCACGGCATGATCGAGCCGTTCGAGGCTGGCCAGGTCAAGCTGCGCGATGGCCAGAAGCTGGTGTCCTATGGCACCTCCAGCTACGGCTATGACGTGCGCTGTGCGCGCGAATTCAAGATCTTCACCAATATCAACTCGACCATCGTCGACCCGAAGGCGTTCGATCCAACCAGCTTCGTCGACGTCGAAGCGGACGTGTGCATCATTCCGCCGAACTCGTTCGCGCTGGCGCGCACGGTCGAGTATTTCCGCATTCCACGCCAGGTGCTGACGATCTGCCTCGGCAAGAGCACCTACGCGCGCTGCGGCATCATCGTCAACGTGACGCCGCTGGAGCCGGAGTGGGAAGGCCATGTGACGCTGGAGTTCTCCAACACCACGCCGCTGCCCGCAAAAATCTACGCCAACGAGGGTGTGGCGCAGATGCTGTTCCTCGAATCCGACGAGGAATGCGAGACCAGCTACAAGGATCGCGGCGGCAAATATCAGGGCCAGCAGGGCGTGACGCTGCCGCGAACTTGAACCGGACGGCCCTGTCGAAGGCAGGTGGCTGAACGGCGGGCATCTGCCACAGCTGCCCATGTCACCGTCCGGCGTTACACTTCCCAATTATTGATTCAATTGTTTGATTTTCAGGAGACCTGCATGATCCGTTTTTCCACATTGCTGACGCGCGCTGCCGTCGCGATCATGCTGGGCAGCACATTGCTGCTTGCCGGTTGTCACTTTGGCGGCACCAAGGGAGTCACCACGGCTTCGATGCAGGGACAATTCGACGCCACCATCCAGGCCTACAAGGAAGGCCAGTTCGTGGTTGACGGTGCCGTGCTGTCGGCGGTCGATCTCGGCAGCCACTTTGCCTACCTGAAGGATCAGGGCAAGTTGCCCAAGACCGTGCTGCTGCAGAACAGCGACGATTCGAAGATCCGCAAGATCCACCTGCAGTACATGGCGCGCATGCAGCTCGACTACGGGTTCCGTACGTACTACGACAACAAGGGCACGCTTATGGAGATCAACCCGCAGGACACCAAGGCGCGCGCCTTGCAGGATCACCACGAGCGTGCTCCGACACCCGACGCGCCGCCGCCGCAGGATCACACGCCAGGCGCCCAGTACTGATCCGCGCAATACCGGACGCACGGACTTTTATCGACGGCCCGCGGAGCAATCCGCGGGCTTTTTCATGCGTGGCGGGTGACGAGAGGTGTTGCGCTCAGTCGAGTGCGCCGGCGCCAAGCTTGCGATCAACCGGCGTGGTGATCGCTGTGCGCAAGGCGATCTCCAGGCCGCGCACCACATCAGTCAGCGCCATGCTGGCGGCACCGTGTCGCGGTGCCGCCTGTGTTGGCGAGTACGGAATGTGGATGAAGCCGGCGCGTACGCCACGCCGCTTCGCTGCCAGATACAGCATGGCGTAGGCGATCTGGTTGCAGACATAGGTACCGGCGCTGTTCGATATCTCGGCCGGCAGGCCTTGCGCATGCATTGCAGCCAGCATCGCCTTGATCGGCAGCGTGCTGAAGTAGGCGGCCGGTGCGCCGGCGATCACAGGTTCGTCCACCGGCTGCGCCCCGGCGTTGTCGGGAATGCGCGCATCCTGCAGGTTGATCGCCACCCGCTCGATCGACAGCTGCGACCGTCCACCAGCCTGGCCTACGCCGAGCAGGATCACCGGGGTCAGCTCGCGCACCGCCGCCTTGAGCATGCGCAGCGAACTGGCAAACTCCGTCGGCAACTGCA
Organism: Rhodanobacter sp. C05; assembly: GCF_002001165.1. GTDB lineage: Bacteria > Pseudomonadota > Gammaproteobacteria > Xanthomonadales > Rhodanobacteraceae > Rhodanobacter. The sequence continues at coordinate 305,613 of NZ_MUNQ01000007.1, read as the reverse complement.
ACGCGACAACACGATGTCCGCCGATGCGTTTGCCGTGCAGTGTCCGCACGGCCTCCCACGACGGATTGATGCTTTCGCCGCCGAACGGATCGAAACCGGTCAGCAGGATACGTGGGACGGTGCTCATGCAGACCTCATCGAATTCAGCGGAATACCAGCAGCCACATCAACATGAAGGTAGTGGCGAGAATCCACAACGCGCTCCATACCTGCGCGCGGATCACTCCGTACGGGCTGCGCAGTTCCAGCAGCGCAGCCGGCACCAGGTTGAAGTCGGCTGCCATCGGTGTCAGCAGGGTGCCGCAGTAGCCGCACAGCATGCCCATCGAACCGAGGATCGCCGGATTCGCACCGTGCTGATGGATCAGCAGCGGCAGGCCGATGCCGGCCATCATCACCGGAAACGCCGCGAACGCGTTGCCCATGATCACGGTGAACAACACCATGCCGAGTGCGAAGGCGAGCAGGCAGGCAAAGGCGCTGCCGGTCGGCAGGAAGGTGCCGGCCAGTGCGGCGATCGCCGCGCCCACGCCGCTTTGAGTGAACACCTCGCCCAGCGCCGCCAGCAGCAGTGGCAGCAGCGCCGCCCAGCCGATCGCATCGAGCAGGCGTCGGCCTTCGGCCAGGCCGTCGCGCATCGGCGCATGCGCCACCCGCGCCGCTGCGAACAGTGAGACCAGGCAGGCCAGCGCCAGTCCGGTCAGGGTCATCTGCGGCGTGGCGAATACGGCATGTCCTGCAATGAAAAGATGCGCGCCGAACAACGCCACCAGCAGGGTTACCAGTGGAATCAGCAAGGCGGGCACGAACAACTTGTGACCGAGTCGGATCGCCGATTGCAGGCGTTGCTCGGCGTTGTTGCCTTCAACATGTGCGTGGCGGCGCAGGCGTGGTGCCAGCAGCGCCAGCACGATCACCCCGATACCAGCCAGTTGCGCCGGTAGCGCGTGGCCGGTGGCCTGTTGCGCCAACACGTAATCGCCGCTGCCGAACAGCGTGCCGAGCACCAGCCAGAACGCAGCGTGCCAGCCGTGCTGCTCGCGCAGATTGCGCAGGCCGGTGTAGAGCAGGAAGGCAGCGATCAGCCAGTAGGCGTATTCGATGCGCAGCATGCTCAGCTCGCCGATTCGGTGCGTGCGGATGCCGCGCGACGCTGCAGCCGGCGCTGGTACAGCCATACCCGCACGGACTGGATGATGAAGGCTGCGATCGCCGTGGGTAGCGCCCACAACGCGATCGACAAGGGAGTCAGCTCGATACCGTGCTGCGCATAGAAGCCCTGGACCAGCAGCACCGCGCCGAGTGCGATGAATACGTCCTCACCGAAGAAACGGCCGATGTTGTCGGTGGCGGCGGCCATCGCGCGCAACTCGTCGCGATCGGCATCGCTCAGTGTCGGCAGGATCTTTTCCGCAGCGGCTTCACCCATCGGCGCAAGCAGCGGGCGCACCGTTTGTGCGGGGCCCGCTACGCCAGTGAGGCCAAGCATGGCCAGCAACTGACGCAACAGCAGATAGCCGATCAGCAGTCGTGCCAGGGTCAGTCCGTGCAGGCGACCTATCCAGCGTTGCGCGTGTTCGCGCAATCCCGCACGTTCCAGCAGCCCAATCACCGGCAGGGTCAGCACAAAGATCAGCAGCATGCGACTGGATACGAAGCTCTTGCCGAGCAGGGCGAGCAGCGCCGGTACCGTGAAACCGGCCAGCATGGCGCTGCTGATCGCTGCGGTGACCACCACCAGGACCGGATTGAAGCGCAGCAGAAAGCCGACCACGATCACCGCGACGCCGAGCAGTGGCCAGTAATTCATGAGCGATCTTCGTCGCAGCGAAGGAAGGGCATCATGCAGCTCCTGGTGCGGCGATCTGCAGGCCTGCTGCTTCGAGCTCACTGCGCAGCTTGCGCGCCAACTGCACGGCATGGGCGCCATCACCATGCAGGCACAGCGTGTCGGCGCGTAGTTGCACGTGCCGGCCATCCAGCGTATGCGCCACGCCGTCGCGGGCAATGCCGAGTGCCTGCGCCAGCGCCTGATCCATATCCTCGATCACGGAGCCGGTTTCGCGGCGTGGCTGCAACGAGCCATCAGCGCGATAGCGGCGGTCGACGAAGGCCTCGGCAACAACCGCCAGGCCCAGGGTCTGGCCGGCCTCGATCAGGGCCGAGCCGGCCAAGCCGAACAGCCGCAGCTGCGGATCGAAGTCGCGCACGGCGCGGGCGATCGCGTTGGCCAGCACCGCATCGCGTGCAGCCATGTTGTACAGCGCGCCATGCGGCTTGACGTGGGTCAGCCGCGTGCCGGCGGCACAGGTGAACGCGTGCAGGGCACCGATCTGGTACAGCGTCAGCGCATGCGCTTCGGCGGCCGTGACGCTCATTTCGCGGCGCCCGAAACCCTGCAGGTCGGGTAGCGAGACGTGCGCGCCGATTGCCACGCCGTGCGCCACCGCCTGCGCCACCGTGTAGCGCATGATCTGCGGGTCACCCGCATGAAAGCCGCAGGCGATGTTGGCCGAACTGAGCAGCGCCAGCAGTGCGTCGTCGTCGCCCATGCGCCATGCGCCAAACGATTCGCCGAGGTCGCCGTTGAGGTCGATGCGGTTCATGCGGGTTGACTCAATCAAGTGCGTTCCAGTCGTTGTGCGATCGTGCCGAGCAGGCGTGCCAGCCGCTGCCGATGTGCGGCCAGCCGCGTCAACGCCTCGTCCAGCGTGGTCTCGCGGAAGCATACGGTATCGCCCGGGCGCCGTTGCGCCAATCGCGGCAGATCCACCATGGCGATCTGGCCGATCCGCGGGTAACCGCCGGTCACTGGCGCCTCGGCCAGCAGGGCGATCGGCTGGCCGGACGGCGGCAATTGCACGGTGCCGGGCAGTGCTGCCTCGGAAATCAGTTCCAGCGGTGCCCGCAATTGCAGCATATGGCCATCCAGACGACTGGCGGTGCGGTTGCTGTCCTTGCTCAGGGAAAATTTTCCGCTGAACAGGAGCTGTTGCGACGCTGCATCCAGTTGTGACCAGTGGCTGCCGCACAGCAGCGCCAACGGACGCTGAGCGAAGTCGAACCAGGGCTGGGGATCGAGACTCCAGTCAAGTTGCTGCACGTCGTAGCCAGCGGTAAAACCGGGCAATGCTGCAGCGGTGCCAACAGGTAGCACATCGCCGGCGCGCAGCGCGCGGCCGCGGTCATAGCCGATGCGCGCGTGCAAGTCGCTGCTGCGGCTGCCAAGCAGGGTCGGCACGTCGAAGCCGCCGCGCACGGCGAGATAGCTGCGAAAGCCGCTGACCATGCCGCCCAGGTGCAGCACGCTGCCGGCGGCCAAGTGGAAGGTGGTCCACATCGGCACGCTGCGCTCACCGACGCGGGCCGTGATCGGCGCGCCAGTCAGCGCGATCACTGCCGCTTGTTCGAAGCGCAAGCTGGGGCCAGTCAGGGTGCATTCGATCGCTGCCTCGCTGCCGACATTGCCGACCAGCGCGTTGGCCAGCTGCCACGCGGGCGGATCCATCGCGCCGGCACGCCCCACGCCGAGCGCAGCATGGCCTGAGCGTCCGGCATCCTGCAGACTGCTCAGCAAGCCCGGTTTGATGACGGTGACGTTCATGCCGGGTTGGTCGCTGCCAGGTCGCGGAACTGGTCTTCGTCGATCGCCTCAAAGCGCACGCGATCGCCTGGCGTGAACAGCGATGGCGTGTTCGCCGTGATGTCGAACAGGCGCATGGGCGTGCGTCCGATCAGTTGCCAGCCGCCGGGCAGCGTCTCCGGATAGATGCCGGTCTGGCTGCCGCCGATCGCCACGCTGCCCGCCGGCACGCGTTGGCGCGGATCGGGGCGGCGTGGCACGGCCAGCCGCGGATCGAGTCCAAGCAGATAGGGAAAGCCTGGTGCGAAGCCGAGCATCGCCACGCGGTAGTCGGCGGCAGTGTGGTGGGCGATCACCGCATCCGCATCGAGCCGACAGTGGGCGGAAACCTCGGCCAGATCCGGGCCGTGCTCGCCGCCATAGCAGACCGGAATCACCAACTCACGTGATGCGATGACGAACGGATCCGGTGCGTCCAGGATCGCGCAGGCGGCTGCCTGTACTTGTTGATGCGGGTCGCCGCCGGGCCAGTGCTGCGGATCGAAGCGCAGCAGCACGCTGGCATAAGCCGGCACGCATTCCAGTTGCGGCAGACGCTGGCGCAGGCAGGCGGTTGCGGCCTGCACGCGCGCATTGAGTTCGATATCGATGCGCTCGCCAAAACGCAGCAATAGCGCATCCTCGGCCAGCGCTTCGAACTGGATGGCCGGCAGCATCGCGGCGTTATCCGGTGATCTTGGCGAGCGCTTGCCGCAGCGCATCCAGCCGTGCGGCCAGGCTGGTATCGGCATACGGCTGAGCGTGGCCGTGACCCCATACCGGACCGGGCCATGCGGCGTCGCCCTCGCGGCGCGCGACGATATGCACATGCAGCTGGCGCACGATGTTGCCGAGTGCGCCGAGGTTGAGCTTGTCGCACGGAGCGATCTCACGCAGGGCCGCCGAGGCACGATTCACTTCCTGCCACAGCAGCGTCTGCTCGTTGGCGGCCAGGTCGGTGATCTCCACCAGTCCGGCCTGACGAGGCACCAGTACCAGCCAGGCGTAGCGCGTGTCGTTCATCAGTCGCACATCGCATAGTGCGAGTGATGCGACCAGTCGCGTATCCGCCTCAAGCCGGGCGTCGAGTACGAAATCGGGCTTGCTCATGCGCCAGCCAGGTATTTGTCGAAGAATGCCAGGGTGCGCTGCAGCGCGAGCCTGGCGCTGGCCTCGTCGTAACTGGCGCCGACATCGCGGTTGAAGCCGTGATCGGCCGGATAGGTGAAGGTCTCCATCTGCGGCAACGCTTCGCGATGCTTGGCCACCATCTCGGGTGTGATGTGCTGGTCCTTCTCACCGAAGTGGAACATCACCGGCGCCTTCGGTGTTTCGTGCAGGAACGGCAGGTTGCGCGCGCCGTAATAGCTCACCGACGGCAGGCCCAGGCGCAATGCGGACAGCAGCGCTATGGTGCCACCCCAGCAATAGCCGACGGTGCCGATCTTTCCCGCCGAAGCGATCGCCTCGGCCGCGCTGGCGACGTCCTCCACTGCACGATCCAGCCCCAGTTCGGTGACCAGCTGCTTGCCCCTGGCATAGCCGGCTTCGTCATAGCCCAGCTCCACGCCGGTTTCCAGATGGTCGAAGAACGCCGGCGCGATCGCGGTATAGCCGTGCTCGGCGAAGCGATCGGCCACGCTGCGCATGTGCGCATTGACGCCGAAGATCTCCTGGATCACCACGATGCCGCCCTTCGGCTTGCCCTGCGGCTGGGCCAGGTACGCGCCGATGCACTGGGTGCGGGTGGTGGGTAGATTGATCTGCTGGCCCATGGCTGGATGCTCGCGGTTTCGAAGCCGTGATCTTAGCTGCCGCGGCATCGCCCGCGAGCTGACGTATAATCGTCTGTTTCCACGCACATTTTCACGGTAACCCAAGCTCATGTCCCAGGCTGCACACAAGATCGGTTTCGTCAGCCTCGGCTGCCCCAAGGCGCTGGTCGATTCCGAGCGCATCCTCACCCAGCTGAAGGTCGAGGGTTACCAGATCGTGCCCAGCTACGGCGAGGCCGATGCGGTGGTGGTGAACACCTGCGGCTTCATCGACGCGGCGGTGCAGGAGTCGCTGGATTCGATTGGCACCGCCCTGCATGAGAACGGCAAGGTGATCGTCACCGGCTGCCTCGGCAAGCGTGAGGCGCTGATCCGCGAGGCGTATCCGGACGTGCTGTCGATCAGCGGCCCGCAGGACTACGTCAGCGTGATGAACGCGGTGCATACCGCGTTGCCGCCGCAGCGCAACCGCTTTCTCGATATCGTGCCGGACACCGGCGTCAAGCTGACCCCGAAGCACTACGCCTATCTGAAGATTTCAGAAGGCTGCAATCACCGCTGCAGCTTCTGCATCATCCCGTCGATGCGCGGCAACCTGGTCTCGCGTCCGGTCGACGAGGTGCTGCTGGAGGCTGAGCGGCTGGTCAAGGGTGGCGTCAAGGAGCTGCTGGTGATCTCGCAGGACACCAGCGCCTACGGCGTGGACATCAAGTACGCCGAGCGCCAATGGCGCGACAAGAGCTACCGCACGCGCATGACCGAGTTGTGCGAAGGCCTGTCCGAGCTGGGCGTGTGGTCGCGGCTGCATTACGTCTATCCGTACCCGCACGTGGACGAGGTGATGCCGCTGATGGCGGCCGGCAAGCTGCTGCCGTACCTCGATATCCCGTTCCAGCACGCCAGCCCGCGTATCCTGAAACTGATGAAGCGCCCGGGCAATATCGACAAGACGCTGGAACGCATCCAGAACTGGCGCAAGGTCGTGCCTGACCTGACCATCCGCAGCACCTTCATCGTCGGCTTCCCTGGCGAGACCGATGCCGAGTTCGAGGAACTGCTCGACTTCCTGCGCGAGGCCGAGCTGGATCGCGTCGGTGCGTTTGCGTATTCGCCGGTCGATGGCGCCAAGGCGAACGAGCTGCCCGATCCGGTTTCCGAGGAACTGAAGGAAGATCGCCTGGAACAGTTCATGGCGGTGCAGGCGGAAATCTCTGCTGCCAAGTTGCAGCGCAAGATCGGCCGCACGATCACCGTGCTGGTCGACGAAGCCGGTGCCGACGGCGCGGTGGCGCGTTCGGCGGCGGATGCGCCGGAGATCGACGGCACCGTGCTGATCGCCGACGGCCACGCGCTGAAGTCGGGCCAGTTCGTCGACGTGGTGGTCGAGGCCGCCAGTGAGCATGACCTGCATGCGCGGCTCGCTCATCCCAAACTCAAGCTGATGTAAGCCAGCATCATGCGTTACATCGCGCCGGCACGCGGTACGGTCGATCCGCAGGTGTTTGGCCGCATGCCGCTGGAAGCATGGCGCGAATACGCAGGCTTGCTGGAAGGTCCGCACTGGCCTGTGCTTGATGCGCTCAATGCCTTGTGGCCAGCGGATGCGCGTGCCCGCTTCGTGGCGCAGGATCATCAGCTGCTGGCCGATGGCCTGCACTACGAGCAGCGCATCGCCGAACGTGGACAGATCGCCACACGCACAGGCAACTGGCATGACCTGCTCAATGCGCTGGTGTGGCTGCGCTGCCCTTCGATCAAGCAGGCGCTGAACCAGCGCCAGATGGCCGAAATCGCCCGGATGGGGCCGAAGGACCGCTCGCGTCCGCAATACGCGATGACCCATTTCGACGAGGCTGGCGTGATCGTCGTGCTGCAGGATCCTGCGTTGCTGGCGCTATGGGACGCCCACGACTGGCACGGTCTGTTCTGGCGACGGCGGCAGGCGTGGCTGGACGGTGCCATCCGGCTGGAACTGTTCGGACACGCCGTGCTCGAACATGCCTTGAACCCGGACAAGCTGCTGGTGGGCAAAGCGCTGGTTTTCCAGTCGCCGCATGACCTCGACGTGCGGCACGTCCGTGCTGAATGTGCAGCAGCGATTGCCGCAGGCAAGCTACTGTGCGACCCGCTGGAGTTGCGCCCGTTGCCGTTGTCAGGGCTGCCGGGCTGGCATGCCGACAATGCCGATGAAGCGTTTCATCTCACTACGGTCTGCTACCAGCCGCGTCGTGCCGGACGCGTGTACCCGCCTGTGCCTTGGCAAGCCTGACCTGTCGATCAACCTTGCCCCGGTGGATGAACCCGACTATATAAAGGCATAGCGAGATAAAGGCATAGCGAGCAGGTCAGGGGATCCATGGCAGTGAACGCATCTTGGCTGCATCGGTTGTGCGCCCGCCATTGCCTGGCGCGCATCGCTTCGGTCGGGTTGAGCCTCGGCCTGCTGCTGTTCGGTGCAAGTGCACAAGCATCGGGGCAGCTTGCTGCCCAGGCAGCACCGATCCGTTTCGGCATCCTGCCGATTGGTAGTGCCGCCGAATCGCTGGAGCAATGGCGGCCACTGCTGGAAGAGCTGCAGAAGCGGCTTGGCCGTCGAGTGACTACCGTGTCGGTAAGCAGCTATGCCGGCCTTTCCGGCGCCATCGGCGCGCAACGGGTAGATGTCGCCTTCCTTTCCGGCAAGCTAGCCGTGGAGGCGGTGATACATCAGCACATGCAGGTGTTCGCCCAGTTTGTGCGCAGCGACGGCGCCAGGGGCAATGTCGCCATGCTGGTGGTACGCGGCGACAGTCCGATCCGCAGTCTCGCCGGCTTGCTGGCCAATCCCGGTCGTTGGCGCTATGCGCGCAGCGAGCAGCTTTCGGTCACCGGTTACACCGCGCCGGAGGCAGACGTATTCGCGCCGCACGGCCTCAATTCCGACACCTTTTTCGCCAATGTTCAGGTAGGCGATCACCAGAGCAATCTGCTGGCCGTAGTCAACCGTGAGGCTGATGTGGCGAGCAGCAACAATCCGGACATGGACCTGTTCCGCCACAACTTTCCTGGCGAAGCTGCCCAGCTCAGGGTGATCTGGCAGTCGCCGCTGATTCCATCCGGCGTTCTGGTCGTACGCGAAGGACTGGCGACTGAACTGCGCCGGCAGCTGACCGCGTTCATCCTCACTTATGGCAACGCACCCGGCGAGGCGGGTGCGCGCGAACGTGGCCAGCTTGCCCGCATCCCGGATCTGGGTGGCTTTGCTCCGCAGAACAATCGTGTGCTGCAGCCGTTCGTGGACATGCAGTACGTCTTGCTGCGACAAGAGGCCGAGCATGGCCAGTGGGTCAGTCCGCAGGCGCGGCTGGCGCGACTCGCAGAAATCGATCACGACCACCAGCGGGATTTGCAGAAACTGCTGCCGCAATAGGCGCTACTGGCGAGTGTGCCCGGCGGATGCGCCGGCGATTGCGGAAAAGTGGCGGATTTCAGGTCTGCCTGGGATGGACTCGTGCAGCCATAGGTGTCGACCATGGATGTGGCCAGTAAATGCCATGCCGCAGATCCGAGCCGCTATAGATGGTGATGTCGTGGAGTCCTGCATTTTCCATTTCGTTGACGATCGACCATTCGGAAAACAGCCGCATTTCCAGTGTGCTGCCCGGGCCGCCGTGGAATACCAGGTCATCGAAATATTGAACGGCTCCTGCATGCGTCGTGTTTTTCAATCGGAAGCGACCATCCACTTCCTCGATTTCGTAGTCATGCAACTCGGGGAAATGTTCCAGGGTCGGTTGCCGCTCACCCCCTGGATGCGTGAAGGGTACCGAAAAAATGAAGACACCATCCGGCTTCAACAGCTTCCTGGTGTTTTCGAAGGCGGTTGAGACAGGTGGCCCGACATGTTCAAAGACGTCCGTGGCAATGACGAAATCCAGTGACCCCTTCATTGCCGGGTCAATCCGGGTGATGTCGAGACGCGGTTCCTGGTGATAGAACGTATTTCGATAATGCATGTGTCGAGCCAGCCGGTCGGCATATCCTTCCCAGCAGCTCATGCCGATGCCCACCAGTTCGGGACTTCGTGGTATTTCGGAAATGCGAAGACTGCAACCGAACAGCTCGGTAGTGAGAATCTGCACGATGGAGCGTAGCCGTACGCTGGACCCGCATTTGCTGCAACTGGGATCGTCGCGTGTCAGTTGATGCAGGTCAGCCTGATTTTCCCGATCGCATATATTGCATTGAAAAACGATGGATGCATCGGGGGTGTGCCGCATGCCAGGTTCCGCCATGTGTGGTGCCAGTCAAAGATAAAAGTCAGCCCTGCAAACCACGGCATCAGCCGTAATCCACGCCCAGTACGACAAACTGGGTGGGGCCATCCGGAAGTTCGGCGGTAAATTCGTCATCAACGCGTTTCTTGAGTACGGCTCGCGCCAGCGGTGAATCGATGCTGATCCAGCCAAGCTTTGCGTCGGTTTCGTCAGGGCCGACGATGCGATAGCGAAGCGTCTCGCCAGTATCGACGTTCTCCAGTTCGATCCGTGCGCCGAAGAACACCAGCCCGCGATCGCTCGACGCGCCTTCCGCCACCTTGAGCGAGGGAATGCGCTTGCTGAGATAGCGCGCACGGCGGTCGATCTCGCCCAACTGCTTCTTGCGGTAGATGTATTCGGCGTTTTCCGAGCGGTCACCTTCCGCAGCGGCGGCGGCGAGTGCCTTCACCACTTCCGGGCGCAAGACATGCCAGAGGTGATCGAGTTCGGCCTTGAGCCGCTCGAAACCATCGCGGGTGATGATTGCGGTAGACGCGGGTGAGGGCGGGCGCCAGCGGCTCATGCGGGATTCGCCAGTCGCTGCCGCTGGGCGTCGATGTCGGCGTGCAACGGATGGTCGGGCCAGGCGGTGGCGAGCTGATCCAGCAGTTGCGCCGCTTCGGCGTGTTGATCGGCGTGTTCGCCAAGCAGACGTGCGGCGAGCAGGCCGTAGTGCGGTACTTGCTGGTCGCGTGGCCATTGCACGAGATAGCTACGGCAGAGGTGCAGGGCGAGCCGGCTCATGCCGAGCCGCGCGGCCAGATCAGCCAATTCACCGCAGGTACGCGGATCGTCCGGAAAGAAGCTGGTATCCATGCCACAGCACTCCTGCAGCACGCCAAGTGCGCGACGCGATTCGCGCTGGGCGATCAGTGCGGCCATCCAGATCTGTCCATGCACCAGCAACGCGTCCTTGAGGCCCTGGCGTTGCAGCAGCTGACGGTAAGCGTGATGCAGTGAGGCCGGTGCGGCGTGATCGCGCAGGCGTGGCACCAGCAGCTCAAGCGCAGCCTGCGGCTGTTTGGGTGCGAGTGTCGCTACCTCATCGAGCAGTCGTTGGTCGGCGTCCTGATGGATTTCCCGAGCCAGTCGATGCGCCTGTGGTTGCACACCGAAATGCTCATGACGCTGGTGGATCAGTGCGCCCATCAGATGGAAGTTGAACAAGGTGGCGTAGTTGGCCACCAGGTAGAACAGCGGCAACGAAATTACCCGCGGAAATGTGGATTCGAAGGCTATCTGTGCCACGCCGACAATGATCGCGATCAGGCATTGCACGCCAATCAGCAACAGGTAGGGCAAGCCAAAACGCGACATGACCTGAATCCAGGTCAGCGGATTCAACGCGTGTCCGACGCTGCCATCGAGCGCCAGCGACATGGCGATGGCCGGCAGGCTGACGGCCATCAACAGGGTGATGATCCAGGTGCCGCCGTCGAAGTTCAGTTTCACCAGCAAGGTCAGCACGGTGGACCACAACAGGATTGCCACCAGTGCCCAGCCACCGTGGCCAGGCTCCGCGAACTCCGGTGGCGCCGCATAGCCGTCCGCGGTGTGCCGCAGGCATTCCAGTGCATACAGGTAGGTAGCTGCCCAGATCACCAGCTCGAGCAGCCAGCCCGCCACTGGCAGCAGCGCCAGGTAATGGGCGAGAGTAAATGCAGCGAGCGCGGGCACGGCGGCACCCCGTAGCGGATAGCGCAGCGCATCCAGCAATTGCTGTGAAAGTGGCAGGCGTGGATCGATCAGCTCGATTCTCGGCATGGCTGTGATGTCCGTTCAGTGTTCGCCGTGATGACAGCCATGATGCGAATCGAGGCTGATACAGATGTTGTCGCAGTGGTTGATGTGGCTCCTGGTCATGGCATGCCGTTCGTTGATGCCGGTCTGATTGTAGCCAGGAGCCTCTTGCAGGCGTTCTGCGGCCGGTTTGCGTTGAGTCATGGCGCCGTGCCGGTTATGGTGTCGCTTTTGCGCGAGTGAAGTCTCCAATGGTGCTGCGTTCCACTGTTCGTTCCCTGCGCCTGGCGCCCATTGCAGCCGTGCTGGGATTGCTTGCGGCCTGCGCCAGTTCCGGTGGCAGCCGGCCATCGGCACCAGTCAATGCGCTCTACGGCCAGCTTGATCAGGCCAGCAAAGGTTACGAGAATGCCTTGCAGCAGTCGCGCGCAGGCGATCTGGAAGCCTCGCAGCTGACGCTCACCAGGTCGCTGGATCAGTTGAAGATGGCGTCGGCGCAGTGCGGCAATACGCCAGGTTGCGATCCACAACGGTTTTTCTCGGTGTTTGACCGTCTGCTGCGTCTGAAGGATGGCGATTTCGACGAAGGCCAGGATCTGAACAGTGATGTCGATCCATCGCAGGCAGCGCTGGCTGCCGGCAAGACCGGTGCGGCCAGCCTGCCTGAGGCGCAGCGCAGCGTGACCCTGCTGCACGGGCAGAAACTGTCCGAGCTGATCGCCATGAACGGCCCGGTGAAGGCGGCACTGGAAATGTGGCTGACCCAGGGGCGGCCGCAGTTGATGGACGCCTACGTCAACTACCAGTACCTGCGCTACGAGATGTGGCCGCAGTACCAGAAGGCTGATTTGCCCGAGGCGCTGCTGTTCGGGCTCATGGCCAAGGAGTCGGGCGGCAAGGTGCATGCGGTGTCGCGCTCGGGCGCTGCTGGCCCCTTGCAGTTCATGTACGCCACCGGCATGCGCTTCGGCCTGGGTAACGACAACGGTTTCGACACGCGCTTCGATCCACAGGCGTCCGCTCGGGCCAATGCCGAATACATCAACGAGCAGTTGCAGATCTTCAACAACAACCTGGAACTCACGATCGGTGCCTACAACGGCGGTGAGGGCCGCATGCACCGGCTGGTCGGCGATGACACATCGGTGAGCTTCTACGATCCGCGCATCTACAACCAGCTGTCGCAGGAAACCCGCGACTATGTGCCGTCCGTACTCGCGGCGGCATGGCTGTTCCTGCATCCGGACAGCTATAACCTGCGCTTCCCTCGGACTGACGGCGCGCCTGGCTCGATTACCTTGCAGCGCCCGGCTTCGCTTTCCGAGCTCACTGTTTGCCTGGGCTCGACTGCCGGCATGGAGGATGGTTGGTTCCGCACCTTGCGCAATCTCAATCCCAGACTGGATCCGCAGGTGACCCAGCCGGTCGGTGCCTCACTGCAGATACCCAAACCGCTGGAACGGGTGTATGCGTCGCGCTGTGTCGATGGTCCGTGGCCGATCCTCGCACATGACCTGCACAGTGCCGTGGTACCGGTGGTCCAGGCACCACCATCGCCGGAACAAGTGCCGACGGTGCGCAGGGAGCGTCGCTACAAGGTGCGTCGCGGAGATACGCTGGTCAGTATCGTGCGTAACCTGCATTGCTCGAGCGTGCAGGAGGTCTCCGAGATGAACGGGCTCAAGCACCACCATCTCGCTGTCGGTCAGGAACTCAAGCTCCCGGTCTGCCTATGAGGTCGCCTGCGGTTGCCCGAATTCAGGCAACCGCGCTGCTCTGCATCCAGCTTTCCACCGTATTGCCGCTGCTGTGGACTTCCTTCAGTTCGCGCAGCAGCTGCATCAGCTGCCGGTGTTGTGGCTGCAGGCTGGTGTGCGGGGAGTTCTTGGTTTCGTGATAGGCCACCGCGAGCCACAGCGCGATGCCGCGTAACGCCACTTCGGGATTGGTCGAGCAGGCGCGCTCGTAACCAGCCTCGGTGCCCTGGCCCCAGGGCTGGTAGCGCGCCTCCGGTGGCGTGCCATAGAGATGCGGGAAGTCGCTGCGTGACGCCTGGCCGATCTCGCGCAGGGTCAGCGTGCTCAGGCGCGTGCGGCTGCGCCTTGGCAGGGCGCGGATATTGCGCTCGATGTCACGGAACTGGCGGCCAAGCTGGCGCGCACGCATCATCACGAAGAATGGAGTGAGCAGTTGCATGAATCTCCCCGGTGCTGGAATGCGGCAGCACTGACGCGCAGCCAAGCGCTGAGCCTATCGGGGATGCCTTTGAAATAGCGCGCAAAGCGTCACAAAATGACGCGCGACGTCAGCTTTCGGGGCGAATTGAGGTTGTTGTCTCAGCAGTGGCCGAGACGCTGTCCCACTTGTACCGCCTGTTGCGGCTGCAGCGCATCGAGTTCGAACGTGCCCTCGGGCAGCAGCAGGATCACGGTGGAGCCCATGTTGAAACGCGCCATCTCGGCGAACCGTTCCAGCGCGATGTGCTGGCCGGCAAACGACTTGCGTCGGATCGACGAGGCATACGGCGGGATCACCAGGCCATCCCACACGGTGGCCACCGACGAGACCAGGATCGCACCGACCATCACCACCACGAACGGGCCGTGTTCACCCTCGAAATGGCAGACCAGCCGCTCATTGCGTGCGAACAGACGTGGGATAGCCTCCACCGCGAACGGCGCCACGCTGAAGATGCGACCGGGCACGTGCACGGTTTCCTTTAGTGTGCCTTTCAATGGCATGTGCACGCGGTGGTAGTCGCGCGGAGACAGGTAGACCGTGACGAAGCGACCGTTGCGATACGGCGTGGCGGCAGCCTCGTCGCCACCGAGCAGCTCGGCGGCGGTGTACTCCTGACCCTTGGCCTGGAAGATGCGGCCATCGACGATCGCGCCGGACTGGCTGATGCGGCCATCGGCGGGGCTGAGCAGTGCAGTCGGGTCCGCATCCGCATGGCGTGCGTCGGGACGCAGCTTGCGCGTGAAGAACGCATTGAAGTGCTGGTAGGCCAGCGGATCGGGCTGCGCGGCCTCGGCCATGTTCACGTGGTAATTGCGCACGATGGTGCCGATCAGCCAGTTCTTCCATGGCGCGAAGGTCCAGCGCGTGGCCCAGTAGACGATGCGCGACAGGAAGCGGTGCGGCAGGATGTACTGCAGGAATACGTTGAAAGTCATCCGCCCAGTATACGGGCTGGACTGCCCGCAGGCCTTATAATCGCCGGCCATTCCGTTGCACTCTGGATCACCGTGACTGCCGAACTCGCCTCCATCATCGACTTCATCCGCTACGGTGCCAGCCGTTTTTCGGCGGCCGGGCTGACCTTCGGTCACAGCCATGACAACCCGATCGACGAGGCGACCCATCTGGTGCTGGCCAGTCTGCACCTGCCGCCGGACATTCCGCCGGCGTACGGCGCCGGCAAGCTCACCGCGGCCGAGCGCGAGAACGTGCTGGCGCTGATCGAGCGTCGCGTGACCGAGCGCCTGCCGGTGGCCTACCTGGTCGGCGAGACCTGGTTCGCCGGGCTGAAGTTCAAGAGCGATCGCCGCGCGCTGGTGCCGCGCTCACCGATTGCCGAACTGATCGAGTCGGGTTTTGCACCGTGGCTGGACGAGCGCCACATCGAGCGCGCGCTGGATCTGTGCACCGGTTCGGGCTGCATCGGCATCGCGATGGCCGAGTACAACCCGGAGTGGCAGGTCGACATCGTGGACATCAGCGACGAGGCGTTGTCGCTGGCGCGCGAGAACATCGTGTTCCAGCATGTCGAGGGTCGGGTTGAAGCGATCCAGTCGGATCTGTTCGCCGGCGTGAAGGGGCGTAGGTACGACCTGATTGTCTCCAATCCGCCGTATGTCACCGAGGACGAGTACATCGCGTTGCCGGGTGAGTACACGCACGAACCGAAGCTGGGTCTCACCTCGGGTATCGATGGTCTGGATCTGTGCCTGCGCATGCTGGATGAGGCGGCCGACCATCTCACCGATGATGGCCTGTTGATCGTCGAGGTGGGCGAGAGTGAGCACGCATTGGCTGCATTGCTGCCGCAGGTGCCCTTCATATGGATCGAGTTCAAGGTCGGTCAGATGGGCATCTTCGCGCTGGAGCGGCGCGATCTGGTCGAGCATGCCGAGACCATCCGTGCGGCGGCCGCCGTACGCCGTCCAGGTTAAGCCTGGCGGATGAAGCTCAGCACGGCGCGACTGCGGCTCGATGCACTGCGCCCGGATGACGCCGAGGCGCTGTTTGCCTATCGTGCCAATCCTGTGGTTGCCCGTTTCCAGGGCTGGTGCCCAGTCGATCTGGCTGCCGCGCGCGAGTTCATCGACGCCCAGACGGCAGCGACACCGGATCGGGCGGGCGGCTGGTTCCAGCGCGCCATCCGTCTTTGTGATGACGGGACGCTGATCGGCGACTTGGGTGTGCATCTGCCGGAGCAGACCGAGGCTTCGGTTGAGTTCGGGGTCAGCATCGCGCCGTATCATCAGGGGTCCGGGTATGCCAGCGAGGCCGTGCGTGCCTTGTTCGAGCTGGTATTCGGTCAGCTCGGCCTGCATCGCATTCACGCCTCGGTCGATCCGCGCAACCTCGCCAGCATGGCGATGTTGCGCCGGCTGGGCATGCGGCAGGAGGCACATCACCGTGAAAGCCTGTGGCTGCACGGCGAGTGGGTCGATGATGTGGTGTTTGCGCTGCTGTCCAGCGAATGGCGCGCTTCGCGGTTGGCTGACTGACCCGATCGGGGCGCCATCGCGTTAAGCTGTGAGGGTTTCCCTCGGGCGTCCCATCCTCGTGTCCAGCAACTCCTTCGGCAAGCTCTTCACTGTCACCACCTTTGGCGAAAGCCACGGCCCGGCTATCGGCTGCGTTATCGACGGTTGCCCACCGGGGCTTCCGATCGGCACCGAAGAATTTCGCCAGGATCTGGATCGTCGAGCCACGGGTCGAAGCCGCTATACCTCGCAGCGGCATGAGGCCGACGAGGTGGAAATCCTTTCGGGAGTCTATGAAGGCCAGACCACCGGCACGCCGATCGCGTTGCTGATCCGCAATACCGATCAGCGCAGCAAGGATTACGGCGGCATCGTGTCGACCTTCCGTCCCGGGCACGCCGATTACACCTACTGGCAGAAATACGGTATCCGCGACCCGCGTGGTGGCGGACGTTCCTCGGCACGCGAAACCACCATGCGGGTGGCTGCTGCGGTGATCGCCAAGAAATGGCTGGCCGAACGCCATGGCGTGCATGTGCGCGGCTATCTGGCGCAGATGGGCGAGGTCACGCCCGATGCATTCGACTGGAATGCGGTGGAGCAGAATCCGTTCTTCTGGCCCGACGCGGAGCAGGTGCCGGCGCTTGAAGCCTATGTCAATGCGCTGCGCAAATCCGGTGATTCGGTCGGTGCGCGCGTCAACGTGGTCGCCGATGGCGTGCCGCCGGGCTGGGGCGAGCCGATCTACGGCAAGCTGGACGGCGACCTGGCCAGCGCGCTGATGTCGATCAACGCAGTGAAGGGCGTGGAGATCGGTGACGGTTTCGCCGCGGTCAGCCAGCGTGGAAGCCAGCATCGGGACGAGATGTATTTGGACGGCTTTACGTCCAATCATGCTGGTGGCATCCTTGGTGGCATCAGCACGGGACAGGCCGTCACTGCCTCGATCGTGCTCAAGCCCACTTCCAGCATCCTGATTCCCGGCCACAGCGTGAACCTGGCCGGCGAGCCGGTGGAGGTGGTGACCAAGGGGCGCCACGATCCCTGCGTCGGCATCCGCGCCACACCCATCGCCGAGGCGATGATGGCCATGGTGCTGATGGATCACGCGCTGCGTCATCGTGCCCAGTGCGCAGACGTGGGCGTGGTGGGGCCGCGCATCCCGTGACGCGACACATGCCGTATCCGGAGTCACGTTCATGACCGACAAGCCACGCGTCTGGATTTCGCGTCCTACCTTTCCCGGCATCATTGCCCGGCTTGAGCCGCATTTCGAGGTGACGGCCGAGGCGGAGGAAAGGAAGTTCAGTGCCTCGGAGCTGGCGGCAAGACTGGCTGGTCAGGATGCTGCGATTGTCGGCCTGAAGGATCGCATCGGTCCGGCAGAAATTGGCCAGGCGACAAGGCTGCGCATCGTTGCCAACCTCGGCGTCGGTTACGACAACCTCGATCTGGACGCGCTCAGCGCGGCGGGCATTGCCGCTTCGAACACGGCCGACGTGCTCAACGAGAGTGTGGCCGACTACGCCTGGGCGTTGATGCTCGGTGCGGCACGCCGGATGAATGCCGCCGAGCGCTGGCTGCGTGCCGGACACTGGCATGCCACCGAGTTCAGGCAATGGCTTGGCACGGACGTCCGTGGCCACACGCTGGGCATTCTCGGCATGGGACGCATCGGCCAGGCGATTGCGCGGCGTGCGGTCGGTTTCGGGATGCCGGTGATCTATCACAACCGCTCGCCGCTGTCGGAGGCGGACGAGCGCGCCTGCAACGCACGCTATGTGGACAAGTCGCAATTGCTGCGTGAATCCGATTTCCTGATCCTGGTACTGCCGCTGACGCCACAGACCCGGCACGCGATCGGTGCGCCCGAACTGGCGCAGATGAAGCCGACCGCGATGCTGGTGAATGTGGCGCGTGGCGGCATCGTGGATGACGCGGCATTGGCGACGGCCTTGCGCGAGAAGCGGCTCGCCGGAGCCGCGCTGGACGTGTTCGAGCGCGAACCGGCCGTGCATCCGGGTCTGCTCGAGCTGGACAATGTCGTGCTCAGCCCGCATATCGCCAGCGCCAGTCAGGAAACGCGCCGCGCAATGACCGCACTCGCCGTCGACAATGTCCTGGCGCTGTTCGGTCATGGCCCGCATGCCGGGCGACCACCCACCATCCTCAATCCCAACGTGCTGGCTTGAGCCAGCCCGACCATTCCCCTGAGCAAAGAACCCCACCCATGAGTCAGAAGAGCAGTTACAAGGTCGCCATGGTCGGCGCCACCGGTGCGGTCGGCGAGACCCTGCTGGCAATCCTTGCCGAGCGCGATTTTCCGGTCAGCGAACTGGTGCCCTTGGCCAGCGAGCGTTCGGCCGGCAGCAAGGTCACGTTCGGCGGCAAGGAAATCACCGTGCAATTGCTGGACACCTACGATTTCGCCGGCATCGACATCGCCTTCTTCTCGGCCGGCGGTTCGGTCAGCCGCGAGCATGCGCCGCGCGCGGCGGCGGCCGGCGCGGTGGTGATCGACAACACCTCGGAGTTTCGCTACCAGGACGACATCCCGCTGGTGATCAGCGAGGTCAACCCGCACGCGATCGCCGACTACACGCGCCGCGGCATCATCGCCAACCCGAACTGCTCGACCATGCAGATGCTGGTGGCGCTGGCGCCGATCCATCGCGCGGTGCAGATCGAGCGGATCAACGTGGCCACCTACCAGTCGGTATCCGGTGCCGGTCGCACCGGCATGGAGGAGCTCGGCAAGCAGACCGCTGCGCTGCTGAACTTCCAAAGCGTGGAGCCGGGCAAGAAATTCCCCGCCCAGATCGCGTTCAATGTGATTCCGCAGATCGACGACTTCCAGCCGAACGGCTACACCAAGGAAGAAATGAAGCTGGTGTGGGAAACCCGCAAGATCCTGGAGGACGAGTCGATCCAGGTGAACCCGACCGCGGTGCGCGTGCCGGTGTTCTATGGCCATTCCGAGGCAGTGCATATCGAGACCAGCGACAAGATCACCGCCGAACAGGCCCGCGAACTGCTGCGGCAGGCGCCGGGCGTGGTGCTGGTGGACGAGCGCAAGCCGGGCGGTTATCCGACTCCGGTGGGCGAGGCGGCCGGCAACGATGCGGTGTATGTCGGGCGCATTCGCGAGGATATCTCGCACGAACGCGGGCTGGATCTGTGGGTCGTCTCGGACAATATCCGCAAGGGCGCGGCGCTGAACGCCGTGCAGATCGCCGAACTGCTGATCGAGGACTATCTCTGACGATGCGTTACCTGAAAATCCTTGGTGTGATGGTTTTTATGCTGTCGGCGACCGTTTGGGCCGCTGATGGCAGTAAGCCGGTGCCGGCGTCGTCGGCGTCGCTGCAGCAGGCAAGGCAACGCCTGGAGCGGCATGAGGCTGAAGTAAGGCGTCTTGAGCAGGATGTCGACCGGCAGGAATCGGACAGCAAACAGGCCAGTGAGCGCCTGAAACAGCAGGATCAGACACTCGCCGAACTCCGGAAACAGCTGACTGCGCTGCATGACCAATCGTCGGCCACGCAGCACTGAGGATGTCGCGGCAGTGAGAACGCACTGCAGCAATGCATCGCAAGTATTCGCCCCACCTATTGTTGATTGGCCTGCATGTAACTAAAGTGGCAACTCGTTTGGACCGCAGCCGTTACCGCGGTAATACCAAAAATGGTGCCAGGGATCGTTCGGGGGAGCACGCGATGAATCGTTCGTTGAAGTTGTCGATGTTGATGGCATTGGCACTGGGCAGCAGCCAGGTGATGGCAGTCGATTTCGGCCAGATCCAGGTCAAATCGGCGCTGGGACAGCCGCTGCTGGCTGAAATCCCCCTGCATCCGGCCAATCCGGGTGAACTGAAGAACCTCACCGTCCAGCTCGCGTCCAGCGAGGATTTCGTCCGCGCCGGTATTACCGGCGGACGTACTGCGGTCCCGCTGCATTTCAGTGTTGCCGATGCCGGTACAGGCCATCCGGTCATCCGCATCACCAGCAGCGTGGCCGTGGACGATCCCTATCTCGACCTGTTGATCGAGGTGAACGGTCATGCCGGCAAGAGCGTGCGTGAGTTCGCCATCCTGCTGGACCCGCCGGGTGCGCAGGCCGCTGCCCCAGCTGCCGCTCCAGTGCAGACAACACCAACCCACAACAATCGCGCCAGCACCACCACGGCAGCGGCGGCCTCGAAACCGGCACATGTGGCGACAGCCAAGACACCAGCTGCTGCAGGCAACGGTCAGTACGGCCCGGTCGAGCGCGGCCAGACGCTGTCGTCGATTGCCCGCAGTACGGCACCGTCCGGTATCGACGTGCAGCAGATGATGCTGGCGTTGAAACAGGCCAACCCGGATGCGTTTTATCGTGACAACATCAATGCGCTGAAAACCGGTGCGGTTCTGCGCGTGCCCACTTCCGCGGAAGCGCAGGCCATGACGATTGCCGCGGCAGTTGCCGAGGTGCGCCGCCAGAACAGCGACTGGCGTGCCGGCACACCGGGCAAGCCCAGCGTGGTGGCCGATGCGGCGACCCGTGCGTCGGCTTCCGGTGCATCCAGCAACGCTTCCAGTGGCACGGGTGACCATCTTGCACTGGTGCCGGCGAAGGACATCAACGGATCCGGTGCCGAAGGTGGCAGTGCCGAGGGCAAGGGCGACAAGTCCGCCGCCGGCCTGCGTCAGGACCTGCTGCGTACCCAGGAGAGCCTGGCCAGCCTGCAGCAGCAGAGCGCCGACCTGAAGACCCGTCTGAAGGATCTGACGGACATCAATGGCAAGAACGAACACCTGCTTTCGCTCAAGGACACCGAGATCGCGGAATTGCAGAACAAGCTGGCAGCTGCACGCAAGGCGGCAGGCCAGCCTGTTGCGGCGCTGGCGAATGCCGCGACGGTGGCCAAGCCTGCAGTGACCTCCAGTGTCGCTTCAGCCTCGGTGGCGCCGGCTGCCTCACAGGCCAAACCTGAAGTTGCATCGGCCAGCACTGCAAGCAATGCGAACGCAGCGCCTGTCGCTGCATCGACCGCGACGACGACAGCTCCGGCGGTTGTCACTTCCAGTGCGCCAGCCACGGCGTCCACAGCGGTTGCTGCCACAGCAGCCCCGAGCAAGCCGGCAATCAAGCCTGTAGCTCCACTGAGCCCTGTGCCGGTCGAGGAGCCTTGGTACATGCAGACCTGGGCCTGGGCGGCTGGTGCTGGCGCGATCCTGGTGCTGCTCCTGCTGGCCCTGCTCGGTCGCAAACGCAAGTCGACGGCGGGAGTGGCGGGGAAATCTGCCTCGTCGCTGGCCGACCGCTTCGGCACGGCTCCGGCCGCGGGTCAGGATCTGGTCGGTGGCGACGATATCGATCAGGAAGAACTGCTCGACCAACTGGCCGAGCATCCGGACGACATCGGCCTGCATCTGGAGCTGGTCACCCTGTACTACTCGCGGCGCGACGTCGAGCATTTCGAGGCAGCGGCCGAGGCGATGCATGCACACATCACCGACCCGCAGCAGGACGAGTGGCAGGACGTGGTGCACATGGGTGAAGACCTGGTACCGGGCCATCCGTTGTTCGACCACCACGTCGAACCGCCGATGCATGAGGAAACCGAGGCACATCGTCCCTTCAACATCGACGATTACCATGCCGATGACGATGCAGCCACGGTGGTGTCGTCGATGCCACCGCTGCCCCCGCAGGCTCCGAAGAAGGTCAGCGAATACAGCTTCAATTTCGATCTGACCCATCCGGCCAATGCCACGGATGCTGCGGCACACAAGCCTGCTGCTCCGGATGACGCCACCGTGATAGCACCGCTGGTGTCGGATGCGCATGCAGCAGAAGCTCATCACGATGCCGAACCGACTTCGAGCTGGCACTTCGATGAATCGGACAGCGCACATCAGCATCATGCCGACGACCACGGCAATGATCCGGGTGAATTCAACGATGACCCGATCGACACCAAGCTCGATCTGGCGCGAGCCTATGTGGACATGGGTGATGCCGATGGCGCCCGCGCGATGCTTAGCGAGGTGATGAAGGAAGGTAGCCAGATGCAGCGGGATACCGCCAAGCGTCTGCTCGATAGTCTGCACTGAACTGCGGCAAGCGCCTTGACATGACGAAATCGGGTCGGCTTTGCCGGCCCGATTTCGTTGATGGGCTGCTAATCTTGAATGCCTTCAGCAGGCCCTTGCACAACCTCATGCGTATTGCTCTCGGCATCGAATACGACGGCACCGACTTTTCCGGCTGGCAGCGCCTGAAAGTCGACGCCAGCGTGCAGGGAGCGGTGGAGCAGGCGCTGTCGAAGGTTGCTGCGCACTCGGTTGAAATCAGCTGCGCCGGGCGCACCGATGCCGGTGTGCATGGCCGTTGCCAGGTAGTGCATTTCGACAGCGAAGCCGGGCGTGACATGCGCGGCTGGGTTCTGGGTACGTGTTCCAATCTGCCCGCCAGCGTGGCCGTGTTGTGGGCGCAGCCGGTGCTGGAAAGCTTCCATGCGCGCTACGCCGCGCGCAGCCGTCGCTATCGCTATCAGATACTCAATCGACCGGTACGCGCGGCGCTGGATGCGCGCTACGTCACCTGGGAGCGTCTGCCACTGGACGCCGAACGCATGCATCAGGCGGCACAGGTTTTGTTGGGTGAGCACGACTTCAGCGCGTTTCGCGCACTTTCGTGCCAGGCAACGCATCCGCGTCGCACGGTGCTGGCGGTGAGCGTGCGACGCGAAGGCGAGCAGGTCTTCGTCGAGATCGAGGCGAATGCCTTCCTGCATCACATGGTGCGCAATATCGTGGGTTCGCTGCTGCCGATCGGTCGCGGTGAACAGCCGGTTGAATGGGTGGCCGAATTGCTCGCGGGCTGCGACCGCCAGCTGGCCGGGCCGACCGCGCCGGCCACCGGGCTGACCTTTGTCGGTCCGCGCTATGAGACTTACTGGGGCTTGCCAATGGAAGTCTGCCTCGCAGGTGCCGGCGAATGACACGAACACGCATCAAGTGCTGCGGCATGACCCGCGTCGAGGACGCCCTGCTGGCGGCCAGGCTTGGCGCCGATGCTATCGGCGTGGTGTTCACCGGGAACAGCAAACGGCGGGTGACGATTACGCAGGCGCAGACGATCCGTCGCACACTGCCGCCATTCGTCGCCTGCGTGGCACTGTTCATGGACGACGAGGCGGCCTTCGTCGAGGAGGTGATTGCGGCGGTGCAGCCGGACCTGCTGCAGTTCCACGGCGACGAGCGCGACGACTGGTGCGCGCAGTTCCGCCGCCCTTGGCTCAAGGCCATCGCCATGGGCGAGGGCACGGCGGCTTTGCCGCAGCTGCGCGCCCACCCCGGCGCGGTGGGGCTGCTGCTGGATGGTCACGGCCTAGGCGAGGCCGGTGGCAGCGGCAAGGCGTTCGACTGGTCTCTGCTGCCGCATGACCTCGCGCAGCCGCTGATTCTTGCTGGCGGCCTGCATGCGGGCAACGTGGGCGCGGCGATCCGCATGGCGCGGCCGTGGGCGGTCGATGTGGCCAGCGGTGTGGAATCGGCACCAGGCATCAAGGATGCGAGCAGGCTGATGGGCTTTATGGCTGCCGTGCGTGCCGCGGACAGGACGGAAGAACAATCATGAGTGAACTTTCCGATGCGATCCCCGCACCCGCCGCCATCGAGGAATGCCACGCCAGCGGCGATCGCCCGTTTGGCCTCGACGACGTGCTGGGCCGCGACCGCCCGCTGGTGATTCGCGGTTTGGTGAACGACTGGCCTATCGTGAAGCTGGCGCGGCAGTCGGATACCGCCTTCGCGCAGCGACTGGCTGAGCTGGACAACGGTGCCGACGTGAGCACGCTGATGATCGCGCCGGATGCCGATGGCATCATCGGCTACGCGCCGGACATGAGCGACCTCAGCTACCAGCACTTCAAGGTGCCGGTGACCCTCGGCCTGCAGCGGCTGGCCAGTTACAGCCGGCGCGACAACGCGCCGGGGATGGTGATCCAGAGCGCGCCGATCCGCGATTGCCTGCCCGGATTCCTCGCGGAGCATGCGTTGCCCTTTCTCGATCCGAAGGTGGAACCGCGGCTGTGGATGGGCAACCAAGTCACCACGCCCACGCATTTCGACTCGCAGCACAACATCGCCTGCGTGGTATGCGGCTCGCGCCGCTTCACACTGTTCCCGCCGGAACAGTTGCCCAATCTCTACATTGGCCCGCTGGATTTCGCACCCACCGGCGCGGCGATCAGCATGGCCCGGCTGGACCGGCCGGACGACCCGCGTTACCCGCGCCTGAGACTGGCGCTGGCTACCGCGCAGGTGGCCGAGCTGCATCCGGGCGATGCGATCTACATGCCGCCCCTGTGGTGGCACAACGTCGAGTCGCTCGGACAGCTCAACGCGCTGGTGAACTACTGGTGGAGTCCTGTGCAGGTTGAGGGTTTCACCACGGGTCATGCACGGGCTGCGCTGTACCACTGCCTGCTCGCCTTCCGCACGCTGCCGCCTGCTGAGCGGGCCGGCTGGAAGAATTTGCTGGACCACTATGTGTTTGGCGACGAAGAGGCCATTGCGCACATTCCCGAGCATCGCCGCGGCGTGCTCGGTCCGTTGACACCTGAAACGGTGGAACAGTTGAAGCAGGGCGCGCGCCTGAACCTCTGACGCGGCGCGGCTTCAAGCCTCTGCCAGTTCTCGTTGCAGCCAGTTCGTCAGCGCGGCCAGACGCACATCGCTGGCACGCCTTGGTGCGCATAGCACCCAGCTGGCCCGCGTGGTGCGGAAGCCCCACGGCGCGACCAGCCGGCCGGCGGCGAGGTCGTCGGCTACCAGCGGCTGCGGTGCGATCGCCACGCCGAGGCCGGCCACAGCCGCTTCCAGCAGATAGTAGAGATGCTCGAACGATTGCCCGTAATGCAGCCGACGTGCGGCGATCCGCTGCGCACGCGCCCACGCCGGCCATGCTTGTGGGCGCGAGGCCGTATGCAGCAGTGCTTCCTTGCACAGCGTGCTCGCACTGGCCTTGCGCAGGCTGGCATAGCGTGGATGGCGCGGGCTGAGCACGGGGCCGATCCGCTCCGGTGACAGCACATGTGCCTGCCATGTCGCCGGCCACGGCGGTTCGGCCAGCAGCAGGGCGGCGTCCAGGCCGGGCAGGGCAGGCGTGGGTAGATCCTCGACGGCAGACAGATGCAGTTTCAGGTCGGGCAGGTCGCGGCCCAGCCGTTCCAGCCGTGGAATCACCCAGCGTGCCAGCACACTGCCGGAACAGCCGAGCACGAGCGGTGCCTGGCTCGTCTCGCGGCGCAGCTTGTCGCAGGTCTGGCGCAGTTGCGCGAAGGCACTGGCGGCGCCATCGCGCAACTGGCGGCCCGCAGGAGTCAGCGTCAGCCCACGTCCTTCGCGGCCGAACAGTGGTACGCCCAGCTCGGTTTCCAGCGCACGGATTTGCCGGCTGACCGCGCCGTGGGTTACATGCAGTTCGGCAGCGGCATGGCTCACGCTTTCCAGACGGGCTGTGGCCTCGAAGGCACGCATGGCATTCAGCGAAGGCAGTTCGCGGGACATGGTATCTGTGAGTTTTTCTGACAGGTCGCGGTGATCTTATCGCTTTTGCCAGGCACCCCACTGCGCTACGGTGGGCGCCTTGCCGCAGCGCGCGGGCGCGGCGGCGGTTTCCCCGAGACGAGTGACGGTAATGCCCACGATCGACGATTTCCACGCCTGGCCCGATGCGCACGGACGCTTCGGCAACTACGGCGGCATGTATGTGGCCGAGACGCTGATGGCGCCGCTGGCCGAACTGACCGAAGCGTATCTGCGCCTGCGCGATGATCCGGAATTCATCGCCGAGCTCGATCGTGACTTGAAGCATTACGTCGGCCGGCCCAGCCCGATCTATCACGCCGAGCGGCTGTCGCAGCACGTCGGCGGTGCGCGCATCCTGTTCAAGCGCGAGGATCTGAACCACACCGGTGCGCACAAGATCAACAACACCGTGGGCCAGGCACTGGTTGCCAAGCGCATGGGGAAGCCGCGCATCATCGCCGAGACCGGTGCCGGCCAGCACGGCGTGGCCAGCGCCACGGTGGCCGCGCGACTCGGCCTGAAGTGCGTGGTCTACATGGGCGCGGTCGATATCGAGCGGCAGAAGATCAACGTCTACCGCATGAAGCTGCTCGGCGCGGAAGTCGTGCCGGTGACGTCTGGCTCGAAGACGCTGAAGGATGCGCTGAACGAGGCGATGCGCGACTGGGTCACCAACGTCGCCGACACCTTCTACATCATCGGCACCGTAGCCGGCCCGCATCCGTATCCGCTGATGGTACGCGACTTCAACGCGATCGTCGGCCGCGAGGCACGTGCGCAGATGCTGGAGCAGTACGGCCGCTTGCCGGACGTGCTGACCGCCTGCGTCGGCGGCGGCTCCAATGCGATCGGCCTGTTCCACGCGTTCCTCAACGACGCGGATGTGCGCATGGTTGGCGCCGAGGCGGCCGGCGAGGGCATCGCGACGGGACATCACGCCGCGTCGCTGGCTGCTGGCAGGCCCGGTGTACTACACGGCAACCGCACCTATGTGCTGTGCGACGACAACGGCCAGATCACCGAAACGCATTCGATCTCGGCCGGACTCGATTATCCCGGCGTCGGTCCCGAGCATGCTTTCCTCAAGGATGCCGGTCGCGCCGACTACGTCGGAGTGACCGACGACGAGGCGATGGAAGCGTTCCACTTGCTGGCGCGTACCGAAGGCATTCTGGCTGCGCTGGAATCCAGCCACGCGGTGGCGCAGGCGATCAAGCTGGCGCGCGAGTATCCGAAGGACGGCATCGTGTTGTGCAATCTCTCCGGCCGTGGCGACAAGGACGTGCATACGATCGCCGCGCGCGAAGGAGTCGAGGTATGAGCCGCATCGACCGTCGTTTCGCCGCCTTGAAAGCCGCCCATCGCACCGGCCTGATTCCGTTCGTCACCGCGGGCGATCCGTCACCCGAGCACATGGTGGCGTTGATGCATGCTCTGGTCGATGCCGGTGCCGACCTGATCGAGTTGGGTGTGCCGTTTTCCGACCCGATGGCGGATGGCCCGGTGATCCAGCACGCCAGCGAACGGGCGATCGCAAAGGGTGTTGGCCTCAACGAAGTGCTGGGCTGGGTCACCGCGTTCCGCCAGCGTGATACGGACACACCGATCGTGCTGATGGGCTACCTGAATCCGGTCGAGATCCACGGCTATGCGCGCTTCGCACAGGAAGCCGTACAGGCAGGTGTCGATGGCGTGCTGCTGGTGGATTGCCCGCTGGAAGAATCGGCCGTGTTGCAGCCGCTGCGCGACGCCGGCCTGCAGCAGATATTGCTTGCTGCACCGACTACCGCACCCGCGCGTATGTTGCAGCTGTGCGAGTTGGCCGAGGGTTTCCTGTACTATGTCTCGTTTGCCGGCATCACTGGTGCGGCACACTTGAGTACCGGCGATATCGCCGCGCGCGTGGCGGATATCCGCGCCCACGCGAAGGCACCGGTAGCGGTAGGCTTTGGCATCCGCGATGCGGCGAGTGCGGTGGCGATTGCCGGTTTTGCCGATGCCGTGGTGATCGGCAGTGCGCTGGTCGAGCGGCTGGCCGAGGCGAAGGATGCCGAAGAGATAACCGTGCGGGTTTGCGAGTTTCTCGCGCCGATCCGCACTGCGCTCGATGCGCATTGAGAAGGCGTGCCACCTGCGGGTGGTGCGCTCAAGAATGGTAGGGTGATGCGATGAATTGGCTGCAGAAAATCATGAACCCGCGCACCCGCCCGCAGGGTACGAACGGCGGCAAGGGTTCGGTACCCGAAGGCGTGTGGGAGAAGTGCGGCGGTTGCGGCACCGTGCTGTACCGGCCGGAACTCGAACGCAACCTGATGGTGTGCCCGAAATGCGGCCATCATCACTACATCAGTGCGCGCATGCGACTGGATACCTTGCTCGATGAAGGTTCCGCGCAGGAGCTGTGGGCCAGCCTGGAGCCTACCGATCCGCTGAAATTCCGCGACTCCAAGAAGTATCGCGACCGCATCGTCGCCACGCAGAAAAAGCTCGGCGAGAAGGATGCGCTGCTGGCGATGAGCGGCAAGCTCAAGGGTCGTCCGCTGATGGCGGTGGCGTTCGAGTTCGCCTACATGGGCGGTTCGATGGGTTCGGTGGTCGGCGAGAAATTCGCGCGTGCCGCCGAACGCGCACTGGCCGACAAGAGCGCACTGGTGTGCTTCTCTGCCACCGGCGGTGCGCGCATGCAGGAAGCACTGTTCTCGCTGATGCAGATGGCCAAGACCTCGGCTGCGCTGGCGCGCCTGCGCGATGCCGGCGTGCCGTACATCAGCGTGCTGACCAATCCGACCACCGGCGGCGTGTCGGCCAGTCTGGCGATGCTCGGCGACATCAACATCGGCGAGCCGAAGGCGCTGATCGGTTTTGCCGGTCCGCGTGTGATCGAGCAGACCGTGCGCGAAACCTTGCCGGAAGGCTTCCAGCGTTCGGAGTTCCTGGTCGAGCACGGGGCGATCGATCTGATCGTCGACCGCCGCGAGATGCGCGACAAGCTGGCCGACCTGCTCGGCATTCTGATGAAGGCGCCGCGCGCGGCCTGATGATGTGCCGTTGTGCATAGCGATGCCGCCGTCAGGCGGCATCGTCGTTTTCGCGTCCCGGTTTTCTGTGCATGGGTTTTCCACAGCCAATGTGGAAGCCTGCAGGTAAAGCCTGTGGACAAAACACATCTGCCGCTTGTCGATCAGGCACTTGCTACGCACTGGTCAGGAATTGCACAGGCGTGTAACGCAACAACGACGAGTGACGCATGGGGAGCGTCGTATCCGGCGGCACAGTTTTCCACAGCAACTGTGCATGCCCGTCATGAAAGCCTGTGGACAACCTTGCTCAGCCCTTTTGTCGACAGGCACTTGGCACGGCATGCTGACATTTTGCGCAGTGCCAGCCAGTTCGATGCGCAGTAATCCACAGCGATTGTGGAGCGTGACCGGTAAAGCCTGTGGACAAGTACGCTATCTGTCTGACCACAAAGGCGCTTGTGACAGCGTGCGCAAATGCTGCTCAGTGGTGGTGCAAGTTCAGGCCAGTTTCGTTGCCAGCGACAACAGCCACAGCGACGAAGCGCCCAGCCCGCTGCCGATGAGGATTGCCGCGAGCACGTCGCTGGGATAGTGCAGGCCAAGGATCACGCGCGAAGCAGCAACCAGCGCAGTAAAACCGAGCAGCAGCGGTGCGAGGTGCGGATACCAGGCCAGTGCGACGATGCTGAAGCTCACCGCCTGCAAGGTATGCCCCGATGGAAAGCTGAATTCATCCAGTGCTGGCACATGGGCGATCACGCCCGGGCAGACGCGGTAAGGTCGCGGCCGGCGCGTCCAGCGTTTCAGCAGGCGATACAGCAATAACGCAGTCAGTCCGGTGGCTGCCATGTGCGCGGCGGCGGCGAGTCCTCGCTGGCCACCGACCACGGCCAGCACGGCCATCAGTGCATACCAGAACATGCCGTCGCCGAGCCGGCTGATGGCACCGAAGAACAGGCCCACGGCGCGTCGTGCGCCCCAGCGATTGGCTGCCACGCAGACGCGGCGATCCAGCGCAAAACGTGTTGATCCGAGCGACAACTCAGGCGTGTGCAGCGGCGGCAATGTGTTCATGCAGGTTCTCCTCGGCCATCTCGCGCAAGAGGGTTTCGAAATCGCGGATCACTGCATCCGGTGAAAGTCCGGCCACGCCGGCATGCGCGGCGCGACCCATGTGCCGGATCAGGCCCGGATTGCTGGCCAGCCGGGTTGCCGCGTTGATGAAGGCCGCTGCGTTGCCCGACTCGACGCAATAACCGTTGACACCGTCAGTCAGATGTTCGCGTGCTGCACCTTCGGCATAGGCCACCACGGGCAGGCCGGCGGCCAATGCCTCGAGAATCACATTGCCGAAGGTTTCGCTGAGGCTGGGAAACGGGAACAGGTCTGCGCTGGCGACATGTCGTGCCAGTGCTTCCCCACGCTGCACGCCGGCAAAGATGAAGTCCGGATGGGCTGCTTCCAGCGCGGCGCGTGCCGGGCCATCGCCGATCCACACATAACGGGCGCGTGGCATGTGTTGCTGGATGGCGCGAAAGGCCTGCACGGCCAGCTCGAGATTCTTTTCCGGCGCGATACGCCCCACGTACAGCACCACCGGCGTGCTGGCATCGGCGCCCCAGGCGTCGCGCAGGTTGTCATCGCGCCGGTTGGGGTGGAACAGTTGCGTGTCTACAGCCCGGCGCAGCAGGCGGGCGTTGGAGATACCCATGGTGTGCAGCTCCTGTGCGAGTGCGTCAGTGGGCACCAGGGTCGCGGCGGCGCGCCGGTGAAAGCGGCGAAGGTAGCCGCGCACCACCGGCGTGAGCAGGCCCAGGCCATAGTGGTCGGCGTAGCTGTCGAAGCGGGTATGAAAGCCGCTGCTGATCGGAATGCCCAGTCGCGCTGCTGCGCGTACGGCCGACCAGCCGAGCGGGCCTTCGGTAGCGACGTAGATCGCATCCGGGCGCTGCTGCTGCCAGTGCCGGCGCAGTGTGCGGCCGGCGGGCAGCCCAAAGCGCAGTCCCGGGTAACGGGGCAGGGCGCTGCCGCGCACATCGAGTACGTGGATCCCGGGTTCATCGGGGTGGGGTTTCGGCTGACGTGGACGGATCAGATCCACGTGGTGGCCGCGGGCGGCGAGCCCGGCGGCCAGACTGTGCACGGTCAGTGCGACACCGTTGACTTCGGGTGGATACGTTTCGCTGACAATGCCGATGCGCATGACAATACCTGTGCTGGCTTGGCATAGCATCGACCGCCGGCGTTTCGGCGGTGTGGCGGGTGCATGACGCCACGGTGACGACGTCATCCACCCAG
The DNA here is from genome assembly GCF_002001165.1 of Rhodanobacter sp. C05. Lineage (GTDB taxonomy): Bacteria > Pseudomonadota > Gammaproteobacteria > Xanthomonadales > Rhodanobacteraceae > Rhodanobacter. The sequence goes on along the minus strand of NZ_MUNQ01000007.1, from coordinate 274,564 downwards.
GAGTGTCCTGTCCAGGTCGACACGCCTACACTGGGTCTTTCTGCCAGTGAGGAGATCACCGATGAAATGCATCCTGCTTGCGCTTGCCCTGGGTGGACTGGTCGGCACGGTGATGGCTGCCGATGCGCCGGCGTTGCCGGTCACCAAGGCTCCCGTCGACGCCGCGGTCTACATCATCTCGCCCAGCGATGGCGCGACTGTCGGTCAGGAGTTCACCGTCCGTTTCGGCCTCAAAGGCATGGGCGTGGCGCCGGCAGGTGTCGCCAGGGAACAAACCGGCCACCATCATCTGCTGGTCGACGTAAAGGAGCTGCCGCCCGCTGGTCTGCCGATTCCGAAGGACGATAACCATCTCCACTTCGGTGGTGGCCAGACCGAGACCATGCTGAAGCTGAAACCCGGCACGCATACGTTGCAGCTGGAACTTGGCGACCAGAACCACATCCCGTTCGATCCGCCGCTGGTGTCGAAGAAGATCACCATTCACGTCAAGTGAGCTTCAGGCGCCATCGGCTTGCCAGCTGCGCTCAGTGCCCGAAGTAGATCGAGACACCGAGATTGGTCTGCCATTCGGGCGCTGCCCCGCCCAGTCGCCGATCGAAGCCGGCGTCGAACTGCACGCGTGGCGTGATCATCCATGCCAGGCCGGCACCAGCCACCGTGCCGCTGCCTTGATCCGGCGCGTGCAGCCATGCGGTTTCGGCATACAGCGTCAGTGTCTTGCTTATTGCGTAGTTGTCGCTGACCGCAGCGGTGGTGCTGTCCGCGCCACCGCTGCGCGCATCCTGCAGATACAGGCCCAGCGAGTTGCGCTCGTCTGCCTGCAGGTTGAACTGGGCGCCGAGCAGGTATTGGCGCTGGGCGCTGCGGAATGCCTTCGCGCCGTCGGTGAATTCCACGCTGCCCAGCAGGCCCCAGCTGAAGGCCTGGCTGGAGGAGGGCAGTGCCAGTTTCAGTCCGAGTATCGAGTCGCCATGCCCTTGGCTGTTATCGCGGATTGAGCCGTTCTGTTGCAGTGAATTCCATGGCGAGCTGCCCAGCTGCAATTCCAGGGGACCGCCGATGCCGATACGCAGCAGGCTGTCGGCGCTGTATTGCGAACTGGTGAGGTCATCCTGCCGATTACGGCTCCAGTCCGGCAATCCCTGTTCGACGGTGATGTCACCGGCGCCGAGCACCACGGGAGTGAAGCCATAGCCAGGGCGGTCGTAGCCCGGGTTGTCGGCCAGTGCAGGCAGGGTAACGCCCAGCATGAGCATGGCGAGTGCCGTGATGGGCACGCTTCGTCGCGCATGCTTACGCGGGCAACGGTTTGTGCTCCGGTATCGGCTAAAATCCATCACTTCGCTTCGCATCCTTTGAGTTCCCATGACTGTCCGCACCCGCTTCGCCCCCAGCCCCACCGGTTTCCTGCATATCGGCGGTGCCCGTACCGCGCTTTATTGCTGGCTGGAATCGCGTCGTCGCGGCGGCGAGTTCATCCTGCGCATCGAGGATACCGACCGCGAGCGTTCGACCGACGAGGCAGTGAAAGCCATCATCGACGCGATGCACTGGCTCGATCTCGATGCCGACGAAGGTCCGTTCTACCAGACTCAGCGGCTGGAGCGGTACAAGCAGGTGGCCGACGAGCTGGTTGCTGCCGGCAAGGCGTATTACGCCTATGAGAGCAAGGACGAGATCGAGGCGATGCGCGAGGCTGCGATGGCGAAGGGCGAGAAGCCCCGTTACAACGGCTACTACCGTGATCGCCATGAACCCTTGCGCGACGATCCCAATAGGGTGATTCGCTTCCGCAATCCGAGTGAAGGCTCGGTGGTGTTCGACGACAAGGTGAAGGGCCGGATCGAGTGGGCGAACACCGAGCTGGACGACCTGGTGATCTTCCGCTCCGACGGCTGGCCGACCTACAACTTCGCGGTGGTGGTCGACGACATCGACATGGGCATCACCGAGGTGATCCGCGGCGACGACCACGTCAACAACACGCCGCGCCAGATCAACATCTATCACGCGCTGGGTGCCAAGGTGCCGGAGTTCGCGCATCTGCCGATGATCCTCGACAAGGAAGGCAAGAAGCTGTCCAAGCGCACCAGCGCGGTCAGCGTGATGGATTACCGTGCCGACGGTTTCGTGCCGCACGCGCTGCTGAACTATCTGGTGCGGCTGGGCTGGTCGCACGGCGATCAGGAGATCTTCTCGCGCGAGCAGATGATCGCGCTGTTCGACATCAGTGACGTCAACAAGGCTGCCTCACGCTTCGATACCGAGAAGCTGGCCTGGCTCAACCAGCACTATCTGAAGACCGACGAGCCGAAGACACTGGTGGCGGAGTTCACCTGGCATCTGGCACAGGCCGGCATCGACACCGCGCATGGCCCGGCGCCGGTCGACGTGATCGTGGCGTTGCGCGATCGCGTACACACACTGAAGGAAATGGCCGAGCGCGCGAAGATCTGGTACGGCCCGATCACGGAATGGGACGACAAGGCGGTCGGCAAGCATCTGAAGAACGACAGTGCGGTGGCCGTGCTCAATGCGGCGAAGTCGTTGCTGGCCGATTGCGAGTGGAAGCCCGAGCCGATCCATCAGGTGATCGAGCAGGTTGCCGCCAGGCTGGAGTTGGGCATGGGCAAGATCGCCCAGCCGCTGCGCGTGGCGATGACCGGCACCCAGGTGTCGCCCTCGATCGAATACACGATCTATCTGGCCGGTCGCAGCGAGGCGCTCAAGCGCATCGACGCTGCGATCGCCCTGGCGCAGGGTTGATCCTGTCGCCATGTCGATGACGAATCTGCTTCGACATGGATGAACTGCTCGCCAGAGCCTCCCAGGGCGTCGATCCCGACGCACCCGGCGCGTTCTGGCAGATCTTCGTCAATCTGTTGAATATGCTGCCGTGGGCCGCCATGTTCTGGTGGAACCTGCTGTTCATCGCTGTCGGCGCACTGCTTGGCTGGTGGCGCGGCCGAACGGCGGAAGGCATCGTCTGGGCGCTCGTGCTGGGGCCGATCGGCTGGATCGTGATCCTCGCCAAGCCCCGGCCCAAGCCGCCTGCGCAGCCGCCACCGTTGCGACGGTGAGTTTCGCCAGGCTGTGTGGTGGTGCCAGTGTATGATTCATCCAGAGGTGAAACCCTTGAGCCACGACACTGCCCACCACACGCACCCGCATCACCCGCATCATCACGATGCGAAGGGTTTCGTGCGCGCAGTGGAGCATGCCAGCGAGGAGCGCGGCCTTCGGCTCACGCCCTTGCGCAAGGAAGTACTGGAGCTGATCGCTGCCGTGCACAAGCCGATCAAAGCCTACGACCTGCTCGATCTGCTGCGCGAAAAGCATGGCAATGCGGCACCGCCCACGGTCTATCGCGCACTCGATTTCCTGCTGGAGAACGGCTTCATCCACAAGCTGGAATCGATCAACGCCTTCGTCTCCTGCCACCATCCAGCCGAGGCGCATCAGGTGCCGTTCCTGATCTGCGATACCTGTTCCAGTGCAGAGGAGGTTTGCGATGAGCGGGTGGCTGAGCTGATCGAGGCACAGGCCGCGGCGCTTGGCTTCCGGCCGCAGGCGCAGACGCTGGAAGTGCACGGCACCTGCAAGAATTGCCGCAAGGCCTGAATCTGTTCGTTCGAGTATGCATGGCGCGTGTGATCCGGCGTGTGGCAACGCATGCGCGAGATCGGCACAGATGGCGTTGCCCCGCACGGGGCGGCTCCCGTGGAGTGCGGGCTAGCGGGTATGGCATTTTGAAGTGTTATAAAGTAACATTTCAACCACTGGAATTCACAAATCGCCACACTTGGCGATGCCAGAATAGGTCGATGGACTCCGAACAGGCGAGCAAATCCCGCTGGTGGCGCGTGGCCGATCGCGTTGGTGCGACGGCCTCGTTCCTGTGCGCGATCCACTGTGCGCTGCTGCCATTCGTGCTGGCGTTGTTGCCTTTTGTTGGTCTTGAATTCCTCGCCGATCATCGTTTCGAGCGCGGCTTTGTCTTGTTCGCTTGCACGTTGGCCCTGTTTGCCATGGTCCGCGGCTATCGCCGGCATCAAGTTTCGCTGCCGCTGCTGTTGGCCGTGCCGGGGCTCGCCCTGCTGCTGCTCGGCGTCACCTACGCCGAGCACTACTCGATCATCCTGCACAGCGTGCTGGTGACGTGTGGTGGTCTGTTGGTGGCTTCAGCGCATTTCGTCAATCTGCACAACGATCGTCGCCACGGCCATGCCCATGTGCATGGGCCGCAGTGTGCGCACTGAGTCGCGCATGCCGATGCATCGTGATTGTGTAACGGCAGCTGCCGTTTCTAGCATGCGCGGATGAGCATGTCGCATAGCCATACCCATTCCCATGACCACCCGCATGTGCACGAGCATGCGGATTCAGGCGACGGTCGTAGCCGCAAGCTGCTGTTCGCATTTGTCCTGACCACCTTGATGATGGTGGCCGAGGTGGTCGGCGGAGCATGGTCCGGTTCGCTGGCGCTGATTGCCGATGCCGGCCACATGATGGTCGATGCGTTGGCGCTGCTGCTGGCGTTTGTCGGCGCCTGGATGGCGACCCGGCCTGCCGATGCGCGACGCAGTTACGGCTATGGCCGGATGGAAGTGCTGATCGGTTTCGTCAATGCGCTGAGCCAGTTCGTGCTGGTCGGCTGGATCATCTACGAAGCAGTTACCCGGTTGCTGCATCCCGGGGAAATCCTGTCCGGCGTGATGTTTGTGGTGGCGATCATCGGCTTGCTGGTGAACGTGCTGGTGCTGCGCATGTTGCACGGGCATGCACATGACGACGTCAATCTGGCTGGGGCAAGCCTGCATGTACTGGGCGACCTGCTCGGCTCGGTGGCGGCAGTTCTCGCCGCGCTGGCAATCCGCTGGTTTGGCTGGCTGTGGGCCGATCCTGTGTTGTCGTTGCTGGTGGGGCTTTTGATCCTCAACAGTGCGTGGCGGCTGTTGCGGATGTCTGCACACATTCTGCTGGAAGGTGTGCCTGACGGCATGGACAGCGCAGCGGTGGAGGTGTCGCTACGTGGCGCCGACCCATCGATCCGGAATGTCCATCATCTGCATGTATGGCAGCTGGCCTCGGGCTCGCGCATGGCGACCCTGCATGCCGAGCTGCAAGAACCTGCCGACAGCGCGCAAGCCTTGCGGGCGATCAAGCGGATGTTGCTGGAGAATTTCGGCATTCAGCACGTGACCGTGCAGATCGACCCGGGCGAGTGCCTGGACCAGCCGCAGAACTGTACGGGGCATGGTCATCCCTGACTATGGTGCATCGGGCCAACCTGCTATGATGCTCGATCATTCATCTAACGAATCAAGGAGTTCCCATGGGCAAGGGCGATCGCAAGACTCGTCGCGGCAAGACCTACCGCGGCAGCTATGGCAATACCCGCGCGCACGGCACGCTGCCGGCCGTCGTTGGCGCCAAGCCGACCGTGACCAAGCCGGCCGCCGCCAAGAAGGCTGCGCCGAAAAAGAAATCCGCCTGAGCTGAGTCTCGCTGGGCAGACAAGACCCCCGCCACGGCGGGGGTTTTTGTTTTCAGGGATATGGATTCGTCCGGGCCGCATGGATCAGTCGCATGGATCACCTGATCATGCGCGCCTGTATTGCAGTGATGTCTGTGGACGCAGCGAACAGCGCGGCCCGTCCTGTCGATCCGCTGCGTGTTGTTGCCAGCACAGTCGACCAAGATCGCCACTCAACTCGACTGGGATCGCCAACCAACTGACCACCCGACCTAGGGTCGCTTGTCACCCCGGAGCTGCCGGTCAGGATGGTCCGCTTATCGAGGGTTAGCCAGTGCTCTGTGCCGTTTGCCTGCGTTTTGCGAGGACTGGCATAACAAGAACCCCGGCGCCATCAAGAATTGCATGCACGATGATGCAGACCCAGAGATTTTGGGTGAACGTAAAGAGGAGCGTAATAACAAGTGCGCACATAAAAACCGGGACGAGGTGAGCAAGCCCCAAGCGCAAATGACCAAGCGTGAACGCAACGACAGAGAGAACGCACGCCAACCAGATGCTACCGAGCAGATGTTGACCTACACCGATTGCGTAGCCGCGATACAGCACCTCTTCAGTAACAGCCGCCGTCATCACCACGAAGCACCTATGGCCGAACGGCAGGCGCAAAAGACTTTTCTGCAGTTCGAGCTGATTCGGCGAAGCGGCAGCAAATTTGCCTCGCAAGGAGACATAGGCGCTGAGCACAACAAACAGGATCGCAGCGGCAAGAATGGCCAGCCCCAGACTTTGCCATGTGAGCCGTTCCAGGCCGAAATCCACATGCCAAGCCTCAATGTTTGCAGCAGCGATGACGAGCACACCTACAGCAGCCACCCAAAGGGTGAGGCGCGGAACCGGTGAAAATTGATCGAAACGCAGCCACCTGAAAAACATCAACAAAAGTGGTGACCCGAAAAGCGCCACGAAAAGACCGAGATATAGAAGCTGCGGCATTAGATATATCCCTATCCGGAGGGTTAACCATTGAATGTACGGATCCTTGGATCCGTCTTTGCATCTCGTGTTACACGCCACCAACTGGAGCCTGGTCAGCTACGAAACCGCCGTTCAAATGCCGGTAAGAGTGGCTGGGTATGCTTTTCCCCTTTCCCGGAATCAAAAATTGGCGATCGCGGCCGTTACTTTGCCCTCATGGGCCGTTCCGGGAGAGTGACGATGGATACTGTTCGTTGCACTTGATTCTTGGTGGGGCCACGTTTTGCAAACTGCTGAATGAGTGCCTCTAGCTCTTTCATAAAACCCGCGAATTCCTTCGATCCCGCGTTAAAAGTCACCTGCAAGTAGTGGACGTCATCACGCACCACGTCGACGTCATCGGCACGCATGTAGCGGCCAAAGTCCTCAAGTAGCGACGCGAGAAAGATCGAGAAATATTTCAGATGCGTTTCTGGGTCGATGGTTCCGATGTCTTCCGGAGCCACCTTTCCGGTGTTGGGATCGAGTCGGTAAGTGCGCTCAAGGGCACCGCGTACGGGTGTTTCCGAAGTGACGATCAAAGTGCCGGCTTCGGCCAATCGCTTCACGTGTCGGTAAAGCGTCGCTTGTGGGACATCGTCAAGCCTTTGCGCCAAGTCGCGAGCAGTGAGCTCCGTTCCTCCTACAAACGCACGCACGATCCTCAGGCGTATCGGGTGTAGCAAGACATCAACGGCAGTCTTTTTAGTCAAGGAGTGCGATACCTTTATCATATTTGATAAAGGTAGTTCAAAGTCACAGACAAGGTCAAGCAAGTTGCTGTGGCGCAGATGGGCAAGTAGCCGACGTCTTGCACCGCGCATCGAGTCGACGCGAAAAGCCGCTGTTCTCACCGCCGGAATCTGAATGTCGGTTGACACACGCCGCTAGCGGGTTTGCCGCGCTGCCGCATGCTGTGTATGATGCGATCCACTGTATTAATGCATTAGTACATTATGAAGCGTCGATCGCTTGATCCTGAAACCCCTGTTGAGTCAGCCAAGCTGAGTCTGTGCGAGGCGCTGCTGTCGATGAAGAACGCCAGCGAGATGGGCGCCTTCCTCGGTGACCTGTGCACGCCGGCCGAGCTGGAGGTGCTGGTGGATCGCTGGCGGGTGGTGCCGTATCTGCTGGAAGGCATCGCCTACCGGGAGATCCACGAGCGCACCGCGGTCAGCATCACCACCATCGGGCGGGTGGCGCGCTATCTCAACCAGGGCAATGGCGGCTATCTGGCCGCGGCAGCACGTGCGGCGCGGCGGCAATCGCTGGCGGCGAAGAAGGCGAAGGCATGAAGACGCGTGACCGTTTGCGTATTGCGATGCAGAAATCCGGCCGGCTCACCGAGCCTGCGCTGGAACTGCTCACCCGTTGCGGACTCACTTTCCGGCAGAGTCGCGACAAGCTGTTCTGTTTCGGCGAAGGCGAGCCGGTCGACCTGCTGCTCGTGCGCGACGACGACATCCCCGGGTTGATCGCACAGGGCGTATGCGACCTCGGTATCGTCGGACGCAATGTGCTCAGCGAATTCCAGCTCACCGCCGGCCACGAGCTCGCACCACTCAGCGAACTGCGGCCGCTCGGTTTCGGTCGTTGCCGGCTGTCGATCGCGGTGCCACAGGAGCTGGATTATCACGCGCCGCAGCAGCTGGAAGGCCGGCGTATCGCCACCTCGTATCCCGGCCTGCTCGGCGAATGGCTGCGCACGCATGCCGTGAATGCCGGCGTGGTGATACTGGCAGGCTCGGTCGAGATTGCGCCGAAGCTGGGCACTGCGGACGCGATCTGCGACCTGGTGCAGAGCGGCGGCACCCTGGTCGCGAACCAGCTGCGCGAGGCCGAGGTACTGCTGGAAAGTGAGGCGGTGCTGGCGGGTCCGTTGACGCTGCCCGTCGATGAGCGCGGTGACATGCTGGAGCTGCTGCTGAAGCGGCTGGATGGCGTGATCCAGGTGCGCGAGTCACGTCTGCTGCTGCTGCAGACCTCGCGCCACACGCTGGAGGCAGTCACCCGCCTGCTGCCGGGTGGGCCACAGCCAACCTTGCTGTCGGTAGCCGGTCAGCCGGATCAGCTGATGTTGCAGGCGCTGTGCGCTGGCGAGGTGAGCTGGCGGCAGCTGGAAGAGATCAAGAAGGCCGGCGCGCGCGAGATGTACGTGCTGCCGGTGGAGAAGATGCTGGCATGAGCAGGCTCGCATGAACCGTATCGACTGGAATGCATTGGACGAGACTGCGCGAGGCGAGGCATTGGCGCGCCCCGCACAATCGCGTGCCGATGAGCTGCGGCGCGGTGTCGAGCAGATCGTCGCCGCCGTGCGCGAACGTGGTGATACCGCATTGCGGGAACTCAGTGCGAAATACGACCGTTGCACGCTGGATGCGATCGAAGTGGACGAGGCCGAATTCGCTGCAGCCGAAGCCTCGCTCGATCCGGCCCTGAAAGCTGCGATCCACGAAGCGGCCGCACGCATCGAACTGTTCCACCGTGCCGCTGCGCCGCAGCCCGTGGGTGTGGATACCGCGCCTGGTGTACGGGTGGAACGGATCCTGCGTCCGATCAGCCGGGTTGGCCTGTACGTGCCGGCGGGCACGGCGCCGCTGCCGTCGACCGCGTTGATGCTCGGCATCCCGGCGCAGATCGCCGGTTGCCGTCAGGTGGTGCTGTGTTCGCCGGCACGCGCCGACGGATCCTGCGACGAGGCGGTGCTGTATGCCGCGCGCGTCACCGGCGTGCACAAGGTATTCAAGCTCGGCGGTGCACAGGCGATCGCGGCGATGGCTTATGGCACGGCTAGCGTACCGAAGTGCGACAAGTTGTTCGGCCCCGGCAACGCCTGGGTTACCGAGGCGAAGCTGCAAGTTTCCGCCGATCCGGACGGCGCGGCGATCGACATGCCGGCGGGTCCGTCCGAGGTGCTGGTGATTGCCGATGCAGAGGCCAATCCGGCCTTCGTCGCTGCCGATCTGCTGTCACAGGCCGAGCATGGGCCGGATTCGCAGGTGATCCTGCTGAGTCCTTCCGCGGCATTACTGGACAAAGTGGCGATCGAGGTCGATCGGCAGTGTGCCGAACTGCCGCGTGGAGATATCGCGCAGAGGGCGCTGGTACAGAGTCGCTTGATCGCCGTCGAGTCGCTGAACCAGGCGGTCGCGGTGAGCAACCGCTACGCGCCCGAACACCTGATCCTGCAGGTGGCCGAGCCACGCGCCTTGCTGGATGGTATCGACAGCGCCGGCTCGATCTTCCTCGGTCAATGGACGCCCGAATCGGTGGGCGACTATTGCAGCGGAAGCAATCATGTGCTGCCGACTTACGGTTATGCGCGCAGCTACAGCGGCGTATCAGTGGCGAGCTACCAGAAGCAGATTACGGTGCAGGAAGTGAGTGAAGAAGGTTTGCGCAATATCGGCCCGTGCACGGCGACGCTGGCAGCGGCTGAACAGCTGGAGGCACACCGTCGCGCTGTGACGTTGCGGCTGGCAGCACTGGAGGCACAGTCATGAGCGTGCTCGATCTGGCACGGCCGGAAATCCGCACGATGCAGCCGTATTCCTCGGCGCGCATGGAAGCCAGCGGCGGCCAGGTGTTCCTCAATGCGAATGAATCCGCATGGGCGCCGGTAGGCGACGACGGCCTCGGTTGCAACCGCTACCCCGAGCCGCAGCCAGCGGCTTTGGTCGACGCTCTGGCCGCGCTCTACGGCGTGTGCCGCGAGCAGCTTCTGGTGGGTCGCGGTAGCGACGAGGCGATCGACCTGCTGGTGCGTGCGTTCTGTCGCGCCGGCCAAGACGCGATCCTGATTCAGCCGCCGACCTTCGGCATGTACGCGGTATGCGCACGGATCCAGAATGCTGGCGTGATCGAGGTGGCGCTGAAGGCCGATTTCACGTTGGATGTGGACGTGATACTCGCTGCCGTGACGCCAGCGGTGAAGCTGGTCTTCATCTGCACCCCGAACAATCCCACTGGCCAATTGGTGCCGCGTGCGAGTGTCGAACAACTCGCGCAAGCACTGGCTGGTCGCGCCTTGTTGGTGGTGGACGAAGCCTATGTGGAATTCACGGATGCTGGCGATGCCAGCGTGGCCGACCTGATCGACCGCTACGACAATCTTGCCGTACTGCGCACCTTGTCGAAGGCTTGGGCCTTGGCTGGCGCGCGCATAGGAACCTTGCTGGCGAATGCCGAGGTGATCGCGCTGCTCAAGCGGATCATGCCGCCGTATCCGCTGCCGTTGCCGTGCGTGGAAGCTGCGCTGATCGCGTTGTCCGGCTGGGGTCAGGTGAATGCGCGTAATCACGTCGCCATCGTGCGCAATCAGCGGGTGCGGATGCAGGAAGCGTTGCGCCAACTGCCCGGTGTGCGCGAGGTGCTGCCGTCGCAGGCCAATTTCCTGGCTGTGCGTTTCGACGATGCGGCTGCGGTATATCAACAGCTGCTCGCCGCCGGCATCGTGGTGCGCGATGTACGCCGCTATCCGAATCTCGGCGACGCGCTGCGCATCACCATCGGTACGCCCGATGAAAACGATCGTGTGCTGAGCGAGTTGAAAATGGCGGCCATCGCCGGCCGTGGTTTTGTCGGCAAACCGGCATCGGGTGACTACGCATGAGCCGCAAGATTCTTTTCGTCGACCGCGACGGTTGCCTGATCGAGGAGCCGGCCGACCAGCAGATCGACAGCTACGAGAAGCTGGCCCTGTTGCCCGGCGTAATCGCAGCGCTGCAACGTTTTGTCGCTGCCGGCTACGAGCTGGTGATGGTGACAAACCAGGATGGCCTCGGTACCGACAGTTTCCCCGAGCCGCACTTCACCGGACCGCATGAACTGCTGATGCGCATCTTCGCCTCGCAGGGTGTGCGTTTCCGTGAAGTGCTGATCGACCGCAGTTTCCCGCATGAGGGCAAGGACACCCGCAAGCCGGGCATCGGCATGTTGCGCCATTACCTTGCCGACGACGGCTGGAGCCGGGCTGCTTCGGCTATGGTTGGCGATCGCGAAACGGATCTGCAGTTCGCCGCGAATATCGGCGTGCGCGGCCTCCGTGTCGGCCCATTCGGCGTGAGCTGGGATGAACTGGCACACCAGTTGCTGGATGCGCCGCGCACGGCGACAGTGGTGCGCAATACCAAGGAAACCCGCATCACGGTCAGCGTGGATCTGGACAAGGTGGCCGAGCCGAAGGCGCATACGGGGCTGGGTTTCTTCGACCACATGCTGGAACAGATCGGCAAGCACGGTGGTTTCGCGCTGGAGCTGAACTGCGATGGCGACACCCATATCGACGAGCACCACACCATCGAGGACTGCGCGTTGGCGCTGGGTCAGGCGCTGAAGCAGGCGCTGGGCGACAAGCGCGGCATCGGTCGCTACGGTTTTACTCTTCCCATGGATGAGTCGCAGGCCAGCGCGGCCCTGGATCTGTCCGGACGCCCGTACTTCGTGTTCGAAGGCAGCTTCCCGCGCGAACGCGTAGGTGAGGTACCGACCGAACTGGTGCCGCACTTCTTCCGCTCGCTGTGCGAGACGCTGGGCGCGAATCTGCATCTGGCCGTGCAGGGCGACAACGCGCATCACATGGTCGAAGCCTGTTTCAAAGTGGTCGCGCGTACGTTGCGCCAGGCGATTCGTCGCGAGGGCAGTGAGCTGCCGAGCACCAAGGGCACACTGTAATGAGCGTGGTCCTCGTCGATGCGGGTGGTACCAATATCGGCTCGGTGCGCTATGCGCTGCAGCGGCTGGGCGTGGATGCCGCGCTGACCGCGGATGCTGCAGTGATTCGGGCCGCCGACAAGGTGATCCTGCCCGGCGTCGGTGCGGCTGGTCCCGGCATGGCACGACTGCGTGAGCTGGGGCTGGTCGAACTGATGCGTTCGCTGACCCAGCCGGTGCTCGGCGTATGCCTGGGCATGCAGTTGCTGTGCGCGCATTCGGAGGAGGGCGATACCACATGCCTCGGGCTGATACCGGCGCCGGTGCGCCGCTTCGTCGAAGCTCCCGGCATGCGCGTGCCTCACATGGGCTGGAATCAACTGCGCACGAAACAACCGCATCCGCTGCTGGCCGGGCTGGGCGATGATGATCAGGCGTACTTCGTGCACAGCTATGCGGTGCCGGTGGGCGACTGGAGTCTTGCCACCAGCGACTACGGCGAGGCGTTCTCGGCGGTGATCGCGCGCGACAACTTCCACGGCATGCAATTTCACCCCGAACGTTCCGCGGCCGTCGGCGCGAAGTTCCTGCAGAATTTTCTCGCGCTATGACATTTGAAGTAATTCCGGCGATCGATCTGCGTGGCGGCCAGGTGGTGCGCTTGAAGCAGGGCGACTACGCGCAGCAAACTACTTATGCGGTGGACCCGCGCGAACTGGCGCAGCGCTATGCTGCTGCCGGCGCACGCTGGCTGCATCTGGTCGATCTGGACGGTGCCCGTTCCGGCAGCCTCGACAACCTGGCCGTCATCCAGGCCATCGCTGCCGACGGCATGCAGATTCAGGCTGGTGGTGGCGTGCGTGAAGAGGCCGATCTCCAGCGTCTGTTCGATGCCGGTGTGCAGCGCGTGGTACTGGGCAGCGTGGCGATCCGCGATCCCGATCTGGTCGCCGGCTGGCTGGCCCAATACGGTGCCGAGCGGCTGACCATCGCACTCGACACACGCCGCATCGACAGTCGCTGGGCCTTGCCCAGCGCCGGCTGGACTGAAGTCGAGGAGCGCACGCTGGACGAACTCGCGCCGTGGTACGCCGCGCGTGGCGCATGCCATCTGCTGTGCACCGACATCGACCGCGACGGCATGCTGGCCGGTTTCAATCTGGAGCTGTATCGCCATCTCGCCGACCGCGTGCCGCAACTGGCCGTGCAGGCCTCCGGTGGCGTGCGTTCGCTGGATGATATTCGCGCGGCACGCGAGGCCGGTGCGCGGGGCGTGATCCTCGGGCGTGCCTTGCTGGAAGGGCGCTTCACCGTGCAGGAGGCCATGATTGCATGAGTATCAACGCGTGCTTGCCAGCTCTGCTCCTCCCCCTGTTTGCAGAGAGAGGTTGTGACCGGAGGGAATCCCCCTTTTGGGAGGAGGGTGCAGAGCTTTTGACTTTGAGATCAAGAGCAACCCCTCCCCAGCCCTCCCCTGCAAGCAGGGGAGGGAGCGTGATTTCGGCATCGCTCCTGCGCACCTCGCAGGTGAGCAAGGGAGAGATACGATGCTGAGCCGCCGCATCATTCCCTGCCTGGACGTGCGCGAGGGCAAGGTGGTCAAGGGCGTGCGTTTCCGCGATCACGTGGTGATGGGCGAGATCGTCGACCTCGCGCTGCGTTATCGCGACGAGGGTGCCGATGAGCTGGTGTTCTACGACATCACCGCCAGTCCGGAAGGGCGAAGCGTGGATCGAAGCTGGGTCGAACGGGTGGCACGGGTGATCGACATCCCGTTCTGCGTCGCCGGTGGTATTCGTTCGGCGGACGAGGCGCGCACGGTGCTGCATGCCGGCGCCGACAAGATTTCGGTGAACTCGCCGGCGTTGGAGCGGCCTGCATTGATCGATGAACTGGCCGCCGCGTTCGGTGTGCAGTGCGTGGTGGTCGGCATCGATTCGCTGCGCGATGAGGATGGCGCATGGCGCGTGCGCCAGTACACCGGCGATCCCACCAAGACGCAGGCGTTGGCACGCAAGACGCTGGACTGGATGATCGAGGCGCAGCAGCGTGGTGCCGGCGAGATCGTGCTCAACTGCATGGGCAGCGACGGTGTGCGCCAGGGCTACGACCTGGAACAGTTGTCGATTGCGCGCGCGATCTGCCAGGTGCCGCTGATCGCTTCCGGCGGTGCCGGTGCGCCAGGGCATTTCCGCGACGCCTTCGTCGAGGCCGACGTGGACGGCGCACTGGCCGCCAGCGTATTCCACTCCGGCGCAATCGCGATCCCCGCACTCAAGCATTATCTGCACGGGCAGCGCGTGGCAGTCCGCCTGTGAGCATCCAAGGACAAGCAGCGATGAGCGATTCCAATACCGACTTCAGCCGCCTCGATTGGGCCAAGGGCGACGGCCTGCTGCCGGCGATCGTGCAGCACTGGCTGAGCGGCGAGGTGTTGATGCTTGGCTACATGAATGCCGAAGCGCTGGCGCAGACGCAGGCCAGCGGCAAGGTCACGTTCTACAGCCGCAGCAAGCAGCGCCTGTGGACCAAGGGCGAAAGCTCCGGCCACGTGCTGGTATTGAAGTCGATCCGCATCGACTGCGACGCCGACACCTTGCTGGTGCAGGCCGAGCCGCATGGGTCGACCTGCCATCTTGGAACGTACAGCTGCTTCGGCGAAGCCGTGCAACCACCGCTTGGCTTCCTCGCCGAACTCGACGCAATGGTCGCGCAGCGCCATGCCGAGCGTCCTGGGGGTAGTTACACCACCAAGCTGTTCGAAGGCGGGATTCGCCGGATGGCGCAGAAGGTCGGTGAGGAAGGCGTCGAGACGGCGCTGGCCGCGGTGGTGCAGGACGATGCCGAACTACTTGGTGAGTCAGCCGACTTGATCTTCCATCTCACCGTGATGTTGCGTGCACGCGGGCTATCACTGACGGATGTTGCGCTGCTGCTGGCCACGCGGCACAGCGCGCGCAAGGGGCATTGAGTAGGACTGTACTTAAGAGACGTACGGATGGACTACTGCGCTATCGCTGTCGTGCTGGCCTGCGCTGGCACTGCTGGCTTGAAAGCCACTGCGGGGCCCGGCGTGAAGCCTTTGCGCCACTGCGCGAGCTGATCCGCGATGCCGCTGCCGATATCGATCTGCGGTTCCGACGCAGTGAGCTTGTCCTTCTGCTCCCACTGGCTGATCTCGCTACTGGCCTGCTTGAACGCTTCGATGAAATCCGGTGTGCGGTTGAGTGCATCGATAAGCCACGCCTTGCCGAAATAGGTGGCGTCCGAGTCGCTGCCGCAGCCGAACGAACTGCGGTCGGTGCGGGCGGCGGTGAGTATCAGCGTGCCGGGATTGTGCAGCGACGGCACGAAGCCTCCCGAGTAGCACGAGTTGATCACCAGCACCTTCCACTTGAACGGGTGCTTGGCCAGGATGCTGGCCAGATCAGGGGCGCCGATCTGGTCGAGCGGCAGCGGGTCCATGTCGACCAGCAGATTGTGATCTTCGTCGCCGTGGCTGGTGACATATAGCATGAGGATGTCCTGGTCCGGCTGCATCACCTTGGTCAGGCCATCGAGCGTGCTTTCAAGATTGCTCCAACTGGCCAGGGGATGAGTCGCCAGCGTGCCCGGATTGTTTTCGAGTACCAGGGTATGCGCAGTAGCACCGAAGCGCCCTGCAAACAATTGGGCGGTGTACTCGGCTTCGTTGCGGAACACGTCTTCGCCGCCGTCGCCGGCAAAAGTCACCACGTACAGGTTGGGCTTGCCAGCCACACGTGGAGTCAGTTTTGACAGAGCCTCGTGAACCATCTGCGGCTGCGCGTAGAACACCTGCTCCGGAGTCGGGGCGGTGTTAGGCCAGTCATCTCCATTGGTGGCGTCAGTCGAGGATGCTTCTGCTGCGCTGCTGTCCGCGCTGCTCGGAGCCGAGGCGGAGGGTGCTGGCAGGCTGGCACCGGTTGGCGCTGTTGAATGGTTGGGCAGCCATATCATCAGAAGCACGCCAGCGGCGAAGGCAAGCAGGGCAGTCAGGACAGTACGCATGGCGGAATCTGCGGCCGGTTCAGAGAGTGATGGCGTCGAAATCGCGGTAGGCCGGATGCTGCCGTGTATCCGGCCACGCCAGCGGTTCGCGGATCAGCCAGCCGGTGTGGAAACCGGCGGCCTGCGCCGCGTCGAGTTCTTCCACGATGTCGGAAAGGAACAGGATGTGCCCGGGCTGTTCGCCGATGGCATCGGCGATACGCCGGTAGGATTCGGTCTCGCGTTTCGGGCCGGTTTCGGTATCGAAATAGCCGGCAAACAGCGGGGTCAGGTCACCGGCCTCGCTGTAACGGAAAAGCAGCTGCTGTGCCGGCACCGAGCCGGAAGAATAGACGTACAGGCGCAGTCCGTCGGCGCGCCAGTCGCGCAACCGCGCAGCGACTTCGGGGTACATGTGGGCACGATAGTCGCCGGTTGCGTAGCCATCTTTCCAGATCATCCCCTGCAGCGCTTTCAATGCGGTGGATTTGCGATCCTGGTCGATCCACTGCAGCAGCAGTTCGATGATGTCCTGGCGACTGGCTTCGACCAGCCCGGCCTCCCTGGCAGCCTCATGCAGCCAGTGCTGCACTTCGGGCTGGTCGCCATGGGTTTCGATGAAAGCCGGCAGCCGCTTGCGCGCATAGGGGAACAGCACGTCGCGGACGAAACTGATCGAGCTGGTAGTGCCCTCGATGTCGGTGACGATGGCGCGGATTTCGATCATGGCGGCACTGGTGGAAAAAGGATCACCAGCATAAACGAATGGCTGCCTGGTTGCGTCGCGGGTTGGGGTCGCGAATGTGCGCGTCGCCGCGGTTGTCGCAATCAGCCTGCCATTCCCCGGCCCGCCATGCGCCCCTCAGCCCGTCATTGCCTGGCGCGGCTGCATCCGAGGAAAGCGCTGTGCGATGTCGTCGCCGGTGAATTGCGCTACCCAGCCTTCCTTGTTGGTGAACAGCCGGATTGCCACGAAGTAGGGTGCCTCGCTCATGTCGAACCAGTGGCGAGTGCCGTCCGGCACGCCGATCAGGTCACCCTGTTCGCACAGGATGTCGTAGACCTTGCCGGCGATGTGCAAGGTGAACTGGCCGGAGCCGGCGACGAAGAAACGCACTTCGTCCTCGCTGTGGGTGTGCTCGCTGAGGAATTTCTGCCGCAGCGTGGCGCGGTCAGGGTGGTCGGGCGCAAGGCTGATCACATCGACCGCCTGATAGCCCCTCTCTTCCTTCAAGCGATCGATATCGCCGCGGTACGCGGCGATCACTTCGTCCTGGCTTGCGCCGGGCGCGATCGGTTGACTCGCTTCCCATTCCTCGAAACGGACGCCGACCTTGCCCAGTTCATGGGCGATCGAGGCGTGCTCAAGATGCTCCGTCAGCGGCGATTGCGGCTGGGATTCGTCGAAGATACGCAGGCGGCTCATGATGCCCTCAGTTTTTTCAGGTCCAGTTCGCAGCTGAGCAGGAACTCCAGCGCTTCCAGATGGCGTTGCGCCTCGGCCATGTCGCGGCCCCAGGTGTAGATGCCGTGGCCGTCGATCAGATAGGCGTGCAAGGGCTTGCCGGCATCCAGCCAGGCGTCGACCTGGGTGACCAGTTCGGGCATGTGCTGGGTATTCGGGAACACCGGAATCTCCAGCACGCTCTCATGCGTGTGGTAGCCGGTGATCGCCTTCTGCAGCTCCCAGCCTTGCAGGCGAATCATCCCCTCACTGGCGAACAGCCTGGATGCCACGCTCTGAGTGTGCGAGTGGGTGTGCAGCACTGCGCACATGTCTGCCCAGCGCCGGTAGATATGGGTGTGCAGGGCAGTCTCGGCACTGGGTCGAGCGTCGGTACCGACGGCGTTGCCATTCAGATCGATCAGCATGATGTCGCTGCGACCGAGCCGACCCTTGTGTCGGCCGGAGATGGTGATGGCCGCATGCTCTGCATCGACCCGCATCGAGAAATTGCTGCTCGTAGCCGGTGTCCAGCCCATCGCCGACAGCTCGCGCGCCGTATCCGCGATGGCGTCTGCACAGGCATCGAACGTATCTGTGGCGATCGTGGCGGGGAGGTCTTGGCTCATGGTGTTTGGACGTCCAAATGAGGGTCCATGATAACATGTGCGAGGCGGCTGCCTTGTTTAAATGAGAGCCATTCTCGCAAGTCATGAAAGATTGCGGTGGCGGGCGTACCATCCAGCAGTAATCCGGGGCAGGGTGCGCCGGATAGATCCCGACGGAGGCTTGTCCATGTCGAACGAACAAGATAACGAATCGCGTCGCCGATTCCTCAAGGTCGCAGCCGGCACCACCGTCGCTGCCTTGGTCATCGGCGGCTTGCCGCGCTTCGCACGTGCTGCCGATCTGCCGCCGGTGACCGAGGCCGATCCGACCGCCAAGGCGCTTGGTTACGTGGAAGATGCCAGCAAGTCCACCGACGCGAAACACAAGGCGGGTGACAGCTGCTCCAATTGCCAGTTCTATTCCGGCGGCGCCACCGGTCGCGGGCCGTGCCAGCTGTTCCCGGGCAAGTCGGTGAATGCGAAAGGCTGGTGCGTGTCACACACGCCAAAGAAGTCCTGATCGCACTACGTCAGTAGCGCATGCGGATCATTTGAAGGCCGGCATATCGCCGGCCTTTTCTTTTGATGCGCGTGATGAGGGTGCATCGCCTGTGGCGAAGCACTGGAAAAGTCGGGTGAGGGGGAAGTGCGGGGCGGCTGGCCCGAAGAAAGTGCTGCCCGACGCATCAAGCTGAGGAGCTGACTCACCTGATGCGCCGGGCGGCGATCCGGGGCCCACTGCCAAGTGATCAACCCGCGGACTGAGGATGATACTCCCGCGATTGGCGAATGGGCGATCAGCTACCGAAGATCTATCGAAAAAATCTCGTTAAATATATTAAAAACAATGACTTGAGTAAAAATTCTTGATTATTTTCATTAGAAGTGTGCCTTGGTGACACAAATGCCACTTCTGCGAATATCAAGGATGTTCGAAGCTTTTTGATGCCAATTAACGCAAATGGCAACTTTTCAGCCAAGTCATGCCTGAGGCAGATTCCGCAGCTGACTATGCTTGCGGCCATAGCCGAAGTAGATCGCCAGGCCGATCACCGTCCAGATGCCGAGCATCAGCCACTGGTACCAGTTTTCCCAGTAGAGCAAGCCAAGGCAGCTGAGCACGCCGAGTACGCAGGTGACCGGCGCCCATGGCACGCGGAAGGTGCGTGGCAGGTCGGGTTGCGTGTGACGCAGGATCAGCACGCCGGCACAGACCGCGACGAAGGCGATCAAGGTGCCCATCGAGACGAGGTCACCGAGTATGTCGAGCGGGAACACCGCAGCGAGTGCTGCGATGCCGATGCCGGTGATCACGGTGTTGATGTGCGGTGTGCGATAGCGCGGGTGGATTTTGGAGAACACCTTGGGCAGCATGCCGTCGCGGCTCATGATCATGAAGATGCGAGGCTGCGCGATGATCATGACCAGGATCACCGACGACAATCCGATCAGCGCGCCGATTTCGACCACCCAGCGCAGCCAGCCGAGTTCCGGATGTGCCCTGACTGCCGTCACGACGGGCTCGGCGGTGCCGAGCTGGTCGAACGGCAGCAGTCCGGTGATCACCGCGGCGACACCGATGTACAAAACAGTACAGATGGCCAGCGATGCCAGCGTGGCGATCGGCAGATCGCGCTGCGGATTCTTCGCTTCCTGCGCGGCGGTCGAGGTGGCCTCGAAGCCGATATAGGCGAAGAACACCAGGGTCGCCGCCCGCATGATGCCGGACCAGCCGTATTTTTCCGGACTCTGGTTGGCCGGTATGAAGGGATGCCAGTAACTCGGGTTCACGTAATGCCAGCCGGCGACGATCACGATCACGATCAGGCCGACCTTGAGGATCACCATGGCGAGATTTGCGCCGCTGGATTCCTTGATGCCGACGTAACACAACCAGGTCAGGACCAGCACGATTGCAACTGCTGGCATATTGAACAGGGCACCGGTCGTCACGAGGTGACCGTCCGTATAGGCGAGTGGCGCATTGGTCAGCACGTCGGGCAAATGGAGGCCGCAGTTATCCAGCAGGCTGACGAAATAACCGGTCCAGCTCACCGCGACGGCGGAGGCTGACACACCGTATTCCAGCACCATGTTCCAGCCAATGAACCAGGCCACCAGCTCGCCCAGGGTGGCGTACGCGTAGGAATACGAGCTGCCCGACATCGGGATCAATGTCGCGAACTCGGCATAGCAAAGCGCCGTGAAACTGCAGCAGATGGCGGCGATCACGAACGAGAGGATGATCGCCGGGCCGGCATGCTCGGCAGCAGCCTGGCCGGTGATCACGAAGATGCCCCCGCCGATCACGGCGCCGATGCCCAGCGCGGTGAGACCCCACGGGCCCAGCGTCCGTTTCAGGCCTGGGCCGTCACCTTCATCGACATTCGAGAAATCGGTCTTGCGCGCGAGTAGCTGCTTGAGCATGGGCGTTCCGGATATAACACCGGCACGGTGGGCACCGTGCCGGCAATGTTGCAGGCTGAATAGAGGGGCGCAGGATCAATCCGGCTCGGTGCCGTTGGCCAGATGGCTCTTGCGATAGCCATAGAGGTAATAGATCACCAGACCAATCGCCGCCCAGCTGAAGAAGATGACAATGGTCTTGGTCGAAAGGTTGAAGAACAGCAGCAGGCAACCGAACACGGCAAGCGGGCAGACCACCCAGGGCAACGGCGTGCGGAACGGACGATGACGGTCAGGCTGCTTGATGCGAAGGATCAGTACGCCAAGTGACACCATCATGAAGGCAAACAGGGTGCCCGAATTCGTGACGTCAGCGAGCGCACCCACCGGGAACATGGCGCCGAACAGGGATACGAAGACGCCGGTGATCAGCGTGATCACGTATGGCGTGTGGAAGCGTGGATGGATCTTCGCGAGCGAATTCGGCAGCAGGCCGTCGCGGGCCATGGTGAAGAAGATGCGGGTCTGTCCGTAGGTCATCGTGAGGATGACCGACGGCAACGCGATGCTCGCCGCGAAGCCGATCATGTTGCCCAGCTGATTGTGGTTGAGCAGGCGCATGACGTGCGCCAGTGCTTCCTTGCTGCAGACCAGTGCCTGCGAGGCATGGCAGGCCACCGCCATTTCGGGTGTGCCTGGCTGCAGTGCGAGGCCATCCGGGCCGAGCATCGGTTGCGCACCCACCGAGCCGACGGCCGCGTAGCTCACCAGCAGGTAGTAGATGGTGCAAACGCCGAGTGAGCCGATCAGGCCGATCGGGATGTTGCGGTTCGGATTCTTGGTCTCTTCCGCTGCCGTCGATACGGCGTCGAAGCCGACATAGGCGAAGAAGATCGAGGCGGCGGCGCCAAGCACGCCAATGCCGCCCATCGGGCTGCCCCAGCCGTTGGGCACGAAGGGCTTGAAGTTCGGATCCTTCACGGCGGGCAGCGCCACGTAGATGAACACGGTCAATGCCGCGACTTTGATCAGCACCAGGAAGGCATTGACCTTGGCTGACTTGGAGGTGCCGACAACCAGCAGGAGAGTGACGGCAATTCCGATCAGGAAGGCGAGCAGGTTGAAGGTGCCGCCGTCCATCGGGCCCGTGCGCAGGAATTCCGGCAGCCCGAATCCGCTGTGGGCAAGCAGCCCGTTCACGTATCCTGACCAGCCCACGCAGACCGTACTGGCGGCGACCGTGTATTCCAGCACGAGTGCCCAGCCGACCACCCAAGCCACGCTCTCGCCAATCACACCATAGGTGTAGGTATAGGCGGACCCGGCCACCGGTATCATCGAAGCCAGTTCGGCGTAGGCCAGCGCGGCAAGCGCGCAGACCACCGCGGCGATCACGAAGGCGATCATCATGCCGGGACCTGCTTTCTGGCCCGCTTCGGCGGTCAGCACGAAAATGCCGGTGCCGATGATGGCGCCGATACCGAGCAGGGTGAGCTGGATGGGGCCGAGCTGACGTGTGAGGCTTTTCTTCTCGGCGGTGGCGAGAATCTGATCGAGTGACTTGACGCGCTGGAAAAGCATTTGGTGACTCCCCGTGAAAACCAATGCACGCTCGCCTGGAACCGCGACGAGTATGACGCGACGAGCCGATGTGACAAGCAACCATAACGGAGTGGCGGAAGGGGAACAAGCTGCGACGCAGCTATGATGGACGCCGTTCCCGCATCCCATGTCTCAAGTCATGCTGTCTGATTTTTCGCGAATGCGGCTCGACTTCGAGGAATACGCCTCGCGTACTCCCGGGGATGTTGCCTCGGTTGCCCGGTTCACCGGTTTCCTGCAGTCCCATCCTGCCGTGTTCGAGCGCAGTCATCTCTCGGGTCACTTCACCGGCTCGGCATGGCTGGTCAGTGCAGACGGCATGCGCGTGCTGCTGATGCACCATCGCAAGCTGGACCGCTGGCTGCAGCCGGGAGGTCATGCTGACGGTGATGTGGATCTGGCGCGGGTAGCGTTGCGCGAAGCAGAGGAAGAAACCGGCGTGGTGGGTCTACGTGTTGAAGCTGGCATCTTCGACATCGATCGTCACCGGATTGCGGCACGCGGCAGTCAGCCGGATCACTGGCATTACGATGTTCGCTATGTCGTGCATGCTGGCGAGGATGAGCGCTTCACAATCAACGAGGAATCACTGGCGCTGGCGTGGCGCCAGGTGGCGGATGTGGCCGATGATTCCAGCCTGGATACCTCGTTGCAGCGGATGGCGCGCAAATGGCTGGCTCGAGATGACGCTAACGCATAGGGAAAGCTCAGAGCATGCCGTCTTTCCCGCAATAGCGGGAATCCATGGCGAACAGTTACATGGATGCCCGCTTTCGCGGGCATGACGTCAGGGGTGGTATTCGGCGTATTTCGCCGGTGCCGGGTTCAGGTGCCCGCAGGCGTCACAGCTGCGCGCATCGCGTGAACCGTAGAAGCGGTCGAACACCGGCGGGAAATCGCGTTCGATGCTGTCGAGCACGAAATATTCCTCGTACAGCTTGTGGTTGCAACGCTCGCAAAACCACAGCAGACCATCCTTCTCACCGCGGACGCGGCGCCGTTCGATCACCAGGCCGATCGAATCAGGCAGGCGCTGTGGCGAGTGCGGTACGCACGGCGGCAGGTAAAAGATTTCGCCGGCGCGAATCGGGATATCGCGCGCGTGGCCATCGTCCTGCACCTTCAACACCATCTCGCCCTCGAGCTGGTAGAAGAACTCCGGGCCTTCGTCGTGGTGGTAATCGGTACGCGCGTTGGGGCCGCCGACGATCATGATGATGAAGTCGCCGTCGACGATGCACTTGTTGCCTACCGGCGGTTTGAGCAGGTGGCGGTGTTCGTCGATCCAGCGCTGGAGGTCGAGCGGAGCTAGCAGGGCCATGCGAAATTCCCACGAAAACCAGCAAGCACCTTAGCGCCGATGTCGTCGCAAAAAAAGCCGCCCCGACGATGGAATCGGGGCGGCCGATGCAATGAAGCGTTACTGCCGATTACGGCATCAGTACCTTGTCGATCACGAAGATCACGCCATTCGACTGGATCACGTCCGCGATGGTGATGTTGGCCGCGTTGCCCTTGTCGTCGGTGACAGTCCAGGCGCTGCCGCTCTTTGCGACCGTGATCGAATCACCTTCGACAGTCTTCAGCACGGCCTTGCCGCCGCCTGTCATGACTGCCTTTTCGAGGTCATGCGAGGTCATCTTTCCGGCCACCACATGGTAGGTAAGAATCTTGGTCAGCGTGGCCCTGTTCTCAGGCTTCAGCAGATTGTCGACGGTGCCTGCGGGCAGCGCCGCAAACGCCTCGTTGGTTGGCGCGAACACCGTGAACGGACCCGTGCCGGAAAGGGTGTCGACCAGGCCGGCAGCCTTCACCGCGGCGACCAGGGTGGTGTGATCCTTCGAGTTGACCGCGTTCTGGATGATGTTCTTCGACGGGTACATCGCCGCACCGCCGACCATCACGGTCTTTTCCATGCTCATCGAGCCGGCCATGGCCATCGGTGCTGCAGCCGCCGTGGCCAATGCCAGAGAAAAGCCAAGGGCAACGGTGCGCATGTGCTGATTGATCTTCATCTCGTTCTCCAGTGATGTCCGCTTCGCGGATCGGAAGCGGGAGGAGATACGCAGCAGATGTGGTTACGGATGCAAACGGGACAAAAATAAGTTGATCCCAACCCAGCCATGCAACAAGCCGGTCAGGCGCCGGTGATTGCACCCTTGGCCATCACCGGGCCGGTGGGCTGGCCGGTGGGTGAGCCGCCAACCGGTTCCACCGATACGGCAAGCAGAGCCTGGGCGCTCAGGCGTGTCAGCAATTGGGTGCGCAAGGCGATGGTCGTGGGTTTGTCGCGTGCGATCACGCCCAGTGAGATGGGCTTTTCACCCGGCGGGATCAGCCACAGCTCGGGTGCGCGCCCCTGCACAAACGCGGTCGGCGTGGCCGGTACCACGATCATTCGCGCATGCTGAAGATCCATCGTGGCGGTCCAGCCGGTGACACCATTGTCCTGCGTGATGGTGGCGGCCATGTAACCGGCGTTGACCACCGATGGCGTGGTTGCCAGGCGTGGCAGTGCAAACATGACCGCCACGCAGGCTGCCGCCACCATGCTGGCGCCGATGCCGAGCCAGCGCCACAGGCGCAGGTTGTCCCATAGGCTGGTGCGTGGCTGCGGCGTTGCCGGTGCAGCCAATTGCAGTGAATCGCGGATGCGTGCCCAGACATACGGCGCCGGAGCCATGTCGCCGACATCGTCGGCCAGTGGCGTCAAATGACGTTGCCACAGGGCGACCGCTGCGGCGGCTTGCGGATTGACCTGAATCTCCCGCTCCACCGCCGCGCGCGCATCGGCGTCCAGCACACCGAGTACGTACTCGGCATAGCGCAGATCGTCGTGGCGGTGGTCGGCAGGTGTGTTCATCGTTCCAGACAGGTGCGTAGTTGCAGCAGGCTGCGGCGGATCCAGCTTTTCATGGTGCCCAGCGGCACCTTGCAGCGGGTCGCCAGTTCGTTATACGTCGCGCCGGTGAAAAAGGCTTCACGCACGGCAGCGCGCTGCGGCGATTCCAGTTCGTCCAGACATCGCTGCAGACGTTGGCGCTCCTGGCTGATTTCGGCGTCGGCGGCTGGTGTGGGCTGCACATCGGCGGTTTCTTCGAGCCGGAGCGGGTCGTCCAGCTGTTCTTCGCGGTGTTGGCGCAGCCGATCGATCGCCTTGTTGCGGGCCAGCGTTACCAGCCAGGTGATGGCGCTGGCCTTGGATGCATCGAAACTGGCGGCGCGGCGCCATACGGTCATGTAGGTTTCCTGCAATACCTCTTCGGCTTCGCTGCGTTCACGCAGCATGCGCAGGCATACGCCAAACAGTTTCGATGAGGTGCGCTGGTACAGCTCGGCAAAGGCGTGTTGATCACCGCGGCCCGTGTGGATCAGCAGACGGGTCAACTCCTCAGGTTCGACCGGGCTGCTGCTCACAGGCATGTGGCCTTGCCATCCGGCATGAGACGGGGTGTGCTCGACGTACGGATTGCAAGGTGCTCAATCGGCATGGCGTCAGCATGAAGGCTGCATTGCGCGCGGGCAAGACATCCGACGAATCAGACTTCCAGCGTGGCCAGATCACCTTTCTCTTCCAGCCATGCCTTGCGATCGCCGGCGCGCTTCTTCGCCAGCAGCATGTCCATCAGCTTGGCGGTGCCGTCGTCGTTACCGATGGTCAGCTGGACCAACCGGCGCGTGTCCGGATGGATGGTCGATTCGCGCAGCTGCGGCGGGTTCATTTCGCCCAGACCCTTGAAGCGGGTGGTGCTGACCGCGCCCTTGATCTTCTCGCGCTCGATCCGCTGCAACATCGCTTCCTTCTCGCTTTCGTCGAGGCAATAGAACACCTGCTTGCCGACATCGACGCGGAACAGCGGCGGCATCGCCACGAACACATGGCCTTCGCTGACCAGCGTGGGGAAATGTTTAAGGAACAACGCCGCCAGCAGCGTGGCGATGTGCAGGCCATCCGAGTCCGCATCGGCGAGAATGATCACCTTGCCGTAGCGCAGGCCGGACAGGTCATCTTTGCCTGGGTCGCAGCCGATCGCCACGGCGAGGTTGTGCACTTCTTCCGACGCCAGCACCGAGGTCGACTCGACTTCCCAGGTGTTGAGGATCTTGCCGCGCAGCGGCAGGATCGCCTGGAACTCCTTGTCGCGCGCCTGCTTGGCGCTCCCGCCCGCGGAGTCGCCCTCGACGAGAAACAGTTCGGTGCGGGTGAGGTCGGTGGCCGTGCAGTCGGCCAGTTTGCCGGGCAGTTGCGGGCCCTGGGTGATCTTCTTGCGCACGATCTGCTTGGCCGCTTTCAGCCGCGCGCTGGCGCGCTCGATCGCCAGCTGGGCAATCCGCTCGCCCATCTCCACGTTCTGATTGAGCCACAGGCTGAAGGCATCGTGGATGACGTTCTCGACCATGCCGGCGGTCTGCCGCGATGAGAGTCTTTCCTTGGTCTGGCCGGCGAACTGCGGGTCCTGCAGCTTGGCCGACAGCACGAAGGCGAGCCGTTCCCACACATCTTCCGGTGCCAGCTTGACGCTGCGCGGCAGCAGGTTGCGGATCTCGCAGAACTCGCGGATCGCAGTGGTCAATCCGGTGCGCAAACCGTTGACGTGGGTGCCGCCCTGCGCGGTGGGGATCAGGTTGACGTAGCTCTCCTGCACCAATTCGCCTTCCGGCAACCAGGCCAGCGCCACTTCCAGACCTTCCACGTCGCGCGCCATGTGGTGCACGAACAGCTCGTTCGGCAAGGCCTCGCTACCGTCGAGTTCACCACGCAGGTAGTCGCGCAGGCCATCCTCGTAATGCCACTCGATCGTTTCGCCGCTGGCTTCGTCGGTGAGCTTGACGTTGAGGCCGGCGCACAGCACGGCCTTGGCGCGCAGCAAGTGCTTGAGCTTCGACAGCGAGATCTTCGGTGAATCGAAATACTTCGCTTCCGGCCAGAACCGCAAGGTGGTGCCGCTGCGCTTCTTCGGTACTGTGCCGATGACTTCCAGCGGGCTGATCTTGTCGCCGTGCGCGAACACCATTTGATATTCGGAGCCATCGCGGCGGATGTTCACCTCGACCCGGTCGGACAGCGCATTGACCACCGAGACGCCGACGCCGTGCAGGCCGCCGGAGAAGTTGTAGTTCTTGCCGCTGAACTTACCGCCCGCGTGCAGCCGGGTCATGATCAGTTCGACACCGGAGACGCCCTCTTCCGGATGGATGTCCACCGGCATGCCGCGGCCGTCGTCGCTCACTTCCACCGAACCGTCGTTGTACAGCATCACCTCGATCGAGCTGGCGTGGCCGGCCAGCGCCTCATCCACCGAGTTGTCGACCACCTCCTGCACCAGATGATTCGGGCGGGTGGTGTCGGTGTACATGCCAGGGCGGCGTTTGACCGGATCCAGGCCGGAGAGGACTTCGATATCGGCGGCGTTGTAGCGACTGCTCATGCGTGTATTTCGATCCAGACAGACGGCAAAGCATGGGGCGCGGGGGCGGGCAGGGTCAAGCCGGTGATCCATGCACAGTCGTGTTTTGTCCCGTTCACCCCCGGATCAAGTCCGGGGCAGGCTCTGAGCGTAGTCGCGTAGCGGCGAAGTCGAAGGGTTCGGCGCGCGGCTTCGACTTCGCGCCTGCGGCGCTACGCTCAGCCCGAACGGGCTTTGATGATCTGCGCTAATGGAATGGGTATCAGTTGATTACCGGTAACCTTGCGCCTGCAGCGAGAACAGGTGCGCATAGTGGCCGTCCTGCGCCATCAACTGTTCGTGGCTGCCGTGCTCGATGATGCGGCCGTCCTGGATCACGATGATCTGGTCGGCCATGCGCACGGTGGAGAAGCGGTGCGAAATCAGGATCGCGATGCGGTTGCCGGCCAGTTCGCGGAAATGCGCGAAGATGCTCGCCTCGGCCTGGGCATCCATCGCGGCGGTCGGTTCGTCCAGCACCAGGATGTCCGCGCGCGAGCGCATGAAGGCGCGCGCCAGTGCGATCTTCTGCCACTGGCCACCGGACAGTTCGCGTCCCTCGCGGAACCACTTGCCGAGCTGGGTGTTGAAGCCGGACGGCAGGCCGTCGATGAATTCGCTGGCCATGCCCTTGTCGCTGGCCTCGCGCCAGCGTGCCTCGTCCTCGAAATGGCTGACGTCGCCGGCGCCGACGTTCTCGCCCACGCGCATCTGGTAGCGCGCGAAATCCTGGAAGATCACGCCGATGCGTTGCAGCAGGGTGCTTTCGTCCCAGTCGCGCAGGTCGGTGCCGTCGAGCAGGATGCGGCCGCTGTCGGGCGAGTACAGCCGCGTCAGCAGCTTGATCAGGGTGGTCTTGCCGGAGCCGTTCTGGCCGACCAGAGCCAGCGATTCGCCGGGGCGAATATGCAGGTTGATGTCGTGCAGCGCCGGCTCGCTGGCGCCGGGATAGGTGAAGCTGACCTGCTCGAAGCGGATGCCGTCGTCCGGCTTCGCGCCGCGCTGGGCCATACCATGTGACGGTGGCACCGGCGTTTCCAGATACTCGTACAGGGTCGACAGATACAGGTTGTCCTCGTACATGCCGCCGATCGCCGACAGCATCGCCGAGACCGCCGACTGACCCTGCCGGAACAGCGACAGATACATGGTCATCTGGCCCAGTGTGATGCGGCCGATCACCGTGGTCATGGCGATCCAGGCATACGCGCCGTACAGCGTGATCGTGCCCAGCAGGCCGAGTCCGAAGCCCCAGCTTTCGCGGCGGACGGTCAGGTCGCGGTCCTCGCCGTAGAGCTTGTCGAAGATGTCGCGGTAGCGATCCAGCAGCAACGGGCCGAGCTCGTACAGCTTGACCTCCTTGGCGTGGTCCTCGCGCGCCAGCACGGTTTCCAGATACAGCTGCATGCGCGTTTCCGGCGAACGCCAGCGGAACAGCCGGAACGCATCGCCGGAAAACTTGGTTTCGGACAGGAACGAGGGCAGCCCGGCCAGCAGCAATACCGCCACCGCCCATGGCGAGAAATGGAACAGCAAGGTGCCGTAGCTGATCAGCGAGATCGCGTTCTGGCCCAGCCCGAACGTGCGGGTGACCAGCGATAGCGGTCGTGTCGACGCCTCGCGGCGGGCACGGGTGAGCTTGTCGTAGAACTCGGAATCCTCGAAGTGCGCAAGCTCCAGCGTCAGCGCCTTCTCCAGGATCATCACGTTGACGCGTTGTCCCAGCTGCGCGCGCAGCAGCGACTGGCACATCGACAGGCCACGCTGTGCACCGGCGAGGGCTGCCACCAGGATGCCTTCCAGCGCCACCCACTTGAACACAGTTGTCAGCGGCGCATGGCCGGTGCTCGCCCACAGGCGGCTGGCAGTCACCACCGCATCGACGATATGTGCGCCGACATATGCCACGCCGGCGGGCAGCAGACCGGCAATCAGCGTTAGCAACGCCAGCGCCACGGTCAACGGGCGGCTGGTACTCCACACCAGTTCCAGCGCCCGCCCGCTGTAGCGGAATACGCCCAGGAAGCTGCGGGTGAGCTCGGTGGATTCAGCCGGCGATGAATGAGCGTGAGGCGGCACGTGGGGAGCAGGTCAGGGCAGGCGCGTGAGGGGCGCGGAAGTCCAGACATGGGGGTCTTGCCGCCTCATGCAAGTCAAACTTGATCCAGCTCAGTGCAGTTGGACATCCACCACTTGCTGTTCCGGCTGATACAGGGTCGGAAACAGTTTCTGCAGATTCGCGACTTTCGGCGCATCGTTGATGACGATGTACGGATTGTCCGGGTGCTCGCTGAAGTAGTGCTGGTGATAGGCCTCGGCCGGATAGAACGCCTTCAATGGCACGACCTGGGTCACAATCGGTGCCGGGAAGGACTTCGCTGCCGTCAGCTGGGCGATGTAGTCGGTGGCGATCTTCTTCTGCTCGTCGTTGCCGTAGAAGATCACCGAACGGTATTGCGTACCGCTGTCCGGACCTTGCCGGTTGAGTTCGGTGGGATCGAGCGCGACCGAGAAGAACACCTGCAGCAACTGGCCGTAGCTGACCTTGGCGGGGTCGAACTGCACCCTGACCGACTCCGCATGGCCGGTATCGCCATCGCTGACCTCGTCATAGTGCGCCGTGTCGGCGGCGCCGCCGGAAAACCCGGAGACCACCTTGTGCACGCCCTTGACGTGCTCGAACACGGCCTCGATGCCCCAGAAGCAGCCGCCGGCCAGTACGGCGGTCTGCTCGCCCGCGGCGGCGGTCTTTGGTGCATCCACCGTGGGTGCGGGCAAAGCCTGCGTTTCGTTGGCCGCGGCAGCGGGTTGGCAGGCGCTCAGCCCGGCCACCATCAAGGCGGCGACCAGCGGGATAACGTGGAAGGCAGTTCGACGAATCATGGTGTGCCTCGCTGAAGTAGTTTGTATCGGGCTGAGCTTCGTTCCATGAAGTTACGTGGAAGCGCCAGCGACAGATGCAACGATAGACAGAGTGAATACCGTTGCATGCGTCGGATACTGTCTATTCGCTGGCCACGCGGCTTGGGTTACCCGCATGGCAGGCATCAGCGGGAAGGTACTATCGTGGCCCCGATTTCCATGGATCTGAGCATGAGCGAACCCATCGACCTGGATGCCTACCTCCGGCGCATTGGCCATGTGGGCGCCGTCGTACCGCAGCTGTCGACCCTACACGCACTGGCGATCGCCCATGTGGCCGCCATTCCGTTCGAGAATCTCAATCCGTTGCTAGGCCTGCCGGTCGATCTGGAGCTGGCTGCGCTGCAGCGCAAGCTGGTGCAGGACGGCCGTGGCGGTTACTGCTTCGAGCAGAACCTGCTGTTCGCAGGGGTGTTGCGGGCCATCGGTTTCGAAGTGTCGGGGTTGATCGCGCGGGTGCTGTGGAACCAGCCGGAGGATGCGGTTACCGCGCAGACCCACATGCTGTTGCGCGTCGAGCTGGCGGGCGAGAGTTGGCTCGTCGATGTCGGTTTCGGCGGCCAGGTACTTACCGGAGCCCTGCGCCTGCAGGCCGATATCGAGCAAGCCACGGCCCACGAACCGTTCCGGCTGATCATGCGGGATGGCGACTGGCGCATG
This sequence comes from Rhodanobacter sp. C05, assembly GCF_002001165.1. Classification (GTDB taxonomy): domain Bacteria; phylum Pseudomonadota; class Gammaproteobacteria; order Xanthomonadales; family Rhodanobacteraceae; genus Rhodanobacter. The sequence goes on along the minus strand of NZ_MUNQ01000007.1, from coordinate 243,319 downwards.
CAGTCGCTGGTGCGCGGGCAGTGGTTGTCGCTATATCGCTTCGACCTCAAGCCAAGCCAGCCGGTCGACTACGTGGTGGCCAACCACTATGTGTCCACGCACCCGGCGTCGCGATTTGTCGGCAACTTGATCATGGCGCGCACCGCAGCCGATCGGCGCCTGAGCCTGCTCAACCGCGAGTTCACGGTACGCCGCCTGGGACACGAGCCCGAACGGCACACTTTGCGCGACAGCGCGGAGATACGCCGTGTCATGGAACACGAGTTCCTGTTGCGCGTGCCTGATTACGCTGACCTCGACCGACGATTGGACAACCTGCCGTCGTGATTCCTGCGGCTATCCGGATTATTCCGCGCCCGAATCGGCCAGCACGTGGATCTCGATCTCGTCGATGTTGACCACCTGGCCCGCGTGGATCTTGCAGGTCTTGCGCAGCTCGATCTGCTTGTCCACCGAGACGGCGCCGGTGGCAACGATGGCCTTGCCGGCGCCGCCGCTGTCGCACAGGCCAGTCAGCTTCAGCAGCATGTTGAGCTCGACGTAGGTGCCTTCCAGTTCGAATTCGATGGTTTGCATGATGTTCCGGCATTTCAGGGGTGCATAGGGTGACACAGCTTCAGGCGCTGGCGTGGCGGCTGTCGAATGCGTCATCGGGCAAAGTCAGGAAGGCGAACCACGGTATCTCATGCTCGGCGCCGAACGTCGCCGCGTCGTCGAGAATGCCGAGCAGGATGTTGTAGTCGGCTTCGGCGGCCTGGCGCAGTTCGTCGGCATGCTCGAACAGCAGCACATAGCCCCAGGCCGGGATCCAGTGCAGATCGCGCAGACAGTCGGCCAGCGCATCCCAGTTGTGACCGAACGAGGCCGGCAAGGACAGCGATACCGCAAGACGCCGCAACAGTTCGTCCTTGTCGTGACAGCCAGTCAGGTCGGTGCGGCAGACGTGCAGCTCATACTGCCGGGCGGTTTTGGCCAGGCGATCGGGATCGTGGGCGCCGACGAAATACACGCCGCTCTGGGTCGGTCGGGTCAGGTCCGGATCGAGACCGTGTGCGGTCACTGGCTTACCTTGAAACTGCGGAAGCTGTGGTAGTGATCGTCGGTGTAGTAGTAGATCTCGGGTGGCGTGCCACCGGTGATGATGCGCCGTGTGCCGCGCGTACTCGCGCCAGGTGTTTCCACCGTGTACTCGTGATAGTAGCCACGCGGCTGGGCCGGTAGCAGGTGTTCGTAGTTGCCGAACACCACACCATCCTGGCTGTGCGGGAACGGGCCGCCGCGGGCGATCAGGTCCAGTGTGGCATGCGCTTCCGGTGGCAGGAATGTCGGCAACGCTGCAGCTGTGCCGTCGCTGACGGTTGTCGTTGCGGCTTGATTCGGCAGGCTCGGCGGCGCGGGTGTGTGCTGCCGCCACAGCACCATGGCAACGACCAGGGCAGCGAGCAGGATCAGCGGGGTGAGTCGACGCATGCGGATGGGCCGGTGTGGGGCAGGTGTCGAGCTTAATGCAGGCTGCGCCCGTCGATACAACGGCAGGTGACAGCGAGGTGTGATTGCACGATGCTGACGCGTTGCCATCCATCCACTGCACTGGAGATCGCCATGATCGGTTACGTCACTCTGGGTACCAACGACATGCCGCGCGCGGCAGCGTTCTACGACGAGCTGTTCGGCGAGTCTGGTGTCAAACGCCTGATGGAAAGCGATCGCTACATTTTCTGGGGCGTGTCCTTTGACAAGCCCAGCCTGGTCATGATCAAGCCGTTCGACGGCCAGCCTGCCAGCGTCGGCAATGGCGTCATGGTGGCGCTGGTGATGAACAGTCGCGACAAGGTGGATCGGTTGCATGCCAAGGCGCTGGCACTGGGTGGCAGCGACGAGGGCGCGCCGGGCGAGCGCGGTGACGGCTTCTACGCCGGTTATTTCAGGGATATCGAAGGCAACAAGCTCAACGCGTTCTGCATGGGTTGAGGCATGCGACCGGCTGCGCGCTGCATTCAGCGGCTGCCGTCGACACGTGACTGCAGCGCCATCGCTGCGGCCGGATTGCGATGCTTGGCGCTGCTGATGAAGAACACGAACACGTCGCGTGGCCGGTTCGCCGGTGGCAGAGCGGCTGCATGCGGCAGTTCACCAATGTCGTTGCCCGCAGCCCAGCCATGTGCGTGTTCGGCCCAATGATCCAGTGCCTCAGGTGCATAGCCGGTGGAAATCCCGTCGGCGCTGCGCATCAACCGCGCATACGTGAAATCACCGGTGAGGTCGGCCAGCGACGGGTAGTCGGGTGAATCGGTGAATACGGTCGGCACCGCATGGCTGCGCGCCAGTGCCACGTAGCGCTCATCCATGAAGCTGGGGTGGCGCACTTCGAGCACATGCCGCAGCGGCTGGCCATTCAGCTCGCGTGGCAGCGCATCGAGGAATCCCGCCAGGTCTTTGGCATCGAATGGCCGCGATGGCGGCAGCTGCCACAGGATCGGTCCCAGCCGGTCGCCCATTTCAGCCAGACCGCCGTGCACGAAGCTGCCGATGCCCTTGCCGACCTCGGCCAGTCGCTTGCCTTCGGTGATGTAGCGCGGCGCCTTCAGCGAGAATACAAAGTCGTCCGGGGTCTCCGCCGCCCACTTGGCGTAGGTCGCTGCTTTCTGCGCGCCGTAATAAGTGCCGTTGATCTCGATCGTGCGCAGCTGGCGGCTGGCGTATTCCAGCTCACGCCGCTGCACCAGTCCGGCCGGGTAGAAGTTGTTGCGCCACGGCGCGTAGTTCCAGCCGCCGATGCCGACGCGGATGCGCGGACCACTGGAAGAGGCTGGGGCGAACAGGTCGCCATTCGATAGGCTCATCGGCGTGGTTTCCCGGCAAGACTGCGCACTGTGTCGCGTCGACGTAGATGCTCTGCCAGCCCGATGCACAGCATCAGCCACGTCAGGCCGCAGGCATAGCCGGCGACGACGTCGCTGAAATAATGCGCCTGCAACAGGATGCGGCTGAGGCCGATCAGGCCGGCCGGCAGAAGAGTGGCGGCGATCACCACGCGATGCCAGCGCGGTGGCAGCAGACGGAGCAGCACGTAGGCAAGCATGCCGTAGAACACGGCGGAGCTGATCGCGTGACCGCTCGGAAAGCTCCAGCCGACATCGGTGACGAAGCGTGGGTCATGCGGCGGCCGTGTCCGCTGGAAGCATGCCTTGATGCCGTGGGCGATGGGCAGAATGCCGATTTGCGCGATGGCCCAGCAGGCCGACAGGCTCCATTGCCGACGCAGCAGCAGGATCAGCAGCATCAGCGTGGATGCCGTGACCACCCATGGCGTGCCACCAAGCAGGCTGACGGTGGAAAGCACAGGCAAGGCGGATGGCGGCAGCTGGGTGTGGATGTCTGCGGCAAGGGCGGTGTCGAAGCGCACCAATGCACCGGGTTCGCCGATGGCGAATGCGATGGTGGCGAACAGCAGAGCTGCCAGTGCGCCCAGCGTGGCTATGGTGCGCGACTGCATCACGTCCGGCTGGCGGCCATCAGCCACGGCGATCACGCGCCGACGTGCGCTGCACCGCCAGGCCAGGTTGCCGGCCAGCACGGCCAGCAACGGCAGGAGAGTCCATAGCAGCAGTGCATGGGTCGCGATCCAGTCCACAAGGGTGTTCATTTCGTCCTTCAATCCTTGGTGCACTACAGCAGGTTGCGCATCGTGCAAAGGGTGAATGATCGGTGCTGACGCTCGACGCGTCGAGAGGCTGCGTTGCGACCCATGACTTCCAGCGCTGGCCTCAGCTTGCGTTTGCCGCGATAGTGGCCCGCTTCCAACCCGTGGAGTCGCTGATGTCCCTGCGATACCTTCCCCCGCGTCTGGCGGGATGTTGCGCATTGTTCGTGTTCGCCACTGCCGTGCTGGCACAGACGCCTGCGGTCTCGACGACAACACCGGCGACGACCACGTCATCCACTGCACCTGCTCTGCCTGGGCAGCTGCAGGACTTCGGTGCATACGTCGACAGCGCGCGCAAGACATTCGACGTGCCGGGCATCGCCGTGGCGATCGTCAAGGACGGCAAGGTGGTGATGGAGCAGGGCTTCGGCCTGCGTGAAATCGGCAAGCCGGACCCGGTCGACGCGCACACGCTGTTCGCGATCGCCTCCAACACCAAGGCGTTTACTGCCGCATCGCTGCAGCAGCTGGCCGAGCAGGGCAAGCTGAAGATGGACGATCGGGTGATCGACCACCTGCCGTGGTTCCGCATGTCCGAGCCGTACGTGACACATGAAATGCGTATCCGCGACCTGCTGGCGCATCGCAGCGGCCTCTCGCTCGGCGCGGGCGATCTGCTGTACTGGCCGCCGACTTCCTACACCACGAAGGAAGTGGTCGAGCGGCTGCGCAACGTGCCGATCAAGAACAGCTTTCGCAGCAACTACGCCTACGACAACATCCTGTTCGCGGTGGCCACGCTGGTGATCGAGCAGGCCTCCGGCCAGAGCTATGCCGACTACGTGCGCGAGCACATCTTCCAGCCGGTCGGCATGGACGAGTCGCTGATCGACAAGACCTATCTCAAGCCCGGCATGGACGTGGCGATCGGTCACGCCAAGGCCAACTTCAAGGACCTCGAGCCGGTGCCGCCGATGGCCTGGCTCAACGATCCCGGTGCCGGTGGCATCTATGCCAGCGTGCATGACCTGGCCAAGTGGATGAACGTGCAGTTGGACGGCGGCGTGTTGCCGACCATTGGCGCGGACGGCAAGCCGGTCCGATTGTTTTCCGCGGACAGCCAGCAGCAGATGTGGTCGATGCTGACCCCGATCACCATTGGCAAACCACCGATTCCGGAGCTGGCTCCGCTGGTGCCGCACTTCTACGGCTACGGCGAGAGCTGGTTCCTGTCCGACTACCGCGGCCAGCGGCTGGTCTGGCATACCGGTGGCTGGCCGGGCATGGTGTCGCGCGTGACACTGGTTCCCGAGTTGCATCTGGGTGTCGTGGTGCTGACCAACCAGGAATCCGGTGCTGCATTCAATGCAGTGACTTACCGCGTGCTCGACGCCTATCTGAATCCGGACAAGAAGACGGCGGCTTCATTGACGGACTGGGTGGCGGTGTACGACAAGGCGGTGAAGCTCGGCGAAGCCAAGGCTGACGACAGCCTGGCCAAGCATGAAGCTGCTCGCGACAAGAACAGCAGGCCCTCGCTGCCATTGGCGCAGTACGCCGGTACCTATCGCGATCCGTGGTACGGCGACGTCATCATCAGTCACGAGAACGGCAAGCTGCGTCTGCGTTTCTCGAAGACCGCGCAGCTGGTCGGCACGATGACACCGTGGCAGCACGACACTTTCACCGTGCGCTGGGACGATCGTGCGCTCAACGCCGATGCGTTCGTCAACTTCAGCATGGATGTGGACGGCCATATCCGCGAAGTGCGCATGCAGCCGATGTCGCCATTGACCGATTTCAGCTTCGATTTCCAGGATCTGCGGCTGGCTCCACTCAAACCTGCTGCCGAAGAAGAGTGAAGATCAGGAGTTTGCCCGGCGTACTCGTACGCAGGCGGACCTTCTGTTCGATGTCGTGATTCCACAACCCATGCTAGGGGGTTCGCATGTCATACCGTCATCGTGTCCTGTCCATCGTCACCCTGTTCGTACTGCTGGTGGGTTGTTTGCCAGCATTTGCCGCGGAAGATGTCGCTGCGCTGATCAAGCGTCAATCGCAGGAGTTCTCCGATGCCTCGGCCAGCGGCAATGCTGCCGTGCTCGATCGCTATCTCGATGATCGGGTGACCTTCATGATCGAGGATGGCAGCGTGGTGTCGAAGCACGACATCGTTGCCAGCGCTGGCCCGGCTCCGAACGGCATGTCCAACCGTCTCGTGCAGACCGATTTCAACGTCGAGGTCTATGGCACGGTGGCGGTGACGCGCTTCACCGACCAGTCCACGGTCACCGTGGCCGGGCAGGTGTCGCATACAGACTATCGTTCGACCGAGGTATGGCAGAAGGAGGCTGCCGGCTGGCGCATGATTTCCAGCCAGACCATCGCCGTACCGCAGGATCCGCCAGCCATCACGTTGCCGACGACGGTGCTGGATGAATACGCCGGTACGTACAAGGCAGGTCCGGATTTCACCTACGTGATTGCCCGTCATGGCGACGAGCTCACCGGTGCAGTGAATGGCGGCAAGCCTTATGCGATGAAGGCGGAACTGAAGGACGTGTTGTTCACGCCCGGCCAGCCACGACTGCGCCGGATCGTTCAGCGTGGTGCTGACGGCAAGGTGGTTGGCGTCATCAGCCGGCGTGATGGCCACGATGCGCTGGTGCTGAAACGGACAAGTTAAGCTGCACGGAAGTGGCGCGCGACCTGGCTGCAGGCAAGACGGTGCGCTTTCGAACATTCGATCACCAAAGGGGCTCGTGATGCACTATCGCCGTCATGCTGTTGTTGCGTTGCTGTGTCTTGGGTTGCTGTCCGGCACGGCCATCGCGCGGCAGGATGCGCCTGCGGTTGCCGCCCATCGCATCTTCCACGTGCAGCTTGGCGCCGCTTCGGCACAGCCAACCTCGGGTCGACTGCTGTTGTTCGCGATCGAGGCGAAGACCGCCGAAGCCGAAGCAAAGGCAGACTCCGACGGCAAGAGCAGCGTGGTGGATGCGGTTGACGCCAATCCGTTCCGTGCCACCGAAACCAGCGTGGCTGCGCGCGAAGTGAGCCATTGGATGCCGGACCAGAGCATCGACATCGATGCTGATCGGTTGGCGTTTCCCGCCGGCTATTCGCAACTGCCGCCGGGCGATTACTACATGCAGGCAGTGCTCGACGTCGATCACAGCTACAACTACACCGGTCGTGGCGCTGGCGATCTGGTCAGCGAGGTGGTGAAGGTCCATCTGCCAACGAGCAGCATTCCGACGCTGACCCTGGTCAAGGCGTTGCCGGCACGCGATCCGTGGGTGGTGCCCGCATCGGCGGCAGCATCGATGCGCGAGGCGGTCGCAGCGGCGCGCCTGCATGCGACGCTGGTGGACTTCACCAGTCCTGTGCTGAGCGCGTTCTGGGGGCGTCCGATCCACATGCGCGGCTGGGTGTTGACCCCGCCGGGTTACGATGCCAAGGCCACCAGGCGCTACCCCACGGTGTATTACACACAAGGGTTCGGCGGCAACAACGATCGCGTCATGGGGCCGTTGTCGTACGTGAATTCGGCGATGGCAAAGGGCGAGATGCCGCCGATGATCTGGGTGTTCCTCGACGAGTCGAGTCCGACCGGCACGCACGAATTCGCCGATTCGGTGAACAACGGTCCGTGGGGGCGCGCGCTCACCGAGGAACTGATCCCGCAACTGGAGTCGCAGTACCGGATGGATGGTCGCCCGAACGGGCGTTTCCTCAACGGGCACTCCTCCGGTGGCTGGGCCACGCTGTGGCTGCAGACGCGTTATCCGAAAATCTTCGGCGGAACCTGGTCGACCTCGCCCGATCCCGGCGACTTCCATGACTTCACCGGCATCGACCTGTATGCACCGGATGCCAATGCCTACCACCGGACTGACGGCTCGACGTATCCGCTGGTGCGCGACCATGCCAAGGTGCTCGGCACATTCGAGCAGTTCGCGAAACTCGAGCGTGTGCTTGGCTCCTATGGCGGCCAGCTGGCCTCGTTCGAATGGGTCTTCTCGCCACGCGGCAGGGATGGCCAGCCCGAGCCGATGTTCGACCGCGACACTGGCGCTGTCGACCCAGCGGTCGTTGTCTACTGGCGCGATCACTACGACATCGCGTACCGACTGCAGCAGCAATGGCCACAGCTCAAGGCCGATCTGGACGGCAAGATCCATCTGTACGTCGGCACCGCCGATACGTTCTATCTGGATGGCGCCGCGCACAAGCTGCAGGCGGTGCTGGACGGCTTGCATGCAAAGTCCGCCTTCCATTTTCTGCCGGATCGCACACACTTCGACCTGTACAAGCAAGGTGAGGATCGGCAGGGTCTGCTCAAGCAGATCAGCTGGGAGATGTATGCGACTGCGCGGCCGGGCTCGACGTTGAAGACGCCCGTGGCGGCTGGGCCCTGAGTGTTGACGGATGGCTGATTCGCAAGTTATTTCGACGCAGCCATCCGCCAAATGAACGCCTGAAACTCTCTATGCCTCGCTGTCACGATTTTGCGGCATAGTCATGATGCAGGCACGCGTTGCGGGTGCCTGGGTGTCGTCACAGGCAGTCGCATACCGCGTGATGCGGAAGGCAACCGGCATGGGACAGACAAGGCGGGAAGGGTGGCCCACACACAGGCTGATCGCGGTTACCCGTTCCGCTATGCGAATTCACGTTGGAGGGAGTCCTAAGATGAAATCGTCAGCTTTGTTTGCAGTGGCGCTGGCCTGTCTGTTTGCCGGTTCCGCCGTTTATGCGCAGCAAGCCTCCGCGCCTGCTGGTTCCACCGGCCAGTGCAAGGACGGCAGCTACTCCAGTCAGGCCAGCAAGAAGGGTGCGTGCAAGGGGCACAAGGGCGTGAAGGAGTGGTATGCCGCAGCGAGCACACCAGCTGCTGCAGCGGCTCCGGCCGCAGCTGCAGCCCCCGCAGCACCAGCCGCCGCAGCTGCGCCAGCCGCGGCTGCAGCTCCAGCTGCTGCGGCAGCACCCTCCAAGATGGGTGCGTCGGCACCAGCCGCCACAGCAGCAGCGGGCGGTGGTCCGGGCCAGGTATGGGTCAATACCGGCAGCAAGAGCAAGGCGTATCACTGCCAAGGCAGCAAGTGGTACGGCACCACCAAGCAGGGCAAGTACATGAGCGCCTCGGACGCGGCGGCAGCGGGTTATCACGCGGCCAAAGGCGAGAAGTGCTCGTAATCCGCGGTTTCGACCGCTAGGCATCAACAACGGGCCGGTTCACGCCGGCCCGTTGTTTTGTTTCATGACGCATGCCATGGATCGTAGCTGCCAAAAGACCATAGATGGCCTTCCGGGTCGCGGCAGCTGTAGCCGGCGCCGCCATAGTCCTTCTCGGCGTAGTCGTCGACGATCACCGCGCCCATGTCCCTGGCCTGCTGATAGTGCGACTTGCAATTGGCGACGACCACATAGGGGCATTGCGTCTCGCGGCCACCGACCTCTTCGGGCTGCGCCATGTGCCGACCAAATTCATTGTCGCGCACGTCACCGAGCATGATCATGCCGCTGCCGTAAGAGAGTTGGGCGTGTTCGACGCCGCCCTGGTCGTTCTCGTAGACGGCATGCTTTTCGAAACCGAAGGCCTTGCACAACCAGTCGATCGCGGCATGGGCGTCGCGGTAGCGCAGGCCGGGAATGATCGTGCTGCCGGTTGTTGCGGATGTGGGCATGGCGGTGACTCCGGTGGCGGGAACCGGACATCAGGCTAGCGCTGTGGCAGGTTGCCGTCATGTGAAGCTGTTTCGACAGGGAACCGCGAAAAACCAGATGACGGGAAAAAGGCGGTTATTCGAGGTCCCGGTCAATCGCTACATCGTCAATGCGAGCCGCACTCAATCCTTGTCGTCATTGTTTTCGGCAATCGGCGGCAGGTTGCGCACCACCATGCTCTGCGGACTCGTCATCGGCAGCTTGGCGTCGCGCAGGCGTTCGAGCGTCTCGAACAGCAGATCGCTCTTCACGCTGCTGACATCGCGTGGGCTGTTGACGTAGGCGGTGCAGCTGAACAGCATCGAGCCGCCATCGAGGTTATCCAGCTGCACGCTTGGCGCCGGTGCGCCGAGTGTGCCGGGATGCGCACGCAAAACCTCCAGGATCAGTTCGCGCGCCTTGCTCGCGTCAGTGTCCAGCGGCATCGGCAGCTTGATCTGCACGCGACCCTGCGCATTGGCCAGGGTCACGTTGCGTACGTTCTGCGTGATGAACTGCGAGTTCGGCACGATCATGGTGGAGCGGTCGCTCATCTGGATTTCGGTGGCGCGCACGTTGATACGACGGATATCGCCCTCGACGCCGCCGATGCTGACCCAGTCGCCCACCTTCACCGGACGCTCGGCGAGGAGGATCAGGCCGGAGATGAAATTCTGCACGATCGCCTGCAGGCCGAAGCCGATGCCGACCGAGAGCGCGCTGGCCATCCAGGCGATGCTTTGCAAATCCACGTTCAGGCTGGCGAGTGCCAGCACGAATACCAGCACGCCGCCGACATAGCCCAGCAGGGTGATCATCGAGTTCTGCATGCCCAGATCGAGCGAGGTCTTCGGCAGCAGCTGATCGCTCAACCAGCGCTTGAGGACGCGCAATACAATCAAGCCGAGCGCGGACACCAGCGCCGCATCGAAGATGTTGCCAGGCACGATCTTGAGCGAGCCCAGTGAGCCACCCGACAGCAGGGTGCCAACACGTCCCACCAGTTCCTGCGGTCCGGCGCCAAACGGTGCCAGCACGATTGCCACGGCCAGTATCAGCAAGACTGCGCGGGTAATACCGGAGAGCAGTGTGCCGGTCTGTTCCAATGCGCTTGCAGGCAAGCCGAAACTGCTCTGCATGCGCTTGCCAGTGCGTCCCTTGGGCGCGAACACCGTGTCGAAGATGTCATCGATCAGATGCATCAGCAGGTACAGCGTCGTCAGGATCACGCCGACCCACAGCATTTGTCGCGCGATAAAGAACGCGAAGGCGATGTAGCCCGTGGCCACGCCGAGCAGGGTGATGCCCACGCCGACATAGGCGGCTGCCAGCACCAGGCCTATCCATAGCGGACGTTGTCCGGGCACGTCGCCAATAGCCAGCGTGGCGCGCCGCGACTGACCCAGGCGCAGCAGCGCGCTACCCACCAGCAACCCGATCATCACGGCGAGCAACCCGCGCGTGGTTACCGTGAGTGCAAGGCTGGCACCGATCGCGCTGTTGACATGTTCGATGACGCCTGGCAGCAGCGCTGCACCGCCCAGCAGCCAGGGAAATGCGCGCAGCCGATGTGCGGCATCGTCGGACAGGCTCGAAAGTCGCCACGACGGGCGCTTGTTGGAAAGCATCGCACGGCCCAGGCCGGTCATGAAGGCAGCGAAAGTCACCAGCTGCACCAGCTTCCGCGCCAATTCGTCCTGGTCGTCGTTCAGCAGATCGTTCCAGTTCAGCGCGAGATAGGCGAAATGTGCGGTCAGTCCGATCGCCAGCGTATAGGCCAGCGTTATCGCGATCGCCAGCGCACTGCGCCGCAGTCGGCCAGCGGGCATGCGGTTGGTGGTCACATCCACCAGCAGGCGTTCGATCAGCCAGCGCCCCACGCTGAGCAGCAATACGGCAATGATCAGGCACAGCACGAACGGCGTGCGATTGGGTGGTTGCCAGGCTTGTCTGACCACCGCCGAGGCATCGCTGCCCAGTCGCGCGGCACGTGTCGCATCATCTGGAAATGCCTTGATCGGATCGGCCCAGAAGGCGCGACTGAATGGCGTGGCTGTGCGTGAGGCGAGCTGGGCCTGAAACTGATCCACCCGCAACTCGGCGACGTGGGCTGCCAGCTGGGTGGCTTCCGTGCTGAGCGAATTGGCCTGCTTGATCTGGCCATCCAGGTCATTCTTGGCTTTGTCCAGCTGCCGGCGTTGCGTACTGAGTTCGGTTGACTCGGCTGGCGTTCCCTTGGCGGGTGGGGGACCGAGTACGTCCAGCCGCGCCTGCAGGCTGGCGGATTGCGGCATCAGGTTGGAGCCAACTTGCTCCGCTTGCTGCTGTATGGCGAGCGCACTGGCACGCACGTCGGTCAGTGGTACATCGCCCTTGCTGGCATCCACCGTGGCCTTGATGCTGTCCAGTTGGGAGCGCAACTGGGCGAGTGTCTGCGCGGGAGTCTGTGCTGGTGTCGTGACAGTTGCAGTCGCATTCGAGGTGTCTTGCGCCAACAAATGGCTGCTGGGCAGCGCCAGCAACAGGACGAGGAGATAACGGGACAGGGTAGGCATTCGCCGATGATCACGGCCCGGTCGCAACGGGTCAATCGAAATGACCCGCGCGATGTTCCGGCTTTGACGTGGTGTTCAGGCTTGGCGATCCACCGCGCCGCCATTCGGTCCGGCAGTTCAGCGCTGACTGCTGGCCAGCAGTGCCTCGCGTCGTGCAAGGCTCGCCGCAGGCCAGTACTCGCTGAGTTTGTAGAATTCCTCCACGGCGGGCACGCCTGGCGGAAGCATCACCCAGGGTTGCCTGGTCGAGGTGAAGATGTGGATGTCCGGCGACAACCGACCCGGTTCCTTCAGCGTGCCCACGCGCACGAAAGCCATCGCCTTGCCACCGCCTGGATAATGACTCCACAACGCGACATGGCATTGCGCACAACGCGCGATCTGCTGGCCCTTGCCGCTGAGCGACGGCGTGTCGACCATGATGGGCTCACCCTGCAGCGGGATCACGCGATCGGTTTCGATCACTGCATTCAAGGCGAAGGCGCTGCCGGTTTCGCGCTGGCACCAGCTGCAATGGCAGCAGTGCACGAACATCGGTTCGCTGGTCAGTCGATAACGGATGGCGCTGCAGGTGCAGGCGCCTTCCAGCGCTTCAGTCGTCACGGTGGGTTCTCCCGTATTGCGTCGATGAGGTGATGCATGACGCGATATCGTCACACCGCATCGGGCGTGCTTCAAGCACAATATGGACATATGCAAGTCGGGAACACCTGATGATCTTCCGCTGGTTCGAATCCTTCATCGATCCGTTCAAGGAACCGGTCGACGACATGCCACCGCCGTCGGTGGGGCGGTTTTACCTGTTCTACCTGCGCCAGGTATGGCCGGTGTTCGCGGCGGCGATCGTGGTGGGTTTCGGCGTGGCGATCGTCGAGGTATCGCTGTTCGGTTTCATCGGCAGCATCGTCGACATGGCGAAGGGCGTGCCGGCGCCTGACTTCTTCCGGCAGCACGGCCACGAGTTGCTGTGGATGGGCTTCGTGGCGCTGATCGCGCGCCCGCTGGTGATCGGCGCGCACGACCTGCTGGTGAACCAGTCGATCGCACCCAGTCTGACCAACCGCATCCGCTGGCAGAACCATCGCTACGTGATCCGGCAAAGTCTGGGCTTCTTCCAGAACGATTACGCCGGGCGCATCGCCAACCGCATCATGCAGACCGGCGCCTCCCTGCGTGAGTCGGCGGTGCAGATCGTCGATGCGATCTGGTACGTCACCATCTATACCGGCAGCGCGATCGTGCTGTTTGCCAAGGCCGATTTCTGGCTGGCCGCGCCGCTGGTGCTGTGGCTGTTTGCCTATGTCGGCACGCTGGCGTTCTTCATTCCGCGCACCAAGCAGCGTTCGTGGCTGGCCTCGGAGGCGAAGTCCAAACTGATGGGCCGGATCGTCGACGGCTACGGCAATGTGCTGACGTTGAAGCTGTTCGCGCACACGCGGCGCGAGGAAAGCTACGTGGCCGAAGCGATGGCCGAGCAGACCGGCAAGCTGCGCCGGATGACCCGGCTCACCACCGCGATGGACGCGAGCATTACCACGCTCAACGGCTTCCTGATTGTCGGCACTTCGGCGCTGGCGATCTGGTTGTGGAGCCAGGGCAAGGTGACCGTGGGTGCGATCGCACTGTCGACCGGGCTGGTGATCCGCATCAACAACATGTCCGGCTGGATCATGTGGGTGGTCAACGGCATCTTCGAGAACGTCGGCACCGTGCAGGACGGCATCACCACCATCTCGCAACCGCGCGCGGTGCAGGACCGCGAAGGCGCAATGCCGCTGGAAGTGGTCAACGGTGCGGTGCACTTCGAACAGATCCATTTCCATTACGGGAAAAAGGGCGGGGTGATCGCCGGGCTGGATCTTGGCGTGCGCGCGGGCGAGAAGATCGGTGTGGTCGGACCGTCCGGTGCGGGCAAGTCCACCCTGGTCAATGTGCTGCTGCGGCTGTACGACCTCGAAGGTGGCCGCATCCTGATCGACGGCCAGGACATCGCACAGGTGACCCAGGAAAGCCTGCGCTCGCAAATCGGCGTGGTGACCCAGGACACCTCGCTGCTGCATCGTTCGATCCGCGACAACCTGCTGTATGGCCGTCCTGACGCCAGCGAAGCGCAGATTCTCGACGCCGTGCGCAAGGCCCGTGCCGACGAATTCATCCCGCAGCTGATCGACGGTGAAGGCCGCGTCGGCTACGAGGCGCTGGTCGGCGAGCGTGGCGTGAAACTCAGCGGCGGCCAGCGCCAGCGCATCGCGATCGCCCGCGTGCTGCTCAAGGACGCGCCGATCCTGGTGCTGGACGAAGCCACTTCCGCACTCGACTCCGAAGCCGAAGCGGCGATCCAGGACAGCCTCGACATCCTGATGCAGGGCAAGACGGTGATCGCCATCGCACACCGGCTTTCCACCATCGCGCGGATGGACCGGCTGGTAGTGCTGGACAAGGGGCAGGTCGTGGAAACCGGCACCCATGCGGAACTGATCGCACACGAAGGCTTGTACGCGCGATTGTGGAAGCGGCAGACCGGCGGCTTTGTGGCGGCCGAGGATGCCGTGGCGTGAGCGTTGCAGCCGTGGCTGCCTCGTTGATCAGGCCTGCGATGTCGAGCCCTGATGGGGCTGGTGCTTACTTAAGCGCAAATTTAAGTGCAAAGCCTCACTTTCTTAAGCGCAAAGCCTCATTTTTCGTCATTCCCGCGAAAGCGGGAATCCAGTGCCTTTTGCTCCAACAGTCACACCGTCATTCCCGCTTTCGCAGGAATGACGGTGCTTAAATTAAATTAAATAAGTGCCATTCAGCTGCTGCTAGCGGATGACGCAACCTGTTCGTATTGCGTAAAATTCAGGGACTCAGTGTGAATCAGAACGTCGCGATAAGGTCGGTCCGGCAAGAAGACTTTCCGGCTTGGAAACTGCTCTGGGATGGCTATAACGCCTTTTACGGGAGGAGCGGCCCGACCGCGTTGCCGGCGGATATCACGCCGATGACCTGGTCGCGTTTCTTCGATGCCTACGAGCCGGTGCATGCTCTCGTCGCCGAAAGCGAAGGTCAGCTGCTGGGTCTGGCGCACTTCCTTTACCACCGCAGCACCACCCAACTTGGTCCCAGCTGCTATCTGCAGGATCTGTTCACGCTCGACGCAGCGAGGGGCAAGGGGATAGGGCGTGCGCTTATCGAGGAGGTCTGCCGGCGAGCCCGCGAGGCTGGCAGTCCGCGTGTCTACTGGCAGACCCACGAGACCAATGCGACCGCCATGCAGCTCTACGACCGGGTTGCCGAGAAGTCCGGCTTCGTCGTTTACCGCAAGCTGCTGTAGATGGACGTAGAGGCATCACTCGCGTAAATGATAGGCTCGGCGTTTTGAGCGGGCGTGTGAGCATGGTGAAGGAGGCTGGTCGAAAGCACGCCGTACTGGTCGGGGCGGGCATCCTCTGCAGCCGCATCTTCGGCCTGGTGCGCCAGCGGGTTTTCTCGCACTACTTCGGCCTGTCGGACGCCGCCGACATCTTCAGTTCGGCACTGCGCGTGCCCAACTTCCTGCAGAACCTGTTCGGTGAAGGCGTCCTCTCCGCGTCCTTCATCCCGGTCTACGCCGGCCTGCTGGGCCAGGGCAAGCGCGAGGAAGCCGGACGTCTGGCCGGGGCGATCGCCGCCATCCTGGCCCTGGTCATTTCCATCATCGTTGCCGTTGGCGTGGTGGCAACGCCCTGGCTGCTGTGGCTGATCGCACCCGGTTACACCGGCGAGAAGCGCGAGCTGACGATCCTGATCGTGCGGATCCTGTTTCCCGGTACCGGGGTCCTGGTCTGGTCGGCGTGGTGCCTGGGCATCCTCAACAGCCACCACAAGTTCTTCCTGTCCTACGTCGCGCCGGTGGTGTGGAACCTGTCGATGATCGTGACGCTGCTGGTCTTCAGGAACCTGCCGTCCGACACGTTGATCGTGTACCTGGCGTGGGGCACCGTGCTGGGTTGCCTGCTGCAGTTCCTGGTCCAGCTCCCGTCGGTGCTGAAGCTGGTGCCCGACATGCGGTTTCGCCTCGATATGCGCAGCCTGCATGTGCGGCAGGTCGTCGGCAGCTTCATGTCGGTGGCGGTAGGACGCGGCGTGGTGCAGATCAGTGCCTTCGTCGACCAGGCGATCTCGACCCTGCTCGGCCGCGGCGCGATGGCGGCGATGACCACGGCGGCCTCGATCAACATGTTGCCGATCAGCCTGTTCGGCATGGCGGTATCGGCCGCGGAGCTGCCGACCCTGTCGCGGATGGCCGGGCAGGAACTCGACGAGACCACCGCAGTGAGTCTTTCTGCGCGACTGGACAGCGGGCTGGAGCGCATTGCGTTCTTCGTCGTGCCCTCGGCCGTGGCATTTTTCGCCCTGGGCAATGTGATCGTGGCGGCGCTCTACCAGTCCGGCGAATTCACCAGCAAGGATTCCTACTACGTGTGGGCGATCCTTGCCGGCTCGGGCGTGGGCCTGCTCGCCTCGACGTTTGGCCGTCTGTATTCTTCAACCTATTACGCGATGCGTGACACCAAGACGCCCTTGCGCTTCGCACTGGTGCGGCTGGCCGTCACGGCAGTCCTGGGGCTCGCCAGCGCCTTCCTGCTGCCTTCGATGCTCGGTATACCGGCGCAGTGGGGTGCGGTGGGCCTTACCGCATCGGCCGGCGTGGCCGGCTGGATCGAGTTCTATCTGCTGCGGCGAAAGATGAACATGAAGCTTGGGCCGACTGGTGTGCCGGTCGCGATCATGTTCAAGCTGTGGTCGGCGGCGTGTCTGGCGGCTCTCGCAGCATGCGCAGCCGAGTACGTGGTGCCGAGCCATAGTCCGATACTGACGGCGATCTACGTGCTTGGCATTTACGGCGTGGCCTATTTCGCATTGACCTATCTGATGCGCATCAGGGAATGTATGGAGTTGTTGGGTAAGCTGCTGCGTCGTGTGGGTATCGGATAATAAATATCGGTGTCTGCTTTCGACTGCGGACACTGGATACGTTCATGGGGAGTGGAAAGAGCAATGCACACCAGATTCGCGAAACAACTGCTATCTGCAATTTTGGGTTGCTTGATATCTGCCTCAAGCTTTGGAGCAGTTCAGGATGCTGATCATCTTCCTCGTACTGGCGAGGAGCTTTTGCCTTACCTTGAGCGGATCGCTATCTATGAGCCGACAAAGCCATTTTCTCCATTGCCACAAGGCAAATTTATCGGTCTTTTATGGACGAACAGCTTCATAACAGGGGTTTTTCAGGCTGTTCGTGCGCAAGCATATGAGGACAAGAAGGACATATCTTGCATAGACCTGAATAACGCTTCGAATCAAAGGATCGCCAACGGAGCAATCCTTTACATGCAGAAACGCCCTGAGATGAAGACACAGCCGCCCATTGCGATTATCTATATGACTATCGCCGCGCTGTACCCGTGTATTCAGAGTCCAGCCAAGACAAGTTGACAAATTGCAGCCGTCGAGCTTGTTAGTCAGCTACCGAGCTAAAGGCTGCGCTCTCGAAATCTCAAGGGCTGAACCATGAGCACAAAAACTACGGCCGATGCCGATCTCGACAAAAGTGGCACCGCGGAAGCCACGACTTCACCGACTGGCATGCATCGCCTGCCACACTGCGCCTTGGACACCGAAGAAACAGCGTGTCTCGACGAAATTCAGCACGAGTCCGCGCTACGCGAGTCCGCGCTGCGCGCACCTCGATAGGCGACTGGCCTATCGGCTCCGGCGGGAGCGACGGCATCCGGATAGCCGGAAGTTGCTGGCAATGCACTCGACACAGCCCTTGACTCTAGACCTGGATCACGGGTCTAGACTTGAGCCATGAACACACAACACATCTCACTCACCATCGGTGCCGTCGCCAAGCGCGTCGGTGTGGCGATCGACACGATCCGTTACTACGAACGCGAGGGGCTGCTGCCCGAGCCAGTGCGGCGTGCCTCGGGTTATCGCAGTTATGGCGAAGGCACGATTGCGCAGTTGCGCTTTATCCGCCGCGCCAAGGATCTCGGCTTCACGCTGGAGGAGATCCGTGAACTGCTGGTGTTGTCGGCAGATCGGCAACGTGGGGTGAAGGCGGTGAAGCAGCGGGCGCAGCAGCGCCTGGCGGCGATCGAGCTGCGGATTACGGAACTGCAGCGCGTGCGCGATGGGTTGGCGCAGCTGGTCGAGTCTTGTCCGGGGCATGGCAAGCCAGAGGAATGTCCGATCCTGCGTGCGCTGAGCGACGAGGTGCTGTCGTGATGGACGAGCACGCTTCCCGTTGCCATGGGGGCGATCAACCCGTGAAGGCGACGGCGACTGATCCGGTCTGCGGCATGCAGGTGGATACGGCCGCATCGAGACATCAAGCCACGCACGACGGGCAGGTGTTTCATTTCTGCTGCGCTGGTTGCAAGGCGAAGTTCGTAGCGGCGCCGGCGACATATCTGCGCGTGCCTGGTTTGAAGGTGACGTCGTCGGCTTGCTGTGTGGTGAAGCCTGTGGCGGCCCACGATCATGCACACGCTCACCATGACCATCCGCATCACGGCCACGTCCACGCGGTGAAGGATCCGGTCTGCGGCATGACCGTGGATCCGCGTACCGCGAAACATCACGCCGAGCACGACGGCCGTCCGTACCACTTCTGCTCCGCGCGTTGTCGCGAGAAGTTCGTGGCCGAGCCGTCCGCTTATCTGGAAGGTCGCGCCGCCCCGTCGCCGGCAGCGCCAGGCGCGATCTACACCTGTCCGATGCACCCGGAAGTGCAGCAGGTCGGCCCCGGCGATTGCCCGAAGTGCGGCATGGCGCTGGAGCCGATGATGCCGAGCCTGGACGAGGATGACGGTGGTGAGCTGTCGTCGATGACGCGGCGTTTCTGGACGCTGCTGACGTTGACCGTGCCGGTATTCGTGCTGGCGATGGGGCCGCATCTATTTGGCTGGCATCTACCGACGCCGTGGGGCGGCATGGCTGGTTGGGTCGAGGCGCCGCTGGCAACGGTCGTGGTGCTATGGGGCGGCGCGCCGTTCTTCGCGCGTGGTTGGCGCTCGTTGAAGCCGTGGCATCCGAACATGTATACCCTGATCGCGCTGGGCACCGGCGTGGCGTGGCTGTACAGCGCGGTGGCGCTCCTGCTGCCGGGAATTTTCCCGGCCGGCTTCCGCGACATGCACGGCAACGTCGCGGTGTATTTCGAATCGGCGGCGGTGATCGTCACTTTGGTCACGCTGGGTGATTTCCTGGAGTTGCGCGCGCGTCGCCGTACCGGCGCGGCGTTGAAGGCGCTGCTCGGCCTGGCGCCGAAGACCGCATGGCGGATCGCTGCGGACGGCAGCGAGGCCGATGTGCCGCTGGACGAAGTGCATGCCGGCGACGTGCTGCGCGTGCGTCCCGGCGAAAAGGTGCCGGTCGATGGCGTGGTGCTGGAAGGCGAGAGCCATGTCGACGAGTCGATGCTCACCGGCGAGCCGATGCCGGTGGCCAAGGCGAAGAACGATGCGCTCACCGGCGGCACGGTGAATCAGGATGGCGCGCTGATCATGCGCGCCCAGAAGGTCGGTGGCGCGACGATGCTGGCGCAGATCGTGGCGCTGGTGGCGCAGGCGCAACGCAGCAAGGCACCGCTGCAGCGCGTGGCCGATCGGGTGGCGGCGTGGTTTGTGCCGACAGTCGTGGCCGTGGCGCTGCTGGCGTTTGCACTGTGGGCACTGCTGGGGCCGGAGCCACGGTTCACGCATGCGTTGATAGCGGCGGTATCGGTGTTGATCATCGCCTGTCCGTGTGCGCTGGGCCTGGCCACGCCGATTTCGATCATGGTGGCCAGTGGCCGCGGCGCGCAGAACGGCGTGCTGTTCAGGGACGCCAGCGCGATCGAGGCGCTGCGCGGGATCGACACACTGGTCGTGGACAAGACCGGCACGCTGACCATGGGCAAGCCGGTGTTGACCGAGTTGACAAGCCTTGGCGGTCAACCGCGCGAGCACCTGTTGGCGCTGGCTGCTGCGCTGGAGCGATCGAGCGAACATCCGCTGGCGCGGGCGATCGTGATCGCAGCGGAAGCGGAGAGCGTGCCGGGGGTGGCAACCACGGATTTCCGTTCGCTGACCGGTCGTGGTGTCGGCGCGAAGGTAAGCGGTAGCGAGGTAGCGCTGGGCAACGCGAAGTTGATGGCGGAGTGGCACATCGCGATTGCCGATACCGTCAGCGCACGCGCCGAGCAACTGCGCGGACAGGGCGCCACGGTGATTTTCATGGCCGTTGACGGCGCGCTAGCAGCCTTGCTCGCGGTAGCTGACCAGATCAAGCCAGACACGCTAGCTGCACTCAAGGCATTGCGCGCGGCTGGCCTGCGCATCGTGATGCTGACCGGTGACAACATCATCACCGCGAAAGCGGTGGCACGTGAGTTGGGCATCGACGACGTGCATGCGGATGTCTCGCCGATTGACAAAACCACCGTGGTGAACGCCTTGCGTGCCGCCGGCCGCCGCGTGGCGATGGCCGGCGATGGCATCAACGATGCGCCCGCGCTGGCTGCGGCCGACATCGGCATCGCGATGGGCAGTGGTACCGACATAGCGATGGAAAGCGCGCAGGTGACCCTGATCAAGGGCGAGTTGGGCGCGATCCTGCGTGCACGCACGCTGTCCCAGGCAACGGTGCGCAATATCCGGCAGAACCTGTTCTTTGCCTTCGTCTACAACGCGGTCGGCGTGCCACTGGCGGCCGGCATGCTGTACCCGTGGTTCGGCATCACGCTGTCGCCGATGATCGCCGCGCTGGCGATGAGCCTGTCCTCGGTCTCGGTGGTGAGCAATGCGCTGCGGCTGCGGCAAATACGGCTGTGACGATTGTCACCAGCGATCGCTGACGGCTGCGCCTGTCGCCATCGGGGCGATCCGCCGATCATTCCTCCCGCACCACGACGGTGCGGGGAGAACTGACATGAAGACCTTCATCAAGTATCCGATCCTGGACAAGTGCCTCGCACTGCTGGTCGCCGCGACGGCAACGGCGGTGGTGGCGTTCGCGCTCTGCCACGCCAGCATTGCACTGCCAGTCTGAGCACGCCCGACAGCGCGGCATTCACCTGTCGACATCCTTCCAACCTTCTTCGTCATCGACACCGGCCTGCATCAGGCCTGGTACGGGAGATCACCATGAACGTCATCAACGACACCCGCGGCACACTGGAGAAACACATGCCGCTGCTGCTTGGCCTGCTGGTGGCCCTGCTGGCCGGCAAGGCGCTCAAGAAAATGTTCTGGACGGTGTTCGGCATGTACATGGCACTGCATTACAGCGGTATCCATCTGTTCGGTTGAGGTGATGCTTTAGACTTGTGCATGCACATCCATGCGATACGACGGTAGCGCTGGGTGCTGATTCACTCACAGGCACAAAATCAGCGCATGACCCGCACTCTCGCCGAATGGCTGGCGTATCAGGAACACACCAACGTGCACAGCATCGAGCTGGGACTCGATCGTGTACGGCATGTATGGCAGCGGATGGGTGCGCCCGCACCGGCACGGCGTGTGATCACAGTTGGCGGCACCAATGGCAAGGGCTCCACCGTGGCCATGCTCGAGGCCATGCTGAAGGCAGCGGGCCTGCGGGTGGGCAGTTTCACGTCGCCGCATCTGCTGGATTACAACGAACGGGTACGCATCAACGGTGCGAATGTCGACGATGCCAGCCTGATCGGCGCGTTCGAACGGATCGAGGCGGCGCGCGGTGACATGCCACTGACCTATTTCGAGTTCGGCACGCTGGCTGCGCTGGTTCTGTTTGCCCGTGCCGGCCTTGATGTGGCCGTGCTGGAAGTGGGGCTGGGCGGTCGGCTGGACGCGGTGAACATCATCGACGCCGACGTGGCGATCATCACCACGGTGGATCTGGACCATATGGACTGGCTGGGGCCGGATCGCGACAGCATCGGTCGCGAGAAGGCCGGCATTGCCCGCGCCGGGCGGCCGGTCATTCTCGGTGAGCTTGAGCCGCCGGCTGGTCTGCTGGATGCGTTGGCCGAGTGTCGTGCACGGGTCGAGCGTGCCGGTCTCGATTTTCG
Organism: Rhodanobacter sp. C05; assembly: GCF_002001165.1. Taxonomy (GTDB): domain Bacteria; phylum Pseudomonadota; class Gammaproteobacteria; order Xanthomonadales; family Rhodanobacteraceae; genus Rhodanobacter. The sequence goes on along the minus strand of NZ_MUNQ01000007.1, from coordinate 221,343 downwards.
GGCTGAGCGTCATGCCGATGGCTGGCGCTGGCTCCATCGCGATGGCAGTGCGATGGAGTTGCCTGACCCTGCGCTGGCGGCGCCGGTGCAGTTCGCCAACGCAGCAGCGGCGATTGCCGCGCTGCATGCGCTGTGGGCCGGCGACGTATCGTTTGCGTCCAAGGATGTCTTCGCTGCGGTCAGCGCTGGCCTGCACGGAGTGCGGGTGCCGGCACGGCTGCAGTCGCTCGGTGGCGATCCGGTTCTGGTCGTGGACGTAGGCCACAACCCGCAGGCGGCACGTGCACTGGCCGAATGGCTGGATGCGCAGCCGGCTGTTCGCGTACATGCGGTATACGGTGCGCTGGCGGACAAGGACGTATCCGGCGTGATCGGCGCGCTGGATGCACGTATCGCGCACTGGCATCTCGCCAGGCTGGATCACGCCACGCCACGCGGCCTGACCGTGATGGCGCTGGCTGGAATACTTCAGCAGACCTTGCCGCAGGCAGCATTCGATACTCACAGCGATGTGGCGAGTGCCCTGCGGGCAGCGCGAGCGGCAGCACAGCCGGGCGAGCTCATCCTCGCATTTGGCTCGTTTTTCGTGGCCAGTGCCGTGCTTGCCGAAGCTGCCGCCTGAACGCAGGAACCGGACCGCGTGAACGGGTCAGCCATGGTGACCTGCACGGACAGGTATAATCACCTTGTTACGTGCCATGTTTGTCGCCACGGAGTGAAGTCTTGAATACACGCCTGCTGGGTGCTGCCGTCCTGATTGGCTTGGCGGTTCTGTTTGTGCCGATGTTCTTTTCCGGCAAGCCGCCGGCAGCCGGTGGCGACCAGAGCGTGAGCCTGGCGATTCCGCCGGCCCCGGATCGCGATCTGCAAACCAAGACGATGAGCCTGAACCCGAATGCGCCGGTGACCACGTCGACGGCGGCGGCGCCGTCAGGCGCTGCACCCGTGACTCCGCCAGCAGCTACCTCCGTTGCGCCCGGTGCGGGTGACCAGCTTGCTACGGTGAACATTGGTTCCACCCGTCCGCGTGATGTCGAAACCGATCCCAATGCCGGCAAGACCCCGACACCGACGACGGTAACTACTGGTGCGGGTACTTCACCGAGCCAGCCGATCATTCCAATGCAGACCAAGCAGACGGCCAATGTGCCGGCGAGCCGGCCACAGCCGGTTGCTGTCGCTTCCCAGCCGACGCCGGTCCAACAATCGGCCGTTGCCTCGGTGGCACCTGCAGCGATCGGACGCGGCAACTACAGCCTCAACCTCAGTGCCTATGCCAGTGCGGCCAGTGTCGCGAATCTGGAACACCGCGTGCGTGCGCTGGGCTATCCGGTGAGCACTCGTCTCATCACCCAGGCCGGACAGTCGCGCACTCTGGTGCTTGCGGGGCCGTTCGAGACGCGCGCTGCCGCCGAGGCGGCGCGACTGAAGGTCACCCAATCGATCCCCGGCGTGCCGGCGCGGCTGGAACAGGACGCCAGCCACGAAGACGCGGTCGCAGCCAGCCCCGTGTCGCCTGCAACGGCCAGGGCCGGTGGCTGGGCGGTGCAACTGGCCGCGATGAGCAATCAGGCCGATGCGAATGCGTTGCGCGACAAGTTGCGCGCGAACGGTTTCGACGGCTTCGTGGATACCGTGCAGGCTGGCGGCAAGCAGCTCTGGCGCGTGCGTGCCGGCCCGCAGACGCAACGCGCCGATGCAGTGCGCCTGCGCGACCAGATCAAAGTGAAGCTGGGTACCGACGGCAATATCGTCCCGGTACCTTGAGCATGCACGCACCACCATACGAACCGGGCAGGTGAGCGGATGAACTGGACTGACTACATCATCATCGGCGTGCTCGCCCTGTCGGTCCTGATCGGGCTGTGGCGCGGCCTGGTTTCCGAGGTGCTGGCGCTGGCGATCTGGATCGCGGCGTTCTGGGTGGCCTGGACATTCGGTCCGGTGGTTGCGGCGCATTTCGACCACATCATCGAGCTGCCGTCGGCACGGATCATCGTCGGTTACGGCATCTGCTTCGTGACGGTGCTGATTCTCGGCGCGTTGCTGCGTTTCGTGATCAACAAGCTGATCGAAACCACGGGCTTGTCCGGAACCGATCGCCTGCTTGGCATGTTGTTCGGCTTTGCGCGCGGTGTGCTGCTGGTAAGTCTGCTGGTGTTCCTGGTCGGCTTTACCGCATTCACGCGTGACCCGTGGTGGCAGCAATCGGTCCTGCTGCCGCAGTTCCAGCGGGTGGCGGCGTGGCTGGAACAGCGGGTGCCGCCGAGCGTGGCCGAGCATCTGCACCCCTCAGCCGTACTTGATCATCTGCCCAGCTTGCCAGCCGCGCTGGCGAACCCCATATCCGGATCGACGCCGGCTTCGGCGGCGACATCGGCACACACGGTTGCACCGGCAGCTGGCACCAGCGTAGCCGGTCATCCCAAGAATCCCTGAACGCGACATCCTGAAGCAGGCAACACACCATGTGCGGAATCATCGGCATTGTCGGTACCACCGAAGTGGCATCGGCGCTTTATGACGGACTGACGGTACTGCAGCACCGCGGCCAGGATGCCGCCGGCATCGCCACGGTGGACGGTTCGCGACTGCGCCTGCACAAGGGCAACGGGCTGGTGCGCGACGTGTTCGGCCAGGCAGCGATGAGCGGCCTGCGCGGGCGTATCGGCATCGGCCATTGCCGCTACCCCACCGCTGGTTCCGAAGGTTCGGCTGAGGCCCAGCCGTTCTATGTGAATTCGCCGTATGGCATCGCGTTCGCGCACAACGGCAACCTGGTCAACACCGACGTGCTGCGTCGCGAGATGTTCGAGGACGACCGCCGCCACATCAACACCGAGTCCGATTCCGAAGTGTTGCTCAACGTGCTCGCGCACGAACTGCAGATACAGGACCGGATGGAGCTGACCCCGGACCATATCTTCAAGGCCGTGGCCGGCGTGCATGCGCGTGCCAGCGGCGGTTATGCCTGTGTGGCGCTGGTGCTCGGGTACGGCCTGGTCGCGTTCCGTGATCCGCACGGCATCCGTCCACTGGTGCTGGGCGAGCGGGTTACCGCGGAAGGTCGCGAATATGCGGTGGCTTCGGAGTCGGTCGCGTTCGACGTGCTCGGTTTCAAGCGCCTCCGCGACATCATGCCGGGCGAGGCGGTGATCATCACCGACCAGGGCCAGCTGCACAGCCGCCGCTGCGCCGAGGGCGCATCACATACGCCGTGCATCTTCGAATATGTCTATCTGGCACGGCCCGATTCGATGATGGAGGACGTCTCGGTGTACAAGGCACGCCTGCGCATGGGCGAGAAGCTGGCTGAAAAGATCCTGCGCGAGCGGCCCGACCATGGCATCGACGCGGTGATCCCGATTCCCGACACTGCGCGCACCGCGGCCAGCGCGCTGGCCGAGGCGCTCGGCGTGCCGTTCCGCGAGGGCTTCGTCAAGAACCGCTACATCGGCCGCACCTTCATCATGCCGGGGCAGGGTGAACGGGTGAAATCGGTGCGCCGCAAGCTCAACCCGGTCGAGCTGGAGTTCCGCAAGAAGAACGTGCTGCTGGTCGACGACTCGATCGTGCGCGGCACCACTTCGAAGCAGATCATCCAGATGGCTCGCGATGCTGGGGCGAAGAATGTCTATTTCGCCTCCGCTGCGCCGCCGGTGCGCTATCCGAACGTCTACGGCATCGACATGCCATCGGTCTCCGAACTGGTTGCCGCCGGCCATACCGAGCAGGAAGTGGAAACGATGCTCGGCGCCGACTGGCTGATCTATCAGGATCTGAAAGACCTGATCTGGGCCGTGCAGGACGGCAACGAGAACCTGAAGCAGTTCGACACCTCGTGCTTCTCCGGCGAATACGTCACCGGCCTCGACCAGCGCTATCTGGAACAGATCCAGATGCTGCGCTCGGACGATGCCAAGGCCGCCCGCCGGGTGGTGTGACTTGCAACTGCCTCTTCTCCCTCGAAAGGGAGATGGCCGAGGTGAGTGACGGGTGCTCACCGAGAATTCCATGACCGATCTCCACGCTGTCGCCAAACGCTGCCTTGACGCTACCGACCCGGCAGAGAAGCTGCGCCTGACCCACGAAGCCTGGCAGGCTCTCCTCGCGGGCGAGTTGCGCGCCGATCGCGCATCGCCATCGCCCGAGCCGATCGGTGCGCCGGGTCGCCCGACGAAACCGCAACTGGTCAACGCACGCCAGGTGCCGCAGCGTGGACTCGGCAGCGCAGAGGGGCGTGCTGCTCTGGTGCACGCGGTGGCGCATATCGAGTTCAACGCGATCAACCTGGCGTGGGATGCGGTCTACCGCTACCGCGACAAACCCGATGCGTATTACCGCGACTGGGCCAGTTGCGCCAACGACGAGGCACGCCACTTCGCGATGCTGTCCGGGCGACTGGCCGAGCTGGGGCATGCCTACGGCGACTTCGATGCCCACGACGGCCTGTGGGCGATGGCCGAGAAAACCGCTGACAACGATACCGCGCGCATGGCGCTGGTGCCGCGCGTGCTGGAAGCGCGCGGGTTGGATGTCACGCCCGGCATGATCGAGCGCCTGCGTCATCTGGGCGATACCGCCACGGTGGCGATCCTCGAAGTGATCCTGCACGAGGAAGTCGCCCATGTCGCCGCCGGCACTCGCTGGTATCACCATTGCTGCGAGCGTGATGGTGTTGATCCGGTTGATACGTTCTTCGCGTTGTTGCGTGACTACATGGGCGTCAGCCTGCGCGGCCCGTTCAATCTGCCGGCCCGGCGCGAGGCAGGGTTTGTCGAAGAGGAACTTGATCGGCTCACGGCGCTGGCGCTGGAAAGCCGCGCAGCACTGTAGGAATATCCTTCGCGGGCACAAAAAAGCCGACGCAAGGTCGGCTTCTTCATCGAATTTTGGTCGGGGAGACAGGATTCGAACCTGCGACTTCTACGTCCCGAACGTAGCGCTCTACCAGGCTGAGCTACACCCCGTGGGAAGCCGCGTATCTTAATCGTCAGGCGGGGGCTTGGCAACAGTTTCGACGCATCTTGCTGCCGACGCGGCTGCGGAGGGCGCAAGGCGTTCTGCTAATCTTGACGGCTGTCGTCGCGCGGTCAGCCGCCGGACGGAATGTTCCCCATCGTCAGTAGAGGATTCCATGGCGCTTACCCCGGCCCGCACCATGCCCGGCGTGCTTGAGCTGTTGCCGCTCGACCAGATCGCGTTCCAGCGCATGCTCGACGTGATCCGTCGCAATTACGAGCGTTTCGGCTTCCTGCCGATCGAGACGCCGGTGATCGAATACTCCGACGTGCTGCTGACCAAGACTGGCGGCGAGACCGAACGGCAGGTGTACTTCGTGCAGTCGACCGGGGCGCTGAACGCCGCGAAGGACGACGAGGGCATGCCCGAACTGGCGCTGCGCTTCGATCTCACCGTGCCGCTGGCGCGCTATGTGGCCGAGCATGAGCGCGACCTGAGCTTCCCGTTCCGTCGCTACCAGATGCAGAAGGTGTACCGCGGCGAGCGCGCCCAGCGCGGTCGTTTCCGCGAGTTCTATCAGTGCGACATCGACGTGATCGGCAAGGATGCACTGTCGGTGCGTTACGACGCCGAGATTCCGGCGGTGATCTACAGCGTGTTCCGCGAGCTGAACATCGGTGCGTTCACCATCCAGCTCAACAATCGCAAGCTGATGCGCGGCTATTTCGAGAGTCTGGGCATCATTGACGGCGAACAGCAGATGCTGGTGCTGCGCGAGGTGGACAAGCTGGACAAGCGTGGCGCCGATTACGTGCGCGACACGCTGACCGGCGAGACGTTTGGCTTGAGTGCCGAGGTGGCGCAGAAAATCCTCGCTTTCGTGCAGGTGCGCTCCACGTCGTTGCAGGATGCGTACGACAAGCTCGATGCGCTGGGCCCCGGTCCCGAGGCCATGGAGCAGGGGCGTGCGGAGCTGAAGGAAGTGCTGGGCCTGATCCATGCGTTCGGCGTGCCGGAAACGCATTACGTGCTGAACCTGTCGATCGCCCGTGGCCTCGACTACTACACGGGCACGGTCTACGAGACCACGCTGAACGATCATCCGCAGATCGGCTCGATCTGCTCGGGTGGCCGCTACGAGAACCTGGCCAGCCAGTACACCAAGTCGCAGCTGCCCGGCGTTGGCATCTCGATCGGCCTCACCCGTCTGTACTGGCAGCTGCGCGATGCCGGTTTGATCAGTACCGCGACCAGTACGGTCGATGTGCTGGTGACCCAGATGGATGCGGCACAGCTGCCGGCTTATCTCGCGCTGGCCGGTGAGCTGCGTGGTGCCGGCATCGCCACCGAGGTGGTGCTGGAAGGTGGCAAGCTCGGCAAGCAGTTCAAGTATGCCGACCGTGCGGGCATCCGCTTCGTGATCGTGCTGGGTGAGGATGAGATCGCCAAGGGCGTAGTCACAGTGAAGGATCTGCGCCGCGAGGATCAATTCGAAGTGGCGCGCAGCGAGCTGATCAAGACCTTGCGGGTGGAGCTGGAGCAGGCTGCAGCGATGGGCTGAGGACGCAAGGCTAGAACTGCTCTTAAATGCCGTCATTCCCGCGAAAGCGGGAATCCATTTTGATCTTGGCTGTACGCCGAAGATGGATTCCCGCTTTCGCGGGAATGACGGCCAAAAGATCGGGAATGACGGCCAAAAGATACGGAGGCATGGATGACCTCGAAACAACCAGCCGTCTACATGATGGCAAGTCAGGAACGCGGCGCGTTGTACATCGGCGTAACAGGAGATTTAAAACTGCGCGTATGGGAACACCGGGCCGGTATGGTCGAAGGTTTCACTAAGCGTTACGGCGTGAAATGCCTGGTCTGGTTCGGGTTTCAGCCGGACTTTCCATCGGCCATTGCACGCGAGAAGCAATTGAAGAAGTGGAATCGCGCATGGAAGCTGGAATTGATTGAGGCAAACAACCCATCGTGGCGAGATCTTTGGGAAGAATTGCTGGATTGATCAGTGCGGATGCCAGCCGTGCATATCCCCAAGGATACAGCGGCAAAATGGATGGTCAGTTTCGTTGTTATAAAGCACCTCCCGCTTTCGCGGGAATGACGACAGTTTGTAGTGTGTAGCTATGTCCGGAGCACTCTTTAAAGTGAGCGAAATCATTCTTCTCGACGGCAACAGCCTCACCCGCGCCCAGCTGGTGGCGGTGGCACGCAACGCAGCCAATGTTTCACTGGACCCGGCAGGACTCAAGCGGGTGCAGCGCGCCGCTGATTTTCTCGCCGAGAAAGTCAGCTGTGGCGAGCCGACCTATGGCGTCACCACCGGTTTCGGCAGCAATGCGGACAAGCTGCTCGGTGCGCATCGTCTGCGCGACGAATTGCCGGGCGGGAATCCGCACAAGCCCGAAGGTACGCTGCTGGAAGAGCTGCAGCACAACCTGATCACCACCCATGCCGTATGCGTGGGCAAGCCGTTCGGCGAAGACGTGGTGCGCGCGATGCTGCTGATCCGCATCAATACGCTGATGCGTGGCCATTCGGGTATCCGCGTGAGCACGCTCGAAGCGCTGACCGCGATGCTCAATGCCGGTGTAGTGCCGGTGGTGCCGGAGAAGGGTTCGGTCGGCGCCAGTGGCGATCTGGCGCCGCTGTCGCATCTGGCGATCGTGCTGCTCGGTGGTGGCGAGGCGTTTTATCAGGGCGAGCGGGTATCGGGCGCGGAAGCGCTGAAGCGCGCCGGCCTCACGCCGATCCACCTGTCGTTCAAGGAAGGGCTCGCACTCAACAACGGCACGGCACAGATGCTGGCGACAGGTGTACTGGCGCTGGATACGCTGGAGCGATTGCTGGATACCGCCGACCTCGCCGCGTCGATGACGCTGGACGCGTTCGCCGGTCGCAGTGGCGCCTTGCGCCCTGAAGTACATGCGCTGCGTCCGCATCCTGGGCAGGTCGAAACTGCCGAGCGTGTGCGTGGACTGCTGGCTGGTTCCACCCTGGTCGATATTCCGTATCACCTGGTGCCGCGCTTCAAGTCGTGGAGTGCTGAGGCGTGGAGTGAACCGGACGACCAGGCGCTCAGTTTCGACATTGGCTGGGACTGGGTGCCGGCCAACCAGCGGCATGGCCGCGAGGCGTTCTACAGCCGCTTCCTGCCGTTCAAGGGCGGCAAGAAGCATCAGCCGCAGGATGCCTACAGCCTGCGCTGCATGCCGCAGGTGCATGGCGCGGTGCGCGATGCATGGGCACAGGCTTGTCGCGTGTTCGACATCGAACTGAATTCGGTCACCGACAATCCGCTGATCTTCCCGGACAACGAGGACGCGCAGTTCATCGAGGAGCAGGTGATTTCGGCCGGCCACTTCCACGGCATGCCGCTGGCGCTGGCGATGAGTTACGTGAAGGTGGCGATCCCCGTGCTGGCCTCGATCTCGGAACGGCGTCTCAACAAGCTGGTCGATTCGGCCACCAATGATGGCCTGCCGGCATTTCTCACCGGCAACGAGGACGGCACCGACTCCGGTTTCATGATCGTGCAATACACCGCGGCGGCACTGGTCAATGACCTGGCCACCCGCGCGCATCCGGCCAGCGTGTATTCGGTGCCGACCAGTGCGAATGCAGAGGATCATGTGTCGATGGGTGCCAACGAAGCGCGTCATGTGCTGGAGATGACTGAGGATCTCAGTCACGTGCTGGCGCTGGAGCTGTATACCGCTGCACAGGCGCTGGACTACCGTCAGGCGATGCTGAATGCTGCACATCGATTGGCGGCACGTGGTGGCTGGAAGGCGCTGGCGGCGAAGATTTCCAACGCCCCACGCGAGGATCAGCCGCACTACGCGCAATTCGTCGCCGAGGTGCAGCAATTCGCCTCTGCGCTGGCCAATGCCGAAGATTTTCATGCCGGTGCCAGCGTGCGCGATGCGCATGCGATCCTGCGCCAGCACATCAGCTTCATGCATCGCGATCGTGCGATGGATGGCGAGGTGCGTACCGTCTGTGCCCTGGTGCAGCAGGGTGCGTTTCGCTCCGCTGCCTGAACATAATCTTGACGGAAACAAGTCCATGAGCCTGATTCAAACCCCTGTGTCCTATGGAGAGCTGATCGACAAGATCACCATCCTGGAAATCAAGTCGCGCCGCATCGGCGACGAGGCCAAGCTGGCCAATGTGCGCAACGAGCTGGACTTGCTCAGTGCGACCTGGGCCAACGATGCTGCTTCACACACGGACATCAGCGCTGAGCGTGCACGCCTGCTGGCAGTGAACGAATTGCTGTGGGATATCGAGGACCAGATCCGGCTGAAGGAACGCGCCCAGGCGTTCGATCAGGAGTTCATCGAGCTGGCGCGTGCGGTGTATTTCCGTAACGACGAGCGCGCGGCGTTCAAGCGCGAGATCAACCTCAAGCTCGGCTCGCAGCTGGTCGAAGAGAAGTCTTACCAGGATTACCGCTAGAGGGCCGAGCGCGTCCGCTGGTGTCCGTTGATGATTCATAAGTGATTGAAAATATGTGATTCCGTATCTTGTCGGTTCAGCTTGGAATCGCTCGGACGCTTGCAAATTGGGTAGCTAGGCGGGTAGCTTTCGCTCTAGCTACCCAACGAATGCGCCGCCATGCCAAAGCGTCAAAGCAAAGTGTTAGAGGACTCCAATCTGCGCAGCCGCGTCGCATCTGGCATTCCTTGTGCGTTGTCCGATGGCGATGGTCTGACCTTCACCTTGTCAGCTGGTGGAACTGCCGCGTGGACGCTGCGCTACCGCATCGGCGGACGTCGCCGTGAACTAACGCTGGGCCGGTATCCCGACCTGAAGCTGGTAGATGCTCGCAAGGCCGCAGCGAAGGCGCGCGTGCAGGTCGAGTCCGGCGTGGATGTGGCTGTCGAGAAACAGCGGCGCAAGGCAGCTGATGCGCTGGCATGGACGGTGCGCGAATTGCTGCGAGACTATGAAACCCGTGTTGCACCGGGTCTGGCCGCTAGTACCGCTTTCGGCCTGCTGAATTACATGCGCACGGACATCCTGCCGGCGCTGGGCTCGCGTGTCGCCCGTGACGTAACGCCAGATGACGCTCAATCCCTGATCGAACGTGCGACGGGGCGCAGCTATTGGGCCGGTGCGAATGCTCGCAAAGCGGGCATCGCGCTGTTCAAGCATGCCCGCGCCCGTCGCATCGTGGTGGCGAACCCGTTTCGTGCAGTGAACATGCCGAGCATTGCCGCCCAACCTGCCAAGCGGCAACGCGTTGCATTGAACGCGGAGCAGATGCGCACCTTTATGCTGGGACTGCCTACGCTCGCGCCAATCGACGCCGCGCTGGCCGAACTGCTGCTACGCACTGGCGTGCGCATAGGTGAGGCCCTGAGTGCGGAATGGGTAGACGTCCATGCCGGCGAGTGGCACATACCGCGCGAGAAAATCAAAACCCGTAAACGCATGGCCGATTCGGCGTTCGTTATCCGGCTGCATCCTTCGACGCGGGCCGTTTTCGAGCGGTTGCGTGCCTTGTCTGCCGGCTCACGCTGGGTTTTCCCTGCACTGGCTGGTGGGCAGGATCGCAGCATGGATCACGAACGCGCACTGGATCGGCTCAAGGATTACGCCGCGACATTGCCGAACTTCCCAGCTATCGTCTTTCACGATTTGCGCAGCAGCGTTCGTAGCGGCATGCGTGCGTTGAACATTCGGGTGGAAATCTGCGAACGTGCCTTGAACCATAGCCTTCCGGGATTACCGGGTGTCTATGACATCGTGCAGCCCGAGCAGGTGGCCGATGCGTTCGTGCAATGGGGTGACTACTTGGATGGATTGAAGGCTGGCGGCAAGGTCGTGCCGATCAAGCACAACGCAATCTGACATTTTCAACGCCGCGCCTAGGCTGATCACTGAACGCTATGCACCTTCCATGGCTGGCGCGGCACCTATTGAAGGGCGCAGAGGTGTGCGTATGCGTCGGAGCGAAAAACAGCCGGGGTGGGTTCCGGATTTGGTGTGGTACGAATACCAAAAGAGCGCTGATTATCTGGCATGGATCAAGTCATCCGGCGGCGATATTCAAACTGCCACAGAGGCGGAGATTTTTAGCAAAATTATTCATGATGAAAGGTGCGGAGACGTCTGGGGTGTCATCCATTCGCGAATGAACGACTCTACACTCGATGAACGCGATCACCTGCGCAACATTCCTTTTCATCGCTTTTTGTGGGAAGCAAAACTGGCACTTTCTGGGCCTAGTCCTGATAGCTTTATCTCAGCCGTCGAGCGAAAGGAGCGCGGTGCGAAAATCGCGAAATTGGCTAAGCAGCTAAGTCGTGAACTGATGTATCTGGCAAACAAAGGGCAGCCGCCACCGGAAATCAGTGGCCCATTGGGAGATCTGGTTCACGGTGCGTATGAGGCCCATACGTTCGGGGTCGGTACGGAAGGACCTCAATGGGCAAGCGACGCAATGGGGCGGATGAAAGCAGGCTTGGTTGTGCATGACCTCTTTTTCCGAGAGGGAGCGAGGAACGTCCTCGCAACGCTCGATGCCTCTGCCCGAGCATGGGCCAAAACAAAGCCATACGCACATCACGCGGGAGGCCGTGACCGCATGTGCCGAGACTACTTTATTCGCAAAATGACTGATTTTTTCCACAGCAACTTTGGACGTCCGCAGCGCCGCCTAGTGGTTGAGCTCACAAGGTTGCTGACGGGGCATGAAGTTACCGAGAGAGACGTCACGCGTATCGCTCCGGTGAAGAGACGCCCCGCGCAAACTCAGGAAAAGTCACCAAGTTTACGCAGTGCGCGAAAAAGCAAAACAATCTGACTTTCACGCAATAGTTTCAGCGTCTATGTGCGCATAGCTTACGTAACCGAATCCAGCATTCCGCACGGGTTCGGAGACGTCCATGCAAAACCCCCACGAACCATTCTGTACCCAGCCCGCGCCGAAGTCTGGCAGCGTTGCAGTTCAACCGGTCCGCCTAATCCGACTCCCCGAAGTCATGCATCAGACGGGTCTGGCGCGCAGTTCTATTTACGACGGTATTGCAGCCGGCTCTTTCCCGAAGCCAGTCCCGTTATGTGGTCGCAATGTGGGTTGGGTAGAGGCAGAGGTGCAACGGTGGGTTACCGAGCGCATCGCCGCGTCGCGGGGTGCGGCATGAACCTGTTAAGTCTGGCCATCGGAGCCACCGACGATAGCCGCAACCACCTGCGCGACTACGCCGACGCTACGGACACTCCTGCATGGGAAGTTGTCGAAGCTGCCGACCTGCTGGATAGGGTCGCCGATCTTCTGGATAAGGCAGCGCAATCATGACGGCCATTGCGAGTCTGAGTCCCTCCGCACTGCTGTTGCCACGTCTTGAAGCTGTCATCAAGACCGGCAAAGGCTGGCGCGCACGTTGCCCGCACTGTGGCGGCAAGGGTCAAAAGCTGGCCATTGCCGAGGGCGATAACGGCACACTGCTGGTGACTTGTTTCAGTTGCCACGACACGTATGCGGTACTAGCCGCCGTGGGCCTGACCGTCGCCGACCTGTTCATCCGGAAAGACCTGCGCAGCATGACGCCATCGGAACGAAGCCAGCTCCGACAGGCGGCATTGATCCCGCGCTGGCACGCGGCATTGAATGTGCTGGTGACTGAGGCCAACGTGGTCTTGGCTGCATCCAATCAGCTCGCCGACAACCGGCCCTTGAATGATGCTGACCTGACGCGCGTTCGCGTGGGCACGCTTCGGATTTTCGACGCGGCGGAGGTGCTTCATGGAAACTGAAACCTTCAGCGGCGGCCCCGACGATATGGCAGCCCGGGAGGAAGCATTGCAGACGGCCGCCGGCCGCATCGCCCTGTTCGATAGCAACGGCCAGCGCAAGGCGCAAGCCACGGTGCTCACCGAGATAGGCCAGCAGCACCACTTGTTTCACGATCCAGACAGCGGAGCGTTTGCACGGGTAGCGGTCGCCGATCATGCCGAGGTCTTCCGTATTGCTGGCAGCGAGTACCGCGACCTGCTGGGCCGGGCCTACTACCTGCTAACCGGCGCGGGAGCGAACCGCAATGCGATTACTGATGCCGTTGCCACGCTCACCGCGACCGCACGTTATGCAGGCCCGGAGGAACCCGTCCACCTGCGCGTCGGTGCCAGCGATGACGGCATCGTGATCGACACCGGCGGCAGCAACTGGGCCGTGATCCAGGTTGACTCTTACGGATGGCGGATAGCGCACCAGCACAGCGCAAACTTTCGGCGCACCACGAAAGCGGCTGCCTTGCCTGTAGCCAGTAGCGCTGACTTCAATCTGATCTGGAAGTACGTCAACGTGGAACGGGCTGACCGTGTGCTGGTGGCTGGCTGGGCACTGGCAGCAATGCGCCCGCATGGCCCGTTTCCGATCCTGCTGCTACTCGGGGAACAGGGCACTGGCAAGTCCAATTCCAGCCGCACCATGAAGTCGCTCACCGATCCGTCCGGCGTGCCATTGCGACCACCTCCGCGTGATGACCGTGACTTGCTGGTGGCCGCGCTTAATTCGTGGGTGCTGGCACTGGACAATCTGAGCGGAGCAACGCCACAACTGTCGGATGCTCTGTGCCGCCTTGCCACCGGCGGAGCACTGGCCGGACGCAAGCTCTACACCGACATTGAAGAATCGGCGCATAACATCCAGCGCCCCGTCATCTTGAACGGCATCGACGATCTGGCGTCACGTCCCGATCTGGCCGAGCGATGCATCCACCTGACCCTGCCTCCGCTCACCACACGCGCTACCGAGGCCGATCTGGCGGCACAGTTCAAGGTGGACGCGCCGAAGATTATGGCGGCCCTGCTGGACGGCTTGGTGTTGGGACTGAGCGAGGTGGATACCGTCAACATTGGCCCGTTGCCCCGTATGGCAGACTTCGCCAAGTGGGCCGCTGCCGGCGTGCCTGCACTTGGCTTCACCAGCGAACAGTTCATTACCGCGTACCGGAGCAATCAGGCCGATGCCGTGGCGCTGGGGCTGGAATCGTCCACCGTGGCCTGCACCATACGCAGCTTTGCCGAGCGACAAAGCCGGTGGAAGGGTACGGCCCGCGAGCTATTGTCCCGGTTGAATCAAGAAGCCGAAGCTGACCGGAATGTACCCGGTTGGCCGCACTCACCGAAGGGCTTGCAGACGATCCTCCGTCGGCTGGGGCCATCTCTACGCAGTGTCGGCATCCACGTCGAGCACGACAAGAAGGCGGATAACCAGTACCTGACCCTATCGTGCAAGCCCCGTGGGGAACTGCCACAAGTGCCAAAACTGCCAGCCGAACCGCTTGCCGATGGCACATTGGCAGTTGTGGCACATGCCCATGAGGTTTGCACGGTGCCCTCGCGATCCAGTGACAAGGAGGTCACGACGATATGAATCCGAACCCGCTGCAAACCCTGTTGCTGGTCTGGGCCGCTGGCGGTGTGCTCACCCGCGACGGCGACAACCTTCACGTTGAAGCACCAAAGGGAGCGATACCGCCGCAACTGGTGGATGCCCTGCGCGCGAACAAGATGGAGTTGCTGGCCACCTTGCCTGTCCGTGATTCCGGAATAACTACAGCCCCTAAAAGGGAGCCAACCGCATGACATGGCAACCCGGACGGCCTGTATTGAGCGCCAGTGACCGTGTCGACTGGCAGGCATGGCGTAAGGCCCGCAAGCTGGAGCAGCAGCGCCATCGTCGCGGCAGGCATCCAAGAATCGACTACTACCCCTCCGAGGATGTGCTGGCCCTGATCCGCGAACGCACGCATGGCCGCGTCGGAGGCGACCAGTCGAGCGTTATTGACGAGCTGGTGCGGATGGCCTTCCGGAATAAAATAGGACGATTTAGAAACGGCGGGCAGGGCTAGACCGTGAGCGCTTCCGGAATTACCGATGCCATCGCGCAGGCGCGCGCGCGTGAATGACTCTGCAAAAAAGTTGGCTAGGGAACAAAAGCGCCAGCGCAAGATGGCGTGCGACAACAGCGTGGTGTGCGGAGCTCGTCGACGCCATGATGGCCAGCCCTGCCAAGCCCTCAGCGTGCCGAGTAAGCGGCGTTGCAAATGGAACGGCGGCATGTCCACAGGTCCGCGAACGGTCGAGGGTAAGGCGGCGGTTACGGCGAACCTACGCCGGCCCGTCGCATATTAGCAAACGTGCACCCATGCGCGAGGTGATTCGAGTGGTAGAGTTTACCAATGGCATCACTGGAAGCTGGAAAACGCCAGGCCCGTTACTCAATAGAATTGCTTGGAATCTGACGTCTATGAAATTTCTGTCCACACTTTCGGGTAGACCTTCTAATTTTAAACGATTGATTATTGCTATTTTTTTTATTGTTGTGATTGTCAGTGCGGCGAACGCGACAGGCCTACATTGGAAAGTCATAGACGGAAAAGGGAAGTTGCTGGGCGATATCTCAGGAGATTTTTCAGGAGACTTTTCTGGAGTTCGCTATTTGCAAAAGTCGCTCCAAAGCACGTACCCCGGGATAGCCTTGTCTATCAGAAATTGCAAACAGCCGACCCTTGTCCAATCGACGGACGCCGTTTACGGGAGGGACTGGCAGTGCGGCAGCATCATATACAACGGCTCTGTCATCCGGCCCAAGTCGGAAGTTCCGGTCATCAGATTTCAGCCGTCAAGTTCGCATTGGCACTTTGTTGGGCAAGACGGTGGCAACGATATAATATTTATCAATGACCCAAACCCATCGGGCGGGCATATTTTTATTTGGACTGAAGATTACAGTGCGTTTGCGTTGGCCGACGCCATCAGTATGCGCGAAGGCAAAAGCGTCTACGCAACCGGGTTAGAGGATAGTGAAGTCCCCGCAGAAATACGCAAGGTAGCAAACGATATCGTCGATGCAAATCCATCTGAAATAGGTGGCACTACTTACCACACGAGCGGTCTGGCTCAAAAAATGCTGTTCGAAATTGACTGCGCCTCTGGACGTATGCGCAATGTGCAATCGCTCGGGACGCATGGCGAAATATTCGATTTTCTGCGCAACAGTGCGTCGCCTTGGTATAAGCCGACATTTCCTAATGGCCGGTTGACATTGATGCAGCGCGAGTGCGGGCACTAAAATTGTCCTCGCGGCTTCGTCCCTGATGCCACACTCGCCGTGAGCCAGCCGCACCTGTGCGCCTGTGCGTTTGAGTACCACCTGTTCAAGCACACGTCGCGTGCGCGACCGCTTGTGGATAACGTCGAGGTTGCCACAAGGATGGTGACCAGTACGTGCGTGCCTGTGCGTGCGAATAACTTTGGCAGCCTTCGCAGAGTGCGATCCACCGACGCACGAACCGACGTTGTTTGAAAAAGGCATCAATGTTTTTCAAATCGAGCGCCGCGCTGGCGAGATGTTGGCCCAGATGCCGAAGGCGACGGGTGGAGAAGAGGATTCCCTTGCCATCGCCAGCGTGCGCGAGGGATGGAGTGACTTATCGCAAAGTGCGATTAAGTGCGATGGGCGACAAATACGCTCGCGCGCGATACCGGCAGATGCTGCAAGCCTGCATGCGCTACGCAAATGGGTAGCTCTATGGGTAGCTAAAACGTCAATTGCCTTGGAAAGCTATGCGCAGCAACGTGTCCGATAGTCTTACCAGGATTACCGCGCGGTCTGATCTTCGTGTTGGAGCGCACTCTGTGCGCGAGTTTTGAGGCTTGGTCGAGCCAAGAGCTCGCGCACAGGGTGCGTTCCTACAACAGTTTGAGATCGCGCGCTGCGGCTTGGTAGCGCTCGATTACCTCATCGACGCCGATCAGATCCATTACGCCGGGGTATTCGATCTTGCTGCCCCACGGAATCTCGCTGGCTGGCTTGCCCAGATACTTGCGCGCCGCCTCGTCGTACTTGTTCACGCACCATCGACGGTCGGAGTAGGGGCCCGAACGGTCCGGATTGCTTGCCGCGTGCAGGCCCAGCACCCGGGTGCCGACGGCGTTAGCCATGTGCATCGGCCCGGAGTCCGGTGTCAGCAACAGCTGCGCGCGACCAAGCAAGGCCATCAGTTTCTTCAGTGTGTCCTTGCCGGTGAGGTCCAGCGGCATGCGCTGACATGCTGCCAGCACCGCATCGGCCATGGCACGCTCATCGGCCGAAGGTCCGCCCACCAGCGCCACACGCCAGCCGCGGGCGGCGACATGATCCATCACGGCGGCATAGCGCTCTGGCTGCCAGTTGCGTAGCGTGTGGCTGGAAGTGGGGCTGACCAGCAAGGTCGGCGTGTCGCCGGGCAGTTGTTCCGCAGCCCACGCATGCGCCTCGTCGGGGACCGGGATGCCCCACTGCACCGAGGTCTGCTTCAATCCAAGCGGTTCGCAGAAGCTGCCGATCGCGTCCAGCACATGTTCGCCACTGCGTGCCGGAATGCGTTCGTTGATGACCAGGCCGTGCAGATCCTTCGCGCGTGCGTGGTCGTAGCCGATGCGTCGATCGGCCTTGATGCCCAGACTCAGCAGGTTTGAGCGCATCGCTACCTGCATCTGCAGCAGCGCATCGAAACGTCGCCCGCGCAATGCATCACGTACCGCGCGCATGCCAGCCCAGCCGGCCACCTTGTCGAACGTGATGAACTCCACGTCGGGCAGGTCACCGACCAGTTTGTGTTCCAGCTTGCCCACCACCCAGGTCAGCGCAGTGTTGGGCCATGCCTGTTGCAGGGTGCGCACGAGCGGCACCACGTGGGTGACATCGCCGATGGCGGAGGTGCGCAACAGGCAGATCGAGGCAGCGGCAGTCATCGGGTTCCGGGTCATGGGGCTGGGTTAGAATCGGGGTAATCAATAGGCATGATGATGCAGGAACGCACATACAAGAGTGCCGCCGGCGCGATTCTGTTCGACGCTACGGTATCGCCACAAGTTGGGCCTGACTGGTTTGTGCCGGATTACTGGCATCGGCAGGGTGCCTTGCGCACGCAGGCTGGCGGGCGTGGTGGTGTGTCGATCATCGCGACTCCGGCCGGCGAGTGTGTGCTGCGGCATTATCACCGTGGCGGCATGGTCGCTGCGTTGATGGGGGATCGTTATCTGTGGACTGGCAGCGATCGCACGCGCCCGTTTGCGGAATTCCGTCTGCTCGGCGAAATCGCCCGGCTCGGTCTGCCCGGGCCGGTACCAGTAGCTGCGCGCTATGTCAGGCAGGGCCTGTCCTACAACGCCGACCTGATCACCCGGCGCATTGCTGATGCGCATACCTTGGCCGAATGCCTTGCGGCAGGGCAGCTGGATGGTGAGCTGGCTACCAAGGTTGGTGCACTGGTCGCGCGCTTTCATCGTGCCGGCATCTGGCATGCCGATCTGAATGCGCACAATGTGCTGGTGACGTCCCGTGGGCTTTACCTGATCGACTTCGATCGCGGCTGCATGCGCAAGCCTGCCACTGCCTGGCAGCAGGCCAACCTGCAGCGCCTGCGTCGCTCGCTGCTCAAGCTGGGGGCTGCCGGTCACGGTGAAGCACTATTCGAGAAAGACATCTGGCAACCGTTACTTGACCGATACGGGCGTACGCTGACCCCATGAACTGGCATCTGCATTTTCTCGGTGTGGGCGCCGCACATGCGGTGGAACTCGGCTCATCGGCCGTGGTGCTTGAACGCGCCGGCGTGCCGCAGCTGCTGATCGACTGCGGTCCCGACACGCTGGATCGCTACGTGGCCGCCTACGATGCGTTGCCGCCGGCGTTGTTCATCACGCATACCCACATGGATCACGTGGCCGGATTGGAGCGGCTGTTCTTCCGGCTGTGGTTCGATCCGCACCTGCGCGGCACCACCCGGCTGTTTGCCCATGCCGGGCTGATTCCCTGGCTGCAGGCGCGCGTGGCGGATTACCCGGGCGCGCTCGCCGAGGGTGGCGTCAATTTCTGGGAAGCGTTCCGCCTGGTGCCATGCACCCGGGGCTTCTGGCTGGATGGGTTGTGGTTCGACGTATTCGCTACCCGGCATCATGTGCCGGGTACGTCGTACGGCCTCGCGCTGGATGGCAGCTTCGTCTATACCGGCGATACCCGGCCGATCCCCGAAGCTTTGGCGCGTTATGCCAGCGGCAATGAAGTGATCGCGCACGATTGCAGCCTGGTCGGTAATCCGTCGCACACGGGCATCGACGACATCGAGCGTGAATATCCGGGCGAAGCAATGCGCTCCCGACTGCTGCTGTACCACTACGGCAGTGTGGCCGATGGCACCGCGCTGGCCGCGCTCGGCTACCGCATCGCGGCCATGGGTGACCGGATAACCGTGGGCGAACCATCTGCACCGCGGGCCGATGCGGGCTGAATTCGGCTGCGTCCGCTTGCCTGTAACCGGGCCTGCCGCTATTCTTCCGCTTCTTTGCCGGGCCGGATGCCCGACAAAGAGAGGTTCATGCGGAGAGGTGTCCGAGTGGTTGAAGGAGCACGCCTGGAAAGTGTGTATACGGTAAAACGTATCGCGGGTTCGAATCCCGCTCTCTCCGCCAACTTGCAGGTTTCACGCAGTTTCCGGGCCTAGCCGCCCACGTCTATGGTGGCCCCGTCGGTCCCCCCGCGACGATAGTTCGCAAACTCCGCCAGGTCCGGAAGGAAGCAACGGTAGCGAATGATTCGGGTGCCGGGGTGTGGCTGGCGGGGCCGCCGCCTTTTCGGGCTCCCGTCATCCGACGCCGCCGCCCGCCACGTATCGAAGTAAGTCAGCGGTTACTGACTTGCCGTCCCCGACTTGGCACAATCGACCTTTGCCCCCACGTTGGTAGCCATGTCTTATCAGGTACTCGCACGCAAGTGGCGCCCGCGCAAGTTCGCTGAGCTGGTCGGGCAGGAGCATGTGGTGCGCGCCCTCACCAATGCGCTCGAGACCGGGCGCATGCATCACGCCTACCTGTTCACCGGCACTCGTGGTGTCGGCAAGACCACCATCGCGCGCATCTTCGCCAAGTCGCTGAACTGCGAACGCGGGCAGTCGGCTGATCCCTGCGGCGAATGCTCGGTGTGTACCTCGGTGGATGAAGGGCGTTTTGTCGACCTGCTGGAAATCGATGCGGCCAGCAATACCGGCGTGGACGATGTGCGCGAGGTGATCGAGAACGCGCAGTACGCGCCGTCGCGCGGTCGCTTCAAGGTGTACCTGGTCGATGAGGTGCACATGCTGTCGAAGAATGCGTTCAACGCGTTGCTGAAGACGCTGGAAGAGCCGCCGCCGCATGTGAAGTTCCTGCTCGCCACGACCGATCCGCAGAAGCTGCCGGTGACGGTGCTGTCGCGCTGCCTGAAGTTCAACCTGAAGCGTTTGCTGCCCGAGCAGATCTCCGGCCAGATGCGGCACATCCTTGGCGCGGAAAATATTGCTTACGAAGACAGCGCAATTGGCGAGCTGGCACGTGCTGCAGATGGTTCGCTGCGCGATGGCCTGTCGCTGCTCGACCAGGCGATTGCCTACGGCGGCGGTGCGCTGCATGCCGATGACGTGCGCACGATGCTTGGTAGCGTGGCGCGTGGACAGGTACTGGGTGTAATCGATGCACTGGCCGCGGGCGACGGTGAACGACTGCTCACCGAGTGCACGCAGATTGCTTCGTACTCGCCGGATTTCGGCGGCGTACTGGATGACCTGGCCAGCGTGCTGCACCGCCTGCAGCTGATCCAGCTGATTCCCGGCTACCAGCCGGAGGAAGGCAGCGATGACGATGGTGCGCTGGTCGCATTGGCCGAGCGGATGACGCCGGAAGACGTGCAGCTGTATTACCAGATTGCCACCTCCGGTCGGCGCGATCTGGTGCTGGCGCCGGATGCACGTACCGGTTTCGAGATGGCACTGCTGCGCATGCTGGCGTTTCGGCCGGGCGATGGCGCACCAGCGGCGCGTACCGAAAAGCCGGTTGCTGCCAGCAATGCGGTGCCATCAGCGTCATCTCCACGATCAAGTGCAGTAGCGCCTGCGCGCCCTGCAGCCGTGGCCGAGCGCCAGCAGGATTCTCCGCCACGGCCGCGTGTGGATCCGGTAGCGCGCCCGGAACCGACAGTGACTGCCGTGACGGCTCCGGTGGCGCGGGATGCCAATGGCTTGCCGAACTGGGAGGCCTTGATCGAACAGGCTGGCTTGCGCGGTCCGTTCGGTCTGCTGGCACAGAATGCCGTGTTGCGCGAACGCGACGGCCAGACCCTGGTGCTCGCGCTGCAGCCGGCTCACATGAATCTGGCGGTGGAGCCGATGGTCAGCCAGATGGAAGAGCGCATCGGTCAGGTACTTGGCGAGCGCATCCGTCTGCGCTTTGTCAGCAACAGCCGGGAAGCGGGTGCGCAGACGCCGGCGGCGCGCGCCGCACAGGCGCGCGATACCGCTCAGACAGCTGCCGAACAGGCGATCGAGGGCGATCCGCTGGTGCAGTCGCTGAAGCGCGAGTTCGGTGCGCGCGTGGTACCGCAGTCCGTCAAACCCCTTGATAGTTGAATCCTTGAAGTTGAAGCCGGAGCAGTGAGATGAGAGGACAGATCGGTCAGCTGATGCAGCAGGCTCAGCGCATGCAGGAGGACATGAAGCGTGCGCAGGAAGAGATCGCCAAATTGGAAGTTACGGGCAGCGCCGGCGGTGGTCTGGTCACCGTGGTGATGACTGGTGTGCATGAAGTGCGTCGCGTGCAGATCGACCGGCAGACGTTTGCCGACGACCCGGAAATGGCTGAGGACCTGGTTGCTGCCGCGATCAACGACGCAGTGAACAAGGTGGCCGAGGTCAGCAAGAACAAGCTCGGCGGTGTCACCGCCGGGATGAACCTGCCGGCCGGCTTCAAGATGCCGTTCTGATTGATCGTGAGCAACGGCTCCAGCCTTCTCGCTGACTTGATCGAAGCGCTGCGCTGCCTGCCCGGCGTGGGCGGCAAGAGTGCGCAGCGGATGGCCTTCCATCTGCTGGAGCGCGAGCGCGAGCGTGGGCTGAAGCTGGCTGCCGTGCTGGAGCAGGCGATGCAGCGCATCGGTCATTGCAAGCAGTGTCGCAACTTCAGCGAGGAGCCGCTGTGCTCACTCTGCGCCAGCAGCAGCCGTGACCGGCAGGTGCTGTGCGTAGTGGAGTCGCCGACCGACCTGGCGGCAATCGAGCAGGCCACCGGGTATCGTGGCCAGTACTTCGTGCTGATGGGACGGTTATCGCCGCTGGATGGCCTGGGACCGGAGGAGTTGGGGCTGGCGCAGCTGACCCAGCGACTGGGCGAGGGCGAGATCGAGGAGCTGATCATTGCCACCAATCCCACGGTGGAGGGCGAGGCCACTGCCCATTACCTGGCGCAGCTGGCACGTGCAGGTGGCGTACGGCCAACCCGGCTGGCGCACGGCGTGCCGTTGGGCGGAGAGCTGGAATACGTCGATCGCAGTACGCTGGCGCATGCGTTCGGCAGTCGGCAGTTGCTGGACTGACTCATACGGAGCAAGCGGACATGGCCGATACCATCTTCAGCAAGATCATCCGCCACGAGATACCGGCTGACATCGTTTACGAGAACGATGAGGTGCTGGCCTTCCGCGATCTGAATCCGCAGGCGCCGGTGCACGTGCTGTTCATTCCCAAGCGAACGCTGGCCACGCTCAATGATGCTGTGGCGGGCGATGCCGAGTTGCTGGGCAGGTTATTGCTGGCCGCCGCCGATTACGCGAAACAGCAGGGTTTTGCCGAACAGGGTTATCGCACCGTGATCAACTGCAACGAAGATGGCGGCCAGACGGTGTTCCACCTGCACGTGCACCTGCTGGCCGGGCGCCGCCTGCACTGGCCGCCGGGCTGACGCAACAGCAACGGTGGCCACCACGGATAAAAGAACGCCGGCTTGATGCCGGCGTTCCTGTTTGCGATTACTTGCCTGTCGGCGGTGGTGGTCGCACCACGATCACCCGCGGGCCGCCGTACCCGTAATAGCCCCATGGTCCACCCCAATACGGGCCGAAACCGGGGCCCCAGAACGGGTCGTAGTAACCCGGCGGATAGGCTTCATAACGTGGACGCTTCGGCCACAGATAGACCACGTCGGCTTCCACGCGCGGATAGGCATAATCAAAATCACCCACCTTTTGCGAAACCGTTCCGTGCAGGGTGCCGGTGATCGTCAGCTCACGCCCGCGGGTAAACACCTCGGGGTCGTAGAAGCCAGCATGGCAGACAACGAAGCGACCCTGGTTGTCGCCAGCGTTACCTGCGGCTGGGCGTGCCTCGCTGTCCAGCGGTCGCGACAGCAGATAGAAACAGGTCTCCTGCTGACCCGGTTCGGTCTTGATGATTTCGCCACCCCAGCGTACGCGGGTGCCACCGGCACCACCCTGTTGGGCGCTGGCAGTGGAAATATTGGTGTAGTTGCCTTGCAGCGGTTGGGGGACCGTGGCGCATCCACCCAGCAGGGCGATAGCTGCGGCGAGAACAAGAGGGCGGTACAGGGACATGGCAGCTTCTCCATCATGGGCGATGACATGCGTCATCGCGTCGGCTTTCATTTGACCACGCGGACGGCCCGAAAATCCCGCACCGCACGCTGAAAGTCGCGCAACGATTCAGGCGGCGGTTCGTCATGGGCATAACGCAACTCCAGGTAACAAGTCATCAATAGCGCAAGTTCACCACGTTGCTCCGGCAGTGCCCGGGCAGCGCGGCTCAGGTAATGCTGCGGACCTTCGCTGGGTCGGCGCACGATACCCTTGCGCGCCAGCTTTCGCTCCAGTTCGCGCAGCGCAGCGCGCAACGGATCGCGCGCCTGTCGCCGCAATAATGCCCAGCCCAGGCCGATCGCAATGAACAGCATGCTGCCGATTGCGAGCAGCGTGCCCAGGGTCGTCGTGTCGGCGTCGCGAATGCCGAATGGAGTCAACAGGCCACGCTGGCGCAGTGCATCGAAACCGGTAACGCCTTGCCCCCACCAGCGGTTGACGATGTCCCAGTGATTGCGCATTGATTGCAGCCAGCCGTTCTCATACCACGGCAACTGGCCATCAGCCGCCGCCGCGGCGCCCAGACTCACGCGCTGCGGCCGTACCGCGCCCGTCGGGTCGACGCGCACCCAGCCACGACCGCTCAACCACACTTCGCTCCAGGCGTGGGCGTCGGAATAACGTACCAGCAGGTAATTGCCCAGTGTGTTCCAGTAACCGCCCTGGTAGCCGGTGACGACCCGCGCGGGAATGCCGGCCGCGCGCATCAGTACGGTGAATGCCGACGAGTACTGCTCGCAGAAACCCTCATGGGTATCGAACAGAAAGTCGTCCATCGCATCGCGGCCCAGCGGTGCCGGCGACAATGTGTAGCTGAAGCCGCCATCGTGGAACAACGAAAGCGCGGCCTGCACGATCGCGGCATCGTCGACGCCATAGCGCTGACGCCACGATTGCCCCAGCGCGAGGGTCCGCGGGTTGAAACCGGTGGGCAGGTATAGCCCACGCTGGCGCGCCCGGATGCCCAGCTCCGGTTGCAGGCGGTATTGGATGGCCGATCGTCCCGCATAGGCAAGCGGGTCGTTGACCGGTTTGTCAGCCATGACCACACGATCCTGACGGAGCACTGTGCTGGCAGGGGCGTCGAGTGGCACATCCAGCATGGGCAGCACGTATTGATGCGTCGGTTCCATGCTGATCTGGTATCCGACGACGGTACGGGATGCCTGCAGTTCGACCGGCGTCCGATTGACGATGTCGACGTATTTCCAGCGCGAACCGTCGTAGTCCCACATGACATAGGCGCGGAAATAGCGCTGGTCCGGCGGTGGGGGTGTGCCTTCAAAACTTACCCGCATCGCCGGGTGATCGTCGACGAGCAGATCGGTAAAGTCGCCTGGCGACATGTTGTCGCTCAGTCCGGTACGCGCATCCCGCGGTGCGGGTGCTCCCCACAACGGCGAGCTCAGTCGTGGCACCAGCAGAAATCCAAGCAAGGCCAGTGGCAATGCCGCTGCCAGCAGGCCGAGGCCTGGCAGCAATGATCGCTGGAGCGTAGCTGATGTCTGTGCCGGTTCCAGCGCGCGCAGCGTCGCAAGCGCTGGCAACAGGCCGAGTGCCACGATGACCGTGGCGATGAGTCCCTGATCGAAAAGCAGGGCCGTCATCAGCGTGAAGCAGGCAAAGCTTATGCCCACTCGAACATCGCGTGCGGATTCGGTCTCCAGCAATTTCAGGATCAGCAGACCAACGGCGAGCGCTGCTCCCGGCTCGCGGCCGAAAATGTTCCCGTAGTGGGTAATGACCGCAAGCGTCAGCAGCACCAGCAAGGGCAGCTTGAGCCAGCGCGGTACGCGACCGGTGCGCTGGCGGCGTTGCCACCAGCGCCAGCCAAGCGTGAGTGCCAGCGCGATGCTGAGCCACCACGGCAGATGCGCTGCATGCAGGCCGAGCACGAAGGCCATGGTCAGGCTGAGCAGGTCGAACGCACGGGTGTCGATCGGCAATTCGGCGAGGGCCTTGCGCGATGGCAGCGTCATCATGGCAGTTGCGCCAGAGCGTTCATGCAGTGCGCGTAATGCAAGAGGCCACTACCGCTGGCGATCTGATTATCCGGCAGCCACAGGCTGTAATTTCGTCGTTGGGCCTGAGCCTCGCCCAGCCAGCGGGCCAGTCGGGCGATACGGGCTTCGTTGTCCAGTCCGCGCAGCTGTCGCCAGTCCAGTTGCCACTGCGGGCGGCTCTGTGGCTGCTCGAAGTCCTTCACCAGCAGGTTGATATGACGGGCGCTGGCTTTCCAGGCGATATGCCGCTGCGGATCGCCTGCGCGATAGTCGCGCAGCGCAGCCAGTTCGTCGCCACGGTGCAGGCGCATGTGGCGGGCGTCGTCCGCCGCGGCGTGTGGCGGCGGGCCAGCGGTTTCCGGGCGTGGCCATACCAGGATCGATTGCTCCGGGTGCAACCAGCTCCATGCGCGAAACAGCCCCAGTGGCCAACTGCTCCACAAGCGCAGACGCGGCAATGGCTGCCAGCCGCGGCGCAGGGTCGGCAACGCCAGCGCTATCTGGGCGATGCCGTTCGTATCGATGGCGAAGGCTATGGAGTCTTGCCCCAGATCGACGCGGATCGCATTGCGGCGGCGTTGCGACTCCAGTACCAACGTGAGTTCGATTGGCTCGCCGGCAACGGCATGTCCGGCGCGCACGTGAGTCAGTCGCAGGCCATCGAGGCTGCGAAACGCCACCAGCATGCTGGTGGCACTGGCTGCACCAAGCAGACAGGTGAGCAGCAGTGCGGCGTTGTTGGTGTAGTTCAGCGCACCGACCATCATCACCAGCAGCAGCACCGAAAAACCCATGCCGAAGCCAGTCGGCACGATATAGATGCGTCGTCGATGCAACTCGATCGGCAGGCTTTCGGGGCGACGATAACGGGTGAGTGCGGGTAGCCGGCTTTCCGCCCAGGTTTGCATGCGCTGTAAGAGCCTGTTCACGGTCTCCCTGCACCTCGCGTTGCCGTTGAGTGGCCGTCAGGTGGTTGTGTGCGGCGCAGCGCCTGACTGGCGGTCAGGTCAAGCCGCGCGCAGCCGCATGGCGGCCACTCAACGGCAACCCTTCGGGCCGGGTCTGTTTGCCCGCATGCCGGCGTCATCACTCGGTCGTGTACGGACGTACACTTCCTCGTTCTTCCTTGGCCTGCGCGCAAACAGCTCCCGGCGCGGGGCGCAGGGAGACCGTGAACAGGCTCTAAGATGCTGCGCATCAATCCACCGCCACCTCAGCCAGCAGCTGTCGTGCCAGCGTGTCACCACTGGCGCCACGTACCGACAGCAGGCGATGGGCAGCCAGCGGCACGAACAGCGCCTGGATATCTTCGGGCAAGACATGGATGCGGTTGCTGAGCAGCGCCCATGCACGTGCAGCGCTCAACAAGGCAAGCCCTGCACGTGGCGACAGGCCCACGCGAATCTCGGCATGCCGGCGGCTGGCTGCAAGCAAGGCCTGCAGATAGTCGAGCAGGGCGGCGCTGGCGGTGATCGTCTGCGCCTGCCGGTGCAGCGCGAGCAGGGCGGCGCCGTCGAGTTGCGGTGTCAACTGGGCCAGCAGATCGCGGCGATCGCTGCCGGTGAGCAGGGCGCGTTCGGCAGTGGCATCCGGATAATCCAGCGACAGCCGCAACATGAAACGGTCGAGCTGCGAGTCGGGCAGCGGGAAGGTGCCATTGAGGTCGAGCGGGTTCTGCGTGGCAACGACGAAGAACGGCTGCGCCAGCAGATGGGTCTGGCCGTCCACGGTGACTTGATGTTCGGCCATCGCCTCCAGCAGTGCGCTCTGTGTCTTCGGGCTGGCACGGTTGATTTCGTCGGCCAGCAGCAGGCCGGTGAAGATCGGGCCGGGATGAAAGCGGAACTGACTGGTTTCGCGTTCGTATATGCTGACGCCGACGATGTCCGACGGCAGCAGGTCGCTGGTGAACTGCACGCGCTGGAAGTCGAGTGCGAAGGTGGCAGCCAATGCATGGGCGAGGGTGGTCTTGCCGACGCCGGGTATGTCCTCCAGCAGCAGGTGACCACCCGCAATCAGACAGGTGAACGCCAGCTTCACCTGGCGCGGCTTGCCCAGCAGCACTTGGTTGACCTGGGCCATGGCGGCGTCCAGGCGCTGTTGCAGTCCTTCATCGCGAAGCGTGGAGATGGCTGACATGATTCCTTCGGTGCAGGGCGGGTTGAGGGGCACGGAGGCAGTGTAGCGATTGTCCGGCAAAGCCGGTCCTATGGCAGTTCGATGCCGGCCTCGCGCAGCAATCGCGCCAGCGCGATCAGCGGCAATCCGATCAGCGCGCTGGGGTCGTGATTGTCGATAGCCTCGAACAGGCTGATACCCAGACCTTCGCACTTGAAACTGCCAGCGCAGTCGAGCGGTTGCTCGCGTTCGATATAGCGTTCGATTTCCCCTGCGCTCAATACACGGAAGCGCACGCGGGTGTGATCGACATGGGTTTGCCGACGACCGTCGCGGGTGTCGAGCAGGCACAGCGCAGTATGGAAATGCACCTCGCGACCCGAGCTGACGCTGAGCTGGGCGCGGGCGCGTTCGTTCGTACCGGGCTTGTCGAGGGTCAGTCCGTCGAGTTCGGCCACCTGGTCGGAACCGATCACCAATGCATCGCGCAGCCCATTCGCCGCAGCGTCGGCCTTGGCAATCGCCAGGCGTAGCGCGCGTGCTGCGGGAAGCTCGCCGGGCAACGCAGATTCGTCCGTGCCGGGTGCGCATTGCTCGAAATCGAGCGCCAGCCGGTGCAGCAGCTCGGCGCGGTAACGCGAAGTGGAGCCCAGCACCAGTCGGGGCGCTGCCAGCGCCGAGGCTGTCATGTATCGGATTCGCGACGGATGTGTTCGCGCATGGCGCTGTTCAGGTCGTGCTGGGCTTGGGTAAGCGCCTGCAACAGGGGTTGCAGGCGATCGCGCGTATGGCGCATCGAGTTGGCAGCTTCGTCCAGCTCACGCTGGCTGGCATGTGCCGACTGATCACGAATCCACAGCCGCTGTTGCAACAAGGCACGCAGGCCACCATCGATGGCATGCTGGGCATCCTGTTCGCTGGCGGCGGGCAGGTCGGGATTGAGCGACATTACGGCATGCGCCTGCTGCAGGCCGGAGCGGCAGGTCTTGAGGTCTGTTTCGAGCCGATCGGCCAGATCGAGCAGAGTCTGCAGGCTGCGGCTGCGCAGCGCCTGGCGTCGACGCATGAGGAGGGCCCAGCCAACGCCGGCAACCAGCAGCAACAACAGTATGGTGACGCCGGGCGTCAGATAGTCATTCACGAGTGGCAGTTCAGGTGGCGAAGGGATTCAGTCTGCCGCATCGAGGCCGGATCAGGCAAAATAAGCCTCTGAAAGGGGTGTTTCATGGCTCTGGATAGCCATACCAGTTGACTTGGGACGGCTTCATACCTAATATTTCGCGATTATGTCCGTGACACTGCCAGAGTCCGTGGACGCTTGGCGCATGGTCTCGGCGCGGCGTTCGTTTGAGGGAACGCTACCCATCGCGGCCATGTCACGCCTGTGCGAGGCACTGGCGGGCCCCGATGGGGTGGCGCAATTCGAGCTGGATTTCGGGCGCGACAGCCTGGGTACGGACTATCTCGATGTTCGCGCGCAGGCTTCGCTCACGCTGGTCTGCCAACGCACGCTGGAACCGTTTGTACTGCCAGTGGTGGTGAACACCCGGCTTGGCCTGATCAAGCTGGAGCGCGATGAGGCCGGCTTGCCGCCCGATTGCGAACCACTGCTGGTGGCTGAGGATGGCCGGTTGAAACCGGCAGATGTCATCGAAGACGAATTGCTGTTGGCGCTGCCGCTGATTCCGATCAATCCGGACAGCAGTCTGCCCGACGAAGTGACAGGCCACGAACCGGAAGAGAATTCCGCCGGTGAGGGGCGCTCCGAAAATCCGTTCGCGGTATTGCGCGAACTGAAGAAGTAAACACCGACCCGGATCATCCGATCCTGGTTTTGTCGCAACAGATCATCAAGTTTCCGTTGGAGAATTACCATGGCAGTTGCCAAGAGCCGCCGTACCCCGTCCACCCGCGGCATGCGTCGTTCGCACGACGCGCTGAAGACCGTGCAGCTGTCCACCGATCCGACCAGTGGCGAAGTGCATCTGCGCCATCACGTCACCAAGGATGGCTACTACCGCGGCAAGAAAGTGATCGAAACCAAGGGTGCGGTGTCGGTCGAGGATTGATCGGTTCGGCGGAACCCTCAGGGGTTCCGGGACACGATCATGCGAGACGGCGCGGCGACGCGCCGTTTTGCGTTCATGGATGCCGGAATATCCAGTACGGCATTGCGCAGACGCCACCCAAGGCGTTCAATCCTCCGTTTCATTGATGGATAGCTGAATGGCCCAGATCTACTCCCGCATCATTGCCACCGGCAGCGCGCTGCCAGAGCGCGTGGTCACCAATGCCGATCTGGAAAAGATCGTCGATACCAGCGACGAGTGGATCCATACCCGCACGGGTATTCGTCAGCGCCATATTGCTGCTGACGGGGAAACCACTGGCGACCTTGCATTCCTTGCCGCGCAGCGTGCGCTGGAAGCGGCCGGTGTCAAGGCGTCCGAGCTTGACCTGATCGTGCTTGGCACCACCACGCCGGACATCATCTTTCCGTCCACCGCCTGCCTGGTGCAGCATCGACTCGGTGCGAACGGCTGCGCCGCGTTCGACGTCAATGCCGCCTGTTCGGGCTTTGTCTATGCGCTGGGCATTGCCGACAAGTTCATCAAGAGCGGGCAGTCGAAGAAGGTGCTGGTGATCGGTGCCGAGACGCTGACCCGGATGGTCGACTGGACCGAACGTGAAAGTTGCGTGCTGTTTGGCGACGGTGCGGGCGCCGTGGTGCTGGAAGCTTCCAGCGAGCCTGGCATCTATGCCACCTGCCTGCATGCCGATGGCGGCTTCAAGCATCTGTTGTACAACCCGGTGGGCGTGTCGGTCGGTTTCAAGGACGAGCCCAATCACGGCGTGCGCATCAACATGTCAGGTCGTGAAGTGTTCAAGGTCGCGGTGAAGACGCTCGACTCGCTGGTGGAGGAAACCCTGCAGGCTGCCAATATGGTGGAGTCGGACATCGACTGGCTGATCCCGCATCAGGCGAACCTGCGCATCATCGAGGCCACCGCCAAGCGGCTGAAGATGTCCATGGACCGGGTCATCGTCACGGTCGACAAGCACGCCAATACTTCGTCCGGTTCGGTGCCGCTGGCGCTCGATTACGCGGTGCGTTCGGGCAAGGTGCAGCGTGGCCAGAACCTGTTGCTGGAAGCGTTCGGCGGCGGCTTCACCTGGGCTTCGGCGCTGCTGCGCTACTGAGCCGGAGCAGTTCAGGTTTTCTCTACAATGCCGCCTTCGGGTGGCATTGTGCTTTTCCACCCTGCAAAAATAACGAATACAGCTGCGTATGGGCAGCGATGCTGGCACCATGGCGGTTTTCGTCGATGGAATCTCCGCATCCATGAGTTCAACTTCCGCCTCGCTCGCTTTTGTTTTCCCCGGTCAGGGCTCGCAATCGGTCGGCATGCTGGCCGAGCTTGCCGCCGCGCATGCCGAAGTGCAGGCGACGTTTGCAGAGGCCTCGCAGGGTGCCGGGCTCGATCTGTGGAACTTGAGCGCTCGCGGGCCGGAAGACCAGCTCAACCGTACCGAGAACACCCAGCCGGCACTCCTCGCTGCCAGCGTGGCGGTATGGCGGGTGTGGCAGAAGCTGGGTGGCGTGCAGCCGGCACAGTTGTCAGGTCACAGCCTGGGCGAGTACAGCGCGCTGGTCTGTGCCGGCGCACTGTCCCTGCATGATGCGGCAGCGCTGGTGGCCGAGCGCGGTCGTTTGATGCAGGCAGCCGTGCCGGCCGGCGTGGGCGCGATGGCGGCGATCCTCGGTGGCGACGATGCGCAGATTGCTGCGGTGTGCGAAGAGGTGGCGCAGGGACAGGTGGTGTCGCCGGCGAACTTCAATTCACCCGGCCAACTGGTGATCGCCGGTAATGCCGAGGCGGTCGATCGTGCGCTGGCGAGGGTTGCCGAGCTGGGCGTGAAGAAGGTGATCAGGCTGGCTGTCTCGGTGCCATCGCATTGCGCCTTGATGCGCGATGCCGCTGACAAGCTGGGTGAACGCATGGGCTCGATCAGCTGGCAGCTGCCGTCGATCCCTGTGGTACAGAACGCCGAAGCGCGCAGCTACGGCTCGGTTGATGAAATTCGCGGCGCGCTGCAGCGCCAGCTGTACCTGCCTGTGCGCTGGACTGAATGCGTGCAGGCGCTGGCTGCTGGTGGTGCTACCCGCATTGCGGAGTGTGGCCCCGGCAAGGTGCTGAGCGGCCTGATCAAGCGCATCGACAAGACGGTCGATGCACGTGCGATCGGTGCACCGGCCGAATTGGATGCTGCGTTCGCCGAATGGGCGTGACCTTCCCCGGTACTCATGATTTCTTCCATTGATTGAATGTCAGGAACCTCAACAGATGAGCAAGCCACTGCAAGGTGAAATCGCGCTGGTCACCGGCGCCAGCCGCGGCATCGGTGCGGCGATTGCCGACGAACTGGCAGCGATGGGCGCCACCGTGATCGGCACCGCGACCAGCGAGAGTGGTGCTGCGGCGATCGGTGATCGACTGGCAGCACATGGTGGCCATGGTCGCGTGCTGAATGTCACCGACAGCGCCGCGGTCGACGCGCTGGTCGACAGCATCGCGAGGGAATTCGGCGCGGTGTCGATCCTGGTCAACAACGCCGGCATCACCCGCGACCAGCTGCTGATGCGCATGCGCGAGGAAGACTGGAACGTCATCCTCGATACCAACCTCAGCTCGGTCTATCGCACCTCCAAGGCGGTAATGCGCGGGATGATGAAGGCACGCAAGGGCCGCATCATCTCGATCGCCTCGGTGATCGGCCTTACCGGCAATCCGGGCCAGGCGAATTACGCGGCGGCGAAGGCCGGCATCATTGCGTTCTCCAAGTCGCTGGCGCGCGAAATCGGCACCCGCGGCATCACCGTCAACGTGGTGGCGCCAGGCTTCATCGATACCGACATGACCCGCGCCTTGCCCGAAGAGTCGAAGCAGGCGCTGCTCGGCCAGATCGCTCTGGGCCGGCTTGGCGAGGTGGCTGACATCGCCAAGGCGGTGGGTTTCCTGGCCTCGCCGGCGGCGGCCTATATCACTGGCGAGACCCTGCACGTCAACGGCGGCATGTACATGCCGTAAGGCATGCGCAGGCAGTTGTCGCCAGCGGGCTCGTTTTAGGCGACAATTGCGCTTTCGCGTCGGCCCATTTGGGCTGCGTCCTGGTATCACCGGCGGATCGTGGCGGCTTCGCGGTTTAACCACTACAATGCCGCCGGCCTTTTGCGGGCATTACGCCGGCACAGACAAACATTTACTCCTTGAGAGGTATGGGCAACATGAGCACCATCGAAGAGCGCGTCAAGAAAATCGTCATCGAGCAGTTGGGCGTGAAGGAAGATGAAGTCACGGCGAACGCTTCGTTCGTGGACGATCTGGGCGCAGACTCGCTGGACACGGTGGAACTGGTGATGGCGCTCGAGGAAGAGTTCGAGACCGAGATTCCCGACGAAGATGCCGAGAAGATCACCACCGTGCAGCAGGCCGTTGACTACATCAAGGCCCACTCCAAGGATTGATCGGTTCGCCATTGATCGCTGTGCGCCTGACTGGCCTGCACTCTGCGAGCCAGTCGGTTCATACAGCGATACTGAATGCTGCGCCTTCTTGGCGCAGTTTTCGTTTCTGCAATTTGTAACGTCCGACCCCGTATGGTGCGCAGGATGCGCCTAAGCCGAGGTTGATGACGTATCTGCGATCCGTGTCGCGAGGCGCACGCCCGCCGCGGGTTTACGGAATCACGAAGGAAGATCAGCATGAGCAAGCGACGTGTGGTAGTGACCGGCATGGGCATCATCTCGCCGGTCGGCAACGAACTCGCCAGCGCCTGGGAGCGTGTCCTCAAGGGTGTCAGCGGGATCGGCCCGGTCACCCATTTCGACACCTCAGCTTATTCCACGCGCATCGCCGGCCAGGTCAGCGGTTTCGATCCGTCCCAGTGGATGCCGCTCAAGGACGTCAAGAAGATGGACCCGTTCATCCACTATGGCGTGGCGGCGGGTACCCAGGCTTTGCGTGATTCCGGGCTGGAAGTGACCGAAGAGAACGCACCGCGCATCGGTGTGGCCGTCGGCGCCGGCATCGGCGGTTTGTACACGATCGAAGCGACCACGCTCGAACTTGCCGCCAAGGGACCGCGCCGGGTGTCGCCGTTCTACGTGCCCAGCTCGATCATCAACATGGTCTCGGGCCAGCTGTCGATCATGTTCGGCCTGAAGGGGCCGAATATCGCTTGCGTTACCGCATGCACCACGGCGACCCACAACATCGGTCTGGCCGCGCGGATGATCCAGTACGGCGATGCCGATGCGATGATCGCCGGCGGCGCCGAGTTCGCCACCACCGGTACTGCGATGGCCGGCTTCTGTTCGGCCAAGGCGATGTCCACCCGCAATGACGAGCCGACCAAGGCCAGTCGTCCGTGGGACAAGGATCGTGACGGCTTCGTGCTGTCCGACGGCGCCGGCGTGCTGATGCTGGAAGAGTACGAACATGCCAAGGCGCGCGGCGCCCGGATCTATGCCGAGCTGGCGGGCTTCGGCATGAGCGGCGACGCCTTCCACATGACCGCGCCGAGCGAGGGCGGCGAGGGTGCGGCGCGCTGCATGCAGAGCGCCTTGAACGATGCCCAGCTTGCCCCGGCCGACGTGCAGTACATCAACGCGCATGGCACCTCCACACCACTTGGCGATCTGGGTGAGGTGATGGCAGCGAAGAAGGTCTTCGGTGATCACGCCTACAAGCTGGCGATGAGCTCGACCAAGTCGACCACCGGCCACCTGCTTGGTGCAGCCGGCGGCGTCGAGGCAATCTTCACCATCCTGGCGCTGCGCGACCAGGTGTTGCCACCGACAATCAACCTGGACGAGCCGAGCGAAGGCTGCGATCTGGATTTCGTGCCGCACACCGCGCGCGAAGCCAAGCTCGACGTGGCGATCTCCAACTCGTTCGGCTTTGGCGGCACCAACGGCACGCTGGCATTCCGCCGCGTCTGAGAGTGACCTGCCATCGTCGTATTCTGGCCGGCCGGCGCGATTTGCTCGCGCCGGCCGCTTCGTTTCCGGAACGCTACCCGTGCCTGCTCGAAAGCGTGGTGCGCGGCACCGCGCAGTCGCGTTACGACATCCTTTTCGGGTTCCCCCGCGATCGGCTCACGCTGTACGCGGATGGCCGTCTGTGTGATGGCGCCGGAAATCTGCAGAGTGGGCGTTTCCTCGATGCGCTGGATGCGGCCTGGCAAGCCGAACGATTGCCGCCAGCTGACGATGAGCTGCCATTCCATGGTGGCTGGGTGCTGCTGCTGGCGTACGAACTGGCAGGCGAGATCGAGCCGAAGCTGAGGTTGCGGCCGCCGTCTGCCTTGCCGGTGGCACTGGCTGTGCGCTGCCCGGCCGCGGTAATCGTCGATCACGCGCGCGACTGCACGATCCTGCTTGCCGAGGCTGGCCATGAGGATTTGCTCGACATGTTGGAGTCAGATCTCGCCGCCGCACCGCTGATCCCGTCGTTGCCTGCACCGACCACATGGGAAGAGGATGCGCCGCCATTGTTTCTCGATGGTGTTGCACGCATCCACGAACACCTTTATGCCGGCGATATTTTTCAGGTGAACCTGTCGCGCGCCTGGTGTGCTCGCTATGCGCAACCACCCACGCCGGCGGCGTTGTATGACGTGCTGCGCCGGGCCAATCCGGCCCCGTTTGCCGGCCTGCTGCAGCAACCGGCCTGGGCCGTGGTGAGTTCCTCGCCGGAACGGCTGGTCGAGGTGCGTCGTGGCCTGGCGCAGACCCGGCCGATCGCCGGCACGCGACCGCGATTGCCTGGCGATGACGAGCTGGCCCGCATCCGCGAATTGAGCGCGCATCCGAAGGAACGCGCCGAACATGTGATGCTGATCGATCTGGAGCGCAACGATCTCGGTCGCGTCTGCGTGCCGGGCACGGTCGAGGTCGACGAGTTGATGGCGGTGGAAAGTTACGCCCACGTTCACCACATTGTCTCCAATGTACGAGGCCGCCTGCGGGCCGAAGTGACGCCCGGTGAAGTCATCGCCGCCACGTTCCCCGGCGGCACCATCACTGGCTGTCCCAAGGTGCGCTGCATGGAAATCATCGCCGCACTGGAAGACGCTCCGCGTGGCGCCTATACCGGCGCGCTGGGCTATCTCGATCGCAACGGTGACCTCGACTTGAACATCCTGATCCGCACCCTGACCCTGACCGGCGATGAAGTCAGCCTGCGCGCGGGTGCCGGAATCGTCGCTGATTCGGTGGCTGAGCTGGAGCTCGATGAAACCCGCGCCAAGGCGCGAGGTCTGCTGCGTGCGCTGGGAGTGCCGGACTGATGACGGCGCGCATGCTGATCAACGGCGCAGCGGCCGACCGGGTTCCGGCACGGGATCGCGGCCTGGCTTACGGCGACGGCCTGTTCGAGAGCATCCGTTTTGTCGGTACCGTGGCGCCGTTGTGGTCGCGCCACATGCAACGGCTCAGCGAAAGCTGCGAACGCCTGCGGATACCGGCGCCTGATACGGCGCAATTGTGGCGCGAGGCCTTGGAAGTCATTCGCGACATGCCGCAGGCGGTGGTACGCATCACCGTAACCCGCGGTGTCGGCGAGCGCGGTTACGCGTTGCCGGTATCGCCGCAGCCGATGCGTGTAGTGGCAGCTTTCGCACCGCCGAAGGTCGCGGACTCGGCGCATGTGCAGGGCGTGCGCATGCGTGTGTGCGATCTCCGTCTGGCCGAACAACCGCGGCTCGCCGGCATGAAACATCTGAACCGGCTGGAACAGGTGCTTGCGCGTGCCGAGTGGGACGATGAGGCGATCGCCGAGGGTGTGCTTTGCGATAGCCACGGTCGAGTGATTTCGGCAACCATGGCCAACCTGTTTGCCGTGGTTGATGGTGTACTGCTGACGCCGGCGCTGGATCGCTGCGGCGTGGCTGGCGTGGCCCGTGCCGAAGTGTTGGCGGCATGCCCGCAGGCGCAAGTGGGCGAACTGACACTGGATGCCTTGTTGGGTGCCAGCGAGGTCTTTCTCAGTTCCAGCGTGCGCGGCATCCTGCCGGTACAGTCGCTGGATGATCGGGCGTATGCCCCAGGCGTACTCACACGCCGGCTGCAACTGCACTGGCACAATCTGGGTTTTTCGATGGAGCAGGACGGATGAGTCACCGATCGATGCGCGGACGCGCATGGCCATGGATACTGCTCGCGCTGCTGGCGATCGGCGGTGCGCTGCTGTATGGCTGGAACGACTTCAATCGTTTCAGCAACACGCCTCTGCAGGTGACCACGCAGGGCGACAGCATCGATATCGGTCGTGGTACCAGCTTCAGGAACATCGTTGGTGAACTGAACCAGCGCAAGCTGAGCATGGCCAATCCGCTGTACTGGCGGCTGCTGGCCGAGCAGATGCGAGTGGCAGGCAAGCTGCATGCCGGCGAGTACGCGCTGACGACGGGCATCACGCCACGCCAGCTGCTCGCCAACATGGCGGCCGGCAAGGTGATGCAGCGCAACTTCACCATCGTGGACGGCTGGACTTTCGCCGAATTGCGCCAGGCACTGGCCAAGGCCGACAAGCTCGACCACGACAGTGCCAGTCTGGACGATGCAACGATCATGCAGAAGATCGGTGCTCCCGGGGAGGCGCCGGAAGGACGTTTCCTGCCGGAGACCTACGCCTATGTGAAAGGGGATGGTGATCTGGACATTCTCAAGCGCGCGCACGCCGACATGGTCAAGACGCTCGATGCGCTATGGCCTGCACGTGACAAGGATTTGCCTTTGGCCATGCCGTACGATGCGCTGATCCTGGCCTCGATCGTGGAGAAGGAAACCGGCCGTGCCGATGAGCGTGCGCGGATCGCCGGCGTGTTCGTACGGCGTCTGGAAAATCACATGCTGCTGCAAACCGACCCCAGCGTGATCTACGGCATGGGCGCGAGTTACACCGGCAATATCCACAAGAGCGACCTCGCCACCGATACGCCGTACAACACCTATACCCGACCGGGTTTGCCACCGACGCCGATCGCGCTGCCGGGCAAGCCGGCGCTGCTGGCGACCTTGCACCCGGCACCCGGCACCGAGCTCTACTTCGTTGCCCGTGGCGACGGCGCCCATGCGTTTTCCAGCACGCTGGACGAGCACAACCGCAACGTCGACTGCTACCAGCGGAAGCATTGCCAATGATGAGCGCATCGTCCATGGAAGCCGCGCGTGGGAAATTCATCAGCCTCGAAGGCGGCGAGGGTGCCGGCAAGAGCACCCTGCTGGCCGGGTTGCGCGCCTGCATCGAGCAGCACGGCATCGCCCTGGTGCAGACTCGCGAACCCGGTGGCACGCGGGTGGGCGAGGCGGTGCGCACCATCGTGCTCGATCCGGCGCTGCACGACCTGGCCGCCGAGACCGAACTGTTGCTGATGTTCGCCTCGCGCGCGCAATTGGTGCGCGAATTGATCGAACCGGCACTGCGCGCGGGCAAGTGGGTGCTGTGCGACCGGTTTGCCGATGCCAGCTACGCCTATCAGGGCGGCGGTCGCGGTCAGCCGGAGTCGCGCATTGCCGAACTTGAGCACTGGGCCTGTGCCGGTATCAGGCCAGACCTGACGTTGTTGCTCGATCTGCCGGTGGCGACCGGACGGGCGCGTGCTGCCGGTCGCGGCGATGCTGATCGCATCGAGGTCGAAGCGGACAGCTTCTTCGAGCGCGTGCGCGCAACGTATCGCCAGCGTGCCGCTGCCGAACCGCAGCGCTTCCGCATGATCGATGCCGGTCAGTCACCGTCCGATGTGCTCCAGGCAGCGATGGTTGCGATGGCGCATCTGTTCGAGGCGATCACATGAGCACCATGCCCTGGCATGCGGAACACTGGCTGCGCCTGCAGGCACGCCGCCAGCGCGATGCGCTGCCGCATGCGCTGTTGCTATGCGGACCGGCTGGACTCGGCAAGCGCGCATTCGCCCAGCGTTTCGTGCAGGGCTTGCTGTGCGAGCGACCGATCGACGGCGAAGCCTGCGGTGGTTGCCGCAGTTGCCTGCTGCTGGCGGCTGGCTCGCACCCGGACCTGGTTGCGCTGAGCTTCGGCCTGCGCAAGGACGGCGTACAGCGCAGCGAGATCGTGGTCGAGCAGATCCGCGAGCTGTCGGCGCGGCTGGCCATGCGCAGCCAGTTCGGCGGCTGGCAGGTAGCCATGATCGACCCGGCCGACGCGATGAATACCGCCGCCGCCAACGCGTTGCTGAAGACGCTGGAGGAACCATCGCAACAGACCATGCTGATCCTGCTCGCCGATGCGCCATGGCGGATGCCACAGACCATCCGCAGCCGCTGCCAGCGGATCGAGTTTCAGTTGCCGGCTGCCGCCGATGCTTTGGCCTGGTTGCAGGCCGTAGGCGTGAGTGACGCTGCGACAGCACTCGTTGCCGCAAGCGGCAATCCGGGTCAGGCCTATCTCTGGGCACAGGAAGGAGCGCTGGAGCGACGGCTGGAAGTGCGCAAGGACCTGGCCGCGCTGGCAGCCGGGCGCGGCCAGTCGACCGAGGTGATCAAGCGCTGGCTGGATAGCGAGCCGGCCCAGCGCTTGTGGTTTGCTGCCCAGGCTACGGCCGACGAGATCAAGGCACGCGCGGCGGGAAGCACGGGGCCGCTGGCCAGCGCAATGGACGTTGAAGCGCTGGGGCACTGGTACGACGCCCTCAATCGCACCCGCGAAGGCTTGCGCGGTCCGCTGCGCGGCGATCTGCTGCTGCTGGAGCTGCTGGCGCAGTGGCGTTGACGGGAGTCGTCGCCAACGCGTTGCCAGCGATGACAGCGCCAGAGTTGCCGGCTTTTTCCGGGCAGACGCGGCTGTTGGTGATAGCGCCACACCCGGATGACGAGACTATCGCCACTGGCCTGTTGATCCAGCAGGTGGTGGCGGCGGGCGGCGAGGTGCGCATTCTGCTGTTGACCGCCGGCGACAACAATCCGTGGCCACAGCGCTGGCTGGAGCGGCGACTGTGGATCCGCGACGCCGACAGGCAGCGCTGGGGGCAGCGTCGTCAGGCTGAAATGCGGCAAGCAATGCAACAGCTTGATCTGCCGGAGTCGGCGCTGGAATGCATGGGCTGGCCGGACATGGGGCTCAATGCCTGCCTGTTGCAGCCGGAAAGCCTGGCGGTATCACTGCTGGCCACGACAATCGGCCGGTTTCGGCCCAGCCTGATCGCATTGCCATCGATCGATGACCGTCATCCCGATCATGGCGCGGCGCACGTGCTGGTACGGCTGGCGTTGGCGAGTCAGGCCGCCGCGCCGCAGCTGCTGACCTATCTGGTGCATGGTCATGCCAGGCATGCCGGGTTCGTGGAAATTGAAGGCTCGCGCGAGCAAATGATGAACAAGCTGGCGGCGTTGGATGCACATGAGAGCCAGATGGCCTTGAGCGGCCAGCGCATGCGACGACTGGCCATGCGTGCCGAGAGTTACCTCACAGTGCCGGCAGTGTCATCTGCCGTTCTGCCGTGGCAGCCACCCCGATGGCTGCGACCATGGCTGCGACTGAGTCTGGTCAGTGCGAGAGGTGCGCAGAGCTGGAACTGGCATGAGGCCCCGCTGCAGCATGTCCCGGGTGGTGGTTATCGGTTGTCGCCAACTGGCGGAATGGCAGGGCAATCACAGTTCGCCAGATTGGCTTCCACCCTGCCATCGCCGTGGATTTTCGATCATTGGGGCTGGTGCGAGCTGCCGTGCGATCTGTCACGTCATGGTGCCGGCCTTGCATAGGTCGATTGACAGGGCTAGCGTGGTGCCAAGGGGAACCAGGGGGTGCGACCAATGGTGGCGAATCATCACGGCATGGCTGCGCGCTTGCCTCGGTGTCGGGCTATCCTCCCGTGTCGACGACTGTTTCAGCCGACCGCCGATGTGGCAGATCTAGGCAGTAGCGGCGATTCCATCCACTGACTGGTCACGTGAATGCACAATCCGGATCAGAACTCGATGCAGGTCGATACGGGAGCGGTCAACGCGTCCAGTGAGAGCTTCTATGCAGCGCTCTCGGAGATCGGTCAGTTGCTGGTCCGCTCACTGGCCCCGTCGGTACTGTACGAGGGAGTCATCGAAGTACTTGAGCGCCGGATCGGTGCCCGCTTTGTGATGGTGGGTGAGCTTGATCGCGGCAGCAGCCAATTCCGCCGCATAGCGCCGGCACGGGTGGCCCCAGGCATGGGCGATATCTACCCCGAAGGCATGTCGTTCTCGGTTGCACGCCCGACGTTCTGGCAGGGCGCACCGCAGGTGGAGGCTGATATCCGGCATACCCCTGGTCTGGAGATGTTCCGCCCGGCCTATGTGCGGCATGGGGTCACCTCTGTCGTCGCCGTGCCGGTGCTGAAGTTTGGTGAAGTGTGTGCCGGACTGGTCATACGGTCGTCGCACGCCAGCTTCTTTTCACCGCAGATGATCGAATTGCTGCAGCAGGTCGCGGCAAGCATCGGGCTGGGGCTGGAGGCGGACGCGCAGCGCACGCGGTTGCTGCAATCGGTGCAGGACGAGGCGCGCCAGCGCTGCGCGCTGCGATTGCTCAGCGAGATGATCAAGCTTGCAACGCACAGCGTGGACGAACAGGTGCTGCTGACCGATGCCTGTCGTGTGGCCAGGCGTACCGGCGGCTATCAGGCAGCGTGGATCGGTCTGCTGCAGGAAGACTCCGGCACGCTGCTGCAATTGCGTGCCCATGATGGTTTGATTCCGGAGATCGGCGCGAATGTCAGGCTCGATCTGAGCGATCCCGGCCATGCAGACGATGCAACCGTGATCGCCATGACAACAGGTCAGGCGCATATCCGTCATCGGCTGTCGTCGGGTCGCATGGACTGGCCGTCGGGGACAGGCATGGGAGCCTTGCACGCATTGCTGGCCCTGCCGCTGCGGGTGGACGGGGCAATCATCGGAGTGTTCGTGATTGGCGCGGTTGGAACGGATGCTTTCAACGCGGTGGAGGTTCAGGTCTTCTCGGAAATGACGGTCGAGCTCGGCCTGGGTATCCAGATGCAGCGAGCGCGCGCTGCCCGTGTCGTGGCTGAGCACAATCTGCGGCTGAGTCTGCAGCATTTCCGCACCATCCTGTCGAACCAGTACACCGGCATCCTGGTGGTTTCCGAAGACAATCGCGTGAAGTTTGCCAACGAGGCTTTCTGCAACCTGTTCGGTTTGTCCGAGACACCGGCCGAGCTGGAGAATCAACCTGCATCCAGGATGTATGACTCTCTGAAACCGGCCTATGAGGACCCTGAGCGGGAGTGGGCCAGGATCCAGCAGATTCTGGCTCGCGGCGAGCCGGTCGAGGCCGAGGAGATCTCCATGCGGGGCGGCCGCATTTTCCTGCGTGACTTTGTGCCGATCAGGATCGATGGTGTGCCGCAGGGGCGGTTGTGGCAGCAGCGCGACATCACCGAACAGAAGATGCACGAGGCCAGGGTCGAGCGGCTGGCCTTCTACGACGTGGTCACGGGCTTGCCGAACCGGCGCCTGTTGTTCGAGTTGCTGGAGCAGGCGAGAACGCGGGCCGGCAGGGATCAGTCACAACTTGCCGTCGGCGTGCTCGATCTGGATCGCTTCAAGAGCGTCAATGACACGATCGGGCATGGCGGCGGCGATCGTGTGCTGGCGGAAGCGGCGGCACGGATCCTGGGCATGCTGCGTGAAGCAGACGTACTGGCCCGTTTCGGTGGTGATGAATTCGCGCTGGTGATCTCCGGTCTTGACAGCCAGGAGCAGCTTGACGTGATCAGTCGCTGCATCCTGCAGGCGTTGCGGGCACCGTTCAATGTCATGGGCGAGCAGCTTTATCTGTCCGCCAGCATCGGCTGGACCCTGTTTCCGCTTGATGGGTCCGATGCTGAAGGGTTGGTGCGGCATGCCGATCTGGCGATGTATGCGGCCAAGGAAGATGGCAAGGATCGGGGCTCGCTTTACGAGCCGGTGATGGAGCTGGAGCAGCTGCGGCTGCAGGCGATGCGCGAACGGATCGCCCAGGCGTTGCAGCAGTCACATCTGCAGCTGCTGTTTCAGCCGATTGTGTTCATCGACGGTCTGCCAGGGCGGCATGGAGTGGCGGGAATGGAAGCCTTGCTTCGCCTGAAGGACACCGAGCAGGGACTGATCGAGCCTGCCAGCTTCATGCATGTGCTGGACGATCCCCAGCTGGCGCGCCCGATTGGCCGCTATGTGCTGGATGAGGCGTTGCGTCGTTGTCAGGCATGGATGCGTGAAGGCATCTCGATTCCGGTGTCGATCAACATCAGCACCCGTCATCTGCTGCATCCGGCGTTTTTCAACGACATCGACGCCGTGCTCGATACTTATCCGGACGTGATGGATGTGGGCTTCGGCATCGAGGTCACCGAGACCGGTCCTTCGATGGATCATTCCCGCGCGAAAACCGTCATCGAGGAGTGTCGTCGGCGCGGCATTCGCGTCGGCCTGGACGATTTCGGCACGGGTAGCGCGTCGCTCAGCCATATCCAGAAACTGGATATCGAGCACATCAAGCTGGATCAGAGTTTCGTACGCAATATCCTCAGCGACGAGCGCAACATGGCGATTGCCGCAGGCGTCATTACCACCGCCCGCATGCTGGCGAAGACGGTGATTGCCGAAGGGGTCGAGACGGCGGAGCAGGGTGATCTGCTGGCTTCGCTGGGCTGCCACCAGCTACAGGGTTTTTCGATCTCGCGTCCGATGGCGGCTGACGCCGTGCCGGCCTGGGTCACTGACTGGGTGCCGCCGGCTTCGTGGGGTCGACTCGTGAACGAGCGACAATCACTGCTGTCCAGTCAATCCGACAATGCATGATGTCGTGGCTGCGCCGCCGTGGTGGCACCAGCGGATTGTAGCGTCTAAGATCAGTATCATTGATCGGGCGGCGGAATCGTCCGGCAGGAGTCCCGCATGAAACCCATGGGCGCCCGTCAGGGCATCATTTCACTGAAAATCAAGGATGCGGCCTCGCTGTACAACGCGTACATGCCGTTTCTCAAGCATGGCGGCCTGTTCGCGCCAACCGCGCAAGCCTATTCGCTGGGTGATGAAGTGGTGCTGCTGGTCACCCTGGCCGAGGAAACCGAGCGGCTGTCGGTGGTCGGCAAGGTGGTCTGGATCAGTCCGCTGGGTGCGCAAGGCAATCGTACCGCCGGCATCGGCATCCACTTCAACGAGTCGGGCGACGCCGAAGCTGCGCGTAGCCGCATCGAGAACATCCTTGCCGGTACGCTGAACTCGGAGCGTGCCACCCACACCATGTGACGATACCGTCACGCCATGGCCGCAACGCATGGCGATAGTCCGCATGCTGTCAGCCGTCAAGGCTTGTCGTTGTACCCATGCGCGCTGATACAATGGCGGGATTCGCGAGTTCATCTCGCGGAACATCGGATGCTTGCGGCTTCAATGCCCGCAAGTGTGGTCGAGCAGCCCATGGCTGCCTCGGCCTGCCGAATCGAAGTCGCCGGACCGTGAGTTACTGGACAAGTCGCCACGGTCACTGATGCGCCTGATGGCGCGGAGGTAAGTTGCATCGTGCTTGCCGAATACTGGCCCGTTCTGTTGTTCATCGGCGTCGCCACCGGCCTTGGCCTGGTGTTGCTGGCCGTCGGCCTGCTGGTAGGGCCTAGCCGTCCCGAGGCGGA
Organism: Rhodanobacter sp. C05; assembly: GCF_002001165.1. Lineage (GTDB taxonomy): Bacteria > Pseudomonadota > Gammaproteobacteria > Xanthomonadales > Rhodanobacteraceae > Rhodanobacter. Next base: position 177,111 of record NZ_MUNQ01000007.1, on the reverse strand, counting down.
AAAACTCGCGCCTTACGAGTGCGGCTTCGAGGCATTCGAAGACGCGCGCATGCGTTTCGACGTGCGCTACTACCTGCTCGCCATCCTGTTCATCATTTTCGATCTGGAAATCGCCTTCCTGTTTCCATGGGCGGTCGTGTTCCAGCAGATCGGCATCATCGCGTTGATCGAGATGGCGCTGTTCCTGCTGCTGCTGGTCATCGGTTTTGCCTACGTGTGGAAGAAGGGAGCACTGGAATGGGAGTGATCTCCTCCATCGACAAGGTGATGCATAACCCGCAGCCGCTGAATCTTGTCGACGATATCCTGCGGCCGGCCGGCGACAACCCGATCGTGCAGCGTGGCTTCGCCACCACCAGCGTCGATGCGCTGATGAACTGGGCGCGCACCGGCTCGATGTGGCCGATGACATTCGGCCTGGCCTGCTGCGCGGTCGAGATGATGCATGCCGGTGCGGCGCGACTGGATCTGGATCGCTACGGCGTTATCTTCCGTCCCAGCCCCCGCCAGTCCGACGTGATGATCGTGGCCGGTACCCTGGTCAACAAGATGGCCCCGGCGCTGCGCAAGGTCTATGACCAGATGCCCGAGCCGAAGTGGGTGATCTCGATGGGCAGCTGCGCGAACGGCGGTGGTTATTACCACTATTCCTATTCGGTGGTGCGCGGTTGCGATCGCATCGTGCCGGTGGACATCTACGTGCCGGGCTGCCCGCCCACGGCCGAAGCGCTGATCCACGGCATCCTGCAGTTGCAGAAGAAGATCCGCCGCACCAGCACCATCGCGCGTTCGTGAGGCCCTGATATGTCCGACACACCTGCGACCTCGCTGGCCGAACGCCTCGCTGCGCGATTCGGCGACACGCTGACCATCAGCACGCAGCGCAACGAAATCACCGCCGAGCTGGCTGCTGCCGACCTGATCGCGGTGGCCACCGCGCTGCGCGACGAGCCGGGCTTCCGCTTCACCGAGCTGATCGACCTGTGCGGCGTCGACTACCTCGGTTACGGCCAGACCGAGTGGGATACGACCGATATCTCGTGGACCGGTTTTTCGCGTGGCGTGGAAGGCCAGGCGATGGGTCGTTTCGACTGGGCAGGGCGCCCACGCGGCAACGACGAGCCGCGTCGCTTCGCCTCGGTGGTTCATCTGCTGTCGATCGAACACAACCGCCGCCTGCGCCTGCGCGTGTTCTGCGCGGACGACAGCATGCCGGTGGTGCCGTCGTTGACCCTGGTGTGGCCGGGCGTGAACTGGTTCGAGCGCGAAGCGTTCGATCTGTACGGCATCATCTTCGATGGCCATCCGGATCTGCGCCGCATCCTGACCGACTACGGTTTCGTCGGCCATCCGTTCCGCAAGGACTTCCCGCTGATCGGCAATGTCGAAGTGCGCTACGACCCCGAGCAGAAGCGGGTGATCTACGAGCCGGTATCGATCGAGCCGCGCGTGCTGGTACCGCGCACCATCCGCAACGACGCCGACCTGATGCAAGCCAAGGCCGAAGCGGCCGACGATTGGCAGAGGAACTGATCGTGCAAGAAATTCGCAATTACACGATGAACTTCGGCCCGCAGCACCCGGCCGCGCACGGCGTGCTGCGCCTGATCATGGAGATGGACGGCGAGACGATCATCCGTGCCGATCCGCACGTGGGCTTGTTGCATCGTGGTACCGAGAAGCTGGCCGAGTCCAAGCCGTTCAACCAGTCGATCGGTTACATGGACCGGCTCGACTACGTCTCGATGATGTGCAACGAGCACGCCTACGTGAAGGCGATCGAGAACCTGCTGGGGATCGAGGCGCCGGAACGCGCGCAGTACATCCGCACCATGTTCGACGAGATCACCCGCATCCTGAACCACCTGATGTGGATCGGCTCGAACGCGCTCGATCTCGGTGCGATGGCGGTGTTCCTGTACGCGTTCCGTGAGCGCGAAGAGCTGATGGACGTGTACGAGGCGGTGTCGGGCGCGCGCATGCATGCGACCTACTATCGTCCAGGCGGCGTCTACCGCGACCTGCCGGCGCAGATGTCGCAGTATCGCGAGTCGCCGTGGCACAAGGGCAACGACCTCAAGCGCATCAACAGCTGGCGCGAAGGTTCGATGCTGGACTATCTCGAAGCGTTCACCAGCGACTTCCCGTCGAAGGTGGACGAGTACGAAGATCTGCTGACGAACAACCGCATCTGGAAGCAGCGCACCGTCGGCATCGGCGTGATCAGCCCGGAGCTGGCCCAGCAGTGGGGCATGACCGGCGTGATGCTGCGCGGTTCGGGCGTCGAATGGGATCTGCGCAAGAAGCAGCCGTATGCGAAGTACGCCGAGATGGATTTCGACATCCCGGTCGGCGTCGGCGGCGATTGCTACGACCGTTACCTGTGCCGCGTCGAAGAGATGCGCCAGTCGAACCGGATCATCCAGCAGTGCGTGAAGTGGCTGAAGGCGAATCCCGGCCCGGTGATGGTCGAGAACTTCAAGGTCGCGCCGCCGTCGCGGGTCGAGATGAAGGAGGACATGGAAGCCATGATCCATCACTTCAAATTGTTCACCGAAGGCTACTGCGTGCCGGCCGGCGAGACCTATGCCGCGGTCGAGGCGCCGAAGGGCGAGTTCGGCTGCTATCTGGTTTCTGATGGCGCCAACAAGCCGTTCCGCGTGCACCTGCGCGCACCGGGTTTTGCCCACCTGTCATCCATGGACACCATCGTGCGCGGCCACATGCTCGCTGACGTGGTGGCCATGATCGGTACCTATGACCTCGTGTTCGGCGAAGTGGATCGCTGAGCCGGCACGACGGAGAAACGCATGAAAGCCACCGGACATTTCGAGCAGGTCAGGAACGTCGATCCGCTCGTCGTACTCAACGACCACACCCGCCATCACATCGATGAGTGGGTGGCCAAGTTCCCGCCGGATCGCAAGCGCTCGGCGCTGATCCAGGCGCTGTTTGCCGCGCAGGAGCAGAACCAGGGCTTCCTCACCGACGAACTGATCACTGCGGTCGCGAAGTATCTCGACCTGCCAGCGGTGTGGGCTTACGAGGTTTCCAGCTTCTACTCGATGCTCGAGACCAAGCCGGTCGGCCGCAATAACGTGGCGATCTGCACCAACATCTCGTGCTGGCTCAACGGCGCGGAAGGCTTGGTGCGCCATTGCGAGAAGAAGCTCGGTATCAAGACCGGCGAGAGCACACCGGACGGCCGCATCTATCTGAAGCAGGAAGAGGAATGCATCGCCGCTTGCGTGTACGCGCCGGCGATGACGGTGAATGGGCATTACCACGAGCGTCTCACCACCGTGAAGCTCGACGAAATTCTGGACGGGTTGGAATAAGCCATGGCAGTCGGACCCGCACCGCAGGAACATCAGGTCGTCTACACCACGCTGCATTTCGACAAGCCGTGGGCGATGGAAAGCTACGAGAAGGTCGATGGCTACAAGGCATGGAGAAAGATCCTCGCCGAGAAGCCCGATCCGGCCGCATTGATCGAGGAAATCAAGAAGAGCAGCCTGCGCGGTCGCGGTGGCGCGGGTTTCCCGACCGGGCTGAAGTGGTCGTTCATGCCCAAAGGCACGATGCAGAAATACATCCTGTGCAACTCGGACGAATCCGAACCGGGCACGTCAAAGGATCGCGACATCCTGCGCTACAACCCGCATTCGGTGATCGAGGGCATGGCCATCGCCTGCTATTGCACCGGCTCGACCGTGGCCTACAACTACCTGCGTGGCGAATTCCATCACGAGCCGTACGAACACCTCGAAGAAGCGCTCAAGGAAGCGTATGCGGCCGGCCTGCTTGGCAAGAACGTGCAGGGCAGTGGCATCGACGTGGATATCTACAACGCGCTCGGCGCCGGCGCCTACATCTGCGGTGAGGAAACCGCACTGATGGAATCGCTGGAAGGCAAGAAGGGCCAGCCGCGCTTCAAGCCGCCGTTTCCGGCCGGTTTCGGCCTGTATGGCAAGCCAACGACGATCAACAACACCGAGACCTATGCCTCGGTGCCGGCGATCCTGCGCAATGGCGCCGACTGGTTTCTCAATCTCGGCAAGCCGAACAACGGCGGCCCGAAGATCTTCTCGGTGTCCGGTCACGTCAACAACCCGGGCAACTTCGAGATTCGTCTCGGCACATCGTTCAAGGACTTGCTGGACATGGCCGGCGGCGTGCGCAACGGCCACAAGCTCAAGGCAGTGATTCCTGGCGGTTCCTCGATGAAGGTGCTGCCGGCCGACATCATGCTCGAGAGCACGATGGACTATGACTGCCTGCAGAAGGCCGGTTCGGGCCTCGGTTCCGGCGCGGTGATCGTGATGGACGAGACCACCTGCATGGTCAAGGTCTGTCATCGCATCTCGCGTTTCTACATGGCCGAGTCCTGCGGTCAGTGCACGCCGTGCCGCGAAGGTACCGGCTGGATGTACCGCGTGCTTTCGCGCATCGTCGAAGGCAAGGGCACCCAGGACGACCTGCACCGCCTGAAGGCGATTGCCGGCCAGATCGAGGGTCACACCATCTGCGCGTTCGGCGAAGCTGCGGCGTGGCCGGTGCAGGGTTTCCTCGCGCGTTTCTGGAACGAATTCGAATATTTTGTGCAGCACGGGCGCTCGATGGTTGATGACCAACTGGCCGAAGCCAACCAGGGAGTTGCCGCATGAGTGCGCAGCCCAGCAATAACACCGCGCCCGACCTGATCAACATCGAGGTCGATGGCAAGCCCACGCAGATCCGCAAGGGCGCGATGATCATCGAGGCGGCCGACGCGATCGGCGTCGCGATCCCGCGCTTCTGCTATCACCGCAAACTGCCGATCGCCGCGAACTGCCGCATGTGCCTGGTCGACGTGGAAATGGGCGGCAAGCTGATGCCCAAGCCGCAGCCGGCGTGTGCTACTCCAGTAGCGGAAGGCATGAAGGTGATGACGCGCTCGGACAAGGCGCTGAAATTCCAGAAAGACGTGATGGAGTTCCTGCTGATCAACCATCCGCTCGACTGCCCGATCTGCGATCAGGGCGGCGAGTGCGAGCTGCAGGACGTGGCGCTGGGTTACGGCCGCAGCGTGTCGCGCTACACCGAACGCAAGCGCACCATCGCCGACGAGAACCTCGGGCCGCTGGTCGCCACCGAGATGACCCGCTGCATCCAGTGCACGCGCTGCGTGCGCTTCACCAGCGAGATTGCCGGCACCTATGAACTGGGCGGCATGAGTCGTGGCGAGAACCTGCAGATTGGCACTTATATCGGCAAGACGATCGAGACGGAGCTGTCCGGCAATATCGTCGACGTCTGCCCGGTTGGCGCGCTGACCAACAAGCCGTTCCAGTTCCAGGCGCGCGCCTGGGAGCTGATTGCCAAGCCGTCGATTGCTTATCACGACGCGCTCGGCTCCAACCTGTGGCTGCATACGCGCCGCGGTGAAGTGCTGCGCACGGTGCCGCGCGACAACGAAACGATCAACGAATGCTGGCTGTCCGATCGCGACCGCTACAGCCACCAGGGCCTGTACGCGGCCGACCGCATCCATGCGCCGGAAGTGAAGCGCAACGGCCAGTGGCAGACGACCACCTGGGAAGATGCCTTGCAGTTTGCCGGTGAGGCGCTGAAGAAGGTGCCGGGCAGCGAGCTCGGCATCCTGGTGCATCCGGGCAGCTCGAACGAGGAAGGCGATCTGCTGATGCGTCTGGCCCGTGGTCTGGGCAGCGCACATGTCGATCATCGTCTGCGTCAGCTCGACTTTGCCGACAACGCCTTTGCCAGCAGTTTCGCGCTGCCAGTCACCGACGTCGCGCAGGTCAAGGCTGCCTTGCTGGTCGGCTCCGATCTGCGTCACGAAATGCCCTTGCTCAACCATCGCCTGCATCAGGCGGTGAAGAAGGGCGCCAAGGTCTACACGGTCAATCCTGCGAGCTTCGATTTCAATTACAACCTGGCTGGCGAATCCATCGTCGCGCCGCAGACGCTGGTCGATGCGCTGCTGGCACTGGCCAAGTCGGCCGTGGCCGCCGGTGCAACGGCACCGGCGACGCTGGTCGACGCGATCGATGCTGCGACTGGCGATCAGGGCGACAGCGATGCGATCGCTGCGCTGAAATCGGGCAGTGCAGTGGTGATTCTCGGTGAAGCCGCGGTCACGCATCCGCAGGCTTCATGGCTGCGTGCACTGGCCCGGTTCATTGCCGACGCCACTGGCGCCGGTTACAACGAACTGCCGGTGGGCGCGAATGCCGTGGGTCTGGCCAAGCTCGGCGTGCTGCCGGGTAACGGCGGACTCGACGCGCAGGCGATGCTGGCGCAGCCGCGCATGAGCTATGTGCTGTATGGCGTCGAGCCACCGCACGATTTCGCCGATGGCACGGCAACCCTGAAGGCATTGCGCAGTGCGGAGCAGGTAGTAGCGTTCAGCGCCTACGCCAGCGCAGCGTTGCGTGAAGTGGCCGACGTGATCCTGCCGATCGCGCTGCTGCCGGAGATTGACGCCACCGTGGTCAATGTCGATGGCCTGGCACAGGGTGTCAGCGCCGGCGCCAAGGCACCCGGTCAGGCCCGCCCGGGCTGGAAGGTGTTGCGTGCATTGGGTGGAGCCTTGCAGCTGGCCGGTTTCGAGTTCGACGACCTGGCTGGTCTGCGTGACGGCATCAGCGAACGTGCAGTGGCGCCGCGCAGCGATCTGGCCACACGTACGGCTGCCGCTGGCCTGACCCGTCTCGCCACCTGGCCGATCTATCGTGGCGATGCGGTATTGCGTCGTGCCACTGCGTTGAATGCGCATCCGCTCAATCGTACCCCCGCGGTACGTCTGAATGCGGCTGAGGCGCAGCGGCTCGGCCTGACCGATGGTGCGCAGGTGCGCATAGGCGACGTGTTGCTGCCGTTGGTCGTCGATGTGGCCGTGCCGGATGGCGCGGCATGGATCGAGGCCGCCCAGGATCTCACTGCCACGCTGCCGCCGTATGGCGCGGCCATCACCTTGAGCAAGGCATAAGCATCATGGCTGATCAACTTATCCATCAGCTCCTGATCCCGGTGCTGTACATCGTGGCCATCGTGTTGCCGCTGATCATCGCGGTGGCGATGTTCGTGTACTGGGAGCGCAAGGTCATCGGCTGGATGCATGTACGCATGGGGCCGAACAAGATCGGTCCGTTCGGCCTGCTGCAGGCATTCGCCGACGTGGTCAAGCTGTTGATCAAGGAAGTGATCCTGCCGACCAAGGCGAACCGGGCGCTGTATTACCTGGCGCCGTTGCTGGCGCTGATCCCGGCGCTGGCGGCATGGGCGGTGGTTCCGTTCAGCAGCAAGATGGTGCTGTCCAACGCGAATGCCGGCGTGCTGTATCTGCTGGCGATGACCTCGATGGGTGTGTACGGCATCATCCTGGCCGGCTGGGCGTCCAATTCGCGCTACGCACTGCTCGGTGCGATGCGTTCGGCGGCGCAGGTGATCTCGTATGAACTGGCGATGGGTCTGTGCCTGGTCTGCGTGCTGGTGCTGGCCGGTTCGCTGAACTTGACCGACATCGTCAACGCACAGGCGGGCCACAAGGGCCTGTTCGGCTGGTTCTGGCTGCCGCTGCTGCCGGTGTTCGTGATCTATTTCATCTCCGGCGTGGCCGAGACCAACCGCGCGCCGTTCGACGTGGCCGAGGGCGAGTCGGAAATCGTCGCCGGTTTCCATGTGGAATATTCCGGTTCGGCCTTCGCGATCTTCTTCCTGGCCGAATACGCCAACATGATCCTGGTCAGCTTCCTGGCCGCGATTCTGTTCATGGGTGGCTGGCTGTCGCCATTCCCCGATACGTGGGGCTTCATCGGCCAGGGCGGCTTCATCTGGCTGTTCATCAAGGCGTTCCTGTTCGCCTTCATGTTCCTGTGGTTTCGCGCCACCTTTCCGCGCTACCGCTATGACCAGATCATGCGGCTGGGCTGGAAGGTGTTCATCCCCATCGCCATCGTGTGGGTTCTCGTGGCCGGCTGCATGAAGTACTACGGCCTGGTCACCATCGGCACGGGGGTCTGAAGAAAGTCATGTCCCGCATTACCCATTATTTCAAGAGCCTGCTGCTGGTCGAGTTGTTCCAGGGCATGGGCCTGACCCTGCGTTACATGTTCAAGCCGAAGTACACCGTGCGCTATCCGATGGAGCACATTCCGAAGTCGAACCGCTTCCGCGGCCTGCATGCGCTGCGTCGCTATGCGAACGGCGAGGAACGCTGCATCGCGTGCAAGTTGTGCGAGGCGGTGTGCCCGGCGCTGGCGATCACGATCGACTCGGCTCCGCGCGAGAGCGACGGCCAGCGCCGTACCACGCGCTACGACATCGACCTGTTCAAGTGCATCTTCTGCGGCTTCTGCGAAGAGAGCTGCCCGGTCGACTCGATCGTCGAGACCAGCATCCACGAGTATCACTTCGAGCATCGCGGCGAGAACGTGGTGACCAAGCAGCAGCTGCTGGCCATCGGTGATCGCTTCGAGCAGCAGATTGCCGCCGACCGTGCGCAAGACGCGGCGTACCGCTGAGGCCAACGATGAATCCCCAACTGTTCCAACTCATCTGTTTCTACGCCTTCGGCTTCGTCACCGTGGCCGCCGCACTGTCGGTGATCACGCTGAAGAACACCGTGCACGCGGTGCTGGCGCTGGTGCTGACGTTCTTCAGCGCGGCCTGCCTGTGGATGCTGCTGGACGCCGAGTTCCTGGCGCTGGCGCTGATCGTGGTCTATGTCGGCGCGGTAATGGTGCTGTTCCTGTTCGTGGTGATGATGCTCGACATCGACCAGGAGAAGATGCGCGAGGGCTTCGTGAAGTTCCTGCCGGTCGGCCTGATCGTGGCGGCGGCGATGCTGGTGGAGATGCTCGGCCTGATCGGCGTGCGCGCGATGCACACGCAGGTCATGGGGGCCGATCCGGCTGCCGCAGCGGGTACGTCCAATACGGCGTGGCTGGGTCGTGCGCTGTATACGCAATACCTGCTGCCGTTCGAAGTCGCCGCGCTGATCCTCACCGTGGGCGTGGTCGCAGCGGTGGCGCTGACCCTGCGCCAGCGTGTCGACGCGCGTTACGAGTCGGCCAGCCAGCAGGTCAAGGTCAACCCGCGTGACCGCGTCCGCCTCGTGAAGATGGCGGCCGAGCGCCCCGTCGACGAAACGGCGGCCCCGTCGCAGGAATCCAAATCATGATCACGCTATCGCACTACATCGTGCTTGGCGCGGTGCTGTTCTGCATCGCCGTCGCCGGCCTGTTCATCAACCGCAAGAACGTGATCGTGCTGCTGATGTCGATCGAGCTGATGCTGCTTGCGGTGAACATGAATTTCGTGGCGTTCTCGCGCTTCCTCGGCGATGTGTCGGGGCAGGTGTTCGTGTTCTTCATCCTCACCGTGGCCGCGGCAGAAGCAGCCATCGGCCTGGCGATCCTGGTGCTGCTGTTCCGCAATCGCAGCACGATCAATATCGCCGACATCGACAGCATGAAGGGTTGATCCGATGCAGCTTTCGACATCCATTCTGCTGACGATCGCGCTGGCCCCGCTGGTCGGTTGCGTGCTGGCCGGCTTCCTGGGCAAGTTCCTCGGGCGCACTGGCTCGCACAGCGTCACCATCCTCGGCGTGGCGATCTCCTGTGCGCTGTCGTTCTATGTGCTGTACCAGCTCACCCTGGGTGGCGCCGAGACGTACAACCAGAACATCTACACCTGGTTCCAGATCGGCCACTTCAACGCCAGCGTCGGCTTCCTGGTCGACCGCCTGACCGCGATGATGCTGGTGGTGGTGAGCTTCGTGTCGCTGCTGGTGCACGTGTACACCATCGGCTACATGGCCGACGACGATGGCTACAAGCGCTTCTTCAGCTACATCTCGCTGTTCACCTTCTCGATGTTCATGCTGGTGATGAGCAACAACTTCATGCAGCTGTTCTTCGGCTGGGAAGCGGTAGGCCTGGTGTCGTACCTGCTGATCGGCTTCTGGTACAAGCGGCCGACCGCGATCTTCGCGAACCTGAAAGCGTTCCTGGTCAACCGCGTGGGCGATTTCGGCTTCCTGCTCGGCATCGCGGCGGTGCTGTATTTCCTCGGCACGCTGGATTACGCCACCGCGTTCGGCTCGGCGCCCTCGCTGATCGGCAAGACCCTGCAGATCACCGCGGGTACGCAGTGGGATGCCGCCACGGTGATCTGCATCTGCCTGTTCATCGGTGCGATGGGCAAGTCGGCGCAGGTGCCGCTGCACGTGTGGTTGCCCGACTCGATGGAAGGCCCGACCCCGATCTCCGCGCTGATCCATGCAGCCACGATGGTGACCGCGGGCATCTTCATGGTGGCGCGCATGTCGCCGCTGTTCGAGTTGTCGTCAACTGCGCTCAGTTTCGTGCTGGTGATCGGTGCCACCACCGCGCTGTTTACCGGCTTGATCGGCATCGTGCAGAACGATATCAAGCGAGTGATTGCGTACTCGACGTTGTCGCAGCTGGGCTACATGACGGTGGCGCTGGGCGTGTCGATGTACAGCGGTGCGGTGTATCACCTGATGACGCACGCGTTCTTCAAGGCGCTGTTGTTCCTCGGCGCCGGCTCGGTGATCATCGCGATGCATCACGAGCAGGACATGCGCTACATGGGCGGCCTGCGCAAGTACATGCCGATCACCTGGATCACCATGTGGATCGGTTCGCTGGCGCTGTGCGGCGTGCCGTTCTTCTCAGGCTTCTATTCGAAGGACGCGATCATCGAAGCGGTCGGCGAATCGCATCGCTGGGGTTCGGGCTACGCCTATTTCTGCGTGATGGCTGGTGCGCTGGTCACGTCGCTTTACACTTTCCGCCAGATGTATCTGACGTTCCATGGCAAAGAGCGCTTCACCGTCGTCGCTCACCATGGTCACGCGCATCACGATGCGCATGACGATCATCACGACGATCATGGCCACCATGAGCCGGGCGTGCTGGAACATGCCCCGAAGGAATCGCCGTGGGTGGTGACGCTGCCGCTGGTGCTGCTGGCGATCCCGTCGCTGCTGGTCGGTTTCTTCACGGTCGGGCCGATGTTGTTCGGCAATTGGTTCGGCAGCGCGATCCACGTTGACGAAGCGAACAACGTACTGGCCGAACTCGGTCAGGAATTCCACGGTTCACTCTCTATGGCCCTGCACGGGTTCTCCCTGATCGGCCCGTTCGGCCTAGTGCTGCTGGCTTTCGTGATCCAGACATACATCTATCTGTTCAACCCCTCGATGGCCGACAAGATCAAGTCGGCGTTGAAGCCGTTGTGGACCGTGCTCGACCGCAAGTACTGGGTCGACGACGTCTACTTCGCGGTGTTCGCCCGCGGCGGCCTCAAACTCGGTCGCCTGTTCTGGAAGGCGGGTGACACGGCGGTGATCGACGACACCATGGTCAACGGCTCGGTGAGCCTGATTCACCGTATCGCTGCCGCTACGCGCCGTCTGCAGTCGGGTTATCTCTACCACTACGCCTTCGCGATGATTCTTGGCCTGATCCTGCTGCTTGGCGGGTACTGGTTCTTTGGTTCTGGGCCGATCGGTTCCGGCCTGATCGGGCAATAAGGGAAGCAAGCACACATGTTCAATCACTTGCTCAGCCTGCTGATCTGGCTCCCCGTTGCCGGCGCCATCCCGGTGCTGCTTGCCGGCTCCACCCGTCCCAATCTGGCACGCTGGTTGTCGCTGCTGGTGGCCGTGCTGACCTTCGCGGTCAGCCTGTTCCTGCTGGTGCAGTACAACCCCGATACCGGAGGCATGCAACTGACCGAAAGCTATCTGTGGATCGCTTCGTGGGGCGTCCACTACGGGCTGGCGGTCGACGGCATCTCGGTGGCGCTGATCCTGATGACCACCTTCGTCGGCATCCTGGTGATCGCCGGTGCATGGGAAGTCATCCAGGACAAGCCGCACCAGTACATGGCCGCGATGCTGATCCTCGAAGGTCTGCTGATCGGCGTGTTCTGCGCCACCGACGCGCTGCTGTTCTATGCGCTGTTCGAGGCAATCCTGATCCCGATGTTCATCCTGATCGGTATCTGGGGTGGTCCGCGGCGGGTATACGCCACGCTGAAGTTCTTCATCTACACGTTCTTCGGCTCGGTCTTCATGTTGATCGCGCTGCTGTACCTGTACGAGAAGGCGCATACGTTCGACCTCGCCACGCTGGCCGCTCTGCCGTTGACGATGAAGGAGCAGAGCTGGATCTTCTTCGCGTTCCTGATCGCGTTTGCGATCAAGGTGCCGATGGTGCCGGTGCATACCTGGTTGCCGGATGCCCACGTGGAGGCGCCGACTGGCGGCTCGGTGGTGCTGGCGGCAGTGATGCTGAAGATCGGCGGATACGGGTTCCTGCGCTTCTCGCTGCCGATCGTGCCGGACGCCTCCGAGCACTTCGCCTGGGTGGTGATCGCGCTGAGCCTGATCGCGGTGGTCTACATCGGTTACGTGGCGCTGGTGCAGGAGGACATGAAGAAGCTGGTGGCGTATTCATCTGTGGCCCATATGGGCTTCGTCACCCTGGGCATCTTCATCGCGTTCATGCTGGTGCGTGAATCGGGCAACATCGATATGGCGCAGCTGGGCATGCAGGGCGCGATGGTGCAGATGATCTCGCACGGTTTCGTCTCCGGCGCGATGTTTACCTGCATCGGCGTGCTGTACGACCGCATGCACACCCGCTCGATCAAGGATTACGGTGGTGTCATCAACGTGATGCCGTGGTTCGGCTTCTTCTATGTGCTGTTTGCGATGGCAAACTGCGGTCTGCCGGGCACCAGCGGCTTTGTCGGCGAGTTCATGGTGATCCTGGCCAGCTTCGCGGCAAATCCGTGGATCGCCCTGTTTGCCGCGTTCACCCTGATCATCGGTGCGGCCTACACGTTGTGGCTGGTCAAGCGCGTACTGTGGGGCGACATCACCAATTCGCACGTGGCCGAGATGAAGGAAATCAACGGCCGCGAAACGTTCGTGCTGGTGGCCTTCGCCGCCGCCGTACTGGCGCTGGGCATCTGGCCGCAACCGCTGGTCCATCTGATGGACAGTTCGGTATCGCAGCTGGTGCACCAGATTGCCATTCACAAGATTTGATCGGGATCGAACATGCCGACTTTTATTGACATCCTGATCATGGCACCGGAGTTTTATCTGGTCGCAGCGGCGTGCTTGCTGTTGCTGCTGGATGCCTTCATGAAACCCGAGCAGCGCCCCATGCTGCACTGGATTTCGATCGTCGTGCTGCTGGTGGCCGTCTATATGCTGATTGCGGGCCAGCAGGAGCCGGCGGTAACCGCCTTCGGCGACATGTTCGTGCGTGACCGGGTGGCGGATATCCTCAAGATCTTTGCGTTGCTGACCACCGTGCTGGTGATGGTGTACGCGCGGCCCTACCTGATCGACCGCAAGCTGCTGATCGGCGAGTTCTACACGCTGATGATCTTCGCGGTGATCGGCATCATGCTGCTGGTGTCAGCCGGCAACCTGGTCACCGTGTACCTGGGACTGGAGCTGCTGTCGCTGTCGTCGTATGCACTGGTCGCATTGAACCGTGATGCACGATTGCCGTCCGAGGCGGCGATCAAGTACTTCGTGCTGGGCGCACTGGCCTCGGGCATGCTGCTGTACGGCATGTCGATGGTCTACGGTGCCTCCGGCATGGGCGGCACGCCGAGCCTGGATCTGGCGCAACTGCACAACGTGATGGCGTACACCACGGCGCCGAAGCTGCTGCTGTTCGGACTGATCTTCATGATCGTCGGCATCGGCTTCAAGCTGGGTGCTGCACCATTCCACATGTGGATTCCTGACGTCTACCAGGGTGCGCCGACGCCAGTCACCACCTTCATTGCCTCGGGCTCAAAGCTGGCTGCCTTCGGCATGGCGTACCGCCTGCTCAGTTCGGGCATGGGCGACCTGTCGCAGCATTGGCAGTTGATGCTGGCGGTGCTGGCAGTCGTTTCGCTGGCGATCGGCAATCTGGTCGCGATCGTGCAGACCAACCTCAAGCGCATGCTGGCGTATTCGACCATCTCGCACATGGGCTACCTGCTGCTGGGTCTGGCCGCGGCCGGGCCGGAAGGCTATGCCGCGGCGATGTTCTATGCGATCTGCTATGCGCTGATGGGTGTGGCTGCGTTCGGCGTGATGCTGGCGCTGACCCGTGCGGGTTTCGAGTGCGAGGAAATTGCCGACCTGAAGGGACTCAACCAGAAGTCTCCGTGGATGGCGTTCCTGATGCTGCTGGCGATGTTCTCGCTGGCCGGTGTGCCGCCGCTGTTCGGTTTCTGGGCCAAGGTCCTGGTGCTGGAAGCGGCGATCCACGCGAACATGTTGTGGTTGGCCATCGTCGGTATCGTGTTCGCGATCATCGGTCTGTACTACTACCTGCACGTGATCAAGGTGATGTACTTCGACAAGCCGGCCGAGGGCAGTGAGTTGAAGGCCAAGCCGGATGCGTCCCTGCGCGTGGTGTTGTCGTTGAACGCGCTGTCGTTGCTGGTGCTGGGTCTGTACTGGGGGCCGCTGCTGGGCTGGTGCCGGTCAGCGTTCGGCCTTTGATCGATGCGGGTGTGGAAACCATCGTGTCATGCTGAGATGGTTCACTGCACAGTGACAAAGCAACAGATTGTTAAGTTGAGGCTTGCAAGAAGCTGGCCATCCCGATAAACTCTTCGGACTCTGATGCGGGGTGGAGCAGTCTGGCAGCTCGTCGGGCTCATAACCCGAAGGTCGTAGGTTCGAATCCTACCCCCGCTACCAGATCTTTCTTGATGCAAGAAAGCCTCCTCGTGAGGCTTTTTTGTTGGGCGCACGGATGCGTCGCACCGGATCCAAGACTGATTCGGGTGCCGGAAGGAGCTGCGCAGGGAGGAACATCGGCGAGATAAGGAAATGGGCCGTTGGAGCCCATTTTTTGTTTCTGCTGTTCTGAGAGAGTGAGCTGGGAAGGAAGACAAATCCATGGATACACAGGCACTGGCACAACGCTTCACCGAGGTACTGGCCGATCTGGGCCTGGAATGCCTCGGCGTGGAGTTCACCCCGTCGCATGGACAGAGTACGCTGCGCGTTTACCTGGACTTGCTCGACAAGGGCGAGCCCGACATGGGCAATGAGGGCGAACGTCGCGAGGTCGGCATCGAGGACTGCGAGAGTGCCAGTCGCGAGCTGTCCGCGTTGCTCGACGTAGAGGATCCGATTCCAGGCCATTACGTGCTGGAGGTTTCCTCGCCCGGAATTGATCGGCCGTTGTTCACCGCGGAGCAGTTTGCGCGAGTCAGCGGACAAGAAGTGAAGTTGCTGCTGAAGGCGTCGCTGGAAGGTCGTCGTCGCCTGCGCGGCAAGCTGGTGTCGGTGGAAGGCGAGCACATTGTGCTGGAAGCGGAAGGCAAGACATTCGAATTCGAGCATGCGCTGGTGGAAAGTGCGCGTGTGGTGCCGGACTGGGTGGCGCTGGGTTATGCGCCACAGCCCAAGCGCGGCGGCAAGACGCCCGGCAAGAAGCAGGCTGATTGAAAGTGAATAGTGCGGCCATGGATGGCCGCTTTTTGATCCTCGCGCTCAGGGATGAGCGCAAAAGCTAACGATTTGGACGCCGCTGGGCGCCTATGGAGTTGCTGCAATGAGCAAAGAACTTTTGCTGGTCGTCGAGGCAGTCGCCAATGAAAAGGGCGTGCCGCTGGATGTGATTTTCGAGGCGATGGAGGCCGCACTGGCCTCGGCCGCGAAGAAGCGCTATCCGGAAGAGGAACCGGACATCCGCGTGTCGATCGACCACGATACCGGCGAATACCAGACGTTCCGCCGCTGGGAAGTCATTGCCGACGATGGCGAGATGGAATCGCCGTTCTACCAGCTGCGCCTGATGGATGCGCTGGACGAGCGTGCCGACGCCGAAGTGGGCGAGTACATCGAACAGCAGATCGAGAACGCCGAATTCGGCCGTATTGCCGCGCAGGCCGCCAAGCAGGTGATTGTCCAGCGCGTGCGCGAAGCCGAGCGCCAGCAGGTGGTCGATGCCTTTGCCGATCGCGTCGGCGAACTGGTCACCGGCATCGTCAAGCGCGTCGAGCGCGGCAACATCTACCTCGACCTGGGCAGCAATGCCGAGGCGTTCATCCCGCGCGACAAGACGATTCCACGTGAATCGGCACGCGTCGGCGATCGTGTTCGCGGTTACCTGTACGAAGTGAAGTCCGAGGCGCGCGGCCCGCAGCTGTTCGTGTCGCGTGCGGCGCCGGAGTTCATGATCGAGCTGTTCAAGCTGGAAGTGCCGGAAGTCGGTCAGGGCCTGGTCGAGATCAAGGGCTGCGCCCGCGACCCGGGCGATCGCGCGAAGATCGCCGTGCTGGCGCATGACAGCCGCACCGATCCGATCGGCGCCTGCATCGGCATGCGCGGTTCGCGCGTGCAGGCAGTATCCAACGATCTGAACGGCGAACGCGTCGACATCATCCTGTGGCACGAGAACCAGGCGCAGTTCGTCATCAATGCGATGGCGCCGGCCGAAGTGCAGTCCATCATCATGGACGAGGAAAAGCACTCGATGGACATCGCGGTGGCCGAGGACAAGCTGTCCCAGGCGATCGGTCGTGGTGGCCAGAACGTGCGTCTTGCCAGCAAGTTGACCGGCTGGCAGCTCAACGTGATGACCCAGGACCAGGTCACCGCCAAGAGCGAGTCCGAGCAGGAGGCCGCGCGCCAGCTGTTCATGGACAAGCTCGAAGTGGATCAGGAGATTGCCGTCATCCTGGTGCAGGAAGGTTTCTCCAGTATCGAGGAAATTGCCTACGTGCCCAGCGCGGAGCTGCTGGCGGTGGAAGGTTTCGACGAGGACATCGTTGAGGAACTGCGCGCCCGTGCACGCGACGCGCTGCTCACCGAGGCACTGGCTGTGGAGGAGGGCGTCGACGAGCATCAGCCGTCCGCCGGACTGCTCGCACTGCCTGGCATGGACGAAGCGACTGCCTATACGCTGGCGGCCCGCGAAGTGAGTACGGTCGACGATCTGGCCGATCTGGCGGTGGACGACCTGATTGATATCGAAGGCATGGACGAGGAGCGCGCTGCGGCACTGATCATGGCCGCGCGTGCACCGATGATCGAGCGGCTGGAGAAAGGCGGCTAACCGCGGACGGCAACACCCTGGATGGGTGTGCCGAGAAAGGCTTTACGGAGCCTTTCACCAAGGATGGAGGTGGCGGCATGGATAATGTCGCACTGACGATAAGGGCCGAAAGGCCCAAGCGCGGGAACGGCGGAGCAGAGAACACGATGTCGGACGTCACGATCAAACAACTAGCCCAGGTACTGGGCATGCCGGTCGACAAGTTGCTGTCGCAGCTTGGCGAGGCAGGCATGAAATTCTCCGATCAGGAGCAGGTCATCAGCAGCACCGAAAAGGTGAAACTGCTTGGTTTCCTGCGCCGCACGCACGGCAAGAACGAAGCTGCCGCCGAGGTCGAGGACAGCGCACCACGCCAGATCACTCTCAAGCGTCGCACAGTTGGCGAGCTGAAAGTGGCCACGCCGGGTGGTCGCGGTGCGGCCGGTGCAGCCAAGACGGTCAACGTCGAGGTGCGCGCCAAGCGTACCTACGTCAAGCGCAGCGTGATCGCCGAGGAAGCCGGTGCCGACGGCGAGCGCGAGGATGCCGTGCGCAAGCTGCAGGAATCCCAGCAGCAGCGTGAGCAGGAAGAGCGCGAGCGGATCGAGGCCGAACAGCGCCGTCAGGAAGAGGCGCAGCAGCGCGCCCTCCACGAGCAGCAGGAACAGGAGCGGCGCCAGGCTGAGGCCAAGGTCGCCGACGAGAGTGATGTGGTTGCGTCTGCGCCAGAGCCGGCTCCGGTCGTCGAAGCAACCCCTGCGGACAAGCCCGAAGATGAATCCGCGGCTGTGCAGCGCATGGACCAGCGCGACCTGGGCATGATCCTGCCGCGCATCCACGAGCCGCGCAAACGCGAAAAGCTGGTCAAGCCGGTAGCCGCACCAGTGGCAGCACCCGTAGCGCCAACAGCCCCAGTGGCCCCAGTGAAGCCTACCGCGCGCCCCAGTGTGGGTGGCCCCGCGGCGGCACCGGCTCCTGCCAGCGATGCCCGTGGCAAGCCCAAGCATGGTCGCGAACGCGAGGAGACCAACAGCAAGGAAGAGCGCGATGGCAGCAAGCGTTTCGCCGGCGGCCAGATGCACCTGAGCGATGCCGACCGGGCTCGCCGTTCCTCCTCCAGCAACAAGCGCGGCAAACCCGGACGCGGCAATGTCCGCGAACTGTCGCGTGGCAGCAACAATGCGCCGTCCGGCCCGCATGGTTTCTCGCGCCCAACCGCACCGGTGGTGCGCGAAGTGGTGGTGGGTGACGCCAACGTCGTTGCCGAGCTGGCGCAGAAGATGGCCGTCAAGGGTTCCGAGGTGGTCAAGGCGCTGTTCAAGATGGGCGTCATGGCGACCATCAACCAGACCATCGATCACGATACTGCAGTGCTGGTGGTCGAGGAGCTTGGCCATACGCCGGTTGCCGACAACCAGAACAATGCCGAGGAAGCGCTGGCAGCACATACCCAGAACGTCGAACTGGAAGGCGAGAAAACCACGCGCCCACCGGTGGTGACGATCATGGGCCATGTCGACCACGGCAAGACCTCGCTGCTCGATTACATCCGTCGTACCAAGGTCGCTGCCGGCGAAGCCGGCGGCATTACCCAGCACATCGGTGCGTACCACGTGGAAACCTCCAAGGGCGTGATCACGTTCCTGGACACCCCGGGCCACGCCGCCTTCACCTCGATGCGTGCCCGTGGCGCGCAGTCGACCGATCTGGTGGTGTTGGTCGTCGCCGCCGATGACGGCGTGATGCCGCAGACTGTGGAAGCCGTGAAGCATGCGCGCGCCGCCAAGGTGCCGCTGATCGTCGCGGTCAACAAGATGGACAAGGACGGCGCCAACCCGGACAACGTCAAGCAGGGTCTGGTGCAGTACGAAGTGGTGCCGGAAGACTGGGGCGGCGACGTCCAGTTCGTGCCGGTGTCGGCCAAGACCGGCGCTGGCGTCGAGGATCTGCTCGATGCGATCTCGATCCAGGCTGAGGTGATGGAGCTCAAGGCCGTGGCCGATGGCCGCGCCTCCGGTGTGGTGATCGAGTCCCGTCTGGACCGCGGTCGTGGCCCGGTTGCGACGGTGCTGGTGCAGCAGGGTACGTTGCGCAAGGGCGACTTCGTCGTCTGCGGTATCGAATACGGTCGCATGCGCGCGCTGATTGATGAAACTGGCCAGCAGGTGCTGGAGGCCGGTCCGTCGATTCCCGTGCAGGTACTGGGTCTGTCCGGCGTACCGGAAACCGGCGACGACTTCGTCTGCGTCGAAGACGAGCGTCTCGCCCGCGAGGTCGCGCAGGAGCGTGAACTCAAGCGCCGCGAAACACGCATGGTCAGCAAGAGCAACCGCCTCGAGGACATCATCGCCAAGATGGGTCAGGGCGTGGAGCAGCAGACGCTCAACATCCTGGTCAAGGGTGACGTGCAGGGTTCGGTCGAGGCACTGCGCGAGTCGCTGACCCAGATCGGCAACGATCGGGTCAGGGTCAACGTGGTCTCGTCCGGCGTGGGTGGCATCAACGAATCCGACGCCACCCTGGCGGCCGCTTCGAAGGCGCTGGTCATCGGCTTCAACGTGCGTGCCGATGCATCCGCACGCAAGGTGATCGAGACAGCTGGCCTCGACGTGCGTTACTTCTCGATCATCTATGACGTGATCGATCAGGTGACCCAGGCGGCGACCGGTCTGCTCGGCATGGAAGTGCGCGAGGACATCATCGGCACCGCCGAGGTTCGCGACGTGTTCCGCAGCTCCAAGTTCGGCGCCGTGGCCGGTTGCATGGTCACCGAAGGCTCGGTCAAGCGCAGCAAGCCGATCCGCGTGCTGCGCGACAACGTGGTGATCTTCGAGGGCGAGCTGGAATCGCTGCGCCGTTTCAAGGACCTGGTCGACGAAGTGCGCAACGGCATGGAGTGCGGCATTGCCGTCAAGCAGTACAACGACGTCAAGCCGGGCGACCAGATCGAGTGCTTCGAGCGCACGGAAGTAGCGCGGACCCTGTAATGAACTGTTGCCTTTCCCCTGCAAAGGGGGAAGGGCGAGGTCCGTCGCCGTGATGCGGCGATGGACCTCGATCTGATCTGGAGACTCTCATGCCATCCCGTGATTTCAAACGTACCGACCGCATCGGTGCCGAGTTGCGCCGCGAACTGGGTTTGCTGGTGCATGCGGCCGTGCGCGATCACGGGCTGCCGTCGGTCAGCGTGTCGGACGTGGAAATCACTCGTGACCTGGATTGGGCCACGGTATGGGTGACCGCCATGCTGCCCGAGCAGGGTTTGCCGACGGTGAAGGCACTGAACGCGATCAGTCACGAAATCCGCCATTCACTGGCGCACAGCGGCATGCGCATGCGCCGGGTGCCGGAGTTGAAATTCAAGTACGACGATTCGGTCGACAAGGGCGAGCGCATCGAATCGCTGCTGCGCGGACAGGCGCGGGACCTGTTGCCACCCACCGGTGACAAGCAGGACTGAGCTGGAAAAGCAGGGTTTCGTTGAACCGATGAGTCGTCTTCCGCGTATCCAGCACCGTGATCTGCACGGCATCGTCCTGCTCGACAAGCCGCTGGGTCTGAGCTCCAACCAGGCGCTGCAATCCGTGCGCCGTTTGCTGCGCGCAGCCAAGGGCGGCCATACCGGTGCGCTCGATCCGCTGGCAACCGGCCTGTTGCCACTGTGTTTCGGTGAGGCGACCAAGCTGGCCGGCAGCCTGCTTGGGGCGCGCAAGGCCTATGTGGCCGAGTGCCGGCTTGGCATCACCACCGATACGGCCGACTGCGAAGGCGAAATGATGCAGCAGCGTCCGGTGCCGGCGATCGATGATGCCCGCATCGAGGCGGCGCTGGCGAAGTTGCGTGGGCGCATCCAGCAGGTGCCGCCGATGTACTCGGCACTCAAGCAGGATGGCGAGCGGCTGTACGCGAAGGCGCGCCGTGGCGAAATCGTCGACGTGCCGCCGCGCGAGGTGGAGATCCACCAGCTCGAGTTGCTGGCGCGCGCAGACGACACACTGAGGCTGCATGTGGAATGCGGCTCCGGTACCTATGTCCGTTCGCTGGCGGTGGATCTGGGCGAGGATCTGGGCTGTGGTGCGCATCTGACCGCACTGCGCCGGCTGTGGGTGGAGCCGTTCCGCGAGCCGCGCATGGTAACGCTGGAAGCGTTGCAGCAGGCATCGGAACAGAGTGATGAGGCGTTGCTGGCGCATCTGTTGCCGGTATCGGCCGGATTGTCCGATTTGCCGGCACTGCGGCTCGATGAGGTGCAGAGCATGGCAATCTCGCGTGGTCAGCAGATTGCGCTGCCGTCGGCTCCATCAAGTGGATGCTTTGCCGCGTTTGCCAGCGATGGTGCGCTGCTGGCGCTGCTGGAACTGGACGATGGTGGTCGTGCGCGCATCCTGCGCGGCTTCAACCTGCCGCCCGACTGAAGAAATTGCGCGGATAAGCTGCTCCGCACTTGTTGTAACACCACTCCCGTCAGTAGAATAGACAGGTTATTTCAACGCTTTCATTCATCTAGGCGAAGCTTGTGCTTGCGTCATCGCGATGATGCAAGCACAAGCTTCGCATCGCCTTTCCAAGGAAACGTATACCCATGTCCCTTACCGCAGAACAGACCGGCAAGATCATTGCTGATTTCGGCCGCGTGCCGAACGACACCGGTTCGACCGAAGTTCAGGTGGCCCTGCTGTCCGCCCGCATCGACCATCTCACCGGCCACTTCAAGGAACACAAGCAGGATCATCATTCCCGCCGTGGTCTGCTGAAGTTGGTCAACCAGCGCAAGCGTCTGCTCAGCTACCTGAAAGATCGCGATCTTGCGCGCTACCAGACCCTGATCGAACGCCTCGGCCTGCGCCGTTAATCCACCGGACGAGGAGTAGAACAACGTGGCAAAAGTAACCAAGTCATTCCAGTACGGTAGTCACGAAGTCACGCTGGAGACGGGCGAAATTGCCCGCCAGGCGTCCGGTGCGGTGATGGCCAGCATGGGCGGCACCGTGGTGCTGGTCACCGCAGTGGCTGCCACCAAGCAGAAGGAAGGGCAGGATTTCTTCCCGCTCACCGTCGACTACGTGGAAAAGTTCTACTCCGCCGGCCGCATCCCGGGCGGCTTCTTCAAGCGCGAAGGCCGTCCGACCGAGAAGGAAACGCTGACCTCGCGTCTGATCGATCGTCCGGTGCGTCCGCTGTTCCCGGAAGATTTCAAGAATGAAGTGCAGGTTATCGCGCAGGTCGTTTCGCTCAACCCCGAGGTTGACGGCGACATCGTCGCGCTGCTCGGCGCCTCCGCCGCGCTGTCGCTGGCCGGCATCCCGTTCAAGGGTCCGATCGGCGCCGCCCGCGTCGGCTACGCGAATGGCCAGTACCTGCTGAACCCGTCGCACACCGAACTGAAGACCTCCGAGCTGGATCTGGTCGTCGCCGGTACTGCCGGTGCGGTGCTGATGGTGGAATCCGAAGCCAAGCTGCTGTCCGAGGACGTCATGCTCGGCGCGGTGATGTTCGGTCACCAGCAGATGCAGGTCGCGATCCGTGCGATCGCCGAGCTGGCTGCCGAAGCGGCCAAGCCGTCGTGGGACTGGCAGGCGCCGGCCCGCAACGAGTCGCTGGTTGCCACCCTCAAGGGCGCGGTCGGCAGCAAGCTGGAAGAAGCCTTCCAGGTGCGCGACAAGCTGCAGCGCCGCGATGCGATCTCCGCGATCAAGGCCGACGTGCTGGGCGAGCTCAAGGCGCAGGCCGAAGCCAATGGCTGGTCGGCAGGCGAGCTGTCGAAGGAATTCGGCGAGCTTGAGTACCACACCATGCGCGACAGCGTGCTGAAGACCAAGGTGCGTATCGACGGCCGTCAGCTCGACGACGTGCGCGCGATCACCGTGCGCGTCGGCGTGCTGCCGCGTACCCACGGTTCGGCGCTGTTCACCCGTGGCGAGACGCAGGCGCTGGTCGTGGCCACGCTGGGCACCACGCGTGACGCGCAGATCATCGACGCACCGGAAGGCGAGTCGAAGGATCCGTTCCTGTTCCATTACAACTTCCCTCCGTTCTCGGTGGGTGAGGCTGGTCGTTTCGGTGCGCCGAAGCGTCGCGAGATCGGTCACGGTCGTCTCGCCAAGCGCGGCGTGCAGGCGGTCAAGCCGACCATCGAGGAATTCCCGTACGTGGTGCGCGTGGTCTCGGAAATCACCGAGTCCAACGGTTCCTCGTCGATGGCTTCGGTGTGCGGTTCCTCGCTGGCGATGATGGACGCAGGCGTGCCGTTGAAAGCACCGGTGGCTGGTATCGCGATGGGTCTGGTCAAGGAAGGCAACGACTTCGTCGTGCTGTCCGACATCCTGGGCGACGAAGATCACCTCGGCGACATGGACTTCAAGGTGGCCGGTAGCGCCGATGGCATCTCCGCGCTGCAGATGGACATCAAGATCGACGGCATCACCGAAGAGATCATGAAGGTGGCGCTGGCCCAGGCCAAGCGTGGTCGTCTGCACATCCTCGGCGAAATGGCCAAGGTCATCACCACCGCCCGTGCGGAGATGAGCGAGTACGCCCCGCGTCTGATCACCATCAAGATTCATCCGGACAAGATCCGCGAAGTGATCGGCAAGGGTGGCGCCACGATCCGTTCGATCACCGAAGAGACCGGCACCACGATCGACATCAGCGACGACGGCACCATCATCATCGGTTCGGTCAATCGTGAGGCAGGTGAGGCGGCGAAGAAGCGCATCGAGCAGATCACTTCTGACGTCGAGCCGGGTCGCATCTACGAGGGCAAGGTCGCCAAGCTGATGGACTTCGGTGCATTCGTGACGATCATGCCGGGCAAGGATGGTCTGGTGCACGTGTCGCAGATCTCCAGCGAGCGCGTCGAGAAGGTTTCCGACAAGCTCAAGGAAGGCGATATCGTCAAGGTCAAGGTGCTGGAAGTGGACAAGCAGGGTCGTATCCGCCTGTCGATGAAGGCTGTGCTGGAAGACGAAAGCGCCAACGCCTGAGTTGCACGGTAGTGTGAATACACAAGGCCCGGCTCATGCCGGGCCTTGTGCGTTTCGAGGGTGATGATTTTGTGCAACAGGCTTTTGCTAGGATGCAGGGAACCTTGTACGAGGATGCACCGATGGCTGACCCGGCAAACGATTTCATCAGGGACTACCAGACGCTGGCACAACAATCGTGGGACGCCTGGACACGTCAGCTGCAACAGCAGCAAGCTCAGCCTGTCGCCAATCCTTTTTTCACACCGCCAGCAGCACCTGCATCCGGCAACGACACGCTGGAACGCACCCTGGCCGGTCTGAAGGGATATTTCGACTGGATGCAGGGTGCAGCCGCCGGCGGTGCCGCGGCGCCGCCGGCTGACTGGCGTCAGCAAGTGCAACAGTTGTTCGGCGGCGCCAGCCAGCCGTTTGCCCAGGCGTTCAGCGGCATCGACAGCGCCGGCGCAGAAGGTTTTGCCCGGCAATGGCAGTCCTGGTGGCAGGCGGCACAGCACGGCGGCTTCGGCGATCTGCCCGGCACGCATGGACCGGCACCGGCATTCGGACTGAACCGCGAACAGCAAATGCAGCAGCAGGCGATGAGCGCCGCGGTGCTGGCCTCGTTGCAGGCTTCAGCGCGTTACCAGGCGCTGATCCAGCGCGCCAACACGCAAGGCATGGAGCGGCTGCAGGGCAAGCTGGCTCAACATGCCGAGCCGGGTCGCCAGATCGATTCGCTGAAGGCGTTGTACGACCTCTGGGTGGATTCGGCCGAGGAAGCTTATGCCGAGATCGCGCTCTCGGACGAATTCCGCGAAGCCTATGGCGAGATGGTCAACACGCAGATGCATGTACGCCAGTTGCAGCAGCAGCAGACCGAACAGATGTGCCAGCAACTGGGTGTGCCGACACGCAGCGAAGTATCCAGTCTTGGTGAGAGGCTGCAGGCATTGCGTCGCGAGTTCCGTGCCAGTCAGACGTCGGCACCGGAGGATCATGCCGACGAAATCATGGCGTTGCGCCGCGAACTGGCGGCACTCAAACGCCAGCTCGCCAGTGCTCCGGTAGTGGCTGCGTCCACCGCCAAGCCGGCCGCCGCTGCAAAGAAGACACACGCATCGGCGGCAGGAAAGATCGTCAGCAAGTCTCCGGCTGCGGCGCCGCGCAAGAGCGCGGCCGCTTCCAAGTCCCGCAACAGCTCGTCCAAGCGCAAGTAAGGAGACTTCGTCATGCATACGCCATTGCGCATCGATCCGAGCAAGGCTCTGGGCGACATCGCCACGTTCCAGCGCAAGCTCGCGGCAGGCATGGGTCACCTGCGCAGCATGCGCGAACCCGAATACGCGAATACGCCGCGTGAACTGGTCTACAGCGAAGACAAGCTGCAGGTGTGGCATTTCAAGGGCACTGGCAGGCCAACCTCCAAGACGCCGCTGCTGATCGTCTATGCGCTGGTCAACACGGTGTGGATGACCGACCTGCAGGCCGACCGCTCGATGGTGCGCAACCTGCTGGAGCAGGGCGAGGACGTTTACCTGATCGACTGGGGTTATCCCGATGGTGCCGATCGCTGGCTGACCCTTGATGATTACATCAACGGTTACCTCGATCGTTGCGTCGATGTGGTGCGCAAGCGGCACGGCCTGGATGCGATCAACCTGCTCGGCATCTGCCAGGGTGGCGCTTTCTCGCTCTGCTACACCGCGCTGCACGCGGACAAGGTGAAGAATCTGATCACGATGGTCACGCCGGTGGATTTTCATACGCCGGACAACATGCTGTCGCACTGGTGCCGCAACATGGACGTGGACCTGTTTGTCGACACCATGGGCAATATCCCCGCCGGGCTGATGAACTACGTCTACCTCACGCTGAAGCCGGTGCGGCTGAACCAGCAGAAGTACATCGGCATGGTCGACATCCTCGACAATCCGGCCGAGCTTGAAAATTTCCTGCGCATGGAGCGCTGGATCTTCGATTCGCCGGATCAGGCCGGCGAGGCGTTCCGCCAGTTCATCAAGGATTTCTACCAGGGCAACAAGCTGGTCAAGGGCACCCTGGAGATCGGCGGCAAGCCGGTGGACCTGGGCTTGGTGACCCATCCGGTACTGAACATCTTTGCCGAGCAGGATCACCTGGTGCCGCCGGATGCCTCGCGTGCAATGGGCAGGCACGTTGGCACTACCGATTACACCCAGCTCGCGTTCAAGGGTGGCCATATCGGCATCTACGTGTCAGGCCGCGCGCAGCGCGAAGTGCCACCGGCAATCCACCAGTGGCTGCGGGCACGCGATTGATACCCACGACCAGCGAGGTGTAATTCTTGGAAAAGCGTCTGTATCGTTCTCGCCGCTACCGCTCGCTTGCCGGCGTGTGCGGTGGCATTGCCGAGTATTACGGCTGGGATCCGACCCTGGTGCGCGTCGGCTGGATCATCCTTACACTGATGGGCGGATCCGGCATCCTGCTGTATCTGATCATGTGGTTGGTGATGCCCGAAGCGCCCTGATGCACTAGGGCTTCGGGTCATCCGCTGGCACCGTTCCTGTTCGAGTAAAAGATCATTCCGATGGACTACGACCGATACGACCGCATCCGCGCCGTGCAATGGCGCGGCGATCATCTGCGCCTGCTGGACCAACGCCGGCTGCCGCATGAGGAACTCTGGATCGATTGCCGCGATGCCGCGCAGGTAACCCAGGCGATCAGGGACCTCGCTGTACGCGGCGCTCCCGCGATCGGCATTGCCGCGGCCTGGGGTACGGCGATGGCAGCACAGCAACATGCCGCGCTGGATGACGTGCTGGCGATGCTGCGCGCGGCACGGCCCACTGCGGTGAACCTGATGTGGGCGCTGGATCGCATGAAGAAGCGTATCGCTGCCGGGGCCGACGGCGAGGCATTGGTACGCGAGGCGCAGGCAATCCAGGACGAGGATCTGGCTGCGAACCGGCATATGGGTGAACTGGGCGCCTCGCTTATCACATCCGGTTCGGGCGTGCTGACCCACTGCAATACCGGCTCGCTGGCCACGGCTGGTTTCGGTACCGCGCTGGGCGTGATCCGTGCCGGCGTGGCGGCGGGGCGGATCAGCCGGGTTTATGCCGGCGAAACCCGGCCGTGGCAGCAGGGTGCGCGCCTGACCATGTGGGAACTGGTGCGCGATGGCATTCCGGCACAGCTGATTGCCGATTCCGCCGCGGCGCATCTGATGAAATCCGGTGCCGTGCAATGGGTGATCGTGGGTGCTGACCGGATCGCTGCCAACGGCGATACCGCCAACAAGATCGGTACCTACCAGCTGGCGATCGCCGCGAAGTACCACGGCGTGAAGTTCATGGTGGTGGCGCCGTCATCCACGGTCGACATGCGCACCGGCAGTGGCGAGGAAATCGAGATCGAGTTGCGCGATTCTGCCGAGTTGCTCAGCACCAACGGCGTGCGTACCGTGATCGACGGCGCGCAGGCTTGGAACCCGGTATTCGACGTGGCACCTGCCGAGCTGATCGACGCCATCGTGACCGAACGCGGCGTGATCGAGCGGCCGAACAGCATCGCGATGCAGGCCATGTTCGGATGATCAGGCTGTCGCGCGAAATCACGCTGTTTGCAGTGGGTGGTGTCGGAGGCCTGGTGGTCGACGCCGGCATCGTGCAGCTGCTGGTGGGCATCGAAAACTGGAACCCCTACCTGGCCCGGGTGTTGTCGTTCCTGCTGGCGGCCACGTTCACCTGGTGGTGGAATCGTCGCTATACCTTCGCCGCACGCTCCAGCGATCGTGCCGCGCATGCCGAATGGCTGCACTGGGTGGGGCTGATGAGCTTCGGTGCAGTGATCAATTACGGGATTTATGCCCTGTTGCTGATGAACTTTCCCGCGCTGCATCGCTGGCCCGCCGTGGCGGCGGCCGCGGGTTCGGCAGTGGCCGCGCTGGTCAATTTTTCGACAGCGCGCGGAGTGCTTTTCAAGGTCACCAAGACATCATCGTAAGTCACTGATTTTAAACGACTAAATCCTGTCGTTTTGATGACATTCGTGCTACACTCTTCAGGTTGATTTCGGGTCGCTCGCGCATGCGCTTGAGGCGCGGTGCCAGCGTCCTTTTTTTCGTTATCAGGGAAGCCGATTCATGGCAGAACTCGCCAAAGAAATCATTCGCGTCAATATCGAAGACGAGATGCGCCAGAGTTATCTCGATTACGCCATGAGCGTGATCGTGGGTCGCGCTCTCCCGGATGTACGCGACGGTCTGAAGCCGGTACATCGTCGCGTGCTGTTTGCGATGAATGAACTGGGCAACGTCTGGAACAAGCCGTACAAGAAATCTGCCCGTGTGGTCGGTGACGTGATCGGTAAATACCATCCGCACGGCGATGCGTCGGTCTACGATGCCATCGTGCGCATGGCGCAACCGTTCTCGCTGCGCTACATGCTGGTCGACGGCCAGGGCAACTTCGGTTCGGTCGACGGCGACAATCCCGCCGCGATGCGTTACACCGAGGTGCGCATGTCGCGGCTCACGCATGAGCTGCTGGCCGACATCGACAAGGAAACCGTCGACTTCGGGCCGAACTACGACGAGAGCGAACACGAGCCGCTGGTCCTGCCGGCGCGCGTGCCGAACCTGCTGATCAACGGTTCGGCCGGCATCGCCGTCGGCATGGCCACCAACATCCCGCCGCACAACCTCAACGAGGTGATCGCGGCGACGATGGCACTGATCGATGAGCCGACGCTCTCGATCGACGACCTGATGCATTACATCCCGGGGCCGGATTTTCCGACCTACGGCATCATCAACGGCTCGTCCGGCATCATCGAGGCATACCGCACCGGTCGCGGCCGCATCCTGGTGCGCGCGCGGGCCGAGATCGAGACCGAGCCGAACGGCCGCGAGACGATCATCGTCCACGAGCTGCCGTACCAGGTGAACAAGGCGCGGCTGATCGAGAAGATCGCCGAGCTGGTCAAGGAAAAGAAGCTCGAAGGCATCAGCGAGCTGCGCGACGAGTCCGACAAGGACGGCATGCGTGTCGTCATCGAGATCCGCAAGGATGCGATGGGCGATGTGGTGCTGAACAACCTGTTCCAGCAGACCCAGCTGCAGGTGACGTTCGGCATCAACATGGTGGCGCTGCTGGATGGCCAGCCGAAGCTGCTGAACCTCAAGGACATCCTCGAGGCGTTCATTCGTCACCGCCGCGAAGTGGTCACCCGTCGCACCATCTTCGAGCTGCGCAAGGCCCGCGCCCGCGCGCATATCCTCGAAGGCCTGACCGTCGCGCTGGCCAACATCGACGAGATGATCGAGCTGATCAAGAACTCGGCTTCGCCGGCCGAAGCGCGCGAGCGGATGCTGGCGCGCAAGTGGCAGCCGGGCATGGTCGGTGCGCTGTTGTCGGCCACCGGCGCCGGCGCGTCGCGGCCGGAAGACATGGATCCGCGCGATGGCCTGAAGGCCGACGGTTACCAGCTCTCCGACGTGCAGGCGCAGGAAATCCTCGCGATGCGTCTGCATCGCCTGACCGGCTTGGAGCAGGAGAAGCTTTCCGACGAATACCGGCTGATCCTGGAAACCATCCGCGGCCTCATCGAGATCCTGGAAAATCCCGAGCGTTTGCTCGAGGTGATCCGTGGCGAACTCGAAGCGGTCAAGGCCGAATTCGGCGATGCCCGCCGCACCGAGATCCAGCATTCGCAGGAAGATCTCAACGTCCTAGACCTGATCGCGCCGGAAGACGTGGTGGTCACGCTGTCGCATACCGGCTACATCAAGCGTCAGCCGGCGAGCACCTATCGCGCGCAGAAGCGCGGCGGCAAGGGCCGTTCCGCTTCGGCGCTGAAGGACGAGGATTTCGTCGAACAGCTGTGGGTGGTCAACACGCACGACACCTTGCTCACTTTCACCAGCACCGGTCGCGTCTACTGGCTCAAGGTCTACCAGATGCCGGACGCCGGCCCCGGCGCGCGCGGCAAGCCGATCATCAACCTGCTGCCGTTGGGCGCGGGCGAGAAGGTGCAGGCCGTGGTGCCGGTACGCGAGTACCGCGACGACAGCTTCGTGTTCTTCGCAACGAAACATGGCACGGTGAAGAAAACGCCGCTGACCGAGTTCGCGTTCCAGCTGCAGAAGGGCAAGATCGCGATCAAGCTCGACGAGGGCGATGCGCTGGTCAATGTCGAACTCACCGACGGCAACAGCGACATCCTGTTGTTCGCGTCGAACGGCAAAGTCAACCGCTTCGACGAGAACACCGTGCGTTCGATGGGCCGTACCGCCACCGGCGTGCGCGGCATGCGGCTGGCCGAAGGCGCGCAGGTCGTTTCGCTGATCGTGGCCGCCGAAGGTGACATCCTCACCGCGACCGAACGTGGCTACGGCAAGCGCACCCAGCTGGTCGAGTTCACCAAGAAGGGCCGCGGCACCCAGGGCGTGATCGGCATCCAGTGCTCCGAACGCAATGGCGCGCTGGTCGGTGCCGTGCAGGTCACCGAAGCCCACGAACTGATGCTGATCTCCAACCAGGGCACGCTGGTGCGTACCCGCGTGGCGGAAGTCTCGCAGCTCGGCCGCAACACCCAGGGCGTCACCCTGATCAAGCTGCCGGCTGATGAAAAACTTGTCAGCGTGATGCGGCTGGATGCGGATGAGGATAATGGCGAGGAAGGTGTGGTCGCCGATGTTCCGGCGCCGGTCGATGGTGGAGACTCGGACACGATTGAGCCGACAGCCACGTAAGAATGAGTCTGATGTTGTTTTGAAAGAAAAACCCCGGCATGCCGGGGTTTTTCTTTTGTGCATCAAATCCATTATTAGCTAGGTAGACCTCTCGATAGTTACTACGAGTGTCTCACTGCCACATATAGTACGGCAGCTGCATAGCGAGGCTGGTTTTTATACCTCTAGCGCAAGCACGAGCTTTGAAAGTAAGTAAGTTTTTTGTCGTGAAGAACGATAGGTCCGAACTCGACATGTTTACCATCCACAACAGCAGCAGGCAAATTAATGGTGAGCTCATCAACACGATCAATATTGCCGTCAACCGTTCCAGAATAAGTGTACGAGCTAAAAAAATGTGTGGTGTAGTAGGGCGAGGGCGTCGCTGTCGGTGTATTTTCTTTTGGTCCTGTAAGTTCACTCAATGGAAAAATTTGCGTTCCATTTTTTTGATAGGAAGAGAATTTAGGCAACGGAACGTTGATGGGTTTTTTCCATTCGCTGGACGATGCCGTGATACTTGAAGAAACGAAAAAAAACGTCGCATTAGTTTTAAGTGTTATCTCAACATCAAACTCAATGTTTCCGTTGCCCGAGATATCGGTAAGTGTCAACTTGGCATCATCGCTGGGATGATAAGTGACGCTATAGCTAGGATTGCTGCAATGCTCCGGTTTGGAATAAACCGCATTCCCGCCATCGACACGCATCTCGTAGATGTGCGTTGAAACCATTTTGCCCGCCAAGGTGGTGCATCCAGATACAAGCACAGGGATGACGATGACAAGGAACAAACTGCGAGCGTCGTGACGCATGGAGTATCCCCAAGCATTGATATAGAAAGGACTCGATCGGGTTAAACGCATCAGTTCGGGTACCTCAATGCCCGATCGTCGCCAGCATCGCCTCCGCACTGGAAACCCGCAGTTCGCCGGGCGCTTCGACTTGCAGCAGACGCACCACGCCATCTACCGCGTACAGCGCAAAGCGCCTCGTGCGCAGCCCCATGCCGAACGCGGTGCCATCCAGTTCCAGTCCCAGTGCGCGGGTGAAGCTGGCGTTGCCGTCGGCCAGCATCAGCAGCCCGGCGGGAACCTGTTGCGCGGCGGCCCAGGCCTGCATCACGTAGGCATCGTTGACGGCGAGGCACATTACGCTGATGTCGCGTTGCTGGAATTCGGCGTAATGACTGATATAGCCGGGCAGGTGTTTGTTCGAGCAGGTCGGGGTGAATGCGCCGGGCAGGCCGAACAGCAGGACTTTTCGGCCGGCAAACAGTTCGCCGGTATGGTCTGGCCTTATCTCGCCGTCGATGACCTGAATGGTGGTATCGGGAATCGTGTTGCCAGGCTGGATGGTCATGCGGGTCTCGGGATGGGGGAAGCTTCGCCATGCTAAATCGCCCGGCGATGGGCTGTCGCCTTGAATCGTCGGCAGCTGGACCTACTTCTTGTGACAAGTAGTGATTGAGCGCAATCGATTCGCGGCGACATCTGGTGAAGAAAGCGCCGGCGACGCCGGGACGCATTACCATCAGCAGCAATCACTGAGTCAGATGCAGGTCTTGCCCGTGGCGGAGTCGATCCACCGCGGTTTGCGTGAGTTGGGGAGTATTGGTGGAATTCAAAGACTATTACGAGATCCTGGGTGTGAAGCCCGATGCCAGCGAAGCCGAGATCAAGGCGGCGTATCGCAAGCTGGCGCGCAAATACCATCCGGACAAGAACAAGGAAGCCGGTGCCGAGGAGAAGTTCAAGTCGGTCAACGAGGCTAACGAAGTACTGAAGGACGCCGAGAAGCGGCGCTCCTACGACCAGCTGCGCGCCGGCGGCTATCGGCAGGGCGAGCAGTTCCGCCCGCCACCGGGTTGGCAAGGGCAACAAGGCTTCGGTGGCGGAGACGACGGCGATTTCAGCGATTTCTTCGAGAGCCTGTTCGGCCGTGGTGCAGCCGGTGGTGGACAGCGTGGTCAGCCGCGACCACGTCGTGGCCAGGATGTGCAGGCGTCGGTGCGGATCGACCTGCAGACGGCGTTCGACGGTGGTCGTACGCGGTTGGCGATGCATGATCCGGCCGGTGGCGAGCGCGTGCTGGAAGTGAAGATTCCGGCCGGCATCAATCCCGGACAGGTGATCCGCCTCTCCGGCCAGGGCCAGCCAGGCATGGCTGGTGGGCCGAATGGGGATCTGCTGCTGGAAGTGGGCATTCACGACGATGCGCGCTTCCGCCTGGACGGTCGCAACGTGGTGCATGTGTTGCCGATCACGCCTTGGGAAGCGGCGCTAGGTGCCACGGTGCCGGTGCCGACCCTGGCTGGTACGGTGGATCTGCGCATACCTGCAGGTTCGCAGTCGGGCCGCAAGCTGCGCCTGAAGGGTCGTGGCATGCCAGGCGCGCATCCGGGCGATCAGATGGTGGAACTGTCGATCCGTATCCCGCTGGCGGACAGTGACGATCAGCGCGCGGCCTACGAAGCGTTGCACGAACACTTCAAGGATTATGACCCGCGTCGCTAAGCAGGGCCCCGGTCAGTCAATGAAAAACGGCGCCGAGAGGCGCCGTTTTGCTGAATCTGGAGCGTTGCCGAATCGGCTCAGTGCGGCAGGAACTCGTTCAGCGCCTTGACCAGTTCCTCTTCCTTGATCGGCTTGGTCACGTAGGCCTTCGCACCTTGGCGCATGCCCCAGACCCGATCGGTTTCCTGATCCTTGGTGGTCACCAGGATGATCGGGATATGCGCGGTGTCGGCATTCTTGCTGATTGTACGGGTGGCCTGGAATCCGTTGAGATTGGGCATCACCACGTCCATCAGGATCAGGTCGGGTTTTTCCTGCTTGGCTACTTCCACGCCAGCGGCGCCGTCTTCGGCGGAAAGAGTCTCATGCCCGAGTTTTTCGACGATCCGCTTGATGCCCAGCAACTGGGACGGGGAATCGTCGACGATCAGGATACGTGCCATAAGGTGGTGGTCCCCAGCGAGTTTCGTTGATTCTAAGCTGTGGCGAAGCGACTTCCAAGCATGGTTTCATCAAACCGTGCTGCCGATGCGTACCAAGGTGCGGCCGAACGAGTCACCGGCGAGCATGTGCGCAAACACCCCGGGCAGTTCATCGAGGCTGATTTCACGCGTGGCGATGCGCTCCAGGTGTCTCGGCTTCCAGTCGCTGGCCAGATGCTGCCAGACCTCGTCGCGAATGTCGCGGGCCGTGCCGGCTGAAGCAATGCCGAGCAGGCTGGCGCCGCGGATGATGAACGGCATCACGGTGCTGTCGAACGCGATGCCGCCGGCATTGCCGCAGATCGCCACATTGCCGTAGGGCGCGATCAGCGGCAGCAGGCCGGCCAGCATGGCGCCGCCGACGTTGTCCAGTGCGCCACCGAACCGAACCGAATCCATCGGCTTGCCACTGAAGGCGAGAGCATGGCGGTCGACGCACGATGTTGCGCCGAGACTGCGCAGGAAATCGAAGTGATCGGCCTTGCCGCTGATCGCATGCACTTCGTAGCCGGCGCGGGTGAAGATATCGATCGCAAGCTGGCCGACGCCACCACTGGCCCCGGTCACGGCAAGTGGCCCGAGCGCCGGCGTCTGCCGGTTGTCATGCATGCGCAACAACGCCAGCGCAGCGGTGAAGCCGGCGGTGCCGAGGATCATGCTTTCGCGCAGGCTCAGGCCTGACGGCAGCGGGATCGTCCAGCGCGCGTCGAGACGCGCGTACTCACCGTAACCACCATCGCGGGTTTCCGACAAGCCTGAGCCAGTGCACAACACCGCATCGCCTTCCCTGAACACGGGATCGGTGGAGGCAACCACATGGCCGGCCACGTCGATGCCGCCGTTGAGCGGAAACTGACGCAGGATCTTGCCTTTGCCGGTACCGGCCAGTGCATCCTTGAAGTTCACTGACGAATACGCAGCCTTGACCAGCACTTCGCCAGGCGACAGTGCATCAGCGGTCATGCTCTCGATGCCGGCGCGATAGCCGGCATCATCGTTGTGGATGCGAAAGGCGCGGAACGTGCTCATCCTGGATCTCCGGTTTCAGGCCTTGATGCTGGACGGGCCGATCACGCGCGATGCGCTGCCACCGTCGTAACTGTCCATCCAGTCGAACAGTGCGGCCATCGAGTCGCCGAGCCACACACTTTCGCGCTGGCCGGCCCGCACGAAACCTTCGCTGACCATGTGATCCATCATGGTACGCAAGCCGTTGTAATAGCCACGTACATCGAGGAACGCGCACGGATAGCGATGCAGGCCGAGCTGCGCCCAGGTCAGCATCTCGAACATCTCGTCCATCGTGCCGAAGCCACCCGGCAACGCGACGAACGCGTCCGACAGTTCATACATGCGCGTCTTGCGCTGGTGCATGGTCTCGACGACCTGCAGCTCGCTCAGACCGGGGTGCGCCACTTCGAGCTCCACCAGCTGGCGCGGAATCACGCCGATGACCTTGCCGCCGCCTGCCAGCACGGCATCGGCCACGGTGCCCATCAGGCCGACCTTGCCGCCACCGTAGATCAGGGCGATGCCGCGACGGGCCATTTCGGTACCAAACGCACGGGCTTGCTCGGTGTATTCGGGATGGTGGCCGGGGCTGGAGCCGCAGTAGACGCAGAGAGAGTTTGGCTTGGGCATGGGAATATCGTGGTGCGCAGAAGAAAGTGTTCGTCATTCCAGTGCAAGCTGGAATCCAGTGCCTTCGGCCTCAGGCGCTAAAGTCGCTGGGTTCCAGCTTGCGCTGGAATGACGGTGAAGAGTGCTTCGGCATATGTCACAAAAGCAAATGGCCCGCTCATGTCGCCACGAGCGGGCCGCGGATTCCGTGTCACCGGCCATCCATGGCCTGCACGGCATGAAGTCGTCCTGACCTCAGTTGCCCTTGTGGATCGCGCGCTTGTCGACCGACAGCGCGGCTTCGTGCACGGCTTCCGATAGGGTCGGATGTGCGTGGACGATGCGCGCCAGGTCCTCGGACGAGCCCTTGAACTCCATCGCGACGACGCACTCGGCGATCAGCTCGGAGACGCCCGGGCCGACCATGTGCACGCCGAGGATGCGATCGGTCTCGGCATGGGCGAGCATCTTCACCTGGCCGACGGCTTCGTTCATCGCAACGGCACGGCCGATCGCGGCGAATGGGAACGTGCCGATCTTGTACGGGATGCCGGCGTCCTTCAATTCCTTCTCGGTCTTGCCGGCCCAGGCGATTTCCGGCTCGGTGTAGATCACCCATGGCACCGTATCGTAGTTGACGTGGCCGGCCTTGCCGGCGATCCACTCAGCCACGGCCACGCCTTCCTCGGAACCCTTGTGCGCCAGCATCGGGCCGCGCACGGCGTCACCAATCGCCCACACGCCGTCGACGCCGGTATGGCAGTGCTCGTCGACCACGATGCGGCCGCGCTCGTCCAGCTTCACGCCGGTGTCATCGGCCAGCAGGCCGGCGGTGTAGGCGCGGCGACCCACTGCGACCAGCAGCTTGTCGACGACGAGGTTCTGCTCGCCGTCCTTGTCGGTATAGGTGAGGTGCACGCCATCCTTCTTCGCTTCGGCCTTGTTGAGCTTGGCGTTGAGCTTGATGGTCAGCCCCTGCTTGGCGAATTCCTTCGCGGCAACCTTGGCCACGTCGGCATCGGCCACGGCGAGGAATTCCGGCAGTGCTTCGATGATGGTGACTTCGGCACCGAGACGGCTCCACACGCTGCCGAGCTCAAGACCGATCACGCCAGCGCCAATCACGCCCAGGCGCTTCGGCACTTCGGTGAAGTCCAGTGCACCAGCGTTGTCGACAATCGACTTGCCATCGAACTTCGCGAACGGCAGCTCGATCGGCACCGAGCCGGAGGCGAGGATCACATTGGTCGCGCTGATCGTCTGCTTGGCGCCATCGGCACCGGTGATCTCGACGTTGTTGCCTTTGAGCAGCTTGCCGGTACCGAAGTACGGTGTGATCTTGTTCGCCTTGAACAGCTGTGCCACGCCGCCGGTGAACTGCTTGACGATCTTGTCCTTGCGGCCGACGAAGGTGGGTACGTCGATTTTCGCGTTGTCGGCCGTGATGCCGTGCACGCCGAAGTTGTGCGTGAGGTTGTGGAACTGGCGCGAGGAATCGAGCAGCGCCTTGGACGGGATGCAGCCCACGTTGAGGCAGGTGCCGCCGAGTGCCTGCTTGCCGTCCTTGCCGGCGAAGGCATCCACGCAGGCGGTCTTAAGGCCCAACTGTGCGGCGCGAATCGCGGCCACATAGCCGGCCGGGCCGGCGCCGATGACGATGACGTCGAATTTGTCGCTCATGAAAATCTTCCTTATTCGGCGAGTCAGTTCACTCGCGGATGTAGCGGAGATGGGCATCAAGACTGAAAACGCAACACTTGAAAGCGATGCACAGCAAGATTCACACGTCGGAGCCTCGGTGCCGATTCACCTTGATCGCCATGGCGATCAAGGTGGCGCAGCGATCAGAGTCCGAGCAGCATACGTTGCGGATTCTCGAGCTGGTTCTTGATGTCGACCAGGAACAGCACCGCGTCCTTGCCGTCGATGATGCGATGGTCGTAGGAGATCGCGATATACATCATCGGGGCGGCAATGACCTGGCCGTTCTCGATGATGGCGCGATCCTTGATCGTGTGCATGCCGAGGATCGCGCTCTGCGGCGGATTGACGATTGGCGTGGACAGCAGCGAGCCGAAGGTGCCGCCATTGGTGATCGTGAAGGTGCCGCCCTGCAGGTCGTCCAGGCCGAGTTTGCCGTCACGGGCTTTCTTGGCGTACGCCATGATGCCCTTCTCGATATCGGCGAAACTCATGTCCTGCACGTCGCGCAGCACCGGCGTGACCAGACCTTTCTCGGTGGACACCGCGATCGAGATGTCCTGGTAGCCGTGATAGATGATGTCGTTGCCGTCGACCGACGCGTTGACGATCGGGTGACGCTTCAGCGCCTCGGCAGTGGCCTTGACGAAGAAGCTCATGAAGCCGAGCTTGACGCCGTTCGACTTTTCGAACTGCTCGCCCAGTGTCTTGCGCATCTTCACCACCTCGGCCAGATTCACCTCGTTGAACGAGGTCAGCATGGCGATCGAGTTCTTGGACTGCATCAGGCGCTCGGCGATCTTGGCGCGCATGCGGGTCATCGGCACGCGCTCTTCCGGACGCGAGCCAGGCGTCGGTGCGGCGGCCGGCGCAGCTGCGATTGGAGCGTTACCGCCTTTGCCGTAATTGACCAGGTCTTCCTTGGTCACGCGGCCGTCGCGGCCGGTGCCGGCGACCTTGGACGGATCGATGCTCTGCTCGGTGGCGACGCGCAGGCCAGCCGGGGAGAGATCCGCGGCACCCTTGGCAGCAGGCTTGGGGGCGGCCGGAGCCGGTGTCGCAGCTGCAGGTGCTGCGACCGGATCCGGTGCGGCAGCAACCGCACCTTCCTCGATGATCGCGATGATCTGCTGACTGTTGACCGTGTCGCCGACCTGCTGGCGGATCTCCTTCAGTACGCCATCGACCGGCGAGGGCACTTCCAGCACCACCTTGTCGGTTTCGAGATCGACCAGGTTCTCGTCGCGCTTCACCGCGTCGCCGGCCTTCTTGTGCCAGCTGGCGATGGTGGCGTCGGAGACGGACTCGGGCAGAACGGGGACTTTGACTTCGATGGACATAGGTATCCTTGGTTTTTATTCTGCCGCGTGGTCGGTGCCGACTGGCGCGACCAGTGCCTGCTCGACGAGCGCTGCCTGTTCGGCAACATGGGTGTTGAGATGACCGGCAGCCGGTGCCGGCGAGCGAGCGCGCCCCGCGTAGGAAAGGCTGTGCTTGCTGCCGATGCAGGCTTGCAGGTGATGACGGATCTGGAACCATGCGCCCTGGTTCATCGGCTCTTCCTGGCACCAGATCACTTCCTTGGCGGAAGGATACTTGTCCAGTTCGGCGGTGACTTCGGCACGCGGGAACGGGTACAGCTGCTCGACGCGCACGATGGCGACATCCTGCAAGCCGCGCTTGTCGGATTCTTCCAGCAGGTCGTAATAGACCTTGCCCGAGCACAGCACGACCCGCTTGACCTTCTTCGCCTGCAGTTCGCGATGCTCGCCGATCACCAGCTGGAAGCTGCCGTTGGCCAGCTCGTCCAGCGTGGACACCGCCAGCTTGTGGCGTAGCAGTGATTTCGGCGTCATCACGATCAGCGGCTTGCGCACCGGGCGCAGCATCTGCCGGCGGATCATGTGGAAATCCTGCGCCGGCGTGGTCGGCACGCAGACCTGCATGTTGTCGAATGCGCACAGCTGCAGGAAGCGCTCCAGACGTGCGGAGGAATGTTCCGGACCCTGGCCTTCATAGCCGTGCGGCAGGAACAGCGCCAGACCGCACAGGCGGTTCCACTTCGATTCGCCGGAGCTGATGAACTGGTCGATCACCACCTGGGCACCATTGGCGAAGTCGCCGAACTGGGCCTCCCAGATATGCAGCGTATCGGGATCGGTCGTGGCGTGGCCGTATTCGAACGCCATGACCGCTTCCTCGCTGAGCAGGGAATCGATCACTTCGACGTCGGCGCCTTCGCGCACCATCGCCAGCGGCATATAAGTATGGCCGTCCTTCTGGTCGTGCAACACGGCATGACGGTGGAAGAATGTGCCGCGGCCGGAATCCTGGCCGACCAGACGCAGGTTGTGCTGCTGGTCGATCAAGGTGGCGTAGGCCAGATTCTCGGCAAAGCCCCAGTCACCGGGCAGCTCGCCGGCAGCCATCTTGCGGCGATCGTCGTAGATCTTGGCCACGCGCGCCTGCAGCACCATATCCTTCGGCAGGTCGAGAATCGTGTTGGCCAGCTCGACCAGCCGCTGCCTGGGCACGCTGGTATCGGTCTTGGTCGACAGCTTGCCGTTGAAGCGGGCCCAGTCGATATGGATATCGCGTGCCGGCGAGGGATCCAGCTCGGTCATCGTGTCGCCGGTTTCCAGACGGTCGCGATAGGCCTCGAACTGTTTCTGGGCGTCGCCCTCGGCCAGCACGCCATCCTTCACCAGCTGCTGCTGGTAGAGGTCGCGCGTGGTCGGGCGGGCGCGGATGATCTGGTACATCACCGGCTGGGTGGCGGCCGGCTCGTCGGCCTCGTTGTGACCGTGGCGGCGGTAGCAGAC
Source organism: Rhodanobacter sp. C05 (assembly GCF_002001165.1). GTDB lineage: Bacteria > Pseudomonadota > Gammaproteobacteria > Xanthomonadales > Rhodanobacteraceae > Rhodanobacter. The sequence goes on along the minus strand of NZ_MUNQ01000007.1, from coordinate 137,182 downwards.
CAGGTCGATCACCACATCCTTGCGGAACTGCTTGCGGAAATCATAGGCGAGGCGGGTGACGGCAATCACTGCTTCCGGATCGTCGCCGTTCACGTGCAGCACCGGCGCATTGACCATCTTGGCCAGATCGGTGCAGTACATGGTGGAGCGGGCGTCCTGCGGATTCGAGGTGGTGAAGCCCACCTGGTTGTTCACCACGATGTGCAGGCTGCCGCCGATCTTGAAGCCGCGGGCCTGCGACATGTTGAACAGTTCCATGTTCACGCCCTGGCCGGCCAGCGCGGCATCACCGTGGATCACCACGGCCATCGACTGCGTGTGCATGGTGTCGCGGCGGCGGGTCTGGCGCGCATGCACCGAACCGGTCACCACCGGATTGACGATTTCCAGGTGCGACGGGTTGAACGCCAGCGCGACGTGCGTGCCGCCGTTGGGCGTCTTGACGTCGGCGGAGAAGCCCATGTGGTACTTCACGTCACCGGAGTGTGCGGGGTCGTCCGGATGCTCGAAGCGACCCTCGAACTCGTCGAACAGCGTCTTCGGCGGCTTGCCGAGGATGTTGACCAGCACGTTGAGGCGGCCACGATGGGCCATGCCGATCACCAGCTCCTTGATGCCGTTGTCGCCAGCGGCACGCACGACGTCGTCGATCATCGGGATCAGGCTGTCGCCGCCCTCCAGCGAGAAGCGCTTCTGGCCCACGTATTTCGTGTGCAGATAGCGTTCCAGGCCTTCGGCTGCGGTCAGGCCGTCCAGCACGCGCTGCTTGCCGGCCTTGTCCAGCGGACTCTTGCCGGCAGCCTGCTCAAGCCGGCTGTAGATCCAGTGGCGCTGCTCATGGTTGCTGATGTGCATGAACTCGGCGCCGATCGTGCTGGCATAGGTCTTCTGCAAGCGGCTCAACAGGTCGCCCAGCTTCAGGCGTTGACCGCTACCGGCATAGTTGCCGGTATCGAATTCGGTGTTCAGGTCGGCATCGGTGAGGCCATGGAAGGCCAGGCCGAGATCCGGCGCAGGCATCTTCTCGGCAAGGCCGAGCGGGTCGAGATTGGCGGCGAGGTGGCCGCGCGAGCGGTAGGCGGTCAGCAGGCGCAGCACACCGGCCTGTTTGCGTGCGTGCTCGTCACTCATCGGAGCGGCTGCGCCGTTGACATGGCGCTGCCTCTGGGCGGCCTCGATACGTGCAATGGCCGCGGTATGGGATACGTCTCCCGACTCACGGCCCTTGAAGGTCTCAAAGTACCTGGCCCAATCGGCAGACACCGAAGAGGTGTCGGCCAACCAGGCGTCATAAAGCGATTCGACGTAATCGGCGTTGCCGCCAGCGAGTTGGGAGGAATCGAAGAACTCGCGGATCAGGTTTGTACTCACGTCACCACCGGCAGGGAAGGGATGCTTGCAGCCATCCGTGTGAGCTGGGAAGTCGCAGCGTTATGTCGGTTTTCAAGTCCGACCAACCGCTCAAACGGACGAGTGGAGAGAATCCGGTCAATTATAGCCTTGGCCTGCTGCGCCGCGACACCCCGAAAGCGGCAGGAAATGGGCTGTGGGCAGGCGCCGTGCCATCGGCATGCGGTGCAGACACCGGTTTCATGCACTTTCATGGTTGTTGCCGTGAGTTGGTGTCCGCGGCAGGCGGCCAGCTGGTGTTCAGTCGCAGCTTGCAGCTAGATATCCAGCGTCTGCAGCATGCCGGCGCGCTCGGCACGCTCCCATACTTCATTGAAATGCTGCTGCAGGGGTGCGTGTGCAGCCCGGTCGTGACGGGCTGCGCGGCCCTGGGCACGACCTGCCTCGGGCAGAAACAGATAGCCACCGAGGTCGTTGAGCAGATAGGCCGAAGCGTAGGTCAGATCGGCTTCCTCCACCGGCATGCGGATCTGGATCATGCTCGGGAGGCGCTGCGCCAGCGTGATCAGCCGATGGTCGTTGCGCAAGGCCGCCTCGGGGTCATGCAGCAGGATGCGGATCTGCGCGCTGCGACCGGAGGTCGCGATGCGCCGCAGTTCGGCCAGTTCTTCCATGCTGGCGTAGCTGTCGTTGCCAAGCTGCGGCATGTAGATGGCCAACCGATGTCGTGCCTCGCCCAGCAACTGCAGTCGCGCTGCGGCGGTTTCGCTGCGCGTGGTGGCAGGCAAGGCACCGATGTCACGTGCTGGTGCGTCGTCGATGCTGTCCGCTGGCAGGGACAGGCGCATGCTCCGGTGCGGCAGGCCGGCGTCCTCGAATTCATCGCCATAGGCAATGAAACCTTCGCGTTCGTAGAAACCGAGTGCACTGACCTGGGCATCCAGTGCGACTTCCGGCAAGCCTTGGGTGCGGGCGCGTCCGATCAGTTCACGCAGCAAGGCCACGCCGACACCCTGGCCACGCCATGTCGGCAACACGGCCATGCGGCCGATCTTGCGCGCCGGCGTGAGCCGGCCGCAGCCGATCGGCTGGCCGGCTTCGTCTCGTGCCAGCACGTGCCAGCAATCCACATCGAGGCCGTCCCGCTCGCGTGCCTCGGGAACGCCTTGTTCCTGCACGAATACCGTGTAGCGCAAATCGAGCAGGGCCGTGCGCTGATCCTCGCGCGACCATTCGGCGACTTCGACGTGGAAGTTCTGCAGTTTCATCGACGGCGGGATTTGCTCGGCAATAGATGGCCGTCATTGACCAGCGCCAGCAGCAGAGCGCGTTCGGTCGCGTTCGGTTTGCCGGTGGAACTGAGCACGCGTTGTTCGCAAAGCTGCTGTGCCAGCGCTGGTGTGGCCGGATAGGCGTGGCCACTGACATATAGCGTGCAGTTGGACTTGCCCTGGCTCCAGGCCAGCCGTGACCATGGATGACGTAGCAACTGCGCGCCGGCAGCGAGCTGCTTGATCAATGTCTCTTCGCTCAGTGGCTTGTCCAGCGGCGCCGGTATCTGCGCGTTGCGGTAGCGGGTGATGAAGCGGCCGAACCAGTCGTGCAGCATGTCGTCACGCAGCACTGCGGCAAACGGCAGGGCCGATTTCAGACGCTCGATCGCGGCACGATCGATCTCACCGCTGGCCTTGGCCGGTTTCAGGTCCGGATCGGCATAACGCAGTTCTTCCGGCAGATGCTCGGCAATATGATCGGCGAGGTCGCCGGTCAGTTCGGCTTGCGAGGGCGCGCGCATGCCGATCGAGAACGTCATGCACGGGCCACCGAAAGCCACACCGTCGTGCGGCACGCCTGGCGGCAGATACAGCATGTCACCCGGTTCGAGCAGCCATTCGTGGGTGGGCTCGAAGTGGGCGAGCTGCTTCAGTTCCACGTCGTGGCGGAATTCCTTCGGCGCCATCGGATCGTCGTTGATCGCCCAGTGGCGCTGGCCCAGGCCCTGCAGCAGGAAGACGTCGTACTGGTCAACATGCGCACCGACACCGCCACCCGGCTCAGCGTAGGAAACCATGATGTCGTCCACGCGCCAGCTCGGCAGGAAGCTGAAGTGATCGAGCAGCCCGGCGACGTCCGCATCCCACTTGTCGACATCCTGCACCAGCAGGGTCCAGTTGGTATTGGGAGTCTTGCTGAAATCGGCCTCGGTCAGCGGGCCGGGATTGACGTGCCAGCGGTCACGCTTCTCGTCGTGGATGATCAGCCGGGCCAATGCACCATCTTCGCAGGCCAGGCCGGCCAGGTCGTCCGGTTGCAGCGGTGGCTTGAAATCCGTGAATGCACGACGGATCAGCAACGGCCGTTTCTGCCAGTAGTCGCGCAGGAATCGGGCCGGGCTCATGCCCAGCGGATGCGCGGCACTGCCGCGGACTTCAATCGGTAGGTGGTTGGCGGGTTTCATCCGCCCATTGTAGTGGCGGCGGCCGGGTTTGGATTGGCCTCAGCCGAACATGCGAACGGCGTTGTTGATGCCCAGGGCGAGCACGGCGAGGCCGGCCAGCAAGGTTGCGGCCCGCGCCGGAATGCGGCGGATGAACAGCGCGCCGAACGGTGCGGCGAGCACGCCGCCAATGATCAGGCCGATCACCGCCATGCCATGACTGGTGCCGATGGTAAGCAGGAAGCTCATGCTGGCAGCGATGCTCACCACGCATTTGGCCAGGTGCACGCTGCCGATCACCACGCGTGGCGGCAGGCCACGTGCAATCAGGATAGTGACGGTCAGCGCGCTCCAGCCGCCGCCGCCGATCGCGTCGACAAACCCGGCAGCGAGTGCCATGGGTGAGGTGCCACGTGGCACGTCGGTGCGTTCCCCCGGCCGGTGGCTGCGGCGAAACAGCAGAAACAGACCCATGCCCAGCAGATACGGTGTCAGTGCGATCCGCATCCATTGTGGCGGCACATTGACGGCGACCAGCACGCCGAGCAGGGAACCCAGTACGCCTGGTATCACCAGCGCAAGAAAAAGCGATCGCCGCACATTGCCGGCCATCAGATGGCTGATACCCGAGGCGCCGCAGGTGAACGTCTCGGCGTAATGGACGCTGGCGCTGGCGGCGACCGGCGGCATGCCAAGCCCCATCAGCAGCCCCGCCGAGGTCACGCCATAAGCCATGCCGAGCGCGCCGTCGATCAGCTGGGCGAAAGCGCCGACGGCGATGAAGGTAAGCAGTTCGATCAAGTCTGTCGGGTCATTCAGGGCGTCCCGGAAGAGTATCAGCCCTGCAACGCAGTGCATAGAAATGAGTGCCGGGCATAACGACATGCCAACATATGCTTTCCGGTGATTTTCATGGATACGTAATATGGACATCGAGACGTAAAGACGTCCAAAAGGAATGCACGTGAACGCTGCGCTGAAACCGTCGATGCCAGCCCCGACACTTGATGCAGGACGGCTTGCCCAACTGGCCAGTCTGACGAGCGGCCTGGCGGCGGCTGACCTGTACTGGATCGCGGCATACAGCGCGGCCCTGGCGGCGGGATCCACGGAGCATGCCGGACTGACTGTGGTCGGCGGGCCACTGATGGCTCCAATCGCTCAGGCAGGCGAACGCCTGAGCATCGTCTACGGCAGCCAGACCGGCAATTCGCGGCGCGTGGCTGAGCAGTTGGCGGGCAGGGCGGAAGCTGCCGGATTGGCGGTGCGCCTGTTGCGGGCCGGCGCCTACCCGTCGAGGGAGCTGGTGCAGGAGCGCCATCTGGTCGTGGTGATCAGCAGCCAGGGCGATGGCGATCCGCCGGATGATGCGATTGGCTTCATCGAGTTCATTTCCGGCAAGCGTGCGCCCAGGTTGCCACAGCTGAAGTTTGCCGTGCTGGGGCTGGGTGATTCGAGCTATCCGAAGTTCTGTGCAGTCAGCCGCGAGCTGGATGCGCGCCTGATCGAGCTCGGCGCCAGCCGCTTCGCTGCGCTTGGTGAGGCGGACGTGGATTTCGATTCGACCGCTGCCGAATGGTCAGCTGGTGTGCTGGAGACGGCACGAGAGGTTTTGAGCGTGCCGGTCGCCTCGGTGCGCCATGCCGGCCCGTTGCATGCGGTCAGTGCGCCGTTGCTGCATTCCCGCGACAAACCGTTTCCGGCCACCGTGCTGGAAAACCAGCGCATCGTGTCGCGCGACAGTGTTCGCGACGTGCGCCATATCGAGCTCTCGCTGGAAGGTTCCGGCTTGCGTTACGAGCCCGGTGATGCCATCGGTGTGTGGCCGCAGAATCCACCCGTGCTCGTCGAGCAGTGGCTGTCGGCGTTGAGGCTCGACGGTTCGCGCGAGATCGAGCATGAGGGCCGCCGCCTGCCGCTGGCGCGCTGGCTCAGCCATGAGCGTGAACTTACCCGGTTGACCCGGCCGCTGGTGACGGCTCAGGCCGCAGTGACCAGGCATGCTGACCTGCAGCGTGTGCTTGAGCCGGGGCAGCAGGCCGCCTTCGCGACTTTGCTGGAAAGCCATCAGCCGATCGACCTGCTGCGCGAATTTCCGGCGAGCTGGGATGCAGCACAGTTGGTGGCAACACTGCGTCCACTGACGCCACGGCTGTACTCGATCGCGTCCAGCGCCGGGCTGGTTGGTCACGACGAAGTCCACCTGACGGTCGGTGTGGTGGAGTACGCCGCGTACGGAAGTGCTCACTATGGAGCTGCTTCGGCCTTCCTCGCGGGTGCTGGAGATGACACGCGGGTACCGGTATTCGTCGAGTCGAACGAGCGCTTCCGGCTGCCCGCCGATGGCAGTCGCGACGTAATCATGATCGGTCCTGGTACCGGCATTGCGCCCTTCCGCGCCTTCGTGCAGGAGCGCCAGGCGACGACAGCCAGTGGCCGCAACTGGCTGATCTTCGGAAACCGTCATTTCTCACAGGATTTCCTCTACCAGGTGGAATGGCAGGAAGCCCTGCGTAGCGGTGCATTGCATCGCCTTGATCTGGCGTTCTCCCGGGATTCCGTCCAGAAGACCTATGTCCAGCAGCGCATACGCGAGAACGGCCGCGAGTTGTACGCATGGCTGCGCGAGGGTGCCCATCTTTATGTCTGCGGGGATTCTGCGCACATGGCGAAGGATGTGCATGAGGCGCTTCAGGACGTGGTCGCCACGCACGGCGGCCTGTCCGTCGAAGATGCCAGAACCTGGCTTGCCGAATTGCTGCAACAGGGCCGTTACGCCCGCGATGTCTATTGATACGAGTCAGTCCATGCCTTCCCATCTCGAGACAATCAAGCAAGAAAGCCGCTACCTGCGCGGCAGCATCGCCGAAGGGCTGGCTGACACGGTCACCGGTGCGATCAGCGAGGATGACAACAAGCTGCTCAAGTTCCACGGCAGCTACCTGCAGGATGATCGCGACATCCGGGACGAGCGTCGCCGCCAGAAGCTGGAGCCGGCGTATGCTTTCATGGTGCGCGCGCGCCTGCCTGGCGGAGTGATGACGACGGCGCAATGGCTGGCGTTCGACAAGATCGCCGGGGACTACGCCAGCAGTGGTCTGCGCATCACCACGCGACAGACCTTCCAGTGGCACGGCATCATCAAGCGCAACCTTAAGCCGACCATCGCGGCGATCGATGCGGCCATGGCCAGCACCATCGCCGCGTGCGGCGACGTCAACCGCAACGTGGTGTGCAATACCAACCCGGTCGAATCGCAGGCGCATGAGCAAGCGTATGCGTGGGCGGTGCGCCTGTCCGAGCATCTCAAGCCGAAGACCCGCGCCTATCACGAGCTCTGGCTCGACGGCGAAAAGCTGGTCGGCGAAGAAGAGGTCGAGCCGCTGTACGGACCGACCTACCTGCCACGCAAGTTCAAGATCGGACTGGCGATTCCGCCGCTCAACGATATCGACGTGTTTGCCCAGGACCTGGGTCTGATCGCGATCATCGAGGATGGTCGGCTGTCCGGCTTCAATGCAGCGATCGGCGGTGGCATGGGCGCCAGCCATGGCGACCCGTCGACCTATCCGCGGCTGGCCGACGTGATCGGCTTCGTGCTGCCGGAGCAACTGCTGGCGCTCGCCGAAACCGTGATTGCGGTGCAGCGCGACTGGGGAGATCGCAATGAGCGCAAACATGCGCGCCTGAAATACACCATCGACCGGCATGGGCTTGCCGCATTCAAGGCCGAGCTGGAACATCGCCTCGGCTTTGCGCTGCAGCCGGAGCGTGCGTTTCGCTTCGACCACAACGGCGATCGTTACGGCTGGATCGAAGGCCATGCCGGTCGCTGGCATCTGACTCTGCAGGTCGAGTCCGGCCGTCTGCTCGATACCGAAGCGCACACCTGGCTCAGCGGTATGCGCGAGCTGGCTGCGATACACAAAGGCGACATCCGCCTGACCTGCAACCAGAACCTGATCATCGCCAGCGTGGCGGCTGCGGATCGTGCTGCCATCGACGCGCTGGTCGCCCGTCACGGCATGGACGGCTACCGGAAGCACAGCGCCATCCGGCAGCACGCGATCGCCTGCGTGGCGTTGCCCACCTGCGGGCTGGCGATGGCCGAAAGCGAGCGCTATCTGCCGCAGCTGTTGCCCAGGCTTGAAGTGCTGCTCGATCGTCATGGGCTGATCGACGCGCCGATCCTGCTGCGCCTGTCCGGTTGCCCGAATGGCTGCTCGCGCCCGTACCTTGGCGAGATCGCCCTGGTGGGACGCGCTCCGGGTCGTTACGACCTACGCCTTGGCGCGGACTTCCGAGGGCAGCGCCTGAATCAGCTGTACCGGGAAAATGTCGATGAAGCGGTCTTGCTCGAAGTGCTCGACCAGCTGTTTGCCCGTTATGCCGGTGAACGCGACACGGAGGAGCGCTTCGGTGATTTCCTGCTACGTGTGGGGATACTGAGTCAGCCGCGGTTGATTCCGCTCAAGGTCAACGCATGAGCGCGATCGAGTTGCCACGCAATCCGCGCGATCCACGTGCGCTGGCCAGGTTGAATGACTGGCTGGCCGGACAGACAGCCGAGCAGCGTGTGGCGTGGGCGTTGCAACACACGCCCGGCAGGCACGCGCTGTCGTCGAGCTTCGGTGCGCAGGCTGCAGTCTCGCTGCATCTGCTGACGCGTCAGCAGCCGGATATCCCGGTGATCCTGATCGACACGGGTTACTTGTTTGCCGAAACCTATCAATTCGTCGATACGCTGGCCGAGCGCCTCGAACTGAATCTCAAGGTCTACCGCCCGGCGATCGGCCGCGCCTGGGCCGAGGCACGCTACGGGCGACTGTGGGAGCAGGGTGTGGACGGCATCGACCGTTACAACAATATCCGCAAGGTGGAGCCGATGCAGCGTGCCTTGACCGAGCTGGGCGTGCAGAGCTGGTTTGCCGGTCTGCGGCGCAGCCAGTCAAGGAGCCGACAGGACATCGCGTTTGTCGAGTGGAATCGTGACCGCTGGAAATTCCATCCGATCGCCGACTGGAGCGACCGCGACGTGGGCATGTATCTGCAACGCCACGGTTTGCCTTATCACCCGCTATGGGATCAGGGCTATGTCTCGATCGGCGACACCCATACCACTCGTCGCTGGGAGCCTGGCATGGAGGCTGAAGACACCCGCTTCTTCGGGTTGAAGCGTGAATGCGGGTTGCACGGCCCGGGTTGACCCCGGGCCGATGGGCTGGGGGCTGGTGGATCAGGCGGCGTCCGGCAGCGTTGCCCGTGAGCGTTCCCGCCAGTGCGGCACGGCCGGCCAGTCGCCTGCCGCATCGGCGGCCAGCGCCCGCGCCACTTCGCGGCGCTGCAGGTGTGGCGCGAACAGGCTGATGAACTCCAGCACATAGGCACGCAACACGCGTTCACGGCGCAGCACGATCCAGGTCGTGCAAGGCGGGAACAGGTGATCGGCCGGCAACACATGCAGGTCGGTGTCCGTGGGCAGCATGGCCATCTCGGCCAGCACACCGACGCCCAGCCCGGCACGTACATAGGTCTTGATCAGGTCGGCGTCACTGGCGGTCATCGCGATCTGCGGTGACAGATCGACGGCATCGAAGGCGCGGCGCAGCGATGACTCCGCTTTTTGCGAGGAGTCGTAGCTGATCAGCGGCAGTTGCGCCAATTGTTCCAGCGATACCGGCTGCTTGTGCGTAGCCAGCGGATGGCCTCTCGGCACGACGATCACCCGCTGCCAGTGATAAGCCGGCAGCGCAATGCCGTTCGCTGGCGGTGCGCCGGTGCTGCTGACCACGGCCAGATCGACCCGGCCGGCCTCCAGCTGCGCCAGCACTTCGGCATCACGTACCGGCTGCAGGTGCACGCTGACCTGCGGATAGTCGGCATTGAGCGCGCCGATCGCGGTTGGCAGGGCAAAACGTGCCTGAGTATGGGTGGTGGCGATGCGCAGCTCGCCATGCGCCTCGTTGCGCAGGTTTGCGGCGATCGAACGGATATTGCCGGCCTCGGCGAGGATCGTGCGTGCGCGTTCCAGCACCTGGGCGCCGGCTGGGGTTACTGCGTCGAGGCTCTTGCCTTTGCGCACAAACAGCTGGAAGCCGAGCTCGTCCTCAAGCTGTCTTAGCTGCTTGCTCAGCCCGGGCTGGGTGGCATGCACGCGCTCGGCGGCAAGCGTGATGTTGAGGCCGGAGTCGGCGATGGCGATGAGATAGCGCAACTGGGTAAGTGTCATGACGATGGGTCCGTAGGCGGTCGTGGTCGATGGATTGAGGCGCGAGCGAAGTACAGATACATCGCATGGAACTGGCCGGCATCGTGCATGGCACGGCGGAGGCAACGATGCCAAGGACGTTGTGGATGCTTGCTTGATGATTGGTTGTGCTTTTCATTGTTAGACGTCTATACGGCCATTTAACAAATAAGTCAACCATTTTTATGGATGGCCATAACCCAATGGCATATGCGCGCCGGAACAAATCATTTGCCGGGCTGGTGTGCTCTTCGTAGCGTAGCTCTGCATCCATGCACGCAAGGCAGGTTCATCCCATCATGAAGCTCTACCCGCTGTTCGCGGATCTGTCGCATCGTGCCGTGCTGGTGGTGGGCGGTGGTGCGGTAGCCGAACGCAAGGTTGCTGCGTTGCTAGGCGCGCAGGCCCAGGTGACGGTGAATGCGCCGACGCTGACGCCGCAACTGCGTCGCTGGGTCAGCGAAGGGCGTGTTGCGCATCGTGCCGATGCCTTCCAGGAAGGCTGGCTCGATCGGCTCTGGCTGGTGGTGGCGGCTACGTCCGATCGCGAGACGAATGCCCTGGTCGCCACGCTGGCAGGGTTGCGGCGGATCTTCGTCAACGTGGTCGATGATGCGTCGCTGTCGAGTTTCCATGTGCCTGCGGTGGTCGACCGTGCGCCGCTGGTCATTGCGATCTCCAGTGGCGGCGAAGCACCGATGCTGGCGCGGCTGTTGCGTGAACGGCTGGAGACCGTGCTCGACCATTCGCTGGGCGCGCTGACAACCCTGGCGGCCGGGCTGCGTGGGCGCATCCGCAGCCGACTGCCGGACATGGCGGCGCGGCGGCAGTTTTACGAAACTCTGTTTGCCGGCCCGGTCGCAGCGCTGTTGCGTCAAGGACAGCCAAAGGAGGCACTTCAGGCAGCGGAGCAGGCGCTCGCCTCGGCGTCACCGGTGCACACGGGATCGGTCGTGCTGGTGGGCGCCGGCCCCGGCGATCCCGGTCTGCTGACCCTGCGCGCCTTGCGTGCACTGAACGAGGCGGACGTGATCCTGCACGACCGGCTGGTCAGTGCCGAGGTGCTGGAACTGGCGCGGCGCGATGCCGAACGCATCGAGGTCGGCAAGCAGGCGGGCAATCATCACACGACCCAGGATGGCATCCATGCCTTGCTGCTGGAGCATGCGCGTGCGGGTCGGCGGGTGGTGCGGTTGAAGGGCGGCGATCCGTTTGTGTTCGGCCGTGGTGGCGAGGAGCTGGAGTTCCTGCGCAGCCACGAAATTCCCTACGAGGTGGTGCCTGGCATTACCGCTGCGGTGGCTTGCGCAGCCTATGCCGGCATACCGTTGACGCATCGCGATCATGCACAGTCGGTACGTTTCGTCACTGCGCACTGCCGCAGTTCGCTCGACACGCTGGACTGGGTGGCGCTGGCGCAGGAGCGGCAGACGTTGGCGGTCTACATGGGCGTGGGCGAACTGGCGTCGCTGCAGGCGCGTTTGATCGAACACGGTCGCGCAACCACGACCCCGTTTGCGTTGATCGAAAACGGCTCGCGCGCGGAACAGCGGGTGGTCACCGGCACCTTGGCGAACCTGGCCGAGCGCGCGTCTGCGCACGCCGTGGGCTCGCCGGCGCTGCTGATCCTGGGCGAAGTCGCGGCGCTGGCGCAGTCGTTGGCCTGGTTCGGTCAGCCACCGCTGGGTGCGACGGTGCACGATATTCGCGTGGCAGCGACGGGTAGGCGCAGCAGCATCCAGCCATCGCCGGTGCATGCCGATCTGCTGGCCGCTATCCACCGTGGCTGACGATAGTTTTACCTGTGTGGGCGCATCATCGCCGACGCTGTTTCCCCGCCGGTTTCCATGGAGTGACCCATGATCTACAACAGCATTCTCGACACCATCGGCAATACGCCGATCATCAAACTCCACCGCCTGGCGCCGAAGCACGTCGAGCTGTACGTGAAGGTGGAGGCGTTCAATCCGGCCGGCTCGGTGAAGGATCGCCTGGCGCTGGCGATCATCCTCGATGCCGAGCAGCGGGGCGCGCTAAAACCGGGCCAGACCGTGATCGAGGCCACCTCGGGCAATACTGGCGTGGCGCTGGCGGCGGTGTGTGCAGCGCGCGGCTATCCGTTCGTAGCGGTGATGAGCGAGACCTTCTCGATCGAGCGACGCAAGCTGATCCGCGCCTACGGCGGCAAGGTACTGCTGACACCGGCTGCTGCTCGCGGCACTGGCATGGTGCAGAAGGCAGCAGAGCTGGCGCAGAAGCACGGCTGGTTCCTTGCCAGCCAGTTCGAGAATCCGGCCAACCCGGCCTATCACCGCCAGACCACGGCGCCGGAGATCCTGCGCGACTTCGCCGGTCGTCGGCTGGATTATTTCGTCAGCGGTTGGGGCACTGGTGGCACCATTACCGGCGTCGGTGAAGTCCTCAAGGTGGCGCGGCCACAGGTGAAGATCATCGCCACCGAGCCGGCTGGTGCGGCGTTGCTGTCGGGCAAGGAGTGGCAGCCGCACAAGATCCAGGGCTGGACGCCGGACTTCGTGCCGGCCGTACTCAACCGCAAGGTGGTCGATGCGATCTTGCCGGTCGACGATGTGCTGGCCCGCGATACCTCGAGGGCATTGGCGCAGCAGGAGGGCATCTTTGTCGGGATATCGTCCGGTGCCACGCTTGCCGCGGCACTGCAGGTCGCAACGGATGCACCGCATGGCTCGGTGCTGTTGGCGATGCTGCCGGATACCGGCGAGCGCTATCTGTCGACCTTCCTGTTCGAGGGTGTCAACGAAGGCTCGGACGAGATCGAGTGACAACAAAAGGCCCGCATCTGCGGGCCTTTTGTTGTGTGACTCAGACGTCTTTCGCCAGTGTCTCGGCGAGTCCGATATAGCTGGCGGGTGTCAATTCGAGCAGGCGCTGTTTCGCCTCGGCCGGCAGGTCGAGGCCGGTGATGAAGGTGCGCATCGAGTCGCGGGTGATACCCTGGCCGCGGGTCAGCGCCTTGAGCTGTTCGTACGGCTCGGGCAGCCCGTAGCGACGCATCACGGTCTGCACGGCTTCAGCCAGGACTTCCCAGCTGGTGTCGAGGTCGGTGCCGAGGCGGTCGGCATTGACGGTGAGCTTGCCGAGGCCCTTCTTCAGCGATTCCAGCGCCACCAGGGTGTGGCCGAATGCGGTACCCAGCGCACGCAGCACGGTGGAGTCGGTGAGGTCGCGCTGCCAGCGGCTGATAGGCAGCTTTTCGGCGAAATGACCAAGCAATGCATTCGCCAGGCCGAAGTTGCCTTCGGCATTCTCGAAGTCGATCGGGTTGACCTTGTGCGGCATGGTCGAGGAGCCGACTTCGCCAGCCTTCAACGACTGCTTGAAGTAGCCGAGCGAGATGTAGCCCCAGATGTCGCGAGCCAGGTCGATCAGGATGATGTTGGCGCGGCGCACCGCATCGCAGTATTCGGCGACGCCATCGTGCGGCTCGATCTGGGTGGTGTAGGCGCTGTAGCCGAGGCCAAGGCTTTCCACGAAACGCTGCGAGAAGGCCTGCCAGTCGACTTCCGGATAGGTGATGGCATGCGCGTTGTAGTTGCCGACCGCGCCGTTGATCTTGCCGGAGATCTCCACGGCAGCAAGCTGCTTGCGCTGACGCTCCAGACGCGCCACCACGTTGGCGATTTCCTTGCCCAGCGTGCTGGGCGAGGCGGTCTGGCCATGCGTGCGCGAAAGCATCGGCAACGCGGCGTTCGCGTGCGCCAGTGCGCGCAGCTGGGCGATTACGGCGTCGAACATCGGCAGCAGCACCTGCTCGCGCGCATCGCGCAGCATCAGGGCATAGGACAGGTTGTTGATGTCCTCGCTGGTGCAGGCGAAGTGCACGAATTCCTTCGCCTGGGCCAGACCGGCATCGGCGCCGATGCGCTCCTTGATGAAGTATTCGACTGCTTTCACGTCGTGGTTGGTGGTCGCCTCGATGGCCTTGATCCGGTTGCCGTCTTCCACGCTGAAGCGGGTGGAGATCGCCTTCAACGTGTCGACCTGTCCGGCATTGAATGCCGGCAATTCGACGATGCGCGGATCGGCGGCCAGCGCCAGCAGCCACTCGATCTCCACCTGCACTCGGCGGTGCATCAGGCCGAACTCGCTGAAGATCGGACGCAGCGCCTCGACCTTGCTGGCGTAGCGGCCGTCCAGTGGGGACAGGGCGGTCAGGGCATGAGAGGACATCGATGCATTCCGGCAGGGTAAATAGCTATTTTACATGGGCGCGGCCCATCCCGGTTCGGATCGGGTTGTCGCGCCACCGACAGGCAGCGGCCTATAGTTGGGCAATATCCAACTTCAAGGACACGGCCATGAGCGGTTTTCGCACCGAACACGACAGCATGGGCGAGCTGAAGGTACCCAGGGACGCCCTATATGGAGCCCAGACCCAGCGCGCGATCGACAATTTTCCGATCTCGGGCCTGCACCTGCCACGCCCGTTCATTCGCGCGCTGGGCCTGATCAAGGCGGCGGCGGCCGAGGTCAACCTGTCGATGGGCTATCTGAAGAAGAACCAGGCCACGGCGATCCGCAAGGCGGCGCTGGCCGTGGCAGATGGCCAGTACGACGCGCAGTTCCCGATCGACATCTTCCAGACCGGTTCGGGCACCAGCACCAACATGAATGCGAACGAGGTGATTACGCATCTGGCAGTGAAAGGCGGCACCAAGGTGCATCCGAACGACCACGTCAATTACGGGCAGAGTTCGAATGACGTGATCCCCACCGCGATCCACGTCAGTGCCACGCTTACGGTCAGCGAGCAGTTGCTGCCTGCCTTGAAGCATCTGCAGAAGACCATCGACAAGCGCGCCCGCGAGCTGCGGAATACACCCAAGACCGGCCGTACCCACCTGATGGATGCGATGCCGATCACCTTCGGCCAGGAGTTGTCCGGCTGGTCGGCACAGATCGGTTCGGCGATCGAGCGCATCGAAGATGCATTGAAGCGCATGCGCCGGCTGCCGCAGGGTGGCACTGCCGTCGGCACCGGCATCAATGCCGATCCGAAGTTCGGCCCGGCGATGGCGGCACAGCTGAAGAAGCTCACCGGCGTGAAGTTCGAGTCGGCGGAAAATTATTTCGAGGGCATGGCATCGCAGGATGCCGCGGTGGAATTGTCCGGCCAGCTGAAGACGCTGGCGGTGACGTTGATGAAGATTGCCAACGACCTGCGCTGGATGAATTCAGGCCCGCTGGCTGGTCTGGGCGAGATCGAACTGCCGGCGCTGCAGCCGGGTTCGTCGATCATGCCGGGCAAGGTCAATCCGGTGATTCCCGAAGCGACTGCGATGGTCGCTGCGCAAGTGGTCGGCAACGATGCCTCGATCACCATTGCTGGCCAGTCCGGCAACTTCCAGCTCAACGTGATGCTGCCGCTGATCGCGCACAACCTGCTGCAGTCGATCGGGATCCTGAGCAAGGTCAGCGTACTGCTGGCCGACAAGTCGATCGCCGGTTTCAAGGTCAACACCACGCGGGTCAACCAAGCGCTGGCGATGAACCCGATCCTGGTCACTGCGCTGAACCCGGTGATCGGCTACGAGAAGGGTGCGGCCACCGCCAAACAGGCTTACAAGGAGCATCGGCCGATCATGGACGTGGCGCTGGAAACCACCGGTTTGTCGAAGGATGAGCTGAGGAAATTGCTCGATCCACTGACGTTGACCAAGGGCGGCATTCACGGCGGAGGCGGTGGCGGTTGAATGTGCCCAAAGCCCTCACTGCATCGTGCGAGAGGGCTTTGAGCGCCCGGATCAATCGGAGGATACGGCGAAACCTTTCTTGCCGTTCGCGTCAGTCGTGTCCTTGCCGCAATCATCGACATCCTTCTGCTGCATGGTCGCGTAGGGCCTGAACTCGGGCATTGCCGTGGCCAGTTTCTTTTGCGTGGACAGTAGATCGGGGAGTCGCTGGCACAGCTTGAGGGCGGCAGCTTGGATCTTGTCGGTTTGCGGCTTGATGGACGCCTCGATGTCCTTGTCGCTTTTGCCCGCGAGCGCGCCCCATAGTGCTTCCTTGGCTGCGTTCATGCCCAGGTCGGCGCCTTGTGCCCCGATGTCCATGCCGGTTTCGGCGATACCGACGATCTGTTGGCGGTAGTCCAGCAGCAGAGCCTGCTGCGCCGGTGTGGCTGGCACCGGCTTGCCCGCGATCAGCAATTCGCCCTGCGGGGTGATCTCGGCCTTGGAGTGCGAATCCTTGTCGTGGTGTTGGCTATCGCCAATGTGAATGCGACCCACGTCGATGTTCTTGGTGGCCAACTCTTGCTTGGCCTCCTGCATTGCCTTGTGGATTTCTCCGGAAATTCCCGACGGGGAGGTTTGCTCGCCAGCGTCCTTTGATGTCTGTGCCGTGTTGACGGCGGTATCCGGCTGGGAGTCGGTCTGTCCGGACTGGCCGCAAGCGGCCAGCGGCAGTAGCAGCATCAGTGCGAGCGCGCTGAACGTGGTGGGCTTCATACGGTGTTCTCCATTCTCGAATGTTGTCCATCGGTGTGGCTTTTCATTCGGTCATCACAATGATCACTCGCGTGATATTTTTCGGCCACGGCAGTCCTCGACTTCGTTGGCCTTGATCAACGCGTAGGGCT
The DNA here is from genome assembly GCF_002001165.1 of Rhodanobacter sp. C05. GTDB lineage: Bacteria > Pseudomonadota > Gammaproteobacteria > Xanthomonadales > Rhodanobacteraceae > Rhodanobacter. The sequence continues at coordinate 120,529 of NZ_MUNQ01000007.1, read as the reverse complement.
GGAAGGCGGGGAGTTGGTCGGCCAGTGTTTCCTGGGTCGACCTGAGATCGGCCAGATCGTTGCAGATCAAGGCCGCCTGGGCTTCGACCTTGGCCGCGCTGGCGTTGACGTCGCTGTCGATCTTGTCGGTGTTGCCACTGGCCAATCCTGACGCCACGCTGCTCAGGGCCTTGCCTGCCGTCGCTATGCCTGCGTTGCCTGTGGCGATGCCATGATTACGCAGGGTCAGAGCGGTGCTGTAGTAATGCTTGAGCAGGTCGCGTTGTGCGGTAGTTACCGTGACACTGGTGCCGGAGATGTTCAGGTCTCCTGCGGCCGTGATGTCGGCATCGGCACGGCCGGGTGCATGAACTGCGATGCTGCCGTCGTGGATGCTGATGTAGTTGGTGATGGTGTCGTAGTGGTCACTGCGATCGCAGCCCGTCACGCTTGTGGCGATCAGGATCATCATGGGTAACAGGTAAGCGCGCATCTTGGGCTCCTTCGGTCTTGCATGTATCTCGTTGTCATGACGGCAGCCGTGCAGGGAATGGCCTGCACGGCTGCGAGTGACATCAGCTGTCGTCGCGCCAGCGGCGGAACCAGACCGCTCCGGCGAGCATGGCTGCTGCGGCTGCCACTCCGATCCAGAGGTTCGGCGAAGCCAGGACGGTGTAGGTGTTGAGCACGCTCAGTCCCGACAGCATCTCGGCGGGGTTGTTGCCACCGATGTGCTGCATCTGGGTAAACCAGCCGCCGGGGAATACGCTGAACAGGATGCGGGCCAGCACGTCGCGCCAGTACCAGGCCGTCGACATGTCCACGGTGCCGATCAGCTTGAACCAGCCGAGCACGATGCCAGTGGCCACCGGAAGCACCACTGCCCACAGGAACGGCTTGCTGCGCGCCCAGGCCGAGCAGAGCATCAACCAGCCCACCGTCGGCAGCGCCCACAGCAGGTACAGCGGGATCGACCCCAGCAGGTTGGCGATTACCTGCAGCGGGTGCGACAGGGTCAGCAGATGCCACACGCCGACGCCGTGGAAGGACAGCGTGACCGCAAACATCAGCAGCATCACGATACCGGTCAGCGTGCCGGTGACCACCGCGATGAACGGGGCGACGATCGTCGCGGCCACCACCTTGGACAACACGGTGGCGGTATCCGAGATCGGCAGCGATTTCCAGAACAGCAGGCTGCGGTCGCGGCGATCGTCGTACAACGCGCCGAGGCAGTAGAAGAACACCACGAAGCCCAGCACCATGCTGATGATCATGGTCGGCGAGTACATCACCATGTCCAGCCCGGCGCCGACGGTGTCCATGGACTGCTTGTCCAGTGCATTGGCGAGCAGGTGCAGGTTGTTTTGGCCGCCACCGAAGGCTACGTTGAATCCATGCCGGCCACCCATCACCTCGCCGGTGATGATGCCCATCAGATTCAGCAGCAGAAAGACGCCGCCGGTGATCACCGGTGCCCAGAAGAAGCCGCCACGGTGTTCCCACAATTCGCGTTTGACCAACCAATAGAAGGTTTTCATGCGTACGTTCCTTTCATGGTGGCGACGAACAGGTCGCTGACGGAAGGTCGGCGGATTTCGCCGAGTGCCTCCAGTTGCGCACGCCCGACACCGTCGAACAGGAAGATGCTCTTGCCGAATACCTGGCGCTCATCGAGCGGCTTCAGCGTGCGGGCGGCAGCCGCGTTGTCGGAGTTCACCATCACTTCGATGAAGCGCTCGCCGATCGCGTCCATGTCGGCGTCCAGTACGATCTTGCCGTCGCGGATGAACATCAAGTCGGTGAGGATGTGTTCGACTTCCTCGACCTGATGGGTGGTGACGATGATCGTCTTGTTCTCGTCGAAGTAGTCCTCCAGCAGACTCTGGTAGAACTGCTTGCGATAGAGGATGTCCAGACCCAGCGTCGGTTCGTCCAGGATCAACAGACGGGCGTCGATGGCCATGACCAGCGCCAGATGCAATTGCACGATCATGCCCTTGGACATCTGTTTCACGCGCTGGTCGGGCGTGAGCTTGGTGCGGGCCAGAAACGCCTCGCACTTCTTGCGGTCGAAGCGCTGATGCACGTTGGCGACGAAATCGACCACCTCACGCACACGGATCCAGCGCGGCAGCACCGCCACGTCGGCGATGAAGCAGACTTCGCCCATCAGCTTGTCGCGCTGCTTGCGCGGATCGAAACCGAGCACGTTGAGCTGACCGGTGAAGTCGGTGAGGCCGAGGATCGCCTTCAGCGCGGTGGTCTTGCCGGCACCGTTCGGGCCGATCAGGCCGACGATGCGACCGGGCGCGATCTGGAAACTGACGTTGTCCAGCGCCAGCGACGACTTGTAATGCTTGCTCAGGCCGTTGGCTGTGATCACCGCGCTCATGACTTCTCCTCCTTGTCGGTGCAGGCCTCGCGCAGCAGTGTCTTGAGATCCAGCCCCAGTCGCTGCAGCCGGGCAAACAGCGTCGGCCACTCTTCGCGCAGAAACCGCTCGCGTTCGGATTTCAGCAGCGCCTCGCGGGCGCCTTCGATGACGAACATGCCTAACCCCCTCCGTTTTTCAACCAGTTGTTCGTCGACCAGTTCCTGGTATGCCTTGGATACGGTCAGCGGATTGATCTGATAATCCGCGGCCACCTGGCGTACCGACGGCAGCGGGTCGCCCTCGTTCAAGGCGCCGTCCAGGATCATCGCCACCACACGCTGGTGCAGTTGGCGATAGATCGGGACGCTGTCGTTCCAGGTAATGGTCATGTTTTATTCCTTGCTGATGCGGCCGAACTTGTTGCCAAACGAATAGTAGGGCATGGCCAGCTGGGACCCGATCAGGCTGAACTGCTCGGTACCGCCGCCGCCACCCATACGACCGATGGTCGGGATCATGGTGATGCCAGCTACTTCGACGTCCGTCAGCAGGACAGCAGCGCGGCGCTCGCTGGCGCTCGGGTAGACGTTGACTGGCGCCAGGTCGATGACCTTGCTGCCGTTGATTTCGGTGTCTCGTGCCTGATAGCTGTCGACGTGGTAATTCAGAACACCCAGGGTGGCGGTGGTGAACAAGACGGCGGCGACGCTGGCGATGAGTTTATGCGTATTCATGACATGTCTCCTTAGTGATCTCGTGAGCCGGTGTTGTAGTGAACTATAACACTATGTTTCGAGCTGTCAACAGCCAAGATGCGATTGCGCAACATGACTGATGGCCTATAAGTGCAAGTCATTGCCCAATAACGAAAAAGCCAGCGCAGTGGCTGGCCTTTCGTGGTGTGGGACGGGTCTGAAGCGATCAATCGCGTGCGGCGTATACCTATCTGCCGCCTCCCCAGGTCTGTAATACCCGGGTTTTCCAGCGGCCCCATCTTGCGGGGCCTGCGCATGTCATGCGCTGGAGATCAGGCGACTTTGGCGGCAGGGGCGCCCAGCGCGCCGATGGCATTCCGAGCCGACTGCAATGCCTGTGCTTTCGGTTCGTCGCCCATGTTGAGCCCCTCGGCACGCACGAATTCGACATGGGTGATGCCGATGAAGCCAAACACGGTACGCAGATAGGACTCCTGGAAATCCATCGCGGCTGCCGGGCCGCTGGCGTACATGCCACCGCGGCTGGAGGCGATGATCACCCGCTTGCCGCCAGCCAGCCCCTCGGGGCCGTTGGCGCCATAGCGGAAGGTCTTGCCGGCGACGGCGATGCGGTCAATCCAGGCCTTGAGCTGGCTGGGAATGCCGAAGTTGTACATCGGCGCACCGATCACCACGATGTCGGAGGCGAGAAAGTCTTCCAGCATCTGGTTGCCCAGCGCCACAGCGGGGTCGCTGGCGTCGGCCACCGGCGACCAGTGCGGCAAGGGTTCGGCAGTCAGGTCGTGGTACTGGGTTTCGATCCCGGCAGCCTGGCGCTTCAGCTCGGCTACGATGTCGGTAGTCAGTTGGCGCGACACCGAATGGGCACCCAGAGCGCTGGAGTCGATATGCAACAGTTTCATGGTGAGATTCCTGGTCGGGCCGACGAATCGGCGATGTGATCAGGTTATATTTAGAACAATGCGGCGATAAGATGGCATTTATCGGACGTATAGTCCGTTCAAGGAAACAATCATGACGGTATTGAGTGGTGCCCTGCAGGATCTCAACGACCTGTATTTCTTTGCCGCGGTGGTAGAGCACGGCGGTTTTTCCGCGGCCGGCCGGGCGCTGGGCGTACCGAAATCACGCCTGAGCAAGCGTGTGGCCCAGCTTGAGGAGCGCCTTGGCGTGCGCCTGTTGCAGCGGACCACGCGACGTTTCGTGGTGACCGAGGTCGGCGAGCGCTTTTACGCGCATTGCCGTGCCGTGCTGGAAGAGGCGCAGGCAGCACAGGACGCGGTGGATGAATTGCGTGCCGAACCACGCGGTGTGGTACGCCTGAGCTGTCCGGAGTCGCTGGCGCAGACGGTGCTGGCGTATTTGCTGCCGGATTTTCTGACGCAATACCCGAAGATGCAGGTGCGGCTGCTGGCCAGCAATCGCCGTGTCGACGTGATCGGCGAAGGCTACGATCTGGCGATCCGGGTACGCAGCAAGCTGGACAGCGATGCGAACCTGGTGATGCGCAGTTTTGGCCAGTCGCGCACCAAGCTGGTGGCCAGTCCCGCGTTGCTGAAAGCCCAGGGACGTCCGGCCACACCGGAGGAATTGGCCAAGCTGCCGGCGCTGTCGATGCGCGAGCATGAAGGCGCACAGGTGTGGGAGCTGATTGGCGCGAACGGCGAACAGGTCAATGTCGAAGTGCAGGCGCGCCTGATCACCGGCGATTTCACGGTACTGCTGGAATCCGCCCGCCGCGGTCTGGGCGTGGCGCTGTTGCCGGAGTTCGTCTGTGCGCCTGCGATCACCCGTGGCGAACTCGAAGTAGTGCTGCCGGATTGGAGTGTGCCTGAAGGCACCATGCACTTCGTCTATCCCAGCCGGCGCGGCATGTTGCCGGGTGTACGTGCGCTGGTCGATTTCCTGGCCGAACGGCTGCCGGCCACGACATTGCTGAAGCACGAACAGTGCAAGCTGCGCCCGCTGGAAGAACTGCCCCGGCCGTGATTGGCGTCATCGTGATGCACGCAATGGCGCCATACGCTACGCTTTAACCTTTATGGACATCCATACGGCTGAATGATGATGATTGAAACGAAGCTCCCGAAAGTCGGCACCACCATCTTCAGCGTGATGAGTCAGCTGGCGATCGAGCACAAGGCCGTCAACCTGGGCCAGGGCTTTCCCGACTTCGAACCGCCGCAGCCACTGCGCGACGCATTGACCCGCGCGATGAACGAAGGCCGCAATCAGTACGCACCGATGCATGGCACGGCGGCCTTGCGCGAGCAGATCGTGTTGAAGGTCGCGCAGCTATATGGCCGCAAGCTCAATGTCGATACCGACATCACGGTCACCTCCGGTGCCACCGAGGCGATCTTTGCAGCGATCGCCTCGGTGGTGCGTGCGGGCGAGGAAGTGATCGTGTTCGACCCGGCGTATGACTGCTACGAGCCGGCGATCGAGCTGCAAGGCGCACGCGCGGTACATATCCCGCTGACCGTGCCGACCTTCGCGATCGACTGGCAGCGCGTGCGCGATGCGGTGACGCCGAAGACGCGGATGATCCTGATCAACAGCCCGCACAACCCGTCCGGCGCGGTACTGTCTGCGGCGGATCTGGAAGAACTGGCGGCGATCGTGCGCGACACTTCCATCGTGGTGCTGTCCGACGAGGTGTACGAGCACATCGTGTACGACGGTGCGCAGCATGAAAGCGTGTTGCGTCACCCGGAGCTGGCCGAGCGCAGCATCGTGGTTTCCTCGTTTGGCAAGACCTATCACTGCACTGGTTGGAAGGTCGGCTATGCGGTGGCACCGGCCGCACTGTCGGCCGAGTTCCGCAAGGTGCACCAGTACCTCACGTTCTGCACCTTCCATCCGGCGCAGGTGGCGTTCGGCGAATTCATGGCCAGTCACCCGGAGCACTACCTGGAGCTGCCGGCGTTCTACCAGGCCAAGCGCGATCGTTTCCGTGCGCTGCTGGCACCGTCGCGCCTCAAGCTGCTCGACGTACCGGGCGGTTATTTCCAGCTGGTCGACTACTCGGCGATCGGCGACGAGGATGACCTCGCCTTCAGTCGTTGGCTGGTGCAGCACGGTGGCGTGGCGGCGATTCCGCTGACGCCGTTCTATGAAACCGCACCGGGTATACGCCTGCTGCGACTGTGCTTCGCCAAGAGCGATGCGACGATGAATGCAGCGGCGGAACGGCTGTGCCGGCTATGAGCATGCAACCCCTGAAGGTTTCGCTGGTGCAGGGCGCCACCCGCTGGCATGACGCGCCGGCCAATCGTGACTACTACGGCGCGCTGGTGCGGCAGGTAAAAGGAAGCGACCTGATCGTGCTGCCGGAGACCTTCCTGTCCGGCTTCAGCAATGACACCCACGCCAGTGCCGAGAGCATGGACGGCGAGGGCGTGGCGTGGCTGCGTGCGCTGGCGATCGAAGTGGGCGCGGTGATCTGCGGCAGTCTGGCGATCCGTGAGAACGACACCGTCTACAACCGCTTGCTGTGGATGCGGCCCGATGGCAGCTTCGCGCAATACGACAAGCGCCACCTGTTCCGCATGGCTGGCGAACACACCCGCTACGGCGGCGGCAACGAACGGTTGATCGTGGAGCTGAAGGGTTGGCGAATCCTGCCGCAGGTCTGCTACGACCTGCGCTTTCCGGTCTGGTTGCGCAATCGCCGGCTGGCCTCCGCCAGCGGCGGCATGGACTACGACCTTGCGCTGTTCGTGGCGAACTGGCCAGCACCGCGTCGCGGCCCGTGGCGCACGCTGCTGCGCGCACGCGCGATCGAGAACCTCAGCTACGTGATTGCTGTGAACCGGGTCGGCGTGGATGGCAATGAGCTGCCGTATGCTGGCGACAGTGCAGTGATCGACCCGGTCGGCGAACCGCTGGTCGAACTGGGTGTGCAGGAGCAGGTGGTGACAGTTACGCTCGATCCGGCGCCACTGCTTGCGCACCGGGAGCGGTTTCCCGCATGGATGGATGCCGACGCGTTTTCGCTCGATCCCGGTTGATCCATCCTTCCTTCATGACAACAAAAAGCCGCCTCAAAGGCGGCTTTTTGTTGTCGACTCGTGGTGAATCAGAGTATGGCCAGCACCGCTTCCGGTGGACGTCCGATGGCTGCCTTGCCGTTGGCCACCACGATCGGCCGTTCGATCAGTTTCGGATGCGCCACCATCGCGGCAATCAGCGTGGCATCGTCGAGAGCGGGGTCATCCAGTCCGAGCGATTGATACTCTGCCTCGCCACTGCGCAGCAGTTCGCGGGCACTCATGCCGAGCTGCTTGAGCAGAACAGTCAGCTCGGTGGTGCTTGGTGGCGTGTCGAGGTAATTGATCACCGCGCACGCGCCATCGACATGCTGCTCCAGCAACGCCAGTGTGGCGCGCGACTTGGAGCAGCGGCTGTTGTGATAGATGCGTACCATCGGTCAGCCGTTTCGCGTCGTCAGACCAAGCCGAGGCTCAGCGGTTGCCCGAACGGTTGCCGCCGCGACCGTGCGGACGTCCACCCGGTGCGCTGCCGTGACCCTGGGGACGCGCACCACCACCTTGTGGACGATTGCCGCCCTGGCCCTGTGGTCGGCCCTGGCCCTGCGGGCGATTACCACCTTGGCCTTGCGGACGACCGCTGCCTTGCGGACGCGCGCCGCCCTGGCCGTGCGGACGAGCATTGCCATGTGCTGCCTGGTTGCCGTAGGACGAACCCCCATGCGTTTGATTGCCGTGCGCCTGGTTGCCATGGGCCTGATTGCCCTGGCCTTGCGGGCGACCACCATGTGTGCGATTGCCGCTGGTGCCACGCGGCTCACCGCCGAAACCGCTGTAGGGGCTGCCGGTACCACGGCTCTCGCCGCCAGTACGCGCAGCAAACGGTTTGCCGCCGGCCGGCCGACGACTGCCGGCAGCGCCACCCGCAGCGTTGCCGCGCGGCGCACTACCGGGACGACTGCCACCCTCACGGCTTTCACCGGCGAACCAGGTACGTACCGACGGCAGCTCCTGACCCGGCGCCACACGCCGGCCTTTGCCGCCGCGGTTGCCGCCGCCGGCACCGCGCTCGGGGCGTGCGAGGTTGCCGTTGACTTCCTTGCCATCGCGGCGCGGTGGCTTGCGGCCGCGCACGGGTTCTTCGCGGATGCGGTCGTAAGCACGCAGTTCGCGGGCTTCGTCCTGACCGCCAGTCCAGGCACCGCTGGCACCGCGCTCGGGCCGGTATTCAGTGACATTGCGATTGGCGCGGCGCTGATGCAGTACCGGACTCAGCGTCAGCACAGGCTGCGGCGCACCGAGGCCGGTGGTCTGGCGCAGCTGCTTGACTGCTTCCGCGTCGAGTGATTCACACTCGCCGCGGCGCAGGTTGCGTGGCAGTTCGATCTTGCCGTAGCGGATGCGCTTGAGGCGGCTGACCAGGAAACCCTGCGAGTCCCACAGACGGCGCACTTCGCGGTTGCGGCCCTCGCGGATCACCACGCGGAACCAGCTGTGGCTGCCACCGCGGCTGATGACCGCGATCTCGTCGAAACGGGCAGGGCCATCGTCGAGTTCCACACCCGCCTTCAGCCTTTCGATGATCTCGTCCGGCACTTCGCCATGCACGCGGCACAGGTATTCGCGTTCGAGTCCACTCTTCGGGTGCATCAGCGCGTTGGCGAGTTCGCCATCGGTGGTGAGCAGCAGCAGGCCGGTGGTGTTGATGTCGAGGCGACCCACGGCGACCCAGCGCGCGCCCTTCAGGCGCGGCAGCTGTTCGAACACGGTAGGCCGGCCATCGGGATCGTCACGGGTGGTCAGCACGCCCTCGGGCTTGTGGTAGAGCAGCACCTCGGTATCGTCACGGCTGTCGGTGGCGACGACGAACTGCTTGCCGTCGAGCACCACGCGGTCACCGGCGTGCACGCTGGTGCCGATGCCGGCCGGTGTGCCATTCAGTTCGACTTCGCCGGACTGGATGCGCTGCTCGAGCATGCGACGCGAGCCGAGGCCGGCATTGGCGAGCACCTTGTGCAGGCGCTCCTCGAGCTGGACGGCGGTGGCATCGTTGCGCGGTTCGCGCTTCAGGGATAGAACGGATTTCTGCGGCGCAGTCATGCGCGGTACTCCTCGGTATCTTGCTCGGCGGCGTCGGCTTCGACGTCCGCGGCGGGGTTCGCTGCCTCATCGGCAGTGGTAGTCGGGTTTTCGGCGGATGGGCTCAGCTGAGAGCCATGTTCGCCGGACTCGGGTGAAGCAGCCGCTGCATGAGCATCGGCTGTGGTGTCATGGGTGTCGCTGGTATCTGCGGTGCTTGCCGATGGGTGTGATTCGTCGCCGTCAGCCACAGGCTCCGCATCATCCGTGGCTTCGTCGTCCGGGTCGATCGGCAGGTTGCGCACGATGCGGGCAGGCAGCGGTTCCTGCTCGAAGCGCAGTTGCGGGTCTTCCATATCGCGGATTTCGGATAACGGCGGCAGTTGATCCAGCGATTTCAGGTTGAAGTAGTCGAGAAACATGCGGGTGGTGCCGAACAGTGCGGGCTTGCCGGGTACGTCGCGATAACCGACCACGCGGATCCATTCGCGCTCCTCCAGCGTCTTGATGATGTTGGAGGACACCACCACGCCACGGATCTGCTCGATCTCCGGACGCGTGATCGGCTGGCGATAGGCGATCAATGACAGTGTTTCCAGCAGCGCACGTGAATAGCGGCTGGGTTTTTCGGTCCACATCCGCGAGATCCACGGATGCACATCCTGGCGCACCTGGTAACGGAAGCCGGAAGCCACTTCCTTCAGCTCGATGCCGCGGCCATCGCAGTCATTGGCCAGCGTTTCCAATGCCATGGCGATCTGCGCGTGACTGACCTCGTCGGTCTCGTTGAACAAGTCGCCCAGCTGATGAACCGTCATCGGCTGGCTGGAGGCCAGCAGGGCGGCCTCGATGATGGGTTTGAGTTGCTCGATCTGCATGGCCTTGGGTCGGATGCCGATTCAGTGGGTGTTGTTCATTCGTTGGACGATTCGATCAGTGCCGACTCGCCCGGTTGTTCGTCGTCTGCTGCGGTGTCGGCGAATGCATCGGTGTGGTGCGCCTTGGCCTTGACATAGATCGCCGCCAGCGGCTCTTCCTGGATGATTTCCACCAGCATTTCCTTGGCCAGTTCCAGCATCGCCAGAAAGGTCACCACCACGCCGAGGCGACCTTCGCCGGGATCGAACAGGCTTTCGAAACGGTGGAAGCTGTCGTCGTCGAGCCGGCTCAGCAGTTCGCCCATGCGCTGGCGCACACTGAGTGTCTCGCGCTTGATCGCGTGATGACCGAACAGCTCGGCCCGATGCATCACGTCCTTCAGAGCCAGCAGCAACTCGGTCAAATCCAGTGGCGGCGGCAACTTGATCACATTGCGTTCGCCCACCTCGGCATGCACCACCGCGGTGTCGCGCTCCAGCCGAGGCAGCGCCTCGATGTCTTCCGCCGCCCGCTTGAACCGTTCGTACTCCTGCAGACGTCGCACCAGCTCGGCGCGGGGGTCTTCCTCCAGTCCTTCCTCGACCGGCGGTCGCGGCAGCAGCAGCCGCGACTTGATCTCGGCCAGGATCGCAGCCATCAGCAGATATTCGGCGGCCAGCTCCAGTCTCATCACATCGCGCATCAGCTCGATGTAGGTCATGTACTGCCGGGTGATCTCGGCGACCGGAATGTCCAGAATGTCCAGATTCTGCCGACGGATCAGATACAGCAGCAGGTCCAGCGGCCCCTCGAACGACTCCAGAATGACCTCGAGTGCATCCGGCGGGATGTACAGATCCTGCGGCATCTGCAGCATCGGCTGGCCGCGCACGATGGCCAGCGGCATTTCCTGCTGCTGTGGTACCGATGCAAACGCCCCCTGCGGTGCGGTGACCAGGCTCTCGGGCTCGACTGGCTCAGTGCTCATCAATACATGTCGTTGGGCCGCCTTCAGCGGCTGGCAGTGCGTTCAACACGTTCGGAACCATTCCATGCGCTGGCGTGACCCATGGAACATCCGTACTCGGAATGCAGCGGTAAGGCGGCGTTCCCAAGGTGCGGCTAAGGGTGCTGCGGTCTTTCACATCTTCCGCCGAGGCGCACTGGGCGCCATCGTCGCGACGGGCATGATGAAGCCACGCACAGGTGGTTCGGTCAGGCGGGTCGTCGGTGATCACTTTGCGCCGGTCCCGGGTTGTCAGCCACGGCAAAGGTGCAGGTCAGAGATGGCGAACAATGACGCCAATGACTCTTCAGCGGTCGGTTTCAGAGCTATCGGGTGAAGACTCACCGGCTGCCGACAGTAATCGGCAAGCATTCTGGATGAGACTACGCGTGGACAAAGAGTAGCGGCTACCCGGCGACAAGTCCAGCAGTGCAGGGGCATCGATGTTCAGTCGGTTACAGGATCCGATCAATGCACGCCGATTCTGTGCGCCGTCAGGCTGCATGGCAGTGTCGGCGCAGGCACAATATGGGATTGGCCAGTCAGGCCTCCGTGTCAATGATGTCGTCTGACCTGCAGGTATCGTCGATGTGGGGCGGCATGTGACCTAATGCGTCGGTCCGTTACGGAGCATGCATTCTCGTGCTGTCGGTGTGGCATGCCTGGATGGCAGGCCGTGATCAGGGAATGAGCATTGATCCATCGTCAATTGGCTTCAAAATGTTCGTGATACAGCCGGGGCCTTCGGAACTCAAGAACTCGGGCCATGCGCAAAACGCTGGTATCGCAGCGAAAGGATTAGTCTGCTCATATGCAGATACCAAATTTGATGGAATGGCATATTAGTTGCTTATTTTGGACTGGAAACAATTCGGTACCGTTGCTCGGAGATTCAATGGGGTGTCGGGTGACGAACCGGAACAATCAAGCAAGGTAAGGCGGATGTGTGGGACGGTGTCTTGGCCAGCGGCAGGCGTGCACACAAGAGCAATGGGATGACGATGACGACCGACAAGAATGTGCAAGGTGACAACCTTCCGGAGCAGCTGCGTCCAGCGCGCATGCAGATCGCGACGACGGTGCTGATGAGCCGCAATGGCGAGTCGCATCCGACGGAACTGGTCGACATCTCGGCTACCGGCGCATTGTTGCGGCGCCCATTGGGCTGGGCTGGCGAAGTAGGTCAGCGCTGGGTGCTCGACATGATCTTCGGGCACAACCTGCACATCCATCTGGAGGCTGCGGTCGCACGCATCTCCGATCACCACATCGGCTTTTCCTACAGCCGGATCCCCGAGGACAAACAGGTTCCGTTGTGGAACCTGCTGGGCGGTTACGCCGACATCCTGGAGTACTGGAAGGACAACTGAGTCCCAGGCTGTTGTTGCAGCGAGAACGCCCGCCTCAAGCGGGCGTTGTCATTTCAGGTCGCGGCTTTCTTCTCATCGCGCAGTTCGCGGCGAAGGATCTTGCCCACATTGCTCTTGGGCAGTGCGTCGCGGAATTCGATGAACTTGGGCCGCTTGTAGCCGGTGAGGTTCTCGCGGCAGAACTGCCTGAGCGCCTCTTCGGTCAGGTTCGGGTCCTTGCGTACCACGAACAGTTTCACCACTTCGCCGGAATGCTCGTCCGGTACGCCGACGGCCGCCACTTCGAGTACACCGGGGTGCTGCATCACGGCGTCTTCGACCTCGTTCGGGTACACGTTGAAGCCGGACACCAGGATCATGTCCTTCTTGCGGTCGACGATATAGAAGTAGCCGTTTTCGTCCATCTTCGCGATGTCGCCGGTATGCAACCAGCCATCGGGGCCGAGTACCTTGATGGTCTCGTCCTCACGCTGCCAGTAACCCTTCATGACTTGCGGGCCGCGCACCATCAGTTCGCCCACTTCACCAGTCGGAAGAGGGTGTCCCTCCTCCGACCAGATCGCCACATCAGTGGATGGTACGGGCAGGCCGATCGAGGCGTTGTATTCCTTTATATCCAGCGGATTGATGCACACCGCTGGCGAGGTCTCGGTCAGTCCGTACGCTTCGGCGAGAGTGCAGCCGGTGACTTTCTTCCAGCGGTCAGCCACCGCGCGCTGCACGGCCATGCCACCGCCCAGAGTCAGGTGCAACTTCGAGAAATCCAGTTCGGCAAAGCCTGGTGTATTGAGCAAACCGTTGAACAGCGTGTTGACGCCGGTCAGTGCGGTGAAGCCGGACTGCTTCAGTTCCTTGACGAAGCCGGGCATGTCGCGTGGGTTGGTGATCAGCCAGTTCAGGCCACCCAGGCGGGTGAAGACCAGCCCGTTCGCGCACAGCGAAAAGATGTGATACAGCGGCAGCGCGGTGATGATCACTTCTTCGCCGGGCTTGGCATTTGTGCCGACCCAGGCGCCGGCCTGCAGCATGTTCGCGATCATGTTGCCGTGGGTCAGCATCGCGCCCTTGGCCACACCCGTGGTGCCGCCGGTGTACTGCAGGAAGGCGATGTCGTCGTGGTCCAGGGTTACCGGTTGCAGCGGATGCGGTGCGCCGCGCGTCAGTGCATCGCGAAAACGCACGGCCTGCGGCAGGTCGAACGCGGGCACCATCTTCTTGACGTGCTTGAGCGCGAAGTTGATCAGCACACCCTTCGGACCGAGCAGGTCGCCAATACCGGTGGTGACGATGTGCTCCACGTGGGTGTCGGCGACGATCTGCTGCAGGGTCGCGGCAAAGTTGTCCAGCACCACGATGGCCTTGGCGCCGGCATCCTCCAGTTGGTGCTTGAGTTCGCGCGCGGTGTACATCGGGTTGGTGTTGACCACGACCAGACCGGCACGCAGCGCACCGAACAGCGCGATCGGATACTGCAGCACGTTCGGCATCATGATCGCGATGCGATCGCCCTTGCCGAGCTTGAGCTCGCCGGTGAGATAGCCGGCGAACTGACGGCTCATCTCGTCGATCTGCCCGTAGGTCAGCTTATGGCCGAAATTCGCAAAGGCCGGTCGTTCGCGAAAGTGGCCGAACGCTTCCTCGAGGACGGCTGGTACCGAGGCATAGGTATTGACGTCAATCTGGCTGGGCACGCCTGTCGGATAGTGATCCAGCCACGGACGTTCGTTGCTCATGCTAGGGTTCCCTGTGTTGTCGATGACCGCAGGTCGATGATGGTTTCAGGATGACCGCAGCATCCATCATGCGCCAGACGCATTGTTCATTGGAGCATACGCCTGCGTATAGCGGCAAGCCGCACTGCATCGAGTTTCCGCCCATGAACCGATTGAGAAAAGCTGCTTGCCTGTGGATCGTTCTCGTGCTGTGCGCGACAGCGTTGTGGGGGTGCCGTCGCACGCCGGACGAAGCACAGGTGCGTGAAGCGATTGCCTCGATCGCGCATGCTGCCGAATCGAATGCGGCGAGCGACGTTGTTGCGCCGCTCAGCGACGATTTCGACGGCAACCAGGGCGAACTTGATCGTCGCGCCCTGGCGAACATGGTCAGGCTGATCGCCCTGCGTGGCGAGCATATTGGTGTAACGACGGGGCCGGTCACGCTCGAGCATCGCGGCGAGCGGATGGTGGCCACGTTCACAGTCACTCTAACCAGCGGCAGTCATCTGTTGCCCGATCAGATGGGTGTCTACCAGGTCGAGTCCGCGTGGCGCAAGGACGATGGCCAGTGGCGCTGTTATACGGCGAGCTGGAAGCATTCGATGTAGTTGGCCAGCCCATAAAAAAACCGCCCCGGATCCGGGGCGGTTTTGTGTGTCACCAGGTCACGCTGAAACTCAGGCGGCTTTCTTGCTGGCCAGCTGGCGCAGCACGTATTGCAGAATGCCGCCGTGGCGGAAGAACTCGCGCTCCTTCGGGGTCAGCAGCAGCACCTTCACGGTGAACTCCTTCTTGCTGCCGTCCGGGGCTGTGGCGACGACCCTGGCTTCCTTCGACTCGCCGCCGTTGAGGCCGGTGATGTCGAAGGTCTCCTTGCCGGTCAGGCCAAGCGACTGCGCGTTCTGGCCGTCCTGGAACTGGCAGGGCAGCACGCCCATGCCGACGAGATTGGAGCGATGGATGCGCTCGAAACTCTCGGCGATCACTGCCTTCACGCCCAGCAGCAGGGTGCCCTTGGCGGCCCAGTCACGCGACGAGCCGGTGCCGTATTCCTTGCCGGCGAACACCACCAGCGGGGTCTTGCTCGCCTTGTACTTCATCGCCGCGTCGTAGATCGCCAGCTGTTCGCCACTCGGCACATGCAGGGTGTAGCCGCCTTCCACGCCGTCCAGCATCAGGTTCTTGATGCGGATGTTGGCGAAGGTGCCGCGCACCATCACGTCGTCGTTGCCGCGGCGCGAACCGTAGGAGTTGAAGTCCTTCGGCTCGACACCCTTGCTGATCAGGAAGCGGCCCGCCGGGCTGTCCTTCTTGATCGAGCCGGCCGGCGAGATGTGGTCGGTGGTGATCGAGTCGCCGAACAGGCCGAGCACGCTGGCGCCGTGAATGTCCTCGATGGTGCCGGCTTCCTTGCTCATGCCGTCGAAGTACGGCGGGTTCTTGATGTAGGTGGAGTCGTCCCACTTGAACAAGGCGCCATCCGGCGAGGCGATCTGGTTCCAGCGGCTGTCGCCCTTGAACACGTCGGCGTAGTTCTTCTCGAACATGGCCGGGTTGATCGCGCCCGCGATGGTGTCGGAGATTTCCTGGTTGCTCGGCCAGATGTCCTTCAGATAGACCGGCTGACCATCGCTGCCCGTGCCCAGTGCGTCCTTGGTCAGGTCGATGTCCAGCGTGCCGGCCAGCGCGTAGGCGACCACCAGCGGCGGCGAGGCCAGGTAGTTCATCTTCACTTCCGGATGCACGCGGCCTTCGAAGTTGCGGTTGCCGGAGAGCACCGAGGCCACGGCGAGGTCGCCCTCGGCGATGCCCTTGCTGATCTCGACCGGCAGCGGGCCGGAGTTGCCGATGCAGGTGGTGCAGCCGTAGCCGACGATGTAGAAGCCGATCTTCTCCAGTTCCTTCAGCAGGCCGGTCTTCTCGAGGTAGTCGCTGACCACCAGCGAGCCCGGGCCGATTGAGGTCTTCACCCACGGCTGGGCCTTGAGGCCCTTGGCCGCGGCCTTTTTCGCCAGCAGGCCGGCGCCCAGCATCACCGCCGGGTTGGAGGTATTGGTGCACGAGGTGATCGCGGCGATCACCACCGAGCCGTCACCGATCTTGAAGTTCTCTCCGTCCTTCTCCACGCGCACGCCATCGTTGGTGATGGCGTTGGCAGGATTGCCAATCGCGGTGGCGCCACCCTCGTTGGCGAAGCTGGCGTCGGCGCCGTTCTTCGGCTTGCGGGTGGCGGTGAGCGGGGCCACGGCGTCGTGGAAGCTCTTCTGCACGCCTTCCAGCAGCACGCGATCCTGCGGGCGCTTCGGGCCGGCCATCGACGGACGCACGTCGGCCAGATTCAGTTCCAGCGTGGTGGTGAACTCGGCATGCGGGGTGTTCGCGTCGTGCCACAGACCCTGCGCCTTGGCATAGGCCTCGACCAGCTTGATGTGCTCGGCCGTGCGGCCGGACAGGTGCATGTAATTCAGCGCTTCCTGATCGACCGGGAAGATGCCGCAGGTCGCGCCGTATTCCGGCGCCATGTTGGCGATCGTGGCGCGGTCGGCCAGCGGCAGGTGGGCCAGGCCATCGCCGAAGAACTCGACGAACTTGCCGACCACGCCGAGCTTGCGCAGCATCTGGGTGACGGTGAGCACCAGGTCGGTGGCGGTGACGCCTTCCGGCAGCTTGCCGGTCAGCTTGAAGCCGACTACCTGCGGAATCAGCATCGAGGAGGGCTGGCCCAGCATCGCGGCCTCGGCTTCGATACCGCCCACGCCCCAGCCCAGCACGCCGATGCCGTTGATCATGGTGGTATGCGAGTCGGTGCCGAACACGGTGTCCGGATAGGCCCAGTTCTCGCCGTTCGCTTCATTGGTGAACACCACGCGGGCGAGGTGTTCCAGGTTCACCTGGTGCACGATGCCGGTGCGCGGCGGCACCACCTTGAAGTTGTTGAACGCCTTCTGGCCCCAGCGCAGGAAGGAGTAGCGCTCCTGGTTGCGATGGAACTCGATCTCGACGTTCTGCTCCAGCGCGCTGGCCGAGCCGTAGGCATCGACCTGCACCGAATGGTCGATGACCAGTTCGGCCGGCGCCAGCGGGTTGATCTGGTTGGCGTCGCCGCCCAGCTTCACCACCGCATCGCGCATCGCGGCCAGGTCGACCACGCACGGCACGCCGGTGAAGTCCTGCAGCACCACGCGGGCAGGCATGAAGGAGATTTCGGTATCCGGCTCGGCCTTGGCGTTCCAGGTGGCGACCGCCTCGATTTCCTTCGTCGTGACGTTGAGGCCGTCCTCGTGCCGCAGCAGGTTTTCCAGCAGGATCTTCATCGAATAGGGCAGGCGCTTCAGGTCGAAGCGCTGGCCCAGCTTGGCCAGGCTGGCATAGCTGTAGCGCTTGCCGTTGGCTTCGAGCGTGTCGCGTACCGAGAATGAATCTTTCATGGGAAAACTCCTGGCTGGATCCTGCGGCTGGGATGGGGAGGGCAACGAAGGGCGTGCTTGCCAGACCGGCAAAGACCGCAATTATCGCGCAAACACGGAGCAGTCGCTAACCGGTCAGCCGGCTCCAGCTGCATGCGCGAGCCTTGTGGTGGCATCGGTTCGGGCAGGTAGACTGCGGCATGGGCTTGGGCGGTTACGGTGCTGGTTCGCCGCCTAGCATGGGCGCAGGGTTCGTTATGCACAAACGTATTTGATGACATGCAGCATTCGATGATTTCGATGGCCCTCGCCGCCGTCTCGCTGCGCGACCTCGCGCTGGTGCAGGCGGTGCATCGGCATGGCAGTTTCAACAGCGCGGCGCGGGCCATGCACATCAGCCCGTCCGGACTGTCGCATCAGGTGCAGAAGGTCGAGCAGGCGCTGGGCGCACCGCTGTTCGAGCGTGGCGGTCGCCGCATCGTGCCGACCGCCGGTGGACAGCGGCTGTTGCAGCAGATCGACGCCGTGCTCGCCGCGGGCGAGCACCTGCAGCAGGTCGCCCGTGCCGGTGCGGTCGCCTTCGGTGGCGAATTGCGACTCGGCGTGCCGGCGTCGCTGGGGCCGTATCTGCTGCCGCATCTGATCGCGCCGTTCCCCCAGCATTTCCCGGGTGCGCGGCTCGGTATTTCCGAGGGCAAGCCGCGTGGCCTGCTGCGCCGCCTGCACGAAGGCGAGCTCGATGCGGTGCTGGCACCGCCGACGCCGGCGGTCAACGGCATCGGGATGCGACTGTTGTTCGCCGAGCCGTGGGAGCTGATGCTGCGTGCCGATCATCCCTTGGCCGACCAGAGCAGCATCGCGCTGGATCAGCTCGATCCGGCCGAGGCGACCTTGATGGCCGAGAGCCATGCGGATGGGCTCGACGGCGATGGCAGCGAGCATGGCCACGTGCAGGATGTCAGCCTGGAAAGCCT
Organism: Rhodanobacter sp. C05; assembly: GCF_002001165.1. Classification (GTDB taxonomy): domain Bacteria; phylum Pseudomonadota; class Gammaproteobacteria; order Xanthomonadales; family Rhodanobacteraceae; genus Rhodanobacter. Next base: position 102,056 of record NZ_MUNQ01000007.1, on the reverse strand, counting down.
CGCCGCCCTGGTCAGTCTGCGCGGTGGCTACGCGTTGGTACCGACGCTGGCGCACGAGCGGCTGGCCTCGATGCCGAACATCGTGCTGGCCAAGCTGAAGGGGCAGGCGCTGGGTCGGGAGATCGCGTTGTACTGGCGTGACGCCTCGCCGTGGCACGACGATCTGCAGGCGTTTGCCGAATTGCTGCGCAAGCTGGCCCGGCAGCGACCGGGTCTGCGCGTGATGGGTGTGAAGACAAAAAACGCTGCGCCATGACCACACAGCAGAAGGCCGCCTTGCGGCGGCCTTCTGTCAATCACATGAGGCGATGACTCAACCGCGCGAGGCGCGCTTGCGATCGTTCTCGGTGAGGTTCTTCTTGCGCAGGCGGATTTCCTTTGGTGTGATCTCGACCAGCTCGTCGTCGTCGATGAAGTCCAGCGCCTGTTCCAGCGTGAACTTGATCGCCGGGGTCAGCTGGATCGCATCGTCCTTGCCCGAAGCACGCATGTTGGTCAGCGGCTTGGGCTTGATCACGTTGACGGTGAGGTCGTTGTCCTTGGCGTGGATGCCGACCAGCTGGCCCTCGTACACCGAGTCGCCCTCGGCCGCGAACAGCTTGCCGCGATCCTGCAGCGGTCCGAGCGAATAGGCCGGGGTGGTGCCACCAGCATTCGCGATCATCACGCCGTTGAGGCGCTTGGCGATCTGGCCGTCTTCCTTCGGACCGTAATGGTCGAACACGTGGAACAGCAGGCCCGAACCCTGGGTCAGGGTCTTGAACTGGTTCTGGAAGCCGATCAGGCCCCGCGCCGGGATCTCGTAATCCAGACGCACGCGTCCCTTGCCGTCGGACTCCATGTTCTTCAGCTGGCCCTTGCGCACGCCAAGCCTTTCCATCACGGCGCCCTGATGGATTTCCTCCACGTCGACCACCAGTTGCTCGATCGGCTCCATCTTCTGGCCGTCGATCTCCTTGATGATCACTTCCGCACGCGACACGGCCAGCTCGTAGCCTTCGCGACGCATGTTCTCGATCAGCACCGACAGATGCAGCTCGCCGCGGCCGGAAACCAGGAACTTGTCGGCGTCGGAACCTTCCTCGACCTTCAGTGCCACGTTGTGCACCTGTTCGCGATCCAGGCGCTCACGCAGCTGGCGGCTGGTCAGGAACTTGCCGCCGGAAAGATCCTTGTTGCCGGCGAACGGCGAGTTGTTGACCTGGAAGGTCATCGAGATGGTCGGCTCGTCCACGGTCAACGCGGGCAACGCCTCAGGCGTATCCAGCGCGCAGACGGTGTCGGAGATGGTCAGGTCGGCGATACCCGAGATCGCGACGATGTCGCCGGCCTCGGCGCTGTCCTGCTCGATCCGTTCCAGGCCGAGGAAGCCCAGCACCTGCATCACCTTGCCCTGGCGTTTCTTGCCTTCGCGATCGACGATCGCGACCGGCATGCCCTTCTTCAAGATGCCGCGCTGGATGCGGCCAATGCCGATCACGCCGACGAAGTTGTTGTAGTCCAGCTGGCTGATCCGCATCTGGAACGGGCCATCCGGATCGACGTCCGGCTTGCTCACGTGCTGCATGATCGCTTCGTACAGCGGGGTCATGTCGCCTTCGCGCACGTCATCGTTGAGACCGGCATAGCCGTTCAGCGCCGAGGCGTAGACGATCGGAAAGTCCATCTGCTCCGGTGTGGCGCCCAGACGATCGAACAGATCCCACACCTGTTCGACCACCCATTCCGGACGGGCGCCCGGACGATCGACCTTGTTGATCACCACGATCGGCTTGAAGCCCATCGCGAACGCCTTCTGCGTCACGAAGCGGGTCTGCGGCATCGGGCCGTCCATCGCGTCGACCAGGATCAGCACTGAATCGACCATCGACAGCACACGTTCCACTTCACCGCCGAAGTCCGCATGTCCCGGCGTGTCGACGATGTTGATGCGGTTGCCCTGCCAGGTAATGGCAGTGTTCTTGGCCAGGATGGTGATGCCGCGTTCCTTTTCCTGATCGTTCGAGTCCATCACGCGTTCGGCCAGCACGGTGCGCTCGTTGAGCGTGCCGGACTGCTTGAGCAGACAATCGACGAGGGTGGTCTTGCCGTGGTCGACATGGGCGACGATGGCAATATTGCGCAGTTTTTCGATGGACATGGGATCGACTCGGGTGGCGCATAGAGCCACCACGTGGGTTAACAGAAGGATTAACCCGAGGATTATACGTACTTATGTGACGACTTGCCTGTATCGCTGCAAACAGGTTCAGGCAGCTGCATCAAGCGGGCAGCCTGGAACGCAGCATCCGGGCCATGCAGACCCGTCGGCTGGGGCAGGAGTTGTGGCGTCAGCGGGCGCGGGCGTTGCCGTCACGCGCCCGCCGGCGGCGTTACTGCAGCAGGCTCACCTGATCGGCAGCAGTCAGGAACAACAGCTGATAGTGGCCATAGGGATAGTCGAAACTGGAGTTCTCACCCTGAATCGTCGAGGTGTGCACGCCGTCAACGATGCAGGTGCCCGTGGCACAGTTGATCTCGTCGGTCCACGATTTCATCGAATACATGCGCACGCCGAAGCGATGCCCGGCGATGCCCAGCAGGAACGGACTGTGCACGGACAACCCGTAGTAGCCGCAGGTGGCGTTGGCGACGTTGAACGGATACATGCCGCACGACCACAGCCCGTGCACTGCGCCTGCGATGCCAATGAACACGTCGACTTTGCCGGCCACGCCCAGCTTGTCGATTTCACGCATTGCCAAAGTGACCCCCATCGAGTGGCCGATCACGTCGATGTGCCCGCTGCAGGAGGTGGCGATGGCGCTGGTGATCGCGTTGGCCACCGGAGTCTCCTCGCTGCCGTTGTGGTCGTTGCAGGCAGCGCAGAAGGCGTTGCCCCAGGCCGGCGCGATGATCTGTGCATCGCTCCAGCCGCTCTGGCGCAGGAGGTTGTAGGTGTTCTGGAAATCGGTAGGGCTGCCGGTATTGCCGTGCACCATCACCACCGTGTCATGGCAGGTGGCATGCAGCGCCATGACCGGCATGAACAGCAACAGGGCCAGCAGCCCCAGAATGCAAGTTTTGATCGACATCGCTCGTATCTCCCTTTGCTTCGCGACGATTCCGTTTGCACGGAATCAGGAGAGCCGCGCGAAAAGTCGGGCAGCTCCGGATCGGGCTGGCGTCGTCAACTGGCGTTTCGCCGGTCGGGGGAGCGACGTCGTGGTACCGCTTCGGGCGGCTAGATCAGACCAGTCACGTAGTAAGTCGCGATCACCACCAGCACGGCCAGCGTCTTGACCACGGTGATTGCGAAAATGTCCTTGTAGGACTGCCGATGGGTCAGCCCGGTCACCGCCAGCAGGGTGATCACGGCGCCGTTGTGCGGCAGCGTGTCCATGCCGCCGGAGGCCATCGCGGCGACCCGGTGCATCACCTCCAGCGGAATGCCGGCCGCATGCGCATTGGCGATGAAGGTGTCCGCCATCGCCGCCAGCGCGATGCCCATGCCGCCGGAGGCCGAACCGGTGATGCCGGCCAGCGCGGTCACCGTGACCGCCTCGTTCACCAGCGGGTTCGGAATCGTGTGCAACGCATCGGCGACCAGCTTGAAACCGGGCAGGGCGGCGATCACCGCGCCGAAGCCGTATTCCGAGGCGGTATTCATCGAGGCCAGCAACGCGCCACCGACCGCTGCCTTGCTGCCGTCGGCGAACTGGCGGATCACCGGCCGCCACGCAAATGCGAGCACGCACAGGATGCCGACCAGCAACGCCCCTTCCACCGCCCAGATCGCGGCGATCTTGGCTACTTCCTGCACCACCGGTTTGACGTCGCCCACCACGCTGGGCAGGAACGACTGGGTTGTGCCGTAGACGCGCGGAATAAGTTCGGTGAACAGCTTGTTGCAGATACCGACCAGCACCAGCGGCAACAGCGCGACCAGCGGATGGGCGAGCTTGGCGTACTCGAACGGCGCCGGTTCGTTGACCAGGCTGTCGCCATAGCCTTCACCCGCGGCGGCAGCCTTGCGCCGACGCGATTCCAGGTACGCCAGACCCACGATCAGGATAAATACCGCGCCGATCGTGCCCAGCCACGGCGCCGCCCACGCGTTGGTACCGAAGAACGCGGTGGGGATGATGTTCTGGATCTGCGGCGTGCCCGGCAGCGAATCCATGGTGAAGGTGAATGCGCCCAGCGCGATGGTGCCGGGGATCAGCCGCTTCGGAATGTTGCTGGCGCGGAACAGCTCGGCCCCAAACGGATACACCGCGAACACCACCACGAACAGCGACACGCCGCCGTAGGTCAGCAGCGCACACACCAGCACGATCGACAGGATCGCGCGGCTGCGCCCGACCAGGCCGATGGTGGCGGCGACGATCGCCTTGGAGAAACCGGACAGTTCGATCAGCTTGCCGAACACCGCGCCGAGCATGAACACCGGGAAGTACAGCTTGAGGAAGCCGACCATCTTGTCCATGAACAGGCCGGTGAACATCGGCGCGACCAGTGCCGGCTCGGTCAGCAGTACTGCGCCGAGCGCGGCGATCGGTGCGAACAGGATCACGCTGTAGCCGCGGTAGGCCGCGAACATCAGGAAACACAGTGCGGCCAGCACGATCAGGAATGCCATCCTTGCGGATCCTCGGGAGACAAGGTCGGAATCGACGAGGGCCGAGTATCGGCGCGTACCGGCTGCGCGGGCACTGTACGAAGGTACAAGTGTCGTGCCGGCGCCGGCTGCCTACTCTTCGTCGCATCAGCATCCATCGTCGATGGCTGCGTCACTGCCTGCATCCATCAGCAATGGATGCGCCTAGCCGGAAGGGGAAGTCATGAAGCGCACGTATCTGAGTCTGGCGATTGGTCTGGCGACGACTGGGCTGCTGTTTGCCGCACCGCTGTATGCACAGCAAAGCAGCGACACCAGTACGCCGACCGAGCAGGGCAAGCCGGTCAACGCCAAGCAGCTCGGCCAGATCACGGTGACCGCGCGCAAGCGTGAAGAGACCCTGCAGGACGTGCCGATCGCGGTGAGCGCGTTCACCGCGGACTCGCTGTACAAGCAGAACGTGCAGAACCTCGCCGACCTGCAGGGCAAGGTGCCCTCGCTGCAGATCTACGCGGCGCGCGGTTCCAACACCACGCTTACCGCCTATATCCGCGGCGTCGGTCAGGCCGATCCGACCTGGGGTTTCGATCCGGCGGTCGGCATCTACCTCGATGACGTGTATATGGCGCGCCCGCAGGGCACCATGCTCGACGTGTTCGACGTCAGCCGCATCGAGGTGTTGCGTGGCCCGCAGGGCAGCCTGTACGGCAAGAACACCATCGGTGGCGCGATCAAGTACGTGTCCGCGCCGCTGCCGACCAAGACCGAAGGCTCGGTGGAGACGACCATCGGCACGCATGGCGAGAAAGACGTCAAGGCCAGCGTGGGCGGCGCCAGTGCCGACGGCGTGTGGCGTGGACGCATTGCCTATGCCAGCGAGCACAACGACGGCTTCGGTACCGACTTGCTCGGCGGCAGCCGCAACGGCAACAAGAACACCAATGCCGCACGCGCCACGCTCGGCTTCTTCCCGTCGAGCACCTTCAATGCCCAGTTGTCGGTGGACGGCGTGCGCGACAATTCCAATCCGCGCGGCGCGAAGATGCTGATCGGCAATATGTTCGATCCGACCTATGCGCCGCTCTCCAGCGATTACGACACGCGCAGCGGCATGCCGCAGGTCAACCACACCAAGCTCTACGGCACTGCGCTCACGATGAACTGGATCGCCAGCCAGGACTGGACCCTGAAATCGGTTACCGCGGTGCGCGGCTCGTCGACCGACACCAACATCGACTTCGACACGTTGCCGGAGAAGATCGCAGACGTGAGCGCGATCTACAAGGATCACCAGTTCAGCGAAGAACTGCAGGCCAATTACGACTCCGGCAGCAGCGTGCATGGTGTGACCGGCCTGTACTACTTCAACGGTTCGGCCAGCGGCGAGATCGACAATATCTTCCTCGGTTCGCCGCCTTACTCCACGCTGGGCTATTCGCAGTACGGCAGCACGGGTGGGCGCATCAGCACGCGCAGCCTCGCTGCCTATGGCGATTTCACCTGGGACATCAGCCCGAGCCTGAGCCTCGACGTGGGTGCACGCCTCACCCGCGAGACCAAGGGTGCGCTGATCCAGAACTACGGTTACGCCAACGAAAGCTTCACCACGCCGATCGCCGTGCTGGCCGATTTCTCCGGTTCGCACACCTCGAACAATGCCTCGCCAAAGGTCTCGCTGGACTGGAGCCTCAACGACAACGTCAAGCTCTACGGCAGTTACAGCACCGGCTTCCATTCGGGCGGCTACAACATCCGTGCGAACTGCGCGGCGATTCCCACCTCGTGCCGACCGATCGAGGACGAGAAGGTGCAGTCGTTCGAGCTGGGCAGCAAGATGACCTTCCTCGACGACGCGTTGATGATGAACACGGCGCTGTTCCACAATATCTATTCGAACATCCAGCTGTCGGTGTTCACCTCCTACACCTTGCCGAATGGCAGCCAGGGCTTCTTCGGCGACTTCACCAATGCCGGCAAGGGCCATATCGATGGCCTGGAAGAGGAGTTCGCCTGGAAGCCGGTGGAAAACTGGACGCTCAGCGGCAACTTCGCCTGGATGCACACCAAGTACACCCAGTTCCTCAGCAGCGGCGTCAACATTGCTGACACGCAGAAATTCACCAACGCACCGAAGTTCTCCGGCGCCCTGTCACTGGATAGAACACAGCCACTGCCCAACGGTGGCAGCCTTACTGCGCGCATCAACTACACCTACCAGAGCATGGTGTATCCGGAGACCACCCTCTCGCCGCTGATCGCGCAGCCGGCCTACGGCCTGTGGAACGCCGGCCTGATCTGGCAGATCAACACGCCGTGGACGCTGAGCCTGCAGGGCACCAATCTCGCCAACAAGTCGTATCGCACCACTGGCTACAACATTGCCGCGCTGGGCATCGTCACCGGTTACTACGGCGCACCGCGCATGGTGACTCTCAGCGCGCGTTATACGTTCTGATCCGTCGAGCCTGATGTAGGAGAGTTCATGCCGTGGAGGCATCGCATGAACCCGCTGCATACTCGGCGAGTGCCGTTGTCGAACCATGGAGATCGTCGATGTCATTGAAAGCCTGGATCCGCTCGTTCGGTCTGTCGCTGCTGCTGGCCAGCGGCAGCGCCTGTGCAGCCCAGCCGGCAGGTTCCCTGCCGAAGCTGAAGCTCGATCCGTCGCGGGTCGCCGTGGCCGGGCTTTCGTCCGGAGCCTATATGGCGACGCAGGCGCAGCTGGCGTATCCGGAGCTGTTCCCGAACGCGGCCCTGGTTGCCGGCGGTCCTTTCGGTTGCGCCGGCGGCAAGCTCGAGGCTGCGCTGGGCAGTTGCATGAAGGGTGTACCGGCGCCGGATGTCGGCGCACTGGTGGCGAGTGCCACCAAACGTGCCGCCGCTGGCGAGATCGGTCCGTTGAAGGATCTCGCGCATGCCCATGTCTATCTGTTGCACGGCAGCGCCGACGCAGTGGTGGCGCCGGCGGTGGCGGAGGCGGGTGCGCATTTCTACGAGAAATTGCGCGACAACACGCCCGGCCTGAGCGGCATGCAGGTGCATGACGACGGCCAGCGCGCGTTCGCGCACAACCTGCCGGTGGTGGCGAGCGGCGATGACTGCGACAAATCGGTCGCGCCGTATCTCGGTCATTGCGGCTTCGATGCTGCCGGTGAAATCTTCGCGCAGATGTTCGGCAAGCCGGCCCACGCGGCCGCGCAGGCACGTGGTGAATTGCGCATGTTCGACCAGGATGCACTGCGCCCTGATGGAGCCGATGCGTTGCTGGCGAAGACCGGTTACGTCTACCTGCCACCGGACTGCCTCGCCGGCAAGCCGTGCGGCCTGGTGGTCGCGTTCCACGGTTGCAAGCAGAACGCCGACGCAGTGGGCGAGGCGTTCGTGAAAGACGCCGGCTTCAACCGCTGGGCCGATGTCTACGATGTGGCCGTGCTATATCCTCAGACCCGCGCAAGTTTCGCGCCCTTGAATCCGCAAGCATGCTGGGACTGGTGGGGATATTCCGGAGCCGACTACGACAGCCGCCAGGGCGTGCAGCTGCGCTGGCTGGTGAACGCGGTGCGGGCGCTGGGGTTGCCAGCGGGGCATTGATGTTGGCTCTTCGCTTTTACTCCCTCTCCCCGACAACGTCGGGAGAGAGGGTTGGGGTGAGGGGGCGCTCTTGGTCTTGAGGGTTGCTCGGTACTGCGAATGCGTGAAGAGCTTTCGTCCTCCTGCGGAGGGCGAGTTACTTCTCTTTTGCTTGTCCAAAAGAGAAGTAACCAAGAGAAAACGACACCCCGCTTGGCGCTTGCCGGGCATTCATGCCCGGCAAGTCCGTGAGCCGGGGCCGGGCTTTTCGATCGGACTCCTGTCCGAGCGAAAAGGAGTCGACATCCCTGTCGACTCCCGCTGCGCGGCCTGTCGACCCCGACTCACCGCCGCACAGGGGCCCCGGGTAGGGCAGCGGGCCATCCTGGCCCGCACTCGGTGGAAAGCCGAAAAGCTGAAAAGCCGTGGCAATAACGGAGCATCGCGACTGAAGTCGCTCCCACAGGTGCGGATGCCATGTTGAGCGCAGGCGTCATCGCGTTTGCCGCATTGTGTTGGCTAGGCCTGCTGTTCGGCGTGGCCCTGCTCGGCGAACGTCGCCCGCAGCTGTTCGAGAAGCGCTGGGCGATCGTCTACGCTCTGTCGCTTGCGATCCACTGCACCTCGTGGACGTTCTACGGCACCGTGACCCAGGCCAGCCGCTCCGGCTGGTGGCTGCCGCCGACGTTTGTCGGGGCGATCCTGATGTACCTGTTCGCGCTGAAATTCCTGCGCCGCATGGTGCAACTGGTACGCGAATACAATGCCGGTTCGCTGGCCGATCTGATCGCGGTGCGGCTGGGGCGGCATTCGGGGCTGGCGGCGCTGGTCACCGTGGTTGTGCTGATCGGCATCGTGCCGTACATCGCGCTGCAGCTGAAGGCGGTGGCGATGAGTTACGGCATCCTCAGCCACGGCCAACTGGCCGAGTCGGAGCCGTGGCAGGACAGTGCGCTGTATGTGGCGTTGCTGATGGCGCTGTTCGCGATGCTGTTCGGTACGCGGCGTGCCTCGACCATGGCGCACAACCGCGGGCTGGTGCTGGCGATGGCGTTCGAGTCGCTGTTCAAGCTCGGCGCGATGCTGGCGCTTGGTACGCTGCTGTTCGCCGCGCTGCCGGCCGGCTTGCCGGTCAACCTGCCGCCACCGCCGGACAGCAGCGGTTTCCCGGCGCTGATCCTGCTCGGTGCGCTGGCGATGTTCACCATGCCGCACCAGTTCTATGCGGGCATCGTGGAGTGCCGTAACGACGGGCATCTGCGCAGCGCGCGCTGGCTGTTCCCGTTGTACCTGCTGCTGATCTCGCTGCCGATCCTGCCGCTGGCGCGGATGGGCGATGCGCTGCTGGGACCGAGCGGGGTGTCGTCGGACATGTACGTGCTGGCGTTGCCGATGGCGCGAGGCGAACACGGCTTGGCGCTGATCGCCTTCCTCGGTGGCCTCAGTGCCGCAACCAGCATGGTGGTGATCGCCACGCTCACCTTGAGCCTGATGGTGGTCAATCACTTCATTGCGCCGCTGCGGGTGAAGGCCGGCTGGGGTCGCGACGAACATGGCGACCTGCGTGGCGAACTGCTGAACCACCGGCGCGTGGCGATCCTGGTGGTGATCCTGCTGGCGTGGGCATACAGCCGCGTGCTGGCACGCAACGAGGCGCTGGCCGATATCGGTGCGATCTCGTTCTCCGCGCTGGCCGGGTTGACTCCGGCGTTGCTGGCGGCGGTGTACCGCCCGCAGCTGGGTTCGCGTGCGGTGATGGCCGGACTGGCGGCCGGCACGCTGGTGTGGGTGTATGCGGTGTTGCCTTCGCTGCTGCCGTCCGCCTTGCCCTGGCTGCATGTGGGCCCGTTCGGTCTGCGCTGGCTGGCGCCGGATGACCTGCTCGGACTCGGCGACTGGAACCGGTTGGGCCGTGCGGTGGTGGTGAGCCTGGCGGCGAATGCTGCAGTGATGCTGGCCGTAGCCGGCTCGCGTTATGGCAGGGCCACGCATGCAGTCAGCGTGGGCCATGTCGGTGTAGCTGAATTGCGTGCGCTGGCGGCACGCTTCCTGCCGTCCGAGCGGGTCGAGCACTTGTTCATCAACGCGCCTGTCGCCGGTTCCGCTGGCAGTGCGCGCGTGGCCGAGGTCGAACACGAACTGGCCGCGGTGATCGGCGCTGCCTCGGCACGATTGCTGCTGGAAGTGGTGCATCGGCAGGGCCGCGACGATCTGGATACCGTCGTCGCCATCGTCGGCGAGGCGGCGCAGGACTTGCGCTTCAACCAGCGCGTGCTGGAGGCCGCGCTGGAGAACATGAGCCAGGGCATCTGCGTAGTCGATGCCGAGCTGCAGCTGGTCGCTTGGAACAGTCCGTATGCGCGCCTGTTCAACTATCCGCCCGAACTGCTGCAGGTTGGCCGGTCGGTGGCCGAACTGACGCGCTACAACATTGACGCCGGCATGCTCGGTCCCGGCGAAGTCGAGCGACGCGTGCAGCAGCGACTTACCCACATGCGCGCGGGCACCCGGCACCTGTCCGAGCGGCGCTTTCCCGACGGCACCATCGTCGAGATCCGCGGTAACCCGATGCCCGGCGGCGGCTTCGTCGCCACATTCACCGACGTCACCGCATTCCGTCAGGCCGAAGGCTCACTCAAGCGTGTCAACGAAACGCTGGAACTGCGGGTGGAAGAACGCACCCGCGCGCTGGCTGCGGCCTCGGCGGAAGCACAGGGCGCGAACGAGGCGAAGAGCCGCTTCCTCACCGCAGTGACCCACGACCTGATGCAACCGCTGCACGCGGCGCAGCTGTTTGCCCACTCGCTCACCGAACGCGGCGCCGATGCCACGACAGCGCATCATCTCAATGGCGCACTGGCCGCTACCGAAGGCTTGCTCGCTGGTCTGCTCGACATCGCACGGCTGGAAGGTGGCCGCCTGCATCCGCAACCGCGTGCATTTCCACTGGCCGAAGTGCTCGATCCCCTGGCCGCGGAATTTCGCGCCATCGCGCTCGACCGCGGCGTGCGGTTCGACGTAGTCGGCACGCGTGCATGGGTGCAATCCGATCCACAATTGCTGCGCCGCGTGCTGCAGAATTTCCTGTCGAACGCGTTGCGTTATGCCGAGCGCGGGCGTGTGTTGCTCGGTGTGCGCCGACGTGGCGATCAGTTGCGCGTGGAAGTGTGGGATACCGGTCCTGGCATCGCGCCGGGTGAGCAGCAATTGATCTTCCAGGAGTTTCGTCGCGGCAGCGCCGCAGGCGGGCAGGGGCTCGGGCTGGGCTTGTCCATCGCGCAACGCATGGCTGGATTGCTCGGCCATCCGCTCGGTTTACGCTCGTGGCCCGGCCGCGGCAGCGTGTTTGACCTCAGCATGCCGATGGCACGTGCCGCGATACCACTGCCACCCATCGCCGATGCACAGCAATCACTGACCGCTGGTCGTGCGCTGGTGCTGGACAACGAGCCAGCCGCACTCGCCGCGCTCAGCAGTCTGTTGACCAGCTGGGGCTGGCACGTACATGCCGCGCGCAATGCCGAACAGGCGCTGGCGGCGCCGTGGCGGCCGGATCTGCATATCCTCGATTTCCACCTCGACGGCGGCGACACCGGTTTCGATGTGTGGCATCAGCTACGCGAACTGCATGCCGATGTACCGACCGTGATGCTCACGGCGGATCGCGATGGTGAGCTGCGCCAGCGGTTGCTCGATGCAGGGGTGGGCGTGTTGTACAAGCCTTTGAAGCCGTTGGCGTTGCGGCAGTTGTTGCAACGAGTGGTAGCGGGAGCGGTCGAAAGCAGTTGTTACCAGCGTGCCGAACCGAGTCCATGGCCGCAACATTCGCCTAGTGATAAGGCCTGTTGATCGCCCGCTGGATCCATGATGCGAGGACTAGCAAAAGGCAGAGTCCCAGTAACCAGAATGGAAGCCGAGTCACGCAAAAATTCAATGCCTGAAAGCTTCTGCTACCCGCATACCACTCGATCTCAGGGTGAGCGCGTACGTAAGCGACATTGGATGCTATGAAAATCCATGCGTGAGCCACCATAGCCGTGAACCACAAGAACGTTATGGCCAAATGAGGGTGTGGTCGCAGCCATGCCCGTATGCGTCTAGTCATTGGCATGTCGGTCTCTAGGATCAGCGGATGGGTCTTTCATTTGACATGCGGGGCGTGGCAGATCCAGTCCGCCATCGGACAAAAGTCCGTCCGATCTGGGTCGAAAGCGGTTTTGCGAACCACTTCGGTATCCGTCATAAGGCAAAAGCTTCTCTCACATCACCCGCGCTGGTTCCCCCAGATCCAGCGACCGCAACAACATCCCCGCCTGCGTCCGATTCCTCACCCTGAGCTTCTCAAAGATCGCCGTCACATGTGCCTTCACCGTGCGCTCCTGGATCGCCAGCCGGTCGGCGATCTGCTTGTTGAGCAAGCCTTCGGCGAGCAGGGTGAGTACACGAGATTGCTGTTCAGTGAGGCGGGCGAGGCGGCTGGCGAGATCGGTGTCGGCCGGATCGGCGGGTAAGGCCGCGACGGCGGCGGCAAGACCTGGCGGCAACCAATTGCCGCAGTCGAGCACGTGGCGGATCGCTTCGCCGATCTCGGCGGGGCTGGCGCTCTTGGGGATGAAGCCGGCGGCGCCGTGATCGAGCACGCGGCGCACGATGCGCGGTTCGTCGTGGGCGGAGACCACCAGCACGGCCACGCCGGGATGCTGGCCGCGCAGCGTGGCGAGACCGGACAGGCCATGACTGCCGGGCATGTGCAGGTCGAGCAGGACCAGGTCGGTGTCTGGTTCGGTAGCCAGCGCGGCGAGTACGCCGGACAGGTCGGCGGCTTCGCGCACGCGGCAGTCGGGCAGGCTTTCGCTGGCCGCCAGGCGCAGCGCGGCGCGGAATAGCGGGTGGTCGTCGGCGATCAGCAGGCTTGTCATGCCGTCGACGTTAGCGGGCCGCAGCACGGTCGTCGAGGTCCGGAGGTCATTGGTGCGATGCTGGACTTTCGTACGATGGCGGGTGCGTGCATGCTTGATATGGTGGCGGGATGAAAAAATCCGCCTGCGTGTCCTCCCTGTTGCTCATGCTCACGCTGTCGGCCTGCGCCGGTGGCCCTGTGCCGAAGGAATCCGCAATGCGTGATGTTGACTACGGCGAAGTACGGGTTACCGATCATCGTGGCCAGGATGATCTGTTGAGTGCGGGGCTGGGGTTGGCTGGCCTGGCCAGCACACCACGGCCGTTTGCCGACCCGTTGAACCCCACCACAGAGGAACTGCGCCAGCGGGCGATCCAGACCAGCTGGAAGGGCATTGCCGACCTCGGTCCGCTGGGCGGTTACGGCACGGTGTACGGCGGCGTGCCGGAAGTGCCAGGTCGTGAATATCAGGCGTTTGCGCGCATCCCCGGCGCCAACGCACCCCATCGCGTGCTGCTGCAGGTACCCGATCACTTCGATCGGCAGAAGCGCTGTCTGGTGGTGACTGCCTCGTCGGGTTCGCGCGGTATCTACGGTGCGATCGCGCTGGCCGGTGCCTGGGGCCTGCCGCATGGTTGTGCGGTGGCCTACACCGACAAGGGCACGGGCGCGGGCTATTTCGATTACGCCGACAACAGCGGCGTAGGGCTGGACGGTCGTCGTGCCAAGCGTGGCGAGACCGAGCTGGAGTTCCAGCCATCGCCCGCGCCGTCGACGGCCGGCATCGCGGTGAAGCAGATGAACTCCGGCGACAATCCGGAAGCCGACTGGGGCCAGCATGTGATCCAGGCGGCTCAGTTCGGCTTGGCCATGCTCGATCGTGCGTTTCCCGCCGAAGCGCCATTCACGCCGCAGAACACCAGGATCATCGCCACCGGCCTGTCCAATGGTGGCGGTGCGGTGCTGCAGGCAGCCGGTCTCGACAAGGATCACTTTTTTGCCGGCGTGGTGGCGCTGGAGCCGAACGTGCACGTGCAGGGCCACGGCCGCGCGATGTACGACTACGCCACCGAGGCGGCGATCTGGCTGCCGTGCGCGCTCAGCGCCGAGCATTTCGCCAGCGTGCCGCTGGCGCGTGGCCCGAGGGGTGTGCCGCTACCGGCATGGCCGGTGCGCTGTGCCAGCCTGCGCGCGCAGGGCAAGCTGAGCGGCAACACCGTAACCGAACAGGCGGAACAGGCCCGGCAGTATCTGCATGCCCGTGGCTGGACCGACGAGGCGATGAGCACGGCAGCCAGCACCACCGCATTCGACCTGTGGCGGGTGATTGCCGCGGGCTATGCCTCGTCCTATCTTCGCCGTGGCGCCACTGACATGCCGTGCGGTTTTCATTACGCGCCAGTCGATGCCAAGGGTTTGCCGGGCACGGCCGATCCTGCCGCGCGAGCAGCATGGTGGGCAGATGCCTCCGGCATTCCGCCCGGCAACGGCATCGGGCTGCTTGGCGGCACCAGCGTCTCGACCGATCCCACCTTGATCGGCAGCGAGTGCCTGCGCGCGCTGTGGACCGGCGACGATCACGAGTCGCAGGCGTTGCGTGCCTCGGTTGCCGCCACCGCAGTCCGGTTGCCACGCAATGACCTGCCGCTGTGGGTGGTGCACGGTGCCAGCGATGGCCTGTTGCCGACGGTCTTCAGCTCCGAACCGTATGTGGCGTGGCTGCGCGACGAAGGGCGCCAACCGATCTACTGGAAGGTGCCGCACGCACAACACTTCGATGCCTTCCTGGCGCTGCCCGGTTTTGGTGACGGGCATGTGCCGCTGTTGCCGTATGGCTATGCGGCGCTGGACCGGCTGTGGGCGCATCTTTATCAGGGAACCGCGTGGCCGGCCGAGGTGCCGACTCCAGCGGCTCAGCCACGAGGCGCCGGTGTCCTGGTGTCCGGCATGCTGGACTTGCCGTAGCGTTGGCGTCGCAAGAAAGGGTCGGTCTGACTTGCAGGCTGCTGCTGGGTTATTCTCTGCAACCCGCGTGCTCCAGGTCGGTGCACGATGCAGTTCTCGAACTCAAGGATTTGCGATGACCATCAATGTCACCTTCACCACCAACCGCGGCCCGATCCACCTGCGTCTGCATGAGGACAAGGCACCGGTCACGGTCGCCAATTTCGTCAATCTGGCCAAGCGCGGCTACTACGACGGGCTGTCGTTCCATCGCGTGATCGCCGACTTCATGATCCAGGGCGGTTGCCCCGAGGGCAGCGGTCGCGGCGGCCCGGGTTACAAGTTCGAGGACGAGTTCAACGCCTCGTTGCGTCACGACAGGCCGGGCGTGCTGTCGATGGCCAACGCCGGCCCGCGCACGAACGGCAGCCAGTTCTTCATCACCCATGGCGCCACGCCGTGGCTGGATGGCAAGCACAGCGTGTTCGGCGAAGTGGTCGATGCGGCTGATATGGCTGTGGTCAACACGATCCAGCAGGGCGACGTGATCGAGAAGGTCACCGTCGAAGGCGACGTCGATGCGCTGTTGACCGCGCAGTCCGATCGCGTCAAGGAATGGAACGCGGTGCTCGACCAGCGCGGTTGAGTTTCCGTTGGCCGATTTGCAGAAAACCGCCGGTCTTCAGCCGGCGGTTTCTTTTTGCGGGCCAACGTCATGACAAATGCCGATTTGCGTGCCTATGATCGGCAGGCTTCACGCCCATTCACTAACGAAGGAGAACGACCATGTCATTCCTCGATGGTTTGCTCGGAGGACAGGGGCAGCAGGCAGGTGCGGGTTCGCTGATTGGCGTGGCTGGCCAGTTGATCCAGCAGGCCGGCGGTGTGCAGGGCCTGACCAACATGCTGCAGCAGCATGGGCTGGGTGACGCGGTGCAGTCGTGGGTCGGCAGTGGCGCGAACCAGGCGGTGTCGGGCGATCAGCTCGGCCAGGCACTGCAGAATGGCGGTCTCGGCTCGTTGGTGCAGGAAGCTGCCGGCAAGCTGGGCGTCGACCCGAACCAGCTGCTTGGCCAGCTCTCGCAGGTGCTCCCACATGCGGTCGATCATCTGACGCCGGACGGCCAGGTGCCGGCGGCTGGGCAGGGCGGCGGTTTCGATCTGGGTGCTCTGGAAGGGCTGGCCGGCAAGCTGTTCGGCCAGACTGCCTGAGACCGGTTTCAGTAACGGACATGAAAAAGGCGGCGGGGAGCAATCCCCGCCGCCTTTTCGTTTCAGACGCTACCGCGTTTGAATGGCCACGGTTGGCTTACATATGGAACACGAAGCGGAGAACCACCAGCAGGATCAGTGCGCCGACGATCGACATCAAGATGCCAGCCGGATGGAACATGGAACCCGGTTCGGGCTTTTTGATCAGGTTGCCGATTGCGCCGCCGATAAGCGAGCCGACGATACCGACGCCAGCAGTCATCCAGAAACCCATGTGGTCGGCGCCGGGCATGATGGCCCGGGCGATCAGACCGACGATAAAGCCAACGATGATGGACCAGATCAGATGCAGCATATCCGTGTGTCCTCCGCGAGAGTTGGTTGGATCTCCCTGAACTTGGCTGGGTCGGCATCCTGTCGGCCCTTGCCCTCCCGCCCACGGCCAAACCGTCGTGGAGGTGGCGTTCGCATCATGCATGGACTGCAGTAGGAATGCATCAGTGACTGGTGCGAAAACTCTTGCGATTTTTGCCGGATGCCGCATCGCCGCATGCTAAAATTCACGGGTTTGCTGACCTCATCCCCCTGACGTCGAGGAACCCATGCCCCAGCTTGCCCAGCGTGTCGGTCGCGCCAAACCCAGCGCAATCATGGTGATAGCCGAGAAGGCGAAACAGCTCAAGACTGCCGGTCGCGACATCATCAGCTTCTCGATCGGCGTACCGAATTTCCTGCCCGGCGAACACGTGTATGCCGCGGCGCGCGAGGCGCTGTCGCACGACTCCGGCCAGTACGGCAGCAACCGCGGTGCGGAGCCGCTGCTGGATGCGTTCCTGAAGCACATCGAGGCGCTGGGTTTCAGCGGCTACGGCCGCATGAACCTCTCGATCGGCATCGGTGCCAAGCAGGTGCTGTACAACCTGGCCGAGGCGCTGCTCAACGAGGGCGACGAGATCTGTTTTGCCGCGCCGTACTGGACCACCTATCACGACATCGCCGATATCGTGGGCGCCAGGACCAACGTCTTGCATTGCGGTGCCGCGCAGAACTACAAGCTCACACCAGCCCAGCTCGATGCAGCGCTGGCGCGCAAGCCGAAGGTGTTCCTGTTCAACAATCCGTCGAACCCCACCGGCATGGTCTATACGCGCGACGAGATCGCTGCGCTGGCCGAGGTGCTGGTGAAGCATCCGGATACCTGGATCGTCACCGACGACATCTACAACTCGATGGTGTTCGACGGTATCGGCTATCACAATTTCGTGTTCGCCAGGCCCGAGCTGCGCGAGCGGCTGGTCTTCGTCGACTCGGTTTCAAAGACATACGGCATGCCGGGTTGGCGTGTCGGCTTGATTGCCGGACCGGAGTCGGTGGCCAGGGCGGTCACCACGCTCAATTCGAACCACATCACCAGCATTCCGGAAGTGATCACGGCAGCGGCGGTGGCAGCGTTCTCCGGCCCGCAGGACATCCCGCAGGCGAAGTGCGCGGAGTTCGCCGGCAAGCGCGACATCGTGGCCGCTGCGCTCGGTGCGATTCCCGGTGTGGTCTGCCCGCGGCCGCAGGGTGCGTTCTACGCGTTCCCGGATATCTCCAGCGCATTCGGCAAGAGCCACAACGGCGTGAAGATCAACAGCGATGTGGAGTTCTGCGCCGCGCTGCTGGAAGCCAAGGGCGTCGCCTGCGTGCCGGGCTCGGCATTCGGTGAGCCGCGCGCCATGCGCATTTCCTATACCTGTCCCACGGCACAGTTGGCGCCTGGCCTCTCGCGTATCGCCGAGTTCTTCGCCGAGCTGAGCTGAGCGATTGTTCCGGCCCGCATCGCAGGATGCGGGCCTTGTCTTCAGCACCTCAAGTTTATGCACCCCAAGGAGTTGCCACGATGAAAGCCCCCGTTCGAGTTGCCGTTACCGGTGCCGCTGGCCAGATCGGTTACGCGCTGCTGTTCCGCATCGCCGCTGGCGACATGCTGGGTCCCGATCAGCCGGTGATCCTGCATCTGCTGGAAATCACCCCGGCGCTGCCCGCGCTGCAGGGCGTGGTGATGGAGCTCAACGATTGCGCGTTCCCGACACTTGCCGGTGTGGTGGCTACCGACGACCTCAGCGTCGCGTTCAAGGACGTCGACTACGCACTGCTGGTTGGTGCGCGTCCGCGCGGCCCGGGCATGGAGCGCAAGGATCTGCTGGAAGCCAACGGCGCCATCTTCGGCCCGCAGGGCAAGGCACTGAACGATCACGCCAAGCGTGACGTGCGCGTGCTGGTAGTCGGCAACCCGGCCAACACCAACTCGCTGATCGCGCAGCAGAATGCACCGGACCTCGATCCGAAGTGCTTCACCGCGATGGTCCGCCTCGACCATAACCGCGCGCTGAGCCAGCTCGCCGAGAAAACCGGCAAGCACAACACCGACATCAAGAAGATGACGATCTGGGGCAACCACAGCTCCACCCAGTATCCGGACCTGCACCACGCTACCGTGGACGGCAAGGCCGCGCTGTCGCTGGTCGATCAGGCCTGGTACGAGAGCGATTTCATTCCGACCGTGCAGCAGCGCGGCGCGGCGATCATCAAGGCGCGTGGTGCTTCGTCCGCTGCCTCGGCCGCTTCGGCTGCCGTCGATCACATGCGCTCGTGGGCGCTGGGTACGGCCGAGGGCGACTGGGTCTCGATGGGCATCCCGTCCGACGGTTCGTATGGCATCGCGCCGGGCGTGATCTACGGTTACCCGGTGACGGTGAAGAATGGCAAGTACGAGATCGTGCAGGGCCTGGCGATCAACGACTTCTCGCGCGCCCGCATGGACGCCACCGACAAGGAACTGCGCGAAGAGCGCGCCGGCGTCGAGCATCTGTTCGCCAAGTAAGCTCTTCCAGATTGCCGAGGCTATGCTCCTTCCCTTGCACGCCCCAAAGAAGGGACTCCCTTCGGTCGCAGGGGAGGGAGCTTTTGATCTAGTCGCAAGCTCGGACAACCCCCTCCCATCCTCCCCCTGCCAGCAGGGGGAGGAGTTATCGCGCGGGCCGGCTTGCCGGCCTGTTGTCGTTTCCACAAGGACGAAAGTCGAGCGCCTTGCTGCACTGCGTCTGTTCTAGTCTTGAAGAGTTGACGGTAAGTAAGGATGCGGCCATGCGCTACGAGGATTTCTACCGACAATCCATCGAGCAGCCGGAGCGGTTCTGGGCCGAGCAGGCGCGGCTGATCCATTGGGAGACGCCGCCGCAGCAGATCCTCGATCAGTCACGGCCGCCGTTCCGCCGCTGGTTCGTCGGCGGTACCACCAACCTCTGCTACAACGCGGTGGATCGCCATCTCGCCGAACGCGGCGAGCAGCTGGCGCTGGTGGCGATATCCAGTGAGACCAAGATCATTCGCGCAGTGAGCTATCGCGTGCTGTATCGCGAGGTGAATCGTTTTGCCGCCGTGCTGATCGCACTGGGTGTAGGCAAGGGCGATCGCGTCGTCATCTACATGCCGAACATGGCCGAGGCGGTCTACGCGATGCTGGCCTGCGCGCGTATCGGTGCGATCCACTCGGTGGTATTCGGTGGCTTTGCCGCGCACAACCTCGCGTTGCGCATCGATGATGCCGAACCGAAGCTGCTGGTCTGTGCCGATGCCGGCATGCGCGGCGGCAAGGTGATTCCGTACAAGCCGCTGGTGGATGCGGCGTTGGCCGAAACCAGGTCGCCACCACCGCATGTGCTGATCGTCGATCGCGGACTCGATCCGCAGATGACACGCATCGAAGGACGCGACCTCGATTACGCGCGACTGCGCGCCGTGCACATGAATGCCGAAGTGCCGGTGACGTGGCTGGAATCGAACGAGCCGAGCTACCTGCTGTACACCTCCGGCACCACCGGCAAGCCGAAGGGCATCCAGCGTGACGTGGGTGGCTACGCGGTGGCGCTGGCGTTGTCGATACGCACGATCTTCGACATTGCGCCGGGCCAGGTGATGTTCTCCACCTCGGACGTGGGCTGGGCGGTGGGGCATTCCTACAACGTCTACGGCCCGCTGATCGGCGGTGCCACGTCGCTGCTGTATGAGGGGCTGCCGACACGCCCCGACCCCGGCATCTGGTGGCAGTTGTGCGAAAAGTACGGTGTGCACACGATGTTCTCTTCGCCCACCGGCATCCGCGTGCTGAAGAAGCAGGATCCGGCGTGGTTGAAGAAATACGACCTGTCGAAACTGAAGTGGTTGTTCCTTGCCGGCGAACCGCTGGACGAACCCACCGCACACTGGATCACAGAAGGCCTCGGCGTGCCGGTGATCGACAACTACTGGCAGACCGAGACCGGTTGGCCCGCGCTCACCCTGATGCCGGGACTTGACCTGAAGCCGGTGAAGTTCGGCTCGCCGGGACTGCCGGCGCCGGGTTACCGGATGAAGGTGATCGACGAAAACACCGGTGCCGAAGTCGCGCCGCAGCAGAAGGGCGTGCTGGTGTTCGAACCGCCGTTGCCGCCCGGCTGCCTCACGACGGTATGGCGCAATGACGAACGCTATGTCGCCAGTTACTTCAGCCACTTCAAGGAACTGCTGTACAGCTCGCTGGACTGGGCGATCCGTGACGAGGACGGTTACACCTGGATCCTCGGCCGCACCGACGATGTCATCAATGTCGCCGGTCATCGGCTGGGTACGCGCGAAATCGAGGAGTCCGTGGCCAGCCATCCGGATGTGGCCGAAGCCGCGGTGATCGGTGTTTACGACGAGCTGAAAGGCCAGGTGCCTGTGGTGTTCGCCACGCTCAAGCAGGAGGCGGGTACCGCCACCGCGGCGATCGCGCTGGCGATGCAGCAGCGGGTGATCGACCGGCTCGGTGGCGTGGCGAAACCCGCGCGCGTCTACGTCGTCAATGCACTGCCGAAGACCCGCTCCGGCAAGCTGCTGCGCCGATCGTTGCAGGCATTGGCCGAGCACCGTGACCCGGGCGATCTGTCCACGCTGGATGATCCGAATGCGCTGGACGAGGTGCGGCGTGCGCTGGAGCGTGGGCCGGAGCAGGGCGACTAGAACCGGCGGATCCTGGCTGCAGGAGCGATCGCAGGGGCAGTGCGCTAAAATGCCCGTTTTACGCGGAGCAGCCCATGACGAAGATGGCATCCCCCGGCGCGCGTTTTCGTGCCGCACTGGCCGAAGAGCAGCCACTGCAGGTCATTGGCGCGATCAATGCGAACCATGCGCTGCTGGCGAAGCGTGCGGGTTATCGTGCGATCTATCTCTCCGGCGGTGGCGTGGCGGCCGGCTCGCTGGGCCTGCCGGATCTGGGCATCAATACGCTGGACGACGTGCTCACCGACGTGCGCCGCATCACCGACGTATGCGATTTGCCGCTGATGGCGGATATCGACACCGGCTTCGGCCCGAGTGCGTTCAACATCGCACGCACGGTGAAGAGCCTGATCAAGTTCGGCGCCGCGGCCTGCCATATCGAGGATCAGGTCGGCGCCAAGCGCTGCGGTCATCGCCCGGGCAAGGAGATCGTCTCCACCGGCGAAATGGCTGATCGCGTGAAAGCCGCTGCCGATGCCAAGACCGATGCCGATTTCTTCCTGATTGCGCGTACCGATGCGATCGCGGTGGATGGCGTGGACGCCGCCATCGAACGCGCAATCGCCTGCGTCGAGGCGGGTGCCGACGGCATCTTCGCCGAGGCTGCCTACGATCTGCCGACGTATCGTCGCTTTGTCGACGCGGTGAAGGTGCCGGTGCTGGCCAACATCACCGAGTTCGGCCAGACGCCGCTGTTCAGCGTCGACGAATTGCGCACGGCTGGCGTGGGCATCGTGCTGTATCCGTTGTCCGCGTTCCGCGCCATGAACAAGGCAGCCGAGAATGTCTATACGGCGATTCGCCGCGATGGCCACCAGCGCAACGTGATCGACACCATGCAGACGCGCGAGGAGCTGTACGACCGCATCGGCTACCACGCATTCGAGAGCAAGCTCGACGCGCTGTTTGCCGGCAAGAAGGCCTGATCGATATTTCCGTTTTTCGCATGGGTGGGTCGTTTACACCCATGCATCTGCAAGTCTTAGGAGAGTCATCCGATGAGCGAGCCAACCCTTCCCAAACCGAAGAAATCCGTCGCGCTGTCCGGCGTGGCTGCGGGCAATACCGCGCTGTGCACGGTCGGCCGCAGCGGCAACGATCTGCATTACCGCGGCTACGACATCCATGACCTGGCCGCCAAGGGTTGCTTCGAGGAAGTGGCCTATCTGCTGGTGCACGGCGTGCTGCCGAACTGGACCGAGCTTAACAACTATCGCGCGCGCCTGAAGCGTCTGCGCGGCCTGCCGGCACCGGTGAAGAGCGCACTGGAACTGCTGCCGGCGGCAACCCATCCGATGGATGTGATGCGCACGGGTTGTTCGGTGCTCGGCACCGTATTGCCGGAAAAGGACGACCACAATGTCACCGGTGCGCGCGAGATCGCCGACCGCCTGATGGCCAGTTTCGGCTCGATGCTGCTGTACTGGTACCACTTCAGCCACAACGGCAAGCGCATCGAGACGCAGACCGACGACGAGTCGATCGCCGCGCATTTCCTGCACTTGCTGCACGGCAAGAAGCCGAGCGAGCTGCATGCGCACTCGCTGGACAAGTCGCTCGTGCTTTACGCCGAGCATGAGTTCAACGCCTCGACATTCACCGCACGCGTCATTGCCGGTACCGGCTCGGACATGTATTCGGCGCTCACCGGCGCAATCGGTGCACTGCGCGGTCCCAAGCATGGCGGTGCGAACGAGGTGGCGATGGAGATCATCGCGCGCTATCGCAATGCTGCGGCCGCCGAAGCGGATATCCGAGCCCGCGTCGAGCGCAAGGAAATCATCATTGGCTTCGGCCATCCGGTGTACACGGTGTCCGATCCGCGCAACGAGATCATCAAGGAAGTCTCGCGCAAGCTCTGCACCGAGGGTGGCAATCCGACCCTGTTCGATGTCTCCGAACGGATCGAGAAGCTGATGTGGGATCAGAAGAAGATGTTCCCGAACCTGGACTGGTTCTCGGCCAGTGCGTATCACATGATGGGCGTGCCGACCGCAATGTTCACGCCACTGTTCGTGCTCGCACGCACTTCAGGCTGGAGCGCGCACGTGATCGAACAGCGCGAGGACGGCAAGATCATCCGCCCGGGTGCGAACTACACCGGCCCGGAAGATCTGGCCTACGTGCCGATCGACAAACGCTGAAAGATCCACTTGTGGAAATGAAGGAGGGAGCCATCTGGCTCCCTCCTTCATTTGAAGCGACGTGAGCGGGTTCCAGCAAGTCTCAGATGCCTTCGGCGCGCATGGCTGCCTTGACACTGGCATCGGCATGCATGCGATGAACGAAGCGGTCGAGGTGATCGAGGCCGCTCAGGTCGACTGCCTTTGCCTTGGCCCAGCGCTGCACGACGAACAGGTAGGGATCGGCGACCGAGCGCGTGCCAGCGAGCCAATCCACATTTTCCAGTCGTGCATCCAGCTGTTCGAAATAGCTGCGCAGCTTTGTTCGGGCAGTGTCCTGCAACCCACCATGCTGGGACGGGTCGGCGATGAATCGCTCAGGCCGGAATAGCGGCTTGAATGCCGGATGCACATCGGAATTGAGGAAACCCAGCCAGCGATTGACCTCGGCGCGGCCACGCGGGGTAACGTCGCCGCCAAGACCAGCCTTTGGAAAGCAATCGGCAAGATAGTTGAGGATCGCCACGTTTTCGGTCAGCACCCATCCATCGTTGTCGACCAGCACAGGTACGACTCCATCGGGGTTGAGCTTCAGATACTCCGGGGAGCGCAGCTCGG
This sequence comes from Rhodanobacter sp. C05, assembly GCF_002001165.1. Taxonomy (GTDB): domain Bacteria; phylum Pseudomonadota; class Gammaproteobacteria; order Xanthomonadales; family Rhodanobacteraceae; genus Rhodanobacter. Next base: position 78,025 of record NZ_MUNQ01000007.1, on the reverse strand, counting down.
CACGCGGAACTTCCTCGATCTGGTAAGGCTGACCGATCCATTCCAGCACGATATGGGTGGCCAGCGAACAGACGCCAGGCATGTAGTAAAGCTTCATGAGAGCTCCGGATGGGGGCAGGGAAGGTACCCGTCCCGTGGATGATGGTGGTTCAAGCGGGCAACCAGTTTGCCTGATCACGGTGCACAGTCTTGGTGACTTCAGTTCGCCGGCGGCAACGAGGCTTGACGCCGCCGCTGCATCAACCAGCCGCCACCGCAGATGCCGAGCACCAGCATCAGGTCAAAGATGTATTTCACCCAGCCGTGTTCCTCGAACCAGATATTCAACAGGTGGTCGTGCGTAATCATCCGACTGGCCGTGAATGCAATGGCGCCGGCACCGATATACATGATGATTGGAAAGCGGCCTATCAGTTTCAGGATCAGCGTGGAGCCCCAGACCACCAGTGGCACGCTGATCAGCAGGCCGAGAATGACCAGCCCGAGGTGTCCACTCGACGCACCGGCGATTGCCAGCACGTTGTCCAGTCCCATCAGCGCGTCGGCGACGATGATGGTGCGCAGCGCACTCCAGAACGTGACAGCGGCGCTTATTGCCGGATCGTCGTCATTGTCATGGCGAAGCAGCTTCCAGGCGATCGGCAACAACAACAATCCACCGATCAACATCAGTCCGGGCAGCTTGAGCAGGTAGACCACGACGGCGGTCAACGCAAAACGGACCGCAACAGCACCAAACGTGCCCCAGAACACCGCCTTCTTCTGCAGCGCCTTGGGCAGGCGGCTTGCCGCCATGGCGATGACGATGGCGTTGTCGCCGGCCAGCACCAGGTCGAGCAGGATGATGGTCAGCAGGTCGGAGACAAAATCGGTGGAGAGGAGATTCATGCGGGAGTCCATGCGCGTCAGACAATGCAGTGGACACGGGCGCGCGTAGCCCGTGTCCACCACAAAAGTCTCGTTCGCAGCATGACTGCCGAGGTGACCGGAGCGAAGCGTCGCTCGTGTTGACGATCACCACACCGACACAGGCGAGCCTGTCTCGGGAACTACTCCCTTCTGGGATGAGTGCCGGATTGTCTGCCGCGGTGCGGTTGCGGTCAAGCAAGACAGGGCTGCGACATGGCGTGTCAGTCAGCTAAAATGGTCGTTTTCCCATGTTGCGAGATCCGTCATGAGTGCGCACGACATCCGTTCCGCTGTCCGTCCCGATCCCGATCAACCGCTCGTCGACATCGCCAATTACGTCGCCGATTACCAGATCGACTCGACCGAGGCGTATGACACTGCGCGCTACATGCTGCTGGATTCGCTGGGCACCGCGATGCTGGCCATGAAATTTCCGGAATGCGTGAAACATCTCGGTCCGCTGGTGCCGGGCGCCACGTTGCCGGGCGGTGCCCGCGTGCCGGGTACCAGTCATGAGCTGGATCCGGTGCAGGCTGCATTCGCGATCGGCACGCAGATCCGCTGGCTGGACTTCAACGACACCTGGCTGGCGGCCGAGTGGGGTCACCCGTCCGACAATCTCGGTGCGATCCTTGCCGTGGCCGATTACCTGAGCCGCAAGGCCGAGCGTGAGGGTGGCCAGCCGCTGACGGTGCGCGATGTGCTGACTTATGCGATCAAGGCACACGAGATCCAGGGCTGTTACGCCTTGCTCAACAGCTTCAACCGTGTCGGCCAGGATCACGTCATCCTGGTTCGCCTGGCCTCCACCGCGGTCGCCACGGCGATGCTCGGTGGCGACAAGGAGCAGATCACCACGGCGGTGTCGCACAGCTGGATCGACAACGGCGCGTTGCGCACCTACCGCCATGCGCCGAACACAGGCCCGCGCAAGAGCTGGGCCGCCGGTGACGCCTGCCGTCGCGCGGTCACGCATGCGATCAATGCGGTCTATCGTGGCGTGGTTGGCTATCCGTCCGCACTGAGCGCGAAGACCTGGGGTTTCTACGATGTCGCCTTCAAGGGCAAGGCGTTCGAGTTCGAGCGCCCGTTCGGCAGCTACGTGATGGAGAACGTGCTGTTCAAGATCAGCTTCCCGGCCGAATTCCATGCGCAGACTGCGGTCGAGTGCGCGATGAAGCTGCACGCCGAAGTAGCCGGCAAGCTCGACCAGATCGAGAAGATCGTCATCGAGACCCAGGAAGCCGGCTGCCGCATCATCGACAAGACCGGCCCGCTGGACAATTACGCCGACCGCGATCATTGCATCCAGTACATGGTCGCCGTGCCGTTGATCTTCGGCCGTCTCGTGGCCAGCGACTATAACGATGACGTCGCCATCGATCCGCGGATCGACGCGCTGCGTGACAAGATGACGGTAGTCGAGAACCCTCAGTTCACGAAGGATTATTTCGACCCGGCCAAGCGCTATATCGGCAATTCGGTGCAGGTGTATTTCAAGGACGGCACGAGCACGCAAAAGATTTCGATTGATTATCCCATTGGTCACCGCAAGCGCCGGGCCGAGGGTATTCCGGTATTGCTGAAGAAGTTCGAGGCTGCCATGCAGGGTCAATTGCCAGCGCACAGGGTCAAGGCGATCATGGCTGCCACACAGGACCCGGCCAAGCTGGATGCGATGCCAGTGCAGGAGTTCCTGGCACTCTTCACGTTGTAAAGACGGTGTGAGTGGAAGATTAAGGAAGACGCGTGGAGGGCCGTTGGCATTTCATTTGGTTGGATGCCAATAGCCTTTTCCGTAGAATCAGGGAACGCTGGATACTCCTGTTCTGTCCTGGACTGCAACCGCAAGCGTCCATTGAAGTCGAAAAAAGTGGCATTGGTTTGGTAATGTAACTTCCTGAACGAAGGCTCACCGAAATCTCGTTGTCAATGCGTTAAGATGCCAACGGCTTAACGAATTTGCTACACTCCCCGGCGCTTGTCGCATGAACGCCAAGCAGGGGCTATAAAAGCTCTGAATGACGTATTCAGTTCTGACGCGCGATTTCCGGTTGGGATTGAACGGACGCGAAAAAATCTAATAAATGAGGAGACACCTGATGAAACGTAAGGGCTTGTACTTTCTGATCGCGCTGGCCCTGGGCGGCGTAGGTGCCGTTCATGCGCAGGACACCGCGGCTCCGGCTGCTGCTGATTCCGCATCCACCCAGGCGACGTCGAGCTACGACGACCGCTGGTACATCGCGCCGACCATCGGCGGCTATTACAACGATCACAAGCGCGATACCAACAGCCGCCAGTTCTATTATGGTCTGGGCTTTGGTCGCTTCTTCACGCCGAACATGTCGATCGATGCGTTCGTCGACCGCACCAAGCGGAAGATGGACAACGGTCCCGCGAATGGCGGCGGTCTCAGCAACAACTCCTGGGCCAGCACCAATGTCGGCGCTGCGGTCCGTTTCTATGCGGGTGACTGGAACGCATGGCGCCCGTACCTGCTCGCTGGTGTGATGGGTAGCCATCACCAGAGCGTGGACGCGAGCGGCTGGTCGCCGGCTGCTGAATTGGGTGGCGGTGTGTCGAAGACGGTTACCGACAGCACGGACGTCCGTCTGGAAGCCGGCTATCGCTACGACTGGGACAACAAGACCAACCCGGCCAAGAGCGGCTACGGCGACTGGTTCCTGGGCCTGAGCATCGTTTCGCGCTTTGGCGCTCCAGCTGCTGCCCCGGCTCCGGCCCCGGCTCCGGCTCCGGCAGCACCTGACTGCTCGAAGACGATCGTCAACGGCGTCAACCTCTGCGACAACAAGTGCCCGAACCTGCCGGAAGGCACGGTCGTGGGTCCGGACGGCTGCCCGCAGAAGGTCGTGATCGACCTGCGTGGTGTGAACTTCAAGTTCGACCGCCCGAAGAAGGGCGAGACGAACATCACCAAGTCGCTGGCCGAGCCGACCAAGGACTCGCTGTCGATCCTGGATCAGGCTGTCGACACCCTGCAGCGTTACCCGCAGGTGCACGTGACTGTTGCCGGTTACACCGACTCGAAGGGTACGGACGAGTACAACCAGGGTCTGTCCGAGCGTCGCGCGAAGATCGTGTATGACTACCTGACCGCTCACGGCATTGCCGCGGACCGTCTGGAAGGCCCGATCGGTCATGGCAAGAACGATCCGATTGGCGACAACGCCACGGATGCCGGTCGTGCCCAGAACCGTCGCACGGAGCTGCAGGTTCAGCAGTAATCGAACCTCGGTCATGTAATAGAAAAAAACCCGGCTTCGGCCGGGTTTTTTTTGGTCGTTATTCCAGGTAGGGCGGATAGGTCATCCAATACCGTCATCGGCTGTCAGGAAACCTTGTTGCTTCGTGGCCTTGACCTATACGCTAGGCGGATGTCACGACCACCTTTTCGATCCAGCGTTGGCACAACATCGACCATCCATGCACCACGGCATGGACTGGCAAGGGTGCTGTCCAAGCTTGGCGTCTGTTCGCGCAGTCAGGCTGAACAATGGATACGCGATGGCCGTGTGAGCCTGGACGGCCGCGTTGTACGCGATCCGTATCATCCGGCGCAGCTGGATCGACAGCAGGTAGCCGTCGATGGCAAGCCGGTGAAATCTGCCGAACCCATCCATGTGATGTTCAACAAGCCGCGTGGCCTGGTTGTCAGCGCCTCCGACGAGCAGGGACGCGCTACCGTCTACACCGCGCTGGCTGCTGCCGGATTGCCGTGGCTGGGACCGGTTGGTCGGCTGGACAAGGCCAGCGAAGGCTTGTTGCTGCTCAGCAATGACACCGGCTGGTCGGCGGCCATCACCGATCCGGCCTCACACCTCGACAAGTCCTACCACGTGCAGGTGTCCGGCCAGCCGGATGCTTCGGTGCTGGCCGCCATGCAGGCAGGCGTCCTAGATGGCGGTGATTTGTTGAAGGCACGACGGGCCACGCTGTTGCGTGCCGGCGAGAAGAATGCCTGGCTTGAAGTGGTGCTGGACGAGGGACGCAATCGTCACATCCGTCGTCTGCTTGCAGCACTGGGCTTTGACGTGCTGCGCCTGGTCCGGGTGGCGGTTGGTACGCTGGAACTGGGTGAATTGGCGAAGGGGCAGTGGCGGCGGTTGAGCGCTGATGAAGTTCGGGCACTCGATACGCGCCGCAAAGGGACACGTTGATCATCGGTTTATGGAAGCGGCTTGAACCGCTTCCATAGGAGAGGCTCAGTGGTTACGCGGCAATGACGCCAAGCTGTCGGCCAACCTTGGTAAACGCAGCAATCGCATGATCCAGATGCTCGCGGGTATGTGCGGCGCTCATCTGCGTGCGGATACGTGCCTGTCCCTGCGGTACCACCGGGTAGAAGAAACCAGTGACATAAATGCCTTCATCGAGCAGCGCGGAGGCCATCGCCTGCGCCTTCTTTGCGTCGTAGATCATCACCGGCACGATCGGATGCACACCTGGCTTGATGTCGAAACCGGCCGCGGTCATCTGCTCACGGAAATAGCGGGTATTTTCCTTGACCTTGTCACGCAGGTCGCCGGCGGATGCCAGCATGTCGAACACCTTGATCGCCGCGGCGACCACATGTGGCGGCAGCGAGTTGGAAAAAAGATAGGGGCGCGAGCGCTGACGCAGCATCTCGACCACTTCCTTGCGGCCGGTGGTGAAGCCGCCTAATGCACCGCCAAGTGCCTTGCCCAGCGTGCCGGTGAAGATGTCGATCTTGTCCATCACGCCATTGACTTCGGCCGAGCCGCGACCGGTATCGCCGAGAAAGCCGGTGCAGTGGCATTCGTCGATGTGTACCAACGCCTTGTACTTGGCGGCCAGCGCAGTGATCTGGTCGAGTTTGGCAATGAAGCCATCCATCGAGAACGCGCCATCGGTGCTGATCAGCTTCGTACGTGCACCGGCGGCGTCGGCTGCCTGCAGCTGCTTTTCCAAGTCGGACATGTCGCTGTTGGCATAACGGAAGCGCTTGGCCTTGCACAGACGGATGCCGTCGATGATCGAGGCGTGATTCAGCGCATCGGAGATCACGGCATCCTCCTCACCCAGCAGCGGCTCGAACAGACCGCCGTTGGCGTCGAAGCAGGCGGCGTAGAGGATAGTGTCCTCGGTGCCGAAGAACTCGGCGATCTTCGCTTCCAGTTGCTTGTGCAAATCCTGCGTGCCGCAAATGAAGCGCACGCTCGCCATGCCGAAACCGTGTGTGTCGAGTGCGTCCTTCGCTGCCTGGATCACCTCGGGATGATCAGCCAGGCCGAGGTAGTTGTTGGCGCAGAAATTCAGCACCTTGCGGCCACCCTCCAGCTCGATCTCGGCAGACTGCGGCGAGGTGATGATGCGCTCGGCCTTGAACAGGCCCTGCTCGCGGATGGACTCGAGTTCGCTGGCGTAGCGCGACTGACCGGGGTAGCTCATGGTGGGTTCCGCTGGCGGGGAAAGCGCCCATTGTGAGCCTTTCAACCGCGATGGAAAACCATTGACAGCTGCGGGACCATCGCGGCTGTCACCACGACCATCAATGCAGGCCGAAATCGGCCCGCGTGGTCTTGCCCTTGTCGTCGATGCCCGTGGCATCCAGCTTGGGTGCCGACACGAACACGCGCTTGTCGTCGACCTTGCCATGCAGCCATTGGCGGACCGCATCGGCACGGCGTTCGGCAAGATGGCGCAAGGCATCCTGATCGACCGGCACATTCGTCTGCAGCAGTTTTTCCATCACGTCCGGTGGCTGCGATTTGGTCAGGCCGATCAGGTCGCGAGGTTTGGAAAACTTGGCATGCTTGTATGCCTTGCTCAGGTATTTGTTGTAGTCATCGGGACTGAGTCTGGACAGGACGGAGACATCGCTTTCGTCACCGCCCTGGTCCTTGGCCAGTTCATGCGTGATCAGCTGCTGCGTCATGACTTTGCGCAAACCGTCCTGGTCGAACTGGGGATCCGTTCTGCCGATGACGTCCAGGTTGAGCGCCGGCTTCTCGGTGAGGACCTTGACGATCTGGGCCAGTCGTTCCTGTGCCTGCGCATCGAGTACGTTCGAGCCTGAAGCGAATTCCACATAACCAAGATCCTGATGACTGTCGCCCATCGCCGAAGCGATCAGCCGGAACGGGGAAGTGACCGCGCGCCCGATCAGATTGACGAAGGCATGCCAGATCAGGCTGCCAAAGCTGAATTGCGGATCGCTGAGCGAGCCGGTCACCGGGACATCGACATCGATATTGCCTTGCGAATCCTTGAGCAGGGCGACCGCCAGCTTCACCGGCAGATGGCTGATGCCCTTGCCCTCGACGCGATCGCCGAAGGTCAGCTGGCTCAGGAAAATGTGGTTGTCTGCATTCAACTTGCCCTGATCGAGCGCGTAATGCACGTCCATGGTGAGGCGACCCTTGATGATCGGGTAGCCGGTGTACTTGCTCGAATAGGGTGTCAGGTGCGTCAGCTCGACCCCATCGGCTTTTCCTTTCACATCCAGGAAGGTAACCGGCGTCAGCGGGTTGATCGTGCCGTCGATATTGACCGGCGCGTTGTCATCGAGCTGACCCTGCAGCGTAAGCGGCGCCGGCGGTCCGCCGGTGGCGGTACCGAAGGCGCCGATCTTGCCCGCAAGCTGGGTGATGTTTGCGGTGTAGTTGGGCTTGATGAAGTTGTCGGTGTAGTTGAGATTGCCGCGCGCAAGAATGATCTGACCGATATGGATCACCGCTGGCGGTGTGGCGCTGCTGGCAGCCGGGCTGGGCGCGGCGGTGGCGGTAGCGGAGGCAGCCGGATTGACGACAGCCACCTGTGGCGCATTGGATGCAGCCGGCGTGTTGTTGGCCTGGGTCACCGAAACCGGCGCAGTCTGCGGACTGGCCACCACATCCTGCAGGTTCAGACGTCCATTGCTGTTGACGATCACGCGGGCATAGAAATTGTCCAGCGCCAGGCCTCCCACGGATACCTGCGCGGCACCTTCGCCGGTGCGTACGTTGACGCCGGTGGCAGCCAGCGAACTCCAGCGCAGGAAATCATTGTTGGTGAGGTTGTCCAGCACATTCACGCGGCCCAGCGTGAGCTGGCCCTGGTAACTCAGCAAAGCCTCCGGCTTGTGGTCGCGATAGCGCACTCGGCCTTTCAGGCTCAGCAGCGCGCTGTCGACGTGCACGTTGAGCGGCACCTTGACCATGGATTGCAATGGCGCCACGTTCAACCGGGTCGTCGTGACATGCAGGTCGGCATTGAGCGGCTCTGGTCGCACGGAACCGGTGACGCGATACTTGCCCTGGTCGATGCCGCCGGCCAGGTCCAGCTTCAGCGGTTGATGCATGTTGTCGGACAGGCCATCGATGCTGAACTTGTCGGCATTCACCGTGATGTGTCCAGCCTTGCCTGCCACCGCCGTGTCCTTGTAGGCAAAGCTGCTGCCATCGATGCCAAGGTGCGCAATGTTCCAGTGCCATGCCGGCGCAGCGGCTTGTTTGCTTGCGGCGTGATGCGGCGATGACTTGACCAGGTCGGTGAGATCGATGTGTCCGTTGCGATAGCGCTGGGCGTCGATCTTCAACCCTTGCAGGTTGATGCTGCCCAGGCTCGCGTGGCTGCTGACCAGATCCAGATGGGTGATGTCGGCATTGAGCGCCTTCCACGCCACCGGGGTGCGATTCTTCTGCTGCAGTGAAAAATCGTTCACTGCGAGCTTGCTCGCATCCAGTTGCAGATTGAACGTCTTGCTCCAGTCGGCCACGAGCTGTCCACTCGCATTCAGGCTGCCGTGGCTGACTTGCGCATTCAACATCGGTGGCGCCAAAGCGACGAGTGGCGGCAGCCCGACACCGTTCAATGCAACCTGGCCAGCGAAGTGGTTCTCGCTCAGGCGCAGGGTGCCGCTGATATGCAGCATGCCGCCGGCAAGCCCCGCGCTCATGTCAATGCTGGCCGGTGGCGCGGGGCGGGTCGCGAACCCGCGGATCGTGCCTTGAAGGCTGTCGAGCGACAGCCGCATCGGAGTCGGACCACTGAGGTCGGCATAGGCGATCTGGCTGCCCTGCAAAGTCAGTGTGGCGATACGCAGATCGGTGGGTGGTGATGTCGACTTGCCCGGTGCTTTAGCAGTGCCGGTCAATGCATCCAGATTGCCATGGCCACCGGCCTGACTCGTGTAATGCACGATGGCTCGATCGAGCATGATGGCGTCGAAGTCATAGCGCGACACCAACGGCTCCACATCTGCCAGCGTGGCACTGACATGACCGAGTTCGACGATCGGCGTACCGTCGTGATCGTCGAGCGCGAAGTTTTCCAGCTGCACGTTGCCGCTCAACTTCATCTGCTGGGTGGCATGGCGATTGATGAAATCCAGCTTGAGCTGACCGGACAGCTGGCCGCTGGGAATCGCCACCGGCAAGGGTGTCGGCACGTAGCTCAGGTAGCGCGGCAGGTCCAGGTGATCGATGTTGAAGTCGATCGCCGACTCGCGGCTGTCGGCAAACGGCTTGGTCTGACCCCCGATCCGCAACGGGCTGCCGTCTACCTGCATCGCCAGCAGTGGCTGCACGAATACGTCCGTGTCGTGCGGCAGGTTGGCGATGAACGGGATGCCGAGTTCGAGCTGGTCGATCCGGTGGCTGCTGTTCAGCACCTTGTCGTCGAACACGATGTCGCCGTTGTGCACACTGATGTTGGACAGCGCGAAGCGTGCCGGAGCGGCATTCGGTGGTGCCGGTTTGCCGACAAGCCGCTCGATCAGGTCGGAGAAATTGAACTGCTGCGGTGCCGTTCGCGTGATATGCAGTTGCGGATGTTGCAAGCGCAACTCGTCGAGCACCGGCGCCATGCGAAACATCGAGGCCCACGAGGCGTTGACGACGATCTGGTCGATATCGACGAAGGGCGATCTGCCATCGCGCTCGCCGACATGCAGTTGGTCGAGTTCGAGTCTCAGCGTGAACGGGTTGAGATGTACCGCCGCCACGCTGACTGGGCGTTGCAGCATGTCGCCAAGGCGAGTCTGCAGCTGGCTGCGGATCAGTGGCGGAGCAGCGAAGAAACCGAGCAGGCCGAAAACCAGCAGCAGGATGCCGATAATCAACGCGCCCTTGCGCAGCCGGCGGGAGCGATACAGGGCGTGAGCGTGTTTACGTCCCGCGGCGAGCAGTTCACTGCGCGAAGGACTGCGGTTTGCCATGCCGTCGCTGCTCCTTTGACCTCGCGAACTGTCGGTACCCGGCCGAAGGTCGGTCACTTCCAAATCGGCAGGCCTTGTCGGCCTGCCGGTGCGTCAGTGTAGCGTGGCGATAACCCGTGGCGTGTGACTCAGTTCCAGGAGCAGACGACCTTGCCGCAGGTACCGGCATCCATCAGGTCGAAACCCTTCTGGAAGTCGTCGATGTGGATCTGATGGGTGAGCACCTTCTGCAGCGGGAAGCCGGTCAGCACCATCTGGGTCATCTTGTACCAGGTCTCGTACATGCGACGGCCGTAGATGCCCTGCAGGGTGAGGCCCTTGAAGATCACCTTGTCCCAGTCGATGCCGGCGCCGCGCGGCATGATGCCGAGCATCGCGATCTTGCCACCGTGGTACATGCAGTCGAGCATGTCGGCGAACGCACGCGGGTTGCCGCTCATCTCCAGGCCCACGTCGAAGCCTTCGATGTGCAGGTCCTTCACGGTGTCCTTGAGCGATTGCTTGGACACGTTCACCACCCGCGTCGCGCCCATGTCGGCGGCGAGCTTCAGGCGGTAGTCGTTGATGTCGGTGACCACCACGTTGCGCGCGCCGATGTGCTTGCAGATACCGGCTGCGATGATGCCGATCGGGCCGGCGCCGGTGATCAGCACGTCCTCGCCGATCAGGTCGAATTCCAGCGCGCAATGCGCGGCGTTGCCGTACGGATCGAAGAACGCGGCCAGCTCGGACGGGATCTGGTCCGGAATCGGCCACAGGTTCGAGGCCGGCATCGTCATGTATTCGGCGAACGCGCCGTTGCGGTTCACGCCGATGCCGATGGTGTTCGGGCACAGGTGCTGGCGACCGGCGCGGCAGTTGCGGCAATGGCCGCAGACGATATGACCTTCGGCGGAGACGCGGTCGCCGATCTTGTAGCCGGTCACGCCCGGGCCGATCTCGACGATGCGGCCGACGAACTCGTGGCCGATGGTGAGGCCAGGGACGATCGTGCGCTGGCTCCACTCGTCCCACTTGTAGATGTGCAGGTCGGTGCCGCAGATCGCGGTCTTTTCCATCTTGATCAGCACTTCGTTCGGGCCGACCACCGGCAGCGGCACCTCTTCCATCCAGATGCCCTGTTCGGGCTTGCGCTTGACCAGGGCTTTCATCGTCTGCGGCATGGGGAGTCCATCAGTTGGCCCGCGCAGCGGGCAGGGAAGCGGCAATTATAGAGGGATCGCGGCGGGCATCGAAGAGGCGCGCGTGGCATGACAACAGGCCCCGGGAAGGGCCTGACCATGCCTAAAGTCACTATCGGCGGCGCGTGCATATGCGGCATAAAGGCCAGTTCCTGTCGCAAGAAACTGCGGCACGAGCCCGTATCCGACCCTCAAGGAGATCCTCATGCGTCGCGTTTTGCTTGCCGCTGCGTTGACAGCCGGCCTCGCCGGTACCGCCCATGCCGTCGAAGGCATGTGGCAGCCTGCCCAGCTTCCGAAGATCGCCGACACGCTCAAGCAGCACGGTCTGAAGCTCGATCCGAAGACGCTGACCGACCTTACCGCCTATCCGATGGGCGCGATCGTCAGCCTTGGCGGCTGTACCGCGTCGTTCGTGTCGCCGGATGGCCTGATCGTCACCAACCACCATTGCGGTTACGGTGCGCTGCAGTACAACTCGACGCCGCAGAAGAACCTGATCGTCGACGGCTTCCTGGCCAAGACCAGAGCGGACGAGCTGCAGGGTTCGCCGGACATGCGCGTGTTCGTCACCGAGGAAATCCGTGACGTCACCAGGGACGTCAACGCCAAGCTCAACGACCAGATGAGCGGCGCCGAGCGCTACAAGGCGATCGAGCTGGCAATCAAGCAGCTGGTGAAAGGCTGCGAAAGCGACGGCTACCGCTGCGACGTCTACAGCTTCCACGGTGGCTACAGCTACCAGCTGATCAAGCAACTCGAGATCAAGGACGTGCGCATGGTCTACGCGCCGCCGGAATCGATCGGCAAGTTCGGTGGCGACATCGACAACTGGATGTGGCCGCGCCACACCGGCGACTTCAGCTACCTGCGTGCCTATGTCTCGAAGGACGGCAAGTCGGCCACCTATGCGAAGGACAACGTGCCGTATCACCCGAAGCACGTGCTGAAGGTGAACCCGCAAGGCGTGGAGAACGGTGATTACGTGATGGTGGTCGGCTATCCGGGCCGCACCAACCGCTACCGTCTCGCCGACGAAGTGCAGAGCTCGATCGACTGGGTCTATCCGACCCAGATCAAGATCTACCAGGACACGCTGAACATCATCGACAGCGCCGGCAAGGCCGACCCGAAGGTGACGGTGAAGTACGCCAGCATGGTCGCCGGCCTCAACAACTACCTGAAGAACTTCGGCGGTCAGCTCGAAGGTCTGCGCCGTGCCGACGCGGTCAACGTCAAGCGCGCGCAGGAAACCCGGCTCGAAGCATGGCTGAAGCAACAGGGCGCTGCGGAAAACACGGCGCTGGCGGCGGACATCGGCAAGCTGCGCCAGCAGATCGCCGCCGATCAGGCGGATCGCGAGCGCAACCTGGATATCGGCCTGGTCAGCCGTTCGTCGATGTTCAGCACGGCGGTGCGACTGGTGCATCTGGCGAAGGAACGGCCGAAGGCCGATCTCGAGCGCGATGCCGGCTACCAGCAGCGCGACTGGGTGCGCATCGAGGGCGGCCTCAAGCAGATGGAGCGCCGCTTCGATCCCAAGGTCGACCAGCAGTTCATGGTCTACGGCCTGCAGCGTTATGTGACGCTGCCACAGGACCAGCGCCTGCCTGCGCTGGATGCGTGGCTCGGTGACGCGAAGACCGAGGTGCAACTGACCCAGAAGGTCGCTGCGCTGTATGCCGGCAGCCAGCTCGGCAATACCGACGACCGCCTGAAATGGTTCAACGCCGACAGCAAGGCGATCGACGCCAGCAACGACAGCATGTTCAAGCTCGCCCGCGCGGTGCAGCCGCAGCTGCAGAAGCTGGAAGACGAAAACGATGCACGTGCCGGCGAGATGGGCAAGCTGCGTCCGCGCTACATGCAGGCGATGATCGCGTGGAAGGATTCGCAACACCTGCCGATCTATCCCGATGCGAACAGCTCGCTGCGCGTCACCTTCGGCAACGTGCAGGGCGTGGCGCCGCGTGATGGCGTCAGCTACTCGCCGTTCACCACGGTGCAGGGCATCGTCGAGAAGGACACCGGTGTGGAGCCGTTCGATGCGCCGAAGGCCGAGATTGCCGCGATCAAGGCGAAGGCGTTCGACGGCTATGCCAGCAAGAAGCAGGGCACGCTGCCGGTCGACTTCCTCGCCGATCTGGACATCACCGGCGGCAACTCCGGTTCGCCCGCGATGGACGCCAATGGCCAGCTGGTTGGCCTGGCGTTCGACGGCAACTGGGAATCGGTGAGCGGCGACTGGCTGTTCAACCCGGCGCTCAACCGTTCAATCCAGGTCGACGTGCGCTACATGCTGTGGGTGATGCACCATCTCGACCACGCTGACAATCTGCTCAAGGAAATGGGCGTACCGGCAAAGTAAGGCGGCAGCTCGCGAAACCGCAAAGGCCTGCGTCATCGACGCGGGCCTTTGTTTTGTATGGCTTGGTCGATGAATCCCGAAAGCCTCCGAATCTCGCGTTTGCCGGGATGACTGCCATGATTGGTTATTTGAGGTTTTGCTTCTTCAGATATCCAGCCGGTCGTAGCTTCGCTTGAACACGATCGGCTGTTGCACCGCCGGCGTGGTCCACGTTTCGATGACAGTCAGATGGTGACCGTCTGGCGACTGCACCCAGTCCTGCTGCAACCGGACATCGCCATCGAACCGCATCGTTATCTGCATGCCCGTTGCAGTCAGTTGGCTCTGCACCATCGCACCGCCGTTGAGCGACTGCCGGGCGAAGCCGTCGAGCCGACTGTCCAGTTGATCCTTGTCGCCAAGCACCACACGGATGCCCTTGGCATCCTGCTGCACGTTCATCATTGAATCGTTGGCGAGCAACGGCGGCGGATCGTCCGGCGGAGGAGTGCCGTTGTCAGTGGTCGCAGTCTTGTTCTGTCCCCGGCCACCGCCGTGGCCATGACCACCGCCCATGCCACCGCCGCCCATGCCGTGATTGCCGCCGTGGCCGCCGTGACCTGATGTCTGACTGGCCGGTGTAGCTGTCGAAGCCGCACTGGCCGGCTGCTGCACGGGTTGCTCGCGTTTTCGTTCCGCGCGCAGGCGTGCGGCGATATCGGATGGACTGTCGCTTTGTTGATCGTTCAGGCGCCATATCCCGCTGAAGTCCGCAGAGGGACTGGCTGCGCGAGCGAAGGTGGCCACGGCAAAGGATGTGGCCAGCAGCAGGCAAAGCGATTTCGGGAATGTCATGCGGGAGGGTTCTGATGATCGGTCGGGGGCTGCGGGTGCGGTCTTCGTCGCCCGGTACAAAAGAAACTGCCTGCATTGAACGCATCGTTGACCATGGCGGTTGACGCCGGCTGCGAACAGCCATGCCCGTTACAATGGAGGCATGCCTGTCGACCAGCGCCCTCTCGCCATTTTCCTGATGGGCCCGACTGCTTCGGGCAAGACGGCGCTCGCATGCGAACTGAGCGAACGCTTCCCGCTGGACTTGGTCAGCGTGGATTCGGCGCTGGTCTATCGCGGCATGGATATCGGCACGGCCAAGCCGGATGCGGCGACACTGGCGCGTTATCCGCATGCGCTGGTCGATATCCGCGATCCGGCGCAGCCGTATTCGGCGGCGGACTTTCGGGCCAACGCGCTGCCGGTGATGCAGCAGATCAGCGTGCGGGGCAGGGTGCCGCTGCTGGTTGGTGGCACCGGGCTGTATTTCCGCGCACTGCAGCAAGGGCTGTCCGATTTGCCGGAAGCCGATCCCGCCATCCGGGCACGACTTTCCGCAGAGGCGGAACAAGTCGGCTGGCCGGCGCAGCATGCACGATTGCTGAAGCTGGATCCGGTCGCTGCGGCACGCATCGGCTGCAACGATGCACAGCGCCTGCAGCGCGCGCTGGAAGTGATCGAACTGACCGGCCGACCGCTGTCCGAACTGCAACGTGGCGGCAGCAGCGCACACTTCCCGTGGCGCGTACTCAAGCTGGCCCTGCTGCCGGCGGGTCGCAGTCGGCTGCACGAACGCATCGCCCAGCGTTTCGATGCGATGCTGGCGACCGGCTTCCTCGAAGAGGTGCATGCCTTGCGCGCCCGCGGCGACCTGCATGCCGAGTTGCCGGCGATCCGTGCGGTCGGTTATCGGCAAGCGTGGGAGTATCTGGATGGCGATTCGACGTCCGGCGAGTTCCGCGATCGCGGCATCTTCGCCACCCGCCAGCTGGCCAAACGGCAGATCACCTGGCTGCGCAGCGACGTCGGCGCGCGTCTGTTTGATCCGGACCGCCCCGATTTGCTGGATCGTGCAGTCGATGCCGTACAGCTGTTTCTGGGTGCTTCGGACGAATCGGCGCACGACATCGCGCCGACAGCGTGATCCAGTGCGCCGCCAACGCGCAAAAATCCCCTTTCATCAAGCGTTTGAAAACAGCTAACATCTCCGATGAGTTGGGCCGGGGCGCCTTCGGCGTTTTTTCCCGGGCCTGTCCGTTGCAAGGGGAGAACAAGAAATGTCCAAGGGACAATCGTTGCAGGATCCGTTTTTGAATGCGCTTCGGCGCGAACGCGTGCCGGTCGCCATCTATCTGGTCAACGGCATCAAGTTGCAGGGGACGGTCGAATCGTTCGACCAGTTTGTGGTGCTGCTGCGCAATCAGGTCAGCCAGATGGTCTACAAGCACGCCATCTCCACCGTGGTGCCCAGCCGCAATGTGCGTATCGGCAATGGCCACGACGGCCATGAAGGCCACGATGGCCATGTCGACCCGGTAGCCGCCTCGAATGACGCGGACGCTTGATTGATGGGGTAACTGCCCGCATGACGTGGGTCTGCTCCTGAAGGATCACTCCCACTCGTGTTCGACAGACAAAAGAAAGGCGACCGCGCCGTGCTGGTTTTGCCGCATTCCCGCGGCGAAGGCGATACGGCGCGTCGCGCCGAGGAATTCGCCGAGCTGGTGAAGTCGGCCGGCGCCGAGGTGCTGGGCGTCATCAGCGCCCGCGTCGAGGACCCCAACCCGCGTTATTACATCGGCACCGGCAAGGCCAACGAGGTCGCCGAGGCGGCGCGTGCGCTGGAGGCCGACCTGGTGCTGGTCGACCACGTGCTCACCCCGGTGCAGGAGCGCAACCTCGAGAAGCATCTGGGCATCCGCGTGGTCGATCGCGCCGGGCTGATCCTGGACATCTTCGCCCAGCGCGCACGTTCGCACGAAGGCAAGCTGGAAGTGGAGCTGGCCCAGCTCAAGCACATCGCCACCCGGCTGGTGCGTGGCTGGACCCATCTGGACGCCCAGCGCGGCGGCATGATCGGCAACCGTGGCCCGGGCGAAACCCAGCTGGAGCTGGATCGCCGCCTGCTCGCCGAGCGGGTCAAGATGCTCACCAAGCGGCTGGAAAAGGTGCAGACCCAGCGCGGCCAGCAGCGGCGTGCGCGGCTGCGCAACACGGTGCCACGCGTGGCCCTGGTCGGCTACACCAATGCCGGCAAGTCGACCCTGTTCAATGCGTTGACCACCGGCGAGGTGTTCACCGCCGACCTGCTGTTCGCCACGCTCGATCCCACCGTGCGCAAGCTGGAAGACCTGAGCTGCGGCCCGGCAGTGCTGGCCGACACCGTCGGCTTCATCCGCGAGCTGCCGCATGACCTGGTTGCCGCGTTCCGCGCCACCCTGGCCGAGGCACGCGATGCCGACCTGCTGCTGCACGTCAGCGATGCCGCCGACGAGGAGCGCGAACGGCTGCATCGCGTCGTCGACAACGTGCTGGAAGAGATCGACGCCGGCGACGTGCCGCAGCTGCACATCATGAACAAGATCGACCTGGCCGGTGCCGAGCCGCGCATCGACCGCGATGCCGCCGGCAAACCCGTGCGGGTCTGGCTGTCTGCCGCCACCGGCGTCGGCCTCGAGCTGCTGCGTCAGGCGCTGGGTGAACTGCTCGGCGGCGAGCGCGTGCAGTCGGCGCTGCAGTTGCCACTGTCGGCCGGGCGCCTGCATGCGCGGCTGAAGGCGGCTGGCGCGATCACCGGTGAAACGGTGGACGAACACGGCTGGCAGCTGCGCATCGACGCACCGCGCAGCGTGATCGCGCCACTCAGTGGCGGCAATGCGGCCGAGACCCTGCTGTTGCGTGAGCTGCTGGCCCCGGCGGAATAGCGTCGTGGCACAGCGGACGACGCCAGCTTGCTCTGCTAGAATGCCCGGTGTTTGTGCGGCTACCTGACGGGGTCGCACGGTGCTTCAACAAGCTTTGGTCCCATCCCTCATGGGTTACTCCGTTCAACGTGTGTTCCGGCCGTGGTTGCCGGCCTCCCGACGGCCTCAAGGAGACTGACAGTGGCATGGAATGAACCCGGCAAGAACGGGCAGAACGATCCGTGGAACAGGAAGCGTCCGTCCGGCAAATCGCCGCTGGACGAGTTGCTCAACACCATCCGTAGCGCCACGAGCAGGCTCAGGCAGGGTCCGGGCAGCATCCTGGCGGCCGTGTTGCTGGTGCTCGTGGTCGGCCTGCTGCTCAGCTGCTACACCATCATCGGCGCGCGCCAGACCGGCGTGGTGCTGCGCTTCGGCGAGTACTCGCGCACGCTGACGCCGGGCTTCCACCTGAAGCTGCCGCAGCCGTTCGAGTCAGTCACCAAGGTCGAGTCCACGCGAATCCGCTCGGTCACCGACAAGGTGGCCATGCTGACCCGCGACGAGAACATCATCACCATCGACTTCACCGTGCAGTACCAGGTGGACGATTCGCGCAAATACCTGTTCTCGCTGAATGATCCGGACGGCACCATCGGCGCTGCCGCCGAGGCCGCCGTGCGCTCGGTGATCGGCAGCAGCGACATGGACCAGATCCTGTCCGCCGCCGGCGCCAGCCTGGTCAGCGAGGCGCAAACCACCCTGCAGAAGACGCTGGACGGCTACGACTCCGGCCTGCGCGTCACCGAGGTCAGCTTCCAGAACGTGTCCCCGCCGAACGAGGTGAAGGACGCCTTCGACGACGTCAACAACGCCCGCGAGGACAAGCAGAGCATCGAGAACGGTGCCCTGGCCTATGCCAGCAAGGTGGTGCCGGTGGCGCGTGGCGACGCCGCGCGCATCGCAGCCGAGGCTTCCGGCTACCAGGCCGAACGAATTGCCCGCGCCCAGGGCGACATCGCGCGCTTCAACCTGCTGTTGACCCAGTACAAGGCGGCGCCCGAAGTGACGCGCAAACGCCTGTGGCTGGAAACCATGGAACAGGTGATGGCGAACAATCCCAAGGTGATCGACGGCTCCGACGGCCGCAACATCATCAATCTGCCGCCAGCGCAGGCAGCAGCAGCGGCACCGGATGCCGGCACCGTCACGGCGGGCGCGGTCACGCCGGCACCTGCCAGTAACAATGCAGCCGACAAGGGGACGCAGCCATGATGAAGCTCACCTCCGTCATCATCGCCGCCATCGTCATCCTGCTTGGCCTCAACAGCATGTTCGTGGTCAGCGAAGGGCACAGCGCGCTGCTGCTGCAGTTCGGCCGCATCGTGCATACCGATTACCAGCCGGGGCTGCACTTCAAGCTGCCGGTGATCCAGCAGGTGATGGACTTCGACAAGCGCATCCTGTCGCTGGATGCGCCGCCGGAACGTTATTTCACCTCCGAGAAGAAGAGCGTCAACGTCGACTTCTACGTGAAGTGGCGCGTGGTCGACAACGCGGCCTATTACCGCGCCACCGGCGGCGACCAGCTGATGGCGGCGCAGCGGCTGACCCCGATCGTCAAGGACGGCCTGCGCTTCGAGTTCAACGCACGCACCCTGCCTGACCTGATCTCCGGCGGCCGCAAGGACATCACCGAGCGGGTACGCACGCAGACCGATGCCGCCGCGCGCAAGAACCTCGGCATCGCCGTGGTCGACGTGCGCATCAAGCGCATCGACCTGCCCAACGAGGTCAGCGAATCGGTCTACAAGCGCATGCGTGCCGAGCGTCTGCAGCTGGCCAACGAACTGCGCTTCACCGGCCAGGAATCGGCCGAGACGATCCAGGCCGATGCCGATCGCCAGGGCCAGGTGCTGCGCGCCGATGCCCAGCGCGACGCCGCCAAGATCCGTGGTGAGGGAGATGCCCAGGCCGCGCAGATCTACGCCCAGGCCTACAACCAGGATCCGGAGTTCTTCGCGTTCTACCGCAGCCTGCAGGCATACGAGACATCGTTCAAGGATGGCAAGGGCGTGCTGATCCTGAAACCCGATTCGGAGTTCATGCACTACTTCAGCCAGCCGGCTGCCTCGAAGCGCTAAGGCGCGTTCCGATGCACCAGTTGGTTGCCGCGCTGTGCCTGATGATGGTGATCGAAGGGCTGTTGCTGTTCGCGGTGCCGCAAGGCTGGCAGGCGATGGTGCGCGAGGCGCTGAAACTGCCGCCACGTACCTTGCGCCTGTACGGTGCCGGCGTGATGGTGGTCGGGCTGCTGCTGTTGCAACTGTTTCATTGATACGCGCAGCGGCCTGGTGCCGCCGTGCTTGATGTTTCCCCCGGCTCCCGTGCGGAGCCAACCCAAACGAGCGAGAAGATCATGGGTAAGTCAGTCGTAATTCTTGGTGCCCAGTGGGGCGACGAGGGCAAGGGCAAGATCGTCGACCTGCTGACCGAGCGCGTCAGCGCCGTGGCGCGTTTCCAGGGCGGCCACAACGCCGGCCACACCCTGGTGATCAAGGGCAAGAAGACCGTGCTGCACCTGATTCCCTCGGGCATCCTGCGCGATGACGCGCTGTGCCTGATCGGCAACGGCGTGGTGCTGTCGCCCGCCGCCCTGATGGAAGAGATCGCCGAGCTCGAGGCCAATGGCGTCGAAGTGCGCTCGCGCCTCAAGATCAGCCCAGCCACGCCGCTGATCATGCCGTACCACATCGCCGTCGATAAGGCGCGCGAGATCGCTGCCGGTGGCAAGGCCATCGGCACCACCGGCCGCGGCATCGGCCCGGCGTACGAGGACAAGGTCGCCCGCCGCAGCGTGCGCGTGGCCGACCTGATGTACCCGCACGAGCTGCCGGCGCTGATCAAAACCGCCGTCGACTACCACAACTTCATCCTCACCCAGTGGCTGAAGGTCGAGCCGGTCGATTACCAGAAGGTGCTGGACGACGCGCTGGCCTGGGGCGAGTACATCCGCCCGATGGTCGACGACGTCGCCACCATCCTGCACGACGTGCGCAAGGACGGCGGCAACATCCTGTTCGAGGGTGCGCAGGGCGCGCTGCTCGACATCGACCATGGCACCTATCCCTACGTCACCTCCAGCAATACCACCATCGGCGGCGCACTCGCGGGTACCGGCGTGGGTGCGCGCGACATCGATTACGTGCTGGGCATCTGCAAGGCCTATGCAACGCGCGTGGGCAGCGGCCCGTTCCCGACCGAATTGAACGACGAGATGGGCGAACGCCTGCGCAAGGTCGGCAACGAGTTCGGCGCCAGCACCGGCCGGCCGCGCCGTTGCGGCTGGATCGACCTGGTCGCGCTCAAGCGCGCCACCCAGATCAACGGCATCAACGGCCTGGCCATCACCAAGCTCGACGTGCTCGACGGCCTGGAAACCATCAAGGTCTGCATCGCCTACGAATACCGCGGCAAGCGCCGCGAACTGGCCCCGCTCGACGCCGACGGCTGGGACGAGTGCAAGCCGGTCTACCTGGAATTCCCCGGCTGGGAAGAGTCCACCGCCGGCATCCGCGAGTGGAACAAGTTGCCGCCCGCGGCACGCGCCTACCTGCGCGCGGTGGAAGAGCTCTCCGGCTGTCGTCTGGCGTTGGTCGCCACCGGCGCGGATCGTGATGACACCATCGTGCTGGATGATCCGTTTGCTTGATTGGTAGCAGCAGTAGGAGGACGAGGGCACATCCCAACGAGCCGTCATCCCCACGAGCCGTCACCCTAACGAGCCGTCATTCCCGCGAAGGCGGGAATCGCACTTCAACAACGAAACCGATCATCCATCCCGACCTTGCTGCTCTAGCCGTCACCACAAAAAGCCCCGCATTGCGGGGCTTCTTTTTTATGTAGCGCAAATCAGCAGATCCGGCCGATTTGCCGACAGCCATTGACCTACGTGCGCTATGGCGTGCCGGTGAAGACCGAGGCGGGTCAGACAGCAACAGAAGAAGCTGCTTGCGCAAGAGCGGGAAACGCCGCGCGAATACCTTGAGCGTGAAAGCCACTATGTCTGGGGGCGGCGTTACTTGCTGCAAATCGTCGAGGTGGAAGCACGGCCTTCGGTTCATCTGATGCACAGGCACCTGCGGCTGCAGGTTCGTCCCGGCACGAGCGTGAAAAAGCGTGAAGTGCTTCTGGCTGACTGGTACCGCAGCAACTTGAAGCTTGCCGTGCCGGCGTTGCTGGCAAAGTGGGAACCGATCGTTGGCGCATGGGCCGAACACTTTTACGTGCAGCACATGAAAACGAAGTGGGGCAGCTGTAACCCAACAGCTCGGAATATCCGGCTCAATACCGAACTGGCCAAAAAGCCGCCCGAGTGCCTCGAATACATCGTCGTTCACGAACTCGTACATCTGCGCGAGCCGACCCACAACGATCGATTCATCGCGTTGATGAACAAACTGATGCCCCACTGGCGTGATTGCCGCGACATGCTCAATCGCCTGCCGGTGCGCAATGAGCACTGGGATTACTGATAGAGGGTATTGACCTCAGCTTCGCGTTCTTGGCGTTACGGTTCGAGCGAATAGCTACATTTCGCCACGAGGAACCACCATGTCCGACGAACATGTCAAGAAGACCCCCGCCGACCATATCGGCGATACGGTGGCGCAGCTCAAGGAGATGCGGCATTACTCCAAGAACAACGTGGAAACGCTGACGGCGGAATGGCTGTTGTTCGACGGCGAGTTGTCCAAGCTGAAGCTGGCCGACAAGATTGCCGACCTGATGGATCGGCAGGGGCAGCTGCATGAGGCACTGGAAACGGTGATCACCGATCTGGAAGAAGTGCTGGAGAAAATGAAGCCGGCACCAGAAGAGTAAGTGCCGGGCTCTTCGACAGTCTTTCTTCAGAAGATGTGCCGGAACACCACGAACAACGAGCCCGCAAGCAGGATCGAGGCGGGTAGCGTCAGCACCCACGCCATCAACAGGCTACGCACCGTGCTCCATTGCAGGCCCGAGCCATTCGCGGCCATGGTGCCGGCGACGCCGGAGGTGAGTACGTGGGTGGTGCTGACCGGCAGGTGATACATATCGGCGGCCTGGATCAACACCATCGCCACCAGTTCGGCGGAGGCGCCTTGGGCATAAGTCAGATGTTCCTTGCCGATGCGCTCGCCGACGGTCACCACGATGCGCTTCCAGCCGACCATCGTGCCCAGGCCGAGGGCCAGCGCCACCGCGACCTTCACCCATGGTGGAATGAACTGCGTCGCC
Organism: Rhodanobacter sp. C05; assembly: GCF_002001165.1. GTDB lineage: Bacteria > Pseudomonadota > Gammaproteobacteria > Xanthomonadales > Rhodanobacteraceae > Rhodanobacter. Next base: position 55,390 of record NZ_MUNQ01000007.1, on the reverse strand, counting down.
TGCGTGCCGAGGCCGCGCCATGAGGTGAGCGTGGCGGTCTGTTGCGAAGTGAGACCGGGCTGCTTCAGCACCAGCGGGATCGCGGCATCGGCGAGGTAGATATCGTTACGGACGTTGCCCATCTGATCCTGCGGCACCGCCTTGAGCGAGGTGCGGTCACCCAGCTGCTTGTCGATCGACGCCATCAGCGCGGAAAGCGCTGGCGCGGTGCCGGGCAGGAATGCCTGTTGTTGCACGGCGGCGGTGACGGTCTTGCGCGGATCGGCAGTGACGCTCACGCCGTTGCCGAGGCTGGCCAGCACCTGTTGTGCTTCCGCGGATACCTGGTGGAAGGTCTTCACCTGGTTGCCGGTCACTGCACCGTTCAATGCGTAGGCGGTCGGCACGGTGCCGATCAGGATCAGCATGATCAGGCCCATGCCTTTCTGGCCGTCGTTGGAGCCATGGCTGAAGCTCACGCCGGTGCAGGTCAACACCAGCAGTGCACGGATCGGCCACGGCGGCGGCTTGTTGCCTTCCGGCGCGCGATACAGGGCAGGGATCTTCACTACCGCCTTCAGTATCACCATCAGCAGACCGGCCAGCAGGAAGCCGGCGATCGGCGAAAAGACCAGGCCCCTGAACACGCCCATCGCGGCGTCCCAGTTCACGCCACTGGTGCCGCTGGCGGTGGACATCAGCTGGTTCGCCAGGCCCACGCCGATGATCGAGCCGATCAGGGTATGCGAGGACGAATTCGGCAGCCCGAAATACCAGGTGCCCAAGTTCCACAGGATCGCCGCGATCAACAGCGCGAACACCATCGCGAAACCGGCCTGGCTGCCTACCTGCAGGATCAGCTCCACCGGCAGCAGCGCCACGATGGTGAAGGCGACTGCGCCGGATGAAGTCAGCACGCCGAGAAAGTTGAACGCGCCCGACCAGATCACCGCCAGGTTGGGCGGCATCGAGTGCGTATAGATCACCGTGGCCACCGCATTGGCGGTGTCGTGGAAGCCGTTGACGAATTCGAAGCCGAGCGCGATCAGCAAGGCCACGCCGAGCAGGATATACGGCGCCGCGTTACCGGATTTGACGACGGCCAGATCCTGCATGAGGTGCACGGCGGCGTAGCTGCCACCGATCAGCAGGATCAGCCCGAAGATGATGGCGAACAGGCGACCGGAGCTACGGCCCGGAGTCGCAATGGCAGCGGCATCGGATGACATCGGCATCGTCTCGTCGGTTGGTCTGGACCCAAGCTAGACGAGAGTCGCGACAGAAGCGTGACAGGCGAGAAGAATGCCGGAATGGGCGCGGTCCTTGCTGTTCTCGTGGCTGTCGTGGCGTATCGAAGCTTGCCGGATGCAGGCCACGAGTGCAGCGGATTAGCGCTCTGCGCTGTTACGGGGGCTGCCGATGCGGGTCTGTCGAAATTCCATGGCGGCGAGCCTGAAAGGCTCCACTGCCGCCTCGAAATACTGGTGGCCGGCAAGGCTCGGAGCCTGCAGCGCGCTGCTGTCGGACCAATCGGCGAACTCGGACAAGGCAGCAGCATAACGTTCGTCGATCTGCTTCAACGCCTTGCTCACGTTGTCGTCGATCAGCATGACATCCCGATCGCGTGGTGCATACGCGATCATCTTCGCCGAACGGTTGACGCACTGTCCCATGACGGTGGGTACCTGGATTTGTTGTGGTCCCATGTTGGTCGATATGACCGGGCCCAGCGCAATCGTGACGCGCAGCTTGATCGCGTCGGCGGTATCTGCTGCGAGACCCTGCCAGCGCTGGGTCTTGAAGTCCCTGAACTCACTGATCATATCCGCCCCGGTGCATATGGCCCGCAGCACCGGATTGCTCGTCTGAATGCGGGAATCGAAGCCGACGTAATGGAACCGGATCAGTGTGCCGTCGCCATTGAATTTCTCGACGATGCCGGAATACAGATTGGTTCGCCCGTAGATGTACTGGCTGAAGCGGTTAATCATCCGGGCCGCGTCGACCAAGGGCACTTCGCTGAACAGAGCTGAGGAGTGTGTCAGGTCGACATACATGATCACGGCATTTTCGAGATTCAGCTCGTCCTGCAGCCCCAGTATGCGCAAGGCATTCGGGCTGGACTGGAAATAATGCAGTCTGCCTGCCATGCCGGTGTCGCTGGTTTCGTGGATGGCTTCCTGCAGATGCTTGCGGTCGTCGCTCTGGAAGCCAAGTTCGTCGATGTCGTAGACGCTCCCTGGCAGGGTCTTGTTGAAGACCTGCACGACGCCGATCTGTCGCCCCTGCCAGTGCACGGGTGAGGCCAGCGTGTGGACCGGCACAAATCCGGACTGTTTGTCATACGAAGCGACGTGGCGGACATTGGCCTGCAGCTTGTTGCTGCCGATCAGGGTTGCCTTGTCCCAGCATTCGCCAACCACGGTCCATGTCTCGACCAGTTTCATCTTGAGGATGGCGGCGGTGGCACCCGGATCGATGTTGAAGGCGGCGACGAATGCGAAGCTGCGCGGGGACTCGGCCTTTTCATCGCCCGCATTGAACACCGGGATGTAGATGGAGGCGGCCTGTGCATGCAGCGTGCCGGCCAGTTGCTCGATCATGCCGGTGAGCTGTGTGCGCAGCTTCAGCAGGTCCCGGTGCGCGGGAACGTCAGCGTCAGCGGCAGTCTGCGCATGGGATTCTGCCTTCAACACATCGGCCCGCAGGCGTGTGATTTCGGCGTCCTTGATCGCCAGCTCGGTGTCCTTTCCGGTCACGACCTTGTCGTGATAGAGCTTCGCCATGGTAGCGATGCCACAGGCACCGACGAAGGCGCCGGCGACCTTTGCATATTCGATCCAGTCGATCACGGTTCCTCCCAGACGATCTATTGGGGCCCGATATCCTGGGCACAGGACGCATGGTACGAACGGCAATACGCTGCAGTTAGGCGGACTGCTTCCTCGATCTTGCAAGTTGCCTCGATCCCGCAATGGCGCCTTGCGTCGTTGAATATAGCGCGATTGTCTGCGGTTGACCGGGCGGCGCATGAGACGTGGATGGTCAGGGTCGCGTGGCGAGCTTTTCCGCCAGCTTGGAGCTGTGTGGCGCCGCCAGTCCGCCGTAATGCAGGTCGATCTTGTTCAGCAGCAAGCGCGCTGCATCGGGCTTGCCGTTGGCCAGCAGGTCTTCCACTTGTTGCAGTTGGGTGGCCAGTGTCTGGTCGATATGCGCGCGGCAATCGGTGACCTTGCCCGGATCGGGCTGCACGGGCTTGTCCAGCAAATCCAGCGCGTGATTCAGCGGCCCGGGTGCGACCACCTCATGTCCGGACCAGGGCGCCGACACGGTATCCAGGTGGAAGACGCACCATTCGCGCATGGACTGCTGGCTGCGGGTATCCATGTCGAGGTGGTCTTCATCATTCCGACCGGTGAGATAGACCAGTCGCATGGCGTCCTGGAATTGCCGGAACAGGGGTGCCGGCGGCAGCGAATGCTGTGCGCTGCCGATCGGGTCACTGCCGGCAAGCAGCAGCGCTCCGCGGAACAGATCCGGATAGCCCAGCGCGATGCGCTCGGCCACCCGCGAACCGCCGGAGAAACCGCCGATGTAGATGCGCTGCGGATCGACCGGATATTTCTGCATGATGTTGTAGGCCGCCAGCAAGGCCAGCGGCACGCGCCGGTCCAGCACATCGGCGTCATTGCCGGAGTTCGCGGCGCTGACGTAGATCATGTCGTGGCGATCCAGGGGCGATGTCCACACCGGCGGCACGACGGCCTGCGGCCATGGCGGCACGAACACCAGCAGGGCATAGCCGTGCGGCGGTGCATGAGAGGGCAGGTAGACGGCGAATTTCTCGTGCGCGAGATCGAGCGGTTGCTCGCGTATGGCGTGGCCTGGTCGCATCGACTCCTGGCTGATGCGCAGCGCGTTCAGCGGGCTCAGCAGTCGCCGCACCAGTTCGCTGCTGCGTGACAGTGGCGAGTAGCCGGTGAAAATCACATCGCGTTGCAAGCCCGTGGCGATGGGTGCGTCACCGGCGGCTGCCAACAGCGGCATCGACAAGGCGGCGAGCAGGAGCAGGCGGCGGGCGGGCATGCGTGGACGGTAGCACTGGCGAACGAGCGCCGTGGTTTCAGCCTGTACGATTTCTGAACGCAGGAACATGCACTGATTAACGGAAAGAGCAGCGTCACATAGTCAAGCTCCAATCGCGCACGGCTGTGGCGTTACGCGCCTGCTGCAGGGGAGCACTGGATTGGTTGGACAGCCGGCATCCGCCCATGGAGGGCGGTGACCACGAACCGCATGGACACGCGTCTCAATTCTTATCCAATCAAAAGGACTTAAACATGAAAGATCGTTGCGGGTTATCCGTTGCCGTCAAGGCAGCACTTTTCGCCTCTGTATTCTGTGCCGGCTGTGCTGGTGTTTCTGCACAGACTCTCGCCGATGCAGGCAGCCAAGCCACCACCGTCACCCAGACGCTGGTGATCGAACCGGATCAGGGCCTCACGCCCATCTACAACCTGATCAAGTCGGCCAAGTCCAGCATCGACATGACCATGTATGAGCTGGTCGATACGCAGGCTTCGGGCCTGCTTTGCACCGCCGCCGAAAGCGGCATCGCGGTGCGCGTGATCCTCGATCAGAACCTCGAGAAAAGTAACAACACGGCGGCCTACACGCAGCTTAAGGGCTGCGGCGTGAGCGTGGTCTGGGCATGGACCAAATATGCTGCCACCCATCAGAAGACCATCACCATCGACGGCACCACCAGTGCGGTGATGACGCTCAACCTGACCAGCCGCTATTACAGCACCACCCGCGACTTCGCGGTGATCGAGAACGATGCAGCCGATGTCGCCGCGATCGAAAGCACGTTCAACGCCGACTTCAAGTCACAGACGATCACGCCGCCGGTCGGTGACGACCTGGTCTGGAGCCCGACCGTCTCCAAGACCGATCTGGTCAATCTGATCAATGGGGCGAAGGGCAGCCTGCTGATCGAGAACGAGGAGATGAGCTACAGCACCATCGTCACTGCGCTGGAGAATGCGGCCAAGCGTGGCGTCAAGGTGACGGTGTGCATGACCAACGACGACAACGACTACGAGAGCGAATTCGAGGCTCTCACGAAAGCCGGTGTGAAAATCAGCACCTATCCGGATACGACCACGGGCTTTTACGTCCACGCCAAGGTGATCGTGGCCGATTACGGCACCTCGACCGCGAAGGCTTTCGTGGGCTCGGAGAACTTCTCCTCGGCCTCGCTGACGGAGAACCGGGAACTCGGGCTGGTCACCACCAACGCCACCATCCTGACCCAGCTGAACACCACACTCAGCGCCGACTATGCGGGCGGTACGCCCTGGACCAAGTCGTAAGCCAATTGCCGAAGCGCATGGTGTGCGCACACCATGCGCTTCGGCGTATCTACCGGCGGATGCTGATACGCCGCACCGGACCTGTGTGGTCGTACGTGCTGTCATCCAGGCGGGGCTGTCGGCGTTACTATGGAGGCTGGACGGACTGATCGATCGAATTTTTCAAGGGAAATGCGCATGTACGGCTTGTTTGGTAAATCTGCGCGGACGCTGCTGCTGCCTGCGCTGCTGGCAGGTATTTTCGGGGTGCCTCTGATGGCTGCTGCGGCAACCGATGGAACCCCGGCACCCAAGAGTGCGGATACGGCACCAAGCGATGCCGACCTGGCGTCGACGAAGTGTGCGATTGGGGAGGAGCGTTTCCTTCCCAGCGACTATTTCTATTGCCTGGCCACGCAGAGCTATGGCGAACAGCACTACAGCTATGCGCAGAAATTTTTCCTGGATGCGGCCAGCTGGGGCAGCAAGCCGGCGCAGTACGTACTTGGCATCATGGCGCTTGATGGCGATCACCAGCCGGTGAACCGCCCGCTGGCGCTGGCATGGCTGACGCTGGCGGCGGAACGGCCACAGTCCAGTTTCAAACAGGTTTACCAGTCGGCATACACCAGTGCCACGGCGGGCGAACGGCAGGCTGCCGAATCGCTGCTGGCGAAACTTCGCCCGACCTATGCCGATGCCACCGCGGCAGTACGTGCCGAGAAGCGCTATGCGCAAGGCATGGCCCAGCTTGCACGGATGAATGCCGGTGAGAGCAATTACTGCATGGAGGGCATCATGCCGATAGATTCGGCGCCCGATCCCCAGCAATGCCTGCCGATGCAGACCATGGTCAACGCGATCGACAAGCAGGCTGCGATCGTCTTCGATGGCTGGTCCGGGCACGTAAGTGTAGGTGCGTTGCAGCAGGTGACCACGCCCGCAACGAATCCGCCGCATCCGGTGAAGTGATGTTTCCAGTCGTCTGAGCGGCGATTCCTGCCGCGGCCTGTCCTGTCCGGCTTGACGTGTGCGGGGTTTCGCTAGCCCCGGTTGTGTGGGCAGCGTCGACATCCAGGCTGGCCTGCCTGTTCGCTATCCGTCATGACTGAGCGGATGGCCGGAATGGGCATAACCATTGCATGCACCTGTACGATCCGGAGGAAGGACGTAGCTTCACACCTTCCGCTTGCCCGGGAAGGGATGGAAGTGACGTCATGCAGCCACGGGAGCCGCACTCTTGCAGGCATTAGCCGGCTCCCGTGACCGCTTTTCCAACATGAGCGGGATCGAAAGCGATGGCTGATATCGAAAAAAGAGTGGAGTCCGATGGCGATGTCTACAGGACCCTGCTGGAGTCGACCCGGGCCATCCCCTGGAAGATCGATTGGGCCACCATGACATTTGCCTACATCGGACCCCAGATCGAGACCCTGCTTGGCTGGGAACCTTCCAGCTGGGCCAGCGTGCAGGACTGGATCGATCGCATGCACCCGGAAGAGCGGACATGGGCGGTGGATTTCTGCGTTGCGCAATCGAAGGCAGGCATCGATCACGAAGCCGATTACCGCGCGTTGTGCAAGAACGGCGACTACGTGTGGATCCGCGACGTGGTGCATGTAGTGCGTAATGCGGATGGTTCGGTCGATTCGCTGATCGGCTTCATGTTCGATATCAGCGAGCGCAAGCGCACCGAGGAGAAATTGCTCGGTCTGCAGAAGGAACTGGAAGAGCTGTCCTACAAGGACGGCCTCACCGGCGTCGCCAACCGGCGAAGGTTCGATGCGATCATGGAAATCGAGTGGGACAACGCGCGGCGCAACAGGCAACCGCTGTCGCTGGTCATGCTCGATATCGATTATTTCAAGCAGTACAACGACCACTACGGGCATCTCGAAGGGGATCAGTGTCTGAAGATGGTGGCCCGACTCCTGGGCACGGCAGCCACGCGGGCACGCGATTTCGTTGCCCGTTTTGGCGGCGAGGAGTTTGTGCTGGTGTTGCCCGAAACCGATGAGAATGCTGCACTGAAAGTGGCCGAACGCTGTCGCGAGCTGATTGCGCAGGAACGGATTCCGCATGATCGCTCTGAAATCGGCCCGGCGCTGACCGTCAGCCTGGGTGTGAGCACCACCATTCCGTCTCATGGCGATGCGCCGCTGCCGTTTATCGAGACGGTGGACAAGCGGTTGTATCAGGCCAAGCAGCAGGGGAGAAACAGGATTGTTTCCAGTAATTAGCCACGCCAGGCTGGAGTGATCAATGCGATGGCGGCGCCGGTCTGGCTGGTATTGCTCCCGAGCGTATCTACGCTTGATGATGTGGTCACCGGCAGCGGGGTCACGTCTGGATCGGCTGCATGTACTTGGCGCGGAGTGATGCCACCCGGATATCGTCAAAGGCAGGGCCAATGAACACGCAACAGTTCAGTTGGAACGGGGACCGGCTACTTGAGGTGATCAGGACGCAGACCGAGATTGCCAAGCTGGGTCTGGATCTGGGTGCCGTGATGGCGCTGGTTGCCGAGCGGACGCAGCAGCTTACTTCGGCGACCGGTGCGGTGGTGGAGCTGGCCGAGGATGGAGAGCTGGTCTACCGGGCAGCTTCGGGCGTAGCCAGCCCGCATCTGGGCCTGCGCCTGCAGCGTGCCATGAGCCTGTCGGGGCAATGCATCGAGGATGCGCGTGCGCTGTCCTGCACGGATTCGGAGACCGACGACAGGGTCAATCGCGAGGCTTGCCGCCTGATTGGTTTGCGCTCGATGGTGGTGATGCCCTTGCGCCATCACGAAGCCGTGGTCGGTGTGTTGAAAGTGCTGTCCGACAAGCCCGGCGCGTTCGACGACGGCGATGTGAAGATTCTGGAGCTGATGTCCGAAGTGATCGCTGCGGCAATGTTCCATGCAGCCAAGTACGAGGAAAGCGAGCTGTTATTCCAGGCAACCCATGACGCGCTCACTGGCTTGCCGAACCGCTCCCTGTTCTACGAACGCCTGCGTCATCGGCTCGCCGAGGCACAGCGCGGGTACGCGCCATTCGGTTTGCTCAATGTCGACATGGATGGCTTGAAGCCGATCAACGACCAGCTGGGTCACCGCGCTGGCGATGCCGCGATTCGGGAACTGGCGACACGGATCAAGGATGCCAGTCGCGCAGCGGATACGGTGGCCCGCGTGGGTGGTGACGAATTTGGCGTGATCCTGTCCAGCATCGACGGCCGTGATGGTGCCAGGAACCATGTCGAACGCCTGGCGGAACAGATCGGGCAACCCTTCGAGTTCGAATGGAAGTCCATTTCGCTGGGCGCAAGCATCGGTCTGGCGATCTACCCGGATGATGGCGAGGAACTCAACCATCTGCTCGACAAGGCGGACCAGTCGATGTACGACGCAAAGCGTGCCAAGCCGAAGCCGTTGCTGCGCTGATTCGTCCTTTGCTAAGCAAGAGGCCCCGCATTCGCGAGGCCTCTTCGTATCGATCCAGCCATCTGCCGCAGCGTCTTAAACCTCGGCTTCTTCCTTGTATGCATCCACCGGGATGCACGCACACATGATGTTCTTGTCGCCGTAGACGTTGTCGACGCGCGCCACCGGCGACCAGTATTTCTGCAGCTTCAGGCTGGGCAGCGGGAAGGCGGCCAGCTCACGCGGGTAGGCGTGGGTCCATTCGCTGCCGCTGACCATGGTGGCGGTGTGCGGAGCGTTCTTCAGCGGGTTGTCCTCGCGGTCGAGCTTGCCGTCTTCGATCGCGCGGATCTCGTCGCGGATCTGGATCATCGCGTCGATGAAGCGATCCAGTTCGTGCTGCGATTCGCTCTCGGTCGGCTCGACCATCAGCGTGCCGGCCACCGGGAAGCTCAAGGTCGGCGCGTGGAAGCCGAAGTCGATCAGGCGCTTGGCCACGTCCTCGGCACCGATGCCGGTGGCGTCCTTGAGCGGGCGCAGGTCGAGGATGCACTCGTGCGCCACCAGGCCGTTACGGCCGGTGTAAAGAGTCGGGTAGTGCGGCACCAGCCGCTTGGCGATGTAGTTGGCGTTGAGCAGGGCGACTTGCGTTGCCTTGCGCAGGCCTTGCTGGCCCATCATGGTGATGTACATCCACGAGATCGGCAGGATCGAGGCCGAACCGTAGTTCGCTGCGCTGACCATGCCGACCGTACCTTCGCCACCAAGCGTACGCGGCAGGAACGGCGCGAGATGCGACTTCACCGCGCACGGACCGACGCCCGGGCCGCCGCCGCCGTGCGGAATGCAGAACGTCTTGTGCAGGTTCAGATGCGATACGTCCGAGCCCCACTTGCCGGGCTTGGCCACGCCGACCAGCGCGTTCATGTTGGCGCCATCGGTGTAGACCTGACCGCCGTGCGCATGCACGATTTCGCAGATCGCGACGATGTCTTCCTCGAACACGCCATGCGTGGACGGGTAGGTGATCATCAGCGCGGCGAGGCGGTCGCTGTACTTCTCGGCCGCGCGGCGGATGTCTTCCACATCGACGTTGCCGTTGGTGTCGCACTTGGTCACCACCACGGTCATGCCGCACATCTGCGCGGAGGCCGGGTTGGTACCGTGGGCGGACTCGGGGATCAGGCAGATGTCGCGATGATCTTCATTGCGCGAGCGGTGATACGCGCGGATCGCCAGCAGGCCGGCGTATTCGCCCTGCGCACCGGAGTTCGGCTGCAGGCTCACCGCGTCGTAGCCGGTGCATTCGACCAGCATCGCTTCCAGACCGTCGATCAGTTCCTTGTAGCCCTGCGTCTGCGACACCGGTGCCAGCGGGTGGATGTTGCCGAACTCGGGCCAGGTCACCGGAATCATCTCGGCGGTGGCATTGAGCTTCATGGTGCAGCTGCCCAGCGGGATCATCGTGCGATCCATCGCCAGGTCCTTGTCGGCCAGCGCGCGCATGTAGCGCAGCAGTTCGTGCTCGCTGTGATGCGTGTTGAACACCGGATGCTGCAGGAATGCGCTCTTGCGTACGAGAGAGCTCGGCAGCGCGTCCGGGGTGGCGGCATCCAGTTCGTCGATGTCGTCGATGGATGCACTGAACAACGCAGCGAGTGCGATCACGTCGGCGCGCGTGGTGGTCTCGTCAAGACTGATGCCGACGCTCTCGCCATGGATCTGGCGCAGGTTGATGCCGGCGGCTTCGGCCTTGGCGAGCAGGGCGTCGGCATCGACGTTCAGTACATGCAGCGTGTCGAAGAAGTCCGGACCTACGATGTGGCCAGCTTGACGCAGCGATGCGGCCAGGATTGACGCGAGGCGATGCGTGCGACGCGCAATGCGGGTGAGACCTTCCGGACCGTGATACACGGCATACATGCTGGCCATCACCGCCAGTAGTACCTGTGCGGTACAGATGTTGGAGGTGGCCTTCTCGCGGCGGATGTGCTGCTCGCGGGTCTGCAAGGTGAGACGGTAGGCGTGCTTGCCCTCGGCATCCACCGAGACGCCGATCAGGCGGCCCGGCATCGAGCGCTTGTACGCATCGCGGCAGGCCATGAAGGCGGCGTGCGGGCCACCGTTGCCGAACGGCACGCCGAAGCGCTGCGAGTTGCCGACCACGATATCCGCACCCCATTCACCGGGTGCGGCAATCAAGGTCAGCGCGAGCAGATCGGTGGCGACCGCGACCAGGCCACCGCGCGCATGCACGGCAGCGGCGATCGCCTGGTAATCGTTGACGGTGCCGAAGGTATCCGGGTACTGCAGCATCACACCGAAGGCATCGAGGTTCAGCGCGTCGACGTCGTTGCCGATCACCAGCTCGATGCCCAGCGGTTCCGCGCGGGTGCGTATCACTTCCAGCGTTTGCGGGTGCACGCCGTTCGATACGAAGAACGTGTTGCTCCTGGACTTGCACGAGCGCTTGGCCAGCGTCATCGCCTCGGCGGCGGCAGTGGCTTCGTCCAGCAGTGAGGCGTTGGCGATCTCCATGCCGGTGAGGTCGGCGCACATCGTCTGGAAATTGATCAGCGCCTCCATGCGGCCCTGCGAGATCTCTGCCTGATACGGCGTGTACGCCGTGTACCAGGCGGGGTTCTCCAGGATGTTGCGCAGGATGACGTTCGGCGTATGGGTGCCGTAATAGCCCTGGCCGATGAAGCTCTTCAGCACCTGGTTCTTGTCCGCGATGGTGCGGATCTTGGCCAGTGCCTCGACCTCGGTGATCGCCTTCGGCACTGCCAATGGCGCCGATGACTTGATCTTGCCCGGCACGATCGCGTCGGTCATCGATTCCAGCGAATCGTGGCCGATGACGCGCAGCATCTGCGCAATCTCCGCATCGTTCGGGCCGATGTGGCGTTCGATGAAGGCGTGATGGTGCTCGAGGTCGCGCAGGGAAGGCGTGTTGGTCTGGCTCATGACAGGCGTCCGGAAATGGCCGATAAAGGCCGGACGTGCGTGCCGCACGTGGGGCGCCCCTCTGTCCTTTTGCCTGAGAGTTTGGAGGCGATAGCCTCGTGCCCCTTCGGCGGCGGCTTGCGCCGATGAAGGCAGCCGCTCTCTCCAGAGTGTTTACGCCTGATGGTGTGGGGCCTGAGCGATTACGGGCGTTGCGTCTTCGGCAGCGGCTGTACCCGGTCAAGGGTCATCCGCTTCTCCCACCAAGCGTTTACCCGGCTGATTATACAGGCGTCGCAGGCAACTGACGATCAGCCGAATCCATACCGTTTATGCTTGGTGACCCACCCTGCAGCCCCGGGAGCGCACGATGATCCGTATCGCAGAGATCGACCATGTGGTGTTGCGCGCCATCGATACGGACGTCATGCAGCGCTTCTATTGCGACGTGCTGGGTTGCCGCGAGGAGCGCCGGCAGGATGAAATTGGCCTGGTGCAGCTGCGTGCCGGCAGTTCGTTGATCGATCTGGTCAGCATCGGCGGTCAGCTCGGTCGCCGCGGCGGAGCTGCGCCAAGCGGCGAAGGCCACAACATGGACCATTTATGCCTGCGTGTGGAGGATTACGACGAGGCGGCCATCCTTGCGCATCTGAAGGCGCATGACGTGCGCATCGGTGAGCTGGGTTCGCGCTACGGCGCGCAAGGCGAGGGTCCGTCGATCTACCTGTACGACCCGCAAGGCAACATGATCGAATTGAAGGGGCCGCCTGTCGTCTGATCGCCACGGCTGTTTCTTGCCGCGCGGCAAGCGTACATGGTGTCGTTCCTGCGACGGCCGTCCCTGCGCCGGTTCCTGAAACAGGAAGGACGCATGACTGATTCGCCATCGATGCGCCTCGCTGACTGCCTGCAGTTACGGCGTTTTCCTGTCGTAGTATGTCGAGTCCGCGGCAATATGACCGCCGCTGACGGTGTAGACGGAGATGATCGGCACCTTGATGAATTTTCCTCCCGCGCCTTTGAGGTGCCCTGACAGCACGAATTGTGCGTACACCCTGTTTCCCGAACGGTCGATGTTCTCGATGGCGTCGTTGGCGTCGGGAATGGCATCAAACAGGCGCTTGTAGGTATCGGCAATCTGCGAATTGCCGGTCAACCCGGGATAGTCTGGACTACGCAGAACCGCGTCTGCAGCATAGATGCCCTCAATCGCAGCGACATCATGCCGATTGAAGGCCTCGAATTTCTGCCGGACCGTCTTGACCGGATCGGCACCATGGTACGAAGCGGCAAATCCGGGTGTGGTCGCCATGCAGCAAGCTGAACACGCAAGCACGATCATCGTTGCTGTTTTCATGTCGGCAAGGCCTCAATTCGCATGCGAAGGGGTAAAGTGTCGAGGTGTTCCCGTACGGAACGGGGTGAGCTTTCTTCGTCTGTCATCGCACTGACGATCGTGATTGCAATGAAACACACATCCAAATGATTGGAAAAAGCCGACACCTTGACGCAACCAGGGCGGATCGACACGGATCTTGCCCGAATGGAGTTGCCGGACAAGGTTGCGGCGTGTTGCGACATTCCCCGCCGCCGGGCAGTTACCGGCATACGCGGTATGCGCCGCCGGCCGCGCTTGCCGGCTGGTTGGAGTACTTCTGGATCGAAAGCTGGGATCTTCGCGAATACGAACCGCAAGTCCGGGAGGTGCTGCCTCAGCCTTGCGTGCATCTCGCTTTCGTGCGCGGTCGTTCGCGCATTTATGGCGTGCAGTTGAGTCGATTCGTTCGAATGCTCAGCGGCAATGAACGGGTCCTCGGCTGAAAATTTCGGCCGGGTGCGTTCTATCCGTTCTTGAGAAAGCCACTAAGTTCGATCTCGAACGCATGCATTCCGGTGAATCAAGTCTTCAGCAATGCGGCGGATGCAGAGGAAGAAATAGTCGGATGCCATGACGACCGCGGTATGGTCGATGCGGCGTCGCGGTTTCTTGTTGCGCATCTGCCGCCGCTTGATCCGAATGTCGAGACCGTCTGCCATGTCGTGGAAGAGATCATCAATGATCGCAGCCTGACGCGGGTCGAGGATGTCGCTGATCGATGCGGCATTCGGGATAGAACATTGCAGCGGCTGTTCCATCGTTACGTCGGCGCAAGCGCAAGGTGGGTGGTCAAGCGGTACCGGATATATGAGGCGCTTGAGCAACTCGCTGCCGGGAAGCCGGCTGAATGGGCGATGCTGGCCCAGGATCTTGGGTACTACGACCAAGCGCACTTCATTAATGACTTCAAGAAACTCGTCGGCCGATCACCGAGCGAATACGTCAAAATATGAAGCTTGTTCCGACGGAGGCGGCGAATTTTGCCCTGCCCAAAAGGTGAGGGTCGCGCATGCGTACCAACCTGCGTACCAGCTCGATCGAGCCCCTGAAAAGACGAAAGCCGCCCTGGAGGGCGGCCTTCGTTTACAATTGGTGCCCAGGAGAGGACTCGAACCTCCACGGAGTTGCCCCCGCTAGCACCTGAAGCTAGTGCGTCTACCAATTCCGCCACCTGGGCAGGTGTCACACCGCTCTGCGAGCTGCGTGAGCCGCGTAATTTAGGCATCTGTCGGTAGCTTGTCAACTCTTTTTCACATTCCGATCTTTCACACCCAATCATCGCGTCGTGTCATTCTCCGCGCCGCGCATACCACAAGGATATTTAGTGACCAGAAAAACTCCCCCGCAGTCCGGCAAGGGTCCGGACGCATCTGCAGGCAAAGGCCCGGTGAAAACCGCCGTCAAGAAACAGCGCGCCGGCGCAACCTCCGGACCACGACGCAACAAGGCTGCCGCAGGCGCCGTGCGTGACCCCCATGCCGATCGCGAAGCGCAGCGTTATGCGCGCCCGATCCCCAGCCGCGAGGCGATCCTCGCCCTGCTCGAAGAGCGCGGTGAACTGCTGACCGAGGCACGTGTTGCCGAAGCGCTGGACATCCATGATGAAGACGACCTCGACGCGCTGCGCAAGCGGCTGGCGGCGATGGTGCGTGACGGCCAGCTCCTGCTGGGCCGGCGCGGTGGCTATGCGCCAACCCAGAAACTCGACCTGATTGCCGGCCGTGTGCTGGCCAATGCCGAAGGCTATGGCTTCCTGCGCCCTGATGAAGGTGGCGAGGATCTGTACCTGTCGCCGCAGCAGATGCGCGCCGTCATGCATGGCGACCGCGTGCTGGCCAGCGTGGTCGGCATCGACCGACGTGGCCGCAAGCAGGGCGCGATTGCCGAAGTACTTGAGCGGCGTTCGTCGCGGCTGGTCGGTCGGGTGGTGATCGAGAACGGCGTAACCCTGGTGGCGCCGGACGATCGTCGCCTGAACCAGGACGTGTTGATCAAGCCGGGACAGGAGCAGGGCGCCAGTTCCGGCCAGATCGTGGTGGTCGAGATCACCGATCCGCCGACGCTGCATCGTGGTCCGATGGGCGAGATCCGCGCGGTGCTGGGCGAGCGGCTGCAGCCATCGCTGGTGGTGGAGATGGCGATTGCCAGCCACGACCTGCCGCACGAGTGGCCACCGGAAGTGCTGCGTGATGCAGCGCAGGTCGAGCCCGTGGTGACTGCTGCCGAGCGCGAAGGCCGCACGGATATCCGTCAGCTGCCGCTGGTGACGATCGACGGAGCCGATGCGCGCGACTTCGATGATGCGGTGTATGCCGAGCCGAAGCGCGGTGGTGGCTGGCGGCTGATCGTGGCGATCGCCGACGTGTCGCATTACGTGCAGGTCGGCAACGCGCTGGATCGCGAGGCCTACGAACGCAGCACCTCGACCTATTTCCCCGGTTTCGTGGTGCCGATGCTGCCGGAGACGCTGTCCAACGGTATCTGCTCGTTGATGCCCAAGGTCGAGCGGATGTGCATGGTCTGCGACATGGCGGTCGATGCCGAAGGCAATGTCACCAAGTCGAAGTTCTATGACGCGGTGATGCTGTCGCATGCGCGGCTCACCTACGACAAGGTGTGGCAGGCGGTGGGCCTCAAGGAGGCTGATGCACGGCATGAAGTTGCCGACGTGCTGCCACAGCTTGAGAACCTGCACGCGCTGTACAAGGCGATGGCGCAGCAGCGCAAACGTCGCGGCGCGATCGATTTCGAGACGCCGGAAGTGAAGTTCCGCCTCGACCAGACCGGCAACGTCGAGTCGATGGGCGCCACCGAGCGCAACGACGCGCACAAGCTGATCGAGGAATGCATGATCGCCGCCAACGTGCAGGCGGCGCTGTTCCTCGAAAAGAAGAAGATTCCCGCGCTGTTCCGCGCGCATGAGCCGCCGCCGGCGGAGAAGTACGAGGACCTGCAGCAGTTCCTGCGCGAGTTCAAACTGCGCATGCCACCGGTAGAAGATGTCACGCCAGCCGACTTTTCCGAAATCCTGCGCATGGTGAAGGATCGTCCCGAGCGCGAGCTGATCCAGAACGTGCTGCTGCGCTCGCAGAGCATGGCGGCGTATCAGCCGGACAATCGTGGCCATTTCGGCCTGGCGCTGCAGGCGTATGCGCATTTCACCTCGCCAATCCGCCGCTATCCGGATCTGCTGGTACATCGCGCGATCCGCTACGCATTGACCAACGGCAAGCCAGCCGACTACACCTACAGCCCTGCCGAGATGTCGGCAATGGCAATCCATTGTTCACAACGCGAGCGTCGTGCCGAAGAGGCCGAGCGCGATGTGGACGAGCGCTTCAAGTGCGCGTGGATGGAGAAGCACATCGGCAGCGAGTTCGAGGGCGTGGTGACCGGCGTCACTTCGTTCGGCCTGTTCGTGGAACTGGACGAATCGAAGGTGTCCGGCCTGGTGCATATCAGCCAGCTCGCCAACGATTACTACCACTTCGATGCGACCCGCAAGCTGTTGAAGGGTGAGCGCACCGGTGCGCAGTTCCGGCTCGGCGACCATGTGCGTATCCAGGTGCTGCGCGCCAGCCTGGAGGATCGCAAGATCGATTTCCGGCTGGTGTCGCCGCGTGCAACGGGCACACCGCCATCCGCCAGTGGCAAGGCTTACGACTATGCGGCCAGTGGCGAGCGTTACTCATTGCCCAAGCGCGCTGCGCCACCGGAGAAGGCACAAGGCATGTTCGGCCGTGCCGCGAAGGCGATTGGTCGCGCGTTCGGTCGCCGCGATGCCGTAGTGCCGGAGACACCTGTACTGAGTGATAATCCGCCACCGCGCTCGTACGCTTCCAGGCCATCCACGGATGGCGGCAATCGCCCGCATCGCGGATCGGCACCTGGCAAGCCCGCACACGGACAACCGAGTCATGGCAAGCGGCAGGGCCAAGGCCATGCCGCCAAGGCTGCGCCGGTATCCTCACCGGCGAGTGGCGGCAAGAAGCGCAGCGGACGCAAACCGAAACCGAAAGGCAAGTCATGAGTGAGAGCTGGATCGTCGGTATCAATCCCGTCGAAGGTGCGCTGAGCAACGACGCGGAGCGCGTGAGTGAGCTGGTCGTCGAGAACGGTCAGCGCAACCCGCGCGTGCATGAGCTGGTCGAGCGCGCGAAGGCGCTGAAGATCACTGTGAACCATCGTCCGCGCGAGCAGTTGGACAAGCTCGCTGGCGAAGCACGTCACCAGGGCGTAGCGGCGTTGTATGAGCCGCCACCGATGGCACACGAGAACGACCTGGCGGCACTGATGGAGCGCGACGGCAGCAACACGCTGGTACTGGTGCTGGATGGCGTCACCGATCCGCACAACCTCGGCGCCTGCCTGCGCAGCGCGGCGGCGGCGAAAGTCACCGCGGTGATCGTGCCGAAGGATCGCGCCGTGGGTCTGACGCCTGTTGTGCGTCGCGCCTCGGCTGGCGGCGCCGATCGGGTGCCGCTGATCGCGGTGACCAATCTGGCGCGCACGCTGCGCGAGCTAAAGGATGCCGGCGTGTGGATCACCGGCCTGGCCGGTGACACCGACACCTCGATCTATGGCGTCGACTTCAAGGGTCCGGTGGCACTCGTGCTTGGCGGCGAAGGCGAGGGCATCCGCCGGCTCACCCGCGAGCTGTGCGATTTCGTGGCGAAGATCCCGATGCCGGGCACGATGGAGAGCCTCAATGTCTCGGTCGCCACCGGCGTGGTGCTGTTCGAGGCCTTGCGGCAGCGGAGTGCGAAGCGATGAATCTGATGTGGCATGACTGGGCCGGCTATATCGGGGTGCTCTTGGTGCTGCTGGCGTTCCTGCTGCTGCAGGCGCACAAGCTGCACGGCAATGGTCTGACCTATCAGCTGATGAACATCTTCGGCGCGCTTGGCGTGATGTTGTCGCTGCTGTTCGGCAGCTTCAACACCTCGGCTTTCGTGATGGAAGTCGCCTGGGCAGCCATCGGCATCTATGGCGTGCTGCGTGGCATGCGCCTGCGCCGCGAGCAGCGCTCGCGGGGAGCCTGATTCCGCCGGGAGGCTTCAACCCCCCAGCTTGGTCATTTCCGGATTCGAGGTGAGATCACCCTTGCTGCGCTGCTTGGTCAGCGGCTCGCCGGTGACCTGGAACCACACGTTCTCGGCGATGTTGGTGGCGTGGTCGCCGATGCGTTCGATGTTCTTCGCCATGAACAGCAGATGCGTGCATGGCGTGATGTTGCGCGGGTCTTCCATCATGTAGGTGAGCAGCTGGCGGAAGTAGCCGGTATAGGCCTCGTCCAGCACCACGTCATCCTTCCACACCTGGTAGGCACGCTCGGCATCGCGGTCGCGATAGGCCTCGAGCACTTCGCGCACTTCGTTGGCGGCCAGCTCGGCGAGATGTCCCAGGCCACCAACGGGGCCCACTGGCGCGACCATCGACAACGGGATCGAGCGCTTGGCCACGTTGGCGGCATAGTCGCCGATGCGTTCGATATCGGCGGCGATGCGCAGCGCGGCGAACACGTTGCGCAGGTCGCCAGCCATCGGTGCGCGCAGTGCCAGCAGGCGCACCACGTCGTGGCTGATGTCCTGTTCGAGCTGGTCGATCGCGTCGTCGTTGCTGACCACGTGCTGCGCGGCACGTTCGTCGCGACGCTCAACCACATCGATCGCCGCTTCCAGCTGGCTTACCGAGAGTTCGCCCATGCGCACGATCTCGCCGGTGAGCCGTGCCAGCTCGTCGTCGTAGCTCTTGATGATGTGTTCTTTGCTGCTGCCGCTCATGGTGTGCCTCGAGGTGTGCTGTCTGAATATTGCCGTCAGCTTCCAGTTTCGTCATTCCCGCGAAAGCGGGAATCCATCTTGTCTTTGCCATTGGCTCGACACGCGTAAAGCAAAGGTCAAAGTGGATTCCCGCTTTCGCGGGAATGACGCCTGACGGGTAGGCTTTACTTTTGCCAAGCGCGGCTCCCGTACTAACCAAAGCGGCCGGTGATGTAGTCCTCGGTCTGCTTCTTGCCCGGCTTGGTGAAGATCTTCTCGGTGCCGTCGAACTCGATCAGCTCGCCCATGTACATGAACGCGGTGAGGTCGGAACAGCGTGCCGCCTGCTGCATGTTGTGGGTGACGATGACGATGGTGAACTGGCTTTTCAGCTCTTCCACCAACTGCTCGATACGGCTGGTGGCGATCGGATCCAGCGCCGAGGTTGGTTCGTCCAGCAACAGTACCTCGGGCTTCAGCGCTATCGCGCGGGCGATGCACAGGCGTTGTTGCTGCCCACCAGAAAGGCCGAGCGCGTTCTGCTTGAGCTTGTCTTTCACCTCGTCCCACAGCGCGGCGCTGCGCAGCGCCTGCTCGACGCGGATCGTCATGTCCGCCTTGGACAACTTCTCGTGATGGCGGATGCCGTAGGCCACATTCTCGAAGATCGTCATCGGGAACGGTACCGGCTTCTGGAACACCATGCCGACCTTGCCGCGCAGGCGGTTCATCGAATAGCCCGGGTCGAGGACATTCTCGCCGTCCAGCGTGACTTCGCCCCTGGCCTCGAGCTTCGGATAGATCGCGTAGATGCGGTTGAAGATGCGCAGCAGGGTGGACTTGCCGCAGCCGGACGGCCCGATGATCGAGGTGACCTTTTTTTCCGGGATATCCATGTTGATGCCTTTCAGCGCATGGAAACCGTTGTAGTAGAAGTGCAGGTCGCGCACGGTGAGTTTTGGCGCGACAGCCGATGTGGCCGCCACCTGCGCCGGGTTCATGGCGAGGGCGGAATCAGTCATGGGACACCTTGGTACGGGAAAGGACCAGACGGGAGGCAAGGCTTAGCAGCAGCACGAACATGGTGACCACAAAGGCACCGGCCCACGCCATGGCGTGCAGGTCGTCGCCCGGGTCGTTGGCGTATTGATAGATGATCTGCGGCAGGCTGGACATCTTGTCGATCGGATTGACCGCCATGTAGTTGTTGCCGAACGCGGTGAACAGCAGTGGTGCGGTCTCGCCGCTGATCCGCGCCAGCGCCAGCAGCACGCCGGTGATGATGCCCGAGCGCGCCGCGCGAATCAGGATCTGCAGGGTCAGTTTCCACTGCGGCACACCGAGTGACAACGCCGCTTCGCGCAGCGTGGACGGCACCAGGCGCAGCATCTCGTCGGTGGTGCGCACGATCACGGGCAGCGCGATCAGCGCCAGCGCCACGCCGCCGGCAAAACCGGAGAACGTGGTCGAGCCGTGGGTGAGCGCCGTACTCGGCAGCACGATGATGGTGTAGACGAACAGGCCCATCACGATCGACGGTGCCGACAGCAGGATGTCATTGAGGAAGCGGATCGTCTCGCCCAGCTTGGTGCGATTGGCGTACTCGGCCAGCCAGGTGCCGGCCAGCACGCCGATCGGTGTGGCGATAGCGATGCCGATGAAGTTGATGATCAGACTGCCGACCATCGCATTCGCGAGGCCGCCATCGGCACCGTTTGCAGTGATCCTGGTGAACAGCTTGAGGTTCAGCGCACCGATACCCTGACGCAGGGTTTCCCACAGGATCCAGGCCAGGAACGCCAGGCCGATCAGGGTGGCCAGCATGCTCAGCCCCATCGCCAGCCAGTTGGTGATGCGCCGACGCAGATAGATCGCGCTCATCAGCTGCCTTCCTTTTTGGCCAGCTGGCGCAACATCAGTCGCGCGATCAGCAGCACGAAGAAGGTGACCACGAACAGCAGGAAGGCCAGCGCCATCAGCGAGGATTTCTGCAGGCCGGAGGCTTCGCTGAACTGGTTCGCGATGGTCGAGGCGATCGAGGTGCCGGGATCAAGCAACGAGGCCGACAGCGTCATCGCATTGCCGAGCACGAAGGTCACCGCCATCGTCTCGCCCAGCGCACGACCAAGGCCGAGAAAGATGCCGCCGATCACCGCCGAGCGGGTATATGGCAGCACGATATCCCAGGAGACTTCCCAGGTACTGGAACCGAGCGCATAGGCTGATTCCTTCAAGCGGGTCGGGACGGTCTGGAACACCTCGCGCATCACCGAGGAGATGAACGGGATGATCATGATCGCCAGCACGATGCCGGCCACCAGGATGCTGGCGCCGAACGGGTAACTGCTGCCGAACAGCTTGCCGACGAAGGGCACGTGCTGTGCTACCCATGACAGCTTGCCGTCATCGGGCTGGTCGCCGAGGTTGTTGGTCAGCCACGGCTTGATGTGGTTGGCAAAGAACGGGGCGAAGATGAAGAGGCCCCACATGCCGTAGATGATCGAGGGGATGCCGGCCAGCAGTTCGATGGCCGAAGCCACCGGTGTGCGCAGCCACGCAGGTGCCACCTCGGAAAGATACAAGGCGATGCCGAAACTCACCGGCACCGCGATCAACAAGGCGATCAGCGAGGTGGCGACGGTGCCGTAGACCGGTACCAACGCGCCGTAGACATCGTTGCCGGGGTCCCACGCCGTGCTGACCAGGAAGTGCCAGCCGAACGTGGAGAATGCACTGCGTCCACCCCACAACGTGGCGCCAGCGGCGCCGAGCAGGGCAGCAAGCACCAGCAGGGCACAGCCTTTGAGCAGCCAGCGAAACAACCGTTCGTCACGGGCATCGCGGCGACTGCGCCGCTCCAGGACGTCGATGGACGATGCAACGGTATCGGTTGCCGGCATGAATATCCCATGTTCCGTTGAACTGAAAACCTTCTCCTCCGCATGCGGAGGAGAAGGTTTGATGCTGCATCTAACGAACGATCAGGTTCAGTGCTTGTACTCTGCAGCCCAGTAGGCTTCGATCTTGCTGACCAGGGCATTCGGCAGCGGCACGTAGTCGAGCGCCGCGGCGTCCTGCTGGCCGTGTTCGAGCGAGAACTTGAAGAAGTCGAACGCCACCTTGCTGTTCGCCGCATTCTTCGGCGTCTTGTACATGATCATCCAGGTGGTGGCGGTGATCGGCCACGCCTGGGCACCCGGAGCATTGGTCATGATCAGGTTGAAGTCCTTGGCGCTGGCCCAGTCCGCGGTAGCGGCAGCAGCGGCGAAGGCATCTGCGTTCGGCTTGATGAAGTTGCCGGCGGCATTCTTCATGTCGACCCAGGCGATCTTGTTCTTGACCGCGTAGGCATATTCCACGTAGCCGATCGCACCCGGGATCTGGTTCACGTACTGCGACACGCCTTCATTGCCCTTGCCGCCGACGCCGGCCGGCCATTCCACGGCGGTGCCGAACTTCACCTTGCTGGCCCATTCCGGGCTGACCTTGGACAGATAGTTGGTGAAGTTGAACGAGGTGCCCGAACCGTCCGAACGATGCACGACCGTGATCTTGCCGGCGGGCAGCTTCAGCCCGGCATTCAGCGCAGCGATCTTCGGATCGTTCCAGTTGTTGATCTTGCCGAGGAAGATGTCAGCCAGGGTGGCGCCGTCCAGCTTGATCTGGTCAGCCTGCACACCGGCGATGTGTACCACCGGCACGATGCCGCCAACCACGATCGGGAACTGTCCGAGGCCGAACTGCTGCAGATCCTCGGCCTTCATCGGGGCGTCGGAAGCGCCGAAGTCGATGGTGCCTTCCTTGATCTGCGCGATGCCGGCACCGGAGCCGACCGACTGGTAGTTGAGGTGGTTGCCGGTCTTTTCGGCATACGCAGCCGACCACTTGGACATGACCGGATAGACGAAGCTGGAGCCGGCGCCAGTGATGTCGGTAGCCTGTGCGGCCATGCCGAAGCTCGAGGCCGCGACGAGCGCAGCAACGGCGGCGAATCGAATCGGGAATTTGCTGGAGGTCAAGACGGTAGCTCCTTGGAGGGTCGAGAGGATGCGACCCCGCCATTTCAGGCTTTTCGTATTGCCATTGGATGAAATGAATGTTTCAGTCAGATGACAATCCCTGATGGACTGTCATGGCGATCGCATGAAATCGCTCCATCACAGCTTGTAAATGCGCATGGGTGGCGGTTTCAGGCCGCATCCAGCCCGCGCTGGGCCTGTTCGAGCAATTCAAGCTGGCGCCAGCGATTGACCACGCTGCAGAACAGTTCGGCGGTGCGTTCGGCGTCATATACCGCTGAATGCGCTTCGCGGCTGTCGAACGACAGGCCGGCAGCCAGTACCGCCTTGCTCAATACGGTCTGGCCAAAGGCGAGGCCGCCGAAGCTGACCGTATCGAAGCAGCTGAATGGATGGAACGGATTGCGCTTGTGACCGGTACGGCGTACCGCCTGATTGAGGAAGCCCAGGTCGAATGCGGCGTTGTGACCCACCAGGATGGCGCGCTGGCAGCCCGCCTCTCGCACCGCTTCACGCACCACATGAAAGATATGGTCGAGTGCCAGCCGTTCGGCGAGCGCACCGCGTAGCGGGTTATAGGGATCGATGCCGGTGATCTCCAGTGAGCGCGGGTCCAGGTTTGCGCCTGGAAACGGCTCCACGTGCGTCGACACCGTGGGTTGCAGGCGCAGGCAGCCGTCGGTGTCCATCGTCAGCGGAACGGCCGCAATTTCCAGCAGGGCGTCATGTTCCGCATCGAAACCGCCGGTTTCGACATCGACCACCACCGGAAGAAAGCCGCGGAAGCGTTCGGCCATGCGCGCGGGTACAGCGTAAGAGAGATCAGGCATCGAACAAGCATAGCAGCAGGTTCCAGGGCCTCATCCGTCAGCCGCATCACCAATGCAGGCAGGTCTGACCCTTGGCAATACGTAATCCCTGTCTCTGCCTCCGTGTTGTCTGGTCACTCCCCCGAATGCCCAAAGCCGTAGGTGACGAGACCGCGCAGAGTGCAATGAGCGCAAGAGTTTTCGTCTGTGACACGCACGGTCGCACCGTAACCTGATTGTCATTTGCGATTTACGCGAGTGTCATATTCATCACACAAACTTAATACAAGTGCGGTGCAGCTGACCTGTCCGTGGCTCATAACAGCCACCGGCAAGCGCCGTAGAACGACATTCTTGTCCCCGATGCGGAGCTTTTCATCATGCGCAACAAACTCGTCGCCGTAGCCATCGCCGCCGTGCTCGGCACACTCAGTGTCAGCGCGCACGCCGATGACAGCACTATCAATACCCTCAGTGACCTTTTTACCCAGGGTCATGTCGATGGCGAACTTCGCGTGTACGACTTCAACCGCACCTATGACTACAGTGTTGCGGCGAAGCCGAGTGCTCGCGCCTTTGGTGGCTCGATCTTGCTGAATGCACAGACTGCCTCGCTGGATGGCTTCAGTGCCGGTGCGTCGCTGGTAAGCGCGAATGCCCTGGGCTCGCTTGCTGACAATCCGAAGCGGGTCGATACCACGCTGATGGGTGCCAGCGATTCGCTGACGGCGCTGAGCCAGGCCTATCTGCAGTACAAGAATGACTGGGTCATGGCACGTGCCGGCTATCAGTATCTGAATACGCCGTGGATGGGCAACAGCGATGGCCGCCTGACTCCCAATTCATACGAAGCCTTGAGCGCCATTTTCACGCCGGTGAAGGGCTGGGACATCATCGGTATCCGCGAGCTCAGCTACAAGAGCCGCACCTCCGACGATTACTTCAACGACAACAACTATTACGCCAGCGCCTACCAGGGAGACACGCTTTACGGCGGCAACCAGGGCCTGCCGCTGACGGCGAAACAGACCAGCGGCACCTGGGCTTTGGGTAGCACGTACGTCAATGGCGGCCTGAAGGCTCAGGGCTGGTACTACGACTTCCTCGACTTTGCCCGTATGGGTTACGCCGACGGCAGTTATGTCTTCAAGACCGGCACCGGTTTCGACCCGGTCATCGGTTTCCAGGGCTTGACCGAAAGCGGCAGCGGTTCCGACAACGTGCTGGTGGCAAACCATCTCAAGATCAACGGCGTCGCCGGCACCAAGGTGGACAGCAGCGCGTGGGGTGCCAATCTCGGTGTGGTGATTCCCAACGGCCGCTTCGACGTGTTCTACAACAAGGTTGAACAGGAGACCGGTTCGGCCATCGGCGATGGTTCGATCATCTCGCCGTTCACTGCCAACTACGCCACCGATCCGCTGTACACCACCTCGATGATCCGTGGTCTGGTGGAAGCGGGTCCGGGACATGCGTGGAAGGCCAAGATGACCTACGGCTTCTTCAACAACAGCCTGCAGCTGGTGGGTGCGTACGCCAAGTACACCACGGATCTGAACGGTGACTTCCACGATACCTACTTCGACATCATCTACAACTTCAGCGGCTTCCTCAAAGGTTTCCAGATCCGCGACCGCTGGGAAAAATCCTCGGGTGGCATCAACAACCTGAACCCGGGCAACAAGCCGTTTACCTACAACCGCGTGATGCTGACCTACAAGTTCTGATCGACGATGACCAGTCTGTCATGTCGCTGATCAGAAACTGTCACAGCGGCGTGGCAAGCTGATTCCGTCGAGACTGAACTTATCAAGAGTTATCGCAAGGGAGTTCGACCCAGGGACGGAAAACGGCGGGCATAGCCCGCCGTTTGCTTTTTTGGAATCGCGCTGTGCCGCGCGGATGCGTGTTGCACAGCCTGATGAAACCAACGATCAGTCGCGGTCGATCCGTCGATATTCAGTGTGCCGCCGCTATCGGTTCATCCGATGGCGGCGTTTTCATCTGCGCGCTGCTCCAACCGCCGCCCAGCGCACGGATCAGGTTCACGCTGGCCTGCAGGCGACGCGTACGCACCTGCTCGGCATTGCGCTTGGCCTGCAGGTAGCTGGTTTGTGCGGTGACCACGTCGAGGTAATTCACCACGCCCTCGCTATAGCGGTTGGTGGCGATCTGTGCTGCTTCCTCAGCGGCGGCAGCGGCATCATCCTCATCGTGCGCCTCATTGCTGAGGTTGGTCAGCAGCGAGAGGTTGTCTTCCACCTGCTGGAATGCATTCAACACGGTGACGCGGTATTGCCCGGCAGCCTCATCGAACGAGGCCCGGGCCTCGCGCTCCTTGGCATGCCGCCGACCACCGTCGAGCAGGCTCAACGCGCCAATCGGACCCAGTGCCCACATCCGGTTGCCGGCAGTCAGCAGACTGCCATTGCCGGTGTTCTGCCAGCCGAAAAGGGCCGACAGGCTGAAGCTCGGGTAGAACGCGGCGCGGGCGACGCCGATCCCAGCGTTGGCTGCAAAGGTGCGTCGTTCCGCGGCAGCGATATCCGGGCGCCGCTCCAGCAAGGTGGAGGGAATGCCTGCCGGGATCGCCGGCAGTCCGATCTGTATGTCGGAGGCAGCTAGCGAGAAGCGCGATGCGGGTACACCGACCAGGGTGGCAATGGCATGCTCGGTAAGCGCGCGTTGTGCAGTCACTTCGGCCGCTTGCGCCATGGCATCGGACAACTGGTTCCTGGCACGCGACACCGACAGTCCGGAGGCGATGCCACCGGCCATGCGGTTCTCGGTCATGGTCAGTCCCTTGCGGTACGCATCCAGCGAACCGTCGAGGATGCGCGCCTGGATGTCGTAACCACGCAGCAGGATATACAGGTCGGCGAGTTGCGATTGCAGGCTGAGCTTGGCCGACGCCAGATCGGCATCCGCGGCCTGGGCCTGCGCCTTGCCCGCGGCGACCTCGTTGCGGACGCGGCCCCAGAAATCAAACTCGTAGTCGGCAGAAAACTGCGCGGTGTTGGCATCGTATTCGTCAGGCTGCCCGTTGCCGCGCAAGGGACGGTTATTCGACTGACGGTTGTTGCCTGGACTGGCTTCCACACCCAGGTGTGGGAACAGCTGCGAGCGGACTTCGCCTTCGTAGGCATGCGCCATGTCATAGCGCGCCAGCGCCACTGCCAGCGATGGATTGCCGGCGTCGAGACGCTGCTCCAGTCCATCCAGCGTCGAATCGTTGAAGACCTTCCACCAGTCGCCGCGCGCCTGCGTATCGGCAGGAGCGGCGGCAGTCCATAGTCCGTTGCCTTCCTTGTAGTTCAAGGGAACGGCGATCGCCGGACGTTGATAGACCGGCGCCAGCGAACAACCAGCCAGCGCAGCCATCAGACAGCCGGCCAGTACACGACGGCCGCATGCCGGCCAGTGCAAGAGGCGTTTGGGATTTACAAAATGGGCAGTCATGCGATCAACCTTGCTTCGATCGCGCAGACGAGCTGTGTGCCGCAGGCGTCGTCGTGGCGAGACGCACTTGGTCGCCCTGTGCCAGCGAATCCGGCGGATGATCGATGATGCGATCGCCCGGCTGCAGGCCATGGTCGATTTCCAGCGCATCACCCAGATCCATGCCGATATGAACGTCGCGCAGCTGTACGCGATGGTCCGCACCCAGCACGGCGATCTGCGGACCGGCGGCGCGGAAGATCAGCACTGTCGCCGGCA
Source organism: Rhodanobacter sp. C05 (assembly GCF_002001165.1). GTDB lineage: Bacteria > Pseudomonadota > Gammaproteobacteria > Xanthomonadales > Rhodanobacteraceae > Rhodanobacter. The sequence continues at coordinate 28,023 of NZ_MUNQ01000007.1, read as the reverse complement.
CGCTGATCAGGTGCGTATTCACGGATACCGGAAGATTCACTTCGGCATAGTCGCCGGGCAGCAGCGCGCCATTCGGATTCGGCGCCTCGAATTGCGCCAGCAATGAACCCGAAGCCTGATTGACGGAAGCCGACGAGCCGATCAGCGTGGCTTTGTAGGACACGCCAGGATGCTCGAGCACGCTGAGGTCAACGGTCATGCCTGGCTTGATCGAGGATGCGTAACTCTGCGGAATGCGTACATACAGGCGCATCTTGCTGGTGTCGGCCACGGTGAACAGCGCCGGGCTGCTCTCGCTGGTCGCCGAGATCAGGTCACCGATGTCGGTACTGCGGCTGGTCACGGTGCCGCTGAACGGTGCCGTGATGTGCTTGAAGGATTCCAGTGCCGCCAGCCGATCCATGTCCGCCTGGGCCGACAGCACGTTGGCGGCGGCAACAGCGGCTTCGCCGCTCTTCTCATCGGCTTCCTGCTTGGAGACGGAGTTGGACGTCAGCAGATGCTGCCAGCGCTGGCTGGTGACCTGCGCCAGGTGCTCGTCCGCCCTGGCACGTACCAGCACAGCCTTGGCCTGGTCGTATTGCTGGTCCAGCTCGGGCGTGTCGATGACGCCGAGCGTGTCGCCGGCATTCACCGTACTGCCGATGTCCTTGCTCCAGCTTTTCAGATAGCCGCTGACGCGTGCATGGATCGGGGCACTTATCCACGCCTCGATGTGACCGGGCAAGGTCATCCGATGCGCGTCCGCAGAAGTCAGTGGTGCGACCAATTGCACCGTTGGCAGCTCCTGCGCATCCGTCCAGGTCACCAGCTGGTGGTAGTCGTGTGCACGCACGGCCAACCCGGCTACGGTGGCCAGCACCGCTGCCACCAGTGTGATGACGATGGCGAGTCGGAGCCGCGGCGGCTGCGTTGCCGGCTCGCTGACATTTTGCGGCGTGTCGTCATGCGACATGGGGATCTTCTCCAAGCAGGGGCGCAGTGGAAGCTGCGTGTTGTTCTTTGGCGTGGACGATGCTGAAAATCACCGGCACGAACAGCAGGGTGGCGAACGTGGCGAACAGCAGGCCACCGATCACGGCCACGCCAAGCGGCGAGTTCTGTTCATGGCTGAGCGCCATCGGCAGCATGCCGATGATCATCGCCAGCGCGGTCATGCAGACCGGGCGGAAGCGGGTGAAGCCGGCTTCCAGTGCAGCCTTGATCGGATCGCCATGTTCGGCCAGCCGCTCGCGGCAGAAGCTCACCACCAGGATCGAGTTGGCGGTGGCCACGCCCATGCACATGATCGCACCGGTGAGTGCCGGTACCGACAGCGTGGTGTGGCTGACGAACAGCATCCACACGATGCCGGCGAGTGCTGCAGGCAATGCGGTGATGATCACGAAGGGATCCAGCCACGACTGGAAGTTGACCACGATCAGCAGGTAGATCATCACCACCGCGCCGAGCAGGCCGAACAGCAGGCCGCTGAAGGCTTCGTTCATGGTGCCCACCTGTCCGCGCAAGGTGACCATGGTGCCCTTGGGCCGACTCGTGGCGAAGTCGGCCAGCACCTTGTCCACATCGGTGGCGACCGCACCCAGATCACGATCCTGCACCGAGGCATAGATGTCGAAAGAGGGCAGGATGTTGTAGTGCGAAACCACGGCGGCGCTGGGCTCGCGCGTGAAGCTTGCGATACCGCCCAGCATCTGGCTGCTCTTGTTGTTGGAGGAAGTCACCGGCAAGCGCGCCAGATCGGCCATCGAATCCATCTTGTACTGCGGGGTGGCCGCGACGATGGCGTAGGAAACACCGTTCTTCGGATTCAGCCAGAACGCCGGTGCCACCTGGCCACTGCCGGCCAGTGACGCGACCATGCTGTTGGTGACATCACGTTCGGTGATGCCCAGCGCATCAGCGCGGGTGCGGTCGACCTGGACATTCAGTTGCGGATAGCTGGTGCTCTGCTGCAGGCGCACGTCGGCGATGCCGGGAACGGCACGCAGGCGCTTCATGATCTGCGTTGCATAGGCCTCGTTCTCGGTGCTGTTGCGCCCGGTGATCGACACATCCAGTGGTGCAGGTGCGCCGAAGTTCAGGATCTGGCTGGTCATGTCGGCGGGCAGGAAGGCGAACTCGGTACCGGGGAATGCCTTCGGCAACTGCTCGCGCAGTTTCCTGACGAAATCCGCGGTGGGCCCATGTCCTTCCTTCAATTCGATCTGGATGTCGCCATCCTGCGGACCGATGGTGCCGGTATTGCTGTAGACCAGGTTGACGCTGCTCAACGGCAGGCCGATGTTGTCGATCACCGAATCGAGCTGGTCACGCGGGATGACTTTTCGGATGGCCGTTTCGATATGATCGAACTCCGCCGCAGTCTCTTCAACGCGGGTGCCCATCGGCGCACGCACGTGCAAGGCGATCGAGCCGGCATCCACATCAGGGAAGAAATCGCGCCCGAGGAACGGCACCAGGGCGAACGAGATCAGCACGAAACCAAGAAAGCCGAGGATGAAGTTGCGGCGACGGGTCAGTACCACGCCCAGCATCGCGTAATAGGCATCACGAATCCGGGTGAAGTGGTGCTCGAATTTCAGCTGGAACGCGATCGCCTTGCGCACGAGAAGATTGCGATGGGCATGGTGCTGATCGCCCTCGTGATGATTGATGTAGCCATCTTCAGGATGGTCGCCAACGCCTTTCTCGGTGACATGCGGCTGCAGCAGGTACATCGCCAGGGTCGGCACGAGCGTGCGTGACAGCACGAACGACGAGACCATCGCAAAGATCACCGCAAGCGCCATCGGGCGGAACAGGAAGCCGGCAATGCCGTCGAGCATGAACATCGGCACGAACACGATGCAGATGCACAGTAATGAGACAAATGCGGGTGTGACGATCTGCCTGGCGCCATCCATGATCGCCGAGTGCACGTCCTTGCCCTGTTCGAGGTGCCAGTTGATGTTCTCGATGGTCACCGTGGCATCGTCGACCAGGATGCCCACCGCGAGTGCCAGGCCACCGAGCGTCATGATGTTGAGGGTCTGACCAGTCAGCGAGAGCAGGGCGATCGAGGACAGGATCGCCAGCGGGATCGACACCGCGATGATGACGGTGGAACGCCAGCTGCCGAGGAAGACCAGGATCATCACCGAGGTCAGCAAGGCCGCGATGATGCCTTCGCGCGCCACCGAGGCGATTGCCGATTTCACGAAGACCGACTGGTCGTTGAGCATCGAGATCTTCAGCGACGGCGGCATCGTCTCCTCGATCAGCGGCATCAGTTTCCTGACACCGGCGACCACGGCCAGCGTCGAGGCGTCACCGGTTTTCAGGATCGGCATCAGCACCGCGCGCTTGCCATCCACGCGCACCACATTGTTCTGCGGCGGTGAACCGTCACGCACGTGGGCGACCTGACCGATCGTGATGGTCGCGCCGTTGATGGTCTTGATCGGCAGGTTGTTCAGTGCGGCGAATGCCTCGGGGCTGTTGTTGAGCTTGACGTTGTATTCGTAGGTGCCGATCTTGGCCGTGCCGACCGGAATGATCTGGTTCTGCGACGCCAGCGCATTGGCCACGTCCTGCGCCGACAGGCCTTTCGCATCGAGCGCCTGCGGATCGAGATCGAGGGTGATCTGGCGCTGCTTGCCACCGTACGGTGTCGGAATCGCCACGCCATCCACCGAGGTCAGCGTGGTACGCACGTCGTTCTGCGCGATGTCACGGATCTTCGATTCGGACAGCGTCCTGCTCGACAGCGCCATCTGCAGCACCGGCACGGTCGAGGCGTTGTAGTTGAGAATCAACGGTGGCGTGATACCGGGCGGCATCTGCTTCACCACCGTCTGCGAGATCGAGGTGACCTGCGCGGTCGCGGTGCGGATGTCGGTGCCGGGCTGGAAGAAGATCTTCACCACGCCGGCGCCGGGCAGCGATTGCGACTCGATGTGCTCGATGTTGTTGACCGAGGTGGTCAGCGTGCGCTCGTAGTAGTAGATGATGCGGCCGGACATCTGGTCGGGCGGCATGCCCTTGTAGGTCCACACCACGCTGATCACCGGGATGCCGATGTTCGGAAAGATGTCCGTCGGCGTGCGCAGGGCAGCGAGCGGCCCTGCGATCAGGATGACCAGCGCCAGCACGATGAATGTGTAGGGGCGTGACAGCGCCAGGCGAATGAGACCAAGCATGATGAACTTCCTGCAGCATGTGACGGGCACGGCCGCACAGCGAGGCGCTTCACCGCGCTGCGCCGATGGTTGTCGTGATTCAGGGAATGACGCGCGTAGTCAGGGTCGACTGCACGTATTCATTGCCCGGCGATGTTTCATGGTGGTGACCGTGGAGCATGCGAAAAGAGACGAGTGCCATCTGACGGCCACATCATCGCAAGCGAGTCTTGTGGAAACCTTTTGCGTGCGCCAGCGGACCAGCAGCAGTCATCCGGCATTCGGTTTCAGTGCAGGAAACAGGCACTCAAGCCGATGCGGCAAGCATATGTATGCGCACCTGCAGACCCTGGCCGTAGGGTGAGGCGAGTAGCTCGATGCGTGCGTCGTGCAGCTCCACCGCACGCTGAACGATGCTCAGCCCAAGGCCATAACCGCGAGATTCACTCTCCGCGGCTCGATGGAATCGCTCGAAAACGACATCCCTGCGCTCGGCCGGGATGCCTGGACCATCGTCGCAGATGCTGATGATCACCTCGCGGCCCTGCTGTTCAATCGAAACCTCGACCCGGCCGGCCTGCTGCGTGTAGCGCAGGGCGTTCTCGATCAGGTTGCGAAACATCGCGGTCAATGCAGCCTCGTGACCCTGGACCCACAGTGCGTCCATCTCGTGATTGAGACTGAGCGCGATGTCCTTGTCGGCGATCACCGGTGCCAGTTCTTCGATCACCTCGGTGGCAAGACTGACCAGCTCCAGGCGCACCCGCTGCTGTGAAGCTGCGCCAGCCTCCAGGCGTGCCAGTGCGAGGATCTGCTCGACCCGCCGTGCCAGCCGCGCCAGGCTCTGCTGCGCGCTCTGCAGGGTGAACTCGATCTCGCGTGGATCATTGGCGATCTGCGCGCTTTCCAGATGGATCATCGTGGCCGTCAACGGAGTACGCAGCTCGTGCGCCACATCGCTGGCGAACCGGTGCTCGCGTTCGATGGTGTCTTCCAGTCGACCCAGCTGCTGGTTCAGGGTCACGACGAGTGGCGTGATCTCGCGCGGCGTGTGTTCGACCGCGATCGGCTGGCGGCTTCCAGGCGTGCGTGTCCCCAGTTGCTCGGCAAGCAGGGCCAGCGGGCGCAGACCGCGCTTGACGGCCAGGCTCGCCAGCAGCGCGAGCAGCGGCAGGCCGATGAACAGGGGCAGGCTGTGCTCCATGACCAGGGCACGGGTGATCTCGCGGCGGTTGTCATAGCGCTCGCCGATGCGTATCACCAGCCCGGCCTGATTCTGCAGGATGAACGTGCGCCACGTTTGATCCTGCACATCGAGATCGCGGAAGCCCCGTTCCTCGGCAGATGGCGCCGACAGCCCGGAAAAATTGGATGTGGCCGCAAGCAACTTGCCGTTTGCGGCGTACGCCTGGAAGCCGACCTCCGGCTCATAGTTGTGTTTGTGCACCCGCACCAGGACGGCGCCACGCAATGCTTCAGCGGGCAATGTGGCATCCGGCGACTCGGTTGCAAGGGAGGCTGGCGCTTGCGCAAGCAGCGCACCCACCGTGCGGCCGGCCTGTGCCAAACGCCCGTCGAGCAGCTGATCCATCTCGCGCAGCTCACGCTGGTAACTCAGTACGCCCAGCGGAATCAGCACACCGATCTGTACGGCAATGATCAGCCAGGTCAGCCGGGTGCGCAGGCTTGCCGCTTTCATTTGGACTCGTTCATTTGGGTTCGCGTGGAACCATGTAGCCGATGCCGCGCACGGTACGAATCGCTTCGGGGCAAAGTTTGCGCCGCAACCAATGCACCTGCACCTCGATCGCATTGCGTTCCACCACGGTATCCAGTCCGTAGACCGAGTTTTCCAGCGCTTCGCGGCGCACGATATGACCGGCGTGCTCCATCAACGCCTGCAGCAGCGAGAATTCGCGGCGGGTAAGGCTTATCTGGTTGCCGCGGAACTCCACTTCGGCGGTGGCCAGGTTCAGGCGCAGGCCGCCTGCCTCGATCAGGTTATCGGCCATTCCCCGCACCCGGCGGGTGAGCGAGCGGATACGCGCCACCAGTTCACCCACATGAAAGGGTTTGACCAGATAGTCGTCGGCACCGAGGTCCAGGCCGCGGATGCGGGTTTCCAGCGCGTCCCGTGCGGTCATGATCAGGATCGGTGTCTTCACACCGTCCCGGCGCGCTTCGAGCAGCACATCCATGCCATCCATGCCGGGCAGGCCGAGATCGAGCAGCACCAGATCGGCGGTGGGGTCACGCAGCGCGCGTGCAGCCTCCTTGCCATCACGCAGCCAGGTCACGGCATAGGACTGCTGCACCAGTGCATGCCTGATCGCTTCGCCCAACTGGTTGTCGTCTTCCACCAGCAGTATGTGCACGTCGGTTACCTGCGAGCCAAGGTCTTCAAGTGAAACCATCCCGGCACATTCTGGACGAGCAAGCTTTTCGGTTTCTTTTGGATCAACGGTTGTCCAGCGTTGCCCCGGTCAGGAGGCCACGCGCCAGCATGCTGCACTGGCGTCGGTACAGCAGCAATTGCCACTGACGACCGCCGACCTGCCGCCACAGCACGGCCGAACGCACCGCGGCCAGCAAATTGCTGCGCACCTTTTCCACCACGCTGGATTGTTGCAGTTGCTGCGGATTGCCGCTGACCATCACCCTCGGCTTCAGCGTGGACAGGGTAGACGCGTACAGCTCGGCCAGCCGGCTGGTGACCTGCGCCGAATCCTGGCCGAAATGCTCGACCTGCCGCTGTGCCGCGAGGATGCCCTGCTGCAGCTTGCCGAGCAGCTCCGGCCGACCCGACAGGCTGCGTTCCAGTCGCATCACGGTCACCACCATGCGGGTCACCGACATGTTGGGCTCGCTTTCGTCGAGCTGTCCGATCAGGTTGCGCAGGCCGATCCGCACGTTGGAGATATTGCCGTAGACGCCGACCACCGAGGGCGCATCGATACGGAACACGCTGGCCACACTGGCCTCCATCGCGCCTTCGTCACAGCGCCCTTCATTCGCCAGCTGCTGCGCCAGTGCGCAGGCCTGGTACAGGCCTGCGAGGGAGAGCACGCGCTCTTCATTCATGGAAAAAGTTTCAAGCACGGGATTGCGGTTCTCTTGCGGTGAATGAGGTGGGGAGAGTGAAGGCCGGCAACAAGCCGCCGTAAGGTGCATCGGTGGCGGCGACCACGGCGCCACCGAGACAGACCTCACCACCGTAGAAGACCACGGATTGTCCCGGGGTGACAGCGCGCTGCGGTTCGTCGAAGCGGACTTCCAGCCCCTCGTGCAGCACAACGACGCTGCAGGCCTGGTCGGGCTGACGGTAGCGGGTCTTGGCGGTGCAGCGAAATTGTGCCGCCGGCGCGCTACCAGCAACCCAGCTCGGTGCTTCCGTTTGCAGCCGCTTCGAGTACAACCAGCGGTTCTCGCCGCCCTGGGCCACGTACAGTACGTTCGCCGGCACATCTTTGCCGACCACGTACCACGCCTCGCTGCCGGCACCGTGGCGGCCGCCGATGCCCAGGCCGTTGCGTTGCCCCAGGGTGTAATACATCACGCCCTGGTGCTCGCCGATCAGTTCTCCGTCGGGCGTGCGCATCTCGCCGGCACGGGCCGGGATGTATTGGGCGAGGAAGCTGCGGAAATCGCGCTCGCCGATGAAGCAGATGCCGGTGGAATCCTTTTTCGCGTGGGTGGGCAGCGCCGCCTCGCGGGCCAGCTCACGTACGCGGGGCTTTTCGATCTCCCCCAGCGGGAACAGCGTGGCCGCCAGTTGCTGCTGACCCAGCGCATGCAGAAAATAACTCTGGTCCTTCGCCGCATCGACCGCGCGCAACAGGCGATAACGACCTTCGTGACAATCCACGCGGGCATAGTGGCCGGTGGCGATCTTGTCGGCGCCCAGTGCATGGGCTTCGTCCAGGAAGGTCTTGAACTTGATCTCGCTGTTGCACAGCACGTCGGGATTCGGCGTGCGCCCGGCGCGGTACTCGGCCAGGAAATGTTCGAACACGCCGTCCCAGTAGGCAGCAGCGAAGTTGCGGGCATGGAACGGGATGCCGAGTCGGCCGCACACGGCCACAGCATCCTTGCGATCGGCGTCGGCGGTGCACGGGCCTGCACGGTCGTCCTCTTCCCAGTTCTGCATGAACAGGCCTTCGACCGCGTAGCCGGCCTGTTGCAGCAACAACGCAGCGACCGAGGAGTCGACGCCGCCGGAGACGCCCAGCATTACCTTCACGTCGGGTTACCTTCCGGCAGCCAGCTCAGTGTGTCCAGCGGCAGTCGCTGACCGGCCAGCCAGGCGTCGATGCTCAGCAGCACCATCGGGCTGCGCAGGCGATCACCCAGCGCAGCGATCTCGGTGCGGGTGAGCCAGAGCGCGCGGCGGATGTCGGTATCCAGCGGGCGATCCGGATCGTGGCTGAGCGCGCGGGCGGCGAAGCTGAAGCGCACGACCGCATCGCCATGCTCGGTACTGCGCCACTGGTGCACGCCGATCAGGTGCTGCAGCTCCACGGCCCAGCCGGTTTCCTCCAGCGTCTCGCGCAGGGCGGCGGCGGCGAGGCTTTCGCCTTCGTCGAGGTGGCCAGCCGGCTGGTTGTACGCGAGCCGACCCTTTACTTCTTCCTCGACCATCAGGTAGCGGTCACCGTCGGCTACCACGCAGGCCACGGTGACGCGCGGGCGCCAGACTTCGGCAGGGGAAACGGAATCGGTCATGGATACGGCAAGGCACTGGAAAAGCGGCCATTGTGCCATTACCTCTGCCGATGCACTGCTGCAGCCACTTGTCCGCTGCGGCGTATACTTCGAACCAGAAACCGAATACCCCGGAAACCATGGCCCACGAACCCGAACATGAGCACGACAGCGGCCGCGGACTGGCGCTGGAAACTGCCAAGCCTGAAGTGGCGCGACCACCGCTATTTCAGGTGCTGCTGCTGAACGACGACTTCACTCCGATGGATTTTGTGGTTGAGGTGTTGCGCAGCTTTTTCAACCTGGACCAGGAGCAGGCGGTACAGGTGATGTTGCACGTGCATACCCGTGGCCGGGGCGTGTGCGGCGTGTTTACCCGGGAGGTGGCCGAGACCAAGGTGACCCATGTGAACGAATATTCACGCTCCCATCAGCACCCATTGTTGTGCACTATGGAAAAGCTCTGAGCGACCCCATTTCGTGCTCATCGCGGCGCTGAAGGCCGCTCAACATTTGCAAGCGGAGACGATCCGAATGTTCAGCAAGGATCTGGAAGTCACCATCGGCCATTGCTACAAGCAGGCCCGCGAACAACGCCATGAGTTCATGACGGTGGAGCACCTGTTGCTGGCGCTGACCGAAAACCAGTCGGCGGTGGGTGCCCTGCGCGCCTGCGGCGTGGACCTGCCACGGCTGTCGACCGAACTCGAACGCATCATCGCCGAGACCGTGCCGGTGCTTCCGCACGGGGACGAGCGCGATACGCAACCCACGCTGGGCTTCCAGCGCGTGCTGCAGCGCGCGGTGTATCACGTGCAGTCCTCGGGGCGGAAAGAGGTCACCGGCGCGAACGTGCTGGTGGCGATCTTCGGCGAGAAGGATTCGCACGCGGTGTATTTCATGCACCAGCAGGAAATCACCCGGCTCGACGTGGTCAATTACATCTCGCACGGCATCGCCAAGATCGGCGACGAGCCGGCGGCCGGCGTGTCCGGCGGCAGCGAGCGCGAAGGCGAGGAGGGCGGCGAGCCGAAGGGCAATCCGCTGCATGAGTTCGCCAGCAATCTCAACGAGCTGGCGCTGGAAGGCAAGATCGATCCGCTGATCGGGCGCACCGACGAGATCGAACGCACGATCCAGGTGCTGTGCCGCCGGCGCAAGAACAACCCGCTGTATGTCGGCGAAGCCGGCGTGGGCAAGACCGCGCTGGCCGAAGGTCTGGCCAAGCGCATCGTCGACGGCGAGGTGCCGGAGGTGCTGGAAAGCGCCACGATCTGGTCGCTGGATCTCGGTGCGCTGGTTGCCGGTACCAAGTACCGCGGCGATTTCGAGAAGCGCCTGAAGGGCGTGATCGCCCAGCTGAAAAAGCAGCCGGGCTCGATCCTGTTCATCGACGAGATCCATACCATCATCGGTGCCGGTTCGGCGTCGGGTGGCACCATGGACGCCAGCAACCTGATCAAACCGATGCTGGCTTCGGGCGAACTGCGCTGCATCGGTTCGACCACGTTCCAGGAATACCGCGGCGTGTTCGAGAAGGACCGCGCGCTGGCCCGCCGTTTCCAGAAGATCGACGTGGTCGAGCCGACCGTGGCCGACAGCATCGAGATCCTCAAGGGTCTGCGCTCGCGTTTCGAGGAGCATCACCACGTCGCTTATACCAACGAGGCGCTGAAGGCCGCGGTGGACCTGTCGGTGAAGCACATTCCCGACCGCCTGCTGCCGGACAAGGCGATCGACGTGATCGACGAGGCGGGCGCGCGCCAGCGGCTGCTGCCGCTGGATCAGCGCACCGGCAAGGTCGATGTGAGCGAGGTCGAGTACATCATCGCCAAGATGGCGCGGATCCCGGCCAAGCAGGTGTCGGCCTCGGATCGCGACGTGCTGCGCAATCTGGAACGCAACCTCAAGATGGTGGTGTTCGGCCAGGATCCGGCGATCGAGGCGCTGGCCGCGTCGATCAAGATGGCCCGTTCGGGGCTGGCCGATCCGTCCAAGCCGATCGGCTGCTTCCTGCTGGCCGGGCCGACAGGTGTTGGCAAGACCGAGGTAACCAAGCAGCTGGCGATGCAGCTGGGCATCGAGATGATCCGTTTCGACATGTCCGAATACATGGAAGGCCACTCGGTGTCGCGGCTGGTCGGCGCACCTCCGGGTTACGTCGGTTTCGACCAGGGCGGCCTGCTGACCGAAGCGGTGACCAAGCATCCGCACGCGGTGCTGCTGCTGGACGAGATCGAGAAGGCGCATCCGGATGTGTTCAACATCCTGCTGCAGGTGATGGATCGTGGCGTGCTGACCGACACCAACGGCCGCGAGGCGAACTTCAAGAATGTGGTGGTGGTTATGACCACCAACGCGGGCGCGGCGCTGGCTTCACGGCGCAGCATGGGCTTCGTCGAGCAGAAGCACGAGTCGGATGCGATGGAAGTGATCCGCCGCATCTTCACGCCGGAGTTCCGCAACCGGCTGGACGCGATCATCCAGTTCAGTGCGCTCGATTTCGAGCACATCCTGCGGGTGGTCGACAAGTTCCTGATCGAGCTGGAAAGCCAGTTGACCGAGAAGCAGGTGAGCCTGGACGTGGACGCCGAGGCCCGCCGCTGGCTGGCCGAGCACGGCTTCGATCCGCAGATGGGTGCGCGGCCGATGTCGCGGGTGATCCAGGAAAAGGTGAAACGCGCGCTGGCCGACGAGCTGCTGTTCGGCAAGCTGGCCGAGGGCGGCAAGGTGCACCTGAGTGTGCGCGATGGCGAGCTGCGGGTGGACTGCGAAGCGGTCGAAAAGCTGCCGGCGGTGGTCGAGCCGGGCTGATCACTTCGGTAACCGGCGGGCAAAGCAAAGGCGGCGCATCTGCGCCGCCTTTCGTTTCATCACTCACCACCGCATCGAATCGCGCCTATTTGGATCTTTTGCCACTGCGCGCTGGCGCAATAGTCGGCGCTGACTTACTTCATTCGGTAAGTAATACGACCCTTGCTCAGGTCGTACGGGGTCATTTCGATCTTGACCTTGTCGCCGGTGAGGATGCGGATGTAGTGCTTGCGCATGCGGCCGGAGATGTGGGCGATGATCACGTGCCCGTTCTCCAGTTGCACACGAAACATGGTGTTGGGCAAGGTCTCCTGGACCGTGCCTTCCATTTCGATGACGTCGTCTTTGGCCATGTGTTCCGGGGTTCACGCACAGCCGTCATGGCTGCGTAAGCCGTCGATTATGCCACGGATTGGGGGCGTGGTTAAAGAATCATCAAGGAGACGTCGACCCATTCGGTACATCTCGAAGCGGGTCAGGCGAAATGTTCGTCCAGCTTGCGCCGGATTTCCTGCTCGACCATGCCTTTCAGCGGCGACAGCATCAGGCCCAGCTCGGCATTGACCTGGATGGCATCGCTGCTGACGGCGATCGTGCCGCTGACGCCGGGGCGCGAGAAACGCAGGGTGTCTCCCTGCCACTGTCCATCGATGCCGAGCTTCTCATGCATCCTCGCGGCTACCTGATCGACCACGGCACGGGCCTCGGCGATCGACAACTGGTGCGGGCGACGGATATCGATTTTTGGCATGACGGGCTCCGGATAAACGCCACATCTTAATGCCATGCGCCTGCATGCTAGAGTTTCGCGGTCTTTCCGGCGGTTGATCCATGCGTATCGAATTCCCCAATGCGGCCCGTGAGGATTTCCACTGGGCGCAGGCGCAGCTGCGCATCGGCAGTGCGCCCGACAATGACCTCGTGCTGGCCAGCAGTCAGGCCGCGCCCCAGCATCTGCGGATCCAGCAGGACCGCCGCGGTTGGGTGCTGCAGGTCTTGCCGTCAGCGGACCGCATCTACGTCAACGCCCGGCCGGTGCGTGAGCGTGCGCTGCTGCGTCCCGGCGACGTGGTCAGCGTGGGTGACTGCCGCATGTTGCTGCGGGACGATCAGGATCCGGCATTGCGAGCGCCGTTCAGCGTGTCGGAACAGGGCCGTTGCACGGTAGCGTTGCGCGCCGTGGCCGGTCCGCTGTCCGGCCGCGTGCTGCCATTGCAGGACAGTCTGGAGCTGGGGCCGCAGGGGCGTTGTCCCTTGGAGCTGCCGCAAGGCGATATCGCTGCATTGCGCATTTCCTGGCATGACGGCCAGCTGTTGCTGGAAACCACGCAGTCATCCACGCGTCACCCATTGCGGGTCAATGGTGTCAATGCGGAGAAACTGGCGTTGCAGCCGGGCGATCAGATCGGCCTGGCCATGCACCGCTTCGTGGTTGAGGGACCGGGGATGGAGCCGGAACCTGAGATCGTGATGCCCGAGCCACCGCCGGAGCATCTGCCGGAGGAAGCCGCCGGCCCGACCGGCGAGGTGTGGTGGCTGATCGTCACCGCCGCCGTGCTGGCGCTGGGTATCGCGTTGGTGCTGCTGATACGTTTTTGAGTTCGTCAGCAGCAGGACTGATTCCAGCGATCGGAACAGTCGTCCGGATTCGTGATGCACGGCCGGAAACCGCCATGCGGTCAGCTACAATGCCAGCAGATCCGATGCCTGAAGCGCTCCATGGATAACCCGCGCCCCCTTTCGCCTGCTACCTCCGGAAAGCCTTCGTCCGGCCCACAGGGAACGCGATTCTTCGCTCAGGAGGATCTGCGTCGACTTGCGTCCGAGGCGGGCCAGGCTTCCGAGGCGCGGGCCAGTGTGCACAAGCCGGTTCTGGAGAGCATCAGTCCGGAACTTGGAGGGCGACGATTTTCCGTTCATCCAGGTCGCCAGACGATCGGCAGGCTCGCCAGCAACGACATTGTTGTCAGTGGCCCGAGCGTCTCTTCTTCGCACGCATGGATCATGAATCAGCAAGGGCGCTGCGTCATCATGAACACGCTGTCCACCAACGGTACGTTCGTGAATGACAAGCGGGTACACCAGGCAACCCTCAAGCACGGCGATCGCATTCGCCTTGGGCAAGTCGAGCTGGTGTTTCTGACCCGTGATCGCGGCTCACCCGGCTCCCGGCACCTGGGTCGCCTGGCGATGCTCGGGGTGATCGTGCTGATCTGCCTGGGTGCATTGGCCTGGTGGCTTTTCTGATGCCATCTCGATGAGTGAGCGTGCGTGGCCTTCAAGTCTTGGTCGCTATCGCATCGAGGGAATTCTCGGCGAAGGAGCGATGGCGGTCGTGTATGCCGGTTTCGACCCTGGTATCGAGCGACAGGTGGCCATCAAGTGTCTTCATCGGGAGGTGGCATCCGATCCCGGTTACAGGCAGCGGTTCCTCACCGAGGCTCGCGCGGCAGGCAACCTGACCCATCCCCACATCGTCACGATCTTCGACGCGGGCGAGACTGACGACGGCCGCTCATACATCGCCATGGAGCGTCTCTCAGGCGAGACGCTTGCCAGCCGGGTTGCAAGCGAGGGACTGCCGCCGCTGCCAGTGATCATCGAGCTGGCTGCCCAGGTTGCTGCCGCACTCGATTATGCCCACGCCCAAGGTGTCATCCATCACGACATCAAGCCGGAAAACATCATGCTGGCTGAGGGCTGGCATTACGCCAAGATCAGCGATTTCGGCATTGCCGACCGCGCCGGGATGCACGATGCCGCAGGAGGGGAGCACACCGAGATTGGCGGAACACCAGCCTATATGGCTCCGGAGCGTCTGCGTGGCGAGCCAGCCGATGCGCGAAGCGACCTGTTTTCGCTGGGCGTGGTGCTGTACTGGCTGGTCACCGGCAAATTGCCCTGGTCGGAAACCGGAGATATGCGGCACCTGATCAGGGAGCGGCAACGCTCGCCACGTCCGGCGGTCGAACCACTTGATCCTGCCACGCCGGCGATGTTGATCGACGTCGTGCACACCTTGCTGGCGCCCACTGCCCAAGCCCGCTACCAGCGCGGCACCGAAGTCATCGACGATCTGCACCTGGCCAGCCGCGAATATGAGCGGTTGCACGAAAACCCCCTGACCAATCGCATCATCTCGTTGCGGCTGCGCTGGGCAGGTGCACTGGGAGCCACGCTGTGTCTGGTCCTGCTGCTGGGCCTGGCAGCGATCTATGCCAAGCAGAACACGGCCATCACCGGTCTGGCCCTGGATTTCGGCAGCTCCCTGGGACGCATGGTCGCCGGCGAATCGGCGGAGAACCTGTTGCTGGGCGATCACGCAGCGACCCGCGCGCTGGTTGAAGATGTCGCCCGCAACCGGCAGATTCGCTATCTCGCGATTGCCGATCGATATGGCGACATCATCGCCAGCACGCAGCAAGCGGAAATCGGGCAGAAACTGTCCATCCCGGGCGAGCAGAAAAACCTGTCGCCATCGGATGGCATCGAAAGTTATCGCGGTGAGATCGTGGACGGTACGCATCGTGACGAGATGCTGCTGTTCGATGTTCCTGTCAGTTACCAGACAAAGACCGTAGGTGAGCTACGCCTGGGCGTCAGCAATGAGCCGCTGCGGATTGCCCAGAAAACGACCTTGGGCGTCATCGTTGCCGTTCTCGTGCTGACCCTGACTGCCCTGGTCGGCGCCGCCTATTGGCTGTTCAGGCGGCCATTGGCCTTGCTGGAGATGCTCGGGGATGCCTTGCTCCGGGTTGCCCGGGGAGATTTTCACTACCGCATCCGTCTCGAGCGCAGGGATGAGTTGGGTCGTTTGTTCACTGCGTTCAATCTGATGAGCGGCGCACTGCAGGCACAACAGCCTCTGACGGAACAGCCACCCCGTCATGCCGCGGCGGATGACGTCGCACAACCGACGCAAATCATCACGCCACCAGCTGCTGATGAAGAGGCAACCTGAGCAATTTTCCTTGCTGCTTGCGAAGTGCCAGACCAGGTTGGGTGCACCGCAGAGTTCAGATCTGTTTCAGTCGATGCTTGAGCTCGAGTGCGCGTGCCCGATAGATAACCGCCGGCTCGTAATTCGGGTTGATGGCCAGTATGCGGTCCCATAGCGAGATCGCCTCGTCCAGCTGCTGGTTGCGGTACAGCACGATCGCGCGCTCGTGGTAAGAGGACAGCAGTTGTTCGCGCAGGGCAGCGGCCTGCGGCCCTGCCGGCTTCATCCCGGGATCGATGGACAAGGCTTCGCCGAGGCGCGCCATCGCCTGATCGTTCTGCCCCTGATCGAGCAGGGACAGGCTTTCCCGCTGCAGTCGCTGTGCCTTTGCTGCTGGCAATTCGCTGGCGGATGACTCGCCATCGAGCGCCGTCAGCGCATCGCCGGCGGAGACATCCGGATCAGTGGCGCCGCTTCTGGGCAATGCGGTGCCCGTCGCCGACGATGCGCCGGGACTGGACGCCGGCAGATGCACTGTTTCGCCCGTGCGCAACACGGAAGGGTTGGTCGATCCGTTATAGCGCGCCAGGATCAGGAACGCTCCGGAGTCGCCCAGATAGCGGGCAGCCAGTGTGCTGTAAGAGTCGCCAGCCTGCACGACATAGGTGCGCGAGCGGGAGCCGAGCGCCTGCCTGGGGTCGACCGTAAGCTGGTGCAACATGGCCTGCGCCGGGCGGTCGCCAGGATGCTGTACCAGATACTGCTTCAAATCCTGTTCGCCATCGCTGTAGCGGCCAAGTTGAAGCTCGTTGACGATGGCCGTGAACGACAGCGTCCGGCCAGTCTCCATCCGAGCAGGGGGTGTCGTACCCGTCGTGGCCGGGTTTCCACTGGATTTCGATTTGAGGCTATTGAGCTGTGCGCAGCCAGTCATGCTCAGCACAGTCAGCAGGATGGTGCCGAAAATGGCCTGCCTGAGCCACGATCCGTCGAAACGAGACTGCCTTGCCGATGTCATACGCCCCCGCTGGCTACTGATGGCCTGCTTGCCAGGCCGAGCCACCAGTGTAACTGGCTGATCTCATCACCGGCCCAATTCCCTTGCGCTGCGGTATCGAGCCTTCGCGACATCCGATGTTGACCGCCCCATGCTGCGCCGCGCCATAATGC
This sequence comes from Rhodanobacter sp. C05, assembly GCF_002001165.1. Lineage (GTDB taxonomy): Bacteria > Pseudomonadota > Gammaproteobacteria > Xanthomonadales > Rhodanobacteraceae > Rhodanobacter. The sequence continues at coordinate 11,238 of NZ_MUNQ01000007.1, read as the reverse complement.
GTGGAACACCATGACGGGATGCAAGAACACGTGAGCAGAGTCTGGAATTTCAGCGCCGGTCCGGCCGCGCTGCCACTGGCGGTACTTGAGCGCGCTCAGCGCGACATGCTGGACTGGAACGGCAGTGGCGCCTCGGTGATGGAGCAGTCCCATCGCGGCAAGCGCTTCATCGAGATGGCCGCGCAGACCGAAGCGGACCTGCGCTCGCTGCTGGCGATTCCGGCCGATTACGCGGTGCTGTTCCTGCAGGGCGGTGCGACCCAGCACTTTGCGCAGATCCCGATGAACCTGGCCGGCGCCAGCGACTGCGCCGACTACATCGTCAGCGGCCACTGGAGTGCGAAGGCCGTCAGTGAGGCGGCACCATACCTGCAGGTGAACGTGGCCGCCAGCGGTGAGGCCGACCACTATCTGAAGCTGCCGCCACGCGAAGGCTGGCAGCTCGACCCGCGAGCCGCCTACGTGCACTACACGCCGAACGAGACGATCCACGGCGTGGAATTCCACGAGATTCCCGAAGTGGGCGCCGTGCCGCTGGTAGCGGACATGTCGTCGAACATCCTGTCCGAGCCGCTGGATGTCTCGCGTTTCGGACTGATCTATGCCGGCGCGCAGAAGAACATCGGACCCTCCGGGCTGGTGGTGATGATCATCCGGCGCGATCTGCTGCAACGGGCGGGTCGGCCGATGGCGAAGATTTTCCGCTATGCCGAGCACGCGGCGAACGATTCGATGCTGAACACGCCGAATACCTGGGGCTGGTACCTGGCCGGACTGACTTTCCAGTGGCTGAAGGAGCAGGGTGGCGTCGCCGTGATCGGCGAGCGCAACCGCGCCAAGGCCGGGCTGCTGTATCAGTCCATCGATAACTCGGGCGGTTACTACCACAGCCCGGTGGCTCTGTCCGCGCGATCGCGCATGAACGTGCCGTTCACTCTGCACGACAGTGCGCTGGATGCGGTGTTCCTGAAGGAGTCGGAAACTGCCGGTCTGCTCGCATTGAAGGGTCACAAGGCGGTGGGCGGCATGCGCGCGTCGCTGTACAACGCGGTGCCGCTGGAAGCTGTGCAGGTGCTGACCACATTCATGCAGGATTTCGCACAAAGGCATGGCTGATTGGCCATGGAGGCTGCATTTCGGGCATGATGCCTGTCCATCATTTGGACTTCTTTACTTCCAGGCGGCTAAAGCATGACCGACCCAAAGACATCGCTGAGCGAGATGCGCGAGCGCATCGACAGCATCGACCGGCAGATCCAGCAGCTGATTTCCGAGCGCGCCAACCATGCGCAGACGGTGGCCAAGGTGAAGGGCTCGGGGCTTTCGGCGATCGACTATTACCGCCCCGAGCGCGAGGCGCACGTATTGCGCATGGTGGTGGATCGCAACGACGGACCGCTGTCCGATACCGAGATGGTGCGCCTGTTCCGCGAGATCATGTCCTCCTGCCTGGCGCAGGAAGACCCGTTGAAGATCGGCTTCCTCGGGCCCGAAGGCACGTTCAGCGAGCAGGCCGTGCGCAAGCATTTCGGCCACGCCGCCTACGGGCTGCCGCTGGGCAGCATCGAGGAAGTATTCCAGGAAGTCGCCGCCGGGCATGCCGACTTCGGCGTGGTGCCGGTGGAGAACTCCGGGCAGGGCATGATCCAGGTCACCCTGGACATGTTCCTCACCTCCGCTGCCACCATCTGCGGCGAAGTCGAGCTGCGCGTGCACCAGTGCCTGCATTCGCAGGGCGGCAAGCTGGAGGACGTCAAGCGCGTCTATGCACACGCGCAGTCGCTGCAGCAGTGCAAGACCTGGCTGCGCATCAACCTGCCGGGCGTCGAATGCATCGCCGTGAGCAGCAACGCGGAGGCGGCGAGACTGGCGCGGCATGCCGATGATTCGGCAGCGATCGCCGGCGAGACCGCTGGCAAGGTCTACGGACTCAAGACCGTAGCGCAGGGCATCGAGGATCGCGCCGACAACACCACGCGCTTCCTGGTCATTGGCCGGTCGCTGTTCCCGCCGTCCGGCAATGACCGTACCTCGCTGCTGATCACCGTGAACGACAAGCCAGGCGCGTTGTACGACGTGCTCAGCCCGTTCGCCAAGCATGGTGTCAGCCTGAACCGGATCGAGTCGCGACCGGCACATACCGGCAAGTGGCAGTACGCATTCTTCATCGACGTCTCCGGCCATATCGACGATGCCACGCTGCAGGCGGCCGTGCAGGAAATCGGCGGGTCGGCGGCGACGATACGCGTGCTGGGTTCCTACCCGGTGGCACTGCCCTGATCTGCGCGATGCGCACGGAGAAATTCGCTTGAATCGACTCGACTGGAGCAGTCAACCAGGTCGTCCACTGCATGGCAGTGTGCGCGTGCCCGGTGACAAGTCGGTATCGCATCGTGCACTGATGCTGGCTGCGATTGCCGAAGGCACATCGCATATTCGCGGTTTTCTCGAAGGCGAGGACACCCGCGCCACTGCGGCCGTGCTGTCACAGCTTGGTGTGCGCATCGAGACACCGTCGGCGGGCGAGCGCGTGGTGCATGGCGTCGGCCTGCATGGTCTGCGTGGTACCGCACAGTCACTGGACTGCGGCAATGCGGGCACCGGCATGCGCCTGCTGGCCGGCCTGCTGGCCGGGCAGGCGTTCGACAGCACGTTGATCGGCGATGCCTCGCTGTCGAAGCGGCCGATGCGCCGGGTGACCGATCCGCTGACGTCGATGGGTGCGCGTATCGATACGCACGAGGGCCTGCCACCGCTGCACGTGCATGGAGACCAGCCACTGCACGGAATCCGTTACGAATTGCCGGTAGCCAGCGCACAGGTGAAGTCGGCACTGCTGCTGGCCGGCCTGTATGCCGCTGGCGAAACCGAGATCATCGAGCCGCATCCGACCCGCGACTACACCGAACGCATGCTGGCTGCGTTTGGCTGGCCGATCGAGTTTGTACCAGGGCAGGCCAGACTCACTGGTGGTCATGCTTTGCATGCTGCCAATGTGGACGTGCCAGCCGATTTTTCCTCGGCTGCGTTCTTCCTGGTCGCGGCCAGCATCGTGCCGGGCTCCGTCCTGCGCCTGCCGGCGGTCGGCCTGAATCCACGCCGCACCGGGCTGCTGCAGGCGTTGCGCCTGATGGGTGCGGACATCACGGTCGAACAGGAGCGCGAGGCCGGCGGCGAGCCGGTCGGTGATCTGGTCGTGCGCCATGCGCCGCTGCATGGCATCGAGCTGCCGGAAGCGTTGGTGCCGGACATGATCGACGAGTTTCCCGTGCTGTTCATTGCCGCGACCGTGGCCAGCGGCCGCACCGTGATTCGCGGCGCTGCCGAATTGCGCGTGAAGGAATCCGATCGGATCGCCACGATGGCCAGCGGTCTGCGCACGCTCGGCGCGGTGGTCGAGGAAACCCCGGATGGCGCGATCATCCACGGTGGCGCGCTCGGTGCCGGTACGGTGGAAAGTCACCTCGACCACCGCATTGCGATGAGCTTTGCCGTGGCCGGACTGGTCGCGAGCGGGCCGCTACGGATCAACGACTGCAGCCATGTCGCCACCTCCTTTCCCGGCTTTCTGGAGTTGACCAACGGTTGCGGCTTTGCATTGCAGGTGACCGGCTGAACTGCAGCCGGGAAAGTGTATTGTTGTTGTCAGGTCTACCGTCTGGTTGAAGGTCTTGCCATGTCCAACGCCGTGCCGCCGTTCATCGTTGCCATTCCTGCCCGCTACGGCTCGACCCGCCTGCCAGCCAAGCCGCTGCGCGAGATCGGTGGCGTGCCGATGGTGGTGCGGGTGGCGCAGCGCGCGCTGCAGGCCGGTGCACGCCAGGTAGTGGTTGCGGTGGACGACCAGCGCATCGCGGATGCACTGGCCGGGCAGGGCGTGGATATCTGCATGACACGCAGCGACCACGCCTCGGGCAGCGACCGGCTGGCCGAATGCGCGGCGCTCTATGGCTGGGCCGAGGACAGCATCGTGGTGAACCTGCAGGGCGACGAGCCGTTCGCGCCGGCCGCCGGCATCCGCGCCGTGGCCAAGGCACTGGCCGGTGACAATGCGCCAGTGGCTACCCTGGCGACGCCGATCATCGACGCCGAGGAACTGTTCGATCCGAACGTGGTGAAGCTGGTACGGGGAGTGAATGGGCGTGCGCTGTACTTCAGTCGTGCACCGTTGCCATGGGCGCGCGATGCGTTCGCCGCCGACCGGCATGCGCTGCCATCCGGTTCGCCGTTCCTGCGGCATATCGGCATCTATGCGTACCGTGCCGGCTTCCTGGATCGCTATACCCGCCTGTCGCGAACGCCGCTGGAGCAGACCGAGTCGCTGGAACAACTTCGCGTGCTCGAACACGGCCATGCGATTGCGGTGCGCCTGACGCCGGAACCATTTCCGCCTGGCATCGATACCGAGGCCGATCTGGAACGTGCCGAGCAGTGGTTGCGCACGCATCCGTGAGCCGCCATATCGGTGGCATCGACTGCAGTCGCTAGAATGCCGCCATGTCATCCACACAACCACCACCTTTCGACGGCAAGGCCTTCGTCAGCACGCTCACCTCTTCGCCTGGCGTCTATCGTTATTTCGACGCCGCCGGTGAGTTGTTGTACGTCGGCAAGGCCGGCAATCTCAAGAAGCGCGTCGGCAGCTATTTCCTGAAGCCGCGGATGGAGCCGCGCATCGCCGCGATGGTGGCGCAGATCGCCCGCGTCGATATCACCGTGACGCGCACCGAGGGAGAAGCGCTGCTGCTGGAATCGCAGCTGATCAAGTCGCTCAAGCCGCGCTACAACATCCTGCTGCGCGACGACAAAAGCTACCCGTATATCTACCTGTCCGGTGGCGAGGACTATCCGCGGCTGGCGTTTCATCGCGGCGCACGCAATCTTCCAGGGCGCTATTTCGGGCCGTACCCGAGTACCTACGCGGTGCGCGAAAGCCTCAGCCTGATGCAGAAGCTGTTCAAGGTGCGCCAGTGCGAGGACAGCTATTTCCGCAACCGCTCGCGGCCGTGCCTGCAGCACCAGATTGGCCGCTGCACCGCGCCATGCGTGCGGCTGATCAGCGTCGAGGATTACCGCAGCGATGTACGCCATGCCGAGATGTTCCTGGAGGGACGCAGCAACGCCGTGATCGACGAACTGGCCGAGGCCATGGAGCGTGCCAGCAAGTCACTGCAGTTCGAGCGTGCGGCGACCCTGCGCGATCAGGTGGCTGCTTTGCGCCAGCTGCAAGCTCAGCATCATGTGCACGGCGCGAGCGCCGACATGGACGTGATCGCCTGCCGCATCGAGTCGGGCATGGCCTGCATCAGCGTGCTGTTCTTTCGCAACGGCATCAGCCTTGGCACGCGCGACTTCTTTCCGCGTCTGCCACTCGATGCCGAGCCGTCCGATGTGCTGACCCAGTTCATCGCGCAGTACTACCTGGATCGGCCGGTGCCGCGCGAACTGATTCTCGGCGAACCGATCGCCGACCAGGAGATCCTGGCGGAGTTGCTGGCCCAGCAATCCGGTCATGCGGTAGAACTGAAATCGAGCGTGCGTGGCGACCGCGCGCAATTCCTGCAGATGGCCGAACGCAATGCGCAGGCTTCGCTGACCGCCCGACTGGCCAGCCGGCAGACCCTGGGTGCGCGCTTCGACGACTTGCAGAAAATACTGGAGCTGGCCGTATCGCCACGCCGCATCGAGTGTTTCGACATCAGCCATACCATGGGTGAGGCGACTGTCGCTTCGTGCGTGGTGTTCGGGCCGGAAGGACCGGAGAAATCGCATTATCGGCGCTTCAACATTGCCGGCATCACGCCAGGCGACGACTACGCCGCCATGCATCAGGCACTCACCCGCCGCTTTCGCAAGGTCGCCGAAGGCGAGGGCGTGCGCCCGGATATCCTGTTGATCGACGGTGGTAGCGGGCAGGTGGCGCAGGCGCTGGATGTGCTGAAGGAACTCGGCGTCGCTGGCATTGAAGTCGTTGGCGTCGCAAAGGGACCAGGTCGTCGCGCAGGCGAGGAAACGTTGGTCCTGGCCGACTCTGGTCGCGAGCTGCACCCAGGCTCGTCATCGCCCGCATTGCATCTGGTCGCTGCCGTGCGTGATGAGGCCCATCGCTTCGCGATCAGCGGCCATCGCAAGCGGCGCGAGAAGGCGCGCGAACGCAGCGTGCTGGAGGACGTCCAGGGCATCGGCGCACGCCGCCGCTCGGCCCTGCTCAAGGCCTTCGGCGGCCTTGCAGGCGTGGAGAGTGCCGGCGTCGAGGAGCTGATGCAGGTCAAGGGCATCGACCGTGGCCTGGCCGAACGCATCTACGCCAGCCTGCATGGCTGAACACGCGTGCCCGTTTTCACTCGTTGATGCCACACGGGCATGCGACACTGTGGCAAATATCCGGAACGAACCATGCGCATCAACCTGCCGACCTGGCTGACCCTGTTTCGCGTCGCACTGCTGCCGGTCATGGTGGTGGTTTTCTATGCACCGTTTCGCGGACACAACATCACGGCGGCGATCGTGTTTGTATTGGCAGCAGCCACCGATTGGCTGGATGGTTATCTGGCTCGGCGGATGAACCTCACCTCGGCGTTTGGTGCGTTCCTCGATCCGGTCGCGGACAAGCTGATGGTGGCAGTCACGCTGTTCCTGCTGGTGCAGTCGCATCCCAACAGTGGCTGGTCCGGCATTCTGATGGCGGTGACTGCGGCGGTGATCGTCGGGCGTGAGATCAGCGTGTCGGCACTGCGCGAATGGATGGCCGAGGTCGGCATGCGCGCAACCATCAAGGTCGCCTTCATCGGCAAGCTCAAGACCGTCATGCAGATGGTGGCGCTGGTTGTGCTGATCGTGCAGCACGAGAAGGAAGCCACGGCTCTGCGGCTGTACCACATCGGCGAGGGACTGCTGGTGATCGCCGGCATCCTGACGATCTGGTCAGGCGTGTACTACCTGCGTGCGGCGTGGCCGAGCCTGCTTGGCGATGTGCCGAAGCAACCATCTGGGGGCAGCGATGCGTGATCGACACGACGTGGGCTTGACGATCCGCATTCACGTATTAGAATGCGCGGCTCCGATGCGGGAATAGCTCAGTTGGTAGAGCACGACCTTGCCAAGGTCGGGGTCGCGAGTTCGAGTCTCGTTTCCCGCTCCAGTTTTCTGCAAAGCCCCGACTTGTTCGGGGCTTTGTCTTTTCGGCGTGGTACCGGGCCGATCAGTGGAATTGCGTGAATATGGGCCGACAAGACGCGGTCACGGCTATTCACAAGCGTCATCGTTCTGTTATGATTCGCTGCTCCGATGCGGGAATAGCTCAGTTGGTAGAGCACGACCTTGCCAAGGTCGGGGTCGCGAGTTCGAGTCTCGTTTCCCGCTCCAGTTTCAGCAAAGCCTCGGTCCACCGGGGTTTTGTTTTTTAAAGGCACCTGCGATCATCACGGTCGCGATGCACCTAGCAATGGCCTGGTGGCAGAGTGGTCATGCAGCGGCCTGCAAAGCCGCGTACGCCGGTTCGATTCCGACCTAGGCCTCCATTGCGAACAAAGACTCAGGCGCTCCCAGGCGCCTTTTTCTTTGCCTGGAATCCGGCGTTTGCCAAGGCGGCAATGGGCAAGGTGATGGTGAATATCAACGACCACCCGGATATCCGGCGTGCATTCGACGGACTGCACATGCGCGAGTTGAGCATCCGATATAGCGTGGCCAACCGTCGCGGTACGCCTGACGAGAGCAGGGAGCTGATGATCACGAACTATGAGTCGGTGGTGGTGGGTGGCTTGTTTTAGTCAAGCCTCTTTGCGATCCGACCAACGACGTATGGAGGGCGCAGATCATCGGCCTGTATCAGGCCGAGGTCACCCTCCGTCGCGATGAGCATGTGGGCATGGGGACGTTACGCAGTAAGAGCGCATCCAGTAGTGAAAGCAAAAACGACTGGCTGATGCGTCACATATGTGACCCTTACAGCGCCTCAAGGAAAGCGCGCAGCTCCTGCTTTTCCCGGACGGTGAGGTTGAGCGGCCGACCGGCCTGCAGGCTGCGGTAATACACCTCTCGATCAATGGCCTCATCGAGCGTCGGCACGCTGCCGTCATGCATATACGGAGCAGTCAACGCCACGCCACGCAATGACGGTGTCCTAAACATGCCGATGTCGGCGGGGTTTCGCGTCACGTTGAATCGACCCAGTTGCGATTCATCGGCATGTGTCGCGACGCGATTGCCGATGTCGGTGCCCTGCAAGGATCGCTCAATCACATCCTGCGTCAGCGCAGGCAGATTCTGTTCCACCGCACCCAGCCCCACCCCGGTCCGATGATAGGCGTGATCGGTGAGTGCCACGGGAGAGCCATTCGGCTGATGGCACTGGGCGCATTCCCCCTTGCCCGAAAAAATGATCAGCCCCTGTTGCGCCTGCGCACTTAGGGTAGATAGATCATGCTGTGATCGGTAGCGATCGTAGGCACTCGTTCGCTGATCCAGGGAACGTATATAGGCGGACAAGGCGGCGGCCACGTGGATCAGCGTGATGGGCGTCGTCGTACCGGGAAAGCGCTTCGCAAATGCCGTGAAATAGGCGGCGTCAGCCGTGAGTTTGCTCAGCAGCACCCTATCGTCACGCAACCCCATTTCGACGGGATTGATGAAGGGATCCAGCACCGCCTGTTCCAGCGTGGGGCGCCTGCCATCCCAGAAGAACGATGTATCGCCCGATCGTCCGATGCTGGCCAGGCTGGGCGTGTTGCGAGTGCTTGCTCGCCCATAGACACCGACCGCCACGCGTCGGCCATCGGCATAGGCCTTGTCGGGCCTATGGCATGACGCGCAGCGGATCGTGCCGTCTGCGCTCAAGCGCGGATCCTGGAAAAGTTGTTGGCCCAGCGCGATCAGTGCCGTGTCGGACGGTGCAGGGGTTGACTGCCCCCATGCACCATTTGTCACTCCGACGGTCAACACGAGTAAGGTCATGAGCGCTCTGTGCACTCGCAGCCTCTTCAAGTGCGTGGCCGTGTTCATCGTCCTTGTCCTGATAGGGCCTTGCGCGATCCTTACATCACCGCAAAGCGCAGCGTGGCACCGGTCGATGCATAGGCCCTTGTGATGGCGTCCTTTTGCGTGGTGTCGCTCACGATCAACACCACGACGCCGGTGAGACCCCCGGCCTTGATCGCCTTCGGAAGCGCCACGACGAACGCATTGGTTTGCTGGGGGTCGGGGCCACCCAGTACCAGCAGCGATCCGGGAATCACGATAGGGCCAATCGCCGTCGGAATCGACTGTGCCTCGTTCTTGCGGCGTGTCGTGGCAGCGATGCTGTCACCACCCGGGATCACATAGATGTAAGGATGACCTAGGACGTCCTTGCCGTGGAGCTTGCCCTGTTCGGCAAGGTAGTTGCCCCATGTGGTGTCGTCCGCCGTGGCGATGGGTTTGGCCGGACCCGTCGTCGCGGACGCGGTGGTGTGGGCAACGATAGCTGAGGAGGTACCCGATGTGGGGTGACTGCATCCGGCGATCATCATGCTCATGACGCTCACCCACCCCACGAATCCTGATTTGGTCACTGGTCTTCCCCGATGGATGAGTGGATCTCTTTTTAAAGTACCGGGATTGCCAGCACGTCACAATCCGGTGGTGCGGTGGCTCGTCACGGGTCGTTGACTCACCGTGGTCCTGTGGACGCCTTGGGATGATGCCACTTGCGTATGGATAGATAACGTACCGTATAGTTGTTGGGCTACTGGGTGCCCTGTCTCGATGGGACAGAAAGCGCGTAAGGAACGGTCGATCAAGAGGTCGGCAAAAGGGGATGTGCGTATGGAGTCGCAGGGGAGTCACGCTCAGAGCGTGGGCGTGTTGAGAGCATTCCAGGCAGCGAGCCGAACTGGACGCACCTTGATCCGCTGGCTGCTGTGGGGTGTCTTGCTCTGCGGGAGCGTGGCGCACGCCACGACCTATGTCCGCGATGCCAATGGTCGCATCGTCGCCGTGACTCAGAGCAACGGCACCAGTACGCAGTACACCTACGATGCGCTGGGCAATCGGCTGCAGGTCGGCGGTCCGATCGCGGCGGGGCAGCTGGCCGTGTTCACCTTCATACCATCCCACGGTACGGCCGGTACCGCGGTCACGATCTACGGCCAGGGTTTCAGCAGCACACTGGCCAGCGACAGCGTCAGTTTCAACGGCACGGTGGCGACCGTGCTGTCGGCGACGGCCACGCAACTGGTGGCCAGTGTGCCTGTCGGCGCCAGTACCGGCCTGATCGGCGTCACGGTGGGCGGACTGACGGTCGACAGCGCCACGCCGTTCGTGATCGACGATACCGGAGAACCACCCACGATCAGTGGGGTCAGTCCGAGCGTGGTGGTGGAAGGTGGAACGGTCACAGTTACCGGAACACATCTGGATCCGTTACCGGGACAGACGAACGTGCAGATGGGTGGTCGCGAGGTGGCGTTGTCGTCCGCGAGCGATACTCAACTGATATTCACTGCGCTGGACACAAGCAGCAGTGGCTACGTGGTAGTCCAAACCCCTTACGGCCAGACGACGAGCCCCACTTCCGTGGTGGTACTGCCCAGCGGGTTTAGTGCAGCGGGTTTGGTGAGCAGTGGCTATGCCACGGCCAACGGGGCTGCGGTCAATCTCAACATCGGGGCCGCTGGTCAGATCGGTGCAGTGCTGTTCAATGGCACGTCAGGACAATGGCTGAGTCTGCAGGCCAGCGCTATCACTACAACCGCGACCAGCATCGCCTATACGGTCTATGCACCGGGCAATATGGTGATCGCGCAGGGCGTTATCTCAACCAGCTCACCGTCGATTCACCTGCCGCAGTTGACCGCTGACGGTACTTACATGGCGACGTTCCAGCCCAATACGGCCGGAGCCCAGTTGACGGTGGCGGTACTCACCGATGCCACGCTAACGAACGGCGCTCCTGCGGCGCAGGCCACCACGGTCCCGTGGCAGAGCGAGAGATTGGTATTCACCGCCACGGCGGGCCAGGACTTGGAACTGGAGTTGACGAACATCAATGTGTCCGGTGGCAGTCAGAATCAGGTGGGGGTAACGGTCACCAATGCAGCGGGAACCTCGATAGCGAATATCAGCTGCAGTGGTACTTATTGCCACATCCCATCGCTATGGAATCTGGCCGCTGGAACCTACTCGATCACAGTGACACCGGCTACGGGTGGGACCATGAGCTTCAATGCTCTGTTGCAACCGGATGTGATCGGCCCGGCA
>NZ_MUNQ01000009.1 GCF_002001165.1 Rhodanobacter sp. C05 | reverse complement strand
GGCAACCTGCAGGCGACGAGCAACAACGGAGCGATCAGCCAGGGCGGTGCGTTGTCGGTGAGCGGCACGAGCCTCATCAATGCGGGAACCGGCGCGATCACGCTGGCGAACGGCGGCAACAACTTCAGCGGCGCGGTGAGCCTGACGGGCGGAACGACGCAGATCACGGATGCCGGTGCGCTGACACTGGGTACGGTGAACACGGGTGCGCTGACGGCGATCAGCACGGGTGCGCTGAACCTGGGTAGCGGCACGATTGCAGGCAACCTGCAGGCGACGAGCAACAACGGAGCGATCAGCCAGGGCGGTGCGCTGTCGGTGAGCGGCACGAGCCTCATCAATGCGGGAACCGGCGCGATCACGCTGGCGAACGGCGGCAACAACTTCAGCGGCGCGGTGAGCCTGACGGGCGGAACGACGCAGATCACGGATGCCGGTGCGCTGACACTGGGTACGGTGAACACGGGTGCGCTGACCGTGACATCGGGCAATCTGGCGATCAACGGTGCGGTTAACAGCACATCGGTGGCGTTGAACTCGAGTGGCTCGATCAGCGAAGGAAGTAGCGGTAGCCTGACGACAGGCACCCTGACCGGCAGTTCGACGGGTGCGACGACGCTCAACGGAGCGAACCTGATCGGTACGCTGGGCAGCTTCAGCGCAGCAGGCTTCAGCTTGACCAATGCGCAGGGGCTGACGGTGAACGGCCCGCTGAATGGTGGTACCAGCACCTCGCTGACGACGACCGCGGGTGACTTGGCGATCGACGGCGCAGTGAGTGGCGCGACGACGACGCTGACCTCGGCCGGTGCGATCACCGAAGGGGCGAGTGGCGTGATCACGGCCGGTACGCTGACCGGCAGTTCGGTCGGCTCAACCGATCTGGATGGTGCCAACCACATCAATATCCTGGGCGCTTTCAATGCCGATTTCAGCCTGACCAATGCACAGACCTTGACGGTAAACGGTCCGTTGAACGGCGGCCCGACCGTGACGCTGACGACGACCGCCGGTGACCTGATCATTGATGGTGCGATCAGTGGCACGACGACGACGCTGACCTCGGCCGGTGCGATCACGGAAGGCGCCGGTGGGGCGATCACGGCCAACACCCTGACAGGTAGTTCGGTAGGTGCCACGACGCTCAACGGCGCGAACCTGATCGGTACGCTGGGTAGCTTCAGTGCGGCGAACTTCGCGCTGACCAATGCGCAGACGTTGACGGTGAGTGGCCCGCTGAATGGTGGCGCCAGCACCTCGCTGACGACAACGTCGGGAGATTTGTCGATCGATGGGGCGGTGAGCGGCACGACGACGACGCTGACTTCGGCTGGAGCGATCACTGAAGGTGCAGGCGGTGTGCTTACCGCGAGCACCCTGACGGGAAGCTCGGTGGGCGCGACGACGCTCAATGGCGCGAATCTTGTCGGTACGCTGGGCAGCTTCAGTGCGGCAAACTTCGCGCTGACCGATGGGCAGGCGTTGACGGTGAGCGGTCCGGTGGCAGGTGGTGCCAACACGTCGCTGACGACAACGTCGGGCGACTTGGCGATCAACGCCGCGGTGAGCGGTACGGCGATGACGCTGACCTCGGCCGGTGCGATCACTGAAGGTGCAGGCGGTGTGCTTACCGCGGGTACCCTGACGGGCAGTTCGGTCGGCAGCACAACGCTCAACGGCGCCAACAGGATCGGTACCTTGGGCAGCTTCAGCGCAGCCGGGTTCGCATTGACCAATGCGCAAGCGCTCGCCGTGAGTGGCTCGCTCAACGGTGGCGCGAGCACGGCGCTGACGACGACCTCGGGTGATCTGGCCATCAACGGTGCGGTAAGTGGCACGGCGACGACCTTGAAATCGGCTGGTGCGATTACCGAAGGGGCGAGTGGTGTTCTCACAGCGAGCACGTTGAGCGGTCAGTCGACCGGCGCCACGACGCTCAATGGTGCGAACAAGATCGGCACGCTGGGCAGCTTCACTGCGGCGAACTTCGCGCTGACCGATGCGCAGGCATTGGCGGTGGCCGGTCCGCTCGATGGTGGCGCCAGTACGGCACTGACGACAACATCGGGCGGCCTGACGATCAATGGTTCCGTGAAAGGCACGACGACCACGCTGAAGTCAGCGGGCACGATCACCGAAGGAACCGGTGGGGTCATCACCGCAGGTACGCTGAGTGGTAACGCCGTTGGCGCGACCATGCTGGGCAGCAGCACGCAGACCAACAACAACATGGTCAGCACGCTGGGCAATTTCACCTCGACCGCCGGTTTCAGCATGACCAACAACACGACGCTGACGCTGGCTTCGGTTGGCGGCAGTGCGTTCAGTGTGAATGCGGGCACCTCGGCGTTCTATCTTTCGGTGACCAACGGCGACCTGTTCCAGACGGGCACCATTACCGAGACCGGTCTGGGCGAGGCCTCCAACGCCACCGTGTTCGATGGCTTGGGTGTCTGGGGATCCACCGGGCGCATGGGCATGGCATCGGCGCCGATCTTCGTGATAGGCACGGGCCTGCAGACCGTGGCGAACGTCGGCATGCCACCCGCGTATTTCTACGCGGTGGACAGCAGCGGCAACCTGTTGCCGATAAACGGCGGCTTTGCGGTCAACTTGCCGACGGCAACCGGTACGGGCAGTGCCCAGAACGGCAATCACGGCGACTCGTACATCGATCCGAGCGTGATCACCGCGAACTATCGTTCGTATGGCATCGTGCCATCCGGTTTGCGCCTGCCGGCTGACCAGCAAGCCGGTTGTGATCCGGATCAGCCGGATCAGCAGGATTGCCAGCAGGATGCTCAGTAATTCCGTGGATCGATTTGGCATGCATGGGAAGATTCATCCATGAAAGCAGCTAGGCTCGGCGCAGGCATCTTGTTCGGATTGCTTGCGCCATGCCTGGTGGCTCCGCTGCCAGCGCAGATTGCCCCCCGGCTGACCGGGGCAACTGTCCTCGCCCAGCTTGATACGGCCCAGCATGATCTGGCTGCACGTGCGGCCAGTCTGCCCAACTCCAGTCTTGCTGCCACCAGCCAGCGTCTCGCCCAACTTGAGGTGGCGCTGCGCAAGGCACTCGGCAACGACACAGAAAAACCGATCGATATCATCGGTGCGGATGCAAAAGCCAGCGCCTATCGCGCCTCCGCGGCAGTGCAGCGGACGCAGGCATATCTCGATGCAACCAAGGGCTGCCTCACCGCCGATGCGACAACGATGGCCGCTGCGCTGGCCACAACGGTGGACCTGCTTGCCGGTGAATCCGGTTCATCCAAGACGCAGCCAGTGATCAACGGAGTCGAGACCATGGATCACCGGCAATTATTCGTATTGGGCAACAGCAGCAAGGAAGTGGCCTTCGCCCTGGTGGGTACGAATCTGGTCGATACCCAATGCGAGGATCCGGTGGTCAGCGCGACTGACCGGCAAGGGAAGCGGCTGGTGATGCAGCCCGGTGTCACTGGCGTATCGCCCAGCCGTATCGAATTGAAGCTGGCGAACAGCGCCGATCTTCCGTCGGGCAGCTATGTGCTGCATGTGCAGTCCAAGCACAAGGCGTTCCTGGTGGGTTGTACCGCGCAGCCGGAAGCGGTTGCCGTAGTGCAGGCTGCGCCGCCGGTGAAGGCTGCGGTGAGCTATGGTCTCACCGCGACATGCCGCGTCAATGGCGCCGAACATGCGATGCCACCGGTGACGGGAACGCTGCCGGATCTCGCCGGTGGCAACGCGGTATCGCAGCAAATCACCACGGATGGTTGCAGCGATCCGGTGAGCTACGCGATCACGGCCACCGTGACCTTCAGTGACGGACACAGCGCCTCGATTGGCCCGATCAGCCAGATTGCATCAGCCGGGATCACCGCCGGTTTGCAGGGTGGCTATTCGCTGAGCTGGGATCCGTCGGTTCACCAGATTTTCGTGCGCGCCTCGCCCAGTACCTGCAAGGGCATCTACTGAACCACCGGGTTTGCCAGGTCGGTTGAGCTGGTGTGGTCGTGTGTGCGATGGCAATCAGCGTGGCTGATCGAGTGCGGCGCGTGAGCACATGCGGGAACTACGACGCAGATTGCGTACTGACCTGAGGATGTCCCTCTGGATTGGAACATCCTTGGGCCGTCTTGTGCGTTGCTGTCAGCTTTCCTCGGGCTCGCCGGAAACAATCCGCAGTTCCGAGATGCCGCCCGGCGCGAGATCCTTGAGCAGGTCCATGAAATCCCGGCCAACCAGCCGCTGTGCGCGGCGCAGCAGCAGAGGGACGGGGCTCGATGGCTCACACTTGTTGTAGTAATCGCACAACTCGTCAATTCTGCGGATGACATCCTGCGGGCCGCTGATGGCGCCTGACGACGCACGGACGGAACCACCGCTGCTGCCGCCTTCATTGCCGCTGCCATCCTCTTCGCCCGCGATATCCAATTGCGGCAGGCGTCGCGCAAGCTGCGGATCCAGGAATTTCTTCACTTCATAGATATCGCTGAGCAGGGTTTTCAAATCCGGCCCGGCACTCCCCACGTGATCGGTGAAAATGCGGTCGATGGCCTTGGCGTGCTCGAGCGATTCACCGATGGCGGCAGTAATGGCAACCAGATCTTCCTCCGGGCAATCCATGCAGCATGCTTCGATATCGGTCATCGATGCTTCCGGCCCGCTGTTCTCCGCCGTGGTCTTCAATGTGCCATTGGCAATACGCAAGTCGCGCAAGGCAAACCGGCCCATGCGGGGCGACTGCACGAAGGGTGTAGTACGGAAAAAGCGCAGTACGCCCTGTACGTCGCCAAGTGGAACGATGGAATTGACGCGCGATGTCGGATCGTTGTCGTCTTCAGCATCAAGCTGCGGATGCACGTTGTCCCAGAAATGCTCCAGCAGGCCACGCACCAGGCCCAGACCCGCATTCCAGCCGGGCATGCCGGAAGTCCGCATCCAGGCAGTGGTGAGGTGAACCGCGGCGCGCAGGTCCTTGGAGCGGCCAAGCACGGCTTCGGCCAGTTCGATGACCTTGTCCCATTCCGGGTCCTCGGCCGCCTTGACGGTGTCTCCCACGGCACGTTCGGCCTTGGGGGCTGCGGCACGCTCAAGTGCGAGAAAATCCGCGTCGTATTCCAGATCGTCGCCTGACGGTGTGTCATCGCTGATCGGTGCCAGCAAGGACTCCAGATTGAACTGCTTCATGGCTTTGCACCGTGGCTGGAAGGGTTCCGGCATTATCACAAATTATGGATGCAAAACCAGCCGTTTAATCCGTTCTGGGTAATATCCGAAAACCGCTGGCGACAGGCATTCATATACTGCAGGCAGCCAGCCTGCATACCTGGCTCGCATATATTGAAAATGGGACGGAACGCAGGTCATGACGACCTGCCGCGAATCATTCGGATATGCTGATCATCCCTGTGCCGCGCGGCAGCGAAAATCCTTGGCCTGGATTTTCGCTATTCATCCTCCGGCTCTGCCGAGTCGGGTGCGACATAGTCGGGATCTTCCGAGTCGCGCGCGTGCGCGATCGCGTTCTGCAGGCGAAGGTTCAACCTGTCCCAGGCCAGGATCACCTTGCCGGAGTGAACGGCATCGACAGCGGAAAGCGGCACCACGAAGTCGCCGGCATTCTCGATATAAATGACCAGCTCCGGCAGGCCATGACGGAGCTCGCGCACGGAGCCGATTCCCTCGTCACCGTCGGCGACGAAGACCATGAATCCCACGCTGATCTGTTCATTCATGACCTGACCACCTGCAGCAGTTTTTCAGCGGGCAAAGCGCCTGATCCATGCGGTGTAATTGTCGACAAAGCCTTGCAGGAATTTCCGGGTGCCATCGCTGTTGATCGAGCCGTCATCGGCGATCAGCTCGTCCTTGAAATGGATGAAAACTTCCGGCTGGGCCAGCACCGGCACGTCGAGATAGGTCAGCACGTTGCGCAGGTGCTGCTGTGCCAGGGCGGTGCCGGTGCTGCCGATCGACGTGCCGATCACGGCGCCGGGTTTGCCGGCAAACGAGTTGGTGCCCCAGGGGCGCGAGGCAATGTCGATGGCGTTCTTCAGCACACCTGGTATCGAGCGGTTGTATTCGGGTGTGACGAACAGCAATCCGTCCGCCGATTCAATATCTTTCTTCAGACGTGTGGCGACTGCCGGATAGGCGGCGTCGAAATCCTGCGAATAAAGCGGCAGATCGTTGATCTGGACATGCTTGAAGCCGAATTCGGCCGGCGCAAGTTTTTCAATGGCGCGGGCAAGCCGGCGGTTGAA
Organism: Rhodanobacter sp. C05; assembly: GCF_002001165.1. GTDB lineage: Bacteria > Pseudomonadota > Gammaproteobacteria > Xanthomonadales > Rhodanobacteraceae > Rhodanobacter. The sequence goes on along the minus strand of NZ_MUNQ01000009.1, from coordinate 385,588 downwards.
TGAATCCACACGCAGACTGCCAACCAGTACGGCGATCTTCAGCTGACTCATGGGTGAATCTCCTGGAAGCGGGGGCCAAGGTGGACAAGTGGCGTGCGGTCTCGAAACGGTGTCGGCGGAACCCTCATCTCATGCTGTTTCGGGGGAGGCCATGTCACATGTATTCATGCAGGCATGGCCATCCAATCTACGCCGGTGTCGTGTCAAATCCAATCACGAGATCACGTACAACAGGGTGGGTTCGCCTACTTCAACGGCCGCCGACGGGGCTGCCTGATTTTGTCTGTCGTTGCGGCAATGGCTGCCGCAACGTGTAATCTTGGCGGTCAGCCGAGGCATCTGCCTTCACCCGTTTGTCTTCAACTCGTGAACAACGCCCATGCAAGCCATTGAAGCCCTGATCGAGGACGCCTTCGAGCGTCGCACCGAACTGACCCACGCCGAGATCGAGACTCACCTGCGTCCCGCGGTGAACCAGGTGATCGAATTGCTCGAATCCGGTGAGCGCCGCGTGGCCGAACCGGATGGCCATGGCGGTTGGACGGTAAACCAGTGGATCAAGAAGGCCGTGTTGCTGTACTTCCGCATCAACGACAACCGCGTGGTCGACGGTGGCCCGGCGCAGGCGTTCGACAAGGTGCCGCTTCGCTTCGCCCACGGCAATGACGCCGAGCTGCAGAATCTGGGTGCACGTGTCGTGCCTGGCGCATTGGTACGCCGTGGCGCGCATATCGCGAAAGACGCGGTGCTGATGCCGAGCTACGTCAACATCGGTGCCTACGTGGGCGCGGGCACAATGGTCGACACCTGGGCCACGGTCGGCTCCTGCGCGCAGATCGGTGCTGGCGTGCACCTGTCCGGTGGCGTCGGCATCGGTGGTGTGCTGGAGCCGCTGCAGGCCAACCCGACCATCATCGAGGACAGCTGCTTCGTCGGTGCGCGTTCGGAAGTGGTCGAAGGCGTGGTGGTAGAGCGTGGCAGTGTGATCGGCATGGGAGTGTTTCTGGGTCAGAGCACACGCATCTACAACCGTGCCACCGGCGAAGTCAGCTACGGCCGTGTACCGGCCGGCAGTGTGGTGGTGTCCGGCAGCCTGCCGGCTAAAGACGGCAGCCACAGCCTTTACGCCGCCATCATCGTCAAGCAGGTGGATGAAAAGACGCGCAGCAAGACCGGTATCAACGAACTGCTGCGGAGCGCCGAATGAGCCTGGTCCTCTACGGTCTGCCCAACTGCGATACCTGCAAGAAGGCGCGCAACTGGCTGGCTCGATTCGGCATCGAACACGGCTTTGTCGACTACCGCACGCATCCGGTGCCGGCGGCCACGCTGAAAGCCTGGGCACAGCAGCTCGGTGGCTGGGAGAAGCTGGTCAACAAGTCCTCGACCACCTGGCGCAACCTGCTGCCGCAACGCAAGAACCCCGGCAGTGATCCGGAATGGACGCTGCTGCTGAAGGAATACCCGGCACTGATCCGTCGTCCGGTGGTCGTGCAGGCAGACGGTTCGGTGAGCGTGGGCTTCACCGACAACGGCTTCAAGAAGTTGTTCGGGCATTGATGTCGACATGACGAATCACCGTGCGCGGCGGTTTGAGAGCAATCTTCGGATCGAGCGCGACAACGCTGTGCTCTACGCACGGCTGGCAGAACTGGCTACCGATGCGCGCTTGAGTCGTGTCTATCGGCGCATCGCCGCTGGCGAACAGGCCAATGCGGGTTTCTGGGAGACACGCCTGCGCGAGCTCGGCATGGTCGTGCCGCCGATGCAGATCGGTTTGCGTGTGCGCGCGTTGAGCTGGTTCGCGCAGCGATTCGGCACGGAGTTCGTGATGCCGACGGTGGTGCGGCTGGAGCATGCCGACCACGATGACACGCCGGTGGATCGCAGTGGCCATCGCGATCATTTCGTGCCGCTGCGCGAGCAGGGCGTGCACGATGGCCGGCATCGCACGCAGAGCGGCAATACCTTGCGCGCCGCGGTACTGGGTGCCAACGACGGACTGGTTTCCAACGTCAGTCTGGTGATGGGCATGGCTGGCGCGGCATCGGGCGATCGCGCGGTGCTGCTGGCGGGCCTCGCCGGGCTGGTGGCCGGGGCTTGTTCGATGGCCCTGGGCGAATGGTTGTCGGTAAACAGCTCGCGCGAGTTCTATCAGGCGCAGATCACCGAGCGGGCCGAGCGCCTCGCGGTGGCGCCGGAAGATGGCCTGCAGCACATCGCTGGCATCTATCGCGAGAAAGGGCTGAAGCCGGATGCGGCCGAACACCTGGCCGAGCATATCGCCGAGACGCCGCGTGCGGCCCTGGACATGCTGGTGCGTGAGGATCTGGGTGTCGATCCAGGCGAGCTTGGCGGATCGGCCTATGGTGCGGCCATCTCCTCGTTCTGCCTGTTTGCGTGTGGCGCGTTGTTTCCTGTGGCGCCGTATTTCTTTCTCGGTGGCCATGTGGCGCTGTTGACCAGCATCGGTTCCACTGCTGCTGGACTGTCTCTGATCGGGATCGGTACTTCGTTGTTCACCGGACGCAGCATGCTGTTTTCGGTAGCGCGTCAACTCGGCATCACTGCTGCTGCTGCAACGATCACGTATACGGTAGGCCACCTGCTGGGTGTGGCATTGGCTGGCTGAGAGGGTGACCGGCAATCTGGCGCATGCGCTTGGTATGCTGCGCTTGCTCTGCTTTCACTGTCTCCTGTGAGTGTCCATGCCCGATGTCCTTGATCTTGCCTGTGACCTGATTCGCCGTCGTTCGGTGACGCCGGAGGATGCTGGCTGCCTGCCGATGCTTGGCGAACGGTTGATACGTGCTGGTTTTCGAGTCGAGCATCTGCGCTACGGCGAGGTGGACAACCTGTGGGCGACGCATGGCGAGGGTAGTCATACGCTGGCTTTTCTCGGCCATACCGATGTGGTGCCGAGCGGGCCGGAAGCGTCATGGCAGAGTCCGCCGTTCGAGCCGAGCATCCGTGATGGCCGTCTATATGGCCGCGGTGCTGCCGACATGAAGGGTTCGGTGGCGGCGATGGTGGTGGCACTGGAGCAGTTTGTCGCGGCCCATCCGCAGCACCATGGCCGGGTTGGCCTGTTGCTGACCAGCGATGAGGAAGGGCCGACCAATCTCGACGGTGTACGCAGGGTGGTGGAGCACTTTCGCAGCGTTGGCGAGCACATCGACTGGTGCGTGGTCGGCGAGCCGTCGGCGAAGGAACGGCTTGGTGACCTGATTCGTGTTGGCCGGCGTGGCTCGCTGTCGGGAACACTCAGTGTGCGTGGCGTGCAGGGGCATGTGGCGTATCCGGAGAAGGCGCTGAATCCGATCCACGCGTTTGCACCGGCTCTGGCCGAGCTGGCTGCCGAGCGCTGGGACGAAGGCAACAGCGATTTCCCGCCGACGTCGTTCCAGATTTCCAATCTCAATGCAGGCACCGGCGCCAACAACGTGATTCCCGGTGAGCTGACGGCACTGATAAATTTCCGCTACTGCACGGCGAGTCGTGCTGAGGATCTGCGTGCGCGCACCGAGGCGATCCTGCACCGGCACGGCCTGGACTTCGTGCTCGACTGGAACCTTTCCGGCGAACCTTTCCTCACTCCGCCGGGCGGTGTGCTGCGCGAGGCGGTGGTGGGCGTGTGCCGTGACCTGTGCGGTCTTGATCCCGAACAGAGCACCGGCGGCGGCACTTCCGATGGTCGCTTCATCGCGCCGATGGGTGCCGAAGTTGTCGAAATCGGTCCGGTCAACGCGACGATCCACAAGGTGGACGAGTGCGTTGCGGTGGACGAGCTGGAGCAGTTGCCGGCGATTTATCGGACGATTTGTGAACGGTTGCTGCAACGTGAGGACTTGCGATAGGCACATGCCGATTCCGTATGGCACTGTCCGCCTCTTAGCCACTGCCTGGGCTGGAGGCACGGATCAGGACATGCCGGAAACCATCGAAAACGGAGCAGCCGCGCCGGCGTGGGATGCTCCTTGGCCAACCGACGAACTCGAACAGGTGCAGGCGTGCCCGGTATGCGATGGCAGCGGACGCGAGCTGCTTCACGACAATCTGGTCGACAACGTATTCTTCGTGGCCCCGGGGCGCTGGAATCTTTATCGATGCACGCGCTGCCACAGCGCCTATCTTGACCCACGGCCGAACGAGGCGGGCATCGGCAAGGCCTATGGGATCTATTACACCCATGTCGCCGAGAATCCACGTGGTGATTCACGCAAGCCAGGCATCGTTCGGCGCCTGAAGCTGGCATTGACGAACGGTTATCTGAATTCCCGCTATGGCACGCGGCGACAGCCTGCAAGCGGGCTTGGCGTGTGGCTGGCGAAGGCTTTGCCGGTGCGCCGACAGAAGCGTGATGCGGAGTTTCGCTATCTGCCCAAGCCGCGACCGGGTCAGCGGCTGCTGGATATCGGCTGCGGCAACGGCGACTTTCTGGTCAATGCCCGTGACGCAGGCTGGAGCGTGACAGGGATCGATACCGATCCCAAAGCGATTGCGGTCGCGACACGGCGTGGCCTCGAGGCCAGGGTGGGTTCTGTCGATCTGTTCGCCAGCGAATCCGCCTGCTTCGACGCGATCACACTGAGTCATGTGCTGGAACATCTGCATGAACCCAAACGCTTCCTCCACGCCGTCCATCGCCTGTTGAAACCCGGCGGCGTGGTCTTTGTCGATACACCGAACATCCAAAGCCGTGGGGCGCGGCATTGGGGCAGGAACTGGCGTGGTCTGGAAACACCGCGGCATCTGCTGCTTTTCAGTCAGGCCGGGCTGCTCGACATGTTGAGGGCTTCCGGTTTCGAGAACATCGAGACGAAGCGGCGCACGGCCGTCAGGAGATCCATGTACCTGGGCAGCCTGCGCATGCAGATGGGGAAGTCACCCGATGGGCCGGAACCGACACGGTTACCATGGTCGATGCGCCTCCGTTTGATGTGGCCGGTTGCCGGTGCGCGTGACGATGAATTCCTGACGTTCGTGGCATGGAAGGGTCGTGCGTGAGCTGAGGATGATCCGGCGGCGGATCTTGCCAGCACCTGGCTCAGCCAGCGGCTGGTTCCAGCGTCAAGGTGTGCTGCGCCGATCCCGGCAATAACGGTGTAGGACGACCCTTGACCCAGTCTTCGTGTCCCGCTCCGAAATAGGGCGACAGCGGGTTGTCGCTCTGTCCGCCGGGCATTTCCAGGATGCCCTGGGCCTCATGGCCGGGTGACACGTCGAATCGTTCGGATGCACCGAAGCCGGGGGCGGCGACGCGTGGCATGTTGTTGTCACCGGGCAGTGGCTGGTCGGGCATGTCGATGAAACGGCCAAGCCAGCGGGGCAGCGCCGCTGACAGCGGATGATTGATCTCGCCAGGATTGTGCTCGCCCCATGTGCGTGCCGCGAGACCACCGGGCTGCTGGCCGAGTTCGCTGACCACCTGGTGCGCAGCATCGACAAGCAAGGCTTGCCAGTCATGATATTTCGGGTCGAGCAGCTGCGCCGGTCGGGTCTGGATCAGCGCCCACACGGCCGCTTCGGCACTGTTCTCGCCGGGCCAGCTGAAGTCGCTGTAGCGCTGCTTCACCTGTGTGACGAACGGTGCCAGCACGGCCTCGCTGACCTTGCTGCGGAATGCGCGTACCAGCCGGTAGTCGACGCTGTCGACGGCAGCGCGGCCTTGCCAGTTCGTGCTGAGCTGCCGCAGTTGCTGCAAGGCTGGATCCCGGGTATCGGCCAGGGTCTGCAGCAACAGTTGCTGCCAGCGGGCCAGCAGCACGGCGCGGTTATCCAGCTGGATATCGAGCAGGTCGGCGGGGGTGAAGCCAGCGCGCGCGTGCAGATCGTCGCGGATCTGCTGCGCGCGTGCGCCGAGGTCATGGCCACCATCACCAAGCAGGGCCAATGCATCACCATCCACTGTGCGGTTGTTGGCCGTCCACAGGCGACCGTCGGTGGGATTCTCGACGCGCGGATACTGCGCGGGACTGGCCCAGCCTTGCCAGCCACTGCCCGGCTGTGACCAGTCGGACGGCAGCTGCGGGTCGAAGCCGTTACGCAGCGGAATGCTGTTGCCGGCCAGCGTCCAGCCGATATGTCCGGCACTGTCGGCGACCAGCAGGTTTTGCGGCGGCATGCCCAGCTGCGGCGCGAGGTTAAGGGTGCTGGCCACGTCAGGCATGCGCTCCAGCTGCATCAATTCGAGGTTGTAGCCGCGCGGCTGCGCGGCGATCCAGGCCAATGCCAGCGGCGTACCGTCGGCGTCCGTACCCATGATCGGCCCCCAGCGGGTGTCCTCGACCTTGAGGACGGTGTCCGGCTTGCCCTTGACCTGGATGTGTTCCTCATGGCTCTCGATGCGTGCCCAGCCTTCCGGCACCTTGTAGCGGCCAGGATCGGCCGGATCGCGCAGCACCCGCACCCAGTCCAGCCAGTCGCCATAACTGTTGGTGAAACCCCAGGCGATCTGGCCGTTGGAGCCGACAACGACGGCTGGTGTGCCGGGCAGGCTGACGCCGTTGACGTCGCGCAAGCCGTTCGGCGCACTGGGGTCGGGGTAGCGCAAGCGCGTGCGGAACCAGATGTTCGGCACGCGCAGGCCCAGGTGCATGTCGTTGGCGAGTAGCCCCGCACCGGTACCGGTGAGTGTGCCGGCGACCGCGAAGTTGTTGCTGCCGGGGCGTGGCGCATCGAGCGCCGGTGCCAGTGCAGCGGCCAGGCTGGCGGATGATCCGACTGGTGCGGATTGGCGCAAGTCGAACACATCGGCGGCAGGAATCACCGGTGCCGGCGACAAGGCCCCACTCAGCGGTGCCTCCCAGTCGGGATCGGGTGCCAGCAGTAAATCCACCAGCGGCCCAGGCAGCACTGCGCGCATCTGGGCGATATGCAGTTCGCGCTCGTTGCGACCATCGCCGTTGAGATCCAGATACATCGCAGCGATCACCAGTGAGGTGTCTTCCGATCGCCACGGCTGCGGCTTGCTGCCGAGCAGCAGGTATTCCCATGGCCGCACGCGCAGGTCGGTGAGACCGGCGTTGACGCCGTCGCGATAGCGATCGAGCTCAAGCTTCTGCGCTGCAGGCAGTTGGGCATAGGCTGCTTCAACGACCGCGCGCAGCCGATGGCGACGATGGTTCAGGTCGAGCTTGAGCGCAGCCGGCCCGACCAGCGCGGACAACTCGCCGGCGGCCACACGGCGCATCAGATCCATCGCGAAGTAGCGCTCCTGCGCATGTATGTAACCGAGCGCGTAGCTGATGTCGCTGCGGTTCTTCCCCTCGATGGTGACCGTGCCCAGCGCATCGCGGCTGATGCTGACGCTGGCGCTGAGGCCTCGCAGTGTGTACTTGCCATCGAGCCGGGCACGGCTGCCGGCAAGCAGCCACCAGCCGGCTGCGAACGCGATCAGCAGCAAGGCAAGCAGCGCGAGAAGAATGCCGCGCAGCATGCGCCAGCGGCCAGCCGACCTGGAGCGCGTGGTCATGGCTTGGCGAACACGGCGAAGATGCCGGCGTAGGGTTTGACCATGAAGGCCGGTGCGCCGGCGTAACCCTCGCCGTCGACATACAGCTGCGAGATGCTGCCATCCAGGTACAAGGCATCACGGCAGCCCAGCTGGTCGCGGAACAGTCGTCCGAAGGTATGGAAATTCACCGGGGCCTCGCTCACGGCGAAGATCACTTCGCTGGTGGTTTTCACGCACACGCCGCTGCGCCATTTCAGGCTGGCAGAGTCATCGACGAACTGATCATTGAGCTTGCCGTCGATCAGCAGCATCGGTCCGGACTGGGTGGCCCACTGCACGGGTTTGCCATCGGCCTTGAACGCGGCGCTGGTGCGTATCGCGGCATGACCGTCCGGATACACCGCGAACACGCCGTTCGGCAGCAGCGAGAAATTGCCGGAGGCGGGATTGCCGTGCGACAAGTTCAGCGGCACCAGGGTCTTGCCGTTTTCCACGTACAGGCCGAGCGGCGCGAACTGCTTGTCGTAGATCCCGGCGTTGGTGGCAAACAACAGGTGCTGACCGCGTGCCTCGCCCCACAGGCGCAATGTCTCGATGCTGCCGAACGGCTCGGTGCTCTGCGGGTCGCGCCAATGCAGGCTCAGCTGCTCACGTTTCAGATCCAGGTGCACGATGTGGTAGTTCTGGCCCTCGAACGCCAACTCACCACTGTCCAGTGCCTTTGCCGCAGGTGTGCAGCCTGGCATGCTGGTCAACAACGCCAGTGCCAGCAGCCAGCGTAAGGGCCGGTAGTCTGGGAGACGACGATGGGGTGCAGGGGTATGGGCACGCATCTGTCGATGGTCGCCGCCCAGCCGTGCCTGCGCAAGTCCGGCAGCAGCCAGTATTCAGACTGCGAATCCGCTTGGATCGGCGACTGCCGTTAAACTTTGCTTTTTCTCGCGGACTGCCTCCATGCCGTACACCCCGATCACGGCCACGCTCGGCTACGTGCTGTCGCCCGATCGCAGCGAAGTACTGATGATCCACCGCAACGCACGCGCGGACGACCAGCATCTGGGCAAGTACAACGGTCTTGGCGGCAAGATGGAGCCGGGCGAGGACATTGCCGCGTGCATGCGACGCGAGATCCTGGAGGAGGCGGGCATCACCTGCGAGTCGATGCAGTTGCGCGGCACGCTGAACTGGCCCGGTTTCGGCAAGCAGGGCGAGGACTGGCTCGGCTTCATCTTCGTGATCGACCGCTACACGGGGACGCCGCTGACGGCCAATGCCGAAGGCACGCTGGAATGGGTGCCGCGCGACAAGCTGATGGAGTTGCCGATGTGGGAAGGCGACCGCCACTTCCTGCCGCTGGTGTTCGATGCCGATCCGCGTCCGTTCCATGGCGTGATGCCGTATCGCGACGGCCACATGCAGTCGTGGTCGTATACGCGGCTTTAGTGCTTTTGATTATGGGCTACGGCACATCGGCCAACCATGCCGCGCTGGCGAACTTGCCTTGCGCCAGGCTCTCGGCATCGGCCAGCTCGCTCGCGAGCAAGCTGTCATCGCCTAGACCGCGCAGACGACGGAACGTGGCGATCATCCGGGCGATCACTGCCTCGCGCGGCAGACCCGTCTGGCTGCGCAGCGGGTCGACCCGCTTGGCGGCGCTGGTGGTGCCCTTGTCGGACAGCTTTTCGCGACCGATGCGCAGCACCTCCAGCATCTTCGCGGCGTTGATGTCGTAGGCCATCGTCACGTGGTGCAGCACCGCGCCACCGCGATGCGCCTGCGCGGCACCGGCGATCTTGCCGCCCGCGGAAGTGATGTCGTTGAGCGGCTGATACCACGCCTTGATGCCCAGTTCGCCTAGCGCCTCGATCACCCACGCGTCCATGAATGCATAGGCTTGCTGAAACGACATGTCCTTGATCAGCGACAGCGGTGCATAGATCGAATAGGTGATCGTGTTGCCCGGCTCGATGAACATCGCGCCGCCACCGCTGACCCGCCGCACCACCTCGATGCCGTGGCGCTGTGCTGCTGCCGTGTCGACTTCGTTGCGCAACGACTGGAAGCGGCCGATCACCACCGCCGGCGCAGCCCATTCCCAGATGCGCAATGTCGGCGCGCGACGACCGGCGCCGACTTCGTGGGTAAGTACATCGTCCAGCGCCATGTGCAGTGTGGGCGATTGCGGAATGGTGTGGATCAGTTGCCAATCGTGGTCGCGCCAATCGGTGCGCATCATGCCTCGGGACTCCGGTGCAGGGCGCGGCGCACGGCGACGGCGATCGCCTCCGGCGATACGCCGTACATCATCACCTCGGATGAAAGGGCATCATGCAGTACGGAGGCCAGCGTGGCTTCATCGGCATCCGCGGGCTGGCCAATCAGCGCGGCATGGATCGTCTGCAGGGCACTGTCCGGCTCAAGGAAGAAGTCGCCGCTCAGCTGCACATTGGCGAGGCGGTCGTCGTGCAGATCGAGGTCGATCACCACCAGCTTGCCGCCGGGCATCTTGTACTCGCCGTGCATCGACCGTTTCCCCGCATTACCAGCAGCCGCCCAAGTTGACTCTGCGTCCAGATCGACATCCCAGCGTGACGTCGCGCGTGAGATCAGAAGCCGTGACCACCATGGAAGTTGCCTTGGCCGACGCTGACCGAGAAGCCGATGCCGCCGCTGGGATGCTCGCAATCGCCGAGCGCCTTGGTGACGCTGACCTCGCCGGTCTGGTAGCTGCCACTCACGTGATTGCCGCCAACCACGCCCATGCCTACGCTGCCATGCATCTGGGCATCGTTGTACTTGGAATCATCGCAGGCGGGTGCATCGGCGGTTCGGCTGTCGCTCATGCGGCCACTGGTGTCGCCGTAATACACACCCGGTGCCGGCTTGGCTGCTGCAGTCGAGCTGGAGCTTGCGGGCTGGGCGGCGGTCGAGCTGGAGGCAGGTATGTCGCTGGGCGGCAGCTTCAGGTTCAGCGGCTTGGTGGCCGTCTGCGCCCACACCGAACCGACCAGCAGGGCGCCTGCCAAGGCAGTGATCAGACGTTTCATGTTCATACGTGCTCCGGAGATATGACGTGTTCAACGCACGATGCTGGGCTGGCGTGCACATCCCTATTTGAAACATACGGCGGCAGGAAGTTCCTGCCGTCCACTGGTCAGGCCGTCGTTTCGATCCGCTCCACCCGGCGCAGGCCGCGTGGTAACAGACCGCCACGGGTGGCGCGGTTGCCGCCATACTCGACCAAGTCTGACCATTTCAGGGTGAGTTTACGCTGACCGGCGTACAGGGTGACTTCGCCCTTGCCCTCGCTGACCACGGCGATGCCGGCGACGCGTTCGTCGCCGTTGGCGAGTTTCGCCTTCGGCACCTCGATCAGCTTGTTGCCCTTGCCCTTGTCCAGTTCCGGCAATTCGGCGACCGAGAACATCAGCAGATGGCCTTCGGTGGTGACCACCACGATGCGGTCGCGCGCCGGGTCGGCGCTTACCTGCGGCGCAAGGATATGCGCGCCGTCGCTGAGGCTGATGATCTGCTTGCCGGCCTTGTTGCGGCCTGTGAGCGCCTCGAAGCGGGTGACGAAGCCGTAGCCGAAATCGGTGGCGAGGATTAGCCGGGTGTCGTTGTCGCCGGCGATCACCGCATCGAAACTGGCGCCCGCCGCCGGGCTGAAACGTCCGGTCAGCGGCTCGCCGTTGCCACGCGCCGAGGGCAGGGTGTGCGCCGGGGTGGAATAGCTGCGGCCGGTGGAATCGATGAACGCCACCTGCTGGGTAGTACGTGCCTTGACCACCGCGAGTAGCCCGTCGCCTTCACGGTAATTCAGGCCTTCGGCGTCGATATCGTGGCCCTTCGCGGCACGCGCCCAGCCCTTCTGGCTCAGCACCACGGTGACCGGTTCGCTGACCACCAGGGCGCTTTCGTCCAGTGCCTGTGCCGCTTCGCGTTGCACCAGCGGCGAGCGGCGGTCGTCGCCGAACTTGGCAGCATCGGCGCGCAGCTCGTCCTTGATCAGGCTCTTCAGTTTGGCCGGCGATTTCAGCAGCACGCTGATCTTCGCGCGCTCCTCTTCGAGCTGGTCGCGCTCGGCGTTGATCTTCATCTCTTCCAGCCGCGCCAGCTGGCGCAGGCGGGTTTCGAGGATGTAATCGGCCTGTTCCTCAGACAGCTTGAAGCGGGCGATCAGGACGGGCTTGGGCTCGTCTTCGCTGCGCACGATGCGGATCACCTCGTCGAGGTTGAGGTAGGCGATGCGCAATGCTTCGAGCAGGTGCAGGCGACGCTCGACCTTGGCCAGCCGGTGCTCCAGTCGCCGGGTGACCGTGCTGGTGCGGAACGCCAGCCATTCGGTCAGGATCCGCTTGAGATCCTTCACCGCCGGCCGGCCGTCGAGGCCGATCATGTTGAGGTTGACGCGGAAGCTCTTTTCCAGATCCGTCGTCGCAAACAGGTGCTGCATCGTCTCCTCGGCATCGACGCGGTTCGAGCGCGGCACGATGACCAGGCGGATCGGGTTCTCGTGATCGGACTCGTCGCGCAGGTCCTCGATCATCGGCAGTTTCTTCGCGCGCATCTGCGCGGCGATCTGCTCGAGGATCTTCGACGGGCTGACCTGATGCGGCAGCGCGGTGATCACGATGTTGCCTTCCTCACGCTGGTACACCGCGCGGGCGCGCACCGAACCACCGCCGCTCTGGTACATCGCCAGCAGGTCTGCGCGCGGGGTGATGATCTCCGCCTCGGTCGGATAATCCGGGCCGCGCACATGCTCGAACAGGTCGGCCACGGTGGCGTCCGGATCCTCCAGCAGGCGGATGCAGGCGCTGGCCAGCTCGCGCAGGTTGTGCGGCGGGATATCGGTCGCCATGCCCACCGCGATGCCCATCGAACCATTCAGCAGCACGTGCGGCACACGCGCCGGCAGCCAGCTCGGTTCGTCCATGGTGCCGTCGAAGTTCGGCACCCAGTCGACCGTGCCCTGGCCGAGTTCGCCGAGCAGCGCCTCTGCGATCGGGCTGAGCTTGCTCTCGGTGTAGCGCATCGCGGCGAAGCTCTTCGGGTCGTCCGGCGAGCCGAAGTTGCCCTGGCCATCGACCAGCGGGTAGCGGTACGAGAACGGCTGCGCCATCAGCACCATCGCTTCGTAACAGGAGCTGTCGCCGTGCGGATGGAACTTGCCGATCACGTCGCCGATGGTGCGCGCGGATTTCTTCGGCTTGGCGGTGGCGGCCAGGCCCAGCTCGCTCATCGCGTAGATGATGCGCCGCTGCACCGGCTTCAGGCCGTCGCCGACGAACGGCAGGGCGCGGTCCAGCACCACGTACATCGAGTAGTCGAGATAGGCCCGCTCGGCGTATTCCTTGAGCGGGATCTGTTCGTAATTGGCTTGCAGGTTCATGGAGTTGCATCAATCTGGTAGCGCGCAGAGCGCGGATAGCCGGACGATGGTGCCAGAAAGCATCGAATTCTTGTAGGAGCGCACACGGTGCGCCCCTACGAAAGGCGGCGGCGCGGATTATTGGCGCGCTGCTTCGACGCCCAGCTTGTGCAACTGCACCTGCACGCTGTCCGGCCCGGCCAGGTGTGCGGCGCCGACGGCGATGAACACCGTGCCAGGCTGTTGCAGCATCGCGGCGATCTTGCCGGCCCAGGCCTGGTTGCGCTGTACCAGCAGACGTTGATACAGCGCAGGCGCCTGCTGGCGCACCTCGTCATTTTCGATGCGCGCGATGCTGTCTGTATCGCCGTCCTTCCATGCGCTGATCAGTCTGGTGAGTTCGGCCGGACCCTTGTCGATGTCGCGCAAGGTTGAGCGCAGGAAATCCAGTTGCACGTCCGTCGGCAAATCGGCCAACATGCGGATCTGCTGCTCGGAAGTCTCCATGCCGTTCACCGGCTTGCCGGCCTGCAGCATCTGCGCCTTGAGGAGCTTGTCCACGCCATGTGCGGGATCCAGTCCGGCCTTGATCAGCGGTTCCACTGCCAGCGTCAGTCCAGCCAGCCATGGCCGCATGATCTGCAGGGTCTGCATGCCACCGGGAACGCCCGCGGTCTGGGCAGCCTGCAATAAGGCAGCGTTTTCGCTGGCGCTGAGCTGGTCCGACAACGGATGAGTCGGATCCAGGCCGTACTGCAACACCAGCGACTGCATGGTTGCACTATCGTCGTCGGTCAGCTCGATCGTCAGCGAGTCGCTGTCGGCGAGGGCCTTGTCCAGCGCCGGGTAATGCCAGTGGGTGTCATCGGGCAGCAGGTGCACCGTGCCGAACAGGTAGATGGTGGTGTGTGCATTGCGCACGACCCACAGTGCCGGGTTGGCGATGGTTGCAACAGGAAGCAGCAGGGCGACGCATACAAGCAGGCGGACAAGCGAGGTTGGCTTCATGCCGGACAGTGTTGCGGCAAGCGTCGGGTGGATTCAATCCCTCGATGCACGAGGAGGTTCCGTGCGGTCAGCGGCGGGAACAGCATGCCGATGAATTGGGATAACGGGCCCCACCATTGACGGCACCTCCAGACATGGCGTCGGGTACGTAGCGGTACGACGCCGAGGTCATTCCGCAGCATGCGCCTGGCCAAGATTGAACACGAGGCCATACGGGTCGCGCATGTAACAACGCGGTACCGAGGCATCCTCTTCGACAACCGCGCTGCCGGCTCCGGGCAATTGCTGCCTGGTGACTTGGATGTCCGCTGCGAGAAAGTCGAACACCGGCCCATGTGCGTGGCCTCGTTCGACATAAAGGCAAAAGGGGCCTGTCCCGAAACCCGTCAGCGTCTCGCTGTGGTGGGTGATCGGCAGGCCACGCACGCTGCCGTAAAACTTGATCGCTTCGTCCCGCGTATCGGTACGGAGGATGACATCGCGTGAAGATCGAAGGGTCTCTGCCATGGCGACATCCTGAAGGTGATGCGCGACGTCAGCGCGGCGCGCGATAACCGCCAGGTACGCCATGCGGGCTCAGCACAAGTTGCCACAACTGATCGCGGCGGCTGCGAAAGACTGCGGTGGAAACGGACAGGTAGTAGTGCCACATGCGCCTAAAGCGTTCGTCGTAACTGGTCGACAGGGTTGGCCATGCGGCATCGAAATTGGCGCGCCATGCCATCAGCGTGCGGTCGTAGTCGGCACCGAAGTTGTGCCAGTCCTCGACTACAAACAGGTCTTCGATGGCAGCAGCGAGCTGGCTGGCAGCGGGAATCATCGAGTTCGGAAAGATGTACTTGTCGATCCACGCATCGGTTTGCGCAGGCGCACCATTGCTGCCGATGCAATGCAGCACCGAGAGGCCGCCGTCCTTCAGGCAGCGATTTACCGTTTCGAAGTACGCACGATAGTTCTTGCCGCCGACATGTTCGAACATGCCGATCGAATACACCGCGTCGAAGCGCTCGTTGATGTCGTGGTAATCCTGCAGCCGGATCTCGATCGGCAGTCCAGTGCACAGTTCGCGCGCATAGTCGGCCTGCTCCTGTGACACGGTGATGCCGACACCCTCGACGCCGTAGTGCTCGGCGGCATACTTCAGCGCCTCGCCCCAGCCGCAGCCGATGTCCAGCACGCGCTGGCCGGTCTGCAACTGCAACTTGCGGCAGACCAGGTCGAGCTTGGCCGCCTGCGCCTCGTCGAGATTGCCGGCCTTCGCCCAGTAGCCGCAGGAATACACCAGCCGCTTGCCAAGCATGGCCTGGAACAGGTCGTTGCCGAGGTCGTAATGCACCTTGCCGATCTCGAACGCGCGCTCGCCGCGCTGCAGGTTGATGAAGCGCGCCTTGAGATGGGCGAGCATGGTATCGAGGGTCTTCAGTTCCTGGTCCAGCCCGGCGGTGAGCAGCCGGGTGCACAGGCCAGGCAGATCATCGGCATCCCACCAGCCATCGATGTAGGCTTCGCCCAGACCCAGCGAACCGTGCGCGAACACACGCGCATACAGGCGTTCGTCGCGGACATGAAGATCGGTCGGCGCATCGCCGTCGATACGGATGCCGGCCTGTTCGAGCAGTTCGCTGGCGCGGTCTTTCAAGTCATCCTGGCCCATGCCTTGCCTCGCAGTGGGTGAATCCGGTGGTGCTCAATGCTTGCTGAGCATGGCAAAGCTTGCCGGCCAGCATGCATACGTCGCGTCGACGTCGGCTGTACGCACCAGTTGCAGCAGCAGCTCGGCCTGATCCTCACGGAGCAGGAACTCGATCTTGATCGGCAGGTCGTCGGCCAGCTCGAAGAACTGTTCCTCATGCAGCACGCCGTGCCGACCGAACCCGGCGATCGCGCGGAATACCGAGCCGCCGCCGAGACCGTGTTCCCTGGCCTGTTCCAGCAGCCATTCGGACAGCAGCATGCCGTCGTGCTTCGCGCGCAGATGGCAATAAAAGGTCAGGTGCACGCCCTGTTGCACGGTTTCCTGAATCATGCGGGCTCTCCGGATCAATGACGCAGCAGGCTGCGGGTGAGGGTGATGCCGAGCACGGTCATCGCCAGCGAGCCGACCACATGCGCCAGCACGTGGCCACTGAACCACAGGTACTGCTGGCGCAGCAGCAGCGTGGTGGATTCGGCCGAGAAGGTGGAGAACGTGGTCAGGCCACCCAGAAAGCCGGTGAAGACGAACAGTCGCAGTTCCGGCGACAGTGTCTGGAAATGATCGAACAGGCCCATCACGCAACCCATCATCAGGCCGCCGGCCAGATTGGCCGCCAGCGTGCCCAGCGGGAGGGTGGGAAATAACGGGTTGAGCATCACGCCCAACCCCCAGCGCAACCAGCAGCCCAAAACGCCGCCGATGCCAACAGCTGCAAATCCGGTAAAGCCCACGAGCGCGTCTCCTGACCGTGATAGTGTCCGGTTGCCGCGGAGGCAGGCACGCCTGCGCCGCCGGAAGCCGGTGGAGCAGGCATCATCAACCTCAACGCATGGCGAGAGGTGGTTTGTTCCGGGATGCCGAAAGCCTCCGCGAAACGGGAGGCATGCCATCTCCCGAGTGGCCATCCTAGTCGATCCGACGGCCTTGTCGTCAAGCGCGGCAGCTGGCAGCGGCGCCCCTATAATGCCGGGTTCCATCGACGCGCATGTCCCGCCATGAACCCAACCCACCGTACCGTGCATCGCAGCCTGCCCTGGCTGCTTGCCGGGCTGTCGATGATCGGACCGTTCTCGATCGACGCGGTGTTCCCGTCGTTTCCGCTGATCGGCGCGCGTTTCGCGGTGGACGACACCGCACTGCAGCAGTTGCTCAGCGTGTATCTGGTCACCTATGCGGCGATGAGCCTGTTCCACGGCGCGATCTCCGATGCGATCGGGCGCAAGCCGGTCATGGTCACCGGCATGCTGGTGTATGCGCTCGCTTCAGTGGGCGCTGCGATGTCGACTTCGTTTGCGATGCTGCTCGCCTGCCGCGGCCTGCAGGGCGTGTGCGCCGGTGCGGGCCTGGTGGTGGGGCGTGCGGTGATCCGCGACACGCTTGAGGGCGCTGCTGCGCAGCGGCTGATGTCGCAGGTGATGATGATTTTCGGGGTGGCGCCGGTGATCGCACCGATGGTTGGTGCGCTGTTGCTGCCACTCGGTGGCTGGCACGGCATCTTCTGGCTGTTGGCCGGATTCACCACGCTGCTGGCGCTGGCGCTTGCCCTGCTTCTGGCGGAAAGCCATCCGCCGGCACGACGCACGTCGTTTGCGCCGAGGCCGCTGCTGGCCAGCTATCTGTCATTCGGCCGTGACCGTCCATTCTGGCCGTTGCTGATTTCCAGCTCGGTCAACTTTGCCGGACTGTTCCTGTACATCGCCTCGGCACCGCGGATCGTGCGCGGACTGCTGCATCTGTCGGCGGCAGGTTTTCCGTGGCTGTTCGTACCGGTGGTGATCGGCCTGATCGGTGGCGCGTGGTTGTCCGGGCGGATGGCTGAGCGGCGCAGTGCCGGGTTCACGGTGAATCTGGGTTATGCGGTGATGCTGCTGGCCTGTGCACTGCATCTGCTGCTGGCGCTGGCATTTCCGGCGCCGCGGCTGCCATGGTCGATGCTGCCGCTGATTCTGCACGGCATCGGTGTGCAGCTGGCGTTCCCCACCTTGACGCTGTTGTTGCTGGATCGGTTCCCGCAACAGCGCGGCGGCATTTCCTCGGCGCAGGCTTTTGCCAGTCTGCTGCTATGCAGCTTCGTCGCCGGGATGCTGTCGCCACTGCTGTCGGCCAGCATGCTGCAACTCGCGCTGGGCGCTTCGGCGCTGACCGTGATCGGTGCACTGGCATGGAGCTGGTACCATGCGATCGCACGACGTGCCCTGGATCAAGCGCGGGCGGCTATCGATCAGGTGGATGGACTGCAGGCGGAGATTGCCGAGCCGCGCTGAGATTGATATGCCGGAGCTGGTCGAAGCAGGCATGCGACTAGGCAGACGTTCCTGATGGGCCGCCGCTGGGAGGGGTATCCTGCACAACCACGGCCTCGACCGACATCAGCACGATCGCGCGGGTCAACGCCTGGGCCAGCGAAGGCGATCGATAGCCCGCATCGGCCAGCCAGCGTTCCCATACCGAGGGATCCACCTTTTCGTTGACGCCGGTACCAAGCACACGGTCGAATGGTGGCTTGAACTCCTTGTAGAGACCGCTCATGAATTCCGCGTAGGAATCACGTGGTACGCCGCTGCCTGCATCGGCTGAAGGAAGCAGGATTTCACGGCAAGCCAACCCCGCATCGATCGCCTTGCGTTGCAGCCAGGCAAGCGATAGATCGGGCAGCAGATCGGGCTTGTGCCCGGCGCCATCGCGGTCGTTGCCGCCGCCAACGTCGGCATGTGCACCGATGAACCAGCGTTGTTCGACATCGATCTGTTCGATCTTCTTCGAGGTCAGGGTTTCGCCGGATTTCACCGTGCCCGGATTGCGTGTCCATACCGCCGGCGCAAAGTCGGCACGGTGCTCATCCAGCGCCAGCGCCTGGTAGGCGTACTTGACGATCTTGCTGAGTTCGGTGTCGTGGAATTGGTAGCGCGAGCGGGCAAACGGGAACCATGAAGCGGTGTCCGGTATGCCGAGCGAGCCGACCGTATCCCATACGCCGATGAAGTGGATCCCGATCTCGATCGAGTGGCTGGCCCGGAAGGCCACCGCGACTGCATCGTCGGGCTTGCTGGCGGTGTCGCGGTAGAAGTCGTAGGCGGCGGAAATATCGGTGCTGCTCACCCTGCCGTCGGTGCCGCATTTGAGCAGGCCGCATTTGCGGATCAGGCCGCCGAGGCTGCGTGCGGTGTAGGCACCACGGCTGAAGCCGAACAGGTAGAGCTCGTCGCCCGTTTGCCAGGTGGCGCACAACCACCGATAACCGTCGATTACATTGTTGGACAGGCCGTAACCGAAGGCGCCGCCGAGCAGATGGGTCAGCCCTGGCTTCACGCCGACACCGGGAATGTATTCGACGAGCTGCTCGATGCCGTTGGCGTCGCATGGCGCGATGAGTCGACGCAGGCGCTCGACGTTGGTATGTGACTCGGGTTTGTTCCAGGTGCCGTCGAACAGCAGCACAAGCCTGCGGTTGACCATGGTGCCCTCCACTGCGATCCATCCGGGGGTGCCTGGGAGGAACTCTAGGCTGCGGCGATACGCGAGGCCAGTGCCACACCGGTTGCCGTTGTGAACCGCTTGGCATGCTGCACAGAGTGTGCGGGCGGCGTAACCTGCGGACTCCGTGAATGGCGATGGCTGGACCATGTCAATGGATAGACGAATGCAAAACGAGCGCGCGCAGGCTTTTCGGAAAATGCACGATCGCTCGTCGATCCTGCTGCCGCCGAACGCATGGGATGCGGGCAGTGCACGGCTGTTTGCACATGCGTGATCGGCGCGACACGCTTGGTCGGGCGTTCTATCAGCGCGATCCACGCGTCGTTGCGGTGGCGCTGCTGAACAAGGTCCTGGTCAACGCGGACGGTCGCAGCGGACGCATCGTGGAGACCGAAGCGTATAACGGGGCACAGGATCCGGCAGCGCATTCCTGGCGTGGCCAGACTGCGCGCAATGCGACGATGTTCGGCGCACCGGGCCTGCTCTATGTGTATTTCACCTACGGCATGCACTGGTGCAGCAATCCCGTATGTGGAGAAGCAGGCGAGGGTGTTGCCGTATTGCTGCGGGCGCTGGCGCCGCTCAGCGGACTCGAGATGATGCGCGCCGCGCGACCATCCTGCCGCAGCGACCGCGATCTGTGCCGCGGCCCGGCGCGGTTGTGTCAGGCGATAGGCATCAACGGCACGCAGGACGGCATTGATCTGGTCGACGGCAGCGGGGGTTTCAGCATTGTCGACGACGGCGTGCCGCCACCGGACGCTCCCATGGTCACTGCGCGCATCGGTATCACCCGCGCGGTGGACAAACCCTGGCGCTGGTATGTGCCGGACGATCCGCATGTCTCGCGCCGCTGAGCTGGCCGTGGCGGCCGGGCGACATGGCTTCAGATCAGGCCACGTGCCCTCAGGAACTCCCTTGCCTCGCCCGCATCCTGCTCGAACCAGGCGCGGGTCGAGCCGAGCCGGAACGAATAACCCCAGGCATCCATGTCGGCCATCAGGCGCACACGTCCCACGCCGGGCAGTTCGTCGGCCAGCACGATCTGCAGATAGCAGGTGGCATCCTCTTCCTCGATCGAATCGGTGGCGTCGGTATGGACGTCCAGGCGTCTTTCCGCCGGCAATACGATCAGGTGGCAGGCTTCGTGCAGAAGCGAATGCACCGGTGTGTCGGCGCGGGCATGCACGGTATTGCCGATGATGCCGGCTTCCTCGTCACCCCAGTAGCTGCCGGGAATCGGCTCGCCAGGCGCCACGCGCTGCAGTTGGAGGCCATGGCGGGCGAGCAGGGTTGTTGCCGCATCGAAGCCGATCTGGCCCATGCGCATGACGGTGCCGGCTGGATCGCTCGGTTCAGAATGGACGCTGGTTTCGGGGTGCATACGCGTGCGCGGACAGCGCAGGTCGATGAAGCGGAAGAGCAGTGCCGGGCGATGCCCGATCACCCGGCGGAATGGCTGCAATCAGCGCCGGAGACTCAAGCCGTCTTGGCAGCGGCCTTGCCATCAGGCAGCGTCACCGAGAGCTCCAGCACTTCGTGCCCGCTGTCGCGTTCGAAATTGATGTTGATTGCATCGAGATCGACGTGGACGTATTTCTTGATCACCTCGAGCAGCTCGTTGCGCATCATCGGCAGGTAGTCCGGTGCGCCGCGGTTGGACCGTTCCTGCGCCACGATGATGCGCAGGCGTTCCCTGGCCACGGTCGCGGTTGCTTCCGGCTTGCGCTTCAGGAAATCAAGAATGCCCATCGTGATCAACCTCCGAACACGCGCTGGAGAAAGCCCTTCTTGGGCACGTCGATGAAGCGCAGCGGGCGCTCTTCGCCGAGGATGCGGGCCACGGTGTCGCTATAGGCCTGACCGGCATGTGAATTTACATCGACGATGACCGGGATGCCGTTGTTGGAGGCGGTCAGCACGTTTTCCGATTCGGGGATCACACCGACCACTTCGATGCCGAGGATTTCCTCGACGTCCTTGACGCTGAGCATTTCACCGATGGCGACGCGGGCCGGGTTGTAACGGGTCAGCAGCAGGTGCTGTGTGACCGGGCCTTCGCCGCGCTCGGCACGCCGGGTCTTGCTGGCGAGCAGGCCGAGGATGCGATCCGAATCGCGCACCGAGGACACTTCCGGGTTGACCACCACGACGGCGTGGTCGGCGAAGTACATCGCCAGATGCGCACCTTTCTCGATGCCGGCCGGCGAGTCGCATACGACGTAGTCGAAGCCGTCTTCGGACAGGCCGTCGAGCACTTTCTCGACGCCTTCCTGGGTCAGCGCGTCCTTGTCGCGGGTCTGGCTGGCGGCCAGCACATAGAGGTTGTCGTGGCGCTTGTCCTTGATCAGCGACTGCTTCAGCGTCGCCTCGCCATGCACGACGTTGACGAAGTCGTATACGACGCGCCGTTCGCAGCCCATGATCAGATCGAGATTGCGCAGGCCGACGTCGAAATCGATCACGGCGACTTTCTTGCCGGCCATTGCCAGGCCGGTGGCAAGTGATGCGCTGGTCGTCGTCTTGCCGACGCCGCCTTTGCCGGAAGTGACAACGATAATCTCAGCAGTCAAGGGCCCATCTCCGTGTCGTTCTTGTTGTAGGTGATCACAGCTTGGCGATCAGCAATTTTTCGCCTTCCAGCCAGCATTGCACGGACTGGCCTTCGAGGTCGTCAGGAATTTGTTCAAATACGCGATAGTGACCGGCGATCGCCACCAGTTCGGCGCGGAAGTCGGAAACGAAGATGCGTGCCTTCTCGTCACCCTGTGCACCGGCCATCGCGCGACCACGCAGGCCGCCGTAGACATGGATGTTGCCGTCGGCGATCACTTCGGCGCCGTTGGCGATGGCACCGGTGACGATCAGGTCGCGATCGCGCGCGTAGATCTGCTGACCCGAACGTACCGAGCCTGCATGGTGCTGTGCACTTTGCAGGCTGCCGGGTGCCGGTGCGGACAGGATCGGCTCGCGCTGAACCGGTGCGGCTGGCTCGGCACGCGTGGCAGGTTCGACAGCGACCGGGCTGCCGCTGGTTGGTTCATAGGCGGCGCGGAACTTCGCGATCAGCGGCAACCCCATGCGCTTGGCCAACGCCTCGGTTTCACTGGTGCCATAGGCCAGGCCCACCGGCAACATGCCCGCGCTGCGCACGGCTTCAAGCATGGCATCGACGCTGCCGTCGTCCGGCAGGTTGAGCAGGTGGCTCAGATCCAGTACGACGGCGGCGCGGGAAAACATCTGTGGTGCGGCGCGCACTCGGCGTTCCAGTTCATCACACAGCGCGGCGGCGTCGACCCGGCGCACGCGTACGCAGGCAATGCCGACCTGGCCGAAGCGCAGATCGCAAACGTCGTTTGTATCCATCTTTGCATTCATGGGCGCCGCTCTCCAGCGAGGCGGCGCGGGGTGGTGTCATGCAGGAAAGGGCGGCTGCGCTCGGCCAGCCAAGGCACGTCGGGCAGGCCGCCGTGCTCCAGGTAGGTCTCGCGTACATAGGCGTAGCTGGGCAAGTCCCTGGCAAGCAGGCTCACCTGCGGACCATGTTCGCCCATGCGCTGCTGGCCGACTTCCTGGAAGCCGTAGGTGCCATGGAACAGCACCACCACGTCGTCACGCGGCTCCAGGAATACCTCGCAGGTGAGCAGTGGTACGCGTACCTCGGCGTAGCTGTGCACATCGCAGTAGAAGATCCGTCCCAGGCCATGGCGATGATAGGCGTTCGCGATCACGATGCGGTCGATGTAGACGAATTGCGGATAGTGTTTGGCGAACCAGCGGTAATTGGGACTTTCGTAGTCGCCGCCTTCGCGCAGCGCGATCAGGAATCCGGCCAGGTGACCGTCGATCTCGGCCACGCGGAAATACTCGGCGTGCTCGTAGAAATAGCGCAGCCGTGTGGCGTCGAGGGCGAGGATGGAGCGACCGGCGGCGTTGTTGAGCGCCAGCACGGCATCCAGGTCGTGCTCGCGCACGTCGCGGATGGCAAGGGCCATTCGTTGCTCCGCAATGAATTGGGTACAGGAACCGAGATCGACGGGTCGACCTCACACATGGGCTCATTATGACATGCGACTGGAGCCGGCACATCTCGCAAGGGCACATGTAAAGGCTTTGTAAAACGTCGGTAGCACGGATTCGCCGGCGCAGTACGCATGACTTCTCGCGCATTGCGCGAAAATCACGTACGCCCAATGATGCCAGCCATGCGCTGGCCATTTTTCAATCACATCCGTTTGCTCCGCTATGCGGGCTTCTTCACCTATCTGTCGGTGGGGACGCCGCTGATCACCAATTGGGCTACCGATCGCCTCAACCAGCTGCATCGTCCGAATTTCGCGCTACTGCTGTGGACGCTTTGCTATCTGGTCTTCGGCTTGATGTACTGGCTGCTGACCAGCAATCTCGGCTCACGGCGTTACCCGGGCCTGAAGTTGCTCGGATTGGCCTTGATGACGGTGGCGGCCATGGCGGTAGGCTGGTACAGCCACAGCGGGCTGTCGGCCATGCTGATGGTGGTCGCCTCGGTGGCGTTGCCCTGGCTGCTGCCGTTCTGGCTCGCGGTGTTCTGGCTGGTGCTGCAGCAGCTGATCCTGGTGCCGATCTTCGCTACCTTTCCAGAATATGACCATAGCTTCACGTTGAGTTTCCTGCAGGCCAGCCTTTACCTGGGCATAGCCGTGCTGGTGTTCGTGGCCTCGGCCGTGGCCAGCCAGCAGACCGAAGAGCGTGAGGCGCAGCGCCGGCTCAACTCCGAACTGCGCGCCACCCGCGCCTTGCTGGCCGAGTCCAGCCGCATCGCGGAACGCATGCGCATCGCGCGCGACCTGCATGACCTGATCGGCCATCATCTGACCGCGCTGAGCCTGAATCTGGAAGTGGCCAGCCATCTCACCAACGAGGCTGCCGGTGCTCATGTAGGCAAGGCGCAGAGTACCGCCCGGCAACTGCTGGCCGACGTGCGCGAGGTGGTCAGCGAGTTGCGCCAGGACGATGCTATCGACCTGACCCAGGCCTTGCGCAGCCTCACCGAGGGCGTGCCGGGACTGCATGTACATGTCACCATGCCGTCGCGTTTCAGCGTGGAGGATCCACGCCGTGCGCAGGTGTTGCTGCGCTGCGCGCAGGAAATCATCACCAATACCGCCAGACATGCCGGTGCGCGCAATCTGTGGCTCAATTTCGCCTATGCCGATGCGAGTCTGCTGGGTCTGCATGCACGTGACGATGGCCGCGGTGCCGACCAGGTCGAGCCAGGCAATGGCCTGTCCGGGATGCGCGAGCGGCTGGCCGAATTCGGTGGCAGCCTGACGCTTGACACCGCGATGGGCCAGGGGTTTGCGCTGACCGTGCGCCTGCCGCTGGGCGAACAAACCGCACTGGCACATGCACCGTCCCGGTTTGAGCCACCTGCACTGAATGTGTCGTAATTAATGTTGATGGCTCACCCGGGCATGGCAGAATGTGTTTTTGCTGGTTAGCCGGTTTCCGGGTCACCCCTTGAATCACGTTTCTCCGAGGATGCGCGATGATCTCCGTTTGTCTCGTCGACGACCAGAATCTGGTGCGCCAGGGAGTTCGCTCGCTGCTTGATCTGGCCGAAGATATCCGTGTGGTCGCCGAATGTGCCGATGGCGCCCAGGCGGTGCTGGACATTCCGCGGATCAAGCCCGATGTGGTGCTGCTGGATCTGCGCATGCCGAACATGAGCGGACTGGAAGTGCTGCAGGCACTCTCGGCGCGCAACGAGTTGCCGCCTACCATCATTCTCACCACCTTCGACGATGACCAGCTGGTGCTGCAGGGTCTCAAGGCAGGCGCACGCGGCTATCTGCTGAAGGATGTCTCGCTGGAACAATTGGTGGAGGCGGTGCGTACGGTTGCCGGCGGCGGCTCGCTGGTGGCCCCGATGGTCACCCAGCGGCTGATGGCGGGTGTGTCGCGGATGCAGAACCATTTCACCAGCCTGGAACAGCCCGATCCGCTGACCGAGCGCGAAACCGAGATCTTGCGGCTGCTGTCCGGCGGATACAGCAACAAGGAAATCGCCAACTCGCTGAAGGTGGCCGAGGGAACGGTGAAAAACCACGTTTCCAACATCCTTTCCAAGCTGGGCGTACGCGACCGCACCCGTGCCGTGCTGAAGGCGCTGGAGATGGGCATCGTCTAAGGCTGACCAGGTCGGAGGCTGCTCCGTGAGTGCGGTGTCATTGCGGTGTGACGATAGAGTCGGTGGCAGGCCTCGAGTGGCTTGCGGCATCATGTTTTGCCTTGCTTTTTTGGCCTTCCAGACTCGCTTGCAGCGGCAGATGGCGTTCCAGCCCGCGAGCAAGTAACATCCGTAGCTTCGGCGTTTGCCGACCCCCTGTCACGGCCCTCGGAACGACCTTTCGGGCAGGCGCGCGTGGCGCTGGGGCGACATCTTTAGGTATGGCGTAAGAGACGCTCGGAGAACTCTGGAATGATGCGTGTCCTTGAATTTCTTGTTGCACTGGTCATCGTTGCGGTGATCGGTGTGGTGGCGGCCGTGGTCATGCCCGGCAGTGGTCATGTGGAACGCCAGCTGGTGATCGGCAAGGACATGCGCCAGGTCTACGACATGCTCGACAATTTCCGCCGGTTGCCGGAATACGCGGTACTGCGCAACTACGATCGCAATGCGCAGTTCAACTTTTCCGGCAAGGCTTTTGGCCCGGGTGCCGAGATCAGCTGGACCAGCAGCGATCCCAAGGTGGGCAACGGCGGATTGACCGTGGCCAGTGCCACGCCGGATTTCGACAAGATCGACTCCAACACCAAGAATGCCAGCATCGTCTGGAACCTGGACAACGATTGGCGCGGTTTCGACAAGCATTTCACGCTGGACCTGGAGCGCCAGGGCAGTCGTGGACAGCTGACTCAAGTCACCTGGTCCTATGACGTGGCCTACGGCTGGAACCTGATCAACCGGTTCTCCAGCATGTATATCCACGGCGACCCCGATGCGTTCGTCCAGTTCAGCCTGAACAACCTGCAGAATGTGCTGGCCGGTGTGGCCAACGTCGACTACAGCCAGCTGATTCCGTACATCGCGCAGACCCAGCCGACGCCGATGCTGCTGGTGTCCACTTCAACCCAGCGCAAGGACGGTCAGGACGCGGTGGAGGACGAGGTCACCAAGGTCTCGACGCAACTGCAGGCTGCAGCCAAGAAACTGGGTGTGAACGTAACCGGCACGGCGATCCTGTTCATCACCAATTACGGTGATCAGACCTTCAACTTCGACGTGGGCTTGCCAATCGACTCCAGCACGCTGACCGTCAACGGCCAGAGCGTGCAGCTGACCGTGCCGACCACTCCGTCACTGGACGCATCCGCGGCTCCGGCTGAAGCCGGCAGCAGTGCCGGTGCTGCCAGCAGTGCCCCGCTCGCAGCGGGCAGCCGCGATCGCTTCGGTCGCCTGGTGGTGGACAACGATGTGCGCGCCACGCTGGCGTTTGGCGGTGCTGTGCTGAAGGGTGTGTGGAACGGCACGTTCGCGGGCGTCCCGCAGACTCGCGAGATGCTCAAGGCCTACGCGCAGACCCATGGCTATACCTTCGACGAGGTGGTCAGCCCGGTCTATGACATCGTGGTCACGCCGGCGCAAAAGGACGCCAGCGGCAGCATCACCCGTTATGCCAAGTACAACGTATTGCTGCCGATCACCAATGCACCGGCGCAGACGCCGGAGCAGGAGGCAGGAATTCAGCCGCCGTCGCCGGATACGGACGCACCGGCCGCTTCCAGTACCGCACCGGCTCCGGCCGGCACGGCTGCCGCACCGGCCGCGGCAGCCAGCGCAGCCCACTAAGCTGAAGTCGTCTGGTTGCAGCATCGAAGGGCCCTTCCGCCACGGAAGGGCCTTTTCTTTATCGGTTGCGGTCATGGCCGAACTTCAAGGATGTCTTGCGGTACATTGCCGGACGACCTGCGCGCCGCTGGCTGAACTTGTCAGCGCCCGGCGACGCGTTTAGCCACGGTTTCCTACCGAACATGATCGAAACTGACCAGCTCACCCGATGCTATGGCAACCTGACTGCGGTGGATGCGCTGAGCATGCGCGTCGAGCCGGGCCAGGTGCTTGGTCTGCTGGGCCCCAATGGTGCCGGCAAGTCCACCGCGATGCGCATGATTGCCGGGTTTCTGGTACCTACCTCGGGTACGGCACGGGTCTGCGGGTACGACGTGCTGCGCGAGCCGCTGCAGGCCAAGCGTGCGCTGGGTTACCTGCCCGAAGGTGCGCCGAGCTATGGTGAGCTGACCGTGCGGGAGTTCCTGCAGTTCATCGTCCGCATGCGCGGCTTCCGGCCAGATGTCGGCTTCCGGCGCTTCGACGAAGTGGTGCACCGGCTGCAGCTGGAGGAGGTACTGGGGCTGTGCATCGACACCTTGTCGAAGGGTTTGCGCCGGCGCGTGGGACTGGCCCAGGCGATCCTGCACGATCCACCGGTGCTGATGCTGGACGAGCCCACCGACGGTCTTGATCCGAACCAGAAGCATGCAGTGCGCCAGTTGATCGACGTGATGGCGCGCGAACGCACGATCCTGATTTCCACCCACCTGCTGGAAGAAGTGCATGCGCTGTGCAACCGCGTGGTGATCATTGCCCGCGGCAAGCTGATGGCGGATGCCACCCCGGCCGAACTGGAGCAGCGTTCGCGCTACCACGGTGCGGTGTCGTTCAGCGCGCCGGGCAGTGGCATGTCGCAGGAGATGCTGGGTCGGCTGCCGCAGGTGGCGGCGATCGAGGTCGATCCGCTGGACGGCCGCATCACGGTGTTCCCGAAGCCGGGCGAGCGCATCCTCGAACCAGTCGAGCAGCTGCTGCGGCAACAGGGGCTTGAGGTATCGGAGATCCAGCTCGAGCGTGGCCGACTGGACGAAGTATTCCGGCAGATCACCACCGACGGCAACGGCCAGCACCACGTGATGTCGGGAGAACGTGCATGAGTCCGCAGAGCGCAGTCATGCGGCGTGAACTGCGCAGCTATTTCGTGACGCCGGTGGCCTATGTATTCCTGGTGATCTTCCTGGTGCTCGCCGGCATCCTTACCTTCTATGCCGGCGATTTCTACGAACGCGGGCAGGCCGACCTGCAGCCGTTTTTCATGATGCATCCATGGCTGTATCTGATCCTGGTGCCGGCACTCACCATGCGCATGTGGGCCGAGGAAACCAGGGGCGGCACGCTCGAGCTGTTGCTGACGCTGCCGATCACGCTGTGGCAGGCGATGCTGGGCAAGTTCCTGGCGGCATGGCTGTTCATCGGGCTGGCGCTGGTGCTGACGTTTCCGATCTGGATCACGGTCAACTATCTGGGCTCGCCGGACAACGGCGTGATCCTGGCCGGCTATCTCGGCAGCTGGCTGATGGCCGGCACCTTCATCGCGATTGGCGCCTGCTTGTCGGCACTGACGCGCAGCCAGGTGGTCGCCTTCATTTTGACTGCGCTGGTCTGCGTGCTGCTGATCCTGGCCGGACACCCGCAGGTGCTGGATTTCTTCCAGGGCGCGCTGCCACGCAAGCTGGTCAATGGTGTGGCGCACTTGTCCATGCTGCGGCATTTCGAGGCAATCTCGCGCGGCGTGCTGGACGTGCGCGACTTGCTGTATTTCCTGCTCAGCACGCTTGGCTGGTTGCTTGCCGGCGTGTTGCTGCTCGATCTGAAACGGACGCGCTGACCGATGCCTCGTCTGCACTTGCCTGGCGTGTTTTCCATCCCGCTGCAACTGACCCGGCGCGGCGCGTTGTATGCCGGGCTGATGCTGCTGGTTCTCGTCTTCGTGCCGCTGATCGTGGCCAGCAGCCGCTGGCTGCATGCGTCGCGGGTCGACCTCACCACCGACAAGCTCTACACGCTGACGCCCGGCACGCTGCAGATCGTCGATACGCTGCAACGGCCGTTGCGGCTGACCCTGTATTTCTCCGAGCATGCCACCCGTGACCTGCCGCAGCTGCGCAGTTACGAGCAGCGGGTGAACGAGATGCTGCAGGAGATGGTTGCGCGCTCGCACGGCCGCATCCGGCTGCAGGTGATCGATCCGGTGCCGTATTCCGACGATGAGGCCAGCGCCGAAGGCGGTGGCCTGACCGCCGCCAATGGCGGCAGCAACGGCGAGCGGGTGTTCTTCGGGCTGGCCGGCAGCGCCATGGCCGTCAGTGCTGACGGCGAGACGGCCGAGAAGACGCTGGCGATCCCGTTCTTCGATCCGGCACGCGAGGCGTTTCTCGAATACGACATCGCCAAGTTGCTGTACGAACTGAACCAGGTCAGCAAGCCGCCGATCGGCGTGATCAGTTCGCTGCCGATCGCGGGCAATCCTGCGCTCGGCCAACCTGCGTGGGCGGCGATGCAGCAGCTCGATCAGCTGTTCGACATGAAGATGCTGGATGCGGCGACGTTGAAACATGTCGACGATGGCATCAAGGCGCTGCTGCTGATCCATCCCAAGCAGTTGCCTCCCGATGCGCAATATGCGATCGACCAGTACGTACTGCGTGGTGGCCATCTGGCGGTCTTCGTCGATCCGGATGCGGAACTTGACGTCACGCCGTACGCTGCCGAAAGCCCGACGGTTTCCGACCACAGCTCGGATGTCCCGCGCCTGTTCGCGGCCTGGGGCGTGCTTTACGACCCGCGCAAGGTGGTGCTCGATCGTTCCCGCGCGTTGCAGATCGAACTGGCCGGCAGCAGCCTCAACCATCCGGCGATGCTGGATCTCGGCGCGCAGGAGTTGAACCGCGACGATGCCATCACCGCCAGCCTGCAGCGCATCAATGTGTCCAGCGCCGGCTATTTCGATCTTGCCGCGGATGCGCATACCCGACTGATACCGTTGCTGCAGAGCACGGCCGAGGCGGAGATAGTGCCCACGCAACGGGTGCTGGACGCGAGCAGTGACCCTGGCTCGCTGTTGCAGGGTTATCAGCCGGACAACGCGCACTATGTGCTGGCAGCGCGACTGCGTGGCACCTTCAAGAGTGCATTTCCCGAGCGTGCCGGTGGGCCGGGATATCTGGCCCATTCCGCGCCAAATGCCCAGGTGATTCTGGTTGCCGATACGGACCTGCTGAGCGACCGGCTGTGGGTGGAGCCGCAGACGATGCTCGGCCAGACGACGATGCAGGCCTTCGCCAACAACGGCGACTTCCTCACCAATCTGGTCGACAACCTCAGCGGCTCTTCGGCACTGCTGTCGATCCGCGGCCGTTCCACCTCGCAGCGCCCGTTCACGCGGGTGGAGGCGTTGCGCAATGTGGCCGACCAGAAATTCCTGCAGAAAGAGCACGAGCTGGAACTGGAACTGGCCGAGACCCGGCGCCGGCTGGATGAGCTGCAACCGTCCAAGGGCAGCAATGGCAGCGCGGTTTCCGCCGAACAACGGCAGGAGATCGAGCAGTTCCGTCAGCGCCAGCTGGCGATCAACCAGGAACTGCGCGAAGTGCAGCATCAGCTCAATGCCGAGATCGACGCGCTCGGTCTGCGCGTGAAGTTCATCAATATCGTGCTGGTGCCGATCCTGGTGATACTGATCGGCCTGCTCTACGGCTGGCGCCGCAGCCGGTTCAGCCGCCGCCGCAGATGATGGCGGAATTCGGCTGGAACGTGCGAGCGGCAATCTGCCGCAAGGCAGTCGACGCGCGCGGCATTATGCTGGGCGGTCGCCGACGGCTCTCAAGTCGAGGTTCCGGGGCAGATGGGATCGCTGGTGCACTGACGTGATGGCTACGCTGCTGAAATGGCTGGTGCCGTGGGAATTTTCGTGGATATTCCTCGTGATTTTCCTGTCGACCTGCGTGTTGTACGTGCGCGGCAGCCGTCGCTTGCCGGTGAGTTTCGGTCGCAAGCTGGCGTTCTGGACCGGCATGGCGATCATCTACCTGTCGCTGCAGACCTATCTGGACTACTACGCCGAGCATGAGTTCTTCATGCACCGCATCCAGCAACTGCTGTTGCACCATCTGACCCCGTTGCTGATCGTGGCCACCTATCCGGCGACGGTATTGCGTGCCGGCCTGCCGCTGAGGTGGCGTTTGCGGGTGCTGCGGCCGTTGCAGCGATCGTGGCCGTGGCGGCTGATCAGCGGGCTGATCCTGAACCCGGTGCTGGCAACGCTGCTGTTCGTGGTATTCGTGCTGATCTGGCTGATCCCGTCATTGCAGACGCTGGCGATGCTGGACTGGCGGATCTATCGCTTCATGAACTGGACGATGCTGATCAGCGGATTCGCCTACTGGTCGCTGGTGCTCGATCATCGACCGCATCCGCCCGGACGGATGACCGCCGGTCTGCGTGTACTGTCGCCGGCAGTGACCATGACACCGCAGATCCTTGCCGGTGCGATCGTCACGTTTTCCAAGGCTGATCTTTACCCGATCTTCGAGATCTGCGGCCGCGCGTTTACCTTCAACGTGCTGACCGGACAACTGATCGGTGGCGTGATCACCTGGGTGCCGGCAGCCTTGATCGAGTCGATCGGTGGACTGTTGGCGCTGCGTCAGTGGCTGCGTTTGTCGCGCCATGGGCGATTGCCGCGCAGCCTGCCGCGGCGACGCCGGGCAGCGCACGCTGCAGCCGATGTGATCGCATCGGACTGATCAGTGACGTTGGCTCAGTGGCCCACCTGCGGCATCGCAGCGTGATCCATCGATTTCATGTCCGTGGCTGGCACGGCCTGATCCTCACCCGCATCCACAGCATTGGCCGGGCGTGCGAGGAAATCGGTGGGCAGGGTGCTGCCATCGGTGAATTTGAGGATCAACCTGACCAAGTCGCCGGGCTTCACCGGCCGCGTCGGCTTCATCAGCATCAAGTGATAACCGGCGGGCGCCAGCACAGCCGAGCCATGGGCAGGAACGCTCAGCGAATCGACCATCATCATGCGGCTCATGCCGCCTTCGCTGGAACTCTGATGCAGCATCACGTCACCGTACGTCGCGCTGTCCGCCCCGCTCAGCGCGACTGCTTTGCCGCCATCGTTGGAGAGAGTGACATAGGCGCCGGCCGGCAGGTTGCCCGGCAGTACACGGATCCAGGCGTGGCTGGCATGAACGTGTTCGGCCGCGCTGGCATGTACCCCGCCAGCAAGCAGCAGGCCGGCGAGCAGGAACGACAAGCTGCGTGGTTTCATGGCGCGGCTCCGTTGTCGAGCAGCAGATGCAGGTCGTGAACGATGTCATCCTGGGAGGCAGCCGGTGTGGCCAGCGCACGTGCGTGGCCGTCACGGTCAAACAGATAGATCGCCGAGCCGTGGCTGACTTCGTAGTTGCCGTCGATGCTGGCCGGTTCGCGAGTGAATGACGAACGGTAACGCTTGACCAGCGACTCGACCATGCGCGGGTCGCCGGTAAGTCCAACCGCGTGCGGGTCGAACGCATTGACGTAGGTATGCATCACATCCGGCGTATCGCGGGTCGGGTCGACACTGACGAACAGGATGAGCGCACCATCGGCCAGCGCCCCCAGCCGCTGCATCACCACATGCAGATGTGCGAGAGTCAGTGGGCAGACATCCGGGCAATGCGTGTAGCCGAAATACAGCACCACCACCTTGCCGCGATAGTCGGCACCGGTAACCGTCTTGCCGTGATCGTCGATGAGCTTGAAGTCGAGATCCGGCATGTGGCCACTGACATTGGTCAGCCGCAGCGGCAGCGGCTCGCTGCGCTGGCAGCCGCCCAACAGCAGGCTGACGACAAGCAGCAAGAGCAGGGCGGCACGCGGTAGATGGCGGGGCTTCATGCGAGAATCCGGAGTCTTCAACCGATCAAGCATACGACAGCGGCTGCAACACGGGGTCTGACTGCCGGAGAATTCACGCATGCTGCGACATCCTGTCAGTACCCGCGCCGGCCTGTTGATCGGTGCAGCCGGAGCCAGCGCGGTGCTGCTGGGTGCGTTCGGCGCGCATGCCTTGCGCGACGTACTCGATGCGCCGCACAGTGAGTTGTGGCATACCGCGGTTGACTATCACGTCTGGCATGCCCTGGCGTTGGCACTCGCGGTGGGACTGGGTCGTGGCCGCAGTGGACGTGTCGCGGCGGCTGCCTTCGCGCTCGGTATCGTATTGTTCAGCGGCAGCCTGTATGCGCTGGCGCTCGGGGCGCCGCGCTGGACCGGCATCATCACCCCGTTCGGCGGCATGGCCTTCATCAGCGGCTGGATCGCATTGGGTCTGTCACTGCGTACGAGCGGGGATTGAAGCCGGCACCTTCGTCATTCGCCTGTCATGCCGCCGCGCGAGCATGCAGGCATGAACCTCGCCACGATCCTGCGCATCCATCCATGGTTGCCCGCTGCCGGCATGCTGGCGGGGCTGCTGGCGATCGTGCTGAACGGCTTCGGTCTGGTGCGTCCGTCAGCGGGTTCCGGTTCATTGATGCGCTGGCATGACGCCAGTCACGACTGGCTGTTGGTCGCCGATGATCAAGCCAATCAGCTGACCTTCTACGACGCCACCGATGGGCGACCGCTGCAACGACTTGGCCCCAGTGCGGTGGGCGATGTCGCCGTACTGGCGCAGCGCGATGGCCGCCTGTTCGTGATCGACGATGACGGCACGCGGAATGAGCTCAAGTTGCCGCAGCTGCAGACCGTCGCCGCCAACGTTCCCTGAGACATCGCGATCATTGATGCGGCTTGATGTAGAAACCGCCAATCTTGCCATCGGCATCACACGCTACCTGCGCATCGATCACGCTCTGGCCGTAATGCAGGGGAGTGACCACCACGACATGGGCACTCGCTGCGCTGACACGCGCCGGTTCGCGCTTGCCGCGTGCGCCAAACTGTTGCGTCACCGCTTGCCAGACCTTGGCCAATTTGTCGGCGGTGAGGGCTGCTTTCACGGTGCCATCGAAATCAGCCGTGGCACCGGCATAGTCGCCCTGATCCAGATGGTCGAGCATCTTGCTGGAGGTAACTTGGCAGTCGGTGCCGGCAGCGTGCGTCACGCCGACACCAAGGCCAAGCGCGATGCAGATGGCGTATGCAAGTTTCATCATGGAAATTCCTCCTGTGGGTGGTCGCTCAGCGCGGTCGCTTGAAGTACAGCACGGTCGGCTGTGCCGGGCCGGCGCAGACGGCGTTGACCAGCTCCCATCCAAGCGCACCCTCACGGTTGAGCGCGCTGATGGCTTCGTCGTCCGTTGGCGTCAGGGTGAGCTTGAGACCACCACCACCGTGCTTCAGCGTCACAACCTTGTATTCCCATGTCGCAGTCATCGGGTGCTCCCTGGATACCATCAGTGGTTGTCGTCATCGGCCGGCGGCGCGGCCTTTTCGGGTTTCAATCGGCCATTCTTGCGCAGTGCCTCGCGCAGCACGTATTCGATCTGCGCGTTGACACTGCGCAGCTCGTCATCGGACCAGCGCTGCATCGCATCGAGCACGGCAGCACTGATGCGCAGTGGATAGGCTTTTTTCTCGGCGGCCATGCGTGCTCAGTGCTGCCTGTGGTGCCGGGCGGCGCTGGCGATGATGATGAGAGCGGCGCCCATGGTGTGCTCCTCAGCCGCTGTACAAGGTACCGGTGTTCACCACTGGCTGGGTACCGCGCTCGCCGCACAGTACCACCAGCAGGTTGCTGACCATGGCTGCCTTGCGCTCTTCGTCGAGCTGTACCACGCCACGCTTGCTGAGTTGGTCGAGCGCCATTTCGACCATGCTGACGGCACCTTCGACGATCTTCGTGCGCGCCGCGATGATGGCGCCGGCCTGTTGCCGCTGCAGCATCGCCTGGGCGATTTCCTGGGCATAGGCGAGGTGACTGATGCGCGCTTCGACGACCTGCACACCAGCCTTGCCGAGACGGGTCTGAATCTCGTCGCGCAAATGCGTGTTGATCACGTCGCCGTGGCTGCGCAGCGACGGTATGTTGTCGTCGTGCGAGTCGTACGGATAGCTCTGCGCCATCTGCCGCAGTGCCGATTCGCTCTGGATGTGCACATAGTTCTCGTAGTCGTCGACACAGAACACCGCCTCGGCGGTATCCACCACCTGCCATACCACCACCGCGGCGATCTCGATCGGGTTGCCGTCGCTGTCGTTGACCTTCAGCTTGCTGCTCTCGAAGTTGCGCACGCGCAGCGACAGGCGCTGCCTGGCGTAGAACGGATTGGTCCAGCGCAAGCCGGCATCACGCACAGTGCCTGCGTACTTGCCGAACAGCTGCAGTACCTGGCCTTCATTCGGCGCGACCTGGAAGAAGCCTTTCAGCAGGAACACTTCGAGCACGCCCAAGGCGGTACCGGCAAAGATATGCAGCGCCGGCTGTGCCGGATCGGCGGTAAAAATCAGTGCTGCGCAGACGCCGGCCAGCACGATGCAAAACCCGATGAAAGGGATGCCGGCGATGGAAAAGCCATTGCGTTCGTTCATGGTGTTGTCTCCCTGAGATGCACAAAGTAGATATCAAATAGATATCAAATACAAGTGCCGATCTGCTGCCGGCTTCCGAACTGGCCTTGAACCCGGACCGGGCGCTCAGATTGCTCTCTCGGCCGCATACAATGCCGCTTTGCCCGCTCCGGAGAACCCGATGAAGCCGTTTGGTACGCCGCATTCCGATCATGCCTTGCGTGTCCTGTTGCTCGGCGCAGGCGAGTTGGGCAAGGAAGTTGCGATCGAGTTGCAGCGCTACGCGGTCGAGGTGATCGCGGTGGATCGCTACGCCAATGCGCCGGCGATGCAGATTGCCCATCGCAGCCACGTGATCGACATGCTCGACGGCAAGGCGCTGCGTGCGTTGATCGAACTGGAAAAGCCCGATCTGGTGGTGCCGGAGATCGAGGCGATCCACACGCCGACCCTGATCGAACTGGAGAAGGAAGGTCAGCGGGTGATTCCGACGGCCCGCGCGGCGTGGCTGACCATGGATCGCGAAGGCATCCGCCGGCTGGCCGCGGAGGAACTGAAGCTGCCGACCTCGCGGTACCGTTTCTGCGATGACGAAGCACAGTATCGCGAGGCGGTTGCCGCGATCGGTTATCCGTTCGTGATCAAGCCGGTGATGAGTTCATCCGGCAAGGGTCAGAGCGTGGTGTGCGACGCAGAAGAATTGCAGCACGCGTGGGACTACGCACAGTCCGGTGGCCGTGCCGGCAAGGGACGCGTGATCGTCGAGGGCTTCGTCGATTTCGATTACGAGATCACCATGCTCACCGTGCGGCATACCAATGGCATCAGCTTCTGCGCGCCGATTGGTCATCGCCAGGAGGACGGCGATTATCGCGAGTCGTGGCAGCCGCAGCCGATGAGTGAAGTTGCGCTGGCCGAAGCGCAGCGACAGGCTGCGGCAGTGACCGGGGCGCTGGGCGGCTGGGGCGTGTTCGGCGTGGAGTTCTTCGTCAAGGGTGACGCGGTGATTTTCTCCGAGGTCAGTCCGCGCCCGCACGACACCGGCCTGGTCACGCTGATCTCGCAGGAGTTCTCCGAGTTCGCGCTACATGCGCGGGCGATCCTCGGTCTGCCGATTCCGGTGATCCGCCAATACGGGCCGTCAGCCTCGTGTGCGGTGCTGGTCAAGGGCGACGGCGCGGCGCCGCGTTACCACGGCGTGGCCGAGGCGCTGGCCGAGCCGGATACGCAGTTGCGCATCTTCGGCAAGCCGACCGTCAGTGGTCGTCGGCGCATGGCGGTGACACTGGCGCGTGCCGAATCACTGGAAGCGGCAGTAGGCAAGGCGGTACGCGCGGCGGGGCATTTGCGCATCGAGTTGTAAGCGTGGGTGATGCGCTAGGCTTGATCGATACGGCAGCTGATTGAGAGGAGAACAAGCATGGAATCGAGCGGATTCGCGCACTGGCTGGTCGTCGTGGTGGAGCTCTGCACGGCATTCGCGCTGCTGCTGTTGGCACTCGCGGTGGTCGTGGTGCTGGTGACCTGGGTGGTCGACCGCAACCAGACCGGCAACGCAGTGCTGCGAAATTTTCCGGTGATCGGACATTTCCGCTACTGGTTCCTGCATCTGGGCGAATTCTTCCGCCAGTACCTGTACTCCAGTGACCGCGAGGAGATGCCGTTCAATCGCGCGCAGCGCACCTGGGTCTACCGCGCGGCCAAGGACGTCGACAACACCAACGCGTTCGGCTCCAGCCGCGACCTGCGTGGCGAGGGCGTGCCGTTCTTCGTCAATGCGCCGTTTCCGGACCTCGGCGTGGATCACGTCAAGCCGGTACCGGTGACGATCGGCCCTTATGCGCGTGAGCCATACAGCCATGCGCCGTTCTTCAACATCTCGGCGATGAGCTTCGGCGCGCTGTCGGCGCCGGCGGTACGTGCGCTGTCGCGTGGCGCGGCCAAGGCCGGGATCTGGATGGATACCGGCGAAGGCGGCCTGGCGCCGTATCACCTCGAAGGCGGCTGCGACATCATCTTCGAGATCGGCACCGCCAAGTACGGCGTGCGCACGCCGGACGGCAAGCTTGACGATGGCAAGCTGCTGGCGATCTGCGCGCACAAGCAGGTCAAGATGGTCAGCATCAAACTGGGGCAGGGCGCCAAGCCGGGCATGGGCGGCTTGCTGCCCGGCGCCAAGGTCACCGCCGAGATCGCCGCGATCCGCGGCATCCCGGTGGGTGAGGATTCGCAAAGCCCGAATCGCCATCTGGACATCGGCAACGTCACGCAACTGATGGACAGCATCAGCCACATCCGAGAGCTCACCGGCAAGCCGGTGGGCTTCAAGGCGGTACTCGGTGGCGTGGAATGGATCGGCGAACTGTGTGACGAGATCCATCGGCGCGGCATCGAGAGCGCGCCGGATTTCATCATCGTCGACGGTTCCGAAGGCGGCACCGGCGCAGCGCCACAGACGCTGATGGAAGGCGTCGGCCTGCCGCTGCACGAGGCGTTGCCTGCCCTGCTCGACATGCTGATCGTCAAGGGCCTGCGCGAGCGCATCAAGGTGGTCTGCTCGGGCAAGTGCATCACCGCCTACGACGTGGCGTGGGCGCTGTCGATCGGCGCCGACTTCGTCAATTCCGCGCGCGGCTTCATGCTGGCGTTGGGCTGCATCCAGTCATTGCAGTGCAATCGCAACACCTGTCCCACCGGCATCACCACGCAGAATCCGAAGCTGCAGCGCGGCCTGGTGGTGCTGGACAAGAGCGAGCGCGTCTACCACTACGCCACGAACGTGATGAAGGAAGTCGGCATCATCGCGCACAGCTGTGGCGTCAGTGAGCCGCGCCAGCTCAATCGCAGGCATTGCCGGGTGGTGGGTGACGACGGCTTGTCGATACCGCTGGAGAAGCTGTTTCCGTATCCATCAGTGGCCAAGGTGACGGTTACAGCTGACTGACAAGGGTCTAAAGCCATGCGCCAGATGCAAGGCATGGCAAATCGGGCTACGACATCGCCACCCAGCCATCGGCTGTACGGATCTGCAGCGGTCTGAAGCGCCGCTTGTAATCCATCTTCGGATGGCCGTCGATCCAGAAGCCGAGATACAGCCATGGTGCGCCGCGGCGACGGGCCAGTTCGATCTGCTGCAGGATCGCGTAGGTGCCGAGGCTGCGCGCCGTTTCGCTGGGATCGTAGAACGTATAGACGGCTGAAATGCCGTTCAAGCAGACGTCGGTGACCGCCACGGCCAGCAAGCGTTCGCCCTGACGCAGTTCCATGAATAACGTGGGGCTCCATGGCGCAGTGAGGAAGCGGCGGAAGTCGCTGGCTTCCGCATCGTCCATGCCGCCGCCGGCATGACGGCTCTGCAGGTAGCGTTCGTAAAGGCCGTGCCGTTCGCGGTTGTAGCCGGGGATCGACTCGCTGACGATGAGGTCGATATTGCGTTTCAGGCAGCGGCGCTGGGCACGGTCTGGCTTGAAGTTCGCCACGTCGATGCGGCATGGCGTGCAGGCATGGCATTGCGGGCAATGCGGGAAGTACAGGTGGCCGCCGGCGCGACGGAAGCCGCGCTCAAGCGCCGGTCCGTACAGCCGGTCAAGATGAGGGGCGGCTGGATCGAGCACCAGGTTCTGTGCGGTGCGCTCGGCGTAGTAGCCGCATGCATGGGGCAGCGTCTGGAACAGGCGGACTTGGTCGGTGCGGCGCATGGCCTGATTCTATGCCTGCCTGTGGGCACGACACCATCGGCGCGTCGGGTACCTAGACGATGTGCAGGTAGCGCAGCACCACCATCGCGAATGCAGCGAGCACGAGCAGAAGCACGATGCGCCGCACGCGGGCCACGGTGTGCTCGCGCTGCATGGTTGGCGACGGGTTGCGCGCGGCGGCCAGTTCGTCACCATGGCGGATCACCGGCTCGATGCCGATCTCGCGCAGCAGCGCACGTGCCTTGGTGTAGTCGTCGGCGCGGGAGATCCACACCTGCGCCCAGCTGTCACGGCTGTCCTGCTGCTGCGAGTAACTGAACCGCTGGTAGCTCTGGCGCTTGTAGTTGGAACGGTTGGCCACGGTGGCTTCGATGCCGTGTTCGGCCATCAGGGCAACCACACGATCGATGTTTTCCGGGCGGGGCGAGGTATAGATCTGGCGCATGTGCGCAGTTTACGCGATCGGCTCAGTCGCCGCGGACGCGGATCAACCCTTCCTGCGCGGTGGAGGCCACCAGACGCCCGTCGCGACTGAAGATCTGCCCACGCGCCAGGCCTCGACCACCTTGCGCGGTGGGGCTGTCAAACGAATACAACAGCCATTCATCGACGCGGAACGGGCGGTGGAACCACAGTGCATGGTCGAGGCTGGCCATCTGCACGTTGTGGGTGAGGTAGGAAATGCCATGCGGCAGGGTGGCGGTGCCGATCAGGTGGAAGTCCGAGGCATAGGCGAGTAGCGCACGATGCAGAATAGCCGAATCACTGATCGGCGAGGTGAGCCTGAACCAGATGTGCTGGATCGGCGGTCGTTTGGCTGGGTGGCGTTCGTCGCGCGGCCATACCTGGCGGAACTCGAACGGGCCGTCGATGCCCAGCCAACGCTGCAGCTTTACCGGCAGCCGCGACAGCTCGTTCGGCGGCAGCGGATGCAGCGGCTCGATGTCTTCCGGCGCCGGCACCTCAGGCATCGAGGTCTG
Source organism: Rhodanobacter sp. C05 (assembly GCF_002001165.1). Taxonomy (GTDB): domain Bacteria; phylum Pseudomonadota; class Gammaproteobacteria; order Xanthomonadales; family Rhodanobacteraceae; genus Rhodanobacter. The sequence goes on along the minus strand of NZ_MUNQ01000009.1, from coordinate 345,521 downwards.
GTGCTCGACGCCGGCTTCCGGGACCTGGAACGAGATCGAGCCATTCAGGATCGGCTGGCCGTGCTGGATCGCCAGCACCCGCCGCGACGAAAACGTACCACCATCGCGGGCGCGCTCCACGCTGTACACGATCGGTGCATCGATATCGCCGGCGCGCAGGAAATACGCATGCAGCGAGTGCGCTTCGCGTTCCGGATCAACGGTTTGCTGCGCCGCCGCCAAGGCTTGTCCGAGCACCTGACCCCCGAACACGAAGCGGGTGCCGATGTCGCGGCTCTGGCCACGGAACAGGTTGTCCTCCAGTCGCTCGAGCTGCAGCAGATCGACCAGTTCGGTGACGTGGTTTGGCGACATGGGGGGCTCGTTGCGTTGGCGAAGGCGCGATTATAGCGGCGGCCGGTCGCAGCCTAGTGCGTGCCGATCCGCTTCAGTCCGCTACAGTCCAGCACCTCAGGCCAAGGGAACAGGGGACCGGGATCGAGCTTGCGGTGGATTTCCTTCGCGGGATCATCGCTGGCCGGCATCATGGCGCTATCCAGATCCTCATGCCCGGCGATCTGCCGCAGGTTCGGGAAATCGTGGCGCAATTGGGCCAGCAGGGCACGCAGTGCGCTGATCTGGGCCGCGGTGTACGGCTCGGTCATCTGCTGGTGGTGTGAGTCCCACCAGTGCGGGTAGCGGCCCAGGTTGACCAGCTCGATACCGATCGAGTTCGGATTGTGGCCGCGCACGTGGTTTGCCACACGGGTGCCTGGGACGTAACGGTAAACCGCACCGTCGCGGTCGATGTAGTAATGGCCGCTGTTGCCGGTGCCGTTGTCGTACAGGGTTTTTTCGCCGTATTCGCGGGCCGTGGCCAGGTCCGGCAGCTCGGTGCAGTGGATCACCACCAGCTCGACGGCGCTGACGGGGCGCTCGGGCAGGTGGGCGACGTAAGGCAGCGGCTGGTCGTGAATAGTCAGTGGCATCGGCCAAGTCTCGCACGGGCCAAGGCCGGGCGGAAACGCCGCCTGTTACCATGCCCGCCTTGGCTTTTCGAAGTTTTCATGGAGACCGCCATGCGCGGCCAGATCATTCTCTCGCACGGCTCGGACTCCAGTCCTGACGCTACCAAGGTCAGCGCGCTGGCCGCACTGGCCGAATCGCTGGGCTGGCGCACGCAACGGCCGGACTACAGCACCGACGACGCACGCGGCCATGCTGGTTCGGTGGCGCCGCGGATCGCCCGCCTGCGCGCCACCATCGAGGCGCTGGATGTGCCGCCGCTGCTGGTCGGTTCCAGCATGGGTGCGTTCGTGTCCGGGCTGGTGTCGCTGGATGTGCCGGTGGCGGGTCTGCTGTTGCTGGCCACGCCGAGCGAAATCCCTGGTTATGCGCGGGCGTTCGATCTGCGCCGCAGCGTGCCAACGCTTTTGATCCATGGCTGGCGCGATGACGTGTGCCCGCTGCCGGGGGTGCATACGTTTGCTGCTTCACGCCATCTGCCATTGCTGGTGCTGGACGACGACCATCGGCTGGGTGCCAGCATGGATGTGATCGCCGCGCAGTTCCGGCAGATGCTCGATCGACAGGCGTCCGGCGCATGAGCCGGCTTTCATCTGGCTTGTTCTTCGCAACCTGCCCAAAGGGGTTGGAATACCTGCTGCGCGACGAACTGATTGCGATCGGCGCCAGCGACGTGCGCGAGGCGCTCGCCGGTGCGCATTTCTCCGGCACCCTGGAAACCGCCTATCGCGCCTGCCTGTGGTCGCGGCTGGCCAGCCGCATCCTGTTGCCATTGGCCGAATTCGACGCGGCCGATGACGATGCGCTGTATCGCGGCGTGCAGGAGATCGACTGGAGCCAGCACCTGGCCGCGCACGCCACCTTCGCAGTGGATGCCGGCACCGCGCTGAGCAAGCTCACCCACAGCCAGTTCATCGGCCTGCGCACCAAGGATGCGGTGGTCGACCAGTTCCGCCAGCGCGACGGCAACCGGCCGGGCATCGATACCGACGAGCCTGACATCCGGATCAACCTGCGCCTGCGTCGCGATCGCGCGACGGTGTCGCTTGATCTTGCCGGTTCGCCGCTGCACCGCCGTGGCTGGCGCGAAGTGCAGGGCGAAGCGCCGCTGAAGGAAAACCTCGCCGCGGCGATGCTGCTGCGCGCGCGCTGGCCGGAGGTGTATGCCGCCGGCGGGGCGTTGCTCGATCCGATGTGTGGCTCGGGCACCTTGCTGATTGAGGGCGCGCTGATGGCTGCCGACGTGGCGCCTGGCCTGCGCCGTGAATATTTCGGTTTCCTCGGCTGGCAGCAGCATGACATCGCGGTGTGGCGCAGCCTGCTCGACGAAGCGAACCAGCGTGCCGAAACCGGCCTGCGCAGCTTGCACAGCGTGTTCTTCGGCAGCGATGCCGACCCGCGGATGGTGCAGACGGCGATACGCAATGCGCAGGAAGCCGGTGTGGCCGGCTTCTTCACGCTGGACCGGCAGGACATGACGCATGCCGCGCCGCCGTCTGGCGTCGACTACGGCCTGGTCATCACCAATCCGCCGTATGGCGAGCGGCTGGGTGAGCGCGCCGAGATGCCCAAACTGTATCGCGCCCTGGGCGACACGCTGCGCACGCGCTTCACCGGCTGGCGTGCCGCCGTGCTGGCTGGCGACGTGGAGCTGGGTCGGGCGATGCAGCTGCACGCAGACAAGCGCTACACGCTGTACAACGGTGCGCTGGAAACCGTATTGCTGACCTTCGACCTGAGCAGGCGCGACGAAGCGCCGCGCGAACCGAAACCGCTGTCGGCCGGTGCGCAGATGCTGAAGAACCGGCTGGAGAAAAACCTCAAGCACTTGCGCAAGCGGCTGACCCGCGAGGGCATCCATTGCTGGCGCGCCTACGATCAGGATCTGCCTGAGTACGCCGCCGCGATCGACGTCTACGGCGACACGAACGGCGACGATCACCTGCACATCCAGGAATACCGCGCGCCCGCCGATGTGCCGGCCGACATCGCGCGCCTGCGCCTGCGAGAGATCGCCCGCGTCGCCGGCGAAGTGCTCGGCGTGCCGCGCGAACGCATCGCGATCAAGACCCGCGAACGCGGCAAGGGCGGTTCCAAGTACGGCCAGCTTGATCAGCGCAACGAGTTCATCGAGGTGGACGAGGGTGGTCTGAAGTTCCTGGTCAACCTCACCGACTATCTCGATACCGGGCTGTTCCTCGATCACCGACTGGTGCGCGCGAAGGTGCGTGAGTTGGCGGACGGAAAGTGTTTCCTCAACCTGTTCGCCTATACCGCCACCGCCAGCGTGCACGCAGCGGCTGGGGGTGCGCTGGAAACCACCAGCGTGGATCTGTCGGCCACCTATCTGGAATGGGCGTCGCGCAATCTCGCACTGAATGGTTTCAGCGGTTCGAGTCACCGCTTGATGCAGTTCGATGCGCTGGAATTCCTGCAACGCGACCGTGGGCACTACGGGCTGATCTTTGTCGATCCGCCGACGTTCTCCAACTCCAAGCGCGCTGAGGATTTCGACGTGCAGCGCGATCACGTGAAACTGCTCGATGCCTGCAACGAACGGCTGACCCGCGACGGCGTGATCGTGTTTTCCAACAACTTCCGCCGCTTCAAGCTCGATCGCGCGGAACTTGAGCAGCGCTTCGAGATTGAGGACTGGACCGCGCCCAGCATCCCGTTCGACTTTGCCCGTCGAGCCGACATCCACGGTTGCTGGCTGCTCCGGCGGCGCAAACCTGACGCCGGGATTAACCCGTGGGATAGCGCCCGCATCAAAAAATGAACCCTTCAGTCCACATTAAGCGCAGCGAGCCGAGCATAGACACTGTCATTAACGGAGAGGTGTCATGACCAAGCGTTTCTTTAGTGCGGGCAAGCTGGCAGTCATCAGTCTGGCAGTCGCGGCAACGGTGGCGATGCCACTCAGCGCGTCGGCTCGTGGCTGGGGCGGTCATGGCTACGGCTACCGTGGTGGTTATCACGGTTATTACCATGGTGGTGGTTACTGGAGTGGTGGTCGCTGGATTGCCGGTGCGCTTGTTACCGGCGCCGTAGTCGGGCTGGTGGCCAATGCCTTGGCTCCGCCTCCGGTGTATTACGGCCAGCCGCAGGTGGTCTACGCCCAGCCGCAGGTAGTTTACGCGCAGCCGCAGGTGGTCTACGCCCAGCCGGGTGTGGTCTACAGCAATACCCCGCCGCCGTCGCGCTACGTCCGCGACGACGGTTACAGCAACTGATCGAACTGATCAGGCAATCAGCAACAAGAAGCCCGGCAACCAGCCGGGCTTCTTGTTTTTGCGCGTGATGATTTTGCGATCTGCCTGGCCGCCATGGAATTGCCATCGGGGTATCACGGGAATTGAACGGTAGGCGCGGCATGCTGACGGACATGTTTCCGCTCGACCCATTCATCATCAACCTTACGGCAGCATCCCCATGGATGGCTGTGCCGGGGTATCCGTAGTGGCAAGTCGGCCGTTGATCATCCTGGAGTCGATGACTTCCCGATTCCGTCAGGTGCGTCGGCAGACGCTGGAATTGTGCGCTGGACTCAGTGCCGAGGATCTGCTGGTGCAGTCGATGCCGGACGCCAGTCCCGGCAAATGGCATCTGGCACATACCAGCTGGTTCTTCGAGCAGTTCGTGCTGGGCCGTGATCCGGCTTGGCGGCCGCGCGATCCGGCGTGGAACTATCTGTTCAATTCCTATTATCAGTCGATCGGGCCCATGCATGCGCGGCCACAGCGCGGTCTGCTGTCACGTCCCTCGCTGGACGAGGTGCATGACTACCGGCGCCATGTCGATGACGCTGTGGGCGAATTGCTTGAGCGCAGCGATGACGCCGAGTTGGCGATGCTGGTCGAGCTGGGTTTGCAGCACGAACAGCAGCATCAGGAATTGCTGCTCACCGACATCAAGCATGCGTTCTGGAGCAACCCGCTGCAGCCGTCATACCAATCGGTGCCGATCACGCCCCGGCAGGCTGCGGCAGTGTCGCTGCGCTTTCTCGATGGCCGCGAGGGCGTCGTCGAAATCGGTCATCGCGGCGAAGGGTTTGCGTTCGACAACGAAACCCCGCGCCACCGCACCTTGCTGCAGCCACATGCACTGGCGAACCGACTGGTGACCAATGCCGAATACCTGGCGTTCGTGCGCGAGGGTGGCTATCGCGAACCTGGCTTGTGGCTGTCCGATGGCTGGGCCATGGTGCAGCGCGAAGGCTGGGAGCGCCCGCTCTACTGGCAGCCCGGTCTGGACAGCGAGTTCACTCTTGCCGGTGTGCGTGCGCTGGATATGCACGTGCCGGTATGCCACCTGAGCTATTTCGAGGCCGAGGCGTTTGCACGCTGGGCGGGTGCCCGATTGCCGACTGAGGCCGAGTGGGAGTCGGCCGCACAAGGCATCGATATCAACGGCAATCTGCAAGACGAACAGCGCTTCCATCCATGCGCGGCAACTGCTGGCAATGGTCCGCTGCAGCTGTATGGAGATGTGTGGGAGTGGACTGCCTCGCCGTATGTCAGCTATCCGGGCTTTCGTCCGCTGCCCGGTTCGCTGGGCGAATACAACGGCAAATTCATGTGCGGCCAGTGGGTGTTGCGCGGGGGTTCCTGCGTCACCCCGCGCGAGCACATTCGCGCCAGTTACCGCAATTTCTTTCCACCCCAAGCCCGCTGGCAGTTTGCCGGGCTGCGACTGGGACAGGACCGATGAGCAGTGTGCAACCTTGTGGCGTCAGCGACGACGATCGTCGTCCGCCGATAAACGATTTGCTGGAAATCGCCCAGCGTGGACTCGCTCTCAAGCCGAAACGGCTGCCTTCGTGGCTGTTTTACGACGAGCACGGCTCGACCCTGTTCGAGCGGATCTGCGAGCAGCCGGAGTATTACCTCACCCGCTGCGAAATTGCGTTGATGGCCGAGCATGCACAAAGCATCGCCGACACCCTCGGCAGCGAGGTGCGGCTGGTCGAATACGGCAGTGGCAACGCACGCAAGACCCGCATGCTGCTGCAGCATCTGCAGTCGCCGGTGGCCTATGTGCCGGTGGAGATTTCGCCGGAGCCATTGCGGCAAAGCGTGGAGCGGCTGGCGATGGAGCTTCCGTCGCTGCCGCTGCAGCCTTTGTGCGCCGATTTCAGCAAGCCGCTGCGCCTGCCGATCCCTCCGCGCGCGCCACGTCGCACGGTACTGTATTTTCCTGGCTCGACCATCGGCAATTTCGAGAACCGTGAGGCGGCCATACTGCTGCGCAAGATGCGCAACGAGATGGGCGATGCCGGCGGTATCCTGATCGGCGTGGATCTGAAGAAGGATCCTGCGTTGATTGAGGCTGCCTACAACGATCGCGCGCGCGTCACTGCAGCATTCACCCTCAACATGCTGACGCGATTGAACCGCGAGATCGGCAGCAATTTCGAGCTGTCGGGATTTGCCCATCGTGCGCATTACAACCCGATGGCCGGGCGTATCGAGACGTATATCGTCAGTCGTCGCGAGCAGCAGGTAAAAGTCGGGCGGGTGAATGTTTCGTTCCGCGAGGATGAGGCCATGCAGGTCGAATACAGCTGCAAATATTCGCTGGCCGATTTTGCCGCGCTGGCTGCCCGCGCCGGATTGGCGGTGCAGCAGGTGTGGACCGATCCGGAGAAGATGTTCAGTCTGCAATATCTGGTGCGCGGCAACCCCCGCACCCGTTGACTCCCTGCGGATGCTGATCGGCGACGCGAGCCGGGGCGTGCACGGCACGCCCCGGCAGGATGATGAACTTACTTCACGCCGTATAGCGCCCGCACATCGCTGGTCAATGCGGCTTGGCTGTCCTGGCGGCTATAGAACATGTGGCCGCCGGCGTATTCCTTCACCTGGACGCGGGTCGGGTCACCCATCGCCGGGATCTGGTCGACGATCAGCACCGAGGCCATGAACGGGCAGGACAGGTCGTCCCAGCCATGGGCGATCAGCACACGCAGCCCGGGATCGTTGGCGACTGCTTCGCGCAGTTGCGATACTGAACCCTTGTTCGCGTCGTCGTCTTCATGCCAGAGCTTGTTCACCTCGTAGCTGAGCGCGTTGTAACGACCGTCGACTTTCCAGCCGACCGTTTGAGTGACGAAGTTGACCATCGCGCTGGTGGTGGGCGCGATGATGCCGTTGAGGATGGGGTCGCCGGTTCGCTGGTGCGGTGCATATGGGAACGGGTCCCATGCGGTGACGTTGGAGTCGTAGCGGCTGCCCAGCTTGCCTTCGGCGCGATAGACCTCGCGCAGGTAGGCCTGGGTTTCCAGCCGGCCGCCGGAGCGTTTCACGAACAGCGGGTCGAGCCCGGTCAATTCGGCTACCTTCTGCACCACGCGATCGGTGGCTTGCGGATCGGAGCGACCGCGCATCAGGTCGCTGGCGTATTCGCCGCGGGTGTAGTCGATGATCGGCGTCATCGCCTCCGTAGTGAGCTTGTGCTCGCGCTCCAGATGGGCGGCGGCGATCGAGGGCAGCGTGAGCATCCACGGCAGCGGCGACACATCCTCGTCGTCCGACGCGGCCGGGTCGAGATACGGCGAGAGCAGCACCACGCCGTTCATCGCCACGCCTAGTTGGGTCTGCAGGTAATCGGTGATGCGCGGGCCACGGAAGCCGCCATAGCTCTCGCCAACCAGATACTTGCGTGAGGTCATGCGACCGTTCTTGACCAGCCAGTCGTAGACGATGCGCGAGAGGTACCTGATATCGCTGTCGGTGCTGTAGAACTGCTTGGTCGCTTCCTTGTCGTCCACCAGCGCGCGGCTGAAGCCGGTGCCGACCGGATCGATGAACACCAGGTCGGTGAAGCCCAGCCAGGTGCCGGGGTTGTCATGCAGTGTCGCCGGGTCGGACGGGTTGTCGCCCTCGACGCCGAAGTTCACCTTCTTCGGACCGATCGCACCGAGATTCAGGTAGACCGACGAGGCTCCGGGGCCGCCGTTGAGCGCGAACGTCACCGGTCGATCCTTGCCGGCCATGGTGTAGGCCGTGAACACCACTTCGCCGGTGATGTCGCCTTTCTCGTCGCGCACCGGCAGCGAGCCCACGGTGACGGTGTATTTCAGCATCTTGCCGTCCACGGTCGTGGACTGCGTCACGTGTGCATCGGCCGGAAACGGTGGCAGATGGAAACCGTTGCTGCTGGCTGCATCTTGCGTCGCCGCTGGTTTGTGGGTATCCGCGGCCAGCACCGATGTCGTGAATCCAGCGGTGATCAGGGCCGCCAGCAGGGCGGTTTGCAAGGGCTTGCGCACGGATCGTTCCTCATGGGGGAAAGATTCAAGCCTAACTGCCTGCGGCGCGGCCGGACTGTGCACAAAGGCATGGGTAGTGGCAGTTCAGGCCTGTGCAAGCGTCGCATGGACGAACTGCTGCAGCTGCGCCGAGTTCAGTGCGCCCGTTTGCCGTGAGATCTCGCGACCCTGACGGAACATGATCAGTGTGGGGATGCTGCGGATATGGAAGCGCTGGGCCAGCTGCGGCTGCGCCTCCGTGTCGAGCTTGGCCAGCCGCAGGCGTGGCTCGAACTGGCGTGCAGCCTGCACGAACACCGGCGCAAAGCCGACACACGGCCCGCACCATGGCGCCCAGAAATCCACCAGCACCGGCAGGTCGCCACGGCTGGTGATCGCGTCAAAGTTCGTGGCCGTCAGCTCGACTGGGTGCCCGTCGAATAGCGCCTGCCTGCAGCGACCGCAGGTCGGCTGTTCGCCGATGCGTTCAGCTGGTACGCGGTTGAGGGCGCCGCAATGCGGACAGGGAATGTTCAAGGGCATACTCATGGCAGACTCCGACAATGGGTGGCGCACGGCGCCATGCGCGACAAGATGGCGCCGCTGATCCGCAAACCCAAGCTGGCGACCGGTGGACGAAACCATCGAGCATGCAAAAGCATTTCCCTGATCCCGGACCATCCATGCCGTGTCCATTGCTGCGTGGTGTGATTGCGCTCGGCATGTGCTGGACTTTGCCGAATACCTTGCTCGGTGTGCTGGCAGGATGCGTCGGTTTCATGTTCGGCGCGCGCATGCGCTGGCAGCGACGCGAACTGGCCCTGGTGGTGCGCTGCTGGCCGTGGGGAGGTGGTGCGTTGACGCTGGGCAACGTGATCGTGCATACCGGCGAGCGGCTGGACACGCCATGCTTCACTTATGCGCATCGTGCCGGCCGTGGTGTCGAGCCGCCGGTGTCGCTGGCCGATCACGAGCGCGCGCATGTGTATCAATACCTGCTGCTTGGCCCGTTGTTCCTGCCGCTGTATTTGCTGTGCGGCGGCGTCAGCGTGCGCAATCCTTTCGAGCGTGCAGCGGATCGCTACGCGCAAAGCGGATACGGATGGTGGCCATGGGCTGGCCGCGATTGATCAGGTGGTGCGGATCCTGGCCCGACCATGCCGGGATCTCAGCTGCAAAAACGCCGCGGCTTGTCCGCGGCGTTTTTGCGAGTGCAGCGCTTCAGTTGCCGTTGTTGTTCTTGTCGACAGGTGCCGGACGGGTCTGTGGTTTGGGCGGCTTGCCCTGGCCCTGTGGTGGACGATTGCCGGAGCCGTTGCCCTGACCCGGCGGCGGACGGTTACCCTGGCCAGGTCGGCCACCTTGCGGCGGCGGTGGGCGATTTCCTTGTGCCGGAGGTGGACGGTTCCCTTGCCCCGGTGGCGGCCGGTTTCCCTGGCCTGGCGAAGGGCGATTACCCTGGTTCGGTGGTGGCCGATTGCCTTGGCCCGGCGATGGGTGGTTGCCATTGCCTGGATTGCCGATGCCGGGGCGCGGCGGCGGTCTGTTTCCATGGCCCGGCTGCGGGCGCGGCGGTGGGCGATGGATGGGACGCGGCGGCGGGCGGCTGATGATCGGCCGGCGGTACCAGTCATTGCGCTGGCGATAGAACGGACGATTGCTGTAGTAGTTGCTCCAGTAGGTACCGATCACGAAGCTGATGATCGGAATGCCGATGTTCGCGCCGTACTCCTGTACCACCACCGGCTGGTTTTGATACTGGTACTGGATGAACGTGCCGGCTACCCAGCCGCGTGCATCCATGGTGATCACATCGCACCATTCCCAACCGGCGGTGCAGCCCTGGATGTTGACCGGAGTGCCGGCAGGAATCGTGAGGATCAGTGGATATGCCGAGTCCGGCCCGGCGCGCAGGTTGACGTTGCCGGTGACGAAGCCGTCGGCAGCCTGGGCCAAGGCGGGTACAGCCAGTGCAATTGAAGACAGAACCAACCATGCAAGACGTTTCATCGATGGCATCTCCTGAGTCGTTGTCCGCTAAAAGACTTCCTCATGTACGCATGTGTCACGATCTATGCCTTCCCACTGTGGGCCTGTTGCGGCTGACGTGCAAGCGCGATCAACCTGACTGGGCTTGCTTGTGCGGATGAGCGTGGATGCGCTGCCAGAGATGGATCGGCAGCCCGGCCAGCAGCAGCACACCACCCCACAGCAGGGATTCCATGCCAGTACCGATCAGCGCCCACAGGCTGTAAATCAAGGCACCGGCGGCGATCAGTCGCTTTCCCCAGGCGGCTGAAGTATCGATGCGCCACCACGCCAATACGGTCAGCACATACGGCAGCAGCGTGGCGGCGGTGGACAGCAGGATCGAGAAAGTGAAGAGCGCGACCAGACTGCGGTTGTAGTTGGCAACGATCAGGGTGCTGGCCAGCACACTGCTCAGCAACAGGCCGAAACGTGGAGTGCCATGGCGATCCAGTCGCGCAAACGATGCCGGGAACACACGGTCCTGTGCCGCTGCCAGCGGTGTCTGCGCCTGCAGCAGCACCCAGCCATTGAGTGCGCCGAAACAGGAAATCGTGGCGACTACGCCGATGCCGATACCCGCGACCGGCCCCCACAGCCGGCTGGCCGCCTCGGCCATTGGCGCCGCCGAGTTGCGCAGTACGTCGAGCGGCAGCAGGCCGATCACCACGGTGCAAGCGAGCATGGTGGTGATGCCGGCGATCAGCATCCCGATCACAGTGGCGCGTGGCACGTTGCGTTCGGGATCGTGCACCACACCGGTCGGCACCGTGGCTGCTTCCAGTCCCAGCAAGGCCCACAGCGTCAATGCGGCGACGGCTGTGGTGGCCTGGAACAGTGGCTGTCCACTGGGGTTGAATGGCCGATAGGCGCCAGCATGGATCCAGCCGAGGCCGATCACACCGAACACCACCAGCGGCACCAGTTTGAGCAGGGTGGTGACCAGTTGCACGCGTGCTGCTTCACGTACGCCGGCGAGACTCACCGCAGTGCAAAACCACAATGCTCCGAGCGCACAGGTCGCACCGCGTAACGGCGTCGCCGTGGCGGCCGGCCACACCGCGCCGAGGCTGCCAGCAAACGCTACCGCGATCGCCGCATTGGCCGTCCACACGCTGATCCAGTAGCTCCATGCCGCCACGAAGCCGGCGCCGTCACCAAAGGCATGCCGCGCGTAACCGTAACCGCCGCCGTGGTTGCGGATCGCCTTGGCCAGCCAGGCATAGACCAGTGCCAGCAGCAGTGCACCACCAAGGGTCAGCCCCCAGCCAAGCACGCTTGCTGCCCCGTACGGCGCCAATGCCGCCGGCAGCAGGAACACGCCGGAGCCGATCATGTTGCCGACCACCAGCGCTATCAGCATCCACAGCCCAAGCGGCCGTGTGTTGGTACTCATGTCTGCTGGCGATACGCGCGGCGCAGCAGTTCGTGGAAGTGATGCACCGCGTTTTCGCGCAGCGGATTCAGTCGCCCGGCTTCATAGGAACCGGAAGCGAGGCCGCGCTGAACGTCTTCGCAGATCGTCACGTCCTCGACCTGCACCTCATCGCTGAATGCGATGTCTCTGGCGCGGCGTGCCAGCGCTTCGGGAGTGCTGGCCGGTGCGTAGTAGAAATCGAACTCGACGCGACAACGGTCCACGCCCAGCGGCAGCACGCGGTTGGTCTGCAGCCGGCCGGGCAGGATGTTGAGCATCGCGTTCGGATACAGGAAGTAGTACAGCGCCTCGCCGCTGCCGTACAGATTGTCACCGCTCTCCAGGGGACTGAACTGGAACGAATACCACTCGGCCGTCTCGGTGATGTAGCTGCGGTAATCCAGCACGCTGTTGAGGCCGGGATGGATGTGCGGTACGTGGTAACCCTCCAGGTAGTTGTCCACGTACACCTTCCAGTTGCATGCCACTTCCCAGCTGGCGCGGTGATGGAATTCAAAGCCGGCCAGCGAGCGATCCGGGCCGAGTCGTGCATCGATGCCGGCGGCGAAATCTTCGAACGGCGGCGCCTCATTCGTGGCAATGAACACCAGTCCTTGCCACACCTGCACGCGCACCTCGGGCAAGCGGATCTCGGCCGGGTTGAAGTCGGGCGTGCGGCCCATCTCCGGTGCACCGCGCAGCACGCCATCGAGCCCGTAGGTCCACCCGTGGTAACGGCAGCGCAGCGCGGTCGCGCCGCGACCGTCGCAGCTGGCAATCGGCCCGGCCCGATGCCGGCACACATTGTGGAACGCACGAATCGTGGACTCGTCGCTGCGCACGATCAGCAGTGGCAATCCGGCGATCGCGGTCACCACATGATCGCCCACGCCGTTCAGTTGAGACTGATGACACACCAGCTGCCAGCTCTGCGCGAACACCGCGGCGGCATCCAGTGCCGGCATGCGTGGGTCGGTGTAATAGCGCGCCGGCAGTGCCAGCGCGTGATCGAGCGACTGCGGAGCGAGCACGTCGGGCGAAAGCAGCTCGGTCATGGCAATACCTGACAATGGCGATATCAGAGTATTGACCGCTGAACGATCCACGGGAAGATACTGCGGCAAAATTTTGGACTGCTAGTGCACGCTGACCAGTTCGATATCGAACACCAGCGACGCGTCGGGCGGTACCACGTTGCCGACACGGCGACCGCCGTAGCCGAGTTTCGGCGGGATCAGCAGGGTGCGCTTGCCACCCACGCGCATGCCCTTGATGCCCTTGTCCCAGCCGGGAATGACCTTGCCTTCGCCGAGGGTGAAGCTGATCGTCTGGCCGTGGTCGTACGAGCTGTCGACTTTCGCGCCGTGATGATCCTTCGCGCTTTCGTCGTACAGCCAGCCGGTGTAGTTGAGTTCGACCTCGGTACCGTTGCGGGCGAGAGCGCCCGTGCCGACCTGGCGATCGATGATGTCGAGCCGGGAAAGGCCATCGGCGGCACTCGCCAGCGGCAGCATGACTGTACTGACAAGCAGCAGAATGGCGGTAAGCAGCAAGAGTCGGTGCATCTGAGGCAACTGACTAAGGCGGGCGATCAGTGTAACCGGCAGGCGGGGTGATTCCGTTCACCCAGCCTGCGGTCAGTGGATAGCTGGATGATCAGTGGTTGTCGTGATCGTCTTTGCGCGGCGGCGGAGTCTTTTCGTTGCCAGGCCGGGCTGGCGGGGCGTGATTGGGAGCAGGCGCCGGTGAATGGTTGCCGTATTGCTGCGGCCGGCCATTCTCCGCGGGCCGGCCATTCTCCATCGGTTGCATGGGACGGCCGGGGCTAACCGGTCCCAGATGGCCCGGCATCGTCGGGTGATAGGTTGGGTAGCCTGGCTCGCCCCCGTTGCGCACCGGTCCGCTGTAGCGGTACGGCTGACGAATCGGTGGCGGCGGCCGTACGTCGATGCGGCGGCGATACCAGTTGTCGCGATCGTTATAGAACGGGCGGCCGCGATAATAGTTATCCCAATACGCGCCGATCACGAAGCTGACGATCGGAATGCCGATCTGCGCCCCGTATTCGGGTAGCAGCACGGGCTGGTCCTGGTACTGGTAGCCGATGAAATTGCCGGCCACCCAACCACGGTTGTTGTCTTGTGCGATGACATCGCACCATTCCCAGCCATTCGTGCAGCCCTGCACGCTGATGCCGGTGCCGGCCGGAAGCTGGTCGATCAGTGGGTAGCTCGGGTCGGGGCCGGCACGCATGTTGACGTTGCCGGTGACATAGGCGGCGCCATCCTGTGCGAGCGCAGGGAGCGCTAGCGCGAGTGACGCCAAAGACAGTGATGCAAGGGCAAAACGGGTCAGGCGTTTCATGCGGACGATCTCCAGCGGGTGGAAGTCACCTGCAGTATATGCGCGTGATGGCATGGCGATATCAACAGCGATGTTTGAGTAGGTCATCTGCCATACATCGCCGGTATATCGCCGGTACAGCTCAGCCGTCCGCTCGTGCCACGAAGCGCAGTGCTACCGAATTCATGCAGTAGCGCAGGCCGGTTGGCTGCGGGCCATCGTCGAAGACATGGCCGAGGTGGCTGTCGCAGCCGGCGCAGCTGATCGCGGTGCGATCCATGCCGAAGCTGCTGTCGCGATTCTGGATCACATTGCGCGCTGCAATCGGTTGCCAGAAGCTGGGCCAGCCGGTGCCGGAGTCGAATTCGGTTGCCGCGTCGTACAGCGCGGTAGCGCAGCCGGAGCAGCGGAATAGGCCAATGCCGAGTTTTTCATGCGGGCCACTGAAGGCCATTTCGGTACCGTTGCGACGCATCACGTCGAAGGCTGCCGGCGACAGCCGCTGGCGCCATTGCGCGTCGGTCAGCACCAGCTTCGGCACCTGGCGCAGGCCGAGGTCGCGGCCATTGTCGGCGAAGATTTCCAGCAACACGTTGCCGGGTTTGCCGACCGGTTTGTTGTCGGCGGCAAACAGGCGCGGGATGACCAGGCTACCGCCGGCCACCAGCAATGCGCCTCCAGTAAGCGCGGTGCGCAGGAAACGGCGGCGATCCATCGCGAGGGTTTCATCGAGGCGTGACATGGCAACCTCCGTGGAGATAGCTGTGGATGAAAAGGATCAGCCGAACGTGAAGGCGTACGCCTGCACACCGGGATCCAGGAAGGTGACCTGGAACAACCGTTCGCCACTGCCGTTGGCCTGGCGCACCAGCTGATACTGGCGCTGTGCGGTGATCGTGCCGTTACCGTCGGCGTCGGTATCCATGCCGTGGTCGGCACCGGGTGCTTTGCCGTCGATGGTGACGCGGAAGCGGACCGGCTTGCCGTCGCTGGCCGGGCCGAGCACGAGGTGCAGGTCGCGGCCGCGGAAGCGGTAGACGATGCTGCCACCGGTTTTGTCCAGCTGCGCGCTTTCGCCGTGCACGTTCCAGTGGCCATCCAGCGACCATTGATCCGCGGCGAGGGAGTCGGGTGTGTGGTAATCCGCGGCATCGTCATGCGCCACCTTGCCGCCGACGAAGTTCTGCGCACGCGCATAGCCGACATAGGTTTCCGGCGAGCGGGTGGGGTCGCCCGATGCGGCGGCTTCGACGCCGTGGTGGTCATCGCTGATGTGGCCGCCCGGCAGGTCCTTCTGGCCGGCTGCGGTCAGCAGCTGGCGGATCACGTCCTCGCTTTCCTGGTAGCCGCCTTCGCCAAAGTGGTGATGACGGATCTGCCCCTGCGCGTCGATGAAGTAATGCGCCGGCCAGTATTCGTTGTTGAAGCCCTGCCAGATCGCGTAGTTGTCATCCAGAGCGACCGGGTAATCGACGCCCAGGTCCTTCACGGCCTTGGCCACGTTGGCCGGATCCTTCTCGAATGCGAACTCCGGTGCGTGTACGCCGATCACTACCAGACCGTGATCCTTGTACTTGTCGGCCCAGCCGCGCACATACGGCAGCGAGCGGATGCAGTTGATGCAGGAATAGGTCCAGAAGTCGACCAGCACCACCTTGCCGCGCAGCGATTCGGTGGTCAGTGGCGGACTGTTGAGCCATTGCGTGGCGCCAGCCAGCGACGGCATCTGGCCTTCCACCGGCAATGGGTCGCCGGCTTTCAGTACCGGCTCCGGTGCCGGTGTCGGGCGCACCGCATTGATCAGCTTCTGTTCGATGCCGCCGGTGCTGGCCAGCGAGACGCGGGTGAGCAGGCCGGTATCCAGCCCCAGTGCGATGCAGGCCACGCCAGCGAGCACCAGCACGCCGAGTACGCGGCGCACCCATTCGCCGGCGCCCAGCGAGCGCTTCATCAACGCGAACATCTTGCCGCCAATCAGCAGCGCAAGGCCGAGCGAGGTGGCTGCGCCGCCCGCATACGTGAGCAACAGCAAGGTGGTCTGTACGCTGGCACCGTTCAGCGCCGCGCCGGTCAGCAGCAGGCCGAGGATCGGCCCGGCGCACGGCGCCCACAGCAGGCCGGTGGCGACGCCGAGGCCGGCGGCGGACCAGATCGAGTCGCCATCGCCGGCCGAACGCTGCGACAGCCGGTTGCCGAGCGCCACGAACGGGCGGGTGATCCATTCGGCCAGATGGGTCGACAGCAGGGTCAGTCCAAGGAAGGCCAGCACTACCAAGGCGATGACGCGGCCGTACTGGTTCGCGTGTACGGCCCAGCCACCACCGAGCGCGGCCAGCGTGGCCACCGCGGCGAACGTGATCGCCATGCCCAGCAGCATCGGCAGGCCGTTGCGCATGAACGGCCGGTCCGAGCGGGCGAACACAAACGGCAGCACCGGCAGTATGCAGGGACTGAGGATGGTCAGTACGCCGCCGAGGTAGGCGAGGATCAACACGAGCATGAGAGCGTCATCCGTTGGGTGGTGTGTGGCTATTCGCAGGCGGGTTGGTTGCGGTTACCTCAGGCGATGTCAGCCACACTTGCCTTGCGATGGTTAGATACGAGGTAACTCCTGTGCAGGTTGCAGCGAATGCCTGATCAAGAGTTCCCGATCTGGAGCAGTCATGCCGCAAGCCTTGACCGCAAGCGGCTTCATGAGTCTAGATAGTGGCCTTACCCCGTGGGCGAGTGCCAATCAGTCCGTGCCAGCCGATGTTGCCGCAGCCAACGACAGCGAATCGCCCGACCAGCGTCGGGCGGCGTGGATGGCGGCTGCGCAGGCGGGTGACCGGCGTGCCTACGAGAAGGTGCTGGCCGATTCGGTGGCGTTGATCCGTGCAGCGGCACGCCGGCAGGGCGTGGCGCAGGATCATCTGGATGACGTGGTGCAGGAAACCCTGATCACCGTGCATCGCGTGCGTCATACCTATGATCCGACGCGCTCGTACGATGCGTGGCTCAGCGCAATCGCCAGCCGCCGTGCGATCGACGCGCTGCGCAGTCGCGGTCGGCGTGACAGCCGCGAGGTGCATGATGACTTCGCACTGGATCGCCATCCCGATGTCGACGATGCCAGCGCTGCCGTAGAAAGCGAGCAACGTGCGCAGCGCCTGCGTGCCGCGATCGCCGAGTTGCCGCCGGGTCAACGTGAGGCGGTGGAGCAATTGGGCTTGCGTGAGCGCTCGCTGGGCGAAACGGCCGAACTTACCGGGCGCAACACCGGCGCGTTGAAAGTGAATCTGCATCGCGCGCTGAAGGCGCTGCGCGAACGTTTCCATGGAGAATCTTGAACACCATGTCCGACCCGCGATCGCATGAGGCATTGATCGACCAGCTCGGCACCGAACTGGTGCCGGTGCGGCGTCTGTTGCCGCCATGGCTGCGCACCGCCGGCTGGTTGCTGGTCGTGGCGGCGATCGCGGCGGTACTGCTGATGCATTACGGCCTGGATCCGATGTTGCGTCGCTGGGCTGGTACACCGGATCTCGGCTGGGCTGGCATGGGTGCGGTGATCACCGCGATTACGGCGGCGTGGGCTGCTTTTGCCTTGGGAGTGCCGGGACGGCGTGCAGCCTGGGCATGGCTGCCACTGCCGGGTGCACTGTTGTGGGTCGGCGCCAGCGGCCTCGGCTGCCTGCGCGTGCATGTGCGCGATTTGATCGCTCCTGGCACACAACTCGCCACCATGCATCAGTCCGCTGATTGCCTGGTCTTCATCATCAGCTTCTCGGTACCACTGTCCGTGTTGCTGATCGTGTTGCTGCGACGCGCATGTCCACTGCGGCCGGTGCTTACCGCCGTCATGGTCGGGCTGGCCAGCGCGGCCGCCTCGGCCAGCCTGCTGGAGATTTGCCATTCATACGATGCGGCCGCGACCGACTTGCTGACGCACGCGCTGGCCGTCGCGATCGTGGTGGCTGTCAATGCGGCGATGGGTGGCCGGCTGCTGTCGAGAGCTTGATGTTCGAAGCCTGACGACTCAATCGCGGAAATTGTCGAACTGCAGCGGCAACTCGACATCCGCCTTGCGCAGCACCGCCATCGCATCCTGCAGGTCGTCGCGCTTCTTGCCGGTGACGCGCAGCTTGTCGCCGTTGATCTGCGCCTCGACCTTGAGCTTGGCGGCCTTCAACGAACCGACCAGCTTCTTCGCCACCGGCTGCTCGATACCCTGCTTGACGGTGATCTTCTGCCGCGAGCCACCCAGGTTGGTTTCCGGATCGCCCACGTCGAGTGCACGGATGTCGATCTTCCGCGCCACCAGTCGGGCGCGCAGGATGTCCAGCATCTGCTGCAGCTGGAATTCGCTGGGCGCGCTCTGGGTGATGACGAACTCGTCCAGTGCGTACGACGCATCCTGACCCTTGAAGTCGAAACGGGTGGACAGCTCGCGGTTGGCCTGGTCGACCGCATTGGTCAGCTCGTGCTTGTCGACTTCGGAGATCACGTCAAAGGAGGGCATGGCGGCGGCTCGCTGGAAACAGGGTCAAAGTGTAAGCGATGCGACTGGGCGATAATGCGCGACCTCCCTTTTCGTCATTCCGGCGCAAGCCGGAATCCAGCGCCTCATTGGCGGCGAGGGCACTGACTGGATCCCGGCTTGCGCCGGGATGACGGGCAAAAGCAAAGCGGCGTAACCATGGTGAGTTCTTGAAAACGGACGTATTGATCATCGGCGCCGGTGCTGCCGGGCTGATGTGCGCGATTGCCGCCGGCCAGCGTGGCCGCCGTGTGCTGGTGGTCGATCACGCCAACAAGGTCGGCAAGAAGATCCTGATGTCCGGTGGCGGCCGCTGCAATTTCACCAATACCGGCGCGACCCCGGCGAACTACCTCTCGGCCAATCCGCATTTCGCCAAGTCCGCGCTGGCGCGTTACACGCCATGGGATTTCACCGCGCTGGTCGAGAAACACCGCATCGCCTACCACGAGAAGGAGCTCGGCCAGCTGTTCTGCGACGACTCGTCCAAACAGATCGTGCGCATGCTGCTCGATGAATGCGCCGCCGTCGGCGTCACGGTGGAGGCGAACTGCGGCGTGCAGCGCGTACGCAAGACCCCGGAAGGTTTCAGCGTACTCACCGTTCGTGGCGAGGTGCATGCCGAATCGCTGGTGGTGGCCAGTGGCGGCTTGTCGATTCCCAGCATGGGCGCCAGCGGTTTCGGTTACGAGCTGGCACGCCAGTTCGGTCATGCCGTGCTGTCCACACGCGCCGGCTTGGTACCGCTGACTCTGAGCGGCAAACATCAGGAGCATTACCAGGATCTGGCCGGCGTGGCGCTGCCTGCAGTGGAAACGCGCGTCAGCAAGCAAAGTTTCCGCGCCGGTCTGCTGTTCACCCATCGCGGCATCAGTGGCCCGGCGATCCTGCAGATTTCCTCGTACTGGAAACCCGGTGACGATCTGCGCATCGATCTGTTGCCGGATCAGGATGTTGGCGGATGGTTGATTGAACAGCGTACGGCACGGCCACTGGCTGAGTTGAAAACCGTGCTCGGTGACGCGCTGCCAAAACGGCTGGCGCAGCGGCTGTGCGAGCAATGGTTCGAGAGCCGGCCGATGCGCCAGTACCGCGAAGCCGAGTTGGCGCATATCGGCACGCAGCTCAATGCGTGGCCGATCACCGCCAGCGGCACCGAAGGCTATCGCACCGCCGAAGTGACGCTGGGCGGCGTCGATACCGATGGCCTCTCCTCCAGCACGATGCAGTCGAAACTGGTGCCGGGGCTGTATTTCATCGGCGAAGTGGTCGACGTCACCGGCTGGCTCGGTGGCTACAACTTCCAGTGGGCGTGGGCTTCGGGACAGGCGGCGGGCGAGGTGGTTTAGCCTGCGCTTTCGCACGTCATGAACACGGCACATGCTTCACTGCGCCTCAGTCGATGATGAGGAAACCTGCATGAAAGTCGGATTTATCGGCCTCGGCGCGATGGGCAGCGCGATGGCCAGCAACCTGCTTGCGGCCGGGCACACGCTGACCGTGTGGAACCGCTCCGCCGCAGCCACCGAGCCGCTGGTATCGCTCGGCGCCAAGGCGGCACGCACGGCCGATCGGGCCGTGCAGGGCGACGTGCTGTGCAGCATGCTGGCGAACGATCATGCGGTACGCGAGGTGTTCCTCGACGGTGGCCTGCTCGATGCGATGGATCGCGGCATGGTGCATGTAAACCACGCCACCATCTCGGTGGCGCTGGCGCAGCAGCTTGTCGAGGAACATGCCAAGCGCGGGTTGGCGTATGTGGCTGCACCGGTGTTCGGACGTCCGGACATGGCGGCTGCGGCGAAACTGAATATCCTGGTCGCAGGCCCATCCGACGCGATCGAGCGCGTGCGATCGTTGCTGGAGGCGATGGGCAGCAAGTTGTGGCCGCTGGGCGACGCGCCGGAGCGCGCGAACGTGGCGAAGATCGCCGGCAATTTCATGCTGGCCACGGCGATCGAGAGCATGGCCGAGGCGACTGCACTGACCCGTGCGCACGGCATCAGTGCCGCGGATTTCCTCGAGGTAATGACGAACACCCTGTTTGCCGCGCCGGCCTATCAGGGCTACGGCAAGCTGATTGCCGAGCAGCGCTTCAAGCCGGCCGGATTCACGCTGCCGCTGGGTCTGAAGGATGTGGAACTCGCCTTGACGGCAGGTTCGGCGGCACGTGTACCGTTGCCGTTCGCGGGTGTGTTGCGCGACAGCTTGCTGGAGGCGCTGGCTGCCGGCGATGCAGAACTGGACTGGTCGGCGCTGGCGCTGGTCGCTGCGCGTCGAGCACATCTGGACGAACGTGGTTAGGCGTTCATCCGTGCGCGGGAGGCATCACGCTACGTGCGGGTTCCAGTCCAGTGTGCCGTCGATCACGGTGTGGCTGTGGCCGCCAACCCAGATCGAGGTGCTGTCGATCTGCACGATCAGCCGCGCATCGTGCCCGATCTCGCGCCCCTGGCTGACCTGATATCCCTGCGACAGGACACCCTGTGGTTCGGCGTGCCTGATATAGGCGGCGATCAGGCCGTTGGCGGCACCGGAGGCAGGATCTTCGACGATGCCGACGCCTGCCGGGAACGCACGCACGACCAGTCGATATTCACTGCCTGAGCAACGCGCGAACGCACACAAGCCCATGCTCTTGCTGGCCTGCGCCAGTGCACCAATCGCTGCGTGATCAGGTCGCCAGGCACGCAGGCTGGCTTCGTCTGCAACCTCGGCCAGCCACCAGCGCCGGCCGCCGTCGACCAGCGCCGGTGCCAATGTGCCGAGTTCGATGCCGCTCAGCGCATTCGGCAGCAACGGGTGTGCTGCGCGCCCGGTATCCAGCACGCGCTCACCGGGCGACTGCAACAGCAGTTCGCGGCTGGCGCCACTGCCTTCGACGCGGATCGGCAATACGCCGGCACCGCATTCCTGCCACAGCAGGCCATCGCGTGGTTCGGCCACGCCACAAACCATCACCGCATGTGCGCTGCCGATGCTGGGATGGCCGGCAAACGGGATTTCTTTGTGCGGCGTGAAGATGCGCACGCGGTAGCTGGCCCTCGGATCGGCAGGCGGCAGCAAGAAGGTAGTCTCGACCAGTGCGGTCCAGCGCGCGAAACGCTGCATCGCCGCTACGCTCCAGTCATCCGCACCGATCACCACGCCGAGATGGTTACCGCCGCCGAGGGTGGCGGCGAAGACGTCCAGATGCAGGTAACGAAGCAAGGTCATGATTCCGTGCCGCGGCAAGAGGCCGCGTAAAACCGCGAATGATAGCCGTGCATCGCCGATCCGTGCAGTGACTTTTCGGAATATCTGCATGGAAACAAGGCATAAGCGCTTACCTCGATCGGGCGCGACATCGATGGATAGTCGACAAGAACCTGCAGGGACGCCAAGATGGGCGTTTTGCGGCCGCTGCGGAATCGTTCATGCCAATCACCCTGCTCATCATCGCCATCACCTGCATCGTCTCGTTCATGGCGTTCAAGAACAGCCGGCTGATGAACGATCTGATCCTGTGGCCGCCAGCGATCGCCCGTCAGCGTGAATACCACCGGCTGGTGACCTACGGTCTGGTGCACGCGGATTTCAACCATCTGCTGTTCAACATGATCACGCTGTTCTTTTTCGGCCGGGCGATGGAGGGGTTGTTCACTGCGCGACTGGGCATGCTCGGCTTCGCATTGTTCTATATCGGTGGCCTGGTGGTGTCGATCCTGCCGACTTACCTGAAGAATCGGGGCAACCCGAATTACCGCAGTCTCGGTGCATCCGGAGCGGTGTCGGCAGTGCTGTTCGCCTACATTCTGCTGGCACCGTGGTCACGGATCATCGTGCTGGTAATACCGATGCCGGCGATCGTCTATGCAGTGCTGTACACCGGTTATTCGATCTACATGGATCGACGCGGGCAGGGCAACACCAATCACAGTGCGCATCTGTGGGGTGCGGTTTACGGTGTGATCGTGACCCTGTTGGTCGATCCGCGGGTACTGCCGCATTTCCTCGATGCGCTGCTGCGCCCGAGCTTCTGAGTTGAGGTATGTGCCGGCCTTGCCGTTTCAGCACGGCGTCCATCCAGCCTGATTGCATCCGTTTGGTGGCACATGGCTGGCGGATAAATGCCGATGGATACGGCGCGGAAACTTAGCACGCGTTCAAGCGATGCGGCGCATGATCCGGTTGTCGCTCCAGCAGGAGACAGATCATGAAACGCCTCTTTGCAAGTCTTGCGTTGGTCGTCGCGGCAGTGACCTTGTCGGGCTGCTATTACGATCCGGGTTATGTACGCAGTACCGGCTATGGCGGCGCCTACTACAGCCAGGTGGCACCGGTTTACGGTGACGGTTATTACGTGGCGCCCGGTTACTACGACTATTACGGTTACTATGGTTGCTGCTATGCACCGGGTGTGGGTCTCTGGTATGGCGGCGGCGCTTATTACCGCGGTGGGTACGGTTATCGCGGTTACCGGGGGCCTGGCGGTCACTGGCAGGGTGCACACGGCAGCGTCCAGCACGGACATGTCGGCAGCAGCGGATACAACCATCACCACTAGGCAAGCCTGACGCTTCAGGCACAATCGCGGTATGCCTCCATCCCGATGCGTGCCACGACTGATCAGCTTTTCAAGGCTCATCGCCATTGTGGCGATGGGCCTTGTGCTTTGTGCCTGCGGCAGCCTGCACTACTACGCACAGGCTGCACACGGGCAAGGGGAACTGGTTGTCCATCGACGCGCGATCAGTGACGTGGTGGACGATCCGGCGACCGATGCGAAACTCGCCGCGCGCCTGCGTCTGGCACGGCAAGCACGCCAGTTTGCCTCGCAGCATCTGGGTTTGCCGGACAATCGCAGCTACACCGGGTATGTCGAGCTGCATCGGCCATACGTGGTCTGGAACGTATTTGCCACGCTACGTTTCTCGGTGGAGGCATTGCCGCAGTGCTTTCCTGTCGCCGGTTGCGTCGCTTATCGCGGCTGGTTCAAGGAAGCCGCCGCCAAGGCTGATGCGGCACGACTGAAGGCGCGTGGCGATGATGTCTGGATCGGCGGCGTGCCGGCGTATTCCACGCTTGGCTGGTTTGCCGATCCGATCCTCAGCAGCATGCTGAGTTGGGACGACGACGAACTCGACAGCACGATCTTCCACGAATTGGCGCATCAGCTGATCTATGTGAAAGACGACACGGCGTTCAACGAGTCTTTTGCCACCTTCGTACAGAACCAGGGCCTGCGTGAATGGCGGGAGTCACGCGGCCTGCCGCCGCAGGATGATCATGCACAGGCGATGGATGACGGATTCACCCAGCTCGTGCTGGATCTGCGCGAGCGCTTGAAGACGTTGTACGCCAGCGGTGAGGATGAAACGGCGATGGCTGCCGGCAAGCAGCGCGAGATCGAGGCATTCCGCAAGCGCTACTTGCAATGGCGTGACCACGACTGGCCAAACGATCACAGCTACGACGCCTGGGTCGCCGCGCCGATCAACAATGCAAGGTTGTTGCCATTTGGTCTGTACGACCAGTGGACCCCGGCCTTCGCTATGCTGTTTCAGCGTGCAGGGCGTATGTGGCCCGCGTTCTACTCCGAGGTGCGAAAACTGGCGGGGATGCCGGAGCAGGAACGGCATGTCAGCATCGAACATTATTTGCGTATCAGTGGTGTTGCGCCATCAAGGTGACCAAGCTACCGGTGATATGTTGATCTGATGCGCTTCACTCGACCTGCCCTGCTTGGCTAACGGGTCGATACCTGTGCAATGCAGGAGAGCCTGCACTAACAGAGTGCTGAAAACACCTCTCTTGGTGCAGGCCACGGACGGCATGTGCCGCATTGGGTCGGTTGAGAAAGGGCAGCGCGGCCACTTTCAACAAGTTGCTAGTGCGCCGAACTGATCCCGTTTGCAGAGTTGTAGGCGCGCCATGCAATCAGCAGATTTTTTGCATTCACCGAGCCCAGGCCGGATGCAAAGCTCCAGCCAGTGCGTGCCGTATACGCCTTGGTCGAGACGTCATAACTGGTTGGCGATACGTCGCTGGTGGTCATGCCAACCAGCAAGGGAATTGATGTGGGCGTTCCAGCACCCGTGTATTCGACCGTCCAGGTATTGAAGATGTAACAGTTCGGGATGCTGGTTCCCCATGAAGCAGGTATGACGCAATTGGTGGACGTTGACCCACGGGTGATGTTGTGAAAGATGCAATTCGCAGCAGTGCTGGTACTGCTGTCCGCGCTGCAGTCTGCCAGTGTCGCCGGTGCAGCACCGGTTGCACCGCCATATTCTCCAGCCGCCAATGCATAGAGTGTCGGCGCGGCATTGCCCTGATCCTTGCCGAGGTTGCGATCGCTCAGTCCCTGATCCATGACAGCCTGGATGCCGGCAAACATTGCTGATGACATGGCCGTGCCGGCAGTGGGTCCGAACGAGTAACTGAAGTCGGGCGAACACGGGTAGGCCTGCGAGCACACCGTGAGCCAGGTGTAATCGGCGCTTGAGCCTGCGAACAGGGCGACGTCCGGGACATCGCGCCAGCCGTCGTTGGCCGCATCGTTCACGATACCCTGCCATGCAGGCTTGGCTTCCACCGAGGAGGGGCCGCCGGCGCTCGCGCGAAAGGTCAGGAAGACCCCGTTGTCGGCCCAGTCGTCGGCGTTGGGAGAGGAGACAATTGCGTTGGTGTCATGCCGGATCATGTCGTTGCAGAAGCCCACGACCCTGTTGTAGCCATGATACTTTCCAAGAACACCGTTGCCACAGGACTCGTTCCACGGAATCTCGGGCACGTACGAAATGGCCGAGCCACCGACGATGCTTGGCGTCGGCAAGAAGTATTGACTGGTCGTGCCATCGTAGACGTCAGAAAAGTCAGTGCCGCCCACCGCGGTGACATGAGTCGAGCTCGCGAAGGCATTGACGCCTATGCCTTGTCCGCTGATCGGACTGAAGCCTGAAAAGCTCTCTGGAGTGGTCCCTTTATCGCCAGTGGCCGCGAATACCGAAATGCCCTCGGCATCGGCCTGCTGCCACATCTGGTCAATCGTGACCTTATCGGCGGTATCCCACTGTTCGTCTTGGGTGGCGCCGACGCTGATGATGTCGGGACGGACGCTGCCGTTGATCAGGTTTGTGGCGGCGATAATCGTTCCAAGCCAGGGTTCTCCTGCGACATCGGCACAGCTGGCAACTACGACGTTTGCACCAGGGGCGAGGGCTGTGGCCCATTCGGCGGACTCAAGGGTTGTGGTGTCATCCGTATTGGGTGCTGGTATGCCGGGATTGCTGATGGCATCCGGATCGGTGCAGTTGTTCGTTCCCGAAACTGGTGCCGGATGGACCAGCGTGAACGTGCCGCCAAACCGGGCGAGATTGAAAACCTGGGTGAAGTTGTCCCAGTCTGCCGGCACCATGTCGGCGTTTCCGACGATGGCGATGGTGACGCCGGTGCCGGTAACGCCGTTGGCCCGCAGAGGGGCAACGCCATAGATCGTCGCCAAATCGTTGGGAACGAGAGCACGCTCACTGCCGTAATAGGTGATGGCTTGACCGTGAGGCGCCACTGATCCTGTCCGATGGGAGGATTTCTGGCGCGGCATCACATGCAGGTCATTCAGTCCGGCTATGCTTGCCACGACTTCTTGCAGTGCCGCCGGAATGCTGATGTCGCTGGCATTGGCGAAGTAGTCGTTATTGCCGATCCGATAACGGTTCTCTTGCGTATGGAATGCGTGGTTCACCAAGCCCGCGGTGCCACTGAAATCGATCTGCATCCTGTTTGGATAGATCGTGTTGATAGTGAAGCCTTGCGAGAGCAGCCATGATTTCACTGCAACCATATCGCTGTCGCTCACACCGAAGGTTTCGCCATACTCCTCGGGGGTCAGCCAACGGTGGAATTGGGATGACCTAGGATCGTGTATCTGCCCGATCAAGCTTTCGAGGGCCTGTTCTCGCTGGCTGTTGCGTCTCAGGACGAGTTGCATATGATCCAGCGGAGTGGAGCCTGGCAGCGCTTCGCCAGGCTGGATCTGATCGAGGAATTGCGGATGACTACTCCGCAGGGACGACATTGCATGGTCGTCAATGGTGCGGGTTACTCCGGGTGCTTGCGCGATCCTGATGCTTGGCGAAGCCAGGTCGGGCGTCGCCGACGATTGTGCCAGTGTCAGACCAGGTGCTCCAGCGAGCGCTGCAGCAATGGACGCACCTAGGGCAAGGAATCCCTTTTTCATGCTTGAATTTTCCCCTGTGTTATTTAGCGCGATTGGCCGATAGCTTGGAAGTTTTCCGTCTGCGTTACGGGCTACGCGGCTTGGATGATGGCTTGGATGATAATGCAGCTTTATGCTCGCGGTCGGTGTTCTATAGTTGTTGCGGCTTGGGCGTGTGATGTGTTTGTAGCTGCATTGAATCAATGCGGGAGCTTGCGCGCTGCCATATATCGGAGATACACGAGTACGGCATCCAGATCAGCATCGGATAATGCCTGCGTGTCGAAGCCCTGCATCTTCGCCTGCGGCCATTGCCGCAGTGACTGCGGATTGCGGATGTAGGCGCGTGGCAGGTCTGCGCGCAGGTATTCGGTGGGATTGTGCGGGATGTTCAGATCGGGCCCGAATTTCGCGTCGCCCTCGCCGTTGAGCGTATGGCAGGCGAAGCAGGTGTGCTGAAACACGATGAAGCCACGCTGCACATCACTGCTCGCAGGCAGTGAGGGATCCGGCAGGATGGCCGGGAAGCGCTCGGCCACGCTGTCCAGCTTGCGGATCGCGGCGAGTTGATACGGCCACTGCTCCAGACTCACATGGGCGGCCTGTGGCTGTGTCCAGACGACGTAGAACGGTCCGGCATGGCCATGATTCTTGTCCAGGGCGGGCCAGGGCTGGGTCGGATCCTCGATCGCCAGCCACGCTTCGCTGCCTTGCTTGTTCAGGAGCAGCGCTGCGGGAATCTCGGCGGTAAATCCGTCGCTGGCGACGAACTGCAGATGGTCATTCGCGTCGATACCCTTGAGTAGTGCGAGCAACGGTATGGCGCGGTAATGCATCGCGCGCCTGTACGCGACATCGGCCGGCACGCTGATGGTACGCACGTCTTGTCGCACGAGCAGGGCTTCGGTGCGATAGGCGACGATGCCGTGGCCGAGGTCGACCTTCAACTCAGCGGCTGTCGCAGGCAGGATCAAGCACAGCGCGAGCAGGCACAGGTTGAGCAGCTTCATCAGAGGCTCCGGCAAGAATGTGAAAAAATTGTAGGTTCGCGCATGGCGCTGAGTAAGCGATTTGTGTGCAACAGCGGCAGCATGCTCCAAGCCTGTCGGAAAGCTGAACAAATTTCGACATACACGTTGAACTCACGCCGCAGTGGCCACACTAACCACATGTATCGCCGTGATGGCGACAGGAAGTGGTACAAAACATCGTGTCACTGAGGGGCTGGCTTTCCTCCCCCGGATGCCGCCTGACAAACCCCATCAGTCCTCCCCTGGCTGATGGGGTTTCTTTTTGTGTGCCACAAGGAGGTGTGATGTGCTTCGGCATGGATAATGGCCGCGCACCTTTCCTCCCTGTGGGCAACTGATGATCATCGATTCGCTGCTCGACACCGACCTGTACAAGTTCTCGATGATGCAGGTGGTGCTGCATCAGTATCCGGCTGCGCAGGTCGAGTATCGCTTCAAGTGCCGCAATCCGGGTGTCGACCTGGTGCCCTGCATCGACGAGATCCGCGTCGAGCTGGCCGCGTTGTGCCAGCTGCGTTTCACGACGGAGGAGCTTGCCTATCTGCGGGCGTGGCGTTTCATCAAGAGCGATTTCGTCGATTTTCTGGCTCTGTTCCAGCTCAACGAGAAGTATGTCGAGATCGCGCCCTCCGCATCGGGCAACGGCGAAATCGAGATCCGCATCCGTGGGCCATGGCTGCACACGATCCTGTTCGAGGTGCCACTGCTGGCGATCGTCAACGAGGTGTATTTCCGCCGTACCAGTGCGGGTCTCGATCTGAGCGAAGGACGCCGCCGGTTGCACGCGAAGATTGCGCTGTTACGCGATACGCCGGATTACGCCGGCTGCCGCATTGCCGATTACGGCACGCGTCGGCGTTATTCGCGGATATGGCAGGAAGAGGTCGTGACCACGCTGCGCGACGGGCTAGGCAACCAACTGGCAGGTACCAGCAATGTGTGGCTGGCGCGCAAGCTTGGCTTGACGCCGCTCGGTACGCTGGCGCACGAATACCTGCAGGCACATCAGGCGCTCGGCCCGCGTCTGCGCGATTCGCAGGTGGCTGCGCTGGAGGCGTGGGCGAAGGAATATCGCGGCGATCTCGGCATCGCCCTGTCCGATGTCTATGGACTCAACGCGTTCCTGCGCGATTTCGACATGTATTTCTGCAAGCTGTTCGACGGCACCCGGCATGATTCCGGCGATCCGTTTGCGTGGGGCGAGAAAGTGCTGGCGCACTACTGCGCGAACCGGGTCGATCCGCGCAACAAGGTGCTGGTGTTCAGTGACGGGCTGAATATCCCGAAAGTGATGCAGCTGTACGCGCACTTTCGCGATCGCTGCCTGCTGGCATTCGGCGTCGGCACCAATCTCACCAACGACGTGGGGCCTGAGCCACTCAACATCGTGATCAAGATGATCCGCTGCAACGGCCAGCCGGTGGCCAAGCTGAGCGACTCACCGGGCAAGAACATGTGCGAAGACGAGGCCTATGTGACCTACCTGCGACAGGTGTTCGAGATACCTGCAACGCAGGGGTAATGGCTCTTGTGCTCCCTTCCCCGAAGCAGGAAAGGGAGCCGAGCGTCAGAACGCCGGCAGCACGGCGCCGTGGTATTTCTGCTCGATGAAGGCCTTGATCTCGGGGCTGGTCAGCGCCTTCGCCAGCTTCTGCACGCGCGGGTCGTTCTGGTTGTCGGGGCGGCCGACCAGGTAGTTCACGTAGGGTGAGTTCTTGTCCTCGATCAGCAGCGCATCCCTGGTCGGGTTGAGGCCGGCGGCCAGCGCGTAGTTGGTGTTGATCAGGGCGAGATCCACCTCGTCCAGCGTACGCGGCAGCATCGCTGCCTCCAGTTCGCGGAACTGCAGGTGCTTCGGATTCGCGGTGATGTCCTTCACCGTGGACAGCTCGTTGCTCGGATCCTTCAACGTGATCAGCCCGTGCCTTGCCAGCAGCAGCAGTGCGCGGCTGCCGTTGCTGGGGTCGTTCGGGATGCTCACGCTGGCGCCGTCGGGCAGCTGGTCGATGCTCTTGTACTTCTTCGAATACGCACCGAACGGCTCGATATGCACACCGGTGATGATGGTGAGGTTGGTGCCGTGCTCGCGGTTGAACGCATCCAGATAGGGTTTGGTCTGGAAATAATTCAGGTCGATGTTTTTCTCGACCACCTGCGTGTTCGGCTGCACGTAGTCGGCGAATACCTTGATTTGCAGGTTCACCCCTTCCTTCGCCAGGATAGGCTGGATCTGCTTGAGGATCTCCGCATGCGGTACCGCAGTCGCGGCCACAGTCAGTGTGTTTTTGTCTTCCTTGGGCGCAGAACAGCCCACGAGCAGCAGGGCCAGCGTGGCAGCGAGGGTGGCGAGTAGCAGTTTCATCGGGCATGTTCTCTTGTGCGTCGCACAATAATAAGCCGTCTATACTGCCAAATACAAACACGAGGCCGGCATTGCCTGTAACACGTCATGCCTTCGTCTTGGCATAACCCGCCAGCAAGAGCAGGGCCAGTATGGCGGCGACGGCGGCGAGCAGCAATCTCATGGAGGCGATTCTCATGGGTGGCCAACGAATGTAGGCCGCCCGTATCGCCGAACACAAATAACCAAATCAGCGTTGCTTATAACGCGTCACGATGCGGTCGCCGATCATCTGCAGCATTTGCACCAGCACGATCAGCAGCGCCACGGTGACCAGCATGTAGTCGGACTTGTAGCTGAGATAGCCGTAACGATAGGCCAGGTCGCCGAGACCACCGGAGCCGATCGCGCCACCCATCGCCGTGTAGCCGACCAGGGCGATCGCCGTGACGGTGACGCCGGCGAAGATGCCGCTGCGTGCTTCGGGCAGCAGTACATGGCGCACGATCTGCCACAGGCTGGCACCCATCGCCTGACTGGCCTCGATCACGCCCTGCTGCACTTCACGCAGCGCGGTTTCCACCAGGCGTGCAAAGAACGGTGCTGCACCGATCACCAGGGGCGGGATCGCGCCGCGGATTCCGAGTTTGGTACCGACCAGGAAGTACGTCACCGGCATCAGCACGATCATCAGGATGATGAAGGGCACCGAGCGCAGCACGTTCACCAGCAAGGAGGTGGCTGCGTAAAGCTTGGGCATCGGACGAAGCTGGCCGTTGCCGGTGAGGTAGAGCAGCACGCCCAGCGGCAGGCCGATCAGCACGGTGAGCAGCAGCGAGCCGCCGAGCATCAGCAAGGTATCGACGCAGGCGTGGCCTAGCTCGCCCCAGTCGTCGATGTTCGGAAACAGTTTCTGCAGCAGGTTCATCGGTGCAACTCCTCGATCTCGATGCCGGCTTCGCGCAGCGCGACCAGCGCGGCATCCACATGTTCACCCTGCATGGCCAGGGTCAGCTGGCCATAGGGCAGATCCTTGATGCGGTCGATGCGCCCCGCAAGGATGTTGAAGTCGATCCCGGTCTCGCGGGCGACGCGGCCAAGGGCAGGTGTCAGCGTGGTGTTGCCGCGGAAGCTCAGGCGCAGAATGCGCCCCGGCACCCGGGCGAACGGCGCCAGCTCACTGGCCGCTTCCTCCGGCAACGCCTCGGTGACGAAACGTCTGGTCGTTGGATGCTGGGGATGAAGAAATACATCGGCAACCGCGCCGCGCTCGACGATCACTCCTGCATCCAGCACGGCCACGCGATCACATACACGGCGCACTACATCCATTTCGTGGGTGATCAGCACGATGGTGAGTTTCAGTTCGCGATTGATCTCGGCAAGCAGGTCCAGCACCGAGGCGGTGGTCTGCGGATCGAGCGCACTGGTCGCCTCGTCGCACAGCAGGATCGTCGGCCGGTTGGCCAGCGCGCGCGCAATGCCGACGCGCTGCTTCTGTCCGCCGGACAGTTGTGATGGGTACTTGTCGGCATGCGCGGTCAGTCCAACCCGCGCCAGCAGCTCGTCGACCCGGCCGCGGATGACGCCGGCATCGTGTTCACCGGCCAGCCGCAGCGGAAACGCGACATTGTCGGCCACGGTCTGCGAAGCGAGCAGGTTGAAGTGCTGGAAGATCATGCCGATCTTGCGACGCTGTGCACGCAGCGCTGGCTCGGCCAGCGCGGTCATCTCGACGTCGCCGATGAAGATGTGGCCGCCGCTGGGGTGTTCGAGCAGGTTGATCAGCCGTATGAGCGTCGATTTGCCGGCACCTGACAGGCCGATGATGCCGTATACCTCGCCATCGGCAATGTCGAGGTTGAAAGGCTGCAGCGCGGGAATGTCCCGGCCGTCGACACGGTAGGACTTGTGGACATCGACAAAGCGGATCACGGCGGGGCTTGGTCTGCGGACGGGAAGGCCATTCTATGTCACGGACACGGCCAGCGATGGCGTAGACTGCTGAATCGGCTTACCCGAACGGAGTCCATCCATGACCAGCGTTTACGATTTCACCGTCCGCGATATCGATGGCAACCCGCACTCACTCGCGGACTGGCGCGGCAAGACGCTGCTGATCGTCAATGTCGCGTCCAAATGCGGCTTCACCCCGCAATACACAGGGCTGGAGACACTTTGGCAAGACCAGCGCGATCGCGGGCTGGTGGTACTCGGTTTCCCGTGTGACCAGTTTGGCCACCAGGAACCTGGCGACGAAGCTGAAATAAAGAATTTCTGCAGCACTCATTATGACGTGACGTTTCCGATGTTTGCCAAGATCGAGGTCAATGGCGAGCATGCCGACCCGCTTTATCAGTGGCTGAAAAGCGAGGGCAAGGGCATCCTCGGCAGCGAGTCGATCAAATGGAACTTCACCAAGTTCCTGATCGATGCCGATGGGCAGGTGGTGAAGCGCTATGCGCCGACCGACACGCCGGAGAAGATCGGCAAGGACACACTGGCACGGCTGACCGGCTGATGCCGTTCGGCGGTCGCATTCATTCGCGGCCGCGATAGTTCGCCAGCAGCTCGGCGATGGTGTCCAGGTCGCCGCTGGCGCTTGGTGCATCGCTCGACGGCTCGTAGTTGTTGAGCATGATGGCGAAGGCCAGCCGTTCGCCGGCTGCGCTGGTGACATAGCCGGCCAGGCAATGCACGCTGCTCATGCTGCCGGTCTTCGCATGCACGTTGCCGGCTGCTGCCGTCTGGCGCATGCGGTTGATCAGGGTTCCATCTGTGCCGGCGATCGGTAGTGCATCGCGCAATTGATCGGCATACGGCTGCGCCGCCAGGTAACCGAGCAGGCGCACGAGTGCATTCGGTGTCACCAGGTCGCGGCGTGACAATCCGGTGCCCTCGGTGATCATGCTTGCCGATGGCGGAATGCCGGCCTGTTCCAGCAAGGGTTGCAGCGCCCGGATCGCATAAGTCTCGGTGGTCACGAAGCCCGAGGCAGGTGCGGCGGTGCGGGCCTGTTCGCGTGCACCGACATTCAGCAGCAGGTTCTGCAGATACAGGTTCTGCGAACGCTTCAGGCCGCGCTGAAGAATTTCCAGCAATGGTGGCGACAACACTTCGCCGAATGTGCTCGCATGCTCCAGCAGGCCTGCATCGTCCTGTGGCCAGTGCAGCACCTGCAGCTGGCCGCTGATGTGGATGCCGTGGCGTGCCAGGGCCTGTCGCAACTCATGGCCGGCCAGCAGCGCCGGGTCTGTCATGGCCACCCTGAAATGCTGGGGTGTCGAGCCGGTGGGCACGCTGCCGAAAACGTATAGCTTGTCGGTGCCAGGGGCGCGATACAGATTGATGTCGTTGATGGCGTCCGGCAGGGTCGTGGTGAGCTGGCCGAGCAGGCTCGGGATGCCGTCAACCGGTGCGAGGGTGAGGCTGGCCGGCAGACCGGCGGCCGTGCCGGGAGTCACCGTGACGTCGACGACGTTCTCCTGCACGCTGAGCGCCGAGGACGGCACCGCGAACCAGCTCTGCAGATCGCCGGCCTCCCAGCCGCTACCAAACGACGGGCCAGTGAAATAACTGTCGTCGGCGATCAGGTCGCCACGTACGGAGCTCACGCCATGCTCGGCCAGCTGCTCAGCGAGCCGTTCGGCCCAGTCAGCGTTGCCGGCCGTGCCCAGGGTGGGGTCGCCCATGCCGTACAGGATCAATTGGCCATCCAGACGGCCATGGCGCAATCGGCCTCTGCTCAGCAATCGGGTGGGTATGCGGTAGTCCGTGCCCAGCGTGGACAGGCTCAGTGCGGCGGTGAACAGCTTGGCGGTGGAGGCTGGCTGAAGCAGATGATCGGCGTGGTATGCGTAGAGCATGTGGCCGCTGTCCAGCGACATCACGGCAATGCCCCAGCTGGCTGCACTGAAGCGGGTCTGGTCAATGTGTGCATCGATCTGCGCCGCCAGGGCCATCGGGGTAGTACTGCTGATGACCGCAGGTGCCGCTGCCAGCGAGGTGCCGAGCCAGCATATGCCGACCAACAACAGGAGCGAGGCGATGAGGTGGTGAAAACGGCTTGGCGACGGGCTCATGGCCACAGTATCGCCAATCCGGCCAGCCCGTGCAGCCGGGCCTGTTGTGCGGTTCTGGTAACCTTGTGCGCTCGTGTCGGCATCTGGCCGGCGGACTTGAACCTATTCGTGAGACTTACATGCAGATTGCCCAGAACTCCGTTGCCGCCTTCCACTACACGCTGACCGACGACCAGGGTCAGGTCATCGACAGCTCCGAAGGTCGCGAACCACTGACCTACCTGCATGGCAGCGGTCATATCGTGCCGGGCCTGGAAAAGCAGATGGAAGGCCGCGCTGTCGGTGACAAGTTCATCGCCGATGTGGCGCCGGAAGAGGGTTACGGCGTGCATCACGCCGAGCTGATGCAGGAAGTGCCGCGGGAGGCGTTCCAGGGTGTCGACGACATCCAGCCAGGCATGCAGTTCCAGGGGCGCGGTCCACAGGGCGAGATCAACGTCACCGTGACCAAGGTCGAGGACGGCAAGGTGTTCATCGACGGCAACCATCCGCTGGCCGGCAAGACCCTGCATTTTGCGATCGAAGTGACCGACGTGCGCGCGGCGAGTGAAGAGGAGCTGGCGCACGGTCACGTGCACGGCGCTGGTGGTCATCACCACTGATCGTTTCGTTTCCGCGGCGTGGCCGCGTGCAGGCGATGACAAAGGCCCGCTGACCGCAAGTCAACGGGCCTTTGTCTTTTGCGCTGAGCTCAATACCAGTCCAGCAGCGAAATGCCGACGCCGAGGTAAGTGGCGTTGTGGTTGTAGTCGATCATGCTTTCGCCGTAGCCCTTGAAGGCTTCCATGTAACCGCGCATGTTGCCGATCAACGGGAAGCTCCAGGTGAACTGGGCGGCGCCATGACTTTCGCTGCCACCACGCAGCGAATGGCGCAGCATCAGCCCGAACTCCTGGCCATTCCACTCATGGATGATCTGCATGTCGCCGCGACCCATGTAATTGCTGATATCGGGATTGTTGTCGTCGGCGCGTGACTCCGGGATGCGCCACCACGGACGCAGCATCACGGTCCAGCCATCACGTTCGAAGCCGATATCCGCCATCACCCGATTCCAGCTGCGCGAGAGCGGATCGGATTGGCCGTTGGACTGATGATCCACACCGATGCCCAGCAGCCGCCCATCCCATCCGAACACTTCGTAGTGGGTGTTGAACATCAGGATGGCTTCGGGCTCGTAGTTGGTTTCGCGGAATGGGCGCGAGGCCTGGGAGTTGTAGAGCTGCCAGTGCGAGTCCTGCGTATAAGCCACCCAGAGGTCGCCGGCATCGCCGAACACGCCCTGCCAGACCTTGGTCTTCAGACTGAGCTGGAACTTCGTCTCGACATTGTCCAGTGACTGCGGCGAAGTCACCGTGTTGACCGGGTTGGGACTGTGCGGCTCGTCGTTCTGATTGCTGGTGGCGAATGCCGGCATGACATAGACCGGTTTGTAGCCGCGCACGTTGAAGGTGCCGAGCTTGCTCTCCGGTGACAGTTCCCAGCGGCTGTCGAGCAGGGACAGTGGTTTTGCCACCTCATGGTTGCCCTGTGCCGCCGTAGTCGACGTGCCGGTATGTTCGCGACCGAAGATGCTCAGCGAGGTGGTTTCCCGGTCAACCCGCTTCTGTGCGGCGGGCAGGTTCACGCGACCCGTCGCGTGGTCGTAACAGGCCAGCCGCTGCGAGTCGCTCTCGATCGCCGTGCACGCGCGGATGTCGGTCGGATCCGGATTCTGTGCATGGCTTGGTGTGGCAAACAGGCTGGCTGCCCACACCAGCGGCACGACAAGATGACGAGGCTTCATCGAGCGAATGCTCCAGACCAGAACCATGCAAGATCGATCAATTCGGGATTCCCGACCGTGGGTGTGTCGAGGATATCCGGCGCGAGAGTGCCTGTCTGGCCAAAGAAAGCCGGCCACCTCTACGGTGACCGGCTTGGTACGGAAGTGACTGCTTACTGGAGCTGCTTGACCCACTCGTCGTACTGGGCCTTGCTGACGTGTTTGCCGTTGTGGCTTGCATTGAGGAAGTCATTGGCCAGCGGTGGATAGGCGGCTGCCTGATCTTCGCTGATCCATTTGCCGCCTCCGGACAATTGTTCAAATGAAGGCGCGGGATCGATTGTGGGTGCGGGTGCCGGTGCGCTATGCACGACGAGCTGGCCTTGTGGTGTCGGGTAGGCTGCTCTCTCTGCCGGTGCAGGACTGGACATCGGCGCAGGAGGCGGCGGAGGCGGTGGTGGTGGTGCGTCCTGTGCCATCAGCGTGCCGGCGAACAACAGCCCAGCGGCGGTAAGGGCGGATAGAAGTGGCTTGTGAGATTTCATCGTCGATACTCCATGCCAGAATACTTGCAAGAAAAGTGGGTGAAGACATCCGTCGCCGATTCAGTACGGAAATTTCCGCTGTCGGTTGCCGGACTCGGGATGACGCTAACAGGGATTTTGTAAATGCCGGCTCAATATCTTGGTCATGATCGCGTGAAGCTGCCGTGTCGTTGCACGCAGCTTCAGGTAAACGCCGCATGTTGAGCATGGTGCAGGCACGCCTGCTGCAATTGTCGGCGCAGGGCCTGTTGCAGCCGTTGCGTCGCCGACCGCGACGCAGTGACGTGGTGGCGACGATCGAGCGCATGCGCCTGCTGCAGATCGACACCATCCATGTGGTCGCGCGCAGCCCTTACCTGGTGCTGCACGCACGCCTCGGCGCTTATCCGCTGGGATGGCTGGACGAGGCACTGGCACAAGGGCAGCTGGCTGAGTGCTGGGCGCATGAGGCGTGCTTCGTGAGTGCGACCGACGTCAGCCTGCATCGTGGCTGGCTGGGGCAGCGCGGGAATCACTGGGCGCAGCGGCATGCCGAGCGCATGCATCGCGAACAACGTACGGAAATGGATGCGCTGCTGGACGGCATTCGCGTTTCCGGGCCGGTGCGCGCGGCGGATTTCGTGCGCCAGGAAGGCAGCGGTGCAGCCACGCCGGGCTGGTGGTCATGGAAACCCGAAAAGCGCTGGCTGGAAGCCTGGTTTGCACTGGGCGAATTGATGGTGGCGCGCCGCGAAAATTTTCAGCGCGTATACGATCTGGCCGCGAACGTGCTGGCCCGGCTCGATCCATCGTTCGACACCGCCGCCGCAACTCTCTCCGCGGCAGATCTGCGGCAACGCTTCATCCTCGACAGTGTGCGTGCACTGGGTGTGACTCAGGCTGGCTGGATCGCCGACTACTACCGGCTGAAACCCGCGGTGACCGAGCGGGAACTGGCGCCGCTGCTGGCTCGTGGTGACCTGTTGAGCGTGCCGGTACAGGACTGGAAGGTGCCGGGTTACGTGCACCGGGATCATGCCGAAGTCCTGGAGCGGGCACGGCGGGGTCGCCTGCGCGCTACCCACACCGTGCTGCTGTCGCCATTCGATCCGCTGGTGTGGGACCGGGCACGGGCCCTGGCGATGTTCGGTTTCGAGTACACCATCGAGTGCTACACGCCGGCCGCACGGCGGCGCTACGGTTACTTCGTGCTGCCGATCCTGCATCGCGGTCGACTGATTGGCCGGCTGGATGCCAAGGCACATCGCAGCGAAGGTGTGTTCGAGGTCAAGGCGCTTTTTCTGGAGCCGGACGTGGTGCCCGATACCGGATTGGTGCAGGCAGTGGCCACGGCGATCATGGTTACGGCGCGCTGGCACGGAACACCTGAAGTCAGGCTGGGCCGTACGCAACCTGTGACTTTGGCGAAGATGTTGCGGGCAGCCTGGCGCGCCGGAATATAAGCCAGGGTTATCTACGGCGTGCTGCTCGCGGGGGCTGGATTCGCTGCGCATGATTTGCCATGCAGGGCATCGCGCAACGTGCTGGCCAGCGAGTTGCAGCGGGCTGCCAGCTGCGGGCGAATATCCGGGTTTTCCGAGTCGATCAGCAGGTTGGTACGCATCTGCTGGTAGCGGTATGCCAATTGATCTGGCGGGAAAATGGCCGCTGCGCGGTGGCAGGCCATATAGCTGGACAGATAATCGTCGCAGGCCGGAATGCCGGTGTGGTCGGGCAGGTCGACATTCTGGACGGTGATGTGGCCGTTGGCGGTCGCTGGGCGATGCGCATGCAGGGTAGCGGGCCCGGTCGAGGCTGTTGCGGATGAAGTTTCAGCGTTCGGCGGGGTTTGGGTTTTGGGTTGGTGGGCGCAACCGGCCAGCAACAGACCAGCGATAACGCACGTCAGACTCAGGCGAGGCAGGATGGACATGCTCGGTGCTCCTCAATGGTTGATATTGCCGGGTACAAAACGATCCGGCGGTTATCGGTTAGCAGAGTCACACTAGACTCGGTTCGAGGTAAAGAAAATCTGAAATTTGTCATCTTTTGGACCAATTTGCTGAAAACGATTTCATTTTGTACTGCACCGCGCAATCTCGCATCGGCCCAATTCTGCCGTTATGATTTGACCACTGTGTTTGCCGGGGTCAGCAGAGTCTGTGGCCCGATGCAGCCGATCCGCGATCTGCCTCATCGTTCACCCTAGGGTTGTTTCCTTGCACACCAGTAAGCCGGCCTGCCGCAGTGTGCTGGTCGAGTCTTTAAACCCAATGGAGTGATTTACATGTCAGATCGTCAGGTCGGTACCGTCAAGTGGTTCAACGACGCCAAAGGCTTTGGTTTTATTGCCCGTGACAATGGTCCGGATGTTTTTGTGCATTTCCGCGCGATCGCGGGTGCGGGCTTCAAGAGCCTGCAGGAAGGCCAGCAGGTCTCTTTCAAGGTAGTGCAGGGTCAGAAGGGCCTGCAGGCCGATGAAGTGACCCCGGCCTGATTACCTTTCGGATGTAAGGGAAACCGGGCAGCGATGCCCGGTTTTCCCCTGCCCGGATAATGGCCGTGAGAATCCGCTTGACAAATCACTTGTAAGCCGGAAATCCGTTATGCTAAGGGCACTGCGTCTGCTCGGCCACGTGCGTGCCCGGTATGGGGTTTCCTGAATCCCTATCGTTACACCCGATGATTCCGGCAAGCTCAGTAAGCCGTCGGCTCGTTGGGGCCGGCTTGTGTCAGCGTCTGGAATGGATCGGAGTGAGTCATGTCGGATCGTGAAGTAGGTACCGTCAAGTGGTTCAACGACGCCAAGGGTTTCGGCTTCATCAGCCGGGAAAATGGCCCTGACGTGTTTGTACATTTCCGCGCCATCAGCGGCACGGGATTCAAGAGCCTGCAGGAAGGGCAGAAAGTGAGCTTCAAGGTCGTCGATGGCCAGAAGGGCTTGCAGGCTGAAGACGTCACGCCGGCCTGATAACGGCGTTTATGTCTCGAAGAGGCCGGCGCAAGCCGGCCTCTTTTTTGTCGTGGACGCGACAATTCGCTAGCCTGTCGGGATGTCCGATCCTTCCCACGGCCCCGCGCCCACCCCGATGCCGGCGGCAGTTACACCAACCGGGCAGACAGTCATTCCGGTTTCGGTTGATGATGGGTCACGCTTCGAATTGCTCTGTGTCCATCCTGCCGGCGCGTGGCACCAGCTGCTGTACTGGCTGCCGGCAATGGGCATGCCGGCCAGGCACTATCTGCCGCTGGCCGAGGCGCTGGCTGCGCGGGGAGTGGCGGTGGTCGTGCACGAATGGCGCGGTATCGGTTCCAGCAACCGGCGCGCCGGCCGGCGTGATGACTGGGGTTATCGCGAGCTGCTGGCAGACGATCTGCCGACAGCGCTGGCCGCGGTGCGCGCGCGCTGGCCGCAGGCGGCCTGCTGGCTGGGTGGCCACAGCCTGGGCGGCCAGCTGGGTTCCGTCTATGCCAGCCTGCATCCTGCCGAACATGCCGGCCTTGTGCTGGTCGCCACGGGCTCGCCGTACTGGCGCCGCTTCCGGTTTGGCAGCCTGATCCGTATCGCTTATGTCCTTGCCCCGTGGCTGGCTACCCTGGTGGGGTATCTGCCCGGGCGACAAATCGGTTTCGCCGGCAATGAGGCGCGCCGGCTGATTGCCGACTGGGCGCGCAGCGGACGCACCGGTCGTTATGCGGCCGCCGGGATGGCACAGGATTTCGAACAGGAACTGGCCGCTTCGCCGCTGCCGGTATTGGCACTGCGCCTGCAGGACGACTGGCTGGGGCCGCAGGCCTCGCTGGATTGGCTGCTCGGCAAGATGCCGCGAGCCAACCGAAGCGTGGAGGTCATCACGCCGCCGGATCTGGGTGGCAAGCCGGCTGATCATTTCGGCTGGATGAAGACTCCCGAACCGATCGCGGCGCGCATTGCGGCCTGGATCGCGACGCAGGACGCGGTGCCGATCGCGCGGACTCATCCGGCCGCTTGATCCAGTAGAAGGCCGCCTGCATATCGATACGTGACCCCACGCGGAAATACCCGATGAATCTGTTCGAGCCGTTCACCCAGCGCAGCCTCAGCCTGCGCAATCGTCTGGTGGTATCGCCGATGTGCCAGTACTCGGCCATCGATGGCCTGCCGAATGACTGGCACATGGTGCATCTGGGCAGTCGTGCCGTCGGTGGTGCGGCGGTGGTGATCGCCGAGGCTACCGCGGTCTCGGCGCAGGGACGCATCTCGCCGCAGGACACCGGGCTGTGGAATCAGGCCCAGCAGGCTGCGTGGCAGCCGATCGTCCGTTTCATCAAGGCGGAAGGTGCGATCGCCGGTATTCAACTGGCACACGCCGGACGCAAGGCCAGCACGTTGCGTCCATGGGAAGGGCATGGCCCGGTGCCGGCCGGGCAGGGCGACTGGCTGACCGTGGCGCCGTCGGCGCTGCCGTTCGATAAAGGTTGGAACGTGCCGCAGGCGCTGGATGAAGCAGGCATCCGCGCGGTGGTTGCAGATTTTCGCGCGGCCGCGCAACGGGCGCTGGCGGCTGGCTTCCAGTTGATCGAGCTGCATGCGGCGCACGGCTACCTGCTGCACCAGTTCCTGTCGCCGCTGAGCAACCAGCGCAGTGACAACTACGGCGGCAGTTTCGAGAATCGCAGCCGCCTCGTGCGCGAAGTGATCGCCGCCGTGCGCGAGGTATGGCCGGCCGGGTTGCCGCTGTGGCTGCGCATCTCGGCCACCGACTGGGCCGACGAGGGCGGCTGGGATATTGAACAAAGCGTGCAGCTGGCGCAGCAGGTGAAGCCGCTCGGCGTCGATCTGATCGACGTCTCCAGCGGCGGCCTGCTGCCGCACGTGACGATTCCGCTGGCGCCCGGTTACCAGGTGCCGTTTGCCGCGCGCATCCGCCGCGAAGCCGGCATCGCCACCGGCGCGGTGGGCCTGATCACCGAAGTCGAACAGGCCGCGGAGATCGTCGCCAACGGCGAAGCCGACGTGGTATTGATGGCGCGCGAAAGCCTGCGCGACCCCTATTTTCCGCGGTGGGCGGCACAACAGCTCGATGCAAAAATCGAAGCGCCGATCCAGTATCGGCGTGCCTGGTAAGCGACGGAGAACATGATGGAAGCGAACCCGACCCTGATCGAAGGGCGCCTGCATGATCTCGGCGATGGCTTCACCGTGCGACGGATGTTGCCGGTGTTGCAGGCGCGCCATGTCGGCCCCCTGGTGTTCTTCGACCACATGGGGCCAGCGACATTTGCGCCCGGCAGCGGCATGGACGTGCGGCCGCATCCGCATATCGGGCTGGCCACGGTGAGCTGGCTGTTCGACGGCGCGATCCGTCATCGCGACAGCATCGGCAGCGTGGCGGACATCCGCCCCGGCGAGGTGAACTGGATGACCGCCGGTCGCGGCATCGTGCATTCGGAACGCACGCCGCCGGACGAACGCAGCGACGGACAAGCCCTGCATGGCGTGCAGATCTGGGTGGCACTGCCGCAGGCCGATGCCGAGATCGCCCCGGAGTTTCACCACCATGAGCGCGCCACGTTGCCGACGATTCGCCAGCCGGGCATGGAGGCGGTGCTGATTGCCGGCAGCGCGTATGGACAGGAGTCGCCAGTCAAGGTGTTCGCCCCGATGTTCCTGCTCGAGGTGCAGCTGGCCGCCGGCACCGAACTGGCGTTGCCGCAGGAACATCTCGAGCGTGGTGTCTTCGTTGTCGACGGTGCGGTTCGCTGGGGCGAGCTGGATCTTGCCGCTGAGCAGATGGCCGTGCAGGCCGGCCCATCGGCGCCCTCATTGCGCGCAAGCACGGCCAGCAAGCTGCTGCTGTTCGGTGGCGCGCCGCTGGATGGTGAGCGCCATCTGTGGTGGAACTTCGTCGCCAGCACGAAAGAGCGCATCGAACAGGCCAAGCTCGACTGGCAGGCGCAGCGTTGGGGCAAGGTGGTGGGTGACGAGGACGAGTTCATTCCGCTGCCTTGACCCGCGCCGCCAGTTGCAACAGCAGCGCGGCCGGGTCACGCTGTCCGGGTCGAACCGTCAGGGCTTTCGCATGTCCGGCTTCACCAGTTTCAGCGAGTTCTATCCCTACTACCTGACCGAACACAGCAACCGCAGCTGTCGCCGCATGCATTTCATCGGCAGCAGCCTGGTGATCGTGGTGCTGGTGGTGGCGTTGCTGACCGGTCAGCTCGGCTGGCTATGGCTGATGCCTGTGGCCGGTTACGGTTGTGCCTGGATAGGCCACTACGTATTCGAGAAGAACCGCCCGGCCACGTTCAAGCATCCGCTGTACAGCCTGCTCGGCGACTGGGTGATGTACGGGCAGATGCTGCGCGGGAAAGTCAGCTTCTGACAGAAGTGCTCCCTCCCCTGCTTGCAGGGGAAGGCCGGGGAGAGGTTGCTCTTGATCTTCACTGCAAGCTCGGACAACCCCCTCCCAACCTCCCCCTGCGGGCAGGGGGAGGGGCAAGGGTTTCAACGGTATTTCTGGTGGCAACTCTTGCAGGTGTCGTCGATCGGCTTGATCACCGCGGCCAGCGCCGCGCAATCCGCGGGCGCCGCCTGCAGCGCCAGTTGCAGATGGTCCTGCAACTGGCTAGCGTCGTCGGTAAAGTCCTTTTCGGTCACGCCGAACACCGGCACGATGTCGGTGGCAGTGGACTGCAGCCGCTGCAGGTGATGCTGGATGCTGGCCGCCTCGCACTGCTTCGCCTTCAGCGCATGACCCAGTTCGCCCATGTGATAGCCCATGGTGTGCATCACCGCCTTCGGCATCGGATTGCGTGCACTCAGCGTACTCATGACGTTGACCGTACCGATCACGCCAATCGCCAGGCCCAGCAGGAGCAACAGAGCGACGCGCATCGATTCGGTTCCACAGCTGCCAGGGAAGGCGGCAAGAATAACCCGCGCCGATGCGTTGCATCCACGCAAGCGCGATAATGGCGGCTACACCGCAACAGGATCATCCCGTGACATCGCAGACAACCCCAAGTGCCCCGTAGCATGTCGACATGAGTAAGGTGGAATTTCCGGCCGAACGCTTCGCCGGCGTCGAACGCCTGTACGGCATCGGCAGCGTGGCCGCGCTGGCGCAGGCGCATGTCTGTGTTATCGGCATCGGTGGCGTCGGTTCGTGGGCGGCCGAGGCACTGGCGCGCAGCGGCGTGGGCCGGCTCACCCTGATCGACGCCGACGAAGTCTGCGTGTCCAACACCAACCGCCAGCTGCATGCGCTGGATGGCGAGTTCGGCAAGTCCAAGGTCGGCGTGATCGCGGCGCGGGCGAAGGCGATCAATCCGGCGATCCAGCTGGAGCCGATCGAACGATTCCTTACCCCGTCCACGTTGGACGAGTTGCTCGATCGCGGCTACGACATCGTGCTGGATGCCTGCGATGCGTTCCGGGTGAAACTGGAGACGATCGCCTGGTGCCGTCGCCGCAAGCTGCCGATCGTCAGCGTGGGCTCGGCCGGTGGGCGTACCGATTCCACGCAGATCCGTGTGCGAGACCTGTCACGCACCGAGCACGACGCGATGTTCAGCCTGATCCGCAAAAAGCTCCGTACTGACTTCAACTTTCCGCGCAACCCGGATCGCTATTTCGGCGTGTCGGCGGTGTACTCACTGCAGAACGTGCAGTACCCGCAGCCGGACGGCACCGTGTGCGGCAATCGACCGCCGGGTGGCGACGCATTGAATCTGGCTTGTGGTGGTGGCCTCGGTGCCGCTACGCATGTCACTGGTGCGTTCGCGTTTGCAGCGGTGGGCAAGGTGCTGGAGAAGTTGCTCGATCGGTAGGAGCGCACCCTGTGCGCGATGCTCCTGCCTCGCCTGTAAAGGCATTGCGCGCAGGGTGCGCTCCACAGGGGACCTCGAAAAACCGGGCT
This sequence comes from Rhodanobacter sp. C05, assembly GCF_002001165.1. Taxonomy (GTDB): domain Bacteria; phylum Pseudomonadota; class Gammaproteobacteria; order Xanthomonadales; family Rhodanobacteraceae; genus Rhodanobacter. The sequence continues at coordinate 301,116 of NZ_MUNQ01000009.1, read as the reverse complement.
TTTGCTCGTCATCCCTGCGAAAGCAGGGATCCAGTGCCTTTGGATTCAGTGGCAGGATTCCTGCTTTCGCAGGAATGACGATGGTTTTCGAGGCTCCCTAGACAATCCAATAACACGCTCACCAACCCATGTAATGCCCACCATTGATCGCCAGGTTCGCGCCGGTGATCCAGCTGGCCTGATCCCCGGCAAAGAATGCCACGGCATGGGCGATTTCCTCCGGCCGACCGAGACGTCCCACCGGGATCTGCGCCACGATCTTCTCGCGCACTTCCTCGGGTACCGCCATCACCATGTCGGTGCCGACATAGCCGGGCGAGACGGTGTTCACGGTGATGCCGAACTTCGCGTTCTCCTGCGCCAGCGAGATGGTGAAGCCGTGCATGCCGGCCTTCGCCGCGGCGTAGTTGGCCTGGCCGTACTGGCCCTTCTGGCCGTTGATCGAGCTGATCTGCACGATGCGGCCCCACTTGCGTGCGCGCATGCCGTCGATCACCGGGCGGGTGACGTTGAAGCAGGCGTTCAAGTTGGTGCTGATCACGTCCGTCCACTGCTGGTAGTTCATCTTGTGGAAGGTGCTGTCGCGGGTGATGCCGGCGTTGTTGATCAGGATGTCGATCGGACCGCATTTTTCCTCGATCGCACGGATCATCGCGTCGCAGGCAGTCGGATCGGTGACGTCACCCTGCACCATGCATACCTCGATCCCGTCCTTCGCCATCGCGTCGTGCCACGCCTCGGCCTTGGCCTGGTCGCGATAATTGGTGGCGACCCGGTGCCCCTGGCTGGCGAGGTAGCGGATGATCGCGCTGCCGATGCCGCCGGTGCCGCCCGTGACCAATGCCGTGCGCTGTGTCATGTCCATGATCTCCTGTGAGGTAAAGCAGAGGGCTGTGGGTCCGGGATCATGGCAGCAGATTGCTGCAATCCGATGCCATGGAGGGCCGGCTTGTTCATGCTTTATAGCGTTTCAGGCGACAGAGTGACCGCTGCATTGCGGCAAAAGTGCCGGGTCGAAATTTGTCAGCGCATGGGCCAGCAAATCCGGCACGTTCATCCTGACCGCCGGCACCGGTACAGACAGGAAGGCCAGGGCCTGCCGCAATGCCGGCAGCGGTGCAGCCGGATCGACCGGATGGGCCTGGTCCGACTTGGACAGTTTGTAGCCCTCGGCATCCAGCACCAGCGGCAAATGCAGATACCCGGGCGTCGGCATGCCCAGGCAGCGCTGCAGCCAGATCTGCCGCGCGGTGGAGTCGAGCAGGTCGCTGCCGCGCACGACTTCGGTGATGCCCTGGAACGCATCATCCACCACGCAGGCCAGCTGATAGGAGTAGAAGCCTTCAATCCGGCGTATCACGAAATCACCCACGCTCTCGCGCAGGTTCTCACGCTGAGGCCCCAGCAACCCATCGTCGAAAGTCACCTCGATGTCCGGTACGCGCAGACGCCACGCGGGCGGTCGATCCTGCCTGGCGCGGGCGACGCAGTGGCCGTCGCGATGCATGCCGTCCGCACCGGCCAGATCGTTGCGGCTGCACCAGCAGGGAAATACCCGGTCCGCCGCGCGCAGCCGTTCGAAGGCTTCGTCATACGCCGCGATACGTTGCGACTGGAACAGCGGCGCCGCATCGGCATCGAGACCGAAGGCCGGCAACGCGGCGAGGATGCTGGCGGCCGCGCCGGCGACCTCGCGCGGCGGGTCGATATCCTCCATCCGCAGCAGCCACTGGCCACCGGCATGCCGTGCGCACAGCCAGCTGCCCACCGCAGCCACCAGCGAGCCGAAATGCAGGTGCCCGGTGGGCGAGGGGGCGAAGCGGCCGCGATAGGTCATGCGGTCATTTTAGGGTACGCAGTGCGCTCGGCAGGTGACGTCGACCCTTGAAACGGTGCCTCTGAGCCCCGAATTTTCATCTCACGCACCAAGCGTGCATCCCCTTCATGACTGCCATAAGAGAGACAGCCATGCGTCGCATCGCATTGTTCATCGGTACCAACCTCGCCGTCCTGCTCCTGCTGAGCATCGTCTGCCACCTGTTCGGCATCGACCAGATGGCAGCGGCCCGCGGCTACGGCGGCATGGGTGGCCTGCTGGCCTACGCCGCCGTGTTCGGCATGGGCGGCGCCTTCATCTCGCTGGCGATGTCCAAGACGATCGCCAAGTGGTCGACCGGTGCGCGGGTGATCACCCAGCCGCAGAACGAGACCGAGCGCTGGCTGGTCGACACCGTGCGTCGCCACGCGCAGAACGCCGGCATCGGCATGCCCGAGGTGGCGATCTACGACGCGCCGGAAATGAACGCGTTCGCCACCGGCATGACCAGGAACAGCTCGCTGGTCGCGGTCAGCTCCGGCCTGCTGCAGCAGATGGACCGCGAGCAGGTCACCGCCGTGCTCGGCCACGAGATCGGCCACGTCGCCAACGGCGACATGGTGACGCTGACCCTGATCCAGGGCGTGTTGAACACCTTGGTGATCCTCGCCGCACGCATCGTCGGCCGCGCGGTCGACAGCTGGATGTCCGGTGGGCGCGACAGTGACCGCGGCGGCGGTGGCATCGGCTACTTCGTGGTGGTGATGGTGCTGCAGGTGATATTCGGCCTGTTCGCCTCGATGATCGTGGCCGCGTTCTCGCGCTGGCGCGAATTCCGGGCCGATGTTGCGGGCGCCAAATTCGCCGGCCGTGGCGCGATGATCTCCGCGCTGCAACGGCTGCAGGCCAACCACGGCGAAAGCACCTTGCCCAACACCATCGCCGCGTTCGGCATTTCCGGCCCGCTGGCGGAGGGTTTCAAGAAACTGTTCATGAGCCATCCGCCGCTGGACGAGCGGATCGCCGCGCTGCAGAACGCCGCATAGGCACGGTTGCACCGTAAACTTCCCAATCCGTCATTCCGGCCCCACGTCGTCATTCCGGCGAAGGCCGGAATCGCTCTCAAAGTCGAAATGCGATTCCGGCCTTCGCCGGAATGACGAAGAAATGAAGCACGCCTCCGGCCTGCGCCGGAATGACGATCCAGAACATCCACGCATCAAACGGAACATCCACCCATGACCGCACCCGCCGAAACCCGCAAATTCGAAGCCGAAGTCGCCCAGGTGCTGCACCTGGTCACGCATTCGCTGTACTCGCACAAGGAAATCTTCCTGCGCGAGCTGATCTCCAACGCCTCCGACGCCTGCGACAAGCTGCGCTTCGAGTCGATCGCCAAGCCCGAGCTGATGGCCGGCGACAGCGAGCTGCATATCGACGTGAGCTGGGATCCGGATGCGCGCACCGTCACCATCCGCGACAACGGCGTCGGCATGAACCGCGACGAAGTGGTGGCGAACATCGGCACCATCGCCAGCTCCGGCACCAAGCGCTTCCTCGAGGCGATGTCGGGCGAGCAGAAGGCCGACGCACGGCTTATCGGTCAGTTCGGCGTGGGCTTCTATTCCGCCTTCGTGGTCGCCGACAAAGTCACCGTGATCACCCGTCGCGCCGATGCGCCGGCGAGCGAGGGCGTGAAGTGGGAGAGCGACGGCAAGGGCGAGTATTCGCTGGAGCAGGTCGAGCAGGCCGAGCGCGGCACGTCGGTCATCCTGCACCTGAAGGCCGACGAGGACGAGTTCCTCAAGCGCTGGCAGCTACGCTCGCTGATCACCAAGTACTCCGACCACGTCGCTTTCCCGATCCGCATGCCGGTCGAGAAGGACGGCATGCCGACCGACGAATTCGAGACCATCAACGCCGCCTCGGCGCTGTGGACCAAGCCGAAGTCGGAGATCAGCGACGAGGACTACCAGAGCTTCTACAAGTCGCTCGGCCACGATTTCAACGACGCGCTGGCGTGGACGCACAACCGCGTCGAAGGCAGCCAGAGCTTCACCACCTTGCTGTACATCCCGTCGCAGCCGCCGTTCGACCTGATGATGGGTGGCCGCGACGAGCGCAAGGGTCTCAAGCTCTACATCAAGCGCGTCTTCATCATGGACGCGGCCGAGGAACTGCTGCCGAACTACCTGCGCTTCGTGCGCGGCGTGGTCGATGCAGATGACCTTCCGCTCAACGTCAGCCGCGAGATCCTGCAGCAGAACCGCCAGCTCGAGCGCATCAAGTCCGCCTGCGTGAAGCGCGTGCTCGACCTGATCGAGAAGCTGGCCAAGGACGAGCCGGAGAAATTCGTCACCTTCTACAAGGCGTTCGGCAACACGCTCAAGGAAGGCATCAGCGAAGACGCCAACAATCGCGAGCGCATCGCCAAGCTGCTGCGCTTCGCCTCGACCAAGGGTGAAGGCAACGCGCAGACCGTCTCGTTCGACGACTACATCGGCCGCATGCCGGTGGGCCAGGACACCATCTGGTTCATCACCGCCGACAGCTACGCCGCCGCGCTGGGCAGCCCGCAGCTGGAAGCGTTCAAGGCCAAGGGCATCGAAGTGCTGCTGATGTCCGACCGCATCGACGAATGGATGCTCGGCAGCTTGAGCGAATACAGCGGCAAGAAACTGCAAAACGTCGCCAAGGGCGAACTGCCGCTGGACGAGGCGGACAAGAAGAAGCAGGAGAAATCCGCGAAGGAGGCCGAGCCGCTGGTCAAGAAGCTCAAGGACCTGCTCGGCGATCGCGTCGGCGATGTGCGCGTCTCCGCCCGCCTAACTGATTCACCGTCGTGCCTCGCGCTTGCCGATTACGAGATGGCTCCACATCTTGCGCGCCTGCTGCGCGAAGCCGGCCACGACATGCCGGACAACAAGCCGACGCTGGAGATCAATCCGCAGCACGCGTTGTTGAAGCGCGTCGAGGCGGAAGCCGACGAGGCGAAGGCGAAGGATCTGGCCATGCTGTTGCTGGAACAGGCAGAGATTGCGGCTGGCGCGCAGTTGCCGGACCCGTCGGCGTTTGTGCAGAGGATGAATCGGGTGTTGCTGGGGTAGGTGCGGGGCGCCTTGCCGATATGAAGAGGCCCGCCATTCGGTGGGCTTTTCTTTTCGCCCTCTCCCTCTTGACGGAGAGGGCTGGGGGTAGGTGCTCGCGAAAATCCCACCTATCCGTCACCCCAGCGCAGGCTGGGGCCCAGTGCCTTCAGCTCAATGCCCGCCGCTGAATCAGCATCCACAGTAAAGAGCTTTCGTGCCGCTGCGCGGCCCGAGTCACTTCTCTTTTGCTTGTCCAAAAGAGAAGTAACCAAGAGAAAACGACACCCCGCTTGGCGCTTGCCGGGCATCCATGCCCGGCAAGTCCGTGAGCTGTGGCCGGGCTTTTCGACAGCACATCCCTGTGCTGGCGAAAAGGAATCGGCCTCCTGCCGATTCCCGCTACGCGGCCTGTCGTCCCCAGCTCACCGCCGCACAGGGGCCCCGGGTAGAGCGGCGGGCCATCCTGGCCCGCACTCTGTACGCCTGCTGCGCAGGCGAGCGTATCCAACGCTAGTGACTATGCCATGCCCATATCGAATCAGCAGCAGTTTGGAGACAACGAGCAATCCCATGTGCCCTCCGTGCGAAGGAATCGACACGTCAGGTCTCGCAAACCACCCCACAACGGGAGCGAAGCAATTTCTTCTGCCGTAGCCGGTCGAAGCTCCTGAAATTCATGGAAGGCGTGATCGTCATCGGTAGGACCACCACCAAAGGCGAAGAGTTGATTGCACAGTGCGGGCACTCCGACTTGCTCGGCAACGAAGCATCCATCCGCGTCACAACACTCGCGGATTAGATCTTCTTCAACGTCTCGGCTTGCGCCGTAAAGAAGCAACATACCGCCGGCCTTGTAGTTCGAGGCGTCACGGTACTGATAAATGAAGACTTGGCGCTCGCCATCGTCCTCGTCCTCATGCCGAAAATAGATGGCATCAGGAGTGTCCGAAGTCCACTCGCGTTGGGTCATGATGTAGCCAAGCTTGTTTACGATGTGAAACCCCGGCATGGCGTACCAGTTTTCATCTTCGTAAGCACCGGTATCAACGATGGTCCACACTCGTTCGAGCGGCTGATCTTTGACGTCGTCGAAATCGAACATGCCACCATCGGATTTTTGGATAACGCCCCAGTCACCCCAGTACTTGTCTTCGGAAATGTATTCGTCGCTCATGCATGGCCTCGGTCGACACGCGAATTTCATCGCGGACGCCGGGGATTTTGGTGCCAATTTGTCTCAGCTAACGAGACCAGATAAAGAGCGTGATCTAGAAAAATCGATCAGCGGTCACCTGTTTCGTCGGCCCACACCGCTTTCTGTTTTCAGCCAGACTTCTCGAACAGGCACTGGGCAAATGTTCCGGTGTTGCCTCCACTCGCGTATCCCGGTAACCGGCCGTCGCTGGCTATTCTCACCGCAGTACAGGGGTTTCGGATAGACATCGGCGGAGCGTTCCGGTGCGCACTCTGTACGGAGGAAGCTGCGTGGACGATTCGAGTGAGTTTGGCGTAATCAATTCAACCGTTGAAACGGGCCAGATATGTCACCGGATCGAGCTTGCAGTGAGCTTCTATTGAACCGGACAATTGAAACACGCGAGGCTTTTCGCGAAAGTCGAAGAGCCTATAGAGTCGATATTTTTCCGCGTCCGCATTTGATCGTGCGATTTCGTTGCGGCTGACATAGAACGGTGTTAGCTCACCGAAAGCGGTGGTCTTCACTTCGATCAGGCGTTCACGACCGTTGCTTTCGAAAGATAGGATGTCGTAACCCAAGCCATCGCCTCGGCTTGCTGCAACATGCTCGACGCGCTCGCTCAAGGCCTTTTTGCCTTCGGCATGTAACCTGCGTGATTCGAGTTCGAGCACGAATAGTTCGCCTGCACGGCCAAGCGAGCGGTTGCGCGCTTCACGTGCGAGATAGTCGCGCCGAATAGGCAAGAAATTGGGTGAGTATTCAGCCGCCGTCTCGCGGACCTTTGAGGGTTTCGGGACGGGCACCCACACGACCTGCGACTCGCTCACTGAGATCTCGATGGCAGGGCGCTCAACGGCGGCTTGTGCGGCGGCGTCGATGACCAGGTTCCCTGCTAGTTGCGATTCCACCACGTCAACAAGCTCATGCTGATAATTGAAGCGAGGCTTGTAGCCATTGATATTCGGATACCCCAGATCGAGCAGGACGGCGCTGACGTTGCAGTGCTTGAACTCCACGGATACTCGGCTTCGGTCATCAAGGTTCCGCATCAACGCTTCGGCGTACTCGGTCTTGTTGTAGCGCTGACCGTTGAGTTCCAGCGCCAACATAGTGAGGTACGAGGCGACACAAGCCTCCACCTCAACACGCGACCAGTTATCACCTCTAGGCATTTGATGGCCTCCCCGAATTGATGTCTCAAGTATAGACGGCTGCACTGCAGTCGGAACGACCGAAGCGAAGTGTTCTGCTATGGATAGCTCGCCTTTAGGAACCTCGGTGGTCAGAGAAAATTTGTGCCGTTATGTCGCTATGAGCTCCTAACGAAGCGGCACTTCCTTCGTTGTCTTCTCCAGAATCTTCATCGACTCCGCATTCTGCTTCTTCCATTCACGTAGCTGTGCTGCGTCCTGCGAATCGCTCATGTAGATCGTTGCTTGCGGGTGCGCCGGTGGCGTTGCTGGGGCCGGACGGATCATCGGCGCCTGCAACGGAACAGTTGCAGGCTGGGTAGCAACTTGCGACGGGATAGCGCTTGGTGGTGCGGTTGCGGTGCCAGACGCAAGTGCGCCGATGACCAGCAAACTCGCGAGCATGCTTCCACCAAGCGCAAGCGGCGAGTCCAGCGGTCCTGTGGCCCGTACCTTGGAGATTTGCAGCGAGCGCACCGTAGAGATTAGTTCGCCGCCAAGGATGAGTTCGATCGGTTTGCCTTGAGCGAAGCGTCGTGCGTCGGTGGTGTAGTCGCCGAGGGCGACAATCTTCACGGCAGCAGCTTTGTGGTGCATCAAGAGGCCGTACATCTCACGCACAACTGTGACGCCGACTTGTCGGTTCTGCCATTGCTTGCATTGAACCAGCGTGGTCTGGCCGTCCTTGCGCAGGATCAAGTCGATGCCGCCATCGGCGCCGCCGAGGCCAGCTTCTTCAATTGCATAACCTTGGCGGCGGAAGGCTTCGCCGGTCAGTTGTTCGAACTGGCGCCAGCTCATCTGGCACAGGCTATCGATGCCGGTTTGCCTGTCAAACAACTGCCGTCGGCGACCGAGACCAAGGAAGGAGGCGAGGGCGGCCAGCCAGCAAACGGTCAGGAAAATCCAGGCGAAGGGTGCGTAGGCCCCGTTCGCCAACATGCGGCCCATTGAGGAAATGACGGAACTATTGCTCGACGCGAGGTACCAGCCGAGGCCGTGACGTATTACGACATATCCGATCAGACCGACGATACACCACGGCATGGCCGCCATAACCTCAAATCCACTTTCCCTGCGTTTGGCCACGTGCTCCCCTTGTGCATTACTTGATCTCCACACAATAGTTCGTGGCTCGTTGGAAGAACATATGCGATGTGATGATCGCCGGTTGGTTTCGAACAAAACTGGCGTGATGACACGCCGCGTTCAGCTCAGCTCAGCCCTCGCGAATGAAGTCCACGAACGCGCGCAGTGGCGAGGGCAGGTGACGACGCCCGGAGTAGTACAAGAACGGGCCGCTGAAACTTTGCCACCAGGGTTCGAGGACGGGCACCAAGGCGCCGCTTTCGAAATGCGGACGTAGCCAATCCTCAAACAAGAGAATGATGCCGAGCCCGTCGATAGCGGCCTGCACGGCCAGGTCGAACGCGGCACCCTGGCGAACCTGCAAAGGCCCCTGCGGGTCGATGCGCACAATCTCGCCGTCGCGTTCGAACTCCCAGACGGGTATCGCGCCACCGGAAAACTGGCCACGCATGCAGGCGTGTTGCAACAGGTCGCGTGGATGCTCGGGACGTCCATGTGCTGCCAGGTAGGCGGGTGCGGCTGCGGTCACCAGTCGTTGTATGCGCGGGCCGATCGGTACGGCAATCATGTCCTGCGCAAGGCGTTCGTCGTAGCGGATACCGGCGTCGCAACCGGCGGCCAGCAGGTCGACGAAACTGTCTTCGACGATCACTTCCAGCCGGATCTCGGGATAGCGCTTGAGGAACGGCGTGATGATCGGCGGCAGCACGGTGCGCGCGACGTTGGCCGGCACGTTGAGTCGCAACACGCCGGTGGGGCTGTCGCGGAAATGATTGACCACGTCGAGCGACGCCTGCACTTCGGCCAGCGCCGGCGTCAGTCGTTCGGCCAGACGTTCACCCGCTTCGGTGGCCGACACGCTGCGTGTCGTGCGATGAAGCAGGCGTACGCCCAGTCGTGTCTCCAGACGTTTCACCGCATCGCTCAATTGGGAGGCCGAGCCGTTGCCGGCGCGGGCCGCCTCGCGAAAACCGCCCGCCTGCATCACCGCCAGAAAGGCGAGAAGGTCCTGCATGTCGGTTGCCATTGTCCGGATCTCCGCACAGCCCGTGCGGAGTGTGGCGGATTATCGAGCAGGAAGGGCGAGCCTATAGTCGGTTCATCCCGATGATCGACCGTCCCCAGGAGAAAGACATGAGCCACCTCAAGCAAGCCGGCACGTTCCCGCTCGGCGACCGCACCGTCAACCGCATGGGCTACGGTGCCATGCAGCTCGCCGGCCCCGGCGTGTTCGGCCCACCCAAGGATCACGCCACCGCCTTGGCGGTGTTGCGCGCGGCGCTGGAAGCCGGCGTCAATCACATCGACACCAGCGACTTCTACGGCCCGCATGTCACCAACCGGATCATCCGCGAGGCGCTCCATCCATATGCGGACGACTTGGTGATCGTCACCAAGGTAGGTGCCCTGCGCGGTGACGATGCCTCGTGGAGCCCGGCACAGAGCCCGGCGCAACTGGAGCAGGCCGTGCACGACAACCTGCGCAACCTCGGGCTCGACGTGCTGGATGCGGTCAACCTGCGCATCATGGGTGACGTGCACGCGCCGTCCGAAGGATCGATCGAACCGCAGTTCAGCGCACTGGCCACGCTGCAGCAGAAGGGCTTGATTCGCCATCTTGGCCTGAGCAATGCCACCGCCACACAGGTGGCCGAGGCCCAACGCATCGCCCCCGTGGTCTGCGTGCAGAACCAGTTCAATCTGGCCCATCGCGAAGACGATGCCTTCGTCGATGCACTCGCCACGCAAGGCATCGCCTACGTGCCGTTCTTTCCTCTCGGCGGCTTCAGTCCACTGCAATCGCAAACCCTCTCCGATGTGGCTGCGCGTCTCGGGGTCACGCCGATGCAGGTTGCGCTGGCGTGGCTGCTCGCTCGTGCGCCCAACATCCTGCTGATTCCCGGTACGTCGTCGCTGGGTCATCTGCGCGAGAATCTGGCGGCGGCGGAGTTGCAACTCGGCGAGGACGTGATGACTGAGTTGGACAGCATCGGCAGGGGCTGATGCCTGGGCGGTGGTTCTCTGACTGGACCCACGGTGTGAGGTGGCCGGCAGCGGATCGAGAATGGAATGTGACTTCTGGCTGTTCGCCATCGTGGCCGAGGCGTTACCCTGCCGACTCCACCCGCGACGTATGCCTTGGAGATCGACATGTCCCAGCAAGCAGCCACGTTCCGCCGGATGCACGGCGGCCCCGAACCTTTGCGGCTCCCCAATGCCTGGGACGCCGGCAGCGCCAGGTTGTTCGAAAGCCTCGGCGCCTCGGCCATCGCCACCACCAGTGCAGGTGTGGCGTGGGCGCAGGGTTACGCCGACGGTGGAAAGATGCCTGCCGACGTGGCGATCGCTGCTGCCGCCAGCATGGCGCGGGTGTTGCGGGTGCCGCTTACGGTCGACATGGAAAACGGCTATTCGGACGATGCGAAGGCTGTGGGTGAGACCGTCCGGCGACTGCTCGATGTCGGCGTTGCCGGCATCAATATCGAGGACGGAACGGCTGCGCCCGGGAGTCTCGCGGCGAAGATCGAGGCGATCAAGGATGCCGCGTCGAAGTCGGGTTCGGATATTTTCGTCAATGCCCGCACCGACGTTTTCCTGGCGAATCTGGTCGATGCATCGAAGCGTGTCGACGAAACGCTGTCGCGTGGCGCGACCTACCGTGCTGCGGGCGCCGATGGCCTGTTCGTACCGGGGCTTCGTGATGCCGCCGAGATCGTCGCCATCGTGGGAGGCGTCGGTTTGCCGATCAATCTGATGGCGTGGCCGGGCCTGGCTGCGTCGGATGAGCTGGGCAGGCTCGGTGTGCGGCGGCTCAGCGCGGGCTCCGGTATTTCGCAGATGGTGTGGGGGCAGGCGGAAAGGCTGGCCAGGGATTTCCTCGACACCGGCCGCTCGGAGTCGATGGCCGAGGGCTCGATGCCGTATGCGCAGCTGCAGTCACTGTTCCCCGGAAAATGATCAGCGACAGGGCATCGATACTGGAGGCAGGTTGCGCTTTCGCAAATGCGTTTCTTGAAACTGTACTCTGAGCCTGGTTTCCAATCTGTCTTGGAGCGTGCCCATGCATCGCTGTCGATACCTTGTTGTGTGCCTGCTGTTGCTTGGCTCGATCCCCCATGTTTCCGCCCAAGCCGAACCGCCGCCACCCGCTGCGGTTGATGCATCGACACGCAGTGCTGTTGTCGAAGCACTCGGCAAGCAGCTGAAAGCCAACTATGTATTCCCTGCGGTTGCCGACAAGGTAGCCGTAGAGCTCTCGGCCAACGCCGCACATGGGGCTTACAACGGCAGCAAGACGACCGATGCTTTCGCCACGGCGTTGACGGCGGACCTCAGCAAGGCAGGTCAGGATCGCCATCTGCGCGTGCTCTACGATCCGAGCTTCAAGGCTTCCACCGGCGATCAAAAGGCGCCTACCCAGGAAGACGTGGACGAGACAAGAAAATTTGTACTTCACATGGGCTTCGGTATCGCCAAGGTGGAGAGGCTGCCGGGCAATGTGGGTTATCTCGACCTTCGCGCTTTCCCGCCGGCCGAATTCGTGACGGGTGCCTATGCCTCGGCGATGAATCTGCTCTCGGGCACCGATGCGCTGATCCTCGACCTGCGCCAGAACGGCGGCGGCGATCCTGCTTCGGTGGCGAACTTCCTCAGCTACTTCTTCACCGAGGGCGACAGCCGGCACCTCAACGACCTCTACTGGCGTCACGACAACAGCACCCAGCAGTACTGGACGATGCCTGTCGCCGGCGCACGTTATGCGAAACCCGTTTACGTGCTGACCTCGGCTTACACCTTCTCGGGAGGCGAGGAGTGCGCCTATGACTTCCAGACGCAGAAGCGGGCCACCCTGGTAGGGCAGACCACCGGCGGCGGCGCCAATCCGGGTGATGCGTTCTCGCTGGGACATGGCTTCGTCGCGTTCATTCCGACCGGGCGTGCGATCAATCCGATCACCAAGACGAACTGGGAGCACGTCGGTGTGAAACCCGACGTGACGGTTGCTGCGGCAGACGCGATGAAGACGGCTTACACCAGCATCCTTGAGTCGCTGATCCAGAAGACCAAGGACAGCGGGCAGCGGGATGCGCTGCAGCGCACGCTGGCGAGGGTCAGGAAAGGCGAAGACGAGAAGCCCAACTACGAACCGCCTGAACAGTAATGCCAAAAGGCTGCACAGGCCGTAGTCGAGCACCTTGGTAGAGGAGTGCCAGACATTTCTGGCACTCCATTGGACCCCGATATCCACTGGACGGTTGGGCCAGTTTCTACGCGACCCAACGTTCGATCGATATTTACGCTTTGCAGCGGCGGCCCAAAGCGCGACACTGCGGCGGGAGGTTCAAGATGAAGCGCAATCGCAGCACAGAGGCCGCGGCTCCGCCGCCGTCCCCGTTCGAACGCATCGTCAAACGCGTCGCCGGCATCGGCGTGATCGTGTCGCTGCTGCTCGGGCTGTTCCAGGCGGTCAAGCTCGTGCACGATGCCAAGGACCGCATGGCGCATGTCGATGAGTTGGCGCGTTTGGCGCAGATCCAATCCGAACGTGATGAACCCGCAGCTGCCTGGGCTGGCCTCGGACAAGCCATCGAGTTGACCAGCGCGGCCGGTCCGCTGGAATCCTCACTGTGGGCTGTCGACCGGCGGCGCAAGGGGCTGCAGGCGCAGCAGGAAGACGTCGCGATGCAGTGGCTGCGTGACGCCCGGCCGGGTCCGGGGCACGCCTTTTCGGACATCGTCGATCCCGTCGCGCCGGTGCTCGAGCGTGCTGCTGCCGATGCCACTGGTCAACGCCGCGCCGATCTTCTGGCCCATCTCGGTTGGGCCCGGTTCCTCAAGAGCCGCGACGGAAGCAGCAGCGTCGACCCGGCGCGCGACTACGCGAGTGCGCTGGCTGCGGATGCCCATAACGCCTACGCCCATGCTTTCTGGGGCCACTGGATTCTCTGGCAGCACGGTGACCTTACGACCGCGTCCCGGCACTTTGCCGATGCGCTGACGGATACCCGTGCAGCCAGCGGTCCGACACGGGCGTACGTGAGGACCCTGCAGATCGCCGCACTGCGCAACGCGCATGCGACGCCGACGGATGCCGCGTTGCTCGCGCTCGTCAACACGATGCGCATCGATGGAGAGCCGATCGACGCGGCAACGCGCGATAGCGTGAAGGACGTCTACTACGATTTCGGCCGTGACCAGCAGCGCACGGCTGCGCTGTTGCAGGCTGCTCCACCGGCGGAGCAGGCCGCGACGTTGGCGCAGCTCGCCTTCGACGAGCCCGCCATGCGGGCCGTGCTCGCGCAGCTGCTTGAAGCGTCAGGTCAGCGCGTCGATGCACTGCGGGCATGGCGCGCGCTGCGCGCGGATCCGGCGGTCGGCGGCGAAATCGTCGAGCAGGCCGATACCGCGATCAGGCGTTTGACGACACCCGCTTCCGCAGCTCCATTGCCGAAACAGAAAAAGCACTGAGCGCGCGCTTCTCGAAACGGGAGCAGTGTTTCTTTCGCGAACTGCGCGGTGCGAATCTTCGCGCCAGTCGCTTCGCTTGCCCCCGTGCGAAGCGGTCAGAGCCACATGCAATCGCACGAGGCCTTGAAATGGGCTGGCTCTGATCCGCTTGGATCACGCGAGAGGCTAAAATCACCTGGCACCAGCGGCGTCGTGTTCAGTCTGCTGTGGCGTCGGTGTATAGCCGTCATCGAGCGTATGGATGAAGGCGATGATGTCCTGCATGTCCAGGTTCGTCAGCGCAGGCGGGTCGCCGACCTTGAGATCGAACGGAGCATCCTTGACGTCCACGTTGCCCTGCAGTGTTTCAGGGATGTCGTTGTATAGCGTGAGCTTGCCGCTGGCATCGCGCGGGTAGATCTTCTCGGGTCGTACGCTGCGCAGGTTGTAGAAATCCAGCACCTGTTGCAGCGTGTGGTACACGCCGTTGTGGAAAAACACCGAACGGCGGTCGACGTTGCGCAGGGTCGGGGTCAGGAACATGCCGCAGTACCGCGTCTGCTGCGCCAGATCCTTGCGGACCGGTCCGCACAGGCCGAGGTCGAAGAATTTCGGATCTTTGTTGAACGGCAGGTGTGGGTTGCGCGGCACGCCCAGCGCTTCGTACTGGGTGTCGGTGAACAGCGGCGGCAGGCCGTCGCGGCTGGGTTGACTCAAATGGCAGACGGCGCAATTGCCTTTTTGCGGATCGTTGAACAGCTGCAAGCCGCGCGCTTCGGTCGCGGTGAGCCGTGCCTTGCCCTGCAGCCAGGCGTCGTACTTGCTGGTGAAGGCATGGAAGGAGGGGTCCTCGATCTGGTAGCGGACAAGGGCGAACATCGCCTCGGACACCAGCCGATCCGGATCGTTGAAGATGTTTTGACCGAACAGCTGGACGAACCTTTGGCGATAAGTGGCGCGGGCGAGCTCGCTGGCGATCATGGCCACACTCCCGTTGGCCATTTCCAACGGGTCAAGCGCGGGGAGAAAGGCCTGCCGCTGCAGCGAGTCGGCGCGACCGTCCCAGAACAATCCGCCCTGGGGAACCATGGCGGTCGGTTGCGTGGTCCCGGCAGATTTTTGCGCCATGGGGGCGCTGGCGGCCGAGGCCGCTGCGGTATTGAGATCGACGGGCGCATCGTCCGGGCCGGTATCCGGGCCGATGCTGAAAGGTTGTTGCCGGTAGAGATAAGCCAGCGAGGGAGGTGGCCGGTTGCCGAAGCTTTTGAGGTCCGCGCCGCCCGGCTGGACGGTCAGTCTGTTCGGAGGGTTGTAGGCGTATGCCGGGCTGTGACACGACGCGCAGGCTTGCCGTCCCGAGGCCGATAGCGAGCGATCGAAAAACAGCAGTTTGCCCAATTGCGCGACGGCACTCAGCGGCAGCACGGGTGGCAGGTTCAAGGTGACCGGATGAGGATTGATGCCGTTTGTCCCTGCGATCCCTGTACCGGGTTGCGCATCGGCATGAGTGACCAGTACACCAGCCAGCAGGGCGCCGAAAATGAGTATCGGGCAGAAAACCGCTTTCCGCCGATGAGCACGGCCACGGGATACCGGATGTCGGAAGGATCGGGTGTCGGACGACAAGAGCGTGAATCCGTTACTTCAATGGGTTTGTCGAAAAGGAATCTGCATGGATTCCTTCATCTGCAAGTACGGCGACAATCAGACAACCGTCCTGTGGCGCCTGAAGCATCCCTGCCCGACTGGCGGGCAGACGGAGCAGGGATGTTGCCAGTCGTGGTGACTTACAGGGCCTTGTTGGAATGCGCGACAACCAGAGCTGCTTGTTGCGGCTGGGGTTCGATCGGTGCGGGGGTCACGGTGCCCAGCTCGGGGTTCAGGAAGATCGGGCGGGCGATATCGAACTGGTTTCGGTTGAAGTCGAACATGTTCATGATGCTTCCAGCTGTCGCGTCATTCGAACCTTGACCAATACGCTCGCTGCCGAGCCAGTTGTCCTCGATGAAACGCACGACGGAGGACTGGCTGACGCGCGTGTCGTCGACGTAGTTGACGCGGGCATAGGGCGAGATCAGCAGGAACGGGACGCGTGTGCCGGGACCGCAGCGCCCGTTGACGACACCACCGTTGACGCCGATGCCGGGGCTGGCATCGGGGCCGGTGCACATGCCCGGACCATTGAGCTGGTCGGCACCGGTGACCGAACCTTCCCTGGTGGTCGAGTCGAACGACGCGGTGGTCGGTGACGCATAGCGATGGTCATACCAGCCATCGGAGTCATCGTAGGTGATGATGATGGCGGTGTTCTTCCAGTCGGGCTGCTGTTCCAGGAAATTGATGACCTTGACGACAAACTCCTGCTCGTCCAGCGGATCGGAATTGCCCGGATGCGCATCGCCCACCGCTGGCGCCTTCAGATAGCTCACCGACGGGAAGTTGCCCGCCGACACGGCGCTGAAGAAATCGTTGACGTCATACTCGTGGTGTACCGGCGTGCCACTGCTGTCCTTTGGATCGGCATAGCCGATCTTGGCGATCGAGCTGGGGCGCGCGTGAGTCGAGTTCGCCGTGGATGTGTAGTACTGGAACCAGTTGTGATGAGGGGTGTAGTCGGTCTTGGTCGCACCCAGCACGCTTGAATAGGTGCTGCGTGCGCAGCCCGTGCTGCCGTTCCTGTTGGTGGCGGTCAGGTCAAAGCCGCCCATGAAGCCACCCCAGGTCAGATTGTCGGCATTCAACAGATCGCCGATGTTCTTGGAGGTCATCCGGGCCGTGCTGGAGGTCGACGAGCAGGTGTCGTAGGCCGGATCGGTGTCGCCTATCAGGGTCAGGCCGCCCTGGGTGTCTGGAATGGTCGAAGCCGTGCCGATGATCGCCTGGGCACCGTTGGTGGTGCCGGAGACCACTTCCAGCGCGCCCGGTGTGGATGGACCGTAGGTGTCGGTATACGCGTTGTCGTTCAGCGCAAAATGCTGGGCGTAATTCCACATTGCGGTCACGGTGTTGCCGTCGAAATAGGCCATGACCAGACCGTGGGTACCAAAGGTGCCCGTGCTGCTGACGGTGTTGTTGCCGGTGTAGGTGGGGAACAGATCCGTCACGCCGTTATCGTAGGCCTGCTGTTCAGGTGTGTAGGAGTGGTTCTGGCCCTCGGTGTTGGCCTGCGTGCGATCCAGCCGGAACGGATTGACCGCATTGACGCCGTTGAGCGGATTGGTCGCGTTCGGGTTCTGCGTCAACAGGGCAGGTGTAAGGCCCTGCACGGCCGGTGTCGATGGCGCCGCGGTGAAGACCGGCTCGCCCGGCGGGTTCTGCGCTACCGGGTAGGTACCGAAATAATGATCGAACGAACGGTTCTCGCCAAAGATGACCACCAGATGCTTGATTGGCGTGGCAGTAGGTACGGCATCCTGGGGCGTCATCCGTGGCAACGGTCCGGGGATCACCTGAGCCAGGGAAGAAACCTTGCTGGCAGATGGCGCCATCTGGGCGGAAACCGCGAATGCCCATCCCGTCGCGGCGATCGAAGCGCACAGCAGCGTCTTGCGGAGCAGGTGAGGGCGGAACATAAGAGCACGGAACATTGTGAGAACTCCCGTTGTTGGATGCAGGGGACAGGGCTGACCGGACAGGGCCGGGCGCAGCAAGATTCAATGAATCGCCTCGTGGCTATGGCAAGCCATGGCAGGAGTGCGCGGCTCGAAGGGGATTTCACCACCCGGGTATGAACATTCCGAGACAGTTCGGCACTTGAAAGACGTCTATTTCAAATGCTGTAGTGAAACGAGGAGTACCGCTTCGTCCGGAGCAAGAAGCTGCGATGTACCCGGATGTAATGCTGACGGCGACTGCCGCTCGGCAACTGCCGGGTCGGACACCTTCGAATGGCCAATTGGATGGTGCTTTTGGGGTGGCAGTTCGCGGTGGTTCGCAAGAAACGATGGCTGCGTATCCGGAACAACAGGAGAGAAAGGCATGACGATCAACAGACGTTCGACCCAGGCCATGGTCGGCCTGGCAACGATCATGGCCACGCTGTGCATGTCGCCTGCGGTGGCGGCCCGGTCAGACGATGCTGCTCTGGCTGCGCGTGTCGATCATGTGCTCGCCACGACGCCGTTGATCGATGGCCACAACGATCTGGCGTGGGAAATCCGCGAGCGTTTCGGCAATGCTGCAGGCGTGGAGCTCAGTAGCAGTGCCGCGAATCTTCCACTGAAGCTGGAGGACGGTGAAATGCAATCGCCGCTGATGACGGATATCCCGCGCCTGCACAAAGGTCATCTCGGTGCGCAGTTCTGGTCGGTGTGGACTCCGCCGACGATCACCGGTCCGGCGGCGGTGAAGATGACGCTCGAGCAGATCGATATCGTGCACACCATGGTGGCGCGCTATCCGAAGGATCTGCAGATGGCGTATTCGGCGGACGACATCATGCAGGCGTTCAAGGCCGGCCGCGTGGCGTCGCTGATCGGCATCGAGGGTGGCCACCAGATCGACGACTCGCTGCCGGTGCTGCGCCAGATGTATGCAGTCGGTGCGCGCTACATGACGCTGACCCATACGCTGGACAACGACTGGGCCGATTCGGCGACGGATGCGCCGAAGCATCATGGGCTGACGCCGTTCGGGCGCGCGGTGGTGCATGAGATGAACCGCCTCGGCATGCTGGTCGATCTCAGCCATGTATCCCCGGATACGATGCGCGCTGCGCTGGATGCCTCGGTCGCGCCGGTGATGTTTTCGCACTCCGGTGCACGCGCACTGGACGATCATCCGCGCGACGTGCCGGACGACGTGCTGAAGATGGTGGCGCGCAACCACGGCATCGTCATGGTGACCTTTGCGCCGTCCTATGTGTCGGCCGCGCGCGCGCGCTGGGAAGCTGATCGTGCCGCCGAGCAGACGCGCTACAACGCGCCACCTTACGCCGGCCTCTACATCGGTCAGCCCGAGCGGGCGAAGGCGGCACTGGCCGAATGGGACCACAAGCATCCCAAGCCCGTCGTCACGCTGGCGATGGTTGCCGATCACATCGAGCATGTACGCCAAGTGGCAGGGATCGACTGCGTCGGTATCGGTTCGGATTTCGACGGCATTCCCGACACGCCGCAGGGCCTGGAAAGCGTCGACAAGTATCCCGCCCTGCTCAAGGAGCTGGCGCGACGCGGCTGGACCGATGAGGATCTCGGCAAGGTGGCCGGTGGGAACATGCTGCGGGTGCTGCGTGAAGCCGCCGCGGTGGCCACGCGGCTGCAGGCAAGCGAGCCGCCATCGTCGGCGACGATCGGGCAGCTGGATGCTGCTGTCACTAAGTAGCCTTAGTGAAGCGATCCTCATGAAGTGGCAGGCGGATCCATGTGATCGATGGGGTCCTGCTGGTTGGGTACACCTGCACTTGGAGCGCTCTCGTGTTCCAGGTCAATCGTTCGCCCTCGATCCTGATTGCTGTCCCCAGTTGCCTTGCGTGTAATCTCAATTGATACGAGCGCAGTTAGTGCCTGCGTGTCGTCGTACACCCACTGGCGAAGAAGATGACTTCGTACATTTATCGATGCTTTTCTTCTAGTGCAGACAGCGCTTCGTGCGAGTTAAGTTGATCGCCATCAAGGCGAAGTCAAAAAGGAGCTGGTCATCGACGCCGACATAGCTTGTCAACGTCGTATTCCTTAAAGCCGAAGATTCTGATGACGGCTGATTCAGTGTCAGCAGAAGGGCCGGCTTCGGTGCGGTGCAATGCAGCCGAAGCCTTAGCTGTCACTATCCAAGGAGGAACAGACATGGAACTTCGTAAAGCTCTAGGATTCGTTGCACTTGCCGGCGCGATGTTTGCCCTCACGGGTTGCGATTGGAGTGCAACAGTAAAGAAGCAGGTTGGCAAGCCAGTCGAAGGAGAACTTTCGGTAAAAGGGGCCTGGCCGCCTCCTGCACTGATGAGGAGCGTGGCTACGATGAAGGCGACCATCAGCGCGGCAGATCTTTATATCGAGACTGCCGGAACTGATTTTGCATTGGCGACCACGGGGAACGCAGCACTCACCATCAGTGACAGCAATGGTGCGATTCTTGCCTCGTCTTCCTTTCCATGGGTGAGATCGGGTACGAAGCTCACCTTCCAGAACCCTGCGGCGATTCAGAGCTGGCTGAACCAGTATCCATCAGCTGCGGGTATCGGCGCGAAACTCAGTTACGGAAGCATACCGGCTGATGGTAATGACCACTTCATGAGCACAGTTGTGGTGTATCAGGGAGTCCAACAGGCATCAACGAGTGCCACCTTCAGCGCGGAGTGTATGACTCCGTACCGCACAAGAGAGATATGCCAGCGTTGATGCGCAACGAACTGCCGCCGTTGTGGCGGCAGTTCTTACCAGCCTCGGACTTACGCATGCGTGCTCCACGATTAGTCTGGTTTCCGGCTCTCGCTTTTATTGTTTTCCATCTGGCCGCCTGCCATATGTCGGTGCGAGCTCCAAACTCAGCCTTTAACGTCGTTTCCAAGGCACGAGAGGGCGGCTTCGAGATAGAAACCGCTTTTAATACGACCGTAGTTCATCGGCTAGGAATAACTTGGTCTGTTTCTGGTACCTATCTGCCTGGCTCGGGCGCCTCTGCACCAGAGGACGATGGACGACGCTTCTTCTACCGATACAAATCGACGAATGCATTTGAATTGCGTGTGCAAGGCCCTTCATATTGCGAACCTTCGATCGGAGCACAACGCAAATTGTCTGATGCATTGGATGCAGTGCTTGCGGAAGCCTATGGTTGGCCAAGACAGGGGACGGCTTCAATCAAGCTTACTGGTGCTGGCAAAGCGGTAAAGCGCTACGCGTTCTCGGCTAACTTGGGCAAACTTTACTGGCTCGATTACATGAGTCTGTGCCTGGTTAGTCAGGGCGACGAAGCACTTTGGTTCGCAGCGATGGTGGGCATTCATGAATCGACGCATGCGGCACTTACGTTGGCTAGGCATCAACCTCGCGCCAAAGACGATCGAGAACGCATGGCTATCGGATCTGAGGCATGTCTGCTTCTTGCACTAAGCGGATCCTCTGCAGATTTTCTCAAGCAGTACCCGAGCTTGATTGGCCAAATAAGCAATAGTTACCAACTCTCCGATCAGGCTATTTCACCAACGGTTCTCTGCGAAGACTGGAGACGTTACGTAAAGCGCGAACTGATGTGAAGGCTGGATTAGGGCCACACAGATCCGCATGAAGCTTTGAAATCAAGGCTTTGAGCGCGATACCGGATATGCAGGAGTTGATGCATCACCTAGATCTTGGAGTTTCAGGCGAGTGGCGGGAAAGCTGTTCGACATAGCCAACGATGTCAATCGTGTTGAAACGTTGTCACAGCGCCGATCAGGCCAGCATTGCCAGGGATTTCACCTTCAGCAGCGCACTCGACCACCAGCAAGCGCTGCGCACGGATGGAAAACCGGCTTGGGCGGCGGACGATGTGGATCGTGGTCATGATCGTGGCCATGACTACGATTCCAGTACGGCGGTATGGCGCCCCAGTAGGGAAGTGCATCGCCGTAGACGGGCTGGGCTTGCTGGTCGAGGTACTGGGCATTCTGCTGACGCAAGGCGTCGTTCTCGCCCTCCAGGCGGCCGCGATAAGCTGCCTCGTCGCTGAGCGACTGCTGTCGCGCTTCCGTATCGCGCTGCTTCTCGTAATTGGCCTGCTGCTGGGCCTCGGCTTGCATTTTCTGCTCACGCGCGTCGAGCAGCTCCTTGTAGAGCGTTTCGAGGTGATGCGAATCCGCATAGTTTTTCGCCTGGGCGTCCTGGCCCAGATCCAGATACTGGCCGATGACTTCGCTGTCGCTGGCCTGATGGATTAACTCGCTTTTGCCGCTGCGGCAGGCATGATCGGTGTACTCGATTTGCCCGGCCTTGGTGCATTTGTAGATGCTCTGCGCACCAGCCACTGGTGCCGCGGCCAGCAGCAGGATGGCGATGCACAAAAGGCGCGGTCTGGTGAGCGGAGTTTTCATCGTGGCGTTTATTTTGCGCCAATGGCAGCAAACCTGCGTAATGAAAATGTATAGCCGGGTCAGGCGCCAATATTGGTATCGGTCCGAGCAGTTTCATGGCCAGCCTGGGCCTGCCGACTGGCTTGCCGCCAGCTGCGCAACCCGATCACCGCCAGCACGATGAAGCCGGCATACAGCACTGAGGTGATCAGCAGCGACTTGTAGACGTATTCGCCCACGTAGATCACGTCGACCACGATCCACAGCCACCACGCGGCGACGTGCCGGCGTGCCTGCCACCATTGCGCGACCAGGCTGAAGGCGGTCAGCGCCGCGTCCAGCCAGGGCAGGGCGGCGTCGGTCCAGCGGTGCATGGCGAAGCCGAGCGCGAGTGCGCCGATGGCACCAGCGAGCAGATGCGCGGTGGCCGACGCGGCCGGCAGCGGCGCGACCTGGACCAGACCGTCGTCGCCCAGGTTCTGCAGCCAGCGCACCCAGCCGTAGACGATCAGCACACCGAATGCGACCTGCAGCAGAGCATCGGAATAGAGCTTCGCGTCGGCGAAGATCCAGGTGTAGATCGCCACCGACAGCAGGCCGATCGGCCAGCACCACGGCTTGCGCCTGGCGGTAAGCCAGACGGCCCACGCGCTGATCAGGGCGCCGATGAGTTCGATCCAGGACATCAGAGATCGAAGGTCACGGAGAGACGTGCCAGCCGTGGCGCACCGGGGAACAGATAGCTGTCGCCGCCGGAGGTGCCAGTGTCGCGCCAGTAGAAATGGTTGAACACGTTGTCGATGTTGAATCGCCAGGTCATCGCGTGACCGTTCCATGCGGTGACGTAACGCAGGCCGGTATCAAACACATTGTAGGCCGGCACGCTGACCAGACCGTTCGGTGTGGCGGGGTTGGAGCTGCTGTAGCGCCAGCCGCCGAGCAGGCTGAGATCCGGTGCGAACGGCAGACGGTAATCCAGGTACACCGACGTGCGCAGGCGCGGCACGTTGACGATCTGGTGGCCCTCGTAACTGGGTGTGCCGGTGTCCTCGGCGCGGGCCTGGATCAGGTTGGCGCTGGCGGTGAGGCGCAGGTTGTCGCTCAGCTGGCCGGCGGCATTGAGTTCCAGGCCGGTGTGCACCTCGTTGCCCTGCTGCACGAAGGTGAAGCCTTCCGGGGTGTTGTCCGGTTGCGCGAACTGGTACGGCTGATGGATGCGGTACAACGCGGCCTGCAGGCTCAGTGCATCGCTCCATTCGTACTTGACGCCGGCTTCGGCCTGGCGCGCCAGCAGCGGCGCCAGCACGTCGTTGCCGTTGGATGCCCACCACGGCGCCTGGCCACCCAGTGACAGGCTTTCGCCGTAGCTGACATAGGCCGTCAGTGCGGCAGTCGGCTGCCACAGCACCGCTGCCTGCGGCAGCAGCTTGTTCTCCGCGGTGTGGCGTTGCAGTGCGCCGCTGTCGTCGAAGGCGCTCTCATTCAAGGCCACATAGCGACCGCCGGCAAGCAGCTGCCACTGCGAGCCGAGATGCATGCGATCGAGTGCGAACAGCGAGCGCTGCCAGCTGTCCAGCCGGCGTGCCGACGGACCGGGCTGGTTCGGCGACGGCGCGAAGTACGGCGGATTGACCTCGTCGATGTTGGCGGTGCCGACGTAGTCGTAGACGTAGGGGCGCTGGTTGAGCGTGCGACGGAACGTGCTGGCGCCGACACTGAGCTCATGCGTGAATGCGCCGGTGTCGAAGGTGCCCTTGAGTACCGCATGCAGCTCGTCGTTCTCGCGGTTGTCGTCGGGGCTGCGATAGTCGTAGACGTCGTAGTCGCCGTTCGGGGCGAAGAACCAGCCCGGTGTGGCACCGCTGGCGCAGTCCGGCGAGTACGCGCAGCCGTAGGCGAAGGCGACGTTGTCGTCGATCACCACATGACTGTGGCCGGCCGACACCTGCGCCTGCCAGTTGTCATCGAACTGGTAGTTGAAGCGCAGCGTGCTGTTGCTGGCGTGGATGCCGACCGGCTGCTGCCATGGCTCGAAGCCGAGCATGCGGGTACGGCTTGGGTCGGGTGGAATCACCGTGCCGCCGAGCAGCTGGTAGCCGGAGACCGAGCGCTGCCCGCTGGTCTGGTAATCGGTGTCCAGCTGCAGCGTGGCGTTCGAGCTGATCTTCCAGTCGGCCGCCAGCGACACGAAGTTGCGGCGGCCATCGGCATGCTGCACGTAGGAGTTCATGTCCTCGTGCGCAGCATTCACGCGCACGCCGAAGTCCGGCGTCAGCCATGCACCAACATCGAGCGCCACATAACGCGAGCCTTCCGAATCGGTGCCGACGGTGGCGGTGTGCACGTCGGCCGGACGCTTGCTGACGTAGTTCACCAGGCCGCCGGGCTCGACCACGCCTGCTTCCAGACCGGCCAAACCTTTGAGGATTTCCACCTGCTGCTTGTCTTCCAGCGTCATGTACTGCTCGCCGGCCATGCTGAGATCGTTGAAGCGGAACCCGCTGGCCAGATCCAGTGCGAAGCCGCGGATCGCGATGTCCTGGTAGTAGCCGACCGGCGCGTAGTTGTCGCCGAGGGCCGCATCGGCATGGGCCAGTTCGCTCAGCGTGCGCGGCTGGCGGTCGTCGAGCTGGTCACGGGTGATCACGGTGACCGCGGCCGGTGTGTCGTGCAATGGCGCGTTGCCGAGGCCGCCAAGTTCGGTGTTGCTGGCGTGATAGCCCTGCGTGCTGCGGGCTTGCACGTGGACGGGCGCCAGCGGCGTGGCTTGTGCCTGGGCGGTGTTCGCCGTGGTGGCATTGTCCTGCGCATGGGCGATCGCCATAAGTGACAGGCAGGCAAGAAACAGGGGAGTGCGGGCGTGGAAAATGCGGAGTGGAGCCATCGTCAATCGTCTTCTGCAATGCGGACGAAGCGACGGCGATCCGGACGTCCGGACGGACGTGCTGGATCAGCAAGCTCCCTACGCCGGTACTGACCGGATCAGGTTCCAAGGGACTCTCTCAGCCCGGCAAACACCGGGCACCCCCGCTTCAAGAACGCGTATTGAACCACGAATGGCCGTTGGCCGGGTCAGGCGCTGTCGCGGATGGCCTGCA
This sequence comes from Rhodanobacter sp. C05, assembly GCF_002001165.1. Lineage (GTDB taxonomy): Bacteria > Pseudomonadota > Gammaproteobacteria > Xanthomonadales > Rhodanobacteraceae > Rhodanobacter. Next base: position 276,201 of record NZ_MUNQ01000009.1, on the reverse strand, counting down.
GCAAGGCCTGTCCAGGTGGTGTTGCGAACCATGCCGTGTGGCCAAGCAGGAAGGTGTCGTAAGCCACGTCGGCATTGGCGCGTGAGCCGGTGATGCTGTGGAAATACTCGACCTCGGATAGCGCGAAATCCACATGCACCAGCGGCAACAGGTTGGACAAGAGCTGGACGTCTGCAGCCTGCAGCAGGCGGTGTTGCCGATAGCCTTCGATCAAGGCGCAGGCGATGTCGAGGTACACGGCTGCGTCGCCGGTGTCCAGCGCCAGCCACGCGATCGCGTTGCGCTCGATCGCGGTGGCGAGATCGAACAGCGCGAAGTTGGCGGCAGCGAGGCCAAAGTCGAGCACGGCGGTGATGCGTGCGTCTGCGCTGTCGCCACTCCAGCAGAGGTTGGAGACATGCCAGTCGCCGTGTGTCCACAGTCGAGGTTGTTGCGCCAGTTGTTGTCGAGCAGAGGCATGCCATGGCGCGAGCAGTTGGGTGAGATCCGTTCTCCAGTCGCGATCACCAAGGTAATCGGCGAGACCTGGTCGCTGCGGCAGTTGCGCTTGCAGCGTGGCGATCGGATCGGATGAGGTGATTACCTCACTGCGCGAGACAAGGATATGAGTGTCGCGCTGGGCAGCGTGGTAGCCGGCGGCCGCCTCATGCAATGTCGCCAGCATGCGACCTGCGCCAAGCGCGTGCTCACGGTTCGGCAGTGGCGACCACGAGATCGCATCACGGTACAGATCGATGCCGGCGGCATGTTCGTGCACCTCGTAGATCCAGTCGCCGATCAGCACCGCGGTCTGCTCTTGCGCATCGCACAGCACCGTCGGTATCGGCATGCCATTGGCACGCAGATGCGCGATGAAGTGGTGTTCCTCGCTGAGCGTGGCGACGGAACGCACGCGGTGGTGATGCCGTTTGATGAAGACGACACCGCTGGTCGTTTCAACCAGACAGGCAGCCGACAACGGACGCGGACTGTGCCACTCGATGCGCGTGGGTGCGCCGAGCTGCGGATAGCCACGCAAAAGCGTGTCGACCTCGGTCGCGGTCAGCGTGGGCCAGTCCGGTGGCGTGTTGTCACCGGCCAGTCCGTGCGCGAGGTGGATGGGATCGTTCATGGGCTGGCGGCGAGGGGCAGATGGCGATTATCCCCGAAAGGATGCAGGGCACGCTTCCGGACAGGAGTGGCATCGCGTCTAATGGGGTGCCTTTCCAACGGTGTGCCGCGTTCGATGAGTGCCATGCTGCTGCTGTTCGTCTGCCTGATCCTGGGCGTGCTGGTGGCGCGCTTTGCGAAGCCGCCGGCGGGCATCGTGGCGGCCATCAACTGGTGGGTGATCAACGTGGCGCTGCCGGCGCTGGTGCTGGATCTGATCCCCAAGGTGAAGTTCGACCCGCAGCTGTGGTTTCCGGTGGCGGCGATGGTGCTCACGTTCGGCGGCGCGTGGCTGTTGTTCGGCCTGCTCGGGCCGCGGCTGGGCTGGTCGCGGCAGCGCACCGGCGCGCTGATCCTGGTCTGCGGCCTCGGCAATACCTCGTTCATGGGTTATCCGCTGATGCAGGCGCTGCATGGCCAGCAAGGACTTGCGCTGGCGGTGGTGGCCGACCAGCTGGGCGCGTTCCCGCTGCTCGCCTCGGCCGGCATCGTGGTGGCTTCGATCTATGCAGGGCGCAAGCCGGAACCGGTGCTGATACTGCGGCGCATCGCGACCTTCCCGGCCTTCGTCGCGCTGATCGTCGGCATCGTGGCGGGTGCCTGCGGTGGCTGGCCGGAGCTGTTGCATGGGGTGTTCGCGCCAATAGGCACGACACTGACGCCGTTGGCGCTGTTTTCGGTCGGTTTGCAGTTCAAGTTCCATCCCGGCAACCGCCAGCTGGGCGCAGCCAGCTGGGGGCTTGCCTGGAAGCTGCTGCTGGCGCCGCTGCTGTGCTGGGCGATGGGCGTAGCCGCGGGTGTAGGCGGCCTGGTGCTTACCGTCGGCGTGCTGCAGGCGGCGATGGCGCCGATGGTCTCTGCAGCGATCCTGGCCGATGAGTACGAACTGGAGCCTGTGCTGGCCAATACGGTGCTGGGCGCCGGCATCGTGTTATCGCTGCTGACCATCCCGCTGGGCAACCTGTGGTTGGGATAGGAACAATGCCGGCTTGCGCCGGATCGCGACTGCGTTGAGACTAGCTGGCATCTCATGGGCGGGTAGGGGATCCTGTCATGGCAGGTTTTGATTTGTTCAAGCGGCTGTTCGGAAGCGACCCCTCCGAACGCCGTGCCGTGCCGCGCAATGGCGCGCCCAAGGGCGCCTGGGTGCTGGTGGTGGACGATTCGGCCACCATCCGTGCCGTGCTTGGCAAGATGCTCAACCAGGACGGCCATGTGGTGTTCAAGGCGCCGGATGGCGAAGCAGCGATCGAAATGGCGCGCAAGGAGCTGCCGGATCTGATCTTTCTCGACATCGTGCTGCCGGGCATGAACGGCTTCGCCGTGTTGCGCGCGCTACGCCGGGATCCGCTGACGCGGGACATTCCGATCGTGATGATCAGCGGCAACCTGCAGGCGACCGAACAGTTCTACGTGCAGCGCTTCGGTGCCGATGATTTCATGAAGAAGCCGTTCGGTCGCGGCGAGGTGTTTGCGCGTATCCAGCACCTGACGAAAGCCGGCCGGCTGGTGCTGCGCGAACGCACTGCAGAGGAATCGTTGCCAATGCAGCCTGAGCACACCGAAGCCGAGCATGCGGCGATTCCGGATATCGCCATGCCGGATCCGCATGATCTGATCCCACCGCCCAGCGGGCATTCCTGAGCTGCTGACTGGTCGGGCTGTGTCCTTGCAGACCATGTTGCTGACCGAAGTGCGTGTCGACGTGTGGCTGTGGGCTGCGCGCTTTTTCAAGACGCGCAGCCTTGCCAAGCAGGCGATTGATGGCGGCAAGATCGACCTCAATGACGTCGGCTGCAAGCCGGCAAAGCTGCTGCGCATTGGCGATCGACTGAAGATCGGTCGTGGCGAGGAGCGACTGGAAGTCGATGTGCTGGGCTTGTCCGACAAACGTGGCCCGGCCAGTGCGGCGCAGACGTTGTTCCGCGAAACCGAGGCCAGTCGTCTGGCCAGGGAGGCTGCCCGTGAGCAGCGCCAGCTGGTCGGAGTCAACGGCCCGGCCAAACGCCCCGACAAGCAGGACCGTCGTGAATTGCGACGCATGAAGCATACGCGCTGAGTAGTGCATCGCAGAAAGCCGGCCGGATCTGCAGCAACATCTGCACATATCCATGGGGCCGCGCAACGACACGGCCTCCCACGATCTGGAGGCTTGTATGGACGGACTCGCGTTGAGGAACGGCATCGGCTTCTTCAAGCGCCTGCTTGGCACGGGCAGTGACGAGCAGCGCGCCGATGTGTATCTGCAGACAGCAGCCGATGCACGCATGCTGGTGGTCGACGATTCGCCCACCATTTGTGCGGTGCTCGGCAAGATGCTGGACAAGGACGGCTACGCCGTGACCAAGGCACTCGATGGCGAGAGCGCGATCGAACTGGCGCGCAGCGAGCTGCCGGCGCTGATCTTCCTGGACATCGTGCTGCCCGGCATCAACGGTTTTGCCGTGCTGCGCGCATTGCGCCATGACGAGCTGACCCGGCATATCCCGATCGTGATGATCAGCGGCAATCCGCAGGCGACCGAGCAGTTCTACGTGCAGCGCTTCGGTGCCGACGACTTCATCAAGAAGCCGTTTGGCCGGAATGAAGTGGTTACCTGCATCGATCAGTTGGTTCGCTCGGGGCGCCTGGTGGGCCGCGATATTGCGCGGGAGCGGGTGATGCCATTGTCCATGCTGGCGGATGCACGACCGGATGTCCTGCCAACCATGGCAGCCTGATCAGGATTGAGACCGGCGACCTGGCAACACGGTCGCCGGCTACGGTCGGGAAACGTGCCAGACATCGGTGTCTGAGTCCCTGGCTGGAACAACTTCGCGCGGGTATGGCGAGTGATGTCGTGAGTGATCGTCAACGTGCCGAATGCGGCCGAGGCGTTGGCGTGCACCACGCGTTCGGAGATGCGCTCGCGATGGAAGTGCATGTGTTTTTCGAACAGCGCGACATCCTGCAATGGCAGCGGGCCGCGCAGGCCGGCGGTGAGGCTGTTCTGATTGTCGGCCACCGGTGTGCCGGTATCGGGGGTCAGGGTCTTGCGATCATGGCTCATGGCGGCCTTCCCGGTCGGCGGGGATTTGCGCCGGCCACGTCCTTGGCTGCATTGATGGAATTCGATGATGTGGATACTTCCGATAGTCAGTGACTATGGAGATCCGTCGCCTGCATGTGGCCGCACCTGGTCGACGGCAGCACTTTCATCAATCATGGCTGAACAGATGCCAGCACGGTCGAAGTAACGGTCAACGCGATTCACAGTCGCACCGTTCCCCGTGTTGTGCCAACCAGATGGCTCGATTGTCTGGATCAGCGCGGGGAAGGGGCTCTCACTATTCGATCGCGAATGATTCAGCGTGCGAGTGTCGGCCAAGGTACACGGATGCCGCATTTCTCCTGGGGCGCCGGCGCGGTTCTCTCCAATACATGTCCAATCCTGCCAATTAACATGAACGAGGGTGTTACTCATGAATGCAAAGACGACGTTCCGCTTCAGCCTGATGGGCGTACTGGTCTCCGCCGTGTTCGCGTCCGGCGCGGCCATGGCGCAGGCAACAACCGATACCACGGTGCCGGGGCATCCGCGGGTCAATGAGGTCAACCAGCGCCTCGACAACCAGCAGAACCGCATCCAGAACGGCGTGAAGGATGGCCAGATCAACGCCAAGCAGGAAGCCCGCGACGAAAAGCAGGACTCCAATATCGCGCAGCGCGAAAGTGCCGATGAAGCCAAGCACAACGGCCATCTGACCAAGCAGGAGCAGCACAACCTCAACAAGTCGGAGAACCATGACAGCCGCCGTATCCACCGGCAGCGCAAGACGGGTTGATCCGCTGACGTAGAAAGCACGCAGGGTTACCTGTTGGACTGAGCCTCCTCGCGTCCGCACGAGGAGGCTCTTGTTGACCGGCCGTCGAGCAGTGGTGGTCAGGGTTTCCGAAAACCTGGGATTTCGTTTGAGTACATATCGGACAAGCGGTTTGTTGTTGCTGGTACTCGGCAGCGTATTTCTTCTGAGCGGCTGCCAGACTTTCCTGTTTGCAGGACTCAATACGACCGACGAACACAAGGGTATCGACGTCGAACGCCATATCGTGTTCGATGAACAACGGCATCTGGCGCTGGACGTCTACCGTCCCGCCCATGCGGAACATGCGCCGATCGTGGTTTTCTTCTACGGCGGTGACTGGATGCGCGGCAAGCGCCAGTGGTATCGGTTCGCCGGTGCCGCGCTGGCTGCACGTGGCGTGATCGTGGTGATCCCGGATTACCGCAAATACCCCAGCGTGAAAATGGATGGCTTCATGCAGGATGCTGCGCGCGCCGTGGCATGGACACACGATCATGCGGTGCAGATCGGCGGTGATCCGCAGGACATCTTTGTGATGGGACATTCGGCAGGTGGGCAGATCGCCGCCCTGCTTGCCACCGATCCGGCGTGGCTGGAAGCGCATGACATGCAGCCACGCGATCTGGCCGGGTTCATTGGTCTGGCTGGTGTCTACGACTTCGTGCCGATAGCGGCGAAGGAAAAGGACATGATCGGCATGTTCGGCAAGACGCCGATGGAGCAACGTCGCGCACAGCCCATTTCGTTCCTGCACGGTAACGAACCGCCGATGTTGTTGTTACATGGAACTGCCGATCACGAAGTGGATCCATCGAACAGCAAGTCGCTTGCGCAGGCGATGCAGGCGCAGCACGAGGACGTCACCTTGAAGCTTTATCCGGGTGTGGGTCACGAAGCACTGCTGCTTTCGATATCGCGACCGCTGCGCCGCGATGCCCCAACACTGGATGATGTGCTGGCATTCATCCATGCACATGGGAAAGCTGCGCCGTTCGATGGATCGCCCGGCACGGCGCACTAGCCATGCTTCTGCTGGTGGGTGTACGGCAGGCCGACGCAGGAATCGACGATCGAGAAGTGCTGGCGGCACAGGGACAGGTGCTTGCCGATGATCCACCGGGATGCCATGCAAGACGACTCGCCAGTGGCTATTTCGCGGCAGCCGGGCCGGTTTGCCGGATGACCTTGTCGATCGCGTCGATCACGGCATCCGGTCGATCAACTTGCATGTCATGCGTGGAATGAGTGACGGTGATTCTTTCGCCGCGTGTCGAGGCGGCGGCGATCAACTCGTGGGTCCTCTCGCGGGCTGCTTCCAGCACCTTGCGATCGGCAGGCGTGGCACCGGCAAAGGTTTCGTCGGCAGTCAACACGATCAGCGGCATGGCGCCATGGTGTTCCTGCGGCGATACAGGCTGCTTGAACAACTCGCCGTTGGTCTGGGTCATGGAAATCATGGTCTGCCAGAACGCCGGGCGTGAGTGATATGCACGGATCGCGGCGTTCAAGGTGGTGCTATAGGCCGGGCTGGGTCCGCGCAGGCAGCCTTGCAATGCCGGTGGTGGTGAGGCGAGCTGCCCGTTCTCCGCGCCTTTTTCGCATTGGCGATAGACAGCCAACCCCTGCATGCGCATTTCATCGTCGGTCTTGACCCAGGCAGGTGAAAACTCCGCAATGTGCTGCGGCGGTGGATCCACCAACACCATGCCGGCGACATCATCCGGATGCTTGTCGGCATAGCGTCGAACGATGTTGCTGCCGAGCGAATGGCCGACCAGGACCAGCGGTGTCCGGATTGCGGCAGCCTGGATGAGTGCATGCAGATCGGCTACCTCGGCATCGATATTGCGAGGCATGGGGCCCGCATCGCTGAAGCCATCGCCGGCACGATCATAACTGCACACGCGATGGTGCTGTGCGACTTGCGGTTGCACCTTGAACCAGGCCAGCGAATCCGCTCCCATGCCGCTCTCGAGCATGACGGTCGGCGAGCCGTTGCCGGTGCATCGCAGGTTCAATCGACGTCCCTCACCGATAGGGATGAGTCTGGCTGGCTTTGCGTAGATATCCGGTGCGACATCCGGTTTTGGATATTCCGTGGCGAAACCCGGACAGGGGAACAGCAGGGCGGCGACGAGTGCCGAGGACGTGACGATCGATGGACGACGCATGGAAATCTTCCTTGTGGCAGGCGTGATGAACCGATTCGATTCAAGTTGACCCGACACGAAGTCATAGGTTCCATGCGTGGAGAAGATCGTCTTGTCGAAGCCTTGTCTAGCGGATGGATCTCAGTCGATAGAGTGCATCCAGCGCTTCACGCGGAGTCAGTGCATCCGGGTCGATCTCGTCCAGTGCACGCTCCACGGCCGATGGTTGCGCGGGAGCAAACAGGCCAAGTTGTGGCGAAGCTTCGGCAGCGACCTTGTTGGTCGACGCGTGGCTGTGCATGCCACGTTCCAGTTCGGCCAGGGTGCGCCGCGCGTCGGCGATCACCGACTTCGGCAGGCCGGCCAGCGCAGCTACCTGCAGGCCGAAGCTGCGGTTCGCCGGACCATCCTTCACCGCGTGCATGAACACCAGTTGCTCGCCGTATTCCACGGCGTCCAGATGCACGTTCGCGATGGTCGGATACTCGCCAGCCAGCTCGGTCAGTTCGAAGTAATGCGTGGCGAACAAGGTATAGGCGCGGCTGTTGCGTGCCAGATGCACCGCTGCGGCACGGGCCAGCGACAGGCCATCATAGGTACTGGTGCCGCGACCGACTTCGTCCATCAGCACCAGGCTTTGCTCGGTGGCGTTGTGCAGGATGTTCGCTGTTTCGCTCATTTCCACCATGAAGGTGGACTGCCCGCGCGACAAGTCGTCGCCGGCACCGATGCGGGTGAAGATGCGGTCGATCGGACCGATCACCGCGCCGCTGGCTGGCACGTAGCTGCCGATATGCGCGAGCAGCACGATCAACGCGTTCTGCCGCATGTACGTCGATTTGCCGCCCATGTTCGGGCCGGTGATCACCAGCATGCGGCGTGCGTCGTCGAGCCTGAGATCGTTCGGCTCGAACGGCTCGTCGCGGACTTTTTCGACCACCGGATGACGGCCGCGCTCGATCGCGATACCGGGTTCGTCGGTGAGCTCCGGTGCAGTCCAATCCAGCGCTTCGGCGCGTTCGGCCAGGGTGGCGAGCACGTCGAGTTCGGCCATTGCGGCAGCAGCGGCTTTCAGCGGTTCGAGCTTTTCGGTCAACGTGTCGAGCAGCGCCTCGTACAGCGCACGCTCGCGCATCAGCGAGCGTTCCTTCGCCGAGAGCACCTTGTCCTCGAAGGTCTTCAGTTCCTCGGTGATGTAGCGCTCGGCGTTCTTGGTGGTCTGCCGGCGCGTGTAATGCGTGGGCGCCTTGTCCGACTGCGCCTTGGTGATCTCGATGTAGTAGCCGTGCACACGGTTGTAGCCGACCTTCAGCGTGCTGATGCCGCTGGCTGCTTTCTCGCGTTCTTCCAGCTCGACCAGATACTGGTCGGCGTGGGTGGACAGCCGACGCAGTTCGTCGAGTTCGGCGTCGTAACCATCCGCGACCACGCCGCCATCGCGCTGCAGTACCGGTGGCTGCGCCACGATGGCGCGGGCGAGCAGGGTGGCGCTGTCGGCATGGTCGCCGATACGTTCGACCAGCGCGTGCAGCAGTGGACTGTCCAGTGAGGCGATCTGTTCACGCAATACCGGTGCGGCGGCGAGACCATCGCGCAGAGTGGACAGGTCCCGCGGCCGCGCCGAACGCAGCGCCACGCGGGCGAGGATGCGCTCCAGATCACCGATGCCGCGCAGTTGTTCGCGCAACGTGTCGTAACGACGGCTGTCGATCAGCGTGCCGATCGCCTGATGACGCTGGCGCAGCAGTTCGCGCGAGCGCAACGGACGATTCAGCCAGCGGCGCAGCAGGCGCGCACCCATCGGCGTCACCGTCTCGTCGAGCACGCCGAGCAGGGTGTGTTCGGTGCGGCCGCTGGGATGGGTGTCCAGTTCCAGGTTCCGCCGCGTCGCAGCGTCCAGCGCAATCGTCTCGCTGGCGCTTTCCACCGCCATGCCGGTGAGGTGCGGCAGCGCGCTCTTCTGGGTTTCCTCGACATAGCCGAGCAGGCAGCCGGCCGCGGCGGTGGCGAGCGGCAGGTTGTCAACGCCGAAGCCGCCGAGATCGCGGGTGCCGAAGAAGCGATTCAGCTCGCGCTTCGCTGCGTCGCTGTCGAAATGCCAAGGTGGCCGCTTGCGCAGGCCGGGCAAGTTGCTGACAAGTTTCGGCCACGCGACACTTTCGTCGACCAGGGTCTCGGCCGGTTGCAATCGGGCCAGTTCGGCGGCGAGTGCTTCGGCATGCGGTACTTCGCTGAGCAGGAAGCGGCCGCTGGACAGGTCAACCCAGGCCAGGCCGTACGCACCGTTCGCGCCGGCAGCAATCGCCAGCAGCAGGTTGTCGCGGCGCTCCTCCAGCAGGGCCGCATCGGTCACCGTGCCAGGCGTGACGATGCGCACCACCTTGCGTTCGACGATGCCTTTGGCCAGTGCCGGGTCGCCGATCTGCTCGCAGATCGCCACCGACTCGCCGAGGCGGACCAGCCGCGCCAGATAATTCTCAACCGCGTGATACGGCACGCCAGCCATCGGGATCGGCGCGCCGCCCGACTGGCCACGCTGGGTCAGCGTGATGTCAAGCAACCGTGCCGCCTTGCGTGCGTCGTCGTAGAACAACTCGTAGAAGTCGCCCATGCGGAAGAACAGCAGTACCTCGGGATGTTCGGCCTTGGCCGAGAGGTACTGGCGCATGAACGGGGTGTGTTTGGTGAGATCGTCGTGGCTCATGCAATGCAGGTCTTGGCGTGGTCGCGCGTAACAGGTAAAACGATGACTCTGCGCATCGCGCAAAGCTCATTCAAGTCCGGGAGTCTCGCATGGAGTTGTCTTCTGTTCCTACCGATGCCGAGTTGCTGGCACTGGCCGGAGAGGTCGCAACCGAGGTGCAGCAGCACAGGCTGACCCTGGTCACGGCCGAATCCTGCACGGGTGGCTGGATCGCCAAGACGCTGACCGATCTGCCGGGCAGTTCGGCTTGGTTCGATGCCGGCGTGGTGACCTACAGCTACGAGGCCAAGGAAGCATTGCTCGGGGTCAACCCGCGCACGTTGGAACACGCCGGCGCGGTCAGCGAGGAAACCGTGCTGGAGATGGTTTCCGGTGCGCTGGCGCGCTTCGGTGCCGGCGTGGCGGTGGCGGTGACCGGCATCGCCGGGCCGTCCGGCGGCACGCCGGGCAAGCCGGTTGGCACGGTATGGATCGGCTGGAAGCGTCGCGGCGGCTACGGCCATGGGCGGCTGTTCCACTTTCCGGGCGATCGCGAGGCGGTCAGGCGGCAGACGGTGGCGGCGGCGCTCATCGGTTTGCGCAAAACGCTGACGGAATGAGGTGGCACGGGCGGTCAGGCCGGCTTGACCGGTATGGGATACTGCCAGTCTGCAAGCGATCCGACTGATCGCAGCCCGTGAGACCCGATCCGGGCATCATGTTCACCATTCACAGCCCAACCGGAATTCAAGACGATGGATGACAACAAGCGCAAGGCACTTACTTCCGCCCTCGGCCAGATCGAAAAGCAGTTCGGCAAGGGCGCGATCATGCGCATGGGCGATCGCGTCAACGAGGCGATCGAAACGGTCTCCACCGGCTCGCTCGGGCTGGATATCGCGCTCGGCGTCGGTGGCCTGCCGCGTGGCCGCGTGGTAGAGATCTACGGGCCGGAGTCGTCCGGCAAGACCACCATGACCCTGCAGGCGATTGCCAGCTGCCAGCGCGCCGGCGGCACTGCCGCGTTCATCGATGCCGAACACGCGCTCGACCCGACCTATGCTGAAAAACTGGGTGTCAAGGTCGATGACTTGCTGGTCTCGCAGCCGGATACCGGCGAGCAGGCGCTGGAAATCGCCGACATGCTGGTGCGTTCGGGCGCGGTCGACATGGTGGTGGTCGACTCGGTTGCCGCGCTGACGCCGAAGGCGGAAATCGAGGGCGAGATGGGCGACTCCCACGTCGGCCTGCACGCGCGTCTGATGAGTCAGGCGCTGCGCAAGCTCACCGCCAACATCAAGAAGTCCGGCACCCTGGTGATCTTCATCAACCAGATCCGCATGAAGATCGGCGTGATGTTCGGCAGCCCGGAAACCACTACCGGCGGCAACGCGCTGAAGTTCTACGCTTCGGTGCGCCTGGACATCCGCCGCATCGGCGCGGTGAAGAAGGGCGAGGAGATCATCGGTTCGGAAACCCGCGTCAAAGTAGTCAAGAACAAGGTGGCACCGCCGTTCCGCCAATGCGAGTTCGAGATCCTGTATGGCGAGGGCACCTCGCGCGAAGGCGAGATCATCGAGCTGGGCGTGGCGCAGAACCTGATCGACAAGTCCGGTGCCTGGTACAGCTACAACGGTGACCGCATCGGCCAGGGCAAGGAAAACGTGCGCCAGTACCTGCGCGACAACCCCGCGATGGCGAACGAGATCGACAAGCTGTTGCGCGAGCGCCTGCTGGTGCCAGTCGGCAAGCCTGCCGCCGCGGCGCCGGAAGAGGCGCTTGAGGAAGCGTGAGTGGTGACTTGTAACAGTCTTTTGCGGAAAACATGGCCCGGCTTGCCCGGGCCATGTCCGTTCGCATGTTCATGAAACGGCCGCCCGGCAAGGATGACCCGGCCAAGCCGAAGCGCAGCGCCTACGACAAGGCGCTGGGGTTGCTGGCGCGCCGGGAACACTCGCGCAAGGAGTTGAAAACCAAGCTGCGCCAGGGCGGTTACGAGGGTGAGGAAACCAGTGCCGCGGTCGACCGTCTCGGCGAGCAGCAGTACCAGGACGACGACCGCTTTGCCGAAGTGCTGTTGCGCGGCCGGATCGCCCAGGGTTACGGTCCGATGCGGCTGCGTGTGGAGCTGAAAAGCCACGGGCTGGCTGATGCCCGGATCCGCGAGTTGCTGGACGCGGCCGAGGTCGACTGGGATGCTTCGGCGGCCGCCCAGTTGCGTCGCCGCTACGGCGGCGCGGGCACACCTGATCCGGTCGAACGCACCCGCCGGGCGCAATTCCTCTTGCGCCGCGGCTTTCCGGCCGCCACAGTACGGAGTGTTACCCACGCCGACGTGGACGACGCTACCGACGATATTCCCTGAAATCCATCGTCCGAGGATGATGGATGGACTGATCGCGGCGGTGCTGCCATGGCGTGGCCTTCTACCGTTTGCCGCCATGACTCGCATGAAAACTGCCGAAATCCGCTCTGCCTTCCTCGATTATTTTCGTTCCAAGGACCACACCATCGTGCCGTCCAGCTCGTTGGTGCCATCCAGCGACCCGACCCTGCTGTTCACCAACTCGGGCATGGTGCAGTTCAAGAACGTATTCCTCGGCAGTGAAAAGCCCGGTTACGTGCGCGCGGCTGACGTGCAGCGCTGCCTGCGTGCCGGCGGCAAGCACAACGACCTGGATGCGGTGGGCTATACCGCGCGCCATCACACCTTCTTCGAGATGCTGGGCAACTGGTCGTTTGGTGATTATTTCAAGCGCGATGCGATTCTTTACGCGTGGGAATTGCTGACCGGCGTGTTCAAGCTGCCGTCGGAGAAACTGTGGGTCACCGTCTATCACACCGACGACGAGGCCTACGATATCTGGCACAAGGAAGTCGGCGTGCCGGCCGAGCGCATCGTGCGGATCGGCGACAACAAGGGTGCGCCGTTCGCTTCCGACAACTTCTGGCAGATGGCAGACACCGGTCCGTGCGGTCCGTGTACCGAGATCTTCTTCGACCACGGTGCCGAGATTGCGGGTGGCCCGCCGGGATCGCCGGACGAGGATGGCGACCGCTACATCGAGATCTGGAACCTGGTGTTCATGCAGTTCGACCGCGCGCCGGATGGAACGCTTTCCCCATTGCCGGCCCCCTGCGTGGACACCGGCATGGGCCTGGAGCGTCTTGCCGCAGTCCTGCAGCACGTGCATTCCAACTATGAGATCGATCTGTTCGCGCACCTGATCCGCGTGGCAGGCGAACTCACCCGGACGAGCGATCTATCCAACAAGTCGCTGCGCGTGATCGCCGATCACATCCGCGCCTGCTCGTTCCTGATCGTCGACGGCGTGCTGCCGTCCAACGAAGGCCGCGGCTATGTGCTGCGCCGGATCATCCGTCGCGCCCTGCGGCATGGCTGGATGCTCGGCGTGCGCGGCGACTTTTTCTGGAAGATGGTGCAGCCGCTGGTTGAAGAGATGGGTGAAGCCTATCCCGAGCTGCCGGCGAAGCAGACGTTCGTGGAAGATGCGTTGCGCACCGAGGAACAACGCTTCGGCGAGACGCTCGAGCACGGCATGCGGCTGTTCGACGAAGTGGCGACAAAGTCGGGCAAGACCATTCCGGGTGCCGATGCGTTCCGTCTGTACGACACTTACGGTTTTCCGGTCGACCTAACGGCCGACATCGCGCGCGAGCGCGGCCTCGAGGTGGATATGGCCGGTTTCGAGCAGGCCATGAACGAACAACGCGAGCGTGCCCGCGCCGCCGGTCGCTTCGAGGCCAAGGGCCAGATGCCGGCCGAGCTGGCGAGCCAGCTCAAGCCTACGGTTTTTCTCGGTTACGAGGCGTTGCATAGCCAAGACAGCAAGGTGCTCGGCATCGTGCGCGGTGGCAGGCAGGTGGACCAACTTGGCGAGGGCGAGGAGGGGCTGCTGATCCTCGACCGTACGCCGTTCTACGCCGAGTCGGGTGGTCAGGTCGGCGATACGGGCGAGCTGCTCACGGCAGCAGGTCGTCTGGAAGTCATTGACACCTTGAAGATGGGCGGCGTGTTCTTCGGTCACGCCGTTCGCTGGCACGGTGCGCAGCCGCTGCGTACCGGTGATCTTGTCGAGGCTCGCGTGGATGCTTCCCGCCGCCAGGCGATCGTGCTCAACCATTCGGCGACGCATCTGTTGCACGCCGCGTTGCGCGAGGTGCTGGGCGACCACGTCACGCAGAAGGGTTCGCTGGTGGCGCCGGAGCGTCTGCGCTTCGACTTCGCTCACTTCAAGCCGATGAGCCATGACGAATTGGCTCGGGTGGAGGCGATGGTGAATGCCGAGGTGCGCCGCAATGCGGCCGCTGAAGTGCACAACATGGGCTACGACCAGGCGATCGAGTTCGGTGCGATGGCGCTGTTCGGCGAGAAGTATGGCGACGAAGTGCGCGTGTTGAAGATGGGCGACTTCTCCACGGAACTGTGCGGTGGCACCCATGTTGGCCGCACCGGCGACATCGGCTTGTTCAAGCTCGTCAGCGAAGCTGGTGTGGCCTCCGGTGTGCGCCGCATCGAGGCGGTTACCGGCGCCGGTGCGCTTGCTTACGTGGCCGATGAAGAGCGTCGTCTGGGCGAGCTGTCGCAGCTGCTCTCCAGCAACGGTGACGAGGCCATTGAAAAATTGCGCCAGCTGTTCGACAAGCAGAAGAAGCTTGAGCGTGAGCTCGATGCGCTGCGCAGCAAGGCGGCAGGTTCGGCCACCGCTGACCTGGCCGGTTCCGCGACGGATGTCGACGGCATCAAGGTGGTCGCCGCGCGACTGGAAGGGCTCGACGCCAAGTCGCTGCGCGACAGCATGGATCAACTCAAGCAGCAGCTCGGCGACTGCGTGATTCTGCTGGCGGGTGCGGCAGACGGTCGCGTCTCGCTGATCGCCGGCGTGCACGGCAAGGCGCTGGGCCGGATCAAGGCGGGCAACGTGGTGGCACATGTCGCCGCACAGATCGACGGCAAAGGAGGCGGCCGGCCTGACATGGCGCAAGGTGGCGGAGCGGATGCTCCGCAGTTGCCGGCCATTCTGGCTGCATTGCCGGACTGGGTTGCCGGTCAGTAGTTGCCCGGATGCAACCTGAACCTGTCATTTCGTATGTTTCAGGTACGTTGCGCGCGATAATCGCGCTCAGTTAGTATCGGAGACGTGTTGACGCGGCCGTATGGTGGCGTCGCCAGTCAGGACGCTATGGAGTGTTTTGGCTGTGAGCCGGGAAGGCGGTAGGGCCTTCGACGGATCAATCGTCGAACTGCGGATGGATGGGCTCAGGGGTGAGGTGCCGTCAATCTGCAGGCCTGTGACCAACAGCATTAATGGAGTAGGAAATCATGTTGATTCTGACCCGCAGGGTCGGTGAGACCCTGATGATCGGTGACGAGGTGACCGTTACCGTTCTGGGCGTGAAGGGCAATCAGGTGCGTATCGGCATCAATGCGCCCAAGAACGTGGCCGTCCACCGCGAGGAAATCTATCAGCGGATCAAGGGCGAAAATGAAGGTGGCAGTACACCGGAAGGCTCCGCCGAACACTGATTGCGCAGCAAGTACTTTACCTGGACCTCGCCGGTCAGTATCCTTGCCGGCTCCGCAGCAATGCGGGAAAACCCCGGAGAGATGCCCGAGTGGCCGAAGGGGCTCCCCTGCTAAGGGAGTATAGGGTCAAAAGCCTTATCGAGGGTTCGAATCCCTCTCTCTCCGCCAGATACGCAAAACGCCCCCAAGTGGGGCGTTTTGCGTATCTGGCGGAGAGACGGTGGTGGACGAACCCTAACGGGTTCGACGAATTTGCCAGGAGCAAATTCGGACAGCCGAAGGCTGGCCCTGGAGCGCGTAGCGCGGAAGGGTGAGTCCCATGGATGGGACGAACAATCCCGTGCACTACACGTCGCTGTATCGCGCCGCATTGAGCAAATCTTCGCTCCACGCTTACGCCTCGACCCTCACAGCGTTACCCTTCATCACCCCACCCACGATTGCTCCCATGTTCGCCACGCTCCCCGCTCTGCTCCGCATCCCGCTGGTGATGCTTTTGCTGGCCGTCAACATCGTGCTGCATGTGCTGCCGCTGTTTGCGCTGACCCTGGTCAAGGTGGTGCTGCCGATCCGTGCGATCCGGCTTGCGTGCTCGCGCGCGCTGATTGTCATTGCGGAGAGCTGGATCGCGGTCAACAGCCGGATGTTCGAGTGGTTCACCCGCACGCGCTGGCAGCTTGACGGACTGACCGACCTGCACCGCGACGGCAATTATCTGGTGCTGTGCAATCACCAGAGCTGGGTGGATATCCCGGTGCTGCAGAAGATCTTCAACCGGCGCATTCCGTTTCTGCGCTTCTTCCTCAAGAGCCAGCTGATCTGGGTGCCGCTGCTGGGGCCGGCATGGTGGGCGCTGGATTTCCCGTTCATGAAGCGCTATTCGAAGGAGACGCTTGCGGCGCATCCGGACTTGCAGGGCAAGGACATGGAAGCCACCCGGCGCGCCTGCGAAAAATTCCGCCATATGCCGGTCTCGGTGATGAATTTTGTCGAGGGCACGCGCTTCACCGCCACCAAGCATGATGCGCAGTCATCACCGTATCGCCACCTGCTGCGACCCAAGGCGGGTGGCGTGGCGTTTGTGCTGGATGCCATGGGCGATGCGCTGCACGCCATCCTCAACGTCACCATCGTCTATCCCAACGGCCCATGCACCATGATGGATCTGATCGCCGGCCGCATCCGCGATATCCGCGTGCGCGTGCGCGAGTTGCCGATCCATGACGAACTGCGTGGCGATTACGAAGGGGATGCGGTGTTCCGGGCGCGCTTCCAGACCTGGGTGAATGCGCTTTGGGGCGAGAAGGACACGCGGATCGGACACATGCTTGAGCAGTCGTCCGTACGGTCGCAGGAGCCGCAGTGATGCGCGTCCTGATTGTCGGCGCGGGCGCCACCGGCGGCTATTTTGGCGGCCGCCTGCTGCAGCACGGTCGCGACGTGACGTTCCTGGTGCGGGAAGCGCGCGCTAACATGCTGGCGCGTACCGGCCTGGTGATACGAAGCATGACCGGTGATGCGAGCCTGCCAGCACCGCCGATGGTGCTCGCGCGTGACCTGGATGTGCCGTATGACCTCGTGCTGCTCAGTTGCAAGGCTTACGCGCTGGAACAGGTCATGGCGGATATCGCGCCGGCAGTCGGCCCAGACACGGTGATCCTGCCGGTGTTGAACGGCATGCGACATCTGGATCTGCTGGATGCCCGGTTCGGCGCGGAACGTGTGCTTGGTGGCCAATGCGTGATCGCTGCCACGCTGGATGCGCAAGGCGTCGTGCAGCATCTCAACCAGTCGCACAGCCTCACGTTCGGTGAACGCGACGGGACAACCTCCGGGCGTATGCAAAAGATCACCCGGAGCCTGTCGGATACAGGTTTCGATGCGCGACCCAGCAACTCGATCCTGCAGGACATGTGGGACAAGTGGGTGTTCCTGGCGTCGTTGGCCGGCATCACCTGTCTGATGCGCGCGTCGGTGGGCGATATCGTCGCTGCACCCGGTGGCACGACGATAACGCTGGACCTGCTGGAAGAATGCCGGACGGTGGCGGAGCGTTCCGGCCATGCGCCTGGCGACGCGACGCTGCAACGTGCCCGCAGCGTGCTGACCGAGGCGGGATCGAGCCTGACCGCATCGATGTTGCGCGACCTGCAGCATGGTCATGCGATCGAAGCGGATCACGTGATCGGTGACATGCTGAGGCGCGCCGAGCATCTGCGCAGTGCCCATGCGTTGCTGACGGTGGTCTACGCGAATCTGAAAGCGTACGAGGCTGGCAGGGCGCGCACGGCATCGGCATGACTGTGATGGGGTTTCACGGCGGCAATCTTTCGGTCAACTGATCCATGCAAGAAAGTCGCGGCTGGATGGCCGCGGCTTTCCAGGTGACTCAGTGGTTGCGGCTTACCAGATCTTCACCTGCGTCTCGGGCGAACGCACCATCGCATCGCCGGGCTTGCACTGGAACGCCTGGGCGAATTCCGGCATGTTCGACGGCGCGCCGATCGCGCGGAACTGCGTTGGTGCGTGCGGATCGGTATTGAGCAGGGTGATCTGCGCTTCCGGGCGGATGCTGCCGCGCCACACGCGCGCCCAGTTGAGGAAGAAGCGTTGGTCCTCGGTATAGCCGTCGATCTTCTTGTTCGCCTCGGCCGGATTTTTCGACAACGCCATCTGCAATGCGGTGTACGCCGCATTCAGGCCGCCGAGGTCGCCGATGTTCTCGCCCATGGTCAGCTGGCCGTTGACGTGCTTGCCCGGCAGCGGCTCGTAGCTGTCGAACTGCGCGGCGAGTTTCGCCGTGCGCGCCTCGAACGCCTTGCGATCTGCGTCGCTCCACCAGTTGACGTTGTTGCCCTGGGCGTCGAACTTGCTGCCCTGGTCGTCGTAGCCGTGGCCCATCTCGTGGCCGATCACCGCACCGATGCCGCCGTAGTTGATCGCGTCATCCGCCTTGGCGTCGAAGAACGGCGGTTGCAGGATCGCCGCGGGGAACACGATCTCGTTCTGCTGCGCGTTGTAGTAGGCGTTCACCGTCTGTGGCGTCATGCTCCATTCGCTGCGGTCCACCGGCTTGCCGATCTTGGCGGTTCGGTAGTCGTAGTTGAATTTGTCGGCCGCCTTCACGTTGGCGTAGTAATTGTCAGGTGTCAGTGTGAGGCCGCTCCAGTCGCGCCACTTGTCGGGGTAACCGATCTTCGGCACGAAGGTGGCCCATTTCTCCAGCGCCTTCTGCTTGGTCGCATCGCTCATCCACGGCAGGTTCTCGATGCGCGTCTTGTAGGCGGCGCGCAGGTTGTCGACCAGCTCCTGGGCGCGCTGCTTGGAGGCTGCCGGGAAGTTGTGGACCACGTACAGCTGGCCGAGCGCCATGCCCATGCCGCCGTTGGTGGTTTCGAGCACACGCTTCCAGCGCGTCTGCATTTCCTTCTGGCCGTTGAGGGTCTGCTGTTCGAATGCGAAGTCTTCCTGCTGGAACGGCACGGACAGGTAAGGGGCCGCCTCGGCAATCGCGTGGTAACGGAAATAAGCCTGCCACTCGGCGAGTGGCACGTCGCCCAGCATCTTCTCGACCTCGGCGAAAAACTTCGGTTGCGACAACGAGAAACTGTCCTTCACGTCGGCGCCTTGCGCCTTGAAGAAGGCCGCCCAGTCAAAGCTCGGCGTCACCTTGTCGGCACCGGCGATGCTGACGAGGTTGTAGCGGTTTTCAGGCTTGCGCATCTCCACCCGTGGCAGCGAGACAGCCGCCAGGCGTGTCTCGAACGCCAGTACGGATTTGGCCTGCTGCTGCGCATCCGCGGTGCTGACGCCGGTGAGTTCAAGCAGTTTGGCCATATGTGCCACGTATGCGGTACGGATTTTTTCGAAATCCGGTTTGCTGTAGTAGTCGGTGGTCGGCAACCCGAGGCCACCCTGGCCGACGTAGGCGATCTCGTTGCTGGAATTCTTGAAATCGGCGCTGCCGCCGAAGCGGAATAGCACGGGCTCGCCCTGGGCGTAGCTGTCGCGGATGTAGCCAACGATGTCGGTGCTGTTCTTCAGACCGTCGATCTGAGCCAGCTGTGGCTTGAGCGGATCGAAGCCGGCCTTGTTGATGGCAGCTTCGTCCATGCCGGAGGCGTAGAGATAGCCGATCTTCTGCTCGATCGAGCCAGGAACGGCTTTGCCAGCGTGGTTGGCGGCGTCCTCGACGATCTTGTGCTGCACGTTCAGGCTGTCCTCGCGCAGGGCATCGAACGAGCCCCAGCGCGTGCGGTCGGCGGGGATCGGATTCGCTGCAACCCACTTCGCGTTGACGAAGCCGTTGAAGTCGCTGCAGGCGCCGATCTTGCTGTCCAGTTCGTGCACATTGAACACGCTGGGGGTGGCGGCGAGGGCGCCGGTGCACAAGGCGATGCCTACGGCAAACGCCAGCGGTTTCACGAGTCGATGTTTCATGGGTTCTCCCTGGTTCGCGCGATCGCGCAAGTGTTGCCCGGTGGCGGGCAGACAGACCCTGCACCGTAGGCAGCGAAGCACGGTGGCAGACAGTGTCGAAGGTCACGGGTGGCCGTCGCGTGGAGTTGCTGCAGATCATGGTGATGTGGGCCGGGTGGGCATTATCATCGACCGATGAGCGAGCTCACTCCTCCCGTATTCCGTGCAGCCGGGGCTGCCGATATCTCCACCATCGTGGCGCTGGTCGAATCCGCCTATCGCGGCGATTCGGGCCGACGCGGCTGGACCACCGAATCGGAGCTGCTGGATGGCCGGCGCACCGACGCGGAGGCGGTCGGCGAACTGGTCAGCCGTCCCGGCAGCTGCATCCTGCTTGCCGAACGCGATGGACAGCTGATCGCCAGTGCCCATGTGGAACGGCAGGGCGAGTCCGGCTATTTCGGCATGTTCGCAGTCGACCCCGATGAACAGGGCGGCGGCCTCGGCAAGGCCGTGCTGGCCGAAGCTGAGCGCATCGCTCGTGAGCAGTGGCAATGCCATGCGATGCGCATGACGGTGATCGAGCAGCGCGCCGAACTGATCGCCTGGTACGAGCGCCGCGGTTATCGTCGTACCGGCGAATACCAACCGTTTCCGTATGGCGACGAACGCTTCGGTATTCCGCGCCGGGACGACCTGCGCTTCGAAGTACTGGTCAAGGACTTCGCCGGTCAGGCGGCATGAATGGCTGGGTGAAAGTCGGCACGCGCGGCGAACTGCTGCCGGGCGAGTTCAAAGTGGTGTGGGACGGCGACACGCCGATCGCGGTGTACAACATCGATGGCGCGCTGTACGCGGTCGAGGACACCTGCACGCATGACGGCGGCGATCTGGCCGGTGGCGAGGTGCATGGTTTTGAAGTCGAGTGTCCGCGACATGGGGCGCGCTTCGATCTGCGCACGGGCGCCGTGACGAAGCCGCCGGCGTACGAGCCGATCGCGAGTTTTCCGGTGCGCGAAGAAGAAGGGGCGATCTGGACGCGGGATGACCGGTGAGGGAGTGTACTGAACGTACCGAACCCATCAAGTGATTTTCAAAACGGGGCAGGCACCCTTAACCCGCTTGTCCCGAAGCGTCCATCCTTGTGGAACGGCCATTTTGTAGAAAGCATCAGAGCTTCAGATCAAGGCTGAGACGTACCTCCCGCGGTTCGCCGGGATGCACGGTGACACCATCGGGCACCGGCGCGCTGGCAAGCGAAGCACGGTAGTCCTGCTCATATTCGATGTCGTAATACTTGCGGTCGAACAAGTTAAGCACGTCGAGTGATAGCGACAGCGATGGCGTGAACGCGTGTGCCAAGCGCAGGTTGGTGACGATCGCTGACGAACCGACCAGCGTGTTGTCCTGCGATAGCGGGTACTTGCCGATGTAGCGCAGCTTGATATCACCCGACCAGTTGTCGACGTCATGCACGGTCAGGCCCACCGATGCGACCTTCGGCACCGCGTTTGGTATGTGATTACCCAGCTCGCCGTTGTCGTTGTTGTTGGCAAAGCGCGCATGCGTCCATGCCAGGTCGGCGTCGAACAGCAACCAGTCATTGATCACCGCGTGATTGTTCCACTCCACGCCGTGACGCTTGCTGGCGCCGTTGGGCGCGGTGCTGCCAACCGCCGAGTCCGCGTCGTAGACCAGCTCGGACTCACTGTTCAAACGCCACAGCGACAGCGAGCTTTGCAGGCCGGGGATGATCTCGGTGCGCACGCCGATCTCCTGACCGAAGGCAGCCACGAGCGGCGGTACGGGTGATGCCGGACCACCAGTCGTCGGGTCGATCCGATAGATCACGCCGCGCGCGTCGTTGCTGTGGAAGCCGTCGCCGGCATCGAGGAAAAACTCGGTCTTGGCCCACGGACCGAAGACCAGCGCCAGCTTTGGCGATGTACGGTTCCCGGACGCGTCACCGGTGTTCTGCGGGATATTCAACTCGGTCAGGCCGAGTTGAATATCGTCCTGGCGTATACCGATCTGACTGCGAAACCATTCGCTCCACACGGTGGTGTTCTCGAGATAGACGGCCGTTTCAGTTTCGTTGACGCGATTGTCGTTGACGGTCCGGAAAGGGATGCGGTCCTCCGTGTTGAACAGGCCAACATCGATATGATCGTGACGCAGCTGAAAGCCGGCCTCGGTGGTGGAATCATGGCCGAACAGGCTGCCGGTCCAGCCCTGGGCGATCTTGGTGCCCACCAGGTTGCGCGACTCTGCCTGCTCGAACTGGTCGCCGGTGTTCGGGCGCAGCTCGAAATAGGTGAAGTCGGAAAACAGCTGCAGTCGGTACTGCTCGGCATACGCCGATACCTTGGTGTAACCGTTGGCATCCTGGGTGTGCCATTCGCCTGAGAGGATGTCGCGGCCGCTATAGCCACCATCGCTGGTGTCCAGCGCGCAGAACCGGCACAGCGCCCCGGACTGGATGAGCAAGAGTGGCACCTGGTCGGTGGAATCCCAATGGGCGTCATAGGCGCTGAGGTCGATGGACCAGCCACGCGCGGCGTCTCCATCGCTCAGGCGCGTCAATCCGTTGAATTTGTGCATGTCTTCGGGCAATCGCCACGGCCCATTTTCGCTCAGCACCTCCACTGCACCCAGCAGGGTGGGACCGGCGACGCTGGTGCTGCTGCTGTCGTTAGCGGCCCAGGCCGGCAGCGACACTGGCGTGGAGCCGGCCAGAAGCACGCGGCGGTAATCGAAGCTGCCGAGGGTGAGGTTGAGGATGGGACTGGGCAGGTTGCTGCGGTAAAGAATGTCGGCCGAACCGGCGGCGGAGAAATCGCCGTTCTCGGCAAAGTAGGTGCCTTTGCGATAGTCGATTTGCTGCACCAGCTCGGGTATCAGGAAATTGAGGTCGGAATAGCCCTGGCCGTGCGCATTGGTCGGCATGTTGACCGGCACGCCGTCGACGCTGGTGGCGAAATCGGTGCCGTGATCGAGGTTGTAGCCGCGCAGAAAATACTGGTTGGCCTTGCCATCGCCCGAGTGCTGGGTCACCACCATGCCTGGAATCGCCTCCAGCACCTCGCCCGGGCGCAGCAGCGGAATATCCTGCAGCAGCGAGCCGAGGATGATGCCCTGCGACGCGGCACGGGAAGTGCCAATACCGTTGCTGTAGTGGCCAATCACGTCGACCGGCGTCAGCGTGGTGGCTGAAGATGTGCTGGCCGGCGCCGTATCGCTGGTTGGCTGGCTCGCTGGCGTGACGGCAGGCTGCGCGTGAGCGATCGAAGCAGCACATAGCACCAAGCCGGCGAGCCACTTCGGCGAACTCTTCCCAAGAACGCGATAAGAGTGCAACGTATCCATAGACTGATCCACGGTGCGCACAACGGCAAACCAGGATCCACTGTGATACTGGTCATTTCCCGAAAGCCGCATGAACAACTTGCAGCGTTCAAGCCAAAGTAAGTACGGCCGCAATACGGGCAACGTGTCTGCTCTGATACCGCAGCGCTGGATCAACTTGGAATGATCGTGCTGAAACCTGGAATCAGGATATTGAAGGCCCGCTGCACCAACCAACCGGTTGCGAGAGCGATGATCAACAGTGAGCCCCAGCGCAAGAGCACCACTTGATAGAACCATGTCTTGCGCAGTGCGTACGCCAGCGGCAGGAAGGCAAGCACGATGGCTTCCTGGCCGATCTCCACGCCAACGCTGAAGCCACCGAGGGACGCTGCCATCGCGCCAGCCGGCAACTGCAGCCCGGCCAGGGCACTGGCAAAACCCAGGCCGTGGATGAAACCGAAGGCAAAGGCAATCAACCAGACGCGCTTGTGTACAACCGGATAGATGTTGTTCAGTGCCGCGACCATCACCGACAGGGCGATACCGGATTCCACCAGTCGATCGGGCAAGTGCACGATGCCAAGAACGGCCAGCGACAGCGTCACCGAATGCGAAAGACTGAACGCGGTTACGACCTTGATGACATCCAGGCATGCCGGCCAGAATCTCGGGGAAGCCTCCCAGCGATATTGCGGGGGTTGCGTCGTAAGCACCATGAATGCACCGCTGGTTTCGGCCAGCGCAGTACTCGCGCGCCATCCATCACCTCGCGGCTGCAAGCGGCGCCTGATCAGGACTGCAGGCAACAACAACGACAACAGAAACAGTATGTGATCGATGCCGGTCCAGATGTGCCAGATGCCGTCCGTGACAAAGCTCTTGAATTCCCCCCAGCGGTCCGGCTCGCGCAAATTCAGGCTTGCCACGGGGTCGCTCGGCGCGAGCACGGCGCCAGCGATCTTGTCGCCCGCGTGGATGGTGACAATACCGCGGTGATACGGATCGAGGTCGTACATGAGGCGATAGACGACGGTGAGCTTGCTCGGAATGTTCTTGTCGCAAACCGCATCGAACAGGATGACCGCGTAGGCGCCATCGGTGTGCTCGTCGATCTTCTGTCCGGTCGGCTGCATCGCGCAGGTCAGGCCATCACCCTTGACCTCCAGTCGTGACAGCGCATATTCCTCAATGACCTTGCGTTGGGCCTTGACCTCGCCCCAGGTGATCGTGCCGTCGTGCCTACTGTCGAGACCGATCGCATAATCGAGATCGCGCAGGGCGATATCCCACTGACCATGCATCACATGATCGTTGGCGGTGTCGGTGCGCAAGGTGAGGTAGGCATCGCTTTCCTTGTGCGCAAAGGCGCTCAGCGGGCTGAAGCCAATGACGATGGCAAACAGCGCATACAACAGTCTGTGCAGACTCATCGATCGCTCCCGCGCGAGAAAGAGCGGCTCGCTGATGCCGACACGCTCAAGGCTGATCGGTCAGGCTGCGCGGCCCTCAGCTGCGCCACGAGTGGATCGATGGTCACATCTTTGAGATGCGTACTATCGATGAAATCCAGTGCAGGCTTTGCTGCCGCAGGATCGTTCGTGGCCAGCGCCGCCTCGAGATAGACCCGCACGTCCTTGGGTGCGCGCTGTACCCGCCAATTTTGCGTGGCCAGATTCAGCGCAGCCTTTGGATCATGCTCGACATGCAACAGATAACTCGCCTCCTCGCGCATGAAGACGTGATCCCCGCGTTGGTCCATGGACCGAAACCGGGCATCCATTTCCGTGATGTCGGCTTTGGCTTTTGGCAAACCGAGTGCCTTCTCCGCTGTCACGAGAACCAGAAACGACGTGTCGGATTGGGTATCCCCGCCGACCAGATCAATCGCCTCTTTGTCGCGGCCGTGATCAATCAGAAATTCGCCGTAATCGGCTAGGAGAAAGTTGTCGCCCGGCGTCAGTTGCAGGGCTTTCTTGAAATGAGTGTCGGCCTGATCGACGAGGCCCATGCGTGCTGCGTTATCGGCCATCAAACCCTCAATCCACGCCGCGATGGCAGGTGGTGCCTTCGGGCCTGGGTCCTCCACATATGAGAACAGTGCATTGGCCTGCGCGCCTTGTCCGCTGAGGCTGCGCAATGAGGCGCTACAGATCATGCCCATGAAATTGCCGGCATTGTTGGTGAGGTCAACGCATAGGCGGTTTGCCAGAGCATGGTCGCCCTGAACCATCGCAACCGTGGCCAACGTCAGGAGTGCCTGAACATTGCCGGGGTCACGTTTGAGAATCTGGGTAAGCTCGTCGCGAGATGCCTGGAAAAAATGCCGGCTTTGCTGAATCGTCGCGTGTATGAGCATGACCGGAACAGGTGGTATCGGTGATTCCAGGAATGGCTGAATCACTGCCATTGCGCGGCCCAGGTAGCGGGCATCGCCCGTCGAACGTCCATAGTCCACATAGGCTGTGGCAAGCAGCACGGCCTTTGCCGCATCTTGAGGGTGGGCACCGAAGTCGCTGCGTAGTTGATCAAATTGACGCACGCGAGGATCAGTCTGCGGAGGCACGAGTTGCAGGACGACGCTGTCACTGGCAGGAATGTAAGGAGCGTCCCGAACCGTTTGTGCAGCGAGTGGAACTGGCAGCATGAGCAGCAATGGAAAAAAAAGACGAAGCACGACGCAGCATGAACTGCGCCGTACTTCGTCGAGAGTGCCTTCGTGTGTGTCATTCATGGAGTCATGCTCGAAGGCGGTTTACCGCAAAAAATCACTTGGAAACTTGCAAGGTATCAATGACGGACGCTGGCACTGACTGCACTGGGCGCCGTTGCGTTGACCGAACCAGGAACCGGTGTGTTGAGGTACGGGAACACAGCCAGATAGGTATCCGCTGCATTCTCGGCGCCCACCACGTTTTCAGTCGCAGCTGTTGGTCCTGGTGAATTCGCGCCGTCGGTATAAGCCGCACCGTTGTTCGGATCGGATGTTTCGTTGCCACAGGTGCCGAACGTCGTGCTGCAAATGGCACCTTCCACCACACGAAGCGCGATGGTGACAACATCGTCGTAGGGACGACGTCCGTTCGGGAAACCCGCCAGATCTCCCCCGAGCACACCGAGATAATTCTGCGATGCTGGTGCGGTGGGTGCGATGGTGGTGTTGAGTCGCAACTCTTCCGAAGGGACAACATGGGCCGGCTGATTGAGACCGGGCAGACCGGTAAGGAAAGCACTTACCAGATCATTGCGTGGCGTCTTTGGTACCACCGCCGCTGTGCCGAACAATGTATTCAATAGAACCGGCAGCGTCGGATTGGTCACATAGCTGGCAAACTGCGCATCGTTGCTCGGTATGCTGCCATTGAAATTGTCCTTGTCCTTGAGACCAATGACCAGTTCATTGACCAGCGGCGAACCCAGTCGGGATACCTGGGTGAAATTCTCACTGAAGTAGTTGTTCGGCGCGTAGTAATCCGATTGCGTGCCGGTCTGGCTCAAGACCCAGTTGTTCTGCACGAATGAAGTTGTCCAGCCACCGATCACGGCATCGCCGGCGGTATCGCGCAAGCAGGCGACAGGAACTTCGAGTGCGAGCGTGTCGACATTCTTGTCGGTAAGTGCATTCGGTGTCGAGCCTACGCCCCCGAGCGGATTGAGATTCACCAGATCGAAAATCGCGCCCAGATCGGCGACGAAGCCATCCTTGCGCTGACCCACAAACATGCGGCCAGGCGACGCACATCCGGGGATGATGACGCTGTAGACGTAATTGCCGGCATACGTGGCATAGTCGGCGATTGACTTGTTGCCGATGTTGTCTACCGGTTTGATAAACGTGTCCGACCCACCCGTGAAATTGGTAATCGGTGCGCCAGGCGCTTGGCCGTCCCTGAAGAGCTGCACCTTGTAAGTCTGGGTGACGTTGAGATTGCTCTGATTGCTGGCGGTAATCGGGCCGATGTTGATCAATGGCACCGTGGTTGGCGTGCTGGCGCCCGTCGGAACGGCGAGCTTGTTGTACGTGTTGGTGAACGTGAACCGGAAAGTGAGATTTGCTTTCGCACCGCCAGTGTTGTCGATGCGAATATCGTAGACAGCCCGGTCGCTCAACGTGTGGAAGTTCGGGCCGCTGTAACCATCCTGCAACGGATTGTAGTTAGCCAGCAGGGTCACATATCCGGCACGACCTGTTTCGTAACTCATGAACATGTAGAAGTCGCTGGCATCGAGTTGCGGCATCGTGCTGATGAACGGGGCCTCGCGATGGCTTGATGCCAGCGCAACTACGGGCAGCAAGCTCAAGAGCAGAACTATGGGTTTCAATTTCAATTTCATGGGGTTACCTCATCGCATTGAATCATTCAATTCCGCGGAGTTCTCTCGGGCTTGAGGCTAAAGCGACACCACGCGGCTCCCGATTGCATGCGGCTCCTGTGTGATCTGTTCGACGCAAGTCAGAAACGGTGGTTTTGCCAACGCGCGTATCTGACGCGATGGCATGTACATCGGATGGCTGATCTTCACGTTGACCCCTTGGCCATCTCGCTTCCTTGGAGACACGAAGGAGGTACGCATCGATACGGGGAACGGATGCAAAAGCCTGAGGGCAGGGTGAATACAATCAATTGCAATTCAGCAATGGTTCATTAAAAGTTCAGTCCACGCTGGACGTTTAATGACTGGTGGACGACTGGACGTGCCGGCGGATCAAGCTTGGACTGCTTAATCGCAGCTCAGCGCAAGAACATCGACCTTTGATCCACCTCGGCTGACCCACCTGCAATGCGGCGCGGCAGCTTGATCAATTGGTCAAGCTGCCCTGGTCAATTCATCAGCTTTGAATGCGGTCATTCCTGGCGAGGAGGTGAAAAAAAATAATATTTCGGCCGCGGAATGATGTTGTTGCCCTTCACTCAGGAGCGTGGTTCAGGGCACTCGACTGACTGACGGTTCAGCCCCTCGGCTTCTTTCTCGAAACTCACCGAAGCAGGTTTTCCGTTCTGCCACTTCACATGCAGGACGTACAACGAGTCGTAATCATCGTCGGCCCAGTCGGGTACCTGTTGCGCCTTGCCACCGGCAGCGGTCACCAGCTGCTGCACCGCCAGCTGGGCCAGGTTGTGTTCCCACGCCACATAGATCGTCGCCGAACTGTAGGAGGGCTTGAGCAGTTCCTGCTCAAGCTGCTTGATTTGCCGCAGCCCGAACGAGGTGTTGACCGGCAGGCCCAACCGAATCGCCGTCGGCTCGATGGTGGCCAGCGGACGGACATAGTTGTATTCGACGCCCTTGTCCTTCGCGGTGGTTCCCGGATCGGGCGCATAGATCGCCGTAGGTGTGCCGAATTTAGCCTGCAACACCTGCGGCAGTGCCAACGCGCGGTTCAAACCCTGACAGTCGAGCTGGCCCAATCCCAGCGGCGGCTTTTCGCCGTGACGCAGGAACACGATCGTCTCGTCTGCGTGGGCGACAGGCATCAGCAGGGCGAAGGCCAGGGCTGCGACCAGTGCACCGAGCGGTTTGGTCATGTCGACTCCTTGGAGCCTGATGTGGTTTGAACGATGCCCGAGTGTATCGCCCGGGGTGCAGGCCGTCATGGCCGTGCAGCCGCCGCGCGATTGTCGGTGGATCGACTGCACTTAAGCGCTTCGTAAGCGATCTGCAAGATAATCGCCAAAAGGTGTCTGCCGCACCGGCATCGTGTGCGGCATCATCAGGCGAAGGAGCTTTCGGTGCACATCATTCTGGTGGAAGACGACCCGCAGCTTGGCGCCGCCATCCAGCGTGCGCTGGAACGGCTGGCCTATACGGTGACCTGGCTGCGCAACGGTCGCGAGGCGCTGATGGCCCTGCGTGACCAGACCGCTGATCTGGTGCTGCTGGACCTGGGGCTGCCGGGCATGGATGGACTGGACGTGCTGGTCGCGGCGCGCGACACCCATGTCAGGACACCGGTGATCGTGATGACGGCGCGCGATGCCCTGGATGCCCGCGTACGCGGGCTGGATGCCGGTGCGGACGACTATCTGATCAAGCCTTTCCACCTCGACGAACTGTGCGCGCGGATCCGTTCGCTGACCCGGCGTACGCATGGTCTGGCGGCCAACCGGATCGAGGCCGGCGCGCTGCTCCTGGATCTGGGCACCTCCGAAGTGGTATTCCGTGGTCAGCGTATCGAGCTGACCCGGCGCGAGTTCTCGCTGCTGCAGATCCTGATGGAGCGCGCCGGCCGGCTGGTGCGGCGCGAGAGTCTGGAAAATTCCCTGTACGGTCTGGACAACGTCGTGGGGAACAGCGCGCTGGAGGTGCTGGTGCATACGCTTCGTCGCAAACTCAGCTTCGAGACGATCCATACCGTGCGTGGCTTCGGCTACATGATTCCGCGGGAGCCGAAGTGATCCTGCCCAGCCTGCGTGCCAGGTTGCGCTGGCTGATCGTGCTGGTGCTGGCCGCGGTGCTGCTGCCGCTGGGCCTGCTGAGTTTTCGGCGCACGTTGGCGGAGGTGGATGAGCTGTCGGACGGCCGACTGGCACAGTCCGCGCGCACGCTGGACGTGCTGATCGAGCATGCCGGCATCGATTCGCTGCGTGGTGGCAACGCTCAAGGCATGCTGGTACCGGTCGAGCCGGGTCGGACGCAGGTGCTGCCGCGGCATAGCCATACCTACGAGTCCGAAGTGGGCTTCCAGGTATTCAGGCACGACGGACGGGTGGTCCTGGCAACGGTCAACCTTGCAAGCCTGCCATCGCCACTGCCTGGCGACGCCAATTTTCGCGACGTGCAACAAAACGGTTATACGTGGCGCATCTTCACCCTGGCCGACCCGGTCGCTGGCGTGGTGATCCGCACCGGCGAGCGTTACGACAGTCGCCATGACATCGCCCGTGCGCTGTGGTTCGACCATGGTCTGCCCTTGCTGATCGGCCTGCCGCTGCTGGCCCTGTTGGTCGGCTGGGCGGTGAAGCGGGGACTGCGCCCGCTGGAGTCGCTGGCCAGCGCACTGGCGTCGCGCGAACTGGGCAGCCGCATGCCGATCGTGCTGGCACAGGCACCGGTGGAACTGCAGCCGGTGCTGGGTGCGCTCAACGACCAGCTGGAACGGCTGGCCGACGCGCTGGAGCGCGAGCGGCGCTTCAGTGCCGACGTGGCGCATGAGCTGCGTACGCCGCTGGCATCGACGATGATCAATCTCGAAAGCGCCATGGCGACGACCGATCCGGCGGAAGCCACGGCCAGCATGGTCAGCGCCCAGCATGTGGTGGCCGGGCTCGCCCGCCGGGTCGAACAGTTGCTGGCGCTGGCGCGACTGGAGTCGGGCGTGGCCTCCGGCCAGCATGCTGCGGTGGATCTTGCCGTGATCGCGGCCGAGGTGATCGAGGAGCTGGCGCCGGTCATCGCCGAAAGTGGTGTGGAGCTCGCTTATGTGCCATGCGGCGAGCCGGTGGTAGTGGACGGCTACGAAGCGGCGCTGACGGCCTTGCTGCGCAACCTGATCGAGAACGCCATGCGACACGTGCCGGCCGGCGGGCAGGTGCAGCTTTCGATCGGCAAGGATGCGCAGGACGCGGTGCTGGAAGTGATCGACGATGGCCCGGGCATTCCGGCCGAGCGCCGGGCACAGGTCTTTGCGCGCTTCCACCGCGAAGCCAGCAGTCGCGGCGAAGGCTATGGTCTTGGGCTTTCCATCGTGCAGCGCGCGGCGCAATTGCACGGCGCAACGATCCAGTTGCTCGATTCTCCGTTTGGCACGGGCCTGCGGGTGCGTGTCGCGATTCCGTTGCCCAAGGCATAAGCACGCCCCGGCAGATGCGCCGGGGCGGTGTGGTCATGCGACTTCAGGGTTGTCCCACGGTGAGGATGGCAAAGCTTCCGGGCACGATGTTTGGACGTCCATTCGCCTGTTTGGTCTTGTCCCATTGTGCGGCAGAGAGATACAGCCGATGCGAGCGCGGATCGAGCGCGAGCGTGCGTGCGCTGGGCTGGGTGGGGATGGTGGCCGTCACGCGGAAATGCGCCGGATCGTCTTCGTGCACAGCGGTGATCGTGCCGCTTTCGCCATTGGAGCTGTAGACCGTCGCGGTTGCCTCATCGAAGACCACCGCATCGGGTCCGTTGCCGATCGGCATGGTGGCGACGAGATGACCGTTGTCGGCATCGAGCATCGCCATCTTCTGGTTGTCGCATACGGAGAACAGCCGGTGATGGGTGCGGTCGATGGCCAGCCCGCTGGGTGATTCGCAAGGCGCCAGCGACCAGGTGTGCAGCACCTTGTTGCTGGTCGAGTCGATCTGGACCAGCTCGGACTTGTCCTCGATATTCGCGTAGACATGGCCGGCGCCGTCGGACACCGCAAACTCGGGCTTGCCGGGTAGCGCGATCGTGGCGATCACCGCGTTCTTGATCGGGTCGATCACGCTGGCGTTGCCGCTCTTGCCGTTGAAGGTCAGCACATGGTGCGAGGCATCGTCGTAGATGATCGCATCGGGTTTCTCGCCGGTACCGCTGATCGTGGCGACGGTCTGCAGCGAATCCAGGTCGAACACCGTCACCGAAGCACTTTTGCCGTCGCTGGTGAAGCCGCGCTTGAGATCCTGCGCGATCGCGATGCCATGCACGCCCTGGGTATCGGCGATGTTGCCGACCTGCTTGTGCTGGTCGACGTCGATCACCAGCACATGATCACCGCGGCTGACAAAGAGGTGGTGCCGCTGTGCGTCGAAATTCAGGTAGTCCCAGCCGCCTTGTCCGCCCAGCGCAAGCTTTGAGAGCACCTTGTAGTCGGGGTGTGGTTGTGACGCCGCCTGGACAGTCGGCGGCAAGAGCGCTGCGGCCAGTAGGGTGACGGGCAGGATGCTGCGCAGCATGGGTTGCATGGATGGTTCCTTGGGGTTGGGGATGGGCGGATGCCTTGGCTTGGCCAGCATGCAGACGGCGGCTTATGCGCGCCTTAGGTAGAGTTTGAATTGCCCGTCATTCCAGCGAAAGCTGGAATCCAGCGTCTTCCGTGACCTGCAATGGCACTGGATCCCAGCTTTCGCTGGGATGACGGGCTAAAGGCTTACTCAGACCATTCTTGGATCGGCGGGTTCTGTCCGGATGCTTCGCGTAAGCTTTCGGCAAAGTAGCTGCTAAGGCAGGCTTGTTAGTCTCCACTGCTGTAATGCGAGACATCTTGGAGCCCGGTTTGTCGCTATCTGCCCGTTCAATCACCCGTGGCCTGGAGTTGGGCGGCGTCGCATCGCGAAAGCTCGCGACGCGACTTGGCCTGTGGTCGGCCGGTGTATTGCTGAACGGCTGCGCAACCTACCATGCGCTGCCCTTGCCAGGACCTGGCAAGTTGCCGGATCAGCTGTCCGAATTGCATGGCGCACCGGCAGCCAGAACGACACTGGATATCACGACAATCGAACGGCTGGTGTTGCTCAACAATCCCGATCTGCGCCGTGCCCGCGCGGAGCACAAGGTGGCGCAGGCGCAGATGCTCCAAGCCGGGCTGCTACCCAACCCGGCGCTCAATGGCAGTCTGGGTTATCTGATCTCGGGCGTGGGTGATTCCACGGCGTGGACGGCGGGTATCAGTGAGGACATCAGGGCCTTGGTGACCCTGGCGCCACGCCGTGCAGCCGCGAAGGCGGCAGCGGCACAGGTCGATGCCAGCCTGTTGTGGCAGGAATGGCTGACCGTGGGTCAGGCCAGGTTGCTGGTGGTCGATCTGGTCGAAGGCGAACAGTTGGCCACAGTGCAGCGGCACAGCCTCGATTTGCTGCAGCAGCGTAGCGACCGCATGCGACAGAGCGTGACGGATGGCAACCACGATCTGGCCACCGCTGCACCCGATCTGGCGGCAGCAGCCGACGCACAGGCAGCGTCGGACGATCTGCAGCGTCGCCTGCTGGGTCAACGACATGCGCTGAACGCGCTGCTGGGCCTGGCGCCCGATGCCGTCGTGCTGCTGCCGACGCGACTTGATCTGCCTGCGCCCGATATGACGGAGATCCGCCAGCAGATGGAAACCCTCCCGCGCCGGCGTCCCGACCTGGTGGCGCTGCAGCTTGGCTACCAGGCGCAGGAGGCGACCTTGCGCGCTGCGGTACTGGCACAGTTCCCGACCTTGTCGTTCGGCTACAGCGCCTCGCAGGACAACAGCCGGGTGCGCAACGGCGGCCCGGCAATCAGCTTCGAGCTGCCGATCTTCGACCGCAACCAGGGCAATATTGCGATCGCCAGGGCCACGCGCCAGCAACTGCATGACGAATACCGCGACCGCCTGAATGCTGCGCATGGCGAGATCGACGCCCTGCTGGCCGAGCAGGTGCAGGCGCGTGCGCAACTGGCAGCCTTGCAGCCGCCACTGCGTGGGGCCACGAATGATGTCGCGCACGCCGAGCACGCCTGGCAAGCCGGCTTGATCGATCTGCGCGGCTACGTCGATCTCGTGGCGGCGGCACAGTCACGGCAATCGGCAGCGATCGCGCTGGAAAAGGCCGTGCTCGAGCAACAGGTGGCCATCGACACCCTGGTCGGTGCCGGCATGCCTGCCTCCCTTCCCCAGGATGTCATCGCACCATGAGCATGTATCTGCGCTTTTTCGCGCCCGTGACCCTGGCCTGCCTGCTTGCTGCATGCGCGGGCGGGCAGGGCGATGCTGCCGAGCAGGGTGACAAGGTCAGCGCCCTGGTCACCACGCAGCCAACCCGTCATGGCAGTCTGCCCGAGATCGTGAGCGCGTACGGCACGGCGGCGCCAGCGCTCGACGCAGCCACCACCCTCAGCGTGCAGGCAGAAGGATCGGTAGAGCACTTCGAGGTTGCCGCCGGTGCCGTCGTCAAGCGTGGCCAGCCGCTGTTGAGTTTTGCACTGGCACCTGCCGTCGTGGCGACCTACCGGCAGGCGCAGACGGCATGGGAGCTGGCGCGCACCCAACGTGTCCACACAGAACAGTTGCTGAGCCAGCAACTGGCTACGCGCGACCAGCTGGCGCAAGCCGACAAGGCGCTGAGCGATGCGCGTTCGACCCTCGATGCCTTGCGCAAGCAGCAGGGTGACGAAGCGGTATTCATGCTGCGAGCGCCTTATGACGGCATCGTCAGCACGGTCGTGGCGAATCAGGGTGACGTGCTGCAGGCCGGTGCTCCGCTGCTCGCGATGGCGCGCGGCGATGGTGTCGTGGTCAGTGTCGGGATCGAGCCGGATGCTGCCCATCCGGTCAGCGTTGGCGATCGCGCGAACCTGGTCCCGCTGGGATCGGGGGCTACGGTGAGTGGCGTGGTGAAGCGCGTCGCCGGCATGCTCGATGCGCATACCCACCTGCTCGACGCCGACATCGTGCCGACTGGCGCGGTCGTCGTGGGCGCGGGTTATCGCGCTGATATCGCCATCGGGCAATGGCAGGGCTGGCTGGTGCCGCGTGATGCGCTGGTCGGCGACGGTGATGCCTGGCAAGTATTCCAGGTCGCCGATGGCAAGGCAGTGAAGGTGGCAGTCAGGATCGTCGGCGAGTCCGATACCGTCACCGTGGTGTCCGGCGAACTCGATCCGCAGCGCCCGCTGGTGGTGGTGGGCAACACCCAGCTGGACGATGGCATGGCGGTGCACAGCGCCACGGCGGAGCCGGCGAAGTGAGTTATTCGACATGGCTGGCCCGGCACGTGCGCACCATGGCCGTGGTGGCGCTGGCGCTTACTCTTGCCGGCCTGATCAGTGCGATCTCGTTGCCGGTGGGCTTGTTTCCGCAGGTCTCGTTTCCACGCGTGGTAGTCGATCTTGACGCCGGCGACCGTCCGGCCGACCAGACTGCGCTGATGGTGACGCGGCCGGTGGAGGAGGCGATCCGCACGGTGCCCGGCGTGGTCGGTCTGCGTTCGGAGACCACGCGTGGCTCGGCGCAGATCTCGATTGATTTCGGGTGGGGGCGCGACATGACCGCTTCCACCCTGCTGGTCGATTCGGCGATCGCGCGCGCGCTGCCCAGCCTGCCGACCGGCAGTACCTACGACGTGCGGCGGATGGACCCGACCGTGTTTCCGATCATCTCGTATGCATTGCGGTCCGACACGCTGTCGCCGGTGGCCCTGCGCGATGTCGCGCAGTATCAGATCGTGCCGCTGCTGGCCTCGGTGCCAGGGCTGGCCCGGGTTGACGTGCAAGGTGGCGAAACCGCGGAGTTGCAGGTCGAGGCCGATCCGCAGCGGTTGGCCCAGCATGGTCTGGCGCTCAGCGATCTGGCTGCAGCAGTAGCCAGCGCCAACACGCTGCAGGCGGTTGGCCGCGTGCAGGATCACAACAAGCTCTACCTGGTGGTGGCCGATCATTCGCTGCACGGCATCGACGCGATCCGCAACGTGGTGGTGAAGAGCGATGCGAAGGGCTGGCTGAAGTTGTCGGATGTCGCGACTGTGCACACCGGCTACGTGCCGCAATGGATCAAGGTCTCCGAGGATGGCCGTCCGGCCGTACTGTTCAATGTCTACGAACAGCCCGACGGCAATGCGGTGCACATCGCGCAGCAGGTACGCGCCCGGCTGGCCGGTTTTCATTTGCCGGCCGGAGTGAAGATCCGAAACTGGTACGACCAGAGCGAGCTGGTCACGCAATCCGCCGCCAGCGTGCGCGATGCAGTGATCATCGGCCTGTTGCTGGCGGCGGCGGTGATGCTGCTGTTCCTGCGCAGCCTGCGCGTGACGCTGATCACCATGCTGGTGGTGCCGGCCACGCTCGCCGTGACGGTGCTGCTGCTGCGCGTGATGGGGATGAGCTTCAACATCATGACGCTGGGCGGCATCGCCGCGGCGGTGGGGCTGGTGATCGACGACGTCATCGTGATGGTCGAACACATCGCGCGTCGTGCCGGCGCCGTGCATGCGGACGCTCGTGGTGCGACAGGAGCGGACGCGGTGCTGCCGGCGGCGCGCGAATTCATGTTGCCGCTGTCCGGCTCCAGCCTGGCCACGCTGATCGTGTTCATCCCGCTGGGTTTCCTCGACGGTGTCACCGGCGCGTTCTCGAAGGCGCTGTCGGTCACCATGGCCTGCGCGTTGGTCGTGTCGTGGCTGATGACCGCGTTGATCGTGCCGCTGATGGCACGGCAGCTGGTCGACTTCACGCGCTGGCATGACCCCGAATCGGATCGCGGCAGCCTGCTGCGTCGTGTCCATGCGCCGCTTTACGATGGCTTGTCACGTCGGCCGCTGTGGCTGATCGTGGTGCTGCTGCCCTTGCTGGTGCTCGGCTACGTGGCCTATCAGCGCGTGGCGACCGGTTTCATGCCGGCGGTGGACGAAAGCGGCTTCGTGATGGACTACTACACCGCGCCGGGTACCTCGCTGCCGGAAACCTCACGCCAGGTGGGTGAGATCGAGCAGATCCTGCGTGCGACGCCGGAGGTGGATACCTTTTCGCGCCGGCTGGGCACTGGCCTGGGCGGCGATCTGGGACAGTCCTACCACGGCGATTTCTTCGTGCGCCTGAAACCGGACCACGCCCGCGCCACCGACGAGGTGATGAGTGACGTGCGCAGCCGGATCGAGAGCAGCGTGCCCGGCGTGGACATCGAGCTGGCGCAGCTGATGGAGGATCTGATCGGCGATCTCACCGCGGTGCCGGAACCAATCGAGATCAAGCTCTACGGTGCCGATCCGGATCGGCTCGACGCGCAGGCGCGGAAGGTGGCGAAGGCGATCGCGGACATTCCCGGCGTGGTCGACATCAAGGATGGCGTGCAGCTGGCGGGCGACGCGCTGGACGTGCGGGTCGACGTGGACAAGGCGGCGTTCGAGGGGGTGACGGCCGATGCGGTGACCCAGGCAGTCGACCAGGCCATGTCGGGCGTTGTCGCCACGCAATTGCCCCAGGTCAGCAAGAGCGTCGGTGTGCGTGTATGGATGCCTGGCGCGACGCAGTGGCGGATTCCGCAACTGGCACGCTTGCCGATCCGTGCCCCCGATGGGCACGTATTTCCGCTGCAACGGGTGGCGAGCATCGTGCCGGTGAGCGGCCAGCCGCAGATCTCGCGCGAGGACCTGCAACCGATGGTGGCAGTGACGGCACGTATCGACGGACGCGGCATCGGTGCCGGCATCGCCGACGTGAAGAAACGGCTGGCGCAGCCGGGCATGCTCGATCCGGGCGTGCGTTACGAGCTGGGCGGCCTGTATCAGCAGCAGCAGATCGCCTTCGTCGGCCTGGGCAAGGTGTTTGCCGCGGCGCTCGTAGCCGAATTCATCCTGCTGATGTTCCTGTATCGCCGCCTGTGGCTGGCGACCATCGTGATCGGCTGTTCGCTGTTTTCCTCGACGGCCGTATTCATCGCGCTATGGCTGAGCGGCGTCGACCTGAACATCACGGCGATGATGGGCATGACCATGGTCATCGGCATCGCCACCGAGATGGCGATCTTCTATGTGTCCGAGTACGTGGCCGTGGCCGAAAGCATGGAGCCGCACGCCGCGCTGCGCGTGGCCAGCCAGAATCGCCTGCGCCCGATCACCATGACCGCGCTCGCCGCGATCCTCACCCTGCTGCCACTGGCGCTGGCGATCGGCCAGGGTTCGGGCATCCAGCAGCCGCTGGCCATCGCCATCATCGCCGGGCTGGTGTTGCAGTACCCGGTGGTGCTGCTGGTGATGCCGATACTGATTGGCCTGACCCTGCGGCGTCCGGGCGCGGCCTGATGCCATCCGTTCACGCTGGCGTGAATCTGTGGCGGATCGCATGCGGAGGGTCGACGAATCCGGTTTGGCCGGAGTCGGGCAAGGGAAAGGGCGCCGAAAGGCAGCGTTTCTACCCTATGCAGTATCGTTATTAGTGCGAGCTCCCCCTGATGTCCGTGTCTGGCTGGACCATCCTCTGTGATTTCGACGGCACCATCTCCGTCGAAGACGTGATCGACTCCCTGCTTGACCGTTTCGGCCGTCCCGGTTGGGAAGTGCTGGAGCAGGACTGGCGCGCCGGCCGCATTGGTTCGCGCGAATGCATGTCCGGCCAGGTCGACCTGCTGCAGATGACCCGCACGGAGCTTGATACGCACCTGGCCGGGTTGTGGATCGACCACGCGTTTCCGGGCTTCGTGGCGAAGGCGCGCGAACTGAACGTGCCGATCCGCATCGTCAGCGACGGTCTCGACTACGCGATCCACCAGATTCTCGGGCGTTATGGCCTGGACAACCTGCCGCTGGCAGCGAACCACCTGTCGCCGGCGCAGCCGCCGAAGCAGTGGCAGCTGACCTCACCGTTCCAGGCAGACGGTTGCCGCAGCGGTACCTGCAAGTGCGCTTGCGTGGCGCAGGCACGCCAGACCGGTGCGAAGACCTTGCTGATCGGCGACGGCGCTTCGGATTTCTGCGCGGCCGACCGCGTCGACTTCGTGTTCGCCAAGCATCGCCTGATCGAGCATTGCCGCACTACCGGCATCGACTACGTGCCGATCACCGGCTTCGAGGATGCGCTGGAGTTCCTGCCGAAGCTGCTTGACGGCAGCCTGGTCAGCCATTGGCATCATGAGCATGCGCCCGCGCTTGCCTGATCACGCGGTGCATTGTTTCTCTTTCTGACACCCCGAATCATTCCGGATCTTTCCCCATGAAAATCGACAAGACCGCCGCCGGCTTCATCGACGACGCGCAGCTGCTCGCCGACGAGGCGAAGTACAGTTCGTTCGGCGACACCGTGCATTACGTGGACCCGCCGAAGATCTTCCGTCACGGCGAAGGCAGCTACATGTTCGACACCGCCGGCACGCCGTTCCTCGATCTGCAGATGTGGTACTCGGCCGTGAACTTCGGTTACGGCAACCAGCGCCTAAACAACGTGCTGAAGGATCAGATCGATCGCCTGCCGCAGGTCGCGAGCCAGTACCTGCACCAGACCCGCATCGAGCTGGCCAAGACGGTGGCGCTGGACGCGAAGAAGAAGTTCGGCCTCGACGGCCGCGTGCACTTCAACGTCGGTGGTGCGCAGGCGATCGAGGATTCGCTGAAGATCGTGCGCAACGCCAGCAACGGCAAGAGCCTGATGTTCGCGTTCGAGGGCGGTTATCACGGCCGCACGCTGGGCGCGTCGTCGATCACCTCGAGCTATCGTTATCGCCGTCGCTTCGGCCATTTCGGCGAACGCGCGATGTTCCTGCCGTTCCCGTATCCGTTCCGTCGCCCGAAGGGCATGACGCCGGAAGAGTATTCCGACAGCTGCGTGCGCCAGTTCGAGCGCCTGTTCGAGACCGAATACAACGGCGTGTGGGACCCGAAGACGAACCAGTGCGAATACGCCGCGTTCTACGTCGAGCCGATCCAGGGCACCGGTGGTTACGTGATCCCGCCACCGGGCTTCTTCAAGGGGTTGAAGAAGGTGCTCGACAAGTACGGCATCCTGATGGTGTCCGACGAAATCCAGATGGGTTTCTGGCGTACCGGCAAGCTGTGGTCGATCGAGAATTTCGGTGTGACGCCGGACATCGTGGTGTTTGGCAAGGCGCTGACCAATGGCCTGAATCCGCTGTCCGGCCTGTGGGCGCGCGAAGAGCTGATCAATCCGACGGTCTTCCCGCCGGGCTCGACCCATTCCACGTTCAACTCCAACCCGCTCGGTACCGCGCTGGGTCTGGAAGTGATCAAGATGGGTTACGAGCTGGACTACGAGACCACGGTGCCGAAGAAAGGCGCGCATTTCCTCGACGGCCTGCGCGACCTGCAGAAGAAGCACAAGGAAATCGGCGATGTCGACGGCCTCGGCCTCGCGCTGCGCGCCGAGATCTGCACCGACGACGGCTTCACGCCGAACAAGGAACTGCTCGACAAGATGGTCGATATCGGCCTGGCTGGCGACCTTGAGCACAACGGCAAGAAGATCGGCCTCGTGCTGGATGTGGGCGGCTGGTACAAGAACGTGATCACGTTCGCGCCGTCGCTGGACATCACGCACGAAGAAATCGATCTGGCGATTTCGCTGCTCGATCAGCTGCTGACCAAAGCCAAGAAGGGCTGATGTCGGCCGCGCGTGGACCACGCGCAAAAAGAACCCGGCGACTTGTCGCCGGGTTCTTTTGTTTGTTGCAGGGTGAAATGCCGTTACGGAGCGCGCTTGAGCGCCAGGACCGCGTTGAGTCCGCCGAACGCGAACGAGTTGCTCAGCGCGGCACGCACGGGTATCTCCCTCGCGACATTCGGCACGTAATCCAGGTCGCAGGCCGGATCGGCCTTGTCCAGGTTCGCCGTGGGCGGCACCACGCTGTCGCGCAAGGCACCGATGACGGCGACCAGTTCCAGCGCACCGGAGGCGCCCAGCGCATGGCCGTGCATCGACTTGGTCGAGGACACCGCAAGACGATCGGCATGTGCGCCGAACGCGAGGCGGATCGCCTTGGTCTCGGTGGCATCGTTGGCGAGCGTGCCGGTGCCGTGGGCGTTGATGTAGTCGACGTCCTGCGGGGCGAGGCCGGCGTCGGCCAGCGCGTGGCTCATCGCCGCGGAGGAACCTTCCGCGCTGGGCATCACGATATCGGTGGCATCCGCGGTCATGCCGCTACCGGCCAGTTCGGCCAGGATCATCGCACCGCGCGCTTGCGCATGTTCCAGCGATTCCAGCACAAAGATGCCGGCGCCCTCACCAAGCACCAGGCCGCGCCGGTTTGCACTGAACGGACGGCAGGTGTCATCGGACAGCACGCGCATGGCTTCCCACGCGCGCAAGGCACCGTACGTGATGCAGGCTTCGGTGCCTCCGGTGATGGCGACATCAGCCATGCCGTAGCGGATCATCTGTGCGGCCTGGATGATCGCGTGGTTCGCCGAGGCGCAGGCGCTGGCCACCGCATAGGTGGGACCGCGCAGGCCATAGGCGATGCTGATCTGGCTGGCCGACGCGTTCGTCATCAGGCGCACGATGGTGAGCGGATGCGCGCGCTGGGAATTCTCGGCGTACAGCCGTCGGCTCTGTTCGTCCTGGGTGGTCTCGCCGCCGACGCCGGTGCCGACCACGACGGCTGTGCGCACGCCGAGTCCGTCCTGGCGGAAGTCCAATCCGGATTGCGTAATCGCCTCGCGTGCCGCATGCAGCGCGAATTCCGAGGTGCGGTCGAGCATCGGCAAGATGCGCTCGTCGATATTCGCTGCCGGATCGAAACTCGCCGGTACTTGTGCGGCGATCTTCACGCGCAGACGTTCGGCGTCCGGATGGCGCAGCGGACCGATGCCGCTGCGGCCTTCGCGCAGACCTTGCCACAATGCCTCGGCACCGACGCCGAGCGGGCTGATCGCGCCCATGCCGGTGATCACCACGCGACGCATCGAAACGGTCGACATTACTTCGATCCTTCGCCCGCGGCAGCTTTTTCATCCAGTGCCTTCTGCACCGCGTCGACCAGGCTCTGCGCCGTGTCGCTGTCGAAGTTGGCGCCCTGCTGGTCGGGGAAGGTGATGTTGAAGTGTTCCTCGATGTCGAAGATCAGTTCGATCGCCTCCAGCGAGGCGATGCCCAGGTCCTTGAGGGTGGATTCCGGCTTGATGATCGCCACATCGATCTTGGCCTGCTTGGCGATGATGTCGAAAAGCTGTTGCTGGGTCGTATCGGTCATGAGCGGGTTCCTGGCTGTAGACGACAATCTTACATAATCACCAGTCTAGGCAAATTGGCTTACCTATGCCTTTCATCTCCCAATTGGAGCCGGATGCACTGCTGGCGCACTTCATGGCACAGCCACCGATCGGGTTCGGTGTCGAGCTGTCGCCGCAGGGCATGCCGGCTTTTGTGGCGCCGTTCGACCTGTTGACCACGGCAGACGATGCGCTGCGCCGCCGTGTGACGCGTCTGCCGCTGTATCGCCGGTGGGGGCGCCTGCTGCGCTGGCGCACGCGTTTCGCCGGTACCACGGTGTCGGAATACGCGCCGTTGCCGTCGAACGTGACGCCGGCCGCGCTGGCGCAAGGTCTCAAGACGGCGTATGGACGTGAATGCAAGCTGATGATCGTGAAGGACATCGCGCAGGATTCGCCGCTGCTCAGCGACGTCGACAACGCGTATGCGCGTGAATTCGCCGCTGCCTGTGAACGTGAAGGCTATGTGTTGCTGGAGGGCCAGGCGCTGGCGTGGGTGCCGATCGACTTCGCCTCCGGCGACGAATACCTCGCGCGGCTGTCGTCCGGACGGCGGAAGAATATCCGGCGCAAGTTGCGCTCGCGCGCCGATCTCGAGGTCGAAGCGGTGCGCACGGGCGATGCACGCTTCCATGATGAGGCAATGCTGGCGGAGTTCTATGCGCTGTTCGACAACGTGTATGCGCAGAGCGAAATCCACTTTGACCGACTGAGCGCGGCGTTCTTCCGCGAGGTACTGCAGGATGCCGGCAGCAACGGTGTGGTGTTCGTCTATCGCCATGCCGGGCA
The DNA here is from genome assembly GCF_002001165.1 of Rhodanobacter sp. C05. Lineage (GTDB taxonomy): Bacteria > Pseudomonadota > Gammaproteobacteria > Xanthomonadales > Rhodanobacteraceae > Rhodanobacter. The sequence goes on along the minus strand of NZ_MUNQ01000009.1, from coordinate 233,689 downwards.
GATGATTGGCTGGAACCTCTGCTACGAGCATGGCGGCAAGCTGATCGACAAGTACGTCGGCTTTGCCTATCCGCAGGCACGCGAGCACAACCTGTATTTTGTCAGCTGGATGCATAACCTCGACTACGCGCGCGAGCGTGGCCTCAGCCATTACGTGGCCGGCTGGACCGATCCCGAGGTGAAATCCTTCCTCGGTGCCAGCATGACCTTCACGCGACATGCGGTATATGCCCGCAATCCACTGCTGCGTGCGCTGCTGCGCCGGCTCGGCAGTCATTTCGAAAGCGACCGCAACTGGCAGGCGGCCACGGAGGCCACCGATGAATAACCTCGCGAACCGACCTGTCGTACTCGACATCGACCGTTCGGTCGGGCCCTTGCCCGATCGACTGGTGCTGCCGCTGGAGCATTGGCAGGAGTCGATCCGCTTCGGCTGTTCACTGCCGACGATGCGGCGCTTCCGCGCGATGCTCGACGAACTGCTGCCGGCGGAATACGGCACCGTGTTCATGGGCAGCGGCGACTTCCATCATCTGAGCTGGCCGCTGATCGCACGCCTGCAGCCGGGTACGCCGATGCAGGTGGTCGTGCTCGACAACCATCCGGACAACATGCGCTTTCCGTTCGGCGTGCATTGCGGTTCATGGGTGCGCCGCGTCGCGATGCTGCCCACGGTCAGTCATGTGCATGTGCTCGGCATCACCTCGGCCGATATCGGCGGTGGCCATGCGTGGGAGAACTACCTGACGCCCCTGCTGCGCGGAAAGCTCACCTACTGGAATATGGGGGTGGACACGCGCTGGGCGCGCCGGCTCGGCCTGGCACACGCGTTCCGCGGCTTCGATACACCCGAGGCGATGGTCGATGCGTTCGTCGAATCGCAACGCACGCAGACCGCGCCGAGTTACCTGTCGATCGACAAGGATGCATTTGCGCCGGAAGTGGCGCATACCAACTGGGACCAAGGTCGGCTGCTCACGAATCATGCTCTGGCCATGATCGACAGCTTGCGCAACGGCATGGTCGGCAGCGATATCAACGGCGAGGTCTCGCATTACCGCTACCAGAGCTGGTGGAAGCGCAGGCTGTCGGCGATGGACGAGCAGCCCGAGATCGATCCGGCGCAGCTGGCGGGCTGGCAGGCGCAGCAGCATGCGCTCAACCTGCAATTGCTGTCGGCGATTGCGGCAGCGGCTGGCTGACACTCAGCTCAGCACGGCTTCCAGCGTGTGGCAGATCGTCTCGAAGTCGTCATCACTCACCCATGGGCTGTTGCTGATGCTCAGGCTGCGCGCCGCGAAATCGCGGGCGTGCGGCACGTCCTGCGACGGCACCACACTGGCGAGGTAGGCGTAGTCGGGCAGGGCATGGATGAACAGTCGGCTGACGCCCAGTCCGGATGACCACAACTCGGTCAGCGCAGCATCGCGGCGTTGCTGATCGGGTAGCAACAGCAGCAGAAATGGCCAGGTGCCCTGTGCGCCGGCAGGATCATCGAGTACCTCGATGCCGTCGATCCGGCGCAGCCGTGGCAGGCGGCGTTGTGCCTGCGCAGACAGCTCATCGAGAAACGCCGGCAAGCGCGCGGCGGCATGCGTGCCTACCGCCTGACGCCAGCGGCCGACGCGGTGCAGGGGAATCGCCAACGGGAAATCGTCGCCCACCGCGGCCACCGGATCGCCGCGGCGCAGGGCACGGCGCAGGGGATTGCCATAGGCCAGCCGCAGGCCACGCGGCTGGTACAGCGCAGCGTAGCCGAGCAGTTCGAGGCTGCGTTTCCACTCCCAACCGAAACGGCGGGGCACGATGCGTGCAGCGGTTCGCGCAAGATGCGCGTGCAGCTCCGGGTCGCGAGCCAGCAGCAGGCCGCCTTCGTAAATCGACAGCCCCTTGCCGGCCGCCAGACTGAAAAAAGCCATATCACCGGCCAAGCCCACGCTGCAGCCATCGCGGCGTGCACCCAAGGCCTGCGCGGCATCCTCGATCACATACGCGCCGACGTTGTTGGCGACCGCCAGCGCATCGTCGACATCGGCGACGCGGCCGGCCAGATGGGTGGGAATGATCGCCAGCGTGCGTTCATCGCAGACGGCCCGTAGCGCGACCGGATCCATGTCGTAGTGGCCGGCGCGCAGATCGCACAACTGCAATTCGAGGCCGGCTTGTTGTACAGCGATCGCCACCAGCGGACAGGTGAACGCGGGTACCACGATGCGACTGCGCTGCGGCTGCAGCTCATGCAGTGTCGTCAGCGCGATCAGCAGCGACGCGGTACCGGAGCATTCCAGTTGCAACGGCGAGGTGCCTAGTTGCGCGGCGATGTCGGCAGCCAAGGTTGCTGCGCCTGGACGCAGGTCACCCAGCCGCAGCGGCAGGCCGGCGGTAGGTGGCAGTTCGTGAGGGCGACGGGGCAGCATGCGCGCAGCTTGACCAGTGCTCAGATTTCGGCAGGAGCCGGCTCGTTCTCGGGCACGTGCTCGCGACTTTCGGCCATGCCCAGGCAGACGATGCCGGCGATGATCGCGATCGCACCCAGCACGCGGGCGGTGTTGAGGTGTTCGTCGAACAGCCAGATCGACAGCAGCATCACCGACACCACTTCGAGATGCGAAGCGGCGAACGCGGGGCCGATCGGTGCGTGTTTGAGCAGGGCCATCCAAGTGAAGAAGGCGCCGATGTAGCCGATCACGGCGCCGTAGACCCACGGCTGGCCAAACACACGCAACACCCATTCGAGGCTGGCAGCGACCGGCAGCGCCTGGGTACCTGCGTATTTGAAACTGATCTGCGCGAGGGTGTCGAAACCCATCAGCAGCAGGAACCCGATCAGGTAGAAGCGTTTCATCCGCCGACTCCCACGATCACCACGCCGAGTGTCACCAGCAGAATCCCGGTGACGCGCAGTCGGGTCAGCTTCTCGCCGAACAGGAAGCGTCCGGCGACCATGATCGCGACGATGTTGATCGAACCCAGCAGCACGCCCTCGGACAGCGGGATCAGCGACAGGAACGCGATCCACACCAGGAATTCGATCACATAGCAGCTGATGCCGAGCCACAGCCATGGCCTCGACGCCATATGCTTCCAGCGCGCGATGCCGTCACCGGCATCCTCGTCTCCGGCTGCTGCCTTGAACGCCAGCTGGCCACCGGTGTCGAGCACGATGTTGAGCAGCCACAGGCCGGCCACCAGGGAGGAAATGGAACCCGCCACCGGTGTCATCAGGCAGCGACACGCTGTATGCCGTTGCCCGCGGCAATATTGTCGAAGAATGCAGCGGAACGATCGATCAGGGTGCGACGTTCCTTGTCGATGGTAATCATGTGGTAGCTGTCCTTGAGCAGCAGCAGCTCGGCCGGAGCGCTGACTTCACGCATCACCAGTTCGGCATTCTTCAGGCTGGCCACATCGTCTTCGCTGGCGTGCGCGACCAGGCACGGCGCAGTCACCTGCGGCAGCTGGCTGCGCACTTCGGCAGCCAGGCCATACATCTCGGCCAGCGAATACCACGGGTTGCCGGGCAGGCCGGCGGCGGCGCTGTCGCCGCTGAGCATCGCGGTGCTGACCTGCGCACGCAGGCGCTCGTCGCGGATGCCGTACGGCGGCTGTTCCATGAAGCTGCGGTTGCGGCCGATGCCGAGTTTCTTCAGCAGCGGCAGCAGGAACGAGAGCCGCGCCAGCCACGGAATGCTCCAGCCGTCGTAACGGAAGGTTGCGCCATACACGCCGACACCGGCGACCTGCTGTGGCCGATCCGCGGCCAGTTTCAGCGCCAGCAGCGCGCCCATCGAGAGGCCACCGACAAAGAGATGATCGACCTTGCCGAGCATCTCGTCGGCGGCCTTTTCCACGCTGGCATACCAGTCGTGCCAGCCGGTAGCGAGCAGGTCTTCGGCGTTGCCGCAGTGGCCGGCCAGCTGCATGCCGTGCACGGTGAAGCCGGCACGGTTCAGGCCCTTGCCGAGCAGTCGCATTTCCATCGGCGTGCCGGTGAGGCCATGGATCAGCAGTACGCCGCTGCGCCCACCTTCGAAGAAGAAATCAGTTTGCTGGATCACGCGCCTGCCCTGTACTGGAGGCCGTCATCGCGTTGATCGATAACGGTCCTTGATACGCTAAAGCGTCGCAGATCGCGGTTTCTTCAGTCTTTCGAGGTGGCCTGAACCTTCGGCGCAGCGGCGCCGAAGCGCACGATCACGCGCTGGCCGATACGTAAATCTTGTGGCTGGTCAAACGCCAGCACGCACTCCACGGTGCGCGCGTTGGCGCGAATCTGCGGGTCGTTCTCCAGCGTGGCCGGCCCGTAGACATTGCCGATGCGCAGCACGTGCGCGCTCCAGCGGGCATTGTCGCGACCACCATCGGCGACCACCTCGGCCTGCATGCCGGGCTGGATCGCCCCGACGAAACTCTCATTGAGTTCGGCACGCACGATCCGCGGCTTCTGCGGCAGCAGGGTGAACAGCGGTCCGGAAGAGGGCGAGACGCTGGCGCCGGGCTGGGCCAGTACGCGCACCACTTCGGCGTCGAACGGCGAGAGGAGGCTGCGCTGCTTCAGTTCATAACGGGCTTCATCCAGTTTTTGGCTGGCCATGTCCTGCGCGGCGCGATCGGCCTGTTGTTCGGCATCGAGCTGCGCGACGGCTTCGCGTGCGTCGTCGGCGCTCTGGCCGTCGCCGGCGCCGGCGGCGACGGCGGCAGCCAGTCGCTGGGCGCGCTGCTGGGCCGCCGCCAGTTTGACGGCAAGCAGCTTCAGCTGTGCTTGGGCTTGTTCCAGCTGGGTCTGCGCGGCATCCACTGCGAGCGTTGCCGGCTCGATATCCAGCATGGCGAGCAGCTGCCCCTGCTTGATGTGGTCGCCTTCACGCACGGCGACCTTGGCGAGGGTGCCTTCGCGGGGCATCGACAGGTTCAACAGGCCACCTTCGATATCGATCCGGCCGCGTGCCACGGCGGTATATGTGGCAGCGGGCTGGGCGGTGGCGCTGCTGGGCGTATCGGCAGACTTCGAACAGGCGGCCAGCAGCCATGACATGGCTACGGCCACGCAGCCGAGGCGGATCAGTAGCGTGGCATGCGGGTGCAGTGGCGCGGGAAACAGGGGCGACTTCATGATGGGATTCCATTGTCTTGCGCGGCCGGCGTGGGTGGACGCTGGTCGCTGAGAATGCGGCCGTCCTCCATCGCCAGGACGCGGTCGGCGTGGACGACCAGACGTGGATCGTGGCTGACGCACAGCACGGTGGTGCCATGAGTGCGCGCGATCCGGTGCAGGATGTCGATGATCATCTGGCCGTTGGCGGCGTCCAGTGCGCTGGTCGGCTCGTCGGCGAACAGCAGCTCCGGCTCCTTGGCCAGCGCACGTGCGATCGCCACGCGCTGCTTCTCGCCGCCGGACAGTTCGGACGGCCGCAGGCGCATGCGATGCGCCAGGCCGACTTCCTCCAGCGATTGCTGTGCGCGGCGACGTGCTTCATTGCGTGACAGGCCCATGTGGTTCAACGGCAACTCGACCTGCTCGAACGCGCTCAGTGCGGGGAACAGGTTGAAACCCTGGAACACGAAACCGGTGTGTTGCAGGCGGAAGCGCTCCAGTGCACGCAGGTCGAGCTGGCCCAGTTCGCTGCCCAGCGCACGCACGCGACCGCTGTCGACCTTCTGCAGGCCGCTGAGAATCGCCAGCAGGGTGCTCTTGCCGCAACCGGAAGGACCGGAGATCAGGGTCAGTTCGCCGGCATCGAGGCTCAGCGTGAGGCCGTCCAGCACTTGTGTGCGCTGATGGCCGGACATGAAGGCCTTGCTGATGCCTTCGGCCAGCAGGGCCGGTGCGCGTGTCTGTGCTGCTGCAGTGGCAGTGGGCATCACGACTACCTCAGCAAGGTGGCGGGGTCGGCGCGGCGCAGGGCGCGCATGGCGGCCAATCCGGAAACGGCGGCGAGACCCATCACCAGCAGGATGCAGGCCACCGCCGCAGGTACGGTCAGTACCACCGGCACATCCTGGCTGCGTGCCAGCATCATCAGCACGATGCCGAGCAGCCCGGCGCCGAGCAGGCCCAGCGCGCCGACCCAGAACGCCTGCTCCAGCACCACCTTGCGCAAGGCGCCGACGCCGACGCCCAGCGCATTGAGCGTGGCGTATTCGCGCACCGAGCCGTTGACCGCAGCGATCAGGGTCTGGCTGGTGATCACCGCGCCGACCAGGAACACGATGCCAGCCAGGAACAGCACGCCGGCGCCGGCGCCGGTGTCGAACAGCCAGTAGCGCACCGAGATTTTCGCGAAATCCTTGGCGCTCCAGGTGGTATAGGGACCGAACGCGGTACCACCACGCAGCCGGATGGCGACCGCATCGGCCTGGGACGGATCGTGCAGTTTGGCGACCAGATAGGTCGGTCCGCTGTCAGCCGGATCCTCATCCAGCTGACGCGCGGTATCCAGCGAGCACAGCACGTTGACGCCACCCAGCGCGCGCAGGCCGCTGCTGATGCCGACCACGCGCACCTGGTGGCCGTTGATGGTGGCGGTCTGGCCGATGCCGACGCCGAGCTGGTCCAGCACCGAACGGTCGACGACGACCGCATCCGGCTCCGCCAGCCGTGCGCGCAGGTTGGCCGGCAGTGCCTTGGAGAACATCAGGCCGTCGGGGCTCGTGTCGATGCCGGAAACGAACACCGAGACGCCGCCGGTGTCGCGTGGGCCGCGCCAGTCACCGTCGACCCAGATATATGGCTCGACGCGCTGGATGGCCGGATCCATCAGGATGCGCGATTCCACGTCGGCATCGATGTTTCGGCCCGAACCCACGCTCTGGGTACCGGGATAGCCGATCCAGACATCGGCCGATGAGCCGGTGATATAGAGGCTGGTGCTGCCGAAGATGCCCAGTACCAGTGCGATCTGCAGCAGCTGCAGCAAGCCGGCGAAACCGACCGCCAGCATCGCCGGCAGAAAGCGTCGCCACTCGTAGATCAGCGTCTTGCGTGCAAGGGCCACCATCAGCGATGCACCTTGTCCGTGCTGCCCCCGGATGACGTTTCCGGTGGTGGTGTGCCCATTTCGTCAGCTGTCGGCAATGGCGCGCCGCCGAGTGCCTTGAACAACGCCACGTAAGCGAGGCTGTGCCCGGCACGGGCATCGGCCAGTTCGATCGCGGCCTGATCGGCGGCGACCTGGCTTTCGGCGCGATCGAGCGGACTGCCCAGGTGCAGGTCGACGCGTGTCTGCGTGGTCTGGTCGACGCGTTGCAGTGCTTGCCATGCGAGCAGACTCTGCTGTTCACGTTGCTGTTGTTGCTGCACGCTACCGAGCGCGGCTTCCGCTTCGGTTACACCTTGCAGAACCGCCTGCCGGTAAGCCAGCACGCTGGCTTTCAGCTCGTGATCCTTGGCGTGCTTGGCGGCCAGCCGGATACCCCAGTCGAACAGCGGGATATTGATCACCGGACCCAGTGAGTCGATGGCATTGGGGGTGCTGGGATGTTTCTTGTTGTTGTTGATATCGGTGGCCCAGTCGATCGATCCACCGAGACCGATGCTGGGAAACAGGTCGGCGTGGGCCAGTGCCTGTGCTCCGGCAGCCTGCAGCACATCCGCTTCGGCGCGGGCAATCTCGGGGCGCGTACGCACCAGGTCGGCCGGGGCGCTGTCGAGTTGCCATGCACCCAGTTCAGGTGGTGTGCCGGGTTGCAGCCATGCCGGGTCGGGGTGGTTTTGACCGAGCAGCAGGGCCAGCTGCTGCGCGGAGGCGTTGATGGCCTGCCGTGGCGCGGCCAGGGCAGCCGCGGATTGCGCAAACGACGCCTGGGCCTGGTCGACCACGTTGGGTGGCGCCAGCTGCAGATGCTGGCGTATTTGCAGCAACTGCCATTCATGCTGGCGCGTCTGGTTGATCCGGGATAACAGTTGTTCCTGTTGCTGCGCGGTGCGCAGCTCGATCCATTCGCGTACGACTTCGCCGACCAGCGACACCTGTGCGGTACGCAGGTCGGCGATACTGGCATTCAGCGCCCCATTTGCTTCGCGCCGGGTGCCGGTGGACCGTCCGAACAAACCGAATTCCCAGTTGGCGTCGAAGCCGATCAGGAAGTACGAGGCGCTCGCATCCGGATCGATCACATCGTTGGTGCTCGCGGTCAGTACCGGCAGGTAACGCGCCTGCGAGCGATCGTGCAACGCGCGTACGGCGCGCAGGCGCTCGACGGCTTGCGCCACGTCAAGATTGTTGCTCAGTGCCCGGTCGACCAGTGCATCGAGTTCGGGATCGGCGAAGGCATGCCACCACCCATGCAGGTCGGTCGCCTTGGCCGGATCCGAGGCCGCCGCATGCTGCCACTGCGCAGGCACCGGTGGAGTCAGCCTGGGCAGTGGTGCCGCACAGCCGGCAATTCCGCCAAGCAGTGCTGCGGTCAGGCAGCCACGCAGCAGACTGTCAGTGACTGCCCAGCTCATGAGTCGGGATGGCACGGTATGCATGGTTCCATGGCAATGATTGCTGTTGCAGCGCCGAGTCGGTATCCATGGCGTTCATCATGGGTTGCCACAGCGGTGTCTCCGACTATTGTGAAGGCGAAGCGGGGGATCGCAATAGGGGGCCGCGCAGATGTACAGGCAGGGTGCAGCGAGTGCTGCGGTCCGGCCGCATCTCATGCCATCGGCGGGAAGTGCACTTCGACACACAGGCCACGCTCCTCACCTGATCGGTAGACCACCTCGGCATTGTGCCGTTCGGCAATGCGCTGGACGATCGCCAGACCCAGGCCGGTGCCTTCTTCGCCGTTGGGAGTGGCGCGGAAAAATCGCTCGCTCAGGCGTGGCAGCAGTTCGGGTGGCACACCGGGACCATCATCCTCGACACTGAGGCTGACACCACCATCTGCCTGCACGTGTAAAGCAACGGTGACGGTACAGCCGCGACCGCCATAGCGCACGCTGTTGTCGATCAGATTGTCCAGCAGATCCTGCACGCTGGCAGCATCGCCGAGTATGCATAGCGTTTGCTTAGCAGCGTCCCCCTGATAGCCCAGATCCACGCCGGCGACCAGGGCATCGTGCACGCGCAGCGCCACGGCGTCGGGAATCAAACGACTCAGATCGAGTCGTGTGCATTCCTCGCTGTCAGGCCGCGAGGCTTGTGCACGGGCCAGCGACAGCAGCTGCGAGGAAGTCCGCGCGGCGCGCTGGGTCAGTCGTCGGATATGCATCAGCGCGTCGGTCACTGTTGCCGGCTGCGGATCGGCAAGGGCACGGTCGACGTGCAGACTCAGTCCGGCCAGCGGCGTGCGCAGCTGGTGCGCGGCATCGGCGATGAACCGATCATGCAGGGCCAGCATGCTGCGCAGACGGCCGAACAGTGCGTCGATGGTTCGCGTCAGTGGCTGGATTTCCTGCGGTACATCAGGGCCGTTGATCGGAGTCAGCTCATGCGTACGGGCGGCCAGCCGGGCGGTCAGCGGATCGAGCACGCGCAGACCACGGCTGACGCCAAACCAGACCAGCGACAGCACGCTTACCAGCAAGAGGGTCTGCATCACGGTCGCGAGGAACAGGATTTCCCGTGCTTGTTCGTGCCGGTCACGCAGGGTTTCGGCGACCGTTATGATGAGGCTGTCGCCCGGGTCATGGCTGGCGGCGGTGTGCACACTGGCAGCACGCAAGGCATGCTTGTCCAGCTGCGTGTTATAGAGCTTGGGCGCGACATTCAGCGCGGGTGTCTGTGACAGTTGTGGCAAGCGCCCGTTGCCGGCCAGCAGCCCATGCCTGGCGCTGATGACGCTGAAATAGCTGTGGCCAGCCGGATCGTATTCGAGCAGAAACCGCGCCTGTGGTGTCAGCGTGCTGCCGAGCTGATCGTTGCCCAGCATCTTCGCCAGCGTCAACGCATCGTCGCTGAGATCGTGGTCATGCACCTTGTTGGCATAGCCGAGGGCGACACTGTAAGTCAGCATGGCGTCCAGCAGCAGCAGTGCGGCCATGGGAATCAGCAGGAAAATCAGCAGGCGCCGACGCAGGCTGGGGCGGCGGCGATGCCTTGGAGGCGAGTTCATGCGCGATCGCTCCCGGGTTCTTCAGCTTCTTCCAGCAGATATCCCAGGCCACGGATCGTGCGCACGCCGGTGCCGCTGCCCTGCAGCTTGCGGCGCAGGCGATGGATGGCGATGTCCAGCCCGTTGTCGGTCAGTTCCTGATCCCAGTCGCACAGGGCTTCGATCAGTTGCGTGCGACTGGTGACGCGGTCGGCGCGCAAGGCTAATGCTTCCAGCAGGCCGAACTCGCGTGCGGTCAGTTCCAGCGGGGTCTGATCGATCCAGGCGCGATGTCCAGGCAGATCAAGACGCAACCGACCCAGTTGCAACTCAGGCTTGCCCTGGCTGCTGGCGCGGCGCAGCAGCGCACGCACGCGGGCCTCGAATTCGGACAGCGCAAAAGGTTTCACCAGGTAATCGTCGGCACCCAGATCGAGAACGCGGATACGTTCGGACAAGCCGTCGCGGGCGGTCACCACCAGCACCGGCAACCCGGTGCCACGGCTGCGCAGACGTCGCAACACCTCGCTGCCATCAAGCAAGGGCAAGCCAAGGTCAAGCACCAGCAGGTCGTATTCGTGATCGCGCAACGCTGCATCGGCGAGGTTGCCGCTGGCCACGTGATCCACCGCGTGACCACCGTGCCGAAGCGATCCACAAATGCCTTCAGCGATCGAGGGATCATCCTCGGCCAGTAGGATGCGCATTGAGGAACTCCTGGGGACATGGGCCGCGGAACACCAAGTATGGCGCGCGGCGTGGTCAGATGCAGGGCATTGCCCGGAGCGGGCAGAAGGTTCCTCTGGATTCTCCGGGGTTGTGCATTTCCAGACAAGCTGGTGTCTGTCGTAGTTCCGGCAGTGCGCGGGGGTCTTTATGTGTCCGCAGCTCAGGCGTAAGCGCGGCGATGCTCGCGGTGCGGCGGGTAGTAGGCGAACACGTGACTGTGGCTGCCGTAGAAATCCATGTCCTCGATGTGCTCACCGCCAAGGCGTTCGGCGACGCGATCGGAAGCTTCGTTGCCGATTCGTACCAGGCTGATCACGCGCTGGGCATGCAGCTGGTTCCAGGCAAAATCGAGAACGGCATCGCCGGCTTCGGTGGCATAGCCGTGGTGGCGGTGTTCCGGCTTCAGCATCCAGCCCAGCTCCAGGCCTGGCCAGCCGTCGGGATACATCAAGCCGGCCCGGCCGATGAACTCGCCGCTGGACTTCAGCTCCAGTGCCCACATGCCGCATCCGCGCAGCTGCCAGTGGCCCAGCAGCATCGCCAGCGAGCGCCAGGCATTGGTGCGATCCAGTGGCTGGCCATCGCCGATCCAGCGCGTGCTTTCCGGATCGGCCAGCATCGCAGCGTAATCGTTGAAGTGCCGTTCGGTCAGCGCGGTCAGGCGCAGCCGCGCCGTTTCAAGAGTTGGAATATCAAACATCACAATCAGCGGTGAGTGGCACCCAGCAGTTCGGCCAGTGCGTGAGTACTGCTGGCGAGACTCTCTTGCCAGGACAATCCGGTGATTATCTCACCTGTGACCGAATCGACAAAGTCCTCGGCGTGGCCGGGCGGCAGCAGGTGCCGGTAGTCCACCGTGATCTCGGTGCCGGGCGGTAGTTCGGTCAACGCAAACACGAAACCCAGATGCCACAGCCCGTTCGGCGTGAAGCTGTGGTTGATGTAGCACTCGTCCGGCCAGTCGGGCGACAGCGTGTAGCGGTCCTCGAACCACCGCGCGCTGGCGTGGAACTGTGCGCTGAGCTCCGGCGACGCCGTGATGTCGGCATGGCGGTAGGTGTGATTGATGCCGTCCGGTGCCGTGATAATGCGCCCTGCCGCCACGGTTTCGTCGAGAAACAGACCGTTGCCGGCGCCGTGGATGGCAGAGGCGGCGATGTGATAGCGCGGCAGGATCATGGCTGGCGTGGCGACAGGAGAGGCGCGCGAGTGTAACGCAAGCGGCGCGACCCGCCATGGATCGCGCCGCCCGGCCTTTCTGTGCAGGTTTTGCGGATTATTCTGCTGACGCCGCGGCGTCGGCAGTTGCTTTCTTGCTCTTGCGCCGACTCTTGACCGGCTTGTCTGTCTTGGTCACCGGAGCATCCGTTGCGGTGTCGGCGAGCAGGATGGCTGCGCGATTGCGCTCAAGTGTCGCCGCGCCGATACCCTTGATCTGGGACAGGTCATCCGCGCTCTTGAAGGGGCCGTGCGCATCGCGCCAGGCGACGATCGCCTGAGCCTTCGACTGGCCGATGCCATCCAGTGAAGTGGCAATGGTGGACGCGTCGGCCTTGTTGATGTTGACGGGTGTTGCGGCGAACGCCAGACCGGGCAGAGTGAGGATCAGTGCAAGGGCAAGTACGGCAAGTTTGTGGAACATGGCCTTTCTCCCTGGGTGTGATGGCGGCATCCGGGTGCCGCAGCCGCAGAGTGCCCGCCCGCGGGCGAAGACGCAGTCGGACATGCCAAGGCAAGACTGTGCGCAAGCGTTGCGGCCAACCGTGGGTATCGCCTGATGGCGTGTCGGCGTCGACGCCGGTGTGGTCGGGTGGCGCTGTTACAATGGCGATCTGATCGTCCCCGGAGTTTGCGCATGGATACCACCCGCCTTTCCCGTTTTGTCAGTGGCCTGTGGGACGATGAAATCGTGCCGCAGCTGGTCGAGTACATCCGCATTCCCAACAAGTCGCCGATGTTCGACGCGAAATGGGTCGAGCACGGCTACATGGACGCCGCGGTCAAGCTGATGGAGACGTGGGCGCGTTCCAAGCTGGGGGCCTTGCCGGGTGCCACACTGGAAGTGGTGCGGTTGGAAGGGCGCACCCCGCTCATCTATATCGAAGTGCCCGGCCAGGGCGACGATACCGTGATGCTGTATGGCCATCTGGACAAGCAGCCGGAAATGACCGGCTGGGCCGAGGGCCTCGGTCCGTGGACGCCAGTGATCAAGGGCGACAAGCTCTACGGTCGCGGCGGTGCCGACGACGGCTACGCGATCTTCGGTTCGCTGGCTGCGCTGCTGGCGCTGCATGAGCAGGGCATTCCGCACGCGCGTTGCGTGGTGATGATCGAGGCCTGCGAGGAATCCGGCAGCTACGACCTTCCTTATTATGTTGACCACCTGGCCGCACGCATCGGCAGTCCGTCGCTGGTGGTGTGTCTGGATTCCGGCTGCGGCAACTACGACCAGCTGTGGCTGACCACCTCGCTGCGCGGCATGACCGGCGGCAATCTCACCGTGCAGGTGCTGGAAGAGGGCGTGCATTCGGGCGACGCGTCCGGCGTGGTGCCGTCGAGTTTCCGCATCCTGCGCGAGCTGCTGTCGCGGCTGGAGGATCCGGAAACCGGCCGGATCAAGCCGAAGGAGCTGTACGTCGAGATTCCGCAGCAGCGGGTGGAGCAGGCCAAGCTTTCCGCCGAGGTGCTGGGCGAAGAGATCTACGACAAGTTTCCGTGGGTCGAAGGCATGCAGCCGGTCACCTACGATCTGACCGAACTGGTGCTCAACCGCACCTGGCGCCCGCAACTGGCAGTGACCGGCATCGGCGGCATGCCGCCGCTGGACAGTGCCGGCAACGTATTGCGGCCACAGACCTCGGTGAAGCTCAGCCTGCGCGTGCCGCCGACGCTCAATGGCGCGAAGGCAGGCGAGTTCCTCAAGCAGCTGCTGGAAAAGGACGCGCCGTACGGCGCCAAGGTCACCTTCACTCTGGAAAAGGACGGCAGCGGCTGGAACGCGCCACAGCTGTCGCCATGGCTGGAACAGGCGGTGGCCGATGCCTCGCAGCACTACTTCGGTGCACCGGCGACTTATATGGGCGAGGGTGGCAGCATCCCGTTCATGGGCATGCTGGGCGAGAAATTTCCCAAGGCGCAGTTCCTGATCACCGGCGTGCTTGGTCCGCATTCCAATGCGCATGGCCCGAACGAATTCCTGCACATCCCTACCGGCAAGAAGGTCAGCATGGTGGTGGCCGAAGTGGTGGCGCGACACCACCAGCAAGGCGCCAAGGCCTGAGATCGACGGTCAGCCATGAGCACCGAGACCGACTATCTGGCGGCGAACTGGGCGCAGATCCGTCGGCAGGTCGATGACGCCTGCCGGGCTGCCGCACGTGATCCGGCCACGGTAGACATCCTGCCGGTCAGCAAGACCTTCGGTCCGGACGTGGTCCGGGCCGCCATCGGCCTTGGCCTGCATCGCTTCGGCGAGAACAAGGTGCAGGAGATCCGCGACAAGTCGGCGGCACTGGCCAATGACAGCATTGCCTGGGTGATGATCGGTCACCTGCAGACCAACAAGGCCAAGGACGTGGCGCGGCTGGCCAGCGAAGTGCAGTCGCTGGATCGGCTGGAGCTGGCGGTGGCGCTGCATCGGCAACTGCAGCAGGCCGGTCGCACCATCGACGTGCTGGTGCAGGTCAAGACTTCGCCCGAACCCAGCAAGTACGGACTGCCACCCGAGCAGTTGCCGGCTTTCCTCGATGCCTTGCGCGGTTATGACAGCTTGCGTGTGCGTGGCCTGATGACGCTCGCGATCCATTCCAGCGAGGCTGCCCAGGTGCGCGACTGCTTCCGTCGGCTGCGCGAACTGCGCGACCACGCGATAACGCAAGGCCATGATCTGCCGAGACTTTCGATGGGCATGAGTGGGGATTTCCCACTTGCGATCGCCGAAGGCGCCACCGATGTACGCATCGGTACGGCGATCTTTGGTGGCCGGGCCACTTCGGGCACTAATTACCGGCATGAAACCGGAATGTAGTTCTGTATAGGGTGGAATTTCGCCAAATTAAGCACGTAAATTGTTGAAAATAAATAACTTGATCACACTGTGACGGTCATCACGTTTTTTTGAAACGATGAAGTTCAGTTAACCCAGATCGAACAAACAGACGGGATCTTCTTGCTAATTTCACTCCCTAGTCACGTCGTCAGCTTTGCAGGCGGCTAATCCTGATGTAATTCAAGGGATTTTTCCCGCATGCCAATCAAACGATTGACTGTCTGTTCCGTGCTTGCGGCTGCCATGTTCGTGGTTGCACCCACGCAGGCAACGACCAGCAAGACCCACGGCAAGCCAGTCCATGCAAAGCATGTGCAGCACAAGCCGGTCCATGGCAAGTCAGCTCAGCACAAGTCGACGCATCGTACGCACGGCAAGCTGGCTGATACGGCTCCGCAGGACACTCATTCCGATTCACTGGCATCCAGCACCGATTTCGCAGAGACAGCGGCCGTCGTTGCTGCCCCGGCGCAATCGGAGTTGCCGATCCCCGCTTCACTCCAGACCAGTTCGTTCACGCTGAGCGGTTCGCCGTCGGCCGCGAATGCCACGCCGGCGTGGCTGGCGCAGGCACCGTTGTTCAATCCGGCCGGAATGCTGGTGCAGTCGACCAAGCCGACCTATTTCGGTTCGCTGGCTACGGTCAGCGAGAATGTCGCCGCAGGCAGTGTCGCGGCAAGCAGCACATCCGATCAGATCGACGCCGGTACGCAGACAGCAGACGCGAACGGTACCGAGAATGTCACCGATCTGCGCAAGGCCCTGATCTCGCTGGCGATGAACCTGCGCGATATCCGCTACGTGCGTGGTGGTCGCGATCCGTCCACCGGTTTCGACTGCAGCGGTTTCGTCCGCTACGTGTTTGCTCATGCGGTTGGCCTGCAGTTGCCGACCAACTCCGCTTCGCAATTCCTGGCTGGCCTCAAGGTCAATCGTGCCGACATGAAGCCGGGCGATCTGGTGTTCTTCCACACGCACGGCAAGAGCCGCATCTCGCACGTGGGTATCTATATTTCCGACGGCCGTTTCATCCATTCGCCGGCCAGCGGCAAGTCGGTGGAGATTTCCAGTCTCAACGAGACCTATTGGGCCAAGCGCTTCGCCGGTGCCAAGCGTCCCGAGGGGATCGCGCAGGTGGCGAGCAAGGGGTGATCGATAGTCGCCGCCGCCGTTTCCAGAAGCCGCCGAAAGGCGGCTTTTCATTGGCTGTGGTTCACGGCTCAGGCAGGCGACGCATGAACGATTCAGCATCGTGTTGGTCAGCGTATCCGTACCGCGGTCGCATCGATACCTGCATCATGCGTACTCTGTCATCTGCGATTCCCCGGAAACAATCTGATGCCCTTTGATCTGCCCCCCGTCACGCGCAACCTGCTCATCGCCAACATCGCTGTGTTCCTGCTGCAACAGGTGATGGGCGACGTCATCGTGCAGTATTTCGCGCTGTGGCCGCTGGGCAGCGGCCTGTTCGAGGTATGGCAGATCGTCACCAGCGCGTTCCTGCACGGTGGCTATGCCCATATCCTGTTCAACATGTTTGCGCTGTACATGTTCGGCGGGGCGATCGAGCGCACGCTGGGGGCGCGCGAGTTCACCATCTACTACTTCGTCTGTGCGATTGTTGCCTCATTGCTGCAGCTGGCGGTGCTCTGGTTCTTTCCGCCGACGGAATACGGGCCAACGCTCGGTGCGTCCGGCGCGATCTTCGGCCTGCTGCTGGCGTTCGGCATGATGTATCCGCACGAGAAAGTGATGCTGATGTTCCTGCCGATCCCGATGCCGGCGTGGCTGTTCGTGACGGGGTATGCCGTCGTCGAGTTGACCATGGGCGTGACCGGCTTCGAGGCGGGTGTTGCGCATTTCGCCCACCTTGGTGGCATGCTGGGCGGCATTGTGCTGATCGAATACTGGCGCGGGCGGCTGCCGCTCAAGCCGAAGCGGATCCTGCGACGCTGAACCATCCTTCTCCTCGAGTGGAATCCATGTCCGAATCCCTGCAACGCCGACTGACCCC
This sequence comes from Rhodanobacter sp. C05, assembly GCF_002001165.1. Taxonomy (GTDB): domain Bacteria; phylum Pseudomonadota; class Gammaproteobacteria; order Xanthomonadales; family Rhodanobacteraceae; genus Rhodanobacter. The sequence goes on along the minus strand of NZ_MUNQ01000009.1, from coordinate 216,875 downwards.
GCGCCACATCACCTTCATGGCGCTGGGCATGTGCATCGGCGCCGGCCTGTTCCTCGGCTCGGCCAGCACGATCAAGCTGGCTGGCCCGTCGGTGCTGTTCGCCTACCTGTTCGGTGGCGCGATGATCTTCATCATCATGCGCGCGCTTGGCGAAATGGCCGTGCAGGATCCGGTGGCCGGATCGTTCAGCACGTATGCGCACAAGTATCTGGGCCCGTTCGCCGGTTATCTCACCGGCTGGAACTACTGGATCCTGATGATGGGGGTGGGCATCGCCGAGAGCACCGCGGTGGGCATCTACATGAAGCAGTGGTATCCCGATCTGCCGCAGTGGATCTGGACCTTCGGCAGCGTGGCGATGATCGGCGGATTGAACCTGATGGCGGTGAAGGTCTATGGCGAGCTGGAGTTCTGGTTCGCACTGGTCAAGGTGCTGACCGTAGTGCTGATGATCCTCGGCGGCGCCGCCATCATCTGGCTCGGCTGGGGCAACGGCGGCCATCCGGCGGGTCTGTCCAACCTGTGGACACATGGCGGCTGGTTCCCGAATGGCGTGACCGGCATGGTGCTGGCGTTGCCGGTGCTGGTGTTCTCGTTCGGTGGCATCGAGACGATCGGCATGGCGGCGGCCGAGGCATCCAACCCGGAGCGCACGATTCCCCGCGCCGTCAACTCGGTGATCTGGCGCATCCTGATCTTCTATATCGGCGCGCTGTTCGTGATCATGGCGATCTACCCGTGGAACGAACTGGGCACGCAGGGCAGCCCCTTCGTCACCACGTTCGCAAAGCTCGGCATTCCGCAGGCGGCCGGGCTGATCAATTTCGTGGTGATCACGGCGGCGCTGTCGAGCTTCAACTCCACAACCTTCAGCGGCAGCCGCATGCTGTACAGCCTGTCGACCAAGCGGCAGGCGCCGGCCGGATTGCAGCAGCTGAGCAAGCACGGTGTACCGGTGCGCGGCGTACTGGTGACCATGGCCTGCCTGATGCTGGGCGTGCTGCTGAACTATCTGGTGCCCGAGCGCATCTTCGGCATGATGATGTCGATCCTTGCCTTCAATACCGTGTGGACCTGGGGCATGGTGCTGATCGCGCACTGGCGTTTTCGCCGACGGCAGACGACGGCCCTGGTATTCCAGCTGCGCTGGTGGCCATTGAGCAGCGTGGTGTGCCTGGCGTTTCTCGCGTTCGTGCTGGTGATGCTTGGCTACAGCGCAGACACCCGCGTGGCGCTGTATGTGGGCGCGGCATGGGTACTGCTGCTGGCGGTCGCATACAAGGTGTTTGGCGTCGACCGTCGCTTGCGGGAGACCGATTACGCGCCTGCCGGTTGATCGCAACGCGGATCAACCAGACAGGCTTGCGGTGGTCGTGGCGGCGTTGCCGGCTCAGCGCAGCGCGAGGAAATCCGGGCTGACCACGAAGCGCACCGCATCCAGCCGAAGACGGGATTGCGGCAAGACTGCCAGCAGGGCGGAGCGTTCGTCCGCGACGGCGGCGATTTCCGCCTCGCTGACGGAGGGGTTCACTGCACGCAATGCGAGCAGACGTGAAAGTTCGGCATCCAGCGTAGTAGTGGCGAGAGCCAGCGCTTCGTCGATGCTGCCCTGTCCGCGTGCCGTGGCGAGCGTCTCGGCACGCTCCAGCATCGGTGGCACCAGCTTGCCGAGGAATTTGCGGTAGCGCATCACCTCGATGTTGCGGTCGCTCGCCTTGCGCAGCGCGATCTCACTGGGCGAAAAGTCGACGCGTTCGGCCAGCCGGGTGTCGATGGTGACCACGATCGGCAAGCTCGGCAGGAAGCGTTCGGCATCCAGCCGCCGGTCGGCGACGCATTCGAGCACGAACACGGTCTGCAGCAGGGCCGTGCGCGGTGACAGCTCATCGTCGACCATGAAGGCAGCATTGCCTTGTTCGCTGGACAAGGCCAGATCCAGCGCACCGGCTACCAGCGGGTGGTCCAGCCGCAACAGCGGCAGATCCTCACGCGCCAGTGCCACGTCGCGGGCGAAGGTCACCGCTTGCGGGCCGTCGGCAAAGCCGGGCAGCGCATCGGTGGACAGGTATTGCGGGTCGAGCAGGAGTACCTGGCCGCCGAGTTCCTCGGCATGGATGCCGAACGCCTCCAGCAGACGCTGCACGAAGGCGTCGCGATCGGGCGCGCGATCCTCGCGGGCAAACGCCTGTTGCAGTTCGTCGGCGTGCAGGTCGCGACTGGATGCCAGCTCCAGCAGATGATCACGGCCGGCGCGGATAAGTTCGGCCATCTGCTCGTGGCTGGCCCGGGTCTCGGCCAGCAGCACGTCCAGTTCCTGGTCGCGGTTGTCATCGCCGCGCGCATGTTCTTCAGCCAGGCGCGCCAGCGGTTCGCCGTAGCGACGCAACAGTTCACGCCCGTCGGCCGGGCTCATGCGGAACGCGTCGATGCCTTCGTCATACCAGCGCGCCAGCACGTGCTGCGCGCTGTCGGCGACGACAAGGATATGGATGGCGATATCGTGTTTCTGGCCAATACGGTCGAGGCGGCCGATGCGCTGTTCGAGCAGGTCCGGATCGAGCGGCAGGTCCCACAGGATCAACCGGTGCGCAAACTGGAAGTTGCGTCCTTCGGAGCCGATCTCCGAGCACAGCAGCAGGCGTGCGCCGTCGGGCTGGGCGAAGTACGCCGCATTGCGGTCGCGCTGCACGATGCCAAGGCCTTCGTGGAAACGCGCGATGCCGGCACCGGTGCGCGTGCGCAGCGCTTCCTCCAGCGCCAATACCTTGGCCTGGCTGCGGCAGATCAGCAGGAACTTGTCCTGCGGGTGTTGATCGAGCAAAGCGGTAAGAGTGTCGATGCGCGGATCGGCGCTGTAATCGACTTCGATCAGGCTTGCGGGCTGCTGGATGTCGGCATGGAATTCGGCGAGCAACGAGTGCTTCGCACTTTCGTCGAGAGTATCGGCATCCAGCAGATGCCACTCGGGCAGGCGCTTTGGAAAACCGCCGACGCCGGCGCGGTTGTTGCGGAACATTACCCGGCCGGTGCCATGGCGATCGATAAGGGCGGCAAGCAGGGCGCGTGCGTTGTCCGGTTTGGTCGAGTCAGTCAGTTGGGCAGTAAGCGCTGCATCGCCGTGGAAGGCCTTGGCCAGGGCAGCGCGCTGATCATCGTCCAGCGCTGCGCCGTCGAGCAGACGGTCGGCGATTCGCGACAGTGCCTGAAAGCTGTCAGCCTCGGCCAGGTAACCGTCCAGATCCTGATAACGCTGTGGATCGAGCAGGCGCAGGCGCGCGAAGTGGCCACTGCGGCCAAGCTGTTCCGGCGTGGCGGTGAGCAGGATCACACCGGGGATTGCCGCGGCGAGCTGTTCCACCATCGTGTAGCGCGGGCTGGCCACTTCCGGCGACCAGGCCAGGTGGTGCGCTTCGTCGACCACCAGCAGGTCCCATGGTGCATCCAGCAACTGCTGCGCGTGCTTCGGCGAGTTCTCGAGAAAGCCGAAATCGGCGATCACCAGCTGCTCATCCTCGAACGGATTGCTGTCGTCGCCGGATTGCTCCAGCGCCTCGCAACGCTCTTCGTCGTAGATCGCGAAACTGAGGTTGAAGCGGCGCAGCAATTCGACGAACCACTGGTACACCAGCGTGTCGGGCAACAGCAGCAGCACGCGCGAAGCGCGGCCGGTGGCGAGTTGGCGGGCGATGATCATGCCGGCCTCGATGGTCTTGCCCAAGCCGACTTCGTCGGCCAGCAGCACGCGCGGCGGTCGGCGCGCGGAAGCGATGCCGGCCACGCGCAGCTGATGCGGCACCAGTCCGATCCGCGCGGCGCCGAGGCCCCAGGCGGGTGAGCGACGCGCCTCGGCACGCCGACGCAGGCCTTCAAGGCGCAGTTCGAATTGTGCGACCGGATCGGTGCGGCCGCCGATCAGGCGGTCGTCGGCCTGGCTGACGCTCTGCTCGTCATCGAGCTGGCCTTCGTGCAGTTCTCGGCCCTCGCCGCGATAGATCAGCAGCTCTTCGCGAATCTCGACGCGCTCCACCAGGAACGCGATGCCCTTGCCGGCGACGCGCTGCCCGGCGCGAAACTCCGCGCGCAGCAGCGGCGCCGAGTCGACGGCATAGGGGCGCAGCACGCCGGCCTTGGCAAACAGCACCTGCACGCCGCGTCCTTCGACACGCAATACAGTGCCGAGACCGAGCTCGGGTTCGGCGGAGGAGATCCAGCGTTGACCAGGTACGAACATTGCTCAGCCGTGTTGCATCAAGGGCCGACAATTATCCGCTCCGCGGCACGCGCTGGGAACAGCTGGCTGCAAATGGGCAACGTGGGGTCATTCCAGCTTGCGTCGTTCGTTGCCTCTGTGCTCAGGTTTCGACCCACTGCCGCAGCAGGTTGTGATAGATCCCGGTCAATTGCAGCAGCGCATCGGCATCGGCGCCGGATTCGGTCAGGGTCTGGATCGAAGTGTCCAGTTCGAACAGCAGGCGGCGTTGACTGTCATCGCGGATCAGGCTCTGCACCCAGAAGAACGCAGCTAGGCGGGTTCCGCGCGTCACCGCTGCGACTCGGTGCAGACTGCTGGACGGATAGACGATCAGGTCGCCGGCCGGCAGTTTCACCTCGTGTTCGCCGTAGGTATCGCTGACGATCAGCTCGCCGCCGTCGTAATCGTCCGGTTCGCTGAGAAACAGCGTGCAGGAGATGTCGCTGCGCAGCTGGCCGGCATCCCCGGGCAAGCCCATCACGGCGCCGTCGACATGGAAGCCGTAGTGACCGCCACCTTCATAGCGGTTGAAGCGTGGCGGCAAGGTACGCAACGGCAAGGTTGCCGCGTGATAGAGCGGCTGTTTCGCCAGCGCCGACAGGACGGTGTTACCCAGTTGCTGTCGCAGTGGCGAGGTGTCCGGCAACTGCTGGTTGCGCTTTACCTTCGCGCCCTGTGGCCCGACGGTTTCACGGCCGTCCGTCCAGTCAGAGGCATCCAGTGCGCTGCGCAACTGCCTGACCTGGTCGCGGCTGAGAACTTCGGGAATATGCAGCAGCATGATGGCTTCCAGCGTTGGTTCTATCCTTCCCCCAGCGGGAGAAGATGGCCCTCATCCAAATCCTTCTCCCAAGGGGAGAAGGATTTGCCAGGCAAATGTCAGAAGCGGAAGTTGGCGGTGAGCATGGCCGAGCGGGTGACCCCTGGAATATAACGGTAACCGCTCTTGTTGATCGCCGCGACGTAATCCTTGTTGAACAGGTTGTACACGTTCAATTGCAGATCGAAGTGCTTGTTGACCGGATAGCTGGCCACCGCGTCGAACACCCAGTAGTCCTGCGTATAGGCTGGCGTGCCGATCGCACTGTCGGTACCGCGCTGCAGCTCGCCAGAGTAACGCGCACCACCGCCGATGGTCAGGTTGAACGGCAGACGGTAGTTGGTCCATGCGGTGAAGGCGCTCTTCGGGGTATAGGCCAGCACGCTGGAGCCGTCGGAGGTCACCGAGCTGCCATTGACCACCTTGGTGTTCATGATCGTATAGCCGGTGCTGAGCGACCAGTTGTCGGTAAGCTTGCCGACGGCGTTGATCTCGATGCCTTGCACGCGTTGCTTGCCGATCTGATCGTACTGGGTGGGGTCGGTCGGGTCCTGCACCAGCTGGTTGGTGACCGTGGTGCGGTATAGCGCGCCGGTCAACAGCAAATGGTCGTCGAGCAGGTTCCACTTCGTGCCGATCTCGGCCGTGTGCGCCTTCTGGGGTTCGAGGTCGGGATTGTCCAGGCTGTTGGCCGAGCTGCTGAAGGTGAGCGTATTGCCGCCCGGCGGCTCCTGCGACATGGCGAAATTGACGTAGATGCTTCCGTTGGCGGTCGGTTTGTACAACACCCCGAGTTTGTAGTTGGGCAGGTTGCCGGAAACGCGGGCGTCGATGCCCGGCACGACACTGCCGGCCGGCAACGCACCGCACGCGGGCGTGTTCTTGCTGCCACAGACCACCGTGCTGGTGAAATCGGTGCTGTAGTGATCCAGTCGTGCGCCGGCATTGATCTGCCACTGCTCGCCGAACTTCATGGTGTCGAACAGGTAGGCCGCTTCGGTCGTGGTCTGGCCGCTGGTGAAGGCGCCGTTCGGGCCGTAGAGCAGTCCGCCGACATCGGCGTCCGGATTGTAGAGATTGGCGGCCGGCCAGGTGCTGCCATTCAGCGCGACGATACCCAGCGCGGTGGCCTTTTCCTGGGTCAGCTCGATGCCGGCGCTGAGATTGTTGGTGACGGCGCCCGTCTCGAAGTTGGCGGTAAGGTTGGTCTGGTTGGTGGCGATGCGGTTGTTCTGGTGCTTGAAGTTCGGATTGCTGCGCGCCAAGGTCCAGGTCGAGGGATCGGCCGGATCGGGGGTCTGCAGGTTGGCGGCCGTCGCCGTGAATGAGGTAAGCAGATAATCCTGCCGCGTGCGGCCCCAGCGCAGCGTGTCGTGCAGCTCGACGTCGTCAGAAAAGTCGTGCTGGACGATTGCGGTGAACATGTCCTGCTGGTCGCGATCATGATCCTGGCTGGTGCCGTAGAAATTGTCCGGATTCACCTTCGGTGCGTCGGCAAGAAAGGGGCGTGACGGATCGGGACTGCTGTAGCCGGGCAGGCCGATGGTCGAGACGCCCCCGTCGGGGATGTTGTTCTGCTTGACGTGCAGGAAATCCAGGTACACGCGGGTCGGTGTACCCAGCCCGAAAGCGAAGGACGGCGCCACGCCCCAGCGGTTGTTCTCCACGTCGTTGCGCCCGGGCACGCCGCTGTTCTGGCCCATGACGTTAAGACGGAACGCGGCGTTTGCGCCGATCGCCTGATTCCAGTCGGCGGTGCTGCGCTTCTGATCGGCACTGCCATAGCTGACCGAGCCGGAAACGCTGTTGTCCAGCAGCGGCTGCTTGCTGACCATGTTGATCGCCCCGGTAGGTGCGGTGCGACCGTACTCGGTGCCGTCCGGGCCCTTGGTCACTTCGACCTGCTCGATGTTGAACACGTCGCGCGAGATCGTGCCGAGGTCGCGCACGCCATCGACGAAGATGCTGCCGGAGGTATCGAAACCGCGCATGTAGATCGCATCGCCGGTGCTGGTCGAACCGTTCTCGCCGGCGTAGAAGGTGCCGACGCCCGGACTGTTGCGCAACGCCTCGGTCAGCGTGGTAGCACCTTGTTGCAGGAACAGCTCCTTGCTGATCACGCTGATCGTCTGCGGGGTGTCGAGGATCGGCTGGGTGAATTTGGGCGAGGAGACTTTGTCGATCTTGTAGTCGTTAGGTGTGGCTTCCACCTTGACGCTCGGCAAGGTCTTTGCGTTGGTGACGTTGTCGGCGCTGGTGGCTGGCATGTCGGCAGCCGCCGCGGGCAGAGCCAGTGCCAGGCCAGTGAGCAAGGTAGCGGCCACCATGCCGGAGGCCTGGGGCGGCTTGCGCCGTGCTGCGGGATGTTTGCGGCTGTTGATGAAAGGCATGGGGATTCCGTTGATGAATGGAGCGTCGCGTGTCGACAGGGCCTGGCGGGTCTGGCGAATGCGAGTGTTTCGCAATGGCTGGATGCAGGGGTTCGGGTCAGCAGGCGGCACGCGCAATGGGTGACTGCGTGGCCATGCAAACCCGGTGATTGGTGATCTGGCTTGTGCGACGCAGCGATTCATGCGACCCGCACATCCGGCCAGAGCAGATGCATAAGATATTTTTAATGAGAATGATTTGCAATACCTTTGTTAGGAAAATGTGCGCCTGGACGGGCGGTGTATGCCACGATCCTTGCCCCGCAATGAAAAGGGCCCCGCATTCGCATGCGGGGCCCCGGTTTCATGCCGCGATGATCCGCGGCATTCGATGCTGGCGACTTACCAGATCTTCACCTGCTTGTCGTCCGAACGCACCATGGTGTCGCCGGGCTTGCACTGGAACGCGGTGGCGAACGCCGGCATGTTGGACGGCGCACCGATGGCGCGCAGCGAGGCCGGTGCGTGCGGGTCGGTGTTGAGCGAGAGCAGTGCCTGCTTCTCGCGCACACTGCCACGCCAGACGCGTGCCCAGTTCAGGAAGAAACGCTGGTCTTCGGTGTAGCCGTCGATCTTCTGCGTGGCTTCGGCCGGGTTCGCCTTCAGTGCGACCTGGAGTGCATCGTAGGCCACGTTGAGGCCGCCCAGATCGGCGATGTTCTCGCCCAGCGTCAGCTTGCCGTTGACGTGTGCGTCCGGCTTGTCCTTGACCGGTGCATAGTCGTTGAACTGCTGCACCAGCTTGTCGGTGCGTGCCTCGAACTTGGCCTTGTCGTCCTTGCTCCACCAGTTCACGTTGTTGCCGGCACCATCGAACTGGCTGCCCTCGTCGTCGAAGCCGTGGCTGGCCTCGTGACCGATCACTGCGCCGATGCCGCCGTAGTTGATCGCGTCGTCGGCCTTGGCGTTGAAGAACGGTGGCTGCAGGATCGCTGCCGGGAAGTTGATCGTGTTGTCGGTCGGGTTGTAGTACGCGTTGACCGTCTGCGGAGTCATGCCCCACTCCTTGCGGTCGGTCGGCTTGCCGATCTTGGCGATGTCGTAGTCGTAGTTGAACTTGCCGGCCGCCTCGATGTTCGCGTAGAAATTGTCGGCGGTGATGTTCAGGCCGGACCAGTCACGCCACTTGTCCGGGTAGCCGATCTTCGGCAGGAAGGTGTTCCACTTGTCGATCGCCTTGGCCTTGGTCTCGGCGCTCATCCAGTCGAGATTCTCGATGCGGGCCTTCAGCGCATTGCGCACGTTGTCGACCAGTTCCTGCGCGCGCTGCTTGGCTTCCGGAGTGAACTCCTGCTTGACGTAGAGCTGGCCCAGCGCTTCGCCCATCGAACCGTTCACTGCACCGAGCACACGCTTCCAGCGTGGCTTCTGCTGTGGCTGACCGGCCAGGGTCTTGCCGTAGAAATCGAACTTGTTGTCCTGGAAATTCTTGCTCAGGTACGGCGAAGCGTCGTCGATGGTGTGGAAGCGCAGGTAGGCCTGCCACTGAGCCGCCGGTGCGGTGGCCAGCAGCTTGTCGAACTCGGTGAAGAATTTCGGCTGCGACAGCGAGAAGCCCTTGGCGATGGTCACGCCCTGGGCGGCGAAGAACTTGTCCCAGCTGAAGTGCGGGGTGGCCTTGTCGGCGTCCTTGACAGTGACAAAATGGTACTGGTTGGCCGGATCGCGTTCCTCGACCCGCGACAGCGAGGCGGCAGCCAGCTGGGTCTCGAATTTCAGCACGTCGGCAGCCTGGGTCTTGGCGTCGGCCTCGGACACGCCTGCCAGCGTCAAGGTCTTGGCGACATAGGCCACGTAAGCGTCGCGGATATCCTTGTACTTGTCGTCGGAGTAGTAGTCCTTGGTGGGCAGGCCCAGACCGGCTTCGTTGGCATAGGCAATCTGCATGTCGGCGTGCTGGAAGTCGGCACCGGAGCCGAACTGGAACACCTGGCCGTCACCCTCGGCATAGCTCTTGGTGATGTAGTCGGCCACATCGGCACCGCTCTTCAACGCGGCGATCGCATCGAGCTTGGGCTTGATCGGATCGAAGCCGGCCTTCTCGATGGCGTCGTCGTTCATGCCCGACTGGAACAGGTAGCCGATTTTCTGTTCGATCGAGCCGGCCTGCGCCTGTGCGGCATTCTTGGCAGCAGCAGTGACGATGTCATGCTGGGTGTTCAGGCTGTTTTCGGCCAGCTGGTCGAAAGCGCCCCAGCGAGTGCGATCCTCGGGGATCGGGTTGGCGGCGACCCACTTCGCATTGACGAAGCCGTTGAAGTCCTGACAGGCGTTGGTATTCGCATCGATCTCGCTGACGTCGAAGATGCTCTTGCCTGCATCGACTGCAGCGGTAGTGCTGGCGGCAGCCGGGGCGGCACTGGCGGTGCTGGCTGGAGTGCTGGTCGGTGCCGACTCCTGCTTGCCGCAGGCGGTCAAGGTCAGGGCCAGGCTTACTGCCAGGGCCAGGGGCTTCAGATACTGCTTGGTCATGGATGTCCCTCTGTGAGTAAGGTCGCCCATCGGGCGGGTCATGGTGGTCGTCACTGGCCGCATCCTGTCGGTTGCTCCCCCGAAATGCGGCCATGCCTCTCCCACGCTAGGTCAAACGTCATGGACCAGACAGTGTCAAAGGTCAGGGGGTGTCAGTCGGTGCGTACGCTGCCGGCAGGCTCTGCCACTGGGCGGCATCCAGCCGCAGAACCGGGTAGGCGCCGACGTGCTGGGCGGCATACCACGGCGAATGTTCGAAGAAGAATTCGAGCCGTGCCCCGGAGTCGGCGGCGAAGACCGGGTCATCGTGCAGTTTGCGCTCGAATTCGGCCTTGAGTGACGGGTCCTTCGTCAGCATCTCGCGTGCCAGTTTTTCCAGCACCCGCGGCTCGCTGTATTCCTTGGCCTCGAATATCGCGTTGAGGAAGCCCCAGTGCAGCAGCGAGTCGGGCGCCTGCGGTTCAAGCAGGTTGATCACCACGTTGGCAGCACGCTGGTCCATCGGCACGATCACCGAGCCGGCAGGCAGTTCGACCACGCGCGGCACGGCACGCAGGTCGAACCCGCGCAGCATCAGATGACCTTCGAACGGTTTGTCGGCCCACTGCGGATGATCAAGCTGGTAGCCCTCGGCGTGGATCGTCAGAGGATGCTTGAGGCGCTGGTAGCGAATGCCATGCGCATCGAGCTTGTCGATGATCGCCGTCCATTGCGCCGGCACCACATAGGCTGCCGGTGGGGTGACCGACAGATCCGGCAGCAGACCGTTCCAGTTGTCGATCGTGTACGTCTTCGGCTGGTGTGGGTCGTACTGGATCCAGTTGCTGTTGGAAATGTCGCTGTGGGTCAGGGTGAATGCATAGCCTTTCAGCTCGAACTTCGTCGATTGCGGGTCCGCCCTGAAGGTCAGCGATACGCGTGCCTGAGCATCGTGGGCACGGGCGATGGTGTCGGCATCGGCCTTCGCGGTGGCCGCGAGCAGCACGGCCGGATGCCGGTCGATCTGCTCCAGCATCAGCTCGACCAGGTCGTACACGGCATGTACGCGGTTCGCGTACGGTTTCAGCATGTGCGTTTCGATCAGCAGTGCCGGGCGGTTCTGCAGCGCCGCGTAACCGGTGGAGAAGCGCTGGCCGGAACCGAAATTCTCGATGCCCTTGCGCGGGTCACGGCCGTCCTTGAACTCCAGATAGATCGAGCCGAGGTGGCCGCGATTCTCATACGCAGGCACGGCGTGGTTGACGATCGCATCATGTTGCCATGCGCTCACTGCCGGATCGAGCTTGTGCGGATCCTCGGTGTACCAGGTGAGGTCGTACTGGTAGTCGGCGCCGTCGGTGGTGTGCACGTCGATCAGGAAATCCGGCAGCCAGTGTTGCCACAGCTTCAGCCAGGCCAGCATTTCCGGCGCGTCGGCCTTGACGTAGTCGCGGTTGAGGTTGAGGTACTGCGACTGGCCACGGAAACCCATGCTCTCCGGACCGTTCTGGTTGATACGGTGGTATGGCGACGAGTTCTCGTGGCCATCGACACTGAATACCGGGATATAGACCAGCACCAGATGGTCGAGCAGGTGCGGGTACTTGTGGGTGATCGCGATATCGCGCAGCAGCATCAGTCCGGCGTCCTTGCCCTCGATCTCGCCGGGATGGATGCCAGCCTGCAGCAGCACGACCGGTTTGCCAGCCTTGCGTGCGGCGACGGGATCAAATGTACCGTCGCCGCTTGCGATCACCACGGTCATCGGCCGCCCTTCCGGTGTGGTACCGAACGTGGCCAGATGGATCACCCCCGGCGCCGTCCGCTGCAGGCGTTCCAGATAGACCAGCGTGTCGGCATAGCTTGGCGTGATGCGGAACTGCGCCGCCTCTGCCGGCGTCATCCAGTCCGCGTTGGCTGAGTCCGTGGCGTGAGTGGCCATGGCTACAACCCCAAGCAGGGCGGACAGGAGGATGCGGTGCAGATTCATGCATGATCCTCGGGGTTTTCGTGGCGCAACGTTACGGGCGAAGCGGGCAGGGAGTCGGGCGCCACCGCACCGCCGGAAATGATGAAGGCCATCGCCTGATCCATGGTCCAGTCGGTAGGGGTCAGCTCGTCCAGCGGCACCACGACGAGATAGCCGCCGGTGGGGTTCGGTGTGGTCGGAATGAACACGGCTGCCATCTCGCGACCGCTGCCGTCTTCGCTCATCACCCGGGTGACGAAACCGGCCACCTTCATGCCGCGGCGCGGAAACTCCACCAGCACCACGCGCTGCACGCCGGACGGCTTGTTCTGCAGCACGGTCATCAGCTTCTTGGTGCCGCCGTAGATCGTCTGCACCACCGGGATGCGTGCCAGCAGGCTGTCGAACGCACTGATGAAGCGCTGCCCGATGACACGGTTGGCCAGCCAGCCCAGCAGGTACAGTGCCACCAGCGTGATCAGCAGCGCGATGATGAAGGTCAGCCATTGCGTATTGAGTGCATCGGCGACATGCGGTGCAACCAGCGCCAGCGCACCCAGCAGGGCATTGACCAGCGGTGCACCGATACCGGCGAGCATGCCCAGCACGAACTTGAATACCAGCCAGGTCACCCATAGCGGGATGAAGGTGAGCAAGCCGGTCAGCAGATAGCGTTTGAGGCGCAGGGGACGCATGGTCGTGTTCAATCGGAAGATGGAGCTGTTGATTGTAGAGGACGACGTTGACCTGTCACCGTGATGCCGCGGTAGCTGTGGATCAGCGTGTGCGGCGCAGCCGAGGACACGGATTCGATCACGGTCAGGCGAGTCGCTGTGATTTTTTTCCGTACCCTGCGAATCATGGGTGGAACGGAGGGGGAAACGACATCCATGACTGCCAGGCAACATCAGCGACGCTTTGAGTCGCTGCTGCACGAACATCGCCGGATCGTGTTCAAGGTGGCCGGCCTGTACAGCCGCAGCGCCGCCGATCGCGATGATCTGGTGCAAGAGATCAGTACGCAGCTATGGCGTTCGTTCGACGGCTATGACGAAGCGCGGGCGAAGTTCTCTACCTGGATGTACCGCATCGCGCTGAACGTGGCGATTTCGCAGGCACGACGCGAGCGCTGGTCGGAGGCTGACCGGTTCGAGCCGCTGGAGGCGCATCACCTGGAAACCGTTGGAGGCGGCGAGGCGATCCCCGAGCAGGACGAGCGGCTGACCGCGCTGTACGTTTTCATCGGCCAGCTCGATCCGCTCAACCGCGCACTGATCTTGCTGTACCTGGAAGACCGCAACTACACCGAGATGGCCGAGATCCTAGGCATCAGCGAAACCAACGTGGCGACCAAGATCAGCCGCATCAAGCAGAAACTGCGCGGCCAGATGACCGCCGTCGAAATCACCGCAGCGAGGGCATGAAGATGGAACTGGATGAGATGAAACTGGCTTGGCAGGCGCTCGATCGGCGACTGGAGCAGCAGCACGCGTTGAACGTGCAAATATTCAAGGACAGCCGGCTGGATCGGCTGCGCCGTGGCTTGCGGCCACTTGCTTGGGGGCAGGGGGCGCAGATCGCCCTGGGCATCGGCGTGATGCTGTGGGGGGTGGCGTTCTGGAGCACGCATACGCGCATATGGCAAGCGATGGCCTGCGGCATTGCTGTGCAGGCGTTCGGCACCCTCACGATTGTGTTCTCGGCGCGGGTGCTGTCCTTGGTACAGAGCATCGACTATGCGGCGCCGGTGTTGGATATCCAGCGTCGGCTGGCGACCTTGCGCGCATGGCGGATCAGGGTAGAGGCGCCGGTATTCGCCGTGCTGGGCAGCCTGATCTGGATTCCAGTCATGCTCATGCTGATCCAGTACGACTGGGATCGGATGGGGGACGCCGACTGGTGGACCAGACTGCCAGGACTGGTGCCGTGGATGCTGCTCTGCGGCGCCATTTCGCTAGCGGTGGTCGCATTGGCCTATATCCTTATCCGCTGGGCAGGCCACCGGCACTGGCTGGAGAACAACTTTGCCGGCCGCAGCGTGCAGAAGGCGGAGTCTGTACTGGTGGAGCTCACACGCTTCGAGAGCGAATGAACACGCTTAGCGCGCTTTCGGTTTCAACCGCACGTAGATCTGCTTGCGCACACGGGCGATCACTTCGCCACTCACAGTGACCACTTCGGTCTCGAACCAGCGCAGTACTTTCTCACCGCCAGCCGCCGCAGCACGCAGCTCATCGACGACGCTGTCTTCCAGCCTGAAATGTGCATAGACATCCTCACGCCCCGGTGCCACGAAGTCGATGGTGCCGGCCTTGTCCCACACGTAGTAGTCGTTGCCTAGCTTGTGCATTGCCAGCAGCATCCAGAACGGGTCGACCATCGCGAACAGGTTGCCGCCGAACTGGGTGCGCACATAGTTGCGGTTCCAGGGACGCAGGCGCAGCACCACTTGCGCTTCGCTGTAGTCGTCACTCAGCGACTGCACGCGGATGGAGTTGCACAGGTATGGCGGCCACAGATTGAGCAGACGGCGGAAGGTTGATGCGCGCATTCGATGGATTCGTACGTGGGCGGATACCCAAGCATACCCGAACATACTTGTGCGTATGGATCGGGTGGCGAAGCCGGTCGGAGTCAGAACAGCAGCGAAGCCATCCTGCGACGGTAACGGCCAACCAGCTCGGCATCGTCGAGGGTGGAGAACGCGGCGAGCAGGCGTTTCTTTGCCTGGCCATCATTCCAGTCGCGGGCTCTCTGCAGGATCGTGAGGAACTGCTCGAGTCCGGCTGCAGCATCGCCTTCCAGCAACAGCCGTATGCCAAGCAGATCGCGTGCGGCCCAGTCGTTGTCGTCGACCTGCACGCGCTGCTGCAGTTGTGCGGTAGCGGGAGCGTCCTGCAGGGCATGGGTCAGCTCAAGCTGGTTGCGCAGGCGGACGGCACGGGCGTCGATGGCAAGATTGGCCGGCAACGCGACGAGCTGCGCTTCGGCGGCATCGGCCTGGCCTGCGTGCATCAAGGCCAGTGCCAGGTCCAGCTGCAGTTCGGGCTTGCCTGACTCGGCAGCGATCGCATGTTGCAGGCGGTCGATCGCCTGTTCGGGCGTTTCCGGCACAATCTCTTCTTCGGCTGGGTTGGCGGGAGCCTCCAGCGGCTGTACATGGCGCGCCAGGAATTCGCGCAACTGGCCTTCCGGCAGCGCACCGGCGAAACCGTCAAGCACCTGGCCGTCCTTCACCAGCACTACGGTCGGGATGCTGCGGATGCCGAACATGCCGGCCAGCTCCTGCTGCTTGTCGACATCGACCTTGCCCAGCCGGAACGCGCCGTTGAATTCGGCGGCGAGCTTTTCCAGCATCGGCCCCAGTGTCTTGCATGGCTCGCACCAGGTGGCCCAGAAATCCACCAGGACCGGGGTGGTCAGGGATGCCTGCAACACGTCGGCTTCGAAGCTTTGCTGTTCCACGTCGAAGACATGGGCGGTAGCAGCAGCGGCATCAGTCACGGAAAACTCCAGTTCGGCAGATGTCGGTTCAGATCAGGGCAATGCCCAGCATATCAAGCGGCAGGGATGCTCTGGCCGCGCGTTCACGATAGATTTGCGAGAATCCGCAGATCGTCACGCTGGAACCAGGTACGGAGTCGATGGGCACGAGCTCACCCGAAGCGCTGCTGATCTGCGAGCACTGCGACACGGTCTATCGCCGGCGACCGCTGGCGCGTGGCGACGTGGCGCAGTGCGCGTGCTGTCACGCGGTGCTGGAGCGGCATCACGGACTGAGCGTGAACGCCATGCTGGCACTGGTGCTGACGGCGATGGTCGTATTCGTGCAGGCGAACATGTGGCCGATCGTCACACTTGGACTGAACGGTCAGCTCAGTGGCGCCACGTTGTGGGGCACGATCGTCGTAATGTGGCAGCAACAGGCTCAGGTGGTTGCGGTGCTGGCGGCCGGTACATTGTTCTTTTTCCCGCTGCTCAAGATGTGTCTGCTCGGATGGCTGCTGTGGTTTGCCCGTCTTGGCAGACGCGCACCGGGTTTTGTGCCGATGATGGTGACGCTGCATTACCTGCAGCCGTGGACGATGAGCGAGGTGTTCGTGCTGGGTGCGCTGGTGGCGATCGTCAAGGCGCACCTCTACTTCGACGTTGTGGCGGATCCGGGCATTTATGCCTATGCCGTGCTGACCTTGTTGATCACCATCTTTGCCGGCATCGATCTGCGCAAATTGTGGGAACTCACGCCGGAGGACCCGGCATGAGTGCATTTCCGCGCGCTGCCGAACTCGGCCTGATCGGTTGCCATGTCTGCAGGCTGGTCTGCGCCGACGCACCCGGTGACCATGATCCGGCGGATGAGCTGGCGTGTCCGCGCTGCGGTTCGGCGCTGCATCGGCGCAAGCCGTACAGCTACATGCGCACATGGGCCTTGATGATCGCCGCGTTCATCCTGTACATCCCGGCCAACGTGCTGCCGATCATGCGCACGGCCAGCTTGAATGACATCGATGACAACACCATCATCAGCGGCGTGGTGGAACTGTGGGTCAAGGGTTCGCCGGATCTGGCCATCATCGTGTTTACCGCCAGCATCGTGGTGCCGATGCTGAAATTCCTGTCGCTGAGTACATTGCTGGTGAGCAGCCAGCGTGGCAGCGGCTGGGCACAACCGCAGCGCGCAAGGCTCTATCGACTGGTGGAGTTCATCGGTTACTGGTCGATGCTGGATGTGTTCGTGGTGGCGCTGCTGACGGCACTGGTGCGCTTCGGGCTGCTTAGCCTGGTCGAGCCGCTGCCTGGCGTGATCTTTTTTGGCCTGACCGTGGTACTGACCATGCTGGCCTCGATGAGTTTTGACCCCCGGTTGATCTGGGATGGCAGGGATAGTGATGACTGATGACGGCCGCACTGAACAGGACGATCCGAGCGCCGGCGAACTGCCACGACCGGTAGTGAGACATCGTCGTTTCAATGCCTCGCTGATCTGGCTGGTGCCGGCACTGGCGGCGCTGGTCGGTCTTTCGCTGGTGATCAGCAACCGGCTGCAGGCCGGCCCGCAGATCACCATCAGCTTCCAGAGCGCCGAAGGCCTGGAGGCGGGCAAGACACCGGTGAAATACAAGAATGTGGTGATCGGCCGTGTCGGCAAGATCCATCTCAGTGGTGATCACAGCCATGTGTTGGTCAAGGTGTCACTGGAAAAGAGCGCCGAGAGCTTCGCCACCGAAGGCACACGCTATTGGGTGGTGCGCCCACGGATCGGGCTGGGCGGTGTGTCGGGCATCGATACCTTGCTGTCCGGTGCGTTCATTGGCGTCGACGCGGGCGATTCAAACACGCCGGCGGACGAGTTCAAGGGCCTGGAGACGCCGCCGGCCGTGAATCACGGCGCGCCCGGCCGCAGTTTCATGTTGCACAGCGATGACCTGGGTTCGCTGGATATCGGCTCGCCGGTGTATTACCGCCGCATCCAGGTGGGCCGTGTGGTGTCCTATCAGCTCGATCCGGACGGCAAGGGCGTTTCGCTGCAGATCTTCGTGGATGGCCCCAACGATCGTTTTGTCACCACCGCCACGCGCTTCTGGAACGCCAGTGGCATCGATGTGTCGGTCGGTGCAGCCGGGCTGAAGGTCAACACGCAGTCGCTGGCAGCCGTGCTGGCCGGCGGCCTGGCGTTCCAGGATCCACGCGGGCCGCATGACAGCACACCAGCGCCGGAGGAGACCGGCTATCAGCTGTTCAGCGACCAGGCTTCGGCGCTGGCACCGCCGGATGGCGAGCCGCGCTATATCCAGATGCGCTTCGAGCAATCGGTGCGCGGGCTGGTGGTGGATGCGCCGGTGGAATTCCTCGGCGTCAACATCGGCAAGGTGGTGTCGGTCAATCTTGATTACGATGAAAAGGCACAGCGTTTCCCGGTCGTCGTGGGCGCAGTGGTCTATCCGCAGCGCCTGGGCAATGCCTATGACAAGCTGGAAGCACTGGCCAAGGCGCGTGGCGAGAATCCCGACTTGTCGCAGCTGGTCGGACGCCTGGTCGATCACGGACTGCGCGCGCAGGCTCGCAGCGGCAACCTGTTGACCGGCCAGCTGTATGTGGCGCTGGATTTCGTGCCGCATACCCCACCCGTGTCGTTCGATCCGAACGCCAAGCCGCTGATGATTCCCACCGTGGCCGGCAGCTTCGACAAGCTGCAGAAGCAAGTGGCCGAGATCGTCGACAAGCTCGACAAGATCCCGTTCGAAAGCATCGGCAAGAATCTCGACCAGACCCTGGCTGGACTCAACGCCACGCTGAAGCAGGTCAATGGCCAGACCCTGCCGGAGTTCAAGACGACGCTGCAGGGTGTGCAGAAGACCATGGGCTCGGCCAACGCTGCGCTGTCCGGGGACTCGCCGTTGCAGCAGAACCTGGGAGCCACGCTGGAGCAGGTGCAGCGGATGGCGCGCTCGCTGCGTGTATTGACCGATTATCTGGGTGGTCACCCGGAGGCCTTGTTGCGTGGCCGTCGCCCCGATGACAAGCCGGCTGCGGTCGTGGCACCACCAGCTACCTCACCATCGCAAGGAAGTCAGCCATGATCCGTACCGCAATGCGCCTGCCTGGCATCGGGATCGCGCTGGTCCTGGCGGCCTGCGCGTCGGCGCCACTGCATTATTACACCCTGGTCCCACCGGCCAATGAGCCGGCGAACGAGACGGCAGTCCCGGCGACAGCAGCACTGCCGTTCGAGCTGTTGCCGGTCGGCGTACCTGCGCAGGTTGACCAGCCGCAGCTGGTGGTGCGCGAGGATGGACAGACGGTGGCGTTGCTCAACGGCGAGCGCTGGATCGCACCATTGGGTGACGAAGTGCGCGGCGCATTGTCGGCCGACCTCGCGCGCGAGTTGCGCAGCCCGGATGTCAGTGGTCTGACCGGCAACGGCAAGCCTTTGCTGCGGATCAAGCTGGACCTGCGCCGCTTCGACTCGCAACCCGGCAGTTATGCCCTGATCGAAGGCGGCTGGAGCGTGCGCGTGCTGCACGGCCCTCATGCCGGTGTTCTGTCTTGCAGCAGTCGCATCAGCGAGACGGTGGGGCCGGGCTATGCGGCGCTGGTGCAGGGACACCAGCGCGCGATCGGCCAGTTGGCTATGCAGATTGCCGATGCGGCGCGTGCGCTCGGGGATGGACAGGTGGTGGCGTGCCCGGCTGGATAAACCGCTTCAGGCTTGGCGCTGGGTCCGTGCTGGGCTAATCTGACCAGTTCACCGCGGCCGGCTGCAGCCGGGCTGCGCAAATCGCATCATGGCGCCAGGAATCATGCAGGACATCCAAGACCCTAACATCCTTGATCAGGGCCGCCTCGATCAGGGCCGCCCGGAACAGGGCGTCGCTGCTGACGGCTACCGGCCGCAGGCCGTGGAAGCCTCCGCGCAGCAGTACTGGAATGCGCGCCATGCGTACGAGGTGAAGGAGGATGCCTCGCGGCCGAAGTTCTTCTGCCTGTCGATGCTGCCGTATCCGTCCGGTGCACTGCACATGGGCCATGTGCGCAACTACACCATCGGCGACGTGATCAGCCGTTACCAGCGCATGCAGGGCAAGAATGTATTGCAGCCGATGGGCTGGGATGCGTTCGGCCTGCCGGCCGAGAACGCGGCGATCAAGAACAACACGGCGCCGGCGAAGTGGACCTACGCGAACATCGATCACATGCGCAGCCAGCTGAAGTCGCTGGGTTATGCGATCGACTGGTCGCGCGAATTCGCCACCTGCAAGCCGGACTATTACCGCTGGGAACAGCTGATGTTCACCCGCCTGCTGAAGAAGGGCATGGCTTACCGCAAGAACGCGGTGGTGAACTGGGATCCGGTCGACCAGACCGTGCTGGCCAACGAGCAGGTCGTCGATGGCCGCGGCTGGCGCTCCGGCGCCATCGTGGAAAAACGCGAGATCCCGCAGTGGTTCCTGAAGATCACCGATTATGCGCAGGAGCTTCTGGATGGCCTGGACACGCTGCCCGGCTGGCCCGATGCGGTCAAGACCATGCAGCGCAACTGGCTGGGTCGCAGCGAGGGGCTGGAGATCCATTTCGCGGTGGAAGGCGAAGCCGAGCCGCTGACGGTATTTACCACGCGTCCCGACACGCTGATGGGCGTCACCTTCGTCTCGATCGCCGGCGAGCATCCGCTGGCGATCAAGGCAGCGCGGGACAATGCGAAACTCTCCACTTTCCTCGATGAATTGAAGCACGGCGGTGTTTCCGAAGCTGAGCTGGAGACACAGGAAAAGCGCGGCATGGACACCGGCCTGCGCGCGATTCATCCGCTCAGTGGCGAGACCATTTCGGTCTATGTCGCCAATTTCGTGCTGATGGGCTACGGCACCGGTGCGGTGATGGCGGTACCGGGCCACGATCAGCGTGATTTTGAATTCGCGCACAAATACGGCCTGCCGATCAAGCAGGTCATCGCCGTTGCCGGCGAGGGTTCCGACTACGATCCGAACCAGTGGAAGGAGTGGTATTCGGACAAGACGCGCACGGATATGCGGGTGGTCCATTCCGGCGAACTGGATGGCAAGAGCTACCGCGAAGCGTTCGATTTCCTGGCGGCCAAGCTGGAAGGCGAGAACAAGGGTCTGCGCAGGGTCAACTGGCGCCTGCGCGATTGGGGCGTCAGCCGCCAGCGCTACTGGGGCTGCCCGATCCCGGTGATCTACTGCCCGAAGTGCGAAGCGGTGCCGGTACCGGAAGACCAGCTGCCGGTGGTGCTGCCCGAAGACGTGGCATTCAGCGGTGTGCAGTCGCCGATCAAGGCCGATCCGGAATGGCGCAAATGCGTGTGCCCGCAATGCGGTGGCCCGGCCGAGCGCGAGACCGACACCTTCGACACCTTCATGGAGTCGAGCTGGTACTACGCGCGCTACACCAGCCCCGGTGCGGATGCGCAGATCGACGAGCGCGCCAACTACTGGCTGCCGGTCGACCAGTACATCGGCGGCATCGAACACGCGATCATGCACCTGCTGTACTTCCGTTTCTATCACAAGCTGCTGCGCGACGCGGGCATGGTGCATTCGGACGAACCGGCGCAGAACCTGCTGTGCCAGGGCATGGTGATCGCCGAGACGTTCTACCGCGACAACGCCGATGGTTCGAAGGACTGGATCAACCCGGCTGCGGTCGAAATCCAGCGTGACGACAAGGCACGCGTGATCGGCGCGAAGCTCAAGGCTGACGGCCAACCGGTGCATATCGGTGGCACCGAGAAAATGTCGAAGTCGAAGAACAACGGCATCGATCCGCAGACCATGGTGGACAAGTACGGCGCCGACACCGTGCGCCTGTTCTCGATGTTCGCGGCGCCGCCGGAGCAGTCGCTGGAATGGAGTGAGGCCGGCGTCGAAGGCATGGCGCGTTTCCTGAAGCGGCTGTGGCGCGAGGTGACCGCGCATGTGGCGAATCCCGATCATCCGGAAACCGATCCGGCGGTGCTCGACGCAAGCCAGAAGACGCTGCGTCGCCAGCTGCACGAGACGATCCAGAAGGTCAGCGACGACTTCGGTCGCCGCCATTCCTTCAATACCGCGATCGCTGCACTGATGGAGTTGCTCAATGCGCTGAACAAGTTCGGCGACCAGAGCGAGCAGGGGCGCGCGGTGCGCCATGAGGCGCTGGAAGCGATGGTGCTGCTGCTCAATCCGGTGGTGCCGCACATCAGTCACGCGCTGTGGCAGGTGCTCGGCCACGCCGAGACCGTGCTGGAGGATCAGCCCTGGCCCAAGGCTGATCCGGCTGCGCTGGTGCGCGATACAGTTACTCTCGCGGTGCAGATCAATGGCAAGTTGCGCGCTACCATCGAGCTGGCTGCGAATGCCTCGAAGGATGAGGCCGAGGCTGTGGCACGCGCGCAGCCGCAGGTGCTGCACTTCCTGGAAGGCATGAGCGTGCGCAAGGTCATCGTGGTTCCCGGCAAGATCGTCAACATCGTCGCAGGATGAAATCCATGAGCTTCATGAAAGCGCGCCGCCTGTTCCAAGCTTCGCTGCTGCTGATCCCGGCACTTGCCCTGGCCGCCTGCGGTTTCCATCTGCGCGAGAACGCAACGTTGCCGCCGTCGCTGCAGCGTATCCATCTCAATGTCAGCGGTGGTGGCGAGTTCCCGCGCATGCTTTCGCGCGCGCTGGAGCTCTCCGGTGTCACCGTCGAGGACAATGGCGGCACAGGTATCGCCGAGCTGCGCGTGCCGACGGCCACGTTCGGCACCGACTCGTTGACGAACGGCGGTTACGTGCGCATCACCGAATATTCGGTGCACTATCAGGTGGACTTCGACCTGACCGACCCGGATGGCCATCTGCTGATCCCGTTGCAGCACATCACCATGTCGCGCGAGTACAGCTACGACGCCACCAACACGGTCGGCAACGCTTCACAGGTGGAGCAGATCCAGCACAGCCTCAACCAGGACATGGTGCAGGCGATCCTGTTCCGCCTGCAGGCTGCCAACAAACACGGGCTGGCTGTGCCGGCGAGCGCAGCCAGCACGCACTGATGCCGCTCAATTCCGGTCAGTGGCAGAAGGCGCTGGCGGCTGACCGCCTGGCGCCGGTGTACCTGCTCGCTGGCGAGGAGCTGCTCGTGCTGGAAGCCGCCGATGCGTTGCGCGCGCAGGCGAAGAAACTGGGCTACAGCGAACGCGACGTGATTGACGTCACCCAGCATTTCGACTGGGACGACCTGGCGCGTTCCGCCGCCGGCATGTCGCTGTTCGCCACCCGTCGCCTGATCGACCTGCGCCTGCCCACCGGCCGCCCGGGTATCGAAGGGGCGAAGGCGATCAACGCGTTCTGCGCTGACCCGCCACCGGATGTCACTCTGCTGATCACCGCAATGGAGTGGAGCAGCAAGCACGACGGCGCGTGGAGCAAGAAGCTCGATGCCAGCGGCACGATGGTGGTATTCAACGCGCCGCGACCGAACGAGTGGGGTGCGTGGATTGGTGCGCGACTTGCCTCGCGCGGCCTGTCCGCCACGGCCGATGCCACGGCGCTGCTGGCCGAGCGGGTCGAGGGCAACCTGCTTGCCGCCGCGCAGGAGATCGACAAGCTCGCCGTTCTGCATGGTGAGGGCCGCATCGACGCCACCGAGATGGAAAAACTGGTTGCCGACAGCGCCCGCTACGACGTGTTCAAACTCACCGATGCCGCCTTCGTCGGCGACGGTGCACGCGCATTGCGCATCCTTGCCGGGTTGCGCTCCGAAGGCGACGAACTGCTGGCCCTGATGGGCTGGCTGGTCAATCAGCTGCAACTGGCCTTGCGTCTTGCCAACGCGCACGACCTTGCCGCCCAGTTCCGCGCCGAGCACCTGTGGCAGGCACGCGAAACCCTGTTTCGCCAGGCGTTGCGCCGCGCGCCGCGCGAGCACTGGCTGCAATGCCTCGCGCGTGCCTCGCGCATCGACCGCATGGTCAAGGGCCGTGAAGCCGGCAATCCGTGGCAGGAAGCCGAACGACTGATCGCCGCGATCGCTGAATCGCGTGCGGCGCGGGCACTGGTGTGAAACCGCTGGCGATCTTCGGTGGCACGTTCGATCCGGTGCATCTGGGCCATCTCAGCGTGGCCTGGGAGGCTGCCGAACTGCTTGACGCCGAAGTGCGTCTGTTACCGGCCAGCGTGCCGCCGCACCGGCCGCCGCCGGCCGCTTCCGCCACACAGCGCGTTGCGATGCTGCGCGCGGCATTGCATGGGCAATCGCGACTGACCCTGGATACCCGCGAACTGGAGCGCAATGGCCCGTCGTACACCATCGACACCTTGCATGAGTTGCGTGCCGAACAAGGCGACCGGCCGCTGGTATTGCTCATCGGCGCCGATGCGTTTGCCGGCTTGCCCAGCTGGCATCGCTGGCGTGAGCTTTTCACCGTGGCACATATCGGTGTGCTGAGCCGGCCGGATGTCGGTGCCGTACTGTCCGAAGATCTGCAACATGAAACCGCCGGCCGCTGGGTGGGCGAGGTTTCCACCTTGCGCAAGCTGCCTGCCGGCAGGCTGATCGAACTGGCAGTTACACCGCTGGTGATTTCCGCCACGCGCATCCGCGAACTGCTCGCGGCCGGGCGTGATCCGCGTTACCTGTTGCCGGCAGGGCTGTTCGACGACACGGAATTGCTCGCACCCTACAGGCGCTGAACACGAGTCATGTTTGACGGTGTCTGTTCAACTGGCCCTGCACTTCGTTGATCGAATCGCGGATGCGCTTGCTGAAGACCGAATCGTCATGGTGGATCAGCAGCAGGTGTTCGGTAGCGCGGGTCATCGCGACGTAGAGCAGGCGCGCTTCATCGGCCTCGCTCTGGCCTTCCTTGGGCAACGAGCCGAGGCCGGGGATGATCACGAACGGAAACTCCAGGCCCTTGCTGGAATGCATGGTGACCAGCTTGATGCTGTCCTCGACCACGAACAGGGTCTGCTTGCCGGTGCTGTCGGCGAGCCGGCTGGGAAGGCCGATGCGCTGCAGTGCCTCGTGCAGCTTCTCGCCCTCCCACTGGTTGCGGAACAGCACCGCCATGTCGGAATACGGCCGCCCGCTGGCGTGCTCGTCGCGCAGGCGCGCGATCAACACGTCGAGCTGTGCACCGGCAGTGTCGGTGCGCACCAGCTCGGGCACGGCACCCCGCCGGCCGGCGCTTTCCGGTGCGATCAGGGGCACGCCGTCATCATCGTCGCTGCGCGATTCGAGCAGGTCGTGGGCGAAGGCACGTGCGACCGAGAGAATCTCCAGCGTGTTGCGGTAGTTGAGCTTGAGGATGGTGGTACGGCCCTGTGCCTGCACGCCCAGGCTCTTCCAGCTGATCTTGCGCCGATCGGCGTTGCCGTAGATATTCTGTGCGTCGTCGTACAGTACCAGCAGGGAGTTGGTGACCGGGTCGATCATCTGCACGATCAACCTGTACCAGTCCGGTTCGAAGTCGTGGCCTTCGTCGATCAGCACGGCACCATACTGAAAGCGCGGAATCTGGCCGCGATCGACCCCGGCGATCACCGCCGGCGGCAACGCATCGGCAAACGCCTTGCCGTTGCCCGTTGGCAACGGTGCGTGATACGCCACCAGCATCTTGCGGCACCACTTGTGGAAGTTGTAGACCTGCACCTTCTCGCTGAGGCCGCGCTCGCCGATCAGCTGTTCGAGCCGTGCGGCAAGCGTCTTGTTGTAGCAGAGCACCAGAATCGGCCTGGACATCTCACGTGCGAGCTGCATCGCGCGGAAGCCCAGGATCATCGTCTTGCCGGAGCCGGCGACGCCGTGGATAACCCGATGCTCGCCGCCGAGCGAACGCGCCAGCTGTTCCTGCTGCGAGTCCATCACCTTGACCAGGTCGGGAATCTCCAGCGGACGCACCGCCGCGTCGGTCGGGCCGAACAGGCCGAACTGGCCGCTGCCGGGTTCGACCCGCAGCTCGGGGAACAGATGCCAGCGCACGCGATCGATCTGCGGCAGGGTCAGCGCCACCGGAAACACCTGCGGGAACATCGCCCACAGCCGCTCCTGGAATGCCTCGGCGTCGACCGTCTCGTACAGTTCGTCGCGGCAGATCACCAGATGTTCGGGCAACACTTCGCCCAGCGCACCCTCGTCGAATTGTTTGCGGGTGATGTTGGCCAGCACCACGCCCCAGGCCCACGGCATGATCAGCTTGCCGGCGTGGCGTGAATCCGCCGGGTGGCGCAGCGCCTGATCGCGCTCCAGCACCACGCCGATCTCAAGCGCATAGGCACGTGCCTGCAGCAGCGGGTTGGCTTCCTTCACCAGGCCGCGATCGGTCACCAGGGTGAACTGGGTGCTGTCGGCGTGGCGGATGGTGTCGGCCTTCCAGTCCTTCACCTCCAGCACCAGCAGGCCGCGGCGCGGATGGAACACCACGAAATCCGGATGGCGCTGTTTCAGCCCGACGGGCACGTCGTACCACAGCAGGTAGTCGTCCTCGAGCTTCTGTTCCAGCCGTTCGGAAACGCGTTTCTCGCCACCGGTCATCCGTGGCAGGCAGCTGTTGCGGGTCGGAATGAGTGTTGCCACAGGCGCCCCTGACTGACGTGTCCGGTCGACGTTAGCCGATAGGGCGGAGCTGTCAATGCCAACGGGAATGCGGCGGTTCCCCGGCGTGCCGGGGTATGCCATGCAACGGATCTATACCCATTGCTGCAATTGCTCTGCCGGCATATCCATGCGCCGGCAGGCGCGACCGGCGATGCCGTCCTTGAGGGCGGCGCGAAAGACCGGCGCGACGGTCCACAGCGCGTGGGCCGCCAGTCGTGCCTGGCGCTGCTGCCATGGTGTGCGGCCGAGCAGTTCAGTCGCCCACTCCGGCAGCAGGGCGCCGCCGGCGTGCAGGAAGAGATCGCGCGACAGTCCCGCCGCCGGCACCGGCAGACGCACCTGCGCCAGCAGTTCGAGTACCACGCGCGAGCGTTCGGTATAGGCCAGTTCCGGCTGGATGCGTTGGAAGTAGTCGTTGACGGCCTGTTCCGAGGCGGGCACCGCGCGGGCGCCCAGCGCTTCGGCAATCCGCCGCACCTCGCCGTAATAGCGATCGGCCGCATCCACCGGAAGGGTGGTATGGCTGTAGCGGCGATAGCCCTGCAGGAAGCTGTACGCCTCGGTGACATGTACCCAGGTCAGCAGCGCGGGATCGTCCGCGGCATACGGACGTCCATCTTCAGCATGGCCGGTGATGTGCGTGTGGATCTGTCGCACATGTTCGATCAGCGCCTCGGTCTGCGCACGCGGTGCGTAGGTGGTGCCACCGACAAACGCCGTGGTGCGACGCAAACGTCCGAGCAGGTCGCCGCGGAAATTGGAGTGATCCCACACGCCGGCCAGCGCCAGCGGATGCAGCGTCTGCAAGGTCAGTGCTGCCAGGCCACCGGCCAGCATGCCGGGGAAATCCGAGTGCACGCGCCAGGTCGCGCTGTCCGGCCCGAACAGGCCCGGGTCGCCGTGCGGATGGTCGTAATCGATGCTGCCGGTCTGGACGCGCGGGAAGGCGCTGAGTACCCAATGCCGGATCGCGGCACGCAGCGGGCGGATCGGTTCGCGGGCGATGCGGGTGAGGAAATTCGGCGGCGAGGGCATGCGGCAAGTCTAACGTGGCGCCATGCCGATGCCGCCGACAGGGGGTTTCAGGTATCCAGCGTCGCATCCAGCGTGATGGTGGCCTTGAGCACCTTGGAGACGGGGCAGCCTTCCTTGGTCGCCTGCGCGATCTTCGCGAACGTGGCTGCATCCGTGCCCGGCACCTTGGCCTTGCAGGTGAGGTGCACGGCCGTGATCGAAAAGCCGTCGCCATCCTTGTCCAGCGTCACCACCGCCTTGGTATCGATGCTGTCGGCGGTGAGTCCGGCGTTGCCGAGCCCGAGCGAGAGCGCCATCGAATAGCAGCCGGCATGGGCGGCGGCGATCAATTCCTCCGGATTGGTGCCGGGGCCATCCTCGAAGCGGGACTTGAAGCCGTACGGCGCCTCACGCAGCACGCCGGTTTCGGTCGAGATGCTGCCTTGGCCATCCTTGATGCCGCCGGACCAGTGGGCGGATGCGGATTTCTTCATGGGATTCTCCTGTGGGGCGGTGGTGGGCAAGCAGTCAGTGTGGCTGCTGGTTCATGCAGATCGCGCGAAGGGATCGGTGGTTCGGCTTCATCCCCGATTAGCGCCATCAGGCCGTATGCTTGGCGCTTGTCACATCCGGGTTGGAGGTCGCATGTCGTTTGCCATTCATCACGATCGCGCTGCGCATCGCTTCGAAACGCAGGTGGACGGCGTGCATTGCGAACTCGACTACACCCTGGTGGCCGGCGTGTTGACGATCACCCACACCGGAGTACCCGACGAAGTGGGCGGGCGTGGCATTGCCTCGGCGCTGGTGCAGGCAACCATGGATGCGGCGCGTGCCGAGGGCTGGAAGGTGGTGCCGGCCTGTTCGTATGCCTCGGCATGGATCACGCGGCATCCGGAGTATCGGGATTTGTGCCGGTGAATCTCCCGCTATCATCACCGCGTTGCCGGCCGTTGTGCCGGACTTTCTGGAGGTTGCGTGCTTCATTGTGATGATCCATCCATGGCCACCATGACGGTGTTGCCGATCGCTGCATCGACGTGGTGGTCGACATGAACAACGCGTCGCCACCCGATGATGCAAACGTAGCCGCGCAGCCCCAGTCCAGGAAACGCCGCTGGCGGCCATTTCATTTCATCAAAGTCCGGCCGCGAATGATCGTGTCATTGACGATCTTCATCATCACCAGCGCGTTGCTGGTGGCAGGCGGATTGCGGCCAACCATCGCGGTATTGCTGGGGTTTGACCTGGGTGCCCTGGTGTTTTTGTCCATTCTGGCGCGGATGTTCAACCAGGCTTCGCCGGCGAGTATGCGCACCCAGGCGCAGGCGCAGGACACCGGGCGCTGGGGCATCCTGTGGAGTGGCGTGGTGCTGTCGACCGTGGTGCTGGTGGCGCTGAGCAATGAGCTGCATGCAGCCAAGGCGGGTGGTGCGCTGGCGATAGCGGTCGGTGCGCTCAGCGTGGTGCTGAGCTGGCTGTTCCTCAACACCATGTTCGCGATCCACTATGCGCATGGCTTCTACGGCGATTTCGGCGACAAGCATTCCGGGCTGGATTTCCCCGACACGGAGGAGCCGGATTACTGGGATTTCGCTTATTTCGCGATCGTGATCGGCATGACGTTCCAGGTCTCCGACGTGCAGATCACCAGCCGCTACCTGCGTCGCGTGGCCTTGCTGCACAGCGTGATCGCGTTCTTCTTCAACGTGTTCATCATTGCGATCACGGTGAATATCGTGGCCGGGCTGGGTGGTGGCTAGGCCGGCACGATGTAACTGTCGGCAGACGGGCAGCGAATGAATCGGCGGGGACGGCATCAGCGTCCTCTTCCCTTTCTTTCAAGGACCACTCCGATGAACGCACGCGTTGCCCTTATTCTCGCTACTGCCATGACCTGCGGCCTGGCTACCACGACCGTGTTTGCCCAGGACGCGATGCCTGCCAGTGCCGGTACGGCGATGTCGCACGACGCCATGCAGAAGGCACCCATGAAATCCGATGCGATGAAATCCGGCTCGATGAAGATGGATACATCGAAGTCGAACATGATGCACAAGGACGCCATGAAGCCCGATGCGATGAAGCAGGACGCGATGAAGAAAGACTCGATGAAGAAGGACGACGGTGCGATGAGCTCCGGCGGCTGAGAAGTCCCGTGGCCGCTGGCGGAGGCGTCGCTACGGCGGCGCCCCGCCAGACGGCAGTGCTTCACTTCTTCCGTACGTGGCGACAGCGGATACTTGGCATCCATCCGTTGCAGGCCATCACGCATGAACTCGCCCTTCGCCAGTCGCCTTGGCATCGAGCATCCGCTGATTCAGGCGCCGATGTCCGGCTCGACGCCACCAGCCCTGGTGGCGGCCGTATCGAATGCAGGCTGCCTGGGTTCGCTGGGTGCCGGTTATCTGGAACCGCAGGCGATCCTTGAGCAGGCGGCACAGATACGCGCACTGGGCGCCCGGCCTTACGCGATTGGCCTGTTCGTGCTGCCGGATGAATTCGATGCCGACATGGCCGCAGTCGCGAAGGCACGCGAACAGCTCGATGCACTGATGGCGCAGGAAGGCCTCGATGCCCGCACCAGCCTGCCGGCACGCTGGGCACCGCGTTTCTCCGATCAGTTCGCCGCCCTGTGCGAGGCGCGCCCGGCGGTGGCGAGTTTTGCGTTCGGCGTGATCAGTCCGGCGCAGTTGCGCGAGCTGCGCCAGCGCGACATCTATGTGATCGGCACCGCCACCACGGTGGCCGAAGCTCGCGCCTGGGCCGAAGGCGGCGCGGATGCCGTCTGCGTGCAGGGTGCCGAGGCCGGCGGTCATCGCGGCACTTTCCTGCACGAGGCCGAGGACGCGATGATCGGCCTGTTTGCGCTGCTGCCGCTGACCGTGCGCGCGCTGGCGGCTTATGCACGGGATGTTCCGGTGATCGCCGCTGGCGGCATCATGGACGGCCGCGGCATGCTGGCGGCGGAAATCCTCGGTGCGGCGGCCAGCCAGCTGGGTACCGCTTTCCTTGCCTGCCCCGAATCTTCGGCGGCCGAGGCGTGGAAGCAGGATCTGTCTCGGGTCGAGGAACACCAGGTCACCACCATTCGGGGTTTCTCCGGGCGCGCCGCCCGGGGCCTGCGCAATCGCTTCGTCGAAGCCATGCCGGAAGCGGCGCAAGGGCTGCCGTATCCAGTGCTGAACGCGCTCACCGCGCCGTTGCGCCGGGCCGCCGCGGCCGCCGGGCGCGGTGATCTGCTGTCCGAATGGTGCGGGCAGGCCGCTGGCTTGGTGCGCCCGCAGCCGGCCGCCGAACTGGTGGCGCGCCTGATGCACGAATACCGGCTGGCCAAGCGGATGCCGGCGCCCTGAGCACAGCCAAAGCACCCTTGACGGCAGGCGGTTATACTGCGCCCGCGCCATTTTGCGCTGCGATCACGCATCGAGGCCCATCCTCTTGAGTACTGCCCGTACGAACAAGTCCGTCTCCACGGCCACCCTGCGCAAGTCGGTCATCGATGCGCTGGAAGAATTGAAAGCCAAGGACGTTCGCGAGATCGACGTCCGCGGCAAGACCTCCATCGCCGACCTGCTGGTCATCGCCTCCGGCACCTCCGCACGCCACGTCAAATCCATCGCCGACGAAGTCGCCAGGTTCGCCAAGAAGGCGGGCGTGATGCCGCTGGGCGTGGAAGGCGAGGTGGAAGGTGAATGGGTGCTGGTCGACCTGGGCGACGTGATCGTCCATGTGATGCTGCCGCGCATTCGCGAGTTCTATGGCCTCGAACGGTTGTGGACGGTGGGTGACCACGGGCACGAAGCCGACGCTGCGCAAGCGGGCTGAGCCAAGTCTGCGGCATGCGCGCACGCCTGATCGCCGTCGGCGAACGCATGCCTGGCTGGGTGGCCGAGGGCTTTGCCGAATACCGCAAGCGGCTCTCGCATGAGCTGCCGCTGGAACTGATCGAACTGAAACCCGGCATTCGCGGCAAAGGTCGCGATGATGCGCGAGCAATCCAGGACGAAGGTGCGGCGATACTTGCTGCACTCCCGCACGACATTCATGTGGTTGCGCTTGATGGGCGCGGCAAGACCTGGTCCAGCGAGGAGCTGGCAGGGCAACTGGCGCGCTGGCGCATGTCCGGACGTGATCTGGCGTTCCTGATTGGCGGGCCGGATGGCCACGCACCCGACGTGCTGGCGCGTGCCGACCAGCGCTGGTCACTCGGCCCGCTGACTCTGCCGCACATGCTGGTGCGGCTGGTATTGGCCGAGCAGCTGTATCGTGCTACCACGATCATGGCCGGACATCCTTATCATCGGGCCTGATCATTGTGCCGTCCCAGGGAACTCATCCGTCATGTCCTTTCAGATCCGGCAAGCCACGATACTCGACCTCGATATGCTGGCGCCGCTGTTCGATGGCTATCGCCAGTTCTATGGCCAGCCGGCTGATCTGGCACGGGCGCACGACTTTCTGGCGGAACGCTTCCGGCATCATGAGTCGCTGATCCTGCTGGCGCGCGACGAGCAGGGCGAAGGACTCGGCTTCACCCAGCTCTATCCACTGTTTTCCTCGGTGCGCACTGTGCGTACCTGGCTGCTCAACGATCTGTTTGTAGTGTCCTCGGCGCGGCGGCAGGGCGTGGCGGCAGCGCTGCTCACGGCTGCGGCTGACCACGCACGTGCGCTGGGTGCAGCCAGCCTGGCGCTGTCGACCGCGCTGGACAATGCGCCGGCACAGGCCTTGTACGAATCGCTCGGCTGGCAGCGCGACCGGCAGTTCTGCGAGTACGGTCTCACGCTTTGATCGCCGCTATGCTTGCCGTTGATTGCTGATCCGGTATCCCGAATGCTCTATCTCGCCTCGCAATCGCCGCGTCGTCGCCAGTTGCTGGAACAGATCGGTGTGGATTTCAGCACGCTCGATGTCGATGTGCCCGAGCAACGCATGCCCGGTGAGTCACCGCAGGACTATGTGAGCCGGGTGGCGCGCGACAAGGCGCGTGCCGGGCTTGTGCGCCTGGATCATGCCAGTGATGCAATCGTGCTCGGTGCCGATACCGAAGTGGTGCTGGACGATGAAGTGTTCGGCAAACCGCAGGATGCGGATGACGCTGCCGCGATGCTGCGAAGTCTGTCCGGACGCACGCATGCGGTGCTCTCGGTCGTGTGGCTGGTCAGTGCCATGCGTGAGCAATGCGCGGTGTGCGTGTCACAGGTGCGTTTTGCACGGCTGGATGAATCGGCGATCGCTGCCTACGTCGCCACCGGGGAACCGTTCGGCAAGGCTGGTGCCTATGCGATCCAGGGGCGCGGTGCGGCGCTGGTCGAGCATCTGCAGGGCAGCTATTCCGGCGTGATGGGATTGCCGGTGTTCGAGACCGCGCAGCTGCTGCGTGATTTCAACGCACCGGCGACGTAAGCCTCAACCGGACAGATGCGCCACCACAAACCACGCCACCACCGCCAGCAGGTTGTTGATGCCGTGAGCCAGCACGCCAGGCCAGATCGATCCCGAACGCAGGCGCAGCCATGCCAGCAGCAAGGCCAGCAACAGCAGATCGGGTAGCCCGAACCATTGCCATTGCAGGCCCGGCAGGTGCGCGAGCGCGAACATCAGCGAGCTGGCCACCACTGCCCAACCGGCCCCCCAGCGTTGCAGCAGGGTCGACAGCAGCACGCCGCGGAACAGCAACTCCTCCACCATAGGCCCCAGGCTCACCACGACCAGCACCAGCGGAATGCGCCATGCCAGCGGGGTGTTGGCGCCAAGTTGCTGGATGTCCTGGCTTACCGTCTGTCCGTGCGCGAGCAACTCGGTCAGTTGCGCCCCAAGCAGCGGTGCGGCCACGCCGATCGCGACGGCCAGCGCCATATACAGCAGCCGTGACGGCCTCACGAAACCGAATCCCGGTGGCTGTGCCAGCGACCAGAGATGTGGCCAGCGACGCTGGGCCAGCAGCAGGATCGATAACGCAGCCACGCTAAGCGTGAGCATTACCAGCAACGCCTGCATGCCGGGTTGTTCCAGCATGGCGTCGATGCCATTGCCGATCTGGGTCACACCCGGGGGCAGGTGAACAAAGCCCAGGGTCACTGCCAGGATCAACGCGAGCAAGGTGCTGCCGACGGCCTGCAGGATGAAATACAGCACGATCAATCCCAGCGCAGTCCACAGGCTTGGCGCACGCGTGGTGACAGACGACACGAGGGGTGCAGGCGGTATCGCAGGAGGCAACAGGGAAGTGTCGGTGTACATGGCATCCATGGTGAGGCTGATCCTGTGCGGGCGCAGAAAACCATTTGACCGGATGGCGCGCCCGATGTTCAGCGTCTCCAAGCTAGCTGCCTGCCAACGCTGCGCGCAATCGGCCGATCGGCATAGTGGTCGGGTGGTCCTTGCTTCCGGGTGGCAACTGGCGGCCCTGGCTGAAGGACACCGCTCAGTGGCGGTGCCGTATCACGTGCAGATGTTCAGCGTGATGGTGCCTGGCCTGGTTGGTTGAGCCTGAATGGCAGGGCGTCAGCCGAGCATCAGCACACGAAAGACGCCGATACCGGCCATCACCAGCGTCGCTGCCCAGCCGATCATGCCGAGCGCGAAGCCAGGGCCGCGCTTGCCCGCGTCCTGCAGGTAGGCCAGCGCATACCAGACGCGCCCGACGATCCAGACCAGTCCAGCCACGCCGGCCCAGCCACTGAAACCATAACTGGCCGCCAGCCAGAGAGTGGGCAGGAACATGACCGTGCTTTCGAGCGTATTCATCTGCACCCGATAGGCGCGCTCGAACGCCGGGTCGCCGCTGATCGCCGGTGCCTTGATGTTGTACTTGTCGCGGGCACGGCCCACGGCCCACATGGTGCCTAACAGCAGCAGGACGGTGAGCAGGGCGACCAGGGCGGGCAGATGGGTCATGGCGGGTCCTCGGAAAAGATTGCCTACTGTAGCCGCAGTGGATGCTTGGCGTGATGCTGTGGGAAGGGCTATCGTCGCCGGGCGGCACCGGCACGGTGCGTCAATCGGTGAGGGGCGTATGGATTGGCAGAAGGGCGGCAGCAGCGACAACGTCGAAGTCGACAGTGGCAACGGTGGTGGCGGAGGTGGCGGCTTCGGTGGCGGTCGCATGGGGCTGGGCGGACTGATCGTGCTGGCCATCCTGGGCTGGATCTTCTTCAAGAACCCGCTCGCCCTGCTCAGCCAGGGCGGTGCACCGTCGAACGCGCCGACACAGAGCAGCGTCCCCGTGCAGATCGATCCGCAGCAGAAGGCGTTCGTCAGTGCGATCCTGCATTCGACCGAGCAGACCTGGGGCGAGATCTTCCAGGCCAAGGGCATGACCTATGTCGATCCCAAACTGCATTTGTTCAGTGGTGGCGTGAGAACGGCCTGCGGTGGCGCAACCACGGCGGTGGGACCGTTCTACTGTCCGGGCGACCAGAAGGTGTATCTCGATGTGGCGTTCTTCCAGCAATTGCAGGATCAGCTGCATTCATCCGGCGACTTCGCCCGCGCCTATGTGATCGGGCATGAAGTGGGTCACCATGTGCAGAAGCTGACCGGCGTGTTCGACAAGGTGCAGCAGATGCAGCAGCAGGGGCAGCCGATGGATGGTGCGGACGGCCTGTCCGTGCGGCAGGAGCTGCAGGCTGACTGCTATGCCGGTGTATGGGCGAACCACAGCCAGAAGGATCTGAACTGGCTGCAGCCGGGCGACATCGAGTCGGCACTCAATGCGGCCAGCCATATCGGCGACGACACCTTGCAGCAACAGGCACAGGGGCGTGTGCGGCCGGACACATTCACCCACGGCACTTCGGCGCAGCGGGTGAAGTGGTTCAAGACCGGCTTCAGCAGCGGCGACATGGACCAGTGCGACACGTTTTCCGGCGAACCGTAGGAAGGTCGGGTGTTCGTGTAAAAGGCCTGCCGCACGGCAGGCCTTTTACGTTCTAGAATCGAAGGCTGCGCGCCTCGGGGCGCGCCATGGGCAGCTTGATGAAACATCCCTGTCTGCGTTGCGGTGCGTGCTGTGCCTTCTTCCGTGTGTCATTCCACTGGTCGGAGGCGGATGCATCGCTCGGTGGATGCGTACCACCGGAGCTTACCGAGAAGCTTGATCCGCACCGATTGGCGATGCTCGGCACCGATGCCGCGCAGCCACGTTGCGTAGCCCTGCAAGGCACCATAGGTGTGGCTGCGCATTGCGGCATCTACGCGCGCCGGCCGTCGGTATGCCGCGAAGTGTCACCGTCGTGGGAGTTCGGCGCGATCAGCCCCCAATGCGACAAGGGACGTCTCGCGCATGGATTGCCGGTGCTGACGCCGCAGGACTGGCTCGAACCGTTCGATATCGATACGCCGCCGCTGCCGCAGATCGCCTGAGCGCTATCGCGACGGGTTCGCGGCCGGTATACCGGCATCGTTCTGGAAGGCGAGCACGAATTGCTTCAGATCGCCCGCACTGACGTCGGAGATGGCGACGTAGCGCATGCCTTCGGCGGTCCAGCGAATGACGGTGTAACCGTGGCGCTGCACTTCCGGTTGCGCCGTCACCGCCGAATCCGCCGGCCACTGGTAAAGGTTGATCACATGCAGGTGCCGTTTGTAGATCAGGGCGGCAACACTGCGCCCGTCGATCGCATCGAGACGGCCACCGATCAGCGGGAACCCTTCACTGGCCAGATCTTTCACCCGCGGCGAAAAATCGAGCTTGCCCTCGAACCATGGTTTCACCGTGTGCTGGTCGGTCGACACCACATCCATCAGGTGCTGCGCCTGCAGCGAGCGGATGTGGCTGGAGATGGCCTCGGCCACGACCGGATTGTTGTCCGCGCCGCCTCGCTGCAAGGCGGTGATCCAGGCCGGGCTGGTGAGCAGCAGCGCACCGGCAAAACCGGCGGCCATCGCGTAGGCGAGCGGCGCGCGCCGGAGTCGGGGGGGCACGGGCAGAGCGGCCTGCGCCGCGGGTTGCGCGGGACTCCAGCGTTCGCGCAACGCGTCGGGCGCACGATGGTACAGCCCGGGCTGCGCCAGCACCTTATGCAGTCGAGCGTAGGCGCCATAGCGAGCTGCACACGCGGCGCAGTCCTGCAGGTGCGTGGCCATGCGCACGCTCTGCGCGGCATCCAGTTCGTCATCGAGATAGGCGTGCATCAGCAGCCGGGCATCTTCACACGTCATGGTGGCGTACCTCCTTGGGACGGTGACCCAGCTCGACTTTCAATCGTTCGCGCGCACGGGCGAGCCGGGACATGACGGTACCGATCTTCTGCTCGGTGATCGCAGCGATTTCCTTGTAGGAACACTCTTCCAGCTCGCGCAGCACGAGCACTTCGCGCAGCGGTGACGGCAGGCGTTCCAGTGCGAGTTGCAGCGTGCCGATGTCCACCGCCAGCAAGGTCAGGGTTTCCGGTGAGGGGCCCTCATCGACCAGCGGGTGGATGTCATCGTCCAGCGACTCACGCAGGTTGTCGGGTGGGGTTTTCGTGCACAGCGTGTAGTAGGTGTTGCGCACGATGGCGAGCAGCCAGACGCGCGCGTCGTTGCCGCGGAAGCTGTCGAAATAGCGCAGCGCCCGCAGCATCGCTTCCTGCACCACATCCTGCGCATCCGCATGGTCGCGTGCGAGCCAGTGCGCGAGGTTGTAGGCCGCGTCAAGGCACGGCAGCACGAGCGTCTCGAAGCGTGCGCTGCGGACGCTGTCCGGGCTTGGCGGGATGACGTGCAAATCGACGGGCATAAGAGGGATTACCTCGGCTGGCTCGACTTTATTCCCGATGCGCAAAAGCGGGAATAGGCGATCCGGACAAGCGGTAATGCGTGGTGAAGGGAGGCTCGGCATGGACGGTCTCCCGATTCCCGGAGCGGTCGTTCGACTGCTCGCCCCCTGCGGAGTGACTCATCATGCACGACAACCACGACAACCGAGCCGGCGACCGCCGCCAGTTCCTCAAATGCATGGCCTGGGCCGGTGCCGGCACGCTCTGGCTGATGAAGGGCGGCGTGCTGCGCGCCCAGCCGCTGGGTGATGGCGCGGCGACGACATCCATGGCGGATGCCAGCTTCAGCTTTGCGCAGATCAGCGATTCCCACATCGGTTTCCACAAGGCGCCGAACATGGACGTGGTGGGCACGCTGCGTGCCTCGGTGGCGCTGGTCAATGCGCAGGCCACGCGTCCGGATTTTCTGCTGCACACCGGCGATCTCACGCATCTTTCGAAGCCCGAGGAGTTCGACACGCTGGCCGGCGTGATGCAGGAGTCGCACGCGCGCAAGGTGTTCTACGTGCCGGGCGAGCACGACGTGATCGGCGACAACGGCGCCGAATTCTTCCGTCGTTTCGGCGAACGCCAGCACGCCGGTGGCTGGTACAGCTTCGACCACCGCGGCGTGCACTTCGTCGGTTTGATCAACGTGCTCAGCCTCAAGGCCGGTGGGCTCGGTTCGCTGGGTGCAGAGCAGCTGGTGTGGCTGAAAAAGGATCTCGCCGGGCTGTCCGCCGAAACGCCCTTGGTGGTGTTTGCCCACATGCCGCTGTGGCCGCTGTACCCGCCGTGGGGCTGGGGCACGGACGACAGCGTCGAGGCGATGTCCTGCCTGCGACGGTTCGGCTCGGTCAGCGTGCTCAATGGCCATATCCACCAGATCCAGCAGAAGGTGGAGGGCAACATCACGTTCTATACGGCGCGCTCGACGGCTTACCCGCAGCCGGCGCCGGGCGTTGGGCCAGGACCTGGGCCCTTGAAGGATGTGGCGCCTGGTGCGCTGCATCGCTATCTAGGCATCCGCGATGTACGCCACGTGCAGGGCAGGCAAGTCCTGGCCGTGACCGAGGAGGTGCTGTCATGAAGGCGATTGCCCATGGATCTGCACGACCGCATGCGTCGCGTCGGCACCCCGGTGCACTGTTGGTGATGGGCGTGCTTTGCTGTGTCATCACCGCATCATCAGCCGCCATGGCAGCGAACGCATCGGCCTCGAAGGCGATGCATACGCAGCAGATCGAGATACGCAATTTCGCCTTCGCACCAGCGACGCTGACAGTACCGGCGGGTACCCGCGTGGTATGGACCAATCAGGACGAGGAGCCGCATGTGATCACCAGCGCCGGCTCGCTGTTCGCTTCCTCGAAGGGACTGGATACCAGCGACTCCTACGCCGTGACCTTCTCCAAACCGGGCACCTATGCCTATTACTGTTCGATCCACCCGATGATGGTCGGCACGATCATTGTGCAGTGAGTGGCGCGGTCGAACCATCGAACCGATAGATGTCCATCGCCAGCAGGCCCATGTCGATACCTGCATCGATCCGTTGCGCGCGGGCTTTCGCACCGGCTGCGCCCAACGCCACGAACAACGGCAGCAGGTGCTCGTCGGTGGGATGCGCGCGTTCGGCAAACGGAGCCTGGCGGCGATAGTCGAGCAAGGCATCGATGTCGCCGGCGGCGAGCTTCTGCTCGATCCAGTCGATGAACGGCTTCACATACGGCGCTTGCCGCTCGTCGCTGTAGCCGGCGCGCAGATCGTGCAGATTGTGGGTGATGCTGCCCGAGCCGATCACCAGCACGCCTTCGTCGCGCAGCGGTGCCAGCGCCTGACCCAGCGCGTACTGATGTATGGGGCCGAGTTCCGGCTGGATCGAAATCGGCACCACCGGAATGTCGGCGTTCGGATACAGCAAGCGCAATGGCACCCAGGCGCCATGATCCAGTCCGCGTTCGGGATTGATCGCAGGCGCCAGGCCGGCGTGATCCAGCAACTGCATGACGCGATCGGCCAGTACAGGGTCGCCCGGCGCCGGATAGTGCAGCTGGTACAGCGCGGCGGGAAAGCCGCCGAAATCGTGGATGGCTTCGGGTAGCGCCGCACTGCCGACCTGCGGCCGTCGCGACAGCCAGTGCGCGCTGGCCATCACGATCGCCTTTGGCCGCGGCAGCACGGCGGCCAGTTCGACCAGCCGTTCACCGGTCAGGCCCGGTTGCAGCGCGGTCATCGGTGAGCCGTGCGAGATGTACAGGCTGGGCAGGGTGGTCATTCGGGGGTTGCTCCGCGGGAATCCATGCCGTCATGGTGGGGGCGTACTGGAGATTTGCCGAGCCCGCTGGCGGAAACGATGTGTCGTCGGCATCGCACGATCGCGGTGCATCACTTGAGCGTGGGGAGGCCCAGCCCGAAACGCAGCGGATCGAGCAGCGCGCCGTAATGGGCCGCGCGCGCGGTATCGCGTTGCAGCGGTTGTCGCACCTGCGCCGCGCTGGCCGTACGCACGCTGCGCGTTGCCTGGTGGTAGTCGAGGCAGGCCGGATCGAACGGCAGTCCGCAGAATGCCAGCAGCGCGCGGATCTCGCGCTCCGGCTCGGTCAGCAGCACCTCGTAGCGCTGGATGCGGATGCGCTGCGGATCGGCGCCCTGCCACAACGCCATCACCCGCTCGTAGTCGCGGATATAGGCGGCGATGTCGGTCAGCGTGCAGGCGAAATGCGGCAGCCGGTAGAACTGCTGCTTGTAGCAGGACCAGCCCGCCTCCAGCGCATCGCGGCGGGCGTCCACGATGCGTGCGCCGGGCAGCATCGCAGCGAGCACACCGCTGAGCAGCCAGTTCGACGGCAGCTTGTCGGTGTGTCGCAGTCTGGTCTGGCGCCAGCGTGCGGTGCGCTCCAGGTAGCGCCGGCCCAGTCGCTGCCAGTCGTCGGCGCTGGCGGCACCGATCCACTGCAGCAATGGCTGGCGTCGGCGTACGGACTCCTCGCTGAGTACCTGTTCCAGATCGGGCAGTTCGCTAGCGCCTTCGACGTCGGGATGGGTGGCGAGGATCTGCTCGAACAAGGTGGAGCCGGAGCGCGGCAGCCCGACGATGAAGATCACTTCGTGGCCGAGCGTGGCATCCGTGGGTGTCGGCAGTTTGGCCGACGCGTCGAGCATCGCGTCGACGTGCGTATGGAACGCTCCCGCATGCCACGTCGCCAGTTCACGCAGCTGCGTGTTGGCTGTATTCAGTGCGGCAAATGCCTGCCCGTAGTGACCCTGGTCCTCGCACACCTTGCCCAGTGCGAATCCCATCGCGATACGGTCAGGCGGAGTGATGTCGGCACGGCGTAGTGCCGTCGCCAGCTGCTCGCGATCTGTCTCCGACAACGGGCGCGTCTTCATGTTCGCCAGCCCGCGCCAGGCGTCGCCGCGGGCTGGGTGCAACGCCAGTGCCGCGCGATAGCGCGCATCGGCATCGTCGAAGCGACCGGTGTGCACCAGTGCATCGCCGAGCAGGATCAACGCAGGCAGGAAATCCGGCGCCAGTGCATGCGCTTGCTGCAGGGCGTCGATCGCCGCATCGGTATCGCCATGTTGCTGCAGGTTGCGGCCGAGGTTGAACCACGGCATCGCTGCCTCCGGTGCCAGCGCACAAGCCTGTCGCCAGCTGACGAATGCGTCGTCCAGCTCGCCGGCGGCCTGTTGAGCATTGCCCAGATCGGAATGGGCCAACGCGTAGTCCGGCCATTGCGCGATGGCCCGTTGCAACATGACCAATGCCTCGCCATGGCGCTGCACGCGGGTATGCAGGATGCCGTACAACCGCAGCGCTTCCGGATGCTCCGGCGTCATGGCAAGAACAGTATCCAGAGCCTGTCGTGCGGCAGTCTCGGCGCCATCCCGGATGGCATGTGCCGCGGCCTGCAACTGTCGCACCGCCGCTGGGGCGAGCCCGGCAAGACACGGTTCGGCACGGTTGAGCGGGCGCTGTTCGGCGGAAGGGCTGGACATGCGGCGGTTTCGCAACGGCGATGATCCGACCGATGGTACGTCGTCGCGAGGGTGCTTATCGAGCAGCCCGTCGCCATCCTGTTTCAGCATGCATCAGTCGCAACGACAAGATGATCGTGTTGATGCGCTTCATCGCGCCGCCGGCCAAGGGGTGAGCGGCGCGATTCGAAATGACTGCTTGACCGGTTACTTGCGGCGCGGCGGCTTGCCGCCGCTGGGTCGCGGCTTGAACCCACCGGGTTTCTTGAAGCCGCCCGGCTTGTGCGATGGCGGTGCACTGGTACCGGTGTCGGTGCCGTCCCATTCGTGGATGCGCAGCTGCTGCTGCACCACCCACACTTTCTTGAGGTGCTCGAACACTTCCGCCGGCATGCCGTCGGGCAGGTCGATCAGGCTGTAATGATCGCGGATGCTGAGGCGGCCGATGAACTGGCTTTCCAGGCCGGCCTCGTTGGCGATCGCGCCGACGATATTGCCCGGCTTCACGCCGTGCTCGTGGCCGACCTCGATGCGGTAGGTGCGCTTGCCTTCTTCGGTGGCATGCGCACGCACCGGACGATGACCGAAGTCGCGTGGCGGGGCATTCTCGTGCGCGCCATGCTGGTGCGGTGCATGCTCGCGCGGTCGTGATTCATGCGGCCTGGACTCGCGTGGCGGATGGCTGGCTGCAGATGTTTCACGCCCACTCGGCGGACGGCGCTCGCTGCTGGTGCGTTCGCGTGGTGCCGCGCGTTCGACGCGTTCACGCGAAGCGGGTTCGTACTTTTCACGCTTCGGCTGTGGTGCCAGCAGCAGCGGCTGGTCGCCCTGGGCGATGCGTGCCAGCGCGGCGGCGATCTCGATCGCCGGCACGTTGTGTTCCTGCTCGTACTGCTCGATCAGTTTCTGGAACTGGCCAAGGTCGCCCTGCGCCAGCATGTCGCTGATGCGCTGCTTGAACTTGCCGATGCGCACGTCGTTGACGACGTCGACCGACGGTAGCTGCATCTGCTCGATCGGCTGCCGGGTGGCGCGCTCGATCGCGCTCAGCATGCCGCGCTCGCGCGGACTGACGAAAAGGATTGCCTCACCGCTGCGGCCGGCGCGACCGGTCCGACCGATCCGGTGCACGTAGCTCTCGGTGTCGTACGGGATGTCGTAATTGAATACGTGGCTGATGCGCTCCACGTCGAGGCCACGTGCGGCCACGTCGGTGGCGACCAGGATGTCGAGCTTGCCGTCCTTCAGCTGCTGGATCACCCGCTCGCGCTGTGGCTGCGCGATGTCGCCGTTGATTGCAGCAGCGGCCAGGCCGCGTGCCTGCAGCTTGCCGGCCAGTTCCTCGGTCGCCTGTTTGGTACGCGCGAAGATGATCATCGCGTCGAACGGCTCGGCCTCGAGAATGCGGGTCAGCGCATCGAGCTTGTGCATGCCGCTGACAAACCAGTAGCGCTGGCGGATGTTCGGCGCGGTGCTGGTGGAGGACTTGATCGTGACCTCGACCGGATCCTTCAGGTGGCGCTGCGCGATCTTGCGGATGACGCTGGGCATGGTCGCCGAGAACAGTGCGACCTGACGTTCCGGCGGAGTCGCCTGCAGCACTTTCTCGACGTCGTCGATGAAGCCCATGCGCAGCATTTCGTCGGCTTCGTCGAGCACCAGATACTTCAGCTCGGAGAGGTCCAGCGTGCCCTTGTCCATGTGATCGATCACGCGGCCGGGCGTGCCGACCACCACATGCACGCCGCGCTTGAGCGAGTGCAGCTGCGGGCCGTAGCTCTGGCCACCGTAGATCGGCAGCACCTGGAAACCGGGGATGTGTGCAGCGTAGCGCTGGAACGCCTCGGCGACCTGGATCGCCAGTTCGCGCGTGGGCGCCAGCACGAGTGCCTGCGGCTTGCCGGCGCGTGGGCTGATGCGCGACAGGATCGGCAGCGCGAACGCGGCGGTCTTGCCGGTGCCGGTCTGCGCCTGGCCGAGTACGTCGCGGCCCTCGAGCAACGGCGGGATGGTGGCGGCCTGGATCGGCGAAGGCGATTCGTAGCCGACGTCGGACAGTACGCGCAAAACGTCGGGGTGCAGCGCGAGTGCGCCGAAGCCGGACGGAACCGGGGCGTTGTCGGAAGCGGGGGATGACATGGGAACCTCGAAACTGGAAGCGGCATCGGGAATGCGACGCGCAAGTCGTGCATTCTATCATTCTGCGGCCTTTCGCGTTGCGGTATTGGCTGAACGTGAAGGGCAGATGTGTGGTTATGCCGGGATGGTGGATGTAAGGATGATGGGTATGCTTGAGACGATTTCCGAACAGCGGCTGCATGGCGGCATCCAGGGCTTTTACCGGCACCCTTCAAGCGCCTGCGGCGGCCCGATGCGTGTTGCCGTGTATCAGCCGCCGCAGGCCGTGCAGCAGCGGTGCCCGGTGTTGTATTTCCTGGCCGGGCTGACCTGCAGCGAGGAAACCGCCACGATCAAGGCCGGCGCACAGCGGCTGGCCGCCGAACTTGGCCTGGTACTGGTGATGCCCGATACCAGCCCACGTGACACCAGCATCGACGGCGCCACCGGCGACTGGGAGTTCGGTGAGGGCGCCGGCTTTTACGTTGATGCCACCGAGGCACCGTGGTCGTCACGCTTTCGCATGCACAGCTACGTGGTGGATGAATTGCCGGCCTTGATCGCTGCCAACTTTCCGGTGGATGTCTCGCGTAGTGGCATTTGCGGCCATTCGATGGGTGGCCATGGCGCATTGACGATCGCCTTGAAACACCCCTCGCGTTACCGTTCGGTATCCGCGTTCGCGCCGATCGTGGCACCCAGCGAGGTGCCATGGGGGCGCAAGGCGCTGCCTCGCTACCTCGGCATCGATCCGGGTGCCTGGACCGGTTACGACGCCTGTGCGCTGGTGCGGCGACAAACCTTTCCCGGCACGATCCTGATCGACCAAGGTGAGGCGGATCAGTTCCTGGAGGTCCAGCTGAAGCCCGAACTGTTCGACCAGGCCTGCGCCGAAGC
Organism: Rhodanobacter sp. C05; assembly: GCF_002001165.1. Classification (GTDB taxonomy): domain Bacteria; phylum Pseudomonadota; class Gammaproteobacteria; order Xanthomonadales; family Rhodanobacteraceae; genus Rhodanobacter. The sequence goes on along the minus strand of NZ_MUNQ01000009.1, from coordinate 173,116 downwards.
GGGACAGGCGTTGCTGCTACGCCGACATGCCGGCTACGACCATAGCTACTGGTTCATCACCAGCTTCATTGACGATCACCTGCACCATCACGCCGCGGCACTCGGATTGCTGTAGCGGCAATCCGGTCAGCCATGCAGGAGCGACTGAAGTCGTTCCTGCATGGCTGTCTCGCGGACTCAGGCCTTGGCGGCCGGACGAGAATTCGAACGACGGCGCTGGTTGCCGGCGGCGTGATCGCCACGCCCCTGCGGCGCATAACCGCTCGGCCGAGCCGAACCAGCGGGCTTGCCCTGGCGCGGCGGGCGCGATTGACGTTGACCGCCACCACCGCCACCCTGCTTCGGACGCGGCGCGCCGGCATCCAGTCGCAGCGGTGCGGAAGGCTCGTAACCGGCGATCGGCGTGATCGCAATGTCCTGCTTCAGCAGTTTGCGGATGTCGAACAGCAGGCCGGACTCGTCGTGGCTGACCAGTGATACGGCCAGGCCTTCCATGCCGGCACGGCCGGTGCGGCCGATGCGATGCACGTAGTCTTCGGCGACCGACGGCAGGTCGAAGTTGATCACGATCGGCAACTGCTCGATGTCGATGCCGCGGGCCGCGATATCGGTGGCCACCAGCACGGTGACGCGGCCGCTCTTGAAGTCGCTCAGTGCACGGGTGCGTGCATTCTGGCTCTTGTTGCCGTGGATCGCGGCGCTGCGCAGGCCGGAGGCATTCAGGAACGTCACCAGCTTGTCGGCGCCGTGCTTGGTGCGGCTGAACACCAGCGACTGGCGGCGGCTGTCTGCCGACAGCAGGTGCAGCAGCAGGTCGCGCTTGCGCGAAGCATCGACCGGATGCACCTGGTGGCTGACCAGGGTGGCGACTGCGTTAGGCGCCGAGACCGAGATCTCGCGCGGGTTATGCATGAACTCCATCGCCAGCGTCTTGATCGCCGGTGCGAAGGTGGCCGAAAACAACAGGGTCTGCCGCTTCTTCGGCAGCGCGACCAGGATGCGCTTCAGCGCGGGCAGGAAGCCCATGTCGAGCATGCGGTCGGCTTCGTCCAGCACCAGTGTTTCCACGGCGGACAGATCCAGCGTGCGTTGCTGCATGTGGTCCATGAGTCGACCGGGGGTGGCGATGACGATGTCCACGCCGCGACGCAGTGCGTTGATCTGCGGGCCCATGCTGACGCCACCGAAGATGGTGGTGGCGCTCACCTGCATCTGCTTGCCGTAGTCGCGCAGGTTTTCGTGTACCTGGGCAGCCAACTCGCGGGTCGGGGTCAATACCAAGGCGCGCGGACGGCGCGTCATGGTCTGGCCACTGGTGGACAGTTTCTGCAGCAGCGGCAGCGCGAACGCGGCGGTTTTGCCGGTGCCGGTCTGTGCCGCGGCGAGCAGGTCGTGACCTGCCAGCGCCGGCGGAATGGCGGCAGCCTGGATCGGGGTGGGCTGGGTGTAGCCGTAATCGGCAAGCGCACGCAACAACGCGGGCGCAAGGCCCAGCGAATCGAAGGACATGTAACACTCCTGAGCAACCCGGAGTGTTCATACCGTGTTGCAGACTTGGGGAAGGGGGCGGCGTGTGCCGCAGCAGTCAGAGCGACTGCGCCGGCAAGTATAGCTGATTGAAGGGCCAACGTCTGCCCTGTGCTGCTGCAAGCCTGAACGGATGCACGGTGAGCAGGCTTGAATCGGCTCAGCGATGAGGCTGTGCCACGATCAGATAGCTGTTGAACGGCGTACGTCCACGCAATGATTCGATGTGCACATCAAGTCCGGCGCTTTCCAGCGTGCCACGCAATTCGTCGGCGCTCGGATAGTGTTGTACGCCACCACGAATCCAGCCGGACGTACGCAGGAAGAACTCCTCCAGCCGGGTGGCCTGGAAACGCCAGTTTGGCTCGCGCAGCACATTGCGGATGATCAGGATGCCTTGAGGCGCCAGCTGCCGGGTAGCCATCAGCAACAGCGCCTGCTGTTGTTCTCTGGGCAGGTAATGCAGCACATCGAGCAAGGTGACATGACCGTGCAAGGTGGGAAACGCGGTGGCATCGCCATGCCGAAGACTCATCACCGCGTCGAGTCCTGCACGGTGTACTGCACGCTGTGCGGCGTTGATCTTGCGCACATCGTGGTCCAGCCCGACGTACGGTTGCCGGTGACCTTGTGCGTGCAGAAAGTGCCCGAGCAGGCCGAGTCCGCAGCCGATGTCGAGCAAGGGCAACTGCGTACCGGCAAGCAGTGCGGCAGTGGCGGCATAAACAGGATCGCTGGCCAGCTTGCCCTTGACGTAACCGCGCTGCAGGCGTGTGTCATACAGGCTGGTGATGCGGGCGCGCGTGTTTCGGTCCATCCGTGCTCCGCATCTTGATGACACTTGCTCCAGCCTAGGCTATCGGGTGGCTGCGTGTCATGCGCCGGTGTTGCACGATTCGCAGGCATCCGGCATACGATGGCGATCATCCGCCGATCCGAGGAGAGCCTGATGTCGCTGCTTGCGCCACTGCGTGAACTTGATACCACCCAGCGGCACACTGTGCTGGCAAGCTTTCTCGGCTGGACCCTGGATGCATTCGACTACTTCCTGCTGACCTTCGTCATCATCGCGGTATCGAAGGAATTCGGGGTGGACCACGCCAAGGTCACTTACGGCCTGTTCCTGACTCTTGCGGCGCGCCCGCTTGGTGCATTGCTGTTCGGGCGACTGGCCGACCGCTTCGGCCGGCGGCCGATCCTGATGCTGGACGTGATCCTGTTTTCGCTGTTCGAACTGGCCACCGCGTTCTCGACCTCGCTCACCATGCTGCTGGTGCTGCGCTTCCTGTTCGGCATCGCGATGGGAGGCGAGTGGGGCATTGGCGCATCGCTGGCGATGGAGTCGATCCCGGCCAGGTCGCGTGGACTGATTTCCGGGCTTCTGCAGAGCGGCTATCCGTGCGGGTTCTTTCTCGCGGCACTGGCGAACTGGCTGCTGTTCGATCACATCGGCTGGCGCGGGCTTTTCGTCGTGGGCGCGGCGCCGGCCTTGCTGGTGCTGTACATCCGCCGCAGCGTGCCGGAGTCGCCGGTATGGCAGAGCGGACAGTCGCAGCAAGGGAAGATCGGCGTACTTGAAGCCATGCGGGGTCACTGGAAACTGGCGATCTATCTGATGCTGCTGATGGCTGCGTTCAACATGTTCAGCCACGGCTCGCAGGACATGTATCACACCTTCGAAGAGGTGAACCTGCATCTGGACACCAGCTCGGGCGCAGCCTTCATGCTGGTGGCGCTGCTCAACCTCGGTGCACTGGTCGGTGGATTGTTCTTCGGAGGCCTGTCGGAACGCATCGGCCGGCGCAAGGCGATGATCATCGCTGCGCTGCTGGCGATTCCGGTGATCCCGTTATGGGCCTATGGCGGCTCGCTGCTGCTGCTTGGCCTTGGTGCGTTCCTGATCCAGGTGATGGTGCAGGGCGCATGGGGTGTGGTGCCGACGCATCTCAACGAACTTTCGCCCGGAGCCATGCGTGCCACCCTGCCTGGTTTTGCCTATCAGATGGGCAACCTGCTGGCAGCCGGCACGGCAACGGCGCAGACCTGGATCGCCGATTGGCACGGCGGCGACTATGCATTCGCGATGTCGCTGTGGATTGCCGTGGTCGCAGTGATCCTGGCCTTGCTGGTGTGGCTGGGGCCTGAAGCCCGCGGGCTGGATTTCGAGAAGGCGCCCTCCTGATAGAATCGGTTCTTTTATTTCTCCAGAGAGACAGGCAATGAAGGCTGGCAAGGACAAGGTCATCGCGATCCATTACACCCTGACGGTGGACGGCGAGAAGGTGGAAAGCTCGCACGATCGCGACGAGCAGCTGTGGGTCCTGCTCGGCCACGGCCAGCTGATTCCGGGTCTGGAAACGGCGCTGGAAGGCCATGAGGCGGGCGAGACGCTGCAGGTCGAGGTAGCGGCGACTGATGGCTATGGCGAGCGCCAGGAAGACCAGATCCAGCGCATGTCGAAGAAGTATTTCCCGCAGGCGAACCGCCTCAAGCCGGGCATGGTTACCGTGCTGAAGCTGAAGGATGGTGGCCAGCGCGCGGTGACGGTGCACAAGGTCGGCATGAGCGCGATCGACGTGGACATGAACCACCCGATGGCCGGCAAGGCGCTGCACTTCGACGTAGCTATTGGCGACGTGCGCGATGCCACCGAGGAAGAGATCGCGCATGGCCATGCGCATCCGCCAGGTGCCGCCGCACACTGAGCTTCAATGCAAATGTTCTGCATCACAACGGCGCCGACAGGCGCCGTTGTTCATTGGCTGGTCTCAATCCAGCAATCGTTTGCCATAGGCAAAGTGGTCGCCCCAGTAAGGCCCATCGATATCGTCCAGCCGCACGGTACCGCCGCTGTTGGGCGCATGCACGAAGCGTCCCTTGCCGACATAGACCCCGACATGATCGATGCCGCTGCGGTTGCCGAAGAACACCAGGTCGCCGCTGGCCAGCTCGGTCATCCGTGTCACTTTCCGTCCGTCCATCGCCGCCATTTCGCGCGAACTGTGCGGTAGCAGGATGTCGGCAGCGTGGCGGTAGATGTAGTCGACCAGTCCGCTGCAATCGAAGCCGCCTGCTGGCGTGTTGCCACCCCAGTGATATGGCGTGCCGACCAGGGCCATGGCGCGGAACAGCACATCATTTGCCGTGCCAGCATTGGCGTCGGAAGGAGCGCGGGCCGGCAGATCCGCCAACGAGGAATGCGAGCTGGTGAAGGTCGGTTCGTGTCGACGCGAGTTGCTTGCGCAGGCCGCCAGCAACAGGACCAGGACGACTGGCATCGCCTTGCGCACTACACGCCATACAGCTTGCTGCGACGTGATTCGGCAGCTGCAATCCAGGTGCATGTGACAACCTCGGCGTTCGTTGGGCCGAGGTTATCAATTCAATAATCTACAAGCAAATCAATGGCCTTAAATTTCTTTCGAAGAAACGACCTCACTTTGTGGGTTTGAGGGCTGCTTCCTCGAGGCTGAACGTGATGGGTACACGTGCGTACCCATCTACAGGCTTGCCATTCTTCACCTCGGGTTTGAGGCGCCAGTGCTGTGCGGCTTCGGTGGCCGCCGCGATCAGGTCGGCTGAATCAGTCGTGCTGTGTACGCTGTCATAGCGAACATCGCCGACACTCCCATCCGCGCGCACCAGAATAAGCAAGACAACGATGCCTTGCTCGTGTTGACGTATTGCACTTTCCGGATAGCTGGGGCGAATCCTCACTTCGTCGCTCAAGCCCAGATTCTGGCTGGGCGCGTGGGGCGCGAGCGTGGGAGGAGGAGGGGGAGGAGCTTGTTGTGCGATGGCCTGTATCCCGAATGCGCTGCCTGCAATCAGCGCTGCCAATGTGATAAAGCCCAAACGACGGTGCAGCGCACCGGGACGATGGTACTGGATCATCTGCAATCGCTCCTTCATCTGTAATGGGTCGAGCCAGGGAATGAGTGCCGGCGTAGTACTTATGCCGGTGCTATGCAGCAAGGTGCGTGCGTACTTCACCTCGTCCTGCGGTGACTGGCGCAGCACGCATTCGTCGCAGGCCAGCTCCTGGTCCAGTCGGAAGCGCGGTCGCGCCAGCCACGCCAGCGGATGGAACCAAAGCAGCGCGAAAGTCAGTTCGGCCAACAGGCTCCACAAGGCATCGCCACGGCGCAGATGCGTGAGTTCGTGCTGCAACACCAGTCGCTGTTCGTCGGCATCAAAGCGTTCGAGAAAGTCTGCCGGTATCAGCAGCAGGCTGCGTGGAGCCCACAATACGGCGGGCCCGGCTGGGTGCAGCCGTACCCGGCGCGGATCCGGTGCGCCTGGAGAGGTCTGAAGAATGCGATGCATCGTGTATGGAAGGTGCCGGCTTCGCCGTCGCAGCTGGCAGTAGTGAATCGCCAGACGCACCAGACATAGCATTGTGCCGGTGATCCACAGCAGCAGTGGCCAGTGCATCGTCGAAACAGTTGCCCCGGCTTGAACAATGGATGCCGATGTGGCGGGCAGCACAAGCAGTCTTGGCGCGATGGCCCATTCCGGCGGCAGAGCAGGCAACCGCGGCAGCAGCACCAGCAATGGAAACAGTAGCCATAGTGCGAATGCGAGTTCGGCTCCGAACAGTCGTTGGGCAAGCCGACGCAGTGTCAGTACCAGTGCCAACCCCAGGGTGGCGTATAGCAGCGTCTGGAACATCGTCAGTGTCCTTTCTTCTCGATGGAGTCGATCAGCTTGCGCAGTTCGGCGACGTCCCTGGTCGAGAGCTTTTCGTGCTGGCTGAAATGCGCCAGCAGGGGTGCCACCTTGCCGCCGAATACCCGGTCCAGCAGGCTGCGGCTTTCCTGTTGTTGCCAGTCCTCGCGCCGTAATTGCGGCGAGTACAGATAGCGTCGGCCATCCCTCTCGGCACTTACCGCGCCCTTGCCGAGCAGGCGGTTGAGCAGGGTCTTGATGGTTTTCTCGTGCCAGCCAGTGGGCTCCAGCAAAGTGGCGACGATGTCTTCGGAGGTTTGTGGCGCCTGCTGCCACAGCACTTCCATCACCCGGCTTTCGGCATCACTGATGGTGATCGGTGGGTTCGGCATGGTTGTCTCCGCAATGGATTACATATGTAGTCGCAATTAAGATTACGCGCGTAATTCATTTGATGCAAGCGGTTTGGAAAGGCGGCAAATCAGCCCGCTACAATGAGCAGATGAATGCTTCGCGCAGTGATGTGCTGATTCTCGGCGGCGGTGTCATCGGCCTGGCATGTGCGCTGTACCTGCTGAAGGCGGGTGCAAGTGTGCGGGTGCTTGAGCAGGGCACGCCCGGCTGCGGCAGCTCGCATGGCAACTGCGGCACGATCACCCCAAGCCATGCACCGCCGCTGGCGATGCCGGGTGTGATCGGCGTCGCGCTGCGCTCGATGCTGTCCGCGGATGCGCCGCTTTATCTCAATCCACGTCTCGATGGGCCACGCCTGCGCTGGCTGCTGGGGTTTGCGCGGCATTGCAACTGGCATGACTTTGCCCGCGCCACCACGGCGCGCGCGGCGATCCTGCAGCGCTCGCGCCAGCTGCTGGCCGGCCTGGTGCATGACGAGCCGCTGGATTGCGAGTTCGTCGAGGAAGGCGATCTGTACGTCTATCGCACGGCGCAGCGACAGGCAGCGGACGCGCGTGATCACGTCGCGGTGCTGGAGGGATTGGGCATCGAGGTACAGCGTCTTCGCGGCGAGCAGGTCGAAGCGATGGAGCCCGCATTGAAACCGGGGGTGGTCGGTGGCTTGCTGCACCCCGGTGATGCCCGGCTGCGGCCGGATCGCTATGCGGCTGAACTGGCGCGGAGGGTGGTCGAGCTGGGCGGTGTCATCGAGGCCGGCGCGCGGGTCGAACGTTTCGGCACCGACAATCACCGCATCACCCAGGTGCACAGTAGTGGTGGTGTGTTCGAGGCTGACCGGATCGTCATGGCGCTCGGCGCATGGTCGCCGCTGCTGGCCAAGACACTTGGGCTGCGTCTTCCGATGCAGCCAGGCAAGGGTTATTCGTTGACCTATACGCGTCCCGCACAGGCGCCACGGCATGCGCTGGTGTTGCGCGAGGCATCGGTCTGCGTCACCACCTGGGCCAGTGGTTACCGGCTGGGTAGCACGATGGAGTTTTCCGGGTACGCCGAAGGCCTCAACCGCACCCGACTCGATGCGTTGCGGCGCGGTGCAGCCAGTGGTTTGCGCGAACCGGAGGGTCCCGAATTGCTGGAGGAATGGTGGGGCTGGCGACCGATGAGCGTGGACGAGATACCGATCATCGGCCCCAGCATGCACTGGTCGAACCTGTTGCTGGCGACCGCGCACGGCATGCTTGGCGTGAGCATGTCGGCGGCGACCGGCGAGCTGGTCGCGTCGATGCTGGGCGGCTCGGCTTCGCCCATCGACGCAACACCTTATGCGCCGGCACGCTTCGGTCTTTGAGCAGCACTTTGCTGATGATGGCGTGATCGCTTGACGCTGACTTCAGCGAATAACTGCTAGCTTTGTCCGAACTTGTCGAGGGCACAGCAGATGACTGCAAGTCATGACCTTATCGTGCTGGGCGCAGGTTCGGCTGGCCTGGCTACCGCTTTTCGCGCCGCGCAGCATGGTGCCCGTGTAGCCTTGCTCGACCCCGGCGCATTGGGCGGCACCTGTGTGCATCGTGGCTGCGTGCCGAAGAAAGCGTTGTGGTTCGCCGCGCAGCTGGCGCAGGCACAGCAGCTGGCAGTCGAATTCGGCTTTGCCTCGCAACCGGGACTGCTCGACTGGGAGCGTTTCCGCGGTTTGCGTCAGCGCTACATCGACGCGATCGATCAACGCTATGCACAGCGCTTGCAGGAAGCCGGCGTGCAAGTGCTGCGTCAGGCTGGACGCTTTGTCGCGACGGACGTGATCGAGCTGGCCGATGGCGCCCGAGTGCAGGCGGCGCAGATCGTGATCGCCACCGGCGCACGACCACGTCGGCTGACACTGCCGGGTTTCGAGCTGGGCCTCGTCTCGGACGACATGTTTGCGCTGCATGCGTTGCCTCGTCGCATCGCCATCGTGGGCGGAGGTTACGTGGCGGTGGAATTTGCCGGCTTGCTGCGTGCACTTGGCAGCGAAGTGGACGTACTGGCGCACGAACGATTGCTGGAAGGCTTTGACGAGGAACTGGTGCAGGCATTGATGGAGCAGATGAAAGCGCAGGGCATTCGCCTCAGCCATCACAGCGTGGTCAAGGCAGTGCATCGCCCGTCCAACGGCATCATGCTGGACGATGCGTCGGCTGGATTACGCGGTCCCTACGACGCGTTGCTGTGGGCCGTGGGTCGCGTGCCCAACACCGAGGCATTGGGGCTCGATGCCGCAGGTGTGGATGTCGACGATCACAGTCATGTGCGGACCAATCCATGGCAGGACACCAATGTGGCAGGCATCCATGCGGTAGGCGATGTCACTGCGCGCAAGGCGTTGACGCCGGTAGCGGTCGCCGCTGGCCGGCGGTTGGCGGACCGCTTGTTCGGCGGTCAGGCGGATGCGCGGCTGGACTATGAAAATATCCCCAGTGTGGTCTTTGCCGAGCCACCGCTGGGCATGGTGGGAATGACCGAGCAGCAGGCCCGCGGTCGACACGGTGATCAGGTCACCATCCATCGCAGCCGGTTTGCGCCGATGCAGTGGGCACTGGTCGGCCGACGTGAGCAGAGCCTGATGAAGCTGGTCTGCGTGGGCGTCGAGGAACGTGTGGTCGGCATTCATGTGCTGGGTCCCAGCAGCGATGAAATGTTGCAGGGCTTTGCGGTGGCGCTGAAGCTCGGCTTGCGCAAGTGCGACCTGGAGGCCACCGTGGCGATCCATCCGACTTCGGCGGAAGAACTGGTATTGATAGGTTGAACCCAGGCCATCGCCGCTAGAATGGCGCATGGCCAACTTCACCTTGCAGCGCGGCCGCGTGCCGCTGTTGATCAGCCTGCCGCACGATGGCAGCTTCATTCCCGACGACATTGCCCGGCGCATGCACCCGGCGGCACGCCGCTCGCCGGATACGGACTGGCATGTCGCGCGCCTGTACGAGCCGTTGGCGCAGGCGTTGGGTGCCAGTGTGCTCAAGCCGCTGGCCTCACGCTATGTGATCGATTTGAACCGGCCGGCCGACGGTCATGCGCTGTATCCGGGGCAGCGGGAAACCGGCCTGGTATCGACCATCGGATTCGACGGCGAGCCGTTGTATCTGGACGGCCAATTGCCCGATGCCATCGAAGTTCAACAGCGGATAAACGAGTACTGGCAGCCTTATCACCAGGCCATTTCGCATGAAATTGCGAGGCTGCGTGCCGAGCATGGCCGGGTGGTGCTGTGGGAAGGTCACTCCATTCGCAGCCGGGTGCCGATGCTGTTCGATGGCCAACTGCCGGATTTCAACCTCGGCACGGCGTCGGGAGCCAGTTGCGGTACCCCGTTGCAGGTACGGCTGCAGTCCTGCCTCGAGTCGCAGTCCCGATACAGCTTTGCCGTCAATGGTCGCTTCAAGGGCGGTTACATCACACGTCATTACGGCGATCCCGCTGCGGGCGTGGAGGCGGTACAGCTGGAACTCGCACAACTCAATTACATGGACGAAGAGAGCTTTGATTACGACGAACGCCGGGCGCTGGCCGTGCAGGAGTTGATCGGTCAGTTGCTGCACGCCAGTTTGCAATAATCGCAAATTATTGCGCCAGGAATCAGCGTTCGCGGTTGTCAAGAACCAGCGATCTGTTCGTCGTGAAAATCCCGTGTTCTGTTCAGTCGTCGTACGTCCTTCCTGCTGCTATTGTTGGTTCGTCGCGCCACCCGAGTTGCCGGGTTCCGGCCGGGCTCGCGATACCCAATGATCCGAGGCTTAACATCATGATGCGTAAACTTGCGATCGCTTCCCTGCTCGTGGCGGGCGTGGCTCTTTCCGGTTCTGTGCTGGCTCAGGCTGCTGCTCCGCAGGCTGCGAGCGCTCCGGCGGCTGCTTCGACCGCTGCTGCCCCGAAGGCGGCTACGACCAAGTCTCACAAGCACCACACCAAGCATCAAAAGGCTGCTGCTCCGGCTACTGCCAGCAGTGCTGCTTCCGGCGGCTGATCACCGACCCGGTTGTTACAAATCGAAACCCCGTCGGTACAACCGACGGGGTTTTTTTACAGATGATGCAACGAACAGATTCGGGTGACCGGCTCGTCACTTCGGCAGTGCGGCTATGCACTTGAGCTCGATCGCGATGGGAGTCGGCAGCGCGCTGATGCCAAGCGTGGTGCGGCAGGCATCGACGCCGGCGAAATATTCCGTGTAGAGCCTGTTGTAGACGGCAAAGTCGCGTGCCATGTCGGTGAGGAATACGGTGACATCAACCAGGTCCTCCCAATGCGCACCGCTGGCTTCCAGTACCGCGCGCACGTTCGCGAACACCTGTCGGCACTGCGCCTCGATGTCGTAGCCGGCCAGCCGGCCTTCGCTGTCGTAGATGTTGCCGGGAATCGCATTGCTGCCAGGCTGGCGCGGGCCGACACCGGACAGGAACAGCAGGTCGCCGACGCGTCGCGCGTGCGGGTAGGCGCCGACCGGCGCCGGAGCGGTATCGGTGCGGATGATTCCGCTCATGGTTGATGCGCTGCCGGCAGCCGGGTCAATCGCTGTAGCGCACTTTCGTAAGCCGGTTCCAGCGTCGTACGCGAGTCAACATGCATGTTCAGATCGTGCATATGACCATTGTCGAGGCTGTAGCACCACGCATGCACCGAGAGTTTCTGGCCACGTTCCCAGGCGTCCATCACCACCGTGGTGCGGCAGGTGTTGGTCACCTGCTCGATCGCATTGAGTTCACACAGGCGGGTATTGCGCAGTGACATCAGGTCCAGTGAAGCGAGCAGCGAGGAATGCTTCTCCGCCACGTCGCCGACATGTCGCAGCCAGTTGTCGACCAGGCCGAGCCGGCGCTCGTCAAGCACGGCCTGGATGCCGCCGCAGCCGTAATGGCCGACGATGATGATGTGCTCGACCTTGAGGATGTCCACCGCGAACTGGATCGCGCTGAGGCAGTTGAGGTCGCTGTGCGAGACCACATTCGCCACATTGCGCTGCACGAAGATCTCGCCCGGCGGAAGGTCGACGATCTGGGTTGCCGGTACCCGCGAATCGGAACAGCCGATCCACAGATACTTCGGCGACTGCTGCTTCGCCAGATGCTCGAAGAATTGCGGGTCTTCAGCATGCCTGGCAGCGGACCAGCGGCGGTTGCCATCGAGCAGTTCTTGCAGGGGACTGGTCACGGTTGGTTACTCATCGGTGCGGCTTGCGCCGCGGCATGGATCAAAGGGGTGGGTCGAGAGCGACTGATCAATAGCGGATGCAGATGTTCTTTGGTTCGGTGAAGAAGTGCAGCGCATCACTGCCACCCTCGCGGCCAAGTCCGGATTGCTTGGCGCCACCGAATGGCGTGCGCAGGTCGCGCAGCAGCCAGCAGTTGATCCAGACGATGCCGAACTCGAGCTGGGCGCCGAACCGGTGCGCACGCGAGAGATCCTGCGTCCATAGCGAAGCAGCGAGTCCGTAGCGGCTGTCGTTGGCGATCGCCAGTGCTTCAGCCTCATCCTCGAACGGAATCAGGCTGACCACCGGGCCGAAGATTTCCTGCTGATTGGTCTGCGCGGAGGACGGCAAATTCTCGATCACCGTGGGCGCGATGAACCAGCCACCCGCACAGCGACCGGGCACGCTGAGCGCGTGGCCGCCACAAAGCACTTGGCCGTCTTCGGCACGGGCTTGTTCGATGCAGCCGAGCACCTTGTCAAAGTGTGCCTGCGAGACCATCGCACCCAGATCGTTGCCGGCATCCTGCGGATCGCCGATCCGCAGCGCCCGTACTCGCGCGAGATAACGTTCGCGGAAGGTGTCGTAGATCGAGCGCTGCACCAGCAGGCGTGAACCGCACAGGCAGATCTCACCCTGGTTGGCGAAACCGGAGCGTACGATGGTGTCCAGGTTCGCGTCGGAGAGATCGGCATCGGCGAACACGATGGCTGGGTTCTTGCCGCCCATTTCCAGCGAGACTTTCTTGAACTGCGGCGCAGCAACGGCAGCGATCTGTGCGCCGGTAGCCGTGCTGCCGGTGAAGGAAACGGCCTTCACCTGCGGGTGCGCCACGATGGACTGTCCCACCGTCGGGCCGCGGCCCTGCACGATATTGAGCACGCCGGGTGGAAAGCCGGCAGCAATGCTCAGTTCGCCTAGCAGTGCCGCCGTACATGGCGTTACTTCCGACGGCTTCGCCACCACGGTGTCGCCGACGGCGAGTGCCGGCGCAATCTTCCATGTGAACAGGTAGAGGGGCAGGTTCCACGGACTGATGCAGCCGACCACGCCGAGTGGCTGGCGCAAGGTGTAATTGATCGCGCCGGTGCCGGGCGTGCGGGTGGCCATCGCGTGCGACTCGCTGTCCCATGTGACGATCGCGGCGGCGAAGTGGCGCAGGTTGCTGATTGCACGTGGAATGTCGAGGCTGCGAGCGAGGGCCAGCGGCTTGCCGCTGTCGCGCGATTCCAGCGCCGCGAATTCCTCCAGCCGCGCCTCGATCAGGTCGGCCAGTCGTAGGAGACATTGTGCACGTTGCTCGGCGGGCGTGTTTGCCCAGCCGACGGCGGCTCGGTTCGCCGCAGCGACGGCGGCATCGACATCAACAGCGGTGGAATCGGGACAGTGCGCGAACACCTTGCCGCTGGCCGGCTCATGCACGTCCAGCCAGGCATCGTGCTGCGGGGGCTGCAGGCGACCGTCGATCAGATTGGCTAGGCGGTGGATGGACATCTGCTCAAGCTTAAAACCAGTGTGCCGCAAATGCACCGGACGCTGGCGTATGCGTGACGCCTGGACGTGATGTTCGGATCAACTCAGTGCTCGCGTGCGTCCGCCATCCACGGCAATGCTGACGCCGTTGACGTAGGCGGCTGCAGGCGTGCACAGGAAGGCGATGACTGCCGCGATCTCGCCGGCCTCGCCGAAGCGGCGAGCAGGAACTGTGGCCAGCATGTTCTGGGCGACTTCGTCCTCGCTGCGGCCGCTGGCAGCAGCCTGCGATGCCAGCAGGCCATCGAGGCGCGCCGTGCGGGTATAGCCGGGCAGCACATTGTTGACCGTGATGCCGTCGGCGGCGAGTTCCGCCGATAGCGTCTTGGCCCAGCCGGCGACGGCGGCGCGCACCGTGTTGGAGACGCCCAACCCGGCAATCGGTTCCTTCACCGAGGTGGAGATCACGTTGACGATGCGGCCGTAGCCGCTGGCGCGCATGCCCGGCAGCAATGCCTGCAGCAGGGTCTGGCCGGCAAGCACATGTTGGCGGAATGCGATTTCGAATGCACCCGGCGTTGCTGTGTTCGCGGGGCCGCCCGGCGGTCCACCGGTGTTGTTGATCAGGATATGCACGGGCTGCCGGGTGACGATTTCTGTCGCCACTGCCTGCAGGCCTGTCGTATCCAGCATGTCGACACTGCGCCAGTCATGTTGCTGACCGGCCCGGGGTCGTGGCAGATTTTCCGCGATGGCCTTCAGCGTGTCGGCCGAGCGTGCCAGCAGGGTGACATTGGCGCCCAGCTCGGCCAGTTCGATCGCGCTGGCGCGGCCGATGCCTTGCGAGGCGCCGCAGACCAGCGCGTGGCGCCCACTCAGATCCAGTTGCATGGGATTCTCCGGTCGGGTTTCAACGCAGCAGCAGACGCATGGCCAGTGCGGCGAGCCAGCATAGCCAGCCCAGCCACGGGCTGTAGCGCCATATCCGTTGCCAGCGGTCGATGGCGGTATCACCCAGCGCAGGCAGGGCAGGCGAGCGCAACGCATGCTGCATGCGGATCCAGATGCGAAATGCCGTGGCCTGGCCATGTTCCGGTTCGGCAATGATTTTCCATTGCTGCGGGTGACGCTGCCGCAGCATCGTCGCGAGGCGGAATTGGGCGACGTAGGACAGCACGAACAGGCCGATACCGGCGGTCAACAGGGTTAGATACAGGGCGATCATCAGGGACTGCCGCTGGTGCTGTTGTTGCTGCCGGTATCACTCGTTTTGTCGGTGCTGCCTGTCGTGCCGTTGCTGCTGCTATTGCTGGCATTCCAAGGCAGCGGCAATGCGGTTCGCAAGGTATTGAGTACGCCGTCGCCGGGCTTTGCTTTCTTGCAGATCGCGTTGTCGACAGCCTTGGCATAGGTCTTGTTCATCATGCCGACCCACAGTGTGCCGTCTGGTCCGTGCGGGATGCTGAAGCTGCCCTTGGAATTCATCTGCAGCGTTGCCGTGGTCGTATTGGAGACCGAAGCTGGCGACTGTTCCCAATAGGTTTTGCCCGATTGTTGCGCAGCCGAGCTGTAGACGAGCAGATAGCGCGCCTTGTCGTCATCGATCTTGAGGTTGCCGAACGCGCCGGTGGTTTCGTCGCTCCAGCCCATGTGCTCGCACAACTCGATGTCTGCGCTGTGGATCGGCTGAAAGCCTTCATCCAGCAGAACGACGGTAGGGGCGAACAGATAGCTGCTGTGCAGCCAGCGACCGACCAGCTCCGATTTCACTGCCACGCGGTATGGCAGCTTGACGCCGGTCGGCAGGCGGAAAGCGAGGAAGTAGCTGTGCGCGCCGTTGAGGTTGGCGACCATGCTGCCGCTGCCCAGCGTGAACTTCTGCGGCTGCCACGGCAGCATGCTGCCGTAGGAGAAGTCCGCGAAGCTGCTGCAGCACGGCGTGGCCTGCTGCAGCTGCTGCTTGGCGGTCTTCAGCACGTCGGCCGAATCCTCGGCCGGCGGCCGCAGGTTCGGCGGGATCAGCACCTTGGCGCTATGGCAGCCGCCCAGCAGCACAGTGGCGACCAGGGCGGCGGCGATGGTGGAGAAACGATGCGACATGGCAGGGGCGGTACTCAGAATTCGGCCGTTCCAGCGGCACGCGGGTAGGGGATGGCGTCGCGGATGTTGGACAGGCCGCAGACATAGACCAGCAGCCGCTCGAAGCCGAGGCCGAAACCGGCATGCGGTACCGTGCCGTAGCGGCGCAGGTCGCGGTACCAGCCATAGGAGGCGGGATCGAGACCGAACTGGACCATGCGGCGATCGAGGTAGTCCAACCGTTCCTCGCGCTGGCTGCCGCCGATGATCTCGCCGATGCCTGGAGCAAGCACGTCCATCGCGGCAACGGTCTTTTCATCATCGTTCAAGCGCATGTAGAACGCCTTGATCGCCTCGGGGTAGTTCATTACGACCACGGGACGGCCGATATGTTTCTCGGCAAGGTAACGTTCGTGCTCGGTCTGCAGATCGATACCCCACGCGACCGGGTAGTCGAACTTCTGGCCCGACTTCTTCAGGATCTCGATCGCGTCGGTATAGTCGATGCGCTCGAACGGCTGGGCGATGAACGCCTCCATCCGGCTGATCGCATCCGGTTGCACGCGCTCGGCGAAGAACGCCATGTCGTCCGCGCGTTCGTCCAGCACGGCCTTGAAGATCGCCTTGAGGAAACCTTCGGCGCAATCGGCGTCCGCAGTGAGGTCGGCGAACGCGATCTCCGGCTCGACCATCCAGAACTCGGCCAAGTGGCGCGGCGTGTTGGAGTTCTCCGCGCGGAAGGTCGGGCCGAACGTGTAGACCTTGCTCATCGCCAGGCAATACGCCTCGACATTGAGCTGGCCGGACACGGTGAGGAACGCCTCGCGGCCGAAGAAATCCTTGCGGAAATCGATCTTGCCCTTGTCGTCGCGCGGCAGGTTGGCCAGGTCCAGGGTGGACAGGCGGAACATGTCACCGGCGCCCTCAGCATCGGAGGTGGTGATGATTGGCGTATTGATCCAGAAGAAACCCTGCTCGGTGAGGTGGCGGTGGATCGCCGTCATCATCGTGTGGCGCACGCGGGTCACCGCGCCGAACAGGTTGGTGCGCGGGCGCAGGTGGGCAACCTCGCGCAGGAACTCCATCGAGTGCTGCTTGGGCTGGATCGGGTAGGTTTCCGGATCGTCGACGAAGCCGGTGACGATCACCTCGTCGGCCTGCAATTCGAAGCTCTGGCCCTTGCCCTGTGACGACACCAGGGTGCCCGAGACGATCACGCCGGCACCGGCGGTGAGATGCAGGACTTCACTGTGGTAGTTGCCCAGCGTGGCCGGCACCACCGCCTGGATCGGGTCGAAGCAGGAGCCGTCGGTGACATTGACGAAGGACAGGCCAGCCTTGGAATCGCGGCGCGTGCGCACCCAGCCGCGCACGGTCACCGTGCTGCCGGCTTCGAGCTTGCCGGATAAAGCCTGCTTCACGCTTGCCACTGCCATGAATTGAAACTCCTGCTGGAGCGCCGCATATCGACGCATGAGTCGTTGATGAAGGACGCGCGCAGTACAAAACACGCGCGCAAGACCTCCATGATAATGTAGCTGTTGCCCGCGCTGCGACTTTCCGGGCCATTGAACGAGGTTGGATCCACCCGCCATGAGCATCAGCATCACCCCCGCCGCCAACGAACGCATGCGCCACTTCCTGGCCGCCACCCCGGCGGCGGCCGGCGTGCGCTTCGGCGTCAAGCGCACCGGCTGCTCCGGGTTCGCCTATGTGGTGGATCTGGCGGATGCAGTCGGCGAGGGCGACCGGCTGGTCGACGTGGACGGCGTGCCGCTGATCGTCAACGACAAGAACCTGTCCCTGGTCGAGGGTACGGTGATCGACTTCCAGCGCCAAGGCCTCAACGCCAGCTTCGTCTTCCACAATCCCAATGCCACCGGCGAGTGTGGCTGCGGCGAGAGTTTCACGGTCGGCTGAGCCCTTTGAATAGGCTCTTATCTTTCAGTCACTTGCGTTAAGCCCCTGCGGCATTCTACAATTCCGCTTCTGTCCATGCCCGAAAGGTGATGGATGGGCACTTGCCTCACCGCATCGGCGGGAGGCTGCTAGGCCGCAAGGCCGCATCCACAAGGAGTCAAACCACAATGACCCTGCGTCATTACGAAGTTGTGTTCATGGTCCACCCTGACCAGAGCGAGCAGGTTCCGGCGATGCTCGAGCGCTACAAGGCGCTGATCGAGACCGACGGCGGCAAGATTCACCGTCTGGAAGATTGGGGTCGTCGTCAGCTGGCCTATCCGATCGTGAACCTGGCCAAGGCACATTACGTGCTGCTCAACATCGAAGTGAGCCAGAACGCGCTGAACGAGCTGGAGTCGGGTTTCCGCTTCAACGACGCCGTGCTGCGCCATCTGGTCGTGCGCCGTGACGAGGCCGACACCGAGCCGTCCTTCATCCTGAAGTCGAAGGAAAAGGATGACGCCAAGTCCTCGCGTCGCCGCGACGATGATGGTGACAGCGACGGTGAAGGCGAGGGCCGCCCGCGTGGGCGTGACCGCGATGACCGCGACAACGATCGCGACAGCGACGACCGATAAGGAATCCAGACCATGTCCAAGTTTTTCCGCCGCCGCAAGTTCTGCCGCTTCACTGCCGAAGACGTGAAGGAGATCGACTACAAGGATCTCAACACCCTGCGTCAGTACGTCACCGAGAACGGCAAGATCGTGCCGAGCCGCATCACCGGTACCAAGGCGCGCTACCAGCGTCAGCTGGCCACCGCGATCAAGCGCGCACGCTTCCTCTCGCTGCTGCCGTACACCGACAACCACGACGTCTGATCGTGACTGACCGCAGCCTCGCGCTGCGGTCAGTGGTTTCGCCCGGCCTCGGCCGGGCGTGACTGCAGACATCCTTCGGACAACCGTCCTCTGGCTGCGCCGGGCCACACCGGTGCTAACGAAAAGGAACCATCATGGAACTCATTCTTCTGCAGAAAGTCCGCAACCTCGGCACGCTTGGCGACAAGGTCAACGTGAAGCCGGGTTATGGCCGCAATTTCCTCCTGCCGCAGGGCAAGGCCGTACGCGTCAATGCCGCCAATCTGGCTGCGTTCGAACAGCGTCGCGCCGAATACGAAGCCAAGGCCAACACCGCGCTGGCTGATGCCGAGGCACGCAAGACCAAGCTCGACGGTGCTGCCGTGACGATCTCTGCGCATTCCAGTGCGGAAGGCAAGCTGTTCGGCTCGGTGGGTCCGCGTGATATCGCCGAGGCGCTGGCTGCCACCGGTCACACCGTCCACAAGGGCGAAGTGATCCTGGGAGAAGGCCCGCTGCGTCACACCGGTGAATTCGACGTGGCGATCCACCTGCATGCCGACGTGCACACCAGCGTCAAGGTGATTGTGGTCAGCGACAAGAGCGACAAGTAAGCCATACGCCATCCATGCGATGGAAGCTGACGGGCGCCGCGAGGCGCCCGTTTGTTTTGGCGCGGAAGTGAGCGCGCGGCGCTTGCGGTTGAATGGCCGTTCACCGGTTTATCCCCAGCAACGCACAGCTTATCCACAGAGTTATTGTCTCGGCGGGTGAGATGGTGCCGCGTATGATGGCTGTCAGTGCGGCTGCCCGGCAGGCGTCGGTGCGCTGCCCGCCTTCATGGAGTCATTTTCTGTGAGGCAACCCTCCGTGAGGTAAGTCGATGTCCTTCGTGCCCGAACGCAAATCCTCGTCCTCCGCCATCGAGGCGCTACGGGTACCGCCGCATTCCATTGATGCCGAGCAGGCCGTCCTCGGCGGCCTGATGCTGGCGCCGGATGCACTGGACAAGGTGGCCGACCGGCTGGCCGAGGACGACTTCTACCGCAAGGATCACCGCCTGATCTGGCGGGCGATCAACGAGCTGGCGAACAAGGGCATGCCGTGCGACGCGGTGACCTTGGGCGACTGGTTCGAGAGCAACGGCCTGGCCGAAATGGTCGGCGGCGCCGGCTATCTGATCGAACTGGCCAACAGCACGCCGAGCGCTGCCAACATCGCCGCGTATGCCGAGATCGTGCGCGAGAAGTCGGTGATGCGCCAGCTGATCGATGCCGGCACCTCGATCACCGAGGATGGCTACCGGCCCGAAGGCAAGAGCGTGCAGGAAGTGCTGGAAAGCGCCGAACAGCGCGTGTTCCACATCGCCGAATCCGGTGCGCGCGGCAAGAAGGATTCGGTCTCGATGCGCGAGGCGGTGAAGGATGCCTTCCGCCTGCTGCACGAGCGCTACCAGAACCGCGGCCAGCTCACCGGCATCACCACCGGCTTCACCGACCTGGACAACCTCACCTCCGGCCTGCAGCCGTCGGACCTGATCATCGTCGCGGCGCGCCCGTCGATGGGCAAGACCGCGTTCGCGCTGAACATCGCCGAGACCGCCGCGATCCGCAGCAAGAAGGCGGTGGTGGTGTTCTCGATGGAAATGTCCGCCTCGCAGCTGGCGTTCCGCCTGATCTCCTCGGTCGGGCGTATCCACCAGCAGCACCTGCGCAACGGCGACCTGCAGGAAGAGGACTGGCCGCGTGTCTCCAACGCCATTTCGATCCTGTCCGAGGCGAAGATCTTCATCGACGACACGCCCAGCCTGTCGCCGGTGGAGCTGCGTTCGCGCTCGCGCCGGCTGCACCGCGAGCACGGTGGCCTGGGCCTGATCGTGATCGATTACCTGCAGCTGATGCAGGTGCCCGGCAACAAGGAGAATCGCGCCACCGAAATTTCAGAAATTTCGCGTTCACTCAAGGGCCTCGCCAAGGAGCTGAACGTGCCGGTGATCGCCCTCTCGCAGTTGAACCGCTCGCTGGAACAGCGCGCCGACAAGCGCCCGATGATGTCCGATCTGCGCGAATCGGGCGCGATCGAGCAGGATGCCGACGTGATCATGTTCATCTACCGCGACGACTACTACAACAAGGAATCGCCGGACAAGGGCATGGCCGAGATCATCATCGGCAAGCAGCGTAACGGTCCCACCGACACCTGCAAACTGACCTTCCTCGGCCACTACACCAAGTTCGAGAATTACGCGGCGGATTCCTTCGTCGGGTCGTTCGATTGATGCCTGGCGAACCCCGGGAAGTTCCTGAACAGGATCCTCGTTCACGATGAGCCGCACCACCGTCGCCACCATCCATCTTGGTGCGCTGCGCCACAACCTGGCGCGGCTGAAGATGATGGCCGCACCAGCGAAGGTGATGGCCGTGGTCAAGGCCGATGCCTATGGGCACGGACTGGAGCGGGTTGCCCGTGCACTGGATGGCGAGGCCGAGGCGTTTGCAGTGGCCGCGCTCGGCGATGGCCTGCGTTTGCGGGCGGCGGGACATCGGCAACGTATCGTGGTGCTGTCCGGCCCGGACAATCCCGGCGATCTGGCCGAAATGCAGCGGCTGCAGCTGGATGCGGCGATTCATCACGAAGCGCAGTTGCAGTGGCTGGCGCAGGCGCCGTCGCCGCGTGGCCGACTGCGTGTATGGCTGAAGGTCGATAGTGGCATGCATCGACTCGGCTTCGCGCCGGAGCATGTGGCCGAAGTGCATGCCCGGCTCGCCGCGATGCCTGGTATCGATCCCGAGATCGGTCTGCTGACGCATTTCTCCGAATCCGAAGTGTTTGATGGTGCGCAGACGACGGCGCAGATCACCCGCTTCACCGAGGCGACCAAAGCGTTGAGCGGTCCGCGCTCGCTGTCCAACTCGGCTGCCGTGCTCGGCTGGCCGGATGCGCGCGGCGACTGGGTGCGTACCGGCGGCCTGCTGTATGGCCTGTCCGTGGTCGATGGCAAGACCGGTGCGGACTTCGGCTTCCGACCGGCGATGACGCTGGGCACGCGCCTGATCGCGGTCAATCGCATCGGCAAGGGTGAGCGGATCGGCTACAACGGTACCTGGACCTGTCCTGAAGACATGCCTGTCGGAGTAGCTGCCGTCGGTTATGGCGATGGCTATCCACGCAGCGCCGTGGCAGGTACGCCAGTACTGGTTGGCGACCAGCGTGTGCCACTGATCGGTCGCGTCTCGATGGACCTGATCACGCTGGATCTGCGCGAGGCGCCCCAGGCGAGGGTGGGCGACCGCGTCACCCTGTGGGGACCGCAACTGCCGGTGGAAATCATCGCGGCGCAGGCTGGCACGATCTCCTACGACCTTACCTGCGGCATGACTCGTCGGGTGCTGTTCGTCGAAGACGAACACTGAGACGGACGCGCTGTGGAAGACGAAAGCTGACAGCGTCCCGGGTCGCTGCGTCTCGCCGTGTGCGATGGTCGCAGGCTAAGCTCGGCGTCATCATCGTATCCAGCTGGAAACCCGCATGGCCAAAGCCAAGACCGCCTACGTCTGCACCGAGTGCGGCGCCGAGCACAGCAAGTGGCAGGGTCAGTGCGTCGAGTGTGGGGTGTGGAACACGCTCAGCGCGATCGTGCTGACGCCGGCATCGACAGCCGTGTCGTCGGTTGGCGCGCAGCGTTCCAGCTATGCCGGCAATGCGGCCGGCATAGCGCGCATCACGCCGTTGACCGAAGTGGCGTTGACCACCGAAGCGCGCACGCTGACCGGCATCGGCGAGCTGGATCGGGTGCTTGGTGGTGGGCTGGTGCAAGGCTCGGTGGTGCTGATCGGTGGTGACCCCGGCATCGGCAAGTCGACCTTGCTGCTGCAGATGCTCGGTACGCTGGGGGCGCATCTGCCCAGCGTGTATGTTACGGGCGAAGAATCGCTGTCGCAGGTGGCGTCGCGCGCGCAGCGCCTGGGGCTGCCGCTGGAGCCGCTGCAGGCACTCGCCGAAACCTGCATCGAACGCATTCTCGAACAGGCGATGGCATCGCGGCCGCGTGTGCTGGTGATCGATTCGATCCAGACGATCTGGACCGAGCTGCTCGCCGCGGCGCCCGGTTCGGTGAGTCAGGTGCGCGAGTCTGCCGCCAAGCTCACCCGTTTTGCGAAGGAAACCGGCACCTCGGTCTTCCTCGTCGGTCATGTCACCAAGGAAGGGGGCATCGCCGGCCCGCGTGTGCTCGAGCACATGGTCGATGCCGTGCTGTATTTCGAGGGCGAATCGGGCAGTCGCTTTCGCATCCTGCGTGCGTTCAAGAACCGCTTCGGCGCGGTGAACGAGCTGGGCGTATTCGCGATGTCGGACAAGGGTCTGCGCGAAGTGCCGAATCCGTCGGCGATCTTTTTGTCCTCGCACAGCGGCCCGACCTCGGGCAGTGCGGTGATGGTGACGCGCGAAGGCACGCGCCCGCTGCTGGTCGAAGTGCAGGCGCTGGTGGATCAGTCGTCGCTGGGCAATCCGCGTCGTGTCACTCTGGGGTTGGAACAGAACCGATTGGCCATGCTGCTGGCTGTGCTGCATCGGCATGGCGGCGTGGCGGCGTATGACCAGGACGTGTTCGTCAACGTGGTCGGCGGCATCCGCGTGCAGGAGACGGCGGTCGATTTGCCGGTGCTGCTGGCGGTGCTGTCGTCGCTGCGCGACCGGCCGTTGCCGGAACATACCGTGGCGTTCGGCGAGGTCGGCCTGTCCGGCGAGATCCGCCCGGTGCCGAATGGCGAGGAGCGCCTGAAGGAAGCCGCGCATCACGGCTTCCGTCGCGCGATCGTGCCGAAGGCGAATGCGCCGAAGAAGGGCAAGGTCGGCGAGATGGAAGTGATCGGCGTGGAACGACTGGCTGAGGCGATCGACGCCTGTCGCTGATTGTCTGAGTGGCGATCAGCCCGGAATGATCAGCCCACCGGGCGGTGCAGGATCAGTTCCAGCACGAATTTCGAGCCGAAGAAGGCGAGTACCAAGGTGGCCATGCCGATCAGCGTGAGGTTTACCGCCTGCTGGCCGCGCCAGCCGTGCCGCCAGCGGCCGTAAAGTAGAACGCCGAACACCAGCCATGCCACGATCGACAGGATCGTCTTGTGTGCCAGGTGCTGGCCGAACAGGTTGTCGACGAACAGTGCGCCGGTAAGCAGGGTCAGCGTCAGCAGCACGAAGCCCGCGCCGATCAGGCGGAACAGCAGGGTTTCGGTCAGCGTCAGCGGTGGCAGCGCGCGCAGCCACGGACCGAACTGGCGATGGCGCAAGGCGCGTTCCTGTACGGCGAGCAGGATCGCCAGCACGGTCGCGATCGACAGCACGCTGAACGCGATCAGGGCCACCGTGACATGCAGCTTGATCTGCCAGTCCATGGTCAGCGGCAGCGTGGGCGGTGCCAGAAAGCTGTCCACACCAACCAGCAGCGCGGTGAGCGGGAACACGATCACGCCGAGTGCGGCGACCGGGCGCGAGAGATTCACCAGCAAGGTCAGCGTCGACACCACGAACGCGACCAACGACAGCGCGGCGAAGAAATGCAGGTCCAGCGCACCGCGATGCATGCCGAGCAGGATCCCGGCGTGGATCAGTGCCGCACCGCCGGCCAGCCCCAGCGCCAGCCGATTCAGCGGCTGGCCGCCGCTCAGCAGTGGCCGCGCCAGCCCTGCGGCAGCGGCGAGATAGAGCACGATGGCGAGCAACGCGAAGACGTGGATGACCATAGCCATGAAGTGTCGCACAGGCTCCGGCGGGCGTGCATGCGAAGCAGGCCGATCGGCCCGCTATGCGATCCGTCCGCTATAATCAGTGACTTTCCTGTTTGCCGGTTCCGCCATGTTCGAGTCGCTCAGCCAACGCCTATCCACCACCGTCAATCGCCTGCGTGGCCGCGGCCGGCTGACCGAGGAAAACATCCGCGAGTCGTTGCGCGAGGTGCGCATCGCGCTGCTTGAGGCCGACGTGGCGCTGCCGGTGGTTCAGGCGCTGATCCAGCGGATCAAGGTGCGTGCTGTCGGCCAGGATGTGATGAAGAGCCTGTCGCCGGGTCAGGCGCTGGTCAAGGTCGTCAGCGACGAACTGACCGTGGTGATGGGCACCGCCAACACCGAACTGAACCTGGCCCAGACACCGCCGGCGGTGGTGCTGATGGCGGGCCTGCAGGGCGCCGGCAAGACCACCACGGTGGCCAAGCTGGCGCGCCTGCTGACCGAGCGCAAGAAGAAAAAGGTGATGGTGGTCAGCTGCGACGTCTATCGTCCGGCTGCGATCGAGCAATTGCGCACGCTGGCCGAACAGGTCGGGGTGAAGTTCTTCCCGTCCGAGGCGGGTCAGGATCCGGTCGCCATCGCCAAGGCGGCTGTTGCCGCAGCCCGTCGCGAAGTGGTCGATGTACTGATCGTCGATACTGCCGGCCGCCTGCACGTGGACGAGGCGATGATGGCCGAGATCAAGGCGCTGCATGCCGCGATCACGCCGATCGAAACCCTGTTCGTCGTCGATTCGATGACCGGTCAGGATGCCGCCAACACCGCCAAGGCGTTCAGCGAAGCGTTGCCGCTGACCGGCGTGATCCTGACCAAGACCGACGGTGATGCCCGTGGCGGTGCCGCATTGTCGGTGCGTTATGTCACGGGAAAGCCGATCAAGTTCCTCGGTGCCGGCGAGAAGACCGATGCGCTGGAGCCGTTCCATCCGGATCGCCTGGCCCAGCGCATCCTTGGCATGGGCGACGTGCTGTCGCTGGTCGAGGAAGTCGAGCGCAAGGTCGACCAGGAGAAGGCGCAAAAGCTGGCCCAGAAGGTGATGAAGGGCAAGCGTTTCGACCTGAACGACATGAAGGATCAGCTGGAACAGATGGGCAATATGGGCGGTCTGGCCGGCCTGATGGACAAGCTGCCGGGTGTTGCCAGCCTGCCGGACAGCGTCAAATCCAAGGTCAACGACGGCGAGATGAACCGGATGGTCGCGATCATCAACTCGATGACCAAGAAGGAGCGTCGCCACCCGGATCTGCTGAATGGTTCACGCCGTGCGCGCGTGGCGCGGGGTTCAGGTACACAGCCAGCCGACGTCAATCGCCTGCTGAAGCAGTACATGCAGATGGAAAAGATGATGTCCAAGCTGTCCAAGGGCGGCAGCAAGGGCCTGATGCGGCAGATGCGCGGTGCCATGAAGGGTATGGGTGGAATGGGCGGCATGGGTGGTTTGCCGCCGCCGCGCTGACCGATCCGGGAATGCAGGACGGATCATGCCTCGCGATGAGGCGGCGATGGCCTTCGAACCCCATTCCCTATTCCCTTTTCCCGAAAAACCGCTAAAATGCCCCGTTTACCGCGCACGTCTCTCGTGTGCCTGCCGCTCATTCGGCAATTCTGGAGTTTTACCATGGTCAAGATTCGTCTTTCGCGCGGTGGCGCCAAGGGCCGTCCGTTCTACCACGTCGTCGTGACCGATCAGCGCAGCAAGCGCGACGGCCGCAACATCGAGAACATCGGCTATTACAACCCGGTTGCTTCGGGCAAGGACAAGCGCCTTGAGCTGAACGTCGAACGCGTCAAGGAATGGGTAAGCAAGGGCGCCCAGCTGACCGACAAGGTTGCCGCGCTGGTCAAGGAAGCCGGCAAGCAGCAGGCTGCCTGAGTACGGTACTTATGAGTGCCGCGACAGCCAGTCGACGTGTCCTGATCGGGCGCATCGTCGGGCTGTACGGTGTGCAGGGCTGGCTCAAGATCGAATCCTGGGCTGAGCCGCGCATGCGGATCTTCGACTACCAGCCGTGGCTGCTCACTGCAGCGCCGGGTGTGGAGACGCAGATCTCGGGAGTGAAAGGTCGTGCACAGGGCAAGGGCATGGTGGCCCAATTGCCCGGAGTGGACGATCGGGAACAGGCGGCAGCACTGATCGGCCAGGACATCTATGTCACCCGTGACCAGTTGCCCCCTCCCGCGAAGGATGAGTATTACTGGGTCGATCTCGAAGGAGTCGAGGTCGTCACCACGGAAGACGTGAAGCTGGGGCGGGTCAGTCACCTGTTCGCCACCGGTGCCAACGATGTCGTGGTAGTGAGGGATGGCGAGCGCGAGCGGCTGATTCCTTTCATCCAGGGTTCGTATGTGCGTTCGGTGGACTTGTCCGCAGGGCGCATGGTGGTGGACTGGGATCCTGAATTCTGACGTTGCATCGCATCGCGACAAAGGGTTGAGGATTCATGCGCATCGACGTCGTCACCTTGTTTCCGGACTTCGTGCGCCAGTGTGCTGCCGTCGGTGTGGTGGGACGCGCACAGCAACGCGAGTTGCTGCAGGTGGAAACCTGGAATCCGCGCGACTACGCCACCGACAAGCACCGCACCGTGGATGCCAGCTCGTATGGCGGCGGCCCCGGCATGGTGATGATGATTGAACCGTTGCGCACGACCCTGGTGGCCATGCGTGATGCCGCACCGGAGCCGGTGCATGTGATTTATCTCAGTCCGCAGGGAGCGCGGCTGACGCAGGGACGGGTGGAAGCGCTGGCGAAACGGCCACGCATCGCCTTGCTCTGTGGACGTTACGAAGGTGTGGACGAGCGTCTGCTGGCGCACGAGGTCGACGAGGAGCTTTCCATCGGCGATTATGTGCTGTCCGGCGGTGAGTTGGCTGCCGCGGTGATCATCGATGCGGTGGGTCGCTTGCAGGACGGCGCGTTGAACGACGCGCAGTCGGCCGAGCAGGATTCATTCTCGGATGGCCTGCTGGATTGTCCACACTATGCGAAACCGGTGCACGATGCGCTGGGTGATGTGCCGGAGGTGTTGCTTTCCGGTGACCATGCGGCAATTGCTCGCTGGCGCCTGAAGCAATCGCTGGGACGAACCTGGTTGCGCCGCCCGGAGCTGTTGTCACAGCGTGCACTGGATGCCACATCCCGCGCACTGCTGGATGAATTCCGCCGTGAACATGCTTCAAAAGAGCTGATGCGGCAAAACGATGCGGTCGAGTGACGGCCGCAGCTCTTGATTGACATCGATTTACGTGAACCGAACAGGTGCGCCATGAACAAGATCATTGAACAGTTCGAATCCGAGCAGATCACCCGCCAGTTGCCGGAATTCAGCCCCGGCGACACCGTGGTGGTCAACGTGAAGGTGAAGGAAGGCAACCGCGAGCGCGTGCAGGCGTTCGAGGGTATCGTCATCGCCAAGCGCAGCCGCGGCCTGCATTCGGCCTTCACGGTGCGCAAGATTTCGCACGGCACCGGCGTGGAGCGCGTGTTCCAGGCGCATAGCCAGGCGATCGATTCGCTGACGGTGAAGCGCAAGGGCAAGGTGCGTGGCGCCAAGCTGTATTACCTGCGTGGTCTGGAAGGCAAGGCTGCCCGCATCAAGGAAGACGTTGCCGCCGCCGCTGCCGCCAAGGCCAGCGCGAAGGCCGCTGCTGCCGCTGCCGAGTAATCCTCGCTGCGGTTTGTGGCGGCAAAAAAGCCCGCGGAGTGATCCGCGGGCTTTTTTGCGCTGTGTGATTGCTTGCCGTCTGTCAGCGTGACTCGAAAGGATGGTGCTTATTCCAGTCGCTGTGGCTGTTGCAGGAAGTTACCCTGCACGAAATCCACGCCGCAGGCGAACAGCAGCGACGTGCTGGTGGCGTCCTCGACCCATTCGGCAATGGTCAGTCGCTTCAATTCACGCGCCTGCTGGCAGATCTCGGCGACCTTCTTCTGGTTTTCCGGGTGCTGCGGCAGGTCGGCCATATAGCTGCGGTCGATCTTCAGATAGTCAGCATCGATGTGGTTGAGCATCTGGAACGAGTTCAGACCAGAGCCGAACTGTTCCAGGGCAAAACGGCCACCCAGCTTCTTCCAACCCTTGACGAACTCCTGGGCTGGACGCAGCAGGGTCATTACCTTGCTCTCGGTCATCTCCAGCACGAGCTGGCCGCGCTTCAGCGCCACCTGCTTGAGCCGTCCCTCCAGCCAGGGGAGCAGGGTGTCGTTCTGCAGCGAGGCAGCGGTGAGCTTGATGAAAAAGGTGGTCTGTTGCCCCTGATTGTCGCGCGCCTGCAAGGTGCTGATGGCGCGATCGAGTACCCAGCGGTCGATGGCGCTGGTGAGGTTGTGCTTTTCGGCGATCGGCATGAAGAAGCCGGGTAATACTTCGCCTTGCGGCCCATTCATGCGCAGCAGGATTTCCGAGTAGTCGCCTTCGGCGTCCTGCAGGCTGATGGTCTGCTGGTGATAGAGCACCAGATCATTCTGGGTCAGTGCCTTCTGCAGCAGATCCAGCCAGTAGCGGTCGCGTTCCTCGTCGGCCTTTTCGCGTGCGGCGGGGTCATGCAGTTCGACCTTGCTGCCACCGAGACTTTGCGCAGTGCGCAGGGCCTGGCTGGCCTGGTTGAGCAGCAGTTCGGCATTGGCATTCTTCTCGCCGAGCAGACTGCCACCAATGCTGGCAGTGACCGTGATCGAGCGGGTGCCGGCGTCGAAGATCTCGTTGCTGACGCTATGCTGCAATTTGCTGATCCATTCCCTGATTGCTTCGTCAGGACGCGAATCCAGCACCACGCCCAAGGTGTGCTCGGCGAGCATGCCGGCGACATCCTCGCTGCCCAGCAGCATGCGAATGCGGTCTGCAAAGCCAGACAGCAGCTCATCTGCCTTGCCCAGACCAATGCCGGCCACGATCGAGGCCCAGTTGTCCGGCTCGATCAGGAGCAGTGCCTGTCCTTTCTTGCCCTTGGCTGCGGCTGCGACCGCATCATCGACACAGGTCAGCATGCGCGCGCGGTTGAACAACCCGGTGACCGGATCGCGGTGCAGCTGTTCCAGCACGGACTGGTCAACCGTTTGTCGACGGAACACGATCTGCAGGCAGGGCTCGCCCTCGAACGTGGCAGGTGCGAATTCCACCGTGGCATCGAAGATGCTGCCATCGGCGCGACGTGCGCGCAGGGCAAGTTGAGACGGCATTTTCTCCTGCTTCGCATGACCTCTCAGCAAGGTCTTGAATTCATCGGAACTGGAGGAGTCGATCATGTCCAGCACGGGCAGCCCGAGCAGGTCATCGAATTCGTCGTAGCCGAAAGTTTCCAGATAGGCATGATTCGCGCGGACGTGCATGCCTTCATGCACATAGGCAATCGCATCGGTGGACGAGTCGAGCAACGCGTCGCAGCGGCGTTCCGATTCGCGCAGGGCGGTTTCCAGCCGGCGTACCTGGCGGCGTGTCTGCAACGACTCGTACTCGCGCTGCACTACGGCGATCAACTGTTTCGGCTGGCTGCGCGCCGCGACACCGCGGGCGCCATGAATGAACAGATCCGCCACGATCTGGTTGTCGATGCTGTGAACCAGGCCCAGCAGCGAATAGTCGCGGCCGTACGCATCGAGTACCTTGACCGTTTCCTCCAGGGTGATCGTGGTGACTGCCGGATCGAACATCACCACGTCCGGTTCCAGCTCGTTTACCGCGGCCTGCAACTGCTCGACCTGGGTGGCACGGGCCGGCCGTACCGCGATGCCCGTATTGCGCAGCAGGCTGATGATCTGTTCCGCCTCTTCGAGCGAGCTTTCGACGAAGAGAATCTTGATGACGTAATCTTTTTTCATGAGGCGCTGAGCTGTCCTTTGGTCACCACAGGCTGGGCAGGCCGGCATGCAGAGTTGTTCGCCATCGGTGTTTGTAACGGATTCCGCCAGCGGCCGCCAGCGGGAAAGCGTGCATTAGTGACCATTGGCCTAGTTCATAGCGGCCGCTTGGAAGCGTCACCGCCCACTTCGCGCACCAGTCTTGGTACGAGATAGCCCGGCAGCCGTGTACGAAGCGTATCCATCAAGGCTTGCGCGCGAACGTCGCCCACCTCGAAATGGGCTGTGCCGTGTACCCGGTCGAGCTGATGCAGGTAGTAGGGCAATACGCCGGCGGCGAACAGTCGCTCGGACAGCTGGGTGAGGACGTCGGCATCGTCATTGACCCCTCGCAGCAGCACCGACTGGTTGAGCAGGCTGACGCCGGCATCGCGCAGGCGGGCGCAGGCGGCATCGACGCTGGCGTCCAGTTCATTGGCGTGGTTGGCATGCAGTACCACCACCTTTTGCAATGGCAACGCGGCCAGCCACGCGACGAAGGCATCGTCGATCCGCTCGGGCAGCACCACCGGCAGGCGGGTATGGATGCGCAGGCGGATCACCTGGGGCAGATCGGCCACGCCTTGGGTCAGCTCCTCGAGCTTGTGCGTAGCCAGTGCCAATGGATCGCCGCCGGAAAGGATCAGCTCGCGGATCGACGGATCGACCTTCACATGGGCCAAGGCATCGCGCCACTGCGACGCAGCGGCGATCTCCTCGCCATAGGGGAAGTGCCGGCGGAAGCAGTAACGGCAATTCACCGCACAGCTGCCGCTGGCGATCAGCAGCGCGCGACCGTCGTACTTGTGCAGGATACCGTGCCCGGCTCTGGAGGCCATGTCACCGACGGCGTCCATCGTGAAACCCTCGACCCGATCATGTTCTGCCCGTTGCGGAAGCACTTGCAACAGCAGCGGGTCAGTCGGGTCGTTGGGCCGCATCCGTGCGACGAATCCACGTGGAACGCGCAAGGCGAAGCCGGCGTCATCGGCCGGCAGCAGATCGGTGCGGTCACCCAGACCCACGGCCTGCAGCAGCTCCCGGGCGTCGGTGATGGCGTCCCGCCACAGCTCGCGCCAGCCGGGCGCTGGCGACGATAGGCGGGAATGGGGGCTTGCGGTTATCATGATGGGCCTTGGAGCGGGCGCTGAAGCCCGTGACATATTCATTCTACCTACCGCCCATGAGGCGTAGTGACTCCGGAGCAGATAGCGCATGGCGACCCTTGGCCTCAACGATGTCAAAACGGGCAAGAAGATCCTTCACAACGGCGACCCCTGGGTCATCACCGAAGCGGACTTCGTCAAGCCGGGCAAGGGCCAGGCGTTTACCCGCATCCGCATCCGCAACCTCAAGGATGGCCGCACCACCGAGCAGACGCTGAAGTCCAGCGACTCGTTCGAAGAGGCGGATGTCACCGATACCGACATGCAGCTTTCCTTCATCGATGGCCTCGGCAAGGATCGCTTGTGGCACTTCATGAACATGGAAACCTTCGAGATGGTGCCGGCGACGCTGGCCGCGATGGGTGACGCATGGAAGTGGCTCAAGGGCGAGGAAGAATGCGTGATCACCCTGTTCAATGGCGCCATCGTCGCGGTGCAGCCGCCGAAGTTCGTCGAGCTGAAGATTACCGAGACTGATCCGGGTGTGCGTGGCGATACCTCGGGCGGCGGTGGCAAGCCGGCCACGCTGGAGACAGGTGCGGTGGTGCGCGTGCCGCTGTTCGTCAATCAGGACGAAATCATCAAAGTCGATACCCGCACCGGCGATTACGACAGCCGCGTCAAGTGACGAACTGGTGCGCGAGCTTTGCTCGCGCCTTTGCCAGTTCGTCATCCCTGCGCAGGCAGGACAAGTGCGCAGCACGCAGAACGTCCGGAGGACGGCCCCGAAGGGGCGAGCGGAGCGAGTCATCCAGTGAAGTACTCGTGCAATGCACACAAAATAGACTTTGCGCTTGTAATGCACGGTTCTCAGGCCGGATTCCGGCCTTCGCCGGAATGACGATCAAAGGCTAGTGACGATCAAAGCATGGGGCGGCCACCGCAAGGTACCGCCCCATGTTGTATACAAGCTGGTCATATCCAAACTGACAAAGCGAGTTGATGATGAGCCCAACGACACCGCAGCCAGTCGACCTGATGATCGAGGCCCGCTGGGTGGTGCCGGTCGAGCCGCACGCGGTGGTGCTGGAAGACCATGCCGTGGTGGTGCAAGGCGACCACATCATCGCTCTGTTGCCGATCACCGAAGCCCGTGCTGCCTACGCACCGCGCGAGCGCGTCGAGCTCGCTGAGCACGCGCTGATCCCGGGGCTGGTCAATGCGCATACGCACAACCCGATGACCCTGCTGCGTGGCTTGGCCGACGACTTGCCGTTGATGGTGTGGCTGCAGCAGCACATCTGGCCGGCCGAGGCGAAGGTGATCGGACCGGAGTTCGTGCGTGATGGCGTCGAGCTGGCGGTGGCCGAGATGCTGCGCGGCGGCACCACCTGCGCCAACGAGAACTACTTCTTCCCCGACGTGATCGGCGCCACCTACCGCAAGTTCGGCTTCCGCGCGGTGGTGGGGTTGCCGGTGATCGAGTTCCCGACCGCATGGGCGAAGAGTCAGGACGAATACTTCGAGCGCGCTGGTGAGGTGCATGACAGCTTTCGCAGCGATGCGCTGATCAGCACGGCATTCGCTCCGCATGCGCCCTACACCGTGTCGGACGAGAGTTTCGAGCGTATCCGCATGCTGGCCGACCAGCTCGATATTCCGGTGCACCTGCATACGCATGAGACCGCGCATGAGGTTGAGGAAGAAAAGAAGAAGAGTGGCCTGCGTCCGTTCCAGCGCCTGCAGAAGCTCGGCCTGGTCAACGATCGCCTGATCGCGGTGCACATGACCCAGCTGACCGACGGCGAGATCGCCGCCTGCGCCGAGGCCGGTGTTTCGGTGGTGCATTGCCCCGAATCCAACCTCAAGCTGGCCTCCGGCTTCTGCCCGGCGGAAAAGCTGCGCCTGGCCGGTGTCAACGTGGCGCTGGGTACCGATGGCTGCGCGTCGAACAACGACCTGGACATGTTCGGCGAGATGCGCACGGCCGCACTGCTGGCCAAGGCTGTTGCCGGAGATGCCTCTGCGTTCGATGCCGCCTACGCGTTGCGTGCCGCCACCCTCAATAGCGCCAAGGCGATCGGTCTGGAAGCGAAGATCGGTTCGATCGAAGTCGGCAAACAGGCCGATCTCACCGCCGTGCGCCTGTCGGATCTGGAAACCCAGCCGTTGTTCCACGTTGCCTCGCAGCTGATCTATGCCACGGGCCGTCATCAAGTCAGTGATGTGTGGATTGCCGGCAAGCACAAATTGGCCGATCGCGTGCTGACCGGCATGGACACCGACGCCATCCTCGCTCGTACCCGCGCCTGGCGCGAGCGCATCATCGCGGGTTGATCCGGAGGAAGCCCGTGAATCGCTATCTTGTCATCCTGCTGCGCAAGCCGCATGTCGATCCAGCCATGGTATCGGCGCACCGTGACTTTCTTGCCGAACTGCGCGTGCAGGGCCGCAATGAAATGAACGGCCCGTTCGGTGACGGATCCGGCGGTGCGTATCTGTTGCGCGCGAACGATCCGGAGGAGGCCATGGCCATCGTGCAGCGCGATCCGGCATCCATCAGCGGCGGTTGGGAGATCACCGTCCATGAATGGCAGGCCAGCTAGGCTTGCCGGTACCTTTTGAGCACACGACCATGCCACACACCGCCAATGTCAGTCCCGAGGAAATCGCCCGTTT
The DNA here is from genome assembly GCF_002001165.1 of Rhodanobacter sp. C05. Classification (GTDB taxonomy): domain Bacteria; phylum Pseudomonadota; class Gammaproteobacteria; order Xanthomonadales; family Rhodanobacteraceae; genus Rhodanobacter. Next base: position 139,559 of record NZ_MUNQ01000009.1, on the reverse strand, counting down.
TGACCAGCTGGCTGCACGCTGGTGGGACCCGGATGGCGAGTCGCGTCCGCTGCACGACCTCAATCCGGTGCGTGCGGCCTATATCGCCGCCCGCGTCGATCTGCGTGGCGCCCGCGTGGCCGATGTCGGTTGCGGTGGTGGTCTGCTGAGCGAGGCGCTGGCGCGCGCTGGCGCGAAGGTCACCGGCATCGACCTGGGGCAGAAGGTGATCGACGTGGCTCGGTTGCATCTGCACGAGTCGAATCTCGACGTGGACTACAGCGTGCAATCTTCGGCCGATCTGGCTGCAGCCAAACCGGCGAGCTTCGATGCGGTGTGCTGCATGGAATTGATCGAGCACGTGCCTGATCCAGCGGCGCTCGTACACGACCTGGCGACGATGCTGAAGCCTGGCGGCCGGTTGTTCATGTCCACCCTGAATCGCACGCCAGCCGCGTTCGGTGCAGCCATCCTCGGTGCCGAGTACGTGCTGCGCATGCTGCCGCGTGGCACCCATCACTACGCGCAATTCCTGAAACCGTCCGAACTCGCCCGGCTGTTGCGGCAGGCCGGCCTGGAGCTGGAAGACGTGTCCGGGCTGGGTTACAACCCGTTGCAGCGCAAGGTGTGGCTCAGCCGCTTCACCGCGGTGAACTACCTGCTCAGCGCGTGCCCCACAGGGACTCCCTACGATCGCAAACCGGCATGAAATCACTACCAGAAAACATCCAGGGCGTATTGTTCGATCTGGATGGCACCTTGCTCGACAGCGCGCCCGATCTTTATGCAGCGCTGGTTGCACAGTGCGCGGAAGAGGGCGTGCCGCCACCGCCATATGCGCCGGTGCGCGAAGTGGTTTCGCGCGGTGCGCGGGCGGTTCTGCGCTGCGCCTTCGCTGAACATGGCGAGTCTGCGCTTGATGGGCTGATACCGCGTTATCTCGAGTTGTACCAGCAGGTGATGGCACAACAGACCAGCGCATTCGATGGCATCGACGATTTGCTCGCGCGGATCGAAGCGCAGGGTCTGCACTGGGGCATCGTCACCAACAAGGCAGCGTTCCTCACCGACGAACTGGTCAGCCGCATTGGTTGGGCCAGCCGCGCCAGCGCGGTGGTGTCCGGCGATACGCTGCCGGTGAAGAAGCCCGATCCGGCGCCGGTGCTGCTGGCCTGCGAACGCGCCGGCGTGGAGCCGGCGCATTGCCTGTTCGTCGGCGACGACCGCCGCGACATCCAGGCCGGCGTGGCCGCCGGCTTGTACACGGTCGCGGTGAGCTGGGGCTACCTCGATGGTGGCGATCCGCACACCTGGGGTGCCGACGCGGTGCTGGATCACCCAGCCGAGCTGGCCGCACTGCTGCAGTTGCAACCGGTCGCGGCATGATCGAGCTGGTCGAACAAAATGCCGTGCTGCAGGGCTTCATCGACAAGTGGCTGGCGGTGCAGCCGCAACAACGTGTGGCGCTGGCGTTTGTCGATGGCCGGCGCTATCCCGGTCACGTCGCGCTGGCCGCGCTGGAGCAGGAGCTGCTTGGCGCCGCGTACGGCATCCGCGAACCCCAGGTGGCGGTGGCCAAGCTCAACTGGTGGGCCGAGGAGCTGAGCGGTGCAGCCGCCAGCGGCGGGCGACATCCGCTGACCCAGGTGCTGTTCGACGACGAACGTGCCCACGCCATCGCCAGCGATCTCTGGCTGGCACCGGTGCTGGCCGCGATGGCCCAACTGGAGCAGGGCACCGCCGCGGATTTCACCGTCCAGTTCGATGCCGCGACGCCGTTGCACGGTGCGCTGGCTGCGCTGGAAACCGCCTGGTGGTACGGCAGCGAGGCATCGCCGGCGCGCGCGGCACGGGTCGCCACGCTCAATCACCTGCTGTATGCACTGCTGCGACTGGAGCAGGATGCCGAGCGTGACCGTCTGCCGCTGCCGATGGCACGGCTGGCGCGGCATGGCCTCAGCCGCACGCAACTGCGCGTGCCCAGTGAGGCGCGGCGGCAGGCGGTCAAGGCGCAACTGGACGATCTGCTGGCCAGCTGGCGCGAGTCGGCTACGCTGGCAGGGCCGCTCAGCGTGTTTCGCGCGCTGGAATCGCGCCATGGCAACCAATTGGCACAGCGTGCGGCACTCACTGACGATGCACTGGCCGTGTTGCAGACGGGACAGCCACGCACCGGGTTGGCTACTACGCTGCATGCGTGGCAGGCCGCGCGCGCGTGGCACCGGCAACTGGCCAAGTCGACCTGAGACGCAGTGTTTCCGTCACGCCACTATTGCGCACCGCTTCGCCTGCCCCAAGATTGATGTGCTTCGCGGCGATCCATTCGCCGATGTCAGGATCCAACGATGCCGAACCAGGAAAATACCGCCCGTCTGCTCCCCGACGTTGCCGTGCACGCGCAGCCGCATCTTGCCGGCGCGCTGGACTGGGTCGGCATGGCCGATATCCAGGTGCCGGTGCTGTTCGATGCGGGTGACGGCGAGGTGCAGCGGGCCAGCGCGCGCGTCGGTGCCTTCGTCAATCTGAACCGACCGGACAAACGCGGCATCCACATGTCGCGACTGTATCTTCAGGTCGAGCAGGCGTTGAGTACGCAGGTGCTCACGGCCGATTCGCTGCACGCGCTGCTGCGCGGCTTCCTCGATTCGCACAAGGATCTGTCCGACCGTGCCTGCCTCAGCATCCATTTCGAGCAGCTGGTGCGGCGCCCGGCCTTGCGCAGTGCCAACAGCGGCTGGCGCGCCTATCCGGTGTGCATTGAGGCGAGTCTGACTGACGACGAGTTCCTGCTCGAATTCGGTACCGAAGTGGTTTATTCCTCCACTTGTCCAGCCTCGGCTGCGCTATCGCGCCAGCTGATCCAGGATCAGTTCGCCAGCGACTTCGATGCCGCCAAGCCGATCGATCACGCGGCCGTACTGGCTTGGCTGGGCAGCGAACACGGTATCGTCGCCACCCCGCACGCGCAGCGCAGTGTGGCACGGCTGCGCATTCGTCCCGTGGCGGGAGCGGGGTTCCACCTGATTGACCTTGTCGATCGCGTCGAGCATGTGCTCGGCACACCGGTGCAGACGGCAGTGAAGCGCGAGGACGAACAAGCCTTCGCGCTGGCCAACGGCGGCAACCTGATGTTCTGCGAGGACGCCGCCCGGCGTATCCAGAAGGCGCTTGATGCCGATGCAAAGCTCGGCGATTTCCACATCCGCGTCGAGCATCAGGAAAGCCTGCACCCGCATGATGCGGTGGCGTACGCGAGCAAGGGTGTCGATGGAGGCTACGGCTCGACGCCGTGATCCAGTTTTCTCCCATCAGGGAGATACTGCGGCGGATATCCCGTCTTGCGCAAACACGCATTCAGCATTGCTTGTCGGGCGAACGTCAGCCGCTCGTCGCGCACGTTGTCGTCGATCTTCGAGCCGTCCCCCACACGCTGGCCGTTGACGAAGGTGCTGATGAGCGAACTTGAGAAAGTCTCGTCTTCGAATGGTGACCCACCACAGTTGGGCAACACTTCGCTATGTGTCGTGGTCTGTGGCTTGTCTGGATCGATCAGCGCCAGGTCGGCAGCGTAGCTGTCGCGCGAACGGCTGGTTCCGGGCTGGGGCGTCGTCGATGAGTTAGGTGTTCCTGATCAGACAGTCAGTGGACATCGGGAGCACCTCCTTGGGAACGACAGCGCGGATAATGAAAGTGTTCGGGGACAGGGTCTTCGCCACCGGTGCACAATGGCTGGCAGCGCAGCAGCCGCCAGCCGCTCAGCAGGCTGCCGCGCCACGGACCGAAGCGCGTAACCGCAATGCGTGCATAATCAGAGCAATTGGGGTGGAATCGGCAGCGTTGTCCAAGCAATGGGCTGAGCCAGCGCTTGTACAAATGCAGCAACCACAGTATCAATCGGGTCAGGGCAGTCACGTTGCCGGAACGGCTTGCAGCATGTAGTGGTACAAGTATTCCAGAAGCAGGCTTGCTGGTGTAGAACACTTGGGCTATAACACCCGGCCGCCACGGCCAAAAATGGTGAAGGGATATGGCGAAAACGACGCGTAGTTCAGCCGCTGCGACGGCGCACAAGAAAGCTCCAGCCAAGGCAAAGGCAGCCAAGGCCGGCAAGTCGAAGGCAGCTGCCGCAAAGGGATCGGTCGTGAAGAGCACTAGCAAGACGCCTGCAAAGGCAATCCGCCCCGTCGCCAAGCCAGCCGGCAAGGCCAAGAAACCTGCGGCCAAGCCGGTGGTCAAGAAAGCTGCAGCCAAACCGCAGCCGAAAAAGGCCGGCCCGGCCAAGAAACCTGCAGCCAAGAAGGTGGTCAAGGCGGTGAAGAAAGTTGCCGTCAAGAAGCCGGCAGCCAAGAAAGTTGTTGTGAAGAACACCAAGACCAAAGGCAGTGCGGTCAGCAAGACGACCGCAAAACCCGCAGTCAAGCCGGTGGTCAAGAAGCTGGTTGCTCCGGTCAAGCCCGCAGCGAAACCTGCCCCGAAAGCGGCGGCCAAGCCGGTCAGCAGTCCAATCAAGGCGACTCCACCGATTGCCAAGCCGGCCCCGACGCCGACTCATGTTGTCAAAAGCGTATCCCCGACACCCGCCAGCACCCTGTTCAAGGGCAAGGTGGCGAGTGCCACCGCCATGGTGACGCCACGCGCAGCTCCGGCTGCCACGCGTCACGCCTCTCCCCAGAAAAATCAGAAAAACTCGTCGTCCTCAATGAATAAACTGGCTGCAAAAAATCTCGATAACGGCATCACCCGGGAAGACGGGCGCTACGCGCTGCCGTCCACCAGTACCATCACGTTGCCGAAGGGTTATCACCCCTCCAACAACGAGGAGTACATGAACCCGATGCACCTGGCCTACTTCCGCAACAAGCTGCGCGACTGGCGCGATCAGCTGGTGGAAGAATCACGTCAGACCATGGAAAACCTGCGCGACGAAGTGCGTGATGTCGGTGACGAAGCCGAGCGTGCCACTCGCGAGACCGAGAACTCACTGGAACTGCGCACCCGCGACCGTTACCGCAAGCTGATCTCCAAGATCGACAAGGCTCTGCGACGGATCGAGGACGGTAGCTATGGCTTCTGCGAGGAGACCGACGAGGAGATCGGCGTGGATCGCCTCGATGCACGTCCGATCGCCACGCTGTCACTGGACGCGCAGGAACGCCGCGAGCACTTGCAGAAACAGATGGGCGACTGAGTCGTATCAGCAGCGCTCAGGAAAACGAAACCCCGCTTCGTGCGGGGTTTTGCTTTTCGTGTCCTGGCGTTGCTGACGAGGTCATCTTGCCGGGTCAGGCCAATGCCTGCGCTGCGTACCCTTTCAGTTTCGCCAACATGGCGGCGAGGCCATTGGAGCGGGTCGGCGAGAGATGCTTGGCCAGCCCGATCGTGGCAATGAATTGCGGCTCGGTGGTGACGATTTCCTTTGCGCTACGGTCCGAATAGACACGCAGTACCAGCGCAATCAGGCCGGAGACGATCGCCGAGTCGCTGATCGCGTCGAAATGCATCTTCGACGCATCACCGCTGGGCACGAGCCACACCATCGACTGGCAGCCGTGCACACGATGTTCCTCGGTCTTCCATGCCTCGGGGAACGGCGGCAATTGCTTGCCGAGGTCGATCAGATACTGGTAGCGCTCGGTCCAGTCGCCGAAGAAGGCGAACTCTTCGGCGATGTCGGACTGGGCCTGGTCGGCGCTCGATGTGATGGTGTCATTCATGCCGGCATTATCGCGCAGCGGGCGTGAAGCCGTGAAATGGCGGCAGCAGGTCTTGCCTAGCTTTTGACCACACTCCAGCGTGTCCCTTGCGCACCGTCTTCAATCACGATGTTCATCGCAGCCAGTTCGTCGCGGATAGCATCGGCGCGCTTGAAGTCGCGGGCAACGCGGGCATGCTGGCGCTCTTCCAGCAGTGTATCGACGCGTGCTGCGTCAATGGTCTGTTCACTGCCACGCTTGAACCACGCTTCCGCATCCTGCTGCAGCAGGCCAAGCAGGGCGCCGCCACCAAGCAACGCAGCCTTTGTCTCGGCCGTTCCAGTCTGGCGTGCGGTATCGGCGAGCACAGCCAGTTCGGCTAATGCCTGCGGCGTGTTGAGGTCATCGCATAGCGCTGCTTCCACCCGCGGTGGCACGGACAGTGTTCCAGCCGGCAATGCGACATCGCCCAGATCGCGCAACACGCGATACCAGCCGTCGAGCGTACTGATCGCCTGTGCGATGGCGGTGTCGGACCAGTCCAGTGGCTGACGGTAATGGCCGCGCAGCAGCAGCAGGCGCAGTGCCTCCGGCGGGTGCAGCTTCAGCAATTCATGCACCAGCAACACATTGCCCAGCGACTTGGACATCTTGCGACCGTCGAAGGTGAGCATGCCGTTGTGCATCCACCAGCGCGCGAACACCTTGCCGCCGTGAGCGCAGGTGGACTGGGCGACCTCGTTCTCGTGATGCGGAAACAGCAGGTCGACGCCGCCGGCATGGATGTCGATGGTTTCGCCCAGATGTGCCGCGCTCATGGCCGAGCATTCGATATGCCAGCCGGGACGGCCGATGCCCCATGGACTGTCCCAGCCAGGCAATTCCGGGGTGGAGGGCTTCCACAGCACGAAGTCAACGGGATTCTTCTTGTACGGGGCCACCTCGACGCGGGCGCCAGCGATCAGCTCCTCGGTATCACGGCCGGAGAGCGCGCCGTAGGCTGGATAGGAGCCGACGTCAAAGAGCACATGGCCTTCTGCCGCATAGGCATGGCCGCTGGCGATCAGGTCCTCGATCATCGTGATGATCTGGGCGATATGCGCCGTGGCGTGGGGTTCGATATCCGGCGGCGCAATGCCGAGGCCAGCCATGTCCTCACGGTAAGCCTGGGCAAACTTGCCGGTGATCGTGCCGATCTCGACCCCTTGTGCCTGGGCAGCCGTGTTGATCTTGTCGTCCACGTCGGTGATGTTGCGTGCATAGACCACGTGCGGGTAATGCCGGCGCAGCAGCCGGGCCAGCACGTCGAACACCACCGGGCCGCGTGCGTTGCCGATATGCACGTAGTTGTAGACGGTGGGACCACACAGATACATCGTCACGCGTTGCGGATCGAGCGGCTCGAAGGTCTCGGTGCGACGGGTCAGGCTGTTGTAGAGCGAAATCGGCATGTAGGGAGAAATCCGCAGCGTGGGCCGCGCCGAGCATGGCACGATCGACCCAAGATCTTAACAAGGTGTAAGCGGGATGGTTGCGAAAGGTTAATTCTAAGCCTGTATTCAGCGTGAATTTGCTGGAATGCAACCAGTTACGTGCACATGCACGCTTGTTGCTTTTGATTGGGAGGTCGCAATGACCAAGTTATGGCTCTCCGCACTGGTACTCGCCCTGGTGGCTTCCAGTGCCTATGCGCAGGATGCGCGCACTCCACCGAATGGTGGTGACGACAATGCCCATTATGGCTGGGCAGATGTGCTGCGTGCGGATCCGGTGCAGGGCGTGACACGCACGAATGTGCCGCAGCAGCAGTGCTACGACCAGCAGGTAGTGCAGCGAGATCCCGGCAACAGTGCCGCCGGTACCGTACTGGGCGCCGTGATCGGTGGTGTACTGGGACATACCATCGGCAAGGGCGATGGCCGTACGGCTGCGACCGTGGGTGGCGCCGTGGTCGGTGGCGCCGTGGGCAACAGCGTGTCGAACAAGGGCGGTGACTACCAGACCACCCAGACTACTTGTAACCAGGTCAATACAGTCGCGGAGCAGCGCCGGATCATCGGCTACGACGTGGAGTACCGTTATCGCGGCGAGGTGTACATGTCACGACTGAACTACGATCCAGGTGAACGCCTGCGCGTGCGCGTAAGTGTCGAGCCAGCGGACTGAGTCCAACTTCAACAGCCGACCATATCGCCGCCTTCGGGCGGCGATATCGTTTGGGTCGTTGATTTTTTTGTTGCATGGCAGCGAAATTGTCGCCATCATGTACGCCAACCATCTGGAACCCTGCATGTCCGCAGCCGTCTATACCGCCACCGTACTTACCAGCGCCCGCGCGGCTGCCGGCATGACATCGCGTGCGCGCCGACCGTTGTATCGACATTCGGCCGGGTAGGCTGTCGCGCGCGTTTCATGTGTATCGACGACAAAACCCGGCCCTGTGCCGGGTTTTTTGTTTTTGGATTTTGACTTCATGCGGCGGGAGCTGCAGGGAAAAGATCGATGACCATTCGCCACTTCATCACCACCCAGGATTACAGCCGCGCCGAGATCGATGCGCTGCTGGAGCAGGCGGCTGCATTCAAGCGCTCGCCGCGTGGCCAGCAGCTGGCCGGCAAGTCCGTTGCGCTGCTGTTCTTCAATCCGTCGATGCGCACCCGCACCAGTTTCGAGCTGGGCGCGTTCCATCTGGGGGCGCATGCCATCGTGCTGTCACCGGGCAAGGACGCATGGCCGATCGAGTTCGAGGTGGGCAGCGTGATGGATGGCGACACCGAGGAGCACATCGCCGAAGTGGCGCGCGTGCTGTCGCGTTATGTCGACCTGATCGCCGTGCGTGCGTTTCCGAAATTCCAGGACTGGGCGGTGGACCGCGAGGACAAGGTGATCAAGGCCTTTGCGCAGTACGCCACCGTGCCGGTGATCAACATGGAGACGATTACCCATCCCTGCCAGGAGCTGGCGCATGCGCTGGCGATGAAGGAACACCTGGGCAACCTGCAGAACAAGAAGTACGTGCTCACCTGGACCTATCACCCGAAACCGCTGAACACTGCGGTGGCGAATTCGGCGCTGTTGATCGCGACCAAGATGGGCATGGACGTGACCCTGCTATGCCCGACGCCTGACTATGTTCTGGACGAGCGCTACATGGCGTTCGGCGAGCAGAACGCAAAGGAGAACGGGGGCTCCTTCAAGGTCAGCCACAACATCGAAGAGGCCTATGCCGGCGCCGATGTTGTTTACGCCAAGAGCTGGGGCGCGCTGCCGTTCTTCGGTCGCTGGGAGCAGGAAAAGCCGATCCGCGAAGCGCACAAGCACTTCATCGTCGACGAGGCGAAGATGGCCTTGACCAACCACGGCCTGTTCAGCCACTGCCTGCCGTTGCGCCGGAACATCAAGGCCACCGATGCAGTGATGGACTCGCCTGCCTGCATCGCGATCGACGAAGCCGAGAACCGCCTGCACGTGCAGAAGGCGGTGATGGTGTCGTTGATGGCTGGTCGCTGAGATCTTTAGGGAAGCTCCATGTACACACCCAGTTACTTCAACGAAACGCGGATCCAAGCCCTGCACGGGCTGATCCATGATTTTCCGTTCGCCACGGTGGTTCTCCATACCGATATCGGGCTGGTGGCCAATCATCTGCCATTCGAGCTGGTTGGCAACAACCTGCTGCACGGGCATGTCGCGCGCGGCAACGAGTTGCGGCAGGCGGACGGCGCCGAGGTGCTGCTGATCTTTCGCGGACCGGACGGCTATATCAGTCCGAACTGGTATCCGAGCAAGCACGAGACCGGCCGTGAAGTGCCGACATGGAACTACGCGGTGGTGCATGTGCATGGCAGGTTGCGTGTGGTCGAGGATGCGGTCTGGCTGCGCAAGCTGCTGGAGACGTTGACCGACCGGCATGAGTCGGGATTGCCGGCGCCATGGAAGGTCTCGGATGCACCAGAGGACCACATCGAGAAATCGTTGCATGGCATCGTCGGCCTGGAGATCGCGATTGATCGCATCGAAGGCAAGTTCAAGCTGAGCCAGAACCACCCCGAAGCCAATCGCCTCGGTGTGATTCACGGTTTGCGGCAGCGCGATGGCGATGGCGATGCCGAACTGGCCGACCTGATGGCTCAACAAGAGGAATCTAAATAGTGAGCAGCGGACATCAGCACCACTATCGCGTGGACGTGGAGTGGACCGGCAACCTCGGCAGCGGCACGGATGGCTATCGCAATTACAGCCGTGACCACGCGATCCGCATCGCGGGCAAGCAGACTCTGGCCGGTTCGTCCGATCCCACGTTCCGCGGTGACGCCGCCAGGCACAACCCGGAAGACATGCTGGTAACCGCGTTGTCCACCTGCCATATGCTGTCGTACCTGCATATGGCCACGATGGCGGGCGTGGTCGTGACTGCTTATACCGACGCCGCCGAAGGCACGATGGCGACCGAAGGCGATGGTGGTCGCTTCGTCGAGGTCGTGTTGCATCCCACGGTGACCATCAGTGCCGGCAGCGATCCGGTCAAGGCTGCGGCTGCACATGAGGCGGCCCACCACGCCTGCTTCATCGCCAATTCCGTGAATTTTCCGGTGCGCTGCGTACCGCGCATCGTCGTTGAATCCGTCTGACCGCTACATTTTCAGGATCTGCAAGCCATGAGCAAAGACATCGTTCTCGCGTTTTCCGGTGGCCTCGACACCAGCTTCTGCGTGCCTTACCTGCAGGAGCGCGGTTGGGCCGTGCATACCGTGTTTGCCGACACCGGCGGTGTCGATGCGGAGGAGCGCGCGTTTATCGAACAGCGCGCGGCCGAGCTGGGTGTCACATCGCACGTCACCGTCGATGGCGGCCCGGCGATCTGGGAAGGCTTCGTGAAACCCTTTGTGCAGGCGGGCGAGGGCTATCAGGGTCAGTACCCGCTGCTGGTCTCCGATCGTTACCTGATCGTCAAGGCCGCGTTGAAGCGTGCCGCCGAATTGGGGACCAAGGCGATCGCGCACGGTTGCACCGGCATGGGCAACGACCAGGTGCGCTTCGATCTCACGGTGAAGGCGCTGGGCGATTACGAGATCGTGGCGCCGATCCGCGAGATCCAGAAGGAACACACGCAGACGCGCGCCTATGAGCAGGCCTATCTGGAGCAGCGTGGCTTCGGCGTGCGCGCCAAGCAACAGGCCTACACGATCAACGAGAACCTGCTTGGCCTGACCATGTCCGGCGGCGAGATCGATCGCTGGCAGGCGCCAGGCGAGGGCGCGGCAGGCTGGTGCAAGCCGCGCGCCGAATGGCCGTCCAAACCGCTGCGCGTGAAGATCGGCTTCGTGAAAGGCGAGGCGGTGACACTGGATGGCGAGAAGATCGCCGGCCACACGATGTTGGCCAAATTGAATGGCCTGTTCGCCCAGTACGGCGTCGGTCGCGGCATCTACACCGGCGACACCACGATCGGCCTGAAGGGTCGCATCATCTTCGAGGCACCGGGTCTGACCGTGCTGCTTGCCGCGCATCGCGCGCTGGAAGAAGCCGTGCTGTCCAAGCAGCAAAACCGCTTCAAGCCCGAGGTGGCACGCAAGTGGGTGGAGCTGGTCTACGAGGGCTTCTTCCACGACCCGCTGAAGACCGACCTGGAAGCCTTCCTTGCCTCCAGCCAGTCCACCGTCAACGGCGAAGTCACGCTGGAAACCAGCGGCGGCATCGTCAACCCCGTTGCGGTCGAGTCGAAGCACATCCTCAATGCCAAGGGTGCCACTTACGCGCAGTCGGCCGACTGGGGCGTGGAGGAAGCCGAGGGCTTCATCAAGCTGTTCGGCATGAGCAGCACGCTGTGGGCTGAGGTCAATCGGCCGGCGAACAAGGGCTGAGGCCGCATGGGCGCTTTGCAGATAAGCACGGACAAGGATCAGCTCGACATCGAGCTGATCCATCGTTTCCTTTCCACCGAGGCCTACTGGAGCCGCGGCATCCCGCGCGCGACCGTGGAACGGGCAATCGCCGGATCGCTGTGCTTCGGTGGCTACATCGACGGGCGCCAGGTGGCGTTCGCGCGGGTGGTCACCGATGGCGCCACCTTCGGTTATCTGGCGGATGTGTTCGTTCTGCCGGAACACCGCGGACAAGGCCATGCCAGGACACTGACGGCGGCTGTCATGGCGCATCCGCAGCTGCAGGGGCTGCGCCGCTTCAGTCTGGCCACCAGCGACGCGCACGGACTATATGCCGGCTTCGGTTTCGCTGCGCCCGCGCGGCCGCAGACCTTGATGGAAAAACTCGATCCGGACGTCTACACAAGAGCACCAGGCAGGCCATGAACCCGCTACTCCAAGCCACACTGGAACACCTGAAGGCACTCGTCGGTTTCGACACGCGCAACCCGCCGCGTGCGATCGGCACCGACGGCATCTTCGATTATCTGCGCGCGCAGTTATCCGATTTCGACGTCAAGGTGACCGATTACGGCGCCGGCGCAGTGACCCTGCATGCTGTACGTGGCCAGCCGAAATACCTGTTCAACGTGCATATGGATACGGTGCCGGATTCGCCGCACTGGAGTGCGAACCCGCACGAACTGCGGGTCACCGCGGATCGTGCGATCGGCCTCGGTGCCTGCGACATCAAGGGTGCCGCGGCAGCGTTGCTGGCAGTGGCGAATGCCACCGACGGTCCGCTGGCGTTGCTGCTGTCCACCGATGAGGAGGCGAACGATCCACGTTGCATCGCCGGCTTCCTCAGCGAGTCGCACCGTTACGAAGCGGTGGTCGTGGCCGAGCCGACCGGGGCCGAGGCAGTGCTGGCACATCGTGGCATCCAGTCGGTGCTGATGCGTTTCGCCGGTCACGCCGGCCACGCTTCGGGCGAACAGAAGCCCAGCGATAGCGCCTTGCACCAGACGGTGCGCTGGGGTGACGCGGCGCTGGATTTCGTCGCCGCGCAATCGCATGAGCGCTTCGGTGGACTCACCGGGTTGCGCTTCAATATCGGTCGCATCGAAGGCGGCATCAAGGCGAACATGATCGCGCCCACGGCGGAGGTGCGTTTCGGTTTCCGCCCGCTGCCGACGATGGATCCGGACCAGTTGCTGCAACGTTTCTCCACGTTGCTGGAGCCTGCGCCGGTGGAGTTCATCGAGACCTTCCGCGGTGCCTCGCTGCCAGCTGGCGATACCGCACGGGCCGAGGAGCGCCGCCTTGCTGCCCGCGACATCGCCGATGAACTGGAGCTGCCGATCGGCAACGCGGTGGATTTCTGGACCGAGGCCGCGCTGTTCTCGGCCGCGGGCTATACCGCCTTCGTCTACGGCCCGGGCGACATCGCCCAGGCGCACAGCGCCGACGAGTGGGTCGCGCTCAGTCAATTGCAGCAGTACGCAGAAGACATTTACCGGATCGTTGACAGTGGAAACGCATAAGCACACCCGCAAGACCATCGTGCGCCTGCTCTCAAGCATGGGCAGCGCGAAGGAAATCCAGCAGTACCTCAAGCGCTTCTCCGAAGTCGGCGCCAAGCGCTTCGCCGTGGTGAAGGTGGGCGGCGCCGTGCTGCGCGACGAGCTGGCCGATCTCGCCTCGTCGCTGACCTTCCTGCAGCAGGTCGGACTCACCCCGATCGTGCTGCACGGCGCCGGTCCGCAGCTGGATGAGGAACTGTCAGCCGCCGGCATCGAGAAACACACGGTGGGTGGCCTGCGCGTCACTTCGCCGAAGGCGCTCGGCATTGTGCGGCGCGTGTTCCAGCAGCAGAACCTGAAGCTGGTCGAGGCACTGCAGTCGATGGATACGCGCGCCACCTCGGTGGCGACCGGCGTGTTCATGGCCAGCTATCTCGACCCCGACACCTACGGCATGGTCGGCAAGGTCGACAGTATCAACCTGGCGCCGATCGAGGCCAGCCTGCGGGCCGGCTCGATCCCGGTGATCGCCAGCCTCGGCGAGACCGATGAAGGGCAGATCCTCAACATCAACGCCGACTTCGCCGCCAACGAACTGGTGCGCGTGCTGCAGCCGTACAAGATCGTGTTCCTCACCGGCACCGGTGGTCTGCTCGACGAGCAGGGCAAGCTGATCGACTCGATCAACCTGTCCACCGAGTACGAGCACCTGATGGCGCAGCTGTGGATCAATGGCGGCATGCGCCTGAAGCTGGAGCAGATCGCCGACCTGCTGGCCGACTTGCCGTTGACCTCGTCGGTGTCAATCACCCGGCCGGCGGAACTGGCCAAGGAGCTGTTCACCCACAAGGGTTCGGGAACGCTGGTGCGGCGCGGCGAGAAGGTGCTGACGTTCGACTCGTGGGAAGGTATCGACCTTGAGCGGATGCGTACGCTGATCGAGTCGAGTTTCGGCCGCACGCTGGTGCCGGACTATTTCGAACGCACCCAGCCACTGCGCATCTACGTGAGTGAGAACTATCGCACCGCGATGATCCTCACCGAGGAGGGGGGTCTACCGTATCTGGACAAGTTCGCCGTGCTCGACGATGCGCAGGGCGAGGGCCTGGGGCGCGCGGTGTGGCAGGTGATGCGCGAGGAGAACCCGCAGCTGTTCTGGCGCTCGCGCCACGGCAACCCGGTGAATCCTTTTTATTATGCCGAGTCCGATGGTTGCCTCAAGCAGCCGTACTGGAAGGTGTTCTGGTATGGCATCCATGACTTCGACACCATCGCCCGCTGCGTGACGCATTGCGCACAGCGGCAACCGACCTTGACGGACTGAAGCATGAGCACGAACAGGAAGCGCATCGGTATCGTCGGCGCACGAGGGCATACCGGTGCGGAGCTGATCCGCTTGATCGCAGCGCATCCGGCGCTGGAACTGGCCTTCGTCTCCTCGCGCGAGCTGGACGGCCAACGCGTCGACGCGCACGTATCCGAGTACCGCGGCGAGCTGTGGTACAGCGCGCCGGCGCACGAGGATCTGCCGAAGCTGGGCGCCGACGTGGTGATTCTGGCGCTGCCCAACGGCAAAGCCGAAGTTTGCGTGTCGGCGTTCGATGCAGCAGGTGCTGATCCGCTGATCATCGACTTGTCGGCTGACTATCGCTTTGATCCGCGCTGGTACTACGGCTTGCCCGAGCTGACTCGCGACAAGTGGCGTGGCGAGCGACGCATCAGCAATCCCGGCTGCTATGCCACCGCGATGCAGCTGTCGATAGCGCCGCTGAAGGATCTGCTCGCCGCACCACCGGTATGCTTCGGCGTGTCCGGCTATTCCGGTGCCGGCACCACACCGTCGGACAAGAACGATCCGGACAAGCTGCGCGACAACCTGATGCCGTACGCACTCACTGGGCACATGCACGAAAAGGAGGCGTCGTTCCGGCTCGGCGTGCCAGTGGAGTTCATGCCGCACGTGGCACCGCATTTCCGCGGACTCACGGTCACCACCAATCTCTATCTGACCCGGCCGTTGAAGCGCGAGGACGTATTTGCACGTTTCCATGCAGCCTATGACCACGAAAAATTGGTGGCCGTGACCGACGAAGCGCCGTGGGTCAGCCGCATCGCCCATCGCCATCATGCCGAAATCGGCGGTTTTTCCCTGTCGGCCGATGGCAAGCGCGTGGTGATCGTGGCGACGCTGGACAACCTGCTGAAGGGTGCAGCCACCCAGGCCATGCAGAACATCAACCGTGCGATCGGTGTCGATGAATACACGGCCATTCCGCTTTAGCACATCCATGCGGCATGGCCTGTGCGGGCCTTTGCTCGTCATTTCGGCGACGCGTTTTTCAACAGCCGAAGGGCTGCTCAAGCCGGAATCCACTTCAGGACAAGAACATGACTCAGCCCCTATGGCAAAAATCCGGCGTGCAGATCGACGCCAGGATCATGAAGTTTCTTGCCGGCGACGACGTGCTGCTGGATCGTGAGTTCTTCCTGCATGACATCACCGCCAGCAAGGCGCATGTGGAAGGGTTGGCGAATATCGGCGTGGTCAGTACCGATGAAGCTGCGGCGTTGAAGCGTGAGCTGGACGTGCTGGCGGCGGATTTCAGCGCCGGCACATTCGTATTGGACGAACGCTACGAGGACGGCCATTCGGCGATCGAGGCGCGGTTGACCGAACGACTCGGTGATGCGGGCCGCCGCGTGCATACCGGACGCAGCCGCAACGACCAGATCCTGGTGGCCACCCGGCTGTGGCTGAAGGATCAGCTCGCCACGCTGCAGGTGCATTGCCGCGCGATCGCGCAGGTCTGCCTCGACCGTGCGGCGCAGCCCGCATTGCCGTTGCCGGGTTACACGCATCTGCAGCGCGCGGTGGTGTCGTCCACCGCGATGTGGTTTGCCGGTTTTGCGGAAGGCTTCATCGACAACGCGCAGCGCGCGCAACAGACGTCGGCATGGATCGATGCGAATCCGCTCGGCACCGCTGCTGGCTATGGCGTGAATCTCAAGCTGGACCGCGAACACACCACGCACGCGCTCGGCTTCGCGCGCATGCAGGTTTCGCCGATCTACGCGCAGCTCTCACGCGGCAAGTTCGAGATGGCGGTGCTGGAGGCGATCGCCAGCGCACTGCTCGACCTGCGCCGGCTGGCGTGGGATCTGTCGCTGTTCACCACCGCCGAATTCAACTTCGTGAAGCTGCCGCCCGAATACACCACCGGCAGCTCGATCATGCCCAACAAGCGCAATCCCGACGTGGTGGAACTTCTGCGCGCCAGCTATGCCAGTGTCGCCGCCGCGCGCACCGAGATCGAACAGCTGCTGTCGCTGCCGTCCGGTTACCAGCGCGATCTGCAATTCTCCAAGGGCTCGCTGTTCCATGGTTGCCGCCATGGCCTGGGTGCGCTGGAGCTGGTGCCTGATTTGCTGGCACGCATGCAGTGGAACGAGGATGCCATGCGCGCAGCGATCGAGCCGGCGATGTACGCCACCGACGTGGCGATCGAGCAGGCTGCCGCTGGTGTGCCGTTCCGTGATGCCTATCGCGCGGCGGCAGAGGCTTCGGGCTCGGCAGGACAGGGCCGCACGCCGGAGAGCAGTCTCGCCGCGCGTGTATCGCCTGGTGCCGGCCACGATTTGCGACTGGATGAACTCGTGGCACGGTTACGAGAGATAGGTGCACGTTCAAGCTGAGAGGTGCGGCGACATTTCGGTTGCGGCGTCGAGATACGACATCAGTGTGGTCATGAAAGCAAGCTAGGGGCTATGTGGGCGAGGCTATGTTAGAACTGGGTGGCGTGGCGCATCGGTTGACAACGGGAAGCTGGATGCATGCCTATCCGGAGGCTTGCATTGATTTTGCGAAGATCTGCTGATGGGGATGCACTGCATCGCGGTGTCATCATCAGTCGCCGAGAGTGATCGTGATCTTGGATAACAAATACGTCAGGCTATCGGCAGTTCGTGTACATCAAATGGCAAGTGATACTGCCAGCACAGTACCCAACACAGGCAGATGGACATAGTGAAGTGACGCTGCAATCCCGATCGAACAATTTCGACTTTGTGCGTCTGCTGGCAGCTGGCGTAGTGCTGTGCGGACATCAGTTTGCAGTGTTCCTGCGTCCGGAGCCATCGCCTTTCGGGTTGATCACACTGGGCACGCTGGGCGTGCTGATATTCTTTTCAATAAGCGGTTACCTGGTGGCGCAAAGCTGGGATCGTGATCCCCATGTATTGCGGTTTGCCGCCAAGCGTTTTTTGCGCATCTGGCCAGGATTGGCGATAGTGACGTGCGTGGCGGTATTTATCGCTGGTCCGGCTGTTACAGCCTGGTCCCTGCGTGCCTATTTCAGTTCATCCATGACGTGGGATTATCTCTCGCAATTCTACTTGAATATAAAATACGTCTTGCCGGGCGTGTTCGAGCATAATCCCGTTTCTGTCGTGAATGGTTCGTTGTGGACCATCCCCATCGAGGTCCGTTGGTACGGCATTTTGCTGGTGGCGGGAATTCTCGGTCTGCTCCGGAAGAAGCTGCGAGTCGCATTGCTGCTTGGAGTCGCGCTCTACGCGATCTATATCTACGGCATCTTTGATGTGCAGCACAATCCGCGTGCGGCATTTTTGCGGCCCGATTTCGGCTGCGAATACGGTAGCTATTTCTGTTACGGAGTGTTGATGAATGGCTTTCGTGAAGAATGGCATCGGCACCGGTTACTGTTGTTCGGCTTGTTAAGCGTATTGGCGGTGGCACTTGTCGCCTTGCGCCACGGATATGCTGCCATCTACGTGTTATTGCCGTTCCTGGTGATCTGGTTTGGTACATCTTCGACACCGGTTTTGCGGGGTTTTGGCCGCTATGGTGATTTTTCGTACGGAATCTATATTTATGCCTTCTTGATCCAGCAATTTCTCATTTCACTCATGGGAATTAATCATCCGTACTGGATGGCTCTGTTGGCTTCGACGGTCTGTACGGTAGGGTGCGCCGTGTTGTCATGGCATTTCGTCGAGGCGCCGGCCATGGCGCTCAAACGTCATTTTGGTCGTGGTGATGCGGAGCAAGTCGGTGTGGCAAATACTCATGTCTTGCGAGCGAGTCTGCCTCCAGGAGCCGATTGAATGCCTTGTCCGTCTTCCGATATCCGTGATGGTGCAATCAATTATTCTCAGCTATCGGGTTGCCGATACATGAAAAAGAACATATGGATATGCGTACTCCTGCTGTTTGCCAACATGGCTGCGGCACAGGTTGCGGCACCCGCTCGACCTGCCTCGAACCCTTTCGTGTTGAGTGCGGCGCAGAAAGACAAGTTGTTGGCTGACTGGCCACAACTGGAAAGGTACCGTGAGGAAAATGCAGCGCTTCCACCACCCGGGAAAGGCGATAAGCGTGTCGTCTTCATGGGTGATTCAATCACCGACATCTGGCGTGGCCGGGATTTCTTTCCGGGAAAGCACTACATCAATCGCGGTATCAGCGGACAAACCACCGGGCAAATGCTGATCCGGTTCCGCGCCGACGTGATTGCGCTGAAGCCTCGTGTGGTCGTGATTCTTGCCGGTACGAACGATATTGCCGACAACAAAGGGCCGTATTCCCTGCCGATGATCGAGGACAACCTCATATCCATGGCGGAACTCGCGCGCGTCAATGGCATCAAGGTCGTGCTGGCTTCCATCACGCCGGTCAACGATGTCTATCTCCCGCTGACGGCTGGTCGGCCACCCGAGAAAATTCAGGCACTGAATGCCTGGATCAAGGCCTATGCCCGTCGCGAGCACTTCATTTATCTGGATTACTACGATGCTTTGGTTGGTCCGCATGACATGCTGAAAAAGGATTTTTCGGCAGACGGCATTCATCCCAATCCAACGGGCTATGCCGTGATGTCGCCATTGGCACAACGTGCGATCGACAAGGCCCTGATGGGCCCATAACCGGTCATGGCACGCGCAGATCGGAGCGTTGAAGTCGGTGGATGCACGCTGAGCGTCTTTCAAGGGCGCAAGCATTGAGGATGACGCAGCATGAGCTTGCATGTGAGATTGCCCATACAGGTGTTGCCGCCCTGGCGTCGTGCCGTGCTGAAAGTCGGCAGCAACCTGCTCGCCGCCGATGGAGGTGGCCTCACGCCACGTTACGCCGAAGCGCTGGCCGCGTTCATCAGCGCCAGTCATGCCGATGGCCGTCAGGTCATTTTGGTGTCTTCCGGCGCGGTGGCCGCGGGTCGCGCCTTGCTGCGCCAGCATGCGGCGGATGGTGGCGGTCTTGTCGCCAGACAGGCCTTGGCCGCCTTGGGGCAGGCGCCGATGATGGGGCTGTGGCAATCGCTGTCTGCACGATCGGTGGCGCAGGTGCTGCTTACCCATGATGACCTGCGCAACCGTCGCCGCTACCTCAACGCGCGCGCCACGTTGCGTGAACTGTTGGCGCTTGGCGTGCTGCCGGTGGTGAACGAGAACGACACCGTGGCGGTGGACGAGCTGAAGCTCGGCGACAACGATAATCTCGCGGCGATCGTCGCGGCTCTGGTCGATGCCGATCTGCTGCTGATCGCTTCCGACGTCGACGCGCTGTACAGCGCTGATCCGCGTCGCGATCCGGTGGCCACCCCGATTACCTACGTGCCTGTGCTGACGCCATCGATCCTGGCGATGGCTGGCGGCAGCGGCAGTACGGTCGGGACCGGCGGCATGCGTACCAAGCTGGAGGCGGCGGCCAAGGCTGCTGCGGCAGGGATTCCCACAGCGCTGTTCAATGGTCGTGACGCCACAACCGTGCAGGCGCTGCAGCATGATCGTTTGCACGGCACGCTGATCGCCGCCGCAAGTAGCCGCATGCAGGCGCGCAAGTATTGGTTGCGCCACGCACCGGCCGCACCGGGGCATATCCGCATCGATGCCGGTGCTGTGCAGGCGCTGGCTGGCGGTCGTGTCTCGCTGCTGCCGGGCGGCGTGCTTGGTGCTGATGGCGAGTTCCATCGCGGTGATCTGGTGGAGATCGTCGATGCGATCGGGCGATCGGTCGCCCGTGGCCTCTGCCAGTACGGTGCTGTCGAGCTCCGACGGCTGGCCGGGCGGCACAGTCGCGAGATCGAGGGCGTGCTGGGTTACAGCTACGGCGCCGAGGTAGTGCATCGCGATGATCTCGCCACCGTGAGCGACATGGAGGCAACCGCATGAGCAGCATCCGTCAGCAGGCACTCGATTGCCGCGATGCTGCGCAAGTCATCGCTGCGCTCGCCAGCGAGGCCAAGCGCGCGTTGCTGCGCGACATGGCTGCGGCGCTGGAAGCGCAGTGCGCTGCGGTACTGGTCGCGAACGTGCGCGACATGCAGCAAGCTGCGGTGAATGGCGTGCAGGGCGCCATGCTCGATCGCCTGCGGCTGGACGAGACGCGGGTGACCAGCATCGCCAACGCGTTGCGCGAAGTGGCCGACCTGCCTGATCCGGTCGGAGTAGTGACACGCCGCGAGGCACGGCCGAACGGATTATCGATCGAACGCGTGCGCATTCCCCTCGGCGTCATCGTGATGATTTACGAGGCACGCCCCAACGTCACCGCCGACGCCGCGGCGTTGTGCCTGATGGCGGGCAACGGCGTGATCCTGCGCGGTGGCTCGGAGGCGATCCATTCCAACACGGCGATTGCAGCGGCGTTGAAATCGGCACTGGAAGCACACGGCGTACCGGCGGCTGCGCTGACGCTGGTCGAGGATCTGCGCCGCGAGACAATGATCGAGCTGCTGCAGCTAAGCGACATTGTCGATCTGGCCATTCCGCGTGGCGGCGAAGGCCTGATCCGTTTCGTCGCCGAACACGCACGGGTGCCGGTGATCAAGCATTACAAGGGCGTCTGTCACCTCTATGTGGACCGCGCCGCCGACCCCGCACTGGCGCTGAATCTGCTGATCGACGGCAAGACCACACGCCCCGGCGTATGCAACGCGTTGGAGACGCTGCTGGTGCATCAGGACATCGCGGCTGCGTTTCTACCCGCGGCTGCGGCGTCATTGCAGCAACATGGCGTGCAACTGCGCGGTTGCGAGCGCAGTCGCGCCTTGGTGCCATCGATGAGCGCCGCGAGCGAGGATGACTACGCCGCGGAGTTCCTCGACCTGATCCTTGCCGTGCGCGTGATCGACGACCTGGACGCAGCGATCGAGCATATCCGCCGCCATGGCTCTGACCATACCGAAGTCATCGCCACTGCGGACGAAGCTGCGGCGCAACGCTTCGTGCTGGCAATCCGCTCGGCTGTGATAATGGTCAATGCCTCTTCGCGCTTCAGTGACGGTGGCGAACTCGGCCTCGGCGCCGAGATCGGCATCTCCACCACGCGTTTACACGCTTACGGGCCGATGGGGGCCGAGGCGCTCACGGTGGAGCGTTTCGTTGTGCGTGGGGAAGGGCAGGTAAGGCATCCGCAGAGTCGGATGTAATGTTGATGACCGACTGAATCCGCAGTCGAAAGCGGGCATATGCGATCAGGATGCCAAGCCAGTCAACCGCGACTCCACTCCCGCACCGTCTCAGCAAATACCAAACAATCCGCAAACCGGTTGTACAGCGGTGCTGGCGAAATACGGATCACGTCCGGCTCGCGCCAGTCGCCGATGATGCCGTGCTCCATCAGGTATTCGAACAGGGCACGGCCGCGTGCGCGGCCGCCGGTCACACGGATCGACAGTTGGGCACCCCGTCGTTGCGGATCGGTCGGGGTCACCACTTCCAGCACATCGGCCAGCTGGGTTTGCACCAGCCATTCGAGATAGCCGGTGAGCTTGAGTGATTTCTCACGCAGCGCATGCATGCCGGCGCGACGGAAGATCTGCAGCGACATGCGCAGCGGTGCCAGCGCGAGGATCGGCGGGTTGGACAGCTGCCAGCCATCGGCGCCAGCTGTCGGCACGAATTCGGGACCCATCTGGAAACGGGTGGTCTTGTCGTGGCCCCACCAGCCGGCGAAACGCGGCAGGTGTGCACGTGCGTGGCGTTCGTGCACGAAGGCGCCGCCGACCGCACCAGGGCCGCTGTTGAGGTATTTGTAGCTGCACCAGATCGCGAAATCCGCACCAGTGTCGTGCAGTTGCAGTGGCAGGTTGCCGACGGCGTGGGCGAGGTCGAAGCCTACCGTACAGCCATATTTGTGTGCGAGTTCGGTGATGGCCTTGAGGTCGAGTGCCTGACCGGTGCGGTACTGCACGCCGGGCAGCATCACCAGTGCGATGCGCGAACCATGTTCGGCCAGCGCGCGTTCGATCGCCGCCATCGAGATCGTGCCATTCGGCTCGTCGGCGTGCAGTTCGATCAGCGAAAGTGCGGGACTGAAACCGTGGAAGCGGATCTGCGATTCCACGGCGTAACGGTCGGTGGGGAAGGCGCCGGCCTCGATCAGGATCGCGTGGCGCTCAGGGGTGGGGCGATAGAAGCTCACCATCATCAGGTGCAGGTTCACGCCCAGTGTATTCATCGCCACCACTTCGGCGGGCTGCGCGCCAACTACCGCAGCGAGGTCGTCACGCACGAATTCGTGGTAGTCCATCCAGGGCAGACGGCCCTTGAAGTGGCCCTCGACGGCCAGTTCGCCCCAGTAGTCCAGCTCGGCATTGATCGCCTCGCGCACCGCGCGCGGTTGCAAGCCCAGCGAATTGCCGCAGAAGTACACACTGTCGCGCCCTTCATGTGGCGGGATCAGAAACTCGTCGCGGAACGCGCGTAGCGGGTCGGCGGCGTCCTGGGCGCGGGCCCAGTCGAGGCTGGCTTCAAAGGTCGGGGACATCGGACGATCTCTTCGGGGGTGTTGGCTCCTCTCCCTGCGTGTCCCGAAAAGGGACTCCCTTTGGTCGCAGGGGAGGGAGCGACGCCTGTGGCTTACTTAAGTCGCGCCGCGATGGTGTTGCAGCCCTTGTCGAATTCGTCCTTCCAGCTGGCGCCGGCCTGGCTCTGCGAAGGGCGCACGCAACGCAGCTGGATGGCATGGCCGTTCTTGAACCAGTAATGCTCGACATAGCTGAACTCGGCACCGTTTTCCTGCGCGGTGTAGAAGTTGCTGTTCGGCTGCGGCGGGACTGCGGAGGCCTTGTAGCCGGGGAGTGCCATGGCCTTCGCGGTGGCGTCGCTCTTGTACTGGTTGAAGCCATTCACGTCGGCGGCCTGGGCGACGGTCACGGTAATTCGCGCAAGGCTGGTCTTGCCGGTAGGTGACGGATCAGGCACCTGGAACACGCGTGTTTCCGGGTCGCCCTGGGTTTCCATGATGTCCAGCCAGCTGTCCGGCGTGCTGAAGGTGACACTGCCGTCAGCCATGCTGACATCGGTGGCGTGGACGCGACCTGCCAGCAGCAGGGTGGTGGCCAGGGCCGTGGCGATGATGGCGGTGCTGCGCAGGAAACTCATGCTGACTCCAGGGAGGTGTGGTCGGGGGCAAAGCGGTGCCTGGGCAGGCCCAGCCATTCCAGTGCGGTGCCGTGAAACAGTCGGGCGCGGTCGGTGTCGTTCAGGCCCAGCGCCTCGATGCCGCTGCCGGGTTCCTGTTCGCCCAGCGGGAAAGGATAGTCGGTGCCGAGCATCACCTGCTCGACGCCCGTCACATCCAGCAGATAGCGCAGCGCCAGATCGTCGTGCACGCAGGAGTCGAAATAGAAGCGTTTGAGGTATTCGCGCGGATTGCGCGGGTTGTCGGTGGCCACCAGATCCGGGCGCATCTTGAAGCCGTGTTCGATGCGACCGATGGTCGAGGGGAAGCTGCCGCCCCCGTGTGCCAGCATAACGCGCAGCTTTGGCAGCCGCTCCAGCACGCCGCCGAAGGCGAGGCAACAAGCGGCGCGCGCCTGCTCGGCCGGCATGCCGACCAGCCAAGGCATCCAGTATTTGGGCATGGTTGAGGCGCCCATCATGTCCCATGGGTGCACCAGCACCGCGGCGCCGAGATCGGCGGCTGCCTCGAAGAACGGGAACAGCTCCGGTGCATCCAGGTTCCAGTCGCCGCAATGCGAGCCAACCTGCACACCCTGCAGGCCGAGCTCGTCGATGCAGCGTTCCAGCTCGCGGATCGCCAGGTCCGGTGCCTGCAGCGGCACCGTGCCGATGCCGGCGTAGTGGCGCGGATAATCGCGGCAGATGCCGGCCATGTGGTTGTTCAGATGGCGGTGCAGCTCCAGCGCCTGGTGGCCCGGCGCCCAGTACGAGAACAGCACCGGCACGGTTGAGATCACCTGCACGTCGACGCCGAAGCGGGCGTAGTCGTCGATACGCGTCTGCGGATCGAACGCCGAATCCCACACTTCGCGGAAGAAGCGGCTGTCCTTGTAGATGCGGTGACGCCCGTCGGTATGCGTCATCACCGGAAAGCGGTCGTCGCCGTACTTGGCCGCCAGATTTGGCCAGTCGCGGGGCAGGATGTGCGCGTGGGTATCGATCTTGAGCATCCGCGCAGTGTAAAACCTCCGCGGGCCGGCGTCGCGTCGCCGGGTGCCAGTAGCAACCCTACAAAGCCTGAACTTCAGCTTCGGCAGCGGATTCCTGGCCGGCACGGTTCACCACATGGGCAAGCGTGTTGACGTTGTCGACCAGACGGTCGCTGAGTCGTCCCAACAGCTCGGCGCTGGAGCGGTCTGCGCTGTCCTGCAGCAGGGTCATCAGGGTGCGTTGCCGGGTACGCAGGTCGGGCAAGGCATCCATGCTGCGTTGTTCGCGTAACGCGGTGGCGATCGTCTGCACGGCGTCGGCGCATTGCTGCACGAAGTGGCCGACTTCGGCCCGCAGGGGCAGCGTGGCGAGATCGTCGATCATCGCTTCCAGCGTCATTGCGGTACGCGCCAGTCGGTTGCCGTTGGCGAACAGCGCCCGCGCCAGCGCCAGCAGTGCCGGCGGAGTGGCCGGTTCGGTGCGCATCCGGTCGATCGAGGCCTGCGCATTGGTGCGCGCGGTGCGGGCCGCGCTGCGTGTCTCGTGGTGGGCATGGCGCTGGTCGGGCAGCGCCAGTGCGTGCAGATAGCTGGCATAGGCATCCAGCATCACCGCCAGCGCGGCGCGTGCCCGACCGCGCTCCCAGGTTGGCCACGCCACATAGGCGAGCAGCGCCATGCCGCAGCCAAGCGCGGTGTTGATCACACGATCCATCACCGCTGCACTGGAGCCGACACCCTCGAACGAAAGCAGGATCACCACGGTGCCGGTCAGTGCGGCCACCGCGATGCCGTAATGCGCCGTGGCCAGGTAGCGGAACGCCATGCACAGCACGGCCATCAGCATGAGATGCGCCCAAGGCTCGCTCGGCGTGAAGTGCAGCAATGCCGTAGTAAGCACCAGCCCCAGCACGGTGCCGAGCACGCGCAGCAGGCCGAAATTGAAGGTGGCGGCAAAGTCCGGTCGCAGCACGATCGCCGCCGTCATCGGCAACCAGTAGCCGTGCGGCAGCTGCAACAGTCGCGAAATCCACAGCGCAGCGCTGAGGCAGACAGCCATGCGCAGGGCGTGCCGGAATGCCACCGATCGCGGGGTTAGGCTGGCGCGCAGCGTGGCCCAGACGGAACTGCTGCGCAGCGCCTTGGGCAGATGGGTTTCCGCCGCGCTGGCGCGCAGCTCGCCGCGGCTGCCGGCCCAGTCTGCGTTGCGCACCGCTGCTGCCAGCTGGCCGGAGAGGGCGTGGATATGCGCGGCAAGACCACCCGTGCTGGTGCTGCCATCGAGCAGGGCACGTTCGCTGGCCTGCAGTGTTTGCAGAGCACGTGCAGCCTGTTCGGGCGATTCGCCTTGTTCCAGTGCGCCGGCGATCGCCGTGAGCACGCGGGCAGCATCGTCGCGGAACATCATGTGGATGGCCGGGTTGGCATGCAGCTCGGTCATTGCGGTGAGCTCCAGCCGGATGCGCTCAGCCAGTTCCAGCAGTACACCGAATGCTTCCATCGCGCGGCCGTGGGAACGATGCTCGCCCAACAAGGTTTGCTGCAACGTAGTCATCGCTTCGGTCAACGCCGGGACCTCGGCATCGTCATGCGCCTGCTGCCTCGCCAGTGTGGCGAGACCGGCATAGACATGGGCCAGCGCATGGCGTTCGGGCAGATAGCGCTGCCATGGCCATGCTGCCAGCGAGAACAGGGTGAGCAGCAGGCCGCCGGAGAAAATCAGCGCGGCACCGCTCAGTGCGCCGATCAGCGAGGTTGGCGTGGATGCGGTGATCACCAGCAGGATCATGCTGGTCATGCCGACCCGTGCGGTATCGGTGCCGAACACCACCAGCAGGCCGCCGAAGAAACCACAGGCGGCGGTGGCCAGCAGCATCGGCAGCAACTGACCGCCGATCAGGAAGCCGCACAGCGAGGCAAGGCCAGCGGCCAGCGAGGCCAGCAGCAACTGGCGCATGCGCTGGCGATATGGCCCGGGCTGATCGGAAAACATCGTATCCAGTGCGCCGGCACCGATAGCCAGGCCAACCTCGGTATGTCCCGTAGCCAGCCCGATGCCCAGCGGCAGTATCACGGCGGCGGTATTGCGCAACACGACCTGCCACGGCACGTCCGGCCGCTTGATCTGGGTCAGGCTTTCGAGCGCATGGGCGCTTAGCGAATAACCGCTGGAGGGCATGGGGCGAGAAGTGAGTAGAGAGGAGTAAGAAATGAGTATGGCAAAAACCGCGTGTCTCTCACGCTTTCACTCTCGCTTCTCACTCCTCATCCACTCGTTCCTGCTCTCAGGCCCTGCCCGCGAATTCACCGGTGAGCGTGTTCACCCAGACCTTCTCGTCGTTGCTGATGTATTCGGGCACCTGCACTTCGATGCCGCTATTGAGCCTGGCTGGCTTGTTGCGCTTGGTGGCGCTGGAGCCCTTCATTTCCGGTGCGGTGTCGACCACGGTCAGGATCACGCTGCTCGGCACCTGCAGGCCGACCGGTGCCTCGTCGATCACCTGCACGTAATAGCCCTCGATGCCTTCGACGATGTAGCCGGCGTTGTCGCCGACCAGTTCGGGCGAGAGCAGGTACTGGGTGTAATCCTCGGCGTCCATGAACACGAACGCGCCGTCATCCATGTACGAGAAGTTCGCCGCGCGGCGCACCAGGTCCATTTCCCGCAATTCGTCGTCGGCGCGCAGGCTGAGGTCGAACTTGCGACCGCCGGGGATCGAATACAGGGTGAAGCGGAAGGTGACGTTGCCGCCACGCGCGCTCGGCGAGCTGCGCTCGATGTCGCGCACCTGGTAGACGGTGCCGTCGTGTTCGACCACGTTGCCTTTCTTGACGTCGGAAGCTTTCATGCGATGGATTCGTATGGAGTGAGGTTGGAATCGGGAAGATTACTTCGGCTGCAGCCGCACGGCGCCATCGAGACGGATAGTCTCGCCGTTGACATAGCGGTTGCCGAGGATGAAGGCGACGGTCGAGGCGAACTCATCCGGTTTGCCCAGGCGTGACGGGAACGGGATCGACGCGGACAACGACTCCTGCACCTGCGGGGACATGCTGTCGACCATCGGGGTCCAGAAGATGCCGGGGGCGATCGTGGCCACGCGAATGCCGAAACGCGCAAGCTCGCGCGCCATCGGCAGGGTCATGCCGACCACGCCGCCCTTGGAAGCGGAGTAGGCGGCCTGGCCGATCTGGCCTTCGTAGGCGGCGACGCTGGCGGTGTTGATGATCACGCCGCGCTCGCCGTCCTCACCGGCCTCGTTGCCCTGCATCAGCGCGGCACCGGCCTTGGCCACGTTGAAGCTGCCGACCAGGTTCACCATCACGGTGGCGGCGAAGGTGTTCAGCGGCATCGCGCCGTCCTTGCCCAGCACGCGACCGGCGCCGAGGATGCCGGCGCAGTTCATCACCACGTTGAGGCCGCCCATCGCTGCATGTGCGGCGGCCACATTCGTGACCACGCCGTCCTCGGAAGTGACATCGGTGCGAAAGAAACAGGCGGTATCGCCCAGTTCCTTCGCGGCAGCCTGACCCTTCTCCTCGTTGACGTCGAACAGCGCGACCTTGCCGCCGTTCGCGACCAGATGCTGTGCTACCGCATGGCCGAGACCGGAGGCGCCGCCGGTGATGATTGCCTTGACCTGATTGAGCTGCATGGGGGTCTCTATGGATACCTGAAACATGAATGGTAACCGAGAGGCATGGCGACCACGAAGGGGCTGATGGCCAAACGTGAAGGCCATTCACCGGAATCTTCACGCGATCTTGGGGGTTGAGCGGTGATGTTGCAGGCAGGGCGGCGATGCCCCGGGCTCCTCAGCCCAGGCGGCAACGCCAGGCAGTTTATGGAAATCCCGGAGCAACACGGCTTCTCAAGGCTTTATGCCATCACCGAACGGAGTGTCTTTATGAAGAAGCAATTGGGTACGTGGTTGATCTGCGGTGCATTGATGATGTCAGCCTCGGCCGTGGTAGCCGCTCAACCGGTGGGTCAGGATCATCAGGACCAGAGCCATCGCAGCATGTCCGAGCGCGGCCATAGTGAAGGCTGGTACAAGAAGGGCGGTCATATGCCGACCGAGTATCGTGGTGGCTCCTATGCCGTGACCGACTGGCAGAGCGAGCACCTGCGTGCGCCGCCGCGCGGTTATCACTACGTGCGCAGTGACAACGGCGATTTCATCCTGGTTGCCATCACGACCGGTGTGATCGCGAGCATCATCGCCGGGCAGCATTGATCCACAGCCGCGCTCGCCATCACGGCGAACGCGGGTGACAGGTCCACCGCAAGGTGGGCCTGTCTTTGTATACGGAACACACGCACCGCGACGACCATCGGCTGAACGCAACCGGCTCATGGTGGAACATTTATCTGTCATTGAACGTTACGCGGCAATCATCCACGATGAGCCATGTGGTTGTGGATGTGGCTTGAAGCGTAAAACAGGTGTGTGGCTCTACTGCCATAGCGGCAGGCAGTTCGGCAGAACCTTGCCATCAATCAGGAGAGCGATATGAAGAAAGCATTAGGGACGCTCGTTATCTGTGGTGCCCTTGCAGTGTTGAGCGCACCGTTGCTGGCGCAGGACTACGGCAACGACCACCGTGATCATGGTCACGATCAGTATCACGGCATGCATGACCGTGGTCAGCATGAGGGCTGGTACAAGAGGGGTGGGCGCATGCCATCCGACTACCGTGGCCGCGAATACGTCGTGAGCGACTGGCGCCATGAGCGTCTGCGTCCGCCACCGCGCGGCTATCACTGGGTGCGCAGCGACAACGGTGATTTCCTGCTGGTCGCGATCAGCACCGGCATCATCGCTGACCTGCTCCTGCATCATTGAGCGAGTAGTCCGCGGTTGTCCGTTAGCCAAAGCCCCGCCATCACTGGCGGGGTTTTTTTGTACCGCCGTGTGGCTTGTCAGGACAGCAGGGCACGCAGCTCCGGCGAATTCCTTAATTGCGGAAATGAAATGACCGGTACCGGCATCGCAGGTGGTGCCTGCAACTCCTTTTGCCAAACGCCCACGTCCCACCATTGCCCCAGCTTGTAGCCGCACTGGCGCCATACGCCAGCCGCAGAGAAACCCATCGTTTCGTGCATCGCTACGCTGACGGTACCGGGCAGCGTTATCACGCCAACGGCCTGGGTCATGCCCTGCAGACGCATCACGTCCAGCAGCGTGCCATAGAGCCGGCGCGCGATACCGCGGCGATGTGCATCGCCGCGAACGTAAATCGAGGTTTCGGCAATCCAGTCGTAGGCCGCGCGCTCGCGAAAGCGACCGGCATAGGCATAGGCCAGCACCTCACCGCCTTCTTCCCATACCAGCCAGGGGTAATGCTGCAGCCGGGTGCGGATGCGCTCGCCCATCGCAGCGATACTTGGCAGTTCGGTCTCGAACGTGGCCACGCCATCGGTGATCGAGGGCGCATAGATCGCATGGATAGAGGTGGCGTCTTCGTCGCGGGCAATGCGGATCATCGGAAGCCAGCCTTCAGCATGTCAGGTATTTCCAGTTCCGCGGTTTGCCTTCGGCCAGCCATTCCAGCGTGGTGGCTATGCGCTTCTGGCGGGTGGTGTCGGTCTTCGCCTCGCCGATCCAGTCGACGTATTCGCGCTGCGCGCTGGGGCTGAAGCCTGCATAGGTCTTGCGCGCGGCCGCGTGTTTCTTCTGTGCGAGCAGGGCGGCAAGATCATCCGGCAAGGTCGGCGCTGGCTTCGCGGTGGCTTTCGGGCGCGCCAGTCTCACGCCGGCTTCGTTCAACGCCATCGCTTTCTTGATGTAAGCAGTGAGTTCCTTTTTGGACGGCAGATCCTTCAGCGTGGCGAGCTTGCCGAACTGGCCCATGCCGTCTTCGGCCGTGCTGCCGACGACTTGCCTGGACAGCCAGAAGCCAAAGCCGCAATGCTGCTTGAACGCAGCCATCATGCACATCGGCGCACCGTTGCAGCTGAAGAACGGCATGCTCCATTTCATGCTTTCCTCAACTTCGGGGCAGGCGGCATGCACCACTGCGCGGAGGTGTTCGAGGATCGGTCGGGCGAACTCGGCCGATTTGGCAATATAGGCATCGATGTGTGGATCGTGGCTGCTCATGGCTTGCTCACAGGTCGCGGATAAAGAAACGGTCGCAGCTGAAATGGCCGGTGCCACCCATCGGCGTGCACAATGGCGTGAAGCCGCTGCGCGCGTACAACGCTTGTGCAGCATCCATGCCGGTCAGCGTTTCCAGATAGCAGCGCCGGAAGCCATGCGTGCGCGCCGCGTCCAGGCAACGTTGCATCATCGCGCTGCCGGCACCGATGCCGCGCGCCTGCGGCAGGAAATACATCTTGCGCAGTTCGCACACGTCCGGCTCGGCGTTTTCCAGTGGCGCGATGCCGCCACCGCCGATCACCACGCCGTCGCGCTCGACCACGAAGTAGCTGGATCGTGGCCGCGTATAAGCTTCATACATGGTGTCCACCTCGGCATCGTGGATCGCGAAGCCGGGGCCGTCGGCACCGAACTCGGGCATCACGCTGCGGATGATCGCGGCCATCGCCGAGTTGTCGCGCGGCTCGATCGGGCGGATATGGAACGTCTCGTTCATGGCGTGGCTGCTGGGCTGCGGTAGGAGATGCCATCCTTCATCACGAAGACGGGATGCGCGAGGTCGTCGATCTGCGTGCTGGGATCGCCGGTGAACGCTGCGAGGTCGGCAGCCAGGCCCGGTGCAATGCGGCCGAAATGCTGCGACTGGCGCAGGATCTTCGCCGCCACGTCGGTGGCTGCATGCAGTGCTTGCGCCGGCGTCATGCCATCGGCCACCATTGCGGCGGGCTCGCGCCAGTTCTCGCCATGCGCGAATACGCCAACGTCGCTGCCGTTGCCGATCGTCACACCGAGCTTCAAAGCGGTGCGGAACGCACGTTCAGCCTCGCGCATGCGCGCCGTCGGCTTGCTCTTGCCCGGCACATAATGCTCGAAATATTCAGCGGTGGACTCGACCGCCGTAAGCGTCGGCTCGTAGGCGGTGCCGTGCTGCTTGATCAATTTGAAGGTCGCCTCGCTGGCGCCGTAGCCGTGCTCCACACTGTCCACACCTGCCTCGACCGCCATGCGCACGCCGGCATCACTGGCCGCATGTACGGCGACTGGACGGCCGATCTGGTGCGCGGTATCGACCAGCGCTTTCAGTTCCGCCGGCGTGAAGGTGGGCGCGGTGCTGCCGTCGGGGCCGACGCGATAGTCGCCGTAGATCTTGATCCAGTCGGCACCGCGTGCTGCCTGTTCGCGCACCGCCGCCATCGCGGCGTCGACGCCGCTGACTTCCTGCGCACCACTGGGCAGGTCGATGTCCGGGCGGAAGCCGCGCGGGCCGGGACCATAACTGGCGGTAGCGACGATCGCACGGGTCGCCACGAACAGGCGTGGGCCAGGAATCAGTCCTTCCGTGATCGCGCGCTTCACCGACACGTCGGCATAGCCGGCGCCTTCGGTACCCAGGTCGCGCAAGGTGGTGAAGCCGGCCAGCAGGGTGGACTTCGCGTGCGCGGCGGCTTCCAGCGTGCGGTAGTCCTGCGGCTCGGTCAGCACCTGATCGTTCCACAGCGTTTCGTTATACGGATGCAGGAACAGGTGTGAGTGCAGGTCGATCAGGCCGGGTGTAAGCGTGGTGCCGGGCAGCTCGATACGCTGCGTGCCGGTGGGTGCATGCACCGATCCGACGGGACCTGCCGCTGCGATCACGCCGTCGTGCACCAGCACTGCCCAACCGCGATGCGCGGCATCGCCATCGCCGGTCCACACGCGCTCGGGCAGCAGCAGCCAGTCGCCTTTTGGCGTGGCGGCCAGCGTGGGTAGCGCACACAACACCAGGAACAGCGCCGCTGCATGCCGCCACCATGTCGTCAGGTTTGCATGCATCGCTTCACCCCGTCAGTCGAAACCCGATGATAGCGACCGCGTACGGGTTTCCGCGAGACGTTCAGGCCGCCGCGGTGCGCGCGCGGGTGACCCGGCTGGCGGTGTCCTTGTGCAGCTGCCCGGCCAGCCATGCGCCGGTGGCGACCAGCAGGTCGAGGTCGATGCCGGTGCTCATGCCCATGCCATGCAGCATGTAGACCACGTCCTCGCTGGCGACGTTGCCGGTGGCGCCCTTTGCATACGGGCAGCCGCCGGTGCCGGAGACCGAGCTGTCGACCACGCGCGCACCTTCTTCCAGGCAGGCGAGGATGTTTGCCAGCGCCTGGCCGTAGGTGTCGTGAAAATGCACGGCGAGCGCACCGATCGGCACCTCCTGTGCGACCGCATGCAGCATCGCGCGCGCCTTCGCCGGCGTGCCGACGCCGATGGTGTCGCCCAGCGAGATCTCGTAGCAGCCCAGTTCGTACAGGCGCCTGGCGACGCGCACCACATCGCCGACCGGCACGTCGCCCTGATACGGGCAGCCGAGCACGGTGGAGACGTAGCCGCGCACCTTGACCTCGTCGGCCTGCGCCTGTTCGATCACCGGGATGAAACGCTCGATCGATTCGCCGATCGAGGCATTCGTGTTCTTGCGGCTGAAGGCTTCCGAGGCGGCGGTGAACACCGCGATCTCGGTGGCGCCGACTTCGCGCGCACGCTGATAGCCCTGCAGGTTCGGCACCAGTACCGGGTAACTCACGCCGGGCACCTTGCGGATGCCCGCGAAGACTTCGGCGGCATCGGCCAGTTGCGGCACCCACTTGGGGCTGACGAAACTGGTCGCTTCGATGGTGGTGAGGCCGGTGGAGGAGAGCCGATCGATCAACGCGATCTTCACATCAGCCGGCAGCAGTGTCTTCTCGTTCTGCAGGCCGTCGCGGGCGCCGACTTCGACGATGCGGACGTGGTTGGAAGCGTTCATGCGTGACTCCGGGAGAAGTGTCGTCATCCCGGCGAAAGCCGGGATCCAGCGTCTTTGTGGCCTTGCGGAGTCACTGGATTCCGGCTTTCGCCGGAATGACGGCGGTTAAAATCAGGTGTCGGCGAAACGCACCAGCACGGCATCGGCCTCGACGAATTCGCCCTGCGTGGCGTTGATGCTCTCGATGGTGCCTGCACGAGGCGCCTTCAAGGCCAGTTCCATCTTCATCGCTTCCATCACCAGCAGTTCCTGGCCTTGCTCGACGATGTCGCCTGCCTTGGTCTTGACCAGCACGATACGGCCGGGCATCGGCGCGATGATCTGGTTACCGCCGGCGGCGTCCTTCGATTCCCAGGCGAATGCCGCGGCACGAGCGAAGCTGTAGCGCTGACCATGCGCATCATGCAGCAGTACGTGGGCGGCATCGGTGCGCAGCGGCACGCGTAGCGATTCACCATCGAAGCGGGCGCTCAGATTGTCGTCGAGCAGACGCGCACCGCGCACCTCGCAAACCGCCTCGCCATGGCGTAGCTGATAGCTGTCGTCATGGCCATGTGCCTCGATGTCGTAACGCTGTTCGCGCAAGGTCAACGCGATGATTCGCTTGCCGGCGTGGCCGATGCGCCAGGCGTCGGCGCGCGCCCAGGGTGAGTGCGGGTCGGCCGCGGTGGTGTTGATGCTCAGCTCGTCATGGAGCAGGGCGGCAGTGGCCGCGGCGAACAGCACCTGATTCGTCGGCACCACCTCGCCGACCAGGAATTCTTCCAGGTGGCGATCGAGATAGCCGGTGTCGATGCGGCCTTCGACTACGGCCGGATGGCGGACGAGACGTTCGAGAAACCCGATGTTCGACTTCGGTCCGACGATCTCGCTGGCGGCCAACGCCTCGCGCAGCCGCTGCAAGGCTTGCTCGCGGGTGACGTCGAACACGATCAGCTTGGCGATCATCGGGTCGTAGAAGATCGTCACCGTGTCGCCTTCGATCACGCCGCCGTCGAGGCGGACATGTGACGACGGTGCAGGCAATCGAAGTGTTTGCAGTTTGCCGGAGCCGGGCAGGAAGTTCTGGTCCGGGTCTTCCGCATACAGGCGCACCTCGATCGCGTGACCATGTGCGTGGACTTGCTCCTGGCGCAGTGGCAGCGGCTGGCCGGCGGCGACGCGCAGCTGCCATTCGACCAAGTCCAGCCCCAGCGTCAGCTCGGTAACCGGGTGCTCGACCTGCAGGCGCGTGTTCATCTCCATGAAGAAGAACTCGCCGCTCTGCGCCACGATGAATTCCACCGTGCCGGCACCGACGTAGTCGACCGCTTTCGCCGCCGCGACGGCCGCTTCACCCATCGCCTTGCGGCGAGTGTCGTCGAGGAACGGCGAAGGGGTTTCCTCCAATACTTTCTGGTAGCGGCGTTGCGCCGAGCATTCGCGCTCGTTGAGGTGGATCACATGGCCGTGGGTGTCGCCGAACACCTGGAACTCGATATGTCGCGGATGCTCGACGTAGCGTTCCAGGATCACCCGCGTATCGCCGAACGAACTGGCGGCCTCGCGCTGGGCGGAGGCGAGCGCGTCGGCAAATTCCGCTGCGCTGCGCACGATGCGCATGCCCTTGCCGCCACCACCGGCTGCGGCCTTGATCATCAGCGGATAACCGGTCCTGTCGGCCTGCTCGGCAAGATGCGTCGTGTCCTGGTTCTCACCGTGATAACCGGGTACCAGCGGTACCGTGTGCTGTTCCATCAGCCCCTTGGCAGCGGCCTTGGAACCCATCGCGTCGATGCTCTCCGGGCGCGGGCCAATAAAGACGATGCCGGCATTCGCGCAGGCGCGGGCAAAGCCGGTGTTCTCGGAGAGGAAGCCGTAACCGGGATGGATCGCCTGTGCAGCGGACTTCTTTGCCACCTCGAGAATGACATCGCCGCGCAGGTACGAATCAGCTGGACGCGGCCCGCCGATCGGCCACGCCTCGTCAGCCAAGCGCACGTGCTGAGCGTCGCGATCGGCTTCGGAATACACCGCGATGGTGTGGATGCCGAGCCGACGGCAGGTGCGGATCACGCGGCAGGCGATCTCGCCACGGTTGGCAATCAGTACGCGCTCGAACATGCAGTGTTCCTGAAGACGATTTGTATGGGTGCAAAGTCAGTGAAACTAGCAGATCGCCATGTTGCAGCCGATGCGCAACGCAGCATGGTGCTGCGCATCTTGATCGGTTATCAGCCTGCAAAAATCCGCAGAGACGCCGGCGACCTATGATGTCGCGCTGTCTATCCAGGCAGGCACGCGCTTGTCGAGGAATGCGCCGAGCCCTTGCTGACCCTCTGCCGAGACGCGCAGACGGGCGATCAGTTCGGCATTGGTCTGGTCGATGCGCTCAGCCTGTACAAGGTCGACGCCGCCCATGCGCAGCACCAGTCGCTTGGCTTCGCGCCGGGCCTGCGGGCCGGCCTTGGCCAACAGCTCCAGTTGACCCTCGATGGCTTCATCCAGTCCGGTAGCTGGCACGACCGCATGCAGCAGGCCGATGCGTGCCGCCGTGGCAGCATCGAATACGTCACCGGTGACGAACAGCCGGCGCGCTTCGCGCAGGCCGATGGCAGCGATCACGTAGGGCGAGATCACGGCTGGCACCAACCCCAGCTTCACTTCCGACAGTGCGAACCTGGCGGTATCGACGCCAATCGCGATGTCGCAGCAGGCGACCAGGCCGATGCCACCGCCATAGGCGGCGCCATTGACGCGGGCGAGGGTCGGCTTGGACAGGAACTGCAGGGTGCGCATCAGCTTCGCCAGGCGCAGCGAGTCGTCACGGTTCTCGTGTTCGCTGGCTGCCGCCATGCCGCGCATCCAGTTCAGGTCGGCACCGGCCGAGAAACTGGCCCCGGCGCCACTCAGCACTACGGCATGCACGGCAGGATCGGCGTCGACCTGCATGAGTGCCTGCGTGAGCTCGGCGATCAGTACATCGTCAAACGCGTTGTGGATCTGCGGACGATTCAGGGTGAGCCAGGCAATGGCGCCGCGGCGTTCGCTCAGAATGGAGTGGGTCATCGGTCGTCCCTGCAAAGAGCGCCATGATAAACCGCCGCCACACCAGAGGACTTCAACACGGGGAGATCACGGCCGGCTGTGTCGACCAGGGTCAGGGCAGGGCGGATGCAGCAGGTGGATATTAGGTCTATAA
Organism: Rhodanobacter sp. C05; assembly: GCF_002001165.1. Classification (GTDB taxonomy): domain Bacteria; phylum Pseudomonadota; class Gammaproteobacteria; order Xanthomonadales; family Rhodanobacteraceae; genus Rhodanobacter. The sequence continues at coordinate 103,025 of NZ_MUNQ01000009.1, read as the reverse complement.
TGCGAACAATTCTTATTTGTGAAGCCGCCCGTGCGTCTGTCCGAATTGCCCAAAGGTGCTCCCGCCGTGGTTGACCGCGTGCACGATGCGCATGCGGCCGATCCGATCGCGCAGCGCCTGCGCGATCTGGGTTTTGTCGACGGCGAGCCGGTGCGCGTGGTCGCGGTCGGCCCGCTGGGCGCCGATCCGCTGCTGATCCAGATCGGTTCGACCCGGTTTGCGCTGCGCCGCAGCGAAGCGCAGCGCGTCACCGTGCGACAGGAGGCGGCATGAGCGCGTCGACCCTGCGCATTGCCCTGGTCGGCAACCCGAACTGCGGCAAGACCGCGTTGTTCAACCAGCTCACCGGCGGCCGGCAGAAGGTGGCGAACTATGCCGGCGTCACCGTCGAGCGCAAGGAAGGTCGTTTCACCGCGCCGTCCGGCAGGGTCCTGCAGATCCTTGACCTGCCGGGTACCTACAGCTTCGATGCGGCCAGTCCCGACGAGCAGATCACCCGCGACGTGCTGGAAGGCAATTACCCGGGCGAGGCGGCGCCGGACCTGATCATCTGCGTGGCCGACGCCACCAACCTGCGCCTGCACCTGCGCTTCGTGCTCGAGGTCAAGCGCCTGGGGCGGCCGGTGGTGCTGGCGCTGAACATGATGGATACCGCACGTCGCCGCGGCATCGTGATTGACGTGCCGGAGTTGCAGCGGCGCCTCGGCGTGCCGGTGGTGGAAACCGTCGCGGTGAAGCGTGGCGGTGCGCAGGCGCTGATCGAGCGGGTTGATGGCGAGATGCCGACGGCTGCGCCGGTGCAGCCGGATGATGCTGACAGTCGCACTGATCTGCACGCGCAGGTGCGTGAATTGCTGACCGCAACCGTGACGATGCCGCGTGCCACCGCCGAGATCGACGATGCACTCGATCGCTGGGCGCTGCACCCGGTGTTTGGTCTGGCGATCCTTGCGGCAGTGATGTTCCTGGTGTTCCAGGCGGTGTATGCCGCGGGCAAGCCGATGAGCGACCTGATCGGCGGCGGCTTCGGCTGGCTCGGGGAGCATGTCGCCGCGCTGATGCCGGCCGGGCCGCTGCAGAGCCTGGTCGCCAACGGCCTGTTCGGCGGCCTCGGCACCGTGCTTGGCTTCCTGCCGGAAATCCTGGTGCTGTTCCTGTTCATCCTCACGCTGGAGGAGTCCGGCTATCTGCCGCGTGCGGCCTTCCTGCTCGATCGCCTGATGCTGTCGGTGGGGCTGACCGGGCGCTCGTTCATCCCGCTGTTGTCGAGCTTTGCCTGCGCGATCCCCGGCATCATGGGCACACGCAGTATCCAGGACCCGCGCGACCGTCTGGCCACCATCCTGATTGCGCCGCTGATGACCTGCTCGGCGCGTCTGCCGGTGTATGCGCTGTTGATCGGCGCCTTCATTCCGATCCGTTACGTGTTCGGCGTGTTCAATCTGCAGGGCATCGTGCTGTTTTCGCTGTACCTGGTGGGCATCCTCGGCGCGATGGCGGTGGGCTGGGTGATGAAGCGCGTCCGCCGCGACAAGAGTGAACATGCCTTGCTGATGGAATTGCCGTCGTACCGGATGCCCAAGCTGCGCGACGTGGCGATCGGTCTGTACGAGCGCGGTGCGATTTTCCTGAAGCGCCTGACCGGCGTGATCCTGGGGCTGACCGTGCTGATGTGGTTCATCTCCACGTTCCCGTCGCCGCCGGCAGGGGCGACCGGGCCTGCCATCAACTACAGCTTCGCCGGTTACATCGGGCGTGGTCTGCAATACATCTTTGCGCCGATCGGCTTCAACTGGCAGATCAGCCTGGCGCTGATTCCGGCCTTCGCCGCGCGCGAGACCGCGGTGGCGGCGCTGGCCACGGTCTATCTGGTGGGCGGTGAGGCGGCCGGCGGGTTGGGTCATGCGCTGGCGGGGCAGATCTCACTGGCCAGCGCGCTGTCGCTGCTGGTGTGGTTTGCGTATGCACCACAATGCATGTCCACGCTGGCGGTGATCCGCCGCGAGACCAATTCCTGGCGCAATGTGGCGATCTCGTTCGGCTACATGTTCGGCATGGCTTACGCCGCGTCGTTCATCGTCTACCAGGTGACGAGGATGCTGACATGAGCACGAGCCTGCTGGTGCAATACGCAGTGATCGGCCTGATCGTGCTGGCCAGTGCGCTGATCGTGTTCCGCAAGCTGGCGCCTCAGCTCACCAACCGCTGGCTGGCGGCGGCTTCGATCCATTTCAGCCGTTCCGGCCGTGTCGCATGGGTGCGTGCTTTCGGGCAGCGCCTGCAGCCGAAGCAAGCTACCGGCAATTGCAGCGACGGTTGCAGCACCTGTGGTGCCTGCGGCCCGAAGCCACCGGCGGCGGCACGGGTACAGCCGATGCCACTGGAATTCCGCTCGCGACAGTGACGACACCGGCCGGTGTCCGGCCTCTGCTCCCCCTCTGTACCCCGTAAAGGGACTTCCTTCGGTCGCAGGGGGAGGTTGGGAGGGGGCTTTTGACTTTGTGGCGAAGAGCGCCCCCTCCCACCCAAGAAGGGATTTCCTTCGGTCACAGCCCTCCCCTGCTTGCAGGGGAGGGAGTACCCCTCGTGTTCGTAGCGGATGAGGGGCATACCTCTCCCAAGCTGCAGGTAGACACGAAAAAGCCGGCTTGCGCCGGCTTTTTCGTGCAACTCGAATCGCGCAGCCGGCTTACGCCAGTTCGCGGATCTTCGCGTTGAGGCGGCTCTTGTGACGGGCGGCCTTGTTCTTGTGGATCAGGCCGCGGGCGGCGTAGCGATCCATCACCGGCTGGGCGACGGTGAATGCGGCGATGGCGCCTGCCTTGTCCTTGGCCTCGATGGCCTTGACGACCTTCTTCAGGGCGGTGCGGACCATGGAGCGGGCGCTGATGTTGCGCAGGCGGCGCTGCTCGGACTGGCGCGCGCGCTTCTTCGCGGACTTGATGTTGGCCAAGGTAGAACTCCGGAATGCAGTGTTGAGGTTGGAAAAAGACGCCAATTATGCGGCCGATTTGCCGCTGCGTCAATCATTTAGGCGCCAGCTTGCCGCATGTATCTGGAACACAGGTGATCGTGGCGGCCATGACACGCATATTCTCGCACATTCGGACGGCCATCCTGCCGACAGGCGGCTGAAGGTTTGCGCGTCCAGTCCGTGAAACGGGAACAGCCGACCAGTCTTCCTGGATATCGGACGTGGCGGGTTTGCAATGAACTCTTCCGGCATGTTCCGTTGGCAGCTTCTGCTCAACAGTAATGAGTATGTCCAAGGGTTCTCAGTCGGTTCGCGGCATGTCGATCAGCACGGCGTTCATCATCAATGCGGCCTTAACGTCGCCGTTGTGCCCGTTATACTCACGCAATGATGAGACTTTCCAGGGATGTCGCGGGCGCTTGCCTGACGCCGCGCGGCAGCGTGATTGCGGTCGGTGCATTCGATGGCCTGCATCGCGGGCATCAGGCGCTGCTGACGCAGGTGTGCGAACGTGCTCACGTGCTGGATTGCAGCCCGGTGGTGGTGAGTTTCGAACCCTTGCCGCGGGCCTTCTTTTCAGCCGAACCGTTGCCGCGGCTGTCCAGCGTGCGCGAAAAGCTGCGCGGCTTCGCGGCGGCGGGCATCGAGCACACCCTGCTGCTGCGCTTCAATCAGGCGTTGACGATGATGTCGGCCGAGGACTTCGTGAGCCGTGTGCTGGTCGAGCGGCTGGCCGTGCGCGAAGTGTGGGTGGGCGGCGATTTCCATTTCGGCCACAAGCGCTCCGGTGATGTCGCGTTGCTGGAGAGCATGGGGACGAAGCTCGGCTTCACCGCCTGCACGATGCCGCCGGTACAACTGGACGGTGCCCGCGTTTCGGCCAGCCGGGTGCGCGCACTGCTGGCTGCCGGCGAGTTTTCCGGTGCGGAGCCGCTGCTCGGCCGCCCGTTCGTGATCGACGGCAAGGTGGAGTACGGCAATCAGCTGGGCCGAACGCTGGGCTATCCCACCGCCAACATCCACCTGCAGCAGCGGGTAAGCCCGGTGCATGGCATCTTCGCGGTGCGCGTCGGGCTGGGCGAGGGCGAGTGCAGCTGGCCGGGCGTGGCCAGTCTGGGCGTACGGCCCACCGTGAACCAGGTCAGTGAGCCGCTGCTTGAGGTGCACCTGTTCGATTTCGACGGCGACTTGTATGGACAGCGTATGGCCGTCGAGTTCGTCGCCAAGCTGCGCGACGAGCAGAAGTTCGACGGGCTGGAACCGCTCAAGGCGCAGATGGCGCTGGACTCCCGCCTGGCGCGCGAACTGCTGGGCATGAACCCGCGGCTGGTTGGAGCGTAATCGATGCCGGGCGGTATTCCGGTAAGTGCGCCAATCCATTAACTTTGAACTCTTTGTCCGTCGACTGGCGGACGGCAACACTTCAGTAACGGCATCCAGGCAATGACCCACGATTACAAGAGCACGATCAATCTGCCGCAGACGGATTTCCCGATGCGCGGCGACCTGCCCAAGCGCGAGCCGGCGTGGCTGGCCGAGTGGGAGCGGATCGACCGTTACGCGCAGATCCAGCAGAAGACCGCCGATCGCGACAGCGTCTTCGTGCTGCATGACGGCCCACCGTATGCGAACGGCTCGATCCACATCGGCCACGCGGTCAACAAGATCCTCAAGGACATCACGGTCAAGTCCAAGCTGCTGGCTGGCCATCGCACGCCGTACGTGCCGGGCTGGGATTGCCATGGCTTGCCGATCGAGATTGCAGTGGAGAAGAAGTTTGGCAAGCCGGGCGACAAGCTCGATGCCGCCGCGTTCCGGCAGAAGTGCCGTGAATACGCCACCGAGCAGGTCGACGCCCAGCGCACCGACTTCAAGCGACTGGGTGTACTCGGTGACTGGCAGCGCCCGTATCGCACGATGGACTTCACTTACGAGGCCGACATGCTGCGCGCATTGGCATGCATCGTGTCGAACGGTCACGTGGTGCGCGGTGCAAAGCCGGTGTACTGGTGCTTTGACTGCGGCTCGGCATTGGCCGAGGCGGAAATCGAATACGGCGACAAGGTTTCACCCGCCGTCGACGTGGCCTATGACGCCGTCGATCCGAAAGCGCTGGCAGCGAAGTTCGGCGTGGATGCGGGCGATGCCATTGTCGCCATCCCGATCTGGACCACCACACCATGGACGCTGCCGGAAAGCCAGGCGGTGTCGCTCGGTGCCGGGCTGGAGTACGCGCTGATCGAAGGGCCGTCCCGCGACGGCAAGCGCGTGTTGCTGGTGATCGCCAGCGCGCTGGTCGACAAGGTGGTGCAGCGTTACGGCCTTGAACATGCGGTGGTGCTTGGCCACGCGACCGGCCAGGTGCTGGAAGGTACTCAGCTCCATCATCCGTTCTATCCGCGCGTCGTGCCGGTGATCCTTGGTGAGCACGTCTCGGCCGAGGACGGTACCGGTGCCGTGCATACCTCGCCCGATCACGGCGTCGAGGATTTCGTGGTGGCGCGCGAATACGGCATCGACCTGCTCAACTACATCGAGTCGCGTGGTACCTATCGCGCCGATACGCCTGCGGCCGACGGTCTCGAGCTGGCCGGCATGCACATCTGGAAGGCGAACGACGCGATCGTCGATCTGCTGCGTCGCCGTGGCGTGCTGCTCGCCTTCGCGAAGATCGAGCACAGCTATCCGAACTGCTGGCGCCACAAGACGCCGGTGATCTACCGCACCACGCCGCAGTGGTTCATCTCGATGGAGCAGGCGGATCTGCGCAAGACGGCGCTCGCCTCGATCAAGGACGTGCGCTGGGTGCCGGGCTGGGGCGAGGAGCGCATCGCCGGCATGGTGGCCGGGCGCCCGGACTGGTGCATCTCGCGCCAGCGCACCTGGGGCGTGCCGATCGCGCTGTTCGTGCACAAGGCCACGCAGGAGCCGCATCCCGATTCCGTGGCACTGCTGGAGCAGGTTGCGAAGAAAGTGGAGCAGGGCGGTGTCGATGCGTGGTTCACGCTGGATGCGGCCGAGCTGCTCGGCGATCAGGCGAACGACTACGAGAAAGTCACCGATGTGCTGGACGTCTGGTTCGATTCGGGCGTTACGCACTTCGCGGTGATCGGCCAGCGCCCGGAGCTGCAGCAAGGCACGGCCAAGCATTACAAGGTGATGTACCTGGAAGGCTCCGACCAGCATCGCGGCTGGTTCCAGTCGTCCTTGCTGACTTCGGCGGCGATTCACGGACGCGCGCCTTACAACGATGTGCTCACGCATGGCTTTGCGGTGGATGCGAACGGCCGCAAGATGTCCAAGTCGCTGGGCAACGTGGTCGCGCCGCAGAAGGTGATGGATACGCTCGGCGCTGACATCCTGCGGCTGTGGGTGGCCTCGGCCGATTACCGCAACGAGATGACCGTCTCTGACGAGATCCTCAAGCGTGTTTCCGACACGTATCGGCGCATTCGCAATACGGCGAAGTTCCTGCTCGGCAATCTGGATGGTTTCGACCCGAACAAACATCTGGTGTCGGTCGAAGACAGCCTGCTGCTGGACCAGTGGGCGATTCAGCAGGCGTATGACGTGCAGCAGGCTGTGCTGGCCGCGTACGAGCGTTACGACTTCCCGGAGATCGTGGCGCGCGTGCAGAACTTCTGCACCAACGAGTTGGGTGCGCTGTATCTGGACATCACCAAGGACCGGCTCTACACCATGCCGACCGACAGCCATGGCCGGCGCAGCGCGCAGAGCGCGATGTACCGCATCGCCGAGGCGCTGGTGCGCTGGCTGGCGCCGGTGCTGAGCTTCACGGCTGAGGAGATCTGGCAGCAGTTGCCGGGCGAGCGTGGCGACAGCGTGCTGTTCGAGACCTGGTACGAAGGGCTCGCCGCCATGCAGAACTCACCGGAGCAGCGTCGCTACTGGGCCGACCTGCTGGCGATCCGCGACACTGCTTCTCGCGTACTCGAAGGCATGCGCAAGGCCGAGCAGATCGGTGCCGCGCTGGAGGCGAAACTGGCGATCCATGCCGATGCCGCCACGGTGGCGCGCTATGCGCCGATGGCAGACGAGCTGCGTTTCTTCTTCATCACGTCGGAGCTGCGCCTCGATCTGGCTGGCGGCCAGCCGGAGGATGCAGTGCTGACCGAGCTGGAAGGCGCCGATGTGTGGGTGTCGGCCACGGTCAGCGATGCGGCGAAGTGCGTGCGCTGCTGGCATCGTCGCGATGATGTTGGCAGCCATGCCGAACACCCCGAGCTGTGCGGCCGCTGCGTGAGCAATGTCGAAGGCCCGGGCGAAACGCGTCGCTGGTTCTGATCTCGATGTGCTCCCTCCCCTGCGAGGCAGGGGAGGGCTGGGGAGGGGTGGCTCTTGAGTTTGTCTCTCTAAAGTCAAAGGCGAACCCCCTCCCAGCCTCCCCCTGCCATGCGTGGGGAGGAGCAAATCCAGGTTCTCCAGTACGCAATGCTTCAATCCATTTGCCCATTACCGAGCCCCAACGCCTCATGACCACCAAACCCAACGCACTCGTCTGGCTGTGGCTGTCCGCTGCCGTCATCGCGCTCGACCAGCTCAGCAAGTGGTGGGCGGTGCAGGCATTGCAGCCGATGGGCATGCCGCACGCGGTGATCCCCGGATTCCTGAACTGGACACTGGCGTTCAACCGCGGCGCCGCATTCAGCTTCCTGGACGATGGCAGCGGCTGGCAGCGCTGGTTCTTTGTGCTGCTGGCGCTGGTGATCAGCTCGGTGCTCGTGGTGTGGCTGACACGTACGCCACGCCGTGACTGGCGTACCGGCGTGCCGCTGGCGTTGATCGTCGGTGGCGCCATCGGCAACGTGATCGACCGTCTGCATGCCGCGCAGGTCACCGACTTCATCCAGGTGTATTTCCGCCAGTGGAGCTACCCGGTGTTCAATCTGGCTGACTGCGGCATCACGGTTGGTGCCGTGCTGCTGATCGTATTCGGGCTGTTCGCCGGCAAGTCTGCGGGCAGCATGCGATAATTCCAACTTCTCGTCATTCCGGCGCAGGCCGGAATCGCTTGTCGAGATTCCATCGAGGGCTGTTGTGGACATTCTGCTCGCCAATCCCCGTGGCTTCTGCGCCGGCGTCGATCGTGCCATCGCCATCGTCGAGCGTGCGCTGGAATCGTGGGGCGCACCGATCTACGTGCGGCACGAGGTGGTGCACAACCGCTACGTGGTCGACAAGTTGCGCGCCGATGGCGCGGTGTTCGTCGAGGAGCTGTGTGAAGTGCCTGATGGCGCCACGGTGATCTTCAGTGCGCACGGTGTGTCACAGGCGGTGCGCGAGGAAGCCGAGCAGCGCCACCTCAAGGTGTTCGATGCCACCTGTCCGCTGGTCACCAAGGTGCATATGGAAGTGGCGCGGCTGGGCCGCATCGGCCGCAGCGTGGTGCTGATCGGCCATGCCGGCCATCCGGAAGTCGAAGGCACCATGGGTCAGTGGAATACAGCCAGCACCGGCGAGATCCTGCTGGTCGAATCACTGGAATGCGTGGATACGCTTGCACCGAAATTCCCGCATCAACTGTCGTATGTCACCCAGACCACGCTGTCGGTGGATGACACCAAGGCGATCATCGAAGCCTTGCGCGTGAAGTTCTCCGACATCGAGGGGCCGCGCAAGGACGACATCTGCTACGCCACGCAGAACCGTCAGGATGCGGTGCGCCGGCTCGCCGACGCCGTCGATCTGATGCTGGTGGTCGGCTCGGTCAACAGCTCCAACTCCAACCGTTTGCGCGAACTGGCGGAGAAACAGGGCGTGCGCTCATTCCTGATCGATGGCGCCGAACACATCGAGCGCAGCTGGCTCGACGGCGTCAGGCGCATCGGTCTCACGGCCGGTGCCTCGGCTCCGGAAAAGCTGGTGCGCGATGTGATTGCCCGCTTGCAGTCCTGGGGTGCCGGTGAAGTGCAGGAGCTGGATGGCGAGCCGGAGAACATTACGTTCGCGTTGCCCAAGGAATTGCGCATGGTCGGCGGCAATACCGCAGCCAGCCTCTGATTCAGCCGCCGACTTCGCCTGGATTGTCGACCGAGACCGAGTCGTGGCGAATGCCATGGACACGACAACAGTTGGCGCAGCATCGGCAAAACCGGGCCTCATGCTTGCGCCAGGCATGTGCCACACCGTAAAATCCGCGGCTCTTTGCCGGAATAGCTCAGTTGGTAGAGCGGCGCATTCGTAATGCGTAGGTCGTAGGTTCGATTCCTATTTCCGGCACCAAGATTTCCCTTTAAAAACAGAGGTATGCGATACCATCGCATACCTCTGAATACTTTCAGATACCACGAAATACCGGCGTGGTTGTGCCAAATTTGTGCCAGCATGCCCACCGTCGTAGGTGTATTGCGGTGCGTCGAGGTAGTCGGTAGGATCGATCCCGAATCGCGGCTCGTCGAGCGCGTAATCGCTACCCCCAAACTTTCTGGGCCGTAGCGCTTGCGCCGGCGGCCTTGCTCGTTCGCGCGCCAGCGCACGGCCTCACCACGTGAGGCACATATGGACGAGTACATTGGGTTGGCCTGCTTGGCCGCCCTGCTGCACTGCTCCCCGCAAACCATCATCAATAACCGCTCACGCGCGCCTTGGCGCGTGCCGCCGACCTGCACGCCCGCGGACACGCGGCGACTGCTTTGGCGCCGCATCGACGTCGACGCCTGGCTGTCCCGCCAGGTGCAACCGGCGGCCCAGCCACCGCGCCGGCCGGGCCGCCCGCGTAAGGTGGCGGGCAAGGCGGTGCGCCATGGCTAACGCCACGACCCCGTCGCATGGCATTCGGCCGATGCTCACCGTGGAAGATCTGGCCGCCGTGCTGCGGCGCGCGCGCTCAACCATCCTGTCTGATTTGCGGCGCGCGCAGCATCGAGTCCCGCCAACGTGTACCCCGCGCGGCACGAGGAAGCCGCTCTGGCGGCCGGAGGATGTGGAGGCGTGGCTGCAAGCTGCTGTGGGGCAGGTGCCGGCACGCAAGGAACGCCGCCGCTCCGCGAACGCGGCGACCACAGCCAAGCTCGCCGCCGAGATCTCCGCCGAGCTCGAAGCTTCGGCGCGGGTGCAGGGGGCGGGCGCGCCCCCGCCCGGGGAGCCGGCGCAGCCGGGGCTGGAGGCCTCCGCGTGACTACGCGGACAGGGGGAGCCGCCGCAGGCGGGGGAGCCGGCAGGCTCCACACTTGCTGCCCCGCAGCAAGCGCTGGGGGAGCCGCGAGTCGAGGGCGTCGGGCAAGCGGAGCGCGACCCGACCCCAGGCCGACCCCCGTCGGCCGGTCGGCTCGTGGGGGGCCAGCCGGCCCCCCGTCCCCGACTCGGAGAGGCGGGCACCTCCCTTTCAGTCAAAGGCGCAGCCGGAGACGCGCATGAAAGGGGGGTGCCCGCCCCTTGGGGGCGGGGACGGCGCAAGGAGGCGGAGCCGACGCGCAGGCCCGGAGGGCCGAAGGCAGTCGAGGCCGTGCGGCCTGGCGGCAGCCAGGCGCGGGCTAGGGCGCCAGCCCGGCCGGGGGGCTTCCCACCCCGGCAGCCTGCGGCACCGCTCGGTTTCGGCTGCTGGTGCGCCCGCGCACCCGCCTGGCTCTTGGCTGCGCTTCGGGCGCGGCGACCTCGACACGTTGGGGCCTCTGCATCGCAATGCAGCGCCCATGCATCGCGATGCAGAGGCCCCAACTCGTGAAACCGACCGCCGACGCCGTTACTCCCACTCCACTCTCACACCAGTCCCGCACCACTCTCACCAATTCGGAGGCTCACATGGCCAGCAACGACGCGAAATTTTTGGCCGCCGTAGTTTCATCCGGCGGCGTCATCACGTGGCCGGTCGCGCTCGTCCTCGGCGGTCACTTCGGTCTGTCACAGGCCACTGTGCAGCGCGTCTTGCAGCGGTTGGTCGAAGCCGGCGCGATGCACCGCACAACCATTGTCGGGGAGAGATCGAACGCCTGGCTGACCACGCCGGCCACCGCCTCGGCCTACGAGCGGCCGGCCGCAACGCGGTTCCTCGGCAGGGGAAATCCGGGCGCCACCTGGTCTCCCGGCCCGACCCTTCGGCACGACCAGCTCGCGCTGATAGCTACGTTTGGATTCACGCGCGCGGCCGACGACGAGGAGGAAGCCACCGCGTCGCCCGAGGCCGAAATCGAAACCCAGTACACCAGCACCGCCGGGCTGCACGTTCCGGATGGCGCCTTCGTTTTGCACCCAGGCGGCCAGATGGAAATATGCGTCGGCGTTGAGGTCGAGCTAAGCAAAAAGTCCGGCGGTGCGACCGGCAAGAACAGCACCGCCTGGGCGCGATCGCTGGCCCCCTCGATTCTCGATCGGCAGGCCGGTGCCGGCACGCGCATCCTTGCACTCGATCGCGCCATCGGTGCCACGTTGCTCGTGGCACCGCGGCGCTTGGCCGTCCTCATTCGCAACGCGGTTTGGCGCGAGGCCGAGGAACGCGGTTGCGACCCGGGTTGGATCTTCTGGGCCGAGCCCGAGCCGGGCCGGCTTGAGCTCGGCCAGATGAAAATCTGGCACCTGGAGTTCGCCGAGCCACCCGAGGATTGACCGCAGACAGGGCACCCCGCTGCGCGTGGCGCTCCTGCGCCGATACGTCGCCGCGCGCCGCTACGCGACACGCATCGCCAACGGCGCCCGTGTGCGGGCCTGCGGGGATTCGGCCGCGAGCGCGGCCTGCTCCCCCACGTGGCTACGCCGCGTGGGTCCCCCTTGGCTTTCGCAGTTCACGCAGTCAAGGGCCACTTCGGCCCGTGTCAGTCGGGATTTTTTTCGCGGTGAAGCCCTGCGAAATAAATCCCTCCATCCCGCGCCAGCCTTCGCTGCGCGCTTCGCGCGCCCTCCTTGACAGCATGCCCAGCTCCAGCCGCCTCGGTCTCCATACCGAAGCAGCAGACGGCCCAAGGGCCACTGCTGCTTCGGCACTCACGACCACCAAGAGAGAGGCACACACCGTGAACCACATCACCGACACCTGCGCGAACCTGGCTGCCATCGTTATGGGCGTTGTGGCCTCGGCGCCCGCACGCCTCCTGGGCGGTCTTTTGCTGGCCGCTGCGGTGCTGGTTGGGCTCCATGCCGGCCTGCGCCATATGGTCGCGGGCCAGGAGGCCACCTCTGCCCAGGTCGCCCAGCTCATCCGATAGGGGCGACGCGGGGGTGTGGGGGCAAAGCCCCCGCGGATACGCCCTTTTGCTGTCGGTAACGCCGCGGCCCTTCACCCAGCCCGCTCCTGCGGGCTGCGCCGACCACCCCATCGCACCCACCGCATGCCTCCCCCGCAAAACCCGCTTTTGTGCTTTGCAGTGCTGCGCTATGCAGGGCACTGCCCCAGCGAGTGTCGTGTTGTACCTCGCGCGCGGTATCTCGCTTCGTAGCTACAGTGCATTGTTTCAAAAGCTGCTCGCCCTGAAGGGCGAGCGGCTCGACGCCGAGTGACAGCGGAGCTGTCACCCGACCCCGAGCGTGACTCACCACGGCGGCGGGGAAAAGTTTCGGGAGCGTGGATCAAGGGCGGGCAGGAGGCCCGCCCCAGGCCGGCGCCGAAGGCGACGGGGCGGAGCCAGGGAAGGCGAAGGGCAGGAGCTTTATCTGTATAGATATTTCTATTCCGCGCGCTCGCGCGCGAGGCACTACACGGTGCAAGTCAGCATAAGGCCGCAAATGCCGACTTAGACAAAGGCACAACACGACACTCACTGGGGCAGTGCCCTGCATAGCGCGGCACAGCGCGTCACTTCAACACTATGTTTTTACTGTTGTTTTATCCGAAACGTGCTGCTAAAGTCGTTCTCGAATTGCTCCCGTCGAGCATCGTTTTGGCATCCCCTAGGAGGATGCCTCATGCGGACGGGGCGACCAGCTCGCCCCAACCCCGGGGCCTCGGAAGAGGCCCCGGGGTTTTTCTTCAACGGGGGCGCCTAATGGAAAGTCAGAATCAGAAGCTGTTTGAGTTGCTGTTGGCCCGTGTGGCCGCCGGGGACATGGCCCCGGTCTACCTCGGCGAGTTCGCCGCCGCCGCATCGCTTCCATCGCGCCTCCCTCCGATCTTCGCCTGGCTGGATCATGCCGGCGACCTGCACATTTGCGCCGACCGCGCCACGATCGCGCGGATCTGCATGCGTGAATCCATCCGCACCGGGCTGCTTGTGGCCTTTGGTGACGCCGAGGTTGAACTGGCCGTGTCTCGGTTCTGCGACCTGGTCGTGTCAACTTGGGCGGCGACCAGGATCGAGCACCCCGCAGCCGCTCGCGAACTCAAATCAGCCAAGCAGCGCGCAGCGCTGCGATGGAGTGCCGCCCGATGAAAACAACTTTCCTCGCACTGGCCTGCCTGGTCACCGCCTCGGCCGCTGCCCAGACGGTCACCACGCCCCCGCGCGCCATGTCCAGCCAGCAAGAAACACCGGGGGTCGATTCGACCTTCCAGGGCGACGTGGTGCCCAACACGCAAAGCAGCTCCATCACAATCAACACCGGCGGCGGGGCGCCCGCACCAGCACCGGCACCGGCACCGGCCCCCACACCCGCGCCAGCATCGCTGCCGATCAATGGGGGGCGCTACATGGCAGCTTGCGCTCCCATGGGCAGCGGTGGCACTTGGTCGTGCGCCGCCCAGCTCTACATCGAATTTGACCCGAGTGGCACCTACGAGGTAGTACGGGAGGTCAACACCAAGACGACAACGGTGGCATCGGGCGTCTGGCTACCGTCAGGTGATTCGGCATCAAGCTATGTAATAACTACGACGCCGGCCGTTACCGTAGATTCGAATGGAACGAATGGATCTGTGTCGTTCTACAACACGATCGGCGCAGGGAAGTCCATGAGCAGTACGCAGACGATCGGTCTCGGCACGTTGTTCTATTACCGGGGACCGTCCTTGCCGAATAACGTCAACGGAGGGTTGGGAGCGGAAACCATCGCCATCACAATCAAGAACACCTCGACCGGCGTCACGCTGATCGCCACCGTGAAGATCGTTGCTTCGGCCGACGCAAGTGGATCGTAGTCATTCATCACTGGCCGCTTTTGGAGGGGCGTGGGGGCGCGGATACGCCCTACTTCCATGTGGCACGGCTCCCCGTGGCGAGGTGATCGTTTCTCAGCAGGGCTGTGTAAAACCTAGATGCGGATTTGTACTTGAGACCGGCTCTTCCAGCTTGCGAACTGGAAACCCGGGCGTGAAGTAATCTACGTAGCAGTCGCTTCCCGCGCTGATACGGAGGACGATGCGCGCGAATATGTTCATCAGCAGCTTGATGTCCTTGATCAAGCCGCGATAGTCCTCAGTGCCGGTTCCATGAGCAGCGTCATTGCGTCGGTTCCAGGCTTGAATTTCTTCTTGCCCCATTGGCAATTTCAGCGCCTCGAAGAAGCGCTCGTTGATCACTCGCTGAGACGGACTGTTCAGATTCGCAACCTTTTTACCCAACTCGGCCTTCACGCTATCGTCAACGCTCATCTGAGCTACCAATGCTTCAACACCCGTCCTCAAAAAGAGAAAATTCTCTCGCGACATCAACTTGGTGTTGTATGCGTTTGGATAGGCATCTGCGTGAGCCGCCTGTAGTGCTTCGATGGCTGCGCCCACCTGGACGGCTTGGCTGTGCAGGGCGGAACAAAGGCCGTACCAGTACAACCAGCTGACATGGAGGAAATTGAGGGCATCGTAGTGGGTGAACAAGCCCTTTAGCAGGCGCGTCGTCACCCGCTCGTTGACCATGATATAGCGCCCTTCGAATAGCGGCGCGGGCGGCAAGCCTACGTATGCATATCGCGTATGATCGGCATTAAACCCCGCAACAACCTCAAATCCACATCGGACAGAGTCCGTTGTCAGAAGGCTATACCCAAGGTAGATCAGCGGCCGGCCAAATGCGTACGAGAGACACTCGCGAAACTTGCGCCTGAACTCAGCGGGGGCCTGTCCTTGATACAGAATGTAAGCTTGGCCCCGCTTGCTTCGATCTGATGCGCCTGGGATCTCTCCGAAGATAATCTCGCGATCCTCGATGGTGATGCGATAGCAATGCCCGTAGTTGCCGCCACTGGATGACGACCGAATCTCAATTGATTTCTGGCTCCCTGGAAACGATAGTACAGAGGCCTCCTCGTCCTTCACGTTAAATGAGTGGGGCAATGGACCGTGTAGTTCCGCATTGTTTATCCACTCGAACTGGAAACCGACAACGTCAGTGGCGTTTGGGGACTGCACGATGGTGTGCACCAAGGAGCGCTCTTCGTATCGTGTGATAGCTTTGGCGAAATTAGATGTGCCGCTGAGGCCGAATGGCACCACTCCCCCCAATATCACGGTCCCTGTGGGCCCACTCAATTCAACTACATCCATTGCTGGGCCGACCGTTCCGGCCCGTGGCCCGGCTATCATGGGCCCTACCTGCTGTGGCGTGGTCGGGAATGGTGTCTCGGAGATCGTAAGCAATTCGATCTGGTGGTCATCGGTACGCCTGATCGTGAACGCGAGGACGGGTCCGCGAAGCGGGCCTGGATCGGAGACTACCCACGTTGGAGTGTTCAGGATCTCCTCGAACCGCTCACCCTCCCAAACGGCCTTCATGCGGACACGGTCCTGTTGCTTTGTCTCGTCGGCTTCTGCATTCGTCATCGCCATTCATCCACCAATTTCTAGTCGCATGATATCGGGGGTAAACCCCAGGTCCGGCGTATCAACAGCGGAGCCGTTGATAGGGAGCAGCCCAGTGATCATGATCGGCCGGATTGATCATCGCTGGTAGACCTGATCATCTTCGGCAAGGTGATAACCACCGGGTGAGTGATCAGCGCGGAGCGCTCCTCTGATCAGGCGTCATCGGTCCCGTGATGCATTCTCATCGGTGCACGCACCAGAGACACCGCCCACCGTCATCGAGCCCGCTCCAGCCGGCTGCGCGCTCCCAGCCCCCACCTCATCGCTCTCTTGGCGAACCTGCTATTTTCTGGCAAATCCTTGCTACTTAGCGAGTGCCACGGACTGCTATGAAGACCATTGATGATCTGATCGACACCCTTAGCCAACCAGGCTGCGCGATGGAAGATGCGTTGATTCGGGCTCAGGTGCTCGCTCATCAGCTGGGTGATACTGAAATGGCAGCGTGGGTCAAAGCCGAACTAGAAGGCTACCCCGATGACACTCCGGTCCCGCCCTATCGCTCTCAGTCGCTCACCCTCACCGGGACGATCGGAAACGGTTATTACTTTTATAAGGACCAGACACTTCCAGTTATCGGTTTGAGCGACAGACTTCGCGAAAACCTGACCATGCGGAATGTCCGACAGGGAGTGGGTGGAATCGAGCACCTTGCCAAGAAGGAAGACGAGGGCGAGCGGTTCGCCGTTCCAATCCCTCCGGAATTTTATGGGCCGCTCTCCAAAATGTGTTCGACTGGATATGCCGTGCAAGCCGCGTGGGCGCACCCGCCGGCTGGTGGTGCGCGGCAGATCCTTACACAGGTTCGAACTCGTCTGCTGCAGTTCGCTCTGAATCTGCGTGATCGAGTGCCAACTGAAACTCCACCCGGTCAGTTGAAGGATGCGATCCCCGATGGAGAGGTGCGCAGTCTGTTCAACAACGCAATGAATTCGAACATTACGGTTGTCGTGAACTCTGGAAGCATCGGCCAGCTGTCGTCTGACGTTAATGTGGTCAATAACGAAGCCGCCTTGATGGAGAGCCTGGCAAAGCTAGGCATTGCGGACGATGAGCTGAAGGGGCTCGACACTGCAATCAAAGCAGATGCTGGCGTCATCGAGCACAAGCGCAACAGCGTGGGGCCAGCTGTTGCGAAATGGATTGGAGAAACATTCAAGGCGGCAACCAAGGCCGGAACAGAGGCGCTTGTCAAAGGCGCCATCCATGGATATTACGGGTTCTAAGTCTAAGCGGATCAGCTCAGTCGCTTGGCTAGGTCGGCTGCGTCAGGGTGGTAGTAGCGCAGCAGCATGCGAGTGTCGCGGTGACCGGTGATCTTGGCCAGCTCGTGGAGCTGGAAGCGCGAGGCTAGTCGGCTGGTCGCTTCATGGCGCAGGTCATGGAATCGCAGGTCGACCAGGAACGCCGGATCGGGCGCCCGACCTTGGTCGGCGCATTCGCGTTCAAAGGTGGTGCGGGCGCGCTGCATCGCCCGCTCGAATGCCTGCGTGATGCCATCAGGGTGCGTGGCAAAGACCGAGCCGCGCAGATCTACTGGCACCGCCGGCGCTTTGCGCCGCTGGCCTTCCTTCTTGGGCAACAGGCTCGCCAGCACGTCCACCGCCGCAGACGACAGCGGCACGTCGCGACTGTTGCCGTTCTTCGTCTCGGGGAGATGCGCCACGCGGCGCCCGAGGTCGATATTCTCCCAGCACAACGCGGCGATCTCGCCACGCCGCATAGCCGTCTCGACGGCCAGCGTGAGGATCGCCGGCAGCACACGCGATTCGCTCGCTGCGCTGATGCGTGCCAGTTCGTCCGTCGTGCGACCGTTGCCGCGCCCCTTGGTCGCGGCCGGTAGCGTTGCAACGCGGCGCGTGCGTGCATTGTTGGGCGTCGGCTTGCGCACCAGCTCGACCGGGTTCGAGAGGCTTTCCATGCCCCATTCCTTGCGCGCCGTGTTGAACAGGTGAGAGAGCCGCGCCAGGCGACGCAACACGGTCGCGGGTGCCAGCCCAGCGGACAGCCACGCGTCGCGCTGCTGTGCGATGTCGCCGCTGCGGATGGTAGCCATGGCGCGCTTGGCCAGCGGCGTCAGACGCCACAGGCCGAGCACCGACTTTTCCCGCACGGCGCCTTTCAGTGCCGGCATGACCTCGGCCTCGTAGCGATCGAGGAGGGTATGCAGCGTGGTGGTTTCCGCCTCGCTGCGATCCAGCCAGACGCCGCGGTTCATCTCCGACTCGATCAGGGCGGCCCACGCTTCGGCCTCGCCGCGCGTGTCGAAGGTCTTGGTCTGCGCTGGCCAACCCAGCCGCCGCACTTGGGCATGCCATTGGTGCGGCCCCCTCCGTCGAATCGTTGCCATCGCGACCTCCCAGCCCACTGTGCCATCAGTGTGCCAGAAACCCTAAATAAATAGATAACTCATTGGTTTTATTGAATTGCAAACCGCATTCGTAATGCGTAGGTCGTAGGTTCGATTCCTATTTCCGCACCAGAACTCCAAAGGCCCGCGCAAGCGGGCCTTTGTTTTTCCGGATGTGCTTTAGGGATGGTCTGGATAACTCGTCATTCCAGTGAAAGCTGGAATCCAGTGTCTTCAATGTCTTGCAACGGCACTGGATCCCAGCTTTCGCTGGGATGACGGGCAAAGACTTATTCAGGTCATCCTTAGTCGACCACACTACCGGGACGACATTGATCGCCACCTTGGCTGGCGCGTGCCCCTTCCGCGCATGATCGCAATCACCTTTCGTTTGCCGCCCGTCGCCGTTTGTCGGGCAATTCCTACCGCCTGTCGGCTGGGGTCTGGCGATGGCAAGGCGGATGGTTACAGTGCACGCAGGGGTATCAGGGAGAATTCCATGCAAGTCTTGTCGCGTCAGCGGGGTGTCTCGCTGATCGAAGTGATGATGGCCGTGCTGATCTTCAGCATCGGGCTGCTTGGCCTGGCCGGACTGATGATCATGGCCACGCGTTCCAATGTGGCCGGCTACCAGTTCACCCAGGTGTCGTATCTGGCGCACAACATGGCCGATCGCATGAGCGCCAATCCAATTGGTGTGTGGAACGGCTCATACAACAGTGCCGCTTATCCGGTCAGTACCACCCAGGACTGCTCGGCGGGGTGTACGCCGGCGCTGCTCGCCGCGTATGACCAGCAGATGTGGAGCAGCCAGCTGAAGACCTTCCTGCCGCCCGGTGCCGCAGCCGTGATTGCTTGCACCAGTACCGGAGTGAGCTTTGACCCGGTCGGCGGTGGACAGGTCGACAAGCGGCCGCCTTATGGCGGTACCTGTGCGATGCGGATCACTTGGAACGAGCGCAATACAGGCGATCAGACCGCGCAATCCGCAACAACGCAAACGCAAACCTTTGCCTGGGAGTTCCAGCCGTGATGGCTTCCGTCTCTTCGTCGCGCCAGTCCGGCCTCACCCTGATCGAACTCATGGTGGCGATGGTGCTGGGCCTGCTGGTGGCTGCCGGCATCGTCACCGTATTTGCCTCCACCTCCAGCAGCAACAAGGCACAGACCCAACTGGCCACCCTGCAGGAAGAGGGGCGTTTCGCCATCGCGCGGATCAAGAACGACGTTGGCCAGGTCAACAGCCAGTACGGCGGCAATACCGGCGGCAATGCCAGCCAGAGCACCACCGCCACCGGGCTGCCCTATCTCGATGGTCTGCGTTCACCGATGGTCTATGCCCACAGCACGACCAGCGCGCTGCTGACCAATGCACTCTATGACCTCAGCACCAGCTGGGGTGGTACTTCCGGTGGCACCGTCGCCTATCCAAGCGAACCGACCACGGGGCCGTATTCGATGCCCTCGTTCCTGTGGCTGCGTGGCTACGACTGCAGCACCACGGCTTGCACGCCGGTGGATCCCAGCAATGTCACCAATACCACCAGCGGCTTCGGCATTCCCGCCATGGGTACTGCCGTGGGCAATCGTGTGGTCGGCTCCGCCGTGCTCACCATGCGCTACATGAACCCGAATGCCGGTTGGGCGATCGAACCGAGTGGCAGCAGTGTCACCGGTAGCACGATCACGGCCAATCCCACGGTCAGCAACGAACTCAAGACGATCAATCTGGCACCGATCACCGGCGAGCAACCGGTGAGTTACATCAAGGCCAATGACCTGATCATGCTGGCCAACTACTCGTCGAGCGAAATCTTCGCGGTGACTGGGCAAACCAGCGCCACGCTGACGCCGTCTACCGCCAACTACTCGGTGCCGGCGGCGATGACAGGCATGAATGCGGTCAAGGTGTTCGACGTCAACCGCGATTTCCAGACCGTCACCTATTACCTCAAGGTGGTTCAGCTCAGCAACGGTACAAACACCGGTGCGCTGATGCGCCGGGTCAACGGTGGCAGCTCGAATACGGTCACAGGCGAAAGTAGCGAATACGAGCTGGCGCGTGGCGTCGAACGGCTGGATTTCAAGTACGGCGTGCTGGACAACAACGGCGAGATCCACTTCCTCACGGCCAACCAGGTGGACACCGCCACCGACGCCAGTGGCAACGCCATCAGCTGCCCGCCCGGCGAATCCAACCCGGCGGCCACCGGTGCCATCAAGGGTTGTCTGTGGCGTGCGGTGCAGAGCATCGAGGTAGACCTGCTGATGGATGGCCAGATACCGCTGTTTACCCTGAGCGCGAACGAGGAGGAGTACACCTACTCGTTCGACTCGACCACGACCGCGCTCGCGGCGCCGTCTTCGCATGCGGTGAAGCCCAGCGACCAGGGTTTCCCCGACCAGCTGCTGCGACGCGAGTTCACGGCGATGATCGCCACGCGCAATTTCAACCCGTGATGCACTGAGGAATACGGCATGTCTGCTTCTCATCGGATTCCCAACCCGGCTTTCGCGTTGGCCGGCAGTCGCGCCCAGCGTGGCGTGGTGCTGGTGGTGGCGCTGATCTTCCTGTTGCTGCTGACCATTCTCGCGCTCAGTGCCAGCGGCCGCTCGCTGCTGCAGGAACGCATGGTCGGCGGTCTGCGCAATGACCAGCAGGCCACCATGAGTGCCAATGCCGGGTTGCGCGGTGCCGAATGGCAGCTGTGGGCACGCACCATGACGGTCGGCGCGCACATGGATTGCCTCAACGGTTCGATCTCCAGCGACGACGGTTGCACCATCTACAACGCCAGCAATCCGCCGTATGGCTCCAGTGGGGACGTCACCAAGTTTCTCACCAGCCAGGGCTGGATCACCGGCATCGGCAAGGCCTACACCGGCCCCAACGGCAGCGGCTATACAGGCAATACCGGCAACATGGTCACCGCCAACCTGGCCGACAACCCGATTTATCTCATCGAGGATCTGGGTATCGAGATGCCACCGGGAGTCAGTGGCGCACAGCATGAGGCCGGCGATACCGGCCCCAACAACACCGGTGCCGGCACCGTGAGCACCCACATCTTCCGCATCACCGCGCGTTCCACCGGCGCCAGCGCCAACACCGTGCGCGTGCTGCAGAGCACGTTCGACGCGCAAGCAAACAATTGAGTCGGAGCATCCAGGCCATGTCCATCCGTCGCTTCATCTTCAAGCGCATGCCGAATGCCAGTGCAGGCATGCTGCTGACTCTGGTTGCCGGGTTGTCCGTGCCGTTACCGGCACCCACGACATTGTCGGTGGCGACCGCTGTGGTGGTTGCCAGCAGCCTGATTTCCGAACCCGCCTCTGCTGCAACCACCGCAGTTTCCGGGGCGGTGGAACTCAGTCCTACGCCGCCCAACCAAACCCAGTCGGTACCGCCGAACATCGTGGTGACCTTCGACGATTCGGGCTCGATGGTGTGGACCCACATGGGCGACAACCCGCCCTATACCCTCACCAATTCGGGCGCCACGATCAGCGGTCTGAGCAATGTGGACTGGAGCAACGGTCCGTGGCGCTGCGCCGCGATGATGGATGCGGACAGCCTGGACGGAGCGACTTCGACGCTGGATGCGCTGGCCATGAATGGCGTGTACTACAACCCCAACGTCATCTATAGCCCGCCTGTCTACGCGAACGGCACGAATTTTCCCAACGCCGGCGACAGTGCCAACACTGCGACCAACCTGAACTACCTGGACAAGGTATGGGCGGATGGTGTCTCGGTGAACCGGCCGCTATCGGCGGTGACGGCAGCTACAACCGCTGGCTACAACAACAACCCGGACATGGTTTCGGGAGGTACGGGAACGCAGAGCAATCTGGCTGGCACGGCGACCATCACGTTTCCCACGACAAAGACCTACTACGTGAGTTTCGGGGCGTGTGCAAGCAACGCGGACGCCAGTTCGTGCACGTCGAATAGCGCTACAAAAATTACGAGCGGAACCAACAAGAACGATTATTACTATTCGGTCAAGGCCAGCACTGCCACGCTTGTTTCCGGAACTGCCGCGACTGCGACCGCGGTGTATGACTCAACAACTGCAACAAGTTCGTGGGTGGGTACTTCCACAAGTACTGGCTGGACCCAAGTCATTGGCTCGACCACCAGCACGAAGTACAACACGTGGACAGTCAGTGTCACCAACACATCCGGTACGCCCACGATTACCAATGACAATCGCTGGCAGTGCGGAACGGCTTCGACCAGCGACGATGGCTGGTCCAGCACCAGCCCCATGGATGGCCAGTCGCACGTGCTGAGTGACGGCAAGACCTATACCTACACAAACGGCGGTCCGTTCTACTACCGCATGAAGAAAGGTACGGTGATCAACCTCAACTCTGCCGGTACACCGTCGACCACCACCGACGTGCAGAACATCTACACCAGCAGCAACTGGGAGGCCGTGCCGGTACCCAGCAGTCAGTACCAGAACTTTGCCAACTGGTATGCGTATTACCGCGCACGCAACTTGATGGCCCGTTCGTCACTATCGCGCGTGTTTGGCAGTTCCAGCCTGGCGGCCACGACGTCGACTGGCGGTTACGGCTCGACGATCCGTGTCGCATGGCAGAACCTCAACACGACGGCCTACAAGCTGCCGGCCAGCACCATCATCAGCAGCGTGATTGATACGACGCCAACCACTTGTGCGTCGACGGAACCTACCCTGGGCTCAGCTGCGCAGCAAACCGGCACGGTTACTGCGGCACCGGCCTGCTACCGCAGCGACTTTTTCAACTGGATCTTCCAGGTGCCGGCGGCCAACAGCACAGCGAGCCGCAGCGCGCTGGCCCGTGCTGGCACGTTCTTCCAGCGTGGTTACAACAGCACCACGAAGGTGGGCAACACGGGAGCCACCGGCGACCTGCACGATCCGTACTGGCAGCCACCTTCCACGGGCACTTTCAACGCAAGCACCAACCCCGGCAACGAACTGGCGTGCCGGCAGAATTTCCACATGCTGGTCACCGATGGCCTGTGGAATGCGGATACCGGTTTGCCGACCGTAGCCAGTATCACCGCGCCCACATCCAGCCTGACTTTGCCGGATGGCAACAAATTCCTCAGCAGCGGTGCGTCCATCTACGCGGCAGTCCATGACGTCGAAGGCAGCACCACGGCAGTCTCGCTGTCCGATCTGGCCTTCAACTACTGGGCTACGGACTTGCGCCCGGATCTGTACGCGCCGTCGAGCAACAAGTATGTGACACCGTACCTGCCTGACACGACGACCGGCGTAGTCACCGCCACGCCGGGCACGTCATCGACCAACCTCAGTCAGACCAATGGCATCAGCAACGAGATCTATTTCAACCCGACCAACGATCCGGCCTCCTGGCCGCACATGTCCGAGTACCTGATCGGCCTGGGCGTCAATGGTCAGCTCAACCAGTCCACTGACACCGACTGCAAGATCTCCAGCTCGTCGGACGCCTGTGCCTTGCGCAAAGGCAACAAGACGTCGCTGGGTGCCGTCGGCTGGCCCACGCCGGACGGTGCCGGTAACGGTCTGGCTTCGAACATCGACGATACCTGGCATGCGGCACTCGATGGCCGCGGCCAGTTCTTCAGTGCGCGCAGTCCTTCAGAGCTGGTCAGCCAGCTGACCAGCGTGCTGACCAGCATCTCTGCACGTGCCGCCAACCCCACGATCGGCGCGATCAACGCCAGCGTGCTGACCACCGGTGCACTGGCCTTCGACATCGGCTACAGCTCCGTCAACTGGACGGGCACGCTGCAGGCCTATGTGCTGAATTCGGATGGCACGACCGGCAGCGAGATGTGGGATGCAGGCTCGAACCTCACCAATTCCACCACCACTCCGCCGGCCAACCGGGCGATCCTCACCGGCAGCCTGAGCAGCAGTGGCAGCGTCACGGGCATGGCGTTTGAATCGAGCTCCACGTTCGATACCGCGGAAAGCACGGGCCTCATGACACCGGCTTCCACCGACAGCACCAATGACACGCAGACCACCCGCATCAATTACCTGCGTGGTGTCCGTACTGAGGAGGCCAACAGCGTCATGCGCACGCGTAACAGCCTGCTTGGCGCCATCATCAACTCGCAGGCGGTCTATGTGAGTTACCCCAGCAGCGGGTACACGGACAACTGGCCGTCCGGTTCGCCCGAGGCCACGGCACAGACGGCAAGCAACGGTACGGATGACAAGTCCTACGACTCCTTCGTCAGCGATCACTCCGCGCGCGAGCCTACGCTCTACGTAGGTGCCAACGACGGCATGTTGCACGCGTTCTATGCGCCAATACCGACCTGCACGGCCACCAGTTCCACCACCGGCCTCTGCACGAACTACAGCGCGGGCACGAATGCGGGCAACGAAACCTTTGCCTACGTGCCGCGCGCGGCATACAGCGGCCTGGGCAACCTCACCAGTGCGAGCAGCTTTTCCTTCGCGCCAACGGTAGACGGTACACCGGTGGTGCGTGATGTGTTCTTCAGCGAAAGCAGCCATGCCGAGTGGCATTCACTGCTGGCAGGCGGGCTGCAGCTGGGTGGGCGCGGCGTGTATGGGCTCGACATTACGGATCCGACCAAGGTGACCGAGGCGAATGCCTCCAGCAAGGTGCTGTGGGAGCTCGACTCGGATTCGACCCCATCGTCAAGTTGTGTGGTGGTCGGCAACACCACGGAGGGCACCACCTGCAAGGCGACCGACCTCGGTTTCACCTACGGTCAGCCGAATGTCGGCCGCCTGGCCAATGGCAAGTGGGTAGTGATCGTGCCCAGTGGCTATTTCCCGGATTGCAGCCAGACCGACAAGCCGGTCATCTGCAATACCACCGGTTATCCCACCCAGCCCAAGGACTCCGCTGGCGTGGTCTACAGCTCGCTGTTCGTGCTCGACGCGCAGACCGGCGCCATGATCGCGGAGCTGAAGACACCTTCCAATCTCACCGGCGTGAGCAGCTACGGCCTGGGTTCGCCGGTGCTGGGTGATTACAACAACGACCAGATCGACGACGTGGCTTTCGCGGGCGACCTTGCCGGCAACCTGTGGCGCTTCGATCTGAGCGACCCGAGCCCTGCCAACTGGAAGGTGACGCTGGCCTACCAGCCGGCCACACAGGGTGCGCAGCCGATCACGGTGATGCCGCGCCTGTTCCCGGATCCAGCCACCAACCGCTTCATCGTGGTGTTCGGCACCGGCAAGTACCTGGGTACAAGTGATTCGTCCAACACCGCCACGCAGGCGATCTACGGCATCCGTGACGAACTGGACAGTTCGGGTAACCCGGTGACGATCACTTTGGCAGGCACCTCCGGCGTTTCCGGCAACGAGGGGCTGGTGCAGCAGACGTTGACCGAAGTAGCCGCCGGCAGCACGACTTCCAATGCGGGCGCCACATTGCGCGAAGTCACCAGCTATGCGGTGCCAGCGACGGATGGCGGCTGGTATATGAAACTGAACGTCGAATCGGGTGAGCGCGTGGTGGTGACGCCGTCGGCGATCTTCGCCAGTAATACGGTCATCATCCAGACGCTCATACCGGGCAGCTCTGATCCTTGCAACCCCAGTGTTGACGGTGCCGTGATGGCTTTCGACGCCACCACGGGTGGTGCTGGCGTAGGTGTGGAGTCACTCGGCGGCTCACCTTATGTCGGTGCACTCGTCAATAACGTGCGTACCAGCGGTACCCTGCCGGTGGCTACACAGGCGGGCGGCGGTGCGCTGATCTTGCCTGGCATGACGTTGACGGGTAAAAAGAGCAATGCGGGTACGCCGCTTTCGCTCGATGCGCCGATCTGGCGTCGGCGTTCCTGGCTGGAGTTGAACAATGACCAATGACAGGGGATGGTGCATGGAGCGATCGCGTGGTTTCACCATGCTGGAGCTGATGATCGTGGTGGCAATCATCGCCTTACTGTCTGCGATCGCCTTGCCGATCTACACCAAGTATGGCTACCGAGCGCGCCGCCCGGACGGTCAGAACCTGCTGCTGAGTATCGCCAACGCAGAAGAGCGTTACTACGCGACCAACAACAAGTACGGCCTGGTAACCGATATCGGCTATTCGACCGACCCTACGCCTTCTGAAAAGGGCTATTACGCTGCGGACGTCGTGGTCGCCGGCACCGCTTCAGCGACGTTCGTTGCCGCCGCGGTGCCGGTGGCTGGCGGTGATCAGGCCAAGGATGATTGCGGTACCTTGAACATCAGTAATGCCGGGGTCAAAACGTCATCTGGCACCACCACCAATGGCACCTGCTGGTGAATGCCATGGCCTGCATGTCCAATCGCCAACGCGGTTTCAGCCTGATCGAGTTGATGGTGACGATCTTGGTGGCAGCGATCCTGCTTGCGATCGCCGTACCCAGCTTCCGCGACGTGATTCATCGCAATCAAGTCAGTTCGGCGAGTAACGAACTCCTGGCCAGCATGGCGTATGCCCGTACCGAGGCGGTAACCCGTGGGCAGCTGGTGTCGATGTGTCCAAGCTCGGACGGAGCCAACTGCACCCCATCTGGGCAGACGTATGATCCGGGCTGGATTGTCTATACCTACCCGGCTGGAGCGGCATCCGCCAACAAGGTGTATGACACTACCGACATACTGTTGCGCGCGACCGGCACGCAGAGCGGCGTGTCTATCCAGTCGCTGGGCACTACGGTCATCACCTTCGGGCAGCAAGGCCAGCTTGACCCTGCTGCGACTACACTGGAATTCACAACCTGCTATCGCGACAGCAGCAGCGGCACAGGCACCAGTACCTCGACGGTGCCGGGTGTGGAGCTGCAAGTAAGCCCCCTCGGTAGTGGACAAACCTCGTCGATCGCTGCCGGTGCCTCCTGCACGCCGAGCTAATGCCGGAAATGTGCTGGATTGCACGTATGGAAACCTGCGGTCCCTGCCGGAGTTTTGCTGCATGGCTTGATGAGAATGCTTTCGCTTGCTCCCTGTTTCGAATTTGATCAAGGCACAGATGGCCTGTCTCTAGTGTAGAAAGGCCATCAGCCTGTCCGTGTATTGCGCAATCAGAGCCGATACACCTCAAGATATTGCGATCTGGCGGATACTGCGAACCGCTCGTACGACGCACCCTCACTATCAGAGCTTCCATCTGACCAGGCGATCTACCGTTCGTCGGCGTTTTGCTACCGTCCATCCGCAAGTTATTGACGTAATAATTTACGATGTTACGTTGCAGAGAATCTCAGCGAGGGACTCTGCATGCGACGGTGGTCAAGCCAGCGCGGCGTTTCATTGATCGAAGTGATGATGGCGGTGCTGATCTTCAGCATCGGCCTGCTCGGGCTGGCTGGCCTGCTGGTGATGGCCACCCGTTCAAATCATGCAGCCTACCTGCGCACGCAGGTGACCTTTCTGGCCGGCAGCATGGCCGACCGCATGAGCGCCAACCCCGTCGGCGTCTGGAGCGGCAGTTACAACTCGTCGGGTTATCCCGTCAGTGCAGGTACCGCAGCCAACGCCGACTGCAGCGCAGGTTGCACGCCTGCCGCTCTCGCGCAGTCCGATCAGGGCAGCTGGAGCCGTCAGCTCACTACCTTCCTGCCCAACGCCAAAGCCAGAATCAATTGCGATGCCAGGAATGCCGGCTATGCGCCTGCGACATGGATTCCACCCTCGACCAGCACCTCGGCTCCGGCGGCCACGCCAGGCCAGATCGGCATGCGTCCACCTTACGGGGGCACATGCAAGATGCGCGTCCAGTGGAGTGAGCAAGGGACAGGTGACAAGGATCATCGCGTTGCCCAGATGCAGACGTTCGACTGGGAGTTCCAGCCATGATGACCCTGACGATGGCTGGTCTTCGTTGTCGGCAGGCCGGCGTTACCTTGATCGAGCTGATGGTAGCCATGGTGCTGGGTCTGATCGTGGCGGCCGGCATCGTCACCGTGTTCACGTCGACCGCCAAAAGCAATCGCGCGCAGAACCAGCTGGCACGCCTGCAGGAGGAAGGGCGTTTCGCGGTCACTCGACTCAAGGGTGACCTGCGTATGGCCAACGGCCAGTACTGCACCAATTCCGGCGGTGTTGCGAAGGCTGCCGCGGCATCGCAGGTGTACCTGGATGGTCTGCGGGCGCCGAAGGTATATGCCCAGAGCCTCGTCACGGCGATGGCTGATGTGAGCACAGGCTGGGGCACCAGCAGCGGTGGCAACAGCTATCCGTCGGCCCCTTCGGCGCCCTATTCGCTTCCGTCCTACCTGTCGATGCGTGGCTACGATTGCGGCAAGACGGGCAGCACCTGCAAGCCGGTCGATCCGCATGCGACAGTCGCCGGCATTCCCGACATGGGCACGGTCGTGGGCAATCGCGTTGTCGGCACCGATGTAATCACGGTGCGCTACGTGAATGCCTCGCGCGGCTGGGCAGTCGTCGATGACAGCGTCACCGGCACTCATCTGGCGGTGGACACCGCCAGTCCCAATGTCATGCAGAGCATCACGCTGGGGCAGGCTACTTCCAGCGAGCCATCGACCGCCGATTTCGCGGCGGGCGATCTTGCCATGCTGGCCGATTGCTCCAACGCCCAGGTCTTCGCCGTGACGAAGGCCGGCAACACGTTGACGCCCGATCCAGCCGGCAACCTTGCCATCCCTGCGCCACAGCAGCCGCTGTCGGCACCGAAGGTGTTCGATTTCAACCGCGACTACCAGACGGTCACCTATTACGCGAAGGTGGTTGACGACGGCAACGGCCAGAAGACCGGTGCCCTGATCCGTCGCGTCAACGGTGGTGCCGGCAAGCCGGGCGGCTCCGAGGATGAACTGGTGCGCGGCGTCGAGCGGCTGGACTTCCGTTATGGCGTGCAGGATGCCGACGGCAAGATCCGCTACCTGCCCGCAGGCGATGTCGACAAGGCCGCCAGCATCACCTGTCCACCCGCCGAGCCCAATGCCATCACGACTGCGGGATGCCTGTGGCGTGCGGTCAGCAGTATCGAGGTGAACATGGTCATCGACGGCCAGGTCCCGCTGTACACGCTTGCCGCATCCGAGCTGGCCTACAGCTACGGCATCGATGGCCAGCCCAGGCCGGTCGCACCTTCGGCGCACGCCATCAAGCCGAGCGACCAGGGTTTTGTGGATCCGATGATCCGCCGCGAATTCACCGCCGTGGTCTCGGTGCGCAACTTCAATCCGTGATGTCGCGGTCAGCCACGTGTATCTCTCCCACGAACCGGAGCACTTCATGATGCAGGCACGTTTTCATCAAAGTCGGCGATACGCGCAGCGCGGCGCAGTGCTGGTCGTTGCGCTGATCTTCCTGTTGCTGCTGACCATCCTGGCGATGAGCGCATCGGGACGGTCGCTGCTGCAGGAACGCATGGCGGGTGGCCTGCGCAATGCGCAGCTGGCGGAGATCAGTGCGGATACCGCCTTGCGCGGTGCGGAATGGACCCTGTGGACCAGCACGTTGAAACTCACCTCGACACCGCTGCTATGCGGTAGCGGTGTCCTTTCAGGTGGCTGTTACCGCTATGACCCGGCGAATGCCGCCGTCTACGGCAAGACCGGCACGGTAACCAAATTCCGTACCAGTCCCACGTGGATAGCCACCGGGGCGCAGACCCATCGCGGGCCGGGGAACAGCGTCAACTACACCGCGCCAAGCAGCGGTTATGAGACGTCCAGACTCGCCAACAACCCGGTCTACCTCATCGAGGACATGGGTGTGGAGTTGCCGCCTGGTGTCAGCGGCGGCCTGCACGAATCGGGTTCCACCGGCAGCGGTGGAACCGGCGTCGGCAGCACCAGCCGCCATGTCTACCGCGTCACTGCACGCGCCACGGGTGGCGACAAGAACACCATGCGCGTGCTGGAAAGCACGTTCGCCGCCAAGAGCAATTGAGCCGGAGCATCTGCACCATGCGTATCCGTGATTTCGTATCTGGTTCCAGGCATGTCGCTGCGCTTGGTTTCGCGCTGACCCTGCTTGGTGGGCTGTCGGCTCCTTTCGCGCCTGAAGCCGAGGCGCAAGTTGCACCGATCTGGGTGTTCTCGGCCTTTGCGGGTGCGGCCCCTGCCGCAGCAAGTACGGCACCGATCGCAGCAGTGGAACTCAGCCCTACACCACCGAACGACACCCAGGCTGTGGCACCGAACATCGTGGTCACCTTCGATGACTCGGGGTCGATGGCCAACAACTACATGGGCGACAAACGGCCATTTGACGATGGCAGCTGGACGGGGCAGTGGCGTTGTGCCGGTGTGATTGATCCGCGGGTCACCCATGCCAGCAACATTCTCGCGAGTGCGATGAATGGCGTGTACTACAACCCCAATGTGCTCTATACGCCACCTGCAAGGGCAGACGGCTCGGTGTTCCCACAAGCCGACCGTGCGCTGAAAATCGTGCCCCAGGACGGTATTGGGGTAAATCGACCGTACAACCAGAAGGCACTGGATGCTCTGGGCGGTTACAACGACAACCCAGGTGGGTCGTTCGATACGACCGCAGCCACTGATTTGACTGGAACTAAAAGTACTATCGCGCCGCAGTCTGGTTGGTATTGGATTGGCACGGGATCCAACACGGACTATGCAAATACCTGGGTCTATGGCGTCTTTCCGACAGGAAAAGGGTGGTATTCCACGCAGACGAACAGGCCGACCAAGTCTTCACAGACAACAAACGGCAATTTTCCTGCGCCGCAGAGTCTTGGCGACAAACGATGGAAATGTGGCTACGACTCCACGTCCCCGATGGACAGCAGCAAGAAGGGGTCCGATGGCAATGCTTATCCGGACGGCGGCCCCTACTATTACCGCTTGAAGTCGGGCACCACGATCGCGGTGGACAGCTATGGGCGCCCCACCACGGGAACGAGTGGCGGCCAGAAGACGCTTTACACCGCGGCGAATTGGGAGGCCGTGCCGGTCCCCAATACCAATGCCAACATAAATGGCGTCACGGTGAACCAGTGGCAGAACTTCGCCAACTGGTATGCCTATTACCGTACCCGCAACTTGATGACACGCACGGCACTCTCGCGCGTCTTCGGCGGCCTGGGCAGTTCAACACCGACCGGTGGCTTTGGCAACGCGTTCCGGGTGGCATGGCAGAACTTGTATACGAACGGTACGTTCTATCTGCAGGACAGCACGATCATCACCAGCCTGCTCGATCTGAACTCGCCGGTGTGCAATGCAAGTTCCGTCAATCCATCAACCATTTCCCTGCAAGCAACAGCACCATTCAGGACATCGCCCAACTGCTATCGAAGTGCATTCTTCAACTGGATATTCGGCGTAAACGCGACGGATACCACGCCCGCCCGTGCATCGGCAATTCGTGCCGGCAAATTTTTCCAGCGCGGTTACAACAGCGCTACCAAAGTTGGCAATACCGGTGGCAGCGGCGATTTGCATGACCCGTATTGGGATCCACCGCAGAAGACTGGCGCCGATGGCAGCGAACTGGTTTGCCGGCAGAATTTCCACATGCTGGTAACGGATGGTTACTGGAACGAAGACAACCCGACACTCCCATCTGGATTTTCTGACTCGCAGACTGCACTCACGTTGCCGGATGGCACGAAGTACGGCGTGACCGCTGCCGAATCGCGGGTGTTCTGGAATGTGCAGGGTACGAAACTGACTTCGTCGCAGGCCAATATTGCCTTCAATTACTGGGCAACGAACCTTCGCCCAGATCTCTACGATCCAACCAATGGCAAGGTCGTGCCTCCTTATATGCCCGACACCACGACAGGAGTGCTGGGCGGAGCAACTTCGACTGCGTTGGAGAAATATTTCAATCCGAACAACGACCCCGCCAACTGGCCGCATATGGTCGAGTACATGGTCACCTTGGGTGTGCCGGGCAAACTCACCTATTCGGGGGATGTGGATTGCGTCAAGAACGCGAGCAATGACATCTGTGCGTTGCGGCAGGGACAGAAAAACTCCACTGGCAATACTGGCTGGACGACGCCTGCCAACAATGCGGCAGAGGGCATCGACGATACCTGGCACGCTGCCATCAACAGCCGAGGCGCCTACTTCAATGCCGGTAATCCGCAAAATCTGGTGGATCAACTCAGTTCGATCCTGACCAATATCAGTGCGCGCAGCGCGCCGGCCACCACCGGTGCCGTCAACACTTCGGTACTGGTGCCTGGTGCGCTTGGCTTCAGTACGGGTTACAGCTCGGCCGATTGGACCGGTACCTTGCAGGCTGTCGCCGTGGATACGGACGGCACGACCGGCACGGCGGCAGCGTGGGATGCAGGGGCAATTCTCGACGATGCCACCAGGACGCCTCCATCCGGGCGAGCCATCTTCACGGCGAAGGCAGCTGCTGACGGTGGCTTCGACGGCGGTGTCGAATTCAAGACCTTCACCGACCTGGATACGGCCGGGCAGACCTTGCTGAGCGGCTCACCGGCCAGTATCGACAGTGGCACCAATGATACTGGTCAGACACGCGTGGACTATCTGCGCGGTGATCGCTCCAGGGAGGGCACCACCTTCCGCCAGCGTTCGCATCTGCTGGGAGCCATCATCGGCTCGCAGGCGCTCTATGTGACCTATCCGTCCAGCGGCTACCGCAATACCTGGCCGACAGATTCGCCCGAGTGGACCGCAGTGGACGGGGACAGTGCGGATTGCGGTACGACTTCGCCGTCGACGTGCCACAGCTACGAGTATTTCGTGAAGGATCACCTGACGCGCAAGCCGGTGGTCTACGTGGGTGCGAACGACGGCATGCTGCACGCCTTCGATGCATCCCAGTACGAGGACACGTCCGTGTCGCTCAGCGTGATCAAGCCCACGGCCGGTGCCGGCAAGGAGCTGTTTGCCTACGTGCCACGCTCGGTCTACGCGAATCTCGGCAACCTCACGACGAGAAGCAACTTCAAGTTCATGCCGACGGTGGATGGCGTGCCGGTGAGCCGTGATGTGTTCTTCCGCACGGATACCACCTCGCCCGTGGCAACCTTGAAGGGCTGGCACACCATCCTCGTCGGTGGACTGCGCCTTGGCGGACGTGGTGTCTATGCCCTGGACATTACCGATCCGACGACGATGGGCGTCGGCAAGGTACTGTGGGAGTTCAATGCCGACATGCCGAATGTGGCCGGCGGCAAGCCATCCAACCTGGGCTATACGTATGGCCAGCCAAACATCGGTCGTCTGAACAACGGCAAGTGGGCGGTTTTGATACCGGCTGGTTATTTCCCGGATTGCAGCAAGGCGCCGTTCACTGCCGCCAACTGCACATCACCGGCCGCTGCCGCGAATACCTTCAGCTCGCTGTTTGTGGTCGACGCGCAGACCGGCAAGCTGATTCGCGAGATCAAGACCTCCGATTCGGCCGCGAGCGGTACGGTGGTCAGCCATGGCCTGGCGACACCCGTGCTGGGTGACTACAACGATGACCAGATCGATGACGTGGCGTTTGCAGGCGATCTGGACGGCAACCTGTGGCGCTTCGATCTCGGCGATGCCAATCCGTCCAGTTGGGTGATCACGCTGGCCTATCAGCCAGGCACGGCACTGGTCGGCAAGCAGCCGATCACCTCGATGCCGCGCCTGTTCGGGGATCCGGCCACCAACAGGTTCATCGCGGTGTTCGGTACCGGCAAATACCTGGGAGCCAGCGACAACACCAGCGGCAGTTCGGCGATGCAGGCGGTCTACGGTATCCGTGACATGGGCTCGATCGTCACGCCATCGGATCTGGTGCAGCAGACGTTGAGTGAGAAGACGGCGGCTGATGGCAAGACAGTTGCCCGCGGCCTCACCAACTACCCGGTGGGCATGGACAAGAAGGGCTGGTATTTCAACCTGGGCCCGAGCACATCCTCGGCGGGTGAACGCGTGGTGGTCACGCCAGGTGCGCTGTTCGATACCGGGCGTGTGGTCATCCAGACCCTGATTCCTGGTACCAACGATCCGTGTGACGCGAGCATCCAGGGTGCGGTCATGGCGGTGAACGCGGCCACAGGCGGATCGGGTGGTGGCCTGAGCGGTCCGGCCGTGACGGGTTGGGGAGGCACAGGAGCCGGAGATACCTCGGTGGTTGGTGGTCGCGTCAACAATCCGCGCACCACGGGTTCCGTCCCGTTGGTGACGACGATTGGCGGTGGCACCGTGCTGATCCCGGGATTGAAGTTGTCCGGCAGTGGCTCGGCGCTCAACATCAACGATGCTGTCTGGCGTCGTCGCTCATGGCGGGAGCTGAACAATGATTGACGACCATGGGAACCCGGTGAGCGGGCAGCGCGGTTTCACCATGATCGAACTGATGATCGTGGTGGTGATCATTGCGGTATTGGCAGCCATCGCGATTCCGGCCTATGGACGCTATGCGTATCGCGCCCGTCGGCCGGATGGCCAGCAGCTGCTGTTGCAGATTGCCAATGCACAGGAGCGCTACTACGCGACGAACAATCAATACGGATCGCTCAGTGGCACACCGGGACTCGGCTATGCCAATCCGGCGATATCGGAAAAGGGCTATTACTCGGCACAGATCCAGGTAGAGGCGGATCCGGCAGGCAACAGTTCCGCTGTGTTTGTCGCGACAGCGACACCGATAGGTGCACAGGCCAGGGATGCGTGCAGCGCGCTGTCGATCAGCAATGCCGGAGTCAAATTGCCAGCGGCAAGCGATGCCAACTTCAACACCAACGGCCATTGCTGGTGAGGGCCATGAATCGGTTGACCCGCCAACATGGTTTCAGCCTGCTCGAACTGATGATCACGATCACCGTCGCAGCGATCCTGCTGGCGATTGCCGTGCCCAGCTTTCGCGACGTGATCCACCGCAATCAGGTCAGCTCAACCAGCAACGCGCTACTGGCGAGTTTGGCGTATGCCCGTACCGAGGCGATTACGCGCGGACAGCTGGTGTCGATGTGCCCTAGCAGCACGGGTGATTCGTGCACGCCGGGCGGGCAGGCTTTCGATCCGGGCTGGATCGTCTATACCTATCCAGCGGGGACAGCCTCGGCCAACAAGGCGTATGACGAGTCGTCGATCTTGTTGCGCGCCATCCCCGCACAGCCGGGCATATCGGTTCAGTATTTGGGCAACACGGTCATCACGTTCGGTCAGCAAGGCCAGCTCAATCCCAATGGGTCCACGCTGAAATTCGTGGCCTGCCATCGTGATGGCACGAACGGCACCGGCATCAGTACTACGGCGGTGCCTGGTAATGCGTTGGGCGTGAATGCATCGGGTAGCGTGCAGACATCGACGGTCGGGGCGGGCGAGTCCTGCTCACCGACTTGATTGTGTCGGGTAGTCTGCTGTCGCTGCGGACACAGATCTGACGGTGCTGTAGGTCACCATGTGGACCTCTCCAGGATCACAGGAGGCCGGTGGCGCGCGCTTTCATGGAACATCTCAATCGGTGGATAGCCGTTCGGCCAACCCCGAGTAACGGCGGGTGCGCTGGCGGGTGGCGAGATCGACGATGGCTTCGCTGCCGATCAGGCTGAACCAGCGCCGGGCGCGGGTGATGCCGGTGTAGAGCAGTTCGCGGGTCAGCACGTTGCTGGTTTCGGTAGGCAGTACCAGCGCGGTGTGCTCGAACTCCGAACCCTGCGATTTGTGTACGGTCATCGCGTAGACGGTGGCGACTTCGCCGAGGCGTGCGGGCACGACATGGCGAATGCGCGTGCTGCTGGTCGAGTCAGCCGTGGCGCTGGCGAGAAACGCCACCGACAGACGCAAGTGGCCACGCTCGTCCGGCTTGCGCAGGCAAATGCCGACATCGCCATTGGCCAGACCGAGGCTGTAGTCGTTGCGGGTGAGCATGATGGGGCGCCCCTCGTACCAACCGTGGCTGCTCTCGATCAGTCCCTGCGCATGCAGCGCATCGGCGATCAGCTCGTTGAGCCCTTCCACGCCGTGTGGCCCCTGGCGCAATGCGCACAACAACTGGAAGCGGTTGAACGCCTGCAGCACGTCGCGTGCCCAGTGGTCATGCGCGGCGGCATCGATGGCGGAAGCAGGGCGTTCGCGTCGCAGCAGTTCCAGATAGTGGCGATAGCCGACGGCTCGCTCGTGATGGATCGTGCTGCCGTCATTGACCGAAAGATGCGCGTCGCCACCATCGATGGCCAGCTCGGCCAGTTGCTTGTGTTGGCTGATGGGCAGCCAGGCGAGGTCGGTTGACGGCGCGGCCAGCAGCGCATGCACGCGGTCAGTGTCGCCGGCGTTCACGGCGCGCGCGAGTTGGCCAATGCCGCTGCTGTCGCCGAAGCGATGGCTGTGCCG
Source organism: Rhodanobacter sp. C05 (assembly GCF_002001165.1). Taxonomy (GTDB): domain Bacteria; phylum Pseudomonadota; class Gammaproteobacteria; order Xanthomonadales; family Rhodanobacteraceae; genus Rhodanobacter. The sequence goes on along the minus strand of NZ_MUNQ01000009.1, from coordinate 66,760 downwards.
CAGCATCGCCAATTGCTGATCCAGCGGCTGCGCGTCATCGCAGACGAAGGCACGAATGTCGGAGCCGGTGGTTTCGTGCAGCCAGTCGGCCGTGGCCGCGCTGTAATGGCCTGCCTCGGCGCGGCGGCACAGGTCGCCGAGTACGGCACCGGCTTCCACCGAGGAGAGTTGATCCTTGTCGCCGAGCAGGATCAGCCGCGCCGTTGGGGGCAGCGCGGCGAGTACGGCGGACATCATTTCCAGGTCGATCATCGAGGCCTCGTCGACCACCAGCAGATCCAGATGCAGCGGATTGCCGCGGTCGTGGCGGAAACGACGGGTATCCGGCCGCGCGCCGAGCAGGCGATGCAGGGTGACGACCTCGGCGGGAATCGCGGCGCGGGTCGCGTCGTCCACGTCGAGCTGGGCGATCTGCGCGGCAATCGATGCGTTCAGGCGCGCCGCGGCCTTGCCGGTGGGGGCGGCCAGCCGGATCCGCAAGGGACGTGCATGCTGGCGCAGTTGCAGTGTCTGCAGCAGGCCAAGCAGGCGCACCACGGTGGTGGTCTTGCCGGTGCCGGGGCCGCCGGTGATCACCGTGAATGTGCCACGTGCCGCCAGCGCGCAGGCGATCTTCGGCCAGTCAGGTGTTTTGTCGGCGTGCGCGGGAAACAGTCGTGTGAGTTCGTCGGCGAGTTGTTCGGGCATGGCTTGCGGTTGGGCCAGGCGTGCGCGGATCGCGGCGGCCACCTGACGTTCGTGATTCCAGTAGCGGCGCAGATACAGTCGCGTGCCGTCGAGTACCAGCGGTGCGCTAGCCGGATAGCCGCTGTGGCCATCGGCGACCAGCGGCGAGCGAGACAGTGCTGCCGGGTTTTCGGTGGTCGCGCGCAACAACGGTCGCCAGCCGGGCGGCCAGTCCTGTTCGTCGGCGAGTGCCGACAATGCCTCAAGGTCGAGGCAGAGGTGGCCATCGGCGAGTTGACGACTGAGCAGGGCGCCCAGCCACAGCAAGCCCGGTGCGGCATCGCGATCGCGTTCGGCGAGGAAGCGCGCCAGCGCGATATCCAGCGGTCGCAGTCGCAGCGTCGCGACGGCCTGATCGAGCAGTTCGAACAAGGCATCATGCGACATCAGGCGACCCTCCCTGGGCGAACAACCGGTCCATCGCGTCGATCAGCGCGTACGGCAAGCGCTCGCTGTGCACGCCGTGACCGTCGCCATCGACTCCGCGCAGGTAGAGATAGAGCACGCCGCCGATGTGCTGTTCATAGCGGTAATCCGGAAGGCGCGCGCGCAGTTGCCGGTGCAGCGCCAGCGTGTAGATCGCGTATTGCAGTTCGTAGCGGCTGTGCAGTACCGAGTCGCGCATCGCCTCAGTGCTGTAGTCGGAGGCTTCGGCACCGAGCCAGTTGGATTTGTAGTCGACGATGAAGTAGCGGCCGTCGTGCTCGGCGATCAGGTCGATGAAACCCTTGAGCATGCCGTTGAGACGATCGGGCAACAGCGCCGGCCGCGGGCGTGCTTCCAGCGTGTGCGCCGTTATCAGCCGATCCAGCGCGAGCGTGTCCACGCGATGCGCCTCGAACCAGAACTCCAGCTCGGCACGATAGGCGTTCGCATCGGTCAGTGCGGCCAACGCCATGTGACCGCCGTCAGGCAAGCGCAGTGGCGTGCCCAGGAAGGCTGGCAGCCATGCCGCCAGCGGATTGATCCATGCTTGCCAGCCGCGGCGCTGGCAGCGTCGGGCGATCAGGCTTTCCAGTTCGGGCGTTGCGTGAGTGCAGTTGGCGAAGCCTTCATCGGCTACCCATTCCAGCAGACCATGCAGGAAGGTGCCGGGCTCGGCGCCACGCGGGAAGTTGTGGATGCTCAGGCTGAGGTCGAGGCCGGTCGGCGTGGAATGGTCCGGTCGTTCGACGCTGGCTTCAGCCAGCACGTCTTGCTGCGCGGTTTCCGGCGCATGCGGGCGTGTGCTGGATTCAGCCTCGGCGACTTTCAGTGCGCTGTAGCTGGCGATCCACCACGGCTCGATCGGTTCGCCGTGGTAATCGCGCGCCGGTCGGGCGGGAAGGATCGTGATAGTGGGCCGGTAACGTCGGGTGTCGGCATCGGTTGGCAGCGATTCGATATGGATGTCTGGATGGCCGTACTGCAACAGATCGAGTCGTTCGGAAAATGCCGATTCTTCGATCGGCTCGCCACCGGACAGCACATAACCGAATGCGGACTTGTGCAATCCCGAGGCCTTCTTCTGGCCGTCCTTGAGATTGGCGACGCCCAGCCAGCAGGCATGCTGGGCGCGGGTCAGCGCGACGTATAGCAGGCGCAGATCCTCCTGCAGGCGTTCGCGATCGGCCTGCTCCAAGGCCGCGTGGGAAGGCCGCAGATCCAGCGCCGGTTGGGTGTCATCGTCATGCCAGACAAAGCTGTCGTCCTGCTTCAGCTCGCGCAGGCCGCACACGAAGGGCAGCAGCACCAGCGGATATTCCAATCCCTTCGACTTGTGGATGGTCACCACCTTGATCAGGGCAGACTCGCTTTCCAATCGCACGATCTTCTCGTCGGCGGTGTCGGCCTGGTGGTCATCGGTCAGGTCGATCTGTGCGGCGAGGTGACGGATCAGGGCGTGTTCGCCGTCCAGCGTCGTGGCTGCCTGCTGCAACAGTTCGGCCAGATGCAGCAGGTTGGTCAGCGCCCGCTCGCCATCGGCACGGGTCAGCAACTGCGCCGGCAGGTCGAACAGGTGCAGCAGGTCGTGCAGCATGGCCAGCACGCCATGACGCAGCCAGCCATCGTGCAGTTGACGGAAGCGGTCGCCGCAATGCTCCCAGTACGATTCGTCCAGGTTGAGCCGGTCGAGCTCGGCATAGTCCCGGCTCAGCGTCGGCGTGGCCAGCGCGGCGCGCATCGCGCGATCGGAGCCGGGTTCGGCGCAGGCGTGCAGCCACAGCAGCAGGTCGCGTGCCTCGGGCGAGGCATAGACCGAGTCGCGATCGGACAGGTAGACGCTGGCCAGCCCGCGTGACTGCAGCGCATTGCGCATCTCGCTGGCCTCGCTGCCGGTACGCACCAGGATCGCAATGTCACCGGGCACCAGCGCGGTGAACAGGCCATCCGCGGTCACGAAACCGCAGTCGCCGTGGCCGGCTGCGTCGAGCCATTGCACCAGGGTCGCCGCGGCATGTTCGGCCATCATCTTGCGATAGGCACTCTTGCTGATCGGGGTGGCGTCCGGTGTCACCGCCAGCCGCAGCGCAGGCATGGATTGGCCATGCAGCTGCAGGTGTTCCTTGCGGCCTTTCGCGTGCACCGGCAGGAATGGCAGTCCCTGATTACCCTTGCCGAACAGGAAGGCGCCTTGCGGATGCTGCTCGGCAAACCCGAACACACGATTGACTGCATCCACCATCGACTGGGTGGAACGGTAATTGGTGTCGAGTGTCCAGGTCGGCTGGACGGCGCTGCCACGCGCACGCAGATAGGTGTGGATGTCGGCACCACGGAAGCCGTAGATCGCCTGCTTGGGATCGCCGATCAGCAGCAGGCCGGTCTCGCTCCGCTCGCCGTAGATGCGCTGGAAGATGCGCCACTGCAGCGGGTCGGTGTCCTGGAATTCGTCGATCAGCGCGACCGGATACTGGCTGGCGATAGTCTGCGCCAGCTGGGCACCACGGCGGCCGTGCAGGGCCTGGTCGAGGCGTTTGAGCATGTCGTCGAAACCGAGCTGGGCCAGGCGCTGCTTGGTGGCCTCCAGCTGGCCGGCGATCCACGGCACGGCATGGGCGAGAATCAGCGGCTTGAGTGTCTCGCTGGCATGCTGCGCATCGAGCAGCCGATCAATTGCCGTGAATGCAGGATGCTCCGGCGTGATCCCGTTCTTGTTGGTCGCGGTGGTGAGCTTGCGCTGTGCATAGCGTTGCAGGATCTTTTCGTCGCACGCGGTGCCGCTGGCTGCCCACTGACGCAGCGCCATCATGTCATCGGGAAAGTGTGCCGGCTTGTAGGTGGCACCGCTGAGCGCCTTCGCCTGTATCGCAGTGTCGAGCAACGCTGCGATCGCATCGGCATCGGCGAGCCACAGCGCGCGGGCATGTTGCCGAGCCTCGCGCAAGGGTGTCAGCGTGGCTGCGATTGTCGCCTGAAGATCCGTGATGACCGGCAGCGTATGGCCATCCAATCGCAGGTTTTCCAGTGGCTGGCGCAGCAGGGAGCGCACATCCTGCTGCAACTTGCGCGGGTTCGCCCACAGCCGCGTGATCAGTTCGGCATCATTGCGATCGAGCGTGAAGAATTGCCGGCGCCAGTAGTCGCGTACGGCCTCAGCCAGCAACTCGCTTTCGTCGCTGGTGGCGTTCTGCACGAACGCATGCCCGCTGTCGAACGCATGCTGGCTGAGCATGCGCTGGCACCAGCCATGGATGGTGTGCACGGCGGCCTCATCCATCCATTGCGCGGCCAGCTCCAGTTGGCGCGCGGCGCGGGCGCGAGCATTCAAGTCGGGATAGGCTGCGACCAGGGCAGCAAGAAAATCGTCGGCGGGGCCATGACCGCGGAACGCCGCTGCCGCCTTGTCCAGGCGGGTACGGATGCGCTCGCGTAATTCGGCGGTGGCGGCCTTGGTGAAGGTCATCACCAATACCTGCGGCGGCAGCAGCGGGGTGGCGTTCTCGCCGTGGCCGAGCACCAGGCGAAGGTACAGCGCGGCGATCGTCCAGGTCTTGCCGGTACCGGCGCTGGCTTCGATCAATCGGGTGCCGTGCAAGGGCAATTGCAACGGGTCGAGCGGGGCGGGGCGATTCATGCCGCGCCCTCCCTCGGCAATACAGCGTCGATCAGCGCCTGATACAGCGGCAGCCAGTGCTCGAAACCGCCTGCATGCATCGCCGAAAAATCCGGCCACGCGCGGGTGAGACAGGGATCTTCCATGCGCTCGCCCGGCACCGGAGAGAAGGCGCTGCCTTCGTAGCAGAGGGCTCCCGCAGCAGCGGCGTTCTTGTCGGAGCTGGCGGCCTGCAGCCACGCATACGCAGTCTTGCGGGCAATCGGCAATGGCGACTGCATGCCGGCACGCAGGGCGGCCAGCAACTGGTCGAGCAGCTGGACAGCGACCTCACGTGTCAGTGCGCGCAGCGTGGGTTGTACATCGGCGCTGATCACCTGGGTCTGCATCGCCAGCCCGCAGGCGTTCGCCAGCAGATGGATGATCCATGCCGGTAGCAATTTTTCGTGGCGCAGGGTTCCATCCCTGGCCAGCAGCGTGCCGCTGAGCAGTTCGAGTCGCCGCAGATGGCCGGCACCGTCGTGGCGCAGGTCGATCAACCAGTCTTCGACCAGCAAGCCATCGCTGGTGTAGCGCAGCTCGTGCGTGTCGTCCGTCAACGGCCAGTGCAGGCAGGCATCGCGCCAGGTGAGCGCGAGCGCATGCGCCTGTTCGGCGATCTCCGCCTGCAGTGCGGCACCGAAACCGCCGGGCGGCAGCAGGCCTTCGTCATGCAGGCGCTGGGTGGCGTGGGTGATGGCGTTGTCCGGGTCAGTGATGACGGCCGGGTCGATTGCCGCGTGCAGCACCGCGCGGGTCGCGCCGTAACGCTCCAGGCCATCGAGCGCGAACGGTTCGTCATCGAGTACGTCGTCGGTCGCCTCGGTGAAATACACCTTCAGCCGCTGGTTGAAGAAGTACGCCACCGGCTTGCGCAGGAAGCGCTGCAACTGCTCGAGGCTCAGTGCGCTGTCGGGTTGCCACGGAGTGAGCGCCGACGAATTTGCTGATTCAGGTGCGACGCGATGCGCTTGCTGCCACTCGTGGGCGTAGGTGAACAGGCGTGCATCATCGTCGGCACCGAAATAGCGGCGGCTAAACGGTTGCAGCGGGTGCTCGGTGGTGAGTGCAGCCAGCAGTTGCACGCCGGCCTCATGGTCATCGGATGGCGTGCCATCGCGACACCAGCCGGTGGCCAGATAGTCACGCAACTGGCCGACCAGTACCGACGGTGGCAGCGTGCTGTTGTCGCGCGCGCTGCGGCCGACCCAGCTGATGTACAACGCATCGCGGGCGGATAGCAGGGCTTCGAGGAACAGGTAACGGTCGTCCTCGCGGCGCGAGCGGTCGCCGGGGCGGCTGTGACCGGTCTGTGTCATCAGGTCGAAATCGAGCGGCGTCTGCCGGCGTGGGTAATCGCCATCGTTCATGCCGAGCAGGCAAACCACACGGAACGGAATGGCGCGCATCGGCATCAGCGTACCGAAGCTCACGGCGCCGCCCATGAAGCGTTGCGACAGTCGGCTTTCGTCGATTGCCTGCAGCCAGTGCTCACGCACGATGGTGAGCGGAACCGAGCTGGCGAAGCCGGCTTCGGCACAGGCCTCGTGCCATGCGTCAAGCGCATCGTGCAGTCGGCTCAGTTGCACGCTGTCGTCGTCATCGCCGCTGTCGAAGAAGTCGTCCAGCAGTGCGCGCAGGTGTTCGCACCACGCCGCTGGCGTGGCCGTCGTGCGCAGCAGCTGCCAGTAGTGCTCCAGCCGATCCAGCAGCAGGCTCAGCGGGCCCAGCAGGGCCGCATCGAGACCGCCGACTTCGGCGTAGGGCGCAATCCCGTCCAGCGATTCGCCGTCGCCCACCGCATAGCCGAGCAGCATCCGGCGCAGGCCGAAGCGCCAGCTGTTCTGTTCCAGCGCCGGCAGCTCGAGACTCTCCTTCTGTGCCGCGTCCAGACCCCAGCGGATGCCGACATCCTCGATCCAGCGGCGCAGCGTGGGTAGCCCGCCTTCGTCGAGGTTGAAACGTGCGCGCAGTGCGGGGACATCGAGCAGGTCGAGCATGTCGCTGACCGTGAAGCGCGATTCGGGCAGCGCCAGCAGATGCTCAAGCGCCACCAGGAGCGGCACGTTGGCACGTGACGACTGGTCGGCCACGCTGTACGGCAGGCGACGCGGGTCGTCGGCGGGCAGCCGGCCGAACACCGCCTGCACATGCGGCGCATAGGTCTGGATATCCGGCACCATCACGATCACGTCGCGTGGCGCCAGCGGTATGCCATCACGCGCGGCCTGCTCGAACATCGCCAGCAACTGGTCGTGCAGCACTTCCACCTCGCGCTGCGGATTGTGCGTGACGTGGAAGCGCAGCGAAGCGTCGGTATCGCGCCATGGCCGGCGCTGGACCGGCAGCGGCTGCAGGTCGAGGATGGCCTGTTGTACCTGATGCAGCAGGCTGTCCTCGCCGACATCGTGGAACAGGTCGATGCTGCGGCCGATCGCGGCGAATTGATGGCGATAGTCGTCGGCCTGATCGAAGGTATCGAGCAGGCGGATGTAGTCGCGCCCCTGCTTGCCCCAGGCGGCAAGCAGCGGGTTGGCGTGCAGGTGCAGATCCTCGTAGCGCGGCGTGGGCGGCAGGCCGGGCTTGCCCACTTGCCGCTGCCGGCTGGCCTTGAGCAGCTCGCGGTCCTCGATGATGTCGGCCCAGTAATGCCGGCACGGATTGGCGACCACCAGCAGCACCTGCGAGTAGCGCGCCAGCGCGGTGAGCGCTTCCAGCGTTTGCTGTGGCAGCGACGATATGCCGAACACCACGATGCGTCGCGGCAGGGTGGATGGTCGTTCGCTCAACGCCGCTGCGCGTGCGAGAAACGCGCGATGCACGCCGGCGCGGTGCTGGTCGCGCCGGGCAGCACCGACATCATCCAGCAACAGGCGCCACAGCCGTGGCTGCCAGCGCTGCTCATCGCTGACCGGCGCGCGGCTGCCGCGCAATTCATCGTGCAGCACATCGTGGCCATGCTCCCAATCGTCCAGCCAGTCGGCGCGATAGACCTGGTATTGATCGAACAGGTCGGCCACGCGCAGGGCCAGCTGATGGCGCTTGCGCCAGTCAGGATCGTCGCCGAGGAAATCACGCAGCGGCGCAAAATCCTCCTCGTGCAGATGTTGCGGAATCAGCCGAAGAAGTCGCCAGGCCAGTCGCGACTTGTCGAACGGCGAGGTCGCTGCCACTGCGTCCCGGCCCAATACGGCGCGATACGCCGCCCACAAGAAACGTCCCGGTAGCTGCACCTCGATCGCGGCACTGATGCCCAGCCCGCCGGCTTCGGCCGGGCGTGCAAACGCCAGTTTCAGCCACTGTGCGATGCCGTTGCTCTGCACCAGCATCAGCTCGTTTTCCAGTGGCTTGAGTGGCGCGCGGGCCAGCCAGGCGGTGAGCAGGTCGCGCAGATCCTCCAGCCGGTTGCCGTGGAGCACCATCAGGCCGGGTTCGATCGGGGCCGCCACGGGCGATGGCTGGGGCGCGCTCACGGCTGGCGGTACTCGTATTCACTCATCCGGCGATTGTCTCCGAGTGCGGGGGGATTGTCGCGTTGAGTGTGCAGGGTCATCGTCTCGGCGTTTGCGATGGATAGATGCGCCGATCATGTCGATTTGGCCATGTCCCGTTCGTCGGATGGATAGAGCAGGGATTTCGGGTAATCCGGTCCAGACTCCCATCCAGAACTTCAAGGAGACACGACGATGCGATTCATGGTGATAGTGAAAGCGGACAAGGACTCGGAAGCCGGGGTGATGCCGAGCGAGCAACTGCTGACCGAGATGGGCAGGTACAACGAGGAACTGGTGAAGGCCGGCATCATGCTGGCGGGAGAAGGCCTGCAACCCAGCTCGAAGGGCGTGCGGGTGAAGTTCTCCGGTCATCAGCGCACGGTGATCGACGGGCCGTTTGCCGAGGCCAAGGAGCTGGTTGCCGGTTTCTGGCTGTGGCAGGTGAAGTCGAAGGACGAGGCGATCGAATGGCTGAAGCGTGCGCCATTCGACGGCGGCACCGAGATCGAGCTGCGCCAGGTGTTCGAGGCGGAGGATTTCGGCGCCGAGTTGACGCCCGAACTGCGTGAGCAGGAAGAGCGGCTGCGGGCGCAGGTCGCTGCCAAATCTTGAGCCGGATCCCGATTCGGCCTCGACGGAAAACCGACGGAGCATTCCCATGCAACTGACCAACTACCTCATCTTCGATGGCAAGGCCGAAGCGGCATTCAAGTTCTACGAGCAATGCCTGCGCGGCAAGATCACCAGGATGATGCGCTTTGGCGAAGCGCCTGACTGCGAGAACATGCCGGCGGCAACCCGCGACTGGCTCATCCACGTGCGGCTGGAAATCGGCGGCCAGGTGTTGCTGGCTTCCGACTGCCCACCCGATCGTCCCTACGACGGCATCAAGGGTTGCTCGGTGTCGATCCAGATTCACGACCAGGCGGAAGGGGAGCGCATCTTCAACGCGCTGAAGGAAAACGGCACAGTGCAGATGCCGTACGAGAAGACCTTCTGGGCCGAGCGCTTCGGCATGTTGGTCGATCAGTTCGGCGTGCCGTGGATGATCAATTGCGAGAAGGAGCCGTAGCAGCTGCTTCAGGCTTCCACCCCCGGCGGTCGTTGGCACCGCCGCACTTCAACGCCCCAATCGGAGCGATTCATGTTCAAGATCATCCTCATCGTAGTTGTCGTCCTGATCGTCGCAGTGCTTGCCTTCGCAGCGACGCGGCCTGGCTCATTCAGGCTGGAGCGCGCGGCGACGATCAAGGCCCCGCCCGAGAAGATCCTCGCATTCATCAATGACTTCAGGCGGTGGATCGTCTGGTCGCCGTGGGAGGAGCTCGATCCGGCGCTCAAGCGCAGCTACAGCGGTTCGGCAAGCGGTCCGGGTGCCGTCTACGCGTGGCAGGGCAACAGCAAGGTCGGCCAGGGCCGCATGGAGATCCTGGCGGCGTCGCCATCTGCGACAACGATCAAGCTGGATTTCATCAAGCCGTTCGAAGCCCACAACATTGCCGATTTCACGCTGGTACCGCAGGGTGATTCGACTACGGTCACCTGGGCGATGCATGGCCCGAATGCTTATCTGGCGAAGCTCATGCACCTGTTCTTCGACATGGACAAGCTGGTCGGTGGCGACTTCGAACGCGGGCTTGCCAACCTGAAGGCGGCGGCCGAGGAAAACTGATCCGCTCTTGCGTCAACGGGAGGTAGATGGTGTGATCGGTCGCCATGACCGCGACCGACACCCACCGCGCCATCGACGCCGTCTGGCGGATCGAATCGGCCCGACTCATTGCCGGCCTGACCCGCATGCTGCGTGACGTGGGTCTGGCCGAGGAGCTGGCACAGGATGCGCTGGTCATCGCGCTGGAGCAGTGGCCGACGTCGGGTGTACCGGACAATCCCGGCGCATGGCTGATGACCACGGCGAAACACCGCGCCATCGACCGCTTGCGCCGCAGCAAGCTGCTTGAGCGCAAGCATGTGGAATTGATGCACGAGCTTGAGGCCGTGCAGGAGCATGCCGTGTCGGAGGTTGAAGCGGCTCTCGATGATCCCATCGGCGATGATCTGCTGCGGCTGATGTTCATCGCATGTCACCCGGTGCTGTCCGTCGAGGCACGGGTCGCGTTGACCCTGCGCCTGCTCGGCGGCCTGACCACCGAGGAGATCGCGCGGGCGTTCCTTGTGCCTGAACCGACGATTGCGCAGCGCATCGTGCGTGCCAAGCGCAGCCTGGCCAAGGCTGAGGTGCCGTTCGAGGTACCGCGGGCCGAGGATCTCGCGGCGCGACTGTCGTCGGTGCTCGGGGTGATCTATCTGGTCTTCAACGAAGGCTATGCGGCCACTGCCGGCGATGACTGGATGCGGCCGGCGCTGTGCGAGGAAGCCTTGCGGCTGGGGCGCGTGCTGGTCGGTTTGATGCCGCGCGAGCCCGAGGTGCATGGTCTGCTCGCGCTGATGGAAATCCAGGCTTCGCGCGCGCGCGCGCGCGTCGGTGCGGCCGGCGAACCGATCCTGCTGCTCGAGCAGAACCGTGCACGCTGGGACCAGTTGCTGATCCGCCGCGGCCTGATCGCGCTCGATCACGTGGAAAAGCTGGGTGGGACCGATGGCCCGTATGCACTGCAGGCCGCGATCGCCGCCTGCCATGCGCGAGCACTCACTGCCGAAGAGACCGACTGGCCGCGCATCGCGGCTCTGTACGCCATGCTCGCGCGGGTCATGCCGTCACCGGTCGTCGAGTTGAATCGCGCGGTAGCCGTGAGCATGGCATCCGGACCGCTCGCCGGCCTCGAACTTGTCGATGCGCTGACCGACGAACCGGCACTGGCGAACTACCATCTGTTGCCGACCGTGCGCGGCGATTTGCTGGTCAAGCTGGATCGTGTCGCCGAAGCCCGTCCGGAATTCGAGCGGGCGGCTTCACTCACGCAGAATGCGCGGGAGCGTGAACTTCTGCTCAAGCGCGCCAAGGCATGCACAGGTGGCTGAGGCTCCACTGCGTGGCGAGGATGGCAGTGCGGGTTTCGCCCGGTTTGTTCAAACTGAGATGTGCAGGATGGTGGCAGTCACCTGGCTATCCGGTCTCAATCGAAAGCGGAAGCCGGATACACTGACGATGGTCTGGCACAACACGAAAACCCACGGACACAATTGATCATGAAACGATACCTGGCCTGCATTGCTGTCGTTGGGCTCCTTTCCGCATGCACGGACGCACAAAGCCTGCGTGATTCAGCCCCGTCCGGTTACTACGTCGCGGACAGAAGCGTGGATGAGGTTGTCGCCTGTGTTTCTGGAAGCTGGTCGAAAAGGTCGGCTCACATGGCCGTCGTACCCATGTTCGGGGGAACCAGCATCCAGCTCAGGGATGGTGCGGACGGCCCGATGGTCGCGCTGGTGGATATCGTCGCGACTGGCCCAACCACGACCGCAAAGTATCATTCGAATGCAGGACAGGACGTCTGGTTTTCCGAGCAGGTCATGGACTGCATGCACGCGACTTCCTCCATCCAATAGACGTCGGTAAACGGAGCTTGCTGCATCCTGCATCAGTCCTCTGTCTGTCCGGCTCACCGTTCCCGTTCCGGGAAAGTGGCATATCGAACCCGATGCCGTGCGGGCAGCCGACGGCATGTACCCACCCGCGATCGGCATCACCCAGCCTGCGTCATCGCCTTGCGCCGGCCGATGCCTGAGCCGCCTCGTTAAACATGCGGCCAAAGTTCTTGCGCCAGGATTGACCAGAACAGCTCCCTCGAGGCACTGGACAAGCGAGTTCCTGTGACATGCAGTGCCTAGGCGGTGGGATGCCATACCCTGGACCGGATAGCTAGAGGTTTGACTGTGCGGTGTGTCACTGTATGCGGCAAGTTGCCGGTGACCTTGGGGGAGGGCTCTGAACTTGTTCCGTTGCGGGGTATTGCTGCTGTTACTCGGGGCCTCCCTGACGCTGGCCAGTGTCACTGCTTTTGCCGAGTTGGCACCCTCGGCGGCAGCCTTTGACCGGCTCGCTGATCAGCTGGACAGCAACGAGCTGGTTCCTGCCGACATGGCGGAGACGAACCGGCTGCTGGCCCAACTCCATGCCTTGCTGCCTGCTGGCGACGCGCGACGTGATCGTGTCTATCGTGCGCTTTATTGTGAGATGGCCTTCTCCAGCAACGATCGTGCGGGGCTTGCCTACGCCTCGTCTGCGCTTGCCGATGCCACGCATGCCGGCGATATCCATGCGCAGATCGATTTCCACTTTTGCCGTGGCCAATATCAGGCGCTGACCACGACCAGCGATGATGCCCTGGTCGATTACAACGCGGGCCTGGCGTTGGCACGACAGGTCAACGATGTGGAACGCATCGGTGATGGACTCACCCTGCGCGGTACGGTGGAGTCACTGCAAGGCGATCAGGCACGGGCGCTGGTGGACTTCCTGGAGGCCAATCGCAGCTATGCCAATGCTGGAAAGAACATTCTCGCGGAAGGCAACCTGCTTGACATCGCCAGTGCGTATCGGCGCCTGGGTGAATACGACAAGGCACGCACTTATCTCGAACAGTCCAGGGCTTGGGCGGAACAACGGCACGACAACGGCAGCCTGATCCAGGTTCACCTGGAACTGGGTTATCTGGATGACGAAGGGGGCAAGTCCGGCACGGCAATTCTGGAGCTGAAACAGGCACTGACCCTGGCCAGGCAGATGTCGGAACGGCAAAGCGCGGCGACGGCCCTGCTCGGGCTGGCCGAGGTCTACAACGGCCAACGCCAGTACCAGCCGGCCATCGATGCGCTGACGCAAGCGGGGGTGGCTTTTGCCTCGGTGTCGGATCAGTCGTCGACAGCCATGTTGCATCTGCAGTACGGTATTGCGCATGCAGGGATGGGGCAGCACAAGCTGGCGCTGACCGACTACGCCGCAGCCGAAGCCGGCATGGCCGCGGACAAGAACATCCGTTATCTGGCGCAGCTCTATGCTGCCCGTGCCAGGAGCGACTATGCGCTGGGTCTGTTGCAGGCCACCGTCGAGGATCTTCAGCGCACGATCAACGCCAATGCCGAACTCGATCTGATGGCCCGTCGGCAGGAAACGATCCTGCTGAGCTATCAGTTCGATACCGCGCGGCGTGATCTGGAGAATCGCCGCCTGGCTGCCGATGCGGCGCTGGGCAAGGAGCAGATCGACTCGCTGGAACAAGTACGTCGCTGGCAACGCCTGGCACTGTTGCTGGGCGGTGTGCTGACGCTGCTGCTGGCGTGGCTCGCGTTGCGGCAGATCCAGCACCTGCGTCACTACAAGCGCATGGCGATGACCGATGTCCTCACTGGCGTGGCCAATCGTCGTGGCATCGAAAGGGTGCTGGCACAGGAAGTACAGCGCGCCCATGAGGACGGCCATGAACTGAGCCTGTTGCATCTCGATGTCGACGATTTCAAGCAGATCAACGACAGCCATGGTCATCAACTGGGCGACTGGGCATTGCTGCGTATCGTTGCCGCCTGCAAGGAGGCGCTGCGGCAGTTCGACCAGCTGGGGCGCTGGGGTGGCGACGAATTCTATGTCGTGCTGCCGAATACCGGTGCGGAGGCCAGTGTGCTGGTGGCGGAACGGTTGCGCAGCAATGTCGAGGCACTCGACCTGGAGGACATCTGCCCACAATTGCGCGTATCCGTGAGCGTGGGCATCTCGCGCATCCGGCCCGGTGAAACGAGTGCCGACGCGATGATCCGACGCGCAGATGTGGCGCTCTACCGTGCCAAACACGGTGGCAACAACCGCGTGGAGTCGGAGCCGTAGTAAGACAGTGAGCCGGGCGCACGTTCCTGCGAGCGAGTGCTTCGGGTCTTTGGTAGACAGGCAGTCACTGCTTGGTAACATGAGATCGGAGCAGGGGAGCTCCGTGTCAAGCTGGATCCAGGGATCGGGTGTGCCGTCATGGAGCAGCACCAATGAGCCACCTCCAACAGCAAGTTCCACCACGCCAGGTACCGATCGATGCGGTGTGGCTGGAAGGCCTGATCGACGCAGTGACGGTGCAGGCGGTGAGCGAGCAGGTGCTGGCGCTGGCCGGCAGACAGTCCGGTTGCCAATCGGCCAGATTGATCTGGATGGATGAGCTGCCCGATGCGGCAACGGCCATCAGTGCCGATCAGAGAGTGTTTGCAAGAAGCTTCTTGAACAGCGATGAGAAGATGCAGGCCAGGACCGACGGTCTGCGCTGGGCGTTTCGCCTCTCGCATGATCTTCCCGTCGTCTTGCTGGTCGACTTTCGCATCCTCCCGCTGACGCACGAACTGCAGTCGACCCTGCTCCCCGGATTGCTGGTCGCCGGTCGTCATCTGGCGCATGTACTCGAGCTGGAGAAACTGCGTGGCGCGCAGCAGCAGCTGGAGCGCTCGGAACACCTGCAGCAGGCCCTGTTCGCCATATCGGAACTGGCTGGATCGGATCGGGACATGCCGGATCTGCTGTGCGGCATCCACGGGATCATCCGCCAGCTGATGTATGCGGAGAATTTCTACATCGTGCGGTATGACGCCGTTCGCCAGACGGTGCATTTCCTGTACTTCGTCGACACGGTCGATCTGCACGGGCCGGATACCACGTGCGAGGTGACGCTGGAAAGTCGTCGCGGCAGTCTGACCTGGCACCTGCTGACCACCGGCAAGTCGTTGATGGGAAGTCCGCAGGAGCTGGATGCGCAGGTCAATGGCACGTCGGCATCGTTTGGGCCGGAGAGTGTCGACTGGCTGGGCGTGCCCATGGTGCGTAACGGCGAGGTGCAAGGCGCACTGGTCGTGCAGAGTTACCGGCCGGGCATGGAGTACTCCGAGAATGACCGCACGTTGCTGACCTTCGTGGCCAATCACATCCTCGCCGTGCTCGAACGCAAGCGCACCATGGACGACCAGGAGCGGCGAGTGCGTCAGCGCACCCAGCAGCTGGACACGCTCAATCGCGAACTCAGGCAGAAAGTGATCGAACGCCAGCATGCCGTGCAGCTGCAGGTGACGCTGTTCCAGCTGGCGCAACTGGCTACATCGGATCTTGCCGAAGAGGACTTCTACGCACACGTCCACACGGCAGTCGGACAGCTCCTTGAATCCGAGAATTTCTTCATTGCCCTGGTCAGCGATGACCAGCAGCGACTGGAATTCCCCTACTACGTCGATGGTGGCGTGCGGCGCGAGACATCGCGACCACTCGGTCGCGGGATCAGCGAGTACGTGCTGCGGCGTGGCAGTTCATGGCTGGGCAGCGCCAGTGATATCGAGGCGTTGTCGCGTGCCGGCGAGATGACGCCGGTGACCGCCGGCAAGCCACCGGCGTGCTGGCTCGGGGTGCCGCTGCGGGTCGACGAGATCGTGATTGGGCTGGTGGCGGTCCAGAGCTACAAGAGCGACAGCAGTTACGGGGAGGCCGACAGGGATCTGCTGGAATTCGTGGCCATGCAGATCGCCAACAGCATCTATCGCCGGCGCGCTGCAACGGCGTTGCAGCATGCCAATGCCAGGCTGGAGCAGCGCGTTGCGGAGCGCACGCGGGAGCTGCACGCCGAAGTGGCGCGCCGCGAGAAGACCCAGCAACAACTTCGCCATCAAGTGTTGCACGACACGCTGACCGGATTGCCGAACCGGACTGCGATGCGCGAGCAGCTGGAACGTCGCCTGGCCGTGATGCAAAACGAAATCGGGCGCCACTGCGTGCTGATGTATCTGGACGTCGATCGCTTCAAGCTGGTCAACGACACGCTGGGTCATCTCGCCGGGGATGCATTCCTGCAGGTGATCGCGCAGCGCCTGCGCTATTGCATCAATGAGCCGGATATCTCGGCCCGGCTCTCCGGCGACGAATTCGCCATCCTGATCGAGGACGTCGCGAATACCGCCCGGGTGGAGGAGATTGCCCAGCGCGTGATGAGCGTGCTGTGCGAGCCCACGCGCATTGCCGGCAAGGAACTGGAGCCTTCGGTCAGCATGGGCATTGCCGTGGGCGACAGCAGCTACACCGACGCGGATGCGCTGCTGCACGACGCCGATATCGCGCTCTATCGCGCCAAGGAACTCGGGCGCAAGCGCTACGCGATATTCGACAAGTCACTGACACAAGTGACGGTGGACATCTTCACGCTGGGACGCGAGATCCGTCACGCCCTGCAGCATGGCGAGTTCGAGCCTTATTTCCAGCCGATCCTGAGCCTGGCGGATGGCCAGGTGGTGGGCTACGAAGCACTGTTGCGCTGGAACCATCCCAGTCGCGGGCTGCTGGCGCCGAACGATTTCCTGCGCGTCGCCCAGGATTTCGGTTATCTCGAGGAGATCGACTGGTTTCTGTTCGGCCGTGCCTTCGAGTGTTTCCTTGCACTCAACACCCAAGGCAGGTTCCTGACCATCAATGTCTCGCCCTTGCACCTGCGGCATCCCGATTTCGACCAGCGGCTGCTGTCGCTGCTCGATCGCTCCGGAATCGAACGGGAGCAACTGGTCATCGAAGTGACCGAAGGTGCATTGCTGGACGACACCGAACGCGTGCGTACCATGCTCGAGCGGCTGGACGTGGCCGGCGTACGCGCAGCGCTGGACGATTTCGGTACCGGCTATTCCTCGCTCAGCTACCTGCACACACTGCCGCTGCACAAGCTGAAGATCGACCAGTCCTTCGTGCACTCCCTGAATCGAAGCGCCTACAACGGCAGCAATGCGGTCGTCGGTGCCATTCTGGCCCTGGGGCGCGCGCTGGACCTGTTCGTGGTCGCCGAGGGCATCGAGACGGTTGCACAGCGTGACCAGTTGCTGGCCATGGGTTGCCAGTACGGGCAGGGCTTCCTGCTGGGCGCGCCGGCACCGCTGGCGCATTGGCTGACGGGTGCGGGCTTCATTGCCTGACGCAGCGCGATACAGAAATCTTGGTCGTGCGATCTCTTTGCGAAAGCGGTAATCCAGTGTCTCGTATGACCTGAAACGGCCGAAGTCACTGGATTACCGCTTTCGCGGCAATGACGAAAAGTGAGCTTTCGCGCTTGAGTAAGTGCCATTCGTGCCTGATGCCATTTTTTCGCCCGCGCGATCACCATGCACGCCACGCGAACTGGATCAGGATGGCCGGTGCCGATGAGCGGAAAAGCGTGCCGGGCGAAACCGATCACAAAGTCCCGGTGTTTCTCAACAGCACTGCTAAAGTGCTCGTTGGGAGATCTGCCGATGGCTCTCGCGTAGACGCTGACGTATTCAGTCTCATATCGTTTCCATGGCATAGGCAGCTCTTCAATTTACATACACTTCTGAAGCCAACTGGTTGCACAGGAAACGCGATGGACTCCATGATCAAGATGCCTTCCGCATCGGTGGCCACACTCCAGAACCTTCAGGCCCGGTGGGTATTCGGCAATGTCTCGGACATGCTGCGGCAGCAAATCGTGGAATTCTGGTTGCAGGAAGGAGCATTGACGAATCCAGACGAAGCTTGGCGCCGTTCATTCGAGGTGGCATGTGTTCTCCAGGAGATGGAGAGCGGCCGTATCGCAGGCGCTTGCACGGTGGCGATTCTTCTGGATGATCATGGCGCATCTTTTGGATTCGTTCGTCTGTTCATCCGGCCAGCCAGTCGGCTGCTGGGTTTGAATGTTCGTTTGATGGAGACGATGATCCAGGGCTTCAAAGCCATGGTGCATGAACGTGGCGCACCTCGCCGTCTGATTGTCACTCTCGACAATCACAAGATAGAACGTCGGGCTGCTCAGAGAATCATGGGAAGACTGGGTTTCGTCCATGCCGGCAAAGCGCCCAGTGGAAAATTCATCATGCAATGTAATCTGACGTCATAACGCAATCAGTCATAGGCGAGTCACACGCCACAAATGCCACGATCGGGTCATGTACCGATGCGCCGCTCGAGCATGCTTGCCATGGAGCATGGCTGCGATCCAGCATCAATTCGAAGTTCGCAACTTTCGATCCAGCAGCTTTGAATACCTGACGATCAAAGCAGCTTTCGTATCGCCCCGTCCGTATTCGCAAAACGAAAAGGCCACCGATGAGGTAGCCTTTTGTGGAATCTGATGATGGGCGATGCAAGGATCGAACTTGCGACACCTGCCGTGTGAAGTGCCCGTTGCTACACGCACGCTACGTTTGTCATGGTGCCCAAACGACGAAACCGACCACGTGGGTCGGTTTCCAGATCAATGGTGGGCGATGCAAGGATCGAACTTGCGGCACCTGCCGTGTGAAGTGCCCGTTGCTACACGCACGCTACGTTTGTCATGGTGCCCAAACGACGAAACCGACCACGTGGGTCGGTTTCCAGATCAATGGTGGGCGATGCAAGGATCGAACTTGCGACACCTGCCGTGTGAAGGCAGTGCTCTACCGCTGAGCTAATCGCCCGCCGAGAACGCGGAATTTTAGGGGGAGTCGTGGTGCGGGTCAATAGTTGGCGCTGGTTTGCGTCCACGGACAAGGCGCTTTGCCTAGCTGCGGTCCGGCTAGGCGGCAGCGCGGTTTGGGGGTTGTAAACTCGCCGTTCTTCCAACCCCCAAAGCACCCGACCATGGACTTTCTCAGCACTCAACTTGCCCACATCCTGCACGCGCTGCAGAATTTCCAGCTGACGCCGTGGAAGGTCGTTGGTCTGCTCGGCTCGGTGATGTTCACCAGCCGCTGGTTCGTGCAGCTGTACTACACGCGCAAGCACAAGCGGGTGGTGATGCCGCTGTCGTTCTGGTGGCTGTCGGTGGTGGGCAGTGCGTTGTTGCTGGCTTATTTCACGGTCGGCAAGAACGATTCGGTGGGCATCATCTCGAATTTCTTCCCGGCCTTCGTCTCGGTCTACAACCTGGTCGTGCACCTGCGCCATCACAAGAACAGCATTACTGGCGACACGATTGAGTGACCGCCAGTCAGTGAGTGGGTGCCCAAAACTGCCCGGAATCGCGGCAAAAGCTGCCCGGAACAATCATTCAGGATCGTAATCGAGGTTGGAGGCTAGCCAGCGTTCGGCTTCGGCCAGTGTCCAGCCTTTGCGTCGCGCGTAGTCCTCGACCTGATCCTTGCCGAGGCGGCCCACCACGAAGTACTGGCTTTCCGGATGCGAGTAGTACCAGCCGGAGACTGCAGCTGTGGGGTACATCGCGAAGCCTTCGGTCAGTTCGATGCCGGTGTTGCGGGTGACGTCGAGCAGTGTGAACAGCGCGGTCTTCTCGGTGTGATCGGGACAGGCCGGGTAGCCGGGGGCGGGGCGGATGCCGCGGTATTTCTCGGCGATGAGTTCGTCGTTGCCGAGTGATTCGTCCGGCACAAAACCCCAGAATTCGCGACGCACGCGTTCGTGCATATGCTCGGCGAATGCTTCGGCGAGACGATCGGCGAGTGCCTTCAACAGAATCGACGAATAATCGTCGTAATCGGCTTCGAAGCGCGCCAGATGCTCTTCGATGCCGATGCCCGCGGTGACCGCGAAGGCGCCGATCCAGTCGGTTTTGCCGCACTCTATCGGCGCAATGAAATCCGCCAGGCAAAAATCGGGACGCTCGACCGGCTTGTCGACCTGCTGACGCAAGCTGTGCAGGGTGGCCAAGAGCGGCCCCCTTTCGCCTTCGGCGCGCGGGGGAAGGGAAGGTGCATAGATCTCCACGTCATCGCCGATATTCGCGGCAGGCCACAGACCTATCACTGCGCGAGCGGTCAGCCACTTCGCGGCGACGATCTTGTCCAGCATTGCCTGCGCATCGCCGAACAGTTCGCTGGCCTGGGTGCCTACCACGGCATCGGTGAGGATGGCCGGGTAGTGACCGGCCAGTTCCCACGCCTGGAAGAACGGCGTCCAGTCGATGTACGGGCGCAGCGTGGCCAGATCATATTCGTCGAATACGGTGATTCCGGGTTTATTCGGCTGGGGTGGTTCGTACGCAGCCCAGTCGCAGCTGAAACGCTGCGTACGTGCTTTCGAAAGCGGCACGAGCTGCTTGCCCGGGCCACGGTTGCGGTGCCGCTCGCGCACGTCGGCGTAGTCGGCGCGCACTTTGGCCAGGAACTCGTCAACCAGCTCCTTGCTGACCAGCGACTGCGCCACACCGACGGCGCGTGAGGCATCCTTCACCCACACGGTGCCCGCCTTGTAGTGCGGTTCGATCTTCAATGCGGTGTGCGCGCGCGAGGTGGTGGCGCCACCGATCAGCAGCGGGATGTGGAAGTCCTGCCGCTGCATCTCGCGTGCGACCTGGCTCATTTCCTCCAGCGACGGCGTGATCAGACCGGACAGGCCGATCATGTCGGCCTTCTCGGCGATCGCGGCCTCGAGGATTTTCTGTGCCGGCACCATCACACCGAGATCGATCACCTCGAAGTTGTTGCAGCGGAGCACCACGCCGACGATGTTCTTGCCGATGTCGTGCACGTCGCCCTTGACTGTGGCCATGATGATCTTGCCGTTGTTCTTGCCGGTGTCGCCGGTGCGCAGCTTCTCCGCCTCGATGTACGGCAGCAGATAGGCCACCGCCTTCTTCATCACGCGGGCGGACTTCACCACCTGCGGCAGGAACATCTTGCCGGCGCCGAACAGGTCGCCGACCACGTTCATGCCGTCCATCAACGGTCCTTCGATCACGTCGAGAGGGCGTGTCGACAGCTGCCGCGCTTCTTCGGTGTCTTCGACCACATACTGGTCGATGCCGTGTACCAGCGCGTGGCTGAGACGCTCGCGCACGGGTTTCTCGCGCCAGGCCAGTGTCTCGACCACGGCTTCGCCGCGCTTGCCCTTGTAGTTGTCGGCGATCTCCAGCAGGCGCTCGGTGGCGTCCTCGCGGCGGTTCAGCACCACGTCCTCGACACGCTCGCGCAGCGGCGGATCGATGTCGTCCATGATCGTCAGCGCGCCGGCGTTGACGATACCCATGTCCATGCCGGCACGGATCGCGTGGTACAGGAAGACCGAGTGGATCGCCTCGCGCACGACGTTGTTGCCGCGGAACGAGAACGACACGTTGGAGACGCCGCCGGAGATGTGGCAGTCCGGGAAGCGCTTCTTCAACTCGTGAGTGGCTTCGATGAAATCCACCGCGTAGTTGTTGTGCTCCTCGATGCCGGTGGCGATCGCGAAGATGTTCGGGTCGAAGATGATGTCTTCGGGCAGGAAGTCGAGTTCCTTCGTCAGCAATTCGTAGGCGCGCGAACAGATCTCCACCTTGCGTGCGCAGGTATCGGCCTGACCCTGTTCGTCGAACGCCATCACCACCGCGGCGGCGCCGTACTGCTGCACCTTGCGCGCGTGTTCGAGGAACTGCGCTTCGCCTTCCTTCATCGAGATCGAATTGACGATGCCCTTGCCCTGCAGGCAGCGCAGGCCGGCCTCGATCACCGTCCACTTGGACGAGTCGATCATGAACGGTACGCGGGCGATATCCGGCTCGGAGGAGATCAGGTTCACGAAGCGGGTCATCGCCGCTTCGGAATCGATCAGGCCTTCGTCCATGTTGATGTCGATGATTTGCGCGCCGTTTTCGACCTGCTGGCGGGCCACCTCGACGGCTTCGTCGTAGCGGTCTTCCTTGATCAGTTTCTTGAACTGCGCCGAGCCGGTGACGTTGGTGCGCTCGCCGACGTTGATGAACAGCAGGTCAGGCGTGATGACCAGCGGTTCGAGGCCGGACAGGCGGGTGTGACGTGCCGTATTCATTCGTTTTCGTGTGCCTTGTTGTTCTCGTGCTCGTCATTCCCGCGAAAGCGGGAATCCATCTTCGTCGCTGCCACGGCAACGTGGATTCCCGCCTTCGCGGGAATGGCGTCTGGATACAAGTCGGGTATCGGTTGGTGCACGCTCATGCAGCCTTCGATACTGTGCCGGGCAGTGCGCGCGGTGGATGGTTGCGCACTGCCTCGGCGATGGCCTTGATATGCGCGGGCGTGGTGCCGCAGCAGCCGCCGACGAGGTTCAGCAGGCCATCGCGGGCGAAGCCACCGATGATGTCCGCCATGTGCTCGGGCGATTCATCGTATTCGCCGAACGCGTTCGGCAGACCGGCGTTCGGGTGGGTGCTGACATAGCTTTCGGCAATGCTGGATAGCGTCTGCACATGGGGTCGCAGGTCCTCGGCGCCCAGCGCGCAGTTGAAGCCCACCGACAACGGTCGTGCGTGGCGCACCGAGTAGTAGAAGGCCTCGGCGGTCTGGCCCGACAAGGTGCGACCGGAGCGGTCGGTGATGGTACCGGAGATCATCACCGGCATCCGCGCGCCGCGCTGGTGGAACAGTTCGCTCAGCGCGAACAGCGCGGCCTTCGCGTTCAAGGTGTCGAAGATCGTCTCGACCATGATCACGTCGGCGCCGCCGTCGATCAGGCCGTTGGCGGATTCGGTGTAGTTCTCGGCCAGTTCCTCGAACGTGACGTTGCGGAAACCCGGGTCGTTGACATCCGGCGACAGCGAGGCAGTGCGGCTGGTCGGGCCGAGCACGCCGATCACGAAGCGCGGCTGATGCGGGGTTTTTGCGGTCATCGCATCGCAGGCGGCGCGCGCCAGCCGGGCGCCTTCGAGGTTCAATTCGTGGGCCAGATGCTGCAACTGGTAATCGGCCTGGCTGATCCGGGTCGAGTTGAAGGTATTGGTCTCGACCAGGTCGGCGCCGGCTTCGAGATAGGCCTCGTGCACGCTGCGGATGATTTCCGGCCTGGTCAGGGTGAGCAGGTCGTTGTTGCCCTTGAGGTCGCAGCTACCCGGATGTTCGTGGGCCGGATGTTCATGGGCATGCACATGATCGTCGTGACCATGCTCGAAACGTTCGCCGCGGAAGCCATGCTCATCCAGCTCGTGCGCCTGCAACATGGTGCCCATGCCGCCATCGAGTATCAGGATGCGTCGGCGCAACGCCTGCTCCAGCAGGGCGACGCGTTCGGGATGGAGCCAGGGCAGGGTACTCATCAAACTTCCTTTGGTTAAGCAGTGCAGCGGTGTTCAAGCCGGCTTGCGTGCGAGCAGACTGATCACTTCGAAATGCGGTGCCTTGCGTTCGCGGCTGAGCCGGGTGCAACTCATGACGTCGAGGCCGGCTGCACGGGCGAAGCCGTCGAGCTGCTCGCTGTGGAAACCGAGGTTGCGATGGTTGAACGGTTCGACGGCGGCGCGGTGGTCGTGCTGGCCCAGTGTCACCGCGAGCAGGCGGCCGCCGGGGCGAAGCAGTCGCGCGGCCTCGGCCACGGCCTGGGCGGGATGTTCGGCATAAGTCAGCGCGTGCAGCATCAGCACCAGATCGAAGCGCTGATCGCCCAGCTCCAGTGCATGCATGTCGCCCTGGCGCACCTGCACGTTGGCAAAGGGCTTCAGCCGTTTTGCTGCGGCCTCGACCACACGTTCGCTTGAATCCACGCAAACGATCGAATGCGCATGCGGTGCCAGCAATTCGGCGGTGATGCCGTCGCCGGAAGCGATGTCGAGTACGTCACCGGTGCCCAGCAATTGCAGCAGCGAGCGCGCTAGCGTCTCCCAGGTGCGACCGGGCGAATAGTGGCGCTCCATGTCGCCGGCAACGGTGTCGGCCCAGCCTTCCTCACGCGCGCGGTTTGCCAGCACGCCAGGCAGGCGTGCGCTGTCTTCGCGCAGCAGCGCGTCGTCGATGCTTTCGCGCAGCGAGCCGAGCAGGCTGTGCTGGGCTTCGTCGCCTTCGTTGTTGGCGCGGTAATAGGCTGAGACGCCGGCGCGGCGGTCGCGTACCAGGCCAGCCTCCTTCAACTTGGCCAGGTGCGTGGATACGCGCGGCTGCGCCAGATGCAGCACGGCGGCCAGCTCGGCCACGGTGAGTTCTTCATGTTCGAGCAACGCCAGCAGGCGCACGCGGGTGGGGTCGGCCAGCAGCCGGAGGACACTGGAGGCGGTCGCCAGATCCATCGGGTATCCTTATATCGCGATACAGAGATAACAAGTCTGGCCTTGGTTTGCAGGGGCGTCAAGCGGCAGATGGGCCGGGGCTATCGTGATGGGCGCTGCGCCGCGACACGACGCAGATGACACGGGTCGTTACAATAGGCGGCTGGCCTCTGGCCAAAGATTTCGTCTTGATCAGCCGCTGCATGCGGCGTCCGGGAGTAGTACATGGATTTCCGTTTTACTGAAGACCAGTTGTCGATCCAGTCGATCGCCCGCGATTTCGCGCAGAAGCGCATCGTGCCGGTGGCCGCCGAGCTGGACGCCAGGGGCGAGTTTCCGCTGGAGAACATCCGCGAGATGGGCCAGCTCGGCCTGATGGGCATAGAAGTGCCGCATGAGTACGGTGGCGCCGGCATGGACCCGATCGCCTATGTGCTGGCGATGATCGAGATCGCCGCGGCCGATGCGGCCACCGCGACGATCATGTCGGTGAACAATTCGCTGTTTTGCAACGGCATCCTCAAGCATGGCAACGAGGAGCAGAAGCAGAAGTACGTGCGTGCGATCGCCCAGGGCGAGGCGATCGGCGCTTATGCGTTGACCGAGCCGCAGTCCGGCTCCGACGCTTCGGCGATGCATACCCGCGCCGCGAAGAATGCGAACGGTGACTGGGTGATCAACGGCAAGAAGAGCTGGATCACCTCCGGCCCCGTTGCGCGCTACATCGTGCTGTTCGCGATCTCCACCCCGGGTATCGGCGCCAAGGGCGTCTCGGCCTTCATCATCGACACCCAGCTGCCGGGCTTCCATGCCGGCAAGAGCGAGCCGAAACTTGGCATCCGCGCCTCGGCCACCTGCGAGATCGAGTTCACCGATTACGTCCTGCCGAAGGAAAACCTGCTGGGCGAGGAGGGCAAGGGCTTCTCGATCGCGATGGGCGTGCTCGACGCCGGCCGCATCGGCATCGCTTCGCAGGCCGTGGGCATTGCTCGCGCCGCGTACGAGGCCACGCTGCAGTGGTCGCGTGACCGCAAGGCGTTCGGTGTACCGATCGGCACGTTCCAGATGACCCAGTCGAAGATCGCCGACATGAAATGCAAGCTGGATGCAGCGACCCTGCTGACGTTGCGCGCGGCATGGACCAAGGGCGAAACCGAAAAGCACGGCGGCCGCTTCGGTACCGAGGCCGCAGTGGCCAAGCTCACCGCGTCGGAAGCAGCCATGTGGATCAGTCACCAGGCTGTGCAGATCCATGGTGGCATGGGCTACTCGAAGGAGATGCCGCTGGAGCGCTACTTCCGCGACGCCAAGATCACCGAGATCTACGAAGGGACCAGCGAGATCCAGCGTATGGTGATCGCGCGTGCGGAAACCGGTTTGCGTTGAGAGCGAGGAGTGAGTGAGGAGTGAGGAGTGAGAGAAAGCTCGCGCCTCCGGTATTCACGGTGGCTTCGAAGCAAGAAAGCAGCGAAGAAGAACTCACGACCCATTGTCTCGCACCAAAGTAAAAGGCCCCGGTTTGCGCCGGGGCCTTTTACTTTGGTCTAGCGGTGAGCTGGAGGAGCGCGGGCCTTTCTCTCGCTCCTCTCCACTCACTCCTCCGTTCTTACGCCCCGCGATGCGGGTCGGAGTCGAACGACTGCATTCCACCGTGACCGGCGGCCGGCGCCGGCGGTGTATCACCGTCCAGCTTGTCACCCAGCATGCGCCGCACCACCACGTAAAACACCGGAATCAGCAGCAGGCCGAAGAAGGTGGCGAAGATCATGCCGCCAATCACGCCGGTGCCGATTTCATGACGGGAGACCGCGCCTGCACCGCTGGAGATGACCAGCGGAAACACGCCCAGGATGAAGGCCATCGAGGTCATCAGGATCGGGCGCAAGCGCAGCCGGGCTGCCGTGAGCACGGCCTCGAACAGCGGCTTGCCGGCAGCCTGTTGCTCCACCGCGAACTCGACGATCAGGATCGCGTTCTTGGCTGCGAGACCCATGACGGTAACCAAGCCGATCTTGAAGTAGATATCGTTGGGCGTGCCGGTCAGCAAGCAGAACGTCACCATGCCCAGCAGGCCAAGCGGCACCACCAGCAACACGGCGAGCGGGATCGACCAGCTTTCATACAGCGCCGACAGGCACAGGAACACGACCAGGATCGACATCAGCAACAGTACCGTGGCCGAGTTGCCGGCCAGCACTTCCTGATACGACTGGCCGGTCCAATCCGAGGCGAAGCCGCCTGGCAGGTCCTTGTCGATGATGTTCTGCAGCGCCTGCATGGCCTGGCCGGTGGAGTAGCCCGGCGCGGAATTGCCCACGATTTCCACGGCGGAATAGCCGTTGTAGCGTGGCAGCGAGACCGGTCCCATGCCCCAGTCGGCCTTCACCACGCTGGACAGCGGCACCATGTTGTACGGGCTGATCGAGTTGTTGCTGGCCGAGGGATTGACCTGAGCGACGGTGCCGTTGCTGCTGGTTGCATTGCTGATGCCGCTTGGCGTGTAGATGTGTTGCAGGGCATCCATGCCCATGCGGTAGGGCGCATCAGCTTGCATATACACGCGCTTGATGCGGCCCCCGTAATTGAACTGGTTGATGTAGTTCGGCGCCAGCAGCAAGCGCAGGGCATCGTATACATCGGTGAGCGACAGGCCCATGGTCTGGGCCTGCACGCGGTCGACGCTCATTTGCAACTGCGGCGCTTCCGGCAGCGAGTTGGGGCGGATGCCATATAGCGTGGGATCCTTGCCAGCCTTGGCTAGCAGGGTTCCCATTGCTTGCGCCAATTCGCCACGCGTTTGACCGGCACGCGCCTGAAGGTACATGTCGACGCCACCGAACTGGCTGAGGCCGCGGATGGTCGGCAGGTTCACCACGAAAATCTGTGCGCCGGTGATGCTGTGCAGGATCCCGTTGGCCTGCGGGATCAATTGCATCGCGGTTTGCGAGCGCTTGTCCCAGGGTGTCAGCTTGATGAAGGCCATGCCGACGTTTTCGGCGTTGCCGACGAAGCTGAAACCTTCCGGCTGGAAGATCGCCACGATGTCCTTGCCGATGGGACTGTGCACAAGCTTGTCCCGGATCTCGGTCATCACCTGGTTGGTGCGTTGCAGGGTGGCGCCAGGCGGCAGGGAAATCACCGCCAGCATGAAGCCTTGATCTTCGTCAGGCACGAAACTGGTCGGCACACGGGTGTACAGAAACCCGGCCAGTACGGTGACCAGGGCGAACGCCAGCATCCAGCGTGGGGCATGGCGTACCGCACTGCCGACGTGGCCGTGATAGGTACGTGTCACCCAGTCGAAGGTCTTGTTGAACCAGCTGAAGGCGAAATTCTTCTTCTCGTTATGAGTCGGCTTGAGCAGGCTCGCGCACAGCGCCGGAGTGAACGACAGCGCCAGGAACGCCGAAAACGCCATCGAGATCGCGATGGTCAGTGCGAACTGGGCATACACGATGCCGGTAGCGCCCGGCTGCAGGGCCGAGGGCACGAACACGGCTGTCAGCACCACGGTGATCGCCACGATTGCGCCGGTAATCTGGCCCATCGCCTTGCGCGCGGCAGCCTTGGGCTCCAGATGCTCCTCGCTCATGATGCGTTCGACGTTCTCGATCACCACGATCGCGTCGTCCACCACGATGCCGATCGCCAGCACCATGCCGAACAAGGTGAGCTGGTTGAGCGAGTAATGCAGCAGATACAGACCGATGAAGGTGCCCAGCAAGGCCACCGGAATCACCAGCGTGGGGATGATGGTGGCCCGGATGTTCTGCAGGAAGATCAGCATCACCAGGAACACCAGCACGATCGCCTCGAGCAGGGTGTGCACCACATCGGTGATCGAGGCGACGATGAACGGGGTGGTGTCGTAGGGCACGTCCCATTGCACGCCGGGCGGGAGATCCTTGGCCAGTACCGCCATCTGCGATTTCACCGCCTCTGCCACGGAAAGTGCGTTGGCACCGGGCAGCAGGAACAGGCCCAGGCCGCCCGCCGGTTTGCCCTTGTAGATGGCCGCCGAACCATAATTCTGCGGTCCGAACGTGATGCGGGCGACGTCGCTCAGGTGGACGGTGGTGCCATCGTTGTTGGTGAGCAGGATGATGTTGCGGAACTGCTCCAGCGACGAAAACAGCGTGTCGGCCGCGACGGTGGCGGTGAACTCCTGCCCCTTGGTGGATGGGTCGGCACCCAGGGAGCCTGCAGCGAACTGCGCGTTCTGCGAGCTGACGGCGCTCAGGACCTGGCTGGCCGAAAGCCCATAGCCTTGCAGCTTGTCCGGATCCAGCCAGATACGCACGGCGTACTCCGAACCGAGCTCGAAGGTGTTGCCGATGCCGTTGATGCGGGAGACCACGGGCTGGATCTGCGAGGCGACGATATCGGCGAGGCGCGCCGCGTCGATCGACGGATTGTCGGAGGTCAGGCCGATAAACATCAGAATGTCGGGGCTGGCCTTGGCCACCACCACGCCCTGCTGGGTCACCGAGGCCGGCAGCAGCGGCTGCGACAGGGTGACCTTGTTCTGCACCTGCACCTGGGCGATATCGGGGTTGGTACCCGTGGCGAAGGTGAGGGTGATCGTGCTGCTGCCACTGGAGTTGGACGACGAGCTGAAATACATCAGGTTGTCGATGCCGGTGAGCTGCTGCTCGATCACCTGGGTAACCGTCGACTCCATCGTCGCGGCGCTGGCGCCGGGATAGCTCGCACTGATCGTCACTTGAGGCGGTGCGATATCAGGATAGGAATCGATGCCCAGGTTGAGCATCGCGATGATGCCGCCCAGCGAGATCAGGATGGCGACCACCCAGGCAAAAATCGGGCGGTCGATAAAGAAACTTGGCATGAGACGGCTTCCTTACTGCTTGTTGCCGGCGGATTGACCGCCTTGTGCCGAGGCGGAATTGGCCTGAGCCGATGTGTCTTGCGATGGCTGCCACGGCGACGCTTTGGCAGGGCCGCCTTCTTTCACGCCCTGCAGCCCCGTCACGATCACCTGGTCGCCTGCGCCGAGGCCGCTGGTCACTATCCAGTTGTCGCGGTAGCTGTTGCGAGCACTCACGTCCTTGCGCACGACCTTGTTGTCCTGGCCGACTACCAGTGCATAGGCACCGACGGAGTCGCGCAGCAGGGCTTGCTGAGGAATCAGGAACACATGGTTCAGCTGGCCGAGGTTGACGCTGAGGTTGACGTACATGCCTGGCAACAGCTGGTGCTGCGGGTTGGGCACCAGGGCGCGCAGGTTGACGGCGCCGGTGGTCGCGTTCACCGACACATCGGAAAAGTCCAGCGTGCCGAGCTGATCGAACTTGCTGCCGTCGGGCAGGGTGATCTGCACGGTGGTCTTGTCCTGTGTGGAGAGCGCAACGCTGCCCTTGCTCTTCGCCTGTTGCAGCATCGACAGCTCGGCCGCGCTGATGGTGAAGTTCACGTACAGCTGGTCGATCTGCTGGACGGTGGTCAGCAGGGTGCCGCCGGAGCCGACATCGCTGGTGCCATTGCCCACGGTCGCGCCGACGGTGACCTGCTGCTGGCCGGCGATACCGTCGATCGGCGAGGTCACCTTGGTATAGCCCAGATTGACCCGGGCGCTGGCCACGCCCGCCTGATCAGCCTGGACCTTGGCCGCTGCCGTGCGCACGGCGGCGTTGTCGTTGTCCACCTGCTGTTGCGACACATAGCCCTGGGGTATGAGCTTGTGATCACGCTCGGCGGTGACGCGGGCGTTCGTATACGTGGCCTGGTCCTGGGCCAGGATGCTCCGGGCGTTGTTGAGCTGGGTCTGGTAGTAGGCCGGGTCGATTTCAAACAGCAGTTGGCCCTGCTTCACTGCACTGCCTTCCGTGTAATTGCGCTTGAGCAGCACCCCGGAGACGCGCGCGGTCACGTTGGCGCTGTAATAGGGTGAAAGCCGGCCGGACGTATCCCTGGCCAGGGGTACGTTTTCCGGGTGCGCCGTGATTACGCCTACCTCTGGCGTCATCTGCGGCGGACCTTGGGTCTTGCCATTGCCGCAGGCGGCAAGCGTCAGCAGGCTCAGGCACAGCAACGGTGCGCGCAGTAGAGAGGACTTCATGAGAGCTCCGGGACTTGCGTGATCGGGGGAATGGGTGGGCGTCGTGGCGCGCGCAGCAGATCCGACAACCAGATACTGCATCGCGATCCATCTGTCTTGTGTCATTGGTTGGCCTGGCCATCGCTGGCCGTGGTCATTTCTGCCTGGTCGTGTCGCGAATGTTGCCGTCATGCGCCTTCGATTCAGACTATACCGGTCAGTTTACATTTTATTTGTGCCGCGAATCCAGTCATTGACATGACGACGGCGATCTGGACAAAACGAGCGACGCGATCGCCCGCATGTCACATCGTTGCCGCGACTTGATGGTCATGATGAGGACGGGCCTGGTTCATGCGCTGCAACGTTTCGGATTGCATGGCATGCATGGTTTGAAGTCATCCGCCTAATAAGAGTTGGCGGGTGATGGTCACAAGGCTGGTCGATACGACGATTCCATGCGCGCGGGCATGGTGCGAATTGGCGCGGCGCGGGTGGATTCACCCTGACGCGGAGCGTATCCTTCCAAGGCTTTATCACCCACATTCCCTATCCTCGTCTCCACTGACAAGTAGATGCCATGAATGCGACCCTCGCGGCGAACGATCTTTCCCTCCCGTCTGTTGTGCTTGATGAGCTGAAGAAAGGCGGCATGTCGCCGCAGCGATTGAGCGAGGCAGAGGTGTTTTGCCAGGCGTTCTTCGCGCGCATCGCCAGCAGCGACACGGATCTGCACACGCCGACGCAGTGGGCGGCGGTGGTCGGTGGCCTGCTGGAATTCATGCAGCAACGCCCGCCGGGCCGCGCCTCGGTGCGCGTGCTCAATCCCGTAGGCACGCATGCCGGTCGCAGCCTGTTGCAGATCGTGACCGACGACATGCCGTTCCTGATCGATACGGTGAGCATGATCGCGTCGAACGGGCTGCAGATCCATGCGGTGATCCATCCGGTGCTGAAGGTGGTGCGCGACGCATCCGGTCAGCTGCAGAGTCTCGGTGACGAGGCCGGTGTGCCCGAGTCGGTCATGCATTTCGAGGTCGACCGGGTTGCCGACGATGCCGAACAGGCGCAGCTCAAGGCACAGGTCGAAACCGCGCTGGACGATGTACGCGCTTCCGTGAACGACTGGGCGGCGATGCGCGACAAGGCACTGGCGATCGCCGCCGACCTGCCGCAGCGGCAGCTGCCACTGGATGCTGCGTCGGTGCAGGAAGCCAGCGAATTCATGCGCTGGATCGCCGATGACAATTTCACCTTCCTCGGTTACCGCGAGTACGAAGTCTCCGAGGCCGACGGCGATCGCGTGCTGCGCTCGGTCGAGTCCTCCGGGCTGGGCATCCTGCGCAAGACCGACCGCTCGATGGCGCCGCGCTCGCTGCGCACCCTGGCAGCCAGCGAGCTGCCGCAGTCCGGTTCGACCGATGCGATCATCCTGACCAAGACCAATGCGCGTTCGCACGTGCATCGTGCCGGCTACATGGATTACATCGGCGTGCTGAAGTTCGGCCCGAACGGCAGGGCGGCGGCCGAGCAGCGCTTCCTCGGCCTGTTCACCTCCAATGCCTACATGGTGCGTCCGCAGGATGTGCCGCTGGTGCGCCACAAGGTCGAGGCCGTGCTGGCCCGCTCGGGACTCAAGCGCGATTCGTATTCCGGCAAGTCGCTGCGCCACATCCTGGAAACGCTGCCGCGCGAAGAGCTGCTGCAGAGCAGTGAAGACGAGCTGTTCGCCACCGCGATGGGCATCCTGGAACTGCGCCAGCGCGTCCGTACGCGGCTGTTCGTGCGGCGTGACCGCTACGGCCGCTTCTTCAGCTGCATGGTGTTCGTGCCGCGCGACCGCTTCAACACGGCGGTGCGCGAGCGCATCGAGGCGTTGCTGGGCAAGGCGCTGCATGCCGAGCAGAGCGACTCCTCGGTGCAGATGGGCGAGGCCGCACTGGCACGCCTGACCATCGTGGCGCGCCCGAAGATCGGCGATCAGCCATCGTACGACCTGGCCGCGCTGGAACAGGGCGTCGCCGCCATCGTGCGCAACTGGCACGACGACGTGCGCGATGCGCTGGTGAGTGCACGCGGCGATCACGAAGGTGTGGTGCTGGCCAACCGCTATGCCCGTGCGCTGCCGGCCGGTTATGTCGAGGATGTCAGCCCGGCCGCCGCCGCCGAGGACGTGCACCAGCTGTCGCTGCTGAACGGCGACAACGCACTGCGGATGTCGTTCTACCATCCGCCGAAGGCGCCCGAGACCCTGCGCTTCAAGGTGTACCGCTCAGGCGGCGACATCGCGCTGTCCGAAGTGCTGCCGCAGCTGGAGAATCTCGGCCTGCGCGTGCTTACCGAGCATGTCTACGCGATCCCCGGCGAGGCCACGTCGCTGTCGATCCAGGATTTCGAAGTGCAGCCGGCGGGCAAGCTGACCTTCAGTGTCGAGCAGGTCGGTGCATTGTTCGAGGATGCGTTCGAGCAGATCTGGCGCGGCAACGCCGAGAACGACGGCTTCAACCGGCTGGTACTGGGTGCCAAGCTCAACTGGCGCCAGGTCGCGATGCTGCGCGGCTATTGCAAATACCTGCAGCAGGCTGGTGCGACGTTCTCGCAGTCCTACATGGAGGAAACCCTCAACCGTTATCCCGCGATCGCCGGGTTGCTGGTGGAACTGTTCCTGGCGAAGTTCGACCCGCGTCGCGAATCGCTTTCCGCGGATGAGCTGAAGGTGGCCAGCGCGAGCCTGGTGGCCGAGATGCAGGCGTTGATCCCGGCCAACGTGCAGAGCGCGCAACCGGGGCTGATTGATGGCCTCGGTGCGGCGTTGTCCAAGCCGCGCGACGAGCAGATCCAGATCGTCGAGAGCGCCATCGGCGTGCTGCTGGAAAACGTTGCCAGCCTCGACGAGGACCGCATCCTGCGCAGCTTCGTCGCCCTGATCCGCGCTACCTTGCGCACCAGCTTCTTCCAGCAATGGAACGGCGCCTATCGCGACTACATCAGCTACAAGCTCGACTCGCACCTGGTGCCCGAGCTGCCCAAGCCGGTGCCGTACCGCGAGATCTGGGTCTGCGCGCCACGGGTCGAGGGCATCCACCTGCGCTTCGGCGCGGTGGCGCGCGGCGGCCTGCGCTGGTCCGACCGCCGCGAGGATTTCCGTACCGAGGTGCTGGGCCTCGTGAAGGCGCAGATGGTCAAGAACACGGTGATCGTGCCGGTCGGTTCCAAGGGCGGTTTCTTCGTCAAGAAGGCGCCGGTGGGCGGTGATCGTGATGCACAGCTGGCCGAGGGCATCGCCTGCTATCGCCTGTTCATCAACGGCCTGCTCGACATCACCGACAACCTGATCGAGGGCAAGGTGGTGAACCCGCTCGACGTGGTGCGCCACGATGCCGACGATCCCTATCTGGTCGTTGCCGCCGACAAGGGCACGGCCACGTTCTCCGACATCGCCAATGCGATCTCGATCGAACACAACTTCTGGCTCGGCGACGCGTTCGCCTCCGGCGGTTCCAACGGTTACGACCACAAGGGCATGGGCATCACCGCCAAGGGTGCGTGGGAATCGGTCAAGCGCCACTTCCGCTCGCTCAACCGCGACTGCCAGACGCAGGACTTCACCTGCGTCGGCATCGGCGACATGTCCGGTGACGTGTTCGGCAACGGCATGCTGCTGTCCGAGCACACCCGCCTGCTGGCGGCGTTCGATCATCGCCATGTGTTCCTCGATCCGAACCCGGATACCGCGCGTTCGTTCGTCGAGCGCGAGCGCATGTTCAAGATTCCGCGTTCGAGCTGGGACGATTACGACAAGTCGCTGATCTCCGCCGGTGGCGGCATCTACCCGCGCAGTGCGAAGTCGATCCCGGTATCTCCTGAAGTGCGTGCCGTGCTGGGCCTCAAGCCCGACGTGACGCAGCTGTCGCCGAGCGACCTGCTCAGCGCGATCCTCAAGGCACCGGTCGATCTGCTGTGGAACGGCGGTATCGGTACCTATGTGAAGTCGGCTGCCGAAACGCATGCCGATGTGGGCGATCGTGCCAACAACGCGCTGCGCGTCAATGGTGCCGAGCTGCGCTGCAAGATCGTGGGCGAGGGCGGCAACTTGGGCATGACCCAGAAGGGCCGCATCGAGGCCGCCCAGCATGGCGTGCTGCTCAACACCGACTTCATCGACAACTCCGCCGGCGTGGACACCTCCGACCACGAGGTGAACATCAAGATCCTGCTGAACGATGCGGTGCAGCGCGGTGAGCTGACCGAGTCGGCGCGCAACACCCAGCTGGCGGCGATGACCGACGAGGTCGGCCAGCTGGTGTTGTGGGACAACTACCGGCAGAACCAGGCGATCACCTTGATGGAGCACCAGTCGGTGAGCCGTCTCGGCTCGATGGCGCACTTCATCCGCACGCTGGAAGCCGAGGGCACGCTGGATCGCCAGGTCGAGAACCTGCCGTCCGAGGCCGAGCTGACCGAACGCAAGAGCCGCGGCTTGGGCCTGACCCGGCCGGAGCTGTCGGTGCTGTTGTCGTACGACAAGATCCGTCTGTTCCAGCAGCTGCTGGATTCGGACGTGCCGGAAGACCCGTACCTGTCCAAGGAACTGGTGCGCTACTTCCCGGCGCCGCTGCATGAAAAGTACGCCGAGCACATGCAGCGTCATCGCCTGAAGCGCGAAATCATCGCCACCGCGGTGACCAACTCGACGATCAACCGCATGGGCGCCACCTTCATGATGCGCATGCAGGAGGACACCGGCCAGCGTCCGGCGGCGATCGCCAAGGCGTACACGGCGGCACGCGAGATCATCGAGGCGCGCGAGCTGTGGGCGGAGATCGAGGCACTCGACAGCAAGGTGGCTGAAGACACCCAGATCGACGCGATCAAGCAGATCTGGTCGCTGCTGCGCCACATGACCCGCTGGCTGCTGAACCGTCCGGGCGGTACGCTGGACATCGCCGCCAACGTCGAGCGTTACCAGGCCAGCGTGTCGGCCTTGCGCAAGGCGCTGCCGGACGTGCTGACCCCGACCGGCAAGGGCGATTTCTCCTGCACCCAGGAAAAATGGGAAGGCCTCGACCTGCCCGCCGAGCTGGCACTGCGGCTGGCGCGCTTGCCCGAGTTGCGCGCGGCGCTGGACATGGCCGAGGTGGCCCAGCAGAGCGGCCAGCCGATGGAGAAGGTAGCCGGCGTGTTCTTCGAGCTGGGCGAGGCGCTCGACCTGGAGTGGCTGCGTAGCCAGATCGAAGTGCTGCCGGTCGAAGGTCACTGGCACGCACAGGCACGCGGCTCGCTGCTGGATGAGCTCAATCATCAGCATCGTGCGCTGGCCTTGCAGGTACTGGCCCTGACCGGCGACCGCAAGGACATCTCGCCGGTGCAGGCATGGCTGCAGCGCGACGATGCCACGCTGCAGTACACCCGCAGCATGCTGGCGGAAATCCTCACCCAGAACGCCGACTACCCGATCGCTTCGGTGGCGGTGCGCCGTCTGGCCCAGCTGGCGCAGGTGCCGGTGAGCTGAGCCGACGCGGGTTGATGATGTGAAGGATGAAGGCGCAGGATCAGTCATGGTCTTGCGCCTTCATGCTGTGTAATCTCAACTGACCTCATCGCAAGGCTGCCGCGCATGCGTTTTGCTTTCGTCGCCAGTGACATCAGCGTCGCCCAGCAGGCACGACGCAAACTGGTCGATCGTTACGGCGATGTGCCACCCGAGCAGGCCGAGCTGATCGTGGCGCTGGGTGGCGACGGCTTCATGCTGCGAACCCTGCATGCGCATCGCGCGCTGGAAGTGCCGGTCTACGGCATGAAGCTGGGCCGCGTCGGCTTCCTGATGAACAAGCACAAGCTCGATGGGTTGCCCGAGCGGATCGAGCGCGCCCATACCGCGTCGCTGTTTCCATTGCAGATGCAGGTCACCGATGCGGGTGGCAACGAACACACGGCACTCGCCTTCAACGAAGTCTCGCTGCTGCGCCAGAGCAACCAGGCGGCACACCTCGAAGTACAGCTCAATGACACCGTGAAGCTGGCGAACCTGGTCTGCGACGGCATCATGGTCGCCACGCCGGCCGGCTCCACCGCGTACAACCTGTCCGCGCACGGTCCGATCCTGCCGCTGGATGCGAACGTGCTGGCGCTCACTCCGATCAGCCCGTTCCGTCCCCGCCGCTGGCGCGGCGCGATCCTGCCACATCGCACCGAAGTGATCCTGCGTGTGCTCGATCCGGGCAAGCGTCCGGTCAGTGCCACCGCTGATTTCCACGAAGTGCGTGATGTGCGTACGGTGGCGATCAGGCAATCCGGCGGCCAGGGTGTGCGGCTGTTGTTCGACCCGGAGCACAACCTCGAGCAGCGCATTCTCGACGAGCAGTTTGCCGCGGAATGAGCAACGCGCTCCTGGGCCGCTGTTCTCCTCTCCCAGCAGCAGAGTTGCGACGGACGAAAGCTTTGTGACACCGGCAAGCACAACTTCACCGCGTTTGTTAGATTCAATTTCCTGGATCATCCGTTACCGTCGCCATGACCTACACGCTCGCCGATGCCAATGATCCGACTGCCGTTGGCGACAACCGTCTGGTCGTGGCGATATCCTCGCGCGCGCTGTTCGATCTTGGCGACAGCCATGCCTTGTTCGAGCGTGATGGGCTCGATGCATATCGTTCGTTCCAGATCGACCACGAGAACGAGATCCTCAAGCCCGGCGTCGCCTTCCCGCTGGTGCAGAAGCTGCTGGGTCTGAACAGGCTGGCCGGCGACGTGCCGCCGGTCGAGGTGATCCTGCTCTCGCGCAATTCCGGTGACACCGGCCTGCGCATTTTCAACGCGATCCAGCACTACGGGTTGGAAATCAGCCGCGCCGCGTTCACCAGCGGCGCGCCGACCTCCGACTATATCGCGCCGTTCAAGGCTGACCTGTTCCTCTCTGCCAACGCTGAAGATGTCGGCCGCGCGCTCGCGGCCGGCGTGGCAGCAGCGACGATCCTGCCCAGCACCGCACCTCCGCGCGCCACCGAACAACTGCGCATTGCGTTCGATGGCGACGCGGTGATTTTCGGCGACGAGGGTGAGCGCGTATCACGCGAGGAAGGTCTCGAAGCCTTCCATCGCAGTGAAACCGAGCACGCCGCCGAACCTTTGTCGGTAGGCCCGTTTCGCGGTTTTCTCACGGCCTTGCATCGCCTGCAGGTGGCATTCCCGGCCGAGAATTCGCCAATCCGCACGGCCCTGGTCACCGCGCGTTCCGCGCCGGCACACAAACGCGTGATTCTCACCTTGCGCCGCTGGGGCGTGCGCATCGACGAGGCGTTGTTCCTTGGCGGCCGCGACAAGGGTCCGTTCCTCGATGCCTTCGGCGCGGATATTTTCTTCGACGATTCGCCTGCGAACGTGGAGTCCGCACGCAAGCATGTGGCGACCGGGCATGTGCCACATGGGGTGAGTAACCGTTGACACTCGACGACAGGGATGGGGTCTGAATGTCTGCCAGTTGCGTCAGCGCACCTCGACCCGTACGTCTGCACGTACACTCTGGCCCGCACCGCAGGCGAAGGCGGGTGCGATACCAAGTACTGAGCGCGTAGGGATGTGGGTGCCGGTGACTACGGTAGCCGGGCTCAGCACATCGACCTGATAGCGTTGCCCACTGGCATCCATGGGCAGATCGGCGAATGCAAATGTGGCATTCGCATCGGCTGCACGATAGGCGGCCTGATGTGTCTGCCGATCGATCAAACGGATTACTGCCGTAGGCAGTGGATGTCCGGTGTAATCGTAAGCGGTACCGCTGATGCGGCAGGTGTCGGACGCCGCCTGCGCGTCGAGTGCCAGGGTTGCGAGCAGGGCAATCAGAATTGGGCGGATCATGGTGATACCTCCGGCTGAGAGGAAGGCATCCCTGCGCGGTGGACTCCGTGCACGATTTTAGCGCTTGAACTGCTGTTCGGCACGGATTGCCATTGCCCATGACGTGCTTGCACGTATTGCTCAAGATGGACGGCAAACATAAGGTGTGGCAGCCTGGTTCGCTGGCTTGAAATATGCACGGGCAACCATGGGCAACGGGATGGCCGGAGTATGAGCAGGCGCACGGCAGAAGCTGCCTACACTGCGGGCAGCAGGACGATCGCTGAAGGAATCTGCCGGTGTGGTGGCGGAAAACTTTCTAGTGCCGCGATCCGCTAGCGGCAGATTTTTCGCAAGCCGGCGCTACGGGCTCCATTCCTGCAGACAGTACAGGACGAGCGCGATGGCAGGCCGCGACACGCCCCAGCATTTCCGCGACCTGGCTGGCAACCGGTGAGTCGACAAGATTGGATGCGCAGCCGACCTGCAGCAATGTGTGCAGGCCGGCAAAGTCGCGTTGCCTGACCGCCCTGTGCATGGCGATATCAAGCAGCAGGCCGGCGATGGCGTCCTGTTGCAGGTGGTCCATCTTGTCGAGTTCGTTGCGCCAATGCATATCAGGGCAAGAGGCATCCAGTCGGTTCAGGATACGGGATGCGGTGCCACGTACTGCATCCTCGGTTGAAATGTCGACTGGCGGCGCGCGCCCCGGTAGCAGTGCGGCAGCACACAGAAGTCCCATCACATAAACAGTGTGGTACGAGGTTGCCAGCAGATAGTTAAGGCGCTCGAGCCCCTGCAGACGATGAACACGGTCAAGCCGGGTGATCGGGGCGGGGAGGAATCCTGCGGCGTCCTCGACCTGCGCGAGAACCCGGAAACCGAATGCCGCGGCAGGACTCCAGGACTTTCCGGTCAGCGGCCACGCGAGCAGCAGCTCGCCAGCGAGATCGTAGTCCTGGTCATCGAGGCAGCGTGCAAGCGCACCTTCGGCTTCCGCCAATATCAGCCGTCGTGGACGTGGCAGCTGCAGCGGGTGGAGATTGAATCGGCTGCAATAGAGCAGGGCATGCGTGAATGCATAAATGTCCTCGCGATGACCATTGAGAAGATCCATCGGCAGGTTCAGCTGCGACAATCTTGCCACCGCACTCGTGGATCTGCGGCGACTGACGTCAAGGCCGGACCACAGATCCGTGCTCCAAAGTTGTTCGAGCATTCGGTGCGGTGGTCGCTCGCGACCCGTGAAGGCTTGCGACTGCACACTCTGCCGAAGCAAGGCATCGAAATCCTGGTCGGGATAGCCCAGCCGGGCCAGGCAGATATGCGCATGGGCATAGTCCAGCGCGAGCGCTGGTTCCATGCACAGGGCAAGCTTGATGCGTTCGCTGCGTGCGTACGGAATCAATCGCTGTGCCACCCGTTCCACATGGGCACGGACTTCCGGATGCTGACCTGCAGCCGATTCCGCCGCCAGCAGGAGCAGGGCGGTTTCGGAGATGGCTTTTTCGGGGCGCAGGTTGTTGGATGGCTGCTCGGAATCCGCGTAGCCATCCGGTGCAAGCTGATCCACGACTTGTCTGGCGACAACAAGAGCGTGGCAGAGACGACGTACAAGATCCCTGGTGTCCCAGCGGGCTCGTGAGGTGTTCATCCGGATCCTTCCTGAGCTTCTTCTGGATTCTCTGCCACGCTCCTGGCTTTGATCGGTTCAGCGTTCCAGTTCTTCTGCCACGTTGCGCAGACCCCCGAGGTTTTCCACCCCGCCGCCGGGAGTTCCGGGATTGAGGATGTACAGGCGCAGGAAGGTGCGCATGGTTCCGCAAAACATGTCCCAAGGCTCGTCGGCCAGTGAAACGGACGGCCCGATTTCGGCGACGGTCTTGCCAATGGCGTTGAAATCTATCGATTTGGTTTCAAGCAGTTTCCTGACGATCTCCTGATGACTCACTCGATTTGACATGGTGCTGGCCTCCTGGCTTCACGATGAATGTAGGTGTGGCAGGTGGATCTGCCCTGGAACAACTCTCCTGGCAGTGCCCCTGCATGGCCAAACTAGCAACGCCCGTCGTCGTGACGCATCACCCGAATGACGTAGGCGGATGCCGCTGTGATGAGCAGGCCCCGGGGAGTGACAGTGCGACGGAAAGTACCCGGAACAGGGCGCTTTGACGGTGGCAGCCGGTTTTCTCCATCAACATGCGCAGCTGGACACGGCCGGTTGCCAGCGATTTGCCAAGGCGTTCGCAGGCCTCGGCAAGATCGCCGGTATCAAACAACGCAAGTGCGAGTCGGGCTTCGGCAGTGGTGAAGTCGAACAGCTCCCTGAGGACGGCATCTGCCTTGCCCGGATGCGGGATCACCGGCTGCACGAATACGGCAGCACGAGCACGGTCGCCATCCTCTCCGGCTGCCACGTCATGGTCGTGCAGGGTGCCGATGGTCAGGATCAAGGCTGGTCGCCCGTCAAGATCGCGCAGAAGCATCTGTGCATCGAATGCGGCCGAGCCGCTGACTGCAAGATCGATCAGCGCGCGCAGGCGAAGCTGGTCGGTTGCAACGCATGCACGCAATCGGCCGTGCACGAGCTGCATGCCGTCATGCCCGGTGAGCAGGAGTTGCGCGGCCGGATTGGCAAACAGGCAATGACCTTGCGCATCCAGCATGACAACACCTGCGGCCAGCCGGTCCAGCAAGCCGTGAAGGGTGTGCAGCTGGGCTTCAAGCCGGTTCAGGTGACGCTGGATTGCATACGCCGTATGCAGGTGCGGCTGCAGAAGCCGGGCAACTCCGGTTCCGCTGGATACGGCATGGCGCCGCTCCCTGCTCAAGGCCACCGCTGCCGAGCAGCTGGAGGGATCGTGCCGGATGGGCAGTGAGTGTCTCCGTCGCTCGAACTGAGGTCTGCCGCTGGCGAAGTCCGTGTCGTCATCCAGGTTGCCTACGAACGTATGCAACCCGGCAGGGTCAAGCACCGAGCTGTAGAGCTGCTCGAGCATGGGTTCGATCGAATGGATTCCTGTCATTGCTCAATCCCCCATCAGGATCGCGCAGCTGCATCTGTGCATCGTGTCTGGATCAAGGCGTAGCGGCCGGACGCCAGACCCTGAGGAGGGTTTCCGCCTCGCGACGGCGAATGTGACGTGACGCGTTCGGCAGCCTGCGAAACGGCAGCAGGAGCTGCATGGCACCCGATAGAGAACAGCAGCTTGCTCGGCGTGCCATTCAATACCTTGCCGCTGTCACGGCTTTAAGCAGCCTGGTCCATCATGTTGTGTCAGGGATTGCCGTTGCAGCTGACTGCATGGCTTTCGCACAAGCGTGCGGCCACGGTCTGATTGACTGCATGAGGGAGGGTCAGACCATCCTGATCTTTTGCCACCAGCGGGTGACCTTCTCCTCGCGCACGAAGGTGAACAGGCCAGCGCCGAGGATGATGGCGATACCGACGGCCATCGGCCAGTCCAGTTGATCGTGGAACAGCACGTAACCCAGGAGTACCGCCCACAGCATCTGGCTGTATTGGGTCGGCGCGACATGATTGGCTGGAGCTTTCTGCGTGGCCAGCATCAGCAGCACGCCGGCCAGCGCAGCAAGGAGGCCGTAGCCGAGCAGCAGGCCGACCTGCGGCAGGTTGGGCCAGCGGAAATCCGCCAGCATCAGTACGCCGGTGAGCAGCATCGGTCCGATCACGCCGGCGCTGTACAGGGTGATGCGTTTTTCATGCGGGCCTGCCACGCGCAGCGCGATCATCGAGATGGCGCCGGCGATGCCGCAGATGATGGCGGCAAGATGGCCGATGCCGAGCGCACGGAAGCCCGGGCGCAGCACCACGAGTACGCCGATGAAGCCGGCCACCACGGCCGACCAGCGGCGCCAGCCGACGTGCTCCTTCAGCAGCAGCACCGACAGGATGGTCACGAAAATCGGCAGCAGGAAGATCAGTGCAAATGCCTCGGCCATCGGCAGTGCGGTGAAAGCGATTACAGCGGCGGTGCCACCGACAGCGCCGGCTACGGCGCGCACCAGATACAGGCCGGGGCGTCTGGCGGCTATTACTTCGCGCCAGTGATCACCCCTGGCCTTGATGAAGGGTAGTGCGCACAGTCCCAGCACGGCACCGAAGAACACGGTTTCGTAGGCGGGTAGCGAGCCCCTCAGCGACTTCACGAAGGCGTCGCTGAGTGCATACGCCGCGAATGCCATGAAACCGAGCAGTACACCTTTGAACATGGATTTCCGGTATTCGAGAGGAGGCTTGATGGTCCGGTTTGCCGGATATCACCGCGCCCGGGGCGGCCGGCTGGCGACTGTGCGCGCCTGAGTCCCGCGCTACAATAGCGGTTTTACGCATCCGCTTCCGGAGCTTCCATGGCTGTCAGTCTGAATCCGCTCGATCTGTACGATGTCCGCTCGCTGCTCACCGACGAGGAGCGCATGGTGCAGGATACCGTAGGCCGTTTCGTCGACGAGCGTGTGCTGCCGATCATCGGCGACTGTTTCGATCAGGCGCGCTTTCCGAAGGAGCTGATCCCGGAGATCGCCAGCCTCGGCCTGCTCGGCGCCACGATTCCCGAAGAATACGGCGGCGCCGGCATGAATGGCGTCAGCTACGGCCTGATCTGCCAGGAGCTGGAGCGCGGTGATTCCGGTCTGCGCAGCTTCGCCTCGGTGCAGAGTTCGCTGTGCATGTATCCGATCTATGCCTACGGCAGCGAAGAGCAGAAAAAGCACTATCTGCCGCAGATGGCGGCGGGCGAGATCATCGGCTGCTTCGGCCTGACCGAACCGCACGGCGGTTCCGATCCGGCCAACATGAAGACAAATGCCAAGAAGGATGGCGGCGACTGGGTCATCAACGGCGCCAAGATGTGGATCACCAACGGCAACCTCGCGCACATCGCGATCGTGTGGGCGCAGACCGAGGACGGCATCCAGGGCTTCATCGTGCCGACCGACACCGCCGGCTTCAAGGCGCAGGAAATCCACAAGAAGATGAGCCTGCGCGCGTCGGTCACTTCGGCGCTGTTCTTCGACAACGTGCGCGTGCCGGACAGCGCACGGCTGCCGAATGTGAAGGGCTTGAAGGGGCCGTTGGGTTGCCTCACGCAGGCGCGTTACGGCATTACCTGGGGTCCGATCGGTGCCGCGCAGGCGTGCCTGAAGGAAGTGCTCGACTACACGAAGGAGCGCATCCTGTTCGATCGTCCGCTGGCAGCCAACCAGGCGGTGCAGTTGAAGATGGCCGACATGGGCCGCCGCATCACCATGGCGCAGTTGTTGTCGCTGCAGCTCGGTCGCCTGAAGGATGCCGGCAAGATGCAGCCGACCCAGGTGTCGCTGGCGAAGTGGAACAATTGCCGCATGGCGATCGACATCGCACGCGAGTGCCGCGACATCCTCGGCGGCGCCGGCATCACCACCGAGCATGGCGCGATCCGTCATGCGCTGAACCTGGAATCGGTGATCACCTATGAGGGCACGGAGACGGTGCACCAGCTGGTGGTCGGTCGTGAGCTGACGGGCATCAACGCGTTCTGATTTCCCTGTACCCACTACCGGGGCGCTTATGGATTTTGCTTCGTTGCGCATTGAAACCGAGCGCCTGATCCTTCGCCCGCCCCGGGCGGAGGACTTCGATGCGTATGCCGCCAAGATGGCCGACGCCGAGGCAACCCGTTTCACTGGCGGCCAGCAAGTGCGTGCAGTGGCATGGCGCAGCTTTCTGACTTCGGCTGGGGCATGGATGATCCAGGGTTTTTCGATGTTTTCCGTGATCGAGAAAGCCAGTGGGTGCTGGCTCGGTCGGCTGGGCCCCTGGTATCCGGAAGGTTGGCCCGGAACGGAGGTCGGCTGGGGTCTGGTGCGCGATGCATGGGGTAAGGGTTATGCCTATGAAGGCAGCGCGGCGGCGATCGACTGGGCATTCGCGAATCTGGGATGGAACGAAGTGATTCATTCCATCCATCCGGACAACCATGCCTCGCAGGCGTTGGCGAAGCGGCTGGGATCGATCTGCCGTGGCCCCGGCAAGCTGCCGGCACCGTATGAGGCATCGCCCATCGAAATCTGGGGCCAGACCCGTGAGCAGTGGTTGCGGCGAGTGCAGGCATGAACGCAGCGTTTGATGTCGATCACGCTGCGATCTTGCACAAGGCACTCGTTGCCGTCGTGCCTGAATTGCATCGCCACTGCCGTGACTCGTGGGTGCTGATCGGCAGCGCTGCCGCGCGGCTTGCCGGTGCCGAGGTCGTGGTGGCCGATCTGGATGTGCTGACCACACGGCGCGATGCGGAGGCATTGATAGGCCAGTGGCAGGGGCAGTTGGACAAAGCTCATGTGCCGGCTGGTGCCGAGCGTTTTCGTTCACATTTCGCCCGGTTCATGTTCACTGATCTGCCCCTTGAAATCATGGGTGGCCTCGAATTGTTCGGTGCCCATGGTTGGGAGCCTGTGCAGGTTGGCAA
This sequence comes from Rhodanobacter sp. C05, assembly GCF_002001165.1. Taxonomy (GTDB): domain Bacteria; phylum Pseudomonadota; class Gammaproteobacteria; order Xanthomonadales; family Rhodanobacteraceae; genus Rhodanobacter. The sequence continues at coordinate 22,265 of NZ_MUNQ01000009.1, read as the reverse complement.
AACCATGACGGTGGAGGTCGCCGGCTTGCATGTGCCCATTCCTGTTGTGGCGGAACAAATTCGAGTGCTGGAAAGCTTTGGACGCCCGAAGGATCTGCAGCGCGCCGCGCTGCAGAAATCGTTGAGTGGGGAGCGGCTGTGATCACCGTCTACGGCATGCGTGCCTCCGGCAATTGCTACAAGCTGCAGTTACTGCTTGATCAGCTCGGTCGTGAATATCGCTGGGTCGAGGTCGACAGCGCGCACGGTGCTACACGCACGCCCGAGTACCTCGCCAAGAATCCGAATGGCAAGGTGCCGCTGCTGGAGCTGGAGGACGGTCGTCGGCTGGCCGAGTCCGACGCGATTCTCTGCTATCTCGCCGAGGGCACACTGTTTCTGCCGGACGACCGCTGGCTGCACGCGCAGACATTGCAGTGGTTGTTCTTCGAGCAATACAGCCACGAGCCGTATATCGCAGTGGCACGTTTCATCCGCAACTGGCTGCCGACCGATCATCCGCGCCAGGCCGAGGTGCCGGAACTGCTGCGGCGAGGTGCGCAGACGCTTGCGGTGATGGAGCAGCACCTGCAGCAACATGAGTGGCTTGTCGGCGAACACTACGGCATCGCTGATATCGCGCTGTATGCCTATACCCATTGCGCCGATGACGGTGGTTTCGATCTGGCCGTCTATCCGGCGATTGTTGCGTGGCTTGAGCGCGTGCGTCAGCAGCCTGGTCACACGTCCATGCAGCGCTGAGTCTCCCGCTATTTCATCTAGATTTGGCGCGGCTCCGATCGCGCCTTCACCTGATCAGGAAGTGTTTCGATGACCGCCATTCCGTTTGCTATTTCGGCTCGTCACAAGGGCTTCAACCGCGCCGAGATCGTCGATCAGAACTTCATCGAGTTCGTGCAGTTGTGGCAGGGCGAGGTGCATGCCGCGCCACGCGACGACCAGCCGGTGTTGCCAGGCAGCGTGCTGGACGCGCGTGGTTTTCGCGAGCTGCTTGAGTCGCAGTTGATCTCGCGCCACCTCGATCTGATGGCACGCGTGCTGCGTGTGCAGAACAAGGTGTTCTACACGATCGGTTCCAGCGGTCACGAAGGCAACGCGATGGTGGCGCGGCTGACGCGGCACACCGATCCGGCCTTTCTGCACTACCGCAGTGGCGGCTTCATGGCCGAGCGTTTCCGCAAGCTGCCGGGCATGGATCCGGTGATGGATTCGACGCTGAGTTTTGCCGCCAGCAAGGATGATCCCGCCTCCGGTGGTCGTCACAAGGTATGGGGTTCCAAACCATTGTGGGTGTTGCCGCAGACTTCGACGATCGCCTCGCACCTGCCCAAGGCGTTTGGTACGGCGGTGGCGATCGAGCAGGCGCGGCGCATTGGCCACAGCTTGCCGATCCCGGACGATTCCATCGCGATCTGCTCGTTCGGCGATGCCTCCAGCAACCATGCCACGGCGCAGACTGCGTTCAATGCGGCCGCGTGGACGGCATACCAGAAGTTGCCGGCTCCAGTGCTGTTCGTGTGCGAGGACAATGGCATCGGCATTTCGGTGAAGACACCGACCGGCTGGGTTGCCAGCAATTTCCAGCAGCGTTCCAATCTCGATTATTTCTACGCCGATGGTCTGGATCTGGCCGAAGGCTATGCCCAGGTGCAGCGTGCGGTGGAGCATTGCCGCACGACGCGCCGACCGACCTTCCTGCATCTGCGGACCACCCGCGTGATGGGCCATGCCGGCACCGATTTCGAGATCGAGTGGCGCAGCATCGAGGAACTGTTCGCGGTGGAGACGAGCGATCCACTCTTGCGCTCGGCGGAGATCGCGCTGGAATCCGGTTTGTACTCGAAGGAAGAACTCCTTGAGCTGTACGAGGCCACCCGCAAGCGCTGTTTCGCTGGGGCAGAAGAGGCCGATCGCAGGCCCAAGCTTGAGCGCCTCGACGACGTGATGACCCCGCTGGCGCCATACACACCAGCTAAGGTGAAGGCCGAGGCCGAGCGTGCCGACTACGCCGAGCGCCGGCTTGCCGCGTTCGGAGGCGAAGCGAAATTGCCGGAGAGTCAGCCGCCGCGCCATCTGGCGATCCAGATCGGCCAGGCGTTGCACGACGTGATGGCCAAGTATCCCGAGTCGCTGCTGTTCGGTGAGGACGTGGCGCAGAAGGGCGGCGTCTATACGGTGACCAAGGGGCTGCACAAGGCGTTCAAGAACACACGCGTGTTCAACACCCTGCTGGACGAGACAATCATTCTTGGCCTCGCCCAGGGCTACGCCAACATGGGCATGCTGCCGATTCCGGAGATCCAGTACCTGGCGTATTTCCACAACGCCGGCGACCAGATTCGCGGTGAAGCCTCGTCGCTGCAATTCTTCTCCAACGACCAGTACCGCAATCCGCTGGTGATGCGCATTGCGTCGCTTGGCTACCAGCGTGGCTTCGGTGGCCATTTCCACAACGACAATTCGATCACGGCGCTGCGCGATATCCCGGGCCTGGTGGTTGGTTGCGCCAGCCGCGGCGACGACGCGGCGACCATGCTGCGCACGATGATGGCGCTGGCCAAGGTGGATGGTCGTGTGTGCGCCTTCCTCGAACCGATTGCGCTGTACATGACCAAGGATCTGTACGAAGCCGGCGATGGACAGTGGCAGTTCGCCTATCCGGCGCCCGGTGAGGCGATGACCTTGGGCGAGGGCCGCGTCTACAACGACGATGCCAACGATCTGGTGATCTTCACGTTCGGCAACGGTGTGCCGATGGCGCTGCGTGCCGCGCGCACGATCGAGTCCGGGCAGGGCTGGAAGGTGCGTGTGGTCGACTTGCGCTGGCTGGCGCCGCTCAATGACGTGTTCATCGCGGCACAGGCGAAGAGCGCCAGGCGCATCATCGTGCTGGACGAGGGCCGCAAGAGCGCCGGTGTGGGCGAGGGCGTGATCACCGCCATCGTCGAAGGCGGCTGCGGCAGCACGCCACTGGAGCGCGTGGTGGGCGCGGATACCTTCACGCCGCTGGCCGGCGCCGCCTTCCTGGTATTGCCGGGCGAGGCTGACGTGGTGACGGCAGCGAGGAAACTGGCTGGCTAGCGCTCGCGCTCGCGCGTTTCGACCACGCGCAGGAGACGGCCGGGTGGCATCTTCAGCGGCACGCTTTCGGCATACAGACAGACCCGGTTGCGGCCATTGAGCTTGGCGTCGTACATGGCATGGTCGGCGTGTTCGACCAGCGACGCCACGTCGTCGCCGTCCTGCCGCATGGCGATACCGATGCTGATGCTGAGCAGCTGCGCGTCGCCGTTCACTGGGATCTCCAGCCGGTGTACGCGGCGGCATAGTCGGGTAGCCACTTGCATGGCATGTTGTGCAGAGGCGCCGTCGAGCAGGGCGATGAATTCCTCGCCGCCGTAGCGTCCGAGCAGATCGCTCGGGCGCAATTCAGCCATCAGCGACTTGGCCACGGCGATCAGGGCGCGATCGCCGGTGTGGTGTCCCTGGTAATCGTTCAGCAGCTTGAAGTGGTCAAGATCGAGAAACAGCACGGCGATCGGCCGCGGCGCGCCGCTTGCCAGCAATACGCTGGCGCGCTCGCTCCAGGCGCGGCGATTGAGCACGTTGGTGAGCGCGTCGTGGTCGGCCAGCACACGCACGATGTCGCGGTCGTGACGCAACCGCAAGGCACGGTCGGCGAGGCCCAGTGACAGGATCACCGCCTCGAACGCGCCGCCGGCGAGGCTGGCGTCATTGAGCCAGTCGAGCTCGGGCAGGGCACCGTTGACCTGCGCGCTGGTCATTGCGGTGAGCAGCAGCAGCGGCGTCCAGCCAGCGAGGAAGAACCACGCCTGACGCGAGCCGCGTGCAGCCGCGGCGACAGCAGCCGTCAGCAGCAGCACAGCCCCGATCATCAGCAAGGGATTCAGCAGGACCTGCGCTACTTCGACCAGCAGCGGAATCTGGCTGCAGCGCATCAGCACCAGCTGGAACATGCCGATCGAGAGCGCCACGATCGGCACCCGCAGCAAGGGGGCATAACGCTGCAGTTCGCAGAACCGCATCATGAACAAGGCGGCGAACGATACCGACAGGGCGACCGCCGCCGAACCGGCCGTCACTATCATGCCGGACAGCCATTGCCATTCCAGCGGGTGGAATACGAAGCCGGTCTGGATACCCTGGATCACCGCATAGCAGACGACATAGCCGGCGTACCAGGCATAGGTGATGTCGCGCAGCATCATGGCAAAGCATGCGGCCATCAGTACCATGGCCAGCATCACGGCAAAGCAGGCGCTGGCGAATACCAGCCATTGCGCATCCTGCTGCAGGTACTCGCTCCACGGCAACAGGTGGAAACGCACGGGTGCGCTCAGTGTTTCCGTTGGTTGGAACTTCAGCAGGATCGGCTGCGATGCCGCCTGGTCGGTGGGTACGCGCCAGGCCAGCCGGCCATGTCCATGCATGGGTGCACTGAAATCATCGAGCGCCAGCAGCTGCACCTGTGTCTGGTCCCGGTTGTATACCGCGACCGCGCCCAGTGTGGGCGGATAGATCGTCAGTACACGTTCGCTGTTATCCCACGGTGGTTGCGGTGCGATGACCACCCAGCTGCCTTGCGCGCCGTGCGGGAACCGTTCCAGCAGGGATGGATTGAAGCTTTGCAGCAGTCCGCTGCGGTATTCCTGCAGCACCACCTGTGGCGTATCGCCGGTGCGCACTTCGCGCCAGGCACCATTCAAGGGGGCAGAGGCATGGGCGAGCCCAACCCACAGCAGGCCAAGCACAATACCGAACCACGGCCGCCAACGGCAGCCTGATCGCAGTATTGTGAACAGCCTCTCCATTTGCCTTCCTCTGCTCTGACAAAATCCTGCGGAAGTGCGGGTGCACAATTCATGTTGTCATGTTGCAGGCATCCATGCAGTCATGACGGGCAAGCCTGTTCCAGGCCAGATCGCTCGCTTTGTGGATCATCCGTCGGCCCATAACCATTATGGATCGAACCGGTTCCGCTGCGACATCGCCACTCCATCGTAATCTCAAGCATTGGTCATGCCAGTGCCAGTCGGCCTCCCGGCAGCCAAGGTTGCTCCTGCATAGGTGACATCGGGGGTATGCCGACGACAGGACAGCGGTTTGGCCTATCAGGCTCAGGTTGGACGCCCGGCGTCATCGGCGACCGTCCTGGTCGCTCGCCACACATGATCATTTATGCGTGAGACTCACGCCGGCGAGGTTGGGAAGTTCTCCGCAATGGCCAGCCCGCAGCCCATCCAGCCAGGTCGTGGTCAGCGCAATGGTGGCTGTCCGGGTTTTGCCGGCGACGCCGGCCCCGGCGAAGTTCATGTGCGTGCTGCCGTCGATCACCGCAAGCCAGCTGCACCGGGCGCTGAGCGCATCGAACGCCTGCATGCGCCAGTGGTAATCGCCATCCATCCCGCTGTCGCGGGTGCCGGTGATCATCAGCATCGGTAGCTGGATGTTGCGTTCCGCAGCGACCGGGAAGACTTCGTCCGGGCCGGCCGGCGACAGCGCCACGTAGGCGTCGAAGCCGCCTTCGCCGTGTACACCGAGCTTGTTCAGCGCGCCGGCCTCGATCTGCACCGTGCGCGCACCCATCGAGTGGCCGAGCAGCGCCTTGAATGGCGCACGGCAACGCTGCTGCGACCACTGCAGGGCGGCGTCGATATCCATCAGGCGGGCACGATAATCGGTTGGGGTCGATACCATCGTGGCCACGCCCCGGCGGATGCCACCGCTCTGGCGGACATCGGCGCGCAGCGATGCCATGCCGCTCTCGCGATGGCCCATCACGATCGTGCGCCAGCCATCCCGGCTCATCGCTTCGCCGAGATAGCGCATGCCTTTCTCGTCACCACCGGCACCGGGCGAAATCAGCAGCAGCGGCGGGCATGTCGCACTGGTTGCGTCGTAGACCATCAGCGGTGTCAGTGCGCCATCGGCGCGCGGTACGGATACGGTCTGCTGGGCATACAGGCTACCGGTCAGGATGAACAAGGCGAGGCAGGCAGACAGGCGCGGCAGGATCGACATGCAAGGTGATCTCAGGTCAGATGATTGTGGGTGCAACCGGAATCCGGATCGTGGCAACCAGGCCGCCATAGCTGCCGTTGCCGAGTTCGAGCGTGCCGCCGTGCAACTCGGCGGCACGCATCACGATGCTCAGGCCGAGTCCGCTGCCGGAGCTGCTGCGGGCCTGATCGCCACGCAGGAATGGCTGGCCGAGTCGATCGAGCAAGGTCGGCGGTACACCGGAACCGTGATCGGTCACGCGCACGAACAATGCATCGCCATCGCAGCCGAGCGACACCTTGAACGGCGCGGCGCCATGACGTTCGGCGTTGTCCATGAGATTGCCGATGGCACGGCGCAGCAGGGTGGGCCGCACCCTGGCCGGCAGCAGTGCAGGACCATCCAGTTGCCATGCGTCGGGTTGTTCGCGCAAGGCCAGCAACTGGCCGACCAGGGTGATGATGTCGACTTCGCGCAATGCCTCGTCGCGGCCATCGCGCACGAAGGCGAGACATTGCTCGAGTGCGCTGTCGAGTTCCTGCAAGTCGCCCACCATCGCCTCGCGTCGCTGTGGATCATCGGCATCGCCCAGTTCCAGCGCGAGGCGAAGACGTGCCAGCGGGGTGCGCAGGTCGTGCGAGATGCCGGCCAGCATCAGCTCGCGCTCGCGTGCCACGTCGCGCAGACGTGCGCCAGCCGCGCCGATTGCCTGAGCCAATTGGCGCACTTCGCGCGGACTGCCGTGCAATTGCTGGATCATCGGGTCACCGGCCAGCAAGGCCGTGGCATGCGCCGAGAGCCGCTCCAGCGGGCGCGTCAGCAGGCGCGCGGCGACACCGGCAATCGCCAGTGCAATAAGGCCGGCCAGCAGCGTCACCACCAGGGTCGAGTCGATGAGCTGCTGCCGGTAGCTGACGGCATGCAGCACGATCCAGCGCCGCGGATCGTGTTCGCTGCGCACCCAGATCTGCGACGACTGCAGCGACTGGGTGACCACGACCCGCGAGGGATCGCCGAGCAGGTCGCCGGCGGTACGGCCGATTTCACGGATCACTGATGCGACCCGTACCGTGGGCGGTGGTGGTGCGGCGGTCGAGAAAGCCACGCCGGTCTGTTTCAGTGCACCGAGCGTGCGCATCGAGGCGGTGTCAGATCGGGTGGCCAACTCGTCGGCGGCCAGCGCAGTCGATACAACGAGCCGGCCATAGGTTTCGCCGGCGGCCTTCAGACCGCCACGAGTCGACAGCAAGCCGGCGAGCGTGAGCGCCAGCAGCAAGGCCAGTGCAACCAGCGCCAGCACCAGCGAGAAGGTGGTCGGCGCACGTTTCATGGGCGATCACCATCCGGCACGAACACGTAGCCTTCGCCCCATACCGTCTGCAGCCAGCGCGGCTGCCGCGGCTCGTCCTCCAGGCAGCGACGCAGGCGCGAGACCATCACGTCGATGCTGCGATCGAAGGCCTCGTGATCGCGACCGCGCGCCAGCGCGATCAGCCGCTCGCGGCTGAGTGTTTCGAACGGGTGCGTCACGAGGGCCGCGAGCACCGCGAATTCGCCGCTGGTCAACTTGATCGGCGTGCCTTCATCGAGCAATTGGCGGGTGGCTGGTTCGAAGCTGAAACGGCCGAACTGCACCGGCCCCTGTTCGGCCTGTGGCGCACCGGCCCGTGCGCGTGGCCGGCGTCGCATCACTGCACGGATGCGCGCGACCAGCTCGCGCGGATTGCATGGCTTGGCCAGATAGTCGTCGGCACCGATTTCCAGGCCAACGATGCGATCCACTTCATCGCCCTTGGCGGTGAGCATGATGATCGGCGTCTCGATGCCCTCGGCGCGCAGACTGCGGCACAACTCCAGGCCATCGGCGTCCGGCAGCATCAGGTCGAGCACGATCAGGTCGACGTGATGTGCGGACAGCTCGCGTCGCATCGCGGCGGCGTGTGCGGCACCTCGCACATGGAAGCCCTGCTGGGCGAGGTAGCGTTCCAGCAGGTCGCGCAGGCGCAGGTCGTCGTCGACGACAAGGATGTGGGTCGATTCCATGGCGGCGACTATGTCGTGTGTCCGGGGTGCCAGCAAGCCCGTCAGTTCGCCATTTGCAAGCAAATGTTTCTGGCGGCGGATCCGGCAACACCTGCTCACATCCGGGCGTTTCCGGAAACACCTTGCCGACGGCCTTCGGGGAAAGTGGCCCCACGCCACCGAATCATTCCGGTGGGCGGTTCCTTCCACTTCACTCGTGCAGGAGATTTGCCATGACCATGTCTTCCCATGCCCGTCTTGCTTCACTGGCCATCGTCGGCGCCATCGCGTTCGGCGTGGCCCATCCGGCCCAGGCACGCGTCCACGGTTCCCGCATCCAGGCCAACGGCCAGCAGATCGGCCACATTGGCGGCACGGTCGCCAATGGCCAGGGTGGCCTGACCCACTTCCGTGGCACCCGTGCATCCGGTCCGAACGGTACGGCGGCCCACGGTGCCTATACCTCGGTGAATCCGGATGGCAGCGCAAGCCATCAGGGTGGTAGCCAGGTCACTGGTGCGAACGGCGGCAGTTTCAACGGTCACAACAGCTATACGCGCAACACCGACGGCTCGGCCCAGGGCAGCTACCAGCAGTCGGGTACCGGCGCCTCCGGCGGCAGCTACAACAGCAGCGGCAACTACGCGCGCAATGCCAGCGGCAGCTGGAATGCCAGCAGCCAGACCACGGCCAGCGGTGCGCGCGGCAGCTATGGCGGCAGCACCACGGCCTCGAACGGCACCGCCACTCACGACAGCACCATCACCCATGCCAGCGGCGACACCTATACCGGGTCGACCAGCTACACCAAGGGCCACGGTGTGACGCATACGGGAAGCTGCACCGATCCCAGCGGCAATGTGATTGCCTGTGGTCATTGATGACGTGCTCAACGGAGTCCGCTGATGGAACGTCTTGGTCGCTCGCCCATTTTCCTGCTGGTGATGCTGATCTGCGTGCTGCTCGAATGGATGTGGCGCCGGCGCATCGCCAGGGTCGACTATGACGGTCGCGGCGCGTTGGCGTCGTTGGCTGTGGGCATCGGCAATGTTCTTGCTGGCGTATTGAGTGGTTTGGCATTGGCCAGCCTGTTTGCCCTGATCAGTCGACTGGCGCCGGTGCATTGGTCGGCAGGCGACTGGCGTGTGTGGCTGGTCTGCTTCGTCGCGGTGGAGTTTGCCTACTACGGGTACCACCGCTGCAGCCACACGATCCGCTGGATGTGGGCGAATCACGCGGTGCATCACACGCCGGAACAGATGACGCTGTTGTCGGCGGTGCGGCTGGGTTGGACTCACTTGTTGTCGTTCGGCTGGGTGTTTTACGTGCCGTTGGTGCTGGCCGGCTTCGATCCGCGGATGGTGTTCGCCCTGCTGGCGTTCGACCTGCATTACCAGTTCTTCCTGCATACCGAGGCGGTGGGGAAACTGGGCGTGCTGGAGTGGGTGCTGAACACCCCGGCGCACCATCGTGTGCATCATGCGTCCAATGCCGAATACCTGGATTGCAACTACGGCGGCGTGCTGATCGTGTTCGACCGCTTGTTCGGCACGTTGCGCGAGGAGCGTGCCGAACAGCCGATCCGCTACGGTCTGGCGCATCCGCTGGATTCGCAACGGCCGCTGGTGATTGCCTTTGGCGAGTGGCGACGTCTGATCGCCGATCTGTTCACTGCACCGGATCTGCGTGCAGCATGTCGTATCGCACTGGGGAGGCCGTGATGTTCCGATGGCAGATGATGGCGTGCGGCGTACTCGCCGTGATCGCTCTGACACCTGTTCTGGGTGTGCAGCCTGCTTGCGCAGGCGCATTCCGGGATGCCTTGATGCAACGGCGTGCCGCCGCCATGGCACAGAGTTCGGCGGTGCTGCCGCCAGGTATCCGCGTAGTGCGCGATGTGACCTACGGCAGCGATCCGAAGCAGCGCTTCGATGTCTATGCACCGATGCAGGCGGATCATGCGCCGGTGATCTTCATGGTGCACGGCGGCGCCTGGGCGATAGGCGACAAGGCGGCAAAGAATGTCATCGAGAACAAGGTGGCGCGCTGGGTACCGCGCGGCTTCATTCTCGTCTCGGTCAATTACCGGCTGTTGCCCGATGCCGTACCGCGGCAGCAGGCACAGGACGTGGCGCAGGCGCTGGTGCAGGCGCAGCGGCAGGCGATGGAGTGGGGCGGTGATCGCGAGAAGTTCATCCTGATGGGGCATTCCGCCGGTGCGCATCTGGTCGACCTGCTGGCGGCGCAGCCTTCGATCGCACTGCAGCGAGGTGCCACACTCTGGCTTGGCACAGTGTCTCTGGACAGCGCTTCGCTGAATGTGGTGCAGACCATGCAGTCGCGTCATCCGCGTCTGTACGATCGCGCCTTCGGCAGCGATCCGGCGGTGTGGCAAGCCGTCTCGCCCTTGCAGCAGTTGCATGCGCCCGGCGCGCCGTTTCTGGCCGTGTGCTCCAGCCGGCGTGCCGACTCCTGTCCACAGGCGCACCATTTCGTCGACAAGGCGACCCGGCTTGGCACACGCGCACAGGTGCTCGAACAGGATCTGAGCCACGAAGAGATCAACCAGCAGCTTGGCACTCCCTCAAGCTACACGGCACAGGTCGAGGCATTCATGCGCAATCTCGATCCGGCCGTGGCGCACCTGCTCGATGATCAGGCACGGCAGCTGTCGGCATTGCCGGTGGTGATCAGTCGCTGAGTTTCTGCCTGCGGGCAGCTCCGGGGCGATGGCTCCCCGGAACTGTGAGCCAGGGATGGCCCGCGACTATTTCAGATGCCGCGTCATCCAGCCCACCCAGCGGCGGTACACGTCGGTGGTGCGCACGATGTCCTTGGGAAAATGCGTGTCGACCGGGTAGGCGTAGAACTCCACCTGCACCCCGTTGTCGCGCAGCGCGTGGTACCACTCGTAGCTGTTCAGCAGTGGCACGTTGGGGTCGCCCACGTCGCCCATGATCAGGGTCGGCGCGGTGACGTTGTGTGCATAGGAGATCGGCGACTGCTCGCGCCAGATGTCCTTGTACTTCGCCATCCAAGGTGAGCCGCCGAAGAAATAGGTATCGCCGGTCTGGTAGTACGACACGGTGTAATCCATCACCCAGTCGGTCAGCGCAGCGCCGGACACGGCAGCTTTCCAGATCGGGTAATGGCCGGTCAGCCAGGTTGTCATGTAGCCGCCGTAAGACCAGCCGGTGACGCCGATGCGCTGCGCGTCGACGATGCCGAGCTTCTGCACCGCAGCCACGCCGGCCATCACGTCATTGCCGGGGCCCACACCGGTGTCGCGGAAGATCGCGTGCTGGTAGGCATCGCCGAGGTTGGTGCTGCCGCGGTAGTTCGGCTGGAACACCACGAAGCCCTGTGCGGCCAGCAGTTGCGGCAATGGCGAGAATCTCACCGTGGATGCCGCCTCCGGACCACCGTGGATGACTAGCACCAGTGGATACGACTGCCCCCGCTGGTAGCCCACTGGATAAGTCAGTGCACCATCCTCGTGGAAACCGTCCGGCCCTTGCCACTCGACCGATTCGGTGCGGCCCAGCGAGAGGCTGTCGACATAGGTATTGAGGTTGGTAAGCCGCCGCGGTTTGGCACTCACCGAATCCATCACGTACAGCTCGCCCGGATGTGTCGTGGTGCTGCCGATGAAGGCCAGTACGCCGGTCTTCGAGACACTCACGTCCGCACCGGCTTCCACGTCGCCGAGGTCGAGCTTCTTCGCTGCTCCCGACAGCGGTTGTTCCCACAGCACGGAGTGGGTGCCGTCCTCGGCGGCCAGCAGCAGCGACTTGCCGTGCGGCAGCCAGGCGTAGCCGTTGAGGTTGCGAGCCAGTGCCTGGGTGACGTCACGGGTATTGCTGCCCGCCGTCACGTAGACCGCGTTGCCATTGTTCTGGTCGCCGTTGCGCGGGCGCACGAAAGCGATGGTGTCGCTGTCCGGCGCATAGATGACATCGGCTGATCCTTCGTCCGGCACCAAGGTGCGCGGTTCGCCGCCGCTGGCATCCACGCTGGCGATCACCGAGTGGAACGACGGCCCCCAGTACGGGCCAGGAAAGCGGACGAACGCAATGCTGCGACCATCGCGGCTCCATGCCGGCACCGGCGTATCGTCCTGCTGATCGGTCTGCAGGCTGTAACTGCCCTGGGTGAGCCGCTTTGCCGTGCCGCCTGCGCTGGGCACCACCCACAGATGCCACGGGGTGAGTGCCTCACGGGTGAGAAAGTGGTTGTCGGTAACCTGGAACGCATCGTCGTGTTCCTTGATGGCTTTCGCATTGGCCGGTTCGTCTTCGCTGACGAACGCGATCTGCTTGCCGTCCGGGCTCCAGCTGAACGAGTCCACGCCGCGCTTGATCTCGGTGATGCGCTGCGCGTCGCCGCCGTCCATCGGCATCACAAAGAGCTGTCCCTGCTTGGTCTCTGCATCGTCGGCGACGAAGGCCAGTCGGGTGCCGTCGGGCGACCAGTGTGGCGACGAGATGCCTTCGCGTTTCCAGGTCAGCGTGCGCCGCGCGCCGCTGGCGGTGTCCACCAGATCGATTTCCTGCTTGCTCTTGTCCGCTTTCCAGTCCGGTGTCGAAATGACGACCACGATGCGCTTGCCGTCCGGCGAAATCTGCGGCTCGCCCAGGTTCACGATCTTCTGCAGGTCGCTCAGCTGGAATGCCGACGCAGTTGTGGCGGCATGGCTCGACAGTGGCACGGCAAGAGCGAAACAGAGCGCAAACGCGAAATACCCGGTGGACTTCATGAAAACTCTCCTGACCCAAACATACGACCCGCCTGTCGACGTGTCGTCCACGTCATCAGGCAGCACAAAGGTTGATATCCAAAGACAGATTCCCGGCGCAGAGATTGGCACGTTCCCAGGCCCTTGGAAAAGTGCGTGCAGGCGCATGTGCTTGAATCAGCCGGTTCGGCGTTGGAGTAGGATCCCGCCATCCGGGCCAGCGCCGCCGAGGTTGCCTTGAGCGTATCGACACTACTTTGGGGTGTGCTGTTCGGCGCGATCGGACTCGGCTTCTTCGTGTACGGCAAGAAACAGCGGGCGATCGTTCCGCTGGTATGCGGACTGGCGCTCATGGTGTTTCCCTATTTCGTGTCCGGCCCCTTCCTGCTGATTGCCATTGGCGTTGCGCTGATGGCGATACCCTATTTCGTCAGGGTGTGAGGCACGCAGACAACAAAAAGCCCTGGTCATGCCGAGGGCTCATTGTTCCGTGGGCGGATGTCTATCCAACAATCACCCGGAAGCCCTGCGGTGCAACGGTTTCGGAAAACGTGGAATCGGAGTTCTCCCCAAAGTTATCCCTTCCGGGGCACGACGCTTCGGACGCGTTTACGTTTTGCCAAAGTCGTTCGCGCACGCGCGCGCGTTTGGGGCTGAAATAACTCGCTGGCGGTCTGCCCGCAACGCGTTGCGTCCGCAGGTTCGCAGTTACCCGACGGGTCTAGGCCGCATAAACTGTCTCGATGTGCTTCAGCCGCAACAGACGCCACACCTGATCCAGCAACCACGGCGTTTTCGCCTCCGTTACACCTTCACTTTCGCATGCGTAACTCATACACCCTTAAAAGTGTCGGATAACACCGGCATCCTGCAGCCACAGCGACGATGGCACTCCCGCGCAAGTGCATGAATTGATGCAGGAGTTCGCCGCTTGAACGGTCAGGAACGGCACTGCATACTCGGCGCAACACCTCACTTTTGGGGTCTACTAAGCGTTAGGCCAAAATTTGGGGGTACTGTGAAAAGTTATATCTTTGGCGTTCTTTTGATGTTGACGGCAGCCTCATGTAAAGCGAATGGGATCGATTTCAGTTCGGTAAGTTGCGGCACATTTGAAGCCAAAGTTTCAAAAACGGCTTACTCCGACACCCCGCAAGTTCAAGGAATGATGATCTGGCTCATGGGCTATTCTGCGGGGAAAAATGGGATCAGCACTCTTGAGTCTAGTGATGCGAAGCCCTTCTTCGATGAACTTCGAACACAATGCACAACTAACCAATCGCAGCTTCTACTCCCACTTGTTGAGCGCTTGGGTAAAACCATGTTGCATACCACTCCGCAGCCAGTGCCTAGCGGCGGCGCCTAACCACTCGTTCAAGGCGGACGGCTTCGCCGCCGCTTAACTCCAGCGTTAGGCATCAGATGAGCACTCGGGCAAAGTCGTCACCCTACCGCTGGAGGACTGCTTTACGGCGGTATCTTCCTTGGTTCCTGATTGACCTTGGCGTCGCCGGCAAAGGACTCGACTGCGAGGCGGTCGGCGGCATGCATTGTTGGTATAACTTAGATGGCGTCAGCAGCGGTTGCTATCACTGCAAGGTTGTTCGTGCAGGGCATCTTTGGGAGGCCGCTGATGCCTAACATTTCGTTCAAGGCGGACGGCTTCGCCGCCGCTTAACTCCAGCGTTAGGCCGCAGGGAGCCTGATGAGCACAGCAACTTTTGCGCGGATCTGCTACAGCGCCGGCATCCTTTCCCGGTTGTTGTACTTCATCGGGGTTCCGGCTACTTACATTTATTTCACCGTACACGACTGGCCCGTCGTAAGCGGCTGGGTTTGGCTGTGGATGGATGTCTACAATGGGTTTAGGGCTGTCTTTTGGCCGCTCTATTTCATCCTTAGTCTGTTCTTCTTTCATGGGCTGCTACCGGCCGATCGCGCGTAGCGGTCTAACATTTCGTTCAAGGCGGACGGCTACGCCGCCGCTTAACTCCAGCGTTAGGCGTTAAACATGCTCGAATCAATCGTCTCGGGTTTGATCGTTGCGGCCATAAGTGGTTTGGCGTTTCTTGGCTACAAGCATCCTGAGGGTTACAAGCAGATATCCAAGCCGCTCAAGTACGTTTGTTGGGCCGTCCTCATAGCCGCCAACGTTTACGCCATGGGTTTCACTGCTGGCAAGTACAGTGACGGTAAAGACATGTCCTTTTCGCTCGGCTGGGTCACTCTCGGGTTCATGGCCTTTTGGATTTTCCTAGGGTTCTTGGAGCTGCTCCCAATTATCCTCAAGAGCAACGGTTCCAAAACAGGTGAGTAGCTCGCCTAACATCTCGTTCAAGGCGGACGGCTTCGCCGCCGCTTAACTCCAGCGTTAGGCCTTTGCTTGTGCGGCAACCCGGCTAGGTTGGTTTCGTTCATCGGCGCGTTGTCGTGTAGTGTTTGGCTTCGGCAAGTTTGTGTGGTGTTTGCGGCAAGCCGTCAAGTTTCAAAGCGTGGGGTTTGTGGCTCGTTGGTGTTGCACGGCGTCGTGTGGTTCGCCTTGGCACGCTCGGGCCGCAAATCCCTAACCAGTCATTCAAGCGGACGGCTCCGCCGCCGCTTAACTCCAGCGTTAGTCGGCAGAGCAGCATCCTTTTGTCGTTGTGTCGCGTGCGCAACTTCTGGCTCTGCATCGGCTGCGCGGGTCATGTTGTTTTCGGGCTGGCCTGCGTTGTCGTCTTTCGTGCGCTCGGTCGTCTGTCGCGTCTTGCGCGCGTTGGCGTATCTCACCTCTTCGTGCTTCACGCTGCGCGCGGTTCGTCGCAACGTGGCGCTCATCGTCAGCGGTTCGTTCTTCGCACGCAGGCCACAAGCTTCGCGCCATTGCCGGGCTTTCAAAGCAGCGCTATCGTGTAGGTCACCGACGGCGTAGCGTGCTGCCGTCTAACAGGTCATTCAAGGCGGACGGCTTCGCCGCCGCTTAATTCCAGCGTTAGCCAACATGTCCAGCCACCCCCACAAGTTTGAGAAAAAAGCTTGGCCGTTTAACGATCCGGAGAATGTTGCAGCTATTAGCTGCCGGCATGTTCTAGACGGTCATCCGATTCTTCGTGTGAGCCACGACGACGATGACGGTTGCTGGCAATTGCTGTGCGGTGATACATACTCATCCGCAGATGCAAGGGTCGTTTGTTTAGGTTGTATGTTGGAGCAGGATCCGTCACTCGCTGAACTCGCCGACCTCCCGTTGGGTTCGGGCGCCGACCGAGAATCGTTATTGCAACCGTGGGCCAGAGAGGTCAACTAGTGCGGCATGGCAATGCGCACGTTGGCTAACAACTCGTTCAAGGCGGACGGCTACGCCGCCGCTTAACTCCAGCGTTAGGTCTTTGCTTGTGCGGCAGTGCGGCTAGGTGGGTTTCGTTCGTCAGCGCGTTGTCGTGTAGTGTTTCGCTTCGGCGAGTCTGTTTGGTGTTTGCGGCAAGCCGTCAAGTTTCAAAGCGTGGGGTTTGTGGCTCGTTGCTGTTGCACGGCGCCGTGTGGTTCGCCTTGTCGCGCTCTGGCCGCAAATCCCTAACCAGTCATTCAAGCGGACGGCTTCGCCGCCGCTTAATTCCAGCGTTAGCCCTTACATGAACATGATGAGACTCGAAAACGTCGGATCCTTCTTTGAGATGGACGTCGCCATCAAGCAAGGTCAATCCGCACAAAATCACGGCGACGCTTTCGTCACCGTAAACCTCTCCTCGGGCGGTTTTGGAGGCCAGTGCGGTGCATGGGTTTCCGGGCCAGAATTCTCAGCTTTCCGAGCAGCGCTCGTTTCACTAGAGCGATCACTCAAGGGCGAAGCTATGTTGGAGTCAATTTCACCAGGCTCTCTCAAGTTTAAAATTTATCCGGCTAACAACCGCGGACATTTAGCAATCGAGGGCAGCACCGGGCATCACGTTTTCGAGGAACGCAAGAATTTTTGGCATTCTGTATCGTTTGGCTTCACCTTCGAACCACAGCAACTTACAAGAGCGATGTCCCTTCCCTGGATGAGTGAGTGAGGGGCTAACAACTCGTTCAAGGCGGACGCCTCCGGCGCCGCTTAACTCCAGCGTTAGCCGGCAAAGGAAGCCCATGGCCATGAGTCGACAGATCGTTTTAGCTCTGCTGGCAATTGGTTGTGCCGCTTGCGGCCACCGTGACCTTCGAGGTTCTGTTACGCCCTCACCAGATGGCCGCACCTATCTAGTTGTGGCCGACGGCAATGGTGGTCAATGTGGCCCGCTGACAGTCGATGGCAAGATTTGGCCTCACCCCATAGGTGCGCGTGGTCAAATAGAGCCCGGAGATCATGTCATCAAATGCGGCGGGGAAATTTCATTTTCCATTCCCGCGCAAAGCATCTTCAAGTTCGACTATTGGGGGCCGTAGCACGTCGGCTAACATTTCGTTCAAGGCGGACGGCTTCGCCGCCGCTTAACTCCAGCGTTAGGAGTCAGAAACAGGATGTTGGCTCTGGAAAGTCCATTTTGGTCCGAGCTTCGGCACGCCTACGGGGTC
This sequence comes from Rhodanobacter sp. C05, assembly GCF_002001165.1. GTDB lineage: Bacteria > Pseudomonadota > Gammaproteobacteria > Xanthomonadales > Rhodanobacteraceae > Rhodanobacter. The sequence goes on along the minus strand of NZ_MUNQ01000009.1, from coordinate 4,957 downwards.
GCGTCAGATATCCCTGTGTTGTTGAGTCAACTCACTAGCTTCCCGAGCGAGACGTCCTACCAAGACGAGCCTTGGTTCACGTTGTGGAGTTCGCTCTGCCATCAAGGTGATATCTACTCTGCATCTTTCGCAGCAGTTCCTCACATTGTCGGAGCTCTAGGCGCTAACCCTTCGCGGGCATCTATGAGCTACTTCCTGTTGCCAGCAAGCATCGAGGTTGCGCGTGCATCAGGCAGCATTGTTGTTCCCTCATCGTTGGCAACTGCCTACTTTGCGGCACTTGCTCAACTGCCAATGCTTGCAGGAGCAGCCGCACACCCGGAGTGGAACGAGTCACTGTGTACTGCGGCTCTAGCTGCAACAGCGGCAGCCACTGGCAACCATCAAACTGCGCAGTTACTGTTGGAGACGGAGCAAAGCGATATCCCAGCAGTCATCAATTGGCTTCAGTCGCGCTGACTCCTAACATCTCGTTCAAGGCGGACGGCTTCGCCGCCGCTTAACTCCAGCGTTAGGCGGGCAGCATGAGCCACAGCATCGACCCAGTTGCTCAGTTCCGTACTCGCAGGCGCATCGGGCTTTGGTTTGGTGCTGCATTGCCGGGCCTTTTGTTTCTAGCCTCGCTCCTCAGCTTTCGGGTCGCACACTTTCCATGGTGGGTTGGAGTCGGTTGCTTGGTGGTTGCCATTGGCGTGTCCGTCCCTGCGACACGGCAATATCGTTGCACGGTCTGTGGCAAGTCTCCCGAGCCTGACTTACCCACGTTCTTTCCGGAGTCTTGTTGTCACTGCAATGTGCGGCTGCGCTAGCATGCCTAACATCTCGTTCAAGGCGGACGGCTACGCCGCCGCTTAACTCAAGCGTTAGGCACCTTGGGAAAATGTCGTGATACAACGAAAGAGTCGCCTAGGCTTCGCACATATACTCGTGGCTTTTTTTATAGCTGCGCTACTGGCATCACCTTTCTTTGTCGTTGCCTTCAACCACAAGCATGAGCTCATCCCCGTCCCACTTTGGAGCGAGGCTGGGGCTGTCAGCGTTTCCTTCCTCGTCGCGTTAGCATATGCGTGGCACCGTTGTTCAACAGCGCAATTTTCCTATTGGCGCGGCCTTCTTGTAGTTGCCGGGTCAATGTCGGGTGGCACTTTTGGCTTTTCCATGGTTTTCGCCTTTCCGGCACTTCTTTTTACGGTCATCGCGTCCATTTTCTTTTCGCTTATTGGCGACATCTGGAGACTCGCAGGAGTGCCGCCAGCGAAGTTTCAGGTTCTGGTTAGCCGCTTCTATAAGCATAGGTTTCACCAGTGAGTCGGTCGGTGCCTAACCATTCGTTCAAGGCGGACGCCTCCGGCGCCGCTTAACTCAAGCGTTAGGCATCGAGTAGCCATGCAGGAAGAAATTACCAATTGCGTTGTTGCCGTCGTCAAGTTCATTGCTTACTACATCATCTGGTCGTTCGTTCTGTTCAACCTTGGTCGCGTGTCGCTGCTACTTGTAACGCTTGGGCAGTATCCACGAGGCCTCGATGCTCAACGTCACGTCAACCAAATTTCGCTCGTCGGTACCCTTGTACTCGTCTTGGCTTGGTCGCTTGTTGCCGTTTACAACAACACACTCGGCGTTCATGCCTAACATCTCGTTCAAGGCGGACGGCTTCGCCGCCGCTTAACTCCAGCGTTAGGTGTCCAATGCAAGATGACTTTGGTCTTGAGAGTTGGCTCGTTGAGGTCGGTGGCGACATCATCGAAAAGAAGTCCTCTCAAGGCGTTGAGAGCCTTACGCCAATTCAGTTGGCCATCTACAACCTGTGGCTCATAGACTATGCAGTGCGAAATTCTGGTAGTTTCGGGCCTCTTGAGGACATGGAGTCCAACGCGATAGCAGCTCTACACGCCTTCAGCTCGGCCAATAACATGCCTGCTCTTTCTTCTTGGCTTTCACAAGCCAACGATGAGGAGGCTTTTTGCAAAAGTTACTACCATCACTTTCCGGGCGCGTGCCTTGAGCTCAAGCTGCACTGGGCGGGCACCTAACATCTCGTTCAAGGCGGACGGCTTCGCCGCCGCTTAACTCCAGCGTTAGACCGCATGAGCACAGACCTCAGTAAAGTGGACATCCTCCTTGCTCAGCTCATCGACAGCTGGTGCGAGCGGCGCGCACTCCGGCCGCTGGGGGCGATCTTGCGGTGTTACCCGAGGGTCAGCGGCCTCACCGACGAGTGGGCGCTTCTAGCCCAAAGCCTCAAGACTATCCGCTACCAGTTTGCAGGGGACCTCTCAGCCGATGAGTTGGACAGCGTTGTCGAGCTTCAACAACTTGCGGAGTCAGTGGGGTATCGGTGAGCATGCTGTCTAACTCATCATTCAAGCGGACGGCTTCGCCGCCGCTTAATTCAGGCGTTAGGCGGTTGCTCGTGTTGGTTCTTCGTGTCGTGTGTTTCGCCCAGCTTCGCGGTAACTTGCAATGCTCCGCTTCGGCAATATTTTCCCGTCGCGTTGCGGCAAGTCTTCAGCCTTCAGAGCTGGTAGTTTTGGGGTAGTCGGTTGCTCATGTTCTGCGCTCACTCTGGCTACAAGCCATCGCTCAAGCGCATCGCGTCGCACCCGTCTAACCTTTCGTTCAAGGCGGACGGCTTCGCCGCCGCTTAACTCTAGCGTTAGGTGCTTCTGTGTCCCATGCGTCGCGCACACTTGCATTAGCTGTGACTGCATCGACTCTTCTTAGCTGTCGTTCCGTGCCAGTCAATCAAGCGGCCCCCGATCTTCCTTGGAGCAAGGTTCAGTTGTCAGGTAAGCACTTATCTTTGCTATCACCGAACACGCCTGATCATTCCGTAGATCTGCGGTTTTCTGAAAAATACCTTGCACTCGATATTTGTGATCACGGCTACTGCACGGGGCCTTTGACCGTTTGGAAAATTGAAGGGAATCGACTCAAGATTGGGTACACTCCAGACGAGGGAGAGGCACTAGTCAGTGCGTCTGACTCAAGGCTTGTGCTACGCGACAAAGACGGCAAGATCTACATCTATGCAATTGTTCACCCGTAGCGCACCTAACATTTCGTTCAAGGCGGACGGCTTCGCCGCCGCTTAACTCCAGCGTTAGAGCCCAAGGAGTGATCGATGCTCAGGAAAACAATCGTTATCTTCCTGGCCCTAGCGGCTTCAATTGGCATTTCATGGCTTAGGATGCCCTCGAATCCCGTACCTGGCTTTTACCATTTCGGCCCCGAAACTGGGGCATTCATGCTCAAGGATATGTTGCTTCGGGTATCTGGGGACTTGCTCCCGGGTTTCATAATTGGTGCGTTTCTAACTTCACGCCAAATCTTGACTGGCACTCTTGTATCGGCCCTAGCAGTGGTTTTAGCGGTTTTTATAAATGACCCCAACGTTTGGAGCGAGCAACCGATCTCAGCGTTTTTGCTGTCCGTTATCATCCGGGCGGGTATCTATGGTTCGGCTGGATCAGCGCTGGGGCTTTTCGTGTTGGGCTCTAACAATTCGTTCAAGGCGGACGCCTCCGGCGCCGCTTAACTCCAGCGTTAGAGCCCAATGAACATTTTCGCTATATTCCTCGGAGCCGCCATTGGGTTGCTGGGTTGGTCGTTCCTCACCCACTTGTCCTACGCTATTCACGACGCCGCAAATAAGACCAATCTAGCTACCAAACTTAGCGATCCAAATGGCGCGATACTCACCAAACTCCTATGGTGGGTTGCGGTGGCGGCCCTTATCTGGCTAATGCTTTTCGGCGCAGTTTGCTGGTACTTCGCGCATTCAAATTCATCCAGCCCGCTTGTCGCATGGTTCTTTGGGGGCTTCGTGACCACACCAATTATTATTGCATTCACCACTACTAGAGGTTTGCGTCGGTTAAAGCAGCATCGTGCTAAGCGCGCGCAGCTCTAACCATTCGTTCAAGGCGGACGGCTTCGCCGCCGCTTAACTCCAGCGTTAGGCGTTGTTCGTGACTACTCTTCAATTCCCAACTAAGGAAGCAATGCGCGAACTCATTCGGCGCGAGCTTGAGGCTTGTGCATCCGGCGTTCGCGAGGCGTTCACTCCGCTCTTAACCGAACCTACGTCCAAGACCCTAGAGTGGGAGTATGGTCAACTGGAGCAATTCCCATCATGGGTTTTCGCAAACTTAGGTGAGCGCGACGTCTATGCGGCTTATTGCGTCGGCGGGCATGGGGCACTTGGTTCACCTTGGGGGTTAGTATTCGGTCACAACGAAAATTTCGGTATGGACTGTGGCTGGTATCCATCGTTGCAAGAGCTGCTCCTCGATTGGGGCTTCGGCAGCAACGTCTAACTACTCGTTCAAGGCGGACGGCTTCGCCGCCGCTTAACTCCAGCGTTAGGGGCTAGACCATGTGGGCAAACTTTGGTGGCATGCCAAAGCTTCTAAAGTTCCTCACTGCGCATGCAGCGTGTTGCCTCATCTTCTTCGTCATATCAGTCATCCCAATCGACTCTTACGCCATACAAGGTCGACACGTCACTTACGCTGAGTGGTGGAGCAGCGGCGCAGGCGTATTCGCATCCTTGATCGGCCTCGTTGGTCCTTTCGTGGCGTGGGCACTCGCGTCAAAGCGGCCATATGCACGCGCTGTGTATTTAGGGTTTCTAGCGCTTGCGTTTGTCGCGCCATGTCCGTTCTTCGGCATGCTTGTGTATGTTTTGCCGGGCTTACTTGTTGTGGGTGTCGGTGCGTTGTACATGTATAGGTGGCAGGGCGTGCAGGCTTACTTCGCCCCTAACAATTCCGTAAGAGACTTCCGATCAATACCGGGCGCTTGATGCTCTTGCCCTGAGCTTTCGGACCGATGCTGGTCATCATGTTGTCCTCTTCGCTGCGTCGTGCGTGTCAGTACTGTGCGGAGTTGCAACGTTGCCAGACTGCATTTCCGTAAACGGTCTTGTTGCACCGATGTTGCTGATGCGGACCAG
>NZ_MUNQ01000006.1 GCF_002001165.1 Rhodanobacter sp. C05 | reverse complement strand
GGTATAAACTGCCGCCGTTCGCCAGCGTGATCGCGCCGGTTCCCGCATTGATGAGGCTCGTGCCGCTCACCGACAACGCACCGCCCTGGCTGATCGCTCCGTTGTTGCTCGTCGCCTGCAGGTTGCCTGCAATCGTGCCGCTACCCAGGTTCAGCGCACCCGTGCTGATCGCCGTCAGCGCACCCGTGTTCACCGTACCCAGTGTCAGCGCACCGGCATCCGTGATCTGCGTCGTTCCGCCCGTCAGGCTCACCGCGCCGCTGAAGTTGTTGCCGCCGTTCGCCAGCGTGATCGCGCCGGTTCCCGCATTGATGAGGCTCGTGCCGCTCACCGACAACGCACCGCCCTGGCTGATCGCTCCGTTGTTGCTCGTCGCCTGCAGGTTGCCTGCAATCGTGCCGCTACCCAGGTTCAGCGCACCCGTGCTGATCGCCGTCAGCGCACCCGTGTTCACCGTACCCAGTGTCAGCGCACCGGCATCCGTGATCTGCGTCGTTCCGCCCGTCAGATTCACCGTACCACCGAAGGCATTGAGGCTAGTCAATGTGATCGCGTTCGCGCCCGCATTGAAGCTCGACGTGCCCGACACCGTGAATACACCGCTCTGCGTGATGCCTCCGGCCGTGGTCGTCACCGACAACGGGCCATTGATGGTCAGCGCATTCGCGCTGAACGAACCGCTGTTCGTCGTCAGGCTGGTCAGCGCCGTCGTGCCACCGACCGCACCACCCAAGGTAGCCGCGCCGCCCGTGCTTATGCTCAGCTTGTGCGCACCATTGACCGTCGAGGCGAGATCGATCGCGCCGCTACCCGTGCTGGTCAGCGTCGTATCACCGCCCAAGGTCACCGCGTCGTTGTAGGTCTGCGCACCCGTGGTGGTCACATTGCCACCCAGCGTCGTGCTGCCAGGGGCGTCCGTGGTCAGGCTGGCCAGCGCGGCCGTGCCGCCCACCACTCCACCAAACGTGGTCGCACCACTGGTGTCCACTGTCAGGTTGTGCGCGCCGTTGACCGTCGAACCGAAGTCGATCGCACCACCGCCGCTGCTCGCCAGCGTCGCATCACCACCCAGGGTCACGGCATCGTTGTAGGTCTGCGCGCCCGTCGTGCTGACATTGCCATCCAGCGTCGTTGTGCCCGCCGCATCCGTGGTCAGGCTGGTCAAGGCTGTCGTGCCGCCGACCGCACCACCAAAGGTGGTTGCACCTGACGCGTTCACCGTCAGCGCCTGTGCACCATCCAGCGTCGAGACAAAATCAATCGCGCTGCCGGTCAACGTCTGCGGCGAAGTACCGAACAAGGTGACGGCATTGCCGTAGGTCTGCGCACCACTCGTCGTCACGTTGCCAAAGAGTTCAGTAATGCCGCCCGCACCCAGGGTGAGACTGGTCAGTGCCGTCGTGCCGCCGACGTTGCCTTCAAAGGCAACTCCGTCCGACGGCGTGTTGACCGTCAAGGCATGCGCACCATCCACCGTCGATTCGAAAATGACGGCACTGCCGGTGCTGGAAAGGGTCACATCGCCACCGAGGGTGACAGCATCGTTGTAGATCTGGAAACCACTGGTGCTGACATTGCCATCCAGCGTCGTGCTGCCCGCTGCATCCGTGTCCAGACTGGTCAGTGCCGTCGTGCCGCCGACTGCACCACCAAACGTGGTCAGGCCGCCTGTGTTCACCACCAGGTTATGTGCACCGTCCACCGTCGAGACAAAATCGATCGCGCCATTGCCGGTGCTCGCCAGCGTCGCATCCGCGCCCAGCGTCACGGCGCTGTTGTAGGTCTGTCCGAGGCCCGTGGTCACGTTGCCGTTGATCGTGATGCCGTCGGCCGCGGTCACATTCAGCGTACCGCCCACACCCACCACCGGCACCGTCAACGCGGCGTTGGTGTAGTTCAAGGTCAGATTGCCCGCCACGCTGGCCGGAAACGTCAGTGTGCCCGGCGTCGCGTCCGTGTTCTTCAGCGACAGGTTGTTGATCGCCGCACCGGCGCCCGCCGCAAAGGTCACGCCCGCTTTGAAGTCATTCGCCTGGGTACCCAGGTTGATGTCCTGCGTGGTACCCGCTGTCGTGCTGTTCTGGGTGAACGTCGCCGCACCCGTCACCGTCAACGCACCCGTCTGGGTCAGCGCACCGTTGCTGCCTACATCCAGCGTGCCACTTACCGTGCTGGTGCCCAGCACGGTCGCCTGGTTGTTCGTCAAACTCACATTGCCACCGGTCAAGCTCACCGCACCGGTGAACGCGTTACCGGCATTGGTCAGCGTGACCGCATTCGCGCCCGCATTGAAGCTCGACGTGCCCGCTACCGTGAACGCGCCGCCTTGCGTAATGCCTCCGGCCGTGGTGGTGACCGACAGCCCACCGCTGCCGATGGTCAGCGCATTTGCGCTGAACGCGCCGCTGTGGGTAGTCAGACCCAGCAGTGCGCCATTCGCACCACCACCTGCGGCACCGGTGAAGGTCACTCCGCCGGTGCCGGCATTGACCGTCAGGCTCCGCTTCGTCGCCGTGGCGTTGTCGAGCGTGCCACCGAACGTCACATCGCTGTTGGTCGTCGCCAGCGTGACATTGCCGCCCAGCAGTACCGCGTCGTTGTAGGTCTGCGCACCCGTGGTGGTCACATTGCCACCCAGCGTCGTGCTGCCAGGGGCATCCGTGGTCAGGCTGGCCAGCGCGGCCGTGCCGCCCACCACACCACCGAACGTGGTCGCACCACTGGTGTCCACCGTCAGGTTGTGCGCGCCGTTGACCGTCGAACCAAAGTCGATCGCACCACCGCCGCTGCTTGCCAGCGTCGCATCACCACCCAGGGTCACGGCATCGTTGTAGGTCTGCGCGCCCGTCGTGCTGACATTGCCATCCAGCGTGGTCGTGCCCGCCGCATCCGTGGTCAGGCTGGTCAAGGCCGTCGTACCGCCGACCACGCCGCCAAACGTGGTCAGGCCTCCGGTGTTAACCGTCAGTGCCTGCGCACCGTCCAGCGTCGAGACGAAGTCGATCGCGCCATTGCCGGTGCTCGCCAGCGTCACATCCGCGCCCAGGATCACTGCATTGTTGTAGGTCTGCGCACCCGTGGTGCTGACGTTGCCGCCCAGCATCGTGCTGCCGCCCGCATCCGTGGTCAGGCTGATCAATGCCGTCGTGCCGCCGACCACGCCACTAATTGTGGTCACACCACTGGTGTTCACGGTCAGGTTGTGCGCACCGTTCACCGTCGAGGCAAAGTCGATCGCGCCACTGCCGGTACTCGCCAGCGTCGCATCCGCATCCAGCGTCACTGCACCGTTGTAGGTCTGCGCACCTGTGGTGCTGACGTTACCGCCCAGCGTCGTAACACCTGTGCTCAGACTAGTCAGTGCCGTCGTGCCGCCCACCACGCCATTAAAATTGGTGTTACCGGTACCGGTGTTCAGCGTCAGGTTGTACGCACCGTCCACCGTCGAGACAAAATCAATCGCACTATTGGTGGTTGCCAGCGTCGCATCCGCGCCCAGCGTCACGGCGCTGTTGTAGGTCTGTCCGAGGCCCGTGGTCACGTTGCCGTTGATCGTGATGCCGTCGGCCGCGGTCACATTCAGCGTACCGCCCACACCCACCACCGGCACCGTCAACGCGGCGTTGGTGTAGTTCAAGGTCAGATTGCCCGCCACGCTGGCCGGCAACGTCAGCGTGCCCGGCGTCGCGTCCGTGTTCTTCAGCGACAGGTTGTTGATCGCCGCACCGGCGCCCGCCGCAAAGGTCACGCCCGCTTTGAAGTCATTCGCCTGGGTACCCAGGTTGATGTCCTGCGTGGTACCCGCTGTCGTGCTGTTCTGGGTGAACGTCGCCGCACCCGTCACGGTCAACGCACCGGTCTGGGTCAACGCACCCTTGCTGCTTACAGCCAGCGTACCGCTTACCGTGCTGGCACCCAGCACGGTGGCCCGGTTGTTCGTCAGGCTCACGTTGCCACCCGTCAGGCTGACTGCACCGGTTAACGCATTCGTGGTATCGCCCAGCGTGATCGCATTCGTGCCCGCATTGAAGCTGCTGGCGCCACCGACGGTCAGCGTACCAGCGGTACCTTCCGCGATGGATGCGGCAGCCACCAGGTTGCCGATGCTTAACGTACCGCCACCTGTGTTGATGGCACCCGTATGCGTGCCGTTGCCGATCTGCACCGCACCAGTGGTCTCGATATCCACATTGCCGCCACGGGTATTGATCGTGGCGTTGCCGGTATTGCCGATGACCACCGCGCACGCCGTGGAGGAAGCGCATGTCGCATTGCTGCTATAGGTGGTCCCCGCAGCGGTACCGCCATAATTCGCCCACAGATATACGTTGAGCGGATTGGCCGTGCTGGCACCAGTGATGTTGTTGTTCAGGAAAATGCTGCCCGCGGCCTCCAGGTACAACGAGCCGGCTCCGCTGGCCGTTATCGAGTTGTTGAGCGTGATATCGCCGTTCTGCGTGCCATTGCCCGCTTGAGTGTTGTTGGTGAAGACGAATACATTGGTACCACCGGTCAGTGCGCTGCTGAGCTCGCTGGCCTTGATGTTCGAGGTATTGCCGCTGGCGGTAAAAATGTCGCCGCCGCCGGTGACATTGACGTTGTTGTCAGCAGCATTGCTGATGGTTACGTCGTAAGGGTCAAGCAGCCAGGTACCTGCATAACCATGTGCTGCCGATGCATCCACCTGGCCCTGCGCGTCGAGGCCATAGTGCGATGACGTCTCGACCCGGCCACCGTTGCCGCTGCTGGCACCGCCACGCGCACTGATGTTGCCGTAGAAGTTGTTGACATCGTTGCCCCAGACCACCACGGAACCGCCATTGCCCAATTGCGTGGCATCGGCCTTGAGCGTGGCATCCGGTCCGACATAGGTTGCTGCCGCCGTCTGCAGGCCTTCACCACCCTGCCAGCCACCACCGACACGGATGCTGCCGCCGCCATCGGTGCCCGAGGCATTGATGACGCCGCCCATGACGCCGACGTCCTGGTCGGACAGCAGCTGCACGCTGCCGCCACGCACGCCGGTGACGCTGATGTTTCCGCTATCGATGGTGTTGCCGCCGCTGCCGATCAGCCGCACCACACCACCATCGGTATTGATGCCGCTTGCATTGATGACACCGGTATTGTTGACCAGGTTGGTGAACAGGTCCTTGGCCGCTGCAGCCTGCAGCACCACGGTGCCGCTGGTGGCACTCAAGGTACCGTTGTTGGTCACGGCAGCCTGGTCGGCTTCAAGGCGCTGCTTGAGCTCGCCGGTAAGCTGGATGTTGATGAGGCCGTTGCCGTCGAAGTCGAGCACGGCCTGATCGGCACCATCGAGGTTGATGCTGCCGTAGTTGGCGACGATCACCCCATTGTTGGTGACACTGCCACCGATCAGGCTGATCGAGCCGCCACTGGCCGCCTGCAACAGGCCATAGTTGACGATGCCTGCGCCGCCACCCACCGCATTGAGGGTGTAGTTGCCGGCAAGAAAGTTGGTTGGCGTGAGATCGAGCGTGCTCGCCATCAGGCCGCCGACGTTCAGCTGTGCGGTGGCGCCGAAGATGATGCCGTGCGTGTTGATCAGGAAGATCTGGCCGTTCGAATTGATGCGGCCGAAGATCTGGCTGGGGTTCTGGTCGAGGATGCGATTCAGCGCCACTGCCGAACGCGAGGGCTGGTTGAACAGCACCGATTCGTTGGCGGTGAGGTTGAACGTGTCCCAGTTCAGCGCAAGCCGGTTCGAGTACTGGTTGATCACCGTTGCATTGCCGCTTTGGGTGATCGAGCCGGAGCCGCCGACCACAACGCCCCCGGTGGGGCCGCCAGCCAACGCATCGCCGCTGAAGATGATCGAACCGACAGCCAGGCCAATGCACAGGCTGATCGGCCATGTCCTGCGCAAAGGCAAGGTCGCATGGCGTACGGAAGCCGCATTCGCGCGTGCGGAAAGGCGCGACTCGCGCCGAGAAGTGTTGGTGCTCTTGCTCATGGTCATCACCCGTCAAAACGTGAAGCTGAATCGAGCGTAGATGTGGTAGCCCTTGCCATCCGAGGCGTTCCGGGAGCTGAGAGCCTTCGAACCGTCCAGGTGGAACTCGAAGTGGTTGAAGCGTGGCAGACGGAAGATCAGACCAGCACCGGCACCGCTGAGGGTGGCCGAGGCTGGAGTCGTGATCCGGTTGGCGCCTGCCGAAAAACCCTTGGAATAATCAACGAAGGTCTCGAACTCGAGCAGCTCACGCCAGGGTCGGCCGTAGAACGGCGAGACGACGTTGCCGAATCCTGGCGCGTCGACGTGGTACTCCAGCGAGGTGTAGTAGCCGCGATCGCGCAGAGCATCGGCGATGGGATAGGCGCGCGTGCTGTCCGGGCCGCCGAGCACGAATTGCTCAAGCGGCACCAGCGCATCGCTGGTGTACTGGCCGACAAACTTGAAATTGAGTCGCTGCGACTGGGTCAGAAACTGCAGCCGTGTGTACGACACCTTGGCCACGGTGAAATTGCTGTCGTGCTGCGGGCTGACCAGATCCGGCTCGGCTGAGTCGTCGTTGATGGCCTTGCGCACGTCCACCTGCAGGATATCGACGCCGTGAAAGCGGCGATCGGTACGCATCATGCCCCAGCCCAGATCGGCCACGGCGAACTTCTCGTCCGACAGGCTGGTGCCGAGACTGCTGAGTTTCGACTCTTCCTCGATGAAGTGCAGGGTGCCCTGCATTTTCAGGTCGTCGTCGTTGATGAACTTCCAGTCGAAGCCGCCGTAGTACTGGGACGTGGGTCCCTTGACGTTCAGGGCGGCGAAGGTACCGGTGTTGACCTGCAACTCGCTGCGCGAGGCCCCTACGACGGCGGTGAGCCCGGGAGCAATCGGTGCGGGTGCGCGATAGCTCAGTGACCCATACACGTTGTTGTTCGGGTCCAGCGCGTATTCAAGGTTGGCATTGAAGGTGTCACCAATGCCCAACGGGTTGTCCCACTCCAGACCGGCATCGGCGCGATACTGACCGGTGAGATCGGTGCCGTAATTGCTGGCGCCCAGGGTGATCTGGTAGGGCCGCTTCGCTTCGTTGGCGATCATCACCAGATCGGTGTCGCCGGTATTCGCGCCTGGCTGGAAGGTCGATGAGACCGTGACACCAGGCAGGTCGCGTGCATACAGCAGCGCCGTGTCGACATCGCTCTTCAGCAGCGGCTTGCCCCTGAGTTTCTCCGCAGGTGCGGCAATCACGCTGGAGCGATAGCGCTTGTTGCCCTTGACGATGACCTTGCCGATCTGGCCCTCGAGTACCTGGATCTGGATGACCCGGTCGGGACCGATGGTCTGCGCCGGCAGAAACGCACTGGAGACAATGAAACCGGCCGCCCGATAGCGTTCGGTGATCTTGTCGGCCACGCCCTGCATCTGGGCGAAGGTCAATTCCACCGGTATGCCGTTTTTGGCGAGCTGCTGGTATTGCGCATCGGCCAGCGTCTGGATGGTCGCCGGTGTGACGCCAAGGCCTGCGTGATTGGCTACGCCGATGACGCGAAAGCCATGCACCTCGATCTTCTGCGAGGCGCTGTTGCCGGTATCGCGATCCTTGACCGGCGGCACCACGCCAGTTGACGCCTGCGGTGGCGACGTGGCTGTCGCAGAAGGATTTCCGGCACTGGAAACCGGTCTGTTGGGTACTTGAGCAGATGTAGAGCTGCTGGTGTCTTGCGCCCAGACAACTCCGCCAGTCAATGCAGAAGCCAACGCTGCTGCGAGGCAAACAGTTCGCACGATATTTTCCCCCGGCCCGCACCATCATCCATTGGCGACGCGCCCCGGGAACATCTAAGGTCGCGCCGGCTGCGAAATTCCAAGCCTATGAAACTCAGACAATTGCTGCCTGCACTGGCTTGTTACCAGCGGCAGGATACACCTTTACGCGTTCAAAAGGACAACCATTTTCTGCCAGGAAAACACCTACAGCACAGCAGGAAAACGCTCACTCAAACCGTCCGTCGCGGCAGACTTTTCGAGCAGATTATTCAGCTGCATCACATCAAATACCGGCCCACCAATCAGTAAGAGCGATGGCTTGCACCGCTATCGCCGCAAGATCCGCCAGCTACAAACAACACTGCCATGCATCAACGGGCAATCGCATGAAATCATCAGCGTGTTTCGCAATTGTTCGCGAAATCAATGAAGCTGCGATGACAGTTATTTTCACTCTCCACGCAGCAGCCACCAGGTCAACAGGATCAGCATGACGACTCCCGCGGTGAGTGCGAGCAATGGTTTCCAGGCAATCGCCGGACGCATCGACAGCAGGTTCGTCAGAGCACTGCCGGATCCGCTCGACGCCTCGCCTGATGGCATCTGGCGGTGCCGTGCACGCGGCGCCGTCAGCGCATCCGGTTGCACCAGCACCTTGCGCGCGGTAACGACGTTGCTGCTGTCATGCAACGATTGCAGTACGCGGCGGCGGCGTGCGCGATAGTCGGCACGCGTGATCCGGCCGAGTCGATGCGCCTCGTCCAGGGCACGCAGATCACGATTGACTGCCTGTTCCCGTTCAGTCATTTCAGCTCCCTGAGTATCCGGAAACCTACATCTTTCTGAGACGAACCACTGTCCGCGCGGTGTGTATCGACGCTGCAGTCCGACCAGTAGCTGTTGTAGCTGCCGCCGCGCACCATGACACTGCCGCCGCTGACTACCCATTCCCATACGTTGCCGGTCAGATTGACCAGGCCCCACGGATTGCGCGAGCGCCCCTTGGGTGACACGGCCGCACCATTGTTGTCGCTGCCATTCGCCGATGGCGGGATGCAGTTGCTGTCATCGGCCTGCTTCCAGCTGCCGCCAGCCTTGGCCGCATGCACCCATTCGGCATCGCTGGGCAGGCGATAGGTATAACCGCTGATGTCACTCAGCCAGCGCGCATAGGCCTGGGCCTGATCGAGACTGATGCGACTGACCGGCGCGTTGGCCAGATCCGGGTCGTCCACCGAGAACGCGGCGCATTTGCCGGTGGCGCGACAGAACTGGTTGAACTCGCTGATGGAAATTTCCGCACGCGACATGGCATACGACTTGCCGCCGCCAACGCCTGGCACCACCACCAGCAACGGCCCGCGTGCCGTGGCGGATTTGTCGGAACAGAATTTGCCGGTGCCGACCAGCTCCGGCTTGTCGCAGGGATCCGTCCCGTTGGCAGCCGCTGGCGTCGCGCCACCGACATTTGCAACCGGCCTGGTGCCAGGTGCCGCACCGGGTTTGCCGGGAGCCACCGGCTTGCCGGGTGCGACACCCGGCTGTGGCTGCCCTTCAGTGACGGGAGCCGTAGTCGGTGGTGTTCCGGGCTGAGCCACCGGCACTGGCACGGCACCGGTGGGCTTGAGCTTGTCGAGCTGATCGGCCAGCGATTTTGCGGTCAGCTGGCCACGTATCTTCATGTCCGCCTCGAGACCCGCCAAGGCCGTGGGGTCGGTCCGACGGGCGTCGTCCAGCTGCTTCTTCAGCTGCGCAAATTCAGTGGCGCTGGTCAACGGCTGCTTGCCGGCTGCCATGATCGCGGCGACCAGATCGTAGCGTGCCTTCGCCGCACGCAGGTCTGCGTTGCCAGTGAGGGTCTTGAGACCCTGCCCGAGGACGTCGGCAGCTTTCTGGTAGCGGCTTTTCTGGAACGTATCCTTGGCAAGTCCCAGATAGGCATCGGCCAGCAGCTTCGGACCTTCGGTCTTGAGGAACGGGTTGTCCGGCTGCAGGACCTTGATCCGATCCAGCGATTGGGAGGCCTTGCCGACATCGTCCGCCGCCGCCGCACTGCGCATCGATTCGATGCGCGACTTTACTTCGGCATCGGCACTTTCCTGCGCCGCCTGTGTCTGCAACTGCGCCTGCAGCGCATCGAGCTTGCTGCCTTGTGCAAGCAACTCAGGTGACTTCGGCACGTACTTGAGGCCGAAATCCACGGCGAGTCTCGCCTGCGGCAGATGCTGCGGATCAGCAAGCTGCGCGGCCGCACCGGCGACAGCTGTGCCCAATGCGGCAACGGCACGCTGGGTCTCGGGCGAATTGTCACCCTGCAGCTTGCCCATCGCGACGGCCACCGATTGCTGCCAATCCGGTGTAAGCAGCGGCTTCGCGGCGAGACCGGTCAGCGTGGTACGCGCCTGCGCGATCGCCTGCGCCTGGGCTTGCTGGGTCTGTTTCAGCACTGAGCTGCGCGCCGTCGCGATGTCTGTCAGCGCCTTCGCGTAGCCGGCCTCGCTCGGATCCATCTGCTGGCCAGCCTGGATCACGTTCTGCGCGGTGTCGAAATCGCTCGCGGCCATGCGATCGCGCGCCAGCTTGATCAGGCTGGCATCGACACTGCCGCGCAACTGGACATAGTCCGGCGCGGTCTCGCCGATCTGGGTACGGGCGCTACCCAATGCACTCTTGACGTCCTGCAGCCAGACCACCGTGCCCTGCGGACTGGCCAGCAAGTCGGTAACGCGGCTCTTGGCCAAAGCGTTGCGCTGCGCTTCGCTGGCTGCCTTCTGCGCCAGTTGGTTCTGTTGATCCAGCAAGGTCTGGCGCGTCGCGGAAAGTGACGCATCGCCGGGGAACAGGTCGATGCCGAATCCGGCAATGCTGATCGCGCCGGCAAGATCACCCGCGGTCTGCTTCTCGGTCGCCTGCGCTGCCAGCAGCTGTTTCAATCGGGTCGCCTGTGCTGCAAGCCGTGGGTCATCGCCGAGCTGCTTGGCCGCATCGCGATAAGTCGCCGCCACCTGGGTACGCCAGTCGTCGGCGTTGTTCGCGTGATCGAGCAGACCGGTCAGCGTCTGCAGGCTCTGCTCGCGCTGCTGCTGCTGCTGCTTCGCCTGCTGCTCCTGCTGCTGTTGTGCTGCCAATGCCTTGCCGAGCTCGTTGAGCTGGGCAGTACGCTGCTTCAGGCGGGCGGATTCCGGGAACAGGCTGCTGGCCAGCTTGAGTTCCCCGGCAGCCTCGTCGACATGGCCGGCATCGAGCGACTTGCCGATGGCCGTGTCGTACTTCAACTCGAGCTCGGCGTTCTTGAGCAAGGCGCTGGTCGGATCGATCGCGCGAATGTGGCTCAAGGTCTTGACGACGTTGTTCGGCTGATTCTCGAAGATCGCGCCGGCTTCGATTTGCTGGCTGAGCTGGGTATCCAGCGTGTTGAGCAAATCGTTCTTCTGCTTGTCCACCGCACTGCGCCGGATGTCCAGCGTCGGCGAATACAGTTTGAGATCGTCGCGCAGCTTGAACACCTGCTGCGCCTTGACGTAATCGTAGCGATCCTTGTCCGGGTTCCAGTAGGTGTCGATGCGACCCAGCAGATAGGTCTGGATCAGATCGCCCTGATCCACCACGATCCGCTTGCGGTCGTCTTCACCCAGGCTGTTCAAGGCCTGCAGCGCCTGGTTCTCGTCGGCGTAATGATCCGGCCGGGTCATCGTGAACCGGGCGATCACCTCGGTGACGTGATGCTTCTGCTGGTAGACGATCCAGCCCCACACACCACCAGCCAGCACGAGGATGGATGGCAGGCCGTAGATGAGGTAAGGCCTGGCCCGCTCGCCGAAGCCGACTTCACGCAAGCCTTCGATCAGTTCGTTCGCGCTCTTCAGGCGATGCTCGCTGGTGAAGGCCACGCTCGCGCACAGCACCTTGTACTGGTGCTTGGTCAGGCCCTTCACCGGCGGCGGCTTGCGCCCTTCCTTCATCGCCACTTCGGCGCTGTGCTTGTCGTACGGGTGCTTGCCGGTCAGCAGTTCGAACGTGACGCAGCCCAGTGCATACACATCGTCGCTCGGTGCCGGCTCCTTGCCCTGGATCATTTCCAGACTGGCATAAGCCGGAGTCAGCGCGCCCAGCGTGCCGGCGTCGAACACGGTCTGCTCACCCACCGCGTCGCCCATGTGCTTGCCGGCACGGGCGATGCCGAAGTCGAATACCTTCGGCACACCGTCGCGGGTGACCATGACGTTGCCCGGCTTGAAGTCGGAATGCACCACACCGGCGGTGTGCGCGCGGGTGAGCGCCCGCGCCATGCCTTCGATCAGTGGCCTGGCCTCGGCCAGCGGCATGCCGTTGAAGGCCTTTTCACGGATCAGCTGCTTGAGATCGGAACCATCGATGTATTCCATCGTCATGAAGACGATGGTGCGATCCTTGTCGAAGTCGAACACGCGCACGATGTTGTCGTGTGCGAGCTGCTGCGATCGCCGTGATTCGCGCTGCAACGAGATCAGCGAATCGGGATGACGGCGGAATTCGTCATTCAGCACCTTGATCGCTACATACGGGTCGCGGTCACGCGCCTCGACCTTGCGCTCGTCGCGCGCCATGTAAACCACGCCCATGCCGCCGCGGCCGATTTCCTTCTCGAGATAGAAACGCCCCTTGAGCAGTGAACCGACCGCGACGAAGTCTCCCTCTTCCGCATCGGCGATGTTCTGCCAGCTCGAGCTTGAACTGCTGAGACTCGAGCTGGTGCCCGTCATGCCCTGGGTACCGGTAGCGCTACGCTGTGTGCCGGTGCCTACCGTAGGATCACCGGTGGGCTGGCGTGGCGTGCCCGAGGTGGGTTTGACCATCGTGACTTCGTCGCCAGCGGGTGGTGACGGTGGCGACGGAGGGCGTGACGCCGGCTTGACGACGGTGGCTTCGTCCGTGACGGGCGCTGGCGGTGAGGGCCGCGGTGGCGACACGGGTGGCACAGGCCGGGAAGTCGGCTGGACCACCGTGGCATCGGCATCGCCGGGCCCCGTTGGTGGCACGACCGGCCGCTGTGTTGCAGGCTTGACGACGGTGGCGTCGGCGTCCGCCGCCGCGCTCGCCGGCGACGTCTGCACCAGCGCAAGCTTGGCCAGCAGCGCCTTGATGATCAACGGGTCGAGCGTACCTTCGGCTCGTTGCCGCTCCAGCCACGCCACCTCGGCCTGATAGTCGGCTTCGGGCAGCACGCCACGTACAGCCAGTGCCTCGAAGACAGCAGGAAGTTTGAGCTTGTCGGCGCGGTAGGCGGCAACCAGTTCGGCAATGGAATTCATGAGTGGGAGACTTTTTTCATTCTTGGAGGCGCACTACGACCGCCGAAATGTTGTCGCGACCGGCACGGCTGAGAGCGAGTTCGAACAGGCTGTCGATGAGATCCTGCGGTTGCTGTTTACGGCGACACTGGTCATCAATCTCGACATCGGACATTTCCTTGTTGATGCCGTCGGAGCAGAGCACGAACGCCGTGTCGGGACGATTGCCGGCCAACACCCAGTCCACGAACAGCTGATCCTCGGCGCCGATCGCCCGCGTCAGCACACCGGACCCAGCCTGCTGCTGGGTCGGCGTGGTACCAAAATGGGTGACATCATCCTCTTCACCACCATGCACGTGATCGCGCGTGATCTGCTGCAGGCGCCCACCCTCGAAGCTGTACGCACGACTGTCGCCGACCCAGCCGCACAGGATGAAGTCCGGGTCGTAGACCATGATCACCACCGTCGAGCCGATCAGGTCGACACCGCGAGTCGCCGCCGTCTGCAGCAGTTCGGCATTGATCTGGACCAGGGTGTCCTCGATCGATTCGATGAAGTCGAACACACTGCCTGTGCGCGGCAACGCACCGAGACGCTCGACGATCATCGTGCTGGCGTAGTCGCCGGCCGAATGACCGCCGAGACCATCGGCCACCACCCACAAACCGGCGTCGTCGCGGACCAGGATGGCGTCTTCGTTGTGGCCGCGCACCTTTCCGGTCACCGTGCGACCAGCGGATACGTATCGAGTCGTCATGCGTCAATCTCGATGATCGCCAGTGGCCATTGCGCAGGATCTGCGCCAAGACCCGCAGCGGTGGCAAGATGCAGGCGCGCGTCGTCGCACGACGGCATCGCAAGACTGTGAACCAGGACTTCCGCCGGCAACTGCACCAGCGTCGGAGCAGCTGCCAGCAACAGGCGATCGCCCGCCGTAATCGCACAGGAAACTTCGCCACAGCTCGGCTGCTCGATCGCACCGAGACCTGGTACCGTCAACGACGCGCGATTGAACAGCAGATCCTCGAAATCATCGGCAACACCCGCATCAGCAGCAACGGGTGGTGCCTCACCCTCGGCAAAGATCGGCTGCAGCCGTCCCTGCCGCCAGTGCCAGGCCGCCGCCGTGCCGATGCGTAGCAGACCCACCTGACCGGAAGCCACGTGCGCGGCGATCACGGCGCAATCCTCCATCACCGGATCGATCAGATCCTCGCCGGCCTGCCGCAATCGCGGGTTCAGCGCCATGATCCGCGTACACAGTGTCTGCATGCCTGCCGCCAGATCGGCTTCGATCAGCTCGCGGCCAATCGCACCCACGGCGGCAACCGCCTGCTGCCGGGGATCCCGATGACCGACCTCGGCTGCTACCAGGGTCAACGCGAAGTCCTGTCGGCGCAGCACGACGACGGCATGAGAAGCATCCTGCGCAGACGCTTCCAGCGCGACATCGGTCGCAACAGCGACCGGCGCAGCAGCAGCCAAGACGGGCGTGGTGGCTGTGCCCGGATCGGCGAGCAGTTCCAGATCATCCGGCAGCCATGCCGTTGGCGGCACCGGTTCTGCCGTGACTGTTGCGGCAGCAGCCATGGCTTCGGGCGCGACGTGATGGAACAGGGTGGCCTGTTCGAACACACCCAGCGATTGCCACGCGGCCGCACTGTGACCGGCATCGAGAAACCCTGCATAAGCTGCAGGCTGCGGAAGCCCGTTGGTAACCAGCACGCTGGCAGGTACTCGCCCGGCACCTGTCGTCCACCACAGGCACCAACGGCCAGGAGCTGTGCCGAGTCGCGTCCACAGTTCGCTCAGGAATGAGCCCAAGGCAGGCTCGGTCGGTAACGGCAAGCGCCAATGGCCCGCCGCATTCCAGTCCACACCGCGCAGAAAATCCAGGCCACGACTGGGCGACATGACATCCTGCGAACCTGTCAGTGCGGCCACCTGCTCATCGAAAGCGTCCACACTGAGCGCAGCATCGTCCTGCGCCATGTTGTGCAGCCGCTCGGCGGCATCGCACCAGCCACCGTCGTCCAGCAAGGTCTGCCGGCAGGCTTCCAGATCCGCCGCCAATGGCTTGGCAATGACCATCGGAAAGCAGCGACCGACGCGGTCCGTGCCTGGTCCCATGACGCCAAGCCACGCGGAGTCTCCGCATGCGCCCGGTGTCAGCAGGAAACGCCAGACCGGACTGGCGTGATAAGCCTCATGCCAGTCGCCGCCAAGCGCGTCGCGACTGGCCGCTACCGCATTCTCGAAATGCTGATCCCAAACGTCGACAAAACCCGGCGACAACCGCCGCTGCACGAAATCCCCGGCGCTGGGCAGCTTTCCAAAGAAGCCTGCGACGGGATTCGGCATGCGCTTATCCCCCGCACCGGAAGCTTTGCAGGGCGCTGCTCAGGAAGGGATTCTTGAGGTTGTTGGCCTGGATCGTCACCTTCGCGACATGGCCACCGAAGTTGAAGCTGGCCAGAAAACTCAGATCGGACACTTTCTGCAGATTGGCCGCCTGCAACGCCCGGAAGAATGCCCAGTCACCGTGATAATCGAAGGTCGTCAGCAGCGTGCCCGCAGGATCGTAGGCCGAAATCGAGACGCTGCCAGGTGTCGGCCCAGGCCACTTCATCGTGATATTGGTCGGCCCACCCGGCTGGTATTCGTACTTCTGGCCGTCGACGTTGATGACCAGCTTGCCGATGCCGGCATCGAGTACCGGCGTCAGCAAGGTGAAGTCGACCTCGGGCACATTGCCGCTGCGGAAGAACATCTGCTTGATGCGATCGGCACCCTGCAACTGCGCCAGCATGCCGGCCGACCCACTGACTGCGCCGGGCCCGGTCTTCCATTGCCAGTTGCGGCCGCTGGCATCGATCAGCTTGCCCACCGTCTGCGTATAGAAGCCGTCGAAACGACCGCCATAGCCAAACATCTCGCCGAAATTCTGCAACGGGATATCGTTGTTGCTGCCTGGCGTGAATGGATAACGACCGCGGGTGAAATCGGCGCAGTCCTTGGCAACCATCTGCTGGTACTGGTCATCCAGTGCACCCTTGGTGCCACTGGCGACCAGGGCCTGGCTCTTGCCGGTGAGTGCGGCAAACCAGCCCGATGCCGGCGGCGGCAGCTGCGCGGCCGCCTGCTGCGCCATCAGCAGCTGCGGATTCGCCTGGCCGGCGGCATTGCTGAAATCGCCCATGGTCAGCAGGGTCTTGCTGAGCTGATCAAGCGTGTTCAGCGTCTGGTCGATCGGTGCTGCGCCCGGTGGTCCGTCGGTGAGCTTGTTGATCTCTGCGAAATGGTCGCTGATCACGGCCCCAGGCTGCTCCGTCGCTGCGCTGGCAGTGTTGGCGGCGCCGGCACCTCCAGCCGAGGCCAGTGCACGTGCCAGCGCGCTCTGCGTGGCCTTGGCCTGCGCCGCCTGTTTGGCAGTGGCGAGCGCCTTGTCCTCGGCATCCGCCGGCGGTGCACGCATCAGGTCATTGGTGTTGTCACGCACCACCTTCAGCAGCAGCTTCAACGGCGAATTGGCGCCGGCAAGCTTGGCCGCGATCGAGCTGGCATCCTGGATGTTGTTGATCGGCTGCAGCTCCAGATCGGCCAGAATGGCATCCCAGGCCTTGATGTAATCCTGCTCGTACAAGGCCAGCACCTGCTGGGCCAGATGCGCTTTCTGCAGCGAATCGATCTTGGTGGCACCAAACACCCAGTCGTCCGCGGCAAACTGCGTCACGGCCTGATCGATGCCCTTGTCGACCTCGTTCTTGAAGGCTGGCTGAGTGAACATCGCCGGCAGCGGATCGGACAGCGCTGCACCACTCTTGCGCCGATACACATTGCCGAGCAGACCCAGCTCCTTGTCCAGCCGCAATGGCGGGAACGCATTGCTGTCTGCGGTCAGCTTGATGTTGCCGTAGATCAGGGTCGGCAAGTCCGCCGTACGCAGCGTATTGCGCGCCTGCTCCACCAGGGTGTTGTCCAGGCTCAGCGGACGCAGCCGGCCTTCATGCGATACCAGTGCATCGAAGTGCTTGGTCAGTGCTTTCTGCAGCACCGGATCGTCCGGGAACAGCCGGTGCCATTCGATGCTGGACAAGGCCACGATCTCGTCGTGATCCAGATGCTGCGGCTCGCCCAGCATCAGATAGCCCTTCAGGTAGTAGTACAGCATCTGCGGGTCGGTGGCGTTCGCCGCCAGACCGGCGCGGAACTGCGAAGCCACGCCCGGCAACAGGATGCCGTTGAGCTCGCGGTAGTACGCATCGCGCACCTCGTCGCCGACGGCATTGCCCTGGTACAGGCCGAAGCGCATCGACAGTGGCACATCGCCCTTGTGCTCATCCGCAACATCCACCGCAGCGGACAGAGCCTCCAGTCGTTGCAGCACCAAGGCGAAATACGCCTGCTGGGTTGGCGCCAGCGACATGTCGCTTTGTGCCGGATATTTCTGCAGCGCCGTCTGTACCTCGGTCAGGTAACTGCCGTTGCGGCGGAAGCTGCTGGCCAGCCCGAAGATCAGCAGTGCGCAGACCAGCAGCACGCCAATGTAGGACGCCGCCTGGATCAGGATCTTCTGATGCTCCAGCTTCGGGTTGGTACCGGCAAAACCCGATTCCTTGAACAGCACGTCCTTGAGCAGGCGCTCGACGAAGAACGTGCGGCTCTGCGCACCGGGCACGTGCAGGCGCGAAGCGTCCAGACCGAAGGTACGCGCAACCGCGCCCATCATGCGATCGATCGGCGTGCCTTCCTGCGTGCCCGAGGTGAAATAGGTGCCGCGCAACAGCAGTGGCGCGTCGTACTGGTGACCCGTGAATACGCCCTCGACGAACTGCCGGGTGATGTCGCGCAGCGCACCGAGCTGCTGCGGGAACGACAGGATCGCCGCACGCCGGGTGGGGTCGCGTTCGCCATGCAGGCGATCGAGGATGCGCGTATTGAGCCGGTCCAGCAGCAGGTTGAACTCGTCGAGGAACTGCTTCGCAGCGGTGCCATCCATGGTCTTGTCGACCGGATAGGAAACGCCCCAGACCTGGCTGCGCAACTCAGGATTGAGATCGTCGAAGAACTCGGTGAAGCCGGCGACCAGATCGCACTTGGTGAACACCAGATAGGCAGGCACGCCGATGCGCAGATACTTGGCCAGTTCATCCAGTCGCTGGCGAATCGCCAGGATGTGCTGCTGGCGGCCTGCGGTGTCTAGCGTGAGCAGGTCGGACAGGCTCATCGCGACGATCACGCCGTTGATCGGCCGGCGCTTGCGGTATTTGCGCAGCAGGTTGAGGAATTCCTCCCAGGCTGAAGCATCGGCGCCTCGGTCGGAATCCTGTGTGGTGTAACGACCGGCGGTATCGAGGAACACCGCCTCGTCAGTGAACCACCAGTCGCAGTTGCGGGTGCCGCCGACGCCGCGGATCGCTTCCTTGCCGAACTTGTTCGACAACGGAAAATTGAGGCCGGAATTCTGCAGCAACGTGCTCTTGCCCGAACCTGGCGGCCCAATCACCACATACCACGGCAGGGCATAGAGATTGGTGCCGCCGCTGCGGTTCTTGCGCAGGGTTTCAACCGCTTCCTGGAAGCGGCCCTGCAGCTGGGCGCGTTCGTTGGCGGAACGTTCGTCGCGCTCACCCCCGGCTGCCGGCGCACCCTGCTCGCTGAGCTCGCTGGCCATCTGCTTGGTCTTGCCACGCACTCGCATTTGCTGGATCTGCAGCCACACGGCCCAGATCACCACGATCACGATGATCAGCAGGAGGCGTGCGACCGGGCTGGCCAGCGGTTGCGACTCGCCGAAGCCGAGATAGGGGCCACCGAACCAGATCAGCAGCGACAGCAGCAGCAAGCCGATGAGGGTGATGAACAGACGGGATTTGAACAGCGCAAGAAGCTTGCCCACGGTGTTCAGTCCTCCGGGCTGTAAAGGATTTCGACGCGGCGATTGCGCGCGCGGTTTTCCGGAAGTTCCGGCGGTGTCGCAATCGGCTGGGACGAACCGGCGCCGCTCGATTCCAGCCTTCCGGCATTGTCGATACCCTGACTCAGGATCTGCATCACCGAACGTGCGCGTTCCGCCGACAGCGCGTAGTTGTCCTTGAACTTCAGCGAGTGCACCGGCTGGTCGTCGGTATGACCCACCACGACCACACGTCCGGGCACCTGATTCAGCGCAGCGGTAATCTGGTGCAACAGGGGAATCTGCGCTGCGCTGACGTCGGTACCGCCCGAGGCGAACATCACCGCGGCGTTCAGGCGCACCTGAGCCGAGCCATCCGGTTTCTCGTCAACGCTCAGCTGACCCGCCTGCTCCTCCGGCGCCAGCAGCTGCTTGAGGCTCTTGTGCTCGGGCTTCGGCTGGGTTTGCCGCAACTTCGCTTCATCCGGCGGTACCGCGCCCTGCAGGCCGATCTGCGCGACCTGTGCACTGACCGGCGACGACAACTCGTTGAGCCGCGTATAGAAGTACAGAAAGCCACCCAGCAGCAGGCATGCACCAGCGGCCACGATCACCCACAGCGGCACGTAGCGCACCAGCGGATTGCGGCGATCCTCGAGGCCCTTCCAGTGCGGCGCCAGCTCCTCCGCCGCCGGAGCACGCTGCCCCTTGATGCGCCGGTACAGGTCTTCCTGGATGTCGGTCAGCTTTGCGCGGCCATTGGCCTCGATCTGATAGCGCCCACCGAAACCCAGGGTGAGGCAGATGTACATCATCTCGATCAGATCGATATGCCGCGAAAAATCCGCGCACAGCCGATCGAGGATGATGAAGAATTTCTCGCCGCCGTAGGACTCGCCGTGAAAGACCACCAGCAGCGTCTTGGCAGCCCAGCCGCTTTGCTGGCCCCAGGGAGTATTCATCACCGATTCGTCGATCATCGTGCACAGCACGTAACGCGCCGCGGTGATCGTCTGGGAGGCGATGCCGGCAGCCTGCGCATTGGTTTCGAACTGTCGCACCTGGGCGATCACCTGTTCACGCAGATGCGCTGCGTCCGGCTGCGACACACTGTTGCGCAACTGCACCGCCAACAGCAGCAACGGGCTGGCAGCTTGCACCAGGGCATTCAATCCACCGCCCAGAAACTCGCTGATCGCGGCGGGCGGGACACCCTGGTTCGGCGCGCGGGTCGCCTGACCACGGGTCGCTGCAGCCGCCGGTGCTGCAACCGGTGGTGCCGGGGCAGCCGGTGGGGGTGCAGCGGGAGTCGCCGGTCCACGCGGACGAACGACAGTAGCGTCGCGCAGCGGATCGTCATCATGCGGGCCATTGGTATTCATGCGCTCAACCTCTGATCGCCCAGAGCTGCAGGTCGAGACCGGCGAACTCACCACCAAAATGGAAGGCGATGCCGCCGGATGTCTTCAACATCCGCCACATCGAGGAGTTCTTGTCGAACTCGAAATACAGATAACCGGAGTTGTATGGAATCTGTCGCGGCGCCACTGGCATTGGCGTCACCGGAATGCCGGGAAGCTGCAGGTTCACCAGATCACGGATCTTTTCGACCGGGCCGATCTTCGACTGCGCCGGCAGCTGTCGACGCAGATCCTCCGATTTCAGGTCGGCCTTGGCCGCCAGCACGAACGCAGCGGTGTCGATCAGGCTGAGATCCGGTACCACCGCCACCCATACGCCGAACTTGCGTTGCTGCATCGGAATCGGGATCGCCGTTTGTTCCAGCACGGCGCTGAGGCTACTGCGCAAAGCATGGATCAAAGGCTCGAAGCTCTCATACAGTGCTTCGTGCCGATACGGCGGAAACGACGACGGCCGTTTGCCGGGCATGGTGAACGTGGCCAATTCGCCAGCCATGCCCGCCAGCACCCGGTAGAAATCCTCCGGATGCAATATCGGCGCCGCGGCCAGATGGGCGATCAGCGGCTGGTAGCGGTTCACCACCTGCAGCAACAGGAAATCGGCAATCTCGGCCGCACCACCACGATCGGTCACCGCCACGCGACTGGCCAGCGCCTCGCCGCGCTGGTGCAGCAGGCCGAGAAGTTCGGTGAGGAAGGTGGTCAACTTGGGCGCGGCCTGGACACTGAGCGCCGTCGGCATGAAGGCTTCTTCGAGGATCACGCGCCGGTCGGAGCGGCACTCCACGATCCGCGCCAGCGGGATTTGTGCCAGCCCCTCCAGCGGCTGCGACTGCGGCAGCAACCGGCTGTTCAGACCGCCCACCTCCAGCGCAGTCAGGCCATCGACGCTGCCGGAGGCGTCACGCACCTCGGTTTCCCGCACGCGAAAGCGAAACAGTTTGTCCGCAGGGGCTTCGGGCCGCCCGCTGTCGGGCTGTGCCGGCGAGCGCAGTGGCAAGGTCAGAAAAACGGTCTGGTCGCGCCAGTTGCCGTCGACCTCGAGCGCCAGCGGCAACGGATCGTCGTTCGGCATCGAGAAGGGGGTGCCGTCGGGGAATACGCCCCGCGCGCGCTTGATGCCGAGCTTGCCGATCGCCAGCAGGTCGATCTCCAGCTCCAGCTCCGAGAAGCCCCAGGTATAAGGGCGCAAACTGCCCGAGCGCAGCTCCACGAAACGCTCAAGATAGCGCTCCTGCTGCTGCAGATGCTGGGGACGGAGGAACAGTCCCTCGCTCCAGACGACTTTGTTGTTATCCGTCATGCGTCGCGTCTGCCCCTGTCAGAATTCCGCCCGGCGATGCTGCCGGCCAATAAGGCATTGCCGGCACGCAGCCGGTAACGCCTCCCCCTGGATATTTCCTGTTGCGACCCGTGGCGCCCCCTGCGCCTCAGTGACGTGCTGACTTCTGCATTCTCCGCGCCGATTTCAGGCGTGACAACTGTTCTTCGTAGGCACGCGCGAATTCGTCGCCGAACAGTCGGCGAAAGCATTCGTCGGGATCCTTGGAAAGCCCGTCGAAGCCCTCGCGGTATTTCTCCCAGTATTTGCCCTTGCCGGCAAACGCCGAGCGCTTGCCGCCGCCATCCGCCTCCTGCTCGAACCGATCCGGGTTGAAGTGCGCCAGCAACGATTCGAACGCCGCGCGCACCCCGGCCAGCATGGCCATCTGGTGGCAGCGGATATCGTCAAATGCATCCTCGAACGCCATGGTTCCCGACATGAAGGCCGAATTCGTTGGCCCCATGATTTTCTGCAAGGCTTCTTCCGGGTTCGGCGCGAACTTCAGCGGATTGTTCTCCGAGCGCTGAATGATCGTCACCGGCAGGCGGAACGTGTTCTTGATTTCCGCGCGGGCGCGCAACACATCCATGACGCCGTCGACCACGACACGGAAAATCTGGTCGATATTAGCCGGCAGTTGTGCCGCAGAACCCGTGGTTTCCGCGATCGAAGCCACAGCAACCGCGGGTGCATATGCCGGTGCAGCTGCTGGCGGCGGGGGTATGGGTGCGGGTGCGGGTGGACTGGGTGACGGCGCTGGCGCCGATCCGAAGTCGCCCATGGTCAGATCCCAGTCGTCCGGCAGAGCCTGAGCCTGCCGCTGCTCCGTCGTTATGGGCGGTCGGAAATAATCTTCGGTGCTGACCGAGTGGTTCCACCCCGAACTGCCATTGCCCGTCGTTGCCGACGACAACAACCCCGACGACCCAGTATCAGTGGGACCGAACAGGTTCAGCGGATCCAGCTCATTGCCGGAAGTCGCGCTGACCGCTCCGGGAATCAGTTCGGCATCCATCGGAATGACCGATGACGTCGGCGGGTAACTGGCGTGTGGCGCCGGATCGAGCAGGCCGAAATCCAGCGGATCCATCATCGCCGGCACTGGCTGCCGTACCGGCTCACTCGCGGGCGCAGGTGCAGTCCCCAGCAGATCCGGTACTGCCGATGCCGCATTGGCATCCTGCAGATGGATCTCCACTTCGAAGGTATCGATCAGCAGGCGGTCGCCTTCCTTCAAAGCGGAAGGTTCACCCTTGATCAGCGGCACATCGTTCAACAGCATCCCGTTGGTGCTGCGATCCTCGACGAAGTACATGCCGTTGAGATAACGGATCATCGCGTGGACGCGGGATATGCCCGAGGCACTAAGCACCCAGTCGCAATCCTCCGAACGCCCGACACTGCCACCCTTGGCCTCGAACGTCTTGCGGCTGCGACTGCCGAATTGGGCAGCCTGATGGCCGGCAACTGCGAGGATCAGGGTCTGCGACATCGGCACGCTCTATTTCCCTGGAGCTGTCACTGCAACCAAGACAGCAATCGATGAACCGCCTCGCACCTGCGTGACCAACCTGTCCGGATCAACCCCGGCAAGACCACGATGGCACGAGCAAAAGATCTTATCCGGGAGTTGGCGCGAGCGCGCAGATGACTCTCTCATCGGCGTCAAAGCGTCCCGCCCCCGTGGCATCAAACAATTCGGCAATCCCTACCTTCATCAACCGACGCAACACGCTGCTGCTCGTGGATAAACCACAACTCACGGCCGACAAAAACTTTGGTCAAACTCGACCATGGCCAAGCCACGCGCGATGCATCTGCCGCTCGCCATCGTATCGCCCATCCGCACAACGGGCAAGCCGCCGGAAGCCCGATAGCAACGCGCGCCCGCATAGTTCGCGGCATGTCTGTCTTGGCCGGCAACGTGCTCTGTCAGCGGTGTAGTCAAATGGCTACACCAATCGCATCCACCAGGATGACATGACCATCTCGGCGATGCAGTTATCCGGCAGGACAACCGTTACTAAGCCATGCCCCGAGTACCATGCGGCGCCAGGCTCATGCCCCCCCGCCTGAGCCATTCAACAGGCTCATTGCCGGCTCGATGAATCCCGTCCGCCGGGCCTCGAATTTCTCGATGACCAGCGCCGCCAGCATGTTGATCCCGGCCACCACGGCGTAGGCGGTCAGATGATCCGGCGGAGGCACCGGTGTTTCCTGCGAAGCCGGTGCCAGACTGCCACCGGACCAGCCAGCCGCGGCGGCCAGCCATGCACCGGTCGACTTGTAGCCCCCCGCACTGGCGAATTCGAACGCGGCCCGCCGATTGCTTTCATTCGGTTCGCGCACCCACTTTTCAGCCAGCGATGCGCCAGCCTTGTCCTCGGGACTCAGCGTCTGATCGCGTGCGCACTGGCACAGCCACGCCACGGCATAACGCTTGGGCAACAGCCGCGCAAGCAATTTCAACGCATCCTGTACCTTGCCGGCGCCCACCAGAGCCTGCACCGCCATCTGCGGGGTCATATCGGAACTGAGCAGTGCACCCGCCGGCTCGGATAGCTCCATCTGGATGCATGCTTGCATGACTGCTGACATGTGCGTGTCCTCCGCTCACCCGATCATGATGATGCCACCGGACATCTGTGCCATGGCGTCGCCCTTCAGCGTCAACATGGTTCCCTTGACTGTCGTCATGGCGGTACCAGCAACTTCCAGTATCGCGTCGCAGTGCATCTTCAGGCTGGCTCCTGCACCGATGTCCATCGTCGCACCAGCCGTGATGCCGACCTGGGTCTGGCCTTCAATTTTTACACCCATCTGGCCGGTGATCGTGATGTTGACGCCCTTGATCTCAATGGTGCCATCGCTTTTCATGACAATGCTGGAGGCGCCGGTGACCAGCTCGATCTCGGTGCCGGCATTGAGGCTGAATTTCTGACCTATCGTGGTCGTGCCATTCTGGGTGACATCAAGCTTGTCGTTGTTGCCCACGCTGATCTTGCGATCGTTCGAGATGCTCTCGGTCTGGTCGTGCTTGATGGTGATCGACTCATCGTGGTCGATCGTGACCGTATGGTCGTTCTCCACCTCTTCATGCATGTCCTTCTGTGCATGCATGAAGAAATCTTCGCTGCCCTTCTTGTCCTCGAAGCGGATCTCGTTGAAGTCGTCCGCACCGCCCAGCAGGCTTCGGCTCTTGATGCCGCTCTGTGTCTTGTTGTCCGGCAACGTGTACGGCGGCATGTTGCTTGCGTTGTAGACGCTGCCGATCACCAGCGGCCGGTCCGGATCGCCCTCAAGGAAACTGACCACCACTTCCTGGCCGACGCGCGGAATATTCACCGCACCCCAGTTCTGGCCGGCCCAGGAGGAAGCCACCCTGACCGGGCAGGAAATGTGCGCATTCTTCTTGTCCGCCTGATTCCAGAAAAAAGTCACCTGGATGCGCCCGTACTTGTCGACGCTGATGTCCTCGGCGGTGTCGCTGCCGGCCACCACCGCCGTCTGCAGGCCAACGATCATCGGCTTCGTCGCGGTGTGCATGGTGCGGAACGGTTGTCGGCTCTGGATGGCCGAGAAATGGCAATAGAACAGATCTCCACCGGCCTGCTGTCCGGAAATGTAGGTGTCGTCCTCGATGTGGATGGTCGAGCCGGTGACGAGGTATTCCAGATTCAGTTCACTACGCGGAAATTCGCTCAGGTTGAACAGGCCGCCGGTCAATAACCCGCAGGCCGTGGTTGAACCAGCGCACTGCGACTGCGGCACATTCAGTGCTTCGAGCCGAACCTGTGCGTAATGCTGCCCATCGCTAGCCGTTAAATGGTCACCCGGATAATCGAACGACTCCAGTCCGTTCACGCTGTGATTGTCGTCCGCATTGCTGATCTGGTCGGTTCCCAGCAAGGACGTCTTCGGCTTCAGCGGATCGTAGTCGGTCAGCGAATACTTGATGGTCTGAACGGTTCGCACGGTCGAGAAGTCGTGGACCGCCACCTCCTGCTTGCCGCGACTGCTGGCGCCCTGCGGCCGATACGGCAACTTGTCGAATCCGCTGTTTGCCGCATGCGCACCCAGCGAATCGGCCAGCACCATGGTGTGGGTATCGCTGGTGTGCTGGAAAAAGTAGTAGATGCCTTCCTGTTCCATCAGCCGGCTGATGAAATTGAAGTAGTCCTCGCGATACTGCACGCAGTAATCACGCGGCTGATAACTGCCGCTGAGGCTCAACTTGACGTCGGTATAGCCCACCTCGGACAGAACGGTCCGGATGATGTCGGGAACCGTCGAGCTCAGGTAGATGCGGCAATCCACCTTGTGCAGCAAAAGCCATGGCTTCGGCACCAGGGTCACGGTGTACTCGGCGTAGCGCTCGTTCTTGAAACTCTCGAAGCCGGTCTGGGAAATTTCCGAAACGATACCGTTGAAATAGCGCTTGTAGCCGTCGGTATCGAGCGTAACCGTCATCGAGCTGCCAAGCAGGTCACGCAGCTCAACGGCGCCTTCCTTGCTCAGCAATTTCAGCTGATAGGAAAAAAGCCTTCCAAGCTGCTCGCTGCCCGACAGACTTGCGGGTAGCAGCTTGTCACCGAGGTTTGACTTCAGTGTCATCCGATGCGTCATATCCATTCTCCCCAGCGAGCCCGTGATGACGGGCTGGCAAGCTCGATTGTTTACCATATTTCCGCTATTTGCGGGTAGTTTACGCCGTGTCAGGCATCCCTGAATTTGTCACTTTCGTGCATGGCAAGTCCCTTGCTTCCATGGGCGACTAACATGGCAGCCATGCCTGGAGTCGCTAAAATCGTGTCATCCGGCGTGCAGTTGCCCCGACCCTGTCAATGGAACGATGTCATGGCCAATTTTCGATCCTCACACCCGGGGCATACACGCAAGGTCATCCAGCACCCGTTGCCGGGGCATCAATCAGGCCCAGGCAAGACCCGCCACAGGGCAGCCCACCCGGCAGATCCACCGGTCACAACCAACAGTGCCGCTGACGTCGCGGCGATGGCCATCTATGTCTGGCAGGGAAAATTCGACCGGATCAAGCTGGGCGAAGGCTTCACCCGGCAGTTCGGCAAGGATCCTCACTTCGATGCCTCAGCCATACCGCACATGGAGCTGCTGCTCGGCTTCATGGAGAGCGATATCCGCCTTACCGATATCCGCTGGATCGCGTACATGCTCGCCACCGCCTATTGGGAGACCACCTCCCTGAAAAAGGAAACCGTGCCCATGCTCGACAAGCACGGCAAGCAGCGTACCGACAAGAAGGGCAATCCGCTGGTGCGCTCGAGACAAAGCTGGCTCATCACGATGTCGCCCGTTGAGGAAGTGGGCAAAGGCGCCAACCGGCAGTATTTCCTGCCGGTCAAGGTCAAATCCCTGCCCACGGGTGAAGCGCGCGTCACCGAGCAGGATGGCGACCAGTTCACCGTCACCGCGAAAGGCCGGGATAGCGCGATCACCAAGGGTGCAAAGCTGGGAGTACCCGCCACGCAGAAGGCGGTAAAAGCCTATTCCGATGACGATGGCACCGAGCTGAAATATTACGGTCGCGGGTACGTGCAATTGACCTGGTGGTCAAACTACGCCAAAGCCGGCGCCAACCTGAATATGGGACTGCAACTGCTGCTGGATCCGGACATGGTGCTGCAGCCGGAAATCGCCTACAAGCTGATGGCTCAAGGCATGCTCACCGGTGAAGGTTTTGCCAACGGCAGAAAGCTGGAAAAATATTTTCACGGCGCCACCACCGATTACATCAAGGCTCGCGCCATGGTCAACGGCTCCGACAATGCGATGAAGATCGCCACGATTGCGAAAGACTTCGAAACCATCCTACTCGCTGCGAAATCCTGAGCCGGAAACCACGATGCCTCAAGCCACCTCGCCGTTTCGCCTGCCGACATTCCTGCGCCTGATCCTGCCGCCACTGGGATGTATCGCGGGATACGCTTCGGCCGCCACACCGCCACCGAATCTGCAAGGCACATGGGAAGTGGTGCAGGTGGCCGTCGATCAACGGGACCAGCCGCACTGGCTGTATTTCCCGGCGGATCCGCGATTGCTCGGTCGCGAGCTGCACATCAGTGACTCCGTGATCAGCCTGAACAACGACTCGCGCGACTGTTCGAAGCCGGCACTGGCGGTACTTCCAAAAACCGAACTGCAGAAATACATCGGACAGAAATTTCCGCGTGCCCCGCAATCCGCGACACCTGTCCATCCGACCCTGTCCGATTTTGGCCTGACTCTCCCTGATTCATCGGTACAGCCCTTGCAAGTCAACTGCGATCCCGATACTTCGCAATGGAACGGCGCCTGGATCATCCCCATCGCATCGGACCGTCTGCTGACCAACTTCGACAACAATGGTTACGTACTGGTGCTGCACCGCCGCCAGGAAGCCGATCCGATCAAGGCTTCGTTCGCCTGCCCCAAGGCCCAGAGCATCGTCGAACATGCCATCTGCACGTCCGCCGCTTTGGCCGGGTATGACCGCAGTGTCACCGCAGCCTATCGCCATGCCCTGACGGTGTCAGGCGACGATGCAGCCTCGATCAAACAGGAGCAGCTCGACTGGCTCAAGACCCGCAATGCCTGCGGCGCGGATGCCGCATGCCTGGAGAAAAGCATGCGCGACCGGGTCGATCAGCTTATGCAACAGTAGGTGCGAGGTAGGCTCTGTCAGCCCTTACATGCCTTATTCGCCGCCGATCTTTCCCTTGCGCGCAAGCACCACCCAACCAGCCACCTGCACGCCCATTTCCTTGCGCAGCGATTCAGGGGAAATCTTCACATCGGTAAACCCATTTGTGTCCAGTACGTGCTGCACGTAGTGCTGCGTGTGCTGGTAACGACCGCTGTGACTCAACTCGGCACGATCCTCTTCACTGTCCAGCGCTTCCAGCGTGAACCCCAGCCAGCCACCTGGCCGCAAAGCAGCGTAAGTGGCGCACAGAACCGCTTGCAGGTCACCGAAATAGACCAGAGTATCGGCAGACAGCACCAGATCCCAGGCATCCGGATTGGCCTGCAGATAGGCCGTGAGCTCGGCTACAGTCAATTCGTCGTAACCACCGCGCAGCCGGGCTTTTTCGACCATCCCACCGGACAGGTCGACGCCGCTCAACTGACGCGCATAGGGCCTGATCAGCGGGCCGCACAAGCCCGTACCACAACCCGCATCGAGCACATCGAGTGCGGCGCAGGGCGGATCGAGTATCTGGGCCAATGCATCTATCAATATCTGCGGCGCGCGATATGCGAGCTTGTTCAGCAATTGCTCGTCGAAGCTGCTGGCAAAGCTGTCGAACACCTTGCGTACGTAAGCATCGTCCGCCCGCGGCGGGGCTACCTCGCCACCGCAGGAAGCCAGCATGTGACGTGCCACCGGGTTATCCGGTTCGCGTCTGATCCAGTCGCGGTATACCTCGATGGCCTCATCGCGCCTGCCAAGCATGTAAAGCGCAATGCCCAGCAACTCGAGCGTTCGCATGTCCCTGTTGTCGTGCTTGAAGGAAGCCCTGAAGCAGACGACGGCGTTTTCGACGTCGTCGAACGTGCGCGCATGCGTGCTCAGGTACAACCCCATCAGGTAATTCGCCCGCGCAAGTTGCGGCGCTCCGGCATGCGCAAGCAAAGCCTCGTAGACCTCGAAGGCTTCTTCTGTCCGCTCCTGCGCTTCAAGCACGAGCGCAAGATTGCTCAATGCATCGTGATGGTACGACGCGCAGCTCAACGCCTTTCGATAGCAGGCCTCGGCTTCGACGAGGTTCCCGCTTTCCTTGTAGATGTTGCCGAGATTGTTGTGCGCGTCTGCATGCTGCGGGATGGCACGCAACGCCGTGCGGATCAGTTCAACTCCTTCTTCGCTGCGTCCGCGCTGGTGGCATAGCACACCAAAAAAATGCAGTGCATCCGGCTGCCCCGGATGCAACTCCAGGGCCTTGCGATAGAGCGGCTCCGCCAGATCAAGGTGGCCAAGCTGATGTGCGTGAATCGCCTCCTGCAGCGCAATGCTCACGCCTCGCGCACCGCGATGCCTGCGTCCGGCGTTGCTCGACGAAGCCCTGCTCATGTCGACATTCCAGGTACGTCGCACTCAATCCAACGGCGGCACACTTTCACCTGATCCCTGTCCATCACCCAGCTCCCACCCGATTAACATAGTGCCGCAACGGTGATCCAGGGCCTGCCCTTCAATTGATGATCACGGTCGGGCAACCCAGCACAATGGCGCCGCCATGTGCCGTGATGTCTCCCATGCGCGCTGCAGGCATCCCGCCGATCAACACCTTGAACGAACCCAGCGCGATGACATCCGGTGGACCCACGCAGGTTGCCATGTCACCGACACGTGCTGCCGGCAAGCCGCCGATCAGCACCGTGACCGCACCGGGCGGAAGAATCGGACCGCCCACATGCGGAATGATGCCCGTCACCATGGGACAGACATGCATGTCGGTGATTCTGGCTGCTGGAGGCATGATCGACGTCCTCGTCATCAATTCGGGTATGACACGCTACTTCAAAAATTCAACCGCATGCAACGTCACCGTGGAAATGGTCCGGAAAAGCAGTTCCAGCACATGCATGGAATCAACCGATGGGATTCGGATGAGGCTGCGGGCCTCGCGGTGCCGGGATCATGAGTTGCAGCAATGACGTTGCCGCCACGGCGTTCAATTGCTCCACGATGTCGCACTTCTGCTGGTCAACGAAATCCATCATGACAATGTTCGGCATGAATGACTTCAAGCGGCCACCGAGTGCACCACCATGAGTCTGGGCCAGCAGCATGGCACTGTCTTTCTCGTTGCCGAAACGTTGCGTGATCGATGCTTCCAGACCTGACTTCCAGGTCTGTTGCAAGGCGGCAACATTGGTCTGGTTCCACATGGTGTTGTTGCGCTGGCGTATGTCTCCCAACAACCCTGTCGTTGTCCAGTACATCATGCCCAGCACATCCATATGCGTGGCCGCACCGTTGACCAGAGTCCTGCCCTGCTTGGCAGTATTCTTGCCGACCTTGTCGGTACTCGAAAATTTGCCAAAGTACTGAATGCCCCAGAAATTGGGGTCGTAGGTCTTGCTGCTGCCGGAGTCGCTGTCATACAGCGCCTTGATGAACAGTATTCCGTGGGGACGCCCACCTTGCGCCGTGATGACGGGAATCAGCTTTGGTCTGGCCGATTCGTCAAATACGGTGATCACTCTCCCCGACAACTGCCGAACGGTCTTGTTGTTGAGATTTCCGGCATCCGTGTAATGCGCGGGCCCGAGCCTCGTAATGCAGGCGTTCGCAATGCTCGACCAGTTCGCGCATTTCGAAAACTTCAGGATGAGGAACTCGGTCGGATTTGTCGTGACGAAGGTCCTGGCATCATCAAGCATGTCGTCCAGACCACCGCCCCAGCCGCCTGCATGACCCACATTCTGATACGACGTGATCCCTGGGGTGTTCTTGACCTTGTGATCGACCACCAGGCTCTGGTCAAGGTGAAAGGCCTTGTTTGTATACGTTGTCTGGCCGCCCACCGTCGACTTGTACGTCGCTATCCTGAGGTCGAAGAAGCGGCACCCGGCATTTGCCTGGCCTGCAATGTCAAGCGCCTGCGTCTGCACATTGGATTTATTCGCGGTGTACACGCCGGCATCATGGCTGCCCGGCATGACGACTTCGTTCAACCTGAGGTTCTGATAATTCGACAGATAGTCATTGCCGGCCATGATCGTAACCCTGTCAATCGGAGACGCGTCTCCACCCAAAGATCATTTCGAGAACAGGCTTGCCAGCGAGGCGACGGTGTTGCGACTCATCGCAGGCTTCACCGCATCGACTGAAGGCAGCGTCGGTGCGGTGGAAAAGCTGGCGGCCAGCTGTGAAGCGCCCTGAGTTGCACCGGTTGCAATGACGGGCTTCGGCCCGGTCACCGCTGGAGGGGCGCTGACGACCTGAGTCTTGAGCGTGGCCACCGGCGCCTTGTCAGCCACGACGATTTGCACGACCGTGTTGATCTCTGCCCCAACGGCAGCCTCGACGGCTGCCTGAATCGCATACGCATCGACCTCTTCAGGCAAGCTGGTATAGGCAAGATTGCCGGCTGACCCCGGTGTAAACAGATCGCCCATTCCATATACGGTGTTCCGGTGCCCCGCCTGGGTTCCCCACACCGAATTGAACCACGCAGCAATCGTGGTCTTTTCGGCGCCGCTTTTGAGCCGGTAGCTGCCCGTATTCTCGGCATCGGTGACCACGTTTGCCGGCATGTTGCCCATGGCGGCGGCAATCTGCTGGCTCTTCGTACCGGTACCGCTCAGCGGCGTAGTCAGTACAAGGTCTCCTTCATGGATGCCCTGCGCGCAACAGAACCATTGTTCCCCATGGCGTGCCTCGTGGTAGAGGATGCCGCACAACCACTGGAACAGGTAAGCCGGCAACGCATGCTGGTTCGTATAGGCGCGGTTGATTTCCAGCCTCCAGTGCTCGGAAGTCAGTTGACCTCCGCTGCCGTTGGCGAAGTCCTTGAACGAATACGAATATGACGTGATCGGCGTGTTGCGAACGGCAGCCCGCAACAGGTTGACGATGGCGTTCTGGTTGGCGATCGGCGTGTTCTTCTGCCAGTTCTCGTAGATCGGGCGTGCGCCCTTGGCGAAGTCGGCAATGATCTCGGCGTCGCTGAGTGTTCCCATGATGGATTCTCCCTTGCAATGAATCGAGCTTGTGGATTGTTCCGAATGAAAACTCCCTGCAATTTCACTGATCAGTGCGAATATCCTTGAACCAGTTATTTAGCCTATCTCAGCCGATCCATATTCCGGGTAGCCCATGCCACAAAGGTACCTTGAGCAACAGTTCTATCCAGTCTTCGATAATATTGCTTGTCGATACGTTTCGTTGAGCAGCAACATGCCTGCTCTGTCTTGAACCAGTGACAATCGTTGTATACGCCAAGCACTTCTGCGGGTGTCGATGCGAGCTTTAATTTAGCCGTACCATTTTTGCTGCTTACATTGATATTGGTTCGCCCACCAAAATGATGAGCGGCCGACTCTACCCGGGCAGTATGAAGTATGGCGCCGCTTGCATAGCCCACTCCATCGGCATCAGCTCTGAACACAATGATGTCACCAACTATGGGCTTCTTATCGACACGAACCCACTCATCGCTCAAAACCGTTTCCATGTCCGCATTACTGAAAATAGAAAAACCGTGAAGCCAGTAACTGAATGTAGCGTGCCCGTGACACCAGTATCTATATTTTGCCGGAATGCCCGCATTTGGCTGCCACACCTCAACTGGATGCCCAGCGTCCGTCAGAGCAGTGCCCTTGGTGCCCAAAGCCGCAGGAATTGCATCACCCCATGGCCTATAATCAGGGGTTACAGCCGTAAATGCATTCTGCATGGTAGATTCCCTTCAGGTTTCAAATACTGAAATAATATTTTTATGCTTATTGAATATTAAAAAAAGACCAAGGCACTCCAGCTCAATTCCGCATTCTTCACACAAACCCGTACGAAAACTCCCCGTCCGTCACCCCCACCTGCACCTTCGCAATCTGCTCGCCTTCCATCATCTTGGTCAGGAATGCACGTGAAATATCGGGCAGCATCGAGTTGGTGAGAATCGCGTCGATCATGCGCCCGCCTGACTCGGTCTCGGTACAGCGCGCGACCACCAGCTTCACCACGTCCTCGCTGTACTCGAACGGGATCTTGTAGCGCGCCTCGACGCGTTTCTTGATGCGGTTGATCTGCAGTTTGACGATCTTGCCCAGCATCTCAGGGCTGAGCGGGTAATACGGGATCGTCACCAAACGCCCCAGCAGGGCCGGCGGGAAGATCTTCAGCAAGGGCTCGCGCAAGGCCTTGGCCATGCCCTCGTGATCGGGCATCAGCTCGGGATCCTTGCACAGGCTGGCGATCATCTCGGTGCCGGCATTGGTGGTGAGCAGGATCAGGCAGTTCTTGAAGTCGATCGAGCGGCCCTCACCGTCTTCCATCACGCCCTTGTCGAATACCTGGAAGAAGATTTCATGCACGTCCGGGTGTGCCTTCTCCACCTCGTCCAGCAGCACCACCGAATATGGCTTGCGACGTACCGCCTCGGTCAAGACACCACCTTCCCCATAGCCGATGTAGCCGGGAGGTGCGCCCTTCAGGGTGGACACCGTGTGCGCTTCCTGGAATTCGCTCATGTTGATGGTGATGATGTTCTGCTCGCCACCATACAAAGCTTCGGCCAAGGCCAGAGCGGTCTCGGTCTTGCCGACACCGGAAGTGCCGGCGAGCATGAACACGCCGATCGGCTTGTTCGGATCGACCAGTCCGGCACGCGAGGTCTGGATGCGTTTGGCGATCATCTCCATCGCATGATCCTGGCCAATGACACGGGCACCCATCAGCTTGGCCAGGTTCATCACAGTCTCGACTTCGCTCTTGACCATGCGACCGACCGGAATGCCGGTCCAGTCCGAAACCACCGAGCCGACGGCCTGCTGATCCACCGAAGCCAGGATCAATGGGTGCTCGCCCTGCAGTTCGGCAAGCTGGGTTTGCAGCCCTTTCAGCTCCTCCAGCGCCGTTGTACGTTCGGCGCCGTCGAGTGCCGCTACACCTTCGGCAACTGCTTCCTTGTTGGCAGACTCCTCCAGCTTGCTGCCGGTACCTTCCACGGGCGCAGCCGTACCACGCAAACGGGCGCGTATTTCAAGAACCTTCTCGACCAGCGCCTTCTCGGTGACCCAGTTCGCTTCCAGGGTTTCCAGCCGCGCCTTCTGCGTTGCCAGTTTCTCGGTAGCCGCTTCCTCGCGCACCTTTACATCGACACCGACATTCTTCTCGCGACCGATGATGGCCAGCTCGGTTTCCAGCGCCTCGATGCGCTTGCGGGTGTCATCCACTTCTGCAGGCACCGCATGCTGGCTGATCGCCACGC
Organism: Rhodanobacter sp. C05; assembly: GCF_002001165.1. Taxonomy (GTDB): domain Bacteria; phylum Pseudomonadota; class Gammaproteobacteria; order Xanthomonadales; family Rhodanobacteraceae; genus Rhodanobacter. Next base: position 424,643 of record NZ_MUNQ01000006.1, on the reverse strand, counting down.
GTGCGCACGAAGTATCGAGCAGGCTGACCGCCTTGTCCGGCAGCTGACGCGCCGGGATATAACGATGCGAAAGCTTGACCGCGGCCTCCAGCGCTTCGTCGAGGATCTGCACCTTGTGGTGCTTCTCCATCACGCTGGCGACACCGCGCATCATCAGGATCGCCTTTTCCTCGCTGGGCTCGTCGATCTGCACGGTCTGGAAGCGGCGGGTCAGCGCCGGATCCTTCTCGATATGCTTCTTGTACTCGGCCCAGGTGGTGGCGCCAATCGTGCGCAGGTTGCCGCGCGCCAGCGCAGGCTTGAGCAGGTTTGCGGCGTCGCCGGTACCCGCTGCTCCACCAGCACCAACCAGGGTGTGCGCCTCGTCGATGAACAAAATGATCGGTTTGGTCGAGGACTGCACTTCCTCGATGACCTGCTTCAGGCGGTTCTCGAACTCGCCCTTCATGCTGGCACCGGCCTGCAGCAGGCCGACATCGAGTACGCGCAGTTGCACATCCTTCAGCGGTGGCGGTACATCGCCGGCGACGATGCGCAATGCGAAACCCTCGATCACCGCAGTCTTGCCCACACCAGCCTCGCCGACCAGCATCGGGTTGTTCTGCCGGCGACGCATGAGGATGTCGACCAGCTGACGGATCTCGTCGTCACGACCCACGATCGGATCCATCTTGCCGCTGCGCGCCTGTTCGGTGAGGTCTACGGTGAACTGCCGCAACGCTTCCTGCTTGCCCATCTGGGCGGGCGACATTGCTCCGCTGGCTTCGCCGGGTGCACTACCGCCACCCATCTTGAAGCCGTCGTTTGCGCTCTGTCCGTCTTCCGGCGAGCCCGCTACGACTTCGGCAAATTTCTCCATCAGCGCCTCGGGCTTGATCTTGTCGAATTCCGCCGAGATGTTCACCAGCACATTGCGCAGATTGCGTGTGCGCATGCAGCCGACGATGAGATAGCCAGTGCGCACCTGCGCCTCGCCAAACATCAAGGTGGCGAACACCCAGCCACGCTCGACAGCCTCTTCGACATCGCCGGAAAGGTCGGAGATGCTCGATGAACCTCGCGGCAGGCGATCCAGCGCGTCGGTGAGGTCGCGCACCAGATTTGACGGATTCAGATTGAACTGCTTGACGATGCGATGCAGATCCGAATCCTGCAGCTGCAGGATCTGATGGATCCAGTGCACCAGCTCCACATACGGATTGCCGCGCAGCTTGCAGAACACGGTGGCGCTTTCGATGCCCCGGAAGGCGAGTTTGTTGAGCTTCCCGAACAGGGCGCTGCGACTGATTTCGGCCATGGTCATTGATCCTTAGTGCGATGGTTGTCAATCCGAATTTGCTGGAACGAAGTCAAGCCAATGTCGTGAGGCCGTCTCTCTTGTCCGATCTCGATACCGTGCGCGATCAATCACCCTACGGGTTTGAGCACGACATCGTCGGCATCGTTTTTCTGCGACGGCTGGCCCATCCAGGTGGTCAGCCCCATACGTCCGTTCTGCCCCAGGCGGGTAGCAGGGATATCGGCCCGCTTCAGCACAAGTTGCACATCCCAGGCTTTTTCCTCGCCTACGTAGGTCTTGACCGCAGCCACCAGTTGCCTGAGCGCCTCGCCACCGGGCAGGAAGTTGTTGAATTCGGCACGACTGAGCGGCCCGAGCCGCAGACGGAAGCGTTGCTGGCAACCCCACACGTACTCGCCCGTGACCGCCGTGCGCCCCAACCCGGCTACTTCGCTGGATGAGCCCAGCCGGAGATGGGAAGCCGGCGGCAGGCGCATCCATTCGGCCACGAATTCGACGATGCCGACCGGGATGCGGAAGAACCGTTCAAGCATTCCCTTCAAGCCTTCGGCATTGCGGGTTTGCTGCAGCAGTCGACCGGCAAAGAAGCGCTTGAACTGATCCGGCAATGCATCGCGGTCGCCGAGGTTCGGCGTGGCCAGCCCCACCATCGCGCCCATGTAAAGACGGAAACGATCCTCGGCTGGACGATCCAGATGCACGGTCGGCTGGGAATCGGCCCATGCCCGATAGAACAGGCTCATCATCCGGTGATGGAAGATGTTTGCGAACGCGATGAAGGTGCTGTCCTTGGAATTCAGCTCGCGATCCATCGCGTATTCGGTGAGATGCAGGGGCAGCGGCGCGTTGGGTCCGAACAGGCCGAAGAACAGCCCATGCATGCGCGCCGGCCTGCCACCACCACCTGGCTGATAGCGATCGACCATGCGCGGTGCAAAGAGCAACGATGGTGTCTGGCACAGCCGCACAAAATCATCCGCGGCCTTGGTGGACTGCCCCAACCGGGGCCGCTCCGGAAACGCACACTCAAGCCTGCGGGCAGCCTCGAAAAATTCGAAGCTCTCCGGATGGTCGCGCAACGCATTTTCCAGCGCTACAGCGTCTGCCGCGTTCCCAGCTTGGCGGGCCATCGAGCGACCTCGTTACGTTCCAATGTGCGCAGAACGGTTTCGGTAAAGGAATTGATGGATACATAGCGCGCGAAAAAGTGCTGCATCACTGCGCCCAGCAGGAAGGCGCCAGTCCCCTCGAAAGCGCCGTCATCACAAGTCAGCGTGATCTCCAACCCACGACCAAAGGTGATCGGCCCCGGCACCGGAATACGCCGAACGATCGCCTGTGAACTGACAGCCTTCACGCCTTCGATCTGGCGCAAGGCGCCGGAATCGAACTCGTCGCAATACAGCGTCAGCATTTCGCGCAGGGCAGCCGCACCCTCTCCACTGTTGTTTTCCAGCAGCGATACATAGTTCAGTTGCAGATGACTCAGCAGTCGCCACGCGGTTTCACCCGTGGCCACCGGTGCCCGCGGCTTGGTCGGACCGGCAACGCAGCGGATGGCTTCGACCGGCGCACCCGTCTCCAGTGTGAAATCGGTCTTTGACTTGCCCACTGGCATCTGCAGCGGCAGATCCCGGTTGGTGCACATCAACTGCATGCCGACCTGGCGCAGCTGGGTGGAGTACGGCGCATCGTTGGAATCCACCAGCGCGATGAACATCTCGTTGCCGACGTAACTGGAGCGCGCACCCTGCCGCTTCTGCCGCGACGAGACCAGGCGCGGCTCGCGACGAACAGTGTAGTAAGCGGAATGCTGGCTGTGCCAGGTACGCTCATCGCAGCCGTAGAATGGCAGGAAGCGTTGCTCTGGCTCCTGCTTGTCACCGAACCCCTCGACGTTGCCGATACTGTGGATTTCGAAATCCATCGGGCGCGTACGATCGGCAAGAACGTGATATTCGGTCTTGCCCTGCTGCAGATGAATGCGATCGGCACGACGCGGAAACAGGTTGATCGCCGGCGTGCAGAACAGGCGGAAGTTGCTGGCATCAATTGCGTTGTGCAGGCTGGCCACACTGCGGTCGAACAGCACCACGATCTCGAATTCGCTGTTCGGGATACGCGCCAGCACAGGCTTGAGGCCGGTAAATTCTGCGAACAGGAATCGTTCGGGACAGGCGAAATACTCCTGCAGCAGCCGATAGCCGCTGAACGAGCGACCGGTGTAGGGAATCAGGGCCTCATCATCGTCGAAGCCCCGGCGCCGGATGCTTGCACCGTCGAAACTCTGACTGACTTCGCCGTTCGCGCCATGCCCACGCACGATATAACTCACCGCGTTGCCCAGCAGCTGTTCGTACAATCGCTTGGGTAGTTCATCCACACCGGCGATGAATACCGGCAGATTGTCCAGCGCCAACATGTTTGCCTGGGCGCCCGCAGAAATGCGGAACTTCAGTCGCAAACCCGCACGTACCGGCTTGCCCGCCGGCAGCGCTACGCCGGTCGCGGCGATGGCAGCTGGAGTTTCGAAGTACTTGGCTTCGGTGAGCTCCAGCGGCCATAGCGTGACATCGTGAGCTGTACGGTATTCGCACGCGGTACGGTCATCCTTGCCGGTCAGGCTGCGCAGTGCGGTATGACGAGCCACAGTATGCCCCGTGAGCAACCCGCTCTCTTTCAGATCAGGCTGCATCTGCACTACGGCCATCGAGGGAATCGGCGCCAGGTAATGCGGGTAGATCATCTCCAGCATGTGCTGGGTAAACACAGGGTATTGCGCATCCAGCTTGAGCTGCACTCGAGCTGCCAGGAACGCAAACCCTTCAAGAAGGCGCTCTACATACGGGTCTGCACACTCGAAGCCTTCCAGCCCGAGACGACCGGCGATTTTCGGGTATTCGCGCGCGAATTCGCCGCCCATCTCGCGGACGTGCTGTAGCTCACGGTTGTAGTAACGCAGCAAACGCGGGTCCATGGATGATCAGCCGAAGCCCTCCGATACCTTGAACTTGCCCGTCTCCAGATCCACCTCGGTTTTCAGGTAGAGATTGAGCGGAATCGGTTGGGCCCACATTTCGGATTCGATGTTGAACATCAACGCCTGCCGATCCATGCGCGAGGCGTTCGCGTTTACCGTGACTCGCAATGTGTTAGCCGTCAGACGCGGCTCGAAAGCGAGTATCGCTTCCTTGACCTGACGCTGCAGGGTATCCGCATCAATTCCCGACAGAGCCACGCCAGTGAGGTCGGGGATACCGAAATTCAGCACCGAGCGTGACACCTCGGGGTAGTCGGCGAGATCCATACCCGCCGAAAGACTCACGCAGTTCAGCAGCCAGGACATGTCTCGCGACACGCAATCGCGCAGCCTGGTAGCCGAGATCACGCGTTTCTCGCGACTTTCCTCAGCCTTGCCGGGTTCATCGTCGGTCAGCCGATCAAGCAGCGAGGGCTGCAGCCTTTCCTGAGTGGTCAACTCGGCCATGACGTCCTCACACCCGCGTCATGCTGCGTCAAACGCGATCAGGCGGACATCGAGCAACGGGTAATCACCTGTATCGGTCGCCAGCATCCGTTGGCCGCAACCGACCTGGAAATCGGTCGCGGTCTCGACCCAGTCCGTCTTGCGTGCCAGTACGAGATCACTCTCGTCGGCACGTTCTGAGCCTTGATAGCGGCTGGGGATGAAACCGATCGCGCGGCCGCCATTGACCCATGTCACCTGCACCGGCACCCACACCTTGTCGCGCAGATCTGTCGGCGCTTCGAACTTCAGTTCCTTCAAGCGCGAAAACGGCACCCAGGAATATCCGCCGTTGACGATGATCTCGAGGCACGGGCCAAGCCGCGGATCGGCGTCTGCGATCCACTCGAACGGCGTACCGTCAATGGTCCCGCTTACCGCCGTGGCCTGCTCGAAAGCCTGCTCACGCAAGACCGCGGCCTGTTCATGCAATCCGTCAGCCGTCAGCTTGAGCGCCTGCAGCAACAATGCCAGCCACTGCTCGGGCTCACCGATCACCACCGGCAGACGCTTTCCGGCAAAAACTTCGGTACGTACCAGCTCACCTTTCAACGCTTCGGTATAGGCACCCACCATCATCGCGTTGAGTGGTTCAAGCTCGCCGCTGATGTTCAACTGGTTCTGCGCACGCTCCCATTGCCCCAGCAAGGACAACAGCTGGAATAAAAAAACCCGGCGCTTGGCGTCTGCCGGGTTGTTGCGTACTTCCACAGTCAGCAGTTGCAATGCCTCGTCGAGCCGGCCTTCTTTGAGCTTGCTTTCAGGCGTCATTTCATCTCTCGCAGGCCAACTCTTGGCCATGTCAATGACATGACCAACCCCATGAAGTGTCCGGCTCACGGGGAAACTCTGGACAAGCGGTCGGCATATGGCTGTTTGCAACTGCAAACTCATGCGCAACGCCACAATACACGACCGACTCGTACAGGGTTCCCACGAACCTCAATCAAACGACCTGGATCAGCTTACGGTCTCGACGCTGTAAGTCACCGTACCGGCCGAGGCAACCACACCCTTGTCGGTCTGTGCGAAGTACTCAACATCGAATTTCGCAAAGGCGATCGAGACGTTTTCGGTCAGCATGTCTTCGCCACCCGAGCCGCCTGTGGAATAGCTGGTGACCATTGCGCTCGAAAGCTTGATGGTGAAGTAGTCTTCCTGCTTGCCGCCAGCCTTCGAAATCGCCAAGGTCACGGTATCCATGTGATCGCCCGTCGTCAGTGCCTTGATGAACGACGTCGAACTCTTGTCGATGTACTTGGTGAAGCTGATGTCCTGCACATTCGCCTTGCCGGCACCACCACCGCTACCGTGGCCAAACGAACCACTCTGCGACATGCCCCAGGACCAAGCCAGAACCTGAATCTCGTCCTTGTGCTTCGCATGCTTCGATTCGCCGGTGAACTTGGTCGAACCGCCTTCCAATTTCAAATGCATGTCTAATGACATCAGAATTCTCCTGGACTGTTTATTTCAGTTGAACCAGCCGTACCCTACGTATTTCGTGGACGCTACTGGTAGTTGCTTGCGTTGCAATTGCTGATGCGACTTTTGAAACCAGGTGACACTTACACTCAATCAGCTCTTGGCCGCGGACGGCAGACGAGACACGAGCCTCAGGGAGACAGTCAGGCCTTCCAGCTGATAGTGCGGTTTGAGGAAGAACTTCGAGGTGTAGTAGCCCGGCGCACCCTCGACCTCCTCAACCACGACTTCTGCGGCAGACAACGGTTTGCGTGCCTTGGTCTCTTCACTGGAGTTGGCGGGATCACCGTCGACATACTGCAGTATCCAAGACGTCAGCCAGCGCTCCATCGCATCGCGATCCTTGAACGAGCCGATCTTGTCGCGCACGATGCACTTGAGGTAATGCGCGAAACGGCAGCAGGCAAACATGTAAGGCAAGCGTGCACCCAAGGCGGCATTGGCCGTTGCGTCCGGATCGTCATACTCCTCCGGCTTGCTCAAGGACTGCGCGCTGATGAAGGCCGCCATGTCCGAGTTTTTCCGGTGCACCAGCGGCATCATGCCCATCTTGTCGAGTTCGGCCGAGCGCCGGTCGGTAATGGCGATTTCAGTGGGGCACTTCATGTCCACGCCGCCATCGTCGGTCGGGAAAGTATGCGAGGGCAGTCCTTCCACCGCACCACCGGACTCGATGCCACGAATCCGCGAGCACCAACCATATTCCTTGAACGAGCGATTGATGTTCACCGCCATCGAATACGCCGCATTCTGCCAGGTGTACTTGGACGAATCGGCACCCGCGGTATCTTCCTCGAAGTTGAATTCTTCGACCGGATCCGTCTTCGCACCATAAGGCAGACGCGCCAGCGTGCGTGGCATGGTCAGGCCGATGTATTTGGCATCGTCCGATTCACGCAGCGAACGCCACGAGGCATAGTCCGGGGTCGAGAAAATCTTGGCCAGATCACGCGGGTTGGCAAGTTCGTTCCAGCTGTCCATACCCATCAAGGTTGAATTGGCAGCAGCCAGGAATGGCGCGTGCGCGGCCGCGGCAACCTGTGCGATGCCGCCAAGCAGCTCCACATCGGGCGGACTATGGTCAAAGTAGTAGTCACCGACCAGGCAGCCATACGGCTCGCCACCCAGCTGGCCATACTCCTCTTCATACATCTTCTTGAAGATCGGGCTCTGATCCCAGGCGGTGCCCTTGTAACGCTTCAGGGTCTTGGCCAGTTCCTTCTTGGAAATGTTCATCACGCGGATCTTCAGCTGCTGATCCGTTTCGGTGTTGTTGACCAGGTGATGAAGACCACGCCAGGCGCTTTCCAGCTTCTGGAAATCGGCGTGATGCATGATCAGGTTGATTTGCTCACTGAGTTTGCGATCCAGCTCTGCAATATAGGCATTGATGGTCTGAGCAACATCGTCGGAAACGATGTCCGACTTGTTCAATACCTGCTCGGCCAGCGTGCGAATCGCAGACTCCACTTCCTCTTTCGCACGATCGCTCTTCGGCTTGAATTCCTTGTTCAACAACGAGGCGAAATCGCCCGCATCAAGAGTCTGGACTGCGCCGCCCTGTTGTTCGGCTAGGTTTTCGGTGGCCATGCTCGATTACTCCCCGTCTTTGTTGTTGCCGTCGGCCGGCTTGGGTGCCGATACCAGGGACTGCAGCAGTGCCGGATCTTTCAAGGCCTGCGCAATGAGTTTTTCAGCACCGGCCTTGCCATCCATGTAGGTATCGAGGTTGGCGAGCTGGGTACGTGCCTCAAGCAGCTTTGCTACCGCACCCACTTTTTTTGCGACCGCGGCGGGAGAGAAATCATCCATGCTCTCAAAGGTGATATCGACGGAGAGATTGCCTTCTCCGGTCAGCGTATTAGGCACAGCGAAAGTCACTCGCGGCTTCATTGCCTGCATGCGGTTGTCGAAGTTGTCGACATCGATCTCCAGCGCCTTGCGGTCTTCGATCGGCGGCAGCTCCCCGGCATTCGCACCGGAAAGATCGGACATCACACCCATCACAAACGGCACCTGCACCTTTTTCTGTGCGCCGTAGACCTCAACGTCATATTCGATCTGCACGCGCGGCGCACGGTTGCGTGCGATGAATTTCTGACTACTTTGCTTGGCCATGCGATGTCTCCCAAGTAAATGCTCGTACGGATTCGAACGGAACGATCAATTTCGGTGCAGCGCGTAAACGAACTTGCCGCAGGGAAAGCAGGCTTCAATGTGACGGCAACCCAGCAAGCTGACTTGGATGGAAGTGCCGATTTACTGCAACCTGCGCCGATGCAGTCTGCTGCCGTCATTAACGGCACTGGCTTGTGCCGTGTCGTGCAGTACGCACTTCCCGCACATCAAGCTTTGGCATCGTCAGGTCAAATATTCTTGAATGCTGCGATCCTCGATACCTTGCGTTCGAGCCACCGGAATTCCGGATGCTCGCGCACGCAACCGGGCCGGGCCCATGATTGCCAGGTATTTTCGCAAGCGTGGTCGTCCCCCCCCTCCATTCCATGCGTCGGACAGACATGAGGCATTCCTACTCGCCTCAACCGTACATCTACCGTGTTACTGCAATGGTCTTCCCCGAAAATCCCGGTTGACCAAGGCACCCGCCAGTTCCAGACGGGATAAGTCTTTGTGAACCACCGGCCCACTGCCACATGGCGTCATCATCGACATGACGTCCGAATAGCGCAGATCGCACGAACGACAGAAGCCCCATGCAGCACCAACAAGCTCCCCCCGATCCGGCGCACCTTCAGGCCAAGAACAAGAGCTGTTCGCTCGTTAACGTACATCCGCCAACGATCGTCTGCAAGCTGAATTTGAACTTGCCCGTCGCCGTTGCTACCTGTCGGCGCCAAGACATCCACGACAGCAACCAGGAAAGACCCCGCGCTTCAAAATTCGTGCTTTGGGGGAAACTCCAAGAAGCGGCCCTGCTCAGCAAAGGCCGCCGTGGCGATCATCCGATGACATCCATATTTCAGCAACCGGCTTATCGGCCGCTGGTTACCAAGACGGTGACATTAACAAAAAAGCCACCCTTTTAAAGGGTGGCTTTCTGGACTTTCTACGTACAGTTGCGTCGGTAACACATGTAGGTTTATACCTACGCCGCTGTGAAAAGTGGTGGGCGGTACAAGGATCGAACTTGTGACCCCTACCATGTCAAGGTAGTGCTCTACCGCTGAGCTAACCGCCCGTCTCGCCACGGGATGACCGCGCGAGCCGCGCAGTATACGGCAGCCGGTTGCGCTCGACAATATCCCGGCACAGGCTGGCGGTTCAGCGGAGCGCCTGTTCGCGCAATTGATGGATCTGGTCACGGAGCCGCGCGGCGTCCTCGAACTCCAGATTCTGCGCGTGCTTGTACATCTGCGTTTCCAGCTTCTTGATCGCGCCCGCGGCCTGCTGCGGGTTGAGCGCCACGTAATCGGCCGCCTGCTCGGCCACCGCGGTACGGCCACGAGAAGACTTGCTGCCACGGCGGTTGCCTGCGTCGCTGCGCGCGCCCTCCATGATGTCGGCGATGCGCCGCACGATGGTGGTCGGCACGATGCCCTGCTGCTCGTTCCACGCCAATTGCTTCTCGCGGCGACGAGCGGTCTCGTCCATCGCCGCCTGCATCGAGCGGGTGATCTGGTCGCCGTACAGGATCGCCTTGCCACGGACGTTGCGGGCGGCGCGGCCGATGGTCTGGATCAGCGAGCCAGTGGACCGCAGGAAACCCTCTTTGTCGGCGTCGAGGATTGCCACCAGCGATACCTCGGGCATGTCCAGGCCCTCGCGCAGCAGGTTGATGCCGACCAGCACATCGAATTCGCCCAGGCGCAGGTCGCGGATGATCTCGCTGCGCTCGACCGTCTCGATGTCCGAGTGCAGATAGCGCACTTTCACGTCGTGCTCGGCCAGGTACTCGGTGAGGTTTTCCGCCATGCGCTTGGTCAGGGTGGTGACCAGCACGCGATCGCCGATCGCAACGCGCTTGTGCACTTCGCTTAGCAGGTCATCGACCTGGGTACGCACCGGACGCACCTCCACTTCCGGGTCGACCAGGCCAGTCGGGCGCACCAATAGCTCGACCACCGCCTCCCCGGATTTGTCCAGCTCATAGGTGCGCGGCGTGGCCGAGATGAAGATCGAGCGCGGCACGCGCTGCTCCCATTCCTCGAAACGCAGCGGCCGGTTGTCCATCGCCGACGGCAACCGGAAGCCGAACTCCACCAGGGTTTCCTTGCGCGAACGGTCGCCCTTGTACATCGCGCCGAGCTGCGGCACGGTGACGTGCGATTCGTCCACCACCAACAGGCCGTCGGATGGCAGGTAGTCGAACAGCGTCGGTGGTGGCTCGCCGGGCTCGCGCCGGGTCAGATGGCGCGAATAGTTCTCGATGCCCTGGCAGTAACCCACTTCGGCCATCATCTCGATGTCGAAGCGCGTGCGCTGGTCCAGCCGTTGCGCCTCGACCAGTTTGTTGTCCTTGTACAGCTGCTCCAGACGCTCCTTCAGCTCGACCTTGACCGTCTCGATCGCGTTCAGCACGCTCTCGCGCGTGCTGGCGTAATGCGTGCGTGGATAGACGGTGTAGCGCTGCACCTTGCGAATCGTTTCGCCGGTGAGCGGATCGAACAGCGACAGGCTCTCCACCTCACCGTCGAACAGCTCGATACGCAGTGCCTCGATCTCCGATTCGGCCGGAAACACGTCGATGATCTCGCCGCGCACGCGGTACATGCCGCGGCGCAGCTCCATCTCGTTGCGGGTGTACTGCAGCTCGGTCAGCTGATGGATCAGCTTGCGCTGGTCGATGCGCTCGCCCTTGGCCAGGATCAGCCGCAACGACAGGTAGTCCTCCGGATTGCCGAGGCCGTAGATCGCCGACACGGTGGCCACGATGATCGAATCGCGTCGCGACAGCAGCGCCTTGGTCGCCGATAGCCGCATCTGCTCGATGTGTTCGTTGATCGAGGCGTCCTTTTCGATGAAGGTGTCCGACGCCACCACATAGGCTTCCGGCTGGTAGTAGTCGTAGTAGCTGACGAAGTACTCCACCGCGTTGTGCGGGAAGAATTCCTTGAACTCGCCATACAACTGTGCCGCCAACGTCTTGTTCGGCGCCATCACGATGGTTGGCCGCTGCACTTGCTGGATCACGTTGGCGATGGTGTAGGTCTTGCCCGAACCGGTGACGCCAAGCAAGGTCTGCGTAGCCAATCCCGCCTCGAAACCCTCGGACAGGCGCTGGATCGCCTGCGGCTGGTCGCCAGCGGGCTGATAGGGGGCAACGAGCTGGAAGCGGTCAGTCATCGGCTACAGATGTGGGCGGGGCAGCGCATTTTAAATCGAGCCTGCTGACAGGATGCGTCAGCAGAGTCCGACGCTCGGGCAGTCGGCTGCGCCACTGGCCGCACATCGGCACTGTCCTAGCATGAGGTCCCTGACAACACAGGGATGTCGTCATGAGGATATGCCGGAATGCATGGATACCGTGCAGACAGCGCGGCGTGACCCTGATCGAACAGATCATGGTGCTTGCCCTGATGGCGACGCTCACCAGCATCGCCATACCGCCATTGCAGCGACTGTTGAGCAGGAACCAGTTGCAGGTTGCCCAGACTGATTTCATCGAAGCCTTGCAGCACGCCCGCGAAACTGCGGTGACTACCGGCAAACCCGCTCTGTTCTGCCCGACTCGCAATGGCCGCAGTTGCAGCGATGAATGGCGCTGGGAAAACGGCTGGCTGCTTGGTCACGACACTGATCGCAACAATCAACCGGACCAGGCACCGCTGTATACCGGCCGCCGTTACAACGACAGGTTGATCGTCCACAGCAGCACCGGGCGCCGCTTTGTGCGCTTTCAACCCGATGGCAACGCCAGCGGCAGCAATCTCACCCTGGTGTTCTGCGAGCGATCCAACCCACGAAACGCACTAAGCGTGGTGGTCTCCAACTCCGGTCGAATTCGTGGCGCTCCTGCCAGCATGACCGAAGCCACAGGTTGCGCCCAGATGGACTGAATGGAATGCGGTAAAAGCAAAAGGCCGGCTATGTGCCGGCCTTTGCCAAACTGGCGCCCGAAGCTGGACTCGAACCAGCGACCCCCTGATTAACAGTCAAGTGCTCTAACCAGCTGAGCTATTCGGGCTATCATCCAAGCCATTGATATATATCATATATATACCGCATTCTTTCAGACAACGAAGTATAATGAACCCTCGAAATCACGCACTCCGCTTCCCTGGCGCTTCCCCGGGCAGCACCGCAGAGGGGATCAATGCCAGCAGGTCAAAAGCTCACCAAGAGGCTTGTCGAATCTCTACGCCCGGCAGTCTCTGGGGACGTATTTATCTGGGATACCGAGGTGACCGGGTTCGGCGTAAGGGTCAAACCTAGTGGGACTCGATCATTCATGTTCCGCTATCGCACACCGGGTGGTGGGAATGATCGAAAGGTAACCATTGGTCGATATCCAAGTCTCTCTGTCGAAGAAGCTCGTGAGCATGCTCGGGAACTCTACGCCCAGAAATCGAAAGGAGTCGACCCAGCGGTTGAACGACGACGAGCCCGGGCAGCCAAGACCGTGCGCGAACTTGCTGACTACTATCTGGGGCAACACGCAACAACCAAAGGAAACAGAACCACTACGCTCAACGAGTATCGCCGGGCACTTGGCAAGCATCTGTTACCGAAGTTTGGTAACTGGAAGTTGAACCAGTTCACCAAGGGCGACATGACGGCATTGATGCATACACTGGTTGGGACACCGACCGCAGCCAATAGGCTGAGGGCGGTCATTTCCGGGATGTATGGCGTCGCAGTCAACTTAGGTTGGATCGAGAAAAATCCTTGCCAGGGCGTGATCGCCTATCGCGAACGCGCCAGAGAACGCTTTCTAACAACTGCCGAGCAATCAGCCCTCGTCACCTATCTGAACAGGCATCGTAATCAGAACGCGGCTGATGTTGTGAGGCTACTTCTTCTCACCGGCGCTAGACGAGGCGAAGTCCTTGCAGCCACTTGGAACATGTTCGATCTCACACGGAAGCTTTGGATCAAGCCAAGCCATCACACCAAGCAAAATCGCGAGCACGTCGTCGGACTGTCGAAGGCCGCGGTCGAAATTCTAGAAAGCCGGCAGGAAAAGGTCGGGGCAGCATCCATTTTTGTCTTCCCTCGCAGGTCAGATCCAGCAAAACCGATCGTTGGAATCAAAAAGTTCTGGGCTGCCTTACAAAAAGATTTAGGGTTAGAAGGCGTGCGACTACATGATCTTCGCCACACCAGCGCTTCTGTGTTGCTATCGGCGGGTCACTCTCTTGCGGAGGTTGGCGGGGTGCTCGGACACACGCAGAGCCGCACCACGGAACGGTATGCACACTTGTTTGACGAAAACATCCACCGTTCAGCCGCAACGTTGGACGAGGCATTCTTTAAAATGGTTCGTGATACGAAATCCTAATTTACCTCGTAAAGTTATTGAATCGTACCTGCTCGACGACGCCAACACTTCGTATGACGTTACCCTACAAACGCTCTCGCTCACCTGACGCGAGGCTGCTGCCTGCGCTTCGCGAGTCACAGTGGTGCAGGACGGATCCTATCCAGCACCACCGAAGTGACCATATATATTATCAATTAGGCAGCTGAACGAAGCTCACAGACCATATTGTGAACTTGTGATCTTTTCAGTTGAGCCGATAAGCCTGAAGAATGCAGCTTGATTCGAACTCGCCCTCGATGCTGCGGAATAATCGTTACTGTTTCCCCCGACCATTTGAGAGGAATACTTCCCTTCTCTACAAATCCATCAGTTGCAAGTCGGATTAGACTGGCGAGTGTTTCCGCCTCGCCTTCGTCAATGAGCATTGCACCCGACATTAATACATTGTCACGAAGCCAAATCTCGATTGGGAATTCAGGGTTTGTTGATTCACCTACATGAAAACCCTGTGTAACCAAGCGCTCAGGGACTGCAACAAGAGGCGCGCGACTCATGGCCACATTGTAAGTCGCATCTTGATCGCAGAGCTCTGCAAAGAGCGAAATCAATGTTGCCACATCATTATCTTCCTGAGGTGAACCCGTCACCATTGCCGCATTCTGCATCTTGTATTCCTCCTGTTATGTGTCGACTCTCCGAATTCTTTTTAACCCAGATATCTCCACGCTGTGTAGACATCTCAGCCGGGTGGCGGTCTGCGCCCGAGAAGTATTGAGCCTTAATCAAAACAGTATTTCAACAGAAATCTTTAGGCAGTTTTTTCCTAAAAAATTTTTAGGAAATTCCTAGGAAATTTATCGAGATTATTTTCCTCACCGAGGGGCGGCGGAAGCTCTCCGTGTGAGGATTACCCGGTAACGTTTCACACAGTCCTCCCACCGACACTGCGTGTCGGCAACCCCTGACATACGAGTAGCAAGCCTCGATGACACTCTCAAGCCGTCCCGCTAGTCCGGCCCGAGCCGACGGACGTCAGGCCATGCCGGCGTCGAACGAGTCAGGTGGAACCGACGAACCGGGACGCACCTTTTCATTTGGGCTACAACGATGAGTGGGACCTTTTCCATCAAGGAAGACAGCGCCGGACTCTGGCGAATCTGTCGCGGTCACCACGATATCGCCAGCCGCCTACGGCTGGAACAAGCCATCAAGCAAGCCAACCAACTCTCCCGCGACGAACAGCTCGCCACCGGTGAGGACGCCGTTGTGGAGATGTATGTCCAAGACTCCGCCATCACCCTCACGCAGCTGCCTGCAAGTCGATAGACCGTCAGTCCGGCACCACCGTCGGCGACAAGTTGCCAGAGTCGACCATCGTCTTCATTCTCACGGCATGCGCGAGCTTGATGATCAGGTCGAGATCATCGCCTGGCAAATCAGCGATGCAAACGGAATCGCCCGAAGACCATACCCACATGACGAACTCGTCGCTTTCGTGTTCATCGACGTGCGTCACTGCTACAAGACGCGTCGGTGAATCCTGCCCTGCCTGATCGGAGTGACCCTTGGCTGCGGGCTTTCTTGACTCGGGGTTGAGGCAAGCTTCGATGACCGCAGCTCCAACAGCGCGTTCGCGGTCGGCCTGATCGCCGTGCTTGGTTCGGAGTTGGTCCTCAGCTACTGAAATCAGATGGTAGATGGCCATGTGCACCTCGCGTTCAAGAGTGATTGATCGCTCAATGCTAGCGACGTCGCGCGCTACTGTCGGGCTGGAAATTCAGGAAGTGCAGGCGATCTCAGCGATTGAGAGCAGTAACTCGGTCGTCAATCAAGTTGATCCGCGCGCCGGCGTCCAGTCAATACCATTGCCAGCAGCCACAACCGGCTCGTGCATGCCAAAATCCCCCTTGGACTGCTCCTGTGGTGGGGCAGCGACTTAATGAGGGATACCAGGACACGCAGATTGATGAACGCCTTCAAGGCAACCTGAACTACTATCGCCAAGCCGAAGTATTCGAGCGAGAGAATGGCACCCGCCTCGTCAGCGGCCAGGGGAAAAATAGCATGTCCGATCCAGAACGCGCTCTAGCCGCATGAACAAAAAATCCCTCAGCGAGCGCGACATCTGCACGAAGTTCATCACGCCGAGCCTCGTGGCAGCGGGGTGGGACCTCGACACCCAGATTCGTGAGGAAGTCGGCTTCACCGACGGCCGCATCTATGTGCGCGGAAAAATCCACGCTCGCGGCGCGAAGAAGCGCGTGGACCACATCCTTTACTACAAGCCCAACATCCCTCTCGCGATCATCGAGGCCAAGGACAACAACCACACGGTCGGCGCGGGAATGCAGCAGGCCCTCGGCTACGCTAAGCCGCTTGACGTTCCATTTGTCTTCAGCAGCAACGGTGACGGGTTCCTCTTCCACGACAAGACGGTGAAGTCGGGACCTATCGAGACAGAACTCCCGCTCGACGCTTTCCCGTCGCCTGAGAAGCTCTGGCAGAAATACAAAGCCTTTAAAGGGATCAACGATGAGATCGAGTCTCTCGTTGCGCAGGATTACTTCTCAGACGGCTCAACCCGCTCGCCACGCTATTACCAGCAAATCGCCATCAACCGCGCGGTCGAAGCAATCGCCCGAAGCGAAGGTAACAACCGCCACCTCCTCGTCATGGCGACGGGCACCGGCAAAACCTACACGGCTTTCCAGATCATCTACCGCCTGTGGAAGAGCGGCCTGAAGAAGCGGATCCTATTTCTGGCCGACCGCACCGCGCTCATCGACCAGACCGTCCGCGGCGACTTCCGCCACTTCAAGGACGCGATGACCGTCATCAAGCACAAGCAGATAGACACTGCCTACAACATCTATCTCGCCCTCTACCAGGGCCTTTCCGACAATAACGACGCCGACGCCTACAAGCAGTTCAGCCCCGAATTTTTCGATCTAATCATTGTGGATGAGTGTCATCGCGGCAGCGCCCGAGAAGACAGTAAATGGCGCGAGATTCTCGAATACTTCAAAGGTGCGACTCACATCGGCCTCACCGCCACGCCGAAGGAGACCAAGGAAATTTCCAGCTCTGAGTATTTCGGCGAACCGCTCTACACCTACTCGCTCAAGCAGGGCATCGACGACGGATTTCTCGCTCCCTACAAGGTCATAAAGGTCACGCTCGACATCGACGCCGAAGGCTGGCGTCCGCCGAAGGGCTTCAAGGACAAGGATGGCAGGGAAATTGAAGATCGCCTCTACAACCGCACCGACTTCGACCGTCACCTCGTGGTCGAAGAACGCCGCCACATCGTCGCGCAGAAGATCACGGATTTTCTCAAAGGTAGCGACCGCTTTTCCAAGACCATCGTTTTCTGTGTGGACATCGAGCACGCCGAGGGGATGCGAAAGGAATTGGCCAACGCCAACGCCGATCTCGTCGCCGTCAACAGCAAATATGTGATGCAAATCACTGGGGACAACGAGGAGGGAAAACGCCACCTTGACGCCTTCATCAGCCCCACCGAGCTTTACCCCGTCATCGCTACGACATCGAAGCTCATGACCACGGGAGTGGACGCGCAGACCTGCAAGCTTATCGTCCTCGACTCGAACATCGGCTCCATGACCGAATTCAAGCAAATCATCGGACGCGGCACCCGCATCAATGAGGACTTTGGGAAGCACTACTTCACCATCATGGATTTTCGCAATGTCACCGCGCTCTTTGCGGACAAGGAGTTCGACGGCGATCCCGTCCGTGTGAAAGAATTCAGCGAGAACGACGACATCGCGGACGCCGACGATGAAACCGACGACAAGCCTGTCACTGACGTCATCACCGGCGACGAGATCGACTTCCCGGAGGCGGAAAAGCCCGATGTTTCAATCGACGGCGACCCCACTGCGCCGGAGCGTCGCCGCAAAGTCACCGTCAACGGCGTGGAAGTCACTGTCATCAAGGAGCGCGTCCAATACATGGGCAACGATGGCAAGATCATCACCGAGAGCCTGCGCGATTACACACGCAAGAGCGTCCGCATAGCCTACGCCTCGCTCGATGACTTTCTCACTTCGTGGAATCTCGCCGACAAAAAGCGCGCCATCGTCGATGAGCTGGAGCAACAAGGCGTTATCTTTGCCGCATTGAACGAGGAAATCGGCTCAGCCTTCGATCCCTTCGATTTGATCTGCCACGTCGCCTACGAGCGGAAGCCACTTACCCGCAAGGAGCGCGCGGAGCAGGTGAAGAAGCGCGATTACTTCACCAAATACGGAGACCTTGCCCGCAGGGTCATCGCCGCGCTCCTCGACAAATACGCCGACGACGGTGGGCTCGATTTCGAGAACCCCGAGATCATCCGCCTCGACCCGCTCAGCAAGCTCGGCTCTCCGGTTGAAATCATCCGCGCCTTCGGTGGCAAGTCAACCTACGAGGCCGCGATCCACGCGCTAACTGACGAACTTTACAAGGCTGCCTGACCCTAGACACTCATGCCCAATATCTCATCCATCATCAAGAACGTCCGCAACATCATGCGGCAAGACCGTGGCGTCTCCGGCGATGCCCAGCGTCTGGAGCAACTCGGCTGGCTTCTCTTCCTGAAAATCCTCGACGACAAGGATCAGGAGCTCGAACTAATCCGCGAACGCTACAAGTCCGTCATGCCCGCAAAATTCCAGTGGCGACACTGGGCCGCCGACGCTGAAGGCATCACCGGCGAGGAACTCATCCTCTTCATCGACCATCCCACGGACGGCCTCTTCGTCACGCTCAAGAACCTCAAGGCTCCGCACGCTGCGCCGCGCGCCATGCTCGTTCGCGAAGTCTTTGACGGCTCGAACAACTACATGAAGTCCGGCTACGAGCTACGCAAGGTCATCAACCAGCTCAATGGCTTCGACTTCAACAGCAGCGACGACCGCCACGTTTTCGGCACCGTCTATGAATCCATCTTGGTCGAGTTGCGCGATGCCGGAAACAAGGGCGAGTACTACACTCCCCGCGCCATCACCCAGCTCATGACGCAGATGACCGCGCCCAGGCTGGGCGAAAAGGTCCTAGACCCTGCCGCTGGCACCGGCGGCTTCCTCAGCGCTGCCATTGATTTCATCCGCGAAAAGGAAGTTCACACCCTTGACGACGAAGGCATCCTCCAGAAATCCATCACGGGCTGGGAGCTGAAGCCCGTCTCCTATGTCCTCGGCCTCACGAATCTCATCCTCCACGGACTCGACGTACCCGATTGGCACTACCTCGATAGCCTCAAGACCGAATACAACGCCATCGGCCCTAGGCAACAGGTGGACTGCATCCTCGCTAATCCGCCCTTCGGCGCCAGCATTGCCGACGGCGTGGAGACAAACTTCCCAGCGTCCTTCCGCTGCAGGGAATCCGCCGACCTCTTCGTCATCCTCATGATCCAGCTGCTCAAGCCCGGTGGACGCTGCGCCATCGTGCTGCCTGACGGCTGCATCACCGGCGATGGCTACAAGGAGCGCATCCGCGAAAAACTCCTCACCGATTGCAACCTCCACACCATCGTGCGCCTCCCGCAATCCACCTTCTTTCCCGCCACCGTCTCCACGAACCTGCTCTTCTTCCAAAAGGGCACGCCCACCAAGGAAATCTGGTATTGGGAGCACCGCTTGCCCGAGGGGCAAAAGAGCTACTCAAAAACCAAAGCCATCCAGTTCGAAGAGTTCGCGCCGCTGATCGAATGGTGGGACAACCGCGAGGTAAGTGACGTTGCGTGGAACGTGAAGATCGGGGATTTGAAGAAGGGGTTCGACCTGGATGTAAAGAATCCGAACTCCACAGTCGAGGAGAACGAGTATACCGTCGAGGGACTACTGCACCTCCTGGCAAAACGTCAGCAAAAGATCGGCGATCTGGTCGCTAAGTTGACATCATCCCTCAACGGAAATTCCTAGTGGCAAAGCTCGGCGACTACATCCGCGAGGAGTGCAATCCACTTGGTTCATCGGGCGCGAAGGATCGTCGACTAATCGGCGTGAGCAATGAGCATGGTCTCCATGCCAGCTCGCGTGATACCTCCGCCGATCTCGCACGCTATCAGCGTGTTGAAAAGAACTGGTTTGCTTACAACCCTATGAGGGTGAACGTCGGCTCTATCGGCCTCGCCGATAACGAGTCCAAGACTGGCTTTACCAGCCCGGACTACACCGTCTTCTCTTGCCGCAAGGGACTTGATCCGCACTACCTATTGCATTTCCTCAAGAGCGACTACGGACTCGAAGCCATTGCTCGCAATAGCTCCGGGGCAGTGCGGAAGCGACTCTACTACTCCGGCCTTGCCGAGATCGAACTTCCTGTCCCGAGCATGGTTGAGCAGCGCGCTTTCGTGTCGCGGATTGATCGGATTAGGGAAACGATCCGATTCATCCTTGAAGAGAACAGTGATCGTCACGAGCTCCCTCAGCTCAAGCAAGCCATCCTGCAGGAGGCGATCCAGGGCAAATTGACGGAAGGTTGGCGAGTCGCCCACCCGGACGTGGAACCCGCGAGTCAGCTCCTTCATCGCATCAAAGTCGAAAAAGCCCGTCTCATCGCCGACAAGAAACTCCGCACCGAAAAGCCCCTGCCAAAAATCGCCCTCAGCGAAATCCCCTTCGAGATCCCGAAGGGCTGGGAGTGGTGCCGGTTGGGTGCAGTCACGCGATTTTTCGATTACCGGGGTAAGACGCCAAACAAGATCTCAAGTGGAGTGAGGCTCATAACTGCCAAGAACGTGAAGTTCGGTAGATTTTCCGACACGCCGCGTGACTACTTGTCAGAAGAGAGCTTCAGCCGTCACATGGTTCGTGGATTTCCCGACAATGGAGATATTCTCTTTACGACCGAAGCGCCTCTTGGGAACGCCTGCCAATTGAACATGAGCGAACGGTTTGCTCTCGGTCAGCGGCTTATAACGATTCAGCCAATTCTTTCCGAGAAACGCTTCTTCCTGTTCGCGATACTATCCCGCACAGTGAAGTCGCAGCTCGCCGAAAAAGCGTCTGGAATCACGGCGAAAGGAATCAAGTCGAGCCGGCTAGTTCAGGTTCTCATCCCCCTTCCACCCCTCGCTGAGCAAGCTGCGATTGTGGAGCGAGTGGAGGCGCTGATGACGACCTGCCGGACGCTGGAAGCGGAGATTGAGCACGCCCGTATCCACGCCGACCACCTCCTCCAAGCTGTCCTCAAAGAAGCCTTCGCCCCCCTCTCATGAACTGGGAGAATTTCAGTCGGTGGTTTAACAGCAGTTTTTGGAAAGCCTTCAAAAACCGCACGTTTCCCATCGACATCCCCCAGACCGCTGCCAACAAGGAGGCCATGGTTCGCAAGGTCTTCGAAGCGGTGAAGTCGTCTCGCTACGCTCCGTCCATCCCGGAGGAGGAAATCGTGATGAACAAGGGCCATGGAGTGGCTCGGACGATCCCGGTGTTTTGCATCGAGGACTACATCGTCTTCTATTTCTGCATCAAGGAACTGGAGGAGGTTATTTCCGGCAACCGGACAGACCACACCTTCGGCGGCTGGACGCTTGGCGGAGAATTGCGGAAGCTTGAGAACATTGACGTCGAGTTCGACTCCGGATTTTCCAACGCCCGCTACGCCTTCAACCCTCGTGCATGGACGTCGGCCTTTGGGGAGTTCAACTCGTTGCTGTTTGCGCAGCTTGAAACCGGCGCTTACACGCACGCCCTTCAGTTCGATCTTTCAAACTTTTACGACTGCATCAGACTCGACATTCTGGAGCGGTGGATTCGCGAAGACGCCCCTGCGGAGAAGGGCTGGGTGATCGCGCTTCTTTTCTACTTCCTCAATCAGTGGAACCGTCGCAACACGGGTCTGCATCCGCAGGGTGTAGGAATCCCGCAAGATGCCTTGGCCGACTGCTCGCGGTTGCTTGCCAATTACTACCTCCAGAAGTATGACAAGTTCGCCGCTGCGATCTGCGCGACAGCGGGCGCGAGCTACTTCCGGTATGCCGACGACCAAATGATCCTCGTCAACGGAACGGACAGCGTTGATGCGCTCATGCTCCTTCTTACGAGGAATCTCGACCGCCACGGCCTGCGTGTGAATCAGAAGAAGGTCGACTTATGGACCGTGAAGGAACTCCAGCGGCACCGCTGCCGAGACATCCAGTCGATCTTTGCCAACAAGGGGGACAACCAGGACGCGAAGCTGGTCCGCAAGTTCGTTTATGCCTACCTGAAACTCTCGGACAAGAAGCTCGCCGCCACTTGGAACGGCGGCTTGCCACTTCTCAATCGCCTTCTCTGGGCGAATATCGAGTCTCTACCGCAGAAGCTTTTCAACAAGCTTCTCTCTCGGTTCACCGCACCCGAATATCTCCTCCGTTCTGAGAAGGGAAAATTGGTCCGCGTGCATGAGCTCAACGCCAAAAGGAAGAGGCCTATGAACCTCGGAAAACGCCTGACAGAGCTCGGGCAAAAGACAATGCACAACGCCTTCCATCACGAGGGCCTCGGCTACGCTCGTGAGGTAAAGGACAAGGCGCTGACTGAATTCTTCACTACGCGTCTCTCTGAGATCCAGGAGCAGATGGACGCGAACCGGGTTTCCCCTTAGGCCTTCTCATGGTGACTGTGCGTGAGGGCGGGCGGGTGAGCAGTTTCAAGTGCAGCTGACTGCGCTCTATTCTTAGCGAAGTCCCATCAAGCAGGTTTCGACATGTGCTACTCGGCGCAGATCTGGGCGGACTTCAGGAAATACGAGCGGTTTGGCGGAAAGCTCGCCATCAAGGAATTCACGAAGCTCGCCGGCTGGACTAAGAAGAAGGGCACTTGGGTCAAGGTTGTCCCTAAGGCGATGCGCCGCGCCATGACCGATGCCACGAGTGGCGTGCTGGACATTGGCACGGTCGGGATGGCGCGCGAAGCGGAAACTGAGGCAATCGCCTTGATCGCGGCTGAGATCGGCGTCCAGGAAGCACGCCTCGTCGACGCGAACGCCAAGCTAGCGTCAAGCAAGCCGACAAAAAAGGCCGAGAACGATCGCCGCGTCGCGACAAACAAAATAGAGGCAGGAAGGAAGAAGCTGGAAGACTTAGCCTTACCGGCGCCGGCCGACGGCATCGACAGAATCTGGCCTGGTTTCTTCGCTCCGGTAATGATTCGAGATTCTGAAACGGGCGAGCGCATGGTCGTCCCGATGCGCTACCGCTGCCGCCTGCCGGGGTGGACAGAAGCCGACGAGATCGAGAAGCCAGGCACATATAACGCGCGGCGCGACAAGCTGTCGACCGTTTGGCGCAAGGTGTTTGGTTACAGCCACGGGATCATGGTCGTGGATCGGTTCTACGAAAGCGTCTATCTCCACAATCTGCAGCAACGACCGCTGGTGCCAGGTGAGCGCGAGCAGAGCGTTGAAATTCTCTTTTCGCCATCGACCGGTGAAGACCTTTTCGTAGCTTGTCTCTGGACCTATGTTGAGGCGGCCGGCGACGATCCAGGGTTCTACACGTTCGCCGCAATCACGGATGATCCACCCTTTGAAGTTGTCGAGGCGGGCCATGACCGATGTCCCGTTCCAATTCAGGAAGATGACATCGACGCATGGCTCAATCCAAGTCCTGACGACTACGCGAGCTTGTACGCGATCCTCGACCGACGTGTGCGGCCGTACTACGAACATCAACTGGTGCAGCAGAAGTAGCTTTGATGCTTACGATCGCAGCAACCTGAATCTGACTGCGAACACCGATGTGGTTGTTCAGTAGAACCAGTCGATCATGATCAGCGCGTCGGCATTCTGGTCAGCGTGACGCCACCGGCCGGAATCGGCCAAGAGCGGCCACCTATGAATGGCCGTTTTGGAACATTCGATCAGCTAGCATCGTTTCCATTAACCATATCGCCAACGCTGCGAAACGCGGACGGGTGCTGAATGACCAAAGTATGGGTGAACGACAAAAAGTGGGAGCTAGCGTGGACTGGGCGCGAGGAACTTGGCCGAGGTGGCCAAGGTGTAACACGGCGAGTCGAACACAACGAAACAGGGACCGCCGGGTGCCTAAAGTTACTGAGTAAGCAGAAGGATTCCGAGCGCCGGCTGCGGTTTTTCCGGGAGGCCACCGCGTATGACACGTGCCAGCACCCGCTGATCCCCCGCCTCCTTGCGAGCAACGGGCAAAATCATGTGGACCCCGACTACAAGCTGTTTCTTGTCATTGAGTTCATTCCCGGCCCGACACTCAACAAGCGGATTGAGGAGCAAGGGACGCTAAGCTGGGTGGACGGATCCACTTTGACTCTCGCGCTGCTCAAAGCAGTCGCGTATATCCACGCCAACGAATGGGTCCACCGGGATATCAAGCCGGATAACATCATCCTCAAGGACGGAGAGGTTGCAGCTCCGATGTTGCTTGACTTCGGTCTCAGCTACAAGGAGGGGGTCGCGGACACTCTGAACACGGAGCACGGCCAAGAAATTGGAAACCGCTTTTTGCGACTGCCCGAGCTGTCGATTGGAAGTATGTCGAAGCGAGACGAACGTAGCGATCTCGCGTTCGTCGGCGGCATCCTATTCTACGTGCTGACCGGCATGTTTCCCGCGACACTTCAGGATGCAGACGGCAATATGCCTCACCAACGCAAGAAAGCGTTGTCCCTGCTGTCCACCGTTGAGGGTGTTGCAACACCGCGGTTACTGGACTTCTTCGACCGCTGCTTCAATCCTGCCATCAACAGGCGGTATTCAAGCGCCAACGCGATGCTTTCGGCGTTGGAGTCGCTGTTGGTGCCCAGTGCCGATCACGAATCGCAGGCGGAGGCTGACATAGCATTTATCAGGAGTCACCTAGATCGGGAAAGCGTCGTTGAGGTGCTGCAATTGGGCGCTAACTGTCAAGCGGTCTACCAGGCGATGGATCGTGTCGTCAACAGCATCGTGGCCGAATTGAATGGGAAGTTCGTGCGTACGCAAGGCGGGATGCAACAAAGGGGAGCCTCTGTTCACACGAACCTCGGAGTCGCCCAATCAGACAATCATGAGACGCGGTTCTCGCCGCGTTGGGAGATCGACGTACTAGGAACAGAGATCGTCGTGCGCTCCTCGTCAGATTTCATCTTCCGGCTGGATGCGCTAAAACCCGACCTCACTGGTGACTTCAGCGCGAAGGTGCGCATGCACCTACTGAGAGGAGTTCGCGGCCTAATAGAGGGGCCAACGCGGCAGGTCATATACCGAGGATTTTTCAGGACCACGCCATTTGCCACGCTCGCGGAAGCGCTGGCTGAGGCCAAGCGAATCGACCGGCGGGTGTTCGTCGTGCTGTTCGACGACAAGCATCGCCAGCTAAGCAAGCTGGACTATACCCTGGGCTATTTCATGGAATACGAGGCGACAAAAAACGTCATCCATGAGAACTTCGTGACTGCGATAGTTTCCGTCGCAGACGCAAAGCATCTTGTGCCGGCTGGCACTCTGGAAGTCGCCCGCTGGTTTTTACTCGACAAAGAGGGAGAAATCCTCGACCAGCGAGACGTGTATGCCAACCCGGACGAGGGCTTGAAGGTGGTCAATCACTTGATAGCCATAAGGTGACGTAAACGGCACCGGTCTTATGAGCAGCATTCGACCTCTGAACGTCAGCTTTTTGACGGAACGCTTGTCAACCTGAGCGTCCGCAACGGGTCGACCTCCACCTGTCGCAGCTTGCCCGCGCGTCATCGAGCTCGCAAGGGCTGTCATCGGCAGGAACAGACATCCAATACAGGTGTCGACCGATCAAGCGCAGCCCATTGCACGCGTCAGAAAGAATCGGGGAGAGTCGGTTTTAGCAGGCCCGTGGCGGCATCCCCTTTTTTTTCGCACCGTGCGCGGCAGTCAATTCCCTGGAGGGACCCTCGACGCTATGCACAAGCGACTTAGCTGCTGCCATGATGCGCAGAGGGTAATGTTGCGAACAAGTTGGAGGTCGCGGGGGCGGGCATGATCAGAAAGATCTCAATCCACAACTACAAGAGCTTTCATCCGACGACGCCCACCGTCATTGAAATAGATACCTCCAAGCAGGCCACCTTCATCTATGGCCTGAACGGTGCCGGGAAGTCCGCGATCGGTGAGGTAATCCACGGTCGGTTTGTCAACGACCAGATCTTCGCGCACTGCCAGGTCGAGACGACCGGAACCGGCCCTTTTCGTCACCTTGTCTACAACCATGCATTTGTGGGCAGGGTCATCGGCGAGACCATGCGGGGCATCTTCACCATCGGTGAGATGGACACGGCCAAGCAAAAGGAGATCGACGGTAAGGAAGCCGAGTACGTTGTCTTGGAAGCTGAGCTGACCACGCTGCGCGCGCGTGTGGAGACAGCCAAGAAGCAGGTGGAAGCCCAGATCACTCGCGGTGTCGAAGACGTCTGGAAGGCCCATGTCCTGGGCAAGAAGACAAAGCTTGCGGAGCTGCTGGTGGGCTACGGAAAGGACAAGAAGAAGTTTTTCGACGAACTGCGGAAATCAGCCGTCGACGGGGACGCCCCGTTGAACACCATGGAGCGCCTGGAGCAGCGGTGGGAGGATGTATCTGGCAGCGAGACAAGCAAGAGTGCGCCCCAGCCCGACCTTACTGGCCTAGCGGAAATCGAGACCGATTCTATCTGGGCCGAAGCCATCGAGGTGTCCGTAACCAGTCGCTTGGCTCCCTTGATCGCCAAGCTGGGGAATGGCGACTGGGTCGACCAAGGCCGGTCCTATGTGAAAGACGACCAGTGCCCATTTTGCCAGCAGGGCTTGCCTCACGATTTCCATGAAGAGCTGGCCAAGCTGTTGGAAGGCGGTCGCAAACTCAAGATCGACAAGGTCGAAGCGTTGGTGTCGAACTACGCCCTGCGCCTGGAACGGCTGCAGGAACGCATGAGCGGTGTGTTCGACGACGCCATCACCAAGGACACAGGGCTGGAGCTTGCCTGGTCGAAGCTGGAAGGGCGGATGAAGGCCAACTTGGCCCTGATGCGGACCAAGCAGGTCAAGCCTAGCGATTCGGTCGCGATTGAAGGCGCCGACCACCAAGCTATGATCGCGGCCTTGGCGACGGCGAAGGCGAAGATGGACGACTTCAACCAGCGCCTCAAGGACCGCAATAGCGAATTCACCAGGATCAGGACCATGTTCTATCAGGTCCTGTGCGCAGACCGTGCCGAGGCCTACGCCAGCCATGATGCGGCGCTCGCGCCGCTGAACGCGCAACTGGCAACCGAGATAGCGATCACGGAAGGGGTTGCAGATCGGATCAGGGACAACACAGTGCGCCTCGCAGAACTGCGTCAATCTCAAACTGGCGTCGATGCGTCGGTTGAAGCGATCAACAGGTCTCTGAAGGAGCTGGGCATTGATGCGTTCTGGATCAAACGGAAGGAGGACGACGGGCACTTGTATTGCCTTGCAAGGCCGAACGACCCCAACAGCACAGCCCAGTCCTTGAGCGAGGGGGAGAAGACCTTGATCTCCTTCCTCTACTTCATGGAGCTGATCAAAGGCACCCACGAGGAGCATGGCGCCGTCGACATTGGCAAGACGATCGTGGTCATTGATGACCCGATTTCCAGCCTGTCACAGAACTTCGTCTACGACGTGGCCACCATCATTCAGCACCAGCTGATCAAGCCGCCGGATGGTGTGGCGAAGGTGCGGCAGGTCATTGTCCTCACCCACAACTTGTTCTTCTTCCATGAGATCGTCCATCAGCTTGCCCGCAGCAAGCTGGCCAACACACATCGGAAGTGCCAGATGCTGCGGGTTCTGAAGAGCGAATACACGACGGTGGTGTCGCTCGATCCCACGGCGTACATGAATGACTACGACGCGCTATGGCAAGTGCTTCGCGACGTCAAGGACAACCAGTCCATGGTTCAGATCGTGCCCAACACGATGCGCTGCATTCTGGAGCAGTTCTTTACCTTCACTGCAGGGACCGATGAGTTCGACGAGGCCTTGGAAAAACTAGCTGTCCAGGATCCATCCCATAAGTACAAGGCACTGCATCGGTTTTTGGATCGTGGATCCCACAAGGACGGAATCAATGGGCCGCCAATGGATTGGTCTCAGTATGACGTCCCGTATTACTTGGCGAAGCTGAGGGCGCTGCTCAAGGAGGCGGGCCACGAGCACCACTACCTAAGGAAGATGGGGGAAGAAACAGCAATATCGGAAGTAGTCAACGAATAGGGTTTGATCTTCCCTTTCCTGCAGTATCAGTTAAGCGTAGCCGGCCAAATATCGAAGGTCCGCTTCGGGTTGGTTTCCGTCGATCGAGGTGGATCTGCAACTGATCATGCTGCCCGGCGGGCAGGTCATCGTCGATCGGTCGTATGATGCGTCCAAACCCGTCCACGCATCTGACTCTTGGGTGCCTGCGTGTTTCGCTGTCACCGCTCAGTGGAAGTCCCTCGACCGCACGTCCAGTCCACCGAGCAGCTCGCTCATGTCGAGCAGGCGACTGGCGATCAGATGGCACACGCCATCGACCGCTTCCCAACGTCCGTCGATTCCCAGCAGCTCTGATTCGAGCAATACCCGCCGGTGGGTTTCGGCGACATCGCGCCAGACGATGACGTTGACCATACCGTGCTCGTCTTCCATCGTCAGGAACGTGACCCCGCTGGCCGTCTCCGGCCGCTGACGCATCGTGACCATCCCCGCGGCGCGCACATAGCTGTTGTGGGGCCGCTTCCGCAGCGCTTGGGAGTCGATGCACCGGACAGCGCGCAACCGATCCCTGATCTGCGCCATGGGGTGCATCCCCAACGTCAGGCCGGTTCGCGCGTAGTCCGCCAGCGTGTCTTCGGCCTGCGTCGGTTTCGGTAACGTCACCTCGATTTCTGCCGGACTGGCATTGCCGAAGAGCGGCAGCTGCTTTTCCACCCCCGCGATCTCCCAGTGCGCGTGATGCCGGTGCTGCGACAGACCCCGCAACGCACTGGCCTGCGCGAGCAGGTCCTGATGACGCTTGTCCATGGCTGCTCGCGCGCAGAGATCCGCGATGTCTGCGAACGGATGCTGCACGCGGGCTGCGGTGATCCGTCGTGCAGCTTCTTCACTGAACCCGCGCACCTGGCGCAAGCCGAGCTGGATCGCCGGAGCCTCTTCTTCCCGCGTGATGAGTGTGTTGTCCCAATCGCTGCATTGCACGTCGATGGGGAAAACGTCGATGTCATGGCGACGGGCGTCCTGCACGATCTGGCTCGGTGAATAGAAGCCCATGGGCTGGCTGTTCAGAAGCGCACACGCGAAAGCCGCAGGCTCGTGACACTTCAGCCAACACGACGCGTACACGATGCCAGCGAAGCTGGCTGCATGGCTTTCAGGAAAACCGTAGCTGCCGAAGCCCTTGATCTGCTCGAATAGTTTCTCGGCAAAAGCGGTGGTGTATCCGCGATCGGTCATGCCGGTGAGAATGCGCTCGCGGTGCTTCTCCAATCCGCCCCGTCGTTTCCATGCGGCCATGTCGCGCCTGAGCCCGTCGGCTTCGCCTGCCGTATAACCGGCCGCGATCATGGCCAGCTTCATCACCTGCTCCTGAAACAGCGGCACGCCTAGCGTGCGCTCGAACACTTCCTTCAACTCTTCCGACGGGTAGTCGACAGGTTCCTCGCCCCTACGTCGCCGCAGATACGGATGCACCATGTCGCCCTGGATGGGGCCAGGCCGAACGATCGCAACTTGCACCACCAGATCGAAGAAGTTTTCCGGCCGATGCCGCGGCAGCATGGCCATCTGCGCCCGCGATTCGATCTGGAAAACGCCGATCGTGTCCGCCCGCTGGATCATCGCGTAGGTGTCTGGATCTTCGGATGGCAACGTGGCCATCGAGTAATCCTGTCCGCGCTGGTCGCGTAGCAGGTTCAGACATTTCTGCACGCAGGTGAGCATGCCCAATGCCAAGCAATCGACTTTCAACAGGTTCATCGTGTCGAGGTCATCCTTGTCCCATTGGATGATCGTGCGATCAGGCATCGCGGCGTTCTCCACCGGCACCAGTTCGCTCAGGGGCGCATCCGCGATCACGAACCCACCGACGTGCTGCGACAAATGACGCGGCATGTCCAGGATCTCTGCCGTCAGCTTGAGGATGCGCCGGATGACTGCGCTTTCAGGATCGAACCCACGCTCGCGCAACTGCTCCGCGAGTGACTCCTCACCATTCCACCATGCGAATATCTGGCTCAGCTGATCGACCTGATCGAGCGGTAGACCCATGGCCTTGGCCACATCTCGCACGGCGCTCTTGCCGCGATAGCAGATGACGGTAGCTGCCAGAGCAGCACGCTCCCGACCGTATTTGCGATAGATGTATTGAATGACCTCTTCGCGGCGCTCGTGCTCGAAGTCGATGTCGATGTCTGGCGGCTCGTTGCGCTCCTTCGAGATAAACCGCTCGACCAGCAGGCTCATCTTCATCGGGTCGACTTCGGTCACACCGAGTGCGAAGCACACTGACGAATTCGCCGCGGACCCTCGGCCCTGACAGAGGATTCCTTGGCTTCGCGCGAAGCGCACGATGTCGTGCACTGTGAGGAAATAGGGCTCGTAGCGCAGTTCCTCGATCAGTCCCAGTTCGTGCTCGATCTGCTTATGCACTTTCTCCGACACGCCTTCGGGCCAGCGCCAGCGCGCGCCTTCTTCCGTCAGCTGGCGCAACCAGCTGGTAGCGGTGTGGCCTTCCGGCACGAGCTCGGCCGGATAGCGATAACGCAGCTCATCGAGCGTGAAGGTGCATCGCGCGGCGATCCGTGCACTTTCTTCGAGCAACGCCTCGGGGTAGAGCGTGGCGAGCACGTGGCGGCGCCGTAGGTGTCGCTCACCATTGCGTGCGATCAACCCTCCCGCCGCGGCGACTGGTACGCGGTGTCGGATCGCCGTCAGCGTGTGCTGCAAAGCGAGCCGCCGTCGGACGTGCATGTGCACGTCGCCCGCTGCCACCAGTGGCAGATTCAGCTCGCGGCCGATCGCTTGCAGTTCACGCACGCGCCGTGCGTCGTTCGGTCCGCGATGTAGCTCAACGGCCAGCCAAGCGCGATCGCCGAACGTCTGTCGCACCCAGCGACCATGAGCCATGTCGACGATCAGGTCAGGAGCCCACAGGACCAGCGTGCCTGGCAAGCCGGTGACCATGTCGGCACGCGTCAGGCGGTAGGTGCCTTTTTCGGAAGCGCGTCGCCCCTGTGTGATGAGGCCGCAGAGGGAGGTGTAACCCTCCTTCGTTTCGCACAGCACGACGACCTTGGGACCGTCGTCGAGCTGGATTTCCGAACCGACGATCAACGGCACACCTGTTTGACGTGAGGCTTCCAGCGCGCGGACGATACCGGCGAATGAACACTCGTCCGTGATCGCCAGAGCCGCATAGCCGCACGTCTTCGCCCGCTCGAACAGTTCGCGCGCACTGGATGCCCCGCGACCGAACGAGAAGTTCGACAGGCAGTGGAGTTCCGCGTAGGCCGTCATGCGAACCATCCGTGGATCATCCAGCCGGTTTGTTCGTCAGGTGCGCAGAACGCCCAAGCCTCTTGCCCCAAGGATGTCTCGATGACGTAGTAGTCGCGACAGACTTCACCGCCATCCCACCATCCCGTCTCGACGCGCTCTGGACCGGCAAGAATGATCGGCTGCCCACCGCGCAACTGAACGGGACGTCTAAGCAACCACGTGGGGCGTGGGTGCGGCTCGATCGGCACTTCATCATGCGTGGCCTCGCGCTGCGCACGTTCCGGCCGAGGGTCCTGTGTGCTGCCGAGTCGATAGACCGCGCCATCCCCCAGCCGCGCGCGCAGTCGTTCGCGCAGCTGCTCGATCGGCAACGCATTCGCCGGCCGCTCGTCGAACAGGTCCCGTCCCGCGGGCACGAACGCCGGCAGATCGCGGGCGATCAAGCGCAGCGCCAGCACCGGCTCAGGCAGCGTCAGGTGCTCCAGTCGGCCTCGTGCAAACTCGAACAACAGGGCGCCATCACGTTCCGACGCCAGCAAGCCCACAGGCACATCAGTGAAGCGACCTTCGCGGTGTTCCAGGCGCAGCAAGAAACGCTGCACGCCTCCATCGCGACCGGCCAGATACGCGGCCAGATCATCGACCATGCGTCGCACTGGGAAGATCAGCGCGGATTGGTTTTCGACCTCGTGGAGCAACTCGACGCGCAGATCGAACGTATCAGGAGGCCGATACAGCTCCAGGCCAGAGGGCAGATCACCTGTCAGGCGATCCAGGGATGCCAACAGTTCTGCACCAAAGCGTCGACGCAGACCATCGCGCGGCAATGCCAGCACTTGGCCCAACGTCCGAATGCCCATGCTCGGCAATGCTGCGATGGCATTCGCGGGCAAACGACTCTTCGCAATCGGCACGCGCTGCAGGGCGTTGCGCAACGTATCGACGGACAGCACGGCTTGCCCATCAGAAACGGTCGTCAACACATGCGCGGCATGAGCCGTCGGCGCCGCCGCCATACGATGACGGAAGCCCAGGTCGGTGAAGTCTGCCCGCAACATGGATTCAAGCCGTGGCCATGGCCCGAACAGGCCCATGCTCTTGCTAACTTCCAGCACGATCGCATGCGGCAGCAGGCTGACCTCGGAACTGTATCGGTAGGCCACAGCAGCTAGGAACCGGTGCCACCGCTCGACCGACTCGCGGTCATAGGGGATGGCTTCGAAGTGGGACAGCAGCGCTTGGGCAGCGCTCAGCCGTTGACCGACATGCAAGCCTGCCGCTCGGGCGGCTTCATTGGCTGAAACGATCGTGCGTGCGTTGACGGGGCCGTCGATGAGCACCAACGGATCGTCCGTGGGCCGCCGTCGGAGAATCCCGTCTAACGCCAGACTTGGCAGAGTGATGCAGGCCCATAACATGTCTGCACACCATCAATGGACAGAACGTGGCAACGGGATCGCTTGGGCGGGCACGGCCCCGCCTCGGCATTTGCGCACCCAGATCTGTGGGCGTGGCGGTGCTTCCAGTTCCAGACGCAGCGCAGCAGGCGATGCGTTGGACAGATGGGAGCGATCGCGGAACACGAAAGCGAGAGCCTGCCCAGTGACTGCAGCGACCTGTAGACGACGCAAGGCGCGATCGTCGGCGTGATGCGGCCACGCCAGCACCGCGGCGCAGCTTCCCGATCGCAGGCACTGCTCAGTGGCCCAGAGCACATCCTTCTCGCCGGCATCCACGAATTCGACACGGCGCATGTCGACACCTTGCTGGCGCCAGCCGGCAACACACGACGCATACGGCGGCGACACAATCACCACATGGCGTTGACCTTGGGTCAACCGCGCGAGCGTAGGCATCACAAGACGAAGTTCGCCCACACCATCGACAGGCAACAGGATCTCGGACAACGAGGCCTCGGGCCAACCGCCTGCCGGCAGCACCGCATCGAGTGCGCGCCAGCCCGTGGGTTGGTCACCAATAGGGACTGCGGGGGCACGACCGCGCCATATCTGACGAGCGTCGAGCAACGTGGAGAGTGGAACCGCGGCGTGCATCAACTGCCTCGCAGCAGGCCTGCAAACAGACCTTCAATCGCGAAATCTTCGGTCGGATCCACGTCGATGGGTTTGAATCCCGGGCTGTTCGGCATTAACCGGACCACATCGCCCTTCCAGTGCAGCCGCTTGATGGTGAATTCGTTGCCTCGAACACGCGCTGCGACCACTTGACCATGACGGGCCACCGAAGTGGCGTGAACTGCCACCAAGTCGCCGTCGAGGATTCCCTCGTCGCGCATCGAGTCGCCGACTACTTTCACCAAGTAGTCCGGTCGCAACCGGAAAAACGAACGGGACACTCGCAAGCTGCGATCGACCCGTGACTCTGAAAACAGGGGCTCGCCAGCCGCGATGCGGCCGATCAGCGGCAGATCCAGCGTGTCGGCATCCATCGGATCGGGCTCGCGTACCAGCCGAATACCGCGGGCATGGCCGGATTCAATCGTCAGCCGGCCTTTCGCTGCGAGCGATTGGACGTGCTTGAACACCGCACTGACGTTGCCGATCCCCAGCGCATCGCCGATTTCTTCCAATGTGGGCGGCTGCCCATCTCGCTCAATTCGGGCGCGGATGAAGGCGAGGACGTTCAATTGGCGCTGGGTGATCAGGATGGTCATGGCTCGCATAGTTTCACCTATTTAGGTGAAAATGGAAGATGAAAAAAAGCCACGCCGAACCACTTGAGACAGATCAAAGGTTTAGCGCGGTGTTCGCATCCAGCTTCAAACGCCGTTTCAGTCCCAGCGTCCCCCGAAGCTATCTCAAGGGATGAGATAGGGTGGTTAGTGGTCAACCGCCCACAGCGCGCTGCAGAGACTGCAAGCGCACATTGAGGTAGTCGCAGCCGACCCGACGATCATCTGGCCCGCCTACAAGGCTGCAGCGCAGGTCATCATCGACGCGCTGCTGGCCCGAGGGATCGGGATTGGGTGCGGCAGCGCGTCTGGGAGCTGCTGGAGGGACACTGACGCCTGAACAACCTGGTGTAGGTGCTGTATCTACATGAGGTTCTGTATTACACTGTATTACAGACAGCAACACTTACTGATCCAGAGGAGCGCAAATATGTCTTCCCAAACCGCCACCGTTCAGAGCCGTGTCACGCCTGAAATCAAGAACGAAGCGGATGCGCTGCTCAAGAGCATCGGTCTCAATTCGTCCAGCTTCCTTCGTCTGGTGCTGACTAACCTTGTTCGTACTCGCGAGATTCCCCACGAGCTGCTTGAGATTCCCAACGCCGAGACCATCGCTGCGATGCGGGCGTCGGAGAGAGGGGAGGTGACGCTCCTTTCTGCTGGAGGCATTCGCGCCCTAGCCAAGCAAATCCGAAAGGAAAGCGAGTTAACGCATGCGTAAAACCGCAAGAGAGATTGTTGTCACTAAGAAGTTTACAAAGGACTTGGAGAGGGAACTTAAAGGGAAGCACGCAAAGACCATTGAAGATGATCTGGATGGGATCTTGGGGCAGCTGAGCATGGATGTTGCACTGCCCGAAGCGAACAAAGATCACCCCTTGTCTGGCGACTGGTCGAGCTTCCGGGATTGCCACGTGTACCCGGATCTTGTCCTGATCTACCAGAAGCCCGTCGACAAAGTGAAGGGCAACAAGGATCTCAACACGCTTCATCTGGTGCGAATGGACTCTCACTCCAACTTGTTCTGACGCAAAAAGAAACGCCACCCGCAAAGGTGGCGTTTTGTTTGGTTCATCGTTCACGGCACCTAGCTTCACGGACTTCCCATACGGTTTCAGTATCTGAGTGAGTCATCGTTCTCGCAAGCCCTTGCTGCGTAGGGCTTCTCTCATTATTTCGTCAGGTGGCTGATGTCGGGGCGGGTGCCGGCTGAGGCCGCGGCCAAGGGAAGAGCCAATACGTCGCGCGAGCACGCGCGTCGAGCTGTTGGATCGCGGAATTACCGCGATCCAGAGCTTTGGTGGCAGCTGAAATGACACCTTCAAGAGAGCCAAGCACAACAAACTGCTCCACCTTCGAGTAAGTTTCCGTCATGTTGACGTAAGACGCCCTGAAAGCGTTCACCTGTTGATAGGTATAAG
Source organism: Rhodanobacter sp. C05 (assembly GCF_002001165.1). Taxonomy (GTDB): domain Bacteria; phylum Pseudomonadota; class Gammaproteobacteria; order Xanthomonadales; family Rhodanobacteraceae; genus Rhodanobacter. Next base: position 389,321 of record NZ_MUNQ01000006.1, on the reverse strand, counting down.
CGACATCCCTTGCTATCTCTGGCCCAAGCAGGCCAAGTCGCTCGACCCCTGACTCGTATACGGGATCGCCAGGCGGTTTGAAGGGAGGCATGTATTTCAGCGGCGCTCCCTTTTTCAGCTCTTTTCGTATGTCATGCAGCGTGGGTAAGCCCGTGTCAAATGCTTCTATGTAAGCTTGGAGCTCACCGGCAAGCGCTGCAGCAAGGCTAGTCCCGTCTCTGAAGCGCCGGTAGTCCTCGGCGAGGATCGCAGTGGCCCACGCGGCGACGAGGGCCACGACAATCGATGTAAGCGACACCAAAAAGGTTGTCATTACGGTCTGTCCCTGGAGGGTGTCCTGCAGTTTGATCGCTGTCGAGAAGCTACAAGCTCCGGCGCCTGCGTGAAAGGGACGGTTGTATGGAGATTGGCGAGAAGCAGTCCATGTCCGGCTTCAGCGATATCGACGCGATCGAAAAATCTCTAGGACTTCGACTCTGGGCAGATTCCGCGACGTTCCTTATTGTTTCTTAGAAATCAATGTCCATCGTCGGGCGGTGTTCACACCTCGACAGTTGCCCGAACCTGAGCGATGCGGCCTAGCAATCTGTCGCCGTGCTACACGACCCGCTGGGATGAAGTGCGTAGCGTGAGTTGATTGGCGCAGCAGCCCAATTCGTTATGCCTGTCTGAAATCAATATCGCCGTCGAATCGTCCACCTTGGGTCTAAGTCACAACGTTAGATCCCATCCACCACCACCATGTCTCCGAGCTGATCGACTCGCAGTTCATCAGTGCGACTACCAAAGCGTTCCAAAAATGCGCGAGAGAACCTGTCTTTCGGGTGCTCGCTAATTCGTTCTGGATCGAAGTTGAGACTGCGGTTCAGACTACCGATGAACAGATCTGCCAATTGGACAAATACGATTTTCTTCGAGTCGATGACCTCAACACTTGATACATGAAGCCTATTTTCGAACTCCGACTGCGAAGCGGCTTTAAGCCGAAGCATCAGGTTCGCGGTCATCAACTTATCTCTTGACGCCTCTTCTTCATCCTTCCAAATACTGATGGATCTTGGCAGCTCCGCGCGCCCGCTTTCATGTTCATGTTTCACGCCTCTTACGATCAGATGAAATAGAAGATCGTCCAAGACCCTAGGTGCATCTGTGTGCCCCTTCCTTATGATGTGGATTGCTTTAAAGCTTACGGTTGTGGAGTTTGAATAAAGAATGTCGAGTACTTCGAAATAGCGACTTACATTCCCGTTGCTGATCTCGGAGAAGTGAAGTTCATCCTTGAAGCCGGATTCCTCGCGCCATGCAGCAAGCGCCTGCGACATGACCATCACGTCTGGACCAGCAAGAAACCAGATGCTACCAACCAGAAGGAAGTCGCCTGTCTTTCCACTTTCGTCAGCATAGACGGTGAGTGTTGGGTGACCAGGTTGGTCATCGATCTGACGCCGACGCTCACGCTCTTGACGCGAACCTCGCCGCTGCCGGACTTCGTCGGTCGCCTTAAAGAGGTGGTATTCGTTCTGGATTTTTGCTCTCGCTCGTGTGATGTCAGTCAGTCGCGTGAGCTTATATAGGTCTTCCAACGCCACGTTTGAACCAGACACCCACTGATTGTCGAACGTCTTCCAGTAGGTCACCTGGAGACGGACATCGGAATTGCGGCTAGCCGGATGATGATTTAGTACCCAAGCGACACGTGCAGGCACGGTGTCTGTTGTGTTGCTGGCCACCTTCTCAATCAAGATAGCCCTCTCCTTGGCGAGCTTTTCAGCTTTCAGAATATCCTTTTCGCTGACGACAAGATCCACAACTTCCTGCTGCTGGCCCTGATCTACTGCGTTTCCAACGGCCTTTTCTGCATCACTCATGACAAGCCCTCCCTGTCGCACCAGTCTGGCGCACAACACGCAAGACTTGAAGAGCCTGGTCGGTGCGCTGCTTCGCTTGGCCGAATTGTCACAGCTGACGAAGTATTCGTCGTAACTTCAACGCGCGCTTCTAAGCTCGCCTTAACGACACACGCGTACGTTCCGCTTGCGACACGTCGGCGTTAGCTAGAAGAGCTTGTTCGACGCTGTAGCGCACACCACGCATAGTCGAGACACTTCGAACGTGCGAGTCCGGCTGATGATCTTCACCTGTATGGATATTGGCTGGAAATGCGTCGATTTCGGGACTAGGGATATGGGCGAGAGTCGGAAAATCCTAGGACTCGACTCTGGGCTGATCGCACGACATAACTTTTTGAGTCGTAGCAATCCACTGTCCGACGTCGGGCGATGCTCACACAACGACCGCTGATAGAGCTTGGACGATGCAGCGCAGCAACTTGTCACCGTGCTACACGACGCGCTGGGATGAGGTACGCAGCGTGAGTTGATCTCCGTAACCTGGTTATAGAGTTGCCTGTGCATCCACCCCTCTTGAACTGAATAGCACTCTGCAGTAAGTTAAACTTGGGGATTTACGTGTATTTTAGTCCGTTCAAGCTTAAGCGTGTAACGGGGAATTACATGAAACGGAACTCCAAAACGCTCAGCGTTTTTGCAATCGCGGGGCTGTTTGTCTATTGCGCTTACGCCCAAGCATGGCAAACGAGCGCCCCGCTTTGGGATCGCATAAACGTCCAAGCCACAAACCAAATCCTTCTCAAGAGTCAGCTGGTTCGGATAGATACGAACACGCCAATACCTTCCTTGACCACAGCCAAGGACGAAACGCTCGGTGTCGTCCCGGTAGGTGTCGATGCAAAAGGTAGGGTGATTGGATACCGGCTCGTTGTAGCTCTCATCACACCAACGCCAGTTGACTCTACAGCGAGCGCGACCCTGAATGCCTGTGCTTCGGATTTTAGGGGAGAGGTGCAGGATCTAGGGGACCTCCTAGATATGTATGTGCAAACCTCGTCAAACATGCTCATTTCGTTGCCGGGTGACATCACTGCACGTAATGCTGAAATCAAACGTCGCGAGGATACCGCCATAGCCGCGACACAATCAGCATTCACGCTGTTCGAACAGCGCGTCGCGCGGAAACTGTCCGTCTGTTACGCAACCAAAAATATGACAGTCCCGGCTATTTCAATTGGCTTGGTGAGTAGTCCATGCACGATCGGCTCAATGGACTGCCCGGCCAAAGGGCTGGAAGACGCTGTCCGCTTCCAGAAAATCGCCAATCTATATGATCGCGCTGGGCGGCTCGAAATGCTAAAGGACTGGACCCTTGTCGCACCGACAGGCGAACTTGGATCGTTCGACGCCAAACTTACCCTAGCACCCCTAAAAGCACAGATCACGTTGACACCGGCAGACCTTCTGGGTGACCTGAATCGCCGTGTAGAGCAGATTCGCTTAAGCGAAAAAATTGCAAAGAACGCGCTGATACAACCCGTGGTTGCGGCTCTTGCAGGCCTCAGCCGAAACGACATCGTCCGGATGGCGGATGTCCTTTCATCGCCCAATGCCACGGTTCGGATGGCATGGAGCAAGACTGACCAAGCGACGAAGATCAGTGATGCTTTGGCGCGCGTTCGCCTTCTCGAATGCACGCGATTCCAAGGCAAGACTACCGTCAAGGATATCGGCACCTGTGCGGGCTACAACTTGAAGATTGATGACGACAAGGTTTTGGACGATTGCCTGAGTGGCGCACTTTGTCGTCCGGAATTTGCAACGAACATGAAATTCGATGTAGCACTATTAGCGGAGCGAGTTGATCTGAAAAAACTGGCGACTTCAGCAGATCTGCCACGCATCGTCAATCCCAACCTTACGTTTTCCGCTTACCAGAAAGCAGCCTTCGAATGCGCGAATGCCAACAAGCAGGATAAGTCTGGGATGATGACCTGTCTCATCCAGGCGCAATATGAAGACAAGAAGGTGAAGGAAGTGCTTGGCTGCGCGAAGAACATGGTTAGCGGAACAACTTCAGCGGACACAGATTGCTTGGACGTAGCCTTGGGGCCGCAGTCGAAGGAAGCGAAAATGGCGCGCTGCTTGCTTGGTGCTGGCTTAGATCTCAACCAGCGCATGATTTGCGCTGCGCAGAAGTCTATGGATGCTAAGACTGCCGCAGCTATGGATTGCGTAATGAACACTAAGCTCGTCAAATTAATGAGCCAGTGCGTGTCAGATCCGACTATCAATAAGCTGATGAAGGCCAATGAGTGCCTTGATGCAGGTGACAGAATGGCTGTAGCCCTATGCTTGGCCGAGGGAGCAACTACCGACCCCAACACAGTCAAAGCGATCGACTGTCTGACCAAGAATGGCGGCGCATATACGAAGGGCATTGCCTGCATCGCGTTAGGCAATGTCAAGGGAGACGCTGGCCTGATCCTGCGATGTGCCGCCAGCTCGGGCGGTGATCCAAGAGGCACTGCGATCTGCGCCGTTAGTCCCGGCCTGACCCCTGAACAACAGATTGCCTTGTCCTGCGCCGTTACCGCGGCCACGGGGCCTGGCTATGCAGCATGTGTTGGCGGGCAGTTGTCGCTCAAAGAATTTATGAACTGCCAGCACTCTCGCTTCGCCGAGGGACCCTGCTTCGGGGATGGCAATGAGCTGCGCAAGTTTGCAAAAAATGTCCTGGGCCAGAATATCGGGGCGAACTCAGTCGTCGCACAAGTTGTAAATGTCCAATTGGATTCCATCAAGGGCACCATTGCTCTCACCGAAGGCATACTTCGGGGCGGTAGCAAGCTTGCGTCTGATCTGGGCAAAGGGCTCAGCCAAGCAGCACAGGCAGCGAATGATCTTGGCAACGCCGCCATCGGTGGCTTAGCCGCTGGTGTGAATGCCGCAACCCCGAACATCACGGTAGGAAGCAGTGGCGTGAGCGTGAAAACTCCCGGAGGTAGCCTTAGAGTGGGTAACGGACATTTTTCCGTCGATGTCCCAAGCATAGTCCTTGTCCCAGGCATACATGTTGGCTGGTAGCTCATTTGCCGGAGAATTCAAATGAAGACAATTTGTTCTTCAATCGCACGAGCTGTTGCACCGTTTTATCTGTCACTCGTTGTCTTTGCGCCATCGGTGAATTCAGCGCCGATTATGCCGCTCAAGCAGGCCGGCGAGTGCACCTGTTGGGCTGCTGCTGCTGCCATGATGCTATCCGCAAAATATGGAGTGCCGTATACAGAGCTGTCAGCTGCCGACGCCGCTGGAACAAGCTATGTCACGCGGGTCAATGCGAAGATTCCTGGCGAGCAATGCGAAAATCAGGGACTTCCTGGAGACGAGGTCGATGCTTTCGCCAAGGCCATCGGCTTAGCGGTCAATCCGATCAACAACCCAACTTTAGCCAGATGGCGGCAAATGCTCTCCAAGGGGCCTGTCTGGGCGGGCATTGCACTTCAGGACGGCAACACCAAATGGTTCGCACACATCATCGTCGTAACGAGCATGTCGAATACCGATGGCGTCAACCCTGACGTCACCTATGCTGACCCTAGTGATGGTTCGTTTCACACCATCATGTTCGATAGACTTGAGACGGTGATTGAGAATGTTCCGGAGTTGTGGGATTCAAAGACAAAGTTGCCGACCCAGTTTCTTTACTGGCCGTGACTATTGCATCCGACTAAATGAGCTTTGATAGAGCCTGTTGAGGATCTGAGGAATATAACGGAGATTCTACTGCACGCCGTTCTTGAGCACCCGGTCAGCGAGATCAGGGGCTGGCAACACGGATAACGGTGGCATCAGAACACCAGCGCATCATGATCGCCTTGGACAATCCTTTTCATCAGCAGCGCCAGCCCCTTCCAGTCATCACATAGCAGCTGACACCGCCTTCGATGGTGTGAGCTGCGCGATTACATCAGAGGAGAAACTTCTAAGCTCGCGCTCTACCCGCAGTAGTGAAGGCCAACATGAAACCCGCGAGGATGTCCCTAATGGACGTCCCGTCAAGTTCTTGTTTGATTCCCAACTGGGTAAGGTGATATTGCATTGTGGCGGCTGCGAAACCGCACACGACACTATCGTCTGCGACCTTTGCACGATCCAAGACATAGTCCAATCGTTCCGCCGCAGCTGGGTGCGAACTTACGTAAGAGTTGTCGCCTTTTGGCTCGTCTAGCAACTGCATGGCCAGAATGGCAGTCACCATGCCGAGTTGCCGTTTCTGAGCTTCGTCCGCGTTTCGGGGCGAGTGCAGAATCCAGTCGGTTGCGGCCAGATCAGCCTCACGCTCCTGTTGGATCGTATAGATAGCATGCATCTTGATGTGCTGCAGCCGCACATGAGCAATCTCGTGATGAATAATCCACGCAATCGCGGCCAAGAAAATCTCATTTGCAACGTGGGCATCGCTAGCGTATTTCGGGTACTTTTTAGGGCGCGGCGCAGCCATTGGCCACTTCCGTACACCTGATTCACGCATGTTCCGAGCCGCCCAATTCAATACTCGAATAGCTCTTACGACTCTCGGCACACTCGCTAAATCCAAGGTACTCATTCCGGAACTTTGCGCCTTTACGTACTCTTGATACATTACATAAAAAATGTATGCGCAGCACCAAAGATACTCCAGCGTTGCGATCGGCAGTGTGGCTTCGTGGGTTACCGTGTTCACACGAATCGAGAAGTGACGATCGTCAGAAAGCGCGAGGCTAAAACCTTCTGAATCCCTAGCACCAGCCAGTTCTGCCCCACGCTCTGGCGCGATGCTGAAGGCCGAGCCTGCAATCGCTCGTTCAAGAATCAGAATTGGTGATCGCATCTAGCTGATGTCCGCCGAGTAGAGGGGAATCTATAAAGCCCGTGACCGAGCTTATGAAGTAGTGCTGGTCAGCATATAGGCTCGAAAGCGATTTCAGCAACACCTTCCGGCGTATAACCCGCACCGCATTCAAGCGCTTCCCAATACACGCCCCGATAGGGTGAGGTAACCAGTGGAGTTGATTGCCGTTCCCGGACTTCAGGAGTTACCTGGAGTCCCTCGTCGCAAGCTCAACATTGTGATTTACGCTTGCACGCACATCGAAACAGAGAGAGTAAACGATGACCAACTGCGCACGCGTTTCAACGCGCATCGACCCAGCAATCCTGGATGCGGCGGCTGCGAATCTGAAGAAAATGGGGCTGACCATCGACGATCTCGTCCGCATGGTGATGACACACGCTGCGCACGACAAACTGAATCCGATGGACTTCATGCAACCCAGCGAGACTACCTTGGCCGCAATGCGCGAGCTGGAAGCTGGTGCTGGGAAGTCGTGCGACAGCGTTGACGAGCTGATGGCTGAACTGAATTCAGATGGTTGATCGGCGAAAGCATCCCGCATACCCATCGAAAGCTTGACCAAGCTGTCGCGGACACTAAAATGCGCGTGCCGATTCAGTTCGGCTTTCGAGACTGCAGCGAGATCCGATCCGGGATGGCAGTTGCAGCAGGACAGAGAGATGAGCGCCTCTGATACCTCGCGCGCCCCTACAGGCAACTGTGGGGGCTTTGCTTTTATGGGGTCGCGAAGCAGTCGATGGGCGTGCTGGGTCAGGGCTTCATGGCGCACGTGTGAGCTCGCCTCGACGTCGCTCGCGCCCCTTGTACTCGCAGCACATTGGCGCTCAGCAGAAGCTCGTGAGCGACGTCGTAGAGCGCCCCTTCAGTCGCGGTCGAGATGCTGCGAAAGCGGAAGTCGGCATGACAGCGGAGCAAGTATGGAGATTGGCAAGAAGCGCCTGAACTGTGGCGTGAGGGATACGGGCGCAGAGTGGATTTTCCTAGGGCTTCCACTCTGGGCAGATTCCAGGACGCAACATTTTTCATGATGGCAATCGCGGTCAGTTCAGGGAGGGCGCTTATACAACGCCGGGAATGCTGATCAGCCTGCAGCCCTGATCTCCAGCGATCTGCGGTGTAAGGATTCAATACTCAGTTTGCATCTCATTTACTTGACGTTAGCATGACGTTTGTCGCTCGCAGCCCTTGCCCACGCTCAAAAACGCGAATTCGCGCTGTCACGCGATCTGACTCGCATATTGACGCTTGAAACGCTCGAATACTGCAATCCGCGGCTCAGATGCTCAACCCAGCAAAGACGAACTTGAGCATGACTTGAGGTCGACTTGCATTGACTTGCGGTAGACCGACTGGTCACACCAACGTCCCGACGATGCACTCTCAACTGACCACCGGGAGTTTTGCCCGCGCCTGCCGTTCCTGATCGGAGTTTGTTGTCCCCTTTCTATACTGATTTATCACTCACAGAAGCGAGATAAATCACATGAAGACCAAAGCCGACGTCGCCTCCTATATCAGCCGCTCCATCCTTCTCTCCGGCAAGTCCAACATCCAGATCGCAGCTGAAGCAGGGTTCCCGAACCCGAACATCATCTCCATGATCAAGAGTGGCAAAACGCCCATGCCGATGGCACGCATCCCGGCGCTTGCGAAGGCGATGGGCACCGACCCGAAGGTCCTGCTTGATGGTTGTTTGGCTGCATACCATCCCGAGTTGCACAAAGTCATCTCAACACTGGCACCCAGCATGCTGATCTCACGCGGTGAGCTGTCAGTCATTCGTGCGCTCCGGCATGCAGTGAGGACGGGGTCGTTTGCGTAAATGCGTTTGTCGGATCGGGGTAAGCAGCCGTCTCCGCCCGCAAGATTTGACACGCCGCAGGAGCTTCATAGCGCTGCCCTGACGCCCTTCCAGGAGCACAGGCAGCCCACCCCACCAGTCGAGCATAAGAATTGCTTGAAACGCCATCTCTTAGCCCAGTCAGGAACGCCGGCATAGACCTCGTTTTTCATCCTCGACGCATGAGAGATGAGTCACGATTGTCTCGAACTGATCCGGATGGAACGATACGGATGACTCACTTCCTTGGAACCATACCTACCGACATCCCGGGATGTTCGTGACCAGCAAGTACATGCCGGACGTGCTCGTTCCTGTGCGGTGAAATGGACGCCGGGATGTCACGCTTCCTTCTTTCTTTTTATATTAGTTATTAGCTTTTAAGAAGTAATAAATATGCTCTTAAGGGAAGCGTGACCGGGAAACGTGACAGGCCAACAAACACTTCCGGACCCAACTTGCAGCGCACCGATAAGATACCGGATCACCATCCACGCCGTAGCCGCTATCTAAAACTCACACGCTCATACCTCGCTCTGCATCTGCATCTTCCGAATCTTTTCGCGATGCCTACGCTGCCTTTCAGCTGCCTGCTCTCGGTCACGAGCCTTCTGGGGGTCCGCGGTGCCTGAGCTCTTGATGAACTCGATATCGACGAGCTTACTCAGCTTCACGCATGCATCGCTGAGGGAGCAACCAGCGCACTGAGGCGCCGGTGGCAGCTGCTGCATGCCCAGACAGTGGGGGCGATAGGGCTTCTCCGATGCAACATGCAAGGTCATCGTCGGCGCGTATGGAAGGCTGATCGCGTCATCCACCACTTCATCATCAAATCGTTGACGCGCTTCAACCTCGTTGATGGCCAGACGTCGAAACATATAATTCGCGAGCCGTTCTGCCCAACGTCCCGGAGCAGCACGCTTTACATGCTCGGACATGGCATCCAGCGCCGCTTTCCTGGCAGGATCGTCCCGAAGGCTTGGAGCGAAGAACCGAGGATCCCAGTCGTCTGCGAACAGCTGAGCGATCTCGATCTCCTTCAGCCAAGCAACTCTCACTGCCTCAATCTGCCATGGGCGGCACAGCTGATTGGGTCGTGGAACCTTCTCGTAGTGGCGGTTGATTGCCACATCCATCGCAACGCTGATGAAGATCGAATACGACACTCCCATTGCATCTGCACACTGCCGAGCCTTCCAGAGTGACGTCATTTCAGCTCGCGTGTTGCATGCATACTCGGGATGAACCGGCTGCATTCCTGCAGCCTTGTGAAAGTCTTTGTATTGAGCATGTAGCCGTTTGAAGGCGGACTCGTATTCGGTCGAGAACAGCTCAGTCCGCTCAAATGCGCTCATATAGCGATACGGCAACCATGTCGTATCAGCCAGTGAAGGTTCGTCCTCAAGCATCCCAGGGTTGATGCACTCACGCGCGAAGATGAGTTCGGCAATCAGGGCAGCCCAAGTCCCTTCCTTCTTCCGTCCCGTGCGAATCATCACGGCACGTTTCTGCCTTTCCCGCATGTGGTCGCCGGACCACTTTCCTTTACCCATCATGGGTCTCCAAATTGATGAAGATCCTGCGCACGGGTCAGGACTTGCTGAATTTCTTGGTTGTCTGCACAGGGCAGACTAAGGTCTCTTACGTGCCACTGGGAATTTGCACCAGCGGGCTCGCGCGCGATGCACGCGAAACTCGTTCTCCACTGCGGATCGCTCTCATTTCTGAAAAGACCCTCGCCAGATGCGATCGCTCGCTTCCCTCTGGCTTCCCCCGCAAGAAAAGAAAAGGGCCTGCATGTCTGCAAGCCCTTGATACATCTGGCGCCCGAAGCTGGACTCGAACCAGCGACCCCCTGATTAACAGTCAAGTGCTCTAACCAGCTGAGCTATTCGGGCGTGAGCTGCGTAGTTTGTCGGGGCCGCGACTGGCTGTCAAGCCATCGCGGGCAGATCATCGGGCACTTTTTTCAGCCCGTCAGTACCCGGTAACACGGCACGTAAGCAGCGCCGCCAGGGAGCTTCATGCGATGCTGCTCGACAAAGGCCTGCAACAGCTTGTCCAGTGCCTGCATGATGTCGGCATCGCCGTCGATATCAAACGGGCCGGACTTTTCGATTGCCTGCACGCCCTCCTCCTTCACATTGCCTGCAACGATGCCGGAGAAGGCGCGTCGCAAGTCCGCAGCCAACTCATGCCGCGGCCTGTCGTGATGGAGCTGCAGCGCACGCATCGCCTCGTGGGTGGGACGAAACGGAGTCTGGAATGCCAGTGGAACCTGCAACGCCCAATTGAAGAAGAATGCATCCTTGGTGTCCAGTCGATGATTGCGCACCTTGTCGATGCCCTTGATCATCGCCTTGGCCACCGCCGCCGGATCGTCCACGATGATCTGGTAGTGCTGCGCCACTTCATCACCCAGGGTCAGCCGCAGGAAACGATCGATCTGCTCGAAATACGCTGCGGACTGCCGTGGTCCGGTAAAAATCAGCGGGAATGGCGTACCGGCGTTGTCCGGGTGCAGCAGGATACCCAGCAGATACAGGATCTCCTCGGCGGTACCGACGCCACCGGGAAACACGATGATGCCGTGGCCCATGCGTACGAATGCCTCCAACCGTTTCTCGATATCCGGCATGATCACCAGATGATTGACGATCGGGTTCGGTGACTCGGCGGCGATGATGCCCGGCTCGGTGATGCCGATGTAACGATTGTGCCGACGACGCTGTTTGGCATGCGCAATGGTCGCGCCCTTCATCGGCCCCTTCATCGCGCCGGGGCCGCAGCCGGTACAGATATCCAGTCCGCGCAGGCCGAGCTGATAGCCGACCAGCTTGGTGTACTCGTATTCCTCGCGCGAGATCGAATGACCGCCCCAGCACACCACCAGATTGGGGTCGATGTGCGGCTTCAGGATGCGTGCATTGCGCAGGATTTCGAACACGCCCTGGGTCAGGCCAGCCGATCCATCCAAGTCGAAACCGATCTGTTCCAGCTGGGTCGACACATAGACGATGTCACGCACCACCGCCACCAGCAGCTCGTTGATGCCGCGGATGATCTGGCCTTCCACGAAAGCCTGCGCAGGCGCATGGTTGAGCTCGATCTTGATGCCACGATCCTGTTGCAGCACCTGGATGTCAAAGTCGGGATACTGTTCGAGGATGGCGCGCGGATCGTCGCTGATGTTTCCGGAGGTCAGCACTGCCAGCGCGCAGCGGCGCAGCAAGGCATGCAGACCCGAGTCACTGGCACCGCGCAGTCGCGCCACTTCATTGCGGGAAAGAATATCCAGCCCGCCGACCGGCGAGATACGCGCGCTGACGGTAGCCGACTTGTCGCGCGTTGCGACGTTTGCATCATTCATCCGAATCATTCTCCTGACCGCCGGTTCGCGGTATCCGGTACATCATCAATCATGGGCAGACCGCGTAGCTTCCCGCGACGGCCGTATGCGGTCAAGCAAGGCAAAAAAACCGGCGCCCTCGCGGGCACCGGTTGTTGTCACGAGCTGGACGAAAGGTCAGAAGGTGTATTTCACCGTCAACTGCACCGCCCAGCGCTGGGCTAGATCGTCATTGTTGTTGACGTAGGTCGGAACAGCCTGCGGGTTGTAGTTGCCGTTACTGTCGATGTAGTTGGTGCAGGTCGCCGCGCCACCGCAGTTGATGTCGTAGATGTACTTGCCGGTTGCCGGGTTCACACCGTAGAAATCGGCCAGCGGACGACCGCCCGGGAATGTCACACGCTTCTCGATGCCCCACTTCTTGTTCAGCATGTTGGTGAAGTTGTAGACATCCAGCTTGATGACCCCCTTGTTGCCCTTGAAGATCCCGGGAATTTCCTGGCTGAAGCTGAGATCGAGCTGATTGATCCAGCCCGCCCGGTCGCCGTTGCGCTGGGCGATCTGGCCCTGATGATCCTTCAGGTAATCGTTGTTCTGGATGTAATCAAAGAACTGCTGTTGCTGGGCGACCGTCGCCGTGTTGCGGAACTCCACCTGACCCGGCTTAGGAATGAAGACCAGGTCGTTGACGTAGCCGTCGCCATTGGCATCGTTGCCGAACGACCAGCTGTACGGCGACGCGTTGTGACCATCGAAGAACGCACTCACGCTGGTGGTGTAGTTGCCGAAGAAACGGTGCTGCCAGTTGAGGCCGGCAATCACGCGGCGCGGTATCGAGTAGTTCGAGGGGCTCGCCACGTTCTCGTTCGGATTGGTGACGTAGTTGTACTTGTAGTTCGAGGTGGCCACGCTGGACGTGCCCGGATTCACCTCGGTCGCACGGCTCAGGGTAAAGCCGACCATGCCGGACCAGTCGCTCGAGAACGACTTCTTCAGCGACAGCGAGAGACTGTCCGCCGTACCACGGCTGGTGTTGGCCAGGTTGATGACATCATTGAAGGCCGCATAAGCCCCGGCACGCGCAGCCTGACCCTTGGCTTTGGGATCACTGTTGGCGAGCGCATAGAAAGTCTCGCGACCGTCAGGCAGCATGCCATCGACCGTACCCTTCACCAGTTGCGGCTTGCCCAGGTTCTGGTGCTGGTACAGGATCGCCTCGCGCTGGATGATGTGTTCGTAATCGGCCGTGGCGACCAGACCCCACCATGGCAGTTCCTTGTCGAAGCCCAGGCTCATCTTCCATGCGCTCGGCATGACGAGACCCGGCTGCACGGTGTTCACCGTCATCTTGCCCGCGCCCAGTGCGCCATCGTTCTGGGCGTGCGCATCTGCGCTGAATGGCGGGATGTTGGTGCCGTTGCACGGTGCCGGGCGGGTCGGCCCGCACGAATACTGGGTCTGGGTGACACCGGAGTTGGAGAAGATGTTGCCGATCCAGACATTCGGTGGGCTCGCGATGAACAGGCCTGCGCCGCCGCGCAGCTGGGTCATGTGCTCAGTGTTGAAGTTGTAGTTGAACGACATGCGCGGCTGGACCAGACGATTGCCGTTGATGGTGGTCTGGTTGCTGCGGCCGTACGTCGTGTCATACACCACATTGTTCAGCGGCTTGTCGCTCATCAACGGGATATCGACGCGGAAACCGTACTGCACCGACAGGTTGTTGGTGATCTGCCAGGTATCCTGCAGGAACACGCCCCACTGCTTGATGCCGTAGTTGGCGGCCACCTGGGCCTGGGTCAGGCCGTTTGCCGGACGGTTGTAGTAGTACTGGTAGTAGTAGCCGCGCTGGAAATTCTCGAGCCCGGTGTAAGGCTTGCCGGTGACCGGGTTGATGTCGGTCGAATCCTCGAAGGTGTAGCTGCCGAACGCGTTCTGCAGGAACAGGTTGTAGAACTTGTCCTTCTCGAAGTCGAAGCCACCCTTGATCGTGTGGTCGCCGGCGTAGTAGGTGCCGGCCCATGCTGCGCTGAGGGTGGACGTCCGCAACACGTTGGCCTGGCTGGAATATTCGGTGCCGAACTCCACCGCCGGACCACCGTAAGCCACCGGATACACGGTGATATCCGGCATGGCCACGCCGTTGTAAGGACCACGCAACTGATTGAAGCTGGCATACGACAGCGTGGTATCGGTCGAGAAGTCCGACGACCAGTCGTCGTAGAAATGCAGGGCATAGCTCTTGCTGTCGACCGCGGTGGTGTACCAGCCGCTGGACAACACCAGCTTGCTGGTGCTGCCGGTGATGATCGGCTTGGTTTCCTTGGTCTGGCTGTAGGTGAAGCTGGCTCGATGATCGTTGCTGATGTTCCAGTCGATCTTGCCGAGGTAGCGCTTGTCTTCGAGGTTGGAATTGCCGCCGCCGGACGAACCGATATCGGTCAGGCCATAGCTCGCAGCCGCATCACGGATCTGCTGGACCTGGGCCGTGGTCAGGCCGGCAATCGGCGAACCCGCACCCGAGTCCATCGGACCATACGGACTGCCGGCCGCAACCTGGGTGCTCTTCTCGGCCGAAACGAAGAAGAACAGCTTGTCCTTGATGATCGGACCACCGACGGTGGCGCCACTGGTCCACTGGCGATCGAAGCCCTGATACTTCACGTCGTTCTGGTTCTTGCCGATCATGTCGGTGTTCTGGAACACGTAGTACACCGAGCCGTGGAAATCATTCGTACCGCTCTTGGTCACCGCGTTCACGGTGGCGCCCAGGCCGCGGCGGGTTGCCGCGTCATAGTTGGCGGTCGAGATGTTGTATTCCTGGATCGTGTCCTGCGAGATCGGCGTACCGAGCGTCGGCAGGCCGTTCGCATTCAGGCCGAACGGATCGTTGGCGCTGACCGAATCGACGGTGATGTTGTTGTAGCGGCTGTTCTGGCCGATCGCGGACATTTCGCCACGGGCGCGATCGGTCACCACGATCCGCGGGTCAAGGCGCACGATGTTCTGGATCGAGCGACCCGGCGTCGGCGTAGCTTCAAGTTCACGACTGGAGATGTTCGTCGAGATACCCTTGTTGTCCGGGGAGAAGGTCTGGGCCAATGCATTGGCCGAAACGGTCACGCGTTCCAGATTCTTCACACCCTTTTCCGATGCCTGACTGCCGATGGTGAGGTTGATCGCCGACTCCTGCGCCAGCTGCAGGTAGACGTTGTCCTGCTCGCCCTTGGCCATGCCGTCCTTGGACACAGTCACATCGAACGGGCCACCCACGCGCAGCCCCTGTGCCGAATAACGGCCATCCGAACCGGTTGTGGTGACCTTGGTGGTGCCGGAAGGCTCATGCACGATCTGCACGGTGGCACCGGCCACGGGCTGGCCGCTCGCATCGAGCACGCGGCCACTGATCGAGGAGGAGGTGTCCTGCGCCAGGATCGGCGAGGAGGCAAGCAGCGCGGCGATCGCCAGCGGCAGCAATTTTGTGCGCAAAGTGCTTTTCATCGGACATCGGCCTTATGGTAATTCGCAAGAAATGACGAAATATGAGCAACAAGCAAGACAAATCGCCCGTCAGACACATCCTCAAGGCAATGATTTATCTTGGGTTTCCCCTGGATATGCCGATTGAAACCTGGCAATTCGGCACAGACAGCTTGCTCAAATTTACGCGCAATATATTACAAATTCGTAACTTTGTGCCGTGCCACTGCTTTTTGTAGCTTTGTCAAAGGTTATGACGACCACAAAAAAAGCCGGCACCCGAAGGTGCCGGCCTGATGAGCCACGCAGTACCTGCCGTGGGCGCGTGATTCCCGCTTTAGAAGAACGAGGCGCCGAGAGTCACCATGAGCGTACGGCTCGGCAGCAGCGAGTAGTACGGTGCCGAGGCATACAGGGTCGTACCGTTCTCGTCCTTGATCTTGTCCGGGTTGGATGCAAGGAATGCCGTGATGTTGTTGGCATTGGTGAGCGCCTTGCGATCCGTGAGGTTGTACACGTTGACCTTGATGTACGGCTTGCGGAACCACGACGCGAAGTCCTGGAGATGCCAGCCTGCGCTGGCATTGAGCGTGGTGTACCCGCCCACCTTCTCCGTATTGGACCAGTCGCCCCAGATCGAGCTGCGATACTTGGCGTCCAGGCTGACCCAGAACGGACCCTGATCGTAGTTCAAGCGCACGAAACCAATGTTCTTCGGCGTATTCAGCAACGTCTTGCCGTTGGTGTTGTAGATGCCGTCACCCTGCGAATCGAGAGATCCGACCAAGGTCGCCTTGGTATAGGCATACGAGCCGTACAGTGTCAGGTTCGGCGTGATCTTGTAGCTGGCCTCGGTGTTCAGGCCACGCATATGCACCTTGGGCAGGGATAGATATACCGTAGCGAAAGTATATTCATCGAAGCCGGAGATCTGCTTGTTGTTGAGACTGGACGAATAGGCATCGACGCTGGCCGAGAACGTGTCGTTGTAGAAGCGCCAGCCCAGGTCGGCCGTGGTCGCCGTTTCCGGCTTGTTGATGAAATCGCTCGCCGGTGAGACCTGGCCCGGAGCATCTGCAACAGCACCATTCTGCAAGGTGGCGCCATTGATCGGTGCGCGGAAGGTTTTGCCCCAGCCGAAGTAGAACTGGTTCTGTTCGTTCAACTGGTACTTCGCACCAAGGGTCGGGCTCACCTTGTGATAGGTCGAGCTGATATCGGCGACACCGTATTGCGTGTATCCGGAGCGGACCGAACCCGGATACTCGTAGTCGAAGCCGGTGCGCTCCACCCACAGGTAAGCCGCACCTGCGGTGAGGGTCCACTGGTCATTCGGCGTCCAGGTGTCCGTGGCGAATACCTTGCGGGTTTCGGTGGTGGTGTATTCGTTGTAGAGCTTCTGCACCGTGCCATCCGGATAGCGGATCAGGTCAGTCTGCGCCCAGTTGTCGGAGGGAATGCCCGTCGTCGGATCAACCGGGGTGAACTCCTCGCTCTGCTCCTGGCGCGGGCGTTCCCACCACACACCGTACTCGAGGCTGTTGTTCTCGCCGAAGTCCTGATTCAACTTGGCGATGACACCGGGACGAAGGGTATACGAGCTGCTCATCGAATAGACCAAGTCCTTGCCGCCGATGCTGCCGTTGCCGTTCAGATCCTGGTTGGTGTACTGGTACTGATCGGTCGTCTTCGTCGTTTCGGTGAAGGTGGTACCGCCACCGCCACCGCCGAAGCCGTACTGGAAGTAAGGCACCACCGACAGGTGCAGGTTGTCGCTCAACTTGAATTCGCCATCCATGCTGACCAGCCAGCTGCGGAATGGATTGGTGTGCAGCTTGTAGAAATTGGTGTCGGTGGGCGTCAGCAGGGTCGCATCGTAGTTCTGGTTGTAATTCTGCTGCGCCTGCGCCTTGGTCAGGCTTTCGTAAGTGTTGTTGAACTCGCGGTTGTACTGGAACGAAGCCGAGACGGAGTTGTTGTCATCGATGGTCCACAGCGACTTGCCATCCACCTTGGTCACGTTCTGCTCACCAGGGCCACGCCACAGGTCAGCCGAGTTGTTCGAATAGGACAACCATGAGCGCACCGGACCGGTATCGCCGGTATTCAGACGCAGGAAGGTGCGGCGGTAATCATTGCTGCCAAAAGTCTGGCTCGCGTCCAGGCCAGCCGTATGCGAAGGGTCGATGGTGGCCCAGGCGATCGAGCCGCCTGCCGCGCCGCCGATAGGCGTATCCACATCCGGATAACCTTGCAATACGGTGATGTCGCCATAGTTCTCTGCGTCGCCATACTCGGTCGCATAGACCTTGTAGTTGCCGCTGTCGTTGATCGGCGCGCCATTGACCGTCGTGCCGATTTCGTCGCTGGTGAAGCCGCGGATGCTGTAGTTGCCGTTGGCGAGACCCGTAAAGTCGTCGGTGGATGCATTGACGCCCGGAATACTGTCAATCATCTGCGCGAACGTCACGCCAGGCGCAGCCTTGACGATTGCATCGCGGGTGATGGTCGAAACCGCCTTGGGCGCGGTCTGTACCGACATCAGGCCACCGCCCAGCGAGAGCGACTGCCCGCTGACCTGCACTGTCTGCAGTTGCTGCACGCGCTTGGTGTCATTGGAGGTGGTCGTATTGGAGGTGCTTGACGCACTGGCACGCTGCGCCGTTTGGGCGGCAGGTGCGGGTGGCGCCTGATCGGGGGCGCTCTGTGCCATGACCATGCCGGCGCTCATGCAACAAGCCAGCGCAATGGATGCAGATAAGTAGGTTCGTTTCATTATGGATTCCATCTCTCAAGTCCAAACAAGTGAATGACCGTTTCAGCGGTCGATCGCATAGCAATTTTTCTGCACCCCTCCGGGGCGCTGAGCATTTCCATCCGGCTCAGCCAGCCATAACCGGGGAACTTCGGTAACCCCCAATGCTCCAGGTGCCTTGTAAATCAGGTAGCGCATTGTCTCGCCCGAGACTGGATCGCAAATTTTTACTAATAATCCCCAAGCAAGGCGAAAGAAAAAACGTAAAACTCGGGCACAAAAAAAACCCAACCTTCAAGTCGGGCAAAAAAATGCATGAATTTCCGAAATTACTTGCGTTTATTCCGCGCCGATCACAAATCGCGTGCTGTTGAAGGCACCCCGCTATCGTCCCGGATTTACCTTACAACAATTTTACAACAATTCCAGCCATCGCCGATTAATCGAATGGCTACACCATTTGCCCCCGACTGCCGCATGAATACGCTATGGCTTGAAACCGCACCGCCACCTTCCAGGGCGTCATTTCCGGGTCGGTTTAACGCATGCGGCCACCTACCTCATGGCTGGATGGCAGTTTCGACTCCTCCATCCACTGCCGTGCAGGACGTTTCGGGCAGATCAAGCCACCTTGCCGAGGTAGCGCGCCCGCTTGGCTGGCTTGAGTGTCGAAAGATCCAGCATCACCAGCCCGTCCACGCAACCGGAAAACCCCGGATCCTCGCCAAAGTCCAGGAACTGCACTCCGTCGGGCTCGACCAGATCCACATACTGGCGATACAGCACCGGCAGGCTGACGCCCAGCGCATCAAGATGATGTTTCAGCTTGCCCAGCCCAGCGGATGCATCAAGCCCCTCCAGCGCGAGCTGAACGCCGTGGATGACTTCGGTCGAAATGACAAACGGCTGCCTGGCCGCCGCCAGCCCCGGCGCGCCGAAATAATGCTGATGTGCGGCGGCGATCCATTCGCGGGCCTCCCGCGGCAGACTGACCGACATGCTGACCGGGCCGAACAGGTAGCGCAGTTCCGGATGGCGTTGCAGATACAGACCAATGCCCTGCCACAACTGATCCAGCGCACGCGAGCGCCAGTACGCCGGCGCGATGAAGCTGCGCCCCAGTTCCAACCCCTGCGTCAATCGTGACTCCAGCGCAGGTGAATAATCGAACAGACTGGAGGTATACAGGCCCGACATGCCGCGTTCGGCGATCAGCCGACCGCCATGACCGAGACGATAGGCACCCACGATTCGCAGGGCCTGAGGGTCCCACAGCACCAGATGCTCGTAATGCGGATCGCAGGCATCCAGATCGCGCCGTGCACCGGTGCCTTCACCGACCTTGCGGAACGTCAGCTCGCGCAGACGACCGATTTCGCGCAATACGGTGCTGTCGGCAACTCCCTTGAACAGCAATGCCTGCTTGCCATCGCTGAGCTCGGCCAGCTTTTCGGCCCGCGCCAGTTCAGCGGCGACCTGTTCGGCCGGTTCGGGGTGGGCCAGTGGCGCCTGCCCACCAAAAATCAGGCCGCGATGCCGGCCGACCCGATAGACATGCCGCCGCATCAACCGTGCGGCCTGAGCTGGTGAACCCTCGCTGCGCTGTTCGAGCTCACCGGCCGCGATCAGTGCACCGATGCTGAAACCGATCCGCCGGCTACCTGGCGCCACCGCTTCGCGCGGCAACATCGCCGTGCTCAACGGCCTGGCCAGCATCGACATGCCATAGAACATCGTCGAATTGCGCGCGGCTACGTGAACTGGCAAGACCGGCACCTTGCGGCGTAGCGACAGCCGCGCAAAACCATCCGACCAGCGCCCGTCGCGCACGCCATCGGCGCGCATCCGCGATACCTCGCCAGCAGGAAACACGATCAGGGCTTCGCCATCGTCCAGTGCGCGGTAAACGCCACGCAGACGCGAAGTCGCGCCCTTGCCGAACACGTCCACCGGCAGCAACAGCCGGCCCAGCTGCGGAACCGTCGCCAGCCAGTCGTTGCCGAGAATGCGCACATCGTTGCGCACCGAACCGATCAACTGCAGCAGTGCCAGCGCATCCTGCATGCCCAGGGGGTGATTGGCCACCACCAGCAGTGGTCCATCCAGCGGGATGTGTTCGCGCTCGCGTGAGTTGACGTGATAGCTGGTGCCAAGCACGTCCAGCACACGCTCGACAAAGTCAAAACCCGTGGCCGTGCCGACCCGATCCAGCACGCGGTTGAAACCGTCCTCGTCGGCCAGTCGCCCGAGCATGCCTGCGACCGGGCGACGGATAGTGGGGTATTGCGCCAGCCAGGGCAGGCGCTCGACCAGAGACTGCTCGATACTCAGCATGACCGTGTCCTCGAATCGACCCTCACTATCTTGCGGGTCGAATGTGACAACCGGTCGATGCGCCGACGCGCCAGTGGCGGCCGGTCCGGCGATGTCGCCGTTTCAGATGAATGCGTTCAGACGGCCAGATGCAGGAACGACGCCACGCCAGCCATGAACATCTGCACCGACAGCGCGATCAGCAACATGCCCATCACACGCTCCAGCGCGGTCAGCACGCTCTCACCGAGCCAGCGGAACAGATAGGTGGCACTGAGCAGAATCAGCGAGGTGGCCAGCCATGCCAGCAGCAGGGCGATCATCCAGTCGGCGGTACGGCCAGGCTGGGTGTTGGTCAGCAGCAACAACGCCGCCATCGCCGACGGGCCAGCCACACCGGGGATCGCCATCGGCACAATGAACGGTTCGCCTTCACCGGCCTTGCCAAAGATGCCACCGCCGTCGGCCGGCGGAAACACCATGCGGATGCCGATCAGGAACAGCACGATGCCGCCGGCAATGCTGATCGAATCCGGCTTCAGCTGCAGCAGTTGCAGGATGTGCTGACCGCCGATCAGGAACGCCACCAGCACACCCAGCGCGATCAGAAGCTCGCGCACCATGACCCGACGCCGACGCTTCGGCGGCACGTCCTTGAGCAGGCTCAGGAAGAACGGGATATTGCCCAGCGGGTCCATGATCAGAAACAACATGATTCCCGCGGACAACGTGGTCATCTGCGTTTCCATCTCGACTCCCTTCTCGTGAGGCGATCACCACGTCGGCGCATGCATTTACCCAACACGCAGATCCAGCACCGCACCACGCGCCGACAGCGCCTGAGCGCTCAACAGATAGACTGCTGCCGCAGCCGTGGCATCCGGCAACGGGCGCTGCATGATGTCCTCGCCGAAATACGCTTGCCGCCGCAGCGCAGTGCGCATCGGCGCCGGCAGCAGCGCATGCGTGCGCAGCGGACCGTTGTCGGTTTCCTCGTGCAGGATCGCCACGAAACGCTCCAGGGCTGCCTTCGAGACACCGTAACCGCCCCAGTGCGCGCGTTGCAGCAGCTCGGGATTGTCCAGCACGAACACGACTGAGCTGTCGTCGGACTGATTGAGCAAGGGCAGGCAGGCCTGGGTCAGCGCGAATGGAGCCGAGACATTCACATGCAATGCGCGCAGCCAGTCGTCCGGCTTGTGCATCGAAATCGGGGTCAGCCCGGTGAAGCTGGCGGCGCAGTGCACGATGCCGTCAAGCCGGCCCAGATCACGCTCCAGCCCCTCAGCCAGTGCGGTGTATTCGCGCGGCGTGGCCACCTCCATGTCGAGCGGATGGATCACCGGTTCCGACAAGCCTTCGGCCAGCATCGCGTCATACAACTGCTCCAGCTGGCGCTTGCGCTTGCCGGTGATCACCACGGTGGCGCCGGCGCGGGCTGCCGCACGCGTCACCGCGCTGCCGAGACCGCCATAGGCACCGGTCACCAGCACCACGCGAGCGGCCAGGGTGTCGGCAGCCGGCATCCAGCCCGACGGCAAGTGTGCGACAGGCAGGTCCATCAATGCGCCACTCCGGCGACATCACTGGCCATGCGCGCCAACTCACCGGCGGCGTTCAGATCCTCGATGATGTCGCAGCCACCGATCAGCTCGCCCTGGATGAACAGCTGCGGAAAGGTGGGCCAGTTCGCAAAATGCGGCAAAGCGGCGCGCACCTGTGAATCGGCCAGCACGTTGACCGCGTGATATTCCGCACCAGCCTCGGAAAGCGCCTTGGCGGCACGACTTGAAAACCCGCACATCGGGAACTCCGGCGTGCCTTTCATGAAAAGCACGATGGAATGATTGGCCAGCGTGGCCCTGATTTGTTCGTTGATGTCCATAGCTCGGTGTTTCATCTTTACAATGCAGGCAGACCGATATTGTATCAGTCAGCCGTCGGCTGCCGTCCGTTGCGCCGACCTAATCTCCCCAGCCACCGTCAAGGAGCCACACATGGCGATCGAACTTCCCCCGCTGCCGTACGAGAAGAACGCACTGGAACCGCACATCTCCGCCGAAACGCTGGAGTATCACTACGGCAAGCATCATCAGGCCTATGTGACCAATCTCAACAAGCTGATCGAAGGTACCGAGTTCGCGGATGCCGCTCTGGAAGACATCATCAGGAAGTCGTCCGGCGGCGTGTTCAACAATGCCGCGCAGATCTGGAACCACACGTTCTACTGGAACTCGATGAGCCCCAAAGGTGGCGGCGAGCCCAGCGGCAAGCTGGCCGATGCGATCACCAAGGCGTTTGGTTCGTTCGACAAGTTCAAGGACGAATTCAGCAAGTCCGCCGCCGGCAACTTCGGCTCCGGCTGGACCTGGCTGGTGCAGCGTCCGGACGGCTCGCTCGGCATCGTCAACACCTCGAACGCAGCCACCCCGATCACCGGCAGCGACAAGCCGCTGTTCACCACCGACGTGTGGGAACACGCCTATTACATCGACTACCGCAACGCCCGCCCGAAGTACGTGGAAGCGTTCTGGAATCTGGTGAACTGGGACTTCGCGGCCAGCAACCTGGCCTGATTGACTGGCTGGCACCACAAAAAACGGAGCCCTTGCGGCTCCGTTTTTTGTGGATCATTCCGTAGGAGCGTACAAGGTGCGCTTCTACAGCGACTGCAGTACCGGCGCCGCCTGCGTCCCACGCCCCAGAGCGTCGGCCAATGCGCTCAGGCGCATAACCAATTGCCTGGCATCCGGTGCGCACAGCGTGGCATGTCCTACCTTGCGTCCTGTTCGCGCCTGTTTGCCGTAATCGTGCCAGTGCGCATCGACGGCGCGCAGCACCGGTTCCGCTGTGGGCAGCTCGCCGATCCAGTTGAACATCGCCGACATGCCGCGTGCGCCGGTGTCGCCCAGTGGCAGGCCGAGCACCGCCCGTACGTGGTTCTCGAACTGGCTGGTATGCGCACCCTCGATCGTCCAGTGACCGGAGTTGTGCACTCGTGGCGCCATCTCGTTGCCGAGCAGTTCGCCATCCTTGATGAACAGTTCCAGCGCGAATACCCCCACGTAATCCAGCCGTTCGGCCAGCGTACGCGCCAGCGCCATGGCGCGCTGCTGCAACTGCTCGATATCCGGCGCCGGCGCCAGACTCATGGCCAGCACACCATCGGTATGCCAGTTGCGGGTCAGCGGCCAGATGCGGAAATCACCGTCGCGGCCGCGTGCCGCGATCACCGACAACTCGCGCTCGAACGGCACGAACGCTTCCAGGATCAAGCCGTGCTTCGAAGCCTGTGCACCCAGCGCCGCCCATGCGGCATCGGCATCGGTCTGGTTCCGCAGACGGAACTGCCCCTTGCCGTCGTAGCCCAGCCGCCGTGTCTTGAGAATCGCCGGTACACCGATCGCAGCCAGTGCCTGATCCAGCTCCTCACGTGTACCCACAGCCATGAATTCCGGCGTCGGCAGGCCGCACTCGCGAAACAGGGTCTTTTCGGCCAACCGGTCCTGCGCCACCGCCAAGGCCTGCGGTGCAGGCGACACCATCACCCGTGCAGCCAGCCAATGCGCCGTCTCGGCCGGCACATTCTCGAAATCGAAGGTGACTACATCAACCTGCGCGGCAAAGGTCTCCAGCGCGGCATAGTCGGCCCAGTCAGCCACCACCAGCGGCGCAACCTGCCCTGCGCAGGCATCGGCCGAGCTGTCCACCACCAGGGTCTTCACACCCAGTGGCGCCGCCGCCAACGCCAGCATGCGCGCCAGCTGACCGCCACCGAGGATGCCCAGCACGGGCTGGCGCCGATCACTCATTGACGCGGATCCGGCTGTTCCAGCACGGCCCGGGTCTGGCGCGCCCGCCAGGCATCCAGTGCCGTGGCCAGTTCGGGATCGTGCAGGGCCAGCACGGCAGCCGCCAGCAGGCCGGCGTTCACCGCACCGGCCCGACCGATCGCCAGCGTGCCTACCGGAATGCCGGCCGGCATCTGTGCGATTGAAAGCAGTGAATCCATGCCGTTGAGTGCCTTCGACTGCACCGGCACGCCGAACACCGGCAGCCGCGTCTTGGCCGCCAGCATGCCTGGCAGATGCGCGGCACCGCCGGCACCGGCAATGACTACCTGAATACCTCGTGCAACGGCCTGCTCGGCATAGCTGAACAGCAGGTCCGGCGTGCGGTGCGCGGAGACCACCTGCACTTCGTGCGGCACACCCAGCTCGGTCAATACCTCGGCCGCGTGCTGCATGGTTTCCCAGTCCGAACGCGAGCCCATCACCACGCCAACACGCGGCGTCTTGGTTGTACCTGTCATGGCCGAGCCGTCCAAAAACGGCTATTGTACGGGCTTTCCGCTACCCCCGGCATCCTTCAAAAAAGCCATCATGGACAAGCGTCTACTCGACATCCTGTGCTGCCCGGTCAGCAAAACGCCGGTACGTCCGCTGAGCAAGCACGAGCTCGACGCATTGAATGAGGCGATTGCCGCCGGCCAGGTCGATTCCGTCGCCGGCACAAGCGTCCGCGAGCGCGTGATCGAAGCGCTGATCACCACCGACCGCAAGGTGATCTACCGGGTTGAAGATGGCATTCCGGTAATGTTGCCCGAAGAAGGCATCGGCACCACCCAGCTCACGGCCTTCCCCAGCGCCCCGTAAAATCCTGCGCCGATGACCGAACTGTGGCCATGCATGACACAGATAGCCGCTTTGGCTTATCGTCACCATCCGTGCAGCATTTCCGGTTTCCGGCCGCACATTGCAATGTTTCAGGGGATTGGCGATGAACGAAGCCAGTGATCCATCCAGAGTCGTCAATCTGAGTCAGCGCATGGATCCCGCCAGCGAGCGTGGGGGTGAATTGCTCAACGCCGTGCGCAGCATCGCCAACCGGCGCCTGCAGCAATGGGTCGGCAACGCCTTCGAACATGTCGACGACGCGCTGTTCGACCTGGCCGAAAAAGCCGAGAACAACGCCGCCCAGATGCACTATTTCGACGGCATGCGCGAAGTGCGCAAGCGTCGCCCTGCGGTGGAACGGCATTTCCTGGGCGCCATCAGCCGCAGCCTGGGCGAAATGACCCATCCATTGCAGCAGTCATCCGCTGGCGCACCGGCAGCTCCGGGGACCGTCGAGCTGTCGCTGGTGGCCGACAATGAACTGGAAGAGTCACTCGCCATCACCAGCATGATCGGCAAGAACGAGTCGCGGCTCGCACGTGACCTGTTCGCCGTCAACCAACGGCTGTCGGTGATCTGCGGCGGCCACAAGATCGACGATGCCAGCAACCCGGTGGCCCCGGCGACCCTGGCGCAAGCCTTCCGCCAGGCGTTGCATGAGCTCAGCGCAGACATGCGCGTCAAGCTGATCATCTTCAAGCTGTTCGATCGCTACCTGCTGTCGTCGCTGGAAGAGCTCTACCAGGAAATCAATACCGAACTGGCGCGTGCCGGCGTACTGCCGCATCTGCGGCATGAGGTCGCGCGCGGTGCAAGCGCCAGGACCGCAACCAATTCCAGCAATGCCAGCGCACAACCTGCGAGTGCCGCAGCGGAGAATGGCGAGGAAGCTGGCGACATTCCGAGCGATCTGCTGCAGACCCTGCATGCGCTGTTCAGTGCCCGCCGCGGTTCGGCCGGCATCAATGCGGGCAGTGCAGGTGGCATGCACGCAATACCGACTGGTCCGCTGCCTTCAGCCAATGAATTGCTCGGCGCACTCAGCGTATTGCAAAGCCAGATCGCCAGTGCCGGTCCGCTCCCCTTCGCCCAGCCCGACGACGCTGCCGAGCTCAGCCGCGAAGTCATGCAGTTGAAGGGACAGCTGCTGAGCCAGATCGGCGCCTTGCGCGGCGAGCGTCCGAGCCACGTGGCCACCATCGATGAGGACACCATCGACCTGGTCGGCATGCTGTTCGAGTTCATCCTGGAAGATCGCAACCTGCCTGCCGAGATGCAGGTCATGCTGGCCCGGCTGCAGATTCCCTACCTCAAGGCAGCGATCCTCGATCGCAAACTGTTTGCCCATCGCCAGCACCCGGCGCGCCGGCTGCTGGACTGCCTGGCCGAGCAGGCCAAGGGCTGGTCGGAGGAATCCGACCGCGACCGCCGCCTGCACGACAAGGTGAAGTCGGTGGTCGAGCAGCTGTTGCATGAATTCGACGATGACATGGGCATCTTCGAGCGCCTGCTGAACGACCTGCAGCAGTTCCAGGACGTCAACAAGCGGCGTTCCGAGCTGGCCGAACAGCGTGTGGCCGAATCCACCCGCGGCCGCGAGAAGCTCGAGCAGGCGCGTCGCCGCGCCGCTCGCGAGATCCTCGATCGCATTGGTGACCGAAAGCTTCCTCCGCTGGTGCACGGCGTACTGGCGCGGGCCTGGGCCAACCACCTGGTACTGACCCTGCTGCGCCAGGGCGAAGACTCGCCCGAATTCAAGGGCGCTTTGCGCTTCGTCGACGAGTTCATCGCCAGCACTCGCCCCGCTACTGATCCGGAAAGCCGGCATACTCTGCGGCAGATGTTGCCCGGCATCGAGCGCGCATTGCGTCAGGGTCTGGCCAATGTGGCCTTCCAGGAGCACGACACCGAGCGCCTGCTGGCCCAGCTGCACGCCTACTATCGCCAGCAGCTTGGCGAAGCCCCCGAGACGGCCGGGGTTGTCACTACCGACGAAGACACCGCCATGCTGGCCATACCTGACAGCATCCAGCCGGTCGTCGAACGCGAGGCCGAACCGGAAGAAAACAGCATCGACGACAACGTCGCGATCTCCCCGGACAGCCCCGAATGGCAGCAGGTCCAGGCATTGCAACCAGGCACCTGGCTGGAATTCAGCCATCTCGAAGAAGCGATGACCCGCGCCAAGCTGTCGTGGATCAGCCCGATGAGCGGGCGCTATCTGTTCGTCAATCGACGCGGCCTGAAAGTGGCGGATTACTCGCCGCAGGAACTGGTCGTCCTGCTGATTGATGGCTTGGCCCGTGTACTTGCCGCCAATGCATTGTTTGACCGCGCATTGAGCGCCATCGTCGGCCGTTTGAGCCAGCCGGACAACACCACAGCGTCTGCTTCGGACACGGAATGAGTCAACCATTTGTACCGGTGGCCCCGGATGCCGCCCACGTCGCCATCGATATCGAACGCGCCCTCGCCGAGGATCTGGGTCAGGGCGATGCCACCGCCGAACTGCTGCCGATTGATGCCCACGCGCACGCCACGCTGACCTGCCGCGACTCGGCAGTGATCGCGGGCACGGCATGGTTCGATGCCTGTTTTCGTCGGCTCGATCCCGCCGTCCAGATCGATTGGCAAACCCGAGACGGGCAGCGGGTCGATGCCGGTACCGTCATCTGCCGTCTGTCGGGCCATGCCCGTTCGCTGGTCAGCGCCGAACGCTCGGCGCTGAATTTCCTGCAGCTGCTTTCCGCTACAGCCACGGTAACCGCTGATTATGTGGCCGCCGTGGCCGGCACTGGCGTGCGTATCCTGGACACCCGCAAGACCGTGCCAGGCCTGCGTCTCGCGCAGAAATACGCCGTGCGCTGCGGCGGTGGCCACAACCACCGCATCGGCCTGTATGACGCGATCCTGGTGAAGGAAAATCACATCATCGCCGCCGGCAGCATCGCTGCCGCTGTGCAATCGGCACGGCAGCTGCACCCG
Source organism: Rhodanobacter sp. C05 (assembly GCF_002001165.1). Classification (GTDB taxonomy): domain Bacteria; phylum Pseudomonadota; class Gammaproteobacteria; order Xanthomonadales; family Rhodanobacteraceae; genus Rhodanobacter. Next base: position 361,176 of record NZ_MUNQ01000006.1, on the reverse strand, counting down.
AACCTGTTGCTGGAAGTCGAAGTGGAGAACCTCGACGAACTGGCGCAAGCGATCGATGCTGGCGTGGACCGGGTCATGCTGGACAACTTCAGCCTGCTGCAGATGACCGAGGCCGTGCAATTCACTGGCGGTCGTGTGCCCCTGGAAGGGTCCGGCAATGTCGACCTGCACACGATCGGCGAGTTTGCCCGTACCGGGGTGGATTTCATTTCGGTTGGTGCGCTGACCAAGCATGTGCGGGCGATCGATCTATCACTTCGACTGCAACTGAGCTGATCTTGCCGACTTGCGGTCGGGTGCTGTCGCCCACACACTGCGGGCATGAGCGACCTTTCCGATCTGCTGCTGTTACTGGTGTTGGTCGCCATGATCGGGCTGTGGCTGAGGCTCAGCGTGGCGCGTGAACGCGCCGTGCGGGAAGCTCGTCGACAATGCCAGCAGCACGGCCTGCAGTTGCTGGACGAGACTGTCGGTCTGCGCGCCGTGCGTCTGCGTCGTATCCACGGCCTGCGCCGGCTTGAACGCTGTTATGGCTTCGAGGTGAGCATCGATGGACATGATCGCGAGCCGGGACGCCTGTGGATGCTGGGCGATGCACTGAGCAGCCTGAGCCTGCCGACCATCGAGCTGCTGCCCACACGTGAATCCGTATCCGGATCAACCTTGCCTGCTGCGATCAGCAACGTCATACCGATGCATCCGCATACCCGCACCGGTGACCGGCTGCATTGAACCCCTTGATCGGGATTCGCCGATCAGTCTCTACTTGACCACCCGAAGGTGCGGCGCACCGCGCTTGGGCTTGCTGTCGCCACCGTCATCGGCACCGGGAGCCGGCGGCGTGTCGTCAGGCTCCGGCGCTGACGGTGGCGTATCACCGCCCTCTTCGTCGGCGGGAAACATCATGCCCTGCCCGTTCTCCTGGGCATACAGCGCCAGGATCGCCTGCACCGGAATCTGGATGGATTGGCTGGCGCCGGAAAAGCGGGCCTGGAAACTGACCCATTCGTTGCCCAGATCCAGGTTCGCCACCGCACGCATGGCGAGATTGAGCACCACCTGGCCGTTCTTGATCACTTGCGGCGGCACCCGCACACCCTTGAAAGTGGCATCGACCAGCACGTAGGGCGTGAGGTTGTTGTCACTGATCCAATCGTAGATCGCCCGCAGCAGGTACGGGCGGTTGGAACTCATCGGCACGGTGTCATGCTTGCTCATGGAGTTGCCGCATCGCCTTTTCCTGGTCAGTCATGCTGCGCGCAAAACCCTGGCTGTGGAACAGGCGCTCGCCATAGTCAATGATCGGCTTGCCCTCCCGACCCAGATCGACCCCGAGCCACGGCAGTCGCCAGATCACCGGCGCTACCAGACAGTCGGCCAGGCTCATCTCCGGATTGAGGAAGAACTTCGACGCCTTGAACAGCGGCAAGGTGGACAGCAGTTGCTCGCGCAGACGTTTGCGCGCGGCCTCGGCCGGGCGGCCGCCGGCACGGATGGTGTCCACTTCGGGCAACCAGTCCTTTTCGATGCGCACTGCCGCCACGCGCAGCCGCGCACGCGATTGCGGGTCGATCGGCATCAAGGGTGGATGCGGATAACGCTCGTCGAGGTACTCGCAGACCACCGCCGTATCAAACAGGGTCAGATCGCGATCGATCAGGGTCGGTGTACTGGCATACGGATTGAGGTCGATCAGGTCTTCCGGCGGCTTGGCCGGATCCACCAGCACACGTTCATAGCTGACCCCCTTGGCGGCCAGCACCAGTCGCGCGCGATGACACTGAATGTCATCGGCCGTGGTGTAGAGCGTCAGTACCGTACGCGAGCGAACGCTTTGAACCATGCCGCGATTCCCCATCGGTGAGACGACTGCGGCGGCTCATGGCCGCCGCAGTCGGAGTGCCATCCGGTATCAGTGGACGTCCTTCCAGTATTCCTTCTTGAGCATGTAGGCCAACAAGGTGAAGAACGCCAGGAACAACAGCACCCAGATCCCGTAGTGATGACGCTGCAGGGCCGCCGGTTCGGACGTGTATTCCAGGAAGCTGGTCAGATCGCGGGTGGCCTGCTGGAATTGCGCCGGGGTCAGCTTGCCCGGCTTGGCCAGCTCAAGCTTCTCCACCTCGTCCGTGCCCGGCTTCATCACCGCGGCCTGCGTGCCCTGCAGCTCCCACAGCGGGAACGGCATGGCGGCATTCGGCAACGCGGTATTGTTCCAGCCGATCGGGCTGTGCGGATCCAGGTAGAACGAGTTGAGGTAGGTGTAGACCCAGTCCGCACTCTTCGCACTCACTTCCAGCGAGAGATCCGGCGGAGCCTTGCCGAACCACTTGCCGGCCGACTCGGCGGGCATGTGCGAAATCACCGGATCGTCGAACCGGGCGCCGGTGAAATTGAGGTTCTGCATCACTTCCTGTTCGGAAAGACCCAGGTCCTCGGCGATGCGCGAATAGCGCACGTACTTCAGCGAGTGGCAGCCCACGCAGTAGTTGAAGAACAGCCGGGCACCGCGCTGCAGCGAGGCCTGATCGCGCACATCGGAACCGGACTTGAGCAGCCCCGATTCACCTTCGGCGTGCGCCGGCATGGTACCGACCAGCAGACCGAGTGCCAGCGCGGCCGAGGAGAGAAAATGCTTCATCGTGATCTGCCGCTTAGTCATGCATGGTCACCCGATCCGGAACCGGCTTGGTCTTTTCCCAGCCGAAATGCGTGTAGGCCCAAAGGAACGCGAAGAAGCCGAAGTACAGCAGCGTCATCAGACGGCCAAACGCGTTTTCCCAGGTCGTGAGGTCGACATTGCCGAACCACTCGGGTATCACTTCCGCGGTGATGCCGGCACCGACCGCACCGAGGCCGAAGAACGCGATCACGAACACGCCCAGCGCAACCTTGTAACCGGTGCCGCGGTAGCGGATCGACTTGACCTGACCGCGGTCGAACCACGGCATCAGGAACAGCACGGCAATCGCGCCGAACATCGCCAGCACACCCCATACGGCCGTTCCGGCGAACGAGGGGATCATGCGCACGATCGCGTAGAACGGAGTGAAGTACCACACCGGCTTGATCTCGGCCGGAGTGACCAGGTTGTTGGCCATGATCGAGTTGTCATGCTCGAGGAACCAGCCACCGAAGGTCGGCGCGAAGAAGATGATGAACGCGGCGATCAGCAGGAAGAAGCCCACGCCGAACATGTCCTTCACCGTGTAATACGGGTGGAACGGAATGCCGTCGGCCGGCTTCAGCGCGTCCCAGCGGTTGCCCTTGGGACCCTTCTTGATCTCGACGCCGTCCGGGTTGTTCGAACCCACTTCGTGCAGCGCGGCGATGTGCAGCACCACCAGCAGCAGCAGCACGAGCGGCAACGCGATCACGTGCAGCGCGAAGAAGCGGTTCAGCGTGGCATCGGCCGGCAGGAAGTCGCCCATGATCCACTCGACCAGGGTGCTGCCGATCACCGGGATGGTGCCGAACAGCGACACGATCACCTTGGCACCCCAGAACGACATGTTGCCCCACGGCAGCACGTAGCCCATGAAGGCCTCGGCCATCAGCACCAGGAAGATCAGCATGCCGAGCAGCCACACCAGCTCGCGCGGTTTCTTGTACGAGCCGTACATGATGCCGCGGAACATGTGCAGGAACACCACCACGAAGAACAGCGACGCGCCGGTGGAATGCATGTAGCGGATCAGCCAGCCCCACTCCACGTCACGCATGATGTACTGCACCGAGTCGAAGGCTCCCGCCGCGCTCGGGTTGTAGTTCATGGTGAGGAAGATGCCGGTGACGATCTGGTTGACCAGCACCACGATCGCCAGCGAACCGAAGTAGTACCAGAGATTGAAGTTCTTCGGCGCGTAGTACTCCGTCATGTGCTTGCGGTACATCGGCATCATGTTCGGTGCGCGCTCGGTGACCCAGTCACCGATGTTCGTGAATACGTTGGCCATTACGCAGCCCCCTTCGGATCCACGCCAATCTGGATGGTCGAATCGTCGATGAAGTTGTACGGCGGAATTTCCATGTTCTTCGGCGCCGGCACACCCTGGTATACGCGACCGGCCATGTCGTAGCGCGAATGGTGGCAGGGGCAGTAGTAGCCACCCTGCCAGTTCGGATCGAACGGCTCCGGCTTCATCTCACCCACGAAGTTCGGCACGCAACCCAGGTGGGTGCAGATGCCGACCATCACCAGCCATTCCGGCTTGATCGAGCGGGTCTCGTTCTGGGCGTACTTCGGTTGCTGTGCGGCGGAACTGCCATCCGACTTCGGATCGACCAGTCGCGAGTCCTGTTGCGGCAATGACGCCAGCTGGGCCGGCGTGCGGTTGACGATGAACACCGGCAGGCTGCGCCAGCCCACGATCAGCTGTTGACCGGGCTCGATCTTTTTCAGCGACTGGGTAACCGGAGCGCCAGCGGCCTTGGCACGCGCGCTGGGTTCCCACGACTTGATGAAGGGCACAGCTGCCGACACGATTCCTAGACCACCCACCACCGCGGTGGTTGCTGTCAGGAAACGGCGGCGGCCGTGATCGACGACTTCGTTCGCCATCAGGCTCTCCGGTACTTGCAATACATGGTGGGGTTTGGGGCCCCGCAAAAATCGCGTTAGTGTAGCGTCAGGCCCCGCCCCGTACAATAAAACTGCATCCCGGCGAAGTCGATCCGCCGTGACTTTAGCCACGATTTGCCGGAACCCCTCCCTTCGACATGAAACATGCCGCCGGCACGCTTGCCTTCATTGCCCGCTTCGTCATCCTCGGTCTGGCGATGGCGTTCGTGGTCAGCCTGCTCTGGCCCGGCAGTGGCGAACGGTTGCGTGCACGTTTCGGCCTGGCCACAACATCGTCGCCACCGGCAGCTGGCGCCACGCATCCGGGCAACGGCCCGGTATCGTATGCCGATGCGGTTGCCGTGGCGGCCCCTTCGGTGGTGAACATCTACGCCAACAAGATCGTCACCGAACAGGCGGTGAAGATGTACGACAACCCCGTGCTGCAACAGCTGTTCGGTGGGCAGCCCACAACCTATCAGCATCGTGAGCAGACGCTTGGCTCCGGCGTCATCGTCAGCGCGCAGGGCCAGGGTTATGTGCTGACCAACAACCACGTGATCGCCCAGGCCGCCGACATCCAGGTACTGCTGTACGACGGCCGCATCGCCAAGGCCACCTTGGTCGGCGCCGACGAGGAAACCGATCTGGCGGTACTGAAGATCGATGCCAGCAACCTGCCGGTGATCCGCATGGCCGACCAGCAGCCATTGCGGGCTGGCGACGTCGTGTTGGCGATCGGCAACCCGCTCGGCCTGAACCAGACCGTCACGATGGGCATCGTCAGCGCCGTGGGGCGGCAGTTGAACAGTGCCAGCGCCGAGGATTTCATCCAGACCGATGCAGCGATCAACCTGGGCAACTCAGGCGGTGCACTGGTCAATACCGAAGGTGAACTGGTCGGGATCAATACCTTGCTGATCGGCAAGGCAGCCGGCGCAGAAGGCATCGGCTTTGCAATACCGGTCGCCACGGCACGGAAAGTACTGGATCAGCTCATCGCCACCGGCCACGTCGTGCGTGGCTGGCTGGGCGCCGACTATGCCTTCGTGCCGGTGGCCGCCAATGGCGGCCTGCCGGCGGCGGCACGTGGCGTCCAGGTCACCGAGGTCACCCCGGGCAGCCCGGCCGAGCAAGCCGGCATCAAGGCACGCGACATCCTGTTGCGCATCGGCAATGACGACATCCTCGATCCGGCAGACCTGCGGCGGCGCGAGGCCGCACTGAAGCCCGGCAGTACTGTGGAAGTCTCCGGCCTGCGCGACGGCAACCCGTTCCACTCCGAGGTCACCCTGGCGCAACGGCCACCGATGAGTGCCAATACGACGCTGGGCGACTGATTCAACCGGGCCCGCGTGCGATCGCCAGCGGTGGATGGATCGCCGTGCCATAACGCTTGCGCAGGGTTTCCACGCGCTCCACATATACCTGGGTCTCGGCATAGGGCGGCACTCCGCTATAGCGCTGTACCGCACCCGGCCCGGCATTGTAGGCAGCGGCGGCCAGCCGTTCGCTGCCATTGAAGTTGTGCAACAGCAGGCTCAGGTAACGCGCGCCGCCGCGGATGTTCTGATCGGTGTTGAACGCATCCAGCACACCCATGTCGCTGGCCGTGGCTGGCATCAGCTGCATCAGGCCCTGTGCACCCTTCATCGACAGCGCGCGTGGGTTGAATGCACTCTCGGCATGGATGATCGCGCGCAGGAATGCCTCGTCGACACCGTATTCCATGCTGGCGGCCCGGATCGTGTCGGCATAGGCGGTCAGGTTGAGCGACACGCTGCCCCAACGGATCGTCGAGTGCAGGTCGCAGGCGACGCAGGTGGCGATATAGGTGAACAGCATGGTCACGGTGCGGCCCTTCTGGCCCGCAACTGGCAGATTGGTGTATTCCACACTGCCGTCTGCCCGCACGATGCGGTAGACCGCCCCGCGCAGGATGCGATTGCCGGGATCATCCACAACCGCTGCCGCCGGTGCCTGCGCATCGTGTGATTCGTGATAGCTCCACTGGCCTGGCGTGCCAGCGGCGGCGGTGGCCAATGGCAGCTTGGCTGCCGTTTCTGCTGAACCATGCACGGCAGCGAGTGATGTTTGCACCGGCATTTCGTCGAGTCGTCGTGCGCTGGTCTCCACCGTCCCATGTACATTAGCGAGCGAAGTCGTCGGGACATCGTCTGCAGCGAGCAGACGTGCGGTTGTTTCGACCGAGCCAGTCACCCCAGTCAGCGAAACACGGGGAGGGGGTGGCATCTGGCTACGAGGCGCTGGCGCCGTATAGGTACTTATCACCTTGCAGCCGTGATAACCGACCTTGCTGCTGCTGAACGCCACTTCGCCACTGGCACCGATGCACTGATACAGCGTGCCGGCGCGCACCCAGGAACACCAGCCTCCTACCCAAAGCAGCGCACAGCCCAGCGCGACCCGGGACAGGATCGTGCGTAAAGGGAAGCTCCCGGCAAGCCGATCGACGCTTCCCCCGTGACTTGCGACGTCGAACATGGGCGCAGTGTGCCGCCATGCGCTTCCCGCGCCAAGTGTGCGGTCGCCATTTCGTGCGCCATGCAGCGTTCGCCGAATGCTTCGACCGTGAACACTTGCAGCCTTGCCCCGTACCGCGCCAATTGCCGCAAGTGCTTGATCTCTCATGTCAGATCGACTGGCAGGCCTGCCTGCAGACAGGTAAACTGCAGGGTTCAGCGGATTGCACCTACTGCTTCACGAACCACGGTATTCCCACGCCATGAGCGGCAAGCTTTTCATCAAGACCCACGGTTGCCAGATGAACGAGTACGACTCGGCCAAGATGGCCGACGTGCTCAAGGCGTCGCACGGCATGGAGCTGACCCAGGACGAGGCCGAGGCGGATGTGATCCTGATCAACACCTGCTCGATCCGCGAGAAGGCGCAGGAAAAGGTGTTCAGCCAGCTCGGTCGCTGGAAGCAGCACAAGAAGGACGGCAAGCCGGTGCTGATCGGCGTTGGTGGCTGCGTGGCATCGCAGGAGGGCGAGGCGATCGTCAAGCGTGCGCCGTACGTCGACCTGGTGTTCGGCCCGCAGACCCTGCACCGCCTGCCCCAGCTGATCGAGCAGCAGCGCGCCAGCGGCAAGCCGCAGGTCGACATCAGCTTCCCCGAGATCGAGAAGTTCGACCGCCTGCCCGAACCACGCGCCGAAGGCCCGACCGCCTTCGTCTCGATCATGGAAGGTTGCTCGAAATACTGCAGCTACTGTGTGGTGCCGTACACGCGGGGCGAGGAGCTCAGCCGTCCGTTCGACGACGTGATCGTCGAAGTCGCCAAGCTTGCCGCGCAGGGCGTACGCGAGGTGAACCTGCTCGGCCAGAACGTCAACGCGTATCGTGGCCCGACCCACGACGGTGGCATCGCGGATCTCGCCGTGCTGATCCACGCCATCGCACAGATCGACGGCATCGGCCGTATCCGCTTCACCACCTCGCATCCGCTGGAGTTCTCCGACTCGCTGATCGAGGCGTATGCCAACGTGCCGCAACTGGCCAACTACCTGCACCTGCCGGTGCAGGCCGGTTCGGACCGCATCCTCAGCGCGATGAAGCGCGGCTACACCGCGCTGGAGTTCAAGCAGAAGATCCGCAAGCTGCGCGCGGTGCGGCCGGACATCTGTGTCTCGTCCGACTTCATCGTGGGCTTCCCCGGCGAGACTGCCGAGGATTTCGAGAAGACCATGAAGCTGATCGACGATATCGGCTTCGACCAGAGCTTCTCCTTCATCTTCTCCTCGCGCCCCGGTACGCCGGCGGCGAATCTCGCCGACGACACGCCGGCGACCGAGAAGCACGCACGACTGACCCGGCTGCAGGCAACCATCAACGCAAACGCGAAACGGATCAGTCAGGCGATGATCGGCAGCGTGCAGCGCGTGCTGGTGGAAAAGCCCAGCACCCGTGATCCGAACGAGCTGACCGGGCGCACCGAGAACATGCGCTTCGTCAATTTCTCCGGCCATACGCGGCTGATCGGCCAGTTCGTCAACGTGGTGATCAATGAGGCCATGAGCAATTCGCTGCGTGGACGTCTTCAGCTGACCGACGATATGGCCGCCTGACATCCTCTTTCCTGCAACATATCCCTGCGCTTCCCGCCAAGGCTCCCGCCGCATGCATCGCACCGGTTACACCCTGCTGCTGTTCGCATTGTTGCTGTTCGGCGTGTTTTCCAGCGCGCGCGCCAGCGTCGCTGACGCACCCGGCGCCGACCTCGAAGTCTCGCTGATCACCTACGGTCCCGGCGAAACCTATTGGGAACGCTTCGGCCACGATGCGATCGAGCTGCGCGACAACGTCTCGGGCGAAGCGATCAACTTCAACTACGGCGTGTTCGATTTCAACGAGTCGAACTTCTTCGTCAACTTCGCCCGCGGCCGCATGCATTACCTGATGGATGCTGCGCCGAGCGGGCTCGACGAAAGCGACTACGTCACCGCCGGTCGCTCGGTGACCCGCCAGCGACTGGCACTGAACGCCGACCAGACCGCCGCACTGCGCGACTTCCTGTTGTGGAACCTGCGTCCGGAAAACGCTGGCTACAACTACGACTACTACGTCGACAACTGCACCACCCGCGTGCGCGATGCGCTGGACAAGGCACTCGGTGGCGTGTTGAAAAGCCAGCTCAGCGCACGCGCCGGCGGCATGACTTATCGCCAGCAGACAGCGCGTCTGATGAGCGCGCAACCGTGGTTGATGCTGGTGCTGGATCTGGGCCTGGGTCCGTATGCCGACCAGCCGCTCAACGCCTGGCAGGAAAGCTTTCTGCCGATGGTGCTGCAGGCGCAGATGCGTGACGCCCGGATCGACAACGGCCATGGTTCCCTGCAACCGCTGCTGCAGGACGAACAACTGCTGTCGCCAAACCGGCTGGAAGTGCCACCGCCGAACGCCCCTGATCTGCGGCTGCCGCTCGCCCTGGCCGGACTGCTGGCCGCTTCGCTGCTCGTCGCGGCACGACGCTGGTGGCCCACCGGTTACGCCCTGCTCGGCACGCTGTACCTGCTGCCGGCCGGGCTTGTCGGCATCTTGCTGCTGATGCTGTGGACGCTGACTACGCACCACTCGGCCTGGGCCAACGCCAATCTGTTGCTGTTCAATCCGCTTGCGTTCGTGCTGCTGCCCACGCTGTGGCGGGCCCGGCGCGGCTTGGCCGCAGCGCGTTTCATCGATGGCGTCATCGCATTGCAGCTGCTGGCCGGATTGGCCGCCGTGCTGCTGCATTTGCTGCCCGGCGTCGTGCAGCAGAACCAACCCTGGCTGTTGTTTGCCCTGCCCTGCTGGATCGCACTGGCGTGGAGTCTGCGGCGCACCGGCTGACCCCGGCGCCGCAGCTTCAGCTCATGACGTGTCAGTTCGGCAGGCGACGGATCTTCGCGCCGAGCACACCGAGCTTTTCCTCGATATTCTCGTAGCCGCGGTCGATGTGATAGACGCGATCGACGATGGTGTCGCCCTTGGCTACCAGGCCGGCCAGCACCAGGCAGGCCGAAGCGCGCAGGTCGGTGGCCATGATCGGTGCACCGCTCATCTCCTTGACACCTTGCACCACCGCGGTATTGCCTTCGAGGCGGATGTCCGCACCCAGCCGCTGCAGTTCATGGGCGTGCATGAAGCGGTTCTCGAATACGGTTTCGGTGACCACGCCGGTGCCTTCGGCGACGCAGTTGAGCGCAGTGAACTGCGCCTGCATGTCGGTCGGGAACGCCGGATACGGCGCGGTGCTGATGTTGACGGCCTTCGGACGGCGACCCTGCATGTCCAGTTCGATCCAGTCATCGCCGGTCGAGATGTGCGCACCTGCCTCTTCCAGCTTGGCCAGCACGGCGTCGAGCGTATTGGCGCGGGCATGACGTGCACGCACCTTGCCACCGGTCATCGCCGCACCGACCAGGAAGGTACCGGTCTCGATGCGGTCAGGCAGCACCTCATACTCGGCGCCATGCAGGCGCTCGACGCCATGGATCACCATGGTCGAGGTACCGGCGCCCTCGATCTGGGCACCCATCGCATTCAGACAATGCGCCAGATCGACGACCTCGGGCTCTTGCGCAGCGTTCTCGATCACCGTGGTGCCTTGCGCCAGGGTGGCCGCCATCATGATGTTCTCGGTACCAGTGACGGTGACCATGTCCATCAGGATGCGCGCACCCTTCAGCCGCGCCGCCTTGGCCTTGATGTAGCCGTTCTCGACCGTGATGTCGGCGCCCAACGCCTGCAGGCCGCGAATGTGCTGGTCGACCGGACGCGAGCCGATCGCGCAGCCACCCGGCAGCGAGACTTCGGCCTGACCGAAACGCGCCACCAGCGGGCCGAGCACCAGGATCGAAGCGCGCATCGTGCGTACCAGGTCGTACGGTGCCACGCAGGTGCTGGTGGTGCGCGGATCGACGTGCATCTTCATGCGGTCGTCCAGCACCAGCCGCACGCCCATCTGGCCGAGCAGCTCGATGAAGGTGGTGACGTCATGCAGGTGCGGCACATTGCCGATGCTGACCGGTTCGTCGGCAAGCAGGCAGGCGGCAAGAATCGGCAACACGGCGTTCTTGGCGCCGGAAATGCCGACCTCGCCATGGAGCGGCACGCCGCCACTGATCAGGATCTTGGCCATCGTTTTCCTTCGGTAATCAGGGGGAAATCCGGCTGCAGCCCTCAGCGGCGCGCCGCGACTTCCTCGGGAGTCAGGGTTTTCAGCGCCAGCGCGTGGATCGCGCCACCCATCAATTCGCCCAGCGTGGCATAGACCAGCCGATGCCGTGCCAGCGGCAGCTTGCCGGCAAACTGGCTGGCCACCACGGTGGCCTCGAAATGCACGCCATCGGCACCGCTGACCTCAGCCTGTGCTCCGGGCAGGCCGGTTTCGATCATTGCCTGGATGCTGGCTGGATCCATCGGGAATATTCCGTACACGAACCGGGGTCGCCGCGGCAGGATTCCGGCGCTGGCCAAATCCAAGGTGCGGCTTATGACGTTAAAATGAGAATATGCCATGGTAATGGAAATCCTCTGGCACAGAAACGACGGTGATTGCCGACCGGCATGACCGCTGCACAGTTGCCGCGACGATGCCGGCATCCGCCTTCCTTCTCCCGAGACCTCATGAACGCACGCATCGCCTCTCCCACTCCGATCGATCTGAACCCGGATGCGATCGCCCGTAGCGCACGCACGGTGATTGCCACCGAGGCAACGGCGGTGCAGGCACTTGAATCGCGGATCGGGCCGGACTTCGTCGAGGCCTGCCGGCTGATCCTGGCCTGCAAGGGTCGGGTGATCGTCAGCGGCATGGGCAAGTCCGGGCATGTGGCACGCAAGATCGCCGCCACCCTTGCCTCCACCGGCACGCCGGCGTTTTTCGTGCATCCGGGCGAAGCCAGCCACGGCGACCTCGGCATGATCCTGCCGCAGGATGTGGTGCTGGCGTTGTCCTACTCGGGAGAGACCGACGAGCTGTTGTTCATCCTGCCGGTGATCAAGCGCCAGGGCATCCCGTTGATCGCGATCACCGGCAAGCCCAACTCCTCGCTGGCGACCCAGGCTGACGTACACCTGGATGGCAGCATCTCCAGCGAAGCCTGCCCGCTCGGTCTGGCGCCGACCACCAGCACTACCGTCGCGCTGGTATTGGGCGACGCGCTGGCCATCGCGCTGCTGGAGGCACGTGGCTTCACTTCGGACGATTTCGCCCGCTCACATCCGGCCGGCAGCCTGGGCCGACGCCTGTTGCTGCATATCGGCGATGTGATGCACAGCGGCGACGACGTGCCCAGGGTCTCGCCGGACGCCAGCCTCACCGCTGCCCTGGTCGAGATGACCCGCAAACACCTGGGCATGACCGCCGTGGTTGATGCCGAACAGCGCCTGCTCGGCGTATTCACCGACGGCGACCTGCGCCGCGCACTGGACGACGAGGGCGTAAACCTGCGTGGTGCCACCGTGTCCGAGCTGATGACCCGCGGCCCGAAGACGATCGGCGCCGACAAGTTGGCTGCCGAAGCGGCGCAGTTGATGGAAAAGCACCAGATTCACGCACTGCTGGTCGTCGATGACGAACAACGCGTGGTCGGCGCGCTGAACATTCATGATCTGCTCCGTGCACGTGTGGTCTGATCGCACGTTGACCTTCAATCACCACTGCACGAGCCCATATCTTCCATGTATCTGGCTGACCTGCCTGCCGACCTCCTAGACCGTGCTGCCAAGGTGCGCCTGGCGGTGTTTGACGTCGACGGCACCCTGACCGACGGGCGCCTGTGGTACAGCGAGGACGGTCACGAGGCCAAGCTGTTCCATGTGCACGACGGTCTTGGCCTGAAGCAGTTGCAGACGAACGGGGTGCAGGTGGCCTTGATCACGGCACGGATCAGCCAACCGGTTGCGCTGCGTGCGCAGGAACTGGATATCGCCCACGTCTATCAGGGCCAGGGGGATAAGCGCAGTTGCCTGCTGGAACTGCTGGACGCCTTGCACCTGACACCTGAACAGGCTGCCTTCATCGGCGACGACCTGCCCGACCTGCCGCCGATGCGCATTGCGGGGCTGGCCGTGGCCGTGGCCAATGCACATCCCTGGGTCGCCGAGCAGGCGCACTGGCAGACCAGCAAGAGCGGCGGGATGGGCGCCGCGCGTGAAGTCTGCGACCTGATCCTGCTCGCCCAGGGCAAGAGCGCCGCCGAACGGGAGCGCTGGCAGTGAAGCTGTGGCTCTGGTTGCGTGACCGACGCCTGCCGGCCTCGATCGCCCTGATTGCCCTGGCGGCAGGTATCCTGCAGGTGTTGCAATGGTGGCTGGGGCCACCCGCGTCAAATCAGGATTTTGTCGGGCCGCCACGCTCCGGCTATACCTTGACCAATGCGCGTGTGACCGAATACGACGTCGATGGCACGCCTGGATTGCGTGTGCAGTCGCCACATCTCGAGCGCCGCGAGAGCGACGAATCGCTCTACCTCAATTCACCCACCTTCCAGATGCCTGCCAAGCAACCTGGCATACCGGATTGGGAGGGCGAATCCCTGTACGGCTGGGTCAACAAGCCGGGCACCCTGCTGAAGCTGCAGGGTCCGGTCTATCTGCACCGCCCGGCGTTCATCGATGCAACGGGTGTTGCCCAGCCCGTAGCCACCCTGCATACCTCGGAAATCACCGCGTGGCCGAAGGAAAACCGCATGGAAACCGCGGAGGCCGCCTTGATGACGCAGGGCGACAGTAGAATGAACGGCATTGGCATGCGCGCCAATCTCAACGAAAATCATCTGGAACTACTCCATGACGTCCACGGCACACTTATCCCGCGCCAGAAGAACCATCCGGTTCGGCCTGGTACTCCTGGGACTGCTGGCACTGCAACCGGCGTTGGCCAAGCAGGATGACCGCAACCAGCCGATGAACGTGGTGCACGCCGACAGTTTCGACGGCTTCAATGCACCCAACAGCATCACCACGCTGACCGGACACGTCCTCATCACCCAAGGCACCATGAAGGTGACCGGTGACCTGGCCAAGATCCACGTGGATGGCGACCAGCAGGTGAGCCGCATCGTGGTAACGGGCAAGCCCGCGCATATCGAGCAGTTGGACGACAGCGGCAATCTGATGACCGGCGACGCGCTCACGCTGGACTACGACAACATCAACGGCATTGCCGTGCTCATCACCGATGCCGTGGTGCACCAGCAGGGACGTGGCGAGGCGCATGGCGACAAGCTCACCTATAACACCCAGACCGCCTACATCACCGGCGAAAGCAACGGCGATGGCCGCGTACACATGACCTTCCTGCCAAAACCGCATCCGGTGACGCCGGCCAAGCCGGCCTCCACCCAGCCAGTGGCAGCACCCTCTGCCGCCAAGCCCGCCTCGGCATCCAGTGCAGCCAAGCCCGCTTCGACGCCGGCCAGCAGTTCGTCGACGTCTTCGCAGAGGCAACCATAACCGATGCTCTCCGCTGAAGGTCTGCAGAAAAGTTTCAAGGCACGCAAAGTGGTGCGTGACTTCGGTTTCTCGATCCGCGAGGGTGAGGTCGTCGGCCTGCTCGGTCCCAACGGTGCCGGCAAGACCACCTGCTTCTACATGGTGGTCGGCCTGATCGAGGCCGATGCCGGCAGCATCAAGCTGGACAAACAGGACATCACCGGCTTGCCGATGCATGCCCGCGCCAAGCTCGGCATCGGCTACCTGCCGCAGGAAGCCTCGGTATTCCGCCGGCTCAGCGTGGCCGACAACATCCTGGCGGTGCTGGAACTGCGCGAGGGCTTGAGCGAACAGCAGCGCAACAGTGAACTGGAAGGCCTGCTCGACGAGCTGAAGATCAGCCACATCGCCGACCAGAAAGGTGTCAGCCTGTCAGGTGGTGAACGTCGCCGCGTTGAAATCGCCCGGGCGCTGGCCGCACGGCCGCGCTACATGCTGCTGGACGAGCCATTTGCCGGCGTCGACCCGATCTCGGTCGGTGAAATCCAGCGCATCGTGCGCCACCTGAAGGAGCGCGGCATCGGCGTGCTGATCACCGACCACAACGTGCGCGAAACGCTGGGAATCTGCGACCGCGCCTACATCATGAGCGAAGGCGAGGTGCTGTCCCGCGGCACCCCGGCGCACATCCTCGCCGACGAAAGGGTGCGCGAGGTCTATCTGGGCCGCGAATTCCGCCTCTGATTCCTGTTCTTTAGTGTTGTGCGGCAAGCGGTTGCGTGCGGCTATGGCCGCGCCCGCAGGCAAGCGTTAGGATGACCGCGAATTCATTCGACCTGGCTGGCATGAAACCCGCACTGCAGTTTCGTCTCCACCAGCAGCTGACCCTGACGCCGCAACTGCAGCAGGCGATCCGTCTGCTGCAGTTGTCGCAGCTGGAGCTGGAAGCCGAACTGCGGCAGATCGCAGAGAGCAATCCGCTGCTGGAGTTCGCCGAGGAAATCGAGGACGAGGAAGCGGTCGACCGCGAAAGCGCCGAAAGCGAGTACCCGAGCGCCGAAAGCGTCGCTGCCGCAGGCAGCAGCCAGAACGACAGCGATGACAACAGCGAATGGGCTGATGGCGTCGTGGCTGAATCGCCGATCGATTTCTCCAGCAGCAGTGTCAGCAGCAGCGGCAGCGTCGGTTCCCGGGGCGACGATGATTTCGAACCGCAGAACGCTGCACCGGAGACACTGCAGCAACACCTGTTGTGGCAGCTCAACATGGCGCTGTTCAATCCGCGCCAGCACCTGATCGCCACCGTACTGATCGACTCCCTGAATGCCGACGGCTACCTGTCCGAGGGACTGGAGGCGGTACTGGCCGTGCTGCCAGCCGACCTCAAGGCCAGCCTCGACGAGGTCGACGCCGTACGCAAGCGGCTGCAGGGCTTCGATCCCGCCGGGGTGGGCAGCCTGGACCTGCGCGATTGCCTGCGCGTGCAGCTTGAACAGTTCGATCCGGGCACGCCGCAACGCGAACTGGCCCTGCGCGTGGTCGACAGCGAGCTGGAACTGCTGGCGCGCAATGACATCGCGAGACTGGCGCGCCGCCTGCGGGTCAGCGAGGACGACGTGACCTGCGCCGCGATACTGATCCGCAGCCTCGACCCGCGCCCGGGTGCTGCCCTCGACGCCACCCCGGTGGAATATGTCGCGCCGGATGTCTATGCGCTGCGCAACGGCAGCCGCTGGCAGGTCAGCCTGAACCCGGACGCACAACCACGGCTCGGACTCAACCAGCATTACTGCGGCCTGATCGCAAAGGCCCGCAGCGAAGACGCCAGCTGGATGCGCGGCCAGCTGCAGGAGGCACGCTGGCTGATCAAGAGCCTGGAATCGCGCGCCGAAACCCTGCTCAAGGTGGCCGAGGCTATCGTGCGCCGACAGAGCGCGTTCCTCGATTACGGCCCCGAAGCGATGCACCCGCTGGTACTGCGTGAAGTGGCCGAGGAAGTGGGCATGCACGAGTCGACCATCTCGCGCGTCACCACCCGCAAATACATCCATACTCCACGCGGCACGTTCGAGCTGAAGTACTTCTTTTCCAGCGGCGTCTCCACCGAGGACGGTGGCAGTGCCTCGGCTACCGCCATCCAGGCCATGTTGCGCAAGTTGATCGACGCGGAGGATGCACGCAGACCGCTTTCCGACCAGGCGATAGCCGAGGAGTTGCAGCGCAAGGGCATCCAGGTCGCGCGCCGCACCGTGGCCAAATATAGGGAGGGGCTGCGCATTCCCAGCTCCAGCGAACGTCAGCGCGCCAGCTGATCCGCGTCCCAAACCTGTCGGGAACTTGGTTCTCACAAAAGCGTTCCCATACCTGAGAGATGATTGACGATGTGCCGCCGCCCTCCCGGCTACGGCACGTCCATCCCGCCGCGAAACGCGGCCTGCAGCACCAGAGGAGGCGCCCCATGCAATTCCAACTCAGCGGCCAGCAGATTGAAGTCACCCCGGCCTTGCGCGACCACGCCACCGCCAAGCTTGACCGCCTCACGCGCCTCGACGACAAACTGCTCAGCCTTGCCATCGTGCTGTCGGTCGACAAGCTCCGACAACGTGCCGAGGGCACGCTGGGCGTGATCGGCGCCACCCTGCATGCCGAAGCCACCGAAGCCGACATGTATGCCTCCATCGACATCCTGTTCGACAAGCTGGTCAACCAGTTGCGCAAACATCGCGAGAAAGTCAGCGACAAGCATCAGCACGAGGCACGCGAAGCGCGCCAGTTCGGCTGATCCCTCCCGCGGCCCGCCCTCCGGCGGGCCGCCTTCGTTCCGAAGACGCCTAACCGTCCAAGCTGGCACAATGGTCACGTTGCCGCAGATGCCCACCGGGCTCGCCATGCGGCACAAGGGACCTTCGCTTGGACCGGATCAGCGCGCGACAACTCTACGACGGCGTCCACGAACGCATGGCCCTGCGCTGGCTGTCCGGCATGCGCGGGGAAACGCGCGTGATCGAACCCGGTGCCGCACAGTCGCGCCGGCCTTCGCTGATCGGCTACCTCAACGTCATCTATCCGAACAAGATCCAGATCATCGGCACCGAGGAACTGAACTTCCTCGACGCGCTGGATTCGCGCCAGCGCTGGGAGGTGATGCACAAGATCGCCGCCTACCAGCCGGTGGCACTGATCGTGACCAAGGACCAGGCGGTGCCGGCTGACCTGCGCGAGGTTGCCGAGGAAACCAACACGCCGCTGTGGATCAGCCCCAAACGCGGCCATGAGCTGCTTACCTATCTGCAATACCACCTGGCGCGCATGCTGGCGGCGAAGACTACCCTGCATGGTGTGTTTCTCGAGGTGTTCTCGATCGGTGTGCTGATCACCGGCGAAGCCGGCTCCGGCAAGAGCGAGCTGGCGCTGGAACTGATCAGCCGCGGCCATCGGCTGGTTGCCGACGACGCTACCGAGTTCACCCTGATCGCGCCGGACGTGATTGACGGCACCTGCCCCGAGCTGCTGCAGGACCTGCTGGAAGTGCGCGGCCTCGGCGTGCTCAACGTGCGCGAGATGTTCGGCCACATGTCGGTCAAGCCGTCCAAGTACCTGCGACTGGTGATCCACCTCAAGCCCATGCGCGAGGGCGAGGAAACCGATGCGCTGACCCGCCTCACCGGCGACATCGGCCATCGCGAGATCTTCGACGTGCCGGTACCGATGATCACCATCCCGGTGGCGCCTGGACGCAATCTGGCCGTGCTGGTCGAGGCGGCTGTGCGCAGCCACGCGCTGAAGAGCAAGGGGATCGACCCCGCACAGACCTTCATCGATCGCCAGGCGCACCAGCTGCGTCGGCTGCCTCCGTGGTGATGCCATGAACGAGACCAATCCACCCCTGCTCAATCCGCTGGTCGATCCGCACGAGATCCACCTGATCGTGCTCACCGGCATGTCCGGTGGCGGCAAGACGGTGGCGCTGCGTGCGCTGGAGGACCTGGAGTTCTATTGCGTCGACAACCTGCCCTCGGCCTTGCTGCCGCAACTGGTCAACGCCGTGATCGAAGGCAACAGCAAGCACCGGCGCATCGCGGTAGGCGTGGACGTGCGCAACCGCGGCGCGGATTTCGCGCACATGCCGACCGTACTGTCGGGACTGGCCGCCGCCGGCGTGCAGGTGCACCTGATCTTTCTGGACTGCAGCGATGCGGTGCTGATCAAGCGCTATTCGGAAACCCGTCGCCGCCATCCGCTGGCCACCCGCCGCGTGTCGCTGGCCGACGCGATCGTCGAGGAGCGCCGGTTGCTGCGTCCACTGATGGCGATCGCCGAGAAGGTGATCGATTCCAGTGAACTGAACGTGCACCAGCTGCGCCGCCTCGTCGCCACCGGTTACGCACAGGCGACCGAGGGACTCACCTTGATGTTCCAGTCGTTTGCGTTCCGCCGCGGCCTGCCGCTGGATGCGGATTTCGTGTTCGACGCGCGCTGCCTGCCGAACCCGCACTGGCATGCGCATCTGCGCCCGCTGTCGGGCAAGGATGCAGCGGTGCGCGAATTCCTCGACGCCGAACCGCTGGTCACCGAATACTTCGTCGATACCGCGCGCTGGCTCGATGCATGGCTGCCGCGCTTCGAGCAGGACGATCGCAGCTACGTGACGATCTCGGTCGGCTGCACCGGCGGTCGGCACCGTTCGGTCTACCTGGTCGAGAAGCTCGCTGCCTATTACCGCGATCGCCGCGAAGGTGTGCTCACCTTCCATCGTGAGCTGGAATGAAGATCATGCTGCATGAACACATCACCGGGAGCGTGTCATGAGCGTCGGCTTGCTGTTGATGACCCACGAGGCGGTCGGCCAGGCACTGATATCCGCCGCGCATCACGTGATGCCGAAACTGCCGCTGCAAGTCGCTGCAGTGGAGATTCCGCCACAGTCCGATCCTGACGTGATGCGTACACTGACCGTGCGCCATGCGCGCGAACTCGACCAGGGCGATGGCGTGCTGGTACTGGCCGATCTGTACGGCGCCACGCCATGCAATATCGGCCTGTCGCTCGGTGCGCTGGGTGTCCATATTCGCTGCGTGTCGGGGCTCAACCTGCCGATGCTGCTGCGCGTACTCAACTATGCGGAAAAACCACTGGACGAACTGGCCGAGATTGCGGCCAGCGGTGGCCGCGGGGGAATCTTCATCGATCATGCTTGAACAAGAAATCGTCGTTTCCAACAAGCTCGGCCTGCACGCGCGTGCCTCCGCCAAACTGGTGCAGCTGGTGCAGGGTTTCAAATCCACCGTGTGGCTGGTCAGCAAGGGTCGCGAGATCAACGCGCAGAGCATCATGGGCGTGATGATGCTGGCCGCCGGTATCGGCACCCCGCTGACCATCCGCGTCGACGGCCCGGATGAGCAATCCGCCTTGACCGCCGTAGCCGCGCTGTTCGAGCGCAAGTTCGACGAAGGAGCCTGAATGGATCGTGCGTCTGCCAAGCTGCTGGTTGCCCTGCCCATGCCGATCCGGCATGAGAAGCGGCGCGCATGAGGCACGTGCTCAACGGCACGATCGCTGCCCACGGCATGGCGCTGGGACGGGCCCGGCTGGTGCAGCCCAGCCGCTACACCGTCGACACCCGGCCGCTGGCCGAGGAAGAGATCGAGGTCGAGCTGGAGCATCTGCACCGGGCGCTGGACACGGCCCGGCAAGAGCTGCGCGAACTGCGCGGCAAGCTGCATGGCGCCTTGGCGCGCGAAGTCAACGAGTTCATCGATGCGCACAGCCTGTTGCTGGACGACGCGGAGTTGCTGCGCGGACTGGATGATCTGGTCCGGATCGGCCACTACCGCCCCGGCGCCGCACTGAAGAAACAGCGCGACCGTTTGTCCGCCGTGTTCGAGGCCATGGACGATCCGTATCTGCGCAGCCGCAAGGAAGACGTCGAGCAGGTGATCAATCGGGTGATCTCCGCCCTGCAGCGGCAGACCAGTCCAGAAGAACGCAAGCTGGCCGCGCGTGTGGGCGAGATCCTGATCGCCGACAGCATCGCGCCGGCCGACATGGCGCAGCTGGCCGGTAACGGCCTGCTCGGCGTGGTCGGCAGTTCCGGCAGCCCGTATTCGCACAGCGCGATCCTCGCGCGCAGCCTCGGCTTGCCGATGCTGGTCGGCACCCGCGACGCCCTGTCGAACATCCACGACGACGACCTGATCCTGCTCGACGCCGAGCGCGGCGAAGCGATCGTGCACCCCACCGCGCAGGACCTGTCGCGCTATCGCGCCTGGCAGCGCGAGGCGGTGATCGAGGGGCGCCGCCTGGCCAAGCTGGCGAACGCGCCCACGCGCACTCGCGACGATGTCGAAATCTGCCTGTACGCCAACGCCGAAACCCCCGCCGACGTGGCAAACGCGCGCGCGCGCGGTGCCGACGGTGTCGGCCTGTACCGTACCGAATTCCTGTTCCTCAAGCACAAGGGACTGCCATCCGAAGACGAACAGTTCATCGCCTATCGCGACCTGGTGATGGGCATGGGCGGCCTGCCAGTGACGATCCGCACGCTGGATCTTGGTGCCGACAAGGCCGATGCCGCCGGCCTGGTGCTGCGCGGCGAGGACAATCCGGCGCTCGGCGTGCGCGGCGTGCGCCTGTCATTGCGTTACCCGGCAGTGTTCTCCACCCAGATCCGCGCGATCCTGCGCGCTGCCTGCTACGGTCCGGTGCGCGTGCTGGTGCCGATGGTGACCCAGCCGGACGAACTGATCGCGGTGCGCACGCTGTTCAAGCTGGCCCGGCAGGAACTCAAGCGCGAGAACATCGACCTGCCGGAGAAGCTGCCTCTCGGTGCGATGATCGAGGTGCCTGCGGCAGCGATCAACGTGCGCGCACTGCTGGAGCACGCCGATTTCCTCGCCATCGGCACCAACGACCTGGCCCAGTACGTGCTCGCCGCCGACCGCGGCAACGATGCGCTGGAGAACATCTACAACCCGCTGCAACCAGCCCTGCTGCGACTGTTGTCGCACGTGATCAGCGCCGGACGCCGCGCGAAGAAACCGGTGAGCCTGTGCGGCGAGATCGCCGGCGACGTGAACTTCACCGCGCTGCTTCTGATGCTGGGCCTGCACGAATTCAGCATGCATCCGGGGCAGATCCTGCAGGTGCGCGACCGCCTGGCCACGCTTGACCACACTCACCTTCGACGCCATGCCGCACGGCTGTTGCGTGCACATACGCACGAACAAGCCGAGGCTCTGCTGAGCGAAATCGTGGGCGCTTCAGCCCTGAACTGAAATTCAGGCATCCCGCCTGCAGCCCATCGACAGGCAATGCATTCGCAGCCCCCTGATTCCCAATTTTTCACGAATGGTTCCGGTACTTTTTACATATCCCGGCGCACTGTCGACGGTCAGGGGAATGCGGCAGCGTGTGATTCGGACGACCCGGAATTCAACACGGCAACTCCGACTATCCCGCGCACCGATCAACGGTTACGGGGAGGAACCATCGTGAAGAAATCACTTTTTGCCGGACTGCTCGGAGGACTGCTGGTGGCTTGGTGGATGCCCACGCCAGCCATGGCACAGAGTGCCTTCGACGGCACCTGGAAGGTCGACCTGAGCAAGGTCCATGCACCGAAGAAGCCGGACGTCCTGCTGCTGCAGAACGGCATGTACGACTGCAAGACCTGCGCCCCGGCGATCAGCATCAAGGCAGACGGCACGGGCCAGCAGGTCACCGGGCACCCATATTTCGACATGATGGCCGTCAAGGTTGTCGACGATCACACCATCCAGGAAACAGACAAGAAAGCCGGCAAGGTCGTCGCAACATCCACCATGACGGTGGCTCCCGACGACAAGACGGCGACATTCGAATTCACCGACAGCAGCAACACCAATGCGGATCCGGTGACGGGCAAAGGCACCATGATGCGCGTCGCCAAGGGTCCGGCCGGCGCGCACGCCATTTCCGGTTCATGGCGAACGACAAGCTACGGCAATGTCTCGGACAACGGGCTGACCTTCACCTACAAGGTCGACGGCGACAGCCTGAGCATGACCAGTCCGACCGGGCAGTCCTACAGTGCGAAAACGGATGGCACGGATGCGCCATACAAGGGCGATCCGGGGACCACCAGCGTCTCGGTGAAGAAGCTCGACAAGAACACCCTGCAGGAAACTGACAAGCGCGATGGCAAGGTGATCAGCATCGCGAAAATGACGGTTGCGGCCGATGGCAAGACGATGACCATCGCGGTCAACGACAAGCTGCGCGGAACCAGCATGTCGCTTGTGGCGGCGAAGCAATAGAACTGCCGCGAATCACGCTTTATTCCAGCGACTCTCGCACGCACACGACTTCAGGGATTTCGCAGGCCATGGATGGCCTGCAGACTTCTGCGCGAACTCAGCCGCCAAAGCCGGTGCTGTCGAGAAAGGCATCCAGCAAGGCTCCGCGATATTTCTGCCTGTGCAACAGCAACGAAAGCTTGCGGCGCAGGTCCAGGAACGGCGTTTTCAGCGCCTTCAACCGTCCCGTTGCCAGCGCATCGGTCACCGCGACCACGGGCAGGCAGGCGATGCCGAGTCCGGCGACCACGACCTGCTTGATCGCCTCGATCTGGTCGAGTTCAAGCACGGTCTCGCCGGGCGGCAACTGTGCCAGCACGCGTTCGCTGATCGCGCGCGTGGCCGAACCGGGCTCGCGCAGCACCCAGCGAGCGCCAGCGAAATCCGCCGGCTTGAGGCTGCGCTTGCGCGCCAGGGGATGCTCCGGCGGTGCGCACACCACCAGCAGGTCGTCACGCCATGGCCGCACTTCCAGCAAAGGGTGGGTCACCGGCCCTTCGACACAACCAATGTCCAGACTATGATCGAGCACGCCGGCGGCAATCGTCTCGGTGTTCCCCACACGCAGACGAATCGCCACCTGCGGATGCGCGCGCACGAACGCGCCCAGCAGTTCACCGACGCGGTAATTGCCCACGGTGTTGCTGGCGCCGATGCGCAGCTCCCCCCCCAGCGCGGTGCCATCTTCACTGCCGCGCCGGCCGAATTCGGCATGCCTCTCCAGCAGTTCCTGCGCCAGCGGCAGCAATTCGCGTCCGCGCGCGTTCAGGCGCAAGCGACCGCGCTCGCGCGCAAACACCGGCGCATCCAGCTGCCGCTCCATTTCCGCCAGCGCCATGCTGGCGGCCGGCTGGGTCAGGTACAGCCGCTCAGCGGCGGCACGCACGCTGCCGTGCAACGCGATCTGCACGAACACATCCAGCTGGCGCGGACTGATATTGATCATCAGCTGATCTTATCAGTCCTCCTTATACATCTGATCAGATATTCCAAGTTTTCCTGATTGATGCGGACGCGGACAATGGCGCAACTGTCGGAGTCCATGCATGAACGCGTCATCCATCGCCACCCTTACCCATTCCACGCTGCGCATGCGCGCACCGGGCCTGTTGCTGGCGGTGGCGATCGGTGTACTGGCCATGGCGCTGGGACGTTACGCGCCGCTGATCGGTGGTCCGGTGATCGGTATCGTGCTCGGCATCATCGTGCGCAACCTGTTGTCTCCGGGCGAGCGTTACCAGCCGGGCATCGCATTCGCCGGCAAGTACGTGCTGCAGTGGTCGATCATCGCGCTGGGTTTCGGACTCAGCCTCAGCCAGGTGGCGAAGACCGGCTTCGAATCGCTGTCGGTGACCCTGGTGACGATGACCGTGGCCTTCCTCGCCGCGCGGCTGATTGGGCGCTGGCTCGGCGTGCACGACAAGCTGAAGATCCTGATCGGCGTGGGCACTGCGATCTGTGGCGGCTCGGCAATTGCCGCGGTGACCCCGATCATCCGGCCGGACGACCACGACACCGCGTTCGCGATCTCCACCATCTTCCTGTTCAACCTGGTCGCGGTGCTGCTGTTCCCGCTGCTCGGTCACCTGATGCACATGTCCGACATGGGCTTCGGCCTGTGGGCCGGCACCGCTATCAACGACACCTCGTCGGTCGTCGCCGCCGGCTACAGCTACAGCCACGCCGCCGGCGACTACGCCACCATCGTCAAGCTGACCCGCGCCACCCTGATCATCCCGGTCTGCCTGGTGCTGGCCTTCGTGGTCGCCACACGCGAAAAACGCCGGCACAAGCAGGAAGGCAGCGTCGGCCATTTCAGCCTCGCCAGCATCTTCCCGTGGTTCATCCTGTGGTTTCTGGTTGCCTCAGCGGTGCGCACCGCTGGGCTGATCCCCGTCGTCATCCAGCCAGCGATCCACCTGCTGGCGGAATTCCTGATCATCGTCGCGCTGACTGCAATTGGTCTGTCGGCCAACCTGCGCCGAATGGCCGCCAGCGGTGCACGGCCGATCCTGCTAGGTCTGGGCGTGTGGATCGCCGTGTCAGTGAGCAGCTTGCTGGTACAGCTGGTGATTGGGCAGATGTGAGACAGGACATCGTGTGGCTCATGCAGAAATTGCAGATCCATCATTTCCGACGTACATCTTCGGGAAAACGTAAATCAGCAACAAATTATTCAATCGCTACAACAGTCGATCGGGTGCGACGGCGCCTGTGTCGTATACACGAACACCTACAACCGTACCTGCACGCAGGAACCTGCCTGAATCCACGCGAATGCTGACAACCCGGCCATCCGGCAACGCTACCTCCGAAGCAATTACAGTTCCGTAGTGCATGCGGCCAGACCAAATAGCGGAGCTACTTTGTACTTTACCCATAACCAAGTGGTATGGACCTGTTGCTCGTGGCGCCGTAAACACCCAGTAGATCTGCATCGCAAGCAGCGGTACCAGTGCGATTGAAAACCACACCTGGTAAGGGTGACGAGCCGCATAGGACTGCTGGCCGATGGAAGGCTGATTGAAACGAAGCAAATCTTCCCGATCGACTTCTTGGTCAATCGGCTTGGCAGCCTCCTTTTCACGAGATTCGGCCTCCAGATCCTGCAGCTGCTTGTCTGCCTGGTCGAAAAGCTCATCTAGACTTTTGTTCATTTGAAGTTTCTCCTCGACTGAAGCGCGTCCCTATCGCCCCAAATTGAAGAGATATCTGCCAATCAATAGAGAGACGATGCCGAGAGCTATTGAAACGATGAGACCCCACAGGTCGCGTATCCCAACCCCGCGGACCATCGTTTGCCAATCTTCACCCTTGCGAATTTTTCCGAACGTCTTGAAGAAATATCCCGCCAACGAAACAAGCGCGAATATGAACAATTCAAGATACAAAACAGTTCCCGCGAGGACCGCTACACCGTGAGAATCCAGCCTCGCTGTTCCATCGGCCTGCAGTAAAATAAATACGCCGAATACACTCAACGCAAGTACGCATGAAGATGACACGATCGTTGCGAATTTCCAAACAGTCATAGGGGCATACGTTGCTTGATAAACCAGCTGCTGCCGCTCAATTGATCACTCTTGCTCCGATTGCGCCAACGTACAAAGCTCACACCTTACCCTGCTCCACCAGGGTCAACGCCACCTTGTCGCGCAGATACACCGGCAACGCCAGCTCCGGCGCCTGCGCATGGCCAGCCTTGAATTCGCGCAGCGCCAACTCGGCGACATGCGCAGCCTGTGGATAGCGCAAGCCATCGGCCGAATGCAGCGTGCCAGTAAGGCGTTCGCACAACACCGTGGCATAAGTAGCCCAGCCGCTGCCGACGACCTGCCACGCAGCGGCTTGCGGCAACTGCAGGGTCTCGGCGGTGCAGATGCGTTCGTCGTCCAGCGCGATCAATCCGCCGTTGTCATCCCGACGGTAACAGGCGGCATAGATCTCGCCCATGCGCGCATCGATCACGGCGAGGATCGCGGTGCCTTCCTCTTCCGGCGCTTCCAGCGCCAGCGCGGCCAGCGATGAAATCGTGATCACCGGCAGATCCAGTGCCAGCGCCATACCTTGCGCCAGCGACACGCCGAGCCGTACACCGGTGAACGCCCCGGGGCCACGGCCCACGGCGATCGCATCCAGTGCATGACGACCGATGCCGGCTTCAGCCAGCAAGGCATCGGCCATCGGCAGCACCAGCTCGGTGTGCCGGCGTGGTGCCATTTCGCTGCGCGCGATCAGTTCGTCGCCGTGGATCAGGGCAACGGAGCAGGCTTCAGTAGCGGTTTCGATCGCAAGCAGATTCATGGTTGCACCATGATAGCGGCTGGCGGGATTGACGGTGGCCCGCCCAGCACGGTGGCTATTGCTCCAAGTGCCCGATTGCGCATGTCCTGCACTCCCCAGTTGTCCGGAGTGCCCATCACAGCAGCACGTGCGGCGCCGCCGCGGGCGAAACGCGGGCATTCATGCGGCCATCGCCTACCCGTACGCGACTCATTCCATTACCTGCAAGGTAATCGCCTCACCCACGTAGTGCCCGCAAGCTGTATCCACACCCACAGCAAAGGAGCACACGCCATGAACACCACTCGCCAACTCATCGAGAAATACCTGCAGGGATGGAACGAGACCGACGCGCTGCGCCGACGCGCACTGATCGAGGACGTCTACGCCGAACACGCCACCTATACCGACCCATTGATCGAGGCACGCGGCTGGGAGGCGATCGACGCCACCATCGCCGCGGTGCAGAGCATGTTCCCCGGCCACGTGTTCCGCCTCGCCGGCAACGTCGATGCACACCACGACATCGCCCGTTTCCACTGGCACCTGGCCGAACCCGGTGCGGACGAGCCGCTGGTGATCGGCTTCGATGTTGCCGTGCTCGACGAGGGTCGCATCCGCCAGGTGCACGGCTTCCTCGACAAGGTGCCGGTCGCCGCCTGAACCCCTGGGCGGCGGCCCGCAGCCGTGGCCCTTCCTGCCAACCCAAGAGGACTTCCACCATGAGTCATTTCGAAACCAGCGATCGTACCCGCCTGCTCTACCGTGACTGGGGTAGCGGCCAGCCCATCGTGTTCGTCAGTTCGTGGGCGCTCGACTCGCGCGCCTGGGCATCGCACATGCTGTACTTCAATGAACTCGGCTTCCGTTGCATCGCGATGGATCGACGCGGCCACGGTCGCTCCGATGATCCCGGCCGCGGCTACCATTACGACCGCCTCGCCGACGACCTGGCCGAGCTGCTCGATCACCTGAACCTGCGTGAGGTCACCTTGGTCGCCCACTCGATGGCCACCGGCGAATGCACGCGCTACCTCGCCCGCCATGGCAGCGGACGTATCGCCCGCGTGGTGTATCTGGCCCCGGTGGCACCGAGCTATCTCGACGGCAGCCGCGATGCATGGAGCATGGACAACGCCACGGCCGAACTGGCATTGGCCGATATGCGCCGCGACTTGCCGAAATGGCTGGCCGACAGCGCAGACGGTTTCTTCCTTCCCGCCGAAACCGGTACCTCGCCGGAAACCATCCGTCACACCATCGACATCGTGCTCGATGCCTCGCTGCACGCCTTGGTCGAATGCTTCCGCGCCACGCATGTGGATCAACGCGACGAACTGTGCGCCATCGACGTACCGCTGCTCGTCGTGCATGGCGACCGCGACGTCAGCGAGCCAGTGCAGCAGGGCCGCGCCATCGCAGCGCTGGTACCGCACAGCCGCTACCTCGAATATGCCGGTGCGCCGCATGGCCTGTACCACACTCACTTCGAGCGGCTGACGACCGACATCCTCACCTTCGTGCGGGAGACACCTGTTTCCGGGCGCACTAGAGCCCCATGCACCCAGGCCGCCGCATGATTTCGACGGCACCCGCACACCACGGCATGGGCGCGCACTGGCATCATCACGCCATGAGCGCCCTGCCTACCGATACCCCACGCCCCGTCGGCGATCTGTTGCGCGAATGGCGCCGTCATCGGCGCCTGAGCCAACTCGACCTCGCCACCGGTGCCGAGATCTCCACGCGGCACCTGAGCTTCGTCGAGTCAGGTCGCTCGCAACCGAGCCGCGACATGATCCTGCACTTGGCCGAATACCTCGACCTCCCGCTGCGCGAACGCAACGCCTTGCTGACCGCCGCCGGTTTTGCCCCGGCCTTCAAGGAACGGCCGCTGGACGATCCCGCACTGGCCACCGCCCGCCACACCATCGACCTGCTGCTGAAAGGCCTGGAGCCGTATCCCGCACTCGCCGTCGACCGCTACTGGCAACTCGTCGCCAGCAACCAGGCCACGCTGCGCCTGCTGACTGGCGTGGCACCCGAACTGCTGCAACCGCCGATCAACGTATTGCGCCTGAGCCTGCACTCCGCCGGACTCGCCCCACGCATCCGCAATCTCGCGCAATGGCGCGCGCATCTGCTGCACCGCCTGCGCCAGCAGATCGATGCCTGCCACGATCCACAACTGCTCGCCCTATTGCGCGAATTGCAGGCGCTGCCCGCGCCCGACGCCATCGCCGAAGTCGCCATGCCCTCCGCCATCGCCGTGCCCATGCAACTGGAAGTCGACGGCGTGGTGCTTTCCATGCTCAGCACCACCACCGTGTTCGGCAGTCCGGTCGACATCACCCTCGCCGAACTTGCGCTGGAAGCCTTCGTACCGGCCGATGCGGAAACGGCAGAGCGGTTGCGCGAGATGGCCGCGCCGTATCCGTGAAACTTCGCTCCGTGCACATGGTCACTCCATCACAGGCCGCAACAGCACTGCACCGCTGAAACGCCAATCCGGCGAAGGACAGGGGAACTCATGCACACGCTCGCGAAGTTTCTGGCACGCAACAAAGGTTTCATCACCTTCATGCTGTGCATGATCATGTTCCGCAGCGCGGTGGCTGACTGGAACGTGGTGCCGACCGGTTCGATGCAGCCCACCATCAAGATCGGCGACCGCATCCTCGTCGACAAGGCGGCCTACGACATCCGCCTGCCGCTGACCCACATCTCGCTGCTGCATCTGGCCGACCCGCAACGCGGCGACATCGTGGTGCTGGATTCCCACGCCGCCAACGAACGGCTGGTGAAACGGGTGATCGGCCTGCCTGGCGATGAAGTGGCGATGCGCGGCAACGTGCTCTACATCAACGGCCATGCGGCCAGCTACGCCAACGGAAGTTACGGCGGCATCCACGACGACCTGCTGAATCCGGCGCATTACGAAATCGAACATTATGGCGACATGCGTCACGCAATACGGCTGTCCGTGAATTGGCCCAGCCCGGCCAGCAACTTCGGGCCGGTGAAGGTACCCGCGGGTCAGTACCTGCTGCTCGGCGACGATCGCGACAACAGCATGGATTCGCGCTATTTCGGCTTCTTCCCGCGCGGCGAGATCGTCGGTCGCTCGCGTTACGTAGCCGCTTCACTGGACCCTCAGCATCACTACCTTCCGCGAAATGATCGCTTCGGCGCAGCCCTGGACTGACGGCTCAGCTTCCTGCTACTTCAGTGCCCTGGTGAAACACGATCTTCCAACCGTCCCACGCATGCCGCCAGATAGTCGCGCGCCGGGTCAGTCGTGAGTCCTGTCGCAACGTATAGGTGAGCAGGTAGATATCCGTGGCGAGCTGGCGACAGTGGAATTCGGAGGTCTCCCATATATCCGGTTCGAGCGAGTCACGCCGTGCGTCGAGCACGTCGAGTACGTACTGCCGACTGTAGCGCCGACCGGAGGCGCCCACTTCCCGGAAGTCCGTCTCGGTCATGCGCTCGAAGTCGGCGCGGCTGGCGCCGAACTCGGGGCGATGAAAGATCGGTTCGCGTTCACGCAGTTCTTCCAGCACACCGAGAAGCTCAGGTGAGGTGAACAGATCGGGTTCCGTCTCGGCCGTCATCGTCGGATCCTCGCATTTGTCGTCAGGCGCATGCACGCACGTTTACGCCGGCGGCTGCCACAGTTCGACGCGCGTGCCTTCCGGATCCATGATCCATCCGAAGCTGCCCAGTTCGTTAGTGTCGGTGCGCTCGTCCACCGTGACCCCGGCCGCGCGCAGTTGCGTCAGCAATGCATCGAGATCATCCACGCGGAAATTGACCATGTACGGCTGCACACTCGGCGCGAAGTAGCCGGTGTCGGCGGCGAACGGTGCCCATAACGTGAAACCGGGACGCGCAGCATCCTCGTCGAAACGCACGCCACCCCAGTCTTCGAGAGACAGGCCAAGATGCTTCGCGTACCACGCGCTGAGGGCAGCCGGGTCGCGTGCCTTGAAGAAGATCCCGCCCAGTCCGATCGCCTTTGCCATGTCCCGCCTCCTCAACCTGCGGCGGCTGCCGAGGCTTTGGCATTGTCAAAGAATGCCTGCACATCCGCCAGCTCGCGCGTGCGCGGCATCGACGGCAGGCTGGCCAGGAACAGCTTGCCATAGCCCTTGGTGGTCAGCCGCGGATCGCACAGCACCAGCACGCCGCGATCGTGCACGTCGCGGATCAGCCGACCCGCGCCCTGCTTCAGCGCGATCACCGCGCTGGGCACCTGCCAGCCCATGAACGGATTGATGCCGGATTGTTCGAGTGCCTCCAGCCGCGCCGTCAGCACCGGATCGTCGGGCGCAGCGAATGGCAGCTTGTCGATCACCACCACGCTGAGCGCCTCGCCGACCACGTCGACGCCTTCCCAGAAACTCGCCGCACCCAGCAACACACCATGGCCGCTGGCGCGGAATTCCTCCAGCAGTCGCGGCCGCGGTGCAGTGCCCTGCACGAACAGCGGCCACGGCACCTTGTCCTGCAGCAGCTCAGCCGCTCGACGCAGCGCGCGATGCGAGGTGAACAGCAGAAACGCGCGGCCATTCGAGGCGTGCAGCACCGGCAACACCGTCTCGATCACCTGTTCGGTGTAATCGCGTGCGTTCGGATCGGACAGGCCGGATGGCAGGTAGCACAATGCCTGTCGCGCATAATCGAACGGACTTTCCAGACTCAGCGTCTGCGGATCATCCAACCCGAGCTGGCGCGCGAAGTGATCGAAGTTGCCAGCCACCGACAGCGTGGCTGAAGTATGGATCCACGCCGCATGGGTACGCTCGCGCAGGCCGCGCATCGGCACCGCCAGATCCAGTGGCGTGGCGTACAGCGCGAAGCCACGTGGAAATGTCTCGTACCAGCGCACATCACGATCACCGTGCGACTCGACGATGCGGTCCAGCCGTCCAGTGAACAACTCGGCACGTTCGTGCAGATTGGCGAAGCCGCGCGAACGCTCGTCCTGCGAAGCGAGCAGCTCGGCCAGCGTGGCCAGCAGTTCGCGCAGGTCGTGCAGCGACTCGCGCACACCGGCACGATCCTCCAGTTGCTGGAACGCACCGCGCGATGGCAAGGCATCCATCGCCAGCCGCAGCTTGCGCAGCGCATCCTGCAGCGCCTCCACCGGCTCCAGCAGAAGGCCGATCGCGCCGGTGATGCCGTTGCATTCGGTCAGCGCATCCTGCGCCAGTTCGCTCAGCTGACGCGCACTGATGCTCTGCGAAAAGAACTGGCCCGCCAGTTCGGGAATCTGGTGCGCCTCATCCAGGATGAAGGCGGCCGCGCCCGGCAGGATCTCGCCGAAACCCTCCTGCTTCAACGCCAGATCGGCAAACAGCAGATGGTGATTGACCACCACCACGTCCGCCTCCATCGCCTCGCGGCGCGCCTTCACCACATGACAGTCGTCGAAGAACGGACACTCCACGCCAAGGCAGTTTTCCGGCGTGGAGGTGACACGCGGCCACAGTGGTGATTCTTCCGGCACCTCGGCCAGCTCCATCCGGTCGCCACGGCGCGTACGCGCCGACCATGCGCGGATCGTCGCCAGCTGCGCCGCCTGCGTGCGTTCGTAGGTGGCGCCCTCGCGCACGGTCTGGTCGAGCCGGTACAGGCACAGATAGTTCGCGCGCCCTTTCAGCAAAGCCGTCTTCAGCCGCGCGCCCAGCACCGAACGCACTTTCGGCAAATCACGGAAATACAGCTGGTCCTGCAGCGTCTTGGTTCCGGTGGAGATGATCACGCGCTCGCCGGACAACAACGCCGGCACCAGATACGCGAAGGTCTTGCCGGTACCGGTACCAGCCTCGGCAATCAGCGTGTCGCGTCCGGCGATCGCGTGCTGCACCGCGCGCGCCATCGCCTGCTGCGCCAGCCGCGGCGCGAAGTTCGGCAGCTCGCGCGCGAACGGGCCATCGGCTCCGAGCAAGGTACCCACATCGTCGGACCCGCTGTCATCGAAATCGGTCATCCCTCAAGTATGGCCGAGTAGGTCGACGCGGCAAACCTGGTCATCCACTGGCATGGGCTATGGCAATGCTTCACCATGCCGACACCACCACGGGAGAAACGCATCATGACGACCGAACTGAGCATGCTGTGCTGGAGTGTTGTGCTGGGGCTGGTGCAGATCGCGATCGCCGCGACTTTTTCCGTCAGCCAGCGCGGCCTGGGTTGGGCCGCAGGTGCACGCGACGCCGTCCTGCCACCGCTCACTGGCATCGGCGGTCGGTTCGATCGCGCCCGCGCCAACTTCCTGGAAACCTTCCCGCTGTTCCTCGCCGTCGTGCTCGCCGGCCATCTGCTGCAGCGTCACGACAACATGACCGTGCTCGGTACGCAGCTCTACTTCTGGAGCCGGTTGGTTTACGTGCCGCTGTACGCTGCCGGCGTTGCCTACGTACGCACCCTGGCCTGGGCAGTGAGCATCGTTGGCATCGTGCTGTTGCTGGGGGCATTGTTCTAAAGCTACCCGCTTCATGCGCATCGTGGCAGCGTGCGCGGACTCGCCGCAGAACTGCATGAGTACATCAAGATAGCGAACCGCCGCAGGCATCCTTGACTCAATACCGCGAAACACCCGCCTTGTGGCACTGCTGCACCCACTTGCGCGCGGTATCGGCGCCGGCTTCGTCACCGGCCTGCAGACGCATTTCCACGACGGTCTGCCAGTTGCGCGCACACAGCGGGCCCAGCCTGGGACCGAGTGACCACGACTGGTGGGCGAGCCGTTCGGCGGTGGCGTAGTCCTTCAGGCGTATCGCCATTTCCGCGCGTTCCTGCAGCAGGTCGGGCGACTCAGGGCTGAGCTTGAGTGCCTGGTCGAGCTTGGCTGCCGCGTCGGCATAGCGGCCGGCCTGCTCATCATTCCTGGCC
This sequence comes from Rhodanobacter sp. C05, assembly GCF_002001165.1. Classification (GTDB taxonomy): domain Bacteria; phylum Pseudomonadota; class Gammaproteobacteria; order Xanthomonadales; family Rhodanobacteraceae; genus Rhodanobacter. The sequence continues at coordinate 327,658 of NZ_MUNQ01000006.1, read as the reverse complement.
TGATCCTGCAACATGGCCACACCGGGATCGCGCAGCGGATTGACGTCGATGATGGATTTTTCGCGATCGCCGGCGGCGTGGATCGCACCGATCATGTCGTGATCCGGCACCGCGGCCGGCGTGACCGGCGCTGGCGTCCGCTCGAACAGACTGCAGCCGGCAAGCAGACTGACTGCGAGCAGTACGGAAGTCGCGGAGAATCGCTTGAACGGATGCAACATGGTCAGTTCCGGATAGGAGTATCGGTTGCGGCAGGCGTGGCGCTGCTGGTGGAGGCTGGGTGATCGCCACCACCGAACAGGTTCTGCACACCCTGCCAGAAGCAGCCTTCGGTATCACTGGAAAGTGTGCCGGCAATCACCGGAACCTGCAGCGCGCCTTCGCATTGCGACTCGGTGCGCTTGCCGTCGGCCGGGTTGATCCATGCCATCTCCAGCCCGGCGGCCGGCGCGGCGGAAAGTGGCTGAGTCGGCAACTTGGCAAACAGCTCGCGCCACGCACGCAGCGCACCGGTGGCGCCGAACAGACCGGTCGACTTGTTGTCGTCGCGACCCATCCAGAACACTGCCAGATGTTCGCCGGTGAAGCCGGCAAACCAGCTGTCACGCGTGTCGTTGCTGGTGCCGGTCTTGCCGGCCGCGTGCAACGAGGCCAGTCCGGAACTGCCGATCGCGCTCGCGGTGCCGCGCAACGCCACCTGCTGCATCGCCCAGGTAGTCAGATGCACGGCATCCTGATATTCGCCGTTGCCGCCCTGCACCTGGTAACGCTTGATGGTGAGGCCGTTGCCGTCGACCACGCCGCGCACCGCCACCAGCGGCAGCGCGTGGCCGTCGGCCGCCAGATACTGGTACAGCTGGGTGAGTTGCAGCGGCGCCAGATCCAGCGCGCCGATCAGCAGCGACGGACCTGGATTGACGTTGCTGAGACCGAACGATTCGAGAAACGCCTTGATTCGCGGTATGCCCACGCTCAGACCGAGGCGGATGCTGGCAAGATTCCACGACTGCGCCAGCGCATTGACCATCGGCACCTGGCCATGACTCTGGTTGTCGTCGTTCTGCGGCGTCCAGCTGCTGCCATCGGGCTGGCGCATGCTGATCGGACTGTCATCGAGCTGGCTGGCCAGGTTCCAGCGCTCGGGCTGGGTCAACGCCACCAGGTAGACGAACGGCTTGATCGTCGAACCGACCGGGCGCCGTGCATCGAGCGCGCGGTTGAAGCCCTGGTCGCCCGGAATCTTGCTGCCGACCACGGCCAGCACGCTGCCACTCTGCGCATCGGTTACCACGGCTGCCGCCTGCAGCATGTCGGCACGCTTGCCGAGCCCCTTCATGGTGCTGGTGATCGCCTGCTCTGCATATAGCTGAGCGGCGGGATCGAGCGTGGTAAAGACCGACAGATTGCCCTGACTCAGGGTATCGTCGTCGAAATCGTTGATGATCTGCGTGCGTACCAGCTGCATGAAGGCCGGGAAGCGATTGTGCGGCAACTGGCCATTGCTGACGACATCCAGCGGGGCAGCCTGCGCCGCATTGGCTTGTGCTGCGGTGAGCAAACCCGTGCTGACGAACTCCTGCAGCACCAGATTGCGCCGGGTCAGTGCACGTTCGGGCGCGCGGCGCGGGTCGTAGTAGCTCGGCCCCTTCACCATGCCGACCAGCAAGGCGATCTCCTGCGGCCGCAGATCCTCCAGCCGGCGACCGAAGTAGAACTCCGACGCCGCAGCAAAACCATGCACCGCCTGATCGCCCTGCTGACCGAGGAACACGTCGTTGACGTAGGCCTCGAGAATCCGGTCCTTGCTGTAATGCGCCTCCAGCAACATCGACATCAACGCTTCGTTGATCTTGCGCGTGAAGTTCTGGTCGCGGTTCAGGAACAGATTGCGCACCAGCTGCTGGGTCAGCGTCGAACCGCCCTGCACGGTATGCCCGGCGCGCAGGTTGGCGAAGGCGGCACGTGCGATCGCACTGAAGTCGACGCCCAGGTGGTGCTTGAAATCGCGATCCTCGACCGCTTGCAGACCACCGAGCAGCAGCGGCGGTACGTCGGCCAGCCGCACGAAGCGACGCTCTTCCTGCTTGGCGCCGTACAGCGTGGCGATGCGTGCCGGATCCAGATGGGCCAGCGCCATGCTCTTGCCGGCACCGATGTCCTGCACCGACTGCACCACACCGCTGCCCAGAGTGACGCGGATGCGCTTGGGCAGCTCGCCACCATCCGGGCCGGCATAACCGCGCGAGGAGATCGTGTAGCGGGTGCCCTGCCTCATCCAGCTGCTGGCCACCTCGCCATGGCCATCCTGGCTGTAGCCGGCGAAGGTCAGCTCCAGTTCGAGCGCGGCTGGTGTCATCGGCGTGTCGGCAGCCAGTGCCAGCGGCCGCGCATAGACGCGCGTGGGCACAGCGAAGACCAGGTCATTGAAGCGATCCTGCACGCGCTTGTTCAGCACCAGCGTGTATGGCAACACGAAGCCGAACAGCAGGCCCGTGCCGATCCAGAACGGGATACGCAACCACGGCCAGCAGCTATGCACGAACGAGCGAGTACGAGTCAGTAAGGCCAACGTGGGGGAATCCGGCAGCAAAGTGGTTCGATGATAGGGCCTGCACCCCGGCGCGCATATGAACGTCGCGGCCGGTTTCAGGGCAGAACAAGGGCAACGTGGCCGCGTCTACACGGGCGACATCCACATCGACGATTCGGGACGGAACGGCCGCGGACTGATCCCGAGCAAACGCTGCAACTCGTCGTTGTCGGCAATCAGATCGGCGTCGAGCCGGTTCAGCGGACCACGCAACGGCGGCAGTGCATGCTGCCCCAGCCGCAACAGCCACGCCGGCAACGGCAGCGGCACCGTGGCTCGCGGCAGGCTCTGGCGCACGCGTGCAAACATGGCGGCTGCCGGCAGCCGTTCGCCGCCGCCGATCGGCACGATGCGTCCGGCCGCTGCCGGGCACTCGAGTGCAGCCAGCACAGCTTGCGCGATATCGTCGGCATGTACCGGCTGGCGCAAGCCGCTGCCGGCCGGCAACGGGAACAGCCGCAGGCGCATCGCACGCCGCGCAATCGGCGTCAGGCTCTTGTCCAGCCCGGCACCGTAGATCAGGGTCGGTCGCAGCACCGTCCAGGCGCAGCCATGGCGGGCACAGGCCGCCGCCAGCGCCGCCTCGCCATCACGCAACTGGCGCGCGACCTCACGCTCGGCTGGTACGCTGGAATCACGCTTGGTCTCGGCGCTCATCGAGCTGGTGGCAATCACCCGTGGCGCGTCGCACAGCGGGGCCAGCGCCAACCATTCGGCCAGCGCCCACAACGGCCCGAAGCTGATGATCGCTGACAAGGGTGGCAGCTCCGGCACCGCATTGGGCAGCGCGCCCTGCAGCCAGTCGACGCCGGCCTGCGGCAGCCGTGGATGACGACTGAGTGCCAGCACTTGCTCGCCGCTGGCTTGCAGTCGTGGCAACAGGAAATGACCGATCTGACTGCTGCCGCCAAGGACCAGTACCGTCATTCCGCGCTCACTGACTGGCCTGCAGGCGCGCGCTCAGATCCAGCACGCGCGGGTGATTCGGTGCCAGCTTGCGGGCTCGCTCAAGCGACTGCGAGGCACCCGCACGATCACCGTTCGACAGCTGCTGCTCGGCCTGGTCCAGCCACGCCGATGCCAGCCGGTTGCCGAGTGCGCCTTGCGCCGCATCACCCGGTGCCAGATCGGCGAGGTTCGCCAGCATGTCGTTGGCCTGCCCCAGCTTGCCGTTGGCGAGATCCTGGTTGAACTGTTGCTCGACCTGGCCCGGCAATCCCTGCAGACCTTGCATGGCATCGGCGTTGTTGCCATCGATCGCCAGCGCGCTGCGATACAGGTCATACGCACTGTCGCCGGGCGGCATCATGATGTTGCCGCTGCGTGTCGCCATCTGGGCGCGCTGCACCAGCCGTGCCACCGCGGCGCTCTGCTGCGGTGACAGTGGCGCCGGTGCGGGAGTTGCAACGTCGTCATCCGACGGCGGCGTGGCGCCGGGCGCTCGCGCGGCGCTGGCCAGTCGCGCCCGTGCGGCAGCAAGGTCGGCCGATTTCGGTGCCAGGGCGGCGGCCTGATCAAGCAACTTGCCGGCCTGCGTCATGTCGCCGGCATCGATCGCCGCGTTCGCCTGTACAGTCAGCGCCTCCGCCACATCACCTAGCCCGCTCCGGGCCTGCGCATTGCCTGGATCCAGCACCAGTGCAGCCTGGAAATGAGCCAGCGCGGTGTCGTCCCCGGAACCGCCGATGCGGCCAGCGCGCAACGCATCCTGACCCTGCTTGAGTGCCGCATCCAGCTCAGTGTTGTCCTGCTGGCGTACTTGCGCCTGCAGCGCGCGCAGCGCCGGCAGCGCACCATTGTTTGGCTGCAAGGCGGCGAGCTGCTCGATGCTGGCGTTCGCCGTGGTGCCGTCATTCGCATCGAATGCCTTGCGTGCCCGCACCGCCAGCGCATCACCCACCTGATCCAGACCATGTGCCGCCACCGCGTTGCCGGGATCGGTCTGCAATATCTGCCGATACAACACACCTGCGCCCTGCGGACCGTCCAGCTGGCCGGCGGCCAGTGCCTGCTGGGCGCGATCCACCAGATCCACGGTATGCACCTGTGTTGCACGCGCATTGCTGATCGACTGGTCGAGCCGGTCGATGTCGCTGCCGCCGCCAAGCAACTCGCGGGCGACCGCCGCCTGCTGTGCAGCCTGGCCGAGCTGGCCAGCCTGCAGCGCGGCATCGGCCTGGGACAGTTCGGCCTGACCCACCTGGCGCAGGCCGGCGCGCGCGCGGTCGTTGTCCGGCTCCAGCGCCAGCGCGGCCTGGAACAGCTCGCGCGCACTGGTGCCGTCCTGGCCGTCCAGATGGCCAGCCTGCAAGGCCTGCTGTGCCTGTCCCAGCACATTGTTGAAATCGGTGCGCGGCAACATGCCACGCAAGCGGCTTTGATTGACCCACAGCGCCGCTGCCATTCCGATCACCAGCAGCAACAGGAACGGCACCAGCCAGCCACGCCGGCCCCCACGACGTGGCGCCGGCGGCGTTCGCTCACGCGGGCGACGTGGTTCGATTCTGACCTGCGGCAGATCATCGCCGGAAGGCGCGCGCGGCGAAGCGTCAAGGTGATCGAGATCACCCAGGGTAGGTTCGGTGCGACCGTGTGAATTCGCGTCGTGCTGGTCTCGGCGTCCGCTCATGTTCCATGTCTGTGCAAGCAACGCATGCAGCTTAGCATCGGGCCACCGACGCGCTTCGCATCGCCGAAACGGGCGTTCAGCTTGCGGCGTACACATCTCGACCCATCTGCAAAGCAGGGCTGCCCAGACTGGGACTCACGGAGATACCGGTAGTTCAACCGGTACCTACGCGCCGCACGTCGACCACATTCGGCAGTGCCAGCAGCTTGCCGAGCAGGGTCGACAGCTGGTCGAAATCGCGTACACGCAGAGTGAAGCGCATCTCCACCTCGCCGGTGTTCGCGATCAGCCGGCTGGCTGAGGCGATGATATGGGTACCGGCATTGCTGATGAGGCCGGTGACATCTTTCTGCAGTCCCTTGCGGTCGTAGCCGCGCAGCTCGATATCGATCTCGTAGGCCTTCGCGGCGACCCGTCCCCAGCTGACCTCGATCACCCGATCCGGATCGCGCCGCGCCAGTCGCGCCAGGCTGCCGCAATCGACGCGATGCACCGACACGCCGCGCCCCTTGGTGATGAAGCCGCGAACGGCATCTCCCGGCAGCGGCTGGCAGCAACGCGCCAGCGTGGTCAACAGGTTGCCGATGCCCTCGATGCTGAGCGCGCCATGCTCGGGCGTGCTCGTCGCCCGCGCCGTGACCGGGGTCAGCGTCGGCTCGACCGGCTGCGCAGCCTCCTGCAGCACACGGGCAATCTGGCCGGGCGTGATCTCGCCCAGCGCCAGCGCGATCAGCAATTCGTCGTGGTTCTTCAGATGGAAATGCGCCGGCAGCTTCGCCACGTCGGCCGTCGAGAGCGCCAGACGCTTCAACTCGCGCTCGAACATCCCGCGGCCGACCGCGAGATTGGTGTCGTGGGCGATCCGGTGGAACCACGCGCGCACCTTGTCCTTCGCACGCGACGTGTTGAGGTAGCCGTGATGCGGCGAGAGCCAGTCGCGACTGGGATCAGCCACCTTGGCGGTGAGGATCTCCACCCGATCGCCGCTCTGCGGCTGGAACGTCAGCGGCACGATGCGGCCGTTGACCTTGGCGCCGCGACAACGATGGCCGACTTCCGTGTGCACCAGATAGGCAAAGTCCAGCACGGTGGCGCCACGCGCCAGATCGAACACCTCACCCTTGGGCGTCAGCAGGTAGACGCGATCCTCCAGCAGCTCGGTGTGCAGGTCGGCGGCCAGCGCATTGTCGTCCTCGCCGCGCGGCTCCAGCAGCTTGCGCATCCAGGCGATCTTCGCCTCGAATTCGGCATCGGCGCTGCCACCTTCCTTGTAACGCCAGTGCGCGGCTACGCCCAGTTCGTTCGCACGATGCATCTCGTGGGTGCGGATCTGCACTTCCAGCGTCCTGCCAGCCGGCCCCAGCACGGCGGTATGCAGCGACTGGTAGCCGTTGCCCTTGGGCCGTGCGATGTAGTCGTCGAACTCGCCCGGGAGGTGCGGCCAACGTGCATGCACCACACCAAGCGCGGCGTAACAGTCAGTGACATTGTCGACCAGCACACGAACCGCGCGGATGTCGTACAGGTCGGAGAACTCCAGCGCCTTGCGCTGCATCTTTTTCCAGATCGAGTAGATGTGCTTCGGCCGCCCGGCCAGATCGGCATGGATACCGGCGGCCTGCAGCGCACTTCCCAGTTCATCCAGCGATTCGCGGATGAACGTCTCGCGGTCGGTGCGGCGCTCGTCCAGCAGTTGCGCAATGCGCCGATAGGTGTCCGCCTGCAGATAGCGGAAGGCCAGGTCTTCGAGTTCCCACTTCAGCTGCCAGATGCCGAGCCGGTTCGCCAGCGGCGCGTGGATGTCGCGTGTCAGCCGTGCCAGCGCCTCCCGCTCCGGCTCAGGCAGCGTGACCGCCGCACGCATGCGAGCCAGCTGCCGCGCCAGCAGCACGAACACCACGCGCAGGTCGCGCACGATCGCCAGCAACAGCCGGCGCAACCCTTCGGCGGCGCCATCCGGCGAGCGCTGCGCGTGCAGCGCCCACACCTGCTCGGCCGCCTGCTGCCCGCTGACCAGCCGCTGCAACTCGGCGGGAAGGGTTGGGGCCTTGGCTGTCCACAGCGCCGGATCGACCCGCGCCAGTTCGAACCACAGCGCCGCGGCCTGGGTCTGCGCATCGCAACCGAGCAAGCCGAGCAGATCCAGCACGTCGCCGCATTCGGCCTCGGGAACGGAATGTGCTGCACACGCCTGCAGCGCCTCGGCCAGCAGTGGCGGCAAGCTGAGGGCACGATCGCGCCACGACTGCAGGCTGGAGGATTTGACGGCTCGGGCCATGAAACAGGATGTCCGGTACAGACCGCTATGGTAGCCGCAGCCATGCACCGGCGGCCGTCACGCGCTTGAATAGTGCGGCCAGCATGAGCGACGCTTGGCCTGAGAGCGGTTTACCGCGCAGAATCGACCATCATTCCGTTCCGTGATCCATCGCGCCCAGAGGACCCACCCATGCCGATCCGTCCCCGTCACCTGATCCTGTCCATGCTGCTGGTACTGCCGTTGTGCGGCCTGTCCGTGCACGCCCAGCAGGCCGCCGGTCTGCAGCAGCGCATGAGTGACGCCGAGTTCAAGGCGGCCGGACTGGACAAGCTGTCGCCGCAGGAGCTGGCCAATCTCGACAACTGGCTGAGCACACATGGCAAGGTCACCACCAAACTAGTCGACGCCAGCGGCAAGCCGGTGTTTTATGCCGACAAGACAAAACGCAGCAAGATCAGCGCGCATATCGTGGGGCACTTCGACGGCTGGCATGGCCAGGACCAGTTCACCCTGGACAATGGTCAGGTATGGAAGCAGGTCAGCTCGGATGCACCCTCCTGCATGAGCGCCGACAACCCCGTCGTCAAGATCAAGCCGTCACTGATGAGCAGCTGGCTGATGTATGTGGACGGCTGCAACGGCGACGCGCACGTCGAGCGGGTGCGCTGACCACACGAGTCAGGACAGCGCCTCCAGCGCCTTCGCCAGCCGCTTGGCCGATACCGGTTCGGCGGTCCTGAGTTCCTGCGCGAACAGCGAGACGCGCCACTCCTCGATCAGCCAGCGCAATTCGTCGAGCGCTGCCGTGCCGGCGGCGCGGTGCTGCAGGTACGCGCGCCAGTACGGCATGACCTGCAGCATGCGTTGCTGGTCCTTCGCCGGATCCTGACGCAGGCGTTCGCCGCGCAGGCGCATCGCCTTCAGGTAACGCGGATAGTGGGCGAGTCGTGCTGTCGGCAATTCGCGCAGGAAGCCTGGTGTGAGCAATGCGTCAAGCTGTTCGCGCAGATCGTCGTAGCTGGCGCGGGCGAAACCCATCAATGGCGGTTGCAGCCAGGGCTTCAGTTCGGCCTGCGCCTCGATGATCGGCTCGCCCAGCTTCAGCCGCTCCACCGCGGTAGCAAACAGCTCGCGTGAGGCCTGCGCACGCAAGGTCTCGAACGCACCGGCCGTGCGGACATCCAGCTCGTGGCGCTCCAGCAGGTCGGCGAAACCGCCTTCGACCAGATCCTCACGCAGGCCATCGACGCTGCCCAGTGGCGCGTACTTCAACGACAGCGGATTGGCGATCGGCAAACGTCGGCGCGCCTGCTTCATGTCGCTGGCCAGCGCGTTGCGCAGCAGCCGCACCACGCCTTGCGCATGCGCAGCCTGCGCCTCGTCGCGGCGTTCGAACACGCGCAACGCCACCGTCTCGCCCAGGTCGACCAGCGCGGGAAACGCCATCAGGCCACCGTCGGAGCGGACCTGCGCCGGAATTTCCTCGAAGTCCCAGCTGGCCACGTCCTCGCGGGTCAGTTCGATATCGGTCTTGCGCGAGAACGCCTCGCGCGCCTGCCCCTCCCACTGCCCGCGCAAGCCAGCGAGATCACGCGAAGTGCCGAGTGTCCTGCCCTGCTCGTCATGCAGGCGATAACGCATCCGGAAGTGCGCCGGCAACTCGACTGCGCCGAATTCACTGGCAGCTGTCTCGACGCCGGTGGTGCGCTTGAGGAAGCTCGCCAATGCTTTCGCCAACGCTTCGTCACGCGGCGCTTCAGCCCCGACAAAGGCGCGCGCGAAATCCGGTGCCGGCACGAAGTTGCGTCGCAGGGCCTTGGGCAGACTACGGATCAGCTCAGCCACTTTCTCGACCAGCAGACCGGGCACCAGCCATTCGCAGCGAGCGGGCGGCAGTGCATTCAACATTGCCAGTGGCAGATGCAAGGTCACGCCGTCGGCCTCGTCGCCAGGAACGAAGCGGTATTCGAGCCGGTACCTCTGCGGCCGCTCTTGCGCATCCTGCGCCCGGTCTTTGGCTGCCCCCTCTTGGGGCGCTCGCGGCACTCGGCCATCCATGGCCAACGGCGGAATTTCCAGCGCGACCGGAAACGCTTTCGCATCGAGCCCCGCGCCCCCGACCATCACGTCGTCCAGCGACCAGCGCAACGCCGCCTGCTCGGCCGGGCATGTCTTGCGATACCACGCGTCCAGCGCGCGGCTGCTGGCGATCTCTTCGGGCAACTTGCCTTCGAAAAACGCGACCAGATCATCTTCGTGTCGGATCAATCCTCCGCGGCGTTGCTTCGCCTCGATCCCCAGAGCCTCCTCCAGCACGCGCTGGTTCGCACGCACGAAATCGGCGCGACTATCGATGTCGCCGCGGGTCAATGCCTCACGCAGGAAGATCGCGTGAGCCAGCGCCGGATCCTGCTGCTGGAACGTCACCGGCCGCTTCTCCACCAGCACCAGGCCGAACAGGCTGACCTGCTCGTACGCCACTACGCAGCCACGCTTCTTCGACCAGTGCGCCTCGCGGCAACTCATGCGCAGCAGATGCGCGGCCTGCTGCTCGATCCACAATGGCTCGACCCGTGCATTCATCATGCCCCATACGCGTCCACCGACATCGAGGATCTGCGCGGAGAAAATCCAGTTCGGCGGGACCTTGGACAGCGCCGAGCCGGGGAATGCCTGGAACTTGCGCTCGCGCGTGCTCTGGTACACGCCCTTCTCGTCCTTGCGGCCGACCTGGGTCGGCAAGCCGGTCAGCAGGCTGCGATGTACGGATTCGTACAGGCGACTCGCATCGTCCTCGCTGGCCGCTGCCTTGAGGGGCACTGGCGCATGGGCGGCATGGACACGCGAAGAGGCATTCCGTTTCGACGCGGAATGCCCACTCAACTCCAGCCTCTTTTCCACGGCTTGCGGCGCAGAAGCCGATCCATCCAGCTTCCAGCCAAGATCCTGCACCACCAGCAACAGCTGCCGGTGCAGTTCACGCCACTCGCGCATGCGCATGAAGCTGAGGAAATGCCGCGAGCACCAGTCGCGCAGTTTCGATTGGGTCAACTCCTCGTGCGCGTCGTGATAGGCGTGCCACAGGTTCAGCACGCCGACGAAATCGGACTTCGGATCGGCGAACGCGGCATGCGCCGCGTCGGCCTGCTGGCGCGCGTCGGACGGGCGCTCGCGCGGGTCCTGGATGCTGAGGAAGGACACGATGGTGAGCAGCTCACGCAGCGAGTGCAGCTTCTCGCCCTCCACCAGCATGCGTGCCAGCTGCACGTCGATCGGCAACTTCGCCAGCGTGCGACCGATCACGGTGAGCTTGCGTGCGTCGTCGATCGCCGATATTTCCGCGAGACGGCGATAGCCATCCGCCACCACGCGCGGATCAGGCGCCTCCAGGAACGGGAATTCGTCCACCTCACCCAGCCGCAACGCCAGCATGCGCAGGATCACGTTGGCCAGCGACGAACGCAGCAGCTCCGGATCGGTGAACGCGGCACGACCGGCGAAGTCCGCTTCGTCGTACAGGCGATAGCAGATGCCCGGCCCCACGCGGCCACAGCGACCCTTGCGCTGATCCGCCGCCGCCTGCGACACCGGTTCCACATGCAGCCGTTCGAGCTGGCTGCGCTGACTGTAACGCTTCACCCGCGCGGTGCCGGTGTCGATCACGTATCGGATGCGCGGCACGGTAAGCGAGGTCTCGGCCACATTGGTCGCCAGCACCACGCGACGCTTGATGCCAGGCTTGAACACGCGATCCTGGTCGCCAGCGGACAAGCGCGCATACAGCGGCATGATCTCGGTCTCGCGGTATTGCCGGCGCGACAGCAGCAGGTGCGCGTCACGTATCTCGCGCTCGCCGGGCAGGAAGATCAACACGTCGCCGCGCGGGTCGTCATGGGTGATTTCATCCAGCACCGCGGCGATATGTTCAGCGCTGCCCTGCTGCATGTCCTTGCTGCGACCCTGTCGCGCGGCAACTTCGTCCAGTGAACGCCAGCGCAACTCGACCGGATACGCGCGCCCCTCCACTTCGACCACCGGCGCACCGTCGAAATGTTCGGAAAAACGCGCCGTATCGATCGTCGCCGAGGTGACGATGATCTTCAGCTCCGGCCGCTTCTTCGCCAACTGCTTCAGATAGCCGAGCAGGAAGTCGATATTGAGGCTGCGCTCGTGCGCTTCATCGATGATGATGGTGTCGTAGGCCGACAGCCAGGGGTCGCCCTGCGTCTCGGCGAGCAGGATGCCGTCGGTCATGAACTTGATCAGGCTGCGCTCGGAGACCTGGTCGTTGAAGCGCACCTGGAAACCCACCTGTTCGCCCAGCGGCGTGCCCAGCTCCTCCGCCACCCGGTGTGCCACCGAGCGCGCGGCCAGCCGGCGCGGCTGGGTGCAACCGATCATGCCGGCCTCGCCACAACCGGCGGCAAGGCAAAGCTTCGGCAGCTGGGTGGTCTTGCCCGAACCGGTTTCGCCGGCGATCACCACGACCTGGTGCTTGCGGATCAGCGCGACGATGTCGCCGGCGCGTGCAGTGATCGGCAGCGATTCGTCCAGCCGGATCGCCGGCTTGGATGCCTTGCGCGCGGCGCGCTTCGCGGCGGATCGTTCGATCTCGGCGGCCAGCGCCTCGAGCTTGCCCGTCTCCGGCCTGCGCGACAGCCCACGCCAGCGACCCAGCAGGCGACCGAAGTCGCGGCTGCACACGCCATCGAGCGCCTTGCGCAGGGCGCGCAGGCGGACGTCATGGGAAGTGGCGGATGCGGGCGACGTGAGGTCATTCATGGGACCGCACATGATAGCTGCTGGCTATCGGCGAGATCGAAAGCATTCATTTCCCTGTAATAGAGCCCATGACTAACCTTGCGGACAAGCTTTTCCATTCATCCATCAGGAGCAAGCGCATGGCCATGAATATCGGTATCGCCAGGAAGGATCGCGAAGCGGTCGCCAGGCATCTGTCCAAGCTGCTGGCCGACACCTATTCGCTGTACCTGAAGACGCACAGCTTCCACTGGAACATCACCGGGCCGCAGTTCAACAGCCTGCACACCATGTTCGAGACCCAGTACAACGAGTTGTGGCTGGCTGCCGACGAAGTGGCCGAGCGCATCCGTACGCTGGACGTGTTCGTCCCGGGCTCGTACAGCCAGTTCGGCAAGCTCACTTCGATCAAGGAAGAATCCGGCGTGCCGGAATGGAAGGAGATGGTCAGCCAGCTGGTCGAAGGCCACGAGATCGCCGCCCATACCGCCCGCGAGACGATCAAGGGTGCCGATGCCGCCGGCGACGAGGGCACCGCCGACCTGGTCACCGGCCGCCTGAAGGAACACGAGAAGACGGCCTGGATGCTGCGCTCGCTGCTGAAGTAAACAAGACAGCCCATCGACCTCAGGAAGCGGCACTGCCTTCGAGGCAGCGCCGTTTCCAGTCTTCATTTGATGACGATGGCGTGTTTCAACCCTTCGGCGCCGGTCCCTTCACCACGGTGACGAACGCATCGGGGCGGATGTGCTTCGCATACGCCTGCTGCACTTCCGGCGCGGTCAGCTGCAGGTAGTGCTGGCCGGCGATGCTCATCGCATCCAGCGGGCGATCCTGGATCGACAGGGTCAGCAGCTGATGGCCGATTGCACCGAAACTCGATTCACCCAGCGGGATCTGCCGCAGCAGGATGCCCTTGGCGCGCCGCAGGTCGTCGTCGGATACCGGTTCGCGCTGCATCTGCTGCAGATCCTGCACCACCAGCGCACTGGCCGCAGCCACCTTGTCCGGATCGCTGCCGAACGACACGCTGTAGGTGCTGCGATGCTTGTCCAGATCGAAGCTGGTCTCGACGTTGTAGACCAGCCCGCGCTTGTCGCGCAGATCGCGGTACAACCGCGAGGCGTAGAAGCCACCGCCAAGCACCTCGTTGCCGAGATTGAGTGCATAGCGTGTGGGGTCGTCACGGGTGACGTCGATGGTCTGAGCCATCTGCACGCTGTCCTGCACCGCGCTGTTGTCCGGTACGTGCAATTGGCCATGCCTGTTCGGCGGTACCGCGGCATAGTCGACCTCGGGCTTCGCGCCGGTGGCCTGCCACGCGCCGAAACTCTGTTCCACCACCTGTCTGGCCTGCGCCGGATCGACCTTGCCGACGATGACGATGGTGGTCATGTCCGGACGAAAGGTCTGTGTGTAGTAACGCTTCACCTTGTCCAGGTTGAGGCTGCTCACGGTTTGCGGGGTGGCATAGCGCAGTTGTGCATCGTGCGCCGGCAGCAAGGCCTTGTAGAGACCGATCTGGGCAAGGAAGTCGGGCGACTGGATTTCACCGGCAGCCATTCCCGCGACCTGCTGTTGCACCACCGCGAACGCCTGTGCCGGCAGTGCCGGATGCAGTTCGTTGTCGGCCAGCAGCTTCATGCCATCGGCAAAATGCGCGGCCGGCACTTCCAGTGAAAAGCTCGAGCCGGCGCTTTCCCCGGCGCTGATCTCGTCCAGTGCCTGCTGGAACTGCAGGCGATTCATGCCAGTCGTGCCGAACGCGAACAGCCCGCCAAGCACCTCATCCACGCCGTCTTCGTCCTTGGGTGCCTGCAGATCGCCGTTGGTCTTGATCTTGCCGTACACCTGTACCGTGTCGCTGATCGTCTCCGGTTGCACGATCAGGCGCAGGCCATTGGCCAGCGTGTACGACACCGGCTGCAAGGTGGAGCGCGGCAGTTCGAGTTTGGCAAAGGCTTGTGCAGCCCATTCCGGCAGAACCACCGGCTTGTCCGGGCTGGAGGCAAAACTCTCGGCACCACCGAAACCCTTGCCGCTGCCCGGCTTGCCCGAGCTCTGCGGGGTCAGGATCGCGGTGACTGCGTGCGCGGGATCGAACGTGCGTCTGGCCAGCGCATCCACCGCTTCCGGCGTCACCGCCTCGATCGCCTGTTTCATCGCGTCAGGCGATTCCAGACCCTGGAACGCCAGCGCCTCGGACCATGCATTGGCCAGGCCTTCCACCGAGTTCTTCTTGAATTCCAGCCCGGCAATGGCCTTGCGCTTGGCCGCTTCGACCAGCGCCGGGTCGACGCCCTTGTTCGCTGCGTCGGCCAGAATCGCCTGCATCTTCGCCAGCACCGGCTGCGGATTGCCGCCACGCGGGAAGATGCCTATCGCCACGGCTCCACCAGCCTGCGGCATCCACTCCCCGAAGAAGCCGCCATACAGCGCGGAACCATCCATGCCCATGCCGAACAGTGCTGCCCGCTGCGAGCTCATCGCCTCGCTCAGAACCAGCGCCGCGGCGTAATCCCTGTCCTGCATGCCGGGCATGCGGTAGCCGATATAGACCGAACCGTAAGGGCTGTCGGTAGGCAACTGCACGGTCTTCGCCTGCACTGGCTTGAAGTCGAATGCGGGACGCGTCGGCAGCTGCCTGCGCGGAATGTCGCCGAACCGGGCCTTCACCGTGGCCAGCGTGGTGACCGGATCGACATCGCCGGCAATCACCAGGATCGCGTTGTTCGGCGCATACCAGCTGTCGTGGAACCGGCGCAGCATGGCCGCCGTGGTCTTGTCGAACGATTCACGCGTGCCGAGCGGCGTATGCGCGTATGGCGTGCCGGCAAACAGCTGCGCCAGCAACTGCGAATAGAACTTGAAGTCGGGACTGGACAGGTCGCGCGATACCTCCTGCTCGATCGCGCCACGCTCCTTGGCCCATTCGGCGTCGGCGATGTCCAGCCCGCGCATGCGCAAGGCCTCGGTATGCAGCGCCACGTCCAGATCCTGCGACGGCGCCACGAAGTAGTACTGGGTCACGGCCTGCGTGGTATCGGCGTTGAACGCGCCGCCCATGTTCGCCGCGATCGCCGCCAGCTGGTCCTTGGACAGCCCCGGGCTGCCACGAAACATCATGTGTTCCAGCGCGTGCGCACTGCCGGGGAAGCCATCGGGGACTTCGTCCGAGCCGACCAGGTAGTTCATCTCGCTGGTCACCACTGGCGCCAGCGCGTCGCGCACGATCACCACCCGCAAGCCGTTGTCGAGCGTGGCGCGGGTGACATCCGCATCGTTCGTCTTCGCGGCAGCTGTACCGGCCAGGGCCAGCGCGATCGCGGCAGCCAGATATCCCACATGCTTTTTCACAAGACATCCTCATAAAGGTTTGCAGCAATACTTTCGATACTTATCCAGTCCACAGACAGGTCAAACTCGCCGATCAACCCGCAGTGACGGGCAGGCATTCGACAACGTTGCCAGATAACCGTTGCCCAGGGTTAGTGATCGAGGAACAAAGGTTGCCAGTCAATGGGAATGCGTGCCGACGTGGCAAGCAAACTGCACTGGCAATGATTCCTGACGTCAAGCCTCTCGTCGGCGGATTTTCTCGAATCACATCCGTTGCCCGGTGCAAGTTGCTTGGCGGCTCTGAGGAGCCCATCCATGCGTCGAATTCCCCGCTAGGCCTGACCATGCGCTGACCACGGCCGACGATGTTTGTTGAGCCCATGGGCATGCATTGTTAAGCTCCTCAAGCTTTAGCGCCTGTTGCGCAGGCTTCGCCGGGGATTTTTTTGAGCGCCACTGCAGCAAACCACGACAGCCGGCATCCTCTGCTCACCGCCCTGGTGCTTGCGCTGGTTGTGGCCGCGATGAATATCGGACTGTGGTGGTGGGGCAACTTGCCGCATGGCCCGGACGACTGGCATGGCCAGGTCAGCGGTTTTTCGCTTTCAGTGTTCCAGCGCTACCAGAGCCCGTTCAAGCAGGACTATCCCAGCGACGACGAGATCACCACCGACCTGCACCTGCTGCACAAGTACACCGACAACGTGCGCACCTACACGATGCAGCAGAATCCGCAGCTGTATCGACTGGCGCAGCAGGAAGGCCTGAAGGTGATGGCCGGCGCCGAGATCGACAAGCGCCTGGACAACAACGAGCGCGAAATCGAGTTGCTGATCGCCAAGGCACACCGTTACCCGGAAACCATCACCCGGATCATCGTCGGCAACGAGGTGCTGTTCCGCAACGACCTGCCACCCGAGCAGATGATGGCTTACCTGGATCGGGTGCGCGCGGCCGTGCATCAGCCGGTGTCGATCGCCGAACCTGAGTTCATCTGGCTGAAGTATCCCGAGCTGAGCGAGCACGTCGACTTCATCACCATCCATTTGTTTCCGTTCTGGAACGGGATACCGCGCAGCGACGCGATACCCGCGGCACTGGGTGCATATAACGAAATCCAGCAGCGTTTTCCAAACAAGCACGTCGTGGTCGGCGAAATCGGCTGGCCGTCCAACGGCGACCGCCATGAATATGCCGATCCGTCGGTTTCCAACGAGGCCATCTTTATCCGCAACTGGCTGAATCTGGCCAAGCTGCACCACATCGATTATTACCTGCTCGAAGCCTTCGACCAGCCGTGGAAGGAAGGCCTCGGCGAAGGCCGCACCGGTGCCTACTGGGGTATTTTCAACGCCGACCGCCAGCCAAAATTCCCCTTCACCGGCCCTGTGACTGAAGACACCGCATGGCCGTGGAAGGCAATCGCCGCCAGTCTGCTGGCCCTGCTGCCGATGATCTGGTTCGCGCGCAGTTTCAGCCGCTTCAAGCTGATGGGGCGGCTGTTCTTCTGCATGCTGATCCAGCTGGCCTGCGGCCTGTTGACCTGGTCGGCCACGCTGCCGTTCAACTTCTACCTGAGCTGGGTCGACTGGACCATGCTGGTGCTGTTGTTCCCGGCGCAGATCGCGATCCTGTCGATCCTGCTGATCAACGGCTTCGAGTTCACCGAGGTGCTGTGGCGACGCGGCTGGGTGCGCCATGCCGGCATGCTGCGCCCGGACCCGCCGGAGAAGCAGCCGTTCGTGTCGATCCACCTGGCCTGCTACAACGAGCCGCCGGAGATGGTGATCGTCACACTCGATTCGCTGGCCGCGCTCGATTACGCCAACTTCGAAGTACTGGTGATCGACAACAACACCAAGGATCCGGCAGTGTGGAAGCCGGTGCAGGAATACTGCGAGAAACTCGGCCAGCACTTCCGGTTCTTCCATCTGGAGCCGTGGCCGGGTTACAAGGCTGGCGCACTGAACTTCGGCCTGAAGGAAACCGACCCGCGCGCCGACGTGGTGGCGGTGATCGACGCCGACTACGAAGTGCGCGCCGACTGGCTGGCCACACTCACTGGCTATTTCCACAATCCGAAGGTCGCGGTGGTGCAGTGCCCGCAGGCACACCGCGAGTTCGTGCACAACACGTTCCGCCGCATGACCGCGTGGGAATACGACGGCTTCTTCCGCATCGGCATGCATCACCGCAACGAACGCAACGCGATCATCCAGCACGGCACCATGACGATGGTCAGGCGCACCGCGCTGGAAGGTACCGGCGGCTGGTCGGAATGGACCATCTGCGAAGACGCCGAGCTGGGCCTGCGTCTGATGCACGCCGGCTACGAGCTGGTCTACGTCGATGAACTGATGGGCAAGGGCCTTACCCCGGCCGACTTCAAGGCGTACAAGAGCCAGCGCTACCGCTGGGCGTTCGGCGCGATGCAGATCCTCAAGGGCCGCTGGGACTGGATGACCAGGAAAGGTCCGCTCTCGGCCGGTCAGCGTTTCCACTTCCTCACCGGCTGGTTCAGCTGGTTCGCCGATGCGCTGCACCTGATCTTCACCCTGATGGCACTGTTCTGGACCGCCGGCATGGTGGCGTATCCGCAGTACTTCAGCCTGCCGATGCAGCTGTTCCTGATCCCGGTGATCGGCTTCTTCTTCGCCAAGGCGATCTTCGGCATCGTGCTGTACCGCTCCCGCGTACCATGCAGCTGGTACGACACGTTGATGGCCTCGCTGGCCAGCATGGGCCTGAGCCATGCCATCGCGCGCGGCATCCTGCACGGACTGACTCGCGAAAAGACCTCGTTCGTGGTCACCGCGAAAAGCCGACGCCTGGGCGGCAGCAATTTCGCCGCCTTTGCACCGGTGCGCGAGGAAGGATTGATGGCGATCGCGCTGATGCTGTGCATTGTCGGCATGGCGCTGGGCTATGGCACGCGCTATATCGAAGGCACCTTGTGGATGTTCATCCTCGCCGCGCAGTCGATTCCGTATGTCTCGGCCGTGGTCGGCGCATGGATTGCGCACAAGGCTGGCGACAAGGCGGGTTGATGCAGCCTGCCGGTGCGGCCTCGGTCGCATCGGCAAATCAGGCACGCGCTCCTGCCGCCGATATCGCCTTGGCGATATCGGCAAATCAAGCATGACGTATCGGCTTTGGCACTCAGGAAATCGGCCAGCTTTATACGAAGCCAACAACTATTTGGGTAAGCTGCCCTCACCCCATAAAGACGCCAATGAGGACGGAACCCACCACATGCGCCGCCTCCACCGACGCCTGAGCCAGCTGTTACTGCCGCTGGTGCTGTTGTCGACACAGGCCCATGCCGGTGTGCAGCTCGCGGTGGATGGCGTCGACGATCCGCTGAAAGGCGCAGTGACCGCGGGCGTCGAGCTGTCGCAATACGCCACCCGCGAAGTCAGCGATGCGCAGGTGCGCCGCCTGTACGAACGCGCGACCGATCAGGTGAGATCCGCGCTGGAACCGTACGGCTATTACGACGCCAGCGTCAGTGGCGACTTGCAGCAGGTCGGCAAGGACTGGCGGGTCACCCTGCATGTAAAGCCGGGTGAGCCGGTCAAGGTCACCGCAGTCGACGTGCAACTGGACAAGACGGCTGCTGAAATCGTCCCGATCCGTCGTGCACAGCGTGCGATCGAACGACTGAAGGGCAAGACGCTCGATCACGGTGCCTACGACGCTGCACGCGATGCCCTGAGCGCACAGCTCACCGCGAATGGCTATCTCGATGCGAGACTGCTCACCCATCGGGTCGAAGTGACCCGCGCCGATCACAGCGCCAGCGTCAAGCTGGCCTGGCAAGCCGGGCCGCGCTACCGCTATGGCAAAGTGCACTTCGAGGGTTCGCAGTTCAACGACGGCTTTCTCGACCGCTATGTGCCATTCAAGTCCGGCGACTACTTCTCGCAGGGTCAGCTGCTGCAACTGCAGCAGGCGTTGAACGGCGCCGATTATTTTGCGGTGGTCAACGTGATGCCGGACGTGGACGAGGCGAAAGCGGGCGTGGTCGACGTCAACGTGCAGCTGGCGCCAGCCAAGCGCACGATCTATACCGGCGGCCCGTTCATCGGCACCGATACCGGCTTCGGCATGCGCGCGGGCATCGAGCGGCGCTGGGTGAACCGGCGTGGGCACAAGTGGAAGAACGAGCTGGTCGTGGCGCAGCGTCTGAAGACGCTGTCCACGCTGTATTCGATTCCGCTGCCGGGCGACAACCAGCGCAGCTACAACATCGGCGCGAACTACCGCGACGCGAATACCGACACCTCACAATCGCGCACGCTGGAGCTGGTCGCCAACGAGACCCGGCTGTGGCATGACTGGACGCGCACGTTGGGTGTACATGCGCTGGATGGCACGTTCACCGTCGGCAAGATCGGCAACGAACCGGACAACACGCCGGGCATCGAACACGGCCGCAGCACGGAAGTGTTTGCCGAAGCCACGTTGTCACGCAAGCAGGCCGACAACTTCGACTTCGTGCACCAGGGCTGGTCGGTCAGCGTGGCTGCACGCAGCACGGTGGGCAGCCTGCTGTCCGATGCCAGCTTCAGCCAGCTCACCGCCGACGCGAAATGGATCCATGCGTTCGGCGAACGTCAGCGCAACCGGCTGATCCTGCGCGGCAGCGCCGGCTACACCTGGACCGACGACTTCACCGCACTGCCGCCGCTGCTGCGGTTCTTCGCCGGCGGCGACCGTTCAGTGCGCGGCTATGGTTACCAGTCGATCGGTCCGCTCAACAGCGATGGTCGCGTGATCGGCGGCAAGAGCCTGCTGGTCGCCAGCACCGAAGTCGAGCATTACTTCACCCGCAACTGGGGCATGGCCGCCTTCGTCGATGCCGGCAATGCGTTCAGCGGCGTCGACTACCAGCCGAAGATCGGCGCCGGTCTCGGCGTACGCTGGCGCTCCCCGGTCGGCATGGTCCGCGTCGACCTGGGCACGCCGATCCACGACTCGCAGGCGCGTGGCATCGAGCTGCACCTGGTGATCGGGCCGGATCTGTGAGATGGACACGATGACCGCACCAGCCACTGCGCCCACCCCACGTCGCCACCGACACTGGCTGCGCCGGCTCGGCCTGATGCTGCTTTTTTTACTGGTGTTGCTGGTCGCCACGGCCGGGTGGCTGCTTGGCACCGCCTCCGGTCTTCGCTTTGCGCTGACGCGGGTGCAAGCCGCCACACATGGCATCGTCCATGTGCAGCAGGCGCAGGGACGCCTGCTTGGCCCACTGGATCTGGCCGGTGTGCGCTACGACGATGGCAACGGCACCGTGGTCAAGGTGGCAAAGGCGCATCTGGATCTTCGCATCTGGCCTTTGTTGACCAAGCGTGCGCACGTGCTCGCACTGGATGTGGAAGATGTCGACGCCGCGCTACCGCCATCGACGCCCGACAACGGCAACTCCAGCAGCTTCTCATTGCAGCCGCCGATCGATCTGCTGCTCGATCACGTGCACGTCGGCGCAGTGAAGGTGAGTCAGGCTGGCCGGCTATTGTTCGCTTCCGACCGACTCGACCTGGCCGGCGACTGGACCCATCAAGGCATCGCACTCAGGCAACTCGCCCTGCAGGCACCGGACGGCCACGTCAACCTCGCCGGCACGCTGGCCATCGGCCAGCGTTACCAGGGCGACGGCCGTGCCGGCTTCGCGTGGAAGCTCGGTGACACCGACTACGCCGGCAGTCTGGTCACGCATGGTGACGGCAAGCAGGCGCATGTCGATCTCAGCTTAAGTGCACCGACAACCGCGCGACTGCAGCTGACGCTGAGTCAGGACGGTGACTACGCGTGGACCGCCACGCTCGATGCACCGCGTTTCGATCCACAGCCGTTGCTCGGCGACAGCTCGCTGAAAACCCTGGCTGTTGCCGTGCAAAGCCATGGCGATCGCTACAGCGGCACACTTGAAGGCAGGATCGACCTCAACGATTGCCAACTGTTGCTGCAGCCGCTGCGCGCGTCTGTCAGCCATGACTTCAATACGCTGACCTTGCAGCAACTCGAACTCGGCTCGCCGCAGATCAAGGGCAACGTCGTGGCCAACGGCAGCGTGCAGCTCGACGCCAGGCCACTCAGCGCCGAGCTGGATATCCGCTGGAACGACCTGCTGCTGCCAGCCGAACTGGCTGGCCAGGTGCTGGCCAGCCATGGCGAGCTGAAAGCCAGCGGAAGCACCGCGAAATACCACGCCGTCGGCGATGTCGCGATCGGCCCGCCCGGCAAACTTGCCGCGCTGGCACTCGATCTCGATGGCACGCCAAAACAGATCAACCTGCACACCCTGGCGCTGAAACAGCCGCATGGCCAGCTGCAGGCAAGCGGTGTGCTGACCCTGCAGCCGGCGCTGGCGTGGCAGGCCGACATCACCACCGACCGATTCGACCCAGGCCAACTGTTCGCCGGCTGGAACGGCGCGCTCGATGCCGATATCGCCAGCAGCGGCAGCCTGCCCAGGGATGGCCCCGACGCTGCACTGGAAATCCACAAGTTTGGCGGCAAGCTGCGCGATCGCACCGTCAGTGCCGGAGGCAAACTGCACCTGACGCCGGACAAGGTGGTCGACGGCCAGCTTCAGCTGAGCTCAGGCGGCAGCACGGTGAGGCTCGAAGCACAACCCGGCTCCGGCAACAACGTGGACCTGCAGCTGGCGATCGCCTCCCTGGGTGACTGGCTGCCGAATGCCGGCGGCCGTCTGGACGGCCATTTCAGCATCGGCGGACGCCTGCCGAAACTCAGCATCAACGGCCAGCTGCGGGGCCAGTCGGTGAGCTGGCAGCAACAGCGGGCGGATACATTGCACCTGATCGCCGGCATTCCCGACATCAGTCACCCGGCCGGCAAGCTGGACCTGCAGGCGACCGGTGTGCATGTGCAGGGGCTGACTTTCCAGCGCCTCAACCTGCTCGCCGAAGGCAGTGAAGGCGACCATCGACTGAACCTCGACGCCTACGGCAGCCAGCTCTCTGGCGCGCTGGCCTTGCATGGCGCACGCAAGGGCGACGTCTGGAGCGGAACACTGGCCACGCTCGACCTCGAGCCGCAGGGCATGCCGGGTTGGCGGCTGCAACAGCCCACACAGCTGGGTTATCGCGACGGCGCGATGAACCTGTCCGAGCTGTGCCTGAGTGCCGGAGACCCGTTGCTGTGCATCGCTGCGAAACAGGACAAGGGTGGCAATCTCGATGCCAGCTACCGGTTGCGCGCCCTGCCACTGGCCCTGCTGCTGAACGCCGCCGGGGAAGGCGGCCTGCCGGTCCGCGCCGATGGTGTGCTGGCCGGTGCCGGCAAACTCCATCGCAACGCGGCTGGCGCATTCAGCGGCACCGCCTCGCTCAACTCCGCCCAGGGCAGCATCACCTATACCGACCACCCCGACGCGCCCTTGCTGAGCTACGACCAGCTGAGCGTGGATGCCGAGCTCACCCCAGCCAGCCAGCGCATCAACCTGCGCAGCGGCCTCGATCAGGGTGGCCGTCTGGACGGCCAGATCACGATCAGCGGCGCGCAGCAGTCGCTGGGGGGCCAACTCACCCTGCGCCTGAACAGCCTCGGCTTCCTCGAATTGCTGAGCAACGACGTGGCGAGTGTGAAAGGCCGCCTCGACGGTGCCTTCCACTTCGCCGGCACGCTGCAGCAGCCGGCGATCAGCGGGCAGACCACGGTCGCCGATTTCGCCACCGAAGTGCCCGCGGCTGGTCTCAAGCTCAGCCAGGGTCGGCTGCTGGTCAGCACCACCGACGCACGTCAATTCCGTATCGACGGCAGCGTGCAGTCCGGCAAGGGAAGCGTCGCAATCCATGGCACGGCCGGTCTTGGTGCGAATGCGCGGACCGCGATCACGCTCAAGGGAAGCCAGTTCAGCGCTGCCGACATCCCCGCCGCCAAAGTGGTGATCTCGCCCGATCTGACCGTACAGCAGGATGCCAACGGCATCACCGTCGGCGGCGGCGTCGGGATCGACAGCGCCGACGTGAATGTGGAAAAGCTGCCCGGTGCCGGCGCCACCAAGGCGTCACCCGACGTGGTGGTGATCGACGAGAAGCAACGCGAACAAGCCAGCGGCCGGCTGCCGATCAGTGCGCAGGTCAAGGTCGATCTCGGCGGCAAGACTCATCTTGTTGGCATGGGCCTCGACGGACGGCTCAGCGGCGTGCTCACCGTCATCGAACGTCCCGGCCGCGCCACCACCGGCCAAGGCCAGGTTGCCGTAAGTGGAACTTACCGTGCCTACGGCCAGAGCCTGCAGATCCAGCGCGGCCAGCTGCTGTTCGCCAGCACGCCGATCGACAACCCTGGCCTGAACATCCGCGCCATGCGCACACTCAATCCGACCGCCACCATCGACGAAGGCCAGGAAGTCGGTCTGCTGGTGTCCGGCACGGCGCAGCGGCCGATCCTCACCGTGTTCTCCAATCCGGTGATGGAGCAGTCCGACGCACTGTCGTACCTGGTCACCGGCAAGCCGTTGTCGCAGGTGAAGGGTGGCGAAGGCGATATGGTCGGTGCCGCCGCACAGGCCCTTGGCTCAGCTGCCGGCGACCTGCTCGCCAAGAGCGTCGGCTCGAAGCTGGGCGTGGACGACATCGGCGTGTCGAGCAACGCGGCACTCGGCGGCAGCTCCGCATTCACCGTGGGCAAATACCTGTCGCCGCGGTTGTATCTCAGTTATGGCGTCGGCCTGTTCGAACCCGGCGAAGTCATCACCCTGCGCTACCGCCTCAGCCACCGCTGGAACCTCGAAGCGCAGAACGCCACCGACTTCAGCCGCGCCAGCCTCAACTATCGCTACGAAAAATAAGAGTCTGTTCGCCATCCGGCCTGTGCTTGCGCGGCATGAGCAAACAACCGCTTCACAATACCGAGCGCGCATCTGCCGCCATCTCCGATGATGAAATAAGTTCAGCACCACCTAACCTTGTGATCACGATTCCGTAACCAATCTTGCCGATAGTGGAGACTATCTGGCGGGATGATGCTGTCGGCTGGATTGATTTGCGTTACTGGTGCGCTCCGTTCCCGCGAACGAATTGAGCATTGGAATCAGACCGATGAACTGACAACGACCGAGTAAGAGATACGCTCAGCTGCAGGTGTCGTCGATATGAAGAAAACAGAAAAAAGGGGATGGCGCTGGGCCTACACCAAGGTACGCAGTCTGTATTGCGGCCGCCTCACCGCGATCTACCGCGCCACTCTGTTCGCACTGCGTGGTGACACCGGGCGCTTCTGGAGCCACAGCGGCATGATGCAGTCCCGATTGAAAAGGTGAGCATGCCGGAAATCCTCAAAATCCTGCCGTGTGGCGAGCGATTCAAAACAACGGAACGGACTGGATCACCTGTACTGCACAGGATCACCTGTATTGCTGCTATCGGAGAATTGCCGTGACAGCAGCCGTTCAAGCACGACGGCGATAATCCACTCAACATCGCGCCTGCACCATCCCACTGGAGACTGTCACGTGATCAGCAAGCCTCTTGCACGAAATGCGACTTATACCCTGCTCTGCGCAGGCTTCGTGGCTCTGGCCGGCTGCAATCAATCGCCGGCGCCAGCGCAGAATCCCGCCAGCTCGGCTTCCGCTGCTGCGGCAAGCTCGGCGGCATCGGCATCGACATCGGCACCTGCGCAAACCACGACTGCTGCGCAAGCCGCACCGTATACCCCACCTTCGGCTGATCAGCTGTACCAGATGGTGGCGCCGATCGCCCTGTTCCCGGATAACCTGGTCGCCCAGGTATTGGCCGGATCAACGTACCCGGATCAGATCGCTGCTGCGGATACTTTCCTGACCCAGAATCCGGGCCTGAAAGGCGATGCATTGCAGACGCAGGTCAATCCGCAGCCGTGGGATGCCAGCGTCAAGGCACTGACCACCTTCCCGTCCGTGCTGGATCAGATGGCGAGGAATCCCCAGTGGACCAGCTCACTGGGCGAGGCTTACGTCAACGATCCGACTGACGTGATGAATGCCATCCAGGTGATGCGCCAGCGGGCAGCCCAGAAGGGCAATCTGCGCAGCAATGCGCAGCAGGTCGTGCAGACCCAACCCGTAGCTGCTGCCGAGACTACCGGGTACGCCGACAACGATCAGGGATCTGCCTATTACAACGGCCCATCCGTGGTGCAGGCGCCGCCGCAGGCCATCGAGATCATGCCGGCACAGCAGGACACCGTGTATGTCCCGAGTTACAACCCGCAGACCGTCTACGGTGGCGATGTGCCGGTCTATCCCAGCTATAGCTACCAGGAGCCGCGTTACAGCACCGGCCAGATCGTGACCGCGGGTGCCATCACCTTCGGTGCGGGCATCCTGATCGGCACGCTGCTGGAAAATCATCACCACGATCACAACTACAACCCGCCGCCTCCGCCGGGTGGTGGCTGGCACAGCTGGGGCATGAACTGGGGTGGTCGCGGCTCGGGTGGTGGCATGCAGCGACCGGCGGTGATCCACAACAACACGACCTATGTGTCGCGTTCGACCACCATCGTCAATCGTTACACCACCAACAACATCAACAACAGCCGCACGACGATCAACAACACCAGCAACATCAACAACAGTCGCGCCACGGTCAACAACACCCGCAATATCGACAACAGCCGGAACCAGGTCGTGGAAAACCGCGACGCTGCTCATCAGGCAGGCAATAACTTGCCGCATCCGGCAGCCAACGAGCATCCGGCAGAAGCTCCACGTGGCCCCGTGTCGATGCCGCATTTCGGCAGCGCCCCCCAAGGCACGACTGTGCAGCAGGGTGCACGTCCTCCGGAACATGTGCCCAACACTCTGGCGCGTCCAGAGGCGCCGGCGCACCACGAGACCATGCCACAGCCGCATCCACTGCCCGCGCATGCACCGGCAACCGAACCGAACCGTGCCATGCGACCGATGCCGCAACATGTCACGCCGGCAACTCGGCCCGAAGCGGCTCCACGTGCTGAACCTCGCCCGGCCATGCCACCACGTCCTGCTCCGGCATCTCACCCTGCTCCGATGCAGCACCCCAGGCCCGAAGCCGCTCCAACGCGCGCCGGGCATCCACCCGCAGCACCCGCCAAAAAAGATGAAAAGCACAACAAGGATGACAAGAACGATCATTCCTGACCGCATTCCGCCACGCCACATCGCCAGCGATGGCATGTGGCTGGTGGCATCGCACGCCGAAGGAAGCTCCGGCATCCCTGTGGCACTCATTGCATTGGCACCACGGGCTGCGTGGTGATCACCGTCATCTGGTAGCCCATCAGTCATGCCCACAAGCGTGGGCATGCGGACTATCTTGGGCATTCCGTTCATGCCGAGATAGGTGCCATGCGCCAGCTACGTTGGATCCTGACTACCGCCGTGCTGTGTGGCGCAAATGCCTGGGCCGCTACGCCCATGCCGATGTCGCCAGCGAACGGGAGCTCTCCCTCCGGCATCGATCCGGCGGGCATCGACCACAGCGTGAAACCCGGCGACGACTTCTTCCGTTACGCCAACGGCGACTGGCTCAAAACAGCACAGATTCCCGCCGACCGATCCAGCACGGGCACCTTTCTCAAGGTATTCGAGCAGGCTGAGAAAGACACCGCCGAGCTGATTCGCAATGCCGGCAGCAGCCATCCCGCCGCCGGCAGCAGTGCGCGCAAGATCGCCGACTACTATGCCGCCTGGATGGATACGACCGCGATCGAGCAGCACGGCCTGACCCCGCTCAAGCCGGAACTCGCGCAAATCGACGCGATCGCCTCGCGCCAGGATCTGGCCCAGGTGCTGGGCAGCCGGCTGCGTGCGGATGTCGATCCGGTCAACGCCACCAACTTCCACACCGAAAACCTGTTTGGCCTGTTCGTGGCACAGGGACTGCAAGACCCCTCACGCAACATCGCCTACCTGCTGCAGGGCGGCCTGGGCATGCCCAGCCGCGACTACTACCTGTCGGACGACCCGCACATGGCGGCGTTCCGTGCGAAATACCAGACCTATGTCACCGCACTGCTGAAGCAGGCAGGCATCGCCGATGCCGAGGCTAAAGCGAAGACCGTGATCGACCTGGAAACCAAGATCGCCAAGGCACAGGAAAGCCTGGTTGACAGTCAGGACGTGCACAAGGCGAACAATCTCTGGCGCGTGACCGACTTCGCGCAGAAGGCGCCGGGGCTCGACTGGGCGACCTACTTCAAGGCCGCCGGCCTGGACGGACAGCCGCAGATCGACGCCTGGCAGCCCGTCGCCATCACCGGCCTGTCCGCACTGACCGTCAGCGAGCCGCTGCAGGCATGGAAGGACCTGCTCGTCTTCCACACGCTTGACCATGGTGCCGCCCTGCTGCCACAGGCCTATGCCGATCTCAGCTTCGATTTCTACGGCCGCACCCTGCAGGGCACGCCGGCACAACAGCCGCGCTGGAAACGCGCGGTGGGCGCCACCAATGTCGATCTTGGCGACGCCGTGGGCCAGCTCTATGTGAAGCACTACTTCCCGGCCTCGTCGAAGGCTGCAGTGCAACAGCTGGTGAAGAATCTCATCGCCGCCTTCAACGATCGCATCGACACCTTGAGCTGGATGACGCCGGCCACCCGGCAGAAGGCTAAGGCCAAGCTGGTCACGCTGCGCGTCGGCGTCGGCTATCCGGAAGCCTGGCGCGACTACGATTCGCTGGAGATTCGTGCCAACGATCCGCTTGGCAACCATCTGCACGCGGAGAAGTTCGAGTATGCACACCAGCTGGCCAAGCTGAGCCAACCGGTTGATCGCGGCGAGTGGTGGATGACGCCGCAGACGGTCAACGCAGTGAACCTGCCGCTGCAGAATGCGCTGAACTTCCCGGCGGCGATCCTGCAGCCGCCGTTCTTCGATCCGACGGCTGACGCGGCCGCCAACTACGGCGCCATCGGCGCCATCATCGGCCATGAGATCAGCCACAGCTTCGACAACACCGGCGCCGAGTTCGATGCCGAGGGCCGCCTCGCCAACTGGTGGACCCCAGCTGACCTGGCCCACTTCAAGGCTGCCGGCCAGCAGCTGGTGCATCAGTTCGACCAATACCAGGCGCTACCCGGCCTGCACGTCAACGGTGAGCAGACACTCGGCGAAAACATCGCCGACGTATCCGGCCTGACGATTGCCTATCTCGCCTATCACAAGTCGCTGGACGGCAAGCCTGCCCCGGTGATCGGCGGCCTCAGTGGCGACCAGCGCTTCTTTCTTGCCTTCGGCCAGGCCTGGCGCTCGAAGATCCGCGACGACGCGCTACGCCAGCGCCTCAGCACCGACGTGCACGCCCCCGCCGATTTCCGCGCACAGACCGTGCGCAACATCGACGCCTGGTATACGGCGTTCGACGTGAAGTCCGGCGAGAAGCTTTACCTCGACCCGAAGGATCGGGTGAAGATCTGGTAGGTATCGAGCATCGGAAACGAAGAGGGCCGCATTCACATGCGGCCCTCTTCGTTTGCAGGCTCCAGCCTCTTTGGGTGATTTGGCTAGATCTCAGCTGCGTTACCTGTCATTTCACCAAGGACAAAGCTCGACGTGCGACCGCAGCCAGGGCGTTGTACAGCAGAGCCAGCACCCAACGGATGAAGCTGGTGGTAAGCGATGCGCCAGCAACCACCGTGCGGCCGAGGAAACGGAAGATCGCCGCGATGATCGTGCTGATATACATCGAAAGCTCGACCGAGGCCTGTGCGCCCTTGCTGAGCACCCACGCCAGTTGATCCAGCACCGTCATACCGGCGGTGAAAACGGCACCCACGGCGACAAAGGCCACCTTGCCAAGAATCCACGCCAGCGCCTTGCCGATCATCTGCAGCACGGCTGCACTGCCCATCAGGATGCCGCCACCGCCTGAACCCATCTGGGCAAGCCACGGCTGCACCTCGGTCTCGTCAGCCGTAATCTGGTTGCCCAAGGTCTGCCAGCTCTGGTCGCCGACGCCAGGGATGTAGCTGTCCACCATGAAGTGCGCGTTGATGTTGATCAGTCCCGAAGGGCCGGCGGTCAACTCGTAGCCCGGCGCCTGCATCGGGACATGATGAAACGGGAACAACGGGATCTTGGGCACCGGATCGGAACGATGGTGCACGCGATACATGTTCTGCTCGGTAACTCGCTGGCTCAGGCTGCGCGCGAAGAACATGTCGCCGGTACGTGGCGAACCGAAGGTGTACAGCTTGACCTCGGCCGCACGCATGCTGGAAAGGTAATCCGCATTCAGCGTGGCCAGCGCGCCGCCAAGGCTGTGACCGACGCAGTGAATCACCGAGGGATTGCGCCCACGCAAGAAGTCGGTGACGTCAGCGGAAAACGACTTCCAGGTTTCGTTGAAACCGGCATGCACCGGCAGGCCGCCTGGACCGAGCTGCACACCAACGTTGAAGTTGGTCAGCCAGTCGAACCCGGACTTGGTTCCGCGGGTCGCGATCAGCACTTCGTTCTGGTACGCACCCTCGCCCGCAGCGATGTAGCCGAAGCCGCTCAGCTTCTTGCAGGCGATCAGCCCGCCGGAGCGGCCGACGAAGCGCGAGCTGTCGTTGACCGTGAACATCCCCTCGCTACCGAGGATGTCATGACGTGCCGCGGATTCGCTGAAGCTCTGGTCGAGCAGGAAATAGACGCCGCGTGCGATCGCTGCGGCCTGACGAGGTGAAAGTGTGCTCATGATCCCTCCTTGATGACTTATGGCGTCACTGTGGCTCGCAGATACCGTAAACCTCGCCGTGCCGTGCAGGCTCGGCTTCAAGTCGACATGTCAGTGAAATCGGCCGACCCTTGAGCTCACCGTTCTCCGCGTACTCACCCTTGTTGAACAGCCACGCTTCGTAGCTTTTTCCGGCGTACTTGATCAGGATCGTCTGCCGCACGTTGGGCTCATGCGGCATCAACGATCCGAACAGGGATTGCCCCCAGATTACCGGCAACGAGAACGCCCCCTGTGCATCGGTAGTGGCCTCGTCGTTGCCAGTCTGATCATTCCACATCCATTTGTAGCTGCGCTCGATGCTCGCTCCCTTGACCGGCTGACCATGGTCCAGCACCACACCGCGCACCGCAGAAAACAGGCACATCTTTCCCATGGCATTCGCCTCTTCAGCAGTCGTCAAAAACAGCGCGCAGCAAAGCAGCAAGGGCAACAGAATCTGCCCGGCACGTAAAAGCCGCCAATGAGGCTTTGCAGCCTGGGACAACGCAAGTTCGCGTGTCCGCGTCGTATCCCGCCCATTCCATAGCCTTGCCATCACCATCCCCCGCGGCCAGCTTCCATGAAACATTCCGCAACGACCTGAATAGCAAAACAACCTGCCTCCCGCAAGTCGTCCTTCGCCGCGAATGTCACATTCTGCGCTTGGGATCACCGCATTTCATGCGAAACGGCCACTGGGATCAAGCGATGCCCATGCCTTCGATGCCCACGATCGTCACGGCGTCAAAGCCAGCCTGTTCAGCGAAGCGTCGCCCGCGTTCCGCGTAGTCCTTGAACTGATCGAAGCTAGGTGCGCCGGGTGACAACAGAATGACACCACCTTTGGGTGCACGTGCTTTCGCTTCGGCCACAGCAGCAGCGAGATCATCGACTCGCACGATCGGGCAGCCCACGTTGGCATCGCACAGCGCCGCTTCAATGCGCGCACCGTTGCTGCCCATGCAGACGATCGCATGCGCGGGTGCACTGTGCATCGCATCGACGAAAGGCATCCAGTCCAGTCCGCGATCATGGCCACCGACCAGCACGGTCACTGCGCGACCATGCAGGCTTTCCAGCGCCGCCAGCGTGGCCAACGGCGTGGTGCTGATCGAATCGTTGACCCAGTGAAAGCCTCCACGCTCGCCCAACGATTGCAGGCGATGCGGCAGCGGACGGAAATGCGCCAGCGCGGGCGCCGCCGCCAGTGCATCCATGCCGACGGCGGATAGGGCCGCCAGCGCAGAGCAGGCATTGAGTGCGTTATGCAGACCAGGCGCAGCGAGTTGATCGACCGGAAAGACTTCCTGCGGACCGCGACGGATGCAACCATCAGTGACGTGCCAGCCTGTCGGCTGACCGAACAGCAGGCGATGCGGATGCTGCTGCGTGTGTTCCAGCAATGCCGGTTGCAGTGCATTGACCAGCAACTGTCGCGAAACATCGGTGAGACGAAGCTTGTCGGCAACATAGCGCTCGCGCGAACCATGCCAGTCCAGATGTTCCTCGTACAGGCTGGTGATCACGCCGAGTTCCAGCAGCCCAGCTTCGCCAGTCTGGAAGCTGGACAGCTCGATCACCCACAGGTCGGCCGATTGATCCAGCAGCTCCAGCAATGGCAGGCCGATATTGCCCGCGAGCGCGGTGCGCACGCCAAGCGCGCGCGCCAGATGTGCAACCAGCGCACTGGTGGTGCTCTTGCCCTTGGTGCCGGTGACGGCAATCACGCGCGCATCCGGATTCTCGCCAAACCACAGCGCGGTGCCGGACGTGAAACGCGTGCCCTGTGCCTGTGCCGCCAGCAGCGCAGGCTTGTAGGCCGAAATGCCGGGCGATTTGATCACCACATCGAAAGCCGCGAGTACCGCTGCCTCGGGCTCCACACCGCGCACGTCGAGCACTGTATCGAACGCCCGCGCCGCATCGACCTCGGCAGGCGCGCAGAACAACGTCAGGGCTTGCTGCGGCAATCGCTTGCGCAGCGCCGTGATCGCCGCGCGTCCTTCGCGGCCGAAGCCCCAGACAGCGACGCGCTGGCCATCCAGATCGGCAATGCGCATCAGCCGATCGTCGCCAGTGCGGGCCGCAATCGAAGCGGGACGCGTTGCTCGGCCGATGCCTCCAGCCATGGCTCCAGTGCCAGCTGGGTCGTGTCCAGCTGCGGCAGGATCTCGCTGCGGAAGCGTGCGACAAGCGCATCTTCCTGCCACTCCGGGCGCTGACTCAACGCACACATCGCGGCACGCGCCTCAGCGCCCTCGCCCACGCATTCGAACGGCTTGTGGTCCTGGTATTCCAGCAGCGCATCGAAGCCACCTGCCTGCGCTTCGTCATCCAGCAGGTTGCGGCCGAAGATGGAAAGCAGCCGCGGCTTGGGCAGGAACGGCGCCAGCGCGAGGAAGACAAAGTGGCACTTCGGGCACTGCCCGCACCAGCGGTCGGCCGGCTTCGGGCCGAGGATCCGGAAGTTGCGGTTGCAGCTGGAGAACACGTCGAAGTACGGCGTCAGCTTCGCGAAGGCGCGGGTGATCGCCAGCTCCGAATACGGCCGCAGCAGCGAGCAGTAGTCGAGATCGCTGGCCACATGCGTGTGCAGCCAGTCGCCCAGCAGCTGCTCGAACGCATAACCCTTGCTCCACTGGTGGTTGACCTGCTGGCCCTCGTACTCCAGCGTGGCGGCCGAGGCGGAGCGCTCGTTCGCGAACGCGATCGAGTCATAGCCGTAGAGGATCGCGGCGACGGCGAGAATCGCCGAATTCACCGCAGTCACCGGGATATGCCCGTTCCACGCACCCAGCCGGTTCAGTTCGAACAAGCGCGGTGCCAGCTCGCGCTGGATGTTCAGCGTGGGCAGGCCGGTGCGCTCGGCACAGGCGGCGATCAGCGCCGAATTGCCGACCCACACCGCGGTCGCCTCACCGCCGATCGACTTGATCGCCTCGACCGCGACCAGCGAATCCTTGCCGCCACCGATTGGCACCAGGGTGCGCTTCGGAAGATTCAATGCACCGACGGGGTGCGTAGTTCCACCACGTGGAAATGCAATACGACCGCGTAGATCCAGCCCGTTGCGATAGGCAAACTCAGCCAACCCATGCAGGTATAGCTGATCCAGCAGTTCGGCGGTGGCATCATCAAGCGGCCCGGTCGCCACCTCGATCTTCGGCGGTATCCCAGCCTTGTAATAGCTAACACCCGCGATCAGATGCAGCAGCTTCAACGCGGCATCAAATGCCGCGGCGTACTCAGCCTGAAGCGCCGGCGGATTCGGGAAACGGATCTGCTCGACCAGCTCCTCGCCATCGTCAAACGCGTACACCAGCTCGGCCACGCCATCGGCGTAGCTGCAGCGCACGAAGCGGAACAGCTGGGTCAGCCGCGGTTGAATCATCTTGCTCACCAATACTTTCTCCAGCGCCGTGGCGCTTATTCGATCACGATCTCGTCGGCTTCGTCGCGCAGGTTGTACGGCGAGGACATCACCTTGCCGTAGGCACCGGCCTGGGCGATCAGCATCACGTCGCCCTCCAGCGCCTCGGGCAACCGCCGATCGGTGCCAAGGACGTCGCCACTCTCACAGATCGGACCCACCACCTGGTACAGCGCGGTGGCCGGCTCATCGAGCCGCGTGAGATTGACGATCTCGTGCCAGGCGTCATACAGCGCGGGGCGGATCAGGCTGTTCATGCCGGTATCGACACCCAGATAGCGCAGCTGGGCCTTGCCCTTCTGCTGGGTCACCCGCGTCAGCAATACGCCAGCATCGGCGACCAGATATCGACCGGGTTCCATCCACAACTGGTACTGCGGATAAGCCGCCTTGACCTCGCGCAGCACGCGATCGAGTTCGGCGATGTCCAGCCGCGCCTCACCCGGATGCGATGGCACGCCGAGACCACCACCGATGTTCAGGAACGCCACGCTGCCGATGCGCTCGGCCAGACTGGCCAGTTGCGCATAGACCTCGCCCCAGTGACTGGCATCGAGCACACCCGAACCCAGATGCGCATGCAGACCGCGAATCGTCACGTTATGGGTTTCGGCAAGCTGCAGGAAGTTGGCAAGCTGGTCCAGCGGCAGGCCGAACTTGCTGCCGCTGCCGCCCGTGCGCACTTTCTCGTGATGGCCCAGGCCGCGACCCAGGTCCACCCGCAGCACGATCTCCCTGCCGCGGAACAACTCGCCCCAATGCTCGATCGGATACAACGAATCCAGCGTCACGGTGGCGTGGGTGCCAAGCGCAAAAACGTAATCCTCGCGGGGCGCGAAATTAGGCGTGAACAGCAGCGGCGTGGCTTCCGGCACGATCTCGCTGACTGCTCTCAATTCGCCCGGCGAGACGCACTCGAACGCGAAACCTTCCGCGACCAGCATGCGCAGGATTTCCGGATGGGTATTCGCCTTGACCGCGTAATGCAGTCGATCGACCACCGTGAGCGACTTCAGCTCGCGCGCCTGCTGGCGCACCGTCGGCAGGTGATAGACGTAACGCGGCGTGGCTTCGGCCGCCAGTTCCAGCAGGCGTGTCCGCTGCGACTCGCGCCACCAGGCCGTCGCCGTACCGGACGTTTCGCCACTGCCGTACAGCGTCTGCCAGCTGGGACCGAACAACGCGCTGTCGTCGGTACGCAGCGCGCCCGCAGCGATCAGCAAGTCATGCAGGTGCGGCAGCAGCGCGTCGACCACTTCCTCATCCACCACGAAGGTGAGATTGAGGTTGTTCGATGACTGCGAAATCATGTGCACGCGCAACTGGCCGAACTCGGCCAGCACGCCGGACAAGGTATGCAGCAGCGAACGCATGCCGCGACCGACCAGGGTGATTGCCGCGCATGGCGCGATCACCTTGACCCGGCACACCTTGGCCAGGTCGGTGGCCAGCGCCGCGATCGCGTCGGAATCGAGCAGGTTTTCGGTGGGATCGAGCGACACCGTGACATTGGTCTCGGCCGAACCGATCAGGTCGACCGATAGTCCATGCTGCTTGAAGTGCGCAAACACGTCGGCGAGGAAACCGACCTGCTGCCACATGCCGACCGATTCCATCGACACCAGGGTGATGCCCTTGCGCGCGCTGATCGCCTTGACGCTGGGCGCGTGTGCGCGCACCTCGGGACCGATCACCGTGCCGTCGAGTTCGGGACGGTTGGTGTCCTTGATCAGCAGCGGCACGCGCGACTCGCGCAACGGCGACAGGCAACGCGGATGCAGCACCTTGGCACCGGTGGAAGCGATTTCCTGCGCCTCTTCGTAATCCAGACGTTGCAGCAGGCGCGCGCCCGGCACCTGACGCGGGTTGGCGGTGAACATGCCGGCCACGTCGGTCCAGATCTCCACCCGCTGCGCCTTCAGCAGCGCGCCGAAGTAGGAGGCCGAAGTATCTGACCCGCCGCGCCCGAGCAACACAGTGCGCCCGCTTGTGCCCTTTTCGGCATGCGACTCGCGGGCGATGAAACCTTGCGTGATGAACACCTCACCCAGCGTCGCCAGCCGTGCAGCCAGTACCGGATCGGGTCGCGAATCGACCATCGAGGACAGCAGCCGGGTGCGCTCGTTCTGGTTCGGCAAGGCAATCGCGGCGAGGCAATCGCGTGCATCCAGCCATTGTGTGGGCAGCTCGGTATGACTGAGGAAGGCCGCACCCAGCGCACTGGACATCAACTCGCCATGCGCCTGCACCTGTGCCTGCCAGGCCAGCTCGCCCAGCTTCGCCGAACCGTCATCGGCCAAATTCACCAGCTCCGTCAGTCGCGTGCCCAGCGTCTCCGGCATCGCCAGCTGCATGTGATCGAGCAGCTCG
This sequence comes from Rhodanobacter sp. C05, assembly GCF_002001165.1. Lineage (GTDB taxonomy): Bacteria > Pseudomonadota > Gammaproteobacteria > Xanthomonadales > Rhodanobacteraceae > Rhodanobacter. The sequence continues at coordinate 291,580 of NZ_MUNQ01000006.1, read as the reverse complement.
TAATGCCGCTTCGCAATCGCCTTCGCTGCTTCGTTGCGTTTGCTCTTTTCGCCCTGTGCGCACAGTTGTTTGAGTGCGTCGGTGATACCGGTCAAGGCGGAGACGACCACCAGCACCCGAGCACCCTCGGCGCGCCGGCTGGCGACCAGCTCACGGATGTTCTGCCAGCGGGGCAGCGTGGCGACACTGGTGCCGCCGAACTTCATCACGATCCAGGGGGCGTCGGCAGGAAGCGACGCGGGGCTTTGCGGGTTCACAGGTACCTTCAAGCGATGTTTGGGGGAAGACAATCTAGCCAGTGTTGCGCCGCAGCAGGTTGAATGCAACCACTCGGAGGCTGCAGGCGTTTGGATGGCTAAATGCGCGGGCGTATGGCTCGAAGAACCGTCATCCCGGCAGAAGCCGGGATCCAGCGACTTTTCTCCGCCAGATGTGCAGGCGTTGGATCCCAGCGTTCGCTGGGATGACGGGCCAGGTGAAGCCTCTCGCGAGGCCACGCCCCTCACCTCGATCCTCTCCTCCCGAAAAGGGGACTTCCTATAGTCGCCAAAGGGGAGAGGAAGAAAATTGGTGTTACGCCACGACCACGGGGATCCTGCCGATCCGCGCCTGCCATTCTTTCGGGCCAGTCTGGTGCACCGAGGTGCCCGCGGAATCCACCGCCACCGTCACCGGCATGTCCTGCACGGTGAACTCGTAGATCGCCTCCATGCCCAGATCGGCAAAGCCGACCACGCGCGAGGCCTTGATCGCCTTGGATACCAGATACGCCGCGCCGCCGACCGCCATCAGGTACACCGACTGGTGCTTCTTGATCGCCTCGACCGCCGCCGGACCACGCTCGGCCTTGCCGACCATGCCGAGCAGGCCGGTCTGCGCCAGCACCTGTTCGGTGAACTTGTCCATGCGGGTGGCGGTGGTCGGGCCGGCGGGCCCCACCACTTCGTCGCGCACCGCATCGACCGGGCCGACGTAATAGATGAAGCGGCCCTTGAAATCCACCGGCAACGGCTCGCCCTTGCTCAACATCTCGACCATGCGCTTGTGCGCGGCGTCGCGGCCGGTCAGCAGTTTGCCATTGAGCAGCAGCACTTCGCCCGGTTTCCAGCTCGCCACTTCCTCGCGCGTCACGGCGTCGAGGTTCACCCGACGACCCTTCGAGCTGTCGTAGGTCAGCTTCGGCCAGTCTTGCAGCGACGGTGGATCGAGCATCACCGGACCGGATCCGTCGAGCGTGAAGTGCGCATGGCGGGTGGCGGCGCAGTTCGGGATCAGCGCCACCGGCAGGTTCGCCGCGTGGGTCGGGTAATCCTTGATCTTGATGTCGAGCACGGTGGTGAGGCCGCCCAGGCCCTGCGCACCGATGCCGAGCGCGTTGACCTTCTCGTACAGCTCGATGCGCAGCTCCTCGGCGCGATTGCCTGGGCCGCGCGCGATCAGTTCCTGGATGTCGATCGGCTCCATCAGCGCCTCCTTCGCCAGCAGCATCGCCTTTTCGGCGGTGCCACCGATACCGAGGCCGAGCATGCCCGGCGGGCACCAGCCGGCACCCATCGTCGGCACGGTCTTCAGCACCCAGTCGACGATCGAGTCGGACGGGTTGAGCATCACGAACTTCGATTTCGCCTCGGAGCCGCCACCCTTCGCCGCCACGATCACGTCCAGCTTGTCGCCCGGCACGATCGAGACGTTGATGATCGCCGGAGTGTTGTCCTTGGTGTTGATGCGCTTGCCGGCCGGGTCGGCCAGGATGCTGGCGCGCAGTTTGTTGTCCGGGTCGTTGTAGGCACGGCGCACGCCCTCGTTGACCATCTCGTCCAGCGACAGCGTGGCGTCCCACTGCACGTTCATGCCGATCTTGAGGAACACGGTGACGATGCCGGTGTCCTGACACAGCGGGCGATGCCCCTCGGCCGCCATCCGCGAATTGATCAGGATCTGCGCCATCGCGTCCCTGGCGGCAGGACTCTCCTCGCGCTCGTAGGCGGCGGCAAGACCCTTGATGTAGTCGACCGGGTGGTAATAGCTGATGTACTGCAGCGCGTCGGCAACCGACTGGATCAGATCGTCTTGCTTGATGATGGTCATGGCGGAGGTTTCGGTTTGGAGATGAAGGCACTGCAATCCGATATCCGCAGCGCAAGCTGTGCATTGTGCCGCAATCGGGCCAAGCATCAAAAAACAACGGCCGCGCAAGGCGGCCGTTGTTTTGACGTGATAGCGATCGTTCAGAAGCGGTATTCAGCAAAGCCGGAGAACACGCCGATGCTCTCGCCAGACTTGATTCCGTAGATCTTCGCACGGGCGTGATAATCGTCGTAGCTCACGCCGAGGCTGAAGTGCGAGGAGATGTCATAACCCACGCCGGCACCGATGTAGCTGCCATCGCCATGGAAGTTCTGGGAACCCAGGCCACTGATGTTTGCATCGAGGCTTGAGTGGAACCAGCCGCCACGTGCAGACAGGAACATCTTGTTGTTGAACTTGTACTTGAAGTTCACGCCCAGCAGCGGCCCCGTGCCCTTGACACTGTAGTTGGCGGTGACGTTATTGGTGCTCACCGAACCGCTCGCCGTGCCCAGACTGACGTAACCTGCTTCGACACCGAAATCGGTCGTGCTGCCCTGCCAGCTGTAGCCTGCGCGAACGGACGTGCTGGTATCCGTATGGTCGGTGAAACCGCTGTCGTGATAATTCGACTGGCCCAGATTGCCATTGATGAAAAATGCGCCTTGATCGGCGGCAAACGAGCTGGTCGAGACAGCCGCCAGTGCAACGGCGATAGCGGCCATCGGAATACGCTTGTTCATTAGCTTCCCTGTTTGTGGATTCTTGCTTGCATGCCCGCGGCAGGATGCGCGCGGGACGCGCATTCTCGATAACACCACATCGCCTTGCAATAGTCGTAAATAAGTACGAAAAGCGGACGGTCAAAATCGTAATTAATAGCGGAATAATCCAGTCTTCTCACTCACCTCACGCGACGCGCATGACGACAGGCCTGCACCCTTCGGCACCGTCGTCCACCGGATGAAACATGGAGCTCCTCGCCACACCATGGGCTTGCTGCCGTTCCAGCAAGCCCGCATGCTCGCCGCCATTCCCTGCCGCGGCGATGCCATGAATGACTCCCCCACGTCCGGCTACCAGCGCAGCCTGCGTCCATGGGATGCTGCCCTGATCGTGGTCGGCGGCATCATCGGCGGTGGCATCTTTCTCAACCCCGGCATCGCCGCGCAGCGCACCGATTCGGGCCTGACGCTACTGTTGATGTGGGCGGGTGCCGGCGTGCTCACCCTGATCGGTGCGTTGTGCTATGCCGAGCTTGGTGCACGCCGCCCTCACGCAGGTGGCACCTATGTTTACCTGCGCGAAGCGTTCGGACCACTGGCCGGATTCCTGTTTGGCTGGACCATGCTGCTGGTGATCTACTCCGGCTCCACTGCCGCGGTGGCGACGATCTTCGCCAGCTATGCATCGGCGGTGTTCAGTCTGCCACCATCAATGACGCTGCCGCTCACCGTTGGCGCCCTGGTGTTCGTCAGCGGCATCAACCTGTTCGGTATCCGTCTCGGCGCGCAGATCCAGAACCTGTTCGCCCTGCTCAAACTGCTGGCGGTGGCGGTGCTGGTGGTGTGTGGCCTGTTCCTTGCCGGCGCCGGCCACGACCAGGTGCTGGCCGTCGACCCGACGCGCAGTGGCATCGGCTTCATCGGCGCGGCACTACCGGTGCTGTTTGCCTATTCGGGCTTCACCTATCTCAACAACCTGGCCGGTGAAGTGCGCGATCCGCAACGCGCGCTGCCACGCGCATTGTTGCTGGGCATGCTGCTGGTGATCGTCGCCTACGTGCTGGTCAACGTGGCGTATCTGGCCGTGCTCGGCCATGCCGGCCTGGCGGCCAGCCATGCACCGGCGGCAGACGTGATGCAGCAGGTGTTCGGTCCACTCGGTGCGAAATTGATCGCGCTGGGTGTAGCAATCTCCACGCTGGGCTTCTGCAACATCACCCTGGTCGCTGGCGCACGGGTGCTTCAGGTGATGGGCGAGGACGGCCTGTTCTTCCGCTCGGTGGCGCGACTTCACCCGCGCTATCGGACGCCGAATGCGGCGCTGCTGTTGTTGACTGGCTGGGCGATCGTGCTGGCGCTGTCAGGCAGTTACGGCCAGCTGCTGGACTACGCCACATTCGGCGACTGGCTGGCCTGTGCAGCCGGTGTCGCCACCCTGTTCTGGTATCGCCGCCGCGATGACCCCATGCTCAGTTTCAGGGTGCCGGGCTACCCGTGGCTGCCATTGCTGTTCATCGGCATCGTGGCGTGGGTCGTGGTGATGACAATGCTCGACAATCCGCGCAACGCCGGCATGGGTGCACTGATCATGCTGGCCGGTGTGCCGGTGTATGTTGTCTGGCGCCGCCTGTTCAGCCGCACAGGCTCCTAACCAGGTGGCGGCAATGCCACAATGCGCGGACAGATTTCGAAGGAGATGATGGATGGCGCTCGCGCAAGACTTGATCACACCGGCCGCTCCGGCAAGCGGCATCGTGCCCGAGAAGGTGCGCGACGGCATTGATCTTGAGATCAACGGCGAGCATTACCGCCATACCGGTGATCCGCAGATGCCGTTGCTCTGGTTCCTGCGTGACGTGCTGCGGCTGACCGGCACCAAGTACGCCGGTGAAACCGGGGCCGACCTGGTACTGCTGAACGACAAGGCGGTCTCCGCCATCACCTTGCCGATGGCCAAGCTGGCCGACAAGTCGGTGACCACGGTGGAAGGCCTGGCCGCCAACGACGGCGGCCTGCATCCGGTGCAGCAGGCCTTCATCGACGAGGACGCGATCGGCTGCGGCTACTGCACGCCGGGCTGGCTGATCGCCGCCGTCGACCTGCTCAAGCGCAAGCCGCATCCCGGCGACGACGATCTCGACCAGCTGCCAAACCTGTGCCGCTGCGGCTGCCAGACTCGCGTGCGCCGCGCGATCAAGCGCGCCGCCGCCGGCAAGGCAGACCAGGTATGAGGGGCGACATCACGCACGACAAGCTCCGGCTCTCGCGCCGCCGTTTCCTGCAGGTGCTGGCCGGCGGCGCCGGCGTACTGATGATCGGCATCCGTACGGCCCGCGCGGACAATGCACCGCTGCCAGCTGCCCTGTTCGGCGACAATTTCTACGACCTGGGTGCGTTTGTGCGCATCGACAGCGATGGCAATGTGCTGATCGGCGCGCGCGATCCGGATACCGGTACCGGCGTGGCCACCTCGCTGCCACGAATCATCGCCGACGAACTCGATGCCGACTGGACCCGCGTCAGCGTGGTGCCGCTCGGTCTCGGCGTGAGCGACAACAACGGCCAGCCGCGCTGGACCTACGGGCGCCAGATCGGCGGCACCGGTGGTTCGATTCCCGCCGCCTGGAACGACCTGCGCAAGATGGGCGCGCTGGCGCGCTGGCTGTTGCTGCAGGCCGCAGCTCGCCAGCTGGGTGTGCAGGCCGATCGGCTGCACTGCGAGTCCGGCACCGTGATCGCGCCGGACGGCCGCCGTCTTAGCTATGGCAGCCTGGCCGAAAGCGCCGGCAAGATCGCCCCGCCGGATCAGCTACCACCGGTCAAGACGCCCGATCGCTATCGCCTGATCGGCCAGCCTGCGGGCGACATTGACGCGCGTGGCATCGTCACCGGGCAGACGCAGTTTGCGATCGATCATTTTTATGGCGACGCCCTGGTTGCCGTGCTGGTGCACTGCCCATGGCCGGACGGCTCCCTGGCGAACATCGACTTCACCGATGCGATGGCTGTCAAGGGCGTGGTGAAGGTGCTGATGCTGAAACCGGAACCTGGCCAGGCGCTGGGCAATACGGCTATCGCGCCAGCGGTGGCCGTGCTGGCGGAAGACACCTGGTCGGCACTGCAGGGTCGGCAGAAGCTCAAGCTCGAATGGAAGCCTGGTGCCAGCGGCAGCGAGAGCAGCGCCGCGCTGGAACAGCAGGGCGAGACCTTGCTCAATGGCAAGACCGATCCCACTATGCGCGTGCGCAACGACGGTGATGTCGATGCCGCCGGCAAGAAGGCCGCGCGCCGCGTGCAGGCGACCTACTATCAGCCGTGGCTGGCGCATGCGGTCGCCGAACCGATGAACTGTCTGGTGCGACTGGACAAGGATCACGCCAGCGTAGTCGTGCCCACCCAGGCACCGCAGAAAGCCTGGGCCGTGGTGCAGCGTCTGACCGGCCTGGGCCCCGACCAGATCGAGATCAAGGTCCCGCGTATCGGCGGTGGCTACGGCCGCCGACTCGATCACGACTATGTCGCCGAAGCGGTGATGCTGGCCAAGGCCGTCGACAAGCCGGTGCGCCTGCTGTGGACGCACGGGCAGGATCTCGAACACGATTACTACTGCTCCGGCAGTGTGCACCAGCTCAGCGCCACCATGGATCGCAAGCGCCAGCTGACCGGCTGGAACCAGCGCATGGCCAGTGCCTCGGCACTCGTGCGACGTAGCGTGCCGGACAATCGTCTGTGGACGTCCGAGCTCGATGCCGACCAGATCCCTGCCGCACTGATACCCAACTACCGCAGCGACTGGTACGCCGTGAACTCGTCGATCCCGCGCGGCCCCATGCGCGGCATGCCGTACCTCAGCAATGCGTTCGCCGTGCAAAGCTTCATCGACGAAATCGCGCAAAGCATGAAGGAGGATCCACTCGACACCCAGCTGCGCCTGCTCGGCCCGGCGCGCCAGCTCTCGCTGAGCACCGGCGGCGTGCTCGACACTGGCCGCCTGACCCATGTGCTGAAACTGGTCGCCGATCGCATCGGATGGAAGAACTGGCTGCACAGCGTGAACGGTCTGGGCATCGCCTGCTGGCACGTCAATGGCGCCTATGTGGCGCACGCGATCGAGGTGGCGATGCAGGGCGAAAAGCTGATCATCCAGCGCGTCGTTTGCGCCGTCGATGTCGGTCGGGTAATCAATCCGCAAGGTCTGGAAGGCCAGATCGCCGGCGCCACGCTCGATGGCCTTTCCAACGCGCTCAACCTGGCGATCACCTTCAAGGACGGTCAGATCCAGCAGCACCATCCGAAGGACTACCCGCTGGCGACCATGGCCCAGCTGCCCAATGCGGTGGAAGTGATCATCGTCCCCAACGATGACCTGCCACCCGCCGGCGCCAGTTTTCTCGCCATGCCCACCGCTGCTCCTGCCCTGGCCAACGCGGTATTCCGTGCCACTGCCGTGCGCGTGCGGCGATTGCCGTTGATGAAGGAACTGCTGCGTTTGCTGTGACCGGCAAGGTCGTCTGCATCAGAATGCCGCATGCGGCGGACTGCTCTCCATGTGGAACACCTGCCACGTCTGCCTGCCCCAGTCGGTGGCGATCTTCTTCGCCTTGATGTAGCAACCCTGCTTCCTGATCCAGCTGGCGGGGTCGGTACCGGCCTGTGCCTGCACCACGGCACCGAGGCGGGCAGTGCCAAAGTCCCACTTCAATACGGCTTCGTCGTTCACCGCCTTGGCCAGTGGATCGCCGCGCTTCCAGCCGGACGGTTTCTCGTGCGCCTGGATCGATTGCACGACCACACTCTCGAAATCAGCCTTCGGCACCCAGTTCAGCACGATGAAGGTGGTCTTCGGCGTCTTCATGCCTGCCAACGGGTCTTCGGTAGGCTTGCCGGCGGCAATCCGGCTGGCTGCGAACGCGGTGGTGAATTTCGCGCAGACACAACCGACCTGGTTGCACGCGCCACCACCCGGATGCTTGTTGAAGAGATGCCCGCAGGTGCAGGCGTTGGCGACATTGCGGTTGTCCGCCGTCGTCTTCATCTTCTCGTTCATGAACTTGTGCTCGGCGCGCTGCCAGTTCTCGCCGGCATCGCGGGTCTTGCCCGAGTTCAGCCACTCGAAATAGGCCTCCGTCTCGGTGCGTTCGCGGTCCTTCGAGAAGGTCGCGAGGTGCTTCTTCGAGAAGTTCTTGTCGAAGCGGATGGTATAGCGTTCGCCATCCCAGTCGCTGACGACCCATTCCTCATCCGCGGTCGCGACCCGACTCAACCGTTCGAGCCCGGTGGTGGACTCGATGTACTTCTCGTACGAGAGAAGATCTGCTGCCGTCCAGGTATCCAGATGCTCGGACATCGCTGCGCTCCCCGGGTCTGCTCCGACCCACGCCTTGGCGAATTCCGAGCATCGCTCTTTCATTGGCCGCATGCAACGCCGTCGTGGCGTGGCCGGTATCCCTCAGTGAAACTGGTCGCTGGCCGGCACCCATGAGCTGGACGACGATGCCGGCCTGAGGCTCTTCGTGGCCGGCACGGCAATGCCTTCGCAGCCAGGTGGCAACGGACCACCGGCGACGCGGGCTTCGGCACATTGCACGCTGTTGTCGAGCTTGATCGGGGCCACCGTCGCTGCCGTGCTGGCTGCCGGTGCCGGTGTGGGCGCTGCCACCGGATTGGCCGGTGCCAGATGCAGACGGTCGTAGACCTTCGCGGCAACGGGTGCAGGCGGCGGGTCGGGATTGCCGCAGCCGAACAGACTCATCGGCAGCAGCGGTATCACCTTGCATTCCACGCGCACGCCACGCGGCAAATGGAAGGTATGCGCCACCGTGGTCTTTTCCACGGCATGACGCAGCGCGGTGTCGACCGAGCTCTCGTCCTCCGGCGTCCAGTCCCCGTCGAAGCGGGTCGGCTTGTAACCAATGTTCGGCGTGCCGTGGCCCATGATTTCGGTGTCGCCGCTCGGCTTCAGTTGCACGTAGCCGTTGGGTCCGCCATGCACTGCTCCCTCGGCAGCCCCGGGCTGGCTGCCACCGAGCTGGCCGGGCTCTTGCGCCTTGCCGGCAGCGCCTTTGGCACCGCTCTGTCCGGGCTTCGCCGGGGGACCATTGGCGTGCTCCGTTTCGCTTTCCGGTGCAGCGGCCACCCCGGTGGGCTCACCCGGCGTGGCGGTATCGCTGCCCAGAGGGCTGGCATTGGGCGCACTGCTGAGGTCACGTTCTGCACTGGCCTGACTCGGACTGGGTGCAGCGGCCGGCTGTTCACTCGTGGCTGACGCGTGCGACTCGACCGGCTTGTTCGCGGTCGACGCCGGCAACGCAGGTGCGTTGGTCGTGACGACCGCAGGTGATGTGCTCGGCTGCACCGGCTCATTGGACGGCTGGATGGCTGGCAAGGGCATCTTGTCGGCAACATCAATCTTCGCTGCCGGTGCACGCACCTGTACTTGCACGGCCGCAGGAGCTGGCGGCACTGCTTCCAGCTCAGCCTCGGCAAGGTCGATGTGCGATGCCTGCACATGCAGTTGCTCCCGCGGCGTGCTCGGCTTGGGCAGGCTCAGCTGGGCCTGCAGGTGCACCGCGGGCAATGGCTGCGCCGGTAACGGGGTCGGTTGCAGTTCCGGTACTGGTGGTGCAGCAGGCACCTGCACCTGAACCGGCGTCATGCTGACCGGCACGCTGGACTTCGGCACCATGATGTTCATCGCGACGTTCGGCATGGCGATCGACGGCGGTGCATGTGCCGGCAGTTCCGGGGTCACCAATGATGGGGGTGGCAGCAACGGTCGCGTACCTTCGAGCTGCGATGGGCGCACTGGCTCGGGCTGGAACTTCGGCAGCACCGGTGGTTGCAACGACAACGACGGCAAACTCACCGGAGGCGGCTCACTGGCCAGCGGGATCGGCTGCAGCTGCGGTGTCGGTGCCGGCTTGGGCAGGCTCACCGGTGGCGCCGGAGCTGCCACCGGTTTTGCCGCCGGCGCGACAGACTTTGCTGCCTGCGTGATCACCGGAGGCACGGAAGCCGGGGTCGGCTGTGTGACGACTGCTGCCCGTGCATTCGTGTTCTGCTCGCGGCTCGATACAACACCACTGGCATGCCCCTGATGCCTTGGTCCCAGCTCTTTCGGCGGCGTGCCGAGCACGGGAGGTGGTGGTGGCGTTTCGGGTGTCTCGATCAGATGCACCTGCACGAACTGTTCCTTCCCTTCCGGCGGCAGCTTGACCTCGTAGGCAGGCCCCAGCACGAAGGCGAACAGGAACAGCAGATGCACCAGCAGTGCGCCGACCATGGCGAACACGCGCAGTCCGCGCTCGCGCGGACGCTCGCGGGTACGACGGCGATAGACCCCGGCACGGGCAGCCGCGGCCAGCGGCGAACTCAGGATGGCTCGCGAGGGATGGCTGGCAGGACGGCCGGCGGCAGGTTGATCCGGGGGCGGCAAAGGCATGTGATCAGTGTAACGGGCGCCGCCGCGATTCCACATGATGCTGGCACGGGCTGCTGATTGAACGCCTGCACGACGCTTGTTGCCGTGGCGAGCCGGGCACCAGCAAAATCACTCATGCAGGAACTGCTGCGCCAAAGTTTCAGGGATGACTGGCAGCGCCGCCTGCATGATCGTGCAGCTCGGCGTCGACCGCGCGATTCGGCGTATCGACCGGACAGCCCCACGCCAGCGGCTTGCCGGCGCGGTACATCGCGATGCATGCCTCGATGCCGGGTGGCTTGGGCGCATGCGGATCGGTTGCCAGCGATTGCGCCGGCGCCATGCTGAGACGCTCGTCGCCATCCTTTGCCGAGGGTGGCGGTGGCGGATCGCCACCGCAGCCACCAGCCAGCAGGAATACGGCGCAATGGATGCGCACGCCGCCGGGCAGCCGGATGGTTTTCTTGACCGTGGTCTTGTCCACCAGCTTCTGCAGCGCATTGTCGACTGCATTGCCGTTGCCGCTCCAGTCGTTCCCGAAGCGAGTCGCCTGGTACTTGACCGGACTGCTGTGCTGCATGATCTGCGTGTCGCCCTGCGGCAGGCTCTGCACGTAGCCGGTAGTCGGTGCACTGCTCGCTGACGCCGGCAGCAGTGGCGCACCATTGTTGTCGTAAAGCCGCGGCGCATTTGCTGGCTTCGACGGCGGCAATTGCATGCTCATCGCGTCCTTCGCTGCCGGTTCGCGGGGCTTCGGTGGCACGCGTGGTTTCGGCGGCGGCGGAAGTGCCGGTGGTGGCTGTAACGCAGCAATCGGTGCGTGCGTGATGAAGCGCACCTCGAGCATCTCCTCCGGCGGCACATGTTGCACTACCGCCATCGGCGGCCGCATCTCGCCCCAGATCACGAGCAGGAACAGCACGTGCAGCAGCACCGCCACGGCGAGCGCGAGTCCGTGCCAGCGTCGCTCGTACCACGGTTCACGCCAGTGCAATTGCCGCAACCGCGCCCGGGTCAATCCATCCAGCGGCAACAGCCCACGACCCGGCGAGCCATCGTCCGGCGATGGCTCGCTGTGCTGTTCGAGCGGCAGCGGACGAGTGATGGTGATACCTCAGGTGAGAGGGGATGGCTGCCGGCAGGATGCCGGATGGCGCTTGAACCCGGCAGGACTGGCCACCCGGGTACATGCGGGAATTCACGCGCCCACCACAGACACCGCGGTACCGAACCGGTTCCCCGCAGTGCAGCTTGACCATGCCGGACATTCGCTCAAGTCTAGGCAGGCGGCGTCACGCGCCGCCCCGCCATGACCGCCCTCACGGACGACCATGACGGCCCGCCACTTCAGTCGTCGCCAAGAGCGCGGCTTCGTGCGGCGCCGTTGTTCATGCCGGCACGAACTGCGCCCAATCTATGGGAGGGTCGCATCGTGTCGTACACCACGGAAAGCATCCGCAATATCGCGCTCGCCGGCCACGCCGGCGTGGGCAAAACCACGCTGTTCGAAGCCCTGCTGCAGGCCGGCGGCGCGATCCAGACATCGGGTTCGGTGGAACGCGGCACCACCGTCTCCGATACCGACAGCCAGGAAAAGGCCCGTGCCCATTCCATCGACAGCTGCGTGGCGTCCATCGACCACGGCGGCTGCCACCTTAACCTGATCGACACCGCCGGCTACGCCGATTTCCGTGGCGGCACGCTGGCTGCGCTGGCCGCGGTGGAGACCGTCGCGGTGATGGTGAATGCGATCAACGGCATCGAGCACGGCACCCGCCGCATGATGGCGCATGCGAAGGCACGTGGGCTGGCACGCATGCTGGTGGTCAACAAGATCGATTTCGACGGCGCCAACCTGGCCGCGCTGGTGGATGCCTTGCGCGAGGAATTCGGCAGCGAATGCCTGCCGGTGAACCTGCCTGCCGGTCATGGCCGGCGCGTGCTGGACTGCTTCTTCCACAGTGATGGCGACACCGATTTCTCCTCGCTGGCCGAGGCGCACCAGCGCATCCTCGATCAGGTTGTGGAAATCAACGAGACGATGATGGGCGCCTACCTCGACGCCGGCGAAGACGCGCTGACCCCGCAGCAGCTGCACGATGCCTTCGAGCAGTGCCTGCGTGAAGGCCACCTGGTGCCGATCTGCTTTGTCAGTGCGCGCACCGGCGTGGGTATCCGCGAGTGGCTGGAGGTCGCCGAGCGACTGCTGCCGAATCCCGCCGAGGGCAACCCGCCACCGTTCGTGCGCGGCGACGGCAAACCGCTGGAAACGCGTGCCGATGCGACGAAACATGTGATCGCTGACGTGTTCAAGATCGTCAACGACCCGTTCGTCGGCAAGCTCGGTGTGTTCCGCGTGTGGCAGGGCACGATCCGCCGCGACAGCCAGCTATTGATCGACGACGGCCGCAAACCGTTCAAGGTCGGTCATCTGTTCCGCGTGCAGGGCAAGACCCATGTGGAAATCGAGGCAGCGATTCCAGGTGACATCGCGGCCGTGGCGAAGATCGAGGACATCCACTTCGATGCGGTACTGCACGACTCGCACGACGAGGACCTGATCACGCTGGCACCGCTGGCATTTCCGGCGCCGATGTTCGGTCTCGCGCTGGAGCCGAAGCACAAGGGCCAGGAACAGAAACTCTCCAATGCCCTTGGGCGGCTGGCCGAAGAGGATCCGTGCTTTCGCGTCGAGCATCACAAGGAGCTCAACGAGACCGTGGTACGCGGACTCTCCGACCTGCACCTGAAGGTGATGCTGGAGCGCATGCGCGAGCGCTACGGCGTCGAAGTGGTGACCCATCCGCCGCGCATCGCCTATCGCGAGACCATTGCCGCCCACGCCGAAGGCCACCACCGGCACAAGAAGCAGACCGGTGGTGCCGGCCAGTTCGGCGAAGTGTTCCTGCGCGTCGAGCCGCTCGAACGCGGTGCCGGTTTCGAATTCATCGATGCCGTAAAGGGCGGCGTGATTCCCGGCCAGTTCCTTCCCGCCATCGAGAAAGGCGTACGCCAGGCGATGGAGCACGGTGCGATCGCCGGCTATCCGCTGCAGGACCTGCGTGTGACCGTGTACGACGGCAAGTATCACCCGGTCGATTCGAAGGAGGTCGCCTTCATCAGTGCCGGCAAGAAGGCGTTCCTCGACGCCATCGGCAAGGCCCGCCCGGTGGTGCTGGAGCCGATCGTGAATGTCGAGGTGGCGATTCCCGAGCACAATGTCGGTGATGTCACCGGCGGCCTCGCCGGCAAGCGCGCGCGCATCATGGGCACCGATACCCAGCGCGGCGGCGAACTGGTGATCAAGGCACAGGCACCGTTGGCCGAGCTGATCGACTACCCCACCGAGCTGAAGTCGATGACCGGTGGCCGCGGCCGCTACAGCCTCGACCTGAGCCACTACGAGACGGTACCGGTAACGGTGCAGAAGCAGCTCAGCGAAGCATGGAAGCCGCATGCCGAGGAGGACTGAAATGCCACGAGCGAAGCTTGCAGCCGGATTCCGCGCGGCCAACTCCATGAATTCTTCCTGCCGCACCCGGCCCCGTCTCGTCATCGCCTGCACCGTCCTGCTTGGCGCATGCACCGTGCATGCCGATGCCGCGACGGGTCAACACGCCTACGCAGCCAGCATCACCCTGCGGCGCAGCAGCTGTTTCGGCAACTGCCCGGCTTACAGCGTGACCATGACACCGCAGGGCGAGATCCGCTTTGAAGGTTATATCCATGTGCAGACCCGCAATGCGCACGGATACGCCACGCCGACGCAAATCGCGCAGGTTCACGCCGCCCTCGAACGGGCCGACTTTCACGCAATGCGGGAAAGCTACGTCTCGCAAGATGACGGTTGCGAGACGGTGATGAGCGACCAGCCTGGCGTGAAAATCACTGTCGTCGATGCCGGCGGCAGCAAGACTGTGGAGTTCTACAACGGGTGCACGGGCGCCGCTGCTGATGCGGTACGGCCAAGAATCGAACGGTTGGGCCGCACCATCGACCAGCAGCTGGACACCACTCGCTGGATCGGCAAGTTGGCTGCGCCCGGCGAGATTGAAAGAACCGATCGCTGACGCTGCACCCTCACGTTCGTCGCGCCAGCGCCAGATCCGTGGCGGGATGATCGCCACCTGCCAGTGCATGCATTGCGCATGGCATCGGGAGAACACGATGAGTCGAGCCTTCACCAAGGAATCCGATGATGGCGATGCGCCGGCGTTGCCGGACCTGCCGCTGAGCGGTCACCCGAACTACGTCACACCGCGCGGGCTGGCGCACTTGTGCGCGCGACTGCAGGAAGCTACCGCACGCCATCATGTACTGAAGGCATCGAACGACACACTGGCACGGCAGAACGAGCTGGCACCACTGGAGCGCGAACTGCGCTGGCTCAATGCACGGGTGAACAGTGCGATCGAGGTGGACCTGCTGTCGCAGCCGCAGGAACGCGTTGCCTTCGGTGCAATCGTCACCCTGGACAGCGTCGAGGGCGAACAGCGTTACAATATCGTCGGCGAGGATGAGGCCGAGGCCGAACAACACCGGGTCAGCTATCTGTCACCGCTGGCACAGGCCCTGCTCGGCGCACGGATCGGTGATGAAGTGAACTGGAAACGCCCCGCCGGCGACCTGCTGATCGAAGTGATCGCCATCGACTATGACGGCGAGACGCAGCCATGACGGTTGCGCCGGCAGCACGCTACAACCGCCCACCCCGCTTGACGCTCAGGTAGCGTTCGATCAGTACTCCCGACAGCTCGCTGCAATTGACATCGAGCGTGTTCACGCCCTCGCGACGCAAACCCTCATGCACACGCTCACGCTCAGCCAGGTAATGGATTGCCGCGGCACTGCGGATGCCGGTTTCCAGGCTGTCGCCTGCCTCGGCAGCGACCCGATCCAGCGCCAGCTCGCGCAGACTGACCAGCATCACCAGATGTCGCTGCGTCAGCATCGCCACCGCCGCACGCAGTTCCGCATCATCCTCATCGCGCACGTTGGTGATCAGCACGATCAGTGCGCGGCGCTGCTGGTGCGCCTGCAGCGCACTGGCCGCAGCGAGATAATCGGTCGCCAGCGGCATCGCCTGCAGGTCGTAGCCGGCGGCCAGCAGCATGTCCATGCCACCGCTGCCCTGCTGTGGCGGCAGCCAGCGCTGCTGCTGACCGGTGCAGGCCAGCAGGCCAACCGCATCGCCCTGGCGCAGTGCGATGCTGACCAGTGCCAGCGAGGCATTCAGCACGTGATCGAAATGGGCCAGATGGTCGTCCTGCGCCAGCATGCGACGGCCGCAGTCGAGCATCAGCACCACTTGCTGGTTGCGCTCGTCGCGGTACTCGCGCGAGATCAGCCGACTGCTGCGTGCGGTGGCTTTCCAGTCGATCTTGCGCAGGCTGTCGCCGACGCGGTAATCGCGCAGTTCCTGGAACTCGGTGCCGTCGCCGCGCCGACGCTGCAGCCGCGCGCCGACGCTGCGCGAGGCCACCTCCACGCTGAGTCCGGCCAGTTCTGCCAGTGACGCGAAATTCGGATACACCTTCACCGTCGAAGTGATGCCGATCACGCGCCGCGCCGTCCAGCACAACCACGGTGAACGCAGTTGCATATGGCAGCCATCGAAGCTGAACTGGCCGCGGGCATCCGGCGTGATCGTGTAATCGAGCAGCAGTTCGCTGCCGGGTTGCAGCGACAGCTTGCGTGGCATTCCGTGCACCGCCCAGCCCCCCGGGTGCAGGTCATGCAGGCGTAGCTGTTGCGCACGCGCGGTGACCGCACGCAGACGCAGGCCAATGCGCGCCTCCGGCCCGAGCGGCATCACCGGCGCCAGCTCGCGCTGCAACTCGGGTGACGGCGTGCGCCACAGGCGCCAGCCATCGACCAGCACCAACAGTGCGACCAGCAGGCCATACGCCAGCCAGACCGACAACGGCAGCCAGGCCACACTCGCGAGCACGCCGAGCGCAACCCAGCCTGTCAGCAGCCACAACAGGAGAGGAGCCGGCCGCATCATTGGCGAGGTGCTGGCACCTTGTGCAACAACGCGCCGAGCACGTCGTCGGCACGCTGCCGTTCGATCAGCGCCTCCGGCGCCAGCAACAGACGGTGCCGCAGCGCCGGCAGTGCCACCGCACGCACGTCGTCGGGTGTCACGAAATCGCGTTCGTCGAGCACCGCCTGCGCACGCGCCAGCCGCGCCAGCGCCAACCCGCCGCGCGGACCGGCGCCACCGATCACGCCCGGCCATTCGCGTGTGGCGCGCACGATGCGCACGGCATAGTCGGTCACCGCCGCGTCCATGCGGATCGCGGCAACGCCCTGCTGCAGCGCCAGCAATTCCGATTGACCCATCACCGGCTGCACCCGCGAGACATCGAGGTCGGCGGCCACCTTGCCGTTGACCACGCCGGCGACCATGCGGCGTTCGTCCTCCAGCGTGGGGTAGCCGATCACCACCTTGATCAGAAAACGGTCCAGCTGTGCCTCGGGCAGCGGATAGGTGCCCTCCTGCTCGATCGGATTCTGCGTGGCCACCACCATGAACGGTGCCGGCAACGGAAAGCGGCGACCTTCGATGGTGACCTGACCTTCCTGCATCGATTCGAGCAGCGCCGCCTGCGTCTTGGCCGGCGCGCGATTGATCTCGTCGGCCAGCAAAAGGTTCGCGAATACCGGCCCGCGCCGGATCTGGAAACGCTCGGTCTTGGGGTCGTAGATTGCGTGGCCGGTGACGTCCGCCGGCATCAGATCCGGGGTGAACTGCACACGGCCAAACGTGCAGCCGACCGCGGCCGCCAGGGCGCGCACCAGCAGCGTCTTGCCCAGGCCAGGCACACCCTCGATCAGCACATGGCCGGCGGCCAGCAGTGCCAGCAGCACCTGATCGAATACCTCGGTCTGGCCGATGAAGGCATGCGCGACCTGCTCGCGCAGGGCGCGCGCATGCGCACCGAGTTCGGCGGTCGACAGCGATACCGGCGGCATGACCGGCTCGGCGGTGAGGGTTTCGGTAGTCATGGGCGGCTCCTGAGTCGCGCCAGGGTGATGATGGATGCGCGAAACGCCTGTGCGTTCGCGGGTGACTGGA
Organism: Rhodanobacter sp. C05; assembly: GCF_002001165.1. Classification (GTDB taxonomy): domain Bacteria; phylum Pseudomonadota; class Gammaproteobacteria; order Xanthomonadales; family Rhodanobacteraceae; genus Rhodanobacter. Next base: position 274,287 of record NZ_MUNQ01000006.1, on the reverse strand, counting down.
AGGCGTGCGCAATCTGCTCGGGCGCCAGCTGGCTGCGTTGTGCGAGGCGCGCGTACAGTGCATCGCCATGCAACATGGTGCTGGCCGGGTCGCGCCGGCGCAGACGCGCCAGCACGGCTTGGCAGACCAGATTGTGCAGACTGCGGCCACCATCGCGGCGGTAGACGAACTCGCCAGCCGCCTGCACATGTTCGAGCAGAGCACGACGGTGCATGGCAGGTGCCGGCATCAGCGGCCCGAATCGCTCGCTGCGCATCGCCATCCAGGCGGCCAGCAGCAGGCTCAAGGCCAGCAGTGCAGGCCAGCCTTTGAGCAGCAACAGTTTCAGGAACGACATGCCGTCCAGCGCATACACCAGATAGATCCGCCCAAGGCCGATATTCGGTGCCAGCAGGCGCCAGCCGAACTGCTGCGCTCCGGCTTTACGCAACTGGTTGCCGGAAAGCACATCCAGGTTGACCAGCAGGCTGACCGATCCTGCCGCGATTCGCGTGCGTGCAAACAGGTAGCCGTCCTGCGCATCGCCGACCGATGCTTCGACAGTGGCGACGGCCGCCGGATTCAGACGGAAGCGGCGTCCGCACAACTGCACATCGTCGGCCGACTTGCCGGCGGCAGAACCCATCGGATGGATCGCGCTGCAGGCAAACTCCGCCGGACGCGGATCGAGCAGGTTCAGCGCTTCGAACAACGCTGTGTGCGTGGCAACGGTCGATCCGGGCGACAGCAGCAGATGACCACCGGCACGCACCCATGCAGCGATCCGCGCAGCATCGTCGACATCGACGCGACTGATGTCGTCACCCAGCACCAAAGTGTCACCAGGTCGCAGCGGCAGCCGTTGCGGATCCAGCGTGGTCAGTGCGGTGACCGGGACATCCAGCTGGCGCAAGGTCTGTTCGAGCGCAAAGAACCGGTTGTAGCTCGCCTCGCCATGCGCGGCGATCGGCTGGGTGACCTCCTTGCGCTCGAACGTGGCGAAGAAGGCGCCCGCCAGCAGCACCAGCACACCCAGCGCCAGCAGGCTTGCGTAGAGTGGGCTGCGGCTCATGCCGACGACCCCGCCTGCACGGGCCAGCCGGCCAGCAGGCTCTCGACGGCGGCATCATCAGGGTAGCGTCCGGCATAGGCGGCGAACTGCCAAGTACGCACGATGGTGGCGACACGCTGGGCGCGTGTCCGATCTGCCATCGACGCGGCCTGACGCAGCCAGTCTGCCTCGGTCATGTCCAGCGACGATGGCAGCTGCAGCAGTCGCGTGGCCTGCTCCACGCAGCCGCGATACAGCAACGCGAGTGCCTCGCGCTGCTGCCGCGCTTGCCACAGCGCCCGGATGGCAGCAGCCAGGTCCACAGGCAGCGGTGCGTCCACCTGCACCTGCGCGCGCAAGCTCTGCCTCGGCGTGACGGGTACGGCATCGATGCCGACACGCGTGCCACGCCAACGCCAGATAAATCGCAACAAGGCAGCGATCGCCACCGCCAGCAGCAGCCACAGAGCCAGCTTCAGGATCATCGCCACCGCACCGGCAAACCCCGGGAACAGCGGCTGCATGGACACGGGCGCCGCTTGTGGGGCAGGCGTGTACTTGAACACCCACTCACGTGCCTTGCGCTCGCCGCCGAAACGCGGATCGCGATATGCCGCCACCGCCGCGTCGGCAAAGCGCCGGTCGGCACCGTCCACGGGTTGCTGGAATACCTGTTCCAGCGACGTCGCCGGCACCACTTGCGAGCCCTGCGGGCTGACTGCTGCATGAGCCGGCAGTGACCAGCAACCGGCGCAAGCCAGCAACACGGCCAGCACCTTGCCATTCGCCAGCAACCGCTGGCGCAGGCGACGGAACGCGAGGTCGATGTCCCATGCCTCCAGCTGCGTGCGCCGGTTGAGATACAGCGCGAATCCGCATGCCACATACAGCGGCTCGATCGCGCTCATCGCGAGATAAGCCACGAATGAAGTCAGCAGCATCCAGACCGTCGAGGCCGCATGCACATCGACGCGAAAGAAGTCGCGCAGCGAATCCGGCAGCCACTCATGCGGCACCAGCATCCACGTCAGCAGCCACACACTGAGAAACAGCACCAGCTCGAACTGCAGGCAACCGTAGGTGAGCAGGCTGGCATCCGCCACGATACGCCGGCGCAGCACGCTCCAGCGCGCCGAACGTTGCCTGCGCGGCAGGCCCTCGAGCAATTCCAGCGGCAGGCGCAGCGAGCGGTTGCTGTCGATCCGCAGCCAGCTGAGCGCTGCCCACGTACTGCCCCAAGGCCACTGGCGCTGCCCGCGCAACGTCTCGCGCCAGCCCGGTGCGCGATCGAATACCGCGCGCGACAGCACGTACAACGGCAGCCGGTCGAACAGCGGCTTGAGCCACCACATCAGCAGCAAGCCCAGCCAGGGCAAACCCACGACCACGCCAAGCGCATTGCACAGCACGAACACCGGCAGGGTGAACGCGAACCAGGCCGACCACACCGCGCGAGCGTTCGCGCGCAACATCGTGGCGCCCAGATCCAGCGCTTCGCGTGGCGCGCGTGGACGCAACACCACGCTGATCCGCTCAAGCTCCATCGCCATGCCCCCTGCCACCACGCCACAACCAGCCCAGCACCAGCAGCCACAGCAGTGCGCCACTGCCGAACTTCAGTACATTCGGCAACGCCGCAATCGACGACCAGTACGCCTCGATGAAGGCCGCCATCAGCAGCATCGCGAATGCGCCCAGCGCCAGCTGCGCGCCAACCCAGCCAGCAGCAACCAGGGCCGGCCCACGCCGTTGTCGGCCCGGCATCAGCAAGGTCAGCCCCAGCTGCAGGCCGGCACCACCGGCGATCACGAGCGCGCTCAGCTCGAACGCCGAATGCCCCACCACGAAGCGCCAGAACGGGCCGCCATAACCGATCGCGTTGAGGTGTCCGGCCACGCCGCCGATCAACACACCGTTGGCAGCCAGCACGTAGACCGCACCGACACCGAAGAACAGCCCCGAAGCGAAAGTGCGGAACGCGATGCTGACGTTGTTCATCACGTAGAAACCGAACATCTGCAGGTCGGTACCGCTGCTGCGGCCGATGTGCGGATTGGCCGGGTCATACATCTTCTCGAACTGCGCCAGCTGCGCACTGCTGAATACCGTATGCGCCAGTTCGGGCCGCAGCTGCATCAGCAGCAAGGTCACCAATGCCGGCAGATAGAACAGCGTCGCCGCTGCCGCCATGCAACGCCACTGCGAGCGCACCAGCCGCGGAAAGCCGGCCAGCAGAAACACCGCCACCCGATGCCAGCGCGGTGCCGTCGGCCGGTACAGCACGCGATGTCCCTGCTGCACCAGACGCTGCAGGCGATCGGTGACCTCGCGGCTGTAGCCGCGCCCGCGCGCGAGCGCCAGCTGATGACACAGGCGCCGATAGGACTGCGGAAAATCCAGCGTCTGCTCCTGCCGCAGCGTGCGCCGCGGCTGCCGCTCGAGCGCGTTCAGCCAGAACTGCAGGCTGTCCCACTCGCGACCGTACATGGCGACGAAACGCTCCTGCTTCATGCGCGCCCCAGCAGCCAGTTGGCATGGGCGATCAGTTGCGACACCGCCGCAGTGTCGCGGCGCCCGGTCAACGGCATCAGCAGGTTGGCCAGTTCCTCCTGCCGTTGCAGCGTGAGCTGACCGGAGCGCTCGGCGAACTCCACCAGCGCAGCCTGCTCGTCGGCCGCCAGTACGACCGGCGGAGGTATTGCCGCAACGGTCGGTACCTGTGCGCCGGCAGGCAGCTCGATCGTGTGCACCACCATCGTGCCGGCGACGATGTCGCCTAGCCGGCGCGCATGCGGATCGATCAGCGTGCAGGCCAGGCCGACGCCATACACACCCGGCAACGCATCCACCACGCGCAGCAGGTTGCGCACCACCGACGGTACCCAGGTCACCGGCGTGCCATCGGCATTGACCACGCGCAGGCCGAGCGTGCGCTTGCCCACCGTCTGGCCATCCATCCAGACCTCGCACACCACCGAATAAGCCCACATCAACCCGAACAGCAGCAGCATGGCCAGCCCGTTGCCGCCCACGCCAAGCAACGACAGCGGGATCATCGCCAGCATGAACACCCCCATGCGCAGCAACGCATCGAGCATCCACGCCTGCGCACGCGGCAGTGCGCCGGCCGCCCGCAGATGCAGGCTGATCCCTTCGGGGGTCTCGATCTCGCGTACGGTGTCGAGCATCAAGCGTCGATGACGATGGTGTCGGCGATCAGGTCGTGCGGGCATCGCCGCTCGTTGCCGAAGACCGGCAAGGAATCCATCAGGCGCTTGTCGCGTCCGGCCTTGCGGTTTTCCAGATCCCTTGCCGAATACGCCCGGGCGTCATCGACGACAACCCTTGGCGCGGCATACGGATTCGCTTCCATGACAAAGCTTCCCCTGTACTGTCCGTTTGCCCTACCCCACGTCAGGCAACCGCTTCGAGTATAGAAGCGATTTTCGCCGCTTGCCTACCGCTTGGGCTTGAGCAGGGTACCGGTGCATTTCGGCGAACCGCACAGGCAGACCCACAGTTTCTTCAGACGCGCGGTGTGCGGCACATCGAGCACGATGCCGTAGTCATACGTGAGCTCCTCGCCAGGCTTGATCGCACGGATCGTCTCGATCACCACCCGGTCCCTGTGCGGATCGCCGCTGGCGCTTTCCTCGATCACGGCGCGGCAGTTCGGCGCACAGCTGTGATTGATCCAGCGCGCGCTGTTGCCGTGCTGGTTGGCGTCGATGATGTAGTCATCGTTGAGGGTGAACAGGAAGGTGTGGCCGGTCTCGCCGCCGTCGCCATACAGCTCGTCGGCTTCGGCATGGGTCATCAGCTTGCCCTTGTATTCGATGATCTCCTCGCCCTTGGCGATCGGGGCGGTGGCGAATACACCGTTGCCGTGGATCGGCGAGCGGCGGGCAACAAAACGTCGTGACATGCGGTAAAACCCTGCGGATAAAGAGATGATCATGCCTGTTTGCGGATGACCATGAAACTGGCTGGTCGCGACAGACCCATCGGCAGCTGCGCACCAGGTGCCGCGCGACGATCGGCGGCAGCCCCTTCCCGAGGAAATTGCATCTCCATGAAAACACGCTATGCGTTGCTTGCCCTGACCCTGCTGGGTGCCGCACCGGCCATGGCCGATACGCCTGCTCCCGCAGCCGCATTGCAACAGCTGCTCGATCGCGGCAAGCAAACCCACAGCCATGCCGTGCTGGTTATGCAGGACGGCCGCGAACTCGGCCACTACTACCCGAACGACAAGGTGCGTGGCCCGATCGAGCTGATGTCGGTGACCAAGTCGGTGGTGGCGCTTGGCATCGGCCAGTTGCTCGCCGCCGGCAAGATCAAGTCGCTCGACCAGCCGGTCGCCGACTTCTATCCGGAATGGCGGCAGGGCCGGAAGAAGGACATCACGATACGCATGCTGATGAACCACACGTCCGGCTTGCAGACCTTTCCGCGCACCGATGTCGAGGTCTACCCCGCGCCGGACGCGATCCAGCTGGCGCTGGCCGCCGAACTGGACAGCAAGCCCGGTACTGACGCCGTCTACAACAACAAGGCGGTGAACCTGCTTGCCGGCATCATCGAGAAGGCTTCAGGCGAGCCGATGGATGTGTTTTTCCGCGACGGATTGTTCAGGACCATGGACATCCATCCCGGCCGATGGGACAGGGACAGCACAGGCCATCCCTATGCGATGGCGGGCTTGCCGCTTACTGCTGCAGATCTGGCCAAGGTCGGACAGCTGGTGCTGGATCGCGGTCAATGGCATGGACAGCAACTGCTGACGGCCCGCTACGTCGACACCATGCTGGCGCCCTCCAGCCTGGAAGGACAATGTGGCCTGCTGTGGTGGCGCGAACGAGAGTGGACGCACTTCGACACTGACCCGGCCAGCTTCGACATGCTGCGCAAGCGCGGCGTTCCCGAAAACACGGTCGCCAAGCTGCAGCGCGGATTGCAAGGCGCCCATTTCGACAGCATCGCCGCCATGCATGCGGGCCTGATCAAGGCGCTTGGCCCACAGGAACCGAAGATTTTCAACGACCAGCTGATCAGCCGTGGCATTGGCCCCTACCGCCTGTTCAAGGTTGGCGAAGGTCCGATCGTGGCTTATGACGGCAACGGCGATGGCGGCCAGTATGTGGTGATCGTGCCCAAGGCCGGCCTGGTCGCGGTCCGGCAGATTGACGCGGACAACGAGCATGAAAATCAGGGTGACGGCTATGACGACTTCGTTGCGCGCGTGATTGCACTGGCCCGAGCCTCCGGCAGGCTCGAAGCCCCGACACTCTGAAAACGTCAGCGCGCAGGCTCATGTGGCTCGCTCTGGCGTAGTCACCCCCAAACGCGGTTAGAATCGACATTCAAACGATCGTTTGGAGTGTCCGTAATGCGTCTGTTGCGCTGGATTATCCCTGTCCTGCTGTTGGCTCTGGGTTTGATCGCCTGCGGGCCAGCGAAGAAGAGTGTCTATCCGCCCACGGTGAGCATCCAACAGCTGGTCGTGTTGCCGAGTGGCCAGTGGCAGCTCACAGTGCGTATCCAGAACAACAGCTACGGCGAGATGGACTTCAAGTCGCTCGACGGCCAGTTGCAGATCGCCGAACTGGTGCCGATCCGCCTGCACGAAAATTTCAAGCTGGACATCCCGGCACTTGCCGGTGACGTGATCCAGCTTGACGTATTGCCTACGACACCGATGAGCGAGGCGCTGCAGGCCATCGCCGGCAAGGGCAGCGCCGGCTCGCTGGCCTACCGCGTCAGCGGCAGCGCCAGCGCCAAGCCCGAACAGGAAAAGCAGCCGCGCGATTTCGACTTCAGCGGCAACGACTGGCTCTCGCCCGTACCGGGCATCCCCAACACCTATCGCTGACCCGCAGCGCCCACCCAACGCTCGCCACAACGCCGAACTCAAGGAATCACCATGACCATCTACAAGGCCCCGCTCGACGATCTGCGCTTTGCCCTGTTCGACGTGCTTGGCGCCGAATCGACCCTGACCTCGCTGCAGGGCGGTGAGGCACACAGCCGCGACCTGCTCGACGCGGTGCTGGAAGAAGCAGGCCGCCTCAGCGAGCAGCTGCTGGCGCCGACCAATGGGCCCGCCGACGAGGAAGGCTGCCATTTCGACAAGGCCACCCAGACGGTGACCACACCGAAGGGCTTCAAGGAAGCGTTCAAGCAGTTTGCCGAAGGTGGCTGGACCGGCCTGACCAACTCGGAAAAATATGGCGGCCAGGCGCTGCCTGGCGTGCTCGGCATCGCCACCACCGAGATTTTCCAGTCCGGCAACCTGGCCTGGAGCCTGTATCCGCTGCTATCCGAAGGTGCCACCCACGCCATGAAAATGCATGGCGAGGAATGGCAGCGCGAGCGCTTCATGAAGCCGATCGTCGAAGGCCGATGGACCGGCACCATGTGCCTGACCGAGCCACAGGCTGGTTCCGACCTCGGCCTGCTGAAGACCCGTGCCGAACCCGGTGACAACGGCATCTACAAGATCACCGGCACCAAGATCTTCATCAGCGCCGGCGAGCACGATCTCACCGAGAACATCGTGCACCTGGTGCTGGCCCGCCTGCCCGACGCGCCGGAAGGCAGTCGCGGCATCTCGATGTTCATCGTGCCGAAGTTCAAGGTCAACGAGGACGGTTCGCTCGGCGCGCGCAACACGGTTGCTGCCGGTGCGATCGAACACAAGATGGGCATCCACGCCTGCTCCACCTGCGTGATCAACCTGGACGGCGCCGAGGGTTATCTGATCGGCAAGCCGCACAAGGGCCTGATGGCGATGTTCACCATGATGAATGCGGCACGCCTGTCGGTCGGCGTGCAGGGCCTGGCGCTGGCCGAGCGCGCGTTGCAGAACAGTCTCAATTACGCACGCGAGCGCCTGCAGTCGCGTTCGCTGTCGGGTCCGAAATTTCCGGACAAGCCGGCCGACAACCTGCTGGTGCAACCCGACGTGCGCCGCATGCTGCTGACCCAGCGCGCCTTCGTCGAAGGCTCGCGCGCCCTGCTGCTATACACCGCACTGCAGACCGACATCGAATCACGCAGCAATGACGAGGCTGCACGCAAGGCAGCCGGCGAGCTGGTCGCGTTCCTGATCCCGATCGCCAAGGGCGTGGTCACCGAACTGGCGCAGGAATGCACCAAGGAAGCGCTGCAGATCTACGGCGGCCACGGCTACATCGCCGAGAACGGCATGGAACAGTTCGTCCGCGACGCCCGCATCATCACCCTGTACGAAGGCACCACCGGCATCCAGGCCGCCGACCTGCTGGGCCGCAAGATCCTCCAGCTGCAAGGTGTCGGCGCCAGGCATTTCCTCGAGGAGATCAGCGCGTTCTGTCAGAAGCACAGCACCGACGAGGCACTGCGCACGCTGATCGGACCGCTCGCCGTCGCCACCAAGCAATGGAGCGACCTCACCATGAAGCTTGCCCAGCGCGTGCAGGCCAATCCGGAGGAACTTGGCGCCGCTGCCACCGACTACCTCTACTACTCCGGTTACGTCACCCTCGCCTACCTGTGGGCACGCAGCGTGGCCGCTGTCGAAGCCGGCAGTCAGCCTCCCGCGTTCAAGCAGGCCAAGCGCGACACGGCCATGTTCTATTTCGCCCGCATCCTTCCGCGCACCCTGATGCACAAGGCGGCAATCGATGCCGGTGTCGAGACCTTGCCAGCCATCGTCTGAGACTTGCTAGGCAACCAGCAACGAAAAAGCCCGGGCAAGCCCGGGCTTTTTCGTTGGCGAATCGCGCAGGCTGCAAACAGCACGACCTCTGGCGTCAGCCTGATGTGCCGAACTTGGTCAGGTATGGCTCAGGAGCGACATCGTGCCCACGGCAAGACCGCACTTCATTGGGCACAAGCCTCTTGATACGTCTTGCCACTGATCTGCAGGTACTGCTGGATCAGCGCCTCATGGGCCTCGGCTGCCTGCATGAGTTCGCGCGCCAGGGCCTCCTGCGCGGCGGCAACGCTCGGTCGGGCCGGCACCACCGGTGGCGCTTTCGTTATCCGCAGATCGCGCGTCTCGACCTTGGCCGGTTCGGACTCAAGCAGATAGGAGATGTCGTAGGCATGGTCGGTCATGCCTGTAGCAATGCAACAGGCTTGCCAACGACCGCCCGATGAAGATCATCCAGCCAGCTCGAACTGTGTCACGCGTTTGCCGGGATCGGCTTCCACCAGGGTTACCCTGACATCTGCGCCAAGCGGCAGCGCCGATGCGCTGGACACGTTGGCCTCGATCGCCGGATCACGCACGATGACGACACCCTTGCGCGGATCGTGCTGCGTCACCTCGACGATGGCGCCATCGAAGCTCTCACCCACGCGCGACGCCAGCATTCCGGCTTCCGCCAGGTCGAGCACAGCCTTCTCGTACTGACGCGCCCGATGACCCGAGGCCTGCATCGTGGCAGGCAGGCCCGGCAATGCGGCGAGCACCCATGCGGGCACCGGCTGCTTCGCGCACAGTGCCACGCAGACCTCGCCGGTGTAGCGATCCACCAGTCGGCGCAGCGGCGCCGTGGCATGGGTGTATTCCGCAGCCAGCGCCCATTGCATCGGTTGCGCAGGCAGCTCACCGTTGAACGCCGCATAGCCGGCGCCGCGCAGCACCGTGGTGCATGCGGTCAGCATCGCGACGTGGCTGTCCCTGGTGGGATCGAGCGAGCGGATGAAATCGGGGTAGTTCTGTGCGGGCGCCCAGTCGATGCCGAGTGCCTGTGCGGTGATGCGCAGACGCTGCAGCGATTGTGCTTCGGGTTCGGGCAAGGTTCGCAGCAGACCAACCCTGGCCTGCACCATCAGCTGCGCCGCTGCCATGCCGGTCAACAGCGAAATCTGCTCGTTCCAGTCCTCGACCGCCAGACGCGCACGGAATGCCAGCGTCCATTGACCGTCGACCACGTCGATCTCCTGTTCCGGCAGCGGCAGGCTGATGCCGCCACGCTTCTGCTCGCGCTGCTGGCGCAGTTCGCCGATCTCGCGCAGCACGGCCCACATCGGATCGGCGGTGCCGGCATCGATCAACTGCTGCACACCGGCATAATTGAGCTTGGCCCGGCTGCTGACGCGGGCGCGTCGCACGTCGATGCTGGCGATCTCGCCAATCTTGTCCAGTTCGATCGTCCACAGCAGGGCGGGACGCAGCTGACCGGGCAGCAGCGAGGTGGCGCCTTCGGACAACACTTTCGGATGCAGCGGAATCTTCGCGTCCGCGCCGTACAGCGTCTCGCCGCGCCGGTTCGCTTCCAGATCGATTGGATCGCCGGCGGTGACGAAGGCCGCGACATCGGCAATCGCGTAATAGACGCGATGACCGGCATCGCTGTGCTCGACATACATCGCCTGGTCCAGATCCATCGACTCGGGCGGGTCGATCGTGATCAGCGGGATATCGGTACGATCCAGTGCCGGCAGTCGCGGATTCGCGGCGGATTGTTGCGCAGCAGCCTCGACTTCCGCCGGAAACGCCTGCGGCAGTTTCAGTTCGGCCTGGATGTCGCGCATGCCCTGCGCGAGTACCTCGTCGTCAGCCTGGATGTGGATGCGGCGGGTGGTCGACATGAGCGATCTTTCCTTGCGTGATGCCTGTCGGCAGTGCAGGGCCGGCACATCGCCCCAGCGTATGGTCATACCGTCCGGAATATACACGCGTCGTTTGGGACTACCACAGCCACCGCGCTAGGTGTAGAAACGGCAGCGTCATCCCCCGCATCCTTTCGACTGCCTCATGACCGCCACCTCCCTGCTGATCCGTCTTGCCGAAGACGATGACGAGTTCATCCTGTCGCTGGTGCCACGCTTCGTGGATTTCACGCTGCCACCTTGGCGGCGGCGGCATGAATGCGTCGAAGGCATCCGCAACGATCTGCTACGGCATCTGGAAGACCAGCCGGCGAACAGTTACCTGTTCGTGGCCGAGGACACGGATGGCGTGCGGGTCGGCTTCATCCATCTGCAGCGCACCGCGGACTTCTTCACCGGACGCAGCAATTGCCACATCTCCGACCTGGCGGTGGCGCCTCAGCATGACGGCAACGGGGTCGGCCAGGCTCTGCTCGCACATGCGGAGACGTGGGCACGCGAACATCAATGCCACCTGGTGACGCTGGCCGTGTTTCCCGGCAATGAGCGCGCACGCGCGCTCTACGAAACCACCGGCTACGCGCCGGACCTGCTGCGGCTGGCCAAGCCGGTGCGCTGAACATCCCGAAAGCGGGCAAAAAAAAGATGGTGCTTGCGCACCATCTTGTTCGAGTCCCGAATGACACTCCCAGGCTACATCGCAACGGCAGGTTGCTGTTGCGATGGCCAGGACATACTCAGTCAGTTCTTGGTTGCGCTGCCGGCCGCTTCGGCCCGCTCACGCCCGTCCAGGCGATGGGTCAGACGATCGATATTGGTCAGTGACAGGATGTGTGCGTAGATCCAGCCGAACATGCCTTCACGTGCAAACTCGAGGGCGGTCTTTTCGTCCAGCGTACGCAGCTTGTTCTCGTTGACCACGAACAAGCCATTGAGGTTGATCGACCGACCTTCCGCGCCGTCCTTGCCGTCCTTCTGCAAGCGGATATTGCGTGGCTCCAGCAGGTCATGCTTGCTGAGCTGCTCGACGAACCACTTGGTACGCGCCACGTTCTGCTGGAACTCGGAGAGGAAACCCACGGCATTGGCCAACATCTCGGTGTCGGTGCCGTCTTCCTTGAACAGACGCTCGCCTTCGGTCGTGTTGAAGCCTTCGTAGTGTTCATCGAGGAACACCGTGAAATCGTCGCCGACAACCTGGTCCGCCGGCTTCTCGGCGAGTACGAACGGATACCTGCGCACGAACGCCGGTACATAGATATTCGGCGCCCACTGGCCTTCGGCATCGACGTACAGGTTTTCGTTCTCACGCAGCCCCAGCAGGGCCACCGGGCCGGAATTTGCCGCATCCGGACCGGCGAACACGATCAGCAGATCGCGCGCGGCGACACCGAACTCGGCCCCCGTGATCGGCACTGAATGCACATTCATTGCGAACTTCGCGTTCGGCACACCCTTCAGGCGCAGATTCTTGTGCGTCTCGCGATTGAGCGGCACCGGGCGCTCGTAGAAAAGAACTTCAGCCACGTTGATTACCTCTGTCCCCCGCCGTGCCGGGTCGCCACCGAAGCGCCCCTACCAAACCCGGCGTCGGGTCTGTGTTGACTGTGAATCATATCAGCGCGGCAACGAGCCGGCGACTGCACCACGGATGGCTGGCGTGTCCCATTTGCATGCGTTTTGCAATGAAATTGGTCTATGCTGGCTCCAGACAAGCATTCTGCATCGCTGAAACGCTCTCAAGCCCTGGCTGAAGGACGATCTACATGCTGATGGAAGTGCCAACCCGGGCCGATCTCAATGCGACCCGAGTGCTCTCGCTGGACTCTGCCGGCCGCATCCTCGACTGGATCAGCTGGCAGGAGGCGGTTTGCCTGTACGTCCGCGACGCCGTGGCCTGGACCCTGGGTGACCCCTGCCTCACTGTACATGGCGGCATGAATCGCCTGCATGGCGTGCAGAGCACGATGGAACTGCACCCGATCATCGCCAGCACCGGCCGTTGCCGCGATCATGCCGTCGATCCGGCACCAGCACTGACCAATACCGCACTGTTCGCCCGCGACCGCCACCTGTGCCTGTACTGCGGCGACCATTTCACTCGCGGCGAGCTCACCCGCGACCACGTGCTGCCGATCTCCAAGCATGGCAAGGACAACTGGGAGAACGTGGTCAGCGCCTGCCTCGCCTGCAACCTGAAGAAGAGCAACCGCACCCCGCAGCAGGCCAACATGCCGCTGCTGGCGGTGCCGTACCGACCCAGCTGGGTCGAGCACCTGATCCTGTCCAATCGCAATATCCTGGCCGATCAGATGGACTTTCTGGTCAGTCATCTGCCCCGCGACCGACGCCCGCACGCTGCCTGAAAACAGGCAATGGCGCACACGCGCCCAGGTTCCGCCACTGCATTGCCCTTGCCCCGCCTCGCCGCTGGGCCAACAATACGCAGATGAACGACCTTTCCCACTACCCCCATCTGGCTCCGATCGAGACGCCGGCCGACCTGCGCCGCGTGCCCGACGACGAGCTGCCGGCCGTTGCCGACGAGCTGCGCCAGTACCTGATCGAGGCCGTGGCCAGCTCCGGTGGCCACTTCGGCGCGGGCCTGGGCGTGGTCGAGCTGACCGTGGCCCTGCATCACGAATTCGATACGCCGCACGACAGGCTGGTGTGGGACGTCGGCCACCAGTGCTATCCGCACAAGATCCTCACCGGCCGGCGCGAGCGGATCACCACGATCAAGAAGAAGGACGGACTGGCGCCGTTCCCGCGCCGCGAGGAAAGCGAGTACGACACCTTCGGCGTCGGCCATTCCTCCACTTCGATCTCGGCTGCACTGGGCATGGCGATCGCCGCGCAGCGCAAGGGCGATCATCGCAAGGTCGTCGCCGTGATCGGTGACGGCGCGATGACCGCCGGCATGGCGTTCGAGGCGCTGAACCATGGCGGCGATGTCGAGCCGAACATGCTGGTGGTGTTCAACGACAACGGCATGTCGATCAGCGAGAACGTCGGCGCGCTGACCAAGATGATGGCGCGCGCGATGGCCAGCCGTCGGCTCAACGCATGGCGCGAGCGGGCCAAGCGGGCGATCCCGAAACAGTCGTTCTTCGGCCGCTTCTTCAAGCGCTGGGAAGAACACGCCAAGGGCATGTTCGTGCCCAGCACCCTGTTCGAGGAGCTCGGCTTCCACTACACCGGCCCGATCGACGGCCACAACATCCCGCAACTGCTGCAGGCGTTGCGCACGGTGAAGAACCTGCCCGGCCCGCAGCTGCTGCACGTGATCACCACCAAGGGCAAGGGTTATGCCCCCGCCGAACAGGCGCAGATCGAGTACCACGCCGTCGGTCCGTTCGATCCGCAGGCCGGCCTTGCGAAGAAGAACGCGCCAGCCAAGCCCAGCTATACCGACATCTTCAGCGACTGGCTGTGCGACCAGGCCGCCGCGGACGAACGCCTGCTCGGGATCACCCCGGCGATGCGCGAGGGCTCCGGTCTGGTGCGTTTCTCGAAGGAATACCCGCAGCGCTATTTCGATGTGGCGATCGCCGAGCAGCACGCGGTGACGCTGGCCGCCGGCATGGCCTGCGAAGGTGCGAAACCCGTGGTCGCGATCTACTCGACCTTCCTGCAGCGCGCCTACGACCAGGCAATTCACGACGTGGCGCTGCAGAACCTCGACGTCACCTTCGCGATCGATCGCGCCGGTGTAGTCGGTCCGGACGGTGCGACCCATTCGGGCAGTTTCGATCTGTCGTTCCTGCGCTGCCTGCCGAACATGCTGATCATGGCGCCGGCCGACGAAAACGAATGCCGCATGATGTTGAGCACCGGCTTCCAGTACCACGGCCCCGCTGCGGTGCGTTACCCGCGCGGCAACGGTCCGGGCGCCGCAATCCACCAGTCCCTCGATACCTTGCCGATCGGCAAGGCCGAATTGCGCCGCCGCGGCCGTGGTCTGGCCCTGCTGAGTTTCGGCACGATGCTGGCGCCGGCCGCCACGATCGCCGCCGAACTCGACGCCACACTGATCAACATGCGCTTCGTGAAGCCCCTGGACGAGGCGATGATCCTTGAGCTGGCGAGGAGCCACGATGCCTTCGTCACACTGGAAGACAACGCGATCGCCGGGGGTGCGGGTTCGGCGGTAGCCGAATGCCTGGCTGCGCACGGCGTCACCTTGCCGATCCTGCATCTCGGCCTGCCAGACCTGTATCTGGAGCACGGCAGCCGCGAGGAAGTGCTGAGCATGGCCGGCCTCGACCTGCCCGGTATCCGCAACGCGATACGTGCCCGCTTCCCGCAGGCGGGCATGCTCAACCAGGCCAACGCCTGAGCCAGCCGGCGTCGCAGCCGACCGGTGAGGTGACTCGCGGGATGTAGATTGCGCCAGCCTGCGGGCTGGCGCAGTTGTGACCGTGAGGAGTTTCGCAATCCATGACTGGATGGCTGATCCGTATTGTCGATGCAAGTCGGCGACATGCCATGGCTTTGGTGCTGGCCTTCGCCGTGCTGACTGCCGTCTGCACCTGCTACGCGGCCGGCCATCTCGGCATTGATTCGGATACCGACCACATGTTCGCCACCAGCCTGCCGTGGCGACAGCATCAGCTGGCCTTCGGCCGCGAGTTTCCGCAGTTCGATAACTTGCTGGTCGCGGTCGTGCGTGGTGCGACGCCGGAAGAAACCGATCAGGCGGCGGCCGCGCTGGCCACCACGCTGCGTGCCGATCGGCAGCACTTCCATGATGTGACGCGGCCGGACGCCGACCCATTCTTCCGGCATGAAGGGCTGCTCCTGCTTGGCCCGGACGACCTGGCCACGCTGCTCGATTCGCTGATGGCAGCGCAGCCACTGCTCGGCCCGCTGGCCAGCGACCCGTCGGCACGCGGACTGCTGCAGGGCGTGTCGTTGATGGCCGAAGGCGTTCGCATCGAACATGCTGACCTGAGTGCCTACAACACGGCGCTGCGACAGCTCCAGCAGGTACTCGAGCATGCCGCTGCCGGACAGCCGGAACCGCTGTCGTGGCAATCGCTGCTGGGCTCGGATATCACCCGGCAAACCGACAATATGCGCCTGCTGCTGATGCATCCCGTGCTGGAAGCGGACTCGTTGCAACCGGGCCTTGCCGCCACCCAGGCGCTGGAGCATGCCAGCGCCGCGCTGCCAAGCGTGCGCAGCGGCCGCGTACGAGTGAACTACACCGGCTCGGTGGCGCTGTCGGACGTGCAGTTCGGCGCGCTGACCGAGGGCATCGTCGCCAGCACGCTGGTCAGCCTCGCCCTGTTGGCTCTGTGGCTTTACCTGGCCCTGCGCTCATGGCGGCTGATCGTACCGATCCTGTTGACCTTGCTGGTCGGTTTTGCGCTCACGATCGGCTTCGCTGCACTCGCCATCGGCACGCTGAATCTGATCTCGGTGGCATTTGCCGTGCTGTTCGTGGGCCTTGCCGTGGACTTCGCGATCCAGTTCGCCGTGCGCCTGCGTGAGGAGCGCTTGCATCAACCTGCACTGGCTGACGCGTTGAGCGGAACCGCCCGCGCGGCGGGTGCACAGATCGCAGTGGCTGCCGTGGCGATCGCCTGTGGCTTCCTCGCATTCGCACCGACCGCCTTCGTCGGGGTGGCCGAACTGGGACTGATCGCCGGTGTGGGCATGGGGCTGGCCCTGCTCTGCACGCTGAGCTTGCTGCCTGCGCTGTTATGGCTGTTCCAGCCTCGCGACCAGAACCGCGATCTGGCGCTCCCATTCGGCGTTGCGTGGGACGCACTGCTGCAGCGGCATCGCATCGCCGTACTCGGCCTGTTCGCCGTACTCACCGTGGCGGGTACGGTCGCTGCTGCGCGCATGCCGTTCGATGCCAATCCGCTGCACACACAGAACCCCGACTCGGAGCCGATGCGCACGCTGTACAGCCTGGCGGGCAACCCGGCCACGAACCCGTTCAACATCGACATCATGGCGCCCGACCTCGCCCATGCACGTGCACTCGGCGATCGCCTCGCGCACCTGCCGGAAGTGTCCAGCGTGATCTCCGGGGCTACCTTCGTGCCCGCGGATCAACCGGCACAGCTCGACCAGCTGCAACAGGCACAGGATCTGCTGCTGCCCTCGCTGGATCCAGAGGGCCAGCCACCCGCGGTGACGCCCGCGGCGCTGCACGCGGCCATCGCCGACACCCGTGACGCGATCGCGCGAGCCAGCATCAGCCTGCCTGCCGATTCACCACTGCGTGGCATCGATGCCGCACTGCTGCAATTGAACGGTGCACCGGATACTCGCCTGCTGGCAATGAACGAAGCGGTCACCCGTTTCCTGCCCGACGAACTGGCCAGTCTGCGTGATGCGCTGAACGCTGCGCCGGTTACCTTGCAGAACCTGCCCGCCTCGATCCGTCGCGACTGGTTTGCCGCGGATGGGCGGGTGCATATGCAGGTTTCACCGACCGCCGCTGCCCACGACACCGCCGGGTTGCATCGCTTCGTCAACGCCGTGCAGGCGATCGCGCCGGACGCGGGCGGCCCCGCGGTCACCACGATCGCCTCGGCCGACACCATCATGCACGCGTTCCTCCAGGCTGCCGTGCTGGCCACGCTGGCGATCGCCGTGGTGCTGCTGATCGCACTGCGCCACCTGCGCGACACCGGCATCGTGCTGCTTACGCTGACGATGTCGGGTCTGCTCACCGCGTTGCTGGCACAGCTGGCCGGCATGGCCATCAACTACGCCAACATCATCGCGCTGCCGCTGTTGCTCGGTGTCGGCGTCTCGTTCAATGTGTACTTCGTGATGAACTGGCGCGCGGGCATACGCCAGTTCGTCGGCTCGGCCTCGGCGCGTGCGGTGCTGTTCTCCGCACTCACCACCGGCACCGCGTTCGGCTCGCTGGCGCTGTCGCATGACCGTGGCATGGCCAGCATGGGCAGCCTGCTCCTGCTAAGCCTGGTCGCCGTGCTTCTGGCGACCTTCGCCTTCCTGCCCGCCCTGCTCTACACGTTGGCACCAGCTAGAAAGGCACGTTGACCGAAACACCGAGCGTGCGCGGCGTGGACAGCTGCACCAGCATCGGGCCACCCACGCTGGCGAGGAAACTGACCGACTCGGAGTTGAGCGTGCCAATCGCCACCCGACGATCCAGCGCGTTGCGAAGGTAAAGATCCACGCTGACACCGCTGTGCAAGGTCATGCCGGTGTCGAGATCGAGCATGGCGAAACCCGGCAGGTTGAAGTCGGGGTCGCTCGAATCACCTTCGAAGCCGGCGTTGCGCTGGCTCGACAGACGCAGGTTGGCGCCTGCATAGGCTGCATCGCCGGCCAGCCGGAAGTTGTACTTCGCGGCAAGCGTGGCTGTTTCCCTGGCTGAATACGGCAGCCGCGCACCGTCCTCGATGCCCTGCTGCGGATTGCCCTGCAGCGTGCGCGCATCGGTGTATGCACCGGAACCACTGAGCTGCCACGGTCCGGTTGCATAGGTGACCTGCAATTCGAGGCCATCGATCCTCGAATCACCGGCATTCTCGATGATCGCGTTGCCGACCGTGTAGGTGATCAGCTGCATGTTGTGCCACTCGATGTCATAGGCATCGATGCCCACGTTCAGACGGCCATCCAGATGGCTGCCCTTGTAGCCGAGTTCATAGCTCTGCAGCGTATCCGAGCCGAAGGTGTCCTTCGCGTTCGGGTTGGAGCCGAAGACCGTGCTCTGCACCGGCGCCTGCAAGCCGCCGGGACGGTAGCCGGTCGAAGCGCGCATGTAGTAGCTGTGGGTCGTGTCGGGACGATAGCTGGCGGTGAGCATCTTGGTGATGTCGTCGCTGACCATGCTCTCGCGGAAACCGCCCGGGCTGCCGGCTACCGAGCCATCCTCGAAATTGGAAAGGTGCTGCGAGTTGCCGCTGGCGCGCACACCAGCGGCCAGGTCGATCGTCGGGGTGATATGCCAGGTCACGTCACCATAGCCGGCATATTCCTGGTAGCGGGAATTCACCCGCTGCGCCAGCAGGATGCTCTGGCCCGGCGGCGGCAGGTTCGCACCTTCCAGCGCGTACTGCTCCCACTCGTCCTCGCGGTTGAACCACAGGCCCGCCAGCCAGTCGAAGTGATCGCCCTTGCGCGAGGTCAGGCGGATCTCCTGCGAGGCCTTGTGCACGTTGTATTGGGAATCGACATAGAGCGAACTGAGTGCGCTGTCGCCACCGAGCGCGGGATAGAGCTGGTTGTACAGGACCAGGAATCCATCCGGATAATCCTGCACGCTGTGGTTGACGAAATTCTGGTACGAGCTGATCCAGTCCAGGTTGGCCCAGCCAAAGTCGTAGCCGGCATGGAACGAATACAGCTGAAGGGTCTGCGTGAACGGCTCACGATGATTGAGCTGGCGGTTATAGGGGCCGCCTGATAGAGGCTGGCCGGTAGCCAGCGAATAGTCCGCCATCGACAGGCCATCGGCGGCGATACGCTGGACCATCGCACTGAGGTTGAAAGTGAGCTTGTCGGTCGGGTCGACCTCAAGTTGTGCACGCACGCCCTGGGTATGCGTGCGGTCGTCACCATGGGACGGCGTTTCGCCCACCGCGCGGTATAGCCCGGCACTGTGCTGATCCATGACCGATACGCGCAATGCCGCCTTGTCCTGCACCAGCGGGATATTCAGCGTGGCCCGCTCGGTGTAATTCATGCCGGCTTGCTGGGTATGCGAGATGTCGAAACCCGCCGACCCGGAAAACCCGCTGGCATCGGGCTTGTTGGTGACGTACTTGACCAGGCCGCCCATCGAGCCGGCGCCGTACAGCGTGCCCTGCGGGCCGTACAGGAACTCGATGTGATCCAGATCCATCAACGCCGCATCAAACACGAAGGTGGCGGCCGAGGCATACTCGGTACTGCCACCAACCGGCACGTCGTCCATGTACACCGATACGGTGGGACTGGTCTGGTTGCCGGTGGACACGCCACGCATGATCAGCTCGCCTTCACCGGCACCGCCCGAGCTGGCGAAGAACACTCCCGGCTGGTACGAAACATAGTCGCTGAGCGTGCGGGCGCCGACCTTCTGCAGGTCTGAAGCCTGCACCGTGTCCACATGCATCGGTACCTCGCGCGATGGCTCACGCCGGCGGTTCGCGGTGACGATGATCTCGCCCAGTGTCGTTGCCGGCTTTGCTTTTGATGCGCGACTGTCGCCCGCTGGGGGTGCAGTGCTTGCACTGGTCGAATTCGGAGACGATTGCGCGGCGACCAGCACCGGAATGCAAAGCAGCGATACGCCGATCATGCGCTGCCAGCGATTAATCACCGCATAAGGCCTGCGGCCTGCACCACCTGAAGCGCTACCCGAATGAAATTGCATGGATCTGCATCCTCATCTGGCACAGATAATTCTGGCGCGGATAGCGGAAAGCCAAGGCCTGCCGGAAACCGACCGCGAACGACGTGCGGTCGTCAGCTTAGCGCGACCGTCAGCCGTGCACTACCTGCAAGCCGGGAGAGTCTTCAGTTTCAACAATCCATCACGCACCATGGACTCCCGCGATCAGCGACGACCACCGCTGACCCGGTCGCGTCGCTCCAGATCCTGTGCCGTGAAGACATCGGCATAACCGGCATCGGCAAGAAGTGCGCGGACCGCGTCCCCCTGGTTCCAGCCGTGTTCGAACAACAGCCAGCCACCCGCGTGAAGGTGCGCACGTGCATCACACACGATGCGGCGGATGTCGTCGAGGCCATCATGGCCGGAGGCGAGCGCGCTGACCGGTTCGAAGCGCAGGTCACCCTGGACCAGGTGCGGGTCGCCAGCTTCGATGTACGGTGGATTGGAAACGATCAGGTCGAAGTACTGACCAGCCAGCGGCGTCATCCAGTCACCGTGCAGGAAGGTGAGGTTGCCGATGCCATGAGTTTGCGCATTGCGCCGGGCAACCTCGAGTGCCGCGGTACTGGCATCGGTGGCGACTACCTGCGCGCGTGGACGCTCAAGCGCGATCGCCAGCGCGATTGCGCCACTGCCCGTGCCGAGATCCGCCATGCTGCAGGCAATGTCGGGTGGCAATCGCAAAAGCGCCTGCTCGACCAACAGCTCGGTTTCCGGACGCGGAATCAGTGTTGCCGGACTGACCTCAAGCTCCATGGACCAGAAGCCACGATGACCGGTGATATAGGCCACTGGCTCACCCTGCAACCTGCGCGCGACCAGCGCGGTGTAAGTTGTCTGGATTTTCGCATCCAGCGCGTCGTCAGCATGCGCAAACAACCAGCTTCGCGGTTTCTGCAGTGCGTGCAGCAACAGCAGCTCGGCATCCATACGTTCACCGAGCTGCTGAGTGGCCGCAGCCAATACGCTGCGAACATCAGGCATCTTGCGCTGGCTCCGTCGATGACGGTGGCAACTGCGGCGGCACGACTCCTGGTTTGGGCTCGGGTTTGCGCCAATAGCCGCCACGCGTCCACGCGTCGAAGGCCCAGCGCAGCCAGCCGATCAGCGCATTGGCCAGCCAAAGGGCCCACGCCAGCATGGCGAGCTTGTAGACCCACAACGAAACACTGAACACGCCGCCGCTCGGCAACACACCGGCACTCTGGTCGGCAAACCAGCGCAGGCTCCATGCGCTTGAGTCGTTGCCGGCCACATGCATGTCCGGCAAGCCGAGCAACCCCTTCGGCACCGCAGCGATCAGCACGGCCAGCGCCAGCAGCGTGAGTGCAACAAGTCCGAGCTGCAGCAGGTTGAACTTCGTTGAACCCAGCGATGCCGAGGGTGTGTTGCGCGCACGCAACCCCAGCAGGATCAGCCAGACCACCACCAGCGCATATGCGCTCCACGCAAAGGCGGAGAAACCCAGCCCGAGCAACAGCCAATGGTGAAAGCGCAGCGGCGTCGGTGCGTAGCGGGCGAGCAACCACGCAGCCAGCAGAAGCACGATCAACTGCGACCAGTACAGCACGGCCGGGCCCACCGTCGGCCCCCATGTCCACAACACCCAGCGATCCTGCGGCAACTGCAGCGAGAGATCGATATTCGCCACTGGCGCGTGCAGGTCGAAGACCGGTGTGCGCATGGATGCGGCAACTCCATTCGGCTCACGCAGACGTAGCGTATAAGCGTGCTCGCCTGGCAACAGCGGCAGGCCGAGCCTGCCATCGCGCACAGCAAGATTGATCGATTCATCGTCGCGCTTCGCATCCAGCAATTCGCTGCCGACAGGCAGACTGATCGCATGCTCGCCGCCGCGGGTGCTGCGTGCCTGCAGGCTCAGCGTGACTTCGCTGGCACGTTCGCCCGTCGCACTGGTCAGTTCCACGCTGTCGAAAGCAAGGCTGTCACCTGCCACCGCCACCGGCTGGCTGAGAACGAGCTGCAAGCTCTCGCCAGGCAATGGCTGGAAGCGCAGGCCGTCATCGCTGGCACTGGCCGGTACACCCTTGGCCTCGACATGCCACATCGGCGCCGCATGCACTTCCCATACTTCGGCGCGCTCGCCCAGGGCCGGTGCCTGCAGCGAGAGTTGCGCCGCGTGATCGAGACGGCTGGTCCAGCGCACCACATTGCTGTTCGCGTTGAAGGTGACACTGATGCGGCCGTCCTTGACCAGCACATCATCGCCCAGCGGATGCTCGCCGGGCAGCAGCGGCAGCGTGGCACTGAAACCGCCCTGCTGTGGCGCGATACGCTCGACCTGGTTTTCCACCACCCAATCAACGCCCAGTGCCAAGCTTCGGGTCAGCCGCACATACGGCGGAAAACTCTGCACGGCCGGCAGACTCTTGCCATCACTGGCGGTGCGCACGCGATGCAACGCGATGCTGTCGCCCAACGGACGACCATCGTCGACACCATCCAGCGACCAGTCCTGACCACTAAATACGATGCGCTGCGGACGTACGGTGAAACGCAGGTTGGCACTGTCTGCCGCGCCGATGCGGTAGTGCAGGCTGATCCGATGCACCCCGCGATCCAGCCGCACCAGCAACCGATCGTTGCTTCGCGTGAGTACCGCGTCGGCATGACCGTCCACGCTGACGTCGGACAGTTGCAGCGCATCGTCGCCCTGTGGCAAGGGCAACGCGATCGGCGCACCAACATGCGTTTCCAGTTCCACATCGAACAGATCGCCGCTGGCCTGCAGCTGGGCCTGTGCAATGGCGGCGCACGCCGGCACGCACTTCGGCGCCTCGGTAAGCCGATTGCGCAGCTGGTCCAGCAACTGCTGGCTCGGCAGGCTCTGCGCATGCGCACCATGCGGCAACAGTGCAAAGGCAAGCAGGACAGCACCCATCACACCGCCGCCACGCCAATCGCGCCAGCGACCACGCAAGGGCAACAGCAGGGTAGTCACCAGCTTCGCCAGCAGGGCTGCCAACAGGCCAACCATCGCCACGCGCAACAGGCGCACCAGCCAAGCAGACGCGATCACCAGGCGCGTGCTCTGTTCCGGCGTCACCGGCCCGGACCAGCCAAGACGATAGTTGTTGCCTTCATCCCAGTGCGGCGTGCCGGCGCCAGCCTGGATCAACGCACGATTGTCCTGCTCCGAGCTCACCAGTGTGGAGACCGATACCTTGGAACCCGTCACGACCACGCTCTCCAATTTTCCCGATGCGACAACGCCCGCAGCATCCGTCGCCGGCGAAGCGACGGCATTGCTGCTGATTTCTTCGACGGGCGGTGGCGGTGGCGGTTCAGCTGGTGCTGGCATCATCTGCCGCATGACCAGAGGCGACGGTTGCTTCATCGCCGCATTCGCATATCTATCACCCGGCGCTGGCGGCTCGATGTAATTTGCCGAGACGACCCGGTTCTGGTTGACCCCTTCCAGCTGCGGATGCAGGGCGTCCTGCAGCTGTGTCGCGACGAAGGGCAAGGTCCACAACAGTGCCAGTGCGAAGACAGCTACCGCGCCGATGCGTGCAACTGATCTCAGGCGCCCTTCCGGCAGCGCACGCAACAGCAATGTCAACGCCAGCACGACCGCCAGCGTCCACAGCGGCGCGGTGCTTTCGTGCTGTGCCAATGTGAGATAAGCAGCCACCAGAACAGCCCATGGCCAGCCGAGCAGGCGCCCTGCCAGCAGCGCAATCAGTGCCACCACAAAAAGGTCGAGCAGGCTCCATTGCGCCACCCACGAGTCGGGCGAGCGATCGACACCGCTTGCCCCGAGCAGGCGGTAGCCATACGGCAGATGCAGGGTGGCGTCGATCCCTTCCAGTGGAAGTTTCCATCCCGAACTCGGGATCGCACCACCATGCGCCGGCAGTCGCATGCCTGCGTCGAGGTTGAGCTTCTGGTCACGCAGCTCGATCCCACTCAGGCCATCCGCGCCCCTGGTGACCAGCAGCGGGTTGTCGTCCTGTGCGGCACGCTGCAGCTGCCACGGTGCGGCTACATCCAGCCGCTGATGATGGTGAAGCTCACCGCTGAGATGATCGGCGACGCTGAGACCAGCGCCATCGAAGTCCAGCCACAGCTGGCGCTGCAGATGCAGCTGATCGCCCTGGCCACCCTCATCGCCGCGGTTGCCCTGCTCGATCGCCAGACCGGCGGCATCGTCCAGCACATAGGCGGGAAGATCGGCCCAGTCGCCCGGTACGCCCGCCTGCGAGGCGTCAGTCGCACTACCTTCCGCGCGCGTGCTGCGCAGCGCCGTATCGTCGGCATAACTCCAGATTTCCTGACGCGGCCACGGTGCCGCCGGCAACTTCAACGCGACCCTGCTCAACGGATCGATGCTGCGCGAAGCCAGCGTGACCGTCCATTGTCCCGGACGCAGCTGCACGCGCAACTGGCCATCGTTCTCCAGTCGTGCCGGCAGATCGCCCGACAAGACCGTCGCCACGAAGCCGGCCGGCAGCACCGGACCCAGCAGCTGCTCGCGTGCTGTGCCGGTAACGTTCAACTGCAGCCGCGTTTCCAGCATGGCAGGCAGGCCGTCTTCGAGGCGCCGGTATACGCGCAGCGACAAGGCATCGGCAGCGCGCTGTGTCGCAGCAGCTTCGCCGAGAGTGAGCTGGTCGCCGTTGCGCTCGATCCGCGTCACCGCCGCGCCATCGACGCTCAGCGTGACCAGCCCGATCGTCGCCGGCACGCGCAGGCGTGCCGGGCGTGCCGCCCACGGCAAGCTTCCGCGCAGCTGATAATCGCCTGGCGCCAGCCACAACATCGGCTGGCCGCCTCGTTGCAACACGATGGCTGGTTGGTTGTTCGTGCTCACCTGCTGCGGCCAGTTCTTGTCGTCGCCCGGCAGCGCCACCCAGCTCGGCGCGTCCACATGCACGTTCAGGCTGAAGTGTCCGCCGTCCTGACTTGCGTCGAGCGTCAAGCGGCCCGGCCACGCACATTGGTAACTGCCTTCATTCGGCATCTGGTTGGCGAGAAACGGGCAGTCGTGCCGTGGCACATCGTGCAGCACCCAACCCTGCCAGTCGCGCAACGGCGGCGGTACATCCTGTGCCAGCAACGTCGTGGCAAGCAGCAGCCACAGACTCAGCAACCCAAAGCCCAGCAACCCTGGCGATCGACGAAGCATGCGTTTCTCCCTGTGTGCCCGCGAGGCCGGCACAGTGTAAGTGGTACACGGCAGGCACACAGCAGCAACTGCATCCCGAGAGAGTCGTTGCTCGTATCTGCATGCATGTCAGCTCAACCTCTGATGAAACGCAGCCTGCTGCGTAACGGGGTTAACCGTTCAGCTCCATCGGTTCAGCTGCGCACCGGCTCGATCGCCTGGGTGATCGCCTCGAATACCCATTGTCGAAACCAGATATGCGCGCGGTCGTCGTCTTTCGACGCGTGCCAGTAGGCCAGGATCGGGAATGCCTTCAGCCGGATCGGCAAGGGCTGCACGGCAATCGGCAGCAACGTGGCCAGGTGGTTGGCATACGAGCGCGGCACGGTCAGCAGCATCTGCGTGGCTGCCGCAATCTGGCAGGCGGAAAAGTAGTGCTGGCAGACCAGCTGCACGTGACGGAACATGCCGTTCTGGCCGAGCAGCATATCCAGCGCATTGGCCTCGCCCAGCGCCGACACGGCGACATGCCGGGCGCTCATGTACTCGCTGCGCCTGAGTTGGGTGGCGCACGGATGATCGGCGCACATCACCACAACCAGTGACTCGTCGAGCAGACGCTTGCGGGAAATGTGCGCACTGGCGCGCAGCGGTCGATCCACCACCAGATCGACCGTGCCCGCGGCCAGCTCCCGTTCCACATCATCGGCGGCAACGCGACGACTGACCACGCGCAACTGCGGTGCATGCTGCTCGATCCGTGCCAGCAGCGAAGGCAGCGCAATCGATTCGAGGATGTCGCGAAAACCCACGGTCAACTCGAGATCCAACTGCGCCGGATCGAAGCGCGGCTGCGCGTGCGCGCTGGCATGCAGGCCCTTCAGGTGCAGTTGCACCGCCGGCATCATCGTGCGCACCTTTTCGGTCGGCAGCAGCCGATTGCCCTGACGCACGAACAGCGGGTCGCCGAGCTGATCGCGCAGGCGTTGCAAGGCATGCGTGACCGCCGGCTGGGTCAGGTGCAGCACACGCGCGGCGGCGCTGACGCCGCCATGGCTGTAGATCGCGTCGAGCACGCGAAACAGATTCAGGTCGATGCGGTTGTCGGTGCGGTCCACGTACTGCTCCCTACCGTGCGCGTGCCGATGGCATCGGCGCCAAAGTCATCATTTATTCTAATGGATAGTCATAAAGCATATTCATTTCACTAATTGTAAGGGCGAGGCGTAGGCTGGCTGCTGGTCAGGAGGAAAACCCGTGGACTTCGTCGCTTCAGAACCTACGCAGGCTCTCGTCGAACGCCTCTCCGCTTTCATGCGCGACGAGGTGGCTCCAGCCGAACGCGTCTACGCCACGCAGTTGACTGGGAGTAGCGACCATCGCCAGTGGCGGCAACCCGCGGCAATGGAAACCTTGAAGGCGAAGGCACATGCTGCCGGACTGTGGAACCTGTTCCTGCCAGACGCCGAACATGGAGCCGGACTAAGTCATGTGGAATACGCGCCGCTGGCCGAGATCATGGGGCACTCCTTCATCGCACCCGAGGTGTTCAACTGCAGCGCGCCCGACAGCGGCAACATGGAAGTACTGCACCGCTACGGCACGCCGGAACAGCAGCAGCGCTGGCTGCAACCCTTGCTGGCCGGGGATATCCGCTCGGCCTTCGGCATGACCGAGCCGGACGTGGCCTCCTCAGACGCTACCAATATGCAGGCCACCGCCACCATCGAGGGTGACCAGGTCGTGTTGAATGGACGCAAGTGGTGGACCACCGGCGCCGGACATCCGCATTGCCGCTTTGTGATCTTCATGGGGCTGAGTGACCCGCAGGCCGAGCCACACCGGCGCCACAGCATGGTGATCTGCCCGCTCGATGCGCCTGGCGTGAACATCGAACGCATGCTGCCGGTGTTCCATCACTTCGACGAACCGAGCGGCCATGGACAGTTGAGCTTCACCGACGTGCGACTGCCGGTGGAGAACATCATCCTCGGTGCTGGTCGTGGCTTCGAAATCGCCCAGGGTCGGCTGGGGCCCGGGCGCGTGCACCACTGCATGCGCGCGATCGGCGCGGCGGAACGCGCGCTGACTTTGCTGTGTGCACGTGCGCGTTCGCGCGTCGCGTTCGGCAAGCCGTTATCCGAACTCGGCGGCAATCCGGACATCATCGCCAACCTGCGCATGGCGATCGAGCAGGCGCGTCTGCTGACGCTGAAAACCGCCTGGACACTCGACACACACGGCAGCAAGGCTGCGCTCAGCCTGATCTCGCAGATCAAGGTGGTCGTGCCAGCGGTGGCCCAGCAGGCAGCCGACGCAGCGATCCAGATCCACGGCGGCGCCGGCCTGTCCGACGATTTTCCGCTGGCGCAGCTGTACGCGTATGCGCGCGTGCTGCGTCTGGCCGATGGCCCCGACGAAGTCCATCGCGGCGTGATTGCGCGACTGGAAATGAAAGCGCAAGGCGCACAGGAGCCGGCACGATGACCACGCCGCTGGATCAACCGCGTGCAGTGCGCGACGAGGATGCGCTCGACCTGCCGCGCATCGGCGCGTTCCTGAAGCAGCACATCGCCGGACTCGAAGGTACGCCGACGCTCGCGCAGTTTCCCGGCGGTGCCTCCAACCTCACCTACCTGATTACCTACGGCGACCGCGAACTGGTGCTGCGTCGCCCACCGGCCGGCGCCAAGGCGAAATCCGCGCACGACATGCTGCGCGAGGCGCAGGTGATGGCAGCGCTGAAACCGCACTATCCGTATGTCCCGGCGATCCTCGCCAGCTGCAACGACAGCTCGGTGATCGGTCATGACTTCTACGTGATGGAGCGGCTGCGCGGCAGCATCCTGCGCCGCGAACTGCCGCCCGAGCTGGGTCTCGATGCGGATGGCGTGCGCCAGCTCTGCCTGGGCTTCATCGACCGACTGATCGAGCTGCATCAGGTGAATGCCTCGCTGCCCGAGCTGCAACATATCGGCAAGGGCGGTGGCTATATCGCACGACAAGTCGCCGGCTGGAGCGATCGCTGGCAAAAAGCGGCCACCGAGGACACCGATGCCTGCGCCGATGTCGTGGCGTGGCTGGCGGCGAAACAGCCGGCACACGACAGCGCCAGCTGCGTGATCCACAACGACTACCGCTTCGACAACGTGGTGCTCGATCCCGACCATCCGCTCGACATCATCGGCGTGCTGGACTGGGAGATGGCCACCATCGGCGATCCGCTGATGGATCTGGGTGGCTCGCTGGCGTACTGGGTGCAGGCCGATGACGATGCCACATTCCAGTCGTTCCGCCGTCAGCCCACGCACGTGCCCGGCATGCTGACGCGACGCGAGGTGATCGATTACTACGGCCAGCGCAGCGGTCGGCAGGAGGGCAACTTCGATTTCTACGAAGTGTTCGGACTGTTCCGGCTGATGGTGATCATCCAGCAGATCTATCGCCGCTTCGTGCTGGGGCAGACCAGCAACCCGCAGTTCGCCGGCTTCGGGGAGGCCGCCCGCTACATGGGCGGCCGCTGTCGCCGCATCATCGGTCGTTCCACGCTGTGAGCGCGCGCAGTCTGCTGCTGATACGTCATGGGCAGGCCAGTTTCGGCGCCGATGACTACGATCGTTTGTCGCCGGTTGGCGAAGAACAATCGCGACAATTGGGTTCGTGGCTGGCGGCGTGCGGATCGACCCCGGACCTGATTGCGATCGGCCCTCGCGAACGACATCGGCGCACGGCCGAGCTGTGTCTTGAAGCGGCCGGCATCGACCTGGCACCACTGATGTTGGACGGTCTGGACGAAGTCGATCACCACGAACTGCTCGCGCGACATCGTCCTGACCTGGAAGGACCCGGCGCGCTGCGCGCGGAGTTGAAGCAGGCGCCCGATCCGCACCGTGCATTCCAGCGCCTGTTCGCCGATGCCGTTGCGCGCTGGGTCGACGGCGCTCACGACAGCGAGTACCAACTCACCTGGCCGAGCTTTCGCAGCAATGTGATGGCTGCACTGCAGACACTGACCGAACATTCGGCGCGCACGATCTGGGCGTTCACCTCGGGCGGCCCGATCGCCGTGCTCACGAACGCATTGATCGGCGCGCCAGTAGCGCAGACGTTTAAATTGAGCTGGCCGCTGGTAAACACCGGCCTCACGCGACTGCGGCTCGGCCAACGCGGTGCGACGCTGATCACCTACAACGCATGGCCGCACCTGGAACACGCGAACGAGCATCATCTCGTCACGCTGCGCTGACTCCCTCCCACTTTCGCCAAGAGACCTCGCCATGAGCACCACTCCGAACTTCGATCTCAAGGGCAAGATCGCCATCGTCACCGGCGCCAGTCGCGGCATCGGCGCCGAAATCGCCAAGCTGCTGGCTGCACACGGTGCGCACACGATCGTCTCCAGCCGACGTGAGGCCGATTGCCAGCTGGTGGTCGACGAGATCGTCGCGGCGGGTGGTTCGGCCGAAGCGTTTGCATGTCATATCGGCGAGCTGGCGCAGATCGAGACGCTGTTCGCGCACGTGACGCAACACCACGGCCGGCTCGACATCCTGGTCAACAACGCGGCCACCAATCCCTACTTCGGCAGCATCCTGGATACCGATCCGGGCATTTTCCAGAAGACCGTCGACGTCAACATCCGCGGCTATTTCTACATGTCCACCCATGGCGCGAAGCTGATGGCAGCCAACGGCGGCGGCGCGATCGTCAACGTGGCCTCGGTCAACGGCGTGGTGCCGGGCTTCCAGCAGGGCATCTACTCGATTACCAAGGCCGCGGTGATCTCGATGACCAAGGCATTTGCAGTGGAATGCGCCGCGATCGGCGTGCGTTGCAACGCGCTGCTGCCGGGACTGACCGACACCAAGTTCGCCTCGGTGCTGGTGAATACGCCGGCGATCCTCAAACAGGCACTGGCGCATGTGCCGATGCGCCGCGTGGCACAGCCATCGGAAATGGCCGGCGCGGTGCTCTATCTCGCCTCCGACGCGTCGTCGTACACCACCGGCGCGGTGCTGAACGTCGATGGCGGCTACCTCTGTGTCTGATCCGATCAACTCCATCCTCATCAACACCGGCAGGAACACGCCATGACCGAACCTTCCGCACAACGCGTCGCCGGCAAGCACGCCTTCGTCACCGGCGCCGCCGGCGGTCTCGGCGCCGCAATCGCACGCATGCTTGCGCGACACGGCGCGAATGTCTTTCTGACCGATATCGACGAAGCCGGCGTGCGCGCAGTGGCAGAAGAGATCAACCACGAACGTGGTCGGCAGGTTGCCTGGTCCGCCGCGCAGGACGTGCGCGACGAGGAGCGCTGGCATGCACTGCTGGCCGAAGCGAACGACGCCATGGGCGGCCTCTCTGTTCTCGTCAACAATGCCGGCATCGGCTCGCTCGGCACGGTAGAACAGATCGAGCTGAGGGAGTGGCGCCGCGTGATGAGCGTCAACGTGGAAAGCATCATGCTCGGCTGCAAGCATGCGCTGCCGCATCTGCGCGCGCATCAGCCCGCGTCGATCGTCAACATCTCCTCGCTGGCCGCGTTCAAGGTCGGCCCCGATTACACCGCCTACAACACCTCCAAGGCCGCGGTGGCGATGCTGACCAAATCGGTCGCGATCGACTGCACACGGCAGAAGATCGACGTGCGCTGCAACTCGATCCACCCGGCCTTCATCCGCACCGGCATCGTGGCGCCGTTCTTCGACGCGCTGGGCGAGGAGGAAGCCACCCGCAAGCTCACCCACGGCATTCCCATGCATCGCCTCGGCGAACCGGACGACGTCGCCTATGCCGTGTTGTATCTCGCCTCCGACGAAAGCCGTTACGTCACCGCCGCCGAAATGGTGATCGACGGCGGCGCCTGCGCCGTATAGTCGAACCCACCCACTCCCCTTCCCGCATCACGGTGAACCCCATGTCCTACGTCAATCGTCAGTTGCGCCTGAAGACCCGCCCCGAAGGCCTGGTCAAGCGCGAGAACTTCGACCTGGTCGAACAAGCCGTGCCCGAACTGAAGGATGGCGAGGTGCTGCTGCGCGTGCTGTACCTGTCGATGGATCCGACCAACCGCGTGTGGATGCGCGACATCCCGCAATACCTGCCGCCGGTGGCGATCGGCGAAGTGATGCGCGCGCTCGGCCTGGGCCGCGTGGTGCAGTCGCGCTCGGCGCAATACAAGGAAGGCGACCTGGTGCAGGGCATCACCGGCTGGCAGGACTACCTGGTATTGCACGACAGCGCCAAGGGCTACGTGCGCCTGCCCGCCGATCCCGGCATTCCGCTACCCACCCTGCTCGGCGCCTGCGGCATGAGCGGCGTCACCGCCTACTACGGCCTCACCGATATCGCCCCGGTGCAGTCCGGCGAAACCCTGGTGGTCTCCGCCGCCGCCGGCTCGGTCGGCTCCATCGCCGGCCAGATCGGCAAGATCCACGGCGCCCGTGTAGTCGGCATCGCCGGCGGCGCCGACAAGTGCCGTTACCTCACCGACGAACTCGGCTTCGACGCCGCCGTCGACTACAAGGCCGAAGACTTCAAACAGCAACTCAAGGCCGCCACCCCCGACGGCGTCCACGTCAACTTTGAAAACGTCGGCGGTGAAGTGATGCGCGCGGTGCTCTCACGCATGGTCATCGGCGGTCGCATCGCGATGTGCGGCCTGATCTCCGGCTACAACAGCAGTGAGCGCCCCAGCGACGACTACGGTGTGTTCGTAATGAAGCGGCTCAGCATGCGGGGATTTCTGATTCTTGATTACACGAAGACGCGCGAGGCAGTGCAGGTGTTGAGTAGGTGGATTCGCGAGGGGAAGTTGAAGGCGGAGGAGACGGTGGCGGATGGGTTGGAGAATGCGCCTGAGGTTCTTAATCGATTGTTTGATGGGAGTCATCGGGGGAAGTTGGTGTTGCGGGTGGACCCGCAGGCGTAAGGTGCGATTGTTCTGTAATGTTCGCTATCGACCCAAAGCAGACGTTTCAGATTAGTCATCGGCAGTCAGGGACAGAAATGACTCGTACAGCGAAAGCACTTTGGTTAGCAGGCTGTTGAATGGAGCAGCGGTCGCCGGCGTTCTCATCTACAGCCTCGGAAACGTGCCTTTTGTCGATTTCAAAGAGCCGTTGAAGTGGTTTGCTCTCGGGACACTCCTGTCAGCAATGGCGCTTTCGTTCGCCTATCTGCTTGGAATGGACGTCCCCGGTGAAAACCAAAGCCTACGGGATGCACCTTCACGGGTCGCACGCATGTTGCTAGGTGTCCCGGCGACCGGATTACTTGCCATTGGGGCGTTTGTGAAAGGGGTTATGGCCGCATATTCGCAGTTTGCTGGCTAATGTCCGCTTCCGGCCCAAAGCAGACGTTCCCAGATATCGCTCTGGCTTATTCGCGATCGACGTTGAAGCAAAGGCTTTTCGTGCGCCTTCGCGCCCGAGTTACTTTCTCTTTGCGTGGCCAAAGAGAAAGCTAACCAAAGAGAAAGGCCACCCCGCTTGGCGCTTGCCGGGCATCCATGCCCGGCAAGTTCGTGAGCCGGGGCCGGGCTTTTCGACAGGACTCCTGTCCTGGCGAAAAGGCATCGGCGTCCATGCCGATGCCCGCTACGCGGCCTGTCGGGCTCGCCTCACCGCCGCACAGGGGCCCCGGTAGAGCAGCGGGCCATCATGGCCCGGACTCGGTGAAGATCCGAATGAGCAAAAGCAACAGCAAAGCATTGCTCTGCGGTAGCTCTGTTTTTGATCTGGCTCTTCTGAAAAGTACGCGCAGGATGCGCGTCGCTCTACCCGGGGCCCCTCTGAAGCGGCGGGCGGGTGTAGGAAAGCCCGCAGGGTGGCCGGCATGGATGCCGGCCAGTTTGGCGTCAGCACAGGATGTGCTGTCGACAAACCCCGTAGCCCGACCGCGGACCTTGCGGGCATGGATGCCCGCAAGGCGCGTAAGCGGGGTGCCCCTCTCTTTGGTTACTTTCTCTCGGGCAAGCGAGAGAAAGTGACTCGCCCTCCGCAGGAGGACGAAAGCTCTTGCTTCAAAAAAATGGCAGCGGCCGAACCCGCCAAACCCACTTAATCCGAAATCGCCAACACACACTCATCCGCACCATAACTACGACAACAAACCGGAAAAATCGACAAGCTGCCCGGCGCAATGGCAGCCCCCAGCAGCCCCTCCAGAAAACCACTGAAGAAACTGCACCCGGAGTGGCCATGCTCGGCGCAAAGCGCACTGTCCTGGATGTGCAACTGGGCGCCCTGCTGATCGACTTCGGCCAGCGCGCGCAGCGCCGGAACACCAATGCGCTCGATCGCCTCGCGCAAATCGAGCCCGCCATCCAGCGCGTACTCGCGCTCGAAAACCCAGCCTCCAATGCGCCGCCCAGCCAGCGCAAGCGACGACTCGCGCGCCGCCTCGGCAACCACACGATCCATCGCCAGCAACTGCGGCACAATCCGCGGATAGTCGTACTCCAGTCCGCGCAGCAGCTTGTCGACGGCCGGTTCGTCCGGCCCTTGCTGGATCAACTCGACGAACGGTACCGCCACCACAGGTGCGGATGCCGCAGCCGGTCGCGGCGGGTTGGGCAGGATGAACTCGAACTCCGGCTCGGGCTCCGCCGACGCTTGCTGCGTTTCAGGCGCATCCACGATCGCAGACGCCACGGCCAGCTCGGGCTGATCGACCACCTTCGGTGTCACTGGTGCAGCAGCCGGCGCTGGTTCCATCGCTGGAGCGGGCGGAGCCATATACGACGACAGCTTGCGCGATGCCGCAAA
Organism: Rhodanobacter sp. C05; assembly: GCF_002001165.1. Classification (GTDB taxonomy): domain Bacteria; phylum Pseudomonadota; class Gammaproteobacteria; order Xanthomonadales; family Rhodanobacteraceae; genus Rhodanobacter. The sequence continues at coordinate 240,379 of NZ_MUNQ01000006.1, read as the reverse complement.
ATGCGGCTTCGCCTCGCCCTCGACATACGGCTCGACTTTCAAACTGAGAAAGCGGTCATACGCGTTCAACGCCGACACGAGCGCGCGCTTCTTGAGCCAAGGCCCGCGCACGACCATCGTCATCAGGATACCGTGCGGATCCTGCACCAGACGTTGCCGTTGCAAGGTGAATCCGTTGGCGATGACGAATCCGCCAACTTCAATGAGCAGGCCCTCCCGACTTTCCGAGAGTGCCTGGATTTCCAGCTCGATCATCAGGCCCCCCTGTATTCGATGCCGGTGAAACAGATTGTGTGAAACACGATGTCCGTCTCGGCGTACAAGCGATGTGCTGCAGCTGAAGATTTCAATCAGATTTGGATTCTATGACCTATAGGGCAGAATTTGTGCGAAGCGCTTCCGGCACCGCGCCGAAAGCTTCGCAACACTCAGCCCAGGCACGCGCGCCAATGAGTGCCGAAGCAGCCGGCACCTTGTCGTGCCGGCATGCATGAAGCCTGCCCCACCCTCAGCGCATGATCGCCGCCGGGTCCTGCTTCGCCTTCAGCGCGCTGCACAGCTGGATCGATTCGCTGGTCTGCGCCAGGCCGCGGCCGATACCGTCGGCGTCCTGCATGCGCGACTTGAAGAATGCCTGCAGGCGATCGTGTTCCGGCTGTGAGCAGCCACCGCCTGCCGCCAGTCGTGGCAGGTATCCGCCGGCAAAGCTGCCGGTGCGCGTCAGCACTTGCGGGTAGTGCGCGGTGAACCACTGCGACATCGCATCGCGACCGGCCTCGGTATCGCGATCGCCCATCAGCAGCATGGCCATTTCGCCCACCTTGACCTGCTTGTCCAACGCGAAGTTGCGTACCGTGGCGGTCAGGGCCGGATCTTCCACGCTGGACAGGCCACCGAGGATGCTGTTGCGGAGCGCCGCGTCGCTGGTCTTTGGCAGCTCGCCAATCAACGCATCGACGGCCGGCTTGCCTTGCTCCTGGGCGGCCACGCCCAGCGCATCGCCGAGCAGGTCGGGATCGGCTGCACCCAGATCCAGACGGCCATCCGGCTTGGGCTTGAGTGCGGCCTCACCCTGCTTGAGCAGGGCTGCGCGTACTTCCGGCAGCTTGAAGTCGAACGCCAGGCTGCTCGCGAGCGTGCTGCGCAACAAGGCATCGCCCTCGGATTCGCCCGCCTTGCGCTGGTAGCCAAGCTGTTCCAGTCGCGGCAGATAGGCGTCCTTCACCCATGCGGCCAAATGAGCGCGCTGGGCATCGGTCGTGGCTTCGTCGTGATAGATCCATTCGACCTGACTCAGCGGAGCCGTGCTCACCTCGCGGATCTTCGACATCGTCAGCGGCTGCAATGCGGCCAGCACGTCGCCTGCATCCAGATCGCCATGACGGAAACTGGCGTTGACCGCGTCGGCATAAGCAAGCTGCTCGGCATCGCTGAGCTTGCCGACCTGCTTGATCAGACCGGTCAGTTCGACCTTGCCCAGGCTGAAACGGTAATAACCGCTGGCATTCGCGTTCGGCATGATCCAGGTCGGATTGCTGGCGCCGGCCAGCACCATCGAGCCGGTGACCTGGTCGAGCATGTCGCAGCTGACCTTGCTGCCATCAGCGGTGCCGTAGCGCACACATACCGGTACGCCCCAGATGCGCTTTGCATCGCCCGTGCTGCCGATCGGCAGGTAGCGGCTCTGGCTCAGACGCAGCACGGTCTTGCCGTCCTTCTGCTCCAGCTTGGTCTGCACGTAGGGCACGCCGGACTGGTCGAGGAAGCTGTTGAACGCATGCTTGAACGCATCGCCCTTGCCCGCAGCCTTAGCGATCGCGCCGACCAGATCACTGGCCACGGCGTTGCCGAACTTGTGCTGCTGGATATACGCCTGCATGCCCTTCTGGAAGGTCTTCTCGCCGACATAGTTCTCGAACATGGCGATCACGCCGGCACCCTTCTGGTAGGTGATGCCGTCGAACGCGGTCTCGATGTCGCCATTGCCGGTGATCGGCTGACGGATCATGCGTGCGCTGACCAGGCTGTCGCTGCTCATCGCGCCCTGCACGCCGCGCACGCGATCGAGATCGGCGCGGTATTCCGGATGTACCTGCATCGTCACCTTCTGCTGCATCCAGGTGGCGAACGCCTCGTTGAGCCAGATGTCGTTCCACCATTCCAGCGTCACCGTGTCGCCGGTCCACTGATGCGCCAGCTCGTGCGCGGTGACGTTGAACGAACCCTGCACATTGCGCGCCGGCGAATCCTTGTCGAGCAGCAGCAGCCAGTCGCGGAAGGTGACCAGGCCGGCGTTCTCCATCGCGCCTGCGGAAAAGTCCGGCGCGGCGAGCACGTCGAGCTTGTCCCACGGATAGCCGAAGCCGTAGTAGTTCTCCAGCGCGTGGATGATGCTCGGCGTCTCGCCGAGCACATGCGACATGCGATGCGCCTCGCCTGCGGATGCGATACCGCGCAACGGCAGCGGTGTGGTGCGATAGGCATTGGGCGAAATGTCGGGGCCCTTGGCGATATCCCACGGTCCCACGCCGAACGCGACCAGATAGGTCGGCAGCGGCAGCGTCTGTGCAAACGTCAGCGTCTTCCAGCCGTCGCCGGCCGGCGCTTCTTTCACCTGCTGGGTATTCGCCACCGCGGTGTCGGTATCCGGAATCGTCAGGCTGATATCGAACGGCGTCTTGAAACCGGGCTCGTCGAAGCTCGGGAAGGCGAAGCGTGCGCTGATCGGCTCCATCTGCGTCATCGCATACGGCTGACCTTTCGCGCTGACCTTGTACAGACCCTGCAGCTGCGCGTTGAGCGGCGCGCTGTAGTCGAAACTCAAGGTCAGCTCCTGCGGCTTCAGCGTGCTGCCGAAATCCACCCGCACCACGCCAGCCTTCGGATCTGCTTCAACATACTTGCCGGCATGCACCTTGCCGGCGGCATCGGTGATTTCCACCTTCGACACTTTCAGCTCGTTGCCGTCCAGCCACAGGTGATCGGAAGCCTGGGTCAGCTTGACCTTGATCGTGGTGGTGCCGGAGAAATCCTCCTTCGCCGGATCGACCTTGAACGACAGCTGATACGACTGCGGTACCGCCCAGCGCGGCAAGCGGCCTTGCGGCGCCTGATCGGCGGTAGCAGCGAACGCTGCTCCACAGCAAGCGGCAAGTGCAGTGAGCAAAAGGGGGCTGGCGAGACGGCGCATGGCGGATTTCCCTGGGACGAAAACAAACGTCCACGCTAGGGTGAGGCATGACTTGCGACCCAGTGCCAAAAGACATGGGCCTTGACCCCCGAGCAGTCCACGTCCATGCGTTTGATACAAAAACCCCGACCATCGCTGATCGGGGTTGGTCTTTCCTATTCGATTAACGGGAACCTCGAAAAAACCCCACGTGACGTCATTCCCGCGAAAGCGGGAATCCAAGTTGCTGTTCCGCAAAATCAAAATGGATTCCCGCTTTCGCGGGAATGACGCGCAAAAAGGCGGTTACTCGAAGTTCCCGAACGGCTCGGCTCAGCCAGCCACGTCGGCCTGTTCCAGCGCGACCGCGACCGCATGGATCACCGCGGCAATGCGCACCGCGCTCTGGATCGGCTGCGCCGACAGCCCATGCTTGCGCAAGGTCTTCTCATGCGACTCCAGGCACATGCCGCAACCATTCACGGCCGACACGGCGAGCGAAGCGAGTTCGAAGTCGATCTTGTCGCCGCCTGGATTGGCCATCGCGTTCATGCGCAGGCCGGCGCGCAACGTGCCGTACTCGGCGTCGCCGACCAGGTGCACGAAGCGGTAGTAGATGTTGTTCATGCCCATGACTGCGGCGGCGACGCGGGCACCATTCAATTCCTCGCCGCTGGCGTGCTGCGCAGCTTCCGCGTTGATCGCCGCGGTCAGCGGCTTGTAGCGCGAGGCGATTGCCGAGGCGAGCGCGATCACCGCAATCTGTTTCTGGGTAAGGCCGGGCGCACCACCCTCGGTCAATACGGACTCGAGGTTGAGGCGCAGGTCCTTGGCATAGTCGGGCAACTGGCTTTTCAGATCGGCAAGACTCATGGGACACCTTCAATGAATTCGGGGCAAAAAAAAACCGGCGGCGAAGCGAACTTCGCCGCCGGTGGGGCCACCCGCGCGTCAACGGGGGAGGGAGGGACTCCTGACGCGCGGGGTATTGCAAGCAAAGCGTTGTGGAATCAGGCGACCTTGAGGGTCTCTTCGCCCTGGCTCCAGTTGCACGGGCACAGCTCGTCGGTCTGCAGCGCGTCGAGCACGCGCAGCACTTCCTGCGGGTTGCGACCGACCGAACCGTCGGTGACGTAGACGAACCGGATGATCCCGTCCGGATCGACCAGGAACGTCGCGCGCTGCGCCACGCCGTCATCGGTCAGGATGCCCAGCGCATTGCTGAGGTCCTTCTTGATGTCGGCCAGCATCGGGAACTTCAGGTCGCGCAGGTCCTTGTGGTCCTTGCGCCAGGCCAGATGCACGAACTCGCTGTCGGTGCTGGCGGCCAGCACCTGGGTGTCACGGTCGGCGAACTGGCTGTTCACGTCGCTGAAACCCTTGATCTCGGTCGGGCAGACGAAGGTGAAGTCCTTCGGGTAGAAGAACACGCACAGCCACTTGCCCTTGTAGGTGCTGTTGTCGATGTTCTGGAACGCCTTGTCCAGGCTCTCGATCGAGACGGTGGCCGGGACGTTGAACTGGGGGAACTTGTCGCCAATGGTCAGCATGAAAAAGCCTTTGGTGGTGGATACGAGGGATAAGAGACGCCTTGCAGCAGGAGCCTTGGCGAACAAGATAGCGTCCGCGCTTGCATTGTTCAAATTGATTGTTACCATCGCAATCATAGGTTGAGCCTATGGCATGGATGAGGCGTGCGATGAACCTGCGCGATCTGCAGTATCTGGTGGCACTGGCCGAGCATCGGCACTTCGGCCACGCCGCGGATGCCTGCTTCGTCAGCCAACCGACCCTGTCCACCCAGATCAAGAAACTGGAGGACGAGCTCGGCGTGCCGCTGGTCGAACGCACGCCACGCAAGGTGCTGCTGACCGAGGTGGGCCGCGACATCGCCATCCGCGCACGCGACGTGCTCAACGAGATCGAGCAGATCCGCGGCGTGGCCCGACGCACGCTCGATCCGGAATCCGGCACGGTGCGGCTGGGCATCTTCCCCACTCTTGGTCCTTATCTGCTGCCGCACGCACTGCCGCTGGTGCGCGCCGCGTTCCCCAAGCTGGAACTGCTGCTGGTCGAGGAGAAAACCGAGACCGTGCTGCGCCTGTTGCGCGAAGGCAAGCTGGATGCCGGCATCCTCGCGCTGCCCTTGCATGAGGACAGCCTGCACAGCGAATTCCTGTTCGAGGAACCGTTCCTGCTGGCGGTCGCGGCCGAGCACCCGCTGGCACAGAAGCAAGGCCAGCTGAAGCTGGCCGACCTGTCCAACCAGAACCTGCTGCTGCTGGAAGACGGTCACTGCCTGCGCGATCAGGCGCTTGAGGTCTGCCACATGGTAGGCGCCGGCGAGCACAGCGGCTTCCGCGCCACCAGCCTGGAGACATTGCGGCAGATGGTGGCGGCGAATGTCGGCATCACCCTGCTCCCGGTCACCGCGGTGAAGCCGCCGGTGGCGCCGTTGGAGAATCTGCACCTGATCGAGTTCAAGGGTCGGCCACCCAGCCGGCATGTGGCCATGGTCTGGCGCAAGAGCTCGGCCATGGATACATTCCTGAAGCACCTGGCGGCGATCTTCCGGCAATTGCCCGCCGATCTGCTCAACCCGCACTCGGCCGCCACGCCGCTGGCCGCCGCGGCAGCCTCTGTAAAGACGCGCAAGCCCGCACGCCGATAGTCCAGCCGAAGTCGAAGCTATCGTTCCATCGACTTCATTGCCTGACAGCTGGGTATCACGGTTGAGTCACCGACAACTGCCCAAGCTCGATCCGGCATCGGGTGATCCCGAGCCGGATCGAGCTTGCTCGACACAAGACCTTCAAGGCCTACGCGGCGAGATCACACAAGGTCGTAGCGATCATGGTTCATCACCTTGGTCCAGGCCGCCACGAAATCGCGCACAAACTTTTCCTGCGCGTCCGCGCTTCCATAGACTTCGGCCAGCGCCCGGAGCTGGGCGTTTGAACCGAAGACGAGATCGACACGGCTGCCGCTCCACTTGACTGCACCAGTCTTGCGATCGCGACCTTCGAACACGTCCCTGGCATCCGAGGCCGCCTTCCATTCCGTGCCCATGTCGAGCAGGTTCATGAAGAAGTCATTGGTCAGCGTTTCCGGCCGCTTCGTGAACACACCTGACGAAGTTTGTCCGACGTTGGTATTCAGTACCCGCATGCCACCCACGAGCACGGTCATTTCCGGCGCGGTCAGGGTCAGCAGTTGTGCCTTGTCGATCAGCAACGCCTCGGCGGATGCGCCGGATTTGCCCTTGAGGTAGTTGCGGAAGCCATCGGCGAACGGCTCGAGTGCGGCGAAAGAATCCACATCCGTTTGCTCCTGCGAGGCATCCATGCGTCCCGGCGTGAAGGGTACCGTCGCGGCGTGACCGCCGTTCTTCGTCGCCTGCTCGACACCTGCACAACCGCCCAGCACGATCAGATCGGCGAGCGAGACCTTCTTGCCACCGGACTGCGCGCCGTTGAACTCGCTCTGGATGCCGCTGAGGGTTTTCAGCACCTTCGCCAGTTGCTCGGGCTGATTGACCTCCCAGTCCTTCTGCGGTGCCAGACGGATGCGTGCACCGTTGGCACCGCCACGCTTGTCGGAGCCACGAAAGGTAGATGCTGACGCCCACGCGGTCGACACCAGTTGCGCGACCGTCAGGCCCGACGCCAGCAGTTTGCTCTTGAGGGAGGCAATGTCCTTGGCATCGATCAACGGATGATCGACCGCGGGAATCGGGTCTTGCCAGAGCAGCTCTTCGGCCGGAACTTCCGGGCCGAGATAGCGTGCCAGCGGGCCCATGTCGCGATGGGTCAGCTTGAACCACGCGCGGGCGAAGGCATCGGCGAACTGGTCCGGATGCTGGTGAAAGCGTCTGGAAATCTTTTCATAGGCCGGGTCGAGCCGCAGCGAAAGATCCGTGGTCAACATGCTGGGGGCGCGACGCTTCGACGCATCGAAGGCATCCGGAATAGTATCGGCGCCGGCACCCTGTTTCGGTGTCCACTGATGCGCACCGGCGGGGCTCTTGGTCAGCTCCCATTCGTAGCCGAACAGGTTGTCGAAGAAGTTGTTGCTCCACTTCGTCGGCGTGGTGGTCCAGGTAACTTCCAGGCCGCTGCTGATCGCATCCGCGCCCTTGCCGCTGCGGAAACTGCTCTTCCAGCCGAAGCCTTGCTGCTCGATGTCGGCCGCTTCGGGCTCGGCGCCTACATTGTCGGCAGGACCAGCACCATGAGTCTTGCCGAACGTGTGGCCACCCGCGATCAGCGCGACGGTCTCTTCGTCGTTCATCGCCATGCGTGCGAAGGTCTCGCGGATATCGTGCGCCGCAGCGATCGGGTCCGGGTTGCCATCCGGCCCTTCCGGATTCACGTAGATCAGACCCATCTGCACCGCACCGAGCGGATTCTCCAGGTTGCGTCCATGGTCGGTACGACTCTTTTCGCTGCCGTGCAGCTCCGGCTCGGCCACAATCACCCCCTCGCCCGGCTTTCCCTTGCCGTAGCGCACGTCGCCACCCAGCCAGGTGGTTTCGGAGCCCCAGTAGACCTCCTCCTCCGGCTCCCACACGTCCTCACGCCCGCCGGCAAAACCAAAGGTCTTGAACCCCATGGATTCCAGGGCGACGTTGCCGGCGAGAATGATCAGGTCGGCCCAGGAAATTTTCCGGCCGTACTTCTGCTTGACCGGCCAGATCAGCCGGCGCGCCTTGTCCAGGCTGACGTTGTCCGGCCAGCTGTTGAGCGGCGCAAAGCGCTGCTGGCCGGCACCGGCACCGCCACGACCGTCGCCAATGCGGTACGTACCGGCACTGTGCCAGGCCATGCGTATGAAGAAAGGCCCGTAGTGACCGAAGTCTGCCGGCCACCATTCCTGCGAATCGGTCATCACCGCGAGCAGGTCCTTCTTCACCGCACCCAGGTCCAGGCTCTTGAACTCCTCGGCATAGTTGAAGCCATCGCCCATGGGATCGGACAGCGAGGAGTGCTGGTGCAGGATCTTCAGGTTCAGCTGCTTGGGCCACCAGTCGCGATTCGAGGTTCCACTGCCGGCAGCGTGATTGAACGGGCATTTCGTTTCGGTTGACATGTCTTCTCCACCCTTGGTTGTTTGCGATCCAGTTGAGAGCGTGAATACCGATGAATGACTGGTGTTTGCGAATGGCTTCCCATGATGCGCGGGTTTCTTGACGATCTGGCGTTACCGCCCCGACAGAGGGCCGGAAGTGGCGCGGTCAGGATCTTGCGGTGGTTGCCCGTAACAGGCTCCTTGGTTTGCGGCTGAGGCAGTGACTTGCACCGGTTTGTCCCACTTACTCCACTCGAATATAGATACCGCGATGAGGTGTGTATATTCGATTGTTCCAATCGGTTTCATAGTCAATGGCTATGGTCATTCCTCCCTTCCCAACAGGACGTCAAAAGTGGAGCAAGGTCACCAATGTCAGTTTCTGCATGGGAGCGGCGACGCCGAGCGCCCTGTTCATGCTGGTATGTTCATGGCCAATTGGTAGCCATGCCCTGTAACCGACCGATCGAGCCGAACAGAGCACCGCCAGCCATCATCACCAGGCTGGTTTCGAACAACGTGGGGCCAATCGCAGATTTCGGATGAGCATGCGCAAACTATGGATCGGCGTCGCCCTGTTGCTGGTGCTGTGGGGCGGAACGTCGTGGTGGCAGCATCGTCCGCTGCATCAACCACCCGGCGTGATTGCACCGGATGAACCCGAGCAGGACAACATCGAGGATGGTGCGAAGCTGCAACACGGTGACGTGACCCTTACCACTCGCGCCCGTTTCATCCTTACGGCTCGGGTGCTGTCGCGCGCCGATTACTCCTGGGGCGCCGACGCCAAGCTGATCCCCGAAGACCTCGCGCTCGGCTGGGGCCGCATGTCCGACAGCGCGGTGCTGGCGAGCATCGACATCAGCCAGTCCGACCGCTTCTACTACTGGCACGTAAAGCAATTCCCGATCCCGCGCCGCGAGATCGAGACGCACAGCGCCAACATGCACATGATCCCCGCCGACGCCGGCGTGCTGCACGACCTCAGGGAAGTGCGTCCGGGTGAAGTCGTGCACATCGAAGGCTTCCTCGTCGACGCCACCCGCCCCGGTGGCTGGCACTGGAACACCTCGATGACCCGCGACGATACCGGCGCGGGTGCGTGTGAGCTGGTTTATGTGGAGAGCCTCGGCGTCGTCACACCCTGAATTCCGTTACACCCACGGATTCACAGGCGTAACTCGTTACACCCGCAAAAAATGTCGGATAACAAGGCAGCACTGCCATCTATACGGCACTCTCGACGCCGCACAAAGCCTTCCCTGACAAGGGAATCGCCACTTGAGCAGGAAGCAATGAAGACGACATACTCCATGCAACACCCCGGATGCGGAGCCTACTTAGCGTTAGGCCGCACACCCAGCATCACGGAGGAGCGACATGGGCAAAGTAATTGTCAGGGTCTCACCCGAGTTCAAGCATCCTGTGGATGCCGATTGCGAGTTCATCGCGGGAGGTCACTTGGAGCCGCTTTACTACATGGATTCGGCGCTGCGCACAGCGTATCAAGTCTACGAAAACGTCAGTGAGGGCACTCCTGTAAGCCCTGTCTTTGCCAGCAAAGAGGATCTCGCTAGTTGGTTTAGACACGCACAGTGGCCTCAAGAGTCAATAGACTTCTTGCTAAGTAATGGGCACGCACCTTCGCTAGTTGTCCGCGGGTGAGGCAGCGCAGTGCGGCCTAACATTTCGTTCAAGGCGGACGGCTACGCCGCCGCTTAACTCCAGCGTTAGGACGCAATCACAGACTGAGGAGAACCCAGGCACATGGAAATGTCGTTTACCGAGGCGCAAGACGATATGCGGCAAGGCTACTGCAGTGGCGGCCCGGGTATTCTGGCCTCTGCAATCGCCTGGGCATGTGCAGCAGGCATAGCTGCGTCCGTGTCCACACATGCAGCGGTGTGGGCTCTTCTCATCGGCGGCTTATTCATTTTCCCGGCTTCGATCCTGTTCTGTAAGTTGCTTGGTGCCCGGGGCACACATGTCAAAGGCAATCCGCTTGGAGTGCTGGCCGGCGCAAGCACTTTCTGGCTCATTTTCGCGATCGTCATCGCATTGGTTCTCAGCTGGCACCAGCAAACGTGGTTTTTCCCTGCAATGCTGCTCACCCTCGGCGGGCGCTACCTAGTTTTCGCAACAGCCTATGGCATGAGGCACTATTGGGTTCTTGGCTTGTTGCTCGCCACTGCGGGTGTCATCACATTCGTGATGTCTGTGCAGCCGGCAGCTAGTGCAGCGGTTGGGTCTGCCATCGAGGGCAGTTTCTCGGTCGTATGTATCTCGCACTACTTCCGGCGGATGCGCCCTGACAAGTCACTGCAGCGGACAGCCCTGATGGGCCGCCGCTGAGTTTCTGCGTTGGCTGTCACTCGGGGGAGCACATGAGTCTTCGCTTTCGGCAAGTATTCGCGGCCGTCATTATGGGTACCCAATTGTCTGTCGCGTATGCGAACGACGTTCTGCTCGTTTACTACGACATCGTCGGCAATAGTGCGAATAGCTTGCGCCACGAGCTTGATACAAAAGGTCCGCCCGATAAAGACGGCAAGAGATTTGATGGGCTTACTAAATGGCATGTAACTTGGACATATCGCTATGCACCTACGGAAGCAGGCTGCAAATTCACTGAAATAAGTACGTCTGTCGAGGGGACGACGACCCTGCCTCGCTGGGTTGACGGCGACAGCGCCACGAATAGCTTGATCAGGAAATGGCAAAACTACATGGCCGCACTACGCCTTCATGAGGATGGCCACTATGCACATGGAGTTGGGGCTGCGAAGGAGATAGAAGATCTTGGCCAGTCATTTCATGTATCTGACAATTGCTCAACTATCGCCAAGAAATTTAATGATCAAGCCAGTTCGATACTAGAAAAGTATATGGCCATGGATGCCATGTACGATCATGACACCAATCATGGACAGACTCAGGGCGCAAGATTTCCTTGAACAGCAAGCAGCTCATTACTTGTTCGAGCCGACGCGTCAGTTCTCACGATTTGGACACCCTGAATTAACTCTCCAGGAGTCGTCACGCTGTTCAAGCCAAGCCTTAGTAACGCAACAGGCTATGCAGCTGTTGGCCCCCTGACCAACGATCCCGCCCGCGCAGCGCAAGCAATTCGATGACCACACCGGCCCCCACCAGCTCGCCGCCAAGCTGCTCGACCAGCGCACGGGCCGCCGCCAGCGTGCCGCCCGTGGCAAGTACATCGTCAACGAGCAACACTCGCTCGCCAGGCTTCAACGCATCGCGTTGTGCTTCCAATCGATCGTTGCCGTATTCCAGCTGATAGTCCACCGTCACTACCGGCGGCGGCAACTTGCCGGGTTTGCGCAGCGGTACGAAACCGGCGTGCAGCTTCTGCGCCAGTGCAGCGCCGAAGATGAAGCCGCGTGCCTCGATGCCGCACACCGCCTGCACACCGCTGCCCTGCCATGGCTCGGCCAGCGCGTCGATGCAGCGGGCGAAGCCGCCGGCATCGGCGAGCAGCGGGGTGACATCGCGGAACATCACGCCTGGCGTGGGGAAATCGGGCACAGCGCGAATCAGTGCAGCGAGGTCTTGCATAGAGCTTTCCTGGAGGATGATGCGATCGAAGAATCGCGATGGCTGACCCTGTTCAGCAGGGCATGAGCAGCGGACCGTCGGGCAGATCGCCGATCTCGTCGATCGCGAGCCGCGCCTCGCTCAACTGCGCCTCGACCTCGGCCACGATGCCGCTGGCGAGCGCCAGGCTCGATTCGGGTACCCGCACTTCGATGTAGTTCATCGCGGGCAGCTGGCCCACCGCGCCGGTGAGGTATTCGCCGGCAATGAAGGCCGGTATGCCACCGGCCTCCAGCGCATCCTTGACCAGATGGGCATCGAACAGGTTTTCGGCGCGATAGACGGTGTGCATGGCCTGCACGCTACGCCCCGGCATGGGCGCGAGGCAAGCGACGCCTTGTGCCGCCTCGCCTCCGGGGCAATCTGCGCCCGGTAGCCTCGACAGGGTAAACTTGGGTGTTTCCGCCACCGCACGCGAGCTTTGCCTGATGTCGACTGAAAATCCCGCCGCCGCTCCCGCCTCACCGACTGCGGCCGTTCCCCAGGATTTCATCCGGCAGATCGTGCGCGACGACCTCGCCACGGGCAAGCACCATGTGGTGCATACGCGCTTTCCGCCGGAACCGAACGGTTACCTGCACATCGGCCACGCCAAGGCGATCTGCCTGAGCTTCGGCATCGCGGGTGAATTCAAGGGCTGGTGCAACCTGCGCCTGGACGACACCAATCCGGGCAAGGAAGACCCGGAGTTCGTCGAGGGCATCAAGGACGACGTGCGCTGGCTCGGCTTCGAGTGGCATTCGCTCCGCCACGCCTCGGATTATTTCGAGGTGTTCTACCGCTCGGCGCTCAAGCTGATCGAGAATGGCGTCGCCTATGTCGACGACCTCAACGCCGAGGAGATGCGCGAGTACCGCGGCACGCTCACCGCGCCCGGCCGCCACTCGCCGTACCGCGAGCGCAGCGTGGAGGAGAACCTCGACCTGTTCCGCCGCATGCGCGCGGGCGAGTTCGCCGACGGCAGCAAGACGCTGCGCGCGAAGATCGACATGAGCGCCGGCAACATCAATATGCGCGATCCGGCGATCTACCGCATCCGCAAGGTCACCCATCAGAACACCGGCGATGCGTGGCCGATCTACCCGATGTACGACTACGCGCACTGCCTGTCGGATGCGATGGAAGGCATTACCCATTCGCTGTGCACGCTGGAGTTCGAGGATCACCGCCCGCTGTACGACTGGTTCGTCGACAAAGTCGATCTGCCGAATCATCCGGAACTGTGGCAGTCGGTGGTCGCCGCGGGTCTGGAGGCGAAGCCGGCCAAGCCGCGGCAGATCGAGTTCTCGCGCCTCAACCTCAGCTACTGCATCACCAGCAAGCGCAAGCTGGCGCAGCTGGTCAGCGAAGGCTTTGTCGACGGCTGGGACGATCCGCGCATGAACACGCTGCGTGGCCTGCGCCGGCGCGGCTTCACCCCGGCCGGTCTGCGCCTGCTGATCGAGCGCGTCGGGGTGAGCAAGCAGAACAGCGTGATCGACTATGCGGTGCTGGAAGGCTGCATCCGCGAGGATCTGGACGCCACTGCGGCGCGCCGCATGGCGGTGCTCGATCCACTGAAGCTGGTGCTGACCAATCTGCCGGAAGGCCACGAGGAAACGCTGGTCTTCGCCAATCATCCGAAGGATGAAAGCTTCGGCACGCGCGAAGTACCGTTCTCGCGCGAAGTGTGGATCGAGCGCGAGGATTTCGCCGAGGTGCCGCCGAAGGGTTTCCATCGCCTGAAACCCGATGGCGAAGTGCGCCTGCGCGGCGTCGGCATCGTGAAGTGCGAGCAGGTCATCAAGGATGCCGCCGGCAATGTGACCGAGCTGCATGGCACGCTCGATCCGGAAACGCGCCACGGCCTGCCCGGCGCGGATCGCAAGGTGAAGGGCACGATCCACTGGGTCAGCGCGCAGCACGCGGTAGCCGCCGAGGTACGCCTGTACGACCGCCAGTTCAACGTAGCGGCGCCGGAGAACGAGGAAGACGGCAAGAGCTGGCTCGAACACGTCAACCCGGACGCCAAGCGCGTGGTGCAGGCGTGGCTGGAACCGGCGGCCGCCAACGTCGAACCGGAACAGCGCTTCCAGTTCGAGCGGCTGGGTTACTTCGTGGCCGACCGCGTCGATCATCGCGCCACGGCACCCGTGTTCAATCGCACCGTGACCCTGCGCGACGTGTGGGCAAAACCGGCCGGCCAGTAAGCGGAGAGCATCATGCTGCCTCAGCAAATCCATCTGACCCTGCCGCCCTGGATCGGTGACGTGGCCGACGAGAGCCGGGCCTATCGCACCGACGAGGACAAGGTCGGCCTGGCGATCGAGTTGTCGAAACACAATGTCGAACGCAGCCATGGCGGCCCGTTTGGCGCGGCAGTCTTCAACGAAACGGGCCGATTGATCTCGGTCGGCGTGAATCGCGTGGTACCGCAGACCTGTTCGGTGGCCCATGCGGAAATGATGGCGTACATGACCGCGCAGCAGCGGCTCGCTGCGTTCCGACTCAACGAGCAGGGTGGCCGCTACATTCTGGCCACCAGCGCGCAGCCGTGCTGCCAGTGCTATGGCGCCACGATCTGGGCCGGCATCGACGAACTGCTGATCGGCGCGCGCGCGGAAGATGTGGAGGAACTCACCGAGTTCGACGAAGGCCCGTTGCCGGCCGACTGGATCGGCGAACTGCAGCGCCGAAACATCGCGGTCCGTCGCGACATCCTGCGCGATCAGGCGCGCAACGTGCTGGCCGCCTACGGCGCCGGCGGCACATCGTATTGAGCCGCTGGCGCGCCGCGCTGCCACTCATCCTGCTGGTGCTCGCCGGCATCGTGCTGTTCAGTTCCGGCTGGCTGGACCAGTTGACTCCGCAGCAATTGGTGGCGCACCAGAACGAACTGCACGCGCATATCGCCGAGCATCCGTGGGTGAGCCGACTGGCCTTCGTCGGCCTGCTGACCCTGACCATGTCCACCGGACTGCCCGGCACCATCGTGGTGATTCTTGCAGGCGGTTTTGCGTTTGGCGTGATCGACGGCACGCTGTGCTCATCGGTCGGGCTGACACTGGGCTCGCTGATCCTGTACCTGGCCAGCCGCTACGCGTTTGGTGCCGGCAGCCGGCATCCTCCGGCCATCGTGGCGAAGCTGCACCACGGCTTCGAACGGCATCCGGTGAGCTACACCCTGTTCCTGCGCTTCGTGCCGGTCGTGCCGTTCGGCGCGGTCACGGTTGCGCTGGCCTGGTTGCGCTGCCCGCTCTGGCTGTTCATCGGTGCCAGTTGGCTCGGCGGCACGATCACCCTGCTCTTCGAAACCTCGATCGGCGCCGGCCTCGGCAACGTCATGGGCCGGAGCGACACGTTCAGCCTGGGCCTGTTCATGCACCGCGAAGTGCTGCTGCCGCTGGGGGCGATCGCCCTGCTCGCGTTGCTGCCACTGCTGATCGAACGGCTGACCCGGCGGTATCGCCGGATCAATCACCACGTCGACTGAGCCCCTCCGGACGACACTGTCCATATGACAGCTGCCAACCTGGCCGTTTCGCGCTAGTGTGATGCGCACCTGCGCCACACCGGCATCAGGTGACTAAACGCTGAAGCAGCTAGACGCGCTCGCATGCGAGTCGATCCAGGGGGAGGCATCCGGCAAATGAAGATGGCGACGAACTCCTGGCCCGCACGGCTATGGCAGCGGACGTCGCTGATGCAGCGCCTGGCCCTGGTCGCCATGCTGCCCACGCTGATTACCGCCGCCCTGCTGGTGACCCTGCTGACCCGGCATCAGCTGGTCAACCTGCACCGCATGGCACAGAGCAATGCGGACAGCATCGCCACCCAGACCGCCTCGATCTGCGTGCAGCCATTGCGCAACCAGCAATTGCGCGAACTGCTGCACATCGCCGACTCGGTCGGCGAACTGCCTCATGTGACGCGGGTGCAGATCCGCACAGCCGCCGGGCAGATTCTTGCCGACCATCGCGCACCTGAAGACAGCCACCATCCGCAGGAAATCCTTACCGTGATGCGCGATGTGATCGATCGCGTCCCGTCCGGGCAGCAGACCCTACTCGGCTCGGTGCTGGTAGGCGTGAGCCTGCACGAGGCCATCGCCGCCCAGCATGCAAGCCTGCGCCACGCCCTGCTCGTACTGTTGCTGAGCCTGGTGGTCGCCGGGGTGATCGGTTGGCTAGCCGCGCGCTGGATCAGCGCACCGCTGCGCCACCTGGCCGATGCCGTGCAGCAACTCGGTGCCGGCAACCGCAAGGTCGTGGTAGCCGTGACCGATCGCACTGAAATCGGCGAACTGCAGCAGGGCTTCAATCATGCGTCGGCTGCGCTGTTCGACATACAGCGCGGCATGGAACAGCAGATCGAACAGGCCACCCTGGAACTGGCGCACAAGAACGCCGCGCTGGAAGCGGCCAGCGTGGCCAGGGCACGCTTTCTCGCCGCGGCCTCGCATGATCTGCGCCAGCCGCTGTACGCGCTGACCCTGTTCTCCGCAGCACTCGCCGTCGACGAAACCGATCCGCGGCGACTGGACCGCATCGCGCATATCCAGGAATGCGTGCAGTCGCTCGATCACCTGTTCAGTGAGCTGCTTGACCTGTCGCGGCTGGAATCGGGGGCGGTCCAGATCGAACTCAGCGAGTTCCCGCTCGATCAGGTTTTCATCGAGGCCTGCCGCAATTTCGACATGGTGGCCGAACAGCGCGGACTGCAGCTGACTACACGCCACACCGGACTGTGGGTGCGCAGCGATCGCACCATGCTGATACGCATGCTCAGCAACCTGATCAGCAATGCCTTGCGTTACACACACCTCGGTGGCGTGCTGCTCGGCGCACGCCGCGATGGCGCGGATCATGTGCGCGTCGAGGTGTGGGACACCGGCCGCGGCATTGCCCCCGAGCACCTTGCGAGCGTGTTCGACGAGTTCTATCGCATCGATGACCACCATGACGACAGTTCCTCGCGTGGTCTCGGCCTTGGCCTGGCCACGGTGCAACGTCTGGCTGAGCTGCTCGGTAGCGAAGTACGGGCAAAGTCCCGGCTCGGGCGCGGCAGCGTGTTCCACTTCAAGCTGCACAGCGCTCCTGCGCGAGAAGAACTGACGTCGCCCAGCGACGACATCTCGGCCGACCTTTCCGGCAAGCGCGTACTGGTGTTGGACGACGACCCGGCAACACTCTCCGGCATCCGCTTCCTGCTGCACAGCTGGGGCTGCGAAGTAGCTGTCGCCGAGGACCGGCTGCAGGCGCTGGAGGCCATCGAGAACTGGCCTGCCCCGGCAGATATCGTGATATCCGACCTGCACCTGCGCCACGGCGAACGTGCGCTCGATGTGTTTGCCGCCATCGACCAGCACTACCTGCGCGATGGCGAAGCGCCGTTCGCGCGACTGCTGATCACGGGCGAAACCCGCAACGACCGGCTGCGCGAGATCATCGCCGCAGGCATCCCGCTGTTGTACAAGCCCGCCTCGCCCCAGCAGTTGCGCGAAACCATCGTGGCTGCATGGAAGTCCGCGCGCGGGTGATCATCGAACCCTTGCAGCCGCACCCAGGCGATGGACAAAAAAAGAGCGCCCATGGGGCGCTCCGCAACTTGGTGGGTCGTCCGGGATTCGAACCCGGGACCAATAGATTAAAAGTCTACTGCTCTACCAACTGAGCTAACGACCCATTTGCAAAACTCAAGCCGACAATTTTACGGGCTGGGCGACAACGGCACAAGCAAGAACCGGTTCAGACGTAATGCGTAGGATCGGGCAGGCCTGCCTCGCGGAAACCCTGCGCACGCAAACGGCAGGCATCGCAATGGCCACAGGCGCGCCCTCCGTCGTCTGCCTTGTAGCAACTTACCGTGGCCGAGAAATCCACGCCGAGGCGCTGGCCTTCGCGGGCGATATCGGCCTTGCTCATGCGCATCAGAGGGGCGTGGATGCGGATGCCCGCACCCTCGACACCGGCCTTGGTGGCGACATTCGCCAGCGTCTCGAAGGCGTCGATGAAGGCAGGGCGGCAATCCGGGTAACCCGAATAATCGACCGCATTGACGCCGCACCAGATGTCGCTCGAACCGAGCACCTCGGCCCAGCCCAGTGCAATCGACAGCATGATGGTGTTGCGTGCCGGCACGTAGGTCACCGGAATGTCGCTGCCGCCCTCGGCGGTATCCAGCGGCACGTCGATGTCGGCGGTCAGCGCGGAGCCGCCGATGCTGCGCAGATCGATGCTGACGGTCTTGTGTTCCACCGCACCGAGCATGCGCGAGACACGGTCGGACGCAGCCAGTTCGGAGTTGTGGCGTTGGCCATAGGCCACGCTCAAGGCATGCACCTGATAGCCCTGCTCGCGCGCCAGTGCGATGGTGACGGCCGAATCCATGCCGCCGGAAACCAGCACGACGGCCTTGCGCAATGAATTTTGAGACATGATGTATTCCACACAAAAGTGACCGGTTGCCGGCCGCAAACGCCACCGGCAACACAGGCCGGCGCGCATAAAACAGGAGTGAGTGGAGAAAGAGTACGTGCTGCGCGCTTTTCTCTCACTTCTCACGCCTCTTCACTCATTCCTCGCCTCAATGCCCGGCTGCGTCATTCCACAGCAGCTTGTGCAGCTGCAACTGAAACCTTACTGACAGCTTGTCGGCAATGATCCATTCGGCCAGTTCACGCGGCTGCACCGCGCCGTGCACCGGTGAAAACAGCACCATGCAGCGATTAGCCAGCGCGTGCTCGTCCAGCATCGCGCGCGCCCACTCGTAGTCGGCACGGCTGGCGATCACGATCTTGATCTGGTCGTGCGGCAGCAGATGCTCGAGATTCGACCACAGGTTGCGCTTGCTCTCGCCGGAATCGGGCGCCTTCAGGTCCATCACCTTGTGCACGCGCGGATCGACCGCGGAGACATCGAGCGCGCCGGAAGTTTCCAGCGACACTTCGTAACCGGCATCGCACAGTTTCTGCAGCAGGATCAGGCAGCGCTTCTGTGCCAGCGGCTCGCCGCCAGTCACGCAGACATGCTTCGCGCCATGTGAGGCCACTTCGGCGAGGATGTCGTCGATCGCATGCCAGTCGCCGCCGTAGAACGAATATTCGGTATCGCACCAGACGCAGCGCAGCGGGCAACCGGTCAGCCGCACGAACACGGTGCGCCAGCCGATCGCATCGGCCTCGCCCTGGATCGAGTGGAAGATCTCGGTGATGCGCAGCCGCTCGGTCGCCGCTGGTGCAGGCGTGGAAACGTCCACGCTTGCGCTGTTGCCGTTCACTGCAACGACCTCAGTTGGCCGACTGCAACTGGATGCGTTGCAGGCGTTCCTTGGCCAGGCTGGCAGCCTTGGAGCCGGGATACTTGGTGGTCACTTGCGTCAGCGTGGCCTTGGCCGCCGCGTTCTGCTTCAGCTCAAGCTGGCTGTAACCCACCTTGAGCAACGCTTCGGGTGCCTTGTCACTTTGCGGAAACTGGTTGAGCAGCTGCTGGAAGGACTCCAGCGCCACCGAATAATTGGTGGTGGCGTAGTACGACTGACCCAGCCAGAACCAGGCATTGGGAGTCAGTGCATGATTCGGGTATTGCTTGATGAAGCCGCGGAATTCACGCGATGCCAGCACGTAGTCACCGGCGCGGATCGCCTTGAAAGCCACGTCGTAGGCGGCCTGGGCGGCAGCCGGATCGGCAGCACTGCCCGCGACGGCAGATTGGGCACTCGCCGCATTGTCGCCAGCGCTTGCGGCCGCAGGCACCGGGTTGTTGGCCGGAGCCGGTGGATTGCCGGCACCTGTTGCGGCAGCAGCCGGGGCGCCCGCACTGCCACTCTCGATGCGTCCCAGCCGTGCATCGAGATCGGTGTACTGGGCCTTGTTCTTGTCTTCGAGTTCCTGCAGATGATGCTGCAATTCCTCGATCTGTCCCTGCAACTGCTGCACTTGCGCCTGCAATTGCTGGACCTGGTTGACCATGCCGACACCGGACTGGTCCTTGTTCTGTGCCTGCTGTTCCAGCGCTGCGACACGATCGGCGAGACTCAGCCGTGAATCCTGCGCGCATACCGGTAACGCGAACAGCATGGCGGACGCGATTGCGCCCGCCATGCTGATCCTGGCTGCAAAGCTGTTAGCCAGTCGCTTCATCACTTACTGCGCCGTGTAGACGATCTCGACGCGACGGTTCTTGCTCCAGCAATCCTCGTTGTGCTCGCGGCACACCGGCTTCTCTTTGCCGTAGCTGATCACTTCGAGCTGGCTGGCCGAACCACCAGCTGCCTGCAGCGCGCTGGAGACGGCATTGCCACGACGCTCGCCGAGGCCCAGGTTGTACTCACGCGTGCCGCGCTCGTCGGTGTTGCCTTCGAGACGGATGTGCGACATCGGGCGATCCTGCAGGTACTTGGCGTGGCACGCCATGATCTGCTGGAATTCCGGCTTGATCTCGGTCTTGTCGAAATCGAAGTACACGACGCGCTGACGCAGGCAGGCATCGGTATCGAGATCGGCCGGGGTGTACTTGCCGGTGGTCTGGTTGGTTTCGGTCTGGGCCATCGACTCAGGAGCCTGAGCCTGCGGCTTGACTTCCTGCTTCTTGGAGCAGGCGGCCGCGCCAACACAGAGCAGGGCGACCAGGGCGACGCGAACGGTCTTATTCATGATGACGTTCCTTACGGGTTGAGTTCCGACTAACGATGACGATATGGATTACGGGACAGCTGACGCCGGTTAACCGGCTGTTATTTTGACACGTGAAAGATCGATCGTGCGTGACAATGCACAATCGACCTGACTGGCGATGACGCGGCAAAGCGTCACAACCGGAAACCGAAATACGCCAGTGGCGCTGTTCGGGCCCAATACTTGAGCATCATGTCGCTACATTTGATGCGAAGCAACATGAAGAATCAGCGTTGCCGGTAAGGGCCCCAAGCTGGCTCCTGCACACTGCCATCGGCAAGTGCGAGCCGCTGCCGGACCATCCCGTCGTTGGATACTGAATACAGAACCCCGCGAGTGCCTTCGGTAGTGGCGTACAGAAGCATGCTTGCATTAGGCGCAAAACTGACGGCGTCGTCGATCGGACCCGGGGAGACAAAGCGCAGCTGCCCGCCCAGACCGCGATCCAGAATGGCAATACGATACACGTTCCCGTTGCCCTGCACCATCGCGATCTGCTTGCCGTCGTAGCTTACCGAGGGCTTGAGGTTGTTCTGACCCTGGAAGGTTATTCGATCGGCAGAACCGCCACTGACCGTGGTCTGGTAGATCTGCGGCCGACCGGAACGGTCGGAGGTGAAATAGATGCTCTGGCCATCCGGCGCCCATACCGGCTCGGTATCGATCGCCAGGTTGTTGGTCAGGCGGGTCTCCTGACGACTGCCCAGATCAAGCACGAAGATCTCGGGGTTGCCGACATAGGACAGCGAAAGCGCCAGCTTGCTGCCGTCCGGCGAAAACGCCGGCGCGCCGTTGATGCCCTTGTGGGAAGAGACCAGCTGGCGCGAGCCGGTGGTGATGTCCTGGATGTAGATGTTCGAATTGCCGCCTTCGAACGACACATAGGCAATCTTCCGGCCATCCGGCGACCACGCCGGCGACAACAGCGACTCCTTCGAACGGGCCACCACCTGCGGATTGAAGCCATCCGAATCGGCCACGATCAGCGAATACGTGGTGTTGTCACCCAGGCCCACGGCCGTGATATAGGCGATGCGGGTCCAGAATGCGCCACGCACACCGGTGATCTTCTCGTAGATCTGATCGGCGATCTGGTGGGCCACGCCGCGCAAATCACCCGCCGGGGCCGTGAACGCCTGCGCCAGCAGGCTCTGCTGCTTGTTTACGTCCCACAACTCGTACTCGACCCGCAACATGCCGCCACCGGCATCCTTGATGCGGCCGACCACGATGTAGTCCTGCTTGAGCAAGCGCCAGGTAGCGAACTTGATGTCCGACCCCTGCGCCGGGAATTCCACCACGTCGCTCTTGGCCAGCGAACGGAACTTGCCGGAGCGGTTGAAATCGTTACGCATCACGTCGGCAACGTCGGTTGACGGCGGCGTACCACCCTGCTGGGCGAACGGCACGACCGCGATCGGCGTAGCGGTCAAGGTGCCTTTGACGATGTCGATGTTGAGTGACTGGGCTGTGACAGGGCCAGCGAACAATGCCGCCACAGCCAGCAGGATGACAGCGAGACTTGAGCTGAATTTGTGCATGGGCTTGATCATTACGGCCTGAAGGTGAAGGTAAGGTTGCGCTGGAACACGCTTTCAAAACCTTTGTAAGGCAAGGTCTGGGTTCGCAGCACTGCATTTTCGACCGAACGTCGACCGGCATCATCGTAGGGGCAACTGGAATCAACCGTGGCACTCAACACGTCACCGCCAGGTGATTGCACGATATGAACTTGGCATGGAACACCCGGCATGTTATCCGGACGCAACCAATTAGGCGTGACCGCATTCTGAATGGCCGCGGCATATTCGTCGGCCAGACTGCTGTTTGCGCTGTTGTTGCCGGTCTGGCGTTGATCGGCCTTGGGCAGGTCTGGCTGAGCGTCGTCCTTGGCATTCGCCAGATCCTCCATCTGCTGCTTGGCCTGTTTCGCCTTGCTGTCGAGATTTTTCGTCTGCTGTGCCGCCGCATCCATCTTGGCGAACAACGCATCGATCTGTTTCTGTTTCTCTTCTTTCTGCTTGGCCGCCTGTGCATCGATTTCAGCCTGACGCTGCCGCTGTTTCTCTTCCTGCAGCTGCTTGGCGTCGGCCTGTTCCGCCGCGTCCTCGACCACCCGCTCCTGATCCTTGACGTCCGGGTGCTCGGGCGGCGGTGGCAGGGTTTTCACCTGTGGCGCCTCGACCGGTGGCGTCGGTGGCGGCACCGTCGGCGGTGGCGGCACGGTATTGGGCACCGGCTTGACCTTCACGGCCTTCGGCGGCGGACTGCCGGTCGTGCCGATCAGGGTCGCCTCGATGACCTGACCCTGCAGCTCCAGCGGCTTGGAACAGGTGATCGGGTTCATCCAGGTCGGCAGGTGCAGGGCGTCAAAGACGCTCTCGTAGCTCGAGCACGGCAGGATCGCGAGGAACAGGAACCCCACGATGCCGATGTGCAGGATGGCGGAAAGTACAACCGCCTTCGACGTCCCCTTACTTTCGTCCATTGGACGTGCTCTTGCCCTGCTCGGGTTGACCCATCAAGCCCACCTTGGCGACGCCGGCCTGCTGCAGATCGGCCAGCACCTTGAACACGCCGCCGTAGGCACCGCGCTCGTCGCCACCCACCAGCACGCTGACTTCGGGGTTCTCGCGCACGAACGCGCCCACCTTGAGCTTGAGGGCGTCCTCGTCGACGAGTTCCTTCCGGGCACCGCTCAGCGTCAGGTACAACTGACCATCCTGCAGCACCGAGACCAGCACGGGATCCTTCTTCTGTTGCAGCGACTTGGCATTGGCCTGCGGCAACTGCACGTCGACGCTGGAATTCATCATCGGCGTGGTGACCATGAAGATGATCAGCAACACCAGCATCACGTCGATGTACGGCACAACGTTGATTTCGGATTTGAGTTTGTAGCGCTTCTGGCGCCCGGACTTGCGCATGGCTGTGCTCCCGCTCAAGCCGCGTCGTCGGTCTGGATCTGCCGCTGCAGCACCGAGGAAAACTCTTCCTGGAACACGTCATAACGCGAGGCGATGCGTTCAACCTTGGTGGCGTAACGGTTGTACGCCCATTGCGCCGGAATCGCCGCGAACAGACCCATCGCGGTGGCGATCAATGCTTCGGAGATGTGCGGGGCAACCACCGCGATGGTCACATCCTTCATTTCGCCCAGGCCCTGGAACGCGCCCATGATGCCCCACACGGTACCGAACAGGCCCACGTACGGGCTGATCGAACCGACATTGGCGAGGAACTCCAGATTGCGCTCGAGCCGGCCGATTTCGCGGGTGCCGGCGACCTGCATGGCACGTTCGGAACTCTCCATCACGCTGCGCACGTCATGCGTCTTGCGCTGACGCTGGCGCGCAAATTCGCGAAAGCCCGACTCGAAGATGTTCTCGATACCGCCGTTGTCGGCACCGCGATTGCTGACCTCGCGGAAAAGCTGGGCCAGATCGCCGCCGGACCAAAAGCGCTCTTCGAACGCCTCGGCATCCTGCAGCGCAGCCTTGGTCTGCGAGTACTTGCGGATGATGATCACCCATGACATGAACGAGCCCACCAGCAACACCGCCAGCACCAGTTGCACCGGCAGGCTCGAATCCGCGATCAGCGTGAAAATGTTCAGTCCACCGTTCATTGCTTGAAGGTTCTCCGCCAGTCGGCTTGGTTGTCAGGGGGCAGGTTCGGGAATCAGATCGGCGGGAATCGGCGCCGCGCGCATGCGCTGGATATCCACGCACGCCACACGCACCAGTGCGCGAATCAGGCAGCTGCCGTCCATCCGGGTGATTGTCTGGGTGAACAGGATACTGGCTGCGCGCCGTTCTTTGACTTCAACCGTCACCGACAGTTCATCATCCAGCAGGGCTGGCTTGAGGAAGTCGATCCGCATGTCACGCACCATGAAGGCCAGTCCGGTGGACTGCTTGAACGCCATCTGGTCGACGCCGAGCGTGCGCATCCACTCGCTGCGGGCGCGCTCCATGAAGCGCAGATAGCCCGCGTGATAGACCACGCCGCCGGCGTCGGTGTCTTCCCAATACACCCGCACCGGCCAGCTGAAAGGCGGTTTTGATGCTGGCTCAGACATCGCCGGCCTCGGCACTGAACAGATCGACCACCTGTGTCTGACGCGGCGGGGGGGTCAAGCCCAGATGACGCCAGCCCTTGGCACTGACCATGCGGCCACGCGCAGTGCGGACCAGATAACCCTGCTGGATCAGATAGGGCTCGACCACGTCCTCCAGCGTGCCGCGATCTTCACTCAATGCAGCAGCCAGGGATTCCACCCCGACCGGTCCGCCGTCGAAATTCTCGATAATCAGGCTGAGCAGGCGTCGATCCAGTTCGTCGAAACCTTCCGGATCGATCTTCAACATGTCCAGCGCGGCCTGCGCCGCCGCCAGGGTGATCTCGCCACCGGCGCGCACCTCGGCGTAATCGCGCACGCGGCGCAACAGGCGGTTGGCAATGCGCGGGGTGCCGCGCGAGCGGCGGGCGATTTCCTGTGCGCCTTCCGGCGCGCAGACGATGCCCAGGATACGTGCGGCGCGGCGCACGATCGCAGCGAGTTCTTCGGCTGTATAAAACTCCAGCCGCTGCACGATGCCGAAGCGGTCGCGCAACGGTGCAGTGAGCATGCCGGCGCGAGTAGTGGCGCCGATCAGCGTGAACGGCGGCAGGTCCAGCTTGATCGAACGCGCAGCCGGCCCTTCGCCGATCATGATGTCGATCTGGAAATCCTCCATCGCCGGATACAGCACTTCCTCGACCACCGGCGACAGGCGATGGATCTCGTCGACGAACAGCACGTCGTTCGCCTCGAGGTTGGTCAGCAGCGCGGCGAGGTCGCCGGCACGCTCCAGCACCGGACCGGAGGTGGAACGCAGGTTGACGCCCAGTTCGTTCGCAATGACGTGGCTGAGCGTGGTCTTGCCCAGGCCGGGCGGCCCGAAGATCAATACGTGATCCAGCGCTCCGCCACGCTTCCTGGCCGCTTCGATGTAGATCGACAGCTGCTCGCGTACCGCCTGCTGACCGAGATACTCGGCCAGTCGTTTCGGGCGGATGGTGGCCTCAAGCGCTTCGTCGTCGAGCTGCGCGGCGGCGGTGATGATGCGATGCTCGGTCATGCAGCGAATTATGGCAGGAACGAAGCGTGGCCGGCTGGACTAAGGACGCCCACCCCGTGCCACGCGCGCCCTAGATCTCCACCTGCGCGCCCAGCTCGATCAGCCGGTTGCCTGGAATCTGGAAGAACGCCGTGGCCGGTACGGCATTGCGCGCCATGAAGGCGAACAGCTTGTCACGCCACAGCACCATGCCGGGACGACGCTTGTCGGCGACAATGTTCTCGCGCGACAGGAAGAAGGTGGTATCCATCAGGTCGAACGGCATGCCGGCCGACGAGCACAGCGACAACGCCAGTGGGATGTTCGGATCCTCCGCGAAACCGAAACGCAGCTCCAGGCCGAAGAATTCGTTGCCCATGGCGGTGATGTGGATTCGCTCGCCGGGATCCGCCACCGGCGTTTCCAGCATGTCCACCGTCAGCATCACGTTGCGCTCGTGCAGCACCTTGTTGTGCTTGAGGTTGTGCAGCAGTGCGTGCGGCACGGAATTCTGGTTCGCGGTGAGGAACACTGCCGTGCCTGGCACCCGCAGCGGCGGATGCTCGGAAATGTTCGCAATGAACGGCGCCAGCGCCAGGCCGCCCTGCTTGATCTCACGCACCACCAGTTCACGGCCACGGCGCCAGGTGGTCATCAGCACGAATACACCCAGACCCAGCACCAGCGGGAACCAGCCGCCGTACTCGACCTTGATCAGGTTCGCGCCGAGGAAGGACAGGTCGATCGTCAGCAGCAGCACACCGGCCACAATCACCGCAAAGCGACTCCAACCCCATTGGTGCCGTGCCACCACCAGGGCCAGCATGGTGGTGATCGTCATGGTGCCGGTCACCGCAATGCCATAGGCCGCGCTGAGGCTGTCGGAGCTGCGGAAGCCGAACACCGCCACCAGCACCATCACCAGCAGGAAGCTGTTGACCCAGGGCACGAAGATCTGCCCGGACATCTCGCGCGAGGTGTGCACCACCTGCATGCGCATCGAGTAACCCAGCGACATTGCCTCACGGGTCATCGAGAACGCGCCGGAAATCACCGCCTGCGAGGCGATCACGGTGGCGATGCAGGCCAGACCGATCATTGGATACAGCAGGACCTGCGGCACCATCTTGAAGAACGGGTTGTCGATCGCCTCAGGGTGGGCGAGCAGCAACGCGCCTTGCCCGAAATAATTGAGCACGAGCGCCGGCAGCACGAAGCTGAACCAGGCCAGCCGTATCGGCCGCTTGCCGAAGTGCCCCATATCGGCATACAGCGCCTCGGCACCCGTCAGCGCCAGCACCACGCCACCAAGCGCGATGAACGCCTGCATCCCATGGGTAAAGAAGAAACGCACGCCATGCATCGGATTGATCGCCCACAATACCTGGGGATTTTTCGCGATCAGATGTATGCCAAGCAACGCAATTACAATGAACCAGACCACCATCACCGGCCCGAACACATTGCCCACGCGTGCGGTGCCATGACGCTGCATCGCAAACAGGAAGAACAGGATCACCGCCGTCACCGGCACCACCCAATGCGCCAGACCGGGCGCTGCCACCTTGACACCTTCTACCGCCGACAACACGGAAATTGCCGGGGTGATCACGCCGTCGCCATAGAACAGCGAGGCACCGAAGATGCCGAGGATGGCCAGCACCCAGCGCAACTTCGGCTGCTCGCGCACACTGCGTTGCGCCAGCGCCATCAGCGCCATGATGCCGCCCTCACCCTTGTTGTCGGCGCGCATGATGAACACTACATATTTCAGCGATACCACCACAATCTGCGCCCAGAAGATCAACGAGAGCACACCGTAGATGCTTTCCGGCGTCGGCCTCATGCCGTCGTGGCTGAGCGTGGTCTGCAAGGTGTAAAGCGGGCTGGTACCGATATCGCCATAGACCACGCCGATCGCGCCCAGCGCGAGTGCGGCGAGGCGCCGCCTGGTTTCAGTCTCGTTTGTTCCGTGCATGGTTTCCTGACTCACGAATTCAACTCCCGAGCGCAGCGCGCAACGCCTTGCGGATGATGGCTTCAGCGTTGTCGCCTTCGGCAGCAACCTTCTGTACCAGCCGGGTCACTTCGACCGGCTTGTAGCCCAGCTGCTGCAGCGCCACGGTGGCTTCGCCGGCCGCATCGAGTGGCGCACCGGCATCCTGTCTGGATCCACCATGCAGGCTGGGCAGCCCATCCAGGCGATCGCGCAACTCGACCACGATGCGCTCGGCAGTCTTCTTGCCGATGCCTGGAATCTTGGTCAATGCAACCACGTCGCCGGCATGCACCAGTCGCGCGAAATGATCAGTTGAAACCCCGGACAATACCGCCAGTGCGATCTTCGCGCCGATCCCGCTTACTTTCAGCAGGTTGCGGAACAGCGCGCGCTCCGCCTCGTGCAGGAAGCCATACAGCGTCACGCTGTCTTCCTTCACTGCATGATGGGTAAGCAGAATCACTTCCTTGCCGAGGCTTGGCAGGTCGTAGATGGTCGACATCGGCGCCTCGACTTCATAACCGACTCCACCGACCTCGACCAGCAGCGACGGCGGCTGCTTGGAAATCAGGATGCCGCGCAGACGTCCGATCATCGACGCCGTCTCCAATCCATATTCGTCATCGCCGCCGTCTCCAGGCCGTACGCGGAATGCCTACACGGACCAGGCTGGCGCGGGTATGCGCATGGGTCACCGCGATCGCCAGCGCATCGGCCGCATCGGCCTGCAACGGGCCCTTGAGGCCGAGCAGCACGCCGATCATGTGCTGTACCTGGGTCTTGTCGCTGCGGCCACTGCCGACCACGGACTGTTTCACTTCGGTTGCTGCGTATTCGTGCACCACGATCCCCTGACTGACCACCGCACAAATCGCGGCGCCACGCGCCTGCCCCAGCTTCAGCGCCGAATCGGGATTGCGCGCCATGAACACACGCTCGATCCCGCACTCGACCGGCTGATGCGCGGCGATGATGTCACACAGCTCGTCAAAGATGCGTTTCAGGCGCAACGGAAACGTCGCCTCGCCAGCCACGGCCAGTGCCCCATGGAAAACGTGGCTGAGCTTGCCCGTATCGTCCACGTCGATGATGCCCACGCCAGTGCGCTGGCTGCCCGGGTCGATGCCGATGATTCTGGTCATGGAGTGCAGCCAGGCGCGGTGGCAGGCGAGCCTGCCGGCCGACGCTTACGGATGGGCCTCGGCCGGCAGCGCGGCGTTGTGATAGATCTCGTGCACGTCGTCGAGCTCTTCCAGCCAGTCGATCAAATCGAGCAGGGTTTCCTGCGCTTCCGCGGGAATAGCCACCCGATTGGCCGGCCGCATCACCACCTCGGCACGTGCCGCCTTGAGGCCAGCCGCGGCGAGCGCCTGCTGCACCACCTCGAAGCTTTCCGGCGCACACAGCACGCTGCTCTCGCCCGCCTCGTTCACTACATCGTCGGCACCAGCCTCGAGTGCGGCCTCGAGGATCTTCTCTTCCTGGGCGGCGTCACCCGCCGTCTCGAACACCAGCTCGCCGCAACGATGGAACTGGAACGCCACCGAACCACTGGTACCGAGGTTGCCGCCATGCTTGGTCAGCCCATGACGCACGTCGGCGACGGTGCGCACCGGATTGTCGGTGACGCAGTCGATGATCAGCGCGATGCCGGCCGGGCCATAGCCTTCGTAGCGCAGCTCGTGCATATCGGCGCCGCCGTCGGCACCGGAACCGCGCTTGATCGCACGGTCGATGGTGTCGCGCGTCATGTTCGCCGATAGCGCCTTGTCGACCGCTGAGCGCAGTCGCGGGTTGGCCGCAGGATCGGCCATGCCGGCGCGGGTCGCGACGGTGATTTCACGGATCAGCTTGGTGAACACCTTGGCGCGCTTGGCGTCTTCGGCGTTCTTGCGACCTTCGATGGACGGGCCTCTACCCATGACGATGCCTGCACTCGGATCAGATGAATGAACTGCAAATTTTACCTGATTTCCGGCCGCGTGCCGGAACCGCGACAACAGGCGGCAGGGCGCAGGCAAGCTTGCTCAGTCGGCCTCGAAACGGCCCTGTCGCAGGAATCGGGCCGTGCGCTGAGCCACTTCGGAGGAAAACAGCAGTCCCGTATGGTTGGCCTCGACTACACAATGCGCAGCCAGACCAGCCAGGCGGGTTTCCTCCACGGCCACCGTGCCATCGTGCTCGCCGGCAAGATGGCCGAGCATGGCACCCAGGCCGAGCGGCATGCGACCGGCGATCATGCCGACCTCGCGTGGCCCGTCCCAGCGCTCGAAACCCTGCTGCAACAATTCGCGGTTGTGCCCCAGCAGCACCTCACCACCACGACCCCATGCGGCAAATCCACGCGCGGCGGCACTGCCCTTCAACGGCGAACCCAGACAGACGATGCGTCCGGGTGGCAACTCGCCATCAAGACAGGCACGCAAGGCCAGCAGGCCGCCAAGGCTGTGACCGACCAGATGCACCGTATCGGTCTCCGCCGCCAGGCCGTTCATGCGCGCCTGCAGCCGATCCAGGATGCGCTGCTGGGTGGCCGCCACGCTGAGGTAGTCGAAGCGGTGCACGCGAAAGCCTGCCTCGATCAGCCGACGATGCAGCATGGACAGCGCGAAACCGCGCATCCACAGACCGTGCAGAAGGATCACATGATCAGACATGGCGCAAACGAAGCCTGACGCGAAGTGAAATTAACGGCAACGCCGCCGCACGCAAGCGTGTCAGCATGACCTTCCGATGCCAGCCAACTGCATCCGCGCACAGACTCAAGCGCCGTGAGCCTCGTCATCCAGCACCTGCACATGCAACTCCTTCAGTTGCACCGCTGCGATCGCCGATGGCGCATCGGTCATCAGGCACTGCGCGCTGGTGGTCTTGGGAAACGCGATCACGTCGCGGATCGACTCGGTACCGGCCATCAGCGCAGCGATGCGATCGATGCCGAACGCGAGGCCGCCATGCGGTGGTGCGCCGAATTTCAGCGCCTTGAGCAGGAAGCCGAACTTCGCTTCGGCCTCGGCCGCGCCAATGCCGAGCAGCTCGAACACCGCGCTTTGCATCTCCGGTCGATGGATACGGATCGAACCACCGCCGATCTCGTTGCCGTTGAGCACCATGTCATAGCCACGGCTCACCGCCGTGGCCGCATTCGCGCGCAGGTCGCCGATATCGTCCACCTTGGGGGCGGTGAACGGATGATGCAGGGCGACGTAGCGCCGCTCTTCCGTGTCGTATTCGAACATCGGGAAATCGGTGACCCATAGCGGCTTCCAGCTGTTCTCCACCAGACCGCGATCCTTGCCGACCTTCAGGCGCAACGCGCCCATGAAGTCGGTGACCGTCTTCCACTTGCCGGCACCGAAGAACACGATGTCACCCGACTGCGCGCTGGTGGCCTTGAGCACACCGTCCAGCGCCGCGTCGTCGAGGAACTTCGCCACCGGCGAACTGATACCGTCGCGGCCCTTGGCCAGATCCTCGACCTTCAGCCAGGCCAGACCCTTCGCGCCATAACGCGACACGTATTCGGTCAGCCCGTCGATGTCCTTGCGCGACAACGCACTGCCGCCCGGTACACGCAGCGCGGCAACGCGACTATCCGCATCATTCGCCGGCTCGGCGAACACCTTGAACTCGACGTGCTTCACCGCCTCGGCGATGTCGACCAGTTCCAGCGCGATACGCAGGTCGGGCTTGTCCGAACCGAAACGACGCATTGCTTCGGCCCAGGTCATGCGCGGGAAGCTCGCATCGAGTTCCACACCCTGCACGTCGCGGAATACGTGGCGGATCAATTCCTCCACGAAGTCCTGCACGTCCTTTTCCTCGACGAAGGCGAACTCCAGGTCGAGCTGGGTGAATTCCGGCTGGCGGTCGGCGCGCAGGTCCTCGTCGCGGAAGCAGCGCGCGATCTGGTAGTAGCGGTCGAAGCCGGCCATCATCAGGATCTGCTTGAACAGCTGCGGCGACTGCGGCAACGCATAGAACTGGCCCGGATGCACGCGGCTCGGCACCAGGTAATCGCGTGCGCCTTCCGGCGTGGCCTTGGTCAGGATCGGCGTCTCGACGTCCTGGAAACCACGCTCGTCGAGATAACGACGCAGCGCCTGCACCAGCTTGATGCGCTTGCGCATCATCGCCTGCATCTCGGGTCGGCGCAGATCAAGGTAGCGGTAGGTCATCCGCATGTCTTCGTTCGGATTCTCGTGCAGCGCGAACGGCAGGTCCTTCGCAGCGTTGAGAATCTCGACCGTGTCGGCCAGCAGCTCGACGTTACCGGTCTTCAGCTTGTCGTTGACGGCGATGCGCTTGCGCAATGTGCCGGTAACGCGCAAACAGTATTCGTTGCCGATCTCGCCGGCCACTGCGAATGCCGCCGCGTTATCACGTTCGATCACAACCTGCGCCAACCCTTCATGATCGCGCAGGTCGACGAAGGCGACGTGACTCTGCAGGCGCAGGCTGTTGACCCAGCCGCACAGGGTGACGGTCTGGTCGATCAGCGATTCGTCGATGAGGCCGCAGTAATGCGTGCGCATGCGCTTGGAGCTCCGGGCCGCGGGGCGGCAAAACAGATGAAAAAGACCGGCAATCTTACCACCGCCCCGCATTGCCGGGCTGCCTGCAACCCGGCAATGCCACGCCGACGAGGCTTACCAGCGTCGATCCACCACGAACACGCCACGGCAACCGTGGTCGGTCCAGACGCCAGCGCGATTCCAGCCCCAGCTGTAACCCTCGCTGCAGCGCGTGTCCGACAACTGATTCAACAGCCGCACACGACCATGCCCACCGACATCGACCTGGCAGAAGGAATAGCGCTTGCCGTTGCTGTCGCATTGCAGTCGTATCTGCCGGTTCCAGTCAGGGCCAGGGCGCCAGCCACCATTGTTCTGGCCATGATCGTCCCAGCCGGGGCGTCCACCGTAGGCCACTTCGGCAAACTGGCCGCGACAGCCGCGATCCACCCACAGGCCCTGACGATCCATTCCCCAGCTCTGACCGCGGATGCATGCGCCCTTCGACTCCTGTCGAACCAGCTGGGCATCACGCCAGGGCACCATGCAACGATTGAACTGGCCATTGCTGCTCTCGCAGCGAATCACCCTGCCCGCTGACTGTGCATGTACGACCGGCGCGACGACTGTCAGGGACAGCGCGACAACCAGACTCGCTGCGATGCCGCCAGTAATTCCATGTAGCAGATGCATAGATCACTCCGTGGTGAATACCGCCATGTCAATCGTGGGCCACACCAACCGTATTGAACATCGACCGCCTTCACCAGCCCGGACGGCTGGCGTTGGCACCGCTCATTCGCTGCCGGCGACCTTGCTCGCTGGCGCTGCTGGTGCGGCTGGTGCCGACGCAGGCGTCACGGCGGTCGCACTATCGCCACTTGAGGTGGATTTATCGCCACCCGCCGCATCGGCCAGATTGCGCTTCCTGTCGCCATCCTTCTTGAAGTCGGTCTCATACCAGCCACTGCCGGCCAGACGGAACGACGGTGCGCTGACGCGCCGACGCAACTGGGGCGCATCGCAGGCTGGACAGATCGATGGGTCGGTATCGGACAACTTCTGCAGGCGATCAAAACGATGACCGCAATGACTGCATTCGAATTCGTAGATGGGCATGGATACTCCTGGCTTGCCGGCCCTGCCTGAGGCCGGCAGCGCCCCATTATCAGGCCATCCGCCAGGATTTCAACGTACGGCCAGCCATTGTGCCTTCTCGTCACGTCGAGCGGGCTCTTGCTGAGTCAGCGCACCACCTTTTGACCTCTGCGCAACTTTTCCGTGTGCCCTGGCCGACCGCCACACGCTCTTGGAACACACGTAACACGGCATAACGCTGCATAACACTTCGTGACCTGAGATTGGCACAGTGCCGCGCAAAACATGGCGCAACCAACGGGGCTTCACGCGGTGGCAAGGTCGCCAGTTCGATCCTGACCATCCATGTCGGCCATGCCGCTCAACGTATGGGTGTCTGCGACTACACCTTGTCGGAATCCGGCCATTGAAAATACCGAGTTACTGATACGTCCCGGCAACGGTCCCTGCAGAAGACGAGACACAACGCCATTTTCCCGCGGACCCACCACGACATCGGTGCAGGTTTCGGCTGACAGGGCAAGCAAGACCGGTGGCATTCGTTCAGGGGCAAACACCATCCATCGACGGCCATTTCGCTCCAGCAGCCGCTGACCCTATCCACGGAGGATCGAATGGGAGCCATCATCATGAACTGGTACTTCAGGGCACTGGGTAAATACGCCACCTTCGCCGGCCGCGCGCCACGCAAGGAATACTGGTATTTCGGACTGATCAATGCGGCCATCCTGATCGGGCCGGCCATCGCCATCTCCATGACCGCCAGCGCCGGGCATTCGCCACTGGTACTCACCGTCGTCCATGCAGTCTTCGCACTGCCGATTCTCGTACCGGGCATTTCAGTCATGGTGCGTCGTCTGCACGACACGGATCACAGTGGCTGGTGGTTCTGGATTTCACTGGTACCGGCGATCGGCGGTCTCGTGCTGCTGGTGTTCGCCGTCCTGGATAGCAGCCCGGGGAACAACCAGTACGGGCCTTCACCCAAGAACATGGTGGTCTGACCACAGGCAGGAAAGTCCTGACTGGAGCATGATGGCATCCGCCACGGGTCGGCAAAATGGGGGAGCCGGCCCGCGTCGCGACCGCAATGCGGGGCCGCAAGATCGGCGCCGGGACTGAAGTTGGGGCAGTGTCATATCCACAAACCGGAGGGGAATCTCATGAAACGCATGAATTGCATCGCCATCAGTGCCGCACTCACGCTGGCATTGACTGCGAGTGGCACGGCGATGGCCCGCGAAGCACCAACCCTGGCCGTTGCCGTGATCGACTTCACCAACCAGACCAGTTCCGCTTCCTGGTGGGGCGGCGATGTCGGCCCCCAGCTCGCCGACATGCTCAGCAATGAATTGAGCGCTACCGGCGACTTCAAAGTGATCGAGCGGCAGAAGATCAACGCCGTGCTGTCCGAGCAAGATCTTGCCAGCTCGTACCGCATGCGTCCTGGCAGCACGCCGCATACCGGCAACATCACCGGTGCGCAGTATCTGGTCACCGGCTCGGTCAGCGCATATACCGAGGACGCATCCAGCACTGGCGGTGGCGTCAACATCGCCGGCTTTCATCTGGGCGGTGGCCAGAAGCAGGCCTATGTCGCCATCGACCTGCGGGTGATCGACGCGGAAACTTCCGAAGTCGTGTACTCACGCACCGTCGAAGGCCACAGCACCGACAGTGCAGTCAATGCCGGCG
The DNA here is from genome assembly GCF_002001165.1 of Rhodanobacter sp. C05. Lineage (GTDB taxonomy): Bacteria > Pseudomonadota > Gammaproteobacteria > Xanthomonadales > Rhodanobacteraceae > Rhodanobacter. The sequence continues at coordinate 205,467 of NZ_MUNQ01000006.1, read as the reverse complement.
GCTATTTCGGCCATGGGATAGGTAGCGATGTGCAGCATTCACAGAAGACTCCGGCCAGCAAGGCGATACGTGCAGCCTTGATCGAAGCCAGTGATTACCTGGATTGCGTGATGGTCAAACGCGACGACTGCGAGACCCGGTTCCAGCAGAAGGAACAGCGCCGTCGTCAGAACGACAAGAACTCTCTCGATCTCGAGTGACAAACAGTCCAGGCGGAGCACGACCGGCCTGTCTCTTGCTCCCCTGCCTCTTCTTGGAACGTCGCGGGGCTGGCGTACCCAGCCCTGCGACCCGGACAACCCTGCTCATGGCAATGCGTACCCTGAAAACCGGCAGGGAGGAATCCTGTTGGTCACGCTCTTCGCAGGTCGCGGCGGTATCCCTTCCGCCGCTCCAATCCAGTCCGCTGCCACGGCCTGCGGACCGCTACGCAAAAATCAGCTGCGGCTTGCTTCCATCCTGTGGAACGCGAGATGTCCGCCGGTGGCAGTCACACTGATCGTATCGCCTGGTTGAAAACGACCCTCGAGAATCTGCTTTGCCAGCGGATTCTCGAGTTGCTGCTGGATCGCCCGCTTCAACGGTCGTGCGCCATAGACCGGATCGAAGCCGGCATTGCCGAGCAGGGCCAGCGCGTTGTCGCCAACCTCCATTTTCAGTTGACGCTCGGCCAGACGCTTCTCCAGATACGCCAGCTGGATCTTTGCGATCGCGCGAATCTGTTTCTTGTCCAGCGGACGGAACACCACCAGCTCGTCGAGCCGATTGATGAACTCCGGGCGGAAGTGCGCCTGCACCACGCCCATCACCGAGGCTTTCATCTGCGTGTACTGCTCCTCGGCGTCGCCGCCTTCGCTGTTCTCGGAGGCGTCCTGGATCATCTGCGAACCAAGGTTCGAGGTCATCACGATCACGGTGTTGCGGAAATCCACCGTGCGACCCTGGCCATCGGTGAGGCGGCCGTCATCGAGCACCTGCAACAGGATGTTGAACACGTCCGGGTGCGCCTTCTCCACCTCGTCCAGCAGGATCACGCTGTATGGCCGACGCCGCACTGCCTCGGTCAGATAACCGCCCTCTTCGTAACCGACGTACCCGGGCGGTGCGCCGACCAGCCGGCTCACCGAGTGCTTCTCCATGAACTCGCTCATGTCGATGCGCACCATCGCATCGGTGGTATCGAACATGAACTCGGCCAATGCCTTGCACAGTTCGGTCTTGCCCACGCCGGTGGGGCCGAGGAACAGGAAAGAACCGTTTGGTCGATTCGGATCGGATAGCCCGGCGCGCGAACGACGGATCGCATCGGATACCGCACGCACCGCCTCATCCTGACCAACCACGCGACGATGCAAATCGTCTTCCATGTGCAACAATTTCTCGCGCTCACCCTCGAGCATCTTGGCGACCGGAATCCCGGTCCAGCGCGCCACCACTTCGGCAATCTCCTCGGCCGTGACCTTGTCCTGCAGCAGCTTGAAATCCTGCGTCTCGGCGGCCTGCGCCGCGGCGAGCTGTTTCTCCAGTTCCGGCAGCCTGCCGTATTGGATCTCGCTCATCTTCGCGTAGTCCTGCCGGCGCTGCGCCGCGTCCAGTTCCTGCCGCGCCTGCTCGATCTGCTCCTTCACCTTGGTCGCACCCTGCAGCGTGGCCTTCTCGGATTTCCAGATTTCGTTGAGATCTGAGAACTCGCGCTCCAGCTTCTCGATGTCCGTTTCCAGATCGGCGAGGCGCTGCTTCGATTCGCTGTCCTTCTCCTTCTTCAGCATCTCGCGCTGGATCTTCAGCTGGATCAGCCGACGCTCCAGCCGGTCGAGTTCCTCCGGCTTGGAATCGATCTCCATGCGGATGCGCGAGGCGGCCTCGTCCATCAGGTCGATCGCCTTGTCCGGCAACTGGCGGTCGGCGATGTAGCGATGCGACAGCGTGGCAGCTGCGACGATCGCCGGGTCAGTGATCTCGACGCCGTGATGCACCGCGTAGCGCTCCTTCAGCCCGCGCAGGATCGCGATGGTGTCTTCCACCGACGGCTCGCCCACGAAGACTTTCTGGAAACGCCGCTCCAGCGCAGCATCCTTCTCGATGTACTTGCGGTATTCGTCCAGCGTGGTGGCGCCGATGCAGTGCAGCTCGCCGCGCGCCAGCGCGGGCTTGAGCATGTTGCCGGCATCCATCGCGCCGTCGGCCTTGCCCGCGCCGACCATGGTGTGCAGCTCATCGATGAACAGGATCACCCGGCCTTCCTGCTTGGACAGGTCGCTGAGTACGGCCTTCAGGCGCTCCTCGAACTCGCCGCGGAATTTCGCGCCAGCGATCAGCGCGCCCATGTCCAGCGCCAGCACGCGGCGGCCGCGCAGGCCTTCCGGCACTTCGTCCTTGATGATGCGCTGGGCCAGCCCTTCGACGATCGCGGTCTTGCCCACGCCGGGTTCGCCGATCAGCACCGGATTGTTCTTGGTGCGCCGCTGCAGCACCTGGATGGTGCGGCGGATTTCCTCGTCACGGCCGATCACCGGATCGAGCTTGCCGGACTCGGCGCGCGCGGTGAGGTCGATGCAGTATTTCTCCAGCGCCTGGCGCTGCTCCTCGGCGTTCTCGCTCTGTACCTTCTCGCCGCCGCGCAGCTTCTCGATTGCCGCTTCGACATTCGGTTTGGTCGCACCCGCCGCTTTCAGCGCCGCGCCCAGTTCGCCCTTGTCATCCAGCGCCGCCAGCACGAACAGCTCGCTGGCGATGAACTGGTCGCCGCGCTGCTGCGCCAGCTTGTCGGTGAGGTTGAGCAACCGGGTCAGCTCGTTGCCCGCGTGGATGTTGCCTTCCTGCCCGCTGACCTTCGGCAAGCGCTCCAGCATGTCGTTGACGCGCGGCTGCAGTGCCGGCACGTTGACCTGCGCCTGGGTCAACAACGGTCCGGTCGAGCCACCCTGCTGGTTGAGCAGCGCCGCCATCACATGCACCGGTTCCAGCATGTTGTTGTCGCGGCCCACGGCCAGCGACTGCGCGTCGGCCAGCGCCTGCTGGAAACGCGAGGTGAGTTTGTCCATCCGCATATCGAGATCCCCTGCAAGAGATGAAAGGATTTGGCGGACCCGCCGCCACTGCCCGCAAAGATGCGGACTGCGGCGGACGATTCAAGCAAACAGCATGACGACGACGCGTCAAGATCCCGGCGGGCAGTCAGCTGTCGGCCAGCCAGATCAGGCTGGCAAAGCGGCCGCTGCGCGCGCCGTCACGACGATAAGAATAGAACCGCGGATCGCTGAATGTATCGAAGCCACCGCCGTAAATTTGCGTCACTCCCGCCGCGGCCAGCCGTCGCCTGGCCAGTCCAGCCAGATCGCACTGCCAATGGCCCGGCCGCATGGGCACGAAACAGTCTGCCGTCGCTGCATCGGGCTTCACGAAAGCGGCACGTACATCCTCACCCACTTCATACGAGGTCGCACCGATGCATGGCCCCAGCCACGCCAATAACCGCTCACGGGGCGAACGCAACTGAGTAAGCGTCGCCTCCAGCACCCCAGCCGCCAAGCCCCGCCAGCCGGCATGCGACGCGCCGATCTCACTGCCGTCATCGGCACAGAAAAGTACGGGCAGGCAATCGGCAGTAAGAATCGACAGCACGGTGCAAGGGATATGCGATACCGCCGCATCCGCCTGCGGTTCGTCCGGACTGGGCAACGGTCCCAGCTCGGCCACGTTGATGCCGTGCACCTGGCGCAGCCAGCGTGGGACGGCCGGCAAGCCCAGCGACTGCTGCAGCGCGCTGCGGTTGGTCGCCACCGCATCGGCCATGTCGCCACTGCGCAGGCCTAGATTGAAGCGCTCGAACGGCGGCGCCGAGATGCCCGGCCCGTAGCGGGTGGTGATGGCAGCATGGACACGCGACGGCGCCGGCCAGTCGGGGAAGATCCAGGTATCGGTCATGGTTTCCGGGGAACGGGGAACGCGGAGAACACAAAGCATCGCACACACTCCGGCTTTGTTCCGTAGCCCGGTTCCCGTACCTCAATAATCGTCCGAACCGTGTTCGAGCAGATCCGTGCGCAGCGCCTCGATCAACGCCAACTGATCAGCCGGCCGCTCGGCGCTGAACGACAAGGCCTCGCCACTGATCGGATGCACGAACGACAGTTTCTCGGCATGCAGCGCCTGCCGCCGGAAACCGCGCAACATGGCGATCAGCTCTGCACTGGCACCCTTGGGCAGCTTCAGGCCACCGCCGTACAGCGGATCGCCGATCAGCGGATGATGGATATGCGCCAGATGCACGCGGATCTGGTGAGTGCGGCCGGTTTCCAGCTGGCATTGGAGCAGGCTGTGCGCACGAAAACGCTCACGCAGCCGATAGTGGGTCACTGCACGCTTGCCATCCTCCTCGTCGCGCACAGCCTGACGCAGCCGGTCGCCCATGCTGCGGCCAATCGGCTCATCCACCGTGCCGCCGGCCACCATCGTGCCCAGCACCACGGCCTCGTATTGCCGTTCAACCTCGTGCCGCGACAGCAGGTCGACCAGTGCGGTATACGTCGGCAATGTCTTCGCCACTACCATCAGGCCGGAAGTGTCCTTGTCCAGCCGGTGCACGATGCCGGCGCGTGGCAGTTCGGCCAGCTTCGGATCGTGATGCAGCAACGCGTTGAGCAGGGTGCCCGCCGGATTGCCTGCACCCGGATGCACCACCAGGCCTGCCGGCTTGTTCAGCACGAGCAGATGCTCGTCCTCATGAACAATATCCAGCTCGATGTCCTCGGGCGTGCTGGTGACCTCGACCGCCAGTTCAACCTGGAGCCGCACCAGTTCGCCACCGTGCAGTAGCTGGCGGGGTGGCGCCACTACGCCATCCAGGGTCACTGCACCGGATTTGACCCAGCCGCTGAGCCGCGAACGCGAATAGTCGGGGAACATCTCGGCCAAAGCCTGGTCGAACCTGCGTCCTGCCGCGCCCAACGGTACCGTCGCCTCATGCCGGATGGTGGTCATGCCGGCATCCGCGGGCGGTGGCCGGTTTCGGCTATCATTCCTTTTCGATCAAACATCTGAATCCTGTCCTCATGCGCGTAATCAAGTTGCCGATGTCCAAATTGCCTGCCCTGAAGGTGCTCGTCGTGCTCGCGCTCGCCGTGTGCATGAGCGCCTGCTCGATGTTTCATCACAAGAAGCGCGACAACGTCGACACGATGCCGGTGGAAGCGCTCTACAACAAGGCACACACTTCGCTGGAAAACGCTGACTATTCGGCATCCACCAAGGCTTACCAGCGCCTCATTGCGCGCTTCCCTTCAGGTCCCTACAACGAACAGGCCCAGCTCGACCTGGCCTATTCGCAGTACAAGGACAACCAGCCGGACGATGCGTTGTCGACCATCAACAGCTTCATCAAGACGAATCCGACCAACAACCATGTGGATTATGCCTACTACCTGCGCGGTCTGATCAATTTCGATCGCACCGGCGGCGTTCTTGAGCGATACATCGAACGCCGCGACAACCAGGCCCGCCGCGACCAAGGTTACAACCTGCAGTCGTTCGACGACTTTTCGGAGCTGTCGCGCCGCTTCCCGGACAGCGCCTACACTGCCGATGCACGTCAACGCATGATCTACCTGCGCAACACGCTGGCCCAGTACGAAATCAACGTGTCCGAGTTCTACCTGCGCAACAAGGCCTATGTCGCGGCGGCCGATCGCGCGCAGTATATCGTCGAGCATTACCAGGAGGCGCCACAGACCGGTGACGCCCTCGCCATCCTTACCCGCAGCTACATCGCACTGGGTCACAAGGAACTGGCCGAGCAGACGCGCCAGGTGCTGGCACTGAATTACCCGAACCACCCTTACCTGACTGACGCCAAATGGCCGCACGCGCCATCCACGCTGCGCAAGATGGTGCCGTTCTCCGGGCATCACTGAGGCCTCAGCCTTTGCATCGTCCAAGCCGGCGATTCATCGCCGGCTTTTTTATGTGCATGACTCCCACCTGCACAAAAGCCGGCACCTTTTGCCGCAGATGCGCATCCCATCACGCGAACCGGGCCGTCAGTAGCTCGCTGCGACAACGCGCCATCTGTCGCACACCCGGTAGCTGACTATCCTTGCAACCCTAGACTTGCATCCAGAGTACCTCTTGAAAATTATCCTGCTCGGCCTTTGCGCTGGCACGATTGTCCTGCCCAGCAGTCGGTTATTGGCGGCCGATCCGGTGCCTGCCGCCACTACCTTGATGCCGGTGTCGGTGCGCGCCAGCGACAGCATGGTGACGGAAACGCCCAGCGTGCAGGTGCGCGTCAGCCGCAAACAGTTGCAGCGGCAGAATGTCACCAGCAGCGCCGATGCACTGAAGTACGTGCCGAACATGATCGTGCGTGTGCGCTACATCGGCGATCCCAATGCGGTGATCAGCGGGCGCAACGCCGGCACCCTGCAGAGTGCGCGCAGCCTGGTCTATGCCGACGGCCTGCTGCTGTCCAATCTGATGACCAACGGCTACAACGGCGCACCGCGCTGGGGCATGGTGGCGCCCGAGGAAATCGGCGCGGTCGACATCCTGTACGGACCGTATTCCGCGCTGTATCCGGGCAACTCGCTGGGCACCACGGTGCTGATCCACACCGTGTTGCCGCAGCGGCTGATAGCCAGCGTCAGCACGCAGTTCTTCAGCCAGGACTATCACGACAGCTATGGCGCCAACGGTCACTACAACGGCCGACAGGTCGCCGCCACCCTGGGCAACAGACAGGGCCGCTGGAGCTGGCTGCTGGAATTGAGCCGGCTGAACAACGACGGCCAGCCGCTGCAGTACGCTACCGCCACTCCTGGCGGCAATGCGGCGACAGCGATACCGGTGACCGGCGCCACGCTGGATCGCAATCCGAATGGCACGCCACGACTGGTCTACGGCGCCAACAGCATCGAGCACACCGTGCAGACCCAGGCAAAACTGAAGCTCGGCGTGGACATCAGCGACCATGTCGCCGCGTTGTTCACGCTCGGCTGGTGGCATGACAACGCGGAAGATCGCACGCGCAGCCTGATCCGTGACGCCAGTGGCCAGCCCATCAGCAGGGGTGTCATCAACGCAGCTGACCAGATCTGGACACTGACGCCGAGCGGTTTGGCACCCACCTCTGGCATCGACTCGCACATGCTGTACGGCGCCGAATTGAATGGCCATCTCGACAATGGCTGGCGCTGGGCGGCCGTGGCCAGTCGCTACGATTTCCTGCATTCGCTGGCGGCCACGGCAAGCCAGGCCGAACCCGGGGCTCCCGTCGGCGGTTCTGGCACCATCGCCAACATGAGCGGCTCCGACTGGAGCAGCTTCGACCTGCGCAGTTCCGGCCCGCTCGGCGAGCAAAACATCCTGTACGCCGGCGTGCATGGCGACCGTTACGAGCTGAATACCCAGGTACGCAATGCCAGCGACTGGCTCGGCGATGCCGATGGCCCGCAGATCAGTGCCTTCGCAGGAAATACCCAGACCCGTGCGGCCTACCTGCAGGACGTGTGGAGTTTCGCGCCTGCCTGGGCGCTGACGGTCGGCGGCCGTCTCGAGCAATGGCGTGCGTATGGCGGCCTTCTCGCGAATGCCTCCAGCACACTGCGTTACGCGGATCGCCAGCGCACCGATTTCTCGCCGAAGACGTCGCTGAGCTGGGACTTTGCCGACGACTGGCAGCTGCGACTGGCGCACGGCAAGGCCGTGCGTTACCCGACCGTGGCCGAACTGTTTCAGGGCACGATCTCGACTAACGCCATCGTCAACAACAATCCCGATCTCAAGCCGGAGATCGACGAATCCACCGACCTCACGCTGAACCGTCAACTGGCCAACGGCCACTGGCGTGTCTCGCTATTCCAGGACCGGATCGCCAACGCGCTGTACTCGCAGACCGACATCACCGTCACGCCCACCGTCACCAGCGTGCAGAACATCGACCTGATGCGTGTACGTGGCGTCGAAGGCGAACTGAGCCTGACCGATGTATGGATGCCCGGACTCGATCTCTCGGCCAGCCTCGCCCTCAACGACGCGAAGACGCTGCAGGATCGCCAGTACCCGCTGGCCAACGACAAGTATTTCCCGCGCATCCCGAAGGTTCGCGCCAGCCTGCTTGCCGACTACCGCTTCACGCCGCAATGGGAGGTCTCGCTTGGCATCCGCCACTCCGGCCGCCAGTACGGCACACTGAACAACAACGACTTCGTCAATACCTACGGCGCGGTGAGCAGCTTCACCGTGGCCGACGCCAAGCTGCGCTGGCGTTTCGCAGCGCAATGGACGGCATCGGTCGGCGTGGACAACCTCACCAACGAGCATTACTGGGTCTACCATCCCTATGCCGGACGTACCGTGTTCGGCCAGCTGCGCTGGGACCTGTGACCCGCGCACCACCGAGATATCCCATGCGTCATTTCATGCGTCATTTGATCCTTGCCCTGCTCTTCCTGTTGCCGTTGGCTGTCATCGCGCATGACGACATGGCAGCGATGCACATGGCCAAGGGTCCGCAGCTCGGTGCCAGCGCGGCATTCGACACGCATGGCCGGCTATGGCTGGCCGACGCCGCTGACGGCCATGTACGGCTGCGCCACTCGGATGATCTCGGCAAAACGCTAAGCACGCCGATCGACGTGAACGCCCAGGCGGAACCCATCTACGACTCTGCCGAGAACCGGCCGAAGATCGCGTTCGGCCCGCACGACGAGTTGTACGTGAGCTGGTCGCAGCCGCGCGCGAAGCCGTATACCGGGTTCGTGCGCTTCGTCCGTTCGCTGGATGGCGGTGCGCATTTCTCCGCTCCCATCACCGTGCACCACGACCGCGCCGAGATCACGCACCGCTTCGACGCGCTGGCGGTGGATGGCCGCGGCCGCGTGGTGATCGCGTGGATCGACAAGCGCGACCTCGAAGCCGCCCATGCGCACGGCAAGCGCTACCTCGGCGCCGCCGTGTATTACAGCTGGTCGGATGACGAGGGCCGAACCTTCGTGCCCGAGCGCAAGCTGATCGACCAGAGCTGCGAGTGCTGCCGCATCGCGATCGCGCGCACGCCGCAGGGCGATGTCGCCGTATTCTTCCGCAGCATCTTCGGCGACAACATCCGCGATCACGCTTACGCCGTACTGCCTGCGGATGGCCAGCCCAGCCATGCCGAACGCGCCACCTTCAATCAATGGCAGATCGCAGCCTGCCCGGAACACGGCCCCGGCCTCGCCATCGGTACCGACGGTACGCGCCACGCGGTGTGGTACGAATCCGAGGACAAGCCGACGATCTGGTACGGCCAGCTCGATCCGGGCCAGCCACCACAACACGCACAGGTGGTCGCCAACGCCGGCGCCAGCCATGCCGACGTGGCCGTGCATGGCAAGACGGTGTGGATCACGTGGAATCGGGTCAACGCCAACGGCTATGCCTTGATGTTGCAGCGCTCGCTCGACAACGGCACGCATTTCGATGCGGCGCGTGAGATCGCCCAGAGTGTTGACGCCGTCGGCTCGCCGCAGCTGCTGCAGAATCAGGACCGCGCGTTCGTGGCATGGAACACCGTGGATGGTTTCCGCCTGATTCCGCTGGATGCTCCATGATGAAACACCTGCTGCTTGCGCTCATCTGCCTGCTGCCCGTGGCTGTCTTTGCCGGCTCACTGCGCGCGTTGACGGCAACCGACATCCCCACTCTGTTGCAGCCACCGACGCACGGCGAACGGATCATCGCCCTGTGGTCGCTGGACTGCGCCTATTGCGAACAGAACCTCGACGCACTGGCCGCGTTGCAGCACGCGCATCCGCGCGATATCGAGCTGGAGGTCGTCGCCACCGACAGCATCGAACAGCGTGAGGCGATCGAAACACGCCTGCACCAGATGAAGCTGGACGGCTATCCGGCACGCGCCTACGCTGCGGCCTCGCCCGAGCGGATCAACTTCCTGCTCGATCCGAACTGGGGCGGCGAGACTCCGCGCGTGCTGGTAATCCGTGCGGACGGGAGCCAGCTTGGCATCAGCGGTGCGTTGACGCCGGCGCAACTGAAAAAGCTCCCCTAAAACCACGGGACTACGGCTGTGCGGTACTCTCGGCCGGTGCCGGCGGCTCGGCAATACCGTCGTCTTCATCACCATAGATCGCCACATGCGGCACACCATCGGCGCCGATCCAGCCGCGATACATGCCGTCGGTGTTGAACGGGATCGAGATATGGCCATCCGCATCCAGCGCGATCGCGCCGCCATTGCCACCGATCGACGGGATTTCCTGATTGATCACCTGGGCGGCGGCACGCTTCAGCGGCACGCGCATCTGGGTCACCATCATGCAGATCTCGTGGGCGGCGACAGTACGGATGTAGTACTCGCCCCAGCCGGTGCCGGATACCGCACAACCGGAGTTCGCATAGGTGCCGGCACCGATGATCGGCGAATCGCCGATACGGCCCCAGCGCTTGTCGGTCATGCCGCCGGTGGAGGTGCCAGCGGCGAGATGCCCTTCGACATCCAGCGCCACCGCGCCCACCGTACCGAAATGCTTGGCCGTCTCGACGTCCGCATGCGGCTGCTTCGCCGCGTCTTCCTTCAAGGCCTTCTGCAGCTGCTGCCAGCGTTCCTCGGTGCGGAAATACGAAGGATCGACCAGGGTGATGCCCTGCTCCCTCGCAAACTCCTCGGCACCCGTGCCGGCCAGCATCACGTGCGGCGAATGCTCCATCACCGCGCGTGCCAGCAGGATCGGATTCTTCACCCGCTGCACGTCGGCGACGGCACCGGCGCCCAGGGTATTGCCGTCCATGATCGCCGCATCCATTTCGTTCTTGCCATCGTGCGTGAACACCGAACCCTTGCCGGCATTGAAGTTCGGATCGTCCTCCAGCACGACTATCGCCGCCGTCACCGCATCCAGTGCCGGCTTGCCCGCCTTGAGTTTGGCATAGCCGTTCTGCAGCGCCAGCGTCATCGCCGCACGCACGGCCTTCTCTTTCGCAGGCGTCATGTCGCGCTTGATCACGCCAGCGCCGCCATGGATCACCAGCACGGGTGAGACGGCGGCGTGGCTCATGGTGGCGATTCCGAGGGTGGCAAGGGCAAGCAACAGGCGGAGCGGCATCACGTGACTCTCTCAATGAGGTGACCGAGTCGAGTATAGCGAGCCGCCTCGCGGTGCTCAGCAGCCAATGCTGGGAGTCAGATCGATCTTGATGGTGTCGTCTTCTGTCATCCTTCCGCTCTTGTCCACATGCTTTACACCAAGCTCTATCGTGCCCTGCTGACCGGGCAGTGTGCGAATCTTCGGATGCACAGGCTTGTTCAGCCAGGCCCCACTCATGTCGGATTGCACTTCCAGCTGCCCGTGTTCGGCCGGTACCACGGTAAAGCGCCCATGCCACACTGGCAGCTTGCCGATTTTGCTCTCCGTTAACAGATAATCCTGGTACCCACCCGGCTTGAGGCACATGCTCTCGTGAAGCTGCGCCGGCTTGCCGCCAAACGCAATTTCCAACTTCAAGCTGTAGTTATCGGTAATGCCTGCCGCAGGCGCATCGCTTGCCACGCCAGGTCGATAGACACAGCCAACTGCAAGCTGCGCGATCGCGGGAATATCCGGACTTTCGCAAGTCCACACCAGCGACTTCCTGGTGCTGTCAGGATGCGGCACTACACGCACGCTACCGGCCGTCGCCATGGAGCCTGGCTTGTCGCGCAGCATCGCCGCGATCACGCCATTGGTCACGACAACGCGCCGGACGAATTTCCCCTTAATGAGATCTGGATCATCCGCCAGGCCTGCCGCGTCATTGTTCGCAGTCATCCGAAAGTCATGATGGAGCGCGTATTCTTCGACCGCCATCTTGCTGCCTTCGAATAGTGCAAAGGCCTCCTTCACTGCTTCCGGTGTGGCCTGATAAGTGCGTGGCGACTGCTGGGAAGCGTAAACGGCGGCAGATGCACCGATCACGATGCCGGTGACGGCGAAGTATCCCATCATGCGTTGCATGCGACCTGGGGTAGGGAGTTTCAGCATGGCAATACGCTCCGTGATGGGATGACTTGGTGACCAGGGACAACCCACGGGCAACGCAAACGCAGCCGACTGGGTTTTCAGCATCGCGTTCGCATAGCTGCGTCGCTGTGCGCCGTGTTCGCGCAGCACCGCGGCGTCACAAGCCAGTTCCTGATCGTGGCGCAACGCCGAAAGCAGCCACCACGCCAGTGGATGGAACCAGAACACCGCAGCAACCGCCTGTGCGAGCAGGCACCACCAGCCGTCGCGACGACGCGCATGCATCATTTCGTGGGCAAGGATCAGCGCACGCTCGGTGGCATCGTAGCGGCGTTCAAAATCGGCCGGCAGCACGATGCGGGTTCGCCAGGCACCAACCAGAGCAGGCCCGACATCCGTCCCGGCTGCTCGCCAAACCGGCCAGCGCAACGACAAGTCGATCACCTTTGTAGCCCCGCGCAGGCGATCGCGATAACGCGACTGTGCGATGGCAGCCAGTATCGCGCTGACCGCCATGCCTGCCAGCCAGAGCAGCACCGTCCATATCCGCCAGTCGATGCCACTCGACTCCGCGACATGCACCGGCAGCGTGGTGGCCGCGGAGGTGATCGTGAACACGATCGCTGGCAGCATGGCCGCCTGTGCCGTGGACATGTGCGGCAGCTGAGTGGTCAACATCACCAGCGGAGGCAGCAACCACAGCTGGAACGCGCGCTCCGCGCCGAACAGACGTCGGCAAGGCTTGCGTAGCACTGCAACGACAAGTACCGCGGCCGTGAAAGCGACGATAAGCATCCAGCCGTGCCGGATCCAGTCAATAGCTTCCAACTCAATGCTGTTCATCGTCGAGCTCCTGCAGCAGCTTCCTCAGTTCGGCGATGTCCTTCTTCGACAACTTGCGCTGCTCGGAGAAGTGCGCGACCAGCGGTGCCACGCGACCGCCGAACAGGCGATCTAGCAGACCCTTGCTCTCCTGCTGGACGTACTGCTCTCGGGTGAGCAGCGGCGTGTACAGGTAACGGCGACCATCGCGCTCGGCATGCACGGCTTTTTTCCTGAGCAGGCGATTGAGCAGGGATTTCACCGTGCCCTCCTGCCAGTCCTGCGCCGGGCCGACCTCGGCGAGGATGTCCTCGGCCGTGCGTGGCGCCTCTCGCCACAACACATCCATAACGACCGCTTCGGCTTCGCTGATTGCCATGAGTCACCGTTTACACATGTAAGTGAAATTATGTTTACACGCGTAAATGATCGCGTCAAGTCTTGCTTTGTTGGCACGGAACCGGGCCTGCGACCTTGGTACAAGGCCGTGCACAGGCAAACCGTCGTATCCTTGGCAGCTGACTCTCCCTGCAGGAAGGCATGGCAATGGACAAGGTTTACCCAAGCGCATCCAAGGCTCTCGACGGGCTGCTGTTCGACGACATGACCCTCGCCGCCGGCGGTTTCGGCCTGTGTGGCATCCCCGAGAACCTGATCGGGGCGTTGCTGGAAGCCGGCACCAAGGGCCTGACCATCGTCGGCAACAATGCCGGCGTGGACGATTTCGGCATGGGTCCGCTGCTGAAGACGCATCAGGTGAAGCGCGTGTATGCCTCCTACGTGGGCGAGAACAAGGAGTTCGAGCGCCAGGTGCTGGCCGGCGAACTCGAACTGCACCTGACCCCGCAGGGCACGCTGGCCGAGAAGCTGCGCGCCGGCGGCGCCGGCATACCCGGTTTCTATACGCGCACCGGCTTCGGCACCAAGCTGGCCGAGGGCAAGGAGACCAAGGTCTTCGGCGACAAGGAATATGTGCTGGAGGAAGCCATCCACGCCGACGTCTCGATCGTGAAGGCATGGAAGGGCGACCGCCTCGGCAATCTGGTGTTCCGCGAAACCGCGCGCAACTTCAACCCGATGATCGCCACCTGCGGCAAGATCTGCGTGGCCGAAGTGGAAGAACTGGTCGAGGTCGGCACGCTCGATCCGAACAACATCCACGTGCCGGGCATCTACATCGATCGCATCATCCAGGGCGCGAACTACGAAAAACGTATCGAGTTCCGCACCATCGCCGGCGCCAACACCGGCAAGGAAAGCCCGATCCGCACCGCGATGGCGCAGCGCGCGGCGAAGGAATTGCGCGACGGCTTCTACGTCAACCTCGGGATCGGCATCCCGACCCTGGTGGCGAACTTCATTCCCGAAGGGATGGACGTGATCCTGCAGTCGGAGAACGGCCTGCTCGGCATCGGTCCGTTCCCGACCGAAGACCAGATCGATCCCGACCTGATCAATGCCGGCAAGCAGACCATCACCACCCTGCCCGGTTCGAGCTTCTTCTCCAGCGCGGACTCGTTCGCAATGATCCGCGGCGGCCATATCGACCTGTCGATCCTCGGCGGCCTGGAAGTCTCCGCGCATGGCGACCTCGCCAACTGGATGGTGCCGGGCAAGATGGTCAAGGGTCCTGGCGGTGCGATGGATCTGGTCAGCGGCGTCAGGCGCGTGGTGGTGCTGATGGAACACAACGCGAAGGACGGCTCGCCGAAGATCAAGGACGCCTGCGACCTGCCGCTGACCGGCAAGCAGGTGGTCGACCTGATCATCACCGATCTGTGCGTGTTCGAGGTGGAGAAAGGCCAGGGCCTGACCCTGATCGAGATGCATGACGGCGTGACGCTGGCCGACGTGAAGGCGAAGACGGGTTGCGCGTTTGGCGTGGCTGCTTCACTGGCTGGCTGACCGGCGCGAAGCAGCTTCAGGAAACTTCGCACGAGTTGTCATTCCCGCTTTCGCGGGAATGACAGCGTGAGGCCTCAAGGATTTCTTAAACCGTTCTCATAAAAGTATTCGCGAACAGGAGCGTTGCTAGCGCAGAAATGCACGCACCGCTGCCGCATCGAACGGCCAGTCCAGTTCGCGGCCATCGCGTGCATCGCGTGCATCGCGCAGCACCGGCACGCGCGCGCCATAACGCTGCTCCAGTTCGACCGTGTCATCCACCCACACACTGTCGAACTCCGGCGCGCTCGCTTCGGCCAGCACGGCCAGCGCGAGATCGCACAGGTGACAGTAATCGCGCTGATACAGGATGAGATCGGACATGCGCTTGCGAATGGACTGCCAAAGTCGGGGACGCCGCGTAGAATAACCGGTTCACTCCCTCCCCCGGCAGCAAACCCATGGCCGTCAGCGTATTCGACCTGTTCAAGATCGGCATTGGCCCGTCCTCCTCGCACACGGTGGGACCGATGCGCGCGGCAGCACGTTTCGCCGAACGCTGGCTGGAAGAGAAAGGCGTGCTGGATCGGGTGACCCGGGTGCGTGCCGAGCTGTACGGCTCGCTGGCGATGACTGGCCGCGGCCACGGCACCGACAAGGCGGTGCTGCTCGGTTTCGAAGGCGAGCATCCGGATACGGTCGATCCCGACAGGATCCCGGAGATCCTCAAACGGATCCGCACCGGACAACGCATCCGCGTACTCGGCAAGCGCGAGATCGAATTCAACGAAAAAAGCGACCTCGTCTTCAACAAGCGCCAGAAGCTGCCGTTCCACACCAACGGCATGCGCTTCAGTGCGTATGACGCCGACGGCAACGAACTGGCCACGCGCGATTACTACTCGGTCGGCGGCGGCTTCGTGGTGAATCACGACGAAGCCGCGGAAGACCGCATCGTCGCCGACACCACCGAGCAGCCCTATCCGTTCTCCACCGGCGACCAGATGCTGGCGCTGTGCAAGCTGCACGGCATGACGATCGCCCAGCTGATGATGGCGAACGAGAGCGTGTGGCGTCCCGAAGCGGAAACCCGCGCCGGCCTGCTGACGATCTGGAAGGCAATGCAGGACTGCGTCGACCGCGGCCTGCGCTCACCCGGTACGCTGCCGGGCGGCCTGAAGGTGGCCCGTCGCGCGCCGGCGATGGCCGAAGAGCTGCGCACCCAGCCGGAAGCTGCACTGCGCGATCCGCTGACCATCCTCGACTGGGTCAACCTCTACGCATTGGCGGTGAACGAGGAGAACGCCGCCGGTGGCCGCGTGGTCACTGCGCCGACCAATGGTGCGGCGGGCATCGTGCCGGCGGTGGGTCACTACTACCTGCGCTTCTGCCCCAAGGCGAACGACGACGGCATCATCGACTACCTGTTGACCGCTGCGGCAATCGGCATCCTGTACAAGGAAAACGCCTCGATCTCCGGCGCCGAAGTGGGCTGCCAGGGCGAGGTCGGCGTGGCCTGCTCGATGGCTGCCGGCGGTCTCACCGCCGCGCTTGGCGGCAGTGTGATGCAGGTCGAGAATGCTGCCGAGATCGGCATGGAGCACAACCTCGGCCTCACCTGCGACCCGATCGGTGGCCTGGTGCAGATCCCCTGCATCGAACGCAACGCGATGGGCTCGGTCAAGGCGATCAATGCCAGCCGCATGGCGCTGAAGAGCGATGGCAAGCACCGCGTCTCGCTGGACAAGGTGATCAAGACCATGCGCGACACCGGCCGCGACATGAAGGACAAGTACAAGGAGACCAGTCGCGGCGGTCTCGCGGTCAACGTCATCGAGTGCTGAGTTGCCTGCCGGCTTGCCCGGCGGCAGCATGGTGAAGGCGAATCCTGCGCGAATGTGGTTGCGCAGGATCGCAACTGCCAACTCAACTCTGCCCGACGAGCGCCTCGACCACCTGCTGGGCCATCGCCTCAGCGCTGCGCTCAGCCGCGTGCAGATGCACTTCGGGGTGCTCCGGTGACTCGTACGGTGAATCGATGCCGGTGAAATTCCGGATCTCACCGGCGCGCGCCTTGGCGTAAAGCCCCTTGGCATCGCGCTGTTCGCAGATCGCCAGCGGCGTGTCCATGAATACTTCGCTGAACTCGCCCTCGGCAAACAAATCACGCGCCATGCGCCGCTCGCTGCGGAACGGGCTGATGAACGAGACCAGCACGATCAGGCCGGCATCCACCATCAGCTTCGCTACCTCGGCCACACGGCGGATGTTCTCGACGCGGTCCTCATCCGTGAAACCCAGATCGCGATTGAGTCCGTGGCGCACGTTGTCGCCATCCAGCATGTAGGTGTGATAGCCCAGCGCGTGCAGGCGCTTCTCCACCAGGTTGGCCACGGTCGACTTGCCGGAGCCGGACAGTCCGGTGAACCACAGGCAGGCAGGCGCCTGCCCCTTGATCCGTGCACGCGCCATGCGATCGACATCCATGTGCTGCCAGTGGATGTTGTCGGCGCGACGCAGGGCGAAGTTCAGCGTGCCGGCGGCGACCGTATTGTTGCTCTGCCGGTCGATCAGGATGAACGCGCCCATCTCGCGGCAGTGTGCATACGACTCGAACGCGATGGCGTGATCGAGGCTGATATTGCAGTAGCCCACCTCGTTCAACTCCAGTCGCTTGGCGGCCAGTGCTTCCTGCGTATTGACGTCGACCTTGTGCTTGATCTCGGTGATCTGGGCGCTCACGGTGCGCGCGCCGATCTTAAGCCCGTAGGATCGCCCCGGCAGCAGCGGCGCCTCGTCCATCCACAGCAGGTGCGCGGCGAATTGGTCGGCCGCCTGCGGCGGCTGTGCGGCCGCGGCAATGACATCGCCACGGCTGATGTCGCGCTCGTCGGTCAGCGTCAGGGTGACTGGGTCGCCAAGGCCGGCACGCGGCAAGTCGCCGGCGGCGGTGACGATGCGCGCCACCCGTGAACGGGCGCCACTCGGCAACACCACCACTTCGTCGCCCGGCGCAATTGAACCGGCGACGACATGGCCCGCGTAGCCGCGGAAGTTCTGATCGGGTCGGCACACCCACTGCACCGGCAAACGGAAGCCGACGTCATCGGCTACATGCGCGACCTGTACCGTCTCCAGATGTTCCAGCAGGCTGGGGCCGTCGTACCAGTCGATGCAGTCCGAACGGCTGCTGACATTCTCGCCACGCAGCGCCGACAGCGGCACCGCGCTGACCTGCGCGATACCCATCGAGTCAGCCAGCTCGCGATAATCCGCCTCGATCGCGTGGAACACGTCCTCGGAATAATCGACCAGGTCCATCTTGTTCACCGCCAGCAACACATGACGGATGCCGAGCAATCCACAGATATAGGTATGCCGACGCGTCTGCGTCAGCAAGCCCTTGCGCGCATCGACCAGCACCACGGCGAGATCTGCAGTGGAAGCACCGGTGGCCATGTTGCGTGTGTACTGCTCATGGCCGGGGCAATCGGCCACGATGAACTTGCGCCGCTCCGTGCTGAAGAAGCGGTAGGCGACATCGATGGTGATGCCCTGCTCGCGCTCGGCCGAGAGTCCGTCGACCAGCAAGGCGAAATCCAGCTCGCCGTTCTGTGTGCCATGGCGCAGGCTGTCGCCTTTCAGCGCCGCCAGCTGGTCGTCGAACAGCAGCTTGCTGTCGTACAGCAGGCGTCCAAGCAAGGTGCTCTTGCCGTCGTCCACGCTGCCGCAGGTGATGAAACGCAGCAGGCTCTTGGTTTCGTGCTGCTGCAGGTAGGTATCGATTGCCGTGCTCGCGTCATGCTCCGTGCGCATCAGAAATAACCCTCCTGCTTCTTCTTCTCCATCGATGCGGACGGATCATGGTCGATCACCCGGCCCTGGCGCTCGGAGGTGCGGGCCACCAGCATTTCCTGGATGACTGCCGGCAAGGTATCGGCCTCGGACTCGATCGCACCGGTCAGCGGATAACACCCCAGCGTGCGGAAACGCACCTTGCGCATTTGCGGGATCTCGCCCGGCCGCAGCGGCATGCGCTCGTCGTCGACCATGATCAACGCGCCATCACGCTCGACCACCGGCCGCTCGGCGGCGAGGTACAGCGACGGCACTTCGATCTTCTCGCGATAGATGTACAGCCAGATATCCAGCTCGGTCCAGTTCGACAACGGAAACACGCGCACGCTTTCGCCCTTGGCAATACGCGCGTTGTAGAGGTTCCACAACTCCGGCCGCTGACTCTTCGGATCCCAGCGGTGCTGTGCGTTTCGGAACGAGAACACACGTTCCTTGGCACGCGACTTCTCCTCGTCGCGCCGTGCGCCGCCGATCGCGGCGTCGAACTTGTACTTGTCCAGCGCCTGCTTCAGCGCCTGGGTCTTCATCACGTCGGTATGCACGGTGGCGCCGTGAGCGAACGGGCCGATGCCCTGCGCCACGCCGTCCTGATTGATATGCACGATCAGGCGGCAGCCGGTTTCCTGCGCACGGCGATCGCGGAACGCGATCATCTCGCGGAATTTCCACGTGGTGTCCACGTGCAGCAGCGGGATCGGTGGCGGCGCCGGATAAAACGCCTTCTGCAGCAGGTGCAGCAGCACCGAGGAGTCCTTGCCGATGGAATACATCATCACCGGGTTGCGGAACTCCGCCGCCACCTCGCGCAGGATGTGGATGCTTTCCGATTCCAGGTGCTTCAGGTGCGAGGCGTGCGCAAGAGCGTCGAAGTTTGTCATGTTGCTGCCGTTGATATCCGTCCGGATTCTAGTCGGGGCCGCACCGTTTGCGTAATGACCAGCGGATTTATCCATATGCGGCAGCCGGCAGGACACGCCCATGCTTCCCGCATGCCGATGACGGAGGTGGCTACGCGCCGGCAGTCAGGTGAACGGTGCCGCCCTCCACCCGCATGCTCACTTCGCGCAGGTGCTCGCCCCGGCACGGACCAGCGATGCACAATCCATCGCCTTGATTGAAGGTGGCGCCGTGCACGGCGCAGATCAGCGTGTCGTTCTTCAACAGGAACTTGCCAGGTGCGTAGTCCAGCCGGCGACCCGTGTGCGGGCAGACATTGAGATAACCACGCACCTGGTCACCCTGCCGCAACAGGATCAGGCTCTCCTCGCCACCGGGCAGCAGCGCATCGACGGCGATGGCTCCGCCGTCCGGAATATCGTCCAGTCGGCACAACAACTGGACGGAGGTCACTGTATCCATCGGCACTTGCCTCGCGGGCTGGATGGCCCCATGGTTGTACGCACGATTTCAAGCGTAAGTCGTTGATTTTACCACACGGATTTTTAACACATGTACGTCACCATGCCTTCCCTCCGTCGCTCCCGCCATCCACTGGTTCGCGTCCTGTCGCTGCTGGTCGGCGTGGCGTTGATCGGCGTGCTGCTCGTGTTCGGTCTGATGGTCGCCGGCGTCTTGCTAGTGGGCGGCAGCCTGCTGCTGGCCTGGCGTCGATGGCACCACGCGAAGTCTCCTGCCAGCCCAGCTGCAGCGCGCGCCACGCACCAGCCTGACGTGCTGGAAGGCGAGTTCGTGGTGATCCAGCAGGGTCGCCCCGTCACGCACTGAACGCACGACACGCAGGCCGCCACGGCCAGCGCCGCATTACGCCACAGATCGTGCTCACCAAATCCGCCAAGCTCGCGGATAATGCGCCGTCCCCTCACGATCTGCCTCCATGTCCGACCATTCTGTGGCCACCGCGCCGCATCACTTCCGTGACCCTCGCATCCTGATACCGCTGGCGCTGTTCGCGTTGTACGTGATCTGGGGTTCGACCTATCTGGGTATCCGCTACGCGCTGGAAAGCTATCCGCCGTTCCTGCTCGCTGGCGTCCGCTTCCTGTGCGCCGGCATGGCGTTGTATGGCGTCTTGCGCCTGCGCGGCATGGCGCCGCCAACACGCCTGCAATGGCGCAATGCCGGATTCACCGGCTTATTGCTGCTCGGTTTCGGCAACGGCCTGGTCTGTTTTGCCGAGGAGCGGGTGAGCTCCGGCATCGCCGCCGTGGCGGTGGCCAGCATGCCGCTGTTCGCCGCGCTGTTCTCCGGCATGTATGGCGAATGGCCCAACCGGCGCGAAAGCATCGGCCTGGCGATCGGCTTCGCCGGTGTGATCGTGCTGAATCTCGGCAGCAGCCTGTCCGGGTCACGGTTTGGCGCGATGGCGCTGCTGGTGGCCGCGATGTGCTGGGCGTTCGGTTCGGCCTGGAGCCGCCGCCGCGAAATGCCGCCAGGGCCGATGAACACTGCCGCACAGATGCTCTGCGCCAGCGTTGCCTTGCTGACCTTCGGCTTTGCCAGCGGTGAACATCTTCCGGCGCATCCCACCACGCGCGCCACTCTGGCGGTGGTCTATCTGGCAGTGTTCGGTTCGCTTATCGCGTTCAGCGCCTACCTGTATGTACTGAAACATGCGCGACCGGCACTGAGCACCAGCTATGCGTATGTGAATCCGCCGGTGGCCGTGTTGTTCGGCCTGCTGCTGGCTGGTGAGCACGTCGGTCCCTATGACCTCGCCGGCATGGCCATCATCCTGCTCGGTGTGGTGGTGATCACGTTGGCGAAGCAGAAACGGGCGCACTGATGCCAGCCCGTCGATTCACGAAGGCATTGCCTCAACGCCAGCCGGACGTGATCGGATAACGCCGCTCGCGGCCAAACGCACGCGTGGTCACGCGCGGCCCCGGCGCCGACTGCCGGCGTTTGAACTCGTTCAGCAGCACCAGCCGCACCACCCTGCGCACGGTGTCGGCGTGAAAACCCTGCTCGGCAATCTCTGCCTGCGACTGTTCACCCTCGATGAAGCGCGCAAGGATTGCGTCCAGCTCATCGTACGGTGGCAGTGAATCCTGGTCGGTCTGGTTGTCGCGCAGCTCGGCCGACGGAGGACGCTCGATCACCGCGGCGGGAATCATGTCGCCCTCACCTGCACGTGCTGCCTGCGCGTTGCGCCAACGCGACAGCTTGTAGACCACGGTCTTGTAGACATCCTTCAACGGCGCGTAGGCGCCGCACATGTCGCCGTAGAGGGTGGCGTAACCAACCGCCATCTCGCTCTTGTTGCCGGTTGCCAGCAGCAGGCGGCCATGCTTGTTGCTGAGCGCCATCAGCATCACGCCGCGAGTGCGGGATTGCAGGTTCTCCTCGGTGGTATCGGCGCCCTTGCCGGCGAACGCCGGCGTCAACGCACCGATGAACGACTCATAGGTCGCCTCGATCGAGATCACGTGGTAATCCACGCCGAGCTTTTCGGCCTGCGCGCGAGCGCCATCCAGCGACAGCTGCGAGGTGTAGCGCGTGGGCATCATGACCGCGGTGACGCGGTCAGCGCCCAGTGCGTCGACGGCCAACGCCAGGGTCAGGGCCGAGTCGATGCCGCCGGATAACCCGAGCAGCACACCGCCGAAACCGTTCTTGTCGATGTAGTCGCGGGTGCCGCGCACCAAAGCGGCGTACAGCGTAGCCTCGACGCAGGCATCGGCGGACACCGGCCAGTCCTCGGCGTGCAGCGTGCGCGTCGTCGGATCGAACTCGGCCCACAGCAGTGCGTCGACAAAGGCCGGCGCACGCGCGGCGATCGAACTGTCGCCGTTGACCAGCAACGAAGCACCGTCGTAGACCACCTCGTCCTGACCGCCGACCAGGTTGAGATAGACAATCGCACACCCGGTTTCACGCGCACGCTCGATCAGCACGGCTTCACGTTCAGCCTGCTTGGCGTCATCCCATGGCGAGGCATTGACTACCACGATCAGTTCGGCACCTGCCGCCGCCGCCTGCGCCGCAGGCTCGGGCTGCCAGATGTCCTCGCAGATCAACAGCCCGATACAGACGCTGTCGATCATCGTGGTGACCGTCGCATGACCTGGACGGAAATAGCGCTTGTCGTCAAACACGCCGTAGTTCGGCAACGCCTGCTTGTGTGCCGTAGCCTCGATGCGACCAGCGCGCAGCAGGCTGGCGGCGTTGTACACCTCGCCCTCGCTCTGCGGATGGCCAACCAGTGCGGCAACGCCATGGGTGGCCTGCGCCAGCGCATTGAGCTCACTCTCGCAGGCCGCCAGGAAACTCGGCCGCAGCAGCAGATCCTCAGGCGGATAGCCGCTCAGGGTGAGTTCGGGAAACACCACCAGTCCGGCACCGCCGGTACGTGCCTGTGCAATCAGGTCGCCGGTCTTCGCGGCATTCGCCGCCACCGCACCCACCGGGAAATCGTGTTGGGCCAGTGCCAGCCGCAGCCTTGCCATGGTCATGCTCCAGAAATACGAAGGCCGCGACCCTGAGAGGGGTCGCGGCCTTCGTATTTTACGCGCTGCAGCCGACTTACTTCATCAGCTTCGCGAGCGTCTTGCCCAGATCGGCCGGCGACTTCACCGTGGTGACGCCCGCCTTCTCCAGCGCAGCGAACTTCGCTGCCGCCGTGCCCTTGCCGCCGGAGATGATCGCGCCGGCATGGCCCATGCGCTTGCCGGCCGGCGCCGAGGCGCCGGCGATGAACGAGACCACCGGTTTCTTGACGTATTCGCCGATGAACTCGGCGGCGTCTTCCTCGGCGCTGCCGCCGATCTCGCCAACCATGATGATGCCTTCGGTCTGCGGATCATCCTGGAACAGCTTCAGGCAATCGATGAAGCTCAGGCCATTGATCGGATCGCCGCCGATGCCGATGCAGGTGGACTGGCCCAGGCCTTCGTTGGTGGTCTGGAACACGGCCTCATAGGTCAGCGTGCCGGAACGCGAGACGATGCCGACCTTGCCCTTCTTGTGGATGTGACCCGGCATGATGCCGATCTTGCACTCGTCCGGGGTGATGATGCCGGGGCAGTTCGGCCCGATCAGCACGATCTCCGGATGCTGCTGCAGCACGTTCTTCACGCGCAGCATGTCGAGCACCGGGATGCCTTCGGTGATCGCCACGATCACCTTGATGCCGGCATCGATCGCTTCGAGGATCGAGTCGGCCGCGAACGGCGGCGGCACGAAGATCACCGACGCGTCGGCGCCGGTTTCGAGCACGGCTTCATCGACCGAGTTGAAGACTGGCAGCCCGATATGCTCGGAACCGCCCTTGCCCGGGGTCACACCGCCGACCACTTTGGTGCCGTAGTCGAGGCACTGCTGTGCATGGAAGGTGCCCTGCTGGCCGGTGAAGCCCTGCACGATCACCTTGGTGTTCTTGTTGACGAGAACGCTCATTCGTTTGCTCCTCAGCCCTTGGCCGCAGCCACGGCTTTCTGCGCCGCGTCGTTGAGATCATCGGCCGGCGTGATCGCCAGGCCGGAATTGGCCAGCAGTTCGCGGCCCTGATCGACATTGGTGCCCTGCAGGCGCACCACCACGGGAATCTTCAGGCCCACTTCCTTGACCGCGGCGATGATGCCCTCGGCGATCAGGTCGCAACGCACGATGCCGCCGAAGATGTTGACCAGGATGCAGCGCACCTTGTCCGAGGACAGGATCAGCTTGAATGCCTCGGTCACGCGCTCCTTGGTGGCGCCGCCGCCGACGTCGAGGAAGTTCGCCGGCTCGCCGCCTGCCAGCTTGATCACGTCCATCGTGGCCATCGCCAGTCCGGCGCCGTTGACCATGCAGCCGATGGTGCCGTCCATCGTCACGTAGTTGAGGTTGTTCTGCAGCGCGGCCGCTTCGGCGGCGTCTTCCTGGGTCAGGTCGCGCATCGCGGCCAGGTTCGGATGACGGAACTCGGCGTTGTCGTCGGAATTGACCTTGCCGTCGAGCGCGGCGAGGTTGCCGTCCTCGAGGATCGCCAGCGGGTTCAGCTCGACCAGGGCCAGGTCCTGCTCGTTGAACAGCTTGTACAGGCCCAGCATGATCTTGGTCAGCTGATTGACCTGCTTGCCGTTCAGATCCATCGCGAAACCGAGCTGGCGGCACTGGTACGGCTGCAGCCCTTCGACGAAGTCGATCACGATGGTGTGGATGTCTTCAGGTGTTTCCTTGGCGACCTGCTCGATGTCCACGCCACCGTGCTTGGAGGCGATGAACGAGATCGCCTTGCTGTCGCGATCGACCAGGATCGACAGGTACAGCTCCTTGGCGATATTGGTGGCATCGGTGACCAGCACCAGGTTCACCGGCAGCGCACGACCGGCGGACTGGTAGGTTTCCATATGGGTGCCGAGCATGCCCTTGGCAGCAGCACGGACGTCATCGAAGCTCCTGCAGAACTTCACGCCACCGGCCTTGCCACGGCCGCCTGCGTGAATCTGCGCCTTGACCATCCACTGCGTACCACCAAGGTGCTTGGCGGCATCGACGGCGGCGTCGGGAGAGTTGGCGATCTTGCCCGGCGGAACGGCGATGCCGTACTGCGCGAACAGTTCTTTGGCCTGGTATTCGTGGAAATTCATTCGATACCTCGAGCGAACGGGAAAACATGGCGGCCGCACGCTTGAACACGACGTGGGTCAGGAAGGTCGGACGGCGGAGTGACGCGCTGCCGAATGCAGTGCGCATGCCAGTGAACCGGCAAAACCGTGCAATACGGCCGCCTATTTTCACGGAAGCGGGCAGTAATGGAAAGAGCGGCGTGCCCGGACCGCCTGGCAGCGCGGTTTCATGCGCCTTGCGATCCCGTTCCAACACCGATCAGCCCGTCTATACTCGACCGGAACCGCCAGGGAGTGCCCGCCACGTGTCCAGCACACCGCCCTTCATCGCCACCCGCGCGGGTACCGCGACGATTCGCCACGAGTTGACCTTCCTCAATGCGTTCCGGCTGGTGCAGGCGCTGGTCTACGCCGGGCTGGCCTTCAGTCCGGGCGGGATGGGCTGGCCGGAACTGGCCAAACCCGGGCTTGCCCGCGGCGTGACCTCGGCCTATCTGCTGTTCGCGCTGATCGCACTGCTGTTCAACCGGCGCAGCATGGCCTACGTCAGCACCGCCGTCTCGGTGACCCTGGCAGTGGACATCATCGCCGCCGTGCTGGCGATCGGTGCAATGCACGATGCGCGCATCGGCATCGCCATGATGCTGGCGGTGAACCTGAGTGCGGGCGCGCTGATCCTGCCTCTGCGGCTGTCGAGCTTCTTTGCCTCGCTGGCCACCCTCGGCATCCTCGGCCACACCCTGATCGGCTCATCGGCGAGCAATCCCGCCGACCGCGACCTGCTGGAAGCGGCACTGTTCGGCCTGGCCTATTTCGCCAGCAGCACGCTGTGCCATGTGCTGGGCCGCCAGCTGCGCGCCACCGAGGCACTGGCCGAGCAGCGCAGCACCGACCTGGCCAACCTCGCGCAGGTCAACGAACTGATCATCCGTCGCATGAAGACCGGCGTGCTGCTGGTGGACGACGCCAACCGCATTCAACAGATCAACGAGTCGGCCTGGATGCTGCTGGGCAACCCCCGTGCCGACCAGCGCGACCTGGGCCAGCTGGCACCGGAGCTGTCGCGCCGGCTGTACCACTGGATGACCTCGGGAAAGCTGGACGAAACCGCCACCCAGCTCGCCGACGGCGTGCCCGAGGTGGTGCCACGCTTCAGCCGGCTGGCGCCGAACGACGATTCACACGTGCTGATCTTCCTGGACGACACCTCGCTGCTGTCGCGCCGCGCGGAGGAGCTCACGCTCAGCTCGTTGGGTCGGCTGTCTGCCTCGATCGCCCATGAGATCCGCAATCCGCTGGCAGCGATCCGCTACTCGGCCCAGCTGCTGGCCGAGTCGAAGAGCATGGACAGCACCGACCAGCGCATGGTCGAGATCATCAACAACCATTGCATCCGGCTCAACGAGATCATCGAAAACATCCTGCAGCTCTCCCGGCGTGAGCGTTCGCGGCCGGAAACGCTGGATCTCGGCCACTGGGCGCAGGCCTTCGTCGAGGAATACTCCCAGGGCAATGACCTCGGCATCGATTCGCTGCGTGCCATCGCCAGCAATGGCGCGCCGGTGGCAGCGGTCGCCGATCCGCAGCAGCTGCAGCAGGTGGTGTGGAACCTGGTGCAGAATGCCCTGCGCTACGGCCGCCTGCCGGGTGAGCCGGCGCGGGTGATGGTGGTGACCCGGCAGGGCGAGCACGGCGTGCCGATCCTCGAAGTGATCGACCGAGGCCCCGGCATCGCGCCGAAAGTGGCCGCACAGATCTTCGAGCCGTTCTACACCACCCACGAATACGGCACCGGGCTGGGTCTGTACCTGGCCCGGCAGATGAGCGAGGCCAACCAGGCCGCGCTGGAATATGTCCGCGTGGCCGGCGGCGGCAGCTGTTTCCGGCTGGTGCTGACGCCGCCGGCACGCAGCCCCGCCGAGGCAGCCGAAACCGACCAGGTCGCCACGCGTTGACGTTTCGGCCTGCCCTAGTAACCTTCAGCTGAATTACCTGCGGATCAAAGACCCCTCATGACTGCACAGACCGTCCTGGTCATCGACGACGAACGCGATATCCGTGAGCTGCTGACCATCACGCTGGGCCGGATGGATCTGCAGGTCGACGCCGTGGGCACCGTGGCCGAAGCGCGCCGCGCGCTGACCGATCGCAGCTACGACTTGTGCTTCACCGACATGCGGCTGCCCGACGGCAATGGTCAGGAGATCATCGAACTGATTGCCGAAACCTGCCCGGACACCCCGGTCGCAATGATCACTGCATATGGCAATGTCGATGCGGCAGTCAATGCGCTGAAGGCCGGCGCGTTCGATTTCGTCTCCAAACCGGTCGACATCCAGATGCTGCGCGGCCTGGTACGCACCGCACTGCGGCTGGCCGAGGAAAAGCGCAATGGCGGTGGCGCAGCCAAGGCAGGTGGTTCCGGCGAGCGTTTGATCGGCGACTCAACCGCGATGCAGCAGGTTCGCGCCACGATCAGCAAACTCGCCCGCAATCAGGCGCCGGTCTACATTGCTGGTGAGTCCGGCGTGGGCAAGGAGCTGGTGGCGCGACTGATCCACGAGCAGGGCCCGCGCGCGAGCGGCCCGTTCGTGCCGGTCAACTGCGGCGCGATTCCCTCCGAGTTGATGGAAAGCGAGTTCTTCGGCCATCGCAAGGGCAGCTTCACGGGCGCCAGCGCCGACAAGGAAGGCCTGTTTCAATCCGCTCAGGGCGGCACGCTGTTTCTTGACGAAGTGGCCGAACTGCCGCTGCACATGCAGGTGAAACTGCTGCGCGCGATCCAGGAAAAAGCCGTGCGCCCGATTGGTGGACGCGAGGAGATTCCGGTCGACGTGCGCATTCTATCCGCCACCCACAAGAACCTCGGCGCGCTGGTCGAACAAGGCCAGTTCCGCCAGGACCTTTTCTACCGGATCAACGTGATCGAGCTGCGCGTGCCGCCGCTGCGCGAGCGCCGTGGCGATGTGCCGCTGTTGTCCAGCTTCATTCTCAAGGCACTGGCCGGCAAGAGCGGCGACAGCGTCGGCCAGCTGTCGCAGGCCGCACGCGATGCACTGGAAGGGTATGACTTCCCGGGCAACGTGCGCGAACTCGAAAACATCCTCGAACGCGCCATGGCCATGTGCGACGGCAACAGCATCGATGCACCGGACCTGATGCTCCCGCAACGCAACGCGCGCGCAGCCAGTCCGGACCTGCCGGTACCAGGCCGCGAAGCCCCGGCTGCGCCGCAGCCCGCAGCCGCCGGCGCCGATGGCGGCCTCGACGACTACATCAGCAATATCGAGCGCACCGCCATCGTCAAGGCGCTGGAAGAATCGCGCTACAACAAGACCGCCGCCGCCCGGAAACTCGGTATCACGTTCCGCGCGCTGCGCTACAAGCTGAAGAAGCTCGGCATCGACTGACGCGCGGCAGTGAGCTGCGCGCGACGACTTCGTCACAGCTGCCGTGTCGCCTCCACCGGCGACACGGCAGCAGCACGCCGCGCCGGCCCGAGCACGGCCAGTTGTCCGAGCAGCCAGAGCAGCACGGCACCAAGCATCAGCATCCACACCGGCATCCGCGGCAATTCGTAGCGCTTCATCAGCTGCAGGTTGGACACGATGCCAAGCATGGCACCGCATGCGACGCCGATACCGACGATCAGGAAATTCTCGACCTGGAAATAGCGCAGGATATCGTCCTGCGTCGCGCCAAGCGCCCGTCGGATACCGATCTGCCGACGGCGCTGGCTGACCCAGAAGCTGCTCAAGCCGACAATGCCGCCAGCGGTCGCCAGCAACAGCAGCACGCAGACCACGGCCATCATGATCGCCACCCCGCGATCGGTGGCATAACCCTGCGCACGTGCCTGCCCCAGCGTGATCACACCATCCTCCGGACTGATCAGGTGCAGGCGATTCTGCGCCGACAATGCGGCCGGCGCCGCGTGCAATACGGCGGCCAGCTCGCCCGGTTGCGTGCGCACCAGATAGACCACGCCTTCAGGATTCGCGTAGCGCGCAGGCACCAGGATGGTGTCCTCGTCGATCGAGCGCGTCGTGCTGCCGATGTAAGCACCTTCCAGGCGATCGACGACGCCGATGACCGTGCTCGGGCCGTCATCGGTCAGATAGATCGCCTTGCCCACGGCCGTGCCGTCGGGAAAAAGCTTGTGAGCCAGATCGCGCGTGATGATGACCACCGCCGGCATCGACTTGTCGTACGGGCCGAGGCTGCCGATCTCGTCGGCGCGGAAGTTGCGGCCGGCCACCAGCGCGAGGCCGAACGTGTCGAGTGCGTGTTGATCGGCAAAATAGGTGATCGCCAATTGCGGCTTCACCGTCTGCTCGACTCGAAGCTTGATGCGGGCCAATCCGCCCCAGCCACCGAACGGATAAGCCTGGCTGGCAAACGCATTGCGCACGCCCGGCAGATTGCGCAACGTCGTCAGGTCGGCGCGCATCTGCGCATCGATATGCGGCAGATCCGGCTGCCCGATCCATTCGTTCCTGATCACGAACAGATGCGCCTCGTCCGTACCGGTCGGTCGCGACAGATGCACGATCCGCGTCTGGACGATGAACAATGCGTTGCTGACCACCGCCAGGGTCAGCGCGATCTGCAGCACGATGAGCAGCGTGGCCGTCTTGTGCCGACGCAGCGCGGCGAGGATCGGTCGGATCTGTCGAAACGAATTCATCGGGATGCCCTCATCCGTTCGACTTCAGCTGCCACGCCGGCTGCACCTGGGCTGCGCGCCAGGTGGGATAGAGCGCGGCAATCAAGGTGGCAGCCACCGCGACCAGCACCGTCAGCAGCAACAGCGACGCATCCAGTCGCGCCAGCCGGGCAACCTCCGGCTCGAATACCGAACCGATGCCGGCCATGCCCAGCGTCGTCAGCAGCAGTCCCAGCACGCCACCGGCCAGCCCGATGGCCGCCGCCTCGGTCAGGAACTGGCCATAGATCGCTCCGCGCGACGCACCCAGTGCACGGCGCACGCCGATCTCCGGCGCGCGGCGCATGAAGCGGGCCAGCATCAGCCCCACCACGTTGACGAGGCAGATCAGCAGAAAACTGACCGAGACAATCATGGACAGCGCCGATGCCTTCGGCACCACATGGTTGTCGTGCAAGCCAAGCCACTGCCTGACATTCGGCAAGCGCACGTTGGGCGGCCACGTGAAACGACCGAGACGCTGCTGCTCGGCCGCATAGTTGTGCAGATACTCGCGGTAGTTCTCGACGTCGGCGCGCGTGGGCAGGTCCACCCACGCATCGATCCATGCACATTCGCTGTGCAACACGCTGTCCCAGTTCGGCAGGTCGGGGTTGGGCGCGTCCGCGCTGCAATAGAAGCTGCCGCTGGTGGCCTTCTGCAAGTCGATGGCGCGACTGAACGGGAGGTAGAGCTGCCGCGGATGGCTGAAGGGATGGAACGTGCTGCTCACATCGAAGAAGCGCGGGCTGGGATTCCAGTCGTCCAGCACGCCGACAATGCGATAGGTGTGCGTGTCCAGGTTGATCTCGCGATCCACGCTGTTGGCGCCGCCGAACAGTTTCTGATTGAGTGCACTGCTGATCACCACCACGGCCGCGCGTTGATCGTCATCGCTGGCCGACCAGCCGCCGCCGTAACGGAACGGCGCGTCGAACATCGCAAAGAAATCGCGACCGACCGCGTCACCTTCCTGCGAGAACGGCTGCCGCCGCGCGTCGTCCGGCAGCACGGTCCACTTGCTCCCGTAGATCAGCGTCTGTCGTCGCGCCTGCCGCGCGTGCAGGAACGCCTCGGCATCCGTGTAGCTGAGCAGGATCGGTGGCTCGCCCTGCCAGTCGTGCACCGGCCCGAAGTTGTCGATCTGCGGCACGAACAGCTGGTTCGATTTCCACGGGATCGGATCGGCCGCGGTGACGCGAAACACCGCGAAGGTGATCATGCAGGTGGCTACACCGCAGCCCATCAGCAGCACCACGAGTGCCGTCAAGGCCTTGCTGCGCCGACAGCTGCGCAGGGCCAGGTCGAAGTAATACGCCAGCAAGAACACCCCCCGGATGACGCGCCCGCATGCGCACGAAACGGCTGGCCTAGCTGCCGCTGTCGGCCGCCCGCAGCGCCTTGCGCAGTGTACGCAACAACACCAGGGTGGTGACCGGTTTGTCCATTACATAGAGATGTTCCAGCGGTGGCAGTTCATGCAGATCGGGTGTCTCGCCTGGACGCGCCAGCAGGATCACGGCGCCGGTATAACCCTGCTCGATCAGCGCGGCCAGCGTACGCACACCTGTGAACAGGTTCATGTCCGCATCCAGCAGGACCAGATCGGGCAGGCCACCAGCCTCGATCCATTGCAGCGCCGCAGTACCGCTCTGGCTGGCGTGCGCCTGATAGCCGTAGGCATCCAGCATGTCGGCCAGCAGGGACAGCTGACCGGCCTCTTCAACCACGACCAGCACGCGCTCGGCTGCACCTTCCAGACTGTCCTGTTCATCCAGCTGATCGGCGTCGGCGGCCAGCTCCTCCAGCGGGATATACAGGTCGAAACGGGTGCCACGGCCCGGTGCGCTATCCACACGCATCACGCCGCCGTGGCTGCTGACTATGCGCTTGCATGACAGCAGACCAAGCCCGGTGCCGGCCTCCTTGGTGGTGAAGAACGGCTCGAACAGATGCTCCAGCACGGACTGATCCATGCCTGGGCCGCTGTCGACCACGCTGATCCGCAGGTAATGACCCAGCCGCGGCTGCTCCTCCGGCAGAAAGAAGTCCGCTGCCAGTTGCGTCTGCGCGGCCTCGATGCGCAGATTGCCGCCATCCGGCATCGCCTGGATCGCGTTCAGGCACAGGTTGAGCAGGCATTGCTGCAGCTCGGTATGGTTACCCTCGAACGACAGTTCCGGATCGTCGATCACCAGTTCCATCGCGACCGTGCGCGGCACGCTGCCTTGCATCAGCAGATCGAATGCACTGAACAACGCGCCCAGCCGCACTTGCTCCGCGCGCCGCGCGCCGCGCGCGAACGACAGCATCGAGTGCACCATGTCCAAGCCGCGCTTGCCGCAGTCGCGCACCAGCTTGCCCAGTCGTGCCAGGCGCGGATCGTCCTGGTAGTCCTGCAGGCTGTCGCCGGCCAGCAGCAACGGCTGCAGCAGGTTGCGCAAATCGTGGCTGAGGCCGCCGGCCAGCATCGCCAGGCTCTCGAAACGCTGTGCGCGGATCAGCTCCGACTCGGCGCGGCGGCTCGCCTTGCGCGCTTCGACTTCAGCCAGAGCACGGCGCACAGCACTAGCCAGCCGGGCCGGGTTCTGCTTGAGGATGTAATCGGTAGCACCCTTGCGCAATGCTTCGATCGCCGCCTCTTCGCCCAGCGTGGCGGAGACGAAGATGAACGGCAGTTCCTCGTCACGTTGGCGCAGCAGCTCGAGTGCGTGCTCACCGGAAAAGCCGGGCATGCTTAGATCGGACAGCACGATGTGCGGCTTGAACACATCCAGCGCCGCGACGAAATGCGCCTGATCATCGACAAGCTGCACCTCGTAGGCGATGCCATCGTTATCGAGCTCGGCCAGCACAAGCTCGGCATCAAGCTGACTGTCCTCGACCTGCAGCACACGAATAGTCGGCATGGTACGAAGCTGCTGGTTTGGCATGGTAATTCTCACGACTTCAGTTGCCTGCATCGGCGCTGTGCGCCTGTCGCGAGCTGCACCTGTGCCGCTCGCGTCCCCTGTAACTTCGCAACCTTTTCACTCCTGTTCGGGTGCCTGATTCAACACCGCCCAGAACTGCCCCAATGTGCGTACCGCCTCGAAGAACTGATCCACGTCAACCGGCTTGATCACATACGCATTGGCACCCAGATCCCAGCTGCGCGCCAGATCGCTTTCCTCGCGCGAGGACGACAGGATCACCACCGGAATCCGTCGCATCCGCTCGTCTTCGCGCATGTGGGTCAACACGTCCAGCCCGTTCATGCGCGGCATCTTGATGTCCAGCAATACCACGGCCGGATCGCCGGGCTCGCGCGTGGCCCACGTCCCACGCGAGTAAAGATAGTCCAGACATTCCACGCCGTCTTCCACGTGCACGACCGGATTGGCCAGGTGAGCTTCGTTCAGCGCGTCGATCGCCATCTCGGCATCGGCACGGCTGTCTTCAACCAGCAGGATGGTGCGCAGCTCTTTCTTGATCATATCGGTCTCAGGTACGTGCCCCGGCCAGATCGGTGGCCGGCAGCGAAAAATGGAAACGGGCGCCCTTCCCAAGCTCGGCATCGGCCCAGACGCGCCCACCGTGACGCACTACGATTCGCCTCACATTGGCCAGACCGATGCCGTTGCCGGGAAACTCCGAGGCCCGATGCAGCCGCTGGAATACACCGAACAATTTGTCGGCATATTGCATGTCGAAGCCCGCACCATTGTCGGCCACGGTGAATTCGTAATCGCCATTGCGGCCCTGCTGCGTGCTCACTTCGATGCGGGCCACCTCGCAGTGGCCGGTGTACTTGACCGCATTGCCGAGCAGGTTTTGCCATACCGTGCGCAGCATGTTCTCGTCGCCGATCACCATCGGCAACGGCGCAACAGTCCACACGATGCGTCGTTCCTGCAACCCCGATTCGGCCAAGGCACGCGCTTCGTCGACCAGCGACTGCATGTCAACCGCCTGCAGGCGCAGCGCGCCACGACCGAGTCGCGAGAACACCAGCAGATCATCGATCAGCAAGGCCATGCGCTGCGCGGAACCCGAGATCACCTCGAGATAGTGAGTCGCCTTGTCATCGACGCGCTCACCCAGATGATGCTCGAGCTTGCGCGAAAATCCTGCGATATGGCGCAGCGGCGCACGCAGATCGTGCGACACCGAATAACTGAACGCCTCCAGCTCGCGATTGACATCGGAAATCTGGGTCACCTTGCCCTCGAGCTGGCGATTGAGCTCATTCACCTTCTGCTCGGCCAGCGCGCGCACGGTGACATCGCTCACCGTCAGCAACAATGCCGGCGCATCCGATTCCCTTTGCTGCAGACGGCGCGCATTGATCACCACGTGGCGATCGACCCCGTCGACCGTGCGCTGGATCATGTCGTAGTCCCACAATTCGCGGTCGCGCAGCAACACATCGGTAAGCTTCTGCAGCAACACGCTGTCGCTCCAGGCACCTTCACCCATCTGCGCCAGCGGCTGCGAACGCTGTTGCTGATCCAGCCCGTACAGCTCGCTGAAGGCCGTATTCACCAGCAGCCCGCGAAGGTTCTCGTCGAACAGCGCAATCGGTTCGCGCACCGCCTGCAGGATCAGTTGCGAACGCTGCACCGCGCGGCTCTCGCGGGTCTCGGCCACCTCGCGCCGGCCGATCTGCCGCTCGGAGGTGATCACGATGATCGTCAGCAGCAGCAACTGCGCCAGCGCGGTAATGCTCAGCACGATACGGCCATTCAGCGCCTGCCGTGATGCCGCCTCCTGGCGACCTTGCAGCAGCTTGTCCTCGTTCTGCACGATGGCCGCGATCTGCGTATTCATCTTGAACAAGTCGCCGGCATCCCGCAGCGACTGCCGGGCACCAGCCGAATCAGCTTGCTGCAAGCGTGACAATGCCTGGTTCATCATGGTCAGGCGCCCATTGATGTCGCTCTCCAGCGCGCCGATCTGGATCTGCTGATCGGGATTGTCACGCGTCATGAGACGCAACTCCTGCAGCAACGTCGGCGCTTCGCTGCCGGCACGACTCGCACGCTTGCGGGTCTGCTCATTGCCATCGCCGGCCAGCAACCGATAGCTGGCTGCTTCACTGTCTCGCATCACGTAAGCGACCTGATAGGTCACCGCTTTGACAGAGTTCGAATGGGCCACCCACGTGGTGGCCCGTTGCGTATCGCGGGCATTGTTGAGGGTGACCAGATACGGCAAGCCGACGATGATCAGCATCGCAAGCAAAAGACCGGCTACGCGCCAGTTCGTGACGGCCCCGACTTTCATGTGAGAAAACGCATCGGCGAACCTGATGGGTGAAGCACCGTCGCATTCTGGCATGTTTTGACGGGTCGCCAGTCAGCCTGGTGACGGGGCTTCGAATGGATCATCGGACTCATCGCAGAAGCACGATTTTCTGCAACCCAGCCTCCATTGGCAACTTTTCACTGACGGTAGCGACTCATCGCCATCGGCCGTGCCGCATCAGCTTCTCCCCACCGCTTGTTCGGTGCGGCCTGCATGGTGAAATGCAGCTCGCCGCCGGCGAGGATGTCGGCATGACGAAGATAGACGTGGTCTAGCGGTTTGCCATTCAGCGTGACCGCGCCGACATACGGGTGCGCGTCATCCAGCTGATCGGCCACCACGGTGAACGTGTGCCCATTGGGAAGATGGATCGCCGCCTTCGGCACGAATGGCCGGCCGATCGCGTACTCGTCGCTGGCCGGCGTCACCGGATAGAAACCGAGCGCGGTGAACACGTACCACGCCGACATCTGGCCGAGGTCATCGTTGCCGACCAGACCGTCCGGTCGCGTGGCGTACTGGCTGTCCATGATCTGCTTCAGCCGCTGCTGCGTCTTCCACGCCGCGCCTGCATAGTCGTACAGGTAGGCGATGTGGTGGCTGGGCTCATTGCCATGTGCATACCAGCCGATCAGGCCGGTGATGTCCTCCACGTTCTTGAAGATGGCCGGATCGACCTTGGCATCGAACAGCCGATCGAGCTTGCTGACGAACTTCGCATCACCGCCAAAAGCAGCAATCAGTCCGGCCACATCCTGCGGCACGTACCAGGAGTACTGCCAGGCATTCGCCTCGGTGTAATCGCTGCCGTACGCGGCCGAGGCCGGGTCGAACGGCTCGCGGAACTGGCCATTGCTCAGCTTCGCGCGCATGAAGCCGGTCTTCGGATCCCACACGTTGCGCCAGTTGCCGGCGCGCTTCTCGAACGTCGCAGCGATGTCGCTCTTGCCCATTCCCCTGGCCATCTGCGCGATCGCCCAGTCGTCATAGGCGTATTCCTGGGTCTTGGAGCCACCCTCCACTTCCTTGTCGATCGGCACATAGCCGAGCTTCATGTAATCGGCAAGGTCGCCGTAATCGCCGTAGGTCGCGGTAGACACCATCGCCTTCATCGCCTGGTCGGCGTCAAATCCGCGTACGCCCTTGACGTAGGCATCGGCAATGACCGCCACCGCGTGATAGCCGGTCATGCACCAGGTCTCCAGTCCCTGATAGCTCCACACCGGCAACATGCCGAACGGGCTGGCCTGCTGGGCGGCGATCAGCGAACGGACGAACTGCGTGCTGAGGTCGGGACGCAGCAGCACCATCAGCGGCTCCTCGGCACGGTAGACGTCCCACATCGACCAGCTGGAATAGAACTCGAAGCCATCCGCGTGGTGCACCTGATGATCCGGCCCGCGGTACTCGCCATTGACGTCCATGCTCAACGTCGGCGCCAGCATCGCGTGATACAGCGAGGTATAGAAACCGGTACGTTGCGTCGCCGTGCCGTCCACGTCGATCACCGACAACGCCTTGTTCCAGGCAGCGGTCGCCTCGGCATGATGGGCATCGAAATCCCAGCCAGCGCCGTCCTGATCGAGGTTGGCGATCGCGTTCGCCTGGTTCACCGACGAAATCGCCACCTTCACTTCCAACGGCTGCTTCAGCGCACCGAAATCGAACACGCCGACCAGCGCGCGCCCGTTCTGTGCGTTGTGATCTTCCGGCTGGTTGCCCGGCCCCGCGAACCCCTTGTAGACGACGTCCGTCTCGCGGTTGTACAGCTCGCGCGACGTCATCGGCTGCGAGAAGCGCATCGCGAAACACAGCTCGCGCCCCGGCGCCCAGCCACGGATAGTGCGGCAGCCGGTGACGGTGCCATCCGGATGCACGCGCAGGTTGGCCCACAGCACCTTGCCGGGGTAGTCGTAGATGCTGGGACGCAGGTCGAGCAGCACGTGGGCCGGCTTGCCGGTCGGGAAGGTATAGCGATGCCAGCCCACCCGACGCCCGGTGGTGAGTTCGGCGCGTACGCCGTAATCACTCAACGTCACCGCGTAATAGCCGGCCTGCACCACCTCGCTGTCGTGACTGAAGCGCGAGCGGTAGCCGCTGCCAGGTTGTGTCGCGTCACCCGGCTCCAGTCGCACGTCGCCTGCGATCGGCATCACCAGCACATCACCCAGGTCCGAATGGCCCGAACCGGAGAAGTGCGTATGCGAAAAGCCCATGATCGTGGGGTCGTTGTACTGGTAGCCGGCCGCCCACTTGTAGGCGTGCTTGAAGTCCGGCACCGCGGTATCGGGCGACAGCTGGATCATCCCGAACGGCACCGTTGCGCCGGGAAAGGTATGGCCATCGCCACCGGTACCTATACGCGGATCGACCGCGGAGGCGTGGTCGGAAACGGCTAGCGCGGATACCGGGCCCAGGCTGAGGGCGATCATCAACAGGCGGAACCAGGGGCTGGCCATCGCGCGATTCTCCATACTTGGATCGTTCCAAATGCGGCACGCTAGCACTGCCGTCGGCGCATCGCATGTTGCGCTGCGAGATCGACGGCGTTGTGCCGACATGGTTACATTTGGATCGTTCCAATCTGGAAATAACGATGCAGAGCATCACCCCGGTCCGGCACAAGATCACCCTCAGCGACGTAGCAGCCGGGTGCGGCGTCTCGCGCGCCACGGTGTCATTGGTGCTGCGCGGCAGCCCGCTGGTGAACAAGCACACCCGTGCCCGCGTCGAGGAAGAACTGCGACGGCAGGGTTACGTCTACAACCGCGCCGCCGCCAACCTGCGCCGGCGCACCTCCTCCAGCATCGCCCTGGTGCTGAACGACCTGGCCAATCCGTTCTTTGCCGAATTCGCCGCCGGCGTCGACGCTGTGGTGGGCGAGGCCGGCTTCGTCACCCTGCTCGGCTGCACCAGCGAGTCCTCGACGCGCGAGCAGGCCGTGCTCGGCTCGTTGATCGAGCATGGTCCGGCCGGCATCATTCTGTCGCCGGCCGAAGGCAGCAGCGCACAGCAGGTACTCGCCGCCATGGGTGCGCAGACACCGCTGCTGCTGTTCAATCGCGAACTGGGTGGCAACCTGCCCGAATACGCGCACTGGGATCTGCTGGCGCTGGACAACCAGCGCGGCACACGACTCGCCACCGAGCACCTGATCGCGCAAGGCCATCGGCGCATTGCCTTCTTCGGCGGCCATCGCGCTGCCAGTTCCTGCCGGCAACGCCATGCCGGATATACCGAAGCGATGCAGGCGGCAGGTCTGCGCATCGAGCCGCACTGGCAGCTGGAATGTGCGCCGACCCGACTCGATGCCGCCAGCCAGACCGCCGCACTTTTCGCAGCTGCGCCGATGCCGACTGCGGCTGTCTGCTACAACGACGCGGTGGCACTTGGCCTGATGCTCGGCCTCAGCCAGCGCGGGCTGCAGCCAGGCCGCGACTTCGCCCTGACCGGCTTCGACGACATCGCCGAGGCATCGATGAGCATGCCGCCACTGACCACACTTACCACCGCACCGCTCGCACGCGGTCGTCAGGCGGCCGAATTGCTGCTGCAACGCCTGCGCGATCCCACCGCCTTGACCCGGCATACCATTGCACCGGTGCAACTGGTGGTGCGCGCAAGCAGCTGTCCTCCACCCACCGTCTGAGCACCCTCAGGGGAATCCACATGGCCTTTGCCACTCCACCGCAATCACCTCTCGCGACCACCTCCGGCGGTGGCAAGGAGCGCTACACCGATTACCCGATGGCGATGGGCGTGCTCACCACGATCTTCTTCATGTGGGGCTTCCTGACCTGCCTGAACGACATCCTGATCCCGCATCTGAAGTCGATCTTCCAGCTCAATTACGCCCAGGCGATCCTGGTGCAGTTCACTTTCTTCGGCGCGTACTTCCTGATGGGGATGCCGGCAGGCCGGCTGATCGCAACTCTCGGCTACAAGAAGGGCATCGTCGCCGGGCTTGCGATTGCCGGACTGGGTGCGCTGGGCTTCTGGCCAGCGGCAAGCCTGCACCTGTACCCGGCCTTCCTCGGCGCCTTGTTTGTACTGGCCACCGGCATCACCGTGCTGCAGGTGGCCGCCAATCCCTATGTGGCGTTGCTGGGCCCTGAGAAAACCAGCTCCAGTCGATTGACCCTCGCGCAGGCATTGAACTCACTCGGCACCACGCTTGCTCCCCTCTTCGGCGGCCTGCTGATCCTGTCCAACGTGGTCAAGGATCCAACTGACCTAGCCGCGCTGGCGCCGGCCCAACGACTGCTCTATGACACCCAGCAGGCGCAGGCCGTGCAATTCCCGTACATCGGACTGGCCGTGGTGTTGTTCCTGCTGGCGGCCTTCGTGTGGCTGTTCCGCCTGCCCGCCTTGACCGGGACCACCGATCAGGACGACCACGACAGGCATGGTTTCATCGAAGTGCTGCGTCATCCGCATGTGCTGTTCGGCGTGCTGGGCATCTTCTTCTATGTCGGCGCGGAAGTGTCGATCGGCAGCTTCATGGTCAACTACCTGTCGATGCCCGACATCGGTCACATGAGCGAGCAGGAGGCTGCGCACTACGTTTCCTTTTACTGGGGTGGCGCCATGGTCGGCCGCTTCCTCGGCTCCGCGCTGATGGCGAAATTTTCGCCGCGCAAGCTGCTGGCCACCTTCGCCGCGATCAATGCACTGCTGGTACTCACCACCATGCTCAGCAGCGGTGATGTAGCGATGTACAGCATCATCGCGATCGGCCTGTTCAACTCGATCATGTTCCCGACCATCTTCGCGCTCGGCATCGAGCGGCTGGGGCCGATGACCAGCAAGGCCTCCAGCCTGCTGATCATGGCGATCGTTGGTGGTGCACTGATTCCCTGGGCTGAAGGCAAGTTCGCCGACCACATCGGCCTTCAGCATGCCTTCTTCCTGCCGCTGCTGTGCTACCTGTACATCCTGTTCTACGGCATCAGCGGCTCCCGCGTTCGCACCATTCCGTAAGTCGCCATCGAAGGCGTTGCTGCTGCGATTCACTCCTCATCCAAGAAATCCTGACCATGTCCACGCGACCCATCCTGTGCTTCGGTGAAGCACTGATCGATTTTCATGCCGAGGGCGGCGACGTTTCCGGCTTTGCGCAGCGCTTCGTGCCGTTTGCCGGCGGCGCCCCTGCAAACGTCGCGGTGGCGGCGGCGCGACTCGGCGGTACGGCGCGTTTCGCCGGCATGTTGTCTCGTGACCGCTTTGGCGACTTCCTGCTGCACAGCCTGCAGCAGGCCGGCGTCGGTACCGACGACATCGCACGTGCCGAAGCGGCGAATACTGCGCTTGCCTTCGTCACGCTGGATGCGCATGGCGAGCGCAGCTTCAGTTTCTACCGGGAGCATACGGCCGACCTGCTGTTCCGGCCGGCGCATTTTCGTGCCGATACGTTCCGCGATATCGCGGTATTCCACGTCTGCTCCAACAGCATGACCGACCCGACGCTGGCCGCGACCACCCGTGAAGGCATGCAACGCGCGCATGGCAGCGGTGCGCTGGTCAGCTTCGACGTCAACCTGCGCCCGGCGCTGTGGCCTGCCGAAGTCGATCCGCGGCCGCTGCTGTGGCCGGCCCTGCATCTGGCCGACGTGGTGAAAATGTGCGCCGAAGAATTCGCGTGGCTCGCGGTGGATGGCGAACAGGCGGCGCTCGACCGGCTATGGCTGGGCCGCACCAGACTGGTGGTGGTGACCGACGGCGCGAAGCCGCTGCGCTGGTTCCATCCCGATGCCGAGGGCGAGTTGCCGTGTTATCCGGCCGAAGTCGTCGACACCACGGCCGCCGGCGACGCGTTCGTTGGTGGCCTGCTGTGCTGTCTGGCCGAGCTTGCGGCCGCCCCTGACCGGATCGAGCGACTGGTGACCGAACTGCCGCGCCTGCACGCCATGCTGCGTTTTGCTGCTGCCTGTGGTGCGCTGACCGTGACTCGCCAGGGTTCGTTCGCCGCCATGCCGCGTGGCGACGAAGTGCTGGCCTTCATGGAGCAGCAGGCATGAGCATGCTTGCGGCCATGCCGGACTTCCGCTCTGCTGCATTCCTGCGCAGCCATGTGGTGCAGACCATGGCGTTCTATCACCCGCGCGCGATCGATCCGACCGGTGGTTTCTACCACTATTTCAAGGACGACGGCACGATCTACAACCGCCGCCATCGTCACCTGGTCAGCAGCACGCGCTTCGTCTTCAACTACGCCATGGCAGCGATCGAACTTGATACGTCAGCCACCCTCCACAGCGAGTACCTCGATGCTGCACGGCATGGCCTGCGCTACCTGCGCGAGGTGCATCGGGATCCGCGCAGCGGCGGCTATGCCTGGACACTTATGGATAACCGGCCGGAGGATCGTACCAACCACGCGTACGGCGTGGCCTTCGTGCTGCTTGCTTACGCCACCGCCTATCAGGCCGGCATCGTCGAGGCCGCGGCCTGGATGGACGAAACCTGGCGTCTGCTGGAACAGCGCTACTGGGATGCCGCAGCCGGGCTGTACCGCGACGAGGCCGATGCCGACTGGCAGTTCAGCGACTACCGCGGACAGAACGCGAACATGCACATGTGCGAGGCGATGCTGGCAGCCTACCAGGCCAGCGACGAACCACGTTATCTGGAGCGTGCACTCACGCTTGCCGATCACATGACCCGCCGCCAGACCACCCAGACTGGCGGACTGGTGTGGGAGCACTACAACCGCGACTGGCACATCGACTGGGACTATCACCGCGACGATCCCAGACACCTGTTTCGACCATGGGGTTTCCAGCCGGGCCACCAGACCGAATGGGCCAAGCTGCTGCTGATCCTGGAGCCGCTGCTGCTCGAACGCGGCCGCGAGGAACACTGGCTGCTGCCGACCGCGAAGCGGTTGTTCGACACCGCGCTGGCACGCGCCTGGGACAAGGAATACGGCGGCATCTGCTACGGCTTCGCGCCGGATGGCAGCGTGTGCGACGGCGACAAGTATTTCTGGGTGCAGGCCGAATCGCTGGTCGCTGCTGCCCTGCTGCACGCGCGCACCGGCCTGCCGGTCTATGACGACTGGTACGGGAAACTTTGGGCGTACTCGTGGCAGCATTTCGTCGATCACCAGTACGGCGCGTGGTACCGCATCCTCACCCGCGACAATCGCAAGATCGACGACGAGAAAAGTCCGGCCGGCAAGACCGACTACCACACCATGGGTGCGTGCTACGAGCTGCTGCATGTGCTTCCACCGTACTGATACTGTCGGCGGGTGTGCTGCCATCGTTCCCCCATCACGCACCTGATGCCGCAAGCCCCATCCCCTGGAACTGATGCATGAAAAACCTCACGCTCCCATGCCTCGCCGCCTGCCTGTCGTTGCTGTGTGCAGCGGCGCTGCCGTCCCATGCGACGGACACCGGCACCTCTGCGCGTTTCGATCCGCGGCAGACGTTCGCCCCATTCGCCTACCCGCAGCCAGCGACTGCCTACCGCTCGGCCAGCGGCAAGCCCGGGCCGCTGTTCTGGCAGAACCACGCCGATTACCAGATCAAGGCCACGCTCGATCCGGTCAGCCGCAAGCTCGGCGGCAGCGAAGTGATCAACTACACCAACCACAGCCCTGACGCGCTCGACGTGCTGTGGCTGCAGCTGGATCAGAACCGCTATCGCAAGGATGCGCGCGGCGCATTCTCTGACAGCTTCCCGAAGGAATTCACCGATGGCTACACCATCGCCTCGGTCGAAATCGAAGACACGCATGGCCACACACAGGCAGCGACCTGGGTGATCTCCGATACCCGCATGCAGATACAGCTGCCGGAGGCACTGAAGGGCAACGGCGGCAGCCTGCGCGTGCATATCGCGTGGAGCTATACGGTGCCCGGCGAATTCGGTGGCCGTACCGACGTGAACCCAAGCAAGAACGGCGAGATCTTCGAGATCGCGCAGTGGTACCCGCGCATGTGTGTCTATGACGACCTGCGCGGTTGGGACACGGCGCCGTATCTCAACAGCGAGTTCTATCTCGAATACGGTGATTTCGATTATTCAATCACCGTGCCCTCGGACATGATCGTGGTCGGATCCGGCGAACTGCTGAATCCCGCCGAAGTCCTGACGAAAACCGAGCAACAACGGCTGGAGCAGGCACGCCACAGCGACACCACCGTGATGATCCGCACGGCGGAGGAAGTCACCCAGCCATCCAGCCGTCCGAAACAGGGCGGTACGTTGACCTGGCACTTCCGCATCCAGAACAGTCGCGACGTTGCCTTCGGCGCTTCCAAAGCATTCGTGTGGGACGCCGCGCGGATGAATCTGCCGGCCGGCAAAACCGCGCTGGCGATGTCGGCCTATCCGGTCGAAAGCGCTGGCAAGGATGCGTGGAATCGTGCCACCGAATACCTCAAGGCTTCGACCGAGTATTTCTCGAAGCAGTGGTACCCCTACCCGTGGCCAGTGGCGATCAACGAAGCCGGCACCGCTGGCGGCATGGAATATCCGGCCATCACCTTCGATGACAAGACATCCCACGGCTCGGAGCTGCATGCGCTGATCGCGCACGAGATCGGCCACAGCTGGTTCCCGATGATCGTGGGCAGCAACGAGCGCCGCGATGCCTGGATCGATGAGGGCTTCAACACCTTCATCGACATCTACGAAGCCGACCACTTCAACCACGGCGAATACGCGCCCAAGCGCGACAGCGAATATGCGCCTGCCAGTGGCAGCCCCGGCGACCAGATGGCCAAGGTGCTGGCAGATGCCGCCGCACCGTCGATGCTGATCGGTGCCGACATGGTGCCGGAGAAATACCGTCATCCGGTTACCTACTTCAAGAGCGCCTACGGCCTGGTGCTGCTGCGCGAGCAGATCATTGGCCCGGAACGCTTCGATCCGGCATTCCGCCGCTTCATAGCTACCTGGGCATACAAGCATCCCAGCCCGTCAGACTTCTTCCGCTTCATGGAAAGCGAAACCGGCGAAGACCTGGGCTGGTTCTGGCGCGGCTGGTACCAGCACAACTGGCAACTCGACCTGGCGTTGCAGAAAGCTGCGTACACCGACGGCGATTACCACAAAGGTGTCGACGTTACGGTGGCCAATCTTGACCAGCTGGTGCTGCCCGCCACAATCGAGGTGCTTTACGACGACGGCAGCAAGCAGGACGTGCGCGTGCCGTGGGAAACCTGGCAGCAGCACCGCAGCTACGTGATCCATGTGGATGGCACGCACAAGGTGACGTCCGTCAGTATCGACCCTGCGCATTCACTGCCGGATGCCGATCGCCGCAACGACACGTTCACCATGCCGTGAATCGATGGGCATCCGCTGGACGCTTCAACCTGCCGGAACTGCTTTGAATTCCCGCGAGTTGAAAACTCGTCACTCGCCAGGATGGCTCGAATAGCCCCAGTGTCGAAGCATGGGTTCGAGCGTGGGAAGCACCAACTCGAACTCCTGCTGATACCGCATCCAGCGATTCATGCCTTTTCTGTTGACTGGCTCGATGACCTGGTCGTAACTCGGCGTGGC
The DNA here is from genome assembly GCF_002001165.1 of Rhodanobacter sp. C05. Lineage (GTDB taxonomy): Bacteria > Pseudomonadota > Gammaproteobacteria > Xanthomonadales > Rhodanobacteraceae > Rhodanobacter. The sequence continues at coordinate 160,888 of NZ_MUNQ01000006.1, read as the reverse complement.
GATATATCCCTTGTCGCGGGCGTGCTGGTGGAACCGCAGCATCGGCGTCGAATCATCCAGCTCAAGAAATTGGGCAATACGCGCTGTATGCCCGGAAAAATCTTCCACCAGATCCTCATAGCGTGACACCAGCACATCAGGCTGAAAGATACTCACATTCTGCAGCCAGTAATCCATCGCGCTCACGTAAGCGGAAGCCAGCCGCGGCAGGTTGGCGCATGCGGCACCCAGGATGCTGGAACGGAAGTTCTGCATATAGCAGCTCAGGATCACGTCGCACGGATGACGCACTGCAAGAATGAACTTCGCCCTGGGAAACAGCCGATAGATAAGCGGCAGCCAGAGCATGTTCAGCGGGTTCTTGTCGACCAGTTGCGCATCCCAGCGCCGCGGGATCTTCTCGGAAACCATGATCAGATAGAGCTTGCGTAGTTCGTCGCAATCGCGCTGCTGGAGCAGTTCCAGCCTGTCCATGATTCCCTCGCCATGACTCTTCAGCCTGTCGGCGAGCCGGTTGAAGAAAGGGTTCTCATCCATCGATTGCAGACCCGGATGTGCGTCCAGCATCTGTTCGAGCAGGGTCGTTCCGGAACGGGGGAAGCCTACGATGAAGACTGGCGAATCCGTTGCCTCGGGCGCTGTCGTTGCTGGCCAGCGGCGATAGGCGTCGGGGGTCACCAGTGGAAGCGCTGCCGGCAGCGCCGGGCACTCCGGCAGGAAGAACTCAGGCGACGCTATCCGCAGCTCCTGCACCTGCCATTCGTGCGCCGTCCGCAAGGCCTGCATTGCGTGGCCCGGCGCGCCGAGCTTGTCGTATGTCTCCGCCAACTCGAAATAGTGCGCGTAATCGCTGGTGTGCCGCGGTCCGCTTTGTTCCAGCACGGATCGCGCGTTTGCGTAGTCGCCGTTCCTCAGTGCCAATGTAGCGAACAGGTGTTGGACGTCGCTCCGCGCCGCCTCGGTCGACACCATGGGATCCTCAAGCAGGTCGCGCGCCATGATTTCGCTTCGGGCGAGTTCGTTCGTTCTTTCGTACACCTTTGCCAGTAGCAATCGTGCCTCCAGATGGGACGGGTTGCGGGCAATGAGATTCTCGAGAAGTACGACGGAGGACGGCGTGTCGCCCATCAGCTGCAGCAGTTTGGCCAGCTCCAGCTGCAGTGGTTCGCTTTCCAGCGGCAACCATGTCCGCCAAGGCTTCAGCAAGTCCATGGCGCCATGAAAATCCTGGCACAGGCAACAGGCGTTTGCTGCATGGATTCGCGTCAGCGGTGAACTCTTGTCGAGTTCGAACGCGTCAAGCAATGTCTCGCGCGCGGCCAGGTAGTCCTTGCGTGCAAGCAACAGCAAACCCAGCTGGACCTTGGGCATGAGATTGTCCCGATCCAGCCTGATCGCGGTCGCGTAGGCGCGCTCCGCTTCCGGTGTCACGCCACTTTCCAGCAATGCGGTGCCGTAGTTGCACCAATAGGCACTGCACTCGGGCTGCAACTCGGTCAAACGGGCGTAAGCCGCAAGCGCTTCGGCAAGACGACCTTGAAAATGCAGACTGAGGGCGAGCAACTGCATTACCTGCTCGTCATTGGGGTTATCGGCCAATTGCGCACGACAGAGTCGCTCCGCATCGGCTGGTCTCGCTGCCTGCAGGGCTTGGACGATCAGGGTGGCAGTTTCGGTAGTCATGGCATCAACAAAAAGGGCCGCGTGATCGACTCACGCGGCCCATCAAGGTTAACGCACTCGCTTGATGCTCAGAACTTGACCGTCACGCGGGCCCAGAAGTAACGACCCATCAGATCGAAATCGCTGGGATCCGTGTCGGCGTTGAGCGAGTTGTTCGCGTACAGCACGGGCGGCTGCTTGTCGAAGACGTTGTTCACGCCGAAGTCGATGCGCGTGTTGATCGGTTCGATGTTGTAGCCAAACGACACGTCGTTGTAGACGATGGCGCCGTACTTGAACTCCGCACCGGTGATGGAGCAGTGATAAACGCCGCCCGCCGGATTCGGCTTGCCCTGGTAGTAACACGTGCCGTCCGGAAACACATCCTGCGACGGGCTCTTCGAACCCATCTGGAAGCGGCCGATGTAGCGCATGCGCCATTCGGCACTCCAGTTGCCCAGCTGCCAGTCCACGAAACCCTGTGCACGCCAACGCGGGAACAGGCAGGTACCCTCGCCCGGGCAGGCCGCTTGTTGCGCCGAACCGTAGGACAGGAAATGGCCGGCATCGGTATAGGTCGTGTTGCCCGCCGTACCCGGGGCGGTCTGCAGGTTGTAATACTTCAGATAGGTGGCGTTGATGCCGAGCGTGAATTTACCGAAGGAGAATTCGGGCAACTTGTAGGACGCCGACCAGTCGACGCCGCCGGTGTTCAGCGTACCCAGGTTCGCGGTCGGCTCGCCGATGGTCAGGATCTGGCCCTGGTTGGGTCCGACGACCGGATTGCGATGAATCTGCGAGCAGAACGCCAGGTTGCCAGCGGCGCAGACGTCGAGGACGCTCTGCGCATTCACCGTGGTGATGGTGTTGTTGAGATACACATGCCAGAAATCAACCGTGGTTGACAGGCCTGGTGCCCACGATGGGCTGTAGACCGCGCCGAAGTCGAACGACTTGCCCTGCTCAGGCTTGAGCTGGATACCGGCGAATTGGGCGCCTGACAGAATGCCGGTGATCTGGTTGTTGGCGGCGACGGCCTGGTTGATGAAAGTGCCATTCGTCGGCACATTCACGCAGGCGGGGTTGACCGGCGTACCGGTATAGCCATTGCAGGGATCGTTTGACAGCTTCGGTGCGTCGGCCGCCGCCCCATTGAATGCCTCCGCGAGGTTGGGGGCACGGAACACGTTCGCCAGGGTGCCACGCAGCAGCAGATCGTCGATCGGCTTGTACTCCACCGCGAACTTGAAGTTGTTGGTGCTGCCGTAGCCATTGTCGTAACGCGAGTAGCGATCGCCGATGGTTGCGTTCAGCGACTTGACAAGCGGCAGCTCGCTGAGAATGGGAATGAAGGTTTCGGCAAAGACCTCCTTTACGTTATAGCCGCCCCGCGTGGCCGAGACACACTGGCTGCCCAGCACACAGGTACCCGCGACCGGGTCGAATGCCAGCAGCGGATCAACGTTCGAGTTGAGGAATTCCTGGCGGTAGTCGACACCAGCCGCCAATTGCACCGTGCCCGCGGGCAGGTTGAACAGGCCACCGTTGATGCCCGCGTGCCACTCCTTGAGGCTCGAATATTCATTGGTGACGGCCGGTGCCGCGGCGGCCTTCAGCGCAGCGACCGAACCCGGGGAGTACAGGTCGAACGGATTGAACCCCAAAGCCGTCGAAGTGATTCCAGCCGGGCAGGCGACAGGAGCCGCCGCCGTTCCGCACGCCAGGCCCGTGGCTGACATGTAGGAGGGACCCGTGTACAACTTGCCCGCATTCGGCAGATTCAAGGTCGTGGTGACCGCGCCGGAATGACCATAGTCTAGGCCGGTGTCCCAGTTCCAGTCCTGGCTGAACAGCGAGAAAGTACCCTTCAAGCCGAGATTGACCTGACCGGTGTTGGCGCCAAACGTCGCCTCACGGTTGCCGAGGGAGGCCAGGCGGGCATTGTAGGTCGGGCCGGCGCTGCTGAACGTGGCACCGAAGTGGTTGAAGTAATTGTTGACATCGATGATCGTGTTGGCGGCGACATAAGGCTGGTCGCCATAGACGCCAGGGGCCAGCTGGAAATCCGACGAGGTCTTGTTGAAATAGGCGTTCATGTAGGCCGACACGTTGTCGGACAGGTTGTAGGTGCCCATCACGAACGCATTGGTGCGCTCCTGCGGGGTCAGGATCAGGTTGAGCGCCGCGTAGTTGTACTTGTCGCTGGTCGGGCCGTTGTTCTGGTAGCAGTGGTAATTGGAGGTGTTGACCAGTTGGCTGTTGCCACCCGGGTTCAGCGCCACGAAGCTGCAACCAAAAAGTCCCTGCACGGGGGTGCCGGTGATCTGGATATGACCGTAGGGTGAAGACGACGATCCACCGACGCTGGCGGTCACCGGATGCGGCGCGCTCGGGCCCGTGCCATTGGTGCCATAGATCGACACCGCGTTCTTGGAGAAACTGCGGTTGCCCGCCTCCACGCCATCTTGCTTGTTGTATTCGATGCCGCCCATGATGCTTCCCTTGTCGGACGTCTGTCCGAAAGTGAAGCTGTAGCCCGACTGGTCGCCGTCGTTGTGGTCGGATTCACCGACGTTGGCCGTGAACTGCGCCCCCTGGTAATTCTTTTTCAAGATGAAGTTCACCACGCCGCCGATCGCATCGGAGCCGTAGGTCGCGGACGCGCCATCGGTCAATACTTCGATGCGCTCGATCATGGCAGCCGGAATGGCGTTCACATCCGGCGATTCACCTTCAGTTGAAGTGACCGTGCCGATCGAACTGATCACACGCTGACCGTCGACCAGGATCAGGGTGCGTTTTGCACCAAGACCGCGCAGGTTGATGGTGGAAGCGCCAGTACCGCCGCCGTTGTTGACCTGCGGATTGGTGTTGCCGCCCGTCATCGCCGGCAGATCCTGTACCAGGTCGCCCAGTGTCATCTTGCCGGTCGCCTCGATCTGCGCGCGGTCAATCGTGACCACCGGATTGGAGGTTTCCAGATCCACGCGACGGATCAGCGAGCCGGTGACCACGACGGTCTTCAAGGTAGCTACTTTTTTTGGAGGACTGGCTTGATCCGACGTTTGCGCATTGCTGGAATTCTGCGCTGCAGGCTGATTGCCGTCGGTCTGGGCAAATGCGCTGGTAGTGATACTCATGGCAGTAACCGCGCCGAGAGAAAGCGCGATCCGAACTGCCGAAGAAAGTTTCCTGACCCCAAGTTTCATGGCACCCTCCGGTTAAATTCATGGGCTGGGAAACATTTCCGCCCAAGTCGTTTATTGACCCCTTGTTGGAGCCATGTATTGCAACAGTCACGTAATGCTTTCGTGGCCATAAAATCTTGAACCGGCCCGATCACCCTATTTGGTGGTGATCCTTTAATGGCTATGCGCTAACCCGTTCTGGCAAGAAGGCGAGTGGCCAATTTCAGCAAGACATCGCGCTCGACGGATGCCTCAAGGAGCTCCGTCTTCAATCGCCCGACCTCAGGCGGTGCCACAGCCCTGTTTCCGCAGCGGAATCGCCGCACCCACACTCGTACTGCCTCACACTGAATATTAAGACGCGCCGCAGCCTCACCCGCCGTTAAACGGCGCTCTACAACCAATCGCACGGCTTCGGCCTTCAACTCATTCGAATAAAATTTTGCACGCATACATGCACCCGTCGTTAATAGCTCTCGCCTCTTGAATAACGCGCCGCACATACCTTTAAAGAGTGGAAGTGGTGAAATTCAAATACGTCACTGCGAGTTTCGACTCCACGCAGGAAGCTCGGCGATTTTTTTGATTACTATGTTTTGACGATATATAAACGAAATCAAACTTGGTATATCCACTGAGGCCATGATTTGATATGACCAATTTTTATATCCATTTCTCTGAATGCGCTTATGACCAATCCTTGAACGGGACAGGTTCGGCATGAGTGCGAAACAGTTGGTCAAACAGATTTTTATAACCACTTTTCCCTCTTTTCATATAACCAATGCGGGAGAATGGCGTGGTGCTGGAATCCGACCATCACGGTCCGATCCAAATTCCCAGAAGCAGCTGAACCCGTGTTCTGAAACACCACGATCCTGGCCATGCGCCTGGTCGGAGCATGGCCAGGCGTCATCGATCTGAGCGTTGCCGCACGGCGTTGCACGGAATCTTGTGTCCGCGCGTCTGTAATTTTTCCCCGAACGCGGATTGACAGCCTCGAGAACCCTCTCATATAGTTCACCATATAGTGAACTATATGAGAGGGGACGGACCGTGCGAACAATGATCGGGGCAGGCGCCTGCAGCCTGATTCTGCTGCTGAGCGCGGTCACGCGGGCCGGCGCCGAGAAGACGAAGGGCCCATATCCGACCCCGGCGTCCTTTGAGCAATTCCGGTTTACCAGCCCATCCGAGGAGATCGCCATGGCGCGCAGCGCCGCACCGACCTCGATCTCGAACGATGCCGAGATACTGACGCTCGGAAGCCAAGGCTACGAAACTGCAGTGAAGGGCAAGAACGGCTTCGTGTGTCTGGTCCAGCGTTCCTGGGGCGACCCGTTCGACGACCCCGAGTTCTGGAATCCCAAGGTCCGCACATCCCTTTGTTTGAATCCCGCCGCCGTGCGTTCCGTGCTCCCGAGCTATCTGGAGATAACACGTTGGGTATTGTCAGGCGTTCCCAAGGCCAAGATGATCGAGCGTACCAACGCGGCGATGGCGGCACACACTATTCCCGATCCGCTACCGGGCTCGATGTCCTACATGATGTCCAAGCAAGGCTACATCAACGATGGTAGCGGCCACTGGCATCCCCACCTGATGTTCTTCATGCCGCATACCGACGGCGCGACCTGGGGTGCCAACTCTCCTGGCGCGCCGGTGTTCTCCCAGGACATCAGCCCACAGATGACGATTTTCTTCGTCGTGGTATCGAAGTGGTCCGATGGAAGTCCTGCGTCCCCGGAGAAGCATTAGGATGCTGAATCATCCCACTCCGAACCTCAGCCGCACGTTTGCGGCCCTCGCCGATCCGACGCGCCGTGCGATCCTCGCGCGACTGGAACGCGATGAAAAAGTATCGATCAGCGCGTTGGCCGAGCCCTTCGCGATCAAACTGCCTGCGGTGATGAAGCACCTCGACGTGCTGGCCGATGCCGGACTGATAACGCGCTCGAAGCAGGGTCGCACGGTCGATGTCCGTCTGTTCCCCAAGCCGCTGCGGCAGGCCGCGGCGTGGCTTGAGCGTTACGAGCGCTTCTGGTCGCCGCGCCTCGACCGGCTCGCCGCCGTTGCCGAGAAAAAGGAAGCCGAGATGCAGAGGAAGAACAAATGACGAGCTTGACCCTGGTCCGGCGCATCGCGGCGCGCCCCTCGATCGTCTTCGATGCGCTCACCACCGCCGAAGGCATCGCCAGTTGGTGGGGGCCGGACGATGGGCCCGTGCTGGCAGCGCAGAGCGATGTGCGCGTCGGCGGCGACTACCTGGTCCGCTTCCGGATGCAGGATGGCAGCGAGCACGAGGCGCGCGGGGAATACCTAGAGATGGTCAGGCCCGAGCGCGTGGTCATGAGCTTCCGCTGGGCCTTCGGCGGGGCTCCCGAGGAGGTCGGCAACATCTCGCGTGTCGAGATGGAGCTGCGGGCGATCGGTGATGAGACCGAGCTCACCTTCACTCATGCAAACCTGATAGCTGCGTCCACACCGAGTGCGTCCAAACCGAGCCACGAACAAGGTTGGAGCGTGGCGCTGGACAAGCTGGTGCAGTGCCTGGCCGGTATCAATTCCCAATAGATTGCCATATCGGCGGGAAACCAAAACCGAGCGGCACGAAAGACAACTTAGATTTAGATGCAAACCCGCACCGGCCAAACGGGGCCTCTCGCCTGGTCACTGCAGTTCGCCTGACTTGCGACTGCACCAAGCCATGCACCTGGTGGTTCATCGATCCGATGTGCTGCCGGATGGCTTCCGGCACATGGCAACGCATTTGCCAGCGTTGGATTATTCCGTGCATTTCGAGGATAGCGTTGCTTGATGCCGCACGAGCTGTCGAAAAAGCCGCCTTTCGTTCGTCGCTAAATGAGGCCGGCTTCACGATCCGTCGATTTTCGCGCGAGGTACAGCCTGAATGTTTCTCGAACTTGATGGACAGGGCCCGCAGTACAGGCAACTGATTCGTGCCTTGAGGGCAGCCATCCTCAGTGGGCGTCTTGCGGCGCATGCACGGCTACCGTCCACGCGTGAGCTGGCTCTGGAACTGGGTTGTTCACGCATCACGGCGCTCGCCGCTTACGAGCAATTGCGTACGGACGGCTATATCGATGGTCAAGTGGGCTCCGGGAGCTACGTCAACGCACTACCGATCGAGACCATGCCTCAGTCTCAGGTCGGCACAACCAGCATAACGGCACAATCGCGATACGCGGAGCGAGCGCGACAGTTCCAAGGTCTGTCGATTGCGGAACGACATCGCGGCGTGCGCTTTGACATGCAATACGGATCCTCGCATATCAACCCATCACTCAGTGCCATCTGGGCACGGGAGCTGTCCCGGGCCGCAACCCAAAGTCCGCTTGGTTACGGCGCTGATCAGGGACTGTTGGCCTTGCGTGAACAGGTCTGCAGCTACCTTTCATTGCGACGCGGCATACAGACTTCCGTTGATCGTGTGCTGATCGTCAGCGGCACCGAGCAAGCCATCGCGTTGACCGCACGTGTGCTGATCAACGAAGGAGATACCGTAGCCATCGAAGAGCCTCATTACTGGGGCGCTTCGCAGCAGTTCAGCGCACATGGTGCACGCCTGCTTCCGATCCGGTCCGACAACGAAGGGTTGCTCTGCAGCGAATTGCCGGCAGTGGCACCACGTCTTGTGCTTGTCACCCCCTCCCATCAATTTCCATCCGGCGCGGTTCTGTCATTGACACGCCGAATCGAGCTTCTGAGTTATGCGGATAAAGCGCCATGCTGGATTGTCGAAGATGACTACGACAGCGAGCTCCGCTACGACTCACAGCCATTGGCGACCCTGCATTCGCTTGATAATCGCGACCGGGTGATCTATGTCGGAACCCTCTCCAAGGTGATGTTTGGCGCGCTCAGGCTTGGCTATATGGTCTTGCCACAGGCGCTTCGCGATGATTTCGTCAACGCAAAATGTCTTGACGACCGTGGCTGTCCGACGATCGAGCAGGCAGCGCTGGCACACTTCATGGAGGACGGCGGATTTGAACGCCATCTTCGATACATAACGAGAGAATTGCGGTCACGTCGCAGGGAGCTGATCGAAGGCCTGCACCGCCATGCCGGCGAACGCGTGGAGATCGGGGGAACCCATGCTGGCATGCATGTCGTCGTCTGGCTACCCGACTACAACCATGCACAGATCGATGCACTGATAACCCTTGCGTGCGAACGCGGACTGGGTCTGCATTCCATAGCACCCCACTACAACGAACGCCCGGTCGTGCCGGGCCTCATGCTCGGCTATTGCGGACTGTCCAATGCACAGCTGCGCGATGCCACGCAATTGTTTGGCGAATGCCTGGATGCGATTGACGCGATCGCGCGAAGGCACAACCCGAAGCAAGCTTTTAACGCGCCACGCGCGGCACTCGAATATTGCGGCGACTCAGCACGGTCGCTTTGAACGAACGCCTGGTTAGACCTTGTTGAATTTTTCTCTAAGGTGCGAACTGTGCATCGACGTAGACCCATGCTCAAGTATTGGCTTTCAAAGGAAACACGGATGGCAGCACGATGGACGAAGAGATCAAGCCTTGGACGGCACGACGCATATCGGTGCTGGTGCCTGACATATTTCAGGGCCGGCCGACGGTGGATCTGACGGGGCTCGATACCCAACAGCACGCACTGGTCTGCGTTATCGAGCAGTGCGCCGGCAGACTAGTCAATGTTCGACGACTTCAGCAGCGCCTTGAAACGTGGATCGTCGCGCAGCTGATCCCAGGCCGGGTCGAGCCGGAGCAAGGCGCTCGACAGGGGGGCGCCATTTGGTATGGACAGCACGCGCCCGATCAGGGCGATGGCCTGGTCGGGTTGGCCGACCCTCACATACAGCTGTGCTTGCGACGCGAGCATATCCGGTCCGGTGAGGGCATCCTTGCTGACCGGCATCAAGGCGACCGCACGCTCGCCTTCAGCGACGGCCTCGGGTTTTCGGCCGAGGCCGGCATACGCAAATCCCAAAGCCAGATGCAGATCCGCGTCGTCCGGTCGATCGACGAGGGCTGCGCGCATACGCGCCGCAACCTCGGCATACGCCGCCGTCGCCTTGGCCGTGTCTCCCGCCGCCTGCATGGCCCACGCCAGATACAAGCGTCGGGGCAGCACAATATTGTTAGGGTCGACCCAGTCATCGGCCTTGTCCGCCTCGACTATCTTGATGGCCCCGGCATAATCGCGCGCCAACCAGCGCTCGAAATACATGCTCATGATATTGCTGGCGTAGGCCTCGCTGCCCGGCGCGAGCGCAGCCAGCGCGGCGCGCATCGGTGCCGGATCACCCTTCCACATCAGCTGATTGAAGGCCTGTGCCACGCGATTGCCGGCGGGGTCCCGACTCACCGCGATGGCGCCGACATAGGCCCGGTCGGCATCTGCGTAGCGGTGCATGCTCTGATAGGTCACGGCGAGTTGGTTGAACGCAAACTCACTATGTGGATCGAGTACGGTGGCCGTGTGAAACAGCGCCACCGCCTCATCCCAGTGACCCTGCCGCCGGGCGATCGAGGCGATAATGAGTTCCACGGTGGCACTGTTGGGCAAGGCACGCCGGGCCAACTCCAGTTGGGTGCTGGCGGCGGCGTAGTCCCGATGCCCCCAGTAGTCATACAGCCCCAGCGCGTAATGTCCCTGGCCCAGATTCGGCTGCAGCGCCAGGGCGCGGTCGGCGGCGGTCTTCGCCGCCGCCAGTCGCGCGGGCGTGCGATCAGGCGCAAAGAAATACATCTGCATGTGGGCGCGTGCCAGCGCGGCCGCGGCCAGCGCGAACTCCGGATCCCTGGCCAGTGCCTGTTGATACAGCGCGATCGCCAAGGGCAATTCGGACTGTGACAGCTCGGGATCATCGAAGGCACGATTGGCATGCACGCCGGCTTGCAGGTACAGATCGTAGGCTGCGGCGTTCCAGGTCGGTATTTTCTCGATACGCGCGGCCTCGGCGGACGTCAGCTGCACCTTCAGCGCCTCCGCCACGTTCTGCGCGACCTCGCCTTCCACATTGAAAACGTTGTCCAGCGTGCGTGTATACGCTTTCGCCCAGAGATGGTTGCCGCTGTTCGCGTCGATCAACTGCACATTGATCAATACCTGATTGCCGGCCTTCTGTACCGTGCCTTCGAGCAGCGTCGCCACACCCAATTGTCGGGCTATGGTTCTCACGTCTTCCGGATGGCTCGGGTACTTCTCGGTCGAGGTACGGGCGATCACCTTGAGTCCGCCGATACCCACCAACTGGGTCAGGATCATGTCTTGCATGCCGCTGGCGAAATACGCGTTGTTCTGGTCAGTACTGAGACTCTCGAACGGCAGCACCGCAATGGACTTGAGATCGACCGTCGGCGCCGTGTCCGCAGGATGACGTGCGAATTGGTGCCACCCGAGCAGCGCGGCCGCCACCACAAGCAGACCGATGATCACGGCCACGAATCGCCTTTCGAGCCGGCGTGTCTTGTCAGGTTGCAAGGGCGTTACCGGACTCACTGCCGTTGCGGCCGGTGGCGCGACGACATCGCTGGTGAGGGCCGGCAAGAACACGGGTTCCGTGGCCGCTGATGCCCTGCCCGCAATCAACTCCTTACGCGACCCGGCGGATCGCACCTGGGCATCGAGGCGGAAGCCGATGCCATGCACGGTATGCAGATAAGGGCTTTCTTCGCCGCTTTCGCCGAGCGCATGACGCAACACCGCGATGATGCGACTGAGTACGGCAGGCGTGACATGAGTATGCCCCCACACCACGTCGAGAATCTCGTCACGGCTCAACACCCGGCCGGGTTCGCGCGCCAACAGCACGAGTACGGCGAATGCCTTGCGCTCGAGCGCGACCTCCTCGCCATCGACAAACAAGCGATGGCCCAAGGTGTCGATCTCGACCCTACCGAATGCAATCCACGCAGCAGGGGCGGACTCTACAGCCATTTGTTCGACCTCCATTCCCGCTCCTGCTCCCGTTCAGGTTACACCAAGTCTGACGCGAGTCTCGGTATGGCCAAGTATGGTCTTTGTTGTTGACCGAACAGCATTTCAGCGCCATCTGAAACAGATGCGGGTGTTGCCCACCTTTACGCTGATTCTGCAAGCATCGGTAATGTCCGTCATGGGTTAAAAGGCACATTTCAACTTGCCAGCACCTGGATCCATCGGCTCAGGTGCGCCATGAATGCGCCACCGCCCTCTGCGTCGACTGCGCTGCCCGACGCGACAGAGCAAAGACAAAGCACTCTCCCGGCCACTCACGCCAACGAATCGCGCCCGTTTCCGTAGATAACCTAGCAAACACCTCACGATTTTAGCGAGATTTCCTCAGGCAGCGCCCGCAGCGCCCGCCTAGGATCCTGCCTACGGGCATTCCGCCCGTCGGGAGAACATCATGAAACGTCTGATTCTTGGTGCAACCCTCGCTGTCGGTCTGACCTGCATCGGCACTGCAGCCATCGCCCACGAGGATGAGCAGATTGTCGAACTCGACAACGGCTTCGCGGTATTGGCCATTGTCGCCCATTCGCCGGCTGAGCTCGCGCAGGCACAACGCGAAGCCAGCATGATGGAGGCGCGGCGCCAGCTGGGCGTGGGGCCGCTGACCATAGTCCCGCGGGCAATCGACGAATCATCCCGAATCGTTGCCACACCGGCTATCAATGCAGGCACCGTGGCGGTCGTGCTGGGTCGATAAGGTGACAGACGCGACGCCGGGCACATCGACAGAAGTGACGGTGAATTTCGCCGTCGGCCGGCGGCGCGCGCGACTGGCTGGTCGGCTCGCCGCCGCAGAATGCTATTGAGGAATATCGATCGAGAACGCTGCGGATGCATCGTGCCGATCCGGACTGCCGCATGAACGGCACAACCCTTTGTTGAGGTTTCCATGTTCCTCGAATTCGATGGCCAAGGGCCGGCTTACGCACAACTTACCCGTGCCTTGAAAGCTTCCATTCTCAACGGGCGATTGAAAGCCAATACGCGCCTTCCGTCCACCCGCGCACTTGCCCAGGAAGTCGGCATGTCGCGCATCACCGCATTGGCGGCTTATGAACAACTTCGCGCCGAAGGCTTCGTATATGTCCGGGTTGGCGCTGGCAGCTACGTCAGCAACTTGCAAGCCTCTCCACCACTTCGCTTACTGAAAGGGGAGCCCATCGCGGCACCGTCGCGCTACGCAAAGCGTGCGAGAACGCAGAGAGATCCATTGCTTACGCGCCGCCATCACGGGCTGCGTCTGAATATGCAATATGGCGAACCGATGACCCAACCGGCGTTGAGTACCATCTGGGCCCGTGAACTCGCTCACGCTGCGGTCTACACCCCGCTTGAACGGGGAGACCCGCAAGGACTGTTTGCCTTGCGTGAGCAGATTTGTCGCTATCTGGCGCTTCGGCGCGGTGTTGATGCGCATCCGAACCACGTGCTCATCATCAATGGTGCACAACAAGCCTATGCCTTGACCGCGCGTGTCCTGCTGAACGAAGGAGACGCCGCTGTCATGGAGGAACCGCATTACTTCGGCATGTGGCAATCATTCGCTGCGCACGGGGCCAATCTGCTACCCGTGCGCACGGATCGCGAAGGCTTGGTATGCGCCGAGTTGCCGATGCAAGCACCCCGCCTGATCTGTGTTACGCCTTCTCATCAGTTCCCTTCCGGACCGACCATGTCGTTGTCACGACGCCTGGAGCTGTTGCGCTATGCCGAAGCAAGACAAAGCTGGATTCTGGAGGACGACTATGACAGCGAGTTTCGCTTCGACTCCCAACCTCTGGCAGCATTGCGCTCGCTCGACGATGCCGACCGCGTGATCTACGTGGGTACGTTTTCCAAGACGTTGTTCGGCTCGATGCGTCTGGGCTACATGGTGTTGCCAGCAGCACTGCGTCAGGATTTCATCAACGCCAAATATCTGGCTGATATTTGCAATCCCGTGATTGAGCAGGCCGCCCTGGCGCACTTCATGGAGAGCGGAGGCTTTGAGCGACATCTGCGGCAAATGGGGAGAACGCTCAAGGCGCGCCGCGAAGTGCTGATCAATGGGCTGCGACGTTATGCCGGTGAGCGTATCCAGATTGCTGATTCGCATGCCGGCATGCATGTGGTGGTCTGGTTGCGCGATTACGACCACACACAACTGGAGGCTCTGATCGATTACGCGCATGAGCGCGGACTCGGACTGTACCCGATAGCGCCGCACTACCATGCAAGACCCGCCACACCTGGCCTTCTTCTTGGCTACTGCGGACTGTCCAGTCTGGAGCTGCAGGAGGCTGCCCAATTGTTCGGCACATGCCTGGATGCGACAGACGCAAAAATGATCTGTACGTCAATGGAATCGTTGCCCTTGAGGCGACACTCCGGATGATTGCTTGATCCATTCTGTCGAACTGTTGCGAATTGGCTTCGCAAAGACTCCAAATGCAATCACATCAACCGATAATGGCCCCGGTACAGGTACAAAAGGGACGACGTCAGGGGGTGAGATCGAGGCCGTTACGCTCCCTCTTCTGCAACAACAGTAGATAGCTGGCGGCAGCCCAGCTGAAATTGGGTGATTGATAACCCTGACCGGTCAACGGGTCGTAGTTCTCATACATGGGCGCCTGCTTCGTCAGACCCTTGGCGTTGAGTACCAGACGGCGCGCCATCTCGTCGGCCTGCTGGGCATAGCCGTAATTCCTGAGGGCTTCCACACCGAAATAGGCTTGATCGAGCCATACCGGACCGCGCCAATAACCCTTGATCGGCGAAAAGTGCGGGTCGTCGGCGGCCAGTGTGGGGAGTGGCATGAAGGTGGCGAACTTGCTCGGATCAAGCATGACCCGGATCACGGACTTGGCCTGATCGGGGCTTGCCACGCCAGCCCACAGCGGCGTCCAGCCTTCCGAACCATAAACGCGCACGGGATCGCCGCTGCCCAGTTTGGTATCGAAGAAGTAACCGCGCGTCTTGTCGAACATGTGTATCTGAACGACGGTCTTCATCGTCGCGGCCTCTTTCAGCCACTGCGCATGATCCTGGGTTTTGCCGAGGATGGCCGCGACCTGCGCCAGATCAAGTTTTTCCTTGTACAGGTAGGCATTGAGATCGGCCGACGCCTGATCCATCGACCAGGCGTTATTGCCGTTCTTGAGCATGGTGATGGCGTCAAAGCGAACGCCGTTGTCCATGCCGCTTTCCCACTTGGCGGCAACCTTGGTGCCGTCGGTCGAACCATATTCGGCCATGCCGTCGTGGTCGTGATCACGCGTCGTGAACCACCAGCGGTGATAGCGCACCAGCTTGTCGTACATCTCGGCCAGAAAGGCTTTGTCGCCGGTGGCTCGGTAGATTTCCAGCGCTGCCCACACCGCCAGCGGAGGCTTGGTGTCGCGCCAGTTGTTGCCCGCCTTGTCGAGATAGATGCAATCCGGAACCATGCCGTCGGCGGCCTGATAGTCGAACATCGCGCGCATTTGATAGCGCGCGAGCTCCGGCGCGAACTGCGCCAGCGCCGCTGCATGCTTCCACGAATCCCAGGCCCAGAATCCGTTGAAGTCGGGGTTGGAATACGAGGGGATGACACCGTCGTGATGCAGGTCGCCACGCGCCGCTCGCCAGTTGCCCAGCAAGGTCAGCATGGCCTTGACGGAAACCCGTCGTGCGACCTCGTCGGGAAGACCGGCAAGGCGGCTTGATATCACGAACTTCAGATAGTTATCCCAGCGTGCGCGATTTTGCGTCCAGGCCGTAGCGACATCGACGGGCGTTGGCTTGTCGGCATGGACGTCGTAAACCAGGGTTTGCTCGACAAAGATTGTCGCCGTCTGATCCGGCTTCAGATGCAGGGGCTGGTCCAGGGCGATGCGATAGTCGGCTCCCGACAGCGTGACCCGGTAAATGGGAGTGCCGTCAGCATGAAGCCGCGTGGTCAGCTTCGAGTTCGAGTTGGCGAAGGTTTGCGCCACTGTATCGCCGTCCTTGACCAGTCCCGCCTGCTGCTGGGGCATCACGCGCCCGGCAACGGAAAGATCCACGTCTTGCGATGTTGTCGCATTGAGTTCGATCCGCACCAAGGCATGCCAGGAATCGGCAAAGAACAAGGTCTGACGCACGGTCAGGTTTGGGCCGAAAAACTGGCGTACCAGATAGCCCGGCGCCGCGTGGCTATCGATCGGGCTCAGAGTGATGCGCTGCTTGTTGGTGGTATCGCGTAGTGCCAACTGCGCGAAGCGTGCGCCGACCCATTGGCCATCGCCAAGACTGTGCACGAAGGGGCCTGAAAAGCCTGTCGCTAGATCGCCGGCAACCGGCAGGCTGTAGCCATGCCACGACCCAGCGTCGAAAAAGATGTTGAAGCTTCGATCCGTCGGTGTCTGCGGCGCACCATGCAGGTCGAGTACATCGAGATAGCTGGTAGCGGCCTGATGGTTGACTGGCTCAGCCCATGCGCCCACGCCACCAAGACTAACCGCGATAGTCGCAGCGATGATCAGGAGTTTGACGGGTTGGCGCATGACATACGTTCCTTGGTGCAGACCGCTGGTGAGGAGGTCGCGTCGGCTACGGATGCAGCCGACGCGACGCAGGTTCCCGGATGACAACGGTCATCGTTGCCCAGATCTTCAGAACTTGTACTTGACCTGGAAGTTGACTTCACGCCCCTCGATCGAGCGGGCGAGAATCACCCCGCCGCTGCTGGCAAAGCCGAACAGGCGGGCATTGCCCTCGGTGATGCCAATCTGGTTGGTCATATTGGTGCCGCGCAGACTCAGCATCCAGTTCTCGCCGATGTTGGCGTTGGCACCGAAGCTCACGTCGTAATAGCTGCCCATCGGCTGCTGCATCAGCTGATCGCTGAAGCGGTTGCCGATGTGCTCGTAGGTGGCCCAGAACTTCAGGCTGCCCCAGCTGGTTGGCACTTCGTAGGCTGGCGTCACGCGGTACTGGATCTCGGGCTGGCGATCCACCGTCATGCCGGAGATGCTGCTGCATAGGTAACTGCCGTCCTGCGCCTGATACGTCACGCAGCCCGCGTAGCGGTTGTAATGGCCGTGCATGTAGTTGCCGCTGAGCGCAACGGAGAAGCGCTCGAACGGCTTGAGCATCACCTGTGCGTTGACGCCATTGGTCATCGAACCATAGACGAGGCTGACCAGCCCCGTGCTCAGCTGGATGGA
Source organism: Rhodanobacter sp. C05 (assembly GCF_002001165.1). Classification (GTDB taxonomy): domain Bacteria; phylum Pseudomonadota; class Gammaproteobacteria; order Xanthomonadales; family Rhodanobacteraceae; genus Rhodanobacter. The sequence goes on along the minus strand of NZ_MUNQ01000006.1, from coordinate 143,868 downwards.
ATACGGCACGCCGATGAACTGGCGATGGTACGCACCGATATCCGCGTAGATCCACGAGGCCTGATACTTGAAGCCTATCTCGTAGTTGTGGATGTGCTCGGTCGGCGGATTGCCGAGGTTCACGATGTCGTCGAAGCTGGGCAGGAACGCGCCGTTGTTGACGCGGCCGTACATGCTCATATTGTCGGCCAGCGCATAGTTGGCGCCCAGTGTCCACGACGCCGCACCGCGGTTCTGGCCGTAATGGGTCCAGCTGTCGATCAGGTACTCGGCGTTGTTGTTGTAGACGGTGTTCGGGTTCGCGTCGAGATCGCCCGACGCGGTGTTCTGGAAGTTGCCGCCGATATTGTCGTGCTGCCAGCGCACGCCGCCGTCGAACCGCCACTTGCCCACCGTCCACTCGTCGGCGAGGTAGAACGCCGTGGTGGTGGCGTGCCAATCCTCGTTGAACGCCATCCACGACGCCGGACCCGGAGCCCAGAACAGGCCCTGCTTGTCGGTGAGCTGGTAGACGTTGCCGCCGACGGTGTAGTCCACCGCGATCGGGGTCGGGTTGTTCTTCGCCTGCAACAGCATGTTGAGGCCATCGTCTTCGGAGTGGTCCATGCCGTACACCGCGGTGTAGTTGCCGAAGGTCAGCGTGTTGCCGTCGAAGATTTCCTTGCTCAACCGGAACTCGTTGCTGAGCGAGTGGATGCGCTTGTGGATGTACTCAGGATTCTGCACCGTGACGTTCTGGTTCAAGTCCGCCGGCTTGCCGTTGTTGGTGTAGACCGCCGTGGCGGTGCCGCCGGAGGGCAGGCCGAAGCCGGAGACGGAGCTGGTGATGTACTCGCCCAGCGAGGTCGGGTTGGCGCCGGTGCTGAAAAACGCCGTGGTGTCCATGTCGCCGCCGACAAGGATGGCCTTGTCGGAGAGCGACCAGCCATTGTCGAAATCCAGGTCGAGGTTGGCGCCGACCACGTGCATGTCACCGCCCTGGCCGTTGGCCATGTCGATGTTTTGCCCGCCAGGCGTACAGCCGCTGGTGAAGCAGGGCGTGGTCTGCAGGAACTGGTAGCGGTCGGCGTTGCTGCCGAAGGTGCCGGTGAGCGGGCTGAAACCCGGATAGGGCGAGAACTTGCCCGCGGACGGATTGTAGATCGGCGTGTCGGTGACCCATTGGTTCTTGTCCTTCAGGTCGCGCGCGTAGAACATCAGCGAACCATGTTCCAGATCGTGGCTGAGCGTGGCGGTGAGCTGACCGCCCTTGTCCGAGGCGAACTGCGGATCGCGCACACCGTCGGACTTGCGCCAGAAGCCACCCACGCTGCCATACCAGCCGCTATCCTTGCCGCCGATCGGGAAGCCGTAGAAGCCGTCCAGCCGCTCCATGCCTTCCGAGCCGTAGGTCACGCCAATGTCGCCTCCAGGCGTCGAGGAACCTTCCTTCAGAATGAAATTGGCGATCAGACCGGGCTGGCCGTTGCCGTAGAGCACCGAGGTGCCGCCCTGCACGGCTTCGACGCGATCGATGGTGTCGTCGAGGCGCAAACCACGCTGTGGAACAGCTGGTCCTACCGCAACGGCTACACGTTGGCCATAAAGAGTACCGGCGCGCCGATGGATTTCGTTGCGGAAGACGATGACTTCAACCGCTATCCGTTCCTGATCGCACCGGCCTACCAGATGGTCAGCCAGCAGCTGGCGGACAAATGGCGGCGCTATGTGGAACAGGGTGGTCACCTGATCCTGACCAGCCGCACCGGTCAGAAGAATGAGCTCGGCCAGTTCCATGAAGGCCCGTGGTATGCGCCGATCCTCGATCTGATCGGCGACGATGTCGACGGCTTCGACATGCTGCCGTCAAACGCCAGCGCGAAAGTCGCTGCAGGTGGGAAGACGTACGAGTGGCACCGCTGGGCCGACATACTCACGCCGCGCCCTGGTACCCAGGTGCTCGCCACGTATGCCGATCATTACTACGCCGGCAAGGCGGCGGCGACCACCCGCAAGCTGGGCAAGGGCAGCGTCACCATGATTGGCGTGTCGACCGATGATGGCGAACTGGAACGCGAGATTGTGCGCAGCGTCTATCAACGTGCGGACGTGGCGATCGAGGATCTGCCGAAGGGCGTGTTCATCGACTGGCGCGGCGGCTTTGATTTGATGGTGAACTACAACCCGCAACCGTTTGCCCCCGTGCTTCCGGCAAGCGCGAAGATCGTGCACGGCCAGGTGCCACTCGCTCCGGCGCAGACGCTGATCTGGAAGGACCCCACGCCGTGATGCGCATAACATCCATGTCGGTGTGCCATGGGGAAAGCCTGAATCCATGAGCGGTTTGATCGGACTCGACTGGGGTACGTCCAGCCTGCGCGCCTACTGGCTCGATGAGGCTGGCGAAATCCGCGAAACGCGGGCGCGTCCCTGGGGTATTCGCCATCTGCCGGATGGCGGCTTCGATGCTGCGTTGACTGATATCACCGCGGACTGGCCCCGGCTGCCCCGACTGGCCTGCGGCATGGTCGGCAGCCACCAGGGCTGGCTGGAAGTGCCGTATATGGACCTTCCCGCCGACACGGCGCAGCTCGGCAGCGCCGTCCGCAGCCTGCGCGCGAAGGATGGTTTGGACGTCCATATCGTTCCCGGCCTGCGCAACCCGCAAGGACCCGACGTGATGCGCGGCGAGGAAACCCAGTTGTTGGGCGCGCTTACCTTGCACCCGGTGCTGATCTCCGATTCCACCTGGATCCTGCCAGGCACGCACAGCAAGTGGGCCCGCGTGTGCGATGGCGCCGTGGCCGATTTCCGTACCCTGATGACGGGCGAACTGTTTGCGCTGCTACGGCAGCATTCGATCCTATGCACCGGCTCGGGTGATGCCACGGCGGACACCGACGCGTTTGCGCGCGGTGTCATCGCGGCACGCGACAGCGGCACGGCGGGAGCATTCAGCCTGCTGTTCTCCGCCCGCGCCTTGATGCTCGACGGTGCGCTGGCGCCGGACGCGGTGCCCGAATATCTCTCCGGCCTGCTGATCGGTGAGGAGCTGCGTTCCAGCCTTGCCACGAATCGTTTCCGCCACGACGCACCGCTCCAACTGATTGGCGATGCCGCGCTGTGCGCGCGTTACCGACTGGCCGCATCCCATTTCAACCTCGATCTCGCCGACTCCCTGCTGGACGCCGCCGCGCACGGGCTGTGGCAGATTGCCTGCGATATCGGCCTGGTCAGCACCGACTCGTCCGCGGCGCCCAAGGAAACTTCTTCATGCTGAGCTCCTGGCTCAATCCCCTGCCCCTCGTCGCGATCCTGCGCGGTATCCGTCCCGACGAAGCCGTGAGCATCGGCCACGTGCTCGCTGATGTCGGCTTTCGCGTGCTGGAAGTGCCGCTCAACTCGCCGCAGCCGATGGAAAGCATTCGTCGGCTCGCCCAGTCTCTCGGCGACAGCTATCTCATCGGCGCCGGCACCGTGATGACCTCGGAACAAGTAAAAGAAGTCGCCGTCGCCGGTGGCCGGTTGATCGTGATGCCACACGCCGACACCGTCGTGATCCGCGCAGCCAAGGAAGCCGGCATGGTCTGCGTGCCCGGTGTCGCCACGCCCACCGAAGCGTTCGCTGCGCTGGCGGCTGGCGCCGACGGCCTGAAGCTGTTTCCCGCCGACCAGGTGTCGCCTGAAGCACTCAAGGCCTGGCGTGCCGTCCTGCCCAAAGAGCTACCGGTGCTGCCGGTCGGTGGCATCGCGCCCGACAACATGGCGCCATGGGTTGCCGCTGGCGCGCAGGGGTTCGGCATCGGTTCCGCGCTCTATGCGCCCGGCCTCGATGCCGATGAAGTCGCCCATCGCGCCCATGCCTTTGCACAGGCATGGGCGGCTGTCTCTCCAAAATCCAAGGAACACCGTGCATGAAGATCACCAAACTCACTACGTTCCTGGTGCCACCACGCTGGTGTTTCCTGCGCATTGACACCGATGCCGGCATCTGCGGCTGGGGCGAACCGGTGGTGGAAGGTCGCGCACATACCGTGGCCACCGCCGTCGATGAACTTTCCGATTACCTGATTGGCAAGGATCCGCGCCACATCGAGGATCTGTGGAACGTGATGTACCGCGGCAGCTTCTACCGCGGCGGCCCGATCCTGATGAGCGCGATCGCCGGCGTCGACCAGGCGCTATGGGATATCAAGGGCAAGCATCTCGGTGTCCCGGTGCACGAGCTGCTCGGCGGCCCGGTGCGCGAGCGCATTCGCGTGTACTCGTGGATCGGTGGCGACCGCCCGGCGGATACGGCCAAGGCCGCCAAGGCCGCGGTCGAACGCGGCTTCACCGCAGTCAAGATGAATGGCACCGAGGAGATGCACTTCGTCGACAGCCACGCCAAGGTCGAGCGTGTGCTGGAGAACGTGCAGGCCGTGCGCGAGGCGGTTGGCCCGAACATCGGCCTGGCCATCGACTTCCACGGCCGCGTGCACAAGCCGATGGCCAAGGTGCTGATGCGCGAACTGGCGCCGTACAAGCTGATGTTCATCGAGGAGCCGGTGCTGTCCGAGCATCTGGATGCGATTCCGGAACTCGCCAGCATCGCGCCGGCACCGATCGCGCTGGGCGAGCGCCTGTATACGCGTTACGACTTCAAGCGCGTGCTGCAAATGGGTGGCGTCGACATCATCCAGCCCGACCCTTCGCACGCCGGCGGCATCACCGAAACCCGCAAGATCGCCGCGATGGCGGAAGCCTACGATGTGGCGCTGGCGCTGCACTGTCCGCTTGGGCCGATCGCGCTGGCGGCGAATCTGCAGCTCGATGCGGTGTGCCACAACGCCTTCATCCAGGAACAGAGCCTGGGCATCCATTACAACGCCGCCAACGACCTGCTCGACTATGTGGTCGACCGCAATGTATTCGCCTACGCAGATGGCTACGTCACGATTCCCGGTGGCCCCGGCCTCGGCATCGAGGTCAACGAAGCCTACGTCGTCGAGCGTGCCGAAGCCGGTCATCGCTGGCGCAATCCGCTATGGCGCCACGACGATGGCAGTGTCGCCGAATGGTGAGCATGCCTTCCCTCGATTCCGGAGTCTGCTGATGCCTTCGTTCGCCAGCTATCCCAGCCTGATCGGTCGCAGCGTGCTGATCACCGGCGGCGCCAGCGGCATCGGCGCGGCCTTCGTCGAAGGCTTCGCGCGCCAGGGTGCGCGGGTGGCGTTTCTCGATGTGGACGATGCCAGCGCGGCGTCGCTATGTACGTCGCTCGCCGACGTGCCGCATGCACCGCACTATCTGCATTGTGATCTCACCGACCTTGACGCGCTTCATGCTGCGATCGTTGCGGCACGTGCGCAGATCGGACCGATTGCCGTGCTGGTCAACAACGCGGCCAACGACGCACGCCATGCACTGGCCGACATCGACGCGGCCGACTTCGAGCGCAACGTGGCGGTGAACCTGCGTCACCAGATCTTCACCACCCGGGCGGTGATTCCCGACATGCGTCAGCTCGGCGGCGGCTCGATCATCTGCCTGGGCTCCACCGGCTGGATGAAAAAGAATGCAGGCTATCCGCTGTACGCGATGGCCAAGGCCGCCGTACACGGCTTCGTCAACGGCATGGCGCGCGAACTCGGCCAGCAGAAGATTCGTATCAACAGTCTGGTGCCGGGTTGGGTGATCACCGACAAGCAGGTGCGCCTGTGGCTGGACGATGCCGGTCGCGAGGAGATTGCGCGCACGCAATGCATGCCCGGCTTCCTGATGGCCGAGGATCTGGCACGCGCCGCCCTGTTCCTCGCTGCCGACGACAGCCGCATGTGTACCGGACAGGATTTCATCGTGGACGGCGGCTGGGTATGACGGTGCCGACCGTACTGGCGCCGATGGACGTTGCGCTGGACGCCGGCAATACCCTGGGTGAAGGCATCGTCTGGTGCGAACGAGCGCAGGCGCTGTACTGGACCGACATCCAGCACGCCACGCTGTACCGCCTGCACCCTGTCAGCGGTGCGTTGGAACACTGGCCGATGCCCGAGCGACTCGCCTCGTTCGCGCTATGCGAAAACGATGGCTGGCTGCTGCTGGCGCTGACCACGCGATTGGCGTTTTTCCGCCTCGCCGATGGCCAGCTGCAGACACTGCACGAGATCGAACCCGACCTGCCGACACGCTGCAACGACGGCGCCTGCGATCGCCAGGGCCGCTTCGTGTTCGGCACGATGCACGAGCCCGCCGAGGGCAGCAAGCAGGCACTTGGCAGTTTCTGGCGGCTCAATGCCGACCTCGGTCTGGAACAGATCGCACTGCCTAAGGTGGCCATCAGCAACAGCATCGCCTTCAGTCCCGATGGCACCACGATGTACTACTGCGACTCGCCGGCACGCTGCATCCAGCGCTGCGAGTACGGCGACACGCTGGGCACACCGCAATTGTTTGCGGACCTGGGCGATGTTGCCGGTGAACCGGATGGCTCGTGTGTCGACGCCGAGGGTTCGCTGTGGAACGCGCAATGGGGCCTGGCTCGCGTGGTCTGCTATGCCGCTGACGGCTCGCTGCGCCAGATGCTGCCGGTGCCGGCGCGCCAGCCGACCCGCCCCGCCTTCGGCGGTCCCGATCTCGACACGTTGTATGTCACCAGCGCGCGCGATGGACTGTCCGCAGCGCAGCTGGACGCCGACGTCCACGCCGGCGCGCTGTTCCGTTCGCGGCTCGATGTGCGCGGCCTGCCCGAGCCACGTTTCGTCGGCATGCCGGCGTGAGAATCACTCCATGAAAACCGCTGCTCATCCAACCGCCCATCGCCATCCACGGCCTGCAGGATTTCCTTCATGAATACTGTCGCGACATCCCCGCTCCGTCCGTCCCGCACCACGGCCCTGTTCACCTGCATGCTGGCCGCGCTTGCCGGCCTGATGTTCGGCCTGGACATCGGCGTGATTTCCGGCGCCACCCAGTTCATCCAGAAAGAGTTCCAGATCTCCGATCACATGATCGAGTGGATCGTCAGCTCGATGATGCTCGGCGCGGCGATCGGCGCACTGGGCGCGGGCTGGATGTCCGCGACGCTGGGGCGCAAGCGTTCGCTGATCCTCGGCGGCGTGCTGTTCGTGGCCGGTTCGCTGCTCAGCGGCATGGCATGGTCGCCGCAGACACTGGTCGCGGCGCGGCTGATCCTGGGTCTGGCGATCGGTGTGGCCACCTTCACCGCACCGCTGTACCTGGCCGAGGTGGCCGAGGAACATATCCGCGGCGCGATGATCTCTTTGTACCAGCTGATGATCACCATCGGCATCCTGGTGGCGTTCCTGTCCGATACCGCCTTCAGCTACAGCGGCAACTGGCGCTGGATGCTGGGCATCATCGCGATTCCCGGCATCCTGTTCCTGCTCGGCCTGTTCCTGCTGCCGGACAGCCCACGCTGGTTGATGATGCGCGGTCGCAAACAGGAGGCCACCGACGTGCTGCAGAAGTTGCGCGGCGATGCCGGCCATGTCGCGCGTGAAGTAGCCGACATCGAGGAGCAGCTGAAGATGCCGCAACGCGGCTGGCACCTGTTCCTGGAGAATCGCAACTTCCGTCGCTCGGTCGGCCTGGGCGTGCTGCTGCAGGTGATGCAGCAGTTCACCGGCATGAACGTGGTGATGTACTACGCGCCGCGCATCTTCCAGGACATGGGCTACGCCACCTCGGCACAGATGTGGTTCACCGCGGTGGTCGGCCTGACCAACGTGCTGGCCACCTTCATCGCGATCGGCCTGGTCGACCGCTGGGGCCGCAAGCCGATCCTGTACACCGGCTTCAGCGTGATGGCGGTGGGCCTGGGCCTGGTCGGCACGATGATGCATCTGGGCATCGCCACGCACGGCGAGCAGATTTTCACGGTGGCCATGCTGCTGACCTTCATCGTCGGCTTTGCGATGTCCGCCGGCCCGCTGATCTGGGCGCTGTGTTCGGAAGTGCAGCCGCTGAAGGGCCGCGATTTCGGCATCGGTTGCTCGACCTTCACCAACTGGGTCGCCAACATGATCGTCGGCGCCACCTTCCTGACCCTGCTCAACGGCATCGGCAACGCTGCAACGTTCTGGCTGTATGCGGCGCTGAATCTCGTCTTCCTGGTGATCACCTTCGTGCTGATCCCGGAAACGAAGAATGTCTCCCTGGAACAGATCGAACGCAACCTGATGGCCGGCCTGCCGCTGCGCGAGATCGGCAGCAAGCCCTCAGCTGCATCGACCGGCTTCAGCAAGCAGGCAGCGGAAGACGCCGCCGCCTGATTCGGGCGAAGGTGCTGCGATGGTTGGGGTGCGCGGCAGACGATGGAACCTGCTGCAGCCTCGCCACCATCGTGGTATCGAGCTTGGGCGTCAGGGATGTTCTGAATAGCTCGTCATCCCAGCGAAAGCTGGGATCCAGTGCCCTTGCAAGGCACGAAGACGCTGGATTCCAGCTTTCGCTGGAATGACGGGCAAAAGCTTCCTTGGCACCCACTAACCGCTGCGTTTTTTTGCTGAATCCACCGCTCACCTAGGGAAGCGCACGATGACCACCACGCCGGCAGCAACGCATGAACCTGGCCTGCATCGTGTGCTCGGCACTCGAGATCTTGTGTTGTTCAACATCGCGGCGATCGTCGCGCTGCGTTGGCTGTCGATGGCAGCGCAGGTGGGGCCTTCGAGCCTGATGCTGTGGCTTCTGGGACTCGTTGGCTTCTTCATTCCCCTGGCGCTGGCGGTGCTCGAACTGAGTTCGCGCGTGCCCGGACAAGGCGGCCTGTACCTGTGGTCGAAGACCGCGTTCGGCGACGTGCATGGCTTCATCGCCGGCTGGACTTACTGGGTCTCCAACCTGGTCTATTTCCCGTTCGCGCTGCTGTTCAGCGCCGGCATCTTTCTGCATGTCGGCGGCGATCGCGGGCTGGCGCATGCCGGCGACGGCAGCTACAACCTCGTCTACTGCCTGACGGTGCTATGGGCCGCGACCGGGCTCGGCATCCTCGGTCTCGAACGCGCCAAGTGGCTGCAGAACATCGGCGGCATCGCGACCTGGTCGGCGGCGGCACTCATCCTCGTTGCCGGCGCGGTGGCCGCGTACCGGTTCGGTCCGGCCACTGCGATCACCACGGCGAACGTGCTGCCTGACTTCAGCAAGCTCGCGACCTTCTCCACCTTCGCGACGATGGCCCTTGCCTTCCAGGGTCTTGAACTCGGGCTGATCCTAGGTGGAGAAATCAAGGACCCGCGCCGGCAGATTCCGCGCGCCACGCTGATTTCCTGCGTCGTCATTGCGGCCATCTATATCGCCGGCACGGCATCCCTGCTGGTCGCGCTGCCCGCGTCGACGATCGACATCATCGCCGGCATCCCGCAGGCGCTGTCCGCGATCGGCGAACGGATCGGCCTGCCAATGTTCGGCTCGCTGACTGCGGCACTGGTTACGGTCGGCACGATCGGCTCCATCTCCGCGTGGGTCACAGGCACAGCCCGCCTGCCCTTCGTGGTGGGCGTCGATCGCTACCTGCCCGTCGCGCTGGGGCGTCTGCACCCCAGATACGGCACGCCCCATGTGGCCTTGATCACACAGGGCATCCTGACTTCGCTGGTACTGGCGGCGGCGCTGTCCGGCTCAAGCATCCACGAGGCCTACATTATCCTGGTCGACATGACCGCCATCATGTCGCTGCTGCCCCTGCTCTACATCCTGCTGGCGTTTCCGCTGCTGCGCCGCCGCGCTGCCGGCCGCAATGAAGGCGTCAACCTGTCGCCCGGCGGCACCCTCGGCTGCTGGCTGGCCGCACTGACCGGTTTCGCGGTCACCTTGCTGGCAATCGTCACCTCGATGATTCCGCCCGCCGACAGCAGCAATCCAAGCCTGTTCCTGCTCAAGGTGGTGGGAGGCTCGGCACTGCTGATCGGTATCGGGTTACTGTTTTATGGACATGGCCAACAGCAGGTCAGGCATCCCTCGCCCTGATCCTGCGTCGACACTTCATGAGACTGACCGTCCGCTTCTGGCCGATAACTGCCAGTTGAGCCGTAAGCGATCAAGGCGATCGCGGGCAGCGAGGTGGCGAAAGCGGTCAGGCGGCTGGTGTTTTGCACCAGCGACAACAACCCGACGAATCAGTCCAGCCGAACCATCACCACGCCATGAGACGGCACCTCCACGGAGAAGCTGCCGTTGGCCCCGTACAAATCCTGGTGAGTCCACAAGTCGCGCATCTTCAGACCCAACGATGAAGGAAGGTGCAAGTCCTCCCACGTCACCGTGATCGGGTGGCTGGCCTTGCTGCGATTCAGCAGGACGACGGCGCAACCGCCGCCTTTCAGGGGCGGGGCCCACGCCGTGCTTGGCCACCCGGCTCGCCTGCACGCCAAGCGGACCCTGATCGATGGCTATCACTTCCTTATTGGTCAGTGAGCCAAAGTCCGACTTAGAAAAGCAAAACCCCCGAAAAATCGAGGGCCAGTTGCCTTACCCATATCCACTGTTGATCTCCGTTTACGATCAATCAGTCCGTTTACGATCAATCAGTCAAACGTAGTGATCTACCACAAAACATGACCAAAAAAATGACAGGAATGTGAATTCCTGCCATCGAAGTAATTTATGTACAACTGAAGCTAACTAACATCCTAGAACGGAATCTCGTCATCCGCGAAACCGCTGTCAGCCGGTGGTGGTGCCTGGCGCTGCTGGCTGCCGTAATCATCGCCACCGCGTGACTGGCCACCACTCTGGCGTTGGCCACCGGCGCCGCTGCTCTGCGGGCGCTCACGCTGGCCGCCACCGCCGCCACCGCCGCCCTCGTTGCCACCAAGCATCTGCATTTCGCTGGCGATGATGTCGGTCGAGTAGCGCTCGATGCCGTCCTTGCCGGTGTATTTGTCGGTGCGCAGCGAACCTTCGATATAGACCTGACGGCCCTTCTTCAGGTAATCACCGGCGATCTCGGCCAGTCGGCCGAACAGCTTCACGCGATGCCACTCGGTGCGCTCCTGTTTTTCGCCGGACTGCTTGTCGGTCCACGACTCGGACGTAGCAAGATTGATCGTGGTGACCGCCGTGCCGCCACCGGTATGGCGCATTTCCGGATCCGCGCCAAGATTGCCGACCAGGATGACTTTGTTGATGCCGCGTGCCATGGGAATGTCCTCTGTTGAGTCGGTCGCAAATATGCGATGAGTTGCGGCCGGAGTGGTGAATCTGACTGGCTATCATAACCGCGCCGGCCACCGAATCCACCTGCGGAAACCCCGCTCCGACGTGGGTCGACTCCGACGCAGACCGTCTGCTGCGGAAGGCAAGCACCGTACGGGTTCTGGCCACCGTCAGCGATGGTCCCAGACCGGTTCAAACGATCCGGTTCAAACGGCTATGAAACGATGCCAACACCCGGTTCGGTCCTCAGCCAGCACCGATGGGCCCGAGCGTTGCCCGGTTTCTGGTGCAACTTGCCCATCGCCCGCGCATCCGCTGGCCGGATCCGGCCGTATCTCTTTCCGCAACTCCCACCGCGACCGACGCTTGTGCCCGGATACGGCAAACCCTGCGACGATGGCAGCAGCCATGTGACGGCCGCAGCAAGCATGAGCCTTATCGCGCAGGGTGCCGGTCGCCAGCCGGGAACCGGGCAATCGCATGCTGCGCCGCTTCTTCGAACGAGCTTGCCAGTTGATTGACATCGTGGCTGATCGTGACGGACTCCGCCGTTGTCAGCAGTTCCGGAAGCTGCACGGCGATGATGCATGCCGCGGGAAACCGGCGGCGCATTTCCATCGCCACCGCATCGCCACGCTCCCGATACCCGGCCGGGACAGCGCTGACGATGTAGACCATCGAGACCCCGTCCGGCGTGGCTTCCGGCGGCGGCTCGGCCTCAAAAGCCTCGATGTCCTCGACCGTAAGGTGGCGTGCGTCGATGCTGAGGTCACGCAGGATGCGGACGAGGATTTCCGTGACCAGATCATCCACGGTGGAGCCAAGACCCACGCAAAGCACCACGGACCCTGGGGCAACCGCCAGCGGTCCCTGCCAGCGACCGCTGGCGTCCACGCGTTGCTGCCGCAGGAGGTGGCCGAGACTGGAGTCACCGAGGACAGAAACGCGACGATTCCAGCGAGATCGTTTGCGCGTCTCGCTGCCAAGCGCATCGATGACCCTCACGATCGCGCTGCGAACCTTGATCTGCTGAACGGGACTGATCGCGCCCTGGTTCAGGTCGATGCGGGCGAGCTGCAGGGCCGGCAGCAGGACCGTATCGCAGTAGGCGGCGAATGATTTGCGTTTCAGGAAGATGCGCGCGTCGGCAATGATCTCGTCGGCATCGCCCGAGAGCACGCGCTGGTAGAACCGTTGCGGCATCGTCAATGCCGGCGTATCGCCGAGCAGGATGTCCAGCAGGTTCAGTGCCCTGACATGGCGCCCGGCGACCACTAGGCACAGGGTCAGTGGCGTCGATACGATCAAGCCGATCGGTCCCCACAACCAGCTCCAGAAGATTGCGGCAACCACCACTGCCAGCGGCGACAAGCCGGTGGTGTGTCCATACAACTGCGGCTCCACCAGTTGCGCGGCAATCGTCTCGACCACCGCGTACAGGCCCACGGTCATCAGCATCAGCGACCAGCCCGGACCGACCGCCGCCGCGAGCAAGGTGGCGAGAATCGCCGCGATCCAGACCCCGACATACGGCACGAACCGCAGCACGGCGGTGAGCGCCGCCCACAGCGGCGCATCGGGCAGACCAATGATCACCAGCCCCAGCCAGATCACCGCCCCCACACCAAAATTGACCGCGAACTGCGAGACGAAGAACCGGGACAGACGCTCGCCGGCGTCATTGATCGCCGCTGTCGTGGCGCGCAGATCCGTGCCGCCGGCGAGGCGGATAAAGCGATCGCGCAAGGCCTCGTTTTCCAGCAGGACGAACAGCAGGACGACCAGCACGATGCCCGCCGTCTGCAGTGGCACCCAGATCGATGAAAGGATCCGCGTGATCACCGTCATCGGACCCGCTGGTGGTGCATGCACTTCGACCGGGATGGTCCTGGTCGAAGCAACCAGCCCTCGCTGGACAGCGGCCGATGCCGCCGGCTCGTCGGTACTGCGATCGTTGAGCTGACCCATCACCTTGCCGGCTTCACCCTGCATCAGCTCCATGCGACCGATGGTCACGTCGCGCAGCGTCTGGGCCTTGGCGTGGATCGTCGCCTCGTATTGCGGAAGGCTCCTGGCCAGGTGCACGACCTGCGAGCCCATCACCGTCGCCAGCCCCACCAGGAACATGGCAAGTGCAAGCACGGCGATCAGCACGGACGGCGTGTGGCCCAGCCCGAGCCGGCGCAAACCACGCATCAATGGGGCGATCAACAAGCTCAGGATCAGCGCGAGGGTGATCGGAACCAGCACTTCCCTGCCGAAGTACAGCAACGCCAGCACGGTGGCACTGGCAACAATGGTGATCCCACGATTCGTGGCCGAAGTCACCGGCGACGGATCAGACTCGGAAGACATCGGTCAACTCCTCGCCGGTGAGATTCATGTTGACGGGAACCTCGAATAACCGCTTTTCGCTCGTCATTCCCGCGAGCGGGAATCCAAATTGCTGTTTCGGAAGATCAAGATGGATGGCCAGCTTCGCTGTTGCAAAGGCCTCTCGCTTGACCAGCCATCCGGCTGTTGAGAGCCGCGGGGATGACGTCATCGAGGGTTTTTCGAGGCTCCCGTTGACGTCGGGTTGAAGCGGCCACGTGCCCATCGTGCGAGTACGGCAGCCGTAGCTACCCATGCTCCCGACGAGACCTACCTTAGCAGCCGGCGCTGCGCAATGGACGCCAAGTCCGGCACTCAGGGCGAACTGGCGCGCGACTGCAGGCGGTCGACTTCAACCGCCGCCAAGGAACCGATAGCCCACTCCGGGCTCGGTCTTCAGCCAGCGCGGCGAGACGGGATCGTCGCCAAGCTTTTGTCGCAACTTGCCGAGTACGATGCGCAGGTAGTGGGTGTCCTGCACATGGGTGGCGCCCCAGACTTCGCGCAATACCTGCTGCTGGGTCACCACACGGCCGCTGTGGCGCAGCAGCAGGGCCAGCACCGCGTATTCCTTGCGGGTGAGCGACAGCAGCGCACCATCCAGATGCACTTCGCGGCGCGCCATGTCGACCGCCAGATGGCCGTCGTCATAGCGCGGCGGCAGCTCCGGTTCGCCGGGGCGGTTGCGCAGCAAGGCGCGCAGGCGCGCCATCAGTTCCTGGATGCCGAACGGCTTGGTCACATAGTCGTTGGCACCGTGATCGAGCGCGCGCACCTTCTCGTTCTCGGCATCGCGCACGGACAACATCAGCACCGGCACCTGGCTCCACTGGCGCAGTTCGGCCAGCACGTCGTGGCCTTCGCGATCAGGCAGGCCGATATCGAGGATCACCAGATCGGGCGACTGCGTGGCCGCCAGCGCCAGCCCATCTGCCGCGTTGGCCGCCAGCAGCACCTCATAACCTTCTGCACGCAGGCCGATATCGAGGAAGCGGCGGATCTGCGCCTCGTCGTCGATCACCAGGATGCGTGGAGCGGCTGAGGTCATGGACTCGTGTCGGGCGGCGGGGGCAACGGCAGGCTGATACGGATGGTGGTGCCGATGCCATCGCCAGGCAAGGCCTCCACGCTGCCGCCGTGCGCGCCGATCATGCCGCGGCAGATCGCCAGGCCCAGCCCGGTGCCCTGCGGCGCCCGATCACCGCGTGATACCGAGTAGAACATGTCGAAGATGAGCGCCCGCTCGTCTTCCGGTATGCCTGGGCCGCGATCCCTGACGTCGATCAGCAGGCGTTCGCCGTTGCTGTGCACGCTGACCCGCACCGGCTCGTCCGGCGGCGAGAAGCGTGCGGCGTTCTCCAGGATGTTGAACAGCGCCTGTTCGATCAGCGCCGGATGCACGTAGAGCAGCACGGGCTCGCTCGGCGCCACTGTTTCCACGCGCAGATCGGGAAACAGCTTGCGCAGCCGCGTCACGGATGCCGCGACGATCTCCGCGCTGTCGGTCCAGTCGCGGTTGAGCTTCAGCGTGCCGTGACCGAGCCGGGTCATGTCTAGCAGGTTCTGGATGTAGCGATCCAGCCGCTGCCCCTCGACAAGGATCGCCTCGAGCAATTCGTGGCGCTCTTCCACCGGCAGTTTCTGTTCATAGCTGATCAACGTGCCGGCGGCGCCGATCATCGAGGCCAGGGGTGAACGCAGGTCATGCGACACCGACGACAGCAGTGCGTTGCGCAAGCGCTCGGTCTCGCCCTGCACGCGCGCGCCTTCGAGTTCATCCGACAACCGTGCACGTTCCAGTGCCTGACCGATGTCCTGCGTCATCGCCAGCGCGAGGCTGCGCTGATCCGGATCGGGCTCGCCCATCGCCGGATCAAAGCGCAGTGCCACCGCCCCCAGCGGATGGCTCTCGCTGCCCAGCGGCAGCACCCAGCATGGCGCACCGTTCAAGGTGTCGGTATAGCGGCCAGCCTGCTCGCCATGGCGGTCGCTCCAATCGGCCGCGGCCAGATCCTGGGCCAGCAGCGTACGCTCCGGCGGCACACTCGCCGCCACGCGCAGCACCTGCTCCGCATCGCGGGCGAGGATCGCCGCATCGCAACGCAACGCATGCGCCAGCGCCTTGCTGCCGACGTCGCGGATACCGCTGGCATCGGTGCTGGTGGTCAGTTGCTGGCCCAAGGTGAGCAGCGCGCGTGCCTGCACGTGCGCGCCGCGCAAGGACTCCACCTGGCTGGCCAGCCGCGTGGCGAGACGGCTGCAGACCAGCGCCGCCACCAGGAACAAGGTCACCGCCAGCACGTCGTCGAAGCTGGAAATCTCAAGCGTGTAGCGCGGTGGTGCGAAAAAGTAGTTGTAGCCGAGGAAACACAGGATCGCCGTATAGACGGCTACCGACATGCGCGTGCGCACCGCCACCACCAGCACCGCGGTGAGGAAGATCAGCGACAGGTTCGCCACCGACAGATAACGGTCGGCGATGAACGCCAGCCCGAACGCGACCAGGGTGGTGAGCGTGGCGTAGATGTATTCGCTGCGCGAACCGCGCGCGGACGGCTGGGGCAGGCGCAAGCGACGGCGCGCCTTCGCCCGCTCGCTCGGCGTCGCGATGATCGTCAGCTCAAGATGCGCGCCACGGCGCAGCAGCAACTGGGTCAGCGAGCGGCCCAACATGCGCGCCACCACCCGCTCGCGGGTACGGCCGAGGATGATCTGGCCGACACCTTCGCGATCGGCGTGTGCCAGCAGTTCGTCGGCGATCGCATGGCCGCGCAAGATGATCGTCTCGCCACCGAGCCGGCGCGCCAGCCGCATCGCCGCATCCCGCCGTTCGCGCCGTGCGGGATCCAGCCGCGCGCCGGTATCGACAAAAGCGACGCTCCATGGCGCACCGCGACGCTCGGCGATGCGCCGCGCCACGCGCACCAGGTATTCGCTCTGCGCATGACCGTCGATCGCCGCCAGCACGCGACGGCGCACCGTCATCGCGCTGCCGCGCGCCAGCATGTGCTCGCGCAAGTCGCTGTCGACGTGGCCGGCGATGGTGTCCACCGCCAGCTCGCGCAACGCAGCCAGATTGGTCGGCGAGAAGAACGCATTGAGCGCCGCCGCTGCCGTCTCCGGTACGTAGACCTTGCCCTGCTTCAGCCGCACGATCAGTTCGCGCGGCGGCAGGTCAACCAGCACGATATCGCGTGCGCGATCGAGGAAGACGTCCGGCACGGTCTCGCGCACGGTGATGCCGGTGATGCGCCGCACCTGGTCGTTGAGGCTTTCCAGGTGCTGCACGTTGAGCGCGGTGTACACCTCGATGCCGGCATCGAGCAGCTCGGCGATGTCCTGCCAGCGCCGCTCATGCCGGCCACCCGGCAGGTTGCGGTGCGCCAGTTCGTCAACCAGCAGCACCGCCGGCTTGCGCACCAGCGCCGCGTCAAGATCGAACTCGGTGAAATCGCGCTCGCTGCCGTCGGACGACTTGTAACGCACCTGACGACGCGGCAATACCTCCATGCCTTCCAGCAACGCCGCGGTTTCGGCACGGCCGTGGGTCTCGACCACGCCGACCACCACGTCCACGCCTTGCCGCTTCAGTTCCCGTGCGGCGGACAGCATCGCGTAGGTCTTGCCGACGCCGGGCGCGGCACCGAGAAAGATCTTCAGCCGATGGGTGCGCTCGTCGTGTTCGGTGCTCAACAGGGCATCGGCACGCGCTTCGCGGGATGGTTCACTCATGCGCTGATGTGTCCGGGTGGTGGCGCACTACGTTAGCGCGATCAGCTGCCGTGCGTCTGCGGTGCATCCAGCGCCAGGTTGAGCTGCAGCACATTGACCCGCGGCTCGCCGAACACACCGAGCTGGCGCCCGCTGGTGTATTCGTTCACCAAGGTCTGCACCTGCGAGGTGCTGAGCCCGCGCGCCTTCGCGACCCGCTCCAGCTGGTAGTGCGCTGCCGCCAGGCTGATCTCCGGATCGAGGCCGCTGGCCGAGGCGGTGACCAGATCCACCGGCACCGGCTCAGTGTTGCCCGGGTCCGCGGCACGCAGCGCCGCGATGCGCTGCTTCACCGCGTCGGTCAGCCCCGGGTTGGTCGGACCCAGGTTGGAGCCACCGGAATTGACGCCGTTGTTCGCCTGCGGCGTGGTCGCCGACGGCCGGCCCCAGAAGTACTTCGAATCGGTGAACGACTGGCCGATCAGCGCGGAACCGATCGGCTTGCCATCTTTCACGATCAGGCTGCCGTTGGCCTGCTGCGGAAAGACCAGCTGGGCCAGCCCGGTGGCCACCAGTGGATAGGCGACGCCGGTAATCAACGTCATCAGCAGCAACATCATTAATGCATTACGTATCAACCTGCTCATGGCAGCACCACCAAGTTGGGAAATCAAAAGAGCTAACGGATCATCAGCACGGTTTCGCAAACGGAACCCCGCTCAGAAATGAAAGATGATGTCACCCGAAAAAATCGTCTCGCGGGACTTGTTCGGAGCAATGCCAGCGTTCGAATTTCCGTTGAACGCATCGCCGTTCAGAGAATGATACGTAGCGATTTCCGGCCGCACTTCGAGTTGCGGCGAGAACCAGTGTTGCCAACCAAGCGCAAAGTTCACATAACGAGTTGCCACGCCCGTACGTTGGCCATTCTTGTCCCAGTAGTACTCGGGCCGGAACGAAAAGTTGTCCAAGGGATCTGGGCTGTAGTTGAGATAGGCAACGGTGGCCAGCGTGCTGGCTCGGCACGTCAACTGCGTAGCGTTGCGGCAGATGGCCAGATCGGGGGCGTTGTACGGAATGAATCGTGACGAGAACGGCGCGCCTCCGTTGGCATAGATGGTTTGCACATCGCTATTGAGTGCGTTGGGAACGCGGTTCTCATAAAGGTCATAGGCCTCGTAAGAAACATGCCAATGCTCATCGAACGTATGGTAGAGCGTGAAGCCATACCACTGCAGATTGTTGTAACCATATCTTCCCGAATTGATGGCATCCGCGCACGGCATGATGGCGGTCTTGCCATCGTCGCTGAGATAGCGAACGCATGCCGACACCGACGGCATGGCACCCGGATCCGTCTTGAAGGTCGCGTTCGGATAGAGCGGGTTGTATCCAACCTGGCCGGGACCGGTACCCGGGACGTTCGGATACGGGTTGTTCTCCCTCTGATTCAAGTGCGTCGGAAATGCCTCGGTACCATCCGTCACGCCGAGTAGCACGGTCCAGTTCTTGTTGAGCGCTACGGTGCCTTCCAGGCCGGTGTTCGTATAGTTATCGAACGAGTAAGCCATCGAATGCGTGTACATGTAGTTGTTTGGCGCGAGCTGCGCTTCGATATCCGGTATGGAAATGAAGCGTCCGAGACGCAGCATCAGACCGTCGGCGACCCAGGGAATGTAGAGTTCGCCATACAGCATCGGGAAGTCGTAGCCATTGACCTTGTTTTCCTTCAGCAATTGGTAGCTGGCCAACCCATACGCCGTGGTGTAGCGGTAGTTTTCGCCATACAACGCCGAAATGCGCATACCCCAATCGACGTGGTCGGTCTGAACCGTGTCGGGGAAACGGTCGAGATACAGCACGAACTGGTCAAATTCGAATGTATTGGGCGTATACGCATACGCCGCTGGCGCATTGCCACCGGGTTTCGTCGTACTCGTGCTCAGGTTGCCGCCGCCATTGACCCAGCCATAGAGCTGGAAATTGTTCCGAGTGAGCCAATCGCCGAAAGTGGTGTTGCCCAGTGCGGTCATCAACGGACTGTCGACCGAATTCGGGCGCGTCACACCGAGTGATGTGGTTCCACCGTAGGGCCACTCGGTAAACGGCATCGGAGGTGTTGTCTGCGCGGCCGCCGGCCAACCTGCTCGCCTCGATGCAGGTGCCTTAGGGTCCGTGGGGGCAACTGCCTGGCCCCACTCAAGCTTGTAGTAGTTCGTCAGGCGCCCCCAGAAACTCGTTCCCAGGTAGTCATTGAGGCAGTCGAAATTCTTGTAGGGGTCGCAATGACTGCTCCCCAGCGGTACTTGTGCCGGTGCTGATGCGGTGACCGCCGACTGCGGCGCTGCCATCGCATACCCCGTCGGAATCATCGCCAACAAAACAGCGGCGGCCAGTGTTTTCTTGTACTGCATGGTTTTTTCCTTGCACTCCGGCAACACCGGACTTTCTTCGATTGAGATGGTTGATGAAAACCGCACGATGCGGCTGTCAGATGCCGGCGTATCCGCCAAGCACGTAGTCGTCCTCGGCACTGCTTGTCCCGTCATGGGGACTTGCCGCAGCAATGGCGATCGTGGCTGGTTCGCTGCGCGACCGCAGTGGCAGCGCGATCACCACGTCGCAATCGGAGTCGTTGGCCGACAGGCGCAGCTCCATATCAGGATGGGTGTCGTCGGGCAGCGATACCGAAAGTTTCAGTGTTTGCATGACATAGCTCCATGTAGAGAAACCGTCATCCCAGCGGAACCCCGACCCACATTCCGTGATGCACGAGGTTGCCGAGAAGCGATTCCGGCCTTCGCCGGAATGACGAGCAAAAAGAAATCAGGCCAGTCCACACACGACCAGCAACATGTCGATGAACTTGATGCCGAGGAACGGCACCACGATGCCGCCCAGACCGTAAACCAGCAGGTTGCGGCGCAGCAGCGCACCGGCGCCGAGTGCGCGGTACTTCACGCCCTTCAGCGCCAGCGGGATCAGGAAGATGATGATCAGCGCATTGAAGATCACCGCCGACAGGATCGCGCTCTGCGGCGTCGCCAGGTGCATCACGTTGAGCGTGTTGAGCGCCGGATAGGTGGTCGCGAACGCGGCTGGAATGATTGCGAAGTACTTGGCGATATCGTTGGAAATCGAGAACGTGGTCAGCGAGCCACGGGTGATCAGCATCTGCTTGCCGATCTCGACCACCTCGATCAGCTTGGTCGGATTCGAATCGAGATCGACCATGTTGCCGGCCTCTTTCGCGGCCTGCGTGCCGGTGTTCATCGCCACGGCCACGTCGGCCTGCGCCAGCGCCGGCGCATCGTTGGTGCCGTCGCCACACATCGCCACCAGCCGGTTCTCGGCCTGGATATCGCGGATCAGCTTGAGCTTGGCTTCGGGCGTGGCTTCGGCGAGGAAATCATCGACACCTGCCTCGGCCGCAATAGCGGCAGCCGTGAGCGGGTTGTCGCCGGTGATCATGATGGTCTTGATGCCCATCCGGCGCATCTCGGCAAAGCGCTCCTTGATGCCGCCCTTGACGATATCCTTCAGCTCGATCACACCCAGCGCTCGGGCGCCCTCGGTAACGATCAGCGGCGTGGCGCCGCGGCGCGCGATGTCCTCGGCCATGCGCTTCACCAATGGCGGCAGATGACTGCCTTGCGACTCCAGATGCTTTTCCACCGCATCCAGGGCGCCCTTGCGGATCTGCCGCGTACCGGAATCGACGCCGCTCATGCGCGTCTGTGCGGTGAACGGCACGAACTGCGCATGCATCGCCTCAAGCTGCTGTTCGCGCAAGCCGAAATTCTCCTTCGCCAGCACCACGATGCTGCGACCTTCCGGTGTTTCGTCGGCCAGCGAGGCCAGCTGCGCGGACTCGGCCATGATTTTTTCGTCAATGCCCGGTGCCGGATAGAACGCCACCGCCTGGCGGTTGCCCAAGGTGATGGTGCCGGTCTTGTCGAGCAGCAGCACATCGACGTCGCCGGCCGCCTCGACCGCACGGCCAGAGGTGGCAATCACGTTGGCGCGGATCATCCGGTCCATGCCGGCAATGCCGATCGCCGACAGCAGCGCGCCGATCGTGGTGGGGATCAGGCACACCAGCAGCGCGACCAACACCGTGAGCGTGATCGGATGGCCGGCACCGGCGACCTGCACGCTGTAGATCGAATACGGCAGCAAGGTGGCGCAGGCGAGCAGGAAGATCAGGGTAAACTTCGCCAGCAGGATGGTCAGTGCGATCTCGTTCGGCGTCTTGCGCCGCTTGGAACCTTCGACCATCGCGATCATGCGATCGAGAAAGCTCTCGCCCGGATTGCTGGTGATGCGCACCACCAGCCAGTCCGACAGCACCTTGGTGCCGCCGGTGACCGCACTGCGGTCGCCGCCGGATTCGCGGATCACCGGGGCGGATTCGCCGGTGATCGCGCTCTCGTCCACGCTGGCTGCACCGACCACCACTTCACCGTCACCGGGAACCTGCTCGCCAGCCTCGACCAGCACGTGGTGGCCGGTACGCAGCTCACTGGATGGCATGAAGGTCATCGCTGCATGGCGATCGGCCGATGCCAGCCTCTTCGCGATCACATCCTTGCGCGAACTGCGCAACGCATTGGCCTGCGCCTTGCCGCGACCTTCCGCCAGCGCCTCGGCGAAGTTCGCAAACAGCAGGGTGAACCATAGCCACAGGCTGACCCAGAAGATGAAGCCGGTCGGCGCCTCGCCGTGGCCGGCGAGCGCCTGCACCCACAGCAACGTGGTCAGCACGCTGCAGACGAAGACAACGAACATCACCGGATTGCGGAACTGCAACCGGGGCGACAGCTTGCGGAACGAATCGGCCATCGCCGTGAGAACCAGCTCGCGGCTGAAGCCACTCGCTGCTTGGGTTTGTGCGGTCATGATTCAGTGTCCCGACATCAGGGATTCGGCGATTGGCCCCAGGGCCAGTGCCGGAAGGAAAGTCAGCGCGCCTACCACGACCACCACGCAGGCCAGCAGCGTAATGAACAGCGGCGTATGCGTAGGCAAGGTGCCGGCGGATTCGGGTACGTGGCGCTTGGCAGCGAGCGAGCCGGCCATTGCCAGCATCGCGATGGCGAGCGGGAAACGTGCGAGGAACATGCAGATGCCGAGCAGCACGTTCCAGAACGGCGTGTTCGCCGAGAGGCCGCCGAACGCACTGCCGTTGTTGTTGGAAGCCGAGCTGACCGCGTAGAGGATCTCGCTGAAGCCATGCGCGCCGGGATTGGCGACACCCGCCACACCCGCCGGCACCATGACCGCGATAGCCGTGCCGATCACCACCAGCGCACACGGCAGCAGCACCGCGAGGCTGGCCATCTTCATCTCGTAGGCTTCGATCTTCTTGCCGAGGTATTCCGGTGTACGGCCCACCATCAGCCCGGCGATGAACACCGCCACCACCGCGAACGCGAGCATGCCGTACAGGCCGGAACCGACACCGCCGAAGATCACCTCGCCCAGCTGGATCAGCCACATCGGCACCAGGCCACCGAGCGGGGTCAGCGAATCGTGCATCGCATTGACCGCACCGCACGAGGCAGCCGTGGTAATCGCCGCGAACAGGCCGGACGCGGCGATGCCGAAGCGGGTCTCCTTGCCTTCCATGTTGCCGCCGGCCTGCAGCGCCGAGGCATGCTGATCCACCGCCAGTCCATGCAACGCCGGATTGCCGGCCTGCTCGGCCGCAACCAGGCCGATCGTCAGCGGGATGAAGATCAGCAGCATCGTGGCGAGGATCGCCCAACCCTGGCGTCGGTCGCCCACCTGCATGCCGAACATGTAACAGAGCCCCCCGGGAATCAGGAAGATCGCCAGCATCTCGATGAAGTTGGAGAACGGCGTGGGATTCTCGTAAGGATGTGCCGAGTTGGCGTTGAAGAAGCCACCTCCATTGGTGCCGAGCATCTTGATCGCGATCTGCGACGCGGCCGGGCCCATCGGCAGGGTCTGTGTGGTGACCTGCGTTTCTTTGGTCACTTCATGGCCTGCGGCATCCTTCACTGCGTTGCCAGCAGCGTCCTTCACCGTCTCGGTGTAGCTGGTGGTTTGCACCACCGGCACGTCGACATAGGACTTGAAGTTCTGCACCACGCCCTGCGACACCAATAGCATTGTTATCAGCAGCGACAGCGGCAGCAGCACGTAGAGCGCGCTGCGGGTGAGGTCGACCCAGAAGTTGCCGATGCTGAGCGAGCTGCGCCGACTGAACCCGCGCACTACTGCCACCAGCACCGCGATGCCGGTTGCCGCGGAGA
The DNA here is from genome assembly GCF_002001165.1 of Rhodanobacter sp. C05. Taxonomy (GTDB): domain Bacteria; phylum Pseudomonadota; class Gammaproteobacteria; order Xanthomonadales; family Rhodanobacteraceae; genus Rhodanobacter. The sequence continues at coordinate 120,370 of NZ_MUNQ01000006.1, read as the reverse complement.
GGAAGTTCTGTACAGCCAGACCCAGCATCTGGGTCAGATAGCTCATCGTCGACTCGCCGGCGTAACCCTGCCAGTTGGTGTTCGTGGCAAAGCTGATCGCCGTGTTCATCGCCGAATCGGGCGACACTGCAGTGAAGTGCTGCGGGTTCAGCGGCAACCACTGCTGCATGCGCTGCAGCAGGTAGACGACCAGCACGCCGAGCACGTTGAACAGCAGCATGGCCAGCGCATAGCGCTTCCAGCCCATGGCTTCATCGTCGCGGATGCCGCACAGGCGATAGATCACGCGCTCCACGCCACCACCAAAGCGGGTGATCCGGTTCGGCACATCGGCGAACACCAGCGCCATATAGTTGCCGACCGGCTTCACCAGCAGCAGCAACACCACCAGGTACAGACCGACCTGCAGGAAATCATTCGTGGTCATTCGAACCACTCCGGCTTGAGCAGGGCCACACACAGGTAGCCGGCCAGCGCCACGGCGATCAGGCCGGCGAGGACATACAGGACATTCATGACTGGGAACTCATGCAGTAAGGGGAAGGCAGACGCGGCAACCGCTCTACTTGCGCGGACTCAGCCGATCACAGAGCAGCGCAAAGCCCAGCACGGCCGCGCACAGCACGAACAAGAACAGCAGGTAGACGAAATCCATCGGCGTCGACTCCATGAAAGGGCGACGCGCACTGTAGAAAGTGCCGTATAAGAACGGGGTATCGCGGCAGCAACTACGCGTATAGAACGCGTAAAATTTTCCGAAGAGTCGTGCGGATCGGCCTCAGGCCGTCATGTGCAATGGACCATCGCCACTCGCACCTGCGTCCGATGGCAGCCGGTCGATCACATAACCAGCCGCATCCCACGCATCCAGGCCACCCAGCAGCGGGCGCACGTTGCGATAGCCGATCGCCATCAGCAGCTTGGCCGCCTTGGCGGCGGAGACTTCGTTGGGGCAACTGCAATAGATCACCAGCTCGCGATCCCGCGAGATGTCCTGCAGTGCCTGGTCGACACCGTCCAGATCAGCCAGCAAGGCACCGGGGATGATTCGCGTGTCGAGCAGGCGCGCCGCTTGCGAGCGCACGTCGACCACCACGGGATTCTGCCCATCCGCGATGGATTCGCTCAGCTCGTCAACCGTGATCCGGGCCATGCGCAAGGCCACCAGCAATCGCCGACGCTGCCACCACTTGGCCGCGATATAGAGCACGAGCAGGGCCAGCAGAAGCTCCAGCGCCAGCGTGCCGGCACTGGCCAAGTCGGCCAACAGGTCGTCGATCTGCGCGGCAAAGACATAACCGAGCCCCACTGCAACGCCTGCCCATAGCAGCGATCCCAGCGTGTCGAGCAACACGAAGGTGGTCGTGCGCAACCCCATCGCACCGACCAGCGGTGGCGCCACCGTCGACAACCCCGGCACGAACTTGGCGATCAGCAGGATCCGCCCGCGCCAGCGCTGGAAGCGCAACTCGGACTGCTTCACACAGGAATCAGGTGACAGCGATATGCGACAGATCGTGCGCATCACGCCGGCGCCGAAACGCCGACCCGCCCAGTACCAGACCAGATCGCTGAGCAGGCAGGCAAGCACCACCGCCAGCATGACGCCGGCCAGCGGCAGCTTGCCGCTGGCACTCAGTGCACCGGCCACGACCATGGTCGGCACCGCTGGCACCGGCACGCCAGCCTGCTCCACCAGCACATTGAAGAACACCAAGAGCAAGCCGTACTGGGCAATCAGCGCAATGATTTGATGGGCCATCGGCTCGGCACTCGGGGCACGGTCACACGAAACCGCAGGTGACCATGATTGGGCCAGTCACCGGCTATTGCAAACCCCTGCAGGCAACCACCGGAACGCCCGGCTATGCGGTGTCTGTGATCCCGGGCAACGGCTTTCGCGGGAAATGCTCACCCGTTGATCCGACGCTTGCCGCAAACCGCGGCGGAATTTGCCGCAGGGCCCTATAATCGTGACGATACGCCGCCTTGAAGCCTCCATGAACTCGATGCCAGCCGACGCCCGACGCCCCGCCGACTTCGCCCATGTGCGCGACCTCGCCGCTGCCGACATGCAGCGCGTCGATGCGTTGATCCGCCAACGCCTGTCCTCCGATGTCGTGCTGGTCAACCAGATCGCCGACCACATCATCGCCAGCGGTGGCAAGCGGCTGCGCCCGATGCTGCACGTGCTGGCCGCCGGCGCCGCCGGCTATCGCGGCGACCATCACACCAAGCTCGCCGCGATCATCGAGTTCATCCACACCTCCACCCTGCTGCACGACGACGTGGTCGACGAATCCGACCTGCGCCGCGGCCGCAAGACCGCCAACGCGCTGTGGGGCAATGCCGCCAGCGTGCTGGTTGGCGACTTCCTGTATTCGCGCTCGTTCCAGCTGATGGTGGAACTCGACGACATGCGCATCATGCGCATCCTCGCCGACACCACCAACACCATCGCCGAGGGCGAGGTGCTGCAGTTGCTCAACATCGGCAACGCCGACGTGAGCGAAGCGGCCTACCTGGCGGTGATCGAGCGCAAGACCGCCGTGCTGTTCGCCGCCGCCACCGAACTCGGCGGCATCCTCGGCGGCCTGCCCGAATCCCAGGTGGCCGCGCTGCGCCGCTACGGCATGGAACTCGGCTATGCCTTCCAGATTGCCGACGACCTGCTCGACTACGTCAGCGATGCCGGCACCCTGGGCAAGAACATCGGTGACGACCTCGCCGAAGGCAAGCCGACCCTGCCGCTGATCTATGCACTGGAGAAGGCGAATCCCGAGCAGGTGCAGTCGCTGCGCCATGCGATCGAGCACGGCGGCCTCGACTCGCTCGATCGCATCATTGCCTCGATCCGCGATTCCGGTGCGCTGGAGCGGACCCGCGAACGGGCCGTGATGCATGCCGAAGCGGCCCAGTCTGCGCTCGACGCCCTGCCTGCCTCGGTCTATCGCGACGCGCTCGCCACGCTGGCCGACTACTCGGTGCAGCGCACGTTCTGACCGTTCCTGCGGGACTGTTGCGGGAGCAGATTCAGTCGCTCTCACAGAGCCATGAAACTCCAGCTGCGAGCCAAGCGCGCTTCGGCCATTGGATTGACCAGGGAAACCAATCGTTCCCGAATGGACGCTGGCACCGTCGGCGCCGATCGGCCAGACTTCGCCCCATGCTCCGTTCGCGTTCAATCAACTGGTTGTTGTGGCTTGCGGCGATCCTGCTCCCGCTGGGATCAGCGCATGCCGCCAGCGCCAGCTATCGCTACGATACGGTACATAGCCAGATCGTCTTCAGCATCAGCCACGACGGCTATTCGCGTCCGTTCGGACGGCTGCATGTTGCCAAAGGCTGGCTGCGTTTTGATCCAGCTGATTGGAGCACCGCGGCCACCGAACTGGATATCGACCTGGGCAGCCTGGACATGGGCGATGCGGACTGGAACAAAGCTGTTTGCAAGCCAGACCTGCTCGACTGTACGCATGATCGTCATGCGCATTTCGTCAGCACCAGCGTCGAACGCAAGGATGCCCTTCACGGCGTGCTGCATGGCCAGCTCAGCATACGGGGGACGACACAATCCGTGAGCATTCCTTTCACCTTCAACCGCGCCGGACGAACGATTTACGGCCTGCACGACGTAACCGGCTTCTCGGCGACCACGATGCTGGATCGCGATGCCTTCGGCATAACCGCCTATTCCGATTCGATCGGACACCAGATAAGCGTGTGGCTGGAGCTTGAAGCGATCCGCGACGATCACGCTGTCCCATCCCTGAAGGAGCAACCATGAGTCTGCGCAGCAATGACCACCAATGGGGTTCGGTGGCCAAGTTCTTCCACTGGGTCATCGCGCTGGCCATCATCGGCAACGGCATCTTCGGCTTGCTGATGGACCTGGCGCATTCGCCGATGCAGAAGATCAACTGGCTGGCCCTGCACAAATCGATCGGCCTGACCGTGCTCGCGCTGGTGCTGTTGCGCATGCTGTGGCGCTGGCGCGATGGGCGGCCAGCGGAGGAGCCGGCGCCGCGCTGGCAGCTGCTGGCTGCACGTCTGATCCATGGTGTGTTGTATGCACTGATTCTGGCGATCCCGCTCAGTGGCTGGTGGTTCAACTCCGTCACCGGCAAGCCGCTGCAATGGTTCAAGCTGTTCAACCTGCCGGCGCTCGGCGCAAAGAACGACGCCTTGCGCCATTTTTCGCATGGCGTGCACGAATACCTGTTCTGGCTGCTGGTGCTGGTACTGGTGGGGCACGTCGGTGCGGCGCTGAAGCATCATGTGTTCGACCATGACAACGTCTTGCGCCGGATGCTCCCATTCGGCCGCCTGCGCAACGACTCCACTCCCCGAGGAGAATCCTGATGAAGCGTCTCGCCATCCTGATGTTTGCACTCGCGCTGCCCTGCGTAGCCGCAGCAGCGGACTACAGCGTGCAGCCTGCGGCCAGCACACTTGGTTTCAGCGGCAGCTTCCAGGGCGCCTCCTTCAATGGCCAGTTCGGCCAATGGACCGCAGCGGTCAGCTACGACGCCGCGAAACTCGCTTCCTCGAAATTCGACGTGAACGTGACCCTGGCCAGCGTGAAGACCGGCGACAAGGATCGCGACGGCGCCCTGCCCGGTTCGGACTTCTTCAATGTGGCGAAATTCCCGCAGGCACACTTCGTCACCACCGGCTTCCGCCAGAACGGTGCGCAGGTAATCGCCGATGGCAACCTGACCCTGCGCGGCGTGACCAAACCGGTCAGCCTCGTGGTGACGTTCAAGCCGCAGGGCAATGGCGCGACGCTGGATGTGGCCGGTACGGTGAAGCGACTCGACTTCGGCGTAGGGACCGGTGACTACGCCGATACCTCGGTGATCGGCGCGGACGTGAAGATCAACGCCCACCTGCAGCTCGCACCGAAGTAAGCAGGCATCACGATGGCAGCCGGCAAGCTGTGGCAACGCCTGCGTGGCTGGCTTGCGCCTGAGCACACCAATCCCATTGCGACGCCACCACCGCGCAGCGCCACCGCCGATTCGACGCGGGTGGCCGACAGCCTGCGCAATCTGCTCGATGATCCGACCATTCCGGCCTCGATACGCAGCGAGCTGGCCACCGATTTCGGCCGCATCGAAAACATGCTGGACAAGCTCGAACGCGGCGAGCTTCACGTCGCCGTGTTCGGTCGCGTCTCCACCGGCAAGTCGGCACTGGGCAATGCATTGCTCGGCCGTGAGGCGTTCGCTGTCGGCGTATTGCACGGCACCACCACCGATGCGTCGCACGCGATGCTCGACGAGGCACAGCACGATGGCCTGGTGCTGATCGATACACCCGGCATCAATGAACTGGATGGCGAGGCACGTGAGCAACTCGCGTTCGAGGTGGCCGAGGTCAGCGACCTGGTGATCTTCGTCTGCGACGGCGACCTCACCCGCGAGGAGCTCGACGCGCTGAAGACACTCGCCGCCACCCAGCGTCCGCTGCTGCTGGCACTGAACAAGGCCGACCGCTACGGTCGCGCCGAGTTGAACAGCCTGCTGGAACATCTGCGCCTGCGCATGAGTGGGCTGGTACGCACGGAAGACGTACTGGCGGTGGCCGCACATCCCGCCGCGCAGCGGGTAATCGAGGTCGACGCGCGCGGCCGCGAGCAGGTGCACGAACAGGCACGCACACCCGATGTCGCCGCCTTGCGCGAACGCCTGCTGGCGATCGCGGCACGCGAAGGCAAGACGCTCTCGGCGATCAATGCCGGACTGTACGCCGGACGACTCACCGACCAGGTCAGCGCGCGCATCGCACAGACGCGGCAGGCGGTCGCCTCAAAACTGATCCGTCACTATTGCATCGCCAAGGGCGTGGCGGTCGCCTTGAATCCGATCCCGGTCGCCGACCTGCTCGCTGCTGCAGGACTCGATGCGGCGATGGTGGTGCAGCTGTCGCGCGTGTACGGACTGCCGCTGACCCGCGCCGAGTCCGGTCGGCTAGTGGCGGTGATCTCGGCTCAGCTGGCCGCGCTGATGGGCGCGATCTGGGGCATGCAGCTGGTCGCCTCAGCGCTGAAGGGTGTCAGCGCGGGCCTGTCGATGGTGGTCACCGCTGCCGCGCAAGGCGCACTTGGCTGGTACGCCACGGTACTGATCGGCCGCGCCGCCGAACGCTACCTGATCGCCGGCAAGTCCTGGGGCGAAGCCGGTGCCAAACGCGCTGTCGCCGAGATCGTCGCCAGCCTCGACCGCGACTCGATCCTGCGCGAGGCGCGCGAGGAAATCCTGAAGCGGCTGAAATCGCGGCAGGCGTAACCATATTCCACGCAAAATTCCCTAGGGATGGTCTGAATAACTCGTCATCCCAGCGAACCCCGAACAGGGGGCAAGAGCTGGGATCCAGTGCCGCTGCAAGGCACTTAAGACGATGGATTCCAGCTCTTGCCCCCTGTTCGGGGTTCGCTGGAATGACGGACAAAGACTTATTCAGACCATCCTTAGCTTGTGTGAGCGACTTCAGTCGCGGCGCTCCTGTGTTCTCTCTGCAGAAAGAGCTATCGCGACTGAAGTCGCTCACACAAGAACATCTGCGCTGCTGCAATTGCCCTGTCTCCAGACGCCGGGCATCATGCGTATATGAACCTGATCACGCCGCCAGCGCCAGCACCGTCGACCACCGAGCAGCCGATGGTGGTCAACTGCATCGCCTACAGGAACGACGGCAGCCGCATCGGCGACATCAGCCTCGACGCGATCAGCGATGTGCTGAAGGAGCCGGACACCTTCGTCTGGGTCGGCTTGCACGAGCCGGACGAGGCCCTGCTGCTCAAGCTGCAGCAGGAATTCGGTCTGCACGACCTGGCGATCGAGGATGCGCATGCCGCTCACCAGCGCACCAAGCTGGAAACCTATGGCGACTCGCTGTTCCTGGTGGTGCAGACCGCTCAGCTGATCGAAGGTCATCTGGCCTTCGGCGAGACGCACCTGTTCCTCGGCCCGCGCTACCTGGTCAGCATCCGCCACGGCGCCTCGCTTTCCTATGCGCCGGCACGACGCACCTGCGAACACACGCCAGCGTTGCTGGCACTTGGCCCCAGCTACGCGCTGTACGGCGTACTCGATTTCATCGTCGACAACCTGTTGCCGATCGTGCGCGACTTTCGCGAAGAACTGCAGCGACTGGAGCAGGACATCTTCGCCGAGACGTTCAAACGCAGCACGGTGAAGCGTCTGTACGACATGCAGCGCGACCTGATGACGCTGCGCCTCGCGGTGGCGCCGTTGCAGGACATCATCAGCCAGCTGGTGCGCTTGCACCCGAACCTGATCCCGGACGAGTTGCGTGCGTATTTCCGCGACGTCTACGATCACGTATTCCGCGTCAACGAATCCATAAGCGCGATGCGCGAAATGCTCACCGCCGCGATCAACGTCAACCTCTCGCTGGTCACCTTCGGCCAGAACGAGGTGATGAAGAAACTCGCCGGCTGGGCCGCCATGCTCGCCGCACCCACTCTCATCACCAGCTGGTACGGCATGAATTTCCATCATATGCCGGAGCTGGATGAAACGTGGGCGTATCCGGCCATGATCGCACTGGTAGTCGGCGTGGTCGGCGTGCTCTACGTCGCTCTCAAACGCGCCCGCTGGCTCTGAAACAGGCTCATGAAGAGCGCAGCAGTCAGAGCATGGGATGCACCAGATGCCGGCTCAGGCAAGTACGCGCCACCGAATGAAAACCCCATGGACGCAAGATGCGCATCAAATTGAATTACGGTTTCACTGGTATTGCAGCCATCGTGGTTATCGTGGTGGCTCTCGTATATTGGCCAGTTATCCATGCCAATTTTGTCTGGGACGATTGGTTTGATTTTAACGAACGGGCATGGCTGCGTCACGGGGATGAATGGAAGCACTTCATCCTCAGGGGTTTCAACGACTGGACAAATTACTTCCGTCCGCTGGGCGTAGCGCTGTTCACGCTGCAAGTCCGTCTGTTCGACGGCGCGCCAGGACCGATGCATGTCGTGTCACTCGGAATGCACCTGGTCAACACGCTCCTGGTGGGCCTGCTTTCGTGGCGCTCCTGCGCAGCCATGTCAAGTGAACTGAAGCGGTCCTGTTTCCTCATCGCTTCAATGCTGCTTTACGGACTCCATCCGGTGCTGATCGAACCGGTGGCGTGGATCGGTTGCCAGTTCGACCTTGTCGTAACCATGCTTACGCTGCTTGGGCTGCTCGCCAACTCAAGCATCCAAGGCGCTCATGCACGGGCGGCGGTTGTCGCGACGCTGTTCTTCCTGGCGGCGTGCACCAAGGAATCGGCGATCTCGTTTCCACTGCTGCTGGTCATTTTTGACTGGGCGCTTCTCTCCAGTCGGCAAGATGCCGGCTCATGCCCAGTCATCCGTGACCTTGTCGACCGGAACTGGCTCGCATGCATCGCGACATCCTTCGCTGGTATCGTTTATCTCGCTTTCCGCCACTGGGCACTCGGAGAAATCATCAACCCATTCGGGGCCAGCTCCGTCTCACTGTTCGGGCGATTGCAGGAAGTCTGCTTCGTCTATCTGCACTACTGGAAGACCTTGCTCTGGCCAATGTCAGGAATGAGTCCAATCCACCCGGTCGACGTGCAGCAATTCAATATCGCCTCGATGCCATCCCTGCTTATCGACGCGGCTGCAATCGGCATCGTGACGGCAGGCTTTTACCTTGCGCTCTGCCGCGCATCGATAATCGGATGCATGATCGTCGCCGTGACTGCGGCACTGCTACCCGTGCTGCATATCGCCTCGGTGGATTTCGACAACAGCCTTTATCACGAACGTTATGCGATGAACGCCCTTGCGGCGATCTGTAGCATGCTTCCGCTCTTGCGGCTACACATGCCTGCCATTAGGAATCGTAAGCAGCTTGGCTTTCCGCTGCTGGCAGCGACCATCCTTTTCTGGCTTGCGTTTTCGGTGATCAATATTCGCGTGACCTTGCCGCTATGGTCCAACAACGTGAATCTGTGGCAATGGGCGCTCGCCGAAAATCCGGATTCTGTCGAAGCCAAGGACGGTTTGCTCAGTGCTTATATCAATACAAAGGACTATTCCAACGCACACAAATTGATAGCCCGACTTTTGGCAGAACACGTTTCATGCGCCAATTGCATGTTGAACGCCGCAATCCTGGCTATCAGCGAGAACGACCCCACGCGTGCGGCGGCTGCATTGGATGAAGCCAAGAACTCCAGGGAGCTCGTCACGAACAAACAGATGTTCCGCTCCTATTTGTTGGTCACTGCCCACATGCTTGCCCTGCAAGGTCATCCAAGCGACGCCGAACAGGTTCTTCGCGCTGCGCTCAAGATGGACCCTCTAGATCCGCACGCGCAGATGTCGCTCGCAATGACGCTTGCGCTTCAGGGCAAGAAAGAACAGGCGCAAAAAGTGGGGGAAGCTGGAATCGCACTGCTCCCGCCGGATGAGCGCGGCCCAGGGCAGAAAATGCTCGATGAAACCATTGCTGCAGGCACCCGGTCGACGCAACAAGCAAATCAGGTCATTAAAGAACAGTAACCTGAAGGATTGCCCTCACAGGACATCACGCATATGGATTCGCCGGGGCAGCCACAATGCCTTGCTGCAGATTTCGCTGCAGCGCGCAGCTCGATTGCCTCCACCATCACGTGATGGCGGAGGAGCGCTTCTCGACACCGTAACTCAGTGAGTAGCAGGCGATACCTGTTTCGCCGCCCACTGCTTAAGCCAGGCGTTGACCGCATCGTGCCATTGCACGCTGTTATGCGGCTTCAATATCCAGTGATTCTCGTCCGGGAAAGTCAGGAACTGGCTGGGGATGCCGCGTCGCTGCATCGCGGTGAACGCACCCAGACCCTGTGTGATCGGAATGCGGAAATCGTCTCCACTGTGCACCACCAACATCGGCACATGCCAGTCCTTGACGTGGTTAAGCGGATTGAACTTCTCGTAGTTCTCCGGGTGATCGTACTGCGTGCCACCGTTCTCCTTCTCCTCGAACCACAACTCCTCGGTGTCGTAATACATCGCGCGCGCATCGAACACGCCATCGTGGTCAACCAGGCACTTCCACGGCTGGTTCCACACACCAGCGATCCAGTAGGTCATGTAACCGCCGTAACTGGCACCGAGTGCGCAGGCCCGGTTACCGTCGAGGAACCTGTACTTGTCCAGCGCGGCCTTCCAGCCAAGCTTCAGATCCTCCAGCGGCTTGCCACCCCAGTCACCGGAGATGGCATCGGTGAAAGCCTGACCGTAACCGGTGGAACCGTGGAAGTTTACCGTCACCACTGCGAAACCCTGGCCAGCATATGTCTGCGGATTCCAACGGTAGCTCCAGCCATTGATCATCGCACCCTGCGGGCCACCGTGGATGATGAAGGCGACTGGATAGGTCTTGCCCGGCTGATAGTCGACCGGCTTGACCACATAACCCTGCACGGTTTCGTTGTTCCAGCCCTTGAAGTTGAAGAACTCAAAATCGCCGACCTTGGCGTTCTTCAGATCCTCTGCGTTGAAGTGGGTGACCTGCTTCAGGTCGCTGCCATTGGCATTGGCAACGTACAGATCGGCCGGCCGCTTCAGGTCATCGCGACTTAGCAGCAACTTGTCACCGACCAGCGAATAGCCATCCACCGTGCCATCACCAACCAATTGGGTGACCTTGCCGCTGGCCGTGTCGATCGCGAACAGCGGGTGCTGCCCGTTGTCATCGATGGTCGTGTACAGCGTCTTGCCATCGGTTGAAATCGTAAGGCCGCCGGGCGAACGGTCCCACCTCGGGTCGACCTCATGCTTCGTACCGGTGGCCAAATCCAGCGCCATGATCGAGAAGCGATCCGCCTCGAAGCCCGGCGTCCTCATCGCCAAGTAATACAGCGTCTTGCCGTCCGGCGAGGCCACAGGGTACGCATCCCACGCCTTGTTGTCGGTGGTGAGATCCCGCGGTGTGGCCGAGCCATCCACCAGCACGCTGTAAACGTCGAAGTTGGTCGACCACGGCTCGTTGGTTCCGGCGATGCGCGCACCGAAATACACTGTCTTGCCATCCGGCGCGTAGCTGAATTCGCTCTCGTCCCCAAACGGCTTGCTCGGTACGTCGCCGTCGATGCCACGGCTCAGCAGGGTCGGCTCTGCCGACAGCTGGCCGTTGCTATCGAAGTCTGCGATGAACAACTGGTTGCGCCGGCCATTAGCCCAGGTATCCCAATGCCGCACGAACAGCTTGCTGTACAGTGTGCCGCTGGCCTTGTCCTTGTCGCGCGCCGCGACGCGCTGCTGGGTGCACGTCAGTGTGGCGCAATCGGTGAACACCTCATACGACAGCAACACGCTCTTGCCATCTGGCGACAGCTTGTAGTCATTTATGTCTAGCGGTGTGTGACTCACCTGCACCGGCGCCGCATGTTTGGCCAGATCCAATCCACCCTTGCCGCCCAGATCCACCCGCCACAACTGCGCCACGCCCTTGGCCGGCGCCACGAAATACAGGCTATGCCCATCCGCCGACCAGCGCGCCGAGCCGGCCTTATCGACCACCTTCACCGGCTGACTGCCGTTGCCCAAAAGATCCAGCACATACACCGCATTGATGCCCTTGTTCGCGGCATAGTCGGTACTGCGTACGCCGAACGCGGCATAGCGCCCATCCGGCGACAGCTGCGGATCGCTGACCCGCTGCATCATGACTAGGTCACGCACGTTGAACGGATGCGGCCCCTGCGTCTTGACGAAGCTGGTGTCCACGGTGTCGCCCGCCATCGCAGGTGCAGCCACCAGCGCAAGCAGCAGCGCGGCAATCAGAAGCTTCATGGAGAGTTCCTTTTTGGCGTCGAAAAGGTGACGGTAAGCGCCGTGAGTGCAACAGGCAAGTCTCCTGCCACGCAAAAACCGCTCAAACCCACACGCCGGCTTCGTGACCTATGAGACGTACACTCATATCAGAATATAGGCAACACACCTCATAAGACTCAGTCCAACCCGGCTCTTCTGCTTCATTCGAGGCGAACCACCGCCAGCAAAGAAATACCTGCCGGCAGGTTGAACCTGTTCAACAAATACCGCTCACTGCGGAAAATGGAAAACAGCATGCGATTGACCAGGCTTGGGGGAATCGCCATACCGGACGCGCAGCCATCTGGAAATATCCGATCCTTAGTCCGCGCCACCGCGACCAACGATCGCCCTTGCATGATTTAGATACGGTGACGCTTCATGGTCTTGCACTACCATGCATACTAAGTGCCCAACCGCAGTCGCTGGCAACCGATGACCACGAGCGAAAACAGAAACCTCAAGGGCTGGCATGGATGGCTGGTACTACTCGCCATCTTTATGCTTGCCTTCGGATTGCGCTGGTACTACGTCAGCACCGCGGTAGTGCTGAACCCGGTGCGTGGCGACGCGACTCAGTACTACGCCTATGCGTTGAATCTGGCCAATCACGGCGTATTCTCGAAAGACCTTCCCGACGCCACCCTCACCCACCCCGACAACTATCGTGACCCCGGCTATCCAGTCTTTCTTGCATTGTGGATGAAAATGCTGGGCTTCGGTGATACCTGGTATATCGCGGTATTGCTGAGTCAGGCCTTGCTCGGTGCACTGACCGTCACCCTCGCTACCCAGCTGGGACGGCACTGGCTGCCGCTGCGCTGGGCCACCGCTGCCGGTCTGCTAATGGCGGTGTGGCCGCACAGCATCACGATCAATGGCTACCTACTCAGTGAAACGCTATTTGATCTACTGCTTGTTCTGGGCATGCTCGCCGTCGCCAGCGCCTTGCAACGCCAAAGTCTGTGGCGCACCGTGATAGCTGGCATTACGTTGGGCGCAGCGGCCCTGACCAACGCGATACTTCTGCCGTTCGGCATCCTGCTCGCGGCATTGCTGGCACAGCACAAACTGGCATCACGCAAGCTGTGCGTCGCGCTGGCCATCGGAGCACTTGCATTGCCGGGTGCTTGGTTTGTGCGAAACGCGGTATTCGTCGTACCCGTCGCTGGCAATTCGTCAACTGATCGTGCATTGCTGAATCTAGTACAGGGTAGTTGGCCTGGCTTTCAATCCGCATGGCGCGACTTGAGGCTCGGAAATGAGGCCGAACAGACACGCGCGCGCGCCATATTTCAATCAATGAACACCGAGTACACCTTGCTGCAAACTTCGCCTTTGCAGGGAGCGCGATCCATCCTCCGGCGCTTCTCGCAACATCCGCTGCAATTCGCTCGCTGGTATCTGGTCGACAAACCGGCGCTGCTGTGGGGCTGGGGCATCGAGATCGGCCAAGGCGATATCTTCATCTACCCGACCAAGAATGCACCCTTCCAGATCCAACCCGCGTGGATCGCACTGGTAGTGTTCTGCCATGCGTTCAATACGGTGCTGATGCTGCTGGCCTTGGCCAGCGTGCTCTGCATCTGGTCGCGAGCACAACGCTTGATGACATGGGAGTGGCAGGCAAGCCGCGCCGTACTGGTCGCGGTGATATGCCTGCTGGCCTTCGTTACTCTGGTCTACTCAACGCTGCAGGCCGAGCCACGCTATTCCATCCCGTTCCGCCCGTTCGAGATATTGCTGGCGATAACCACCTTGCGCGCTAGCGCAGTGTGGTGGCAGCGACGCAAGCATGAAGTCCATGCAGCTAGGCCAGCATCCGCCATTGGCGCACCCGATAGCTGATACGGAAACCCAACGTGGCGCACATTATGCGGTTCGAGTTGGTATAAAACATGCCTGCTATCCTCCGACTTCAGGGGGACCATCCATGCAAGACCAGCGCGCTTCCGCAGGCTTTACCTTGATTGAACTCATGATCGTGGTGGCGATCATCGCCATTCTCGCCGCCATCGCCATTCCGGCCTATCAGGACTATCTGATCCGTGCCCAGGTCACCGAGGGCATGAGCTTGGCTGCCGGAGCGAAATCCGCCGTCTGGGACTACGTCTCCAATACCGGCACCTATCCACCGAGCAACCAGTCCGCGGGGTTGGCCGCGAAAACCGCCATCAGCGGCAATTATGTGTCCAGCGTTGACGTAACCGGTGGAGCAATCACCGTGGCGTTCCAAGGTGCCAAAGCTAATCAAGCGATCCGCAATTCACTGTTAGTGCTGTCGCCAACCACCTCGGGTGGCAGCATTCTGTGGTCGTGCACGCCAAGCACGCTGGATGGCAAATACCTGCCCACGACCTGTCGCAAGTAGTATGGGTACCTACCGCCATTCATTACACAAACTGACAAAATACGTCACTATCTGCCCGATCATGACAAGTGTTGCAGACAGCACCAGATCCTGCCTCACATTGGCTCAAGCCAATCATCCCAGTGCTTGCAGCCTTTCGTGACGAGAGGCACAATCCCGGAGCCTTCGGTATGCGGAAATACACCCGCGGCAATGCTGGCACACAACCTGCTTCGCTTTGCCGCGAGCTTCCTGGTCGTTCCTGACCATGAGTATGGGGTCCGATCCTAAGCTAGGGGGAATTCGGGACCGGGGCTCAGGGGGCATCAAACGGTTAGCTAACCACTACAGAGGAACCACCATGAAGAACATGCAGAAAGGCTTTACACTGATCGAACTGATGATCGTGGTTGCGATCATCGCGATCCTCGCTGCCATCGCCATCCCGGCCTACCAGGACTACCTGGTTCGTTCGCAGGTATCGGAAGCGTCAACCTTGGCCGATGGCGCCAAGACGGCTATCGCCGAGTATTACTCGAATACGGGCGGCTTCCCGCCAAGCAACGTTTCGGCCGGTCTAGCCCCTGACAACGAGATCATCGGCAAATATGTCAAGGACGTAAATGTCGGAACCAAAACGGGCATAATCGTGGTGGAGTTTGGTAACTCCGCTAACACGGCGATCGCCTCGTCTACTTTCAGCCTGTCCGCCATCACCCATGCCGGTTCGATTGAGTGGAGCTGCAAGAACACCACTTACACCACAGTTCTTGCCAAGTACCTGCCGACCTCGTGCCGTCAGTAACTTCATAGTTTCTGTGATGATCAGGAAGGGCCGCCCAGCGCGGCCCTTCTTTTTTGGTGTGGAACTGCAATGTCATATCGACTTTCAATTCTCTCTATCATGTTGCTTGCTGCGTCTGTGCTCGCACTCGCGGTGTGGGCTTATGCCCCAGGCTTGCACGGCGGCTTCCTTTTCGATGACTTTGGCAATCTTCCCGCGCTAGGCACCAGCGGGCCGGTGGATAACTGGGCCACGTTTTTTCGCTACATCACATCCGGTGCAGCCGACCCCACCGGCCGGCCCATGGCGCTGCTGAGCTTTCTGCTCGATGCGCGCGATTGGCCAGCTGCACCATATCCGTTCAAGCGCACGAACCTGTTACTGCATTTGCTCAATGGTGTGCTGCTGGCACTGCTGTTGCGCCGTCTTGGCCGTGAATCGTTCGTGCCAGCCGAACGTGGCCGCAATGACGTGGCCGCAGTGCTCGGCGCCGCATTCTGGCTGCTGCATCCCCTGCTAGTCTCGACTACGCTGTATATCGTGCAGCGCGAGGCCATGCTGCCTGCCAGTTTCACCTTGCTGGGCCTGCTGCTGTGGCTGCATGGGCGTCACGCAATGCTGCATGATCGCCCGCGCCGTGGACTGTGCTGGATCGTGGTCGGACTAGGGGGCTGCACTGTATTTGGCGTACTCAGCAAAGCCAACGGTGTCCTGCTGCCGTCATTGGCTTTGGTGATCGAGTACGTCTGGCTGCAGCAGTGCAGTCCTGCGATGCGCGAACCGGAGGCTGCCTTGCCCGCCTCCGGTTCTAGGCAGTCGCTGCCATCCGCCTATCGCCAAAGCATGCTGCTACTTGCCGGTCTGCCATCGCTGCTGCTTGGCGCTTATCTGCTGCATGCCGGGTGGAGCGGCTTCGTCCACGGTGTGTCGGCACTACGACCTTGGACCATGGGCCAACGTTTGCTGACCGAGCCACGCGTGCTTATGGATTATCTCGATCTGCTGTGGCTACCACGCCCGTTCACGCCAGGCCTGTTCAATGACCAGGTGTCAGCCTCGACGTCGCTGTGGTCGCCAGCGACCACTCTGCCCGCGCTGCTTGCTGTATTCAGCCTCATCGTAGGGGCTTGGTGCCTGCGCACTAAGTTTCCTGCCCTGGCTTTAGCGATCCTGTTTTATTTCGTCGGCCAGATGATGGAGTCCACTACCTTGCAGCTCGAGCTCTACTTCGAGCATCGCAACTACCTCCCGGCGATGCTGATGTTCTGGCCACTAGCCTTGTGGCTGGTGGGCATCACTCAACGGAACCAACACCTAGTCGCGACATGGCCACACAAGGCCATGCCGAACAAGCTCCGATCTGTGGCGATGCTCAAGAGCGCGCTGGCTTTCGTGCTGCTATCCGGACTCGCTGTTATGACCCATGCCTGCACTGCGGTATGGGGCAACACCCACGACCAAGCTCTGTTGTGGGCACGACTCAATCCCGGCTCGCCTCGCGCACAGGCCAATGCAGCCCTGCTCGAAATGGCCGCCGGAAAACCGCAGCAGGCCATCGCCCGCCTGACTACGGCGCTCCCCACCGATCCGGATCAGGTACAGCTCAGCTTCAATTTGATCGGTGCGCACTGCATGCTCGGCAAAGTATCCGCCAGCGACTTTGAGCTGGCACGCCAGGCCATTTCCCGTACACGCGATCCCGGCAGCCTGCTGGCGCACTGGTTCGACTCGAGTATTGAAGCCGCCGTACAGGGCCGTTGCCACGGACTCGACCTGACTACGCTGGATAGTCTGCTGGACGCCGGACTAGCCAACCCGAAACTGGTCGAAGTGGACGGCCGTCATCAGGACCTACTGTATCTGAAGGGCCACATTGCCCTGGCCCGACATGACCCGGCGGCGGCATTGCGCGATTTCAACGCCGCACTCGACCTGGACGTACGTACCGGTGCCGCGCTGAACCAGGCCGCGCTGCTCGGCGCCGCAGGCTACCCACAGGAGGGATTGGCTCACCTTGATCACTATCGCGCATTGCAGGTGCCACGAGTGTCGCCGACCAGTGGCATGCCATGGCTACACGCATGGGTATTGCAGCGGCAGGACTACTGGCCGAAGGAGGTCCAGCGGCTGCGCGATACACTACGTCAGGACGCCCAAGCCAAGGTTGCCGGCCACCAATGAACGCCTCACTTATAACGCCAGCCAGGGCTGGCCACACCCGTGCGGGCTGGTGGCTGCTGCTGGCAGCGCTCATGCTAACTACCGCGATCTACAGCATGGGACTGTCGGGTGCCTACCTGTTCGATGACTACCCCAATATCGTCGATAACATCGGCGTACAGCCACATGATGCCAGCGTGTCCTCGCTGGTGCGTGCCGCGCTGTCGTCGCCCGCCAGCGAATTCAAACGGCCATTAGCCTCGCTGAGTTTTGCCGCCAATTACCTTGCAAGCGGGCTCGATCCCTATTGGATGAAGTTCACCAACCTGGTCATCCACCTGTTGAACGGATTACTGGTGTTTTTGCTGTCCCAAGAGCTGATCCAGGTTGCTGTCCGCAAGAAAGCTCAATCCGCAGATGGAGCGGCTTTAGGAGCGACTGAAGCTGCTCCAGTGGGCACCGAAATAGTGCATGAGGCAGGAGCACGGACGGTCGGTATCATCGCCGCTCTGATCGCAGCCGGCTGGCTGCTGCTACCAATCAACCTCACCGGCGTGCTCTATGTTGTGCAACGAATGGAGAGCATGGCCAACCTGTTCGTGCTGCTTGGCCTGATCGGGTATGTCACCGGACGACAGCGCATGCAGGGGATGAACATTGCCATCTACGCTGTCCCTTCCCATGCTCACAGGAAAGAACCAGGTTGGAACGCGAATTCAACCACCAGCCGAGGCTTCATCCTATGTCTAGTCAGCATTACCATCCCGGCAGCGATCGGTATCCTAGCCAAAGAAACGGCGGTAATGTTGCCGTTTTATGCGTTCCTGATTGAGTGGATCCTGTTCGGTTTTCAAAGCTCCCAGAACGCCGCCCCCGCAGCTACCGCATCCGAGGCGTCGCCGGCTTGGCGCCGCGACCGCCGCATCATCGCGCTGTTCCTGCTGGTGCTTGCGCTACCGATGGCGGTGGGGCTGGTGTGGTTGCTTCCTGGCATATTCAACGCCGAAGTCTGGGCCGCCCGGGACTTCACTCTGGGCACACGCCTGTTCAGCGAGATGCGCATCATCGTCGATTATATCGTGTGGACTCTGCTGCCGACGTCGGATGCACTGTCGTTCTATCACGACAATTTCCAAATCTCGAGTGGGCTACTGACACCGTGGACCACGCTGGCTAGCATCATGTTTCTTGGTGTGTTGATAGCGCTGATGATCTGGCTGCGCCGACGCCAGCCGCTGGCCGCACTCGGCATCGCACTATTCCTCGGCTGCCAGCTGCTCACCGGCACCATCCTGCCGCTGGAGCTGATCTACGAGCACCGCAACTACTTCGCCAGTTTCGGCCTGCTGCTGGCGATCATTCCGCTGCTCGCTGCGCCAACGATGCTTCCTCTAGGAAGTGTCGTCGGCATCTTGCCGATGGCACTTCCACGGTATGCCCTCCTGGCCGGTTTGATGCTGTGCTGGACAGCACTGACCGCGCTCACCGCCCATGCCTGGGGCAACCCATTGCGGCTTGCCGAAGATCTGGCCAGCCGCGTGCCGCAATCGCCACGTGCGCAATACGAACTCGGTCGCACCTACATCATCAACTCACACTACGATCCGGACTCCCCGTTCACCCAGCTGGCCTATGCCCCGCTGGAACGATCCGCCGCACTGCCGAACTCTTCGATCCTGCCGGAGCAGGCGCTGATCTTCATGAACTCACGCATGCATCTGGCGCTGAAGGACGCTTGGTGGGACAGCATGATCGTCAAGCTGAAAGCACGGAAACCTGGTGTACAGGACGAGAGCTCGCTGGCCGCACTGACCCAGTGCAACCGCGAACGACATTGCGACCTGCCCAGAGATCATATGATCGCCGCCTTCCACGCCGCGCTCTCCCATCCCGACCCCAGCGCGCGTTTACTTGCCACCTACGGTGACTACGCCTGGAATGTACTGGACGACCAAGAGCTCGGTGAGCAGATGATTCAGCAAGCCGTCAAGGCCGCACCGAATGAGCCCGCGTACCAGATCACCTTGATCCGTATGCTGGCAGCACAGGGTAGAAGTGTTGACGCACGCGTCGTATTGAAACGACTGCAGACATTGAACATCGGCGGGCGCCTGAACCAAGCCCTGGCCGAACTATGCGACTTGCCGGGCTTGCGATGAGTGACACCCAGCCTTCTCGTGGATCGTCCGACGTGTTGCACGTGTTACTACTAAGCACATCCTATCCGGCCGACGTTGCGGACTGGCGCGGTGTATTCATGCGGCACCTGGTGGCAGCACTGGCCCGCCGACGCGACATCCAGCTTGCGGTTTGGGCGCCACCCGGCGAATTGCCGGTCACGGCCACATCGATCACAACTTCGCAGGAAGCAACGTGGCTGAAGCGATTGATGGCCGCCGGTGGCATTTCCCATCTGATGCGCAGCGGCGGCGTGCGCACTCTGTCGACACCAGTGAAGCTGCTACGCATGATCGCAGCAGCTTACCGTCGCCATCACACCGTGGACGTCTACCATATCAACTGGCTGCAATGCGCCCTGCCGTTGCCTCGCAACGGCAAACCGGCGCTGATCACGGTATTGGGCAATGACCTGAAGTTGCTGCGCCTGCCGCTCATGCGCCACCTGCTGCGACGGGTCATGCGCCGGCGCAAGGTGGCGATATGTCCTAATGCGGAATGGATGCACGCCCCCCTGTTGGCAGCTTTCGGCGATGTCGCCGAGGTGATCCCCGTGTCTTTTGGGATCAGTCCACGCTGGTACGCCATCCAGCGAACTCTCAACATACAGGCATCCAAGCGCTGGCTGGTGGTGACCCGTTTGACTGCCGACAAGATCGGCCCCCTGTTTGAATGGTCGCATGATTTGTTCCATCACACCGATCGCGAGTTGCATCTGTTTGGGCCGATGCAGGAGGGCGTCACCGTACCGGACTGGGTTCACTACCACGGCGCGGCAACACCTGAACAACTGGCCACCGATTGGTTTCCCGGCGCCTGCGGACTGATTACGCTAAGTCGCCATGCTGAAGGCCGACCGCAAGTGATGCTGGAAGCCATGGCTGCGGCACTACCGATCATCGCCTCACGCATGCCAGCGCATGCCAGCGTCGTAGATGATGGGGTGACAGGCATGCTTTGCGACTCGACTGAGGCTTACGGCGCTGCACTGATGCAACTGGAGGACGCCAACACCAACCGGCGTTTCGGCGCAGCGGCGCGCGATTGGGCCGTTCGAGAGATCGGTACCTGGGACGATTGTGCACAGCGCTACACTCGCATCTATCGAGGACTGATTGGGAACGACAGCATTGAGTGATTCCATCCTGATCCTGGGCGCAGGCGGCTTTGTCGGGACGCATCTGGTTCGCACGCTGGCAGAACGTGGCGAGCAAGTGATCGCGGTCAGCCGCCAACCTATCGACCTGGCTCTGGCTAACGTCGATATCATCATCGGCGAACCGAATGAACCCGAACATTTCCTGCCGCTGCTCAGGCGCAGCCGTGCCGTGATTCATACGGCGTCGCGTTCCACGCCGGGCAGCTCGGCCGGTCATGCGATGGCGGAACTGCAGCACAACCTGCGTCCGACCCTGGCCCTGTTGCAGGCGCTGCAGACGCATCCGCAGTCGAATCTGCTCTACCTATCCTCCGGCGGTAGCCTGTATGCCACCGCGCCGGAAGAGCTCGCAACCGAGTCCTCCCCCGTTCGACCGCGCTCCTATCACGGCGCAAGCAAGATCACCGCGGAACATTTCATCGGCGCATGGTGTAGCCAGTACGGTGGCGGCGCGACCATCCTGCGGCCGTCCAATATCTACGGACCCGGCCAGTACGAACGCACCGGCTTCGGCATCGTCCCTACCGGCCTGGGTAAGATCAGCCGCGGTGAAACCTTACCGGTTTGGGGGGACGGTTCGGCCATTCGTGATTATCTGTACATCGAGGATTTCGTAGCACTGTGCATCGCCACACTGGCCACGCCGATGTCGGACGGGGCACGCGTACTTAACGCTGGCAGTGGTGCCGGGGTAAGCCTCAATGAACTGTTCAATGTGATGGAGGCTGTCACCGGTCGAGTGTTGCAACGTTCCTATGATACTGGTCGCGCTGTGGATGCGCCGCGGGTGGTGATGGACGCGAGCCTTGCCCGCCAGCATTACGGCTGGAACGCAACGACATTGCTGCACGAAGGAATCGCAAATACATGGGCGTGGTTCAACACTATCCTGCCGTGAACCGCCCGGAAACACCGGTCTGTTCGGTATGCATTGCAAACTATAATGGTGTGGCCTTGCTGGCCGACTGCCTGGATTCCGTGCTCGCCCAGCACGGCGAATTCACTGTCGAGATCATCGTCCACGACGATGCCTCGACTGACGAGTCGCTGGCTCTGCTGCGTGATTGCTATCCACAGGTCGAAGTACTAGTCAGTGCAAAAAACGTGGGTTTCTGCATCAGCAATAACCGCATGGCAGCACATGCCCGTGGCGAATACATCCTGCTGTTGAACAACGATGCCGCTCTCTTTCCCGATGCTCTTTCTACGCTGATGGATACAACGCTGGGCGACCCCTCCCCCGTCATTCTCACTTTGCCGCAATATGACTGGACCACCGGGACTCTGGTTGATCGTGGCTGCATGCTCGATCCGTTCTACAACCCCATTCCCAATCTCGACCCGAAGCGCACCGAAGTGGCCATGGCCATTGGTGCTTGTCTGTGGATCTCGCGCAGTCTGTGGAACACGCTGGGGGGCTTCCCGGAATGGATGGAGTCGATTGCCGAAGATCTCTATCTGTGTTGCTTTGCTCGCTCGTGCGGTGTGGGCGTGCATACTGCTAGCAGAAGCGGCTTTCGTCACCGCCTAGGCACTAGTTTTGGCGGGGCTCGCATCGATGGGAACCGGCTCAAGAGCAGCGTAAGGAGAAGACGCCTGAGCGAGCGCAACAAGACCTTCGTACTTTTCATTTTCACGCCAACGCCACTGATGTGGCCGCTTCTGGCAACCCACTTGATCATTGTTCTACTTGAAGGAATGATCGTCAGCGCAATCCGAATGAACCATCGCATCTTTCTTGATATTTATGCGAATGTGCCCAAGGCACTGTGGCATCAATGGAAAACGCTACGCATCTTGAGACGTCAGGTATGTAATGTAAGGAGCACACCAGTGCGAGCATACTTCCGTGTTTTCTCACCGTTGCCGAGAAAGTTGCTGTTGCTGCTGCGCCACGGGATACCACGAATAACAAAGTGACACCGCTGCGCCAACGTTTGGGCCAGCGTCAATCAGGATGCTCAGCGCCGTCGCGCATGAATCTCATATCCCGAACCCAGCGCGCTCCAGTCCGGTGTCACCCATGAAACCACACTTGCGAACACATTGACGGTCAGCACACCCAGTGCAACCAAGGGCATTCGCAGGTAGTCGAACCATCTCCGCCGCTCGTAAAGTCCGCCGACGAGGGCGAGGCAAAGCAGCAACGCCGCTGCATGCACTGCATGCCCCAGCTTTTCCATACGGACTATGTCGAACCCGGCAGCGTCGAGATCGCGCCGCAATCCATATTCCGTCAAACGCTGAAAATCATACGGCGCGTCATGGATCGGATACATGAACGGCATGCTGAAGATCATCACGCCTCCCGGCTTCAACACCCTGGCAAACTCGGCCAATGCAGCCTGCGGGTGACTGACATGTTCCAGCACTTCCAGGCAAACGACAGCGTCGATGCTTGCGTCAATCAACGGCAACCTTGCCGCATCGGCAAATATGTCGGGTACCGCCGCATACAGCCCCTTCCCCGTCACCGGCAAATCCAGGCCGATGTATTGGGTACCTGCCAAGCAGCGGGATTCGACCCACCGATCTGCACAGCCCACATCGAGTACCTTGCCGGCTAATCCGGCAGTGTCCGATCTCAACGTCTGTAGTGGAAGCAGCCACTGCGGGTGGCATGGCGTTCGTCTGATGTACTTAGCAATTGTTCTGATTCGGCGCATGGAATTGTCCGTTTGCAGCCGGATTGCCTGATCGAACACCAGGCAACTCGGAAGTCATCAAACCCGGATTATATGTCTCGCAGGCAAAACTATTGATTGATGGAAGCCTATCCAATGCATCCGACTACGCGCCTGGTCACAGCGCTGCCAGCTGACCCGTCGTATATGCGACTTCGGTTTCCTGCCGTCAGTCCAATCTGTCAAAATCAATCGTCGGCAGCTCTGCCGCTTCATCCATAAGGAAAATCCAAGGTATGAACACCCTTTCGGACGAACAGTGGCTGGCCGCGAACCTTGACCCACGCACATACAGGGAAAAGTCAACAATCGATATCCCAGGGTTACCACCTCCGAATGTACAAGTGCGTTTCACTGGCATGCACGGCAAAGCCAACCTGAGACAGGCATTTGATTTCTACAAGTTCGCGCTCCGGCATATGCCGACGGCCAGCATTGCGCGCTACAGGTTGGTTGACTTCGGGGGTGGCTGGGGTCGTGTCACGCGCTTTTTCTTGAGAGAAGTGGATGCCGACCGCCTGCTACTACTTGACTGTCTCAGCGATGCAGTCGAGTGCGCACGCAGCTTGAAGCCCCCTTTCAATGTGGTGCATACCAATGCGCAACCGCCGCTGCCGCTGGAAATGGCCTCCGCGGACTGTTGCATAGCGTTTTCCGTATTCTCCCATCTCAGCGAGAAAGCTTGCATCGGCTGGATCCAGCATCTCGGCGAACTGCTGGTGCCGGGTGGAACCTTGATCTTCACGACCCGCGGCAAATGGCAAATCGAAAGACTCCGCCTGCACAAACGACTCGGCTTCATCTACAAGCTGCTTCGACGCGGCAACGTGCATGAGCAAATCACATCGCGCGCCAGCCTTGATCAGGTCGAGCAACGTTATGACGATGGCCTGTTCCAGTTCTTCCCCACGGGTGGCGGCGGCGAGTTGACCGAGGATTTCTACGGGGAAACGTGGATACCCGAGCAATGGATGCGGGAGAAGTACAGTTCGCTCGGCTTCCGCCGCTGCGAGTTCTTTCAAGAGCAGTCGAGCATCACCCAATGTACATTCGTACTGACGAAGTGATGAAATTCGACTCGCGCATTGCTCCAAACAAAGATCCCGCCTCATGTCCGGTGTAGGCGTCGGCAGGTAACACACGGCCATGTCACTTGCACCTCTAATCCTTCAAAATAGACCGGGCATGTCTGTCAAGGCACTCTTTGGTAGCCTCCAAAAATACCGCACCGTGCTTGCTATCAGGCTCAAGGTGACATCCTTCAGCCCATTCATTCCACGCATTGATGAACACCAGTCGTGACTCAGGCGGGTACGAGGAAACACGACCGAGCGCATCCTCCAGCCAGCGCGCGTATTGAATCGGTGAGTGGTTCTGGATGATCGTCGCGGCCACCTTTCTGGCGCTGTTATCCCATGAAGGGAACACACAAGGAAACGTCGGCGTGCGCGATGGCACCCTCTCGATGCTGGCATCGACGTAGCCCTCGTAGTTGACCACAGTGTTGAGGTGCCCCTGTGCCAGCCACTTACTGTTACGCAGCGCGTCGTACCAGCGCCGCGGCAATACCCGCCGGGCCAGCGACACGGCATGGCCGGTCGCATTCCTGGCAGCAGGAAAATGCTGACGGTTCGGTTCGAAGTTCACGATGGCATCGAAGCCCGATGCGAGCATCGCCTCGTCGTCAAGCGTCGAGAAACCGGTGCTTACCGCACAGAAGAAGGGTTCCGCCGAGCCCTCCCTCCTGCAGTAGTTCTTCCATTCATCCAGCACCTTCGCAAGCTCGGGAATGCTCTCGGGCCGATAGATCAGGAACAGTGGGCGACCGTTGACCCGGATATAGCGGCGATCGTCGAATACCCGGGCCAGCCACGCAATGTGCTGGTCATGGTCCTCGTTCGAATACTCCTGACGAATCAGTACATCGTGCTCACGACCACTCCAGGTCCGAGACCAGGTCTCATTCGCCCAGCACAGACAAAACGGAAAATCCGGCTTGCCCGAAGCGAGCATCTCGTCCAGCGGACGGCCAAGCAGGCGTCGTCCCGAGAACCAATAGTGGTAGTAGCAGAAGCCATGAATGCCAAAGCGCTCGGCCAAGGCCGCCTGCGCAATCCGGGCTTCTTCCAGGCGCAGGTCGTAGAAACCCAGCGCGCCAGGCAAATGCGGCTGGTAGTGTCCTTTGAAGCGGGGCGTCGCCGAAGCCACATTAGCCCATTCCGTAAAGCCGTCACCCCACCAGAGATCGTTCTCGGGTATGGGATGAAACTGCGGAAGGTAGAAACAGATAGCGCGCGTAATGGCATTCATTGCAGCAACATTTGCACCGGATGATCCCTCGATCTGCGGCGAAGCAGGGACATGGCTCACTCAGGGTCTCCCGCGGAATGCGATCCGTGCATTGACCCAAACACGCTGAAACTCAGGCATGCAACCTGCCGACCAACTCATTCGCCGACCTCTGCAACCTGGACGACCTCGAGTCTTGGCAATGGGAACAACAGCCGCATTCCGGCAAATCGGGCATTCCCAAGGAAGAAAGCCCGGAAGTGCCAAGGCAGCACGACGAGATAATCGGGCTTCGAGGCGAGAACTTCTGACTCCGGTCGAATCGGTATCCACGTGCCTGGCGTATAGCAGCCATACTTTTCCGGATTGACCTCGCCGACCACGGCAACCGCGCCGGAGTCGAGGCCACAATACTGAAGCAATACGTTGCCCTTGGTCGACGCGCCCAACGCGGCCAGCGTGCGACCTTCGCGGTGGGCCTGATCGGTAAAATCCCGCAGTTCCTGTCGGGATGCCGCAACCCGCGCCGCGAAGGCCTGGTAGGGCGCCAGCGTATCGAGTCCCAGTTCGACCTCGTGCTGCAACACACGTACAAGATCGTTGCTCTCGGGCAGCCCGGATGCCGTCTTGGCGACCGTCACCGAAAAGCTCCCTCCGTTGATATCGTTGAATTCGACGTCGATGATTCGGAAACCGGCCCGGTCGGCCATCCACTTCACCTGGTGCAATGCGTAGTATTCCAGGTGCTCATGGCAGACCGTGTCATACGCATTCATCTCCAGCATCGCTGGCATGTAGCTCTGTTCGAACACCCAGACACCATCGTCGGCCAGCACCTCGTGAATCTCCCGCATGAATTGCAGCGGCGATTCCAGGTCATAGAGCATCGAGAATGAAGTGACCACCCTCGCCTGCTTGCCGGGGCGACTTGCCTGCACCACGGCGGCCGAGAAGAAGTCCGCCACCAGATCCACATGATCTGGGTAGTACTCGCGAAATTTTCCCGCAGTGGGATCGATGCCGAGCAAATCCAGCCTTGCTGCTGGGTAGGCCGCCAAGGTGGTGCCGTCGTTGCTGCCAATATCCAGTACCAGATCGCCCTCGTGCAGATCCACCCAATGAGCGATGCGACGGACTTTCTCGCGCAGATGCAGCACCATGCTCTGGTTGAGGCCGGAACGATACCCGTAGTTGTCGCCGTACATCTCCCCGAGATCGAAAGAGTGTTCCAGCTGCAGCAATCCGCAAGTCTGATCGCCCATGCATTTCACCAGGCGTAGCGGGCCAATCGTGACTGAGGCATCCCGGGTGCGCGGAAATACCCCGGTGAGCATCTGTTCGCCAAGGTCGAGCACTTGAACCAGATTCTGGTTGCCGCACACCCTGCAGCCATTGATCTTAGCGGGCATCGCGTTCCTGTCCTGTTTGTACACTGTCTGTTGTGGCGTAGAACCGCAGTGCGTCATCCACCATCAGGCGCACCATATCCGCAAATTGTGTGCGCGGCCGCCAGCCAAGAACGCGCAGCGCCTTGCCGGCGTCACCACACAGGGGCATTTCCGCAGCTCTGCGGTGACCGGCGGGATCGTCGCTTACGTGATCCCGATAGTCCAGCCCCACATGACGAAACGCGATGTCGCAGAACTCACGTACAGCATGGGTTTCGCCCGTTGCTATGACATAGTCATCGGCCGCGGGCTGCTCCAGCATCAGATACATCGCCTCCATGTAGTCCGGCGCATATCCCCAATCGCGCCGAGCGTTGAGATTGCCCAGCTTCAACCCACCGGAAAGTCCCAGCCTGATCCGCGCCACGCCACGCGCTATCTTCCCAGTAACGAAGTCTTCGCTGCGACGTGGGCTCTCATGGTTGTAGAGGATCGCCGAGCAGGCGAACAGACCGTGATGCCTGCGATAAATGTCGACCATGGTGTGCGCATAGAGCTTGGCTGCACCATAGGGCGAGCGCGGCCGGAAAGCTGTGCGCTCGGTCTGCATGCCATCCTCCACGCGACCGAACATTTCGCTGCTCGACGCTTGACAGAAACGGATAGCGGAATCTGTCATGCGAATGGCCTCAAGCAGACACGTCACAGCGATGCCATTGTCCTCGCTGGTCTCGACTGGCTCATCGAACATACCCGCTCCGCTCGATCGCGCAGCGAGATTGTAGATGGCGCTCGGCTTGTACTGCGACAGTGCGGCAGCCATGGCGCGCGCATCGCGCATATCCCAATCGATCAGCGTCACTGCACCGGGGATATCAGGCAGCACCAGCTGATCGCGGAGATTTCGCGTGGTGCCCAGCACCTTCCAGCCGCTAGCCAGCAGATGCCGCGCGAGGTAGCCACCGTCCTGTCCGGTAATGCCGGTAATGAGCGCCGTACGCATCAGGGGCCGAGTCCTGCAATTCGGGCCGCCAATCGCGTTATCCAGGATGCATTTTCACTGCGAACCAGGTCGTACAGATTGGTGCGTGCGCGCTGGGCAAACAGCCCGCAGTACACGCTGGCAAGCGCATTCGCCCACTTCGCTGGCAACATGGCGATGAATTTGGGGAGCAACCGGCGGATACCTGAGACCCGGCTTTGGATGGAGCGCCGATATTCGGCGCGATCGTAACCACCGATGGCGCGATACAACAATAACTTGCGCAGCTGACGCCAGGGTTCACGTGCGGACACGGTGCTCCTGCTGTGTTCCGCTATCTGCGTAAATGACCAGAGCAGATCCGGCCACTTGAACATCCATATCTCAAATCCCCTTGATGTCCACATGGCATTGCCATAGCGAATCGAGATCTGTGGTTCGGCGACGACCCGTACGTCATCGAGCGCAGGAGCCTGGAATATCACGCCAACATGAATGAACAATGTCCCCAGATAGCTCTCACGTACTCTGGCCAGCCAGGCGGCACGCCGTATTACCACGCAACCGATGAAGCTGAGAGCACCCGCTGTCTCAGCAAACAGCACATCCAGATCGGTCGCCCGATAGGATTTGTCGCGCTCCAGCTGGATGAATCGTGGGGTCAAAACGGCCGAGAAATCCGCATTGCGCACTTCCGAGTTGAGCACGACGAGATCGGGACCACTCTCGATGGTATTGAGCACAACCTGCACCGCACCGGGCTTGAGCAGATCGTCATCGGTCATGAGCCAGCAGTAGCCTCCTCGGGCGTACGAAACAGCCTTGTCATAATCGCCATCGACACCGGAATTTACTTCCTCTCGATAGTAGCGAATATCTGGGTGTCGCCCGATATAGCTCGCCATCACCTCACGCGTATCATCGGGCGAGGCACCGTCCACGACCAACAACTCCACGCCCGGTTGCATCTGCCCAAGGATCGAGTCGAGGGTACGCTCGATGAATCGCGCCCGATTGTAGGTCGCGATGCAAATGGAAAGCCGCACTATCTGTGTCCCACCTTCCACAGATGACCCGACAGCGCACTCCACGGATGATTCGCCGTTGACTGTCATGGGATTAAATGGAAATGAAATTCTGGTCGGCAATCAACAGGAATTGTTGTTCGCTGGGAATTCCGAATTTCCGGAGTTGGTAGCGATTCTCGGCGAAATCCAATCCATGAATGCCATCGAGGAACGAGGTATCGAAATACTGAGGGTCGACGAAGAATGCATTAACACCGTTGCGATCTACGGTCACAAAACGGTAACCGTGACCCTCGAAAAAACGACGCCAGCCGGTGATTGAAACACCGTAATACAATTCCGATGGATGCGCGCCTTTCATTGAGAAATCAGATCGATACGTGACGCTTAGGCTACGCTCCTGTCCATAGACGGAATTGTATTCCACGACGACGATACGTGGTCGCAATCCGCCATTCATCATTCCACGTGCAATGTGATAATCATTGCCATCAATATCGAGCGAGAATACGTCGGGATCCGGATACGGAATGGCGCCAATAATCTCCGGAACGGAATCGGTCGTCACAAAGATGGCACGACACTGGGTACCGATGCTGTAACCCACCACGTTGCGCTGTGCACGCGCGGCAAGTCGTGGATTACCCTCGATCATCAGGCCTTCATAGCGCTCAGCCACGACCAACCAAGCGGAGTTGTTCTCCACGCCATTGGCAGATCCAATCTCCAGGAAGCTACGATTGGAGGAACGCAGCTGTCGGCGTAACACCTCGATGATTCCATCTTCGCCATTCTGACTGAAACCGGAAAATTCCCACGTCGCTGGATTGGTCAGATCAATCTGACGTGCCTGCCTCATGGCGCCACCTTTGGCCAAGGCTATGGCAATTCGTTGGCGATCCCGATTATCCGCCAGATAGTTGGCAATACTCTTCAACACGCTGTGCATACTCCCGAGGACTCAAGCTCTGTTCTTTTTTAGTTGAAGATTTTCGTGCAGGGAGGAGCGTAGATCGGGCGAGAACACCAGCGACAGCGACATGCCTATCACAATGGTAACACCTGCCCAGATCAGCCCCCGGTAGCCAACCACGCCGTACGGCTCGATTCCACCCATAATCCATACTGCAGCCAGGGACGCGCATAGCGGAATCCCGACGTCCCGGAGCAACCAATGAGCCGCGTATCCTCCGAGCAAGTAACGATGTGTTGCGAATGTGCCCAATCCAAGATAGACAAATTGCATCAGCAACCATGCGATGGCGGCACCTGATTCGGCATGTGCAAGCGTCAGGAAGATTGACAATGGCACATAGATGACGAGGAGTACGGCGTTGAGAAGTAGCGCCAACCGAGCCTTGCCATACGCCAATTGCAGCGCGTACTGGAGAAAAAGCACACCATGCAGCGCCGCGGCGAGAATCAGAATCGAGGCGATCGGTGCCACTTGCGCTGAAAGCAACGCATCATGCGTCCACAGGCGAATCAATGCTTCAGCGTGCATGGACACCCCAAAAGCAAGAGAAAACGCTAGCGTGGCGAGTAGCCGCGTGGCGAGTCCGTAGAGTTCCACCAACCGCTCAACCTGACCTTTCGCCACCAGCGCTGAAAACCGCGGGTAGAGTGCATTGAACATTGGTGTCGCCATGAGATACAACCCGCTCGCCAACAGCGTGGCCAGCATGTAGCGCCCATATGCGCCGAGGCCAACCAATCTGCTGAGCAACACCTTGTCGAACTGCATCAGGAACACACCGGTAACCGCAATGGCACCCACTCCTGCCGAGAAGCGCCAGATGCGATACAGTTCGGCAAGCTTGAAGCTCGCGCCTTGTCGCCCCCCCACCGCCTTCCAAGCGAGTCCGCGTATGAGAACTACATGAACCAGACTGACCACTACCTGCCACAGAAAGAAAGCTTTGATGGTGGGTGAAACGAAGGCGAGCACGACAATGCTGCCGAACGCACCAAGCGTCACCATCGCGATGCTCAGTCCGCTCACAAACGCGAGCCGCTGCGCACCCATAAGGCATCCGGAATACAGGCCTATTGGCCAGCGCGTGGCAACCACGAGCCCCATCAACATGACAGCATGCACGACGTCTGTCATCCCGAGGTGTGCCGACTGCAGCCAATGCTGCCCTATCCAGCCCGCCGCCAGCACCAGCACCACGGCCAGAAATAATGCAACGATCCAATACAGCAATTCCAGCGACCGAAACAGATGGCGCAACCGGGGTGCGTCGGCAGCCGCAGCATGGCGCGCCACCTCGCGATTCATGGTTGGTGAGATGCCCAAGTCAAGCAGCTGCACCAGGGTCAACAGGGTCGTGAAGAAGCCGATGAGCCCGTAAGACTCAATGCCGAGGAAGTGAAGATAGAACGGGGTCGCCAGCACGCCAACGATCGCCGTCCAAGCGGACCCTGTAAAGGCCGCCAGAAGATTCCAGCTCAACCGCACCGCGCCGCTACTCGTGGAATTGATTGGTGTGGAAACCGTGGCGCCGAGCCAGATCATCGCGTTGAGCGGAACGCAGATCTTCGTGCACCATTTCGGCTACCAGTTCTTCAAATGTAGTTCGCGGAACCCAGCCAAGCTTCTCGCGGGCTCTTGATGCATCACCGAGGAGGGATTCGACTTCAGCCGGACGGAAATAGCGCGGGTCGACCTCGATGATGCAGTGATCGTTCTGGTCATAGCCTCTTTCCTCCAGACCGGTACCTTGCCAACGTATGGACATGTCGAGCTGGGCGGCAGCGGCGTTGATGAAATCCCGTACCGTGTGTTGTATGCCGGTTGCAATGACGAAGTCACCCGGCTCGTCCTGCTGCAACATCAACCACTGCATCTCAACATAGTCGCGGGCATGGCCCCAGTCGCGCAATGCATTGAGATTTCCAAGATAGAGACGATCCTGCAGTCCCAACTTGATACGAGTCAACGCACGGGTGATCTTCCGGGAAACGAAATTTTCGCCGCGCACGGGTGACTCATGATTGAATAGGATGCCATTGCAAGCATAAACACCATAGGCCTCTCGATAGTTAATCGTTGTCCAGTAAGCGTAGAGCTTGGCTATCGCGTATGGAGATCTCGGGTGAAACGGCGTGCTCTCCCGTTGCGGCGTCTCCCTCACGAGACCATAGAGCTCCGATGTGGAAGCCTGATAGAAGCGCGTGCTTTTCTCCATTCCAAGGATGCGCATGGCCTCGAGTATGCGCAATGGACCCAACGCATTGGTGTCGGCTGTGTACTCGGGCTCCTCGAAGGAGACCGCGACATGACTTTGCGCACCGAGGTTGTAGATCTCGTCAGGTTGGGTCTGTTGAATGATGCGGGTCAGATTGGAAGAGTCGGTCAGATCACCGTGGTGTAGAAAGAAGCGTATGTCCGATTCGTGCGGATCCCGATAGAGGTGATCGATCCGCGACGTATTGAACAACGAAGCACGACGCTTAATACCATGTACTTCGTAACCTTTCGCGAGCAGAAACTCCGCCAGATAGGCGCCATCTTGTCCGGTGACCCCGGTAATCAATGCTCGCTTCATCAAAGTCTCCAGATAACTGCATTTTTGCGTCATGTCTTCTGACCGCCATGGTGAAGCGTCGCGAAGTTGGCTGGCACTGGCATCCTGAAGCTGATCTTCAGGCATTGTTTACGGCTCAACACGGCTTGTTGAGGCCCCTCGTGCCACAAAAGACCGGGCATATCCATTGGGAAATATTGCAACGGACACTGGGCGCCTCAATACGCGACTTCAAATGTCACGACGATAGGTGAGCGCAGTGATCTGCTCAGACACCAGCCCGATAAGGAACACGATCACCGCCGCGCTCCACAACAGCGTACTGCCATTGGTAAGTCTACCGTCGTGCACGAAGGTCCAAGCATAGTTCGTGCAGCCGAGCAGGAAGAACACCACACTGGTGGGCACAAACAACTTTAGCGGCGAGTACAACGTAGCGATCTTGAAGATGATCAGCAGGAAGCGCAGGCCGTCGCGCAGCGGCTTTATGTGGCTTTTGCCGATTCGTTGAGCGGCCTTGATCGGCACGTAGGCAACCGGATAGGCACTCCGGAAGAAAGCCATGGTGCTAGTTGTGGGATAGCTGAAACCATTCGGTAGCAGGTGCAGGAATTCGCGAAACTTATTCGCGCGTACCACGCGAAAGCCGGAGGTGAGATCGGCAACCTCGTGACCGGTCATTCGGGTGGCCAGCCAGTTGTACAGCGTATTGGCTAGACCGCGGCCGACGCCAGCCTGGCTGCCCCACCCGCGGGCACCAACCACCATGTCATAGCCCTGCTCCAGCTTCTCCAGCAATCGAACAATGTCAGCTGGATCGTGCTGACCGTCGCCGTCCATGAACACCAGAATGTCGCCGCCGCTGGCACGGGCACCACGCTTGATCGCTGCACCGTTACCCATCGAATACGGCGAGGAGAGGCATTGAACATCGTGGCTGGCGCAGATCGCCAGAGTATCATCGGTGGAACCGTCGTCGACCACGATGATCTCGGCCGCGGGCTGCGCATCTCGCAGGCGTGGTAGCAATGTGGTCAGCGCAGGCGCCTCGTTCTTGGCTGGGAGGATGATGCTCAGGTGGCTCAATGGACGGTTCCCGAAGTGAAAGTGAATCATAGCGTGAAGGCCAGACGGCGGCTTGCCGGAAGCTTCACACCCAGTCAGGTAGCAGATCCTGCGGTTACATGGCATCTCTCGGCACTGGACATTGGCAACAGCAATTAAGGCATGGAATGAACTGCATGCTATTGCTGAATCCGCATTGCCTGAGTACGCCTCCAGCTTGTGAGCTGCACCAGTCGCGACTGCCATGGACTATTCAGGAAAGTCGGAAAGTCAAAAATATCGTAATTTGCATCGTTCCAGCACGTTGCGAGCGCGCGCCACTCGGCTTGAATGCGGACAGACTCAGCTGTGCACTGTCGCATGAAGCTCTATATTGTGCATTGCGCCATCACAAAACATCCTGACGATATGCAGATGACCTGCGAGCCGATCTGCGGTAGATTCAACCACATACAGGGGCAGGGTCGAGTTAGCATATGTCATCCCAATTGCAACCGTCGCTCGCGGGTCTGTCCGGCATGGCGCGCCGACTGGTGTCTGAAGGTGTGCTGCCGGAAGCCGATGTCCGCAAAGCCATGGCCGACAGCAGTCAGAACAAGGCCACGCTGGCGGCATGGCTGCTGGACCACAACCTGGTCGACAGTACTCAGTTGACGCAGATTGCCTCGGCCGAGTTCGGTATGCCGATGATCGACGTGAACAGCCTAAATGCCGCCACTTTACCGCTCGATCTGATCAGCGAACCGCTGATGACCAAGCACCAAGCGCTGCCGCTGTTCCGTCGCGGCAAGCGGCTGTTTGTCGGCATCGCCGACCCGATGCAATCGCATGCGCTGGACGAGATCAAGTTCCACTCCAACTGCATGGTCGAGCCGATCCTGGTCGAACGCGGCTCCCTGCAACGGACAATCGAAAGCCTACTGAACAGTATGCGCGACTCCATGCCCGACATGGGAGGGGAGGAGCTTGAGGGGCTGGATCTGGATGGTGGTGACGAAGAAGCCGAGTCGACTGGCATTGACGCCAACGCCAACGACGATGCGCCGGTGGTGAAGTTCATCAACAAAATCCTGATTGATGCGATCCGCCGCGGCGCGTCCGATATCCACTTCGAACCATTCGAAACCCAGTACCGGGTGCGCTTGCGCATGGACGGCATGTTGCGCGCCGTAGCCAGCCCGCCGATGAAAATGGCCACCCGCATTGCCTCGCGCCTGAAGGTCATGGCCCAACTTGATATCGCCGAGAAGCGTGTACCCCAAGACGGTCGCATCAAGCTCAACCTGTCCAAAACTCGCGCGGTCGACTTTCGCGTTAGTTCGCTGCCGACCTTGTTCGGCGAAAAGATCGTGTTGCGTATCCTAGATGGCTCGTCAGCCAAGGTCGGCATCGAGAAACTCGGTTACGAACCAGAGCAACAAAAGCTCTACGTCGACGCGATCCATAAGCCTTATGGCATGGTGTTGGTCACCGGTCCGACCGGCTCGGGCAAGACCGTGTCGCTGTATACCGGCCTGAACATGCTCAACACCGCCGAGCGCAACATCTCGACGGTAGAAGATCCGGTGGAAATTCGCGTCGAAGGAATCAACCAGGTGCAGCAGAATGTGAAGCGCGGCATGACTTTTGCCAGCGCATTGCGTTCGTTCCTACGCCAGGATCCCGACGTAATCATGGTTGGCGAGATCCGCGATCTGGAAACTGCCGAGATCGCTATCAAAGCAGCGCAAACCGGCCATATGGTGCTGTCCACGCTGCACACCAACGATGCCGCGCAGACCATCGCACGACTGATGAATATGGGCATCGCGCCGTACAACATCACCTCCTCGGTAACCCTAATCATCGCCCAGCGCTTGGCTCGACGGCTGCACGACTGCAAGAAAGCACAGGATCTGCCTCCTGGCGTACTACTAGCTGCTGGCTTTTCCCAGACAGACATCGACGCCGGCCTGACCATTTACGAAGCAGGCGGCTGTGAAGGTTGCAACGAGGGCTACAAAGGGCGTGTAGGCATCTATCAGGTCATGCCAATGCTGGAAGATATCCAGAGAATCATCCTGAAGGGCGGCAATGCGCTTCAAATCGCCGACGCGGCTCGCTCCGCTGGAGTGAATGATTTGCGTGCATCGGCCCTGCTCAAGGTGAAAAACGGACTGACCAGCCTGACCGAGATAGATCGGGTCACGAAGGAGTAACCCCATGGGCCTAAAGCATCCGAAGCATTGAACTTGCGTCCGGCGCCACGGTTTGACGGCGCCAAATAGCATAAGCTGTACCTGATTTGTCAGCCGCCAAGTTGAGCGGATCTGGACTGAACTACCGGGGGAAGATGCGCATGGCCACGGCTACTGCAACCGCGAAGGCAAACGCAAACAAGGCTCAAGCACTCGGCGCGCAACGGGCTGAGGTCAGCAGGCTGACCACCTACGAGTGGGTCGCTCTGGACAAGCGCGGCAAACGCATGAAAGGCGACATGCCGGCAAAAAACGCCTCGCTGGTCAAGGCTGAATTACGCCGTCAGGGCATGAACCCGCAAACCGTGCGAGAACGTTCCAAACCGTTGTTCGGCGCCACGGGCAGCACGGTCAAACCAGGTGACGTTGCCGTCTTCAGTCGCCAGATTGCCACCATGATGGCTTCGGGTGTACCGATGGTGCAGTCCTTCGACATCATCGCCGATGGCCAGAAGAACATTCGCTTCAAGAACATTCTGCTGGATGTAAAGCAGAACATCGAAGGCGGTGCAGCGCTGCATGAGGCGCTGGCTCGTTACCCAGTACAATTTGATGAACTCTACTGTAATCTGGTCCATGCTGGCGAAACTTCCGGCGTGCTGGACACCGTGCTTGATACCGTCGCCACCTACAAAGAGCGTACGGAAGCAATCAAGAAGAAGATCAAGAAAGCCTTGTTCTACCCGATGATGGTATTGGTCGTAGTATTCATGGTCTGCCTGATCATGTTGTTGTTTGTGGTGCCAGTCTTTGCGAAGACCTTCGCCGACGCAGGTGCACAGCTACCTGCACCGACCCAGTTGCTGGTCAGTGCTTCCAAGTTCATGCAGAGTTATTGGTGGATGATTATCGGCATAGTAGTTGGTGGCGTTATCGCCCTTATTTTTGCCAAAAAGCGTTCGGTGAAATTTGCTCATTTCCTTGATCGTATGTCACTCAAGATGCCCGTGATGGGCAACATCGTGCGCAACTCGGCGATCGCCCGCTTCGCACGCACCCTCGGTGTGACCTTCCACGCCGGCGTGCCGTTGGTGGAAGCCCTGGATGCAGTATCCGGCGCCACTGGTAGCGTAGTCTACGGCGATGCAGTCAAACAGATGCGCGACGACATTGCAGTGGGCCATCAGCTGCAACTGGCGATGAAGCAGACCGGACTGTTCCCCAACATGGTGGTACAGATGACTGCGATCGGCGAGGAATCCGGTGCATTGGATAACATGCTGTTCAAGGTGGCTGAGTTTTACGAGGAAGAAGTCAGCAACGCCGTTGATACCCTGTCTACCCTGCTCGAACCGATCATCATGGTGGTACTCGGCACCCTGGTCGGCGGCATGGTGATTGCATTGTATTTGCCGATCTTCAAGCTCGCCGGTACGTTCTAGACCACCACTTCAACCCAAAGACGCCGCAGTTGTTGCCGTGATGCGGCGATAATGCGGCGTTTTCTTTGCGCGAGTACCCATGATGCCCGACCTGCCACTCATAGTGTGGATTGCCTTTGCCGGTGTGCTCGGCATGCTGGTTGGCAGTTTTCTCAACGTGGTGATCCTGCGGTTGCCGGAGCGCATGGCAGCCGGCTGGCGGCAAGAAGCGAGCGAAATGCTGGAACTCGAGGTCGAGGTAACACCAACTCCACCGGGAATCGTGCGCGAACCTTCGCATTGCCCGCAGTGCAAACACCGGTTGTCGGCGCTGGACAATATTCCATTATTCAGCTGGCTGCTATTGCGCGGACACTGCCGTTACTGCCAGGCCCGCATCTCGATCCAGTACCCGTTGGTGGAACTGCTTAGCGGTATGTTGAGCGCAGTGATTGTGTGGAAATTCGGTCCGTCGTGGATTGGGCTCGCAGGACTGTTCCTGACTTGGACCCTCATCGCGCTGTCCGGCATTGATTTCCGCACTCAACTGCTACCTGATCAGCTGACGCTCCCATTGCTATGGCTAGGTCTGCTTCTGGCGCTATTGCCGATGTTTGTCACCGCACCGGCATCGATCATCGGTGCAGCCATCGGCTATCTGAGCCTGTGGAGCGTGTACTGGGTGTTCAAGTTGCTCACCGGCAAGGAGGGCATGGGCTACGGCGATTTCAAGCTGCTTGCCGCGTTGGGTGCGTGGATGGGACCGATCTCGCTGCTGCCGATCATTCTGTTGTCTTCGCTGATTGGTGCCCTGATCGGTGGCGGTCTGATTGTATTGCGACGACACCAACGCGAGCTTCCGATGCCGTTCGGCCCCTTCATAGCCGCCGCGGGCTGGGTCTGGTTCGTCGCTGGACCAGGCCTATTGCAGGGTTATATGCACCTGACCGGGCTGCGATGAGCGAGCGGTCACACGCCATGGTTGTCGCGCTTACTGGGGGCATCGCCGCCGGAAAATCAGCAGTAGCGCGACGCTTTGAGGCACTCGGCGTACATGTACATGATGCCGACTTGGCTGCCCGCGAAGTGATAGCGCCTGGATCGACCGGACTGGCTGCCGTGACCGAGACCTTTGGTGCTGACGTAATAGATGCCTCGGGCCGGCTGAACCGCCCAGCGATGCGCCAGCGCGTGTTTTCCGACCCAGCAGCGCGGCAGGCATTGGAGGCAATCATCCACCCGCGCGTGCGCCAATGGCTGCGCGACCGCGTGCTTGCTGAGCGAGGACCCTACTGTCTCCTGGCGATTCCGCTGCTGGCGGAAAACATCCAGCACTATCGCTGGATAGATCGTGTGCTGCTGGTCGACGCACCCGAATCAGTGCAGATCGCACGACTAATGGCACGCGATGGCATCGATGAGGTTCTGGCTCAGCGCATGCTGGCCCATCAGGCCACTCGCAACGAACGGCTCGCGCTGGCCGATGATGTGATCGATAACAGCGGTGACGAACATGTCCTCGACGAGATTGTCGCGGAACTACATCAGCGTTATCTCGCATTGGCTTCTGCAGCGAAATCCCTCGATCCATAGGAACGCGCCTCAAGTTCGAACCTGTATGGAAGATACGCGGAAGTCATTGCGTTGAAGCCGTTCTCACAGAAGCTATCTGTCCACATGGCATCCCTACTGCCAGAATTCCCGGATCCCGGCTACACCCTGCCCACCATGCTGACGGGCCAGCGTGATTTGCAAGGGAGCTGTCCCGCCCAGCGCATAGACTGGTAACGCAGCGGCTTCGACCAGCAGCTGGAATCTGGGCCAACCCAGCGGCGGTGTCTGTGGATGGCCAGGGGTGGCGGCCACCGGCGACAACGTGGCGAAATCTGCGCCGATGTGCGATGCCTGCTTTAACTGCATCGCATCGTGGCAACTGGCACCGACAACCTGTTGCAGCGACAGTGGTCGATCTGACAGCACGGACAGCTGGTTGCTCTTGAGCTGTACGCCGATACCTAACGCGCGCGCACCGTCGATATCGCCATTGAGCAGTAATTGCGTACCGTGCCGTCGCGCCAACGGCAGC
This sequence comes from Rhodanobacter sp. C05, assembly GCF_002001165.1. GTDB lineage: Bacteria > Pseudomonadota > Gammaproteobacteria > Xanthomonadales > Rhodanobacteraceae > Rhodanobacter. The sequence goes on along the minus strand of NZ_MUNQ01000006.1, from coordinate 81,250 downwards.
AATGCCATGGCCAATTCATGCACGAGCTCGCGCGGCCACAATGGCAAGCGCAACTGAAGCATCGATTCGCCGCGTTCAATCGCACGACCGATCCGCCCGAACAACGAACCTCGCTGATCCGGGAAAATGTCCGATGGAGTGATCGGGTAACGCGCAGGCAGCCGAATTGCCTGCAGAATCGCCCGATCGGCCAGCGTGAGAATGGCCGGATCGACCTGGTCTGGCGAAAGCCATTGCAACGCTTGACCTTCTCGCGATTGTGGCGTGCCTTCCCATTGATCAACCCGCCACGTATCCAGCAGCAATTCGCGATCGACGTAATGGCATGGCACCCGGATCAATGGCTCAGCGCGCTGCAGAGTGACGCCCAGTTCCTCATGTAACTCGCGTGCCAGCGCCGCCAAAGGCTCTTCGCCGGGCTCAAGCTTGCCTCCGGGGAATTCCCACATGCCGGCGAGATGCTTGCCCGCCGGACGCTGCGCCAGCAGCACACGCCCCTCGACATCGATCATGACGCCGGCCATCACATGCATGACCCCCGGCTTGGGCACGGCGGGCGCGTGCATCAGCTGCTGCGGAGATATTCGACCATGTCGAAGTCGTAGGCGTGCTCGGCATCAACCTTGTGATGCACACGGGAGACCTCGGTCCAGTCGCTGAAATGCACGCCGGGGAAAAACGTGTCTGCACCGTCGATAGCCGCGCTGACCCAGGTCAGGTACATGCGCCGGGCCCGCGGCAGTGCTTCGGCGAATACCTGGCCACCGCCGATCACCATCAAACCAGTGTTGTCGGTGCGGGCCTGCGCCTCTTCCACTGAACGCACCGTGATCTGGCCTGGAAACGGTGCCTCATGTCGGCGCGACAGCACCAGGTTGACCCGATCCGGCAACGCGCGCCCAATCGATACTGCAGTGTTGTAGCCCATCAGCACATTCTTACCGGTGGTCAGCTGCTTGAACCAGCGCAGATCATCCGGCAAATGCCACGGCAGCTGGCCCTTGCGGCCGATGGCGAAATTTTCGTCGAGTGCGGCAATCAGCGAAATGGCCATGTGAAGTCCTTGGAAGGCATGTTCGATGGAGTGGCCCGCACCTGCGGATGGCGCTGCCGAATGCCCCGAATCTTAGCAGGATGCGCTGCATCCCAGCGGTGATGACGTGGCCGCCTGGCATGCAGTTGTGGACGGTCTGGCGAGTGGCAAATTTTTGCGGTGCATGGGTTTGTGCGGCCGCGGCGAAATCCTTTCGCGCACGACCGCAGTAAGTCGGGTGTGTCCTACACGGCGACGGCGGCCTTGATCGCTGGAAGCGGCGCATAGCCTTCGATGACGATGTCTTCGTAGCGGAAATCGAGCAGCGAACGTACCTCGGGATTGAGTTGCAATCGCGGCAGCGGCCCGGGTTCACGGGTCAGCTGCAACCGCGCCTGTTCGACGTGGTTGTTGTACAGGTGCGCATCGCCCAGCGTGTGCACGAAATCGCCCACATCGAGCCCGCACACCTGCGCCACCATGTGGGTGAGCAGTGCGTAGCTGGCGATGTTGAACGGCACGCCGAGGAAGATGTCGCCCGAGCGCTGGTACAGCTGGCAGCTCAGCTTGCCGTCCGCCACGTAGAACTGGAACAGGCTGTGGCATGGCAGCAGTGCCATCTTCGGCAGCTCGCCGACGTTCCACGCGCTGACGATCAGCCGACGTGAATCGGGGTTGCGCCTGATCTCATCGACCACCCAGCGGATCTGGTCGACCACGCCGCCATCGGCGGTCGGCCACGCACGCCACTGCTGGCCGTAAACCGGACCTAGGTCGCCATTCGCATCTGCCCATTCGTCCCAGATCCGCACGCCGTGTTCCTTCAGGTAGGCGATGTTGGTATCGCCACGCAGGAACCAGATCAGCTCATGCACGATGGACTTCAGGTGCAGCTTCTTGGTGGTGACCAGCGGGAAACCTTCCGTGAGATCGAAACGCATCTGCCAGCCGAACACGCTACGCGTGCCGGTGCCGGTGCGATCGGTCTTTTCAGTACCGTGCTCGAGGACGTGGCGCAACAGGTCGAGGTAGGCGCGCATCCCTTACTCCTTGCCCGGCATGGCAACCGTGTAAAGACGCAGCGTGGGTGCCCGGCGCGACAAGAAGACCAGCCACAGGCCGATCACGATCAGCGGCAGTGACTGCAGCTGCCCCATCGTCACCCAACCGAATGCCAGGTAACCCAGTTGCGGATCCGGCAGCCGCACGAATTCCACGGCAATGCGGAAGCAGCCGTACATCAGCGCGAACAGACCCGACACGAGATATCGCGGCCGTGGCTTCATCGACACCAGCCATACCACGACAAACATCACGATGCCCTCCAGCGCCAGCTCGTACAGCTGCGACGGATGGCGGACCAGGCCACCGAACTGCTGCAGCTGCGGCAACCATGCCGGGTGGCTGTCGACATAAGCCACGTCATCCGCCCGTGCATTCGGAAACAGCATGCCCCACGCCAGCGCAGTGGGCTTGCCCCACAGCTCACCATTGATGAAATTGCCCAGCCGGCCGAGACCCAGTCCGATAGGCACCAGCGGTGCGACGAAATCCACCGTGTCGAAGAAGTGCAGGTGCTGTCGGCGTGACCACCACCAGACGGCCGCCAGCACGCCGAGCAGGCCGCCATGAAAGCTCATGCCGCCATCCCACACCTTGAACAGGGCCAGCGGCTCGTTCCAGATCCAGTGGATGCCACCGGCGTAGTAAAACAGCATGTACCAGACGCGGCCGCCGACGATCACACCCATCATGCCGTAGAAAAACAGGTCGCCCAGCGCATCCCGGCTGACCGGCAATCGCCCGTGACGGCGGCGATATTCACCCAGCACGGCAACGCTCAGGAAGCCGAGCAGATACATCAGTCCATACCAGTGCACCTGGATCGGACCGAGGTGAAAAGCCACCGGATTGAAGTCAACGACGAAAGGCTGGGGCATGGCGGCAACAGTGGCTGGCAAAGACCAAGTGTATCCGGGCCGGCGCTTATGGAGGTCAGCCATTCGATCACCGGTCCCGAGTGGTCAAAGGATGCGACTCGTGTCGGCACGCCCTGATGTACCGTCTGTGGCGGGCCACGCCGGCCATGTCCGCAGGCCAAGGGGAAGCTCGGATCGAACGCCTGACGCCGGCATCTTCGATGCGGCGGCCCGGCGGATCATCGCGCCGCTCCACGTACGGAGCGCGCCACATGAAGTTCGATGGCAATCCGCCAACACTCAAGAATGCCGAAGCCAGTCGCCGCGCCATCGCCAGCTATCCGTGTCCGGCAAGATCCGAAAAAGCGGACTTCATCGCTACTGTCCGCTTGATTGGGCACTTCAAACGCTGCTTTCGAACGCTCATCAACGGGCAATGACGTAATTTCATGACGTTTTTTCTTGCGAATCGACCGAGTTTTGACTTAACGTCGGCACCACTTCGTCTTTCCCTCAAGCTCGACGATGCCGTGGTGCGTAATCCCAACCCCGGGTAAGACGCGCCGTCCCAGATGCCTGAATGACCGGCTTTCCAAAGCTGGTCCACGGCTGCTTTTGCTCGGAGTTTTTCCAGATCATGAAACAAAAGACTTTGCTCGCTACCGCCATCGCGGCAGCGCTGATACTGCAGACGTGGACAGTCTCTGCGCAGGATGCGGCCGCCACCGTGGCCCAGGACAGCGCCACCGCCAGCAAGACCAAGCAGCTCGATACCGTGACGGTAACCGGCAGCCGCATCTCGAACCCGAACGTGATTTCGCCCACTCCGGTGAGCGTGCTCACCTCCGCTGACATCAAGGCGACCGGCGCGACCAACATCGGTGACGTGATGACCACGATCCCGCAGTTGGCCACCACGTTCACCATGGGCAACTCGACCCGCTACATCGGCACCGCCGGCGTGCAGTCGCAGGATCTGCGCAATCTCGGCACGGACCGTACGCTGGTGCTGGTCAATGGCCGCCGCTTCGTCGGCGCCACCGCCGGCAGCACGGCAGTCGACGTGAACATGATCCCCGCCGACTGGATCGAGCGCGTGGAAATCATCACTGGTGGCGCCTCGGCGGTGTACGGTGCCGATGCCGTCACCGGCGTGGTCAACTTCATCCTGAAGAAAAACTATCAGGGCGCCAACCTGCATGCGCAGTTCGGCAGCTCCGAGCACGGTGGCTTCAACAAGGAGCTGCTCTCGCTGAGCGGCGGCATGAACTTCGCCCAGGACCGCGGCAACGTGGCGGTGTCGGTGGAGCACAGCGACCAGGCGGCGCTGGAGTTCCGCGACCGCTTTGGCCAGAAGTCCTACGCCGCGATCAAGACGCCGAACGGCCCGACCGATACCGCATTGTTCAACAATGCCGGCGGCTACACCAATCTGGACAGCGGCACGTTCTACCTCGGCAAGACCTCGACCGACATCACCAACCGCTACGTGTTCAATCCGGACGGCAGCGTACGCAAACAGCGCTTCGACGGCATCTATGACAACGCCGGCCGCTGCCAGGATTGCGACTACCTGGATCTCAACTCGGTCTCCCAGCTGCAGCCGCGCTACGGCCGCACCACGCTGAGCGCAGTCGCCTCGTTCGACATTACGCCAGACCACCGTCTGTACGCCGAAGGCACCTACAACCACGCCGACGTCAAGAAATTCAGCCAGCCGGCGTTTTCCAGCACCAGCCATGCGCCCTACAAGATCGCGCGCGACAATGCGTACATCACGCCCAGCCTCGCTGCGCTGATGGACGCCAACAACCTCAAGTTGATCACCTTGTCGCGCTTCGACACGGATGCGGGTCGCCGTGGCGAAGACACCAAGCGCGACACCGTGCGTACCGTGTTCGGCGCCAACGGCCTCATCACCGGCGACTGGGAATACGACGCCTCGGTGAACTATGGCGAAACCAGCGAGACCCGCCATAACCTCAACAACCGGATTGTCGACCGTTTCAACGCGTCGATCGACGCGGTGCGCGACAGCAACGGCAATATCGTCTGCCGCTCGACGCTGGATCCGAACTCGGTCAACACGGGCACCGGCACGGTATTTAATCCGCTCGACGTGGCCGGCTGCGTACCCACCAGCCTGTTCGGCGCCGGTGCGATCAACCCGGCCGCAGCGCAATGGTTCAATACCGCGACCACCACCAAGTCCAAGCTGACCCAGTTTGTCGGTGGCGGCACGATCACCAACAACAACCTGTTCGAGATGCCGGGCGATGCTGGCGCAGCCAGCATCGTCGGTGGCGTCGAGTTCCGTCGCGAGAGCAGCCGCCAGAACACCGATCCGCTGGACGTCGCCGGCCTCACCTTCCTCAACGCGATCCCGAGCTCGGGTGGTGCGTATGACGTGAAGGAAGGCTATATCGAGACCGCTATGCCGCTGCTGTCCAACCGCAGCCTCGCCAAGAACCTGACCTTCGATGCCGCCGTACGCTTCTCCGACTACAGCACCATCGGTCACACCAAGGCCTGGCGCTGGGGTCTGGACTGGGCCATCGACGACAATGTCCGTCTGCGCGGCACGGTGTCCAGCGCCGTGCGTGCACCGAACATCGACGAACTGTTCAGCGGCCAGTCGCAGAACTTCTTCACGATCACTGATCCATGCTCGGTCAACCAGCTCAAGAACGCCAAGGACCCGGCAGTCCGCGCGGCCAACTGCGCCGCGCAAGGTGTGCCGGCCGACTTCCAGTCGACCCGTACCAGCTCGGTGCAGGGCATCTCGGGCAGCAACCCGAACCTGAAGCCGGAACAGGGCCGCACCTGGACCGCAGGCATGGTGTTCACTCCGCAGTTCCTCGACGGCTTCGGCCTGACCGTGGACTACTGGAACATCAAGCTGACCGACGCGATCAGCGCCATCAGCGGCCAGGAAACCGTCGCGCGTTGCGTGGATTCGCCCAGCGGCATCGACAACATCTACTGCAGCAACATGACCCGCGACAGCGAGCATGAGATCAACTACGTCCAGTCGATCGTGCAGAACATCTCGGCGCTGAAGACCTCGGGTGTCGACATCGGCACGTACTACACGCATGCCCTGGGTGCCGGCACCATGCGCTGGAACCTGGATGCCACGAAGGTGATCGCATTCACCGAATATCCGTTCCAGGACGACAAGGACGAGTCGATCCAGGACAACGGCACGTTCGGCTTCCCGAAATGGAAGGCTTCGCTGCGCGCTACCTACACGTTGAACAACTTGATGCTCAACTGGAACACCCGTTACTTCTCGTCGATGCTGCGCGTGAGCAACGAGAGCTACAAGTCGAACCCGACCTCCACCACGCCGATCCGCTACGGCGCAGGCTTCTTCAACGACGCCAAGGTCAGCTACACCTTCGACAAGACGGGCCTGCAGGCGTACGTGGGCATTACCAACGTGTTCGACCGCGATCCGCCGGTCAACGTCTTCGGTGTCGGTAGCGAAGGTGCCGGCATGTACGATGCCCTCGGCCGCAGCTACTACGTCGGCGTCAACTACAACTTCTGATCGGCACATCGATCTTCTGACGCAGCCTTGGGGCCGGCTCTTGCCGGCCCCATTTTTTTGCCTTGTTGCAGCATGCGGGAAGAGGTCCGCGCACTGGCGGTTGATGCAGTCGCCTACAGCAGCACTGGCCGGTCCGGCAGTTCGTCCGGATTGGCCTTGTCATTGCCGGGAAAATGCCGCAGCAGCAAGGCATGCGCCGCGGCGATGCCTTCGAGGCTACCGTCGCGCCATTGGCCACGCGCATAGCATTCGCGCATGCGTGCGCAGATCGCATCCCATTCGGCTGCCGTCACCCTCGCAGCGATGCCGCGGTCGGCGATGATCTCGATACGGTGCTCGGCCATCAGTACATAGAGCAATACGCCGCTGTTGTGCTCGGTATCCCATACCCGCAACTGGCCGAATACCTGCCGTGCGCGGGTAGACGCATCGAGGCCTTCCAGTACCGCCAGCGGGGCCAGCCGCGACTCGATCGCAAAACGGAGCTCACCGCGATGGGTGCATTCACCGGCGGCAATCGCCGTGGTCATCTCGTCGAGCAGCGCGGCAGGAAAGCATCGGCGCAACTGAAACCAGTTGCCGAACAGATTGGTCAGCACTCGCTGCATGCGCGCCATCACCAGCTCCCCGAAGCGCCGCCGCCACCAAAGCTGCCACCACCACCGCTGAAGCCGCCGCCGCCGCCAAAACCGCCTCCTCCACCACCGCCGAAGCCGCCAAAACCACCCCAGCCACCGCCGCCAATGGAACGCCCGGCACCGCCTGGCAACAGCATCAGCACACCGCCGATCAGCGCGCCGATGATGCCGGCACCCATCGAGACGAGCAGCCACAACAGCCCACCGGTCAGCACGGCGCCGAGTGGCGTGCGAACCCAGGCACTGGCCCGACCGAGCATGCCGCGCAGGAACAGGGCCACGAACACGCCGATCATCAGGCTGTTCTGCAACCCGGGCCCGGCATGGGCCTCGCCGGGAGCGCCTTGCACCGGTGGCGGCAATGCCTCGCCATTGATCAGCTGGGTCAGCGCGCCAACCGCATCGCTGATGCCACCGAAGTAATCATTGCTGCGGAATTTCGGCGCGATGTACTCGCGAATGATCCGCGCACAGGCTGCATCGGGAATCGCACCTTCAAGGCCATAGCCCACTTCGATGCGCACCTTGCGATCGTTCTTGACGATCAGCAGGAACACTCCATCGTCTATGCCCTTGCGCCCGATCTTGTTCGCCTCGGCCACCGCGAGCGAATAGCTGTCGATATCCTGTCCTGCCGTGCTGCCGACCATCAGCACAACCAGCTGCGCACCTTTGGCTTTCTCCAGCGCGACCAGTTGCGCATCCAGCTGGTCGACCTGCATCGCGGTCAGCGTACCTGTGAGGTCGGTGACGTGACGTGCCAGCCTGGGTACGGCCTCGTCCGCCTGCAGCAGAGCCGGCGACAGCGATAGCAGCGCCATCGCCAGCAGCATCAACAGGCGCGGCAAGCGCAGAAACTTCATCAGTGCGCCGAGGCGGCGGGTGCCGGTGCGCTGTTGCCAAAGTCCACCGTCGGCGCCGTGGAGATCGCCTTTTCGTTGTCCACGCTGAAATTCGGCTTCACCGTGTAACCGAACATCTTCGCGGTGAGATTGTTCGGGAAAGTGCGGATCATCGAGTTGTAGTCCTGCACCGCCTGCACATAGCGGTTGCGTGCCACGGTGACCCGGTTCTCGGTACCTTCCAGCTGCGCCTGCAGGTTCTGGAACAGGCCGTCAGCCTTGAGGGTGGGATAGTTCTCGCTGACCACCATCAACCGCGACAACGCATTGCCCAGCTCGCCCTGCGCTGCCTGGAACTTCGCCAGCGCCTGCGGATCGTTGGCCATCTCCGGCGTCATCTGGATGCTGCCGACTTTCGCGCGGGCGTTGGTGACTTCGGTGAACACTTTTTCCTCGTGCTGGGCATAGCCCTTCACCGTATTGACCAGATTCGGCACCAGATCGGCGCGGCGCTGGTACTGGTTGAGCACTTCCGACCAGGCCGCCTTGACTGCCTCGTCCTGTCGCTGCATGGCGTTATAGCCGCAACCCGAGAGCATGATGGCAAGCAGCAACAGCACGCATGTACGCAGGGTATTCATGAAATCACTCCAGCCGATGGTGCGGCCATTGCAGCATCCATGCTGGCGCAGCGCAATCACTCCAGGACGCCGGGCCGGATTCAACGTCCGTTGACCACTTTTTTGCTCCCGGCATCGGTACTAAGCTGCAGTCGACATGTGTCTGGCGGGTACGACATATATGGTCTTGATATATGGTCTTGCCCGTTTCTCAGGGAGCGAAGAGGAGACAATCATGAGGCATGCACGTCAATGCATCATCTACGCAGCTATCGGTGGCCTGCTCGCGAACGTGGCCAACACGGCCATTGCCCAACCGGCGGCAACCGGCCCACTACAGGACAAGACCTCGCAGGAAGTGCTGGACGCGATGAGCCACAGTTCCACCTGGGGCCATCCCGACCAGTACGGTGAATTCACCGGCATGCAGCGCTACGCTGCGGGCAACTACCAGGCTGCGATGAAGTATTTCCTGATCGGCGCACGCTATGCCGACAAGCTGTCGCAGCTCAGCATCGGCCTGATGTATCTCAACGGCCAGGGAGTGCAAAAGGATCCGGTCACCGCGTTCGCCTGGATAGCGATCGCGGCCGAACGGAAGTATCCGCAATTCCTCGCCACCCGCGACGCGGTATGGGCGCAGCTCGATGCGCAGCAGCGCGAGCAGGCCAAGGCAACGCTGGAAAAGCTGTACCCCGAATACGGCGATCCCACCGCCAAGCAACGCATGACTCTGGTCCTGCGCTGGAACCGTAGCGAGTTGACCGGCTCGTATCTTGGTTTCGGAAGCGACTCGGTGAGCAGTCTCACACCCGAACAATTCAACGGCACCGGCCCCATGCCGGCATGTGGCGCCAAGACCATCGACGGCGCCCCGATGACCGGCTGCGGCAATATCTACGCTTCCTGGCGCTGGGATCCCAAGCAGTATTTCAAGGTGCGCGACGGCGAGTGGACAGGCACCGTCAGTGTCGGCGCGTTGCAGGATGTCAATGCATCCAAGCCTCCGGCCAGACACGCGGACGAGCAGAAAGACATCCAGTAATGAAGTTGCCGCGACGGTTCAGAGCCAGCGCGGCAACAGGATCAGCCCCCAGCTCAGCACCACCAGCACCAGCAGCAGGAACACCGCCGCCGAGCCCATGTCCTTGGCGCGGCCGGCCAATTCGTGGAATTCCGGGCTGACCTTGTCGACCACCGCCTCGATCGCCGAATTGAGCAATTCGGCCGACAGCACCAGCAACGGCGCCAGGATCAGCGCGAATTTCTCCAGTCCGCCGTTACCCAGCCACAGGCCAAGCGGCACCAGCACGATGGCCAGGCAAGCTTCGAGGCGAAACGACGCCTCATGGCGCCATCCGGCCCGCAGGCCTTTCATCGACCATTGGAACGCCTGCCAGATCTGTTTCGGGCCGCGAAAGCCTTCAGCTGCCATCTCGATGCGACCGCTTCAGGCGAACGCCGGCTGTCGCCGGTCGGCATACGTCGGAATGACCATGGCCGCCATATGGCCAGGCGATGAAAGCTCGAGAATCGACATGGCGGGCAACGCCCTCCGGAAGGCATACAAGCCGCTGATGATGCCACAGACACCGCCGTTTCAGGCGGCTGAAGCACCCGGCGCCAGGCAATACACCTGCCCAACCCCGCACCAGCCGTACAATTTCCATGTCGCAGTGCAGCTACACCGAAATGGCGAATAGGTTACGCTTCGACGGTTGTGATCTGTTCAGGGTCGCAAGTCACAGGCGGCGCCCTGGCGTCGTCACGATTTGAATCACGCACGGAAAAGATATGGCAATCCAGAACCCGCCCGTCTCCCAGACGCGCTCCTTCACTACCGTCTTCATGATCGAGATGTGGGAGCGCTTCGGCTTCTACGGCATGCAGGTATTGATGGTCACGTTTCTGATGAAGAAACTTGGCTTTATCGACACCAAGGCCAACCTGGTCTGGGGTGCGGCGGCGGCACTGATCTACGCCACGCCGGCGATCGGTGGCTGGGTCGGCGACAAGCTGCTGGGTACGCGTCGCACCATGCTGATTGGCGCGACGGTGCTGGCGATCGGCTACGGCATCCTGTGGATCCCGCCGGAGACGCTGGGTCTGACCGATGGCGGCAGCGGCTTGATGGCCTTGCTGACCCCCGCCAACCTCACCTATTTCGCGCTTGGCGTGATCGTGGTCGGCAACGGCTTCTTCAAGCCCAACGCGGGCAACCTGGTGCGCAAGATCTACGAGGGTGACGACACCAAGATCGACAGCGCCTTCACCATCTACTACATGGCGGTGAACATCGGCTCGATGATCTCGATGACGGCCACGCCATGGATCCGCAATGTGGTCGCTGCGAGCTACGGCGACTCCATGGGCTGGCACACCGCGTTCGGCGTCTGTGCGATCGGCCTCATCCTCGGCCTGCTCAATTACATGTTCATGCGTCGTGCGCTCGAGCACATCGGCTCGCCTGCGGACGACCTGCCGATGAACATGGATCGCGCGCTGCCGGTCTTCGGGGTGGCCTTCCTGATGATTTTCGTCGTGGCGTTCATCCTGCAGAGCCAAGCCGTGGCGAAGGTCTGCGTCTATGCCGCCGGCGTCCTGATCCTGGGCGTTTTCGCGCACCTGATCCGCAGCAGCAAGCCCAGCGAGCGTGCCGGCCTGATCGCGGCACTCGTGCTGACCGTGCAGACGATCTTCTTCTTCATCTTCTACTCGCAGATGGCAACTTCGCTGAACCTGTTCGCGCAACACAATGTGGATCTGTCGTTCAATGTATTCGGGATGCACCTGTTCAACTGGATTCCCGAGCAATACCAGAACCTCAACGCGATCTGGATCGTTGTCCTGAGCCCAGTGCTGGTGTTCGCCTACAACGCGCTCGGCCGCATCGGCAAGGATCCCTCGATCGCACTGAAGTTCGCGCTGGGCTTTGCCGCAGTGGCCGTCGGTTTCTTCATGTATGGCGTGGGCGCAAGCGCAGCGGTGGCCGGCCAGGTGTCGTCGTGGACGATGGTCTGGGGTTATGGCTGGTATTCGCTGGGCGAGTTGCTGGTCAGCGGACTCGGGCTGGCGATGATCGCCCGCTATGTGCCTTCGCGCATGGGCGGCTTCATGATGGGCGCGTACTACGTGGCCGTGGGCTTGTCGCAGTACCTCGGCAGCATCGTGGCCAATTACGCGCACATCCCCGACGACATCACCGATCCGGTGCAGTCGCTGACGATCTACGTCAGCCTGTTCGACAAGCTCGGTTTCGTCGGCATCGCCTGCGTGGTGATCGCGCTGGTCATGCTGCCGCTGATGAACAAGCTGTCGGCCAGCCATTCCGATCCGGCGAACAACCACACTCCGCTGCCTGCTGTACGCAGCGAGGAATTCAACGCGCCCTGACCCGCAGCCCGGCCGGTCGCGCCACGCACGACCGGCCGCTCGGATCACCCGCTAGCACGGATGATCGCCATGCCGAATCGTCCCGCCCAACGCATCGGGCCGTTCGCGCTGACCCGCACGCTGGCCTGGCTCAGGCTCTGCGCGATTGCCGGGCAGAGCGTAGCCGTGCTGGTCTGCGCCTGGTGGATGCAGCTCGACATACCGCTGCTGCCGCTGCTGCTCGGCATCGGCCTGCTGGCGGTATTCTCGGTGTTTGCGGCATGGCGGCTACGCCAGCCATGGCCGATGAGCGAGTGGGAGACCATCGGCCACATCGCTGCCGACACACTGGTACTCGGCTACCTGTTGTACTTCACCGGCGGCGCCAGCAATCCGTTCATCACCTTGCTGCTGGTGCCGATTGCGCTGAGTGCGGCAGCATTGTCGGTACGCGCGATCCTGGCGGTGGCCGCACTGGCCGGCGTCGCCTATGTGATCCTGCTTTACTGGCATGTTCCGCTACCGATGCCGATGCACGGCGAGCTCCACGGCGGCTTCTCGCTGCACGTGGCCGGCATGGGCGTGAACTTCGTGATCAGCGCGCTGCTGCTGGGCTTCTTCATCAACCGGCTGGCACATGCGCTGCGCGTGCAGCAGCTGGAAGTGCAGCGCGTGCGCGAACGCGCGCTGCGCGACGAAGGCATCCTGGCCATCGCCACCCAGGCTGCCGGTGCCGCGCATGAACTCAACACACCGTTGTCGACGATGCGCACCCTGCTGCCCGAGCTGCGCCGCGAGCACGCCGGCGATGCGCTGCTGACCGAGGATCTGGCACTGCTCGAAGGCCAGGTCGATCGCTGCCGAACGATCCTGCGCGAGATGATCGCGTTCGGCAAGGCGCAGCTGTCGCAGGAACCGGAGCGGCTCAGCGTGAAGCAATTCATTCACGGCTGCCTGGAACGCTTCCAGCTGCTGCGCCCGGAGGCGGAGCTGACCCTGGAGCTGGACGAGGCCACCGCGCAGACCGTGTTGCGCACGCCGCCGGGCCTGCGCCACGCCCTGCTCAACCTGCTCAACAACGCGGCCGATGCCTCGGCCAGCCTTGACTCGCACGTGGTGCTGCTGCAGGTCGCCCGCGATGCCGGCTGGCTGCAGTTGCGCATACGCGATCACGGTCCGGGTTTTGGCGCCGGTGGCGAACCTCTATCGCTCGGCCACTCGCAGAAGCAGACCGGTCTGGGCATTGGCCTGGCACTGGCCGAGGCCACCGCTGAACGCCTGAACGGCACGCTGACTGCGGGCAATACCGAGCACGGCGCCGAAGTATGCCTGCGTCTGCCGCTGGCCGTCATCGCGGAGCAGTAAGTGCCCTGCGACACGACGCCACACGTGCATGCGTTGTCGCATCCGGCAAGAATGGGTACTGCGCCACTTCGAGGAACCACTGCGATGACCGAGTTGCCCCACGCCGCCACAACGCGCCCGCTGTTGCTGGTCGACGATGACGCCACCTTCGTGCGCGTACTGGCACGCGCACTGGTCTCGCGCGGCTTCGAGGTGATCACCGCAACCAACTTCGACGAGGCACGCGCACTGACGCGTCGGCAACACCCACGCTACTGCGTGCTTGATCTCAAGCTGGGCGAGGAGAATGGCCTGCGGTTGATTCCCGAGCTGCATAGCCTGGTTCCCGACCTGCGCGTGTTGCTGCTGACCGGCTACGCCTCGATCGCCACCGCGGTGGAGGCAATCAAGCGCGGCGCCCACGACTACCTGGCCAAACCGGTCGATGCCGATGCGGTGGTACGCGCACTGCTCGACGGCGACAGCAGCGACCCCGATGAGCATGAGTTGCCGGATACGCCCGAGGCCCCGCTGGCGCTGCGCCGGCTGGAGTGGGAGCACATCCAGCGCGTGCTCACCGAATGCGACGGCAACATCTCCGAAACCGCGCGTCGTCTCGGCATGCATCGGCGCACCCTGCAGCGCAAACTGAGCAAGCACCCAGTGCGTGAGCGGCCCGAGCGCGAATAACCACTGGCTGACCGAAGGCGCACGACCTGGCCGGCCACATCCTCATTCCGCTGCAGATGGCCTATCGATGCCGGGCCGGTTGCAGCTGCTTCGCCTCACACTCACTTGTGCACCGTCGGTGATGCCGTGGCGAAAGGTAGCGACGCGAAGGTCGGACAGTCCTGGCTACCGCCTGCCGGCAACGCCTGCATCCAGTTGAGCATCGGTGGAAACAGGCGATCGGTGCGCAACGGCAGGTTCAAATGCCCTTCCTCCGACACCTCCACATAGCTGGCACGTGGCGAGCGTCGGGCCAGCTCGCTCAAGGCATCGCCCGCAATCAGGTTGTCCTCGGCGCCACGCAGGATCAATACGCATGACGGCGTGTGCGCCAGCGCAGCGCCTGGATCGATCTGCGCCAGATCGACACCGAGCTGTCTGCTCGCACGCTGGATCGCATGATCCACCTCGCGCGGGCGTACCCATGACGCCAGCCAGCGATAACCGAACAAGCCACTGGCCGGGGCGCGGCGGATGACTGCGGCGGCATTGGCGTACGGCTCAAGCGCGATCACGCCCTGCACGTCCGTCAGCTTCGGCGCGGTGAACAGCGCCACCGTGCCGCCGTAGGAAACCCCGAACAGATACAGCGGACCAGGCAACCGGTTCGCTGCCCGCAGATCGTGTACCAGATCGACGATGTCATCCGCCTCGCGCGGACCATAGCCCACCGGTACATCAGCCGACTTGCCATGGCTGCGCAGGTCGGGCATCACCACCGTATAACCAGCATTGGCGAACAGTAGTGCCCAGTTCGTCAGCGCTGAACCTTCCATGCCCCAGGGATGCAGCAGGATCACGCTGCCGCGTGCGGGCAGCACGGGCGCGTTGCCCTGCTCGACACCGAACTTGAAACCGAAGCTGAGGCTGTAGTGATGATCCTTGCGCAGCTCCTGCACGTTGACCCTGAGGTCGTACGCGCGCGGCTCGCCGTACCAGTAGGCCATGCGCACACCCTGCCGTGTCTGCATGGCGTCGAACTGGAAATCGGCTTGCTTCAATAGCTGCCGAAGCCACGCCAGCTGCTGCCTGTTGTCGTGTCCTGGCCGCTCGATCTTATGCGCCACAAAGGTCGTGCAACCGCACAACACAAAACCCAGCAGCACGACCAGCCATCGTCCCTGACGCATCCCTGCCTCCCCGCAGCAATCAACCCATGTCGATCATAGCTCGCGCAACGCTGTGGTCACCGGCAGCCGCGCCGCACGCACGGCGGGAAACAGGCCGCCGATGAAGCCGATCGTGAGCGCCCACAGCAAACCGACCCACAGCAGTTCCGCCGAGACCTTGAGCTCGAAGCTGAGCTTGCCGACCGTGCCGGCGGCCAGCGTGGAGGCGCTGTAGCCGTTGAAGATCAGCCATGCCAGCACACCACCGATCAAGCCACCGAGCAGGGCCAGCAACATGGTTTCCAGCATCACCGCCACCACCACAGGCAGGCCGCGGAAGCCGATCGCGCGCAGCGTGGCAATCTCGCGCGCACGTGCCGCGACCGCGGCGAACATGCAGTTGAGTGCGCCGAAGATCGCGCCGATCGCCATGATCGATCCCACCACGATACCGATCACGGTGAGGAAGGTACTCATGCCTTCGGACTGCTTGCTGAAATAGTCCAGCGTGGTACTGACATCGACCTTGAGTTGCGGATTCGCTTCCAGCTCGGTCTTGAAGGCATCGAACGCCTTGGGATCGGCCAGCTTCACGGTAACCGACGCGCGGCTGCTGCCGCGGCGATAGGTGTCGGCCACCACGCCGGCGTCGCCCCATACCTCGGAGTCCATCGCATCGCCGGAGGCGAACACGCCGACCACGGTCCACATCTGGCTGCCGAGACGGATCTCGTGACCCGGTTCCAGTCCGGCGAACTGCTTCGCCGCGCCCTTGCCGACAATCAGCTCGCGCATGCCGGGGGTGAACTTGCGGCCCTCGATGATCTTCAGGTTCGGCCGTACCGCCCAGGCCTGCTCACCGACGCCACGCAGCTGCACGCTGCCCTCGTCGTCCGCGCTGCCGCCTTTCAGCGGCAGGTTGGCCGCGACCACCAGTTCGGGCGAGGCGATCGGCTGCCCCTTCGCATCCTTGGCGATGCCGACGGCCTGCGGGATCAGGGTGACACTGTCGTGATCGAGCACCGACATCACTTCGGAGGCAGAGGCGCCACGCATCACGATGGCGGTATCGGCGCTGCCGGTCTTGTTCAGTGTCTCGCGGTAGCCGTCGCTCATCGCCAGCAACGCGACCAGTACGGCCACCACGCCGGCGATACCCACCACGATCACTGACGACATGCCGAGTCGCTGCCTGAGCGTGCTGATGCCGACCGACGTGATCGAAACCGCCTGCCTGCCCTGCCGGGTCAGCAGCATCCAGATCGCCAGGAAAACCGCCGACACCAGCGCGAGAGTGGAAAACAACAACATCAGAAAATGCAGGAACATGCTCGTTCTCCTCAGCGTCCGGCCAGTGCATCGACGATATTCAGACGCATCGCGCGGATCGCCGGCAACGCGCCGACCAGCAGGCCGACCGCGATCATCAGCAGCAACCCGTGCGTCCAGATGCCCGCATCCAGCGGGGCCATCGGTATCGCGCCACCCATCTTCGACTGGATACCGCCCACCATCAGCATCGCCAGACCAAGACCCAGTACACCGCCGAGCAACAGCAGCAGCACCGACTCGGCCAGCACCATCGCCAGCACGCTATGGCTGGAAAAACCGATCGTCTTCAGCACTGCCAGTTCGGAGGTACGCTCGCGCACCGCCTGCATCATGGTGTTGCCCGACAGCAGCAGCAGGGTGAAGAACACCGCGCCCATGATCGAGCTGACGATCAGACCGATGTCGGCCAGCTGCTTCATCCAGCTGGCCGTGGCCGCCGCTTCCGTCTGCGTGCGGGTTTCATGATCGGAGTTGGCCGAAATCGCATCGATCGCCTTGGCCACGCGATCGGCCTGGTTGACGTCGGTGACGCGCGTGACATACCAGCCCACCGTGCCGCGGTTGTATGGCGTGGTCTCGTCGAAGTACTTCCAGTTCAGCAGGAACATCTGGTCGTAGAAACCACCGGCCTTCTTGTCCTTCGAATGCAGGATGCCGACGATGTCGAACGTCCAGTTCTTGCTGCCTTCGTGGTTCGGGAAGATCGTCGACTGCATCGGGATCTTGTCGCCCACCTTCCAGTGGAATCGCTCGGCCAGCTTTTCGCCGACCAGCGCTCCGGTGCGGGTATCGTCGAACGCCTTGCGCTCGGCCGGGCTCACTTCCATCTCCGGATAGAGATCGAGGTAATTCGGCTCCACCGCAAAGCTGAAGACCTGATTGTGCGGATCCTGGTAGGCGCCGCCGAACCAGTTCGCATAGGTCACCATCTTCACGCCTGGTACCTGCGCGATCCGTGCTTCGAGCGACTGCGGCAGGGTCTGGATGAAGGAAAGCCTGGAGCCAGTCTGCAGCCGCTCGGCACCATTCGCGCTGTTGCCGGCCTGGTCGAATCCCGTGCGAACCGCATCGAGCATGCCGAACAGCAGGAACGCGGCGATGATCGATACCAGGGTGAGTATCGTGCGGGTCTTGCGCCGGAACAGCGCGGCCCAGATCAGATGAAGATATTTCATCGTAGTGTCCTCACGCCGTTGCCTGTTCGACCAGGGTGCCCTTGTCCAGATGCAGCGTGTGGCTGGCGTATTCGGCTGCCTTCGGATCGTGGGTGACCATCACGATGGTCTTGCCGTGTTCGCGGTTGAGCTGCTGCAGCAGGCCGAGCACATCTTCCGCCGACTGGCGATCCAGGTCGCCGGTCGGCTCGTCGCAGACCAGCAGGGTCGGGTCGGAAACAATGGCGCGGGCGATCGCCACGCGCTGTTGCTGACCGCCGGACAACTCGCTCGGCTTGTGGCTGGCGCGATCAGCCAGGCCCACCAGCTGCAAGGCGATCGAAGCGTTCTTTCTGCGCTGGGCACCGGAGAGCTTGGTCAGCAGCAGCGGCAACTCGACATTGCGCTGCGCCGACAGCATCGGCATCAGGTTGTAGAACTGGAAGACAAATCCAACGTTCGATGCGCGCCACTTCGCCAGCGCACCACCGCCCAGCTGATCGATGCGCTGGCCACCTACGGTGATGCTTCCAGCGCTTGGTGTGTCCAGTCCGCCGATCAGGTTCAGCAAGGTGGTCTTGCCGGAACCGGACGGCCCCATCAGCGCCAGGAAATCACCTTCGGCGATCGCCAGGTTGACGTGGTGCAGCACTTCGACCTTCTGCTTGCCGCGCTCGTAGGCCTTGGCGAGATTCTGGATATCGATCAATGTACCCATCATGTTTCTCCGATGAAGATTAGGAATCTGTTGGCTCGACCGTATATCGACGAATGAGGCAGCGGCAGATCGACGACAGCATCAGGATTTGTCGCGTTCGACCCGGACATCCGAGCCGTCGTGCAACCCTGCCGGTGGCGCCACCACCACGCTGTCGCCGGGCTTCACCGCCGTCGGCAGCAGACGCAGCTCGCCATAGGCCTGAGCTGCCGGATTCACGATGCGCTGATGCGCCTGCTCACCCTCGACCACGAACACCACGCTGTGCCCATCGCGCTGCACGATTGCCGTAGCCGGCACCAGCACGCCCTGCGGTGCTTGCGCGCTGGCCTGCGGTTTCACTTCGAGGAACGATACCCGCACTCCCATGTCGGGCACGATGCGCGCGTCTTTTTTCTCCAGCGCCACGCGCACCTTGATGGTGGCCTTGCCGCGGTCGGCCGCCGGTACGATGGCGATCACGTGGGCGGGAATCTTCCAGTCCGGATAGGCATCCAGTACCGCTTCGGCTGACATGCCCGGTTTGACCCGGCCGATATAGGCTTCGTTGACATCGACGTCGACTTCGAGCGAATCCATGTCGACGATGGTACCGACGCCGGTGCGGGTGAAGCCGCCACCCGCGGAGAACGGCGAGATGATCTCGCCGACCTGCGCGTCCTTGGTGGTGATCACGCCGGTGAATGGTGCACGCACCACGCAG
The DNA here is from genome assembly GCF_002001165.1 of Rhodanobacter sp. C05. GTDB lineage: Bacteria > Pseudomonadota > Gammaproteobacteria > Xanthomonadales > Rhodanobacteraceae > Rhodanobacter. The sequence goes on along the minus strand of NZ_MUNQ01000006.1, from coordinate 62,184 downwards.
TAATCGAAATTGACCTGCGCACCGACGACCTGGGCATCGGCGGAGACTGCCTGTTTCTGCTGCGACGCGAGCTGGGCGCGCGTGCTGTCGGCCAGTGTAAGCGCCTGCTCGGCCGACTGTTTCGATACCAGCCCCTGCGCAGCCAGCGACTGCTGACGCGCCGCATCGCGCAGATTTTGTGCCAGCTGGGCCTGGTACTGCGTCGCCAGTGCATGCGCTGCAGCCGCCTGGGCCTTGGCCGTGTCGAGAGCCGCCTTGTAGGCACTGTCGTCCAGCCGTGCCAGCACTTGATCCTTGGTGACGTGGTCACCCTCTTCGATCAGCACTGCGGTCAGCGTGCCGGTGATCTGCGCGGACACGGTCGCCTGCCTCCGTGCCGTGACATAGCCGGTGGCCTGCAGCACCGCGCCCGCCTCACTGTCTGATGAGGGAGTCACCGCGACCGCAGTCTGCACTGGCAATGGGCGGTGCCCGAACAACATCCAGCCGGCGCCCCCCAGCAGCAGCAAGATCAGGACGATCGCGCCAATGATCCACGGCCAGCGACCACCGCCACCATCGTGATCGTCGCGCTGGTGGCGCTCGATGCGCAGTTCCTTCAACAGATCGGCATTGCTCACCCTGACTCCCTATCCGGTTCGGCCGGTTGCTCGACAAGTACAAGAATGGCGGGTCGGCTGCAGCGCCATCAGGGTGCAGCATCAGCCATCGTCAATGACAGCTGTCACCCATGCAAGCCCCTGCCGCCTTCTGATCAGTTTGCTACGCTTGCCGGCATGACCTACACGATCGTGCCACCAGCTCTTCCCAGCCTGCCGATCATCGGCAGCGACCAGCGCTTCCCGATCCGCCGGGTGTTCTGCATCGGCCGCAATTACGCCGAGCATGCTCGCGAGATGGGAGCCAGCGTAGACAAGTCCGCACCGATGTTCTTCTGCAAGCCGGCCGACGCGGTCGTCAGCGACGGTGCCGATGTGCCCTATCCCTCGGCCACGACCGACCTGCACCACGAAGTGGAGATGGTGGTGGCGATCGGCAACGGTGGCCGCGATCTCACGCCGGAACAGGCCACCGCGCTGGTGTGGGGCTATGGCGTGGGACTGGATCTGACGCGCCGTGACCTGCAGGCGCTGGCCAAAGCCAAGGGACATCCGTGGGACGTGGCCAAGGCGTTCGATCATTCCGCCCCGGTTTCCGCACTGCGCCCGGCAGCGGAAGTGATGCTGGACGCAGGCAGCGTATTGCGCCTGAGCGTCAACGGCGAGCAACGCCAGCAGACCACCCTGGGTGAAATGGTACATGGCGTGCCGCAAATTATTGCGGTGTTGTCCACGCTGTTCGAGCTGAAAGCGGGCGACCTGATCTTCACCGGCACACCAGCCGGCGTTGCTGCGTTGCAACGTGGTGATCGCTTCCTTGCCGAGCTGGTGGGCGTTGCCGAACTGGGTGGTCGGATCGTCTGAAATCATGCGCCACACATCTGTGCGCAACGATATTCCTGCGTTAAAGTCCATAGGCCATTCGGCCCAACCTACGGAGATAGAGCATGAGCATGCTGCAGGAATTCAAGGCTTTCGCCATGCGCGGCAGTGTCGTTGATCTGGCGGTCGGTGTCGTCATCGGCGGCGCGTTCGGCAAGATCGTCAGTTCGTTGGTCGACAAGATCATCATGCCGCCGATCGGCATGCTCACCGGCGGCATCGATTTCAGCCAGCTGAAATGGGTGCTCAAGCCGGGCGATGACAGCGATCCGAAACACAAGATCGCCGAAGTGGCTGTTGGTTATGGCGATTTCATCAACACCGTGATCACCTTCCTCATCATCGCGGTCGCGATCTTCATCGTGGTCAAGGCGATCAACAGCATGCAGAAGAAACAGGAAGCGGCCCCGGCGCCACCGCCGGCTGACGTGGCGCTGCTCACCGAGATCCGCGACCTGCTGAAGAACAAGCCGTAAGGCGACGACCTCATTCGAGGGCCGGCCCATTCCTGGATGGCCACGCCCTTGTTGTTTCCAGGGCAACATGACTTCCGGCCTAAGCAGTACTCGATAACCGCGCCATAATCGGGGTTTGCTCCCACGGAGTTCCCCCGATGCGCCATCTCCCCCTCACCATGCTCACTGCCAGCCTGCTGCTGGCCACTGGCATGGCCAGCGCCGCCAGCCCAACCAGCATTCCCGCCGCAGCGGTAAACACAGCCGAACAGCTGCGCGACCAGGCCATGCACGACGACACCGGCTACCGGATCGTCGAATCGCTGACCACCGAGATCGGCCCGCGCTTGGCCGGCAGCGACGCCGACCAGCGTGCACGCAACTGGGCGATCGCCAAGTTCAAGTCGCTCGGCTACGACAAGGTCTATACGGAAGCAGTCACGTTCCCGTTGTGGGAGCGCCACAGCGAACATGGCGCGATCGTGGCGCCGTTTCCGCAACCGCTGGTGTTGACCGCACTGGGTTATTCACCCGGTACACCGAAGGGTGGTCTTACCGCGCAGGTGGTGAAGTTCGACAGTCTGGACGCGTTGAAGGCAGCCGACCCGGCCAGCGTGAAAGGCCGGATCGTCTATATCGGCTATCGCATGCAGCGTGCAAAGGACGGTCACGACTACGGCATGGGTTCAGCCGTGCGCGTCGGCGGCCCGGTAATCGCTGCGGCGAAGGGCGCCGCCGGCTATCTGCTGCGTTCGGCTGGCACCGATGCGCAGCAGCGCATTGCGCATACCGGCATGACCGGCTTCACCGATCCGGCCAAGGCGATCCCCGCCGCTGCGCTGTCCAACCCTGATGCCGACCAGCTTGAGCGCGTGCTGGCCTACGGCAAGCCGGTCACGGTGAAGCTGGATCTGGATTGCGGCATCGTCGGCCAGTACACCGGCGCGAATGTTATCGGCGAGATCACCGGCAGGAAGCATCCCGATCAGGTGGTCGCGATCGGTGGTCATCTGGACTCCTGGGATCCAGGCACCGGGGCGATCGACGACGGCGCCGGTGTAGCGATCGCGATGGCCGCCGGCAAACTGATCCATGATCTGCCGCAGCGACCGGACCGCACGATCCGCGTCATCGCATTCGCCAACGAGGAAATGGGCCTGTGGGGCGGCAAGGCATATGCCGAGAAGCACGCCGCCGAAGTTGGCAAGTTCCAGCTTGGCACCGAATCCGATTTCGGTTCCGGTCCGGTCTGGCGCATGAGCGCCAGCGTCAAGCCCGAGGCGCGCGACGCGATTGGCCAGATCGCCAAGGTGCTCGCGCCGATTGGTGTGGCTTACGATCCACAGCATCCGGGTGGCGGTGGTTCGGATCTGTCGCAGATGCACGGCAAGGGTATGGCGGCACTGTCGCTGACCCAGGACGGCACCTATTACTTCGACTGGCACCACACGGCCAACGATACGCTGGACAAGATCGACCCGAAGCAGCTGGCGCAGAACGTGGCGGTGTATGCCACCTTCTCGTACATGGCAGCACAAGCCGACGGCGACTTCGGTTCCGCACCCGGCGCGTTTGCCGGCGACGGAGCCGGCGAATAATCGCAATAATCGCTACCGCATGAACCTCTGACGAAGAAGGCGGCCTGCGGGCCGCCTTCTTCGTTTCAGATCACGCCAGAACTCGCCACCCAGATATCAGTCGGCGGATGCAGTCAACGCGTTGCCTCGATCACGGGCAAAACGCCTTTGCAGACGATCCATGTAGATATAGATCACTGGTGTCAGGTACAGCGTGAGCACCTGCGAGACGACCAGCCCACCGACCACGGCCAGACCCAGCGAACGGCGTGTATCGGCACCGGCGCCAATACCCAGCGCGATCGGCAGCGTGCCGGCGAAGGCGGCCATCGTGGTCATCATGATCGGACGGAAGCGCACCTTGCAGGCTTCGAAGATCGCATCAGGCGGTGCCATGTTCTCGACGTTCTGCCGTTCCAGCGCAAAGTCGATCAGCATGATCGCGTTCTTCTTGACGATGCCGACCAGCATCACGATGCCGACGAAGGCGAACAGATCCAGCGATGCGTGGAACAGCACCAGGGTGAGCAACGCACCCACGCCGGCGGCAGGCAAGCCGGAAAGAATGGTCAACGGATGGATGAAGCTTTCGTACAGGATGCCAAGCACCAGGTAGATCACGAACACTGCCAGCAACAGCAACAGACCCATGCCCTGCATGGACTGCTGGAAGGCCTGCGCCGTGCCCTGCACACTGCCGGTGATCGTCGCCGGCAGGCCGATCCTGGTCATCGCGGCATTCATGCTGGCCACCGCGTCGCTCAACGAGACACCCGCGGCGAGATTGAACGATACCGTCACCGCTGGCAGCTGGCCCTGGTGGTTCACCGTGAGCACCTGTGCCTCACGATCGAACGTGGCCACCGTGGACAATGGCACCAGCGTGCCGCTGCTGGATGTCACGTACAGTTTTGACAGTACCGCCGGATCATTCTGCATCGGCCGGTCGACCTGCATGATCACCCAGTACTCGGTCGCCGCACTGTAGATCGTGGAAATCTGGTTGGCGCCGAAGGCAATGCCGAGCGCCGACTGCACCTGTGCCATGGTCAGACCCAGCGGCGCCAGCTTCTCGCGGTTCACCTTGACGTCGATCGACGGACTGTTGATGTCCAGATCGCTGGTGACGTCGCGGAAACCCGGCAGCTGCTGGAACGCCGCCGCCACCTTGTTGCTCCAGCCGTTCAGCGCATCCAGATCGGTCGACTGCAAGGTGTACTGGTACTGCGAATTGGACTGGCGCCCGCCGATCTGGATCGACGGTGGATTCTGGATATAGGCCTTGATGCCAGGCACCTGGGCAAATTTCCTGCGCAGCTCGCTGATGATCTCGTCGGGTGTCAGGCGCTCGCTGGCCGGCTTGAGCACCAGTAGCAGCGAACCGTTGTTGACCGTGGCACGCGATCCACCGGCACCCACCGACGACATGTACGAATCGACATTTGGATCCTTGCCGGCAATCTCCGCCAACCGCTGCTGCAGGGCCACCATTTCGTCGAAAGACGCGCCGTCTGCCGCTTGTGTATTCACACGCAGCTGGCCGCTGTCGCCCGATGGAATGAAATCCATCGGCGTCACATAGAACAACAGCACGGTCACCGCGAGGCTCAGCACAAACAACGCCACGACCCAGCGCGGCCGTTGCATGCTCCAGTGCAGGCTGCGGGTATAGCCATTCTGCACGGCGTTGAAGCCGCGATCGAAGCGGGCAATCAGCCAGTTCTTGTTCTCATGGTCATGCGCCTTGACGAAACGGCTGCACAGCATCGGTGTCAGCGTCACCGCCACCACGCCGGAAACCAGAATGGACACGCTGATGGTCACCGCAAACTCATGGAACAGGCGTCCCACGATGCCACCCATGAACATCACCGGGATGAACACCGCGATCAGCGACAAGGTCATCGAGATGATCGTGAAGCCGATCTCGTTGGCACCCTTCACCGACGCCTCGAATGGCGTCAGGCCGGTCTCCATGTGCCGGACGATGTTCTCCAGCATCACGATCGCATCGTCCACCACGAAGCCTACCGCCAGCGTCAAAGCCAGCAGGGAAAGATTGTCGAGGCTGTAGCCCAGTGCAAACATCACGCCGAACGTGCCGATCACCGAAATCGGCAGCGCCACCGCCGGAATCAGCGTGGCGGAGAGATTGCCGAGGAACAGATAGATCACCAGCACCACCAGTACGCCGGCCAGCAGCAGGGTGAACTGCACGTCGTCCACCGAGGCACGGATCGATTGCGAGCGGTCATACAGCACGTCGAGCTTGACCGAGGGCGGCAAGGTGGCCGCGAAGCCGGGCAGCAAGGCCTTGATCCGGTCAACCGTGTCCACCGTGTTCGCCCCCGGCTGGCGCTGTATCGCCAGCAGGATCGAGCGCTGCCCGTTGTACCAGCTGGCCACCTGATCGTTCTGCACGCTGTCGTCGGCATGCCCGACGTTGCCCAGCCGCACCGGTGCGCCGTTGCGATAGGACACGACCACGTTGTTGTATGCCGCCGCGCGCATCAGCTGGCCGTCGCTGCTGACCGGCAGCTGCTGCCGCCTGCCATACAGCGAACCGGTGGACTGGTTGACGTTGGCCGCTGCAATCGCGTTCTGCACCTGATCGATGCCGATCCCGGCCGCAGCGAGCTTGTCGGGATTGACGTTGATGCGCACGGCGTATTTCTGCGAACCGTAGACGCTCACCTGGGCCACGCCGTCGACCATCGACAGTTGCTGGGCCAGCTCGGTCTCGCCGTAGTCGTCCACGGTCGACAGCGGCAGCGTCGACGAGGTCACCGCGATGTACAGGATCGGTGCATCGGCCGGGTTCACCTTGCGGAACGTCGGCGGAGTCGGCATCTGCGTGGGCAGCTGGCGTTGCGCCGCCGAGATGGCCGCCTGCACGTCCTGCGCCGCGCCGTCGATGCTGCGATCCAGCTCGAATGTGAGCGTGATCGAGGTGGCGCCCAGCGCACTGGTCGAACTCATCGAGCTGATGCCGGCAATGGTCGACAACTGCGATTCCAGTGGTGTCGCCACGGCCGAGGCCATGGTCTGCGGCGAAGCGCCGGGCAGGCTGGCCGAAATGCTGATGGTGGGAAAGTCGACGTTCGGCAGTTCGTTGACCGGTAACTGTGGATACGATACGACGCCGAATACCAGCAGCGCTGCCATCAGCAGCGTAGTCATCACCGGGCGGCGGATACAGAGTTCCGGCAGATTCACGGGCGCCCCTCAGTTGGCGCTGATGCGCGCGTGGCTGCCATCGACCAGCAGCATCTGGCCCTCGATGACCACCTGCTCGCCTGCGGCCAGTCCCTTGTCGATCACCACCCGATCGACCGTCGTCGTGCTTGCAGTCACCGTGCGTTGCTCGATCGTGCCGTCAGGCTTGTACACGAACACGAACGTGCCGGCACTCGAATTCTGCAATGCAAGAACCGGTACCGAGATGGCGTTGGCGATACGGGTCGTCGGCAAGGTCACGTTGACGAACTGGCCAGGAGTCAGCTGATCGTTCTTGTTGTCGAAACGCGCCTTGAGGGTGATCGTGCTGGTGGTGATGTCGACGGCATTGTTGATGAACTCCAGCGTGCCGCTGATCGGCTTGCTGCCGGCACCGTCAAGTTGTGCCTGCACGCTGACGGCGCCACGCGCCTGCGCCTGCCGCACTGCAGGCAGGCTGTCCTGCGGCAGCGCGAAGGTCACCCGGATCGGTTCGATCTGGTTGAGCACCACGATACCGGTGTTGTTGGCGGTGAGGACTGCACCGGGGTATACCAGCGGTGCACCGAGCACGCCGTCGAACGGCGCTACGATCCGCGTGTAATCGAGCTGGGTCTGGGCCAGCTCCTGGGCTGCGCGATCGGACTGAAGCGCTGCCTGGGCCACACCGAGATTGGCCTTGTAGGTATCGATGTCGGTCTGCGCGACATAGCCTCGGGCGAGCAGCGGAGCATAGCGCCCGAGGTCAGCCTTGGCCTTGACCAGATTCGCCTCGTCGCGCGCCACATTGCCGATGGCCTGGTCCAACTGCGCCTGCAGTGGCCGCGGGTCGATCCGGGCCAGCAGGTCGCCTTTGCGCACATGCGCACCCGGCACGAAGGCCAGCGACTGGATCTGGCCATCCACCTGCGAACTTACCGTGACCGTCGAATAGGCTTCAACGCTACCTATCTGCCTGAGCGAAATATCGACATCGCCCTGTGTTGCCATAGCCACCTTGACGGGTACCGCGGTAGGCGCCGCCGACTTCCTGACTCCAGACTCATGGTGATGCCCGTACCAGAATGCGAGCAACGCAGCCACGCTCAGCACGACAATAATCAGTAAAAGTTTTTTCAGTGACATGCGACACGTACTCGTCGTTCCGTTCCGCGAATCCGCGGCAATATCACGCAATATGCTGGATCCATGAGACGTGACGGCCGGCGCTGATGTTCGGCTGCCCGAATGACGTCAAATACCTCAGCAATGCTGCGGTTACCTGTCACGACATGATCTGCACTATGCCTTCTGGATGTGCCGCGCGGACCGGGACCGATGGCACTGGTCCTTCAGGATTTTACGATTCAGAACCGACCTCCCCGGCGTCGCCTTGCATCTGTTCGAGCGCCAGCAGGTTTTCCTTGATCCGGTTGATCACCGCCAACGCCTGCTGCAGCTCGTCATGGTCGATGCCGCGGGTGGCGTCCTTGCGCAGATCACGCGCGATCAATTCCATATCGCCGACAATCACCTGCGCCTGCTCGGTGGTATGCAGCCGCCATGCGCGGCGATCCTTTGGATCTGGACGGCGTTCGACAAAACCTGCAGCCTGCAACCGATCGATCACGCGTCCGACGGCGATCGGCTCCATTTCCAGGAATTCGGCCAGCTCGGTTTGCCGCAGTCCTTCGCGGTGGTACAACATCTTGGTTGCACGCCATTGCGCGCGGGTCAGCCCGAATTTCACCGCGCGCCGGTCGAAGTGCTTGCGAAACAGCAAGGTCACATCGCTGAGCAGATAACCGAAGGAAATATCTTCCGTTTTCGCCATGATCGGTTGAAACCTCGTTGCATATCGGGCGCCGGCTGAGAGCATACGGCGCCACCATCACCGAAGCCATGCCCATCCAGGTCATTACCGCCGACATCACCGAACTGCACGTGGACGCCATCGTCAACGCGGCCAACCCCGGTCTGCTCGGTGGCGGTGGCGTGGATGGCGCGATTCACCGTGCAGCCGGACCGGCCCTGCTGCACGCCTGCCTGGCCTTGCCCGAATCCGCGCCAAGCGTGCGTTGTCCGACCGGTGAAGTGCGCCTCACCGCCGGCTTTGCACTACCCGCACGCCACGTGATCCATACGGTCGGACCGATCTGGCATGGCGGCAGTCATGGCGAGTCCCTGCTGCTGGCGCACTGCTATCGCAACGCCATGCACCTGCTGCGCGAGTTCGGGTGGCACACGATCGCCTTCCCGGCAATCAGTTGCGGCGTGTACGGCTATCCGCCTGCGCAAGCCGCCACAGTTGCCGTGCGTACTCTGCACGATGAACTCGTCGACAACACCGCCATCGAGGTGACACTGTGCTGCTTCAGTGATGCCATGCGCGTGGTGTTCCAGCATGCGCTCGACCGCATCTGAATGGCGTTCAATGCAGCTTGAACGGATACAGTGGCGGCAGATCCGGATTTTCGTCGCCCGTATTGACGAGGCGCCACACGAAGCCGCGTTTGAACACTTCAGCCAATTGTGCGTCGCGTTCGGATAACGGCGCATCAGCGTAATGGCGCTGCTGCAGGCTGGCGATCGCTGCACGTTGTGGGGCATCGTCCAGCGCAGCCGAGAGGTCTCCGAGATGCTGGATCAGCGGCCGTTCGACGCGTGCCCATGCCAGCAGGGTGTGCACCTGTGCAGTGCTGTCGTTGCCTCGCGCCGCCGCGATGAAAGCAAGCCGGGCTTGATGCGCCGACGTCTGCATCGTCACCGGGGCGACGTTTGCAACGGTGGCACGGCGACGACGCCACAACCACCAGCCCAGTGCGCTCAGCAGCCACAGGCCGATGCTGGCCAAGGCAATTTCGCGCCATGGCGCAGCTGGCGTAACTGCGGCAGTGCCAGTGGCTGCCTTGGCGAGCACATCAGCAACTGCCGGAGTGGTTGCGGTGAGTGGTGCTGAAGGCGATGTTGCCGGCGCGCCAGCTGCCGGCAGGATCGTGATGCTGTGTGCCGGAATCTGTGCCACTTCCATGCGATCGGTCAGCACGTTCCACCACTTCAGTGTGGTGGCGGGAATGGTGAGCGTGCCCGCGCGCTCAGGCACCACCGCGAACGCCTGCTGGCGCCATCCGACGATCCATTGACCGTCGTTGTGGTTGCCGCTGGCCGGCTTGTCCGGATACACCGTGGCACCGTCCAGTGGTGGCAGGCTAAGTGCCGGCAATACCTCGTACGACAACCCCGTCGCCTGCAGGTCCATGGTGAGGTTCAGCGGCTGGCCGACCCGCGGCGAATCCGATGCTTTTGGCCAGCCATCCAGGCTCAGGCTCAACTGACGCGCAGGCAGCCATGCACTCTTGCCCCAGTCGGCCGGCGCCGCCTGCACCTCGATGGAAAGCGCCGGGGCACTGGCCGAAACCGGAGTGCTGGCGCCAAAGAAACTGTTGGGGTCGTTCGGATCCACCGCTCCGCCCTGGAAGTGCGCGGCGGGAATCTCGATGTGTCCGGCACGCTGTGGGATCAGCGCATAGCGTTGTTCCAGCACATGGTAGGTGCGACCACCACGTTCGGTGTCGTAGTTCAGGCCATTGCCGAACTGGCTGATCTGGGCGCCATCAATCTGGGGCGCCGCAGGCGCATCGCCATTGATCATGTTGGCGTAATACAACCGCAGCACATAACTCAACTGCTGGCCGACATAGCCGTGTGCAGGCTCGACCTGCGCCTCCATGAAAACATCCTTGTGCGTGGCCGCGAGCGTCGCCGGGTCAGGCGCAGTCACCTGCAGCTGCAGCGGCGCAGTCTGGCTGCCGGCCACGCTGAGCGCGGGAATCTGCAGGGTCCCGGCACGCTTCGGGCGCAGCGCGATGCCGAATGTCGTTGTAGCAGTCGCTGTGCCATTGATGACGCTGAGGCTGCTGCTCTGCGAGCTGCCGACTATGTCGAAATCCTGGCTCAAGGCACGCAGATCAGGGTGGTCGGCGTTGTCGATATCGCCATTGACGCGCAGATTCAAGGTTACGGTCTCACCGAGCTGCACACTGCTGCGATCAAGGCTGGCCATTACGTCGGTGGCATGGGCAGCTGACGGAATCAGCAGCAGCGCGAGCAACCAGCCTGCAATGAGTCGTCGAAAGATCACGGCTGATCATCCTCTTGCACTGCGCCACCGTGGCGCTGCAGATATTCCAGTTCGAATTTTCGTCGCAGCAGCGCACCGGGATCGTCCGGCACACGCTGTAACGCCTGACGCAGGTCAGCCGGTAACTTCGACTGCGGATCGTCTTTCGATACCGCGCCAAGCTGATGAGTCGTCGCGTCCTGCTTGTCCTTTGGCTGTGCGGCCAATGCCTGATCCATCTGCTGCTGCAGTGCCTTCTGCGTTTGCTCGGCACGCGCTTTCTGCTCGGCCTGCTGCTGTGGTGTCTGCGGCGCAGGCTGATCGCCTGCCTGATCCTTCGCAGAGGCATCCTTGCCCGGCTGATCCTTCGCCTGCGACTGCCCATCGTGACCGGCCTGGTCGGATGGCTTGCCAGCATCCTCGCCCGGTTTCTGGTCCTGTGCCTTTGAAGCATTTTTCTTGTTGTCGTCGCCTTGGCCGCCAGACGAAGATTGACCCTGGCTGCCACTCTGATCCTGCGGTTTCTGATCGTGCTTCTGCTGTTGCTGTTGCTTGCGCAACCAGTCCTCGACCGCCTGACGATTCACCTTGGCGTCGGCGTTGGCCGGATCGAGTTTCAAGGCATCGTCATAGGCATCGATGGCTTGCTGGTACCGGCCCTGTCTGGCCCGTGCATTGCCGAGGTTGTACGCCGCATCGCTGCCTGGCGCATGCTGCAGGGCCTGCGTCGCAGTGACGTAATCGCTGGCACGATATGCGGCCGCCCCCCGCCAGGCCGGGTCGCGTGCAAGCTTCTGCGCCTGCTCCGCATCACCATCGTGCAGTGCCTGCGCCACCTGCTGGTCGGGACGCTGCCACAGGTCCCGCCAGGTCGTCGCCTCGGCCGTCGCCGGCAGCAGCGGCAGCAACATCAGTGGCAACAGCAGCAACCAGCCGCGACGAAATGCCAGCGCCACGATCGGCAACAACGGCAACAGCAGCCACGGGCCGCGATCCTGCCATTCGTCACCGCTCTGTCCACTGGCCATCGCGGCAGGCCCTGCATGCAGCTGCGCGTGCAGCGCATCGATATCGACATGATCCGCACGCATCGGCACATAACGGCCGCCACCCGCGGCGGCCAATGCGGCAAGGCCAGCATCATCGCGCCGCGCCAGCGTCATCTGCCCCTGCGCGTCACGCAGAAAGCCGCCATCGGCCAGCGGTACCGGACCGCCTTGCAGCGTGCCGATGCCAAGCACCGAGACCTGCACGCCGGCTGCGTTCGCCTTGCGTGCGGCGGTATCCGCCGCGGCGTCTGCCTGATCGGTAATCAGCACCAGCAAACCGCCACCGGTCTTGGCGTCATGGATCAGCGCCATACCACGCTCGATCGCCTGCGCTGCGTCGTTGCCATCCACCGGCATCGTGTCCGGTGCCATCGCATCGAGCAGGTCATCGAGGCTGTTCGCATCAGAGGTCAGCGGCGCCACCACGAACGCTTCACCGGCATAGCCGATCAGCGCATTCAGCCCATCGCGATTGCTCGCCAGCAGGTCATGGGCCTTGTAGCGTGCCCGGTCGAGCCGGCTCGGCGCCATGTCGCGTGCCAGCATGTGCTGCGACAGCGAAATCGCCACGACCTGCGATGCACGACTCGCATATAGCGGCTGTGTGACGCGGCTCCAGCTCGGGCCGGCCAGTGCCAGTGCGCACAGCGTCCAGCCCAGCGCAAACAACCACAACGGCAAGCTCCGGTTGATCGTGCGACCGCGCAACAGGTAAGGCAACAGCTCGGCATCGACCAATCGCAACAGTTTTCTCTGCGCTACATCACGTCCCGTGCCCAGCCAGCCCAGCAGCGGCAGCAGGGCCAGTGCGGCCAGCCACCATGGGCGCAGGAAATGAAACTGTTGCAGCAGTTCGCTCATGCCAGCTGCTCCACCGCTCGACCAAACCGACGCGGCAGGATGACCAGCAACAGCAGTACGACCGCGGCCAGCAACGGCCAGCGGAACAGCTCGTGCCGTGGCCGCAGCGTCGGACCATGCTGCGGCATCGGCTCCAGCGCATCGATCGCACGATAGGCATTGGCAAGTTCGCGACCGTCGGTGGCACGGAAGAACTGGCCGCCGGTCTCCCTGGCGATCGTAGTGAGCATGTCCGCGTCCAGATCCGCCGAGGGATTGATCACCTGGCTGCCGAAGAATCCGGGCACACGCATCTGCGTGGCGCCGATGCCGATGGTATAGATGCGCACCCCGGCCGCCTTGGCCGCACGTGCTGCCTCGCGCGGCGAAATGTTGCCGGCATTGTTGATCCCGTCGGTAAGCAAAACCAGCACGCGAGCCTGCTCGGGTAATGCCGACAACCGCTTTACCGCTACAGCGATCGCATCGCCGATCGCCGTCTCGGTACCCGCCAGGCCCACCACGGAACCCTGCAACTGAGCGCGCACCGCGGATAAATCATAGGTCAACGGCGTGACCAGGAATGCCTGGCTGCCGAACAGGATCAACCCCATCTCGTCGCCGCTGCGTCGATTGATGAAGTCGCCGGCGATCGCCTCGACCGCGCCGAAACGGCTGGTTGCCTGTCCCGCCAATTCCATGTCCTCGGTACGCATGCTCCCGGACAGGTCCACTGCCAGCATCACCGCACGCCCACTGCGTTGCTGCGCCTGTGGCGGCCCGATCCATTGCGGACGCGCTGCGGCGGCCAGCACACACAACCACGCCAGTCCCAGCAGCCACGGCGTGATGCCATGCGTCGTATGTGCACTCACAACCCTCAGCTGCAATCCCGGCTGCGGCAGATGCAGGGCTTGCCCTGGCGCCGCCGGACGTAGCCAGCGACGCAGCAGCCATGGCAATGGCAGCAGCACGATCACCCAGGGCCATGCAAACTCAGGCATGGGCGCGCTCCGCCGCAACCGGCTTCCAGGCTGACGGCTGCAATGCCAGACGCAGCCACTGCCGCACGGCGGCTACAGCGGCGGCGTGATCGAATGACGACGACGGGCGATAGATCGCCTGTTCCAGTGCCAGCAGCCGATCCAGCGTAGCTGCATCGACAGGCACCCGCGCCAGCGTCTGCCTCCACGCTTCGCCACGCTGTTGCGTGGCTGTGGCATCGTGCCGGCGTGCCACGCGTCGCAGCAGTTGATGCAGCTCGCTTGCCAGCATGGCCTGATCCTCATCTTGCTGATGTCGTTGCACCAGATGTTCAAGATCAAGCAACACCTGATTGCGCTGTCGAAGCACATGGCTACGGCGTCGCCACAACCAGGGCCCCAGCAGCAACACCAGCAGCAACAAGGCCGCCAGCACCCACCATCCCGGAGCAGGTGGCCATATCGAAGGCTCCGGCGGCAGGTGAATGTCACGCAGGCTGGGGCCTGCGGACGCAGCGGCACTACTTGACTGCGCGGGCAATGCGTTCATCGCGTCGACCTTGCAGCACCGAACAGGTCCGCGACCGACTCCAACGGATCGGCCACGGTATCAATGCAGTTGCAACGTAAATTCAGTGACTGTGCCAGCTCAACGAGCCGTGACGGCCCTGCGCCGAGTGCACGCTGAAAATCAAGACGCTGGCGTTCGGACTGCAAGACCACTTCACTGCACTCGTCCGCATGCTCAAATGGATATCGCCCTGGAGGCGCCAGTGCGAGTTCCAGCGCATCGGCGACGACAAGCACCCTGACGCCAGCATGACGCGTCAGATCGAGCAGTTGCCGACGCGCCGATGTGTCGCTGCTGAAGCCATCGCTGATCAGCAGCACCCTGCTCGCGCCATGCAGCACGCGACCCGCACGGGTCAATGCATCGGCCAGTGATTCGGCCTTGCCTGACGTCGGCAGCGCATCCCACTCGGCTAACGCACCGCATACCGCCAGCGCGCCACGAGGACCGGCCTGCGGGCGGAGCAACTGCTCTGCGTGACCAAACGCCATTACGCCAACCCGTTCACCGGCAGACACCGCATGCCAGGCAGCACAAGCCGCAACACGCGCCGCTTGCACGGACTTGAAGCGCACCTTCGTACCAAAACGCATGCTGGCATGGGTGTCCAGCAGAATCAGCAGACAGCCTTCGCGGTCCTCCTGGAACAGTTTGGTGTGCAACTTGCCGCTGCGTGCGGTAAGTCTCCAGTCAAGCCTGCGCACATCGTCGCCAGCCTGGTAGACCCGTGATTCGGCATAATCCATACCTCGGCCGTATAGACGGCTGGATTGCTGACCACTGCGCGCAGCGCGACTGAGCAACGGCGCCATGCGGACACGCCCCACCCGCACGCGAAGTGCGATCAGTTCAGCCAGCGATACCCGGCTGCAGCCATTGCCGTCCGCCCGTGTCTGCACGACAGCGCTCACGGCAGCGGCACGAGGTCCAACAGGCGATCGATCACCTGGTCCGGCCGCACGCCTTCGGCCTCCGCCTCATAGCTGAGCAGTACTCGATGCCGCAGTACTTCATGGGCGATGGCATGCACGTCCTCGGGCAACACGTAATCGCGACCAGACAGCCATGCCTGTGCGCGTGAACAGCGATCCAGCGCGATGGTGGCACGCGGGCTGCCGCCCCAGGCGATCCAGCGCTTCAGTTCGGGACCATAGCGACCGGCATCGCGGGTGGCCAGCACCAGCTGGGTCAGGTATTCCTCCAGCGCGGGCGCCATGTGCACGGCCATCGCCGCGTCACGCGCGGCAAATACATCCGCCTGGCTCAACAAGGCTGCCGGCGCAGCCACGGGATGCGCTCGACGACTGGCCTGCTCACGTGCCAGCTTGAGTATCGCCAACTCGGCAATCGCATCCGGGTAGCCGATCGTCACATGCATCAGGAAACGGTCGAGCTGGGCTTCCGGCAATGTGAACGTGCCTTCCTGCTCAATCGGATTCTGTGTTGCCATCACCATGAACAACTCAGGTAGCTGCCACGTACTGCGGCCCACGGTGATCTGTTGCTCAGCCATTGCCTCCAGCAACGCCGATTGCACTTTTGCCGGCGCACGATTGATCTCGTCGGCCAACACGATGTTGTGGAATAACGGGCCACGCTCGAACTCGAAGCTGCCTGACTGCGGACGGAACACATCTGTACCCGTGAGATCCGCTGGCAGCAGGTCCGGCGTGAACTGTACGCGGTGGAAGTCCGCCTTGATCCGCACCGCCAGCGCCTTCACTGCGGTGGTCTTGGCCAGGCCTGGCGCTCCCTCGACCAGCAGATGACCGTCCGCCAGCAAGGCGACCAGCAGGCAGTTGATCAGGTGGGGCTGACCGATGACACAAGTTTGCAACTCATCGCGCAATCGCGTGAATACGTCGTGCAAACTGCTCTGGATCGAGGTTTCGGGCATATCCATCATCTGCGTCCGTTATCGGTGTAGTGCGGGCCGGATACGGCATGCCACTCGGGCACATGATCCGATTGCGAGCTACAGACCATAATCGGTGCCGGAAGTTTAACCAACGCATCTGGGTAATCCGTCCCGCACAAAAAAAGAGGCGGCCGTAGCCGCCTCTTTTCAATGGGCAACGTGGATTTTACTGAAGCGTATCGCTGAGGATGCGTGGCGTCACGAAGATCAGCAGTTCGGCCTTGGTTACACCACGCACCGTGTCACGGAACAGCGCACCGAGGCCAGGGATATCGCCAAGACCCGGTACCTTGGTGACCGTGTTGGTCTTGTTGACCTCGTAGATGCCACCAAGCACCACAGTCTGCCCATTGTCCACCAGCACCGAGGTGTTGATCGAGCGGGTATCAATGGTTGGTACCTGGCCACTGCCGGGCACGGTGATATAACCAGCCAAGGCATCCTTCGTCACGTTGATGGTCAGATAGACACGATTGTCGGCGGTGATCGTCGGGGTCACCCTCAGCTCCAGCACGGCATCCTTGAAGGCCACCGTTGCAGTGCCGCTACCGGCAGCACTACCCGTGCTGTTCTGGTAAGTGACGTAACCAATTTCCTGACCCTGGCGGATCACGGCTTCCTGCTGATTCGCCGTGATAACGCGCGGACTGGAGATCACTTCACTGCGCCCTTCGGTCTGCGCTGCGGAAAGCTCAAGATCGATTGCGTAGTTCGCGCCGAGAATGGCCAACCCGAAACTGCCGCCCTGACTCTGCGAGGGCAGGTTCACATTGAGGCCACCGGAGCCTAGGGTAGTGGTACCCGTCGAGGAGGCGGCGTTGCTTCCAATCGTGCCTCCCAAGGCATTGCCGACCTGCAGCACCTGACCACTGGGATTCACGTGTTGGCCGCTGACACCGAACTTTGCACCGAGCTCGCGGGTAAAGTCGTCTGTGGCAACCACGATGCGCGACTCGATCAACACCTGCTGCACCGGCTTGTCCAACACCGCAATCAAATCCCGCAATTGTTTAATCTTGTCCGGCGTGTCGTTCAAAAGCAGCGTATTAGTACGAATGTCGAACGAGGCACTGCCACGTGCCGACAGGAAGCCATGGGAGGTATTATTACTACCACCACCACCTTGACTTTGCAGGCTACCGGTGGTTAACAGCTTAGCGATGTCCTGCGCTTTGCCGTAACTGATCGGCACATATGCCGTCTCCAGCTCTGCGGTATCCAGTGCCTTCAGTTTGGCATCAGCGACATCCTGCTCGTATTTGGCTAGCTCCTGCTGTGGAGCCACCCAGACCACGTTGCCGTTACGGCGCTTATCGAGGGTTTTGGCCCGCAGGATCACGTCTAGCGCCTGATCCCAAGGTACATTGACCAGTCGCAAGGTGACACTACCGCCAACGCTATCCGAAGCGACCAGGTTGAGTCCTGATACATCGGCAATCAACTGCAGGGCCGAACGTACGGGGATGTCCTGGAAATTGAACGTCACACGCTTGCCGCTGTAGCTTGGCTCCTGGCCAGCTTTGTTCAGCTGAGCGCTCTTCGCGTCAACTTTCTTGGGCGCCACTTCGACTACATATTGATCTGCGGTCTGGTAGGCCGAGGTATCGACATTCCCCTTGACCGAGATTTCCATGCGTGCGCCACCACCCATGCCAGTACGGGTGACGATCGATTGCACTGGTGTGGCGAAGTCCAATGTATCGAGTCGCTGTGCCAGATTGGCCGGCAAATTTGCGTGATCGATCGTGACCAGTACATTGTCTCCCTTGCGGGTCATTTCCGCATTTGCACCGCTGCCACTGAAACTGATCAGCACACGACCTTCACCATTCGGACCGCGACGGAAGTCGATATTGGAGATTGCCGGACCATTCGATGCCGACGGCAGTGCCTTGCTCGGATCGACAGTGGCTGCGGTAGTCACCGACTGGTCTGCGCTACCGTTGTTGATGGTCAGCACGAGACTGTTGCCTTCAACGCTGGAGCGATAACTCGACTCGCGCATCAGCTCGACCACGACACGAGTGCGGCCACCAGCCTCGACTGCAGATACCCCGGAAGTCGAACCCTGGCCAATATCCAGATGACGTGCCGCCGCGTTGTCGGTATCCGCGAAATCGATCGCAATGCGCGGCGGATTACCCGTGGTGAAGATCTTCGGTTCCGGCACCGGGCCGCTGCCGAAATCCATGTGTAGTTGCACTTTGCCACCCGGCAAGGTGTCGTAAGTGATGTTCTTGAGCGTAGTACTGGCCGCCGCATCGCTGGCCCAAGTGGCCGCGGCGAGGAACAGGCCCATCAGCATGTAACGGCTTGCATGGCGCATGACACGGCCCCGGACGGATTGGATTTGGTTGGTCATTGCATCAGCCCCTGTATTCCTATTTCGCGGCAAGCGCGATGCTGGCCGGACGTTCCATCCAGCCGCCATTACCGTTCGACACCAACTCGACCAGATCAATATGGTCATCGCTGATGGCCGTGATATGCCCGTAGTTCTGGCCCATGTACTCACCAACACGGACACGATGGATCACGCCACCCGGATCCTTGACCAGCACCTCCATACCGGTGCCGGCACCGAGCGTACCAACCATCTTCAAGGTATCGAGGGAGAACATCTCCAACGGCTGCTTCGCACGATTGGCATCCGGGCGTGGACCGGTGTTAGCGGTATTAGCCTGCAATTCGACCGTACTCGGACTAAACGGGTCACGCCTGTCCTGATCGTCGTACTTGAACGTCTCGAACGTCTTGATAACTGGCAGCGGCGGAATCGGCGCACCTTTCTTGACCTTTTCCTGTGCAACCCAGTCGCGCAGATCCGACATGCCACGAGTGCAACCACTTAGAACCAGGATGGTACCCAGCATCAACAGAAGGCGTAGCACACGGCCTGGCTTGATGGCAGCGAACTTGTTCATTTCTGCCCCCTTGCCTTGGCGCTGCTCTTGGTGGCTGCAGCGCTCTCTTCATCATCCAGGTAACGATAGGTCTTCACCGTACCCTGCAGCACGAGCTGACCGTTTGTGGGTGCATCGCCCTTGGCTGGGCTTTTTGGAGTCAACGTGACGTCATGCAAGGTCAGGATCACGACCCGCGGTAGAGATGCCACACCGCTGATGAAAGTACCGAACTGATGATAGGTGCCGGTCATGCGCAGAGTGATCGGCTTCTCGGCGTAGAAATCCTTCGGCGTCTCCGCGCCCGGCTGGAACAAATCGGACTCCAGCCCCGCCGACAAGGCAGTCTGCGAGATATCCACCAGCAACTCCGGCATTTCGGTCTTGCTGGGCAACTGCCGCAACAGTTGACGCAGCATGTCCTGCATCTCGTCGAGCTGTTGCTGCAATGCCTCAAGATTGACCGACTTGGCCTGCTTGGTCGAGAACTCCTGTTTGAACCCTTCTTCCTTGCTGGCCAGCGAAGTCAGATTGTCCTGTTGGTCGCTGACGAAGAAATACCATCCGATCAGCAGCACGACCACAAACACCAGTACCGTAAAGAAGATCTTGACCGATTGCGGCCAGCCACCAACGTTGTTGCGATCCAGATTGCGAATGTCATCGAGGAACTTCATGGCTTGGTTCCTCCCGTGGCAGACGCGGCACTCACCGGCTTGGCTTCCGTGGAGATATTGGCCGATTTGGCCGATGTACTTGCAGCCGGAGCACCCGTGACGGCCTTGGCAGCCATGCCAAGTGCCGGAGGCACAGAAACTGTCGATGCAGCTGCCGCGCTGCCGGCGGCAGCAGGTGCTTCGCTGTCCCCGCTCGCCGCAGTTTCGTCGGACTTCGGCCGACTCAGCGCCACGTCCAGACCAAAGGTATAAGGCATGCGGCTAGCGTCATGACTGTTCTCGGTCTTGCGCAGATCTGCGTGACCCATCCAGGGTGAAACCTCGATATTGCGCATGTACTCGGCAACGCTGGCATTGGATTGCGCCACGCCATCGAGCGACATCGACTGGCCGTTTTGCTTGACTCCAGTCAGGCGCGCACTGGATGGAATCGTCTTCACCAGCTCGTCGAACAAATGCACCATCTGCGAGCGATCCGCCTGCAACTGCTCGATGATCTGCTTGCGTGCCAGCAGATGCGCGCGCACCGTTTCCAGATCCTTGATCTTGGCGATGCGCACATCGAGCTGCTTGATCTCGGTCTGCAGGTACGTGTTGCGCTCGTTCTGGTTGTCGATGCGCTGACCCATCCAGAACACCCACAACAGCAAGACACCCAGTGCCGCGACAAAAGCGGCAACGAGCTGCATGTAGAACTCGCGTTCGCGTTGCTTGCGCCGTTCGGCGCGCCACGGAAGTAGATTGACGTGTGCCATCAGTCGAAGCTCCTCATGGCGAGGCCAACCGCGATCATCAGCGCCGGTGCGTCCTGGGCCAGCGACTGCGCCTGAACCCGTGGCGAAAGTGACATGCGGGCCAACGGATTGGCGACGACGCAGGAAACCCCCAGCTGCTCTTCCAGCATCGGGCCCAGCCCCTCGATCGAGGCGCAACCGCCTGCCAGCACGACCTGATCAACCTTGCTGTATTCGCTGCCGGCAAAGAAGAACTGCAGCAGGCGGCTGATCTGCTGGATCAGCGATTCCTTGAACGGCTCCAGTGCCTCGGTTTCGTACGATTCGGGCAGACCGCCCTTGCGCTTGGCGCGACCGGCCTCCTCGTAGGAGAGCCCGAAGCGGCGCATGATCTCGTCGGTGAGTTGCTTGCCGCCGAAGACCTGTTCGCGTGAGTAGATGGTACGTTGATTGCGCAGTACCGACAGCGTGGTCATGGTGGCACCGATATCGACCACCGCCACCAGCGCATCACGCCCGACGTTAAGCTGATCGGCAACCATCGCAAAGGCGTTCTCCATCGCGAACGCCTCGACGTCGATCACGCTGGCGGTGAGTCCGCCCAGATCGAGTGCCGCCACGCGCATGTCGACGTTCTCGGTACGCGAGGCCGCCAGCAGTACGTTGTTCATGTCGGGGTTGTCGCGTACCGGACCGATCACCTCGTAGTCGAGACTGACTTCGTCGATCGGATACGGGATGTACTGGTTCGCCTCGACCTGGATCTGACCTTCCAGATCATCGTCGGAAAGCTCACTGGTCATCGGAATGATGCGGGTGATCACCGCCGACCCGGCCACCGCCGCCGATGCATGCTTGAGCTTGGAGCCCGAGCGTGCCAGCGCGCGGCGAATCGCATCGCCTACGGCCTCGACCTCGACGATGTTCTTTTCGACCACGGCATTGGGTGGCAAAGGCTCGACCGCGTAATGCTCCACGCGATATCGGCCGCCCGCTTGACTTAGCTGCAGCAACTTGACGGCAGTCGAACTAATGTCGACACCAATCAGCGCCGGCTTCTTCGGTGTAAAGAGCCCCACGGTGTTTCCCCCTTGCCGCTAACGTCCATGGCCAGAATCCTGGCGGGATGCGCAGTGGCATTAAATCGAAAAATTAACGCAATGGCAACGGTCTACGGAAACTTTCTCAAGTAATTGACGTGATGTCCAACACATTTGCGGAATCACCTCATTTGGCCCAACCCTTGCTTTGGCCGACTTCGTCTCATGTGCTGAATACTGCTACATCTATACTCTGCCATGTTTTGACTCAGGTCTCGCTATCCCCACACCATGCGAATTTTCAAGCGTTTGTTGCGCTGGGCTCTGATCCTGGCCTTTACCGGTCTACTTTTGGCAGTTATCGCGGTTGGTGTGGCGTATTGGCTGGTCGCCCCTAGACTCCCCTCGGTGGCCGTGCTCAAGGATTACCACATGCAGGTGCCGCTGCGTGTATTGAGCGCTGACGGCAAGCTGCTGGCCAGTTTCGGCGAGACGCGGCGCATCCCGGTGACCATCACCGATGTGCCGGACCTGCTCAAGCATGCCGTGCTGTCAGCTGAAGATGCGGACTTCTATCATCATCCCGGAGTGGACTGGCGGGGCATCGTCCGCGCCGGTTGGCATGTCGTGGCAACCGGCGGCGACAAGGGCCCCGGCGGCTCGACCATCACCCAGCAGGTCGCACGCAACATCTTCCTGAGCCCGGAAAAGCTCTACTCGCGCAAGCTCACCGAGATCTTCATCGCGCTGCGCATCGAACATGAGCTCAGCAAGGATCAGATTCTTGAGCTGTATCTCAACAAGATGTTTCTCGGTCATCGCTCTTACGGCGTCGCCGCGGCCGCGGAGTATTACTACGGCAAGACGCTGGATCAGCTGACCGTGGCCGAGTGCGCGCTGATCGCCTCGACCTTCCAGCTACCCTCGGTGGTCAATCCGCTCAACAGTTCCAAGCGCGCCCTTGCCCGGCGCAACTGGGTGCTGGGCGAGATGCTCAGGCACGGCTACATCACCAAGCCCGTCTACGAACAGGCCATCGCCGAACCCAACAATGCTTATCCACACGAACAGCCGATCGAGGTCGATGCACCGTATCTGGCGGAAATGGTGCGCAGGCAAGTACTCGACCGGCTTGGCAACGAAGCACTTACCGAGGGCTACGTGGTCAAGACCACGCTGCAAAGCAGCCGTCAGCAGGCGGCGGTGGAAGCTTTGCGCAATGGCGTGATTGCCTACGATCATCGGCATGGCTGGCGTGGCCCCGAAGCACACCAGGACTTGCCTGCCGAGGCCAGTGATCAGGACTACGACAATTTGTTGTCCGGCTATACGGCCATCTCGGGCCTGCAGCCGGGCTTGGTCACGGCCAGCAGCGCGAAAGAAGCCACGATTTACCTGTCCAGTCACGAGGGTGTGAAGCTCGACCTGGCCGCAATCAGCTGGGCCCGACCGCATATCGACGAGGATCGTGTCGGTGCCACCCCGCACAGCGTCGATAGCGTGCTGAAGCGCGGCGACATCGTGCGACTGTCACGCGACGATCAGGGCAACTGGCAGTTGGACCAGATTCCAGCCGCGCAGGCTGCACTGGTCTCGATCAACCCGGAAGATGGTTCGATCCAGGCACTGGTCGGCGGCTTCAATTTCGCGCGCAGCAAGTTCAACCGCGCGGTGATGGCAGCACGCCAACCCGGATCCAGCTTCAAGCCGTATCTGTATTCGGCTGCCTTCGAACGTGGTTTCACGCCGTCCTCGATCATCAACGACGCGCCACTCGCGCTGCCCGATCCGTCGCGACCGGACGGTCTCTGGACGCCGTCCAACGACGACGGCAAGTTCGCCGGACCCATGCGTTTGCGCGAAGCGCTGGCACAGTCGAAGAATCTGGTGTCGGTGCGCCTGCTCGATGCCATGGGTCTGCGCTTTGCGCGCGAATACGCCACACGCTTTGGCTTCCCGCTCGATGCCCTGCCGGCCAACTTGTCACTCGCCCTTGGCACAGCATCGGTATCGCCGATGGGCATGGCGCGCGGTTATGCCGTATTTGCCAACGGTGGTTATCTGGTCACACCGTACTTCATCAGCGAGATCGACGACCGCAACGGCAAGCCGGTATATCTGGCCAACGCGGCACGCGCCTGCGGCAGCTGTCAGGAGCGTCTGCTCGACACGCGTCCACCCGGACCGCCGCCGGCCGACATGCTGAAGACCCCTGCCAACGATGTTGCCGTAGCGAGCACCACGCCGCTGCCAGCTGAAGCCAGTAGTGTTGATGGTGTGGGTGTCGCAGCACTTCCCGCGGATATCCATGGCGAGAACAGCCATCCGCCCGTGCTCGCACCACGCGTGATCGACCCGCGCAACGACTACCTGGTCACTTCGCTGATGAAGGATGTCATCGCCAGTCCGCGCGGTACCGGTTACGCTGCCAAGGCACTCAATCGTGCCGACCTGGCCGGCAAGACCGGCTCCACCAACGACCATCGCGATGCCTGGTTCGTGGGCTTCAATGGCGACCTGACGACCGCGGTATGGATCGGCTTCGACGACTTCAGTCCGCTGGGCAAGTCCAATGGCGTGGGCGAGTTCGGTGCCCAGGCCGCCCTGCCGATCTGGATGGATTATATGGGCACGGTGCTGAAGGGCCTGCCCGAGAATACGTTGCCGATGCCGCCCGGGATCAGCACGGTGTTGATCAACCGTCAGAGCGGCCTGCCCACCTCGGCCGATGACCCCGACAGCATGAACGAAATCTTCAAGGTGGAAGATGTCGATCGCCTGCGCAATCAAGCCAACCAGCAGAAAGAGCAGGACCAGCAACACGCCTACGATATCTTCTGACCCTTCGCCGGCCGCTTCGGGTAAGGTGGCGTTGCCGGTTACCGAACGACGAGGAACGTGCCATGTCGCGAGGCGAACATCACCGTATCCATGCGCATGACCGACTGCAGCGAAATCGGCTGCGTATTGCCCAGGAGGCCGCACGCTTGATGAGCGAGCATGGCATCCGCGATTTCCACCACGCCAAGCTGAAAGCTGCCGAGCGCCTGGGCATTCTTGAGGCCCAGGCGTTGCCGCGCAATCTGGAAATCGAACAGGCGCTGCGCGAGCACCAGCGCCTGTTTCACGCCGACAGCCAGCCACAGCTGCTGCTCCAGCGACGGGAGGCCGCGATCGAGGCAATGCGCTTTCTTGCCAGGTTCGAGCCACGCCTGGTCGGTGCCGTGCTTGAAGGCACCGCCGACGCACATTCGGCCGTCTGCCTGCATGTGTTCAGCGATGATCCCGCCGCGGTCGAGTTGTATCTGCGCGAACACGGCGTGCCAATCCAGGCCCAGGTGCGCCGACTGCGCTACAGCCGCGACGAACAGCCCGAGTATCCGGTGCTGTTGTTTGCGGCCGACGAGTTGCCGTTCGATCTGACCGTGTTACCGCGCGACGCCCTGCGCCAGGCTCCGCTGGACCGGGCCGACGACCGGCCAATGCGCCGTGCCACGCTGTCCCAGGTGGAAATCCTGCTGGCGGAAGACGATGACGACGAATTCGAACAGCGCCTTTCTGCCGTATTGCGCTGAGTCGACATCACTACCCCATGAACAAGAACGCCCCGGTTGAGGTCGGAGCGTTCTTGTCTGCGTCAGTGAAAGTCGTCGATCAGCGCTTGTCGCCAGACGTGTAATTGCGCACGTCGGCGCCGGTGTAGATCTGGCGCGGACGACCGATACGCGATCCCGGGGTTTCGTGCTGTTCGATCCAATGCGCGATCCAGCCGGCAGTGCGCGCGATCGCGAACATCACGGTGAACATCTCGGTCGGGATGCCCAGCGCCTTGTAGATGATGCCGGAGTAGAAATCGACGTTCGGGTACAGCTTGCGCTCGACGAAATAGTCGTCCTTCAACGCAGCCTCCTCCAGTTTCATCGCCACCTCGAGCAGCGGGTCGTTGACACCCAGCTCCGCGAGTACCTTGTGGCACATCTCGCGGATGATCTTCGCGCGTGGATCGAAGTTCTTGTACACGCGATGACCGAAGCCCATCAGGCGGAAGCTGTCGTTCTTGTCCTTGGCGCGCAGTACCGCAGATTCGACATTGTCCGGTGTACCGATTTCCTCGAGCTGTTTCAGCACCGCCTCGTTGGCGCCCCCATGTGCCGGTCCCCACAGCGCAGTGATACCGGCGGCGATCGACGCGTACGGATTGGCACCGGTGGAACCCACCAGACGTACGGTGGACGTGGATGCATTCTGCTCATGATCGGCATGCAGGATGAACAGCAGATCCAGCGCCTTGGCCGCCACCGGATTCATCTGCAGCGGCTCGCTCGGCACCTCGAACATCATGTGCAGGAAGCGGGTGACGTATTCGAGGTTGTTGCGCGGATAGCGCATCGGCCAACCGATCGAATAGCGGTAACAGGCGGCGGCGATGGTCGGCATCTTCGCGATCAGGCGGATCGCCGCCATCTTGCGATCGCTGGGATTTTCCACGTCCAGGTCATCGTGATAGAACGCCGACAGCGAGGCGACCGCCGCGGCCAGCATCGCCATCGGATGCGCATCGTGATGGAAGCCCTGGAAGAAGTTCTTCTGCGCCTCGTGCATCATGGTGTGATGCGTGATGTCGTGCTCGAACGTCGCGAATTCGGTCGGCTTCGGCAGTTCGCCGTTGAGCAGCAGGTAGGCCACTTCGAGGAAACTGGATTTCTCCGCCAGCTGCTCGATCGGGTAGCCGCGATACAGCAGCACACCCTGGTCGCCGTCGATATAGGTGATCGCGCTCTTGGTGCTGGCCGTGCTGCCGTAACCGGGGTCGTAGGTGAAGTGGCCGGTGTCCTTGTACAGCGTGCCGATGTCGATGCAGGCCGGACCCAGCGTGCCGCTGATCAGCGGCAGCTCACTGCTGCGGTTGCTCGACTCATCCACCAGCTTGACGATCTTGGGATCGGACACGGAAACCTCCTCACATGTGGGTCACTGCCGGGGCAACCGCGATGGCGGCACCAGCCGGCGGGAATGCTTGGCAACGCAGGTCGGGGAAACATGCGATGCAACGGACGCAACCGCGTCTGATCCTTGGGATTATCGCACAACGACCAGCTCACATTCGATGGCGCATGGTCGAATGGCGCCCACGAAAAAACACGGGGCAAGCCTGCGCTCGCCCCGTGTTTCGAATCGGATCGATCTGGCTGGCCGTCTACGCAACGACCAGGCAATCGCTTATTCCTTGGCAGCGCCCGCATAACGGCGGCGGAACTTGTCGACGCGGCCGCCGACGTCCAGCGACTTCTGCTTGCCGGTGTAGAACGGGTGCGAATGGCTGGAGATATCCACCTTGATCAGCGGGTACTCATTGCCGTCTTCCCACTTGATGGTTTCCTTGCTGGACATGGTCGACTTGGTCAGGAACGAGAAGTCGGACGACAGGTCCTGGAACACCACCGGGTTGTAGTTCGGATGGATATCAGGCTTCATGACAGGCTCTAAAGCGGTGGTGAAAAGAGCGGTATTGTAGCGAGGAATCGATCATTGCTGCAAGTCCGGGCCAGATGGGCGCGGAACGACCCTGCCGGCGCCAACCCGCAACGAATCAGCTTTCCACACCCAACGCACGCTGCACCATGGCAGCAAAGCGGGCCTGGTCCACTTCCAGCACAATATTAGCCTGGGCCGGGTGACCCAGCCGCGCAGTCCAGTCGACCACGGTGGCACCTCGGGTAAGCCGACCATCCAGCTCCACCGCCACTGCACGCGTCTCGCAACGGGTGACGATCGACGGATCGATTGCCACCGCCATCGCCAGCGCATCGGCAGCGATCACACCACTGCGGTCATGTTTCGCGTTGTAGCGACGTGCCGTGGCGACGATCCGCCCGAAGAAATCCGCACGCTGGTCACCGGCTGCCAGCCAACGATCGAATTCGGCATCGTCGAACGCATGCCGCAAGGTGGCCTCCCAGTCGACCAGGTCGAACGACGGAAACGCCTCGAACACCACATGCGCCGCTTCCGGATCGAAGCCGACATTGAACTCCGCCGGTACCTTGCCGGTATTGCCGTGGCCGGTCACCGCACCACCCATCACCACCAGCCGGGCGACCCGCTCGGGCAGCGTGGGATCCAGCCGCAGCGCCAGTGCCAGATTGGTCAACGGTGCCAGCGCCACCAGGGTCAGTTCGCCCGGGCGCTCACGGGTCAGCCGCAGCAGGGCCAGCGCAGCCGACTCGTTCGCCAACGGCGCCTTCGGCTCGGCAAAGCCGACATCGCCGAAACCGTCCTCACCATGCACAAACGCAGCGTCCTCGTCCGGCGCACGCACCAGCGGCGTGGCACAACCGGCAAAGACCGGTGTATTCGCACCGAGCAGATCAACCAGGGTGCGCGCATTGCGCACGGTATGGCCGAGCCCTACGTTGCCGGCAGCGATGCTCAGACCGGCGATGTCGGCATGCGCATGCGCCATCAGGATGGCCAGCGCGTCGTCCACGCCAGGGTCGGTATCAATCAGCAGTTGCGGTCGGGTCATGGCATAGCGTCGTTGTCGAATCGCTCAGTGTATGGGATAGGCGTCGGAAATCGGAATGGCAAAGCATTTGAGAAACGTGGCGCGACTCCTCAAAAAAAGCTTTGCGGTATCGGTTTGGCCATGCCTGATTTCCAGCACTCAGGCATTCACGTAGCGGGCGGCGCCACCGATCCAGCGTTCGATCAGCCGCTCGGTCTGCCGCGGATATTTCGTCAGCATGCGCTCGCCAACTTGCTGCACGGCCGGTAGCAGATGCGCGTCGCGAGCCAGGTCGGCGATGCGGAACGCGAGCTGGCCGGTCTGGCGCGTGCCCAGCACCTCGCCCGGACCGCGCAGCTCCAGATCCTTCTCGGCAATGCGAAAGCCATCGCTGGTCTCGCGCATCACCTGCAGCCGCTCGCGCGCCAACTGACCCAGCGGTGGTTGATACAACAGCACACAGTTGGAGGCGAGCGCACCGCGTCCGACCCGGCCGCGCAACTGATGCAACTGGGCCAACCCCAGCCGCTCACTGTTCTCGATCACCATCAGGCTGGCCCTGGGTACGTCAACGCCGACCTCGATCACCGTGGTCGCCACCAGCACCGACAGTTCACCGGCCTTGAACGCATCCATCACTGCCTGCTTTTCCTTCGGCTTCATGCGACCGTGAATCAGGCCGATCCGGAAACCGCTCAACGCGGCGGACAGTTCGGCGTGCGCCACTTCGGCCGCCTGTGCACGCAACTGTTCGGACTCCTCGATCAAGGTGCACACCCAGTACACCTGCCGCCCTTCGCCGCAGGCCGCATGAATGCGCTCGATCACGTCGAGCCGTCGCGCATTGGAGATCGCGATGGTCTGCACCGGCGTGCGCCCGGGCGGCAGCTCGTCGATCGAAGACACGTCCAGATCGGCATACGCGCTCATCGCCAGCGTGCGCGGGATCGGTGTGGCCGTCAGCACCAACTGGTGCGGCACCAGTTCGCCATCTCTGCCCTTGTCGCGCAGGGCGAGTCGCTGCTGCACACCAAAACGATGCTGCTCATCGACGATCACCAGCCCGAGCTGCGCAAACGCCACCCCCTCCTGCATCAGCGCATGCGTACCGATCACCACTGGTGCACCGGCGGCAACCCGCTCCAGTGCCAGCTTGCGTGTCTTGCCGGTCACCTTGCCGGCCAGCCATTCCACCTCGATACCAAGCGGCTGCAGCCAATGCCGGAAATTATGCAGATGCTGCTCGGCCAGCAGCTCGGTCGGCGCCATCAAGGCGACCTGGTAGCCCGACTCCACCGCGGCCAGGGCGGCCAGCGCGGCAACTACCGTCTTGCCGGACCCGACATCGCCCTGCACCAGTCGCAGCATCGGCTTGGGCTGCGCCAGATCCCGCGCCACTTCCGCGCCGACACGCTGCTGTGCCGCCGTCAGCTCGAACGACAATCCAGCGAGCAATCGCCGCTGCAATTCGCCCGTGCCGCTCAGCGCCGGCGCATGCCGCCGACGTACCGACGCACGCATGCGCTTCAGACTCAGATGCTGGGTCAGCAATTCCTCGAACGCCAGCCGCTGCTGCGCCGGATGACGACCGAGCATGAGCTGACCCAGATGCGCGTCCGGCGGCGGCCGGTGCACATAGAGCAGGGCGTCGCGCAACGAGGTGAGTCCATGTTCGGCGCATAGCTCAGATGGAATCAGCTCCAGTTGTTCTGCTGCTGGCAGCAACGCCAGCGCGTTGCCGATCACACCGGTCAGACGCTTCTGCCCCAATCCTTCGGTAGTCGGATAGATCGGGCTGAGCAATTCATCGACAGCGACGGCATCGTCACCGCTCAGCCGCTGATATTGCGGATGCACCATCTCCAGTCCCTGCGCACCATGCCGGACTTCACCAAAACAGAGCAGGCGGGTCCCTGGCAGCAGCTGCTCGGCCTGCGCGCGATTGAAATGGAAAAAGCGCAGCAGGAGGGTCTGCTGACTGGCATCGCCGATCGCCACCTTCAACTGCGGACGATAGCGAAAGCCGCGCTCGACCGCCTCGACCACACCATCGACCTGCGCCCGCTCGCCGACGCATAGATCCGCGATGGCGGTGACGCGAGTCTTGTCCTCGTAACGCAGCGGCAGGTGAAACCATAGATCCTGTACCCGCTCCAGCCCGAGCCGCGCCAGTGCGGCAACCAATGCCGGGCCGACACCGGGCAACGCACTGACCGGGGCGATGCCCGGATCAGTGTCAGCAGCAGGAGCGGAACGAGGGGTGCGAACGGCCATGACGTGCAAGCCTAACCGAGCACCGTCCCATGTCGTAAGCCAGATGCCGACGCAGACTGTCGGCGCAAGCCGTGCGGCAAATCACTTCAGTCCCATCACGGCAGCACCATCACCGCGTCGACTTCGACCTGTGCCGCCTTCGGCAGACCGGACACCTCGATGGTGGAACGTGCCGGATAGGGGGGCTGGAAGTACTCGGCCATCACTGCATTGACTGCGGCGAAATTCGCCAGGTCAGTGACGTAGATGCCCACGCGCACGATCTGCGCCAGCGAACCGCCGGCGGCCTGCGCCACCGCCGTGAGATTGTCGAACACGCGTCGCGTCTGCGCCGTGATGTCGCCATCGACCAGCGCGGCTGTGGCCGGGTCGAGCGGAATCTGGCCGGAGAAGTACACGGTATTGCCGGCACGCACGGCCTGCGAATACGGACCGATCGCGGCCGGTGCCAGCTCAGTGGCGATGATGCTGCGGGACATGGGGTTTCCTCGGGAGTCGCCGTTGGGGGATCGCAAAGCCTATCGTCTCGACACGCTGGTGCAAACCTCGATGTCGCCGGATTCGCGATTCCGGCTACCGCTCAGTCACAGCGGGTAGCGGTACGCCCCGCTTACCACGCCGGTACGCCGCACGCGACGGATCACGTCGGCCAGATGCTTGCGGTTCTTCACTTCCATCGCAAACAGCAGGGTCGCGGCGGCGGCATCACGCTCGACGTATTCCACGTTCTCGATGTTCGAATCGGCCGCGGCGATCGCGGCGGCCACGGTAGCCAGCACGCCGGGGCGATTGATCACCTCGATGCGCAGCTCGGCACGGTAGTCGCCTTCCACGTCGCGATCCCATTCGATCGCCACGCAGCGCTCCGGCGATTTGCGCAGCTCGACCACGTTCGGGCATTCCTCGCGATGCACCACGATGCCCTTGCCCGAGGACAGGTAACCGATGATGTCGTCGCCCGGCAGCGGGTGGCAGCAGTTGGCAAAGCTGAGTACGCCGCGCTCGGCGCCGGTGATGCGGATCTTCTCGTGCACATGCGGCGATGCCTGCGGCACGACACCACGTCGCTTGCCGCGCGACCCCAGCAGCTGGCTGGCCACCACGTCGGGCATGCGATTGCCCAGCGCGATATCCGAGAGCAATTCCTCCAGCCGTTTGAACTTGGAGGCCTCCAGGAAACGATCCAGCACCGCCGCCGGGATGCCATCCAGGCTGCTGCCCTGTGCATCCAGCGCACGATCTAGCATGCGGTGGCCGAAATCGACCGCGTCCTCATGCTGCAGGTGCTTCAGATACTGGCGGATCGCGGTACGTGCCTTGCCGGTGACCACCACCTCAAGCCACGCTGGGTTCGGCACCGCCGACGGTGCGGTGATGATTTCCACCAGCTGGCCAGATTCCAGCCGCGTACGCAGTGGCAGCAACTTCTTGTCGACGCGTGCCGCCACCGCATGGTCGCCGACATCGGTGTGCACGGCGTAGGCGAAGTCCAGTGCGGTGGCATTGCGCGGCAGCGACAGGATGTCCCCGCGCGGAGTGAACAGATAGACCTCGTCCGGAAACAGGTCGATCTTGACGTTCTCGATGAACTCCGACGATGAGGCGGTATTCGCCGAGCTGTCGGCCAGCGATGACAACCACTCGCGCGCACGCGCCTGCGCACTGTTGGCCGGACCGCTGTCCGTCTTGTACGCCCAGTGGGCGGCGACGCCGCTTTCGGCCACCGAATCCATCTCGGCCGTGCGGATCTGCACCTCGATCGGCGCGCCGAATGGCCCCAGCAGCACGGTGTGCAGCGACTGGTAGCCATTCGCCTTGGGGATCGCGATGAAGTCCTTGAAGCGCTTGTCGACCGGCTTGTAGAGCGCGTGCACCGCACCCAGCGCCATATAGCAGCTCATCGCATTGTCGACGACCACGCGGAAGCCGTAGACGTCCATCAACTGGGTGAAACTCTTGTGCTCGCCGTGCATCTTCGAATAGATGCTCCACGGCGACTTGATCCGGCCAACCACGCGCGAGCTCAGGTGATCGGTCGCCAGCCGTGCGGTCAGCGCCATCTCGATCTTGCCCATCGCTTCGCGACGGTTGCCGAGCGCGGCGCGGATGCGTTCGCTGATCACCCGGTAGCGATCCGGGTACAGCGCACGGAAGCCCAGATCCTGCAGCTCCGCCTTGATCTTGTTCATGCCCAGGCGCTGCGCGATCGGCGCGTAAATCTCCAGCGTCTCGCGGGCGATGCGGCGGCGCGAGGGCGCGTCCTTGGCCCCAAGCGTACGCATGTTGTGCAAACGGTCGGCCAGCTTGATCAGGATCACACGCAGGTCGCGCGCCATCGCCAGCAGCATCTTGCGGAAGCTTTCCGCATCGGCTTCCTGGCGGCTGCCAAAACGCATCTTGTCGAGCTTGGTGACGCCATCGACCAGCTCGGCCACCACCTCGCCGAATTCGGCGGCCAGTGCCTCGCGGGTGAGTTCGGTGTCTTCCAGAGTGTCGTGCAGGATCGCCGCGATGATCGTTTCGGCATCCAGCCGCAGTTCGGCCAGGATCCCGGCCACCGCTACCGGATGGGTGATGTACGGTTCACCGCTCTTGCGTTCCTGCCCCGCATGCGCTTCGGCGCCGAGCAGGAAGGCGCGCAGCACACGCTCCACCTGCACTTCGGGCAGATAGGCAACACGCTCTTTAAGAGCCAGCACATACGGCGGCAAGACAGACAGGTCGACGGAGGCGGGAGGCGCGGCCACGGTCATCACTGCTGGTGCCGTTTCAGGCACCCACCTCGCCGCAAGCGGAACGATAGACGACCGCGCGCGCGCATCCCCTCGCACCGGACGCGCCGGTGTGGCGGATGCGCGTGCTACAGCCGCCGCCATCCATCAGTCGTCGCCACCTTTGGACAGGTCGTCGTCGACCTCGGCTGCGGCCCACTCCAGCGCCTCGCGTTCGGCACGCTCACGCTCGGCCTTGTCGATCTGGTCGATCGTGGCCTGATCGATGCGGCGTGCAGCGATCTCGCGCAATGCCAGCACGGTCGGCTTGTCATGGTCGGGATTGACCGCCGGTTCGGCACCCTTCTCCAGCTGACGTGCGCGCTTGGTCGCCATCAGTACCAGCTCGAAACGGTTGTCGACTACCTCGAGGCAGTCTTCCACGGTAATACGTGCCATGCGAAATCCTTAGGGAATAAATAACTTATATGGTCTGACAGTGTAGCCAGCAGGTGCTTGGCTGGCAATGTGAGCGGCGCGTATGATGCACGGCTGCGATGAGCCAATGCGTTGTTCGCGAAAGCGAACCGAAAGCCGTGCAAGATATAAAACCAGACAGTACAATTATGCTGGCCCACCCCTGCCGCGACCCCCTTGCAACCATGCCCCCATTGCTGCGCCTCCCCGCCCTGAGCCGTTGCCTGCCCCTGCTCGCCCTTGCGTTGCTGGCTGGCTGCACGATCGCCAAACCGCGCACCGATGATCCGCTGCAGAAGTACAACCGCGAGGCTTACAAATTCACCGACACCGTGGACCAGGCGGTAATCCGTCCGGTGGCGGTGGGTTATCGCAACGTGACCACACCACCGGTGCGTCGCTCGTTCAGTGATTTCTTCACCAATATCCGCATGCCGATCACGGTCGCCAACGATCTGCTGCAGGCGCGCC
This sequence comes from Rhodanobacter sp. C05, assembly GCF_002001165.1. Classification (GTDB taxonomy): domain Bacteria; phylum Pseudomonadota; class Gammaproteobacteria; order Xanthomonadales; family Rhodanobacteraceae; genus Rhodanobacter. Next base: position 28,203 of record NZ_MUNQ01000006.1, on the reverse strand, counting down.
CGAAACAGGCGCTGCAGAGCAGCGGCCGCTTCCTGGTCAATCTGACCCTGGGTATCGGTGGCTTCTTCGATCCGGCCAGCCAGCTCGGCCTGCCGCTGGAAGACAACGACTTCGGTGTCACCCTGGCGCGCTGGGGCCTCCCCGAGGGCGATTACCTGTTCCTGCCGTTGGCTGGCCCAAGCACGATGCGCGATGTATGGCGTCTGCCGGTCGACAGTTACTTCTTCGATCCGCTCAGCCTGTTCGCCAGCAACCATCATTACAACGGCCTGCAATACCTGCCGCAGGCGATGTATCTGGTGACCTTGCGCTCGCGCGGTATCGATGCCGAGGGTTTCCTGCAGTCTGCCTACGATCCCTACGTGTTCATCCGCGACGCGTATCGGCAGCAACGCCTGTATGCGATCTATGACGGCAACCCGCCTGAAGCCGTCATCCAGCAGATGCAGGGGCTGGACGACAAGAACTTCGATCCCGACCAGCTGCTGGACCAGCAACACCAGTGGGAAAAGGAACACCCGGGTCAGACCAATCCGAAGCAATGAAGGCAACGGCGAACTGATGGCAATACGAACGAAGAAGGGGCCCGCGGGCCCCTTCTTCGTCATGAACGTCATGCCTAGAACCAGGTCAGGACATCAACCGATCCACTTCGCAGACGGTGGCCAGTGCCTGCATGCCAACCGGCATGTGGATGACCTGCAAACCCCGGCCACGCTGGGAAGCTTCAGCGACGACCGCCAGCACACAGGCCAGTCCGGCGCTGTCGCTGCGAGTGACGCCGGCCAGATCAAGTCGGGCCACCTGACCGGCAGCCAGCGCGGACCGGATCGCCTGCAGCGCCGGCGCCGCCGTGTCGAAGTCCAGCACACCGTCCACACCGAGCGTGCCCGGTGTGTCGGTCAGCAGCCGAAATCCGCCTGCGGCAGCCGTCATCACTGCGCGCCCTTGTTGTCCTTGTCCATCGTCTCCAGCGCCTTCTCGCCCTGGGTTTCGAGGTTCTTGATCAACTGCTCGATGCCGACTTTGCGGATCTCCGCATCCACCTGGTTGCGGTAATTGGTGACGTAGGAAATACCCTCGATGATCACGTCGTAAGCCTTCCAGTCACCGGTACGGCTCTTGCGGAACGCGTAGTCGATCGACACCAGCTTGCCGTCGTCCAGCACCACCTGGGTGCGCACCACGGTGCGTTTGTCGTTGAGGTCGCCATTGAACGGCAGCACCTTGACGCGGCCACGGGTGTAGTCAAGCAGGCCCTGGGCGTAACGGTGGGTGATCGAGTTGTAGAACGCCTTGGCGAAGCGCTCGCGCTGCTCCGGCGTCGCTTCGCGTGCATGCTGGCCGAGCACCAGGATCGAGGCGTAATCGATGTCGAAGTGCGGCAGGAACACCTCGTCGATGATGCTGATCAGCTTGTCCTGATTGCGCTTCAACTCGTCACGATGTCCATCGATCGCCGTAGCCAGTTGATCGGCGATGCCCTGCACGATTTGCACCGGTGCCTGCTCGGCCGCAGCCGGCGCGGCGGTCTGGGCGAATACCGGGGCGGCAGCGATCGTGCCGAATGCAAGGGCGGTGGCAAGAGCCAGTCTGCGCAACATGGGGAACTCCTTCAGCAAAACCGGCTCAGTGTTTGCCGGCGGGGGTATCGGATTTGCCGTCGCCGGCATCTTTCTTGTCACTGGACGAACCATTGACCATGAACTTGCCGATCAGATCCTCCAGCTGCATCGCGGACTGGGTCAGGATCATCTCGTCACCGTCCTTGAGCGCGTCGGGCGAACCGCCAGGCTGGATCGCAACATACTGACTGCCGATCAAACCGCTGGTGAACACCGCGGCGGATGAATCGTCGGGAATTGCGTTGTAACGCTTGTCGATCGCCAGTACGACCTGCGCATTCAGCTTGACCGGATCGGCATGCACCGACTGCACGCTGCCAATCGCCACGCCAGCCATCTTCACCGGCGCGCCGACCGAGAGCGAGCCGACATTGCTGAAATCTGCCTTCACCGAGTAGGTGCCGCCGATGTTGTCGGCAACGCCACCGGCACCGAAGAACTTGCCAAGCATCTCTTCCAGTGGCTGCGAGGACTTGGTCCGCCCAAGTGTGCCGCCAGCCGCCAGGACCTGCTTCGAGGCGCCATATTCGATGCCGATGTACTGGTCGCCAAGCAGGCCGCTGGTGAAGATGGTTGCCACCGAATCCTGCGGGATTGCATCGTAGGACTTGTCGATCACCAGCTTCACGTCGGCCACCTCCTGCCCTGGCGCCAACGTGATCGACTGCACCTGGCCGACGCGTACACCGGCGATCTTCACCGGTGCACGCTCTTTCAGCTGCCCGATATTGGTGAAGTGCGCATCGACGGTATAGCCGGCCCCCTGGTGCACGCTCGCCACCGAACTGGTCTGGGTCGCCAGATAGGTCAGCGCGGCAAAACCGAGCACGATGAACAGGCCGGTGCCGACGGCATAGGAACTTCTCTGTTGGCTCACGGCAGAATCCTCAACGAAAAACGATTGGTCATGGCAGTCACATCAGGAAGGCGGTAAGCACGAAGTCCAACGCCAGGATCGCGATCGACGAAGCGACCACGGTACGGGTGGTGGCGTAGGCCACGCCCTCGCTGGTCGGCGGCGTGGTGAAGCCCTGGAATACTGCGATCAGCGACACCACCGCACCGAACACCAGGCTCTTGAACAGCACGCCGTTGACGATGTCGGTGTGCACCACGACCACCGCGGTCATGTTCGACCAGAACGTGCCGTTGTCGATGCCGAGCCAGGTCACCCCGACCAGGTGACCACCGAAGATCGCCATCGCGCAGAACACGCAGCACAGCAGCGGCATCGCGATCAGTCCCGCCAGGAAACGCGGCGTGGCGACATAGGCAATCGGATCAACCGCCATCATCTCCATCGCATCGATCTGGTCGGTGGCACGCATCAGGCCGATTTCGGCGGTGATCGAGGTGCCCGCGCGTCCCGCGAACAGCAGCGCGGTCACCACCGGTCCCAATTCACGGTAGACCGCCAGCGCCACCACCATGCCACTGGCCGAAGTACTGCCGAAGATCGACAACACGTTGTACAGCTGCAGCTGCAGCACCATGCCGATGAACAGGCCGCAGACCATGATGATGGCCAGGCTCATCGCGCCGACGAACCACAGCTGGCGGATGGTCTCGCGTACGTAACGGAAGCTGCGCGGGATCGCCATCAGCAAGGTGAGCAGGAACAGGCCACAGTTGCCGATCTGCGTCAGTGACTGGATCACCACGTTATTGCTCTGTGGCGTACGCACGTTCATTTCGCGGCTCCGGCAAAGCCCAATGCCTGTGCCAGATCCTCGGCCGGATACTGGAATGGCACCGGGCCATCCGCCTCACCGCCGAAGAACTGCCGCGTCCATGGCGAACCATCATTCGCGATGGTTTTCGGATCGCCCTGCGCCACCACCTTGCCGTTGGCAATCAGGAATACGTGATCGGCGACCTGCTTGATCGCCTCGAGTTCGTGCGCCACCAGCACACTGGTGATGCCAAGGGTCTGGTTGAGCGTACGGATCAATTTCAATACCTGGTTCAGCGCCACCGGATCGAGTCCCACGAACGGCTCGTCGTACAGGATCAGCATCGGATCGAACACGATCGCCCGCGCCAGCGCCACGCGCCGCGCCATGCCGCCGGACAGTTCATTCGGCATCAGTCGCGCCGCGCCGCGCAGACCCACCGCCTGCAGTTTCAGCAGCACCAGGTCGCGGATCAGCACTTCCGGCAACTTCGTATGCTGGCGCAGCGGAAACGCCACGTTCTCGAACACGTCGAAATCAGTCAGCAGGGCCGAGTTCTGGAACAGGTAGCCGATCCCCTCGCGCAGCTTGTACAGCTGTTCGCGCGACAGCCCGGCCACGTTCTTGCCGTTGACAAGAATCTGTCCCGCATCAGCGCGCATCTGCCCGGTAATGTGCTTGAGCAGGGTGGTCTTGCCGGTACCGCTGGGGCCCATGATCGCGGTGACCTTGCCGCGCGGAATATCCAGATCCAGCGCATCGAAGATGGTCTTGCCGTTGAGCACCGTGGTCAGCCCACGGATCCGCACCAGGGTGCTGTCATCGGGCGTGGCGCGAACGGGATCGGTCATGGGCAGCAATAACTCTGGGGAAGCGGACAAGGTAGCCGAAGCTCGATACGAAGGCCATGCGCAGGGCAGCGTCCCGGCTCAGGTTCCGGCAGCCAGCAACTCGGAAATCAAGACCTCGTGCCGCTGCCATTGCAAGACACTGCGCAGACGCACCGCACGGACGATCGCCTGCAGGTCGGCGAGCGCATCCTCGAATGCGTCGTTGACCAGGATATAGTCGAACTCATGCGCATGGGCGATCTCGCCGCGCGAATTGCGCAACCGGCGCTCGATCACATCGGTGCTGTCCGAACCTCGACCGCGCAGACGGCGTTCAAGTTCCGCCCGCGACGGCGGCAGGATGAACACGCTGACACAGTCAGGCTTGCTGCGTCGGATCTGCTCGGCACCCTGCCAGTCGATCTCCAGCAGCACGTCGCGCCCCTGCGCCAGTAGCGTCTGCACCGTGGTACGCGAAGTGCCGTATAGATTGCCATGTACTTCGGCATGCTCGAGGAAAATGCCCTCGGCGATCTCACGCTCGAATTCGCCGCGCTCGACGAAGTAGTAATGCCGCCCATACAGCTCACCCGTGCGCGGCGGCCGCGTCGTGTGCGATACCGACAGCGAGATCGCCGGCTCGCGTTCGAGCAACGCATTGACCAGGGTGGACTTGCCGGCACCCGAGGGCGCAGCGACCACGAACAGGGTGCCTTCAGGCTGGGCACTCATTCGATTACACCTGAACCCGCAGCGCGATCGACGAACCGCACCACGTCAAGGCTTCGCCACTGCACTCTTGCGCGCAGGCGCAGGCATGGGCACAACAAATGGTGGGGGTAGGCTTCATCGAGGAAGTATAGCGGGGACCGTCGTCAGACCGCCTACGCGCCATGACGCCGTGCACATAGGGTGCATGAAGTGGCAATAAAAGCCGGCATTCCCTTGCCTGGTAGCGTCCAAACCCTCAAGGAGAATTGCATTTCGGCAGCCGGCCAATCGCTTGCTGCTCCGCCAACTCTCCTGCTCACCGTCCTGTAGCGATGAGGAAAACCTGCGGCATCCTCAACTGTACAAGCGTGACTGGACCAGGTCACTGCCCAGGCGAGATCCTCCGATCAAAGTTGCCGAGCTATCTCCCGGGAAGCTCCCGGCGCGTGATTTGCCTCACCCATCAGCCACATCAGACGAGCCATGGCAACCTCGGCTCACGCCTCCCGTCACAGACCGCCCATGGTGCACCTGTGATCTGAGAGAAGTCTGGATTCCATCAAGCCGCTACGGCGTTGTGTTGGATGGCAGGCTTTGCATACCTCGCCAGAAGAGTCACGCCGATGGGGCAGATCATCACGACGAGTACTGCCATGCCGGTGTTGTCATGGGTCGCGCGACCCAGGCCCCGTGCCGTTCGTATGGCAGAGCCCAGGCTCAATTGCGTGACCACAGGATCGATGTCGCGGTAAACATTCCATAGCCCGTCAGCGCCTTCCTTGACCTTGATTACGATACTCACGTCGGCAACTCCATTGGTTTGATCGAGCCAGCACATCATTCGTAGATCTGAGTCAGCAACACCGGATCTGCAACGTCGGATCGACCTGCCTTGACGTATGCATCGAAGTACTTCAGCACTTGATCCGCTACCGAACCCGACAGGCGCATGACCGTCAGTGCGTAGATCGGTGACCCACCTCTGCTTGCGTTACCGGATCTGTTGCAAGCCAGTCGCTCCATGTGGACTCCCGTTTGTGTCGCATCGGCTGCAGCTGCCGTGCTGTCCGCAGTCGAAACACTGCAAGTTGGCTCGACAATGGCTCCTGAAAACGTTATCCGCCCACTCGCTGCCACAGCCATTGATGGAACAAGCGTCGTCGCACACAAACACATGGCAAGCAGGGTCACCAGGGAGATAGCCATGTCAGTTCACGGTCGCACCTCTGATGTGTAAAGTCGGGCCAGATTTTTCGTGCCCGTAAAGATCGGTACCTGCACAGCCTGCCTCACGACCGCTGAGCTCCCATTCGTTCAGAGTCAGGCTCCATTTGATACTGCCACCTCCAAACGAAACTCTAATGTGGCATCCCTTTTGATTCGGTCAGTGGAAGCTGCAACGCCTGTCGTGTCTGATCATCCAATTCGATCCACAAGGCCAGCACAGGCTCGCCATCGATCAACTGGGGTGGTCCAACGCGGTGCGCATGCATGCCGATGCTTCTGAGAATCCTTTCCACACCCACGGCCGTGAAGGTAATCAGCCGGACAGCGCCCTGTTCAATTGCCGCCCCGACAACAGCAGCAAACAATGCACAGAAACGTCTCCTGGCCTCGTCACGTGGAGGGGTGGAATCTTCGCCGATAGCCATTGTGGAAAATCGCGATAGCTCCCAGACATCCAATGCGTGTGGTGAAGGTGCACCACTCATGAGCCCCGGGAAGACTTCGTCAAGTAAATACGGCTGGGTCGTCGGCAATAACCGTGCGCAGCCACACACCGCACCGTGCGCGTCCCTGGCAATGACATACAACGTGTCCGGCCGGTCAAACTGATCACGCTCCAGCCCATTTTCAACCGGCAACTGCCAGCGCAAAGTCTCTATAAATACTTCGTATCTGTAAGCGGCCAGTGCCACCTCAAGGTCAGGTGACAGTTGACTCCCCATGCCAGCCATCACCGTCAACATTTGCCGTGGCTCCGCTAATTAGGGATAACGGCATTGAAGAATGATTTTTATCGGGCCATAACTGTAAGCTTCTACAGTTGCAGGCGAAGGAAACTCCGAGTACGGAATTTATCCAGAACGATTCCGGCGGAAAACGGGCAAGCAGTACCGATAACCGGCAGCCCAGGAAAACAATCGCAGACCTAGAGACCGCAGATGGCCTCGCGGGTTTGCCAGCTTTCGCCTGACAACCACGCTCGCAGCAGTTCATCGGTCCGATGCATGCCCAGGTCGTAACTGGTCCGAGTTACGAGCATGACATTGCTGCTTATCCCACCTGGCGCGATGAACCTTCGCCCATCAGCCAGACCAAACCAGGCCCATCCGATGCTGACCTGAAGCGCGCCATCGGTTGCCCATTCACAATACCCAGCGCAGAAGGCCGGGACATCCTCTACGATAAGATCCTGCCGAAGATCCTGATCTTCCCACACCAGCTTCCGCTGGAAGTTCAGACCTGAAAATGCGTCGAACGTAAGTCGTATATAGCCATCCAGCGACCTTTTCGGGGATGCAGCACATGGAGATGACGATAAGCTCACGGCGCGTCCCTATGAAGATTTGGCAACCCTGAGGCCTACCGTAACTCCGGCCCCGCAAGACGACCAACTGTCAGTTTCCGCAGATGACGCAGGATCATAAAAGTGAAGGCTTGGCGCGAAGATTGCCTGAATCGACTCACTTCATCGGCAGGATCATCTGCTGAGGTCCTGAGAGAGCTCGCCATCATCGTGGGGGATTTGGGCTTCGAATACTGCTCCTATGTTCTGCGCGTGCCCTTCCCCCTGTCACGCCCAAGTGTCACATGGGCCAGCACATACCCTGCTCATTGGCTGGACCATTATTTCGCGAATAACTATCTTGAGATTGATCCACTCATTCAGCGGACAACGCAGGATTTGTCTCCCGTGGTCTGGAAAGATGATCTTTTCGAGAGCCAGCCAGCCTTCTGGGAAGAAGCACGCGCGCACGGAATACGGCATGGCTGGGCATTGGCCACTCATGGCAAGCACATGACGACCGGGATGCTCTCACTGGCACGGTCGCATCAGACAGTGACCCCGTCAGAGCTGGCGGAGACGGAGATGCAGCTGGTCTGGCTGTCACATGTCATCCATGGACTGATTGGCACTGCAGAAATACAGAGACTCGTACCTGAGCACGACTGCGAGTTGACCGCCCGAGAACGCGAAGTGCTGCGCTGGAGTGCTGCGGGCAAGACGGCAGATGCGATCGGGAGAATCCTGGGCATCTCCGAACGTACTGTAACGTTCCATATCGCAAGCAGTCTGACCAAGCTCAACGTCGCGAACAAGACGCAGGCCGTTGCGAAAGCCCTGCTGCTGGGAATTCTCTGACCGAAGCCATGCTTGCTGACGAATCTCGGCCTGACAGGTCACCCCGTCGCTTTGGAACAGGGTCCGGCGCTGGCTGGGAGCTTCGCGGCACCTTCAGCAGCCAGGGTCCGCAGGCAGCCTTTCAGGCAGGTCAACTGATAAATCCTACAGGTTCGCGTGAAGCATCATCCCGATAACCTCTTGCATCAGGTAGCTCAAGCCGAATGGATCCCCCGGCAGCATTGCCAATCCGGAATGTCAGGTGGCACGGATACACCGAGCGACCTCGTGCGTACAACCGAAAGGACTCGCCTTGGCGCCCATCCGGGCGCCATTTTCTTTTTCAGGGTCCTGCCATGGCAGATTGTATCAATCAGGAGCAGACAGCCTGACGGCTGCGACCTGCAAATCACCCGATTGCACCTGAATCCGAAGCGCGGCGCACAAACCGCGCCCCGCAAGGGTTTCACCACTGCGCTTTTGCGCGTGGGTACAACCGTGGGTACAAAGGTTCGGGCGATCAGAACGTTCTGGGTTGATGCTGTTGGAAACCTGGCGCCCCCAAAGTTGCCCCCAGAGTGTGCTTGCTGCCACGGCACTGTTCAGATCAAAGCCGCCATCAGTCGACCGGCCGCCGTCGGGCACCATTGACCCAATATCGAGAGTTGGGCAAAGCCTCTTCCCTCCAATCGATGGCCGACGTCGGCGTCATAGAGGCGATTCCAAACCCATGGTCCACTACAGAGCTGGCCCAGCATGCATTTTTCATCGCGATCGAGAGGGTAGGTCATATGGAGTTGCTCCACAGGCTCTACGGATTGAACCCGGCATCACCATGTGCCCCTAAGCGTGCAGTCGACGCGACAGCGCTGTTAACGGGCGGCAATGCCGTTCATGTCCACGCGTTGGATGCCTCGAACGACTCCAAAGCGTATCGCGTTGCCAGATAGAGGCCGACCACGCTGACTTCCATGCTTCGGGTTTCTCGCACCGCGTCGATCAGCTCCTTGTCGCTGCAGCTGAAGCAGCCGCACCAGTGCGCGCGGCTCAGCCGGTTGCGGAGATTGATCCGCTCACCCGCACTCGCCTTCACGCCGTGGCGCCCGTCCATGTGTCTCGTGACGCCTGGTAATGGGCCAGTGGCACGATCACGTCAGTGCCGTGCATTTCCACCCGCGTGACAAGGCCCGACTCCAGATGCTCTGTCCTAGCAGCGTCCCTAGCCTGCCTGATAGCGGCGCCGAGCTGCAGGCCATCCGCGAGCGTGGCGCTCATGGTGCGAATGCACCAGAGCCCGCTTTCGTTCTGCTTCACGGTGTAGACCATCATGCAAGGCACCGTTGCGAAGAGAGGTTGCCCGCGCACGGCGCCAAGACGACAGGGGAAAGTCAGGCGGCACCTACGTACGGGCAACAGCAGCTTGCACGAGCTGTCTCACGGAGTGCATCAGGCGATGGTGTATACGCGTGTAGGTGAAGACCTGCCCATGGCCTCATGCGCGTGAGCCGTAAGCAAAACCTTGACCTGTGATGCAGCGGTGGCGCTCCGAGATGCACGTTCAAACTCATCGACTATCGGTTGTCAATGCAAACTGGCTGCAGTGATCGGGTAGACCGCTCTTGGACCTGAGATAAGCCACTGGAAATCAGCCCACTCCGCGCCCCTTCCAAAGTCATTTTTGGGAAGGGTCCGGGTAAAGCAATTGATACATGCGGAACGCTGCGGCGAGGCCCACAGCGATGATCATGGTCATGAGCACCATGTTTTGCCGGGCGTACCCCAGGTTCCAACCATGCGCCACCGGTGGTGGTGCGCCAACCATAGGTGGTGGCAGGATCGGTGGCAGGATCGCTACCGGGCCGCCAGCCAAGACCACTGGGACCACCGGCGCTGCCGCTGCGGCCAGATGCAGATCGCCCACGCTGGTTGCATGCCAATTGAACGCTGCGTTCAGCTCATTGGCGACCATCACACGCAGCGGCGGCGGTACAAAACCCGCAGGGATCTGGTGCCAAGCGTGACCTTGATGAAGCTGGAATGCGCCCGCCAACTGCGGCATCCGCGGTGCGTGCCAGCCCCCCGCAGGAATCAGTGGACTAGGACCCAGCAAGACAGCAACGCCGGCCTCCGCCACGACTTGAACCTGGGCTTGTTCCTGGTCCAAGGGCGTATTGCCGCCTATGTTCGCGTTGATATCGACTGCCAGCTGATTCAAGTCTGCGAGCGCAGCAAGCTGCACGTAGAGCGTGGAGAAAGCCGCGCGATTGATCAAATGGGTGTGCGTGACATGGTAGGTCGCCACAGCCAACGGATTCGCCCAGTCGATGCCGGTTTCCTCTAGAAACTCCCTCTCAGCGGCTGCCTGTGCTGCCTCGCCTACATTGATCCGGCCACCTGGAAAACAAGCCTGACCCGCGCCATGCAAGAGGACGGACGGTGCCACCGGGGCGCCATTGAAGCGAGAGCCGGTGAATCGTTTTGTTGCTAGAAGCACATGACGCCCGCCGGCGCCATTGCACCAAGCCACGACATAGGCATTTGGCATGACTTAGACCATGTTGGAGTGAGAGGAGTGCTCGGGAGATTCCAGGCCAAGGCGTCAGCTCGCCCCGTGGTTCACACACCACCTCAGCCTAGAACTGAGTTAAATGACGCGTGGTACGCGTTTCCCCTTGGAATTCCTAGGAACCTTTCAGCCGAAGCAGAAAGGCCTGCTCTAGGTTGCCGTCTATAGCACCATACTCGCTGAGGAGCTGGCCACCCGTAGTTCTTACAGGTTTTTAACTAATCAAGATGGGCGGCCATTTGGCAATGGCCTAACACCTGTCAGATTGGTGGCCGGACTCGCGGGGCAAGGTCAGGAGGCAGCGCGGGGACTGATCGGTCATCAGCGAAGCGTGCGCGAGTGTGTAGGCCGAAGCTGATGCCATGTCGGCGGACGGGGACTATGACGGGGACTATATTGACTTGGCGTGTCAGGGGGCATGCGCTGACCGGAGCTCGCCGGCAGATGGGGGAGTATATGTATCGGCAACTTATCCTGGCGGCCGTGCTTGGTCTGGCATGCGTGTTCGCTACCACCGCACCGGCCTACCAACTCACCCCGCCCCAGCCCGCGCAACGAACGCAGCAGACACCATCTGCACACGATGATCGCCTGATCGAGTCGGGGAGCTACGTCAACAAAGCCGGCAATACAGTGCACCGGCCTGCGCATACAGTGTCTGGTAACGCGCCCACCGGTGCGACTGCCCGGTGCCGCGATGGCAGCTACAGCTTTAGCCAGAGTCATCGAGGAACGTGTTCGCACCATGGTGGGGTATCGCGCTGGCTGTAGCGTTGCCTAACCGACCCTCACATGTGTTCGATCGGCATGACGCGGCGGCGCGTGCGTTCGCGTAACGAGCACTCGCGCAATGTATCGGCCAGCCCTTCTAAGCCCGGTATCCCATACAGATAGACCGAAGTCATCCCTTCATCGGACGAGTGCATGTGCACCTGACATAGGCCAAGCAACCGCATACCAAGTGGCTTCAGCAGGTCGAAGTGATCGACACGGAACAGTTCGAGATTGTCCTGTGTCTTGGAGAGAATCCCGCGCTCAAAGCGCACACGTTGTGTGGTGATCGTGAACGTGGTGGACAGACTACGCAGCCAGTAGACCAGCAACGCGATGCCAAGCGTGATGATCACAAAGAAGTACTGGCTAAAGGTGTAGATCACTTTTGGGTGACCCGAGAAAAGCGTCTTTTCGACCGCTGTTTCCTTCGATGCCACATAAGCATCCAGATCCGTACCGCAATATCGGCATTTATGGGCAGCAGCCTGGATCGCCTCGCCGCATGCGGGACACGCCTTCATTCCTTCGTCCATAGCTTGCGCCTGCTTTAACCCGGGTGAGCCCAGACTACCTCTCGATGCATAGACGGCAACGTGAAGATCTGAGTGAGCCTTAATGTTCGCGCTGTTACTCACGCCGTCTCAGGTTTGCCGCAGTCCTCGCGGCCCTGTAGAGCATCCACCGCCCCCGCTGCGGGTCCTTTTTTTGCCAAGAATCTATGGCGCCACTCCCACATTCATAAGCACGCCGGGTCCGTCATAGTTGCCTGTATCGGGGTCGGCTGTGTGACGCCACATAACGACACTATCGAATGACCCTCCAAGGTAAGCCGCGCGCTCCCTAGCCAGTGCTTCGCTTTTGAAGCACTGAGTGATCGCCTTGCACCCACTGCGGAAACCTTGAACAACATAGATAGTGTGTGGCATCTCCCTTCCCCTGACTCCCGGCAACCATGCAGAGCCAATGTGTCATCTGAAGACACGCCGAAGAACTGGGAGAACCTACAGGTTCGCCCGAAAGAGCATCTGTCTATCGTTGCCAAGGGTCGCCCAAGTTCACCGAGCATCTGCCGCATGGCTGATGCTCGGACAAGCGGTGACTTCCGTGGTTTGTTCAATCGATACATTTCGGCGCCCGACCCCCTCAGGCGCCATTTTTTTTGGGTTGCGTTATTCCCTCGCGCGCGATGTGTGCGGTCAGCGGCAACACCGTGAGTACATCCATGCACCAGGTGTGCACCGACCACAGCGCCGCGGCGGTGATCGTCGGGGCATCAGCGATGACGTGCTGGTGCAGCACGCGGCAGATATCCACCAGCAGTTCAGTACCCTCAACCGGTTCACCACGGATCCACGTCAGCAAATACCTGCCCGCGGCTGCCTTCGCGCTCCGATATTGTCAGCCGGTCCAGCTCGCCTACGCTGACCTTCATGGTCTTGGCTTCTGCATCGTCGCCTCACCTGTGCCGAAAACACCGTGTACCTACAAAAATCACCTTTGTACCCTGTGGGTACAACCTCATCACTGGATGCAGTTGGACACCGTCGGATTGCGTTAAAGATGAAAAAGCCCGCATATAGCGGGCTTTGTGGGATTCTTGCCTGTGGATTGGACCGTGTCGGACGGCCTTAAACACTATTCAATGTTTTGCACCTGTTCGCGCATCTGCTCGATCAGCACTTTCAGTTCGACCGCGGCATTGGTGCTGCGCGCATCGACCGACTTGGAGCCCAAGGTGTTCGCCTCGCGGTTGAACTCCTGCATCAGGAAATCCAGCCGGCGGCCAACCGGCTCCTGCAGCCCGAGCACCCGCCGCGTTTCACTGATGTGCGTGCTGAGCCGATCCAGCTCCTCGTCGACATCGGTGCGGGTGATCTGGAGCACCAACTCCTGTTCCAGCCGGCCCGCCTCGACCGGCTGCTTCAGATCGGCCAGTCGCGTTTCCAGTCGGGTCCGCAGCGCAGCGCGAATTTCCGGCATCCAGCCACGCACGTCGGTGACCACGCGCTCGATGCCGTCGAGCTTGTCGTGCAGGATCTCGCCCAGCTTCTCGCCCTCGCGCTCGCGAGTGGCGGTCAAGGCGTCCAGCGCGCGATCGAGCACATCGAACAACGCGGCCTGCTGCGCTTCCGGATCCGTCTCGGCCTGCTGCATCACGCCGGGGAAGCGCAACAATTCGGTGAATTGCACCTGCATGCCGGGAAACAGCGCAGTCATGTCCAGATTCAGCTCCGACAGCCGCGACAGCAGCGCGCTGTTGACCTGCAACGAGTCGTTGCGCGCATCGCCGCTGCGCAAACGCACGGTCATATCGAGCTTGCCGCGCGACAGTTTCGCCGCCACCCGCTCGCGCAGCTGCGACTCGAAGTTACGCAATTCGTCCGGCAGGCGCGGGCTCAGTTCCAGATAGCGGTGGTTGACCGTACGCAGCTCGCAGCTGAGCGTGCCGGCGGGACCGGTGGTTTCGGCACTGGCGTAAGCCGTCATGCTGCGGATCATTGGGGCGCCGTCCGGACGTGGGGAAAGGACGCAATGGTAAACTCTCCCGTCCCGCCTTGCCCAATCCGGCCAAGCGACGCCAGGAACCACCCCATGAATCCCGTCACCCGCCCCAGTGGCCGCACCAGCGACCAGCTGCGCACCGTCAGCATCGAACGCCACTATACCCGCCACGCCGAGGGTTCGGTGCTGGTGAGCTTCGGCGACACCCGCGTGCTGTGCACCGCCAGCATCGAGGATCGCGCACCGGCATGGCTGCGCGGCAAGGGCGAGGGCTGGGTCACCGCCGAATACGGCATGCTTCCGCGCGCCACCAACACCCGCATGCAGCGTGAAGCCGCGCGCGGTGGCCAGGGCGGCCGCACGATGGAAATCCAGCGGTTGATCGGTCGCTCGCTGCGCGCCTGTATCAACCGCCAGGCACTGGGCGAACGCGTGATCACGCTCGATTGCGACGTATTGCAGGCCGATGGGGGCACCCGCACTGCGGCGATCACCGGCGCTTACGTGGCCTTGGTCGACGCAGTGAACCTCCTGATGAAGCGCGAAAACCTCAAGCGCAACCCGATCGTCGGTGCGGTCGCAGCCGTATCCGTAGGCATTTACCAGGGCATGCCGGTGCTCGACCTGGATTACGCCGAGGATGCGAATTGCGACACCGACATGAACGTCGTGATGAATGATGGCGGCGGCTTCATCGAGGTACAGGGCACCGCCGAAGGCCATGCGTTCCGCCGCGACGAGATGGATGCACTGCTGGCGCTGGCCGAGAAAGGCATTGGCGAACTGGTGGTCGCACAGCGCGCTGCCCTGGCGCAAGGCTGAACCCGATGTCGCGCATCGTCCTGGCCAGCAGCAACCCGGGCAAGCTCAAGGAGTTCGGTGCACTGCTTGCCGACAGCGGTCTCGAGGTCATTGCCCAGGGCAGTCTCGGCATCGAGGATGCCGAAGAAACCGGCCTGACCTTCGTCGAGAACGCCTTGCTCAAGGCACGCCATGCCGCACAGGCCAGCGGCCTGCCTGCGCTGGCGGACGACTCGGGCCTGTGCGTGGATCACCTGCACGGCGCACCGGGGCTGTATTCGGCGCGCTACAGCGGCGGCCACGGCGATGCGGCGGCGAACAACGCCAAGCTTCTGCGCGAACTCGATGGCGTGCCGGCAGAACAGCGCGGCGCGTTCTTCATCTGTGTGCTGGTGTTGCTGCAGCATGCCGACGATCCGTCCCCGTTGATCGCCGAGGCACGCTGGCACGGTCACATTCTCCCCGAAGGTCGCGGCAGCGGCGGTTTCGGCTACAACCCGGTTTTCCTGCCCACCGGCTACAGCCAGAGCGTCGCCGAGATGGACGACACCCTGAAGAAAAAGCTCAGCCATCGCGGCCAGGCACTCGTGCTGCTGCACGAGCGGCTGCGCGAACTTCGCCACGCATGAGTCTGCTTGCACCGCCGTTGTCGCTGTACATCCACATGCCGTGGTGCGTGAAGAAGTGCCCGTACTGCGATTTCAACTCGCATGGCCTGCGCAGCGAGCCGCCGCCGTATGCCGACTACATCGACCATCTGCTCGCCGACCTGGATGCCGATCGCGCCGACTTTGGTGCGGCGCTCGAAGGCCGGTCCGTCATCAGCATCTTTTTCGGCGGCGGCACGCCAAGCCTCTTTTCGCCCGAACTGATCGACCGCCTGCTTGATGGCGTACGCGAACGCCTGCCGCTGGCCGACAACGCCGAAATCACCCTGGAAACCAATCCCGGCACCGTCGAGCACGGTCGCTTTGACGGTTATCTGGCCGCCGGCGTCAATCGCATCTCCTTTGGCGTGCAGAGCTTCGACGACGACAAGCTGAAGCGACTCGGCCGCATTCATTCGGCGAATGAAGCGGAAGCCGCGGTGAAGTCGGCGCAGGACGCCGGCTACACCAACATCAACCTCGATCTGATGTACGCACTGCCGCAGCAGACCCTGGATGGCGCACTGGTCGATGTGGAGCGCGCCGTCGCGCTCAAGCCCACTCACATCTCGCACTACCAGCTGACCCTGGAGCCGAACACCGCGTTCGCCGCCAACCCACCGCCGCTGCCGGATGACGATCACGCCTGGGCGATGCAGGAAGCCTGTGAAGGCCGCCTCGCCGCTGCCGGCTATGGCCAGTACGAAATCTCCGCGTATGCCCTGCCCGACCGGCGCTGCACGCACAATCTCAATTACTGGCGTTTCGGCGACTACCTCGGCATCGGTGCCGGTGCGCACGGCAAGCTGAGCGATCCCGGCACGGGCCAGGTGCACCGGCGCTGGAAAGCCCGCCATCCGCGCGCCTACCTGGAAGCGGCTGGCGGCACAGCACGGATCGGCGGTGACAGCGTGGTCAGCCCGGCCGAGCTGCCATTCGAGTACATGCTGAACGCATTGCGCCTGATCGATGGCGTACCACTCGCCGATTTCAGCGAGCGCACCGGCCTGCCGCCTGAGCGCATCGCTGCGGCACTGGCCGCAGGTCGCCGGCGCGACTGGCTGCATGACGATCCGCAGCGACTACGCACCACTGCGCTTGGCCAGCGTTTTCTCAACGACGTGATCGCCAGTTTTCTCGATTGACGTCGCCATTGCCAGCGATGGCATACCCGCGACAACCGGCATAGACTTGCGGCACCGGGGGAATAGACAGGCTTTTGCATGGATGTCGGACAGGATCGGCACGACCTACCCGCGTCCCATCAGGCTACCCGCCTGAACAGCGGACGCTGGCCTGCGCGTGCCCAGCGGCTGCTCGAGACCAGCTACAAGCTGTGCACGGATGGGTTGCACGAACCGTTGCGACGCTGCCTGAGTGACTTCGAGCAACAACTCTTCGCGCTGGCCGAGCGAGCACGTCAGCACACCCAGCAACAGGATCTCTACAGCAGCCGGCAGCGGGTGCTGCAGGACCGCACCCGATTCGAGCAGCGCTTCATCGAACAACTATGCGAAGCCTTCAACACCCTGGAGGCTGATACGGCCAAGCTTGCGCCGGCCAGCACCCCCGGGACCAAGGCCTGGAAAGCACTTGAACTGCTCGATCCGGTCGAGCAAGAGCTGACGATGACCGTGGAGCAACTGGGTGCACGCGGCGAAGTCCGCCACAGCGGCGTGCTGTACGAGCTTGGTTATCGGCTGGCTGTACTGGTCGGTGCACCGCCGCTGGAGGGAGCGAAACTTCCGCTGGGACCGCATGCCCTGATCCAGGCGTTTTACCGGGCCAGTACCGAACTGAAGTTGCCGATGCCGCACCAGCTGCTGCTGTTGCAAAGTTTCGACCAGTGGCTGATCCAGCCCATGGCCCCCTTGTACGACAGCATCAACGTACAACTGCAGCGTGACGGCATCCTGCCGCAACTGCGCAGCATCCCGATCCCGCGGCACCTCAGCAAACGCGAACGCCCCGCCAAGACACCCGCCACAGCAGTGGCCGAGACGGCTCATGCAGCCGGCGGCGGTGGGGCCGGCGCAGGCGGCTCGATCGAAGTGCTGGAATCGCTGCGCGATCTGCTTGCGCAGCAACGCGCCAATCAGGCCGGCACGGCAGGACAGCCGGCCGGGCATGTCGCCAGTTCCGATGAATTGCAGACGGCGCTCGGCGCGCTGCAGCAGCATCTGGCCCAGGTCACCGGCCAGGCCAGTCGCGAACTGCGCAGTGCCCAGCGATTGCGCGAGGAACTGCTGACCCAGCTCAATGTCGGCAAGCCCCTGGGCGCACCGCACACCCATCTGACTGGCGAACAGGGCGACACGGTGGAACTGGTCGCCATGCTGTTCGAACAACTCGGCCAGCAGCTGCAGCAGGGCGGCAATGCGCACAACCTGCTGGGCGACCTGCAACTGCCGGTACTGCGCATGGCGGTCGCCGACAAGGGTTTCTTCGAGAAGCGCGAGCACCCCGCGCGCAAGCTGCTGGACACGGTGACCGCGGCCGCCAACGACTGGCTCGACGGCAGCGACGACGAAAGCAACCGACCATTGGCCAACAAGCTCGAACAGCTGGTGGCGCGAGCCAGCCAGGAACCGCCTAGCGCCGGCCTGTATACCACCCTGCTGGCCGACATCGAGCATCACCTGGGCCTGCTCACGCGCAAGGCACAGGCTGCCGAACGCCGCCATGTGGAAGCCGCGCAAGGGCGCGAGCGGCTGGATCAGGCACGCCATCGCGCCGGCGAATTGATGGCCGAACGCTTTGCGCAATCGCCACCGCGTGGACTGTTACGTGCCCTGCTGGATCGCGCCTGGTCGGATGTGCTGGCGCTGACCCTGCTGCGTCATGGCGAAGACAGCGAGGCGTTCGGAAAACAATTGGCGATCACTGACCAGTTGCTCGGCCGCCTGCCCGTAGGTGACCGGCAGCAATTGCAGCAGAACGTGGAAAACGGCCTGCAGCAGATCGGCATGCATGCCGAGGAAGCGGAGCAGGTTGCGCAGCGACTGCTCGGGACGGAGAAGCCCGATCTTGCGGTGGAACTGCCCAGCGCCACCGATCTCGCCATGCGCCTGAAGCAGCATCAGCGCCTCGGTGAGCATCAGTCCACCCATCTCATCCAACCCGCCCAAGCGGCCCAATCCGGTCAACCCGCCCGGCCCATCCAGCAGTCGTCCACCCGGCATGAGCCGACGGCTGCCCATCAGGCGCAGATACCGGAGCCCAGCCCGCGTGAACGACGCATCGAGCAGCACCTGAGCAGTTTGCCGTTCGGCAGCTGGTTCGAGTTCATCGACCCGACTACCGGGCAGATCGCGCGGCGCAAGCTGGCCTGGCATTCGCCGATGTCCGGCCGCTGCCTGCTGGTCAGCCGACGTGGCCAGCGTGGCGAGGAAATGACCCTGACCCAGCTGGCCCATGAAATTGGCGCCGGCCGCGTGTGCGAGGTACCCGAACAACGAGAGAGCCTGCTCGATCGCGCCTGGCGCAGCCTGACCGGCAGTCTGCGCCAGTCGGCCGGGGCAGGACGCCCTGTTCCGCAGGAGCCCAACCGTCGATGAGTTCAACAAGCGACATCAGCAACCAGCGTCGTGCCGAGCGCAAGCGTGCCGCCGTCACAGCCATCGTGACCGACGTGATCAGTGGCCTGCCCATCGGGCATCTGGGCAATCTCTCCAGCACCGGCATGCTGCTGATCTGCGCCCAGGCACCGCGCAGCGAAGCGATCTACCAGGTCAGCATGAGCCTGCCGGAATCAGGATCGGTGCTGACGCAGTCAGCACCGATCGAGGCGGGCATCCAGGAACAATGGCACGAGCCTGCCGCGAGCACGGGGCAGATCTGGGCCGGCTACCGGATCGTGGCGATCAGCGATGCCGATGCTGCCCGGCTCGACAGCTGGCTGGCGCAGACCTGACGTCCCGCTGGAAGTAGTCGCCACGGCGCGCGATCATGGCGCCTTCGCCTTCCCCATCTCACGCCATCACCGGCAACCAGGCTCGGCACGCGAGTGCCATGCCCCGGACGGCGTAGCTGGCCTGCAGGAGTCCCCATGCACGATCAACTCGCTTCGCTCTATCCTCAGCACCTGGCTACGCTGCGCGAACGCGCCGATCAGGCGCTCGCGTTCGGTGGTTTCGACCACCTCGTGATCGCCGCCGGCACGCCGCTGCGCAAATTCCTCGATGACCAGGACTACCCGTTCACAGTCAATCCGCACTTCAAGCACTGGCTGCCACTGACCGATGCACCGGGCAGCTGGATCGTCTACACGCCGGGCAGCAAGCCGAAGCTGATCTTCCTGCAGCCGCGCGACTACTGGCACGTGGTGCCGCAGGCGCCGCACGGTTACTGGGTGGAGCATTTCGATATCAGCATCGTGCGCAACGCGGCTGACGCGACGGCACAACTACCCACCAGTCATCGCGCGGTTATCGCCGCCAGCGGCGATGGCGTCGAAGCGAACAATCCTGCCGCCGTGCTCGATTACCTGCACTGGCACCGCAGCTACAAGACGTCGTACGAACTTGCCCTGATGCGTGAGGCCAGCCGCATCGGCACGCGCGCGCACCGCGCGGCGGAGGCCTCATTCCGTGCCGGCCGCAGCGAGTTC
Organism: Rhodanobacter sp. C05; assembly: GCF_002001165.1. Lineage (GTDB taxonomy): Bacteria > Pseudomonadota > Gammaproteobacteria > Xanthomonadales > Rhodanobacteraceae > Rhodanobacter. The sequence continues at coordinate 8,119 of NZ_MUNQ01000006.1, read as the reverse complement.
GGGATCCATCTGACCTACCTCGCCGCCGCGCGACAAACCGACGCCGAACTGCCGTACTCCAGCATCGTCGGCCTGAACGAGCATGGCGCGGTACTGCACTACACGAGTTTCGACCGCGTGCCGCCGGCGCACAGTCGCTCCTTCCTGATCGACGCCGGAGCCAGCGCCGCCGGTTACGCCAGCGACATCACGCGCACCTACGCTTCGGCGCAAGCGGCGGAGTTCCAGGCATTGATCGACAGCGTCGATGCCGCACAACAGGGCTTTGTGGCGAAAGTGCGCGCCGGACAGAGCTATCCCGAACTGCACATCCACGCCCATCACGTGCTGGCCGGCGTGCTGCGCGAACACGGCTTCATCCGCATGAGCGCGGAGAGCGCCGTCGAATCCGGTGTGAGCAGCACGTTCTTCCCGCACGGTCTCGGTCATCCGATCGGCCTGCAGGTGCACGACGTCGCCGGCTTCCAGCAGGACGAGCACGGCGGCAGCATCGCGCGTCCGGCCGGCCATCCCTATCTGCGCATGACCCGCGTGCTGGAACCGGGCATGGTGGTGACGATCGAGCCGGGCCTGTACTTCATCGACATGCTGCTGGCCGAACTGCGCGACAAACCGGTAGCCGCCGACATCGACTGGGCCAGGGTCGACGCATTCCGCCAGTACGGCGGCATCCGCATCGAGGACGACGTAGTGTGCACTGACAGTGCACCTGAGAACCTCACTCGGGATGCGTTTGCGCTGCTCTGAGTTCACCAGCATCAACGCGAATGGACTGGGCACGAATCCTCCTCACAGCAGCGACAGCATTCGTGCCCCATGCACCCTGCGACGATCCACCACTGCGACATTCCTCCACATCAAGGCAACGCCTTGACGGCGTATGCTGAGCGGCAGCTACCGCATGGATTCATCGCATGTCCGGCTCCGCGACATCAAGCGCCCCGACTGAAAAGCTCAGCGAACCGCCTCGCCCGCTGCGTCGGCTGACGATCGAGCTGTTCGGCGTCATCGCGCTCAAGATCGCGCTGTTGACACTGATCTGGTGGGTGGCGTTTGCACCACAACCGAAACCCGATGCCAGTCCGGATGCGATCGCACATCTGCTGGCACCCTCCCCCCAAATCCCATCCGCAGGTCACCCATGATCATCGACACCGATGTCGTCACGCTGTCGCGCCTGCAGTTCGCGCTGACCGCGCTGTACCACTTCCTGTTCGTGCCACTGACACTGGGGCTGGTGTGGATGCTGGCGATCATGGAGAGCGTCTACGTGATGACCGGGCGCGAGGTGTGGAAGCGCATGGTGCAGTTCTGGGGCGTGTTGTTCGGCATCAATTTCGCGATGGGCGTGGCGACCGGCGTGACGATGGAATTCCAGTTCGGCATGAACTGGGCGTACTACTCGCATTATGTGGGCGACGTGTTCGGTGCGCCGCTGGCGATCGAGGGAATGATGGCGTTCTTCCTCGAGGCGACCCTGGTCGGCGTGTTCTTCATGGGCTGGGATCGCATCTCGCGGATCAAGCACTTGCTGGTGACCTGGTTCCTGGCGCTGGGCACCAGCCTGTCCGCGCTGTGGATCCTGATCGCGAATGCGTGGATGCAGCATCCGGTCGGTGCCGAATTCAACCCGCAGACGATGCGTATGGAAGTGACCTCGTTCTCCGAGGTGCTCTTCAATCCCGTGGCGCAGGACAAGTTCGTGCATACGGTGAGCGCGGGCTACGTGATGGGTGCGATGTTCGTGCTGTCGATCAGCGCGTGGTATCTGCTGCGCGGACGCAACGTGGATTTCGCCAAGCGCTCGATGACGGTGGCGGCAAGTTTCGGTCTCGCCGCGGCGCTGTCGGTGGTGGTGCTGGGTGATGCCTCCGGCTACACCGTATCGCTGAACCAGAAGATGAAGATGGCCTCGATCGAGGCGATGTGGCACACCGAACCGGCGCCGGCCTCGTTCACCCTGTTCGGCATCCCGGACGTGCAACAACGCACGACCCACTTCGCGGTGAAGATTCCCTGGGTGATGGGCCTGATCGGCACTCATTCGACCGACGAGACCATACCTGGCATCGCCGAACTGGTGGATACCGCCAAGGGTCGTATCGGCAACGGCATCCAGGCCTATGACGCCATGTTGATGCTGCGCCATGACAAGGACAACGCGCAGGCCAAGGCCACCCTCGCCGCGCATGATCAGGATCTGGGCTACGCCCTGCTGCTGAAGAAATACGTCGACGATCCGCGCCAGGCGACGCCGGCAGATATCCAGCAGGCTGCCGACAGCACGATTCCGAACGTGCCGGTACTGTTCTGGGCATTCCGCATCATGGTCGGCTGCGGTTTCTATTTCATCGCGCTGTTCGCGTTTTCGTTCTGGAAGGCCAGCACGCGCCAGCTGGACAGCCAGCGCTGGTATCTGCGCCTCGCGTTGTGGAGCCTGCCGCTACCGTGGCTGGCAATCGAGCTGGGCTGGATCGTGGCCGAATATGGGCGTCAGCCGTGGGCGATCGAAGGCGTGCTGCCGACGGCGCTCGGCGTGTCATCGGTCAGTGCCGGTCAGGTACTCACTTCGCTCGGTGGCTTCGTGTTCTTCTACACCGCGCTGGCGATCGTCGATGTGACGCTGATGCGGAAGTTCATCCGCAAGGGGCCGGACGGTTTGGGCATCTGGCCGTCCAACGATCCATCCACCGCGGCCGGTCACTGAGGACATCGCCATGCTCGACTACGCCACGCTGCGGGTGATCTGGTGGGCCTTGCTCGGCACGTTGCTGATCGGCTTCGCGATCATGGACGGCTTTGATTTCGGCGTCGCCGGCCTGCTCAAGATCCTGGGCCGCGACAACGAGGAACGACTGGTCTTGCTCGAAGGGATCGAGCCTACCTGGGAAGGCAACCAGGTGTGGTTCATCCTGGCCGGCGGCGCGACGTTCGCGGCGTGGCCGATGCTTTACGCGGTGTCGTTCTCCGGCATGTACCTGGCGATCGCGCTGGTGCTGCTGGCCTTCATCCTGCGCCCGGTCGGTTTCAATTTCCGCGGCAAGATCCATGACCCGCGATGGGCTTCGTTGTGGGACTGGATCCTCACCGGCTCCGGCTTCGTGGTGATGCTGATCGCCGGTGTCGCGTTCGGCAATCTCTTCCTTGGTGTGCCGTTCCAGTTCGACGGCGATCTGCGCATGAGCTGGCATGGCGGCTTCTTCGAACTGCTCCACCCGTTTGCGCTGCTGTGCGGGCTGGTGTCGCTGAGCATGCTGCTGGCGCACGGTGCCAGCTGGGCCGCGCTGAAGGCCGATCAGCTGATCGCCGCACGCGCGGTGCGGATCGCGCGCTGGATGACGCTGATCTATGCCGTGCTGTATGTGCTGGCCGGCGTGTGGGTTGCCTATGGTCTTCCCGGCTACGCGATCGGCGGCCCCATCGTGACCGATGGCGCCTCCAACCCGCTGTACAAGCAGGTCGCCGTCGGCGGCAGCTGGTTTGCCAGTTACATGCAATATCCGTGGTTCTGGAGCGCACCGCTGCTGGCGCTGGTCTCCGCCGTGGGCGTGCAGGCGCTGATCGGCCGACGCAGCGTTGCCGGCTTCATCGCCAGCAGCCTGATGGTGGGCAGCACGATCGCGTCGGCCGGCTTCGCGCTGTTCCCGTTCCTGCTGCCGTCCAGCCTCGATCCGCGCTCCAGCCTCACGGTGTGGGACGCTTCCTCCAGCCATGGCACCTTGCAACTGATGCTGATCGTTACCGCCGTGCTGCTGCCGATCGTGATGCTCTATACCAGCTGGGTGTACCGCGTGATGCGCGGGCGGGTCACCCTTGAACAAGTACGCAAAGCGCATGGTGGTTATTGAAAGGAGGTCGATCTGATGTGGTATTTCTCATGGATACTCGGACTGGGACTGGCCTGTGCCTTCGCCATCCTCAATGCGATGTGGTACGAGGTGCACGCCACCGACGCGGCGAACCGCGAACGCAATGATGCGGAATTGCCGGACGAACTGACCTAGCGCGCCGCCAGCAACGCCTCGATTTCATCCGCCTGCTTCGGCATCGCCGCGGTGAGTACCTCGTTGCCGTCGCGGGTCACCGCCACATCGTCCTCGATGCGGATGCCGATGCCGCGCCAGCGCTCGGCCACCGAACGATCGTCCGGCGCTACGTACAGGCCCGGCTCCACCGTCAGCACCATGTCCGGTTCGAGCAGGCGCGATTCACCGTCGATGCGGTAGTCGCCGACGTCGTGCACGTCCAGACCCAGCCAGTGGCCGGTCTTGGCCGGAAAGAACCGCTTGTAGCTTTCCTCGGCGATCGCCGCATCGGCACTGCCCTTGAGCAGGCCGAGCTGGCACAGGCCTTCCGTGAGTACGCGAACCGCCGCCGCGTGCGCGGCACTGAACGGCCGGCCGGGCCGAACCTCGTCGATGGCCGCCAGCTGGGCGGTCAGCACCACGTCGTACAGTGCACGCTGCTCGCGGCTGTAGCGGCCGTTGAGCGGAAACGTCCGACTGATGTCGGACGCATAGCAGTCCAGTTCGGCGCCTGCGTCGATCAGCAGCAGGTCGCCATCATTGAGTGATGCACGATGGGCCTGGTAGTGCATCACGCAGGCATTCGCGCCACCAGCGACAATCGGCGGAAACGCCGGCACCGCGCCGCGGCTGCGCATCACACGCAGCAGTTCGGCTTCGACCTCGTATTCGCGGCGTCCGGGCGCGGCCACCTGCAGTGCCGCAAGGTGCGCCTCGACCGCAATCGCGGCGGAGGCGCGCATCAGCTTCAGTTCGCCACGCGATTTGTACAACCGCAGGTCATGCAGCAGATGGCCGAGCGCGACGAACTCCTTCGGCACCACGCCGCCGCCACGCAACTGGCGCAGCTTGCGCATCCAGCCCAGCAGTTGCGCATCGAATTCCGGCTCGCGGCCGAAGTGGCAATACACGCGGCCGCGGCCCTCGATCATGCCGGGCAGGATGTCGTCGATATCCTCGATCGGGAACGCGTCGTCCATGCCGTATTCGGCCACCGCACGCTCGGTGCCGATCGTCTGTCCATGCCAGCGCTCGCGCGCCGGATCGCGCTCGCGGCAGAACAGCACCACCTCGCCGTGCTTGCGGCCGGGCAGCAGGGCCAGCACCGCAGCCGCTTCGGGGAAACCGCCGAGGTAGTGGAAATCGGAATCCTGCCGGTACGGCCACGCTGCGTCGGCGTTGCGCATGCGCTCGGTCGCTGCAGCGACCAGCAGCACGGCATCCTCACCGGCCATCTGCATCAGTTGGCGCCGACGCCGGGCGAATTCCTCGGACGCGATCGCCAGCGCAGCCAGTCCCGGCGCGGTCGGAATCAATGCACCGTGCCGCTGGCGGGCCCGTCGTGCGCCGTGCACTCGGTGTGCAACAGCATCGCACCGACCCGCACGAATTCCTGCACCTCGATCAGCGCGTCTTCGTCCTCGTCTTCATTGTCGAAATCGAACGACGAGCCGGCGATGTTGCCGAAGTCACGCAGGATCTCCTGCGCCTCCTCCGACAGGTGCGCATGCGCGGGCGTACCGGCGAGACCGAAGCCACCGAGGAAACCGCGACACCAGTCGACCATCGCTTCGGCACGTTCGGCCAGCGGGCGGTCATCCTCCGGCAGCAACGGTTCGAAACCGAGTTCGGGATCGGCCAGTTCGGCTTCACACTGCCTGGCCAACCGCTCCAGCAGCGTCTCGTCGTTCGCGGTCGGCTCGGTGGCTTCGCCATCCAGCTGCAGCGCGGCCAGCACCGTGGTGCCGTGCAGAGAGCCGCCGCCGGCCAGATAACCGCACAGCGAACCGTGCAATTCGCTGGCCTCGGTACCCAGTCGCAGACGCATGATCAGCGCGTCGATGTCGTCGTGGCCCACAAGCCCGGTAGCCGTCATGGTGATGCTCCTGCAAGTAATGACCGCCAGTTTAATGCAGCCGCCATGGGTAGCCACCGACTCTTGCCGGCGGCCACGCTGATTTCGGCCAACGTCCTGTTATAGTTTCGTTTATGAGTACGCCTGATCACGTCCATCAAGAACTGGCTGCGCTGGCCCAGCAACTCGACCGGCTGCTCGATACCGTGCGCCGGCTCAGCGAGGAGAACCGCAGCCTGCGCCAGAGCCAGGAGCAGCTGTCCGGTGAGCGCGCGGGTCTGCTGGCACGCAACGAACAGGCACGCAGCCGCGTCGAGGCAATGATCCAGCGGCTGAAATCGCTTGAAAGCAATGGTTGATAGAACCCATGTCCAGCAGTGAACCGGTCGCGCTGCGACTGATCGACCGCGAATTCCTGATCGCCTGTGCGCCGGAAGAGCGCGATGGCCTGCTCGAAGCAGCCGGCTTTCTCGATCGCAAGATGCGCGAGCTGCGCGCGAATGCCAAGGCACCCAGTTTCGAGCGGTTGGCGGTGTTGACGGCGATCAGCGTCACCCACGAATTCCTGACCCTGCGCAAACAGCACGACGGCCAGGAACAGCGTCTCAGCGACGGGCTTGCTGCTTTGCGCAGCAAGCTGGATGCCGCGCTGGAGAGCGATCTGCTCAAGCGTTGAATGCTGTAGCGCTCTGGAGCCTGCTCAAAGCATCAGGCATCGCGTCGTTCGATGAACCCGAACTGTCATGCGCCAGTGGCACATTGACGGGCAAACGCCTAAAATCAATCCCGGCGTTTTCTGCGATGTTCGCCAGCACACTCTTACATTTGCCTTGTTCCTAAATACGGCCCCGGGTCGGCTTCACATCGGCTGTTGTGCATGTCCGCCACGTGCGGAAAGCCTCGAGGCCATGTAGCTCTCCCACCTGATCCATCTTGGATCAAGGTCGTTTGGTGTGCAGCGGCACCGCGGTTGACGCCACTTATCCTCGCCCCGTTCATCCCGCGATGAACGGGGCGAACTTTACGATGGAGACGCGCGAAACGTGGACGCCACCGCCCAACGACGCGAGCTTCGCCAGAGTCTGGCCGACCAGCGCCGCGCCCTCACCCCGCCCCAGCGCATCGCCGCCGCACAAGGCCTGCGCCGCAGCCTCGAACAGCTCCCCGAATACCTCACCGACAGCCGCGTCGCCGGTTACTGGGCCAGCCATGGCGAGCTGCCGCTGAACCTGGTGATCCCGCCCCTGGCTGCTCGTGGCCAGCAATTCCTGCTGCCGGTGATCTGCAAGGGAAAGCGTCTGCGTTTTGCGCCCTGGCAATCCGGCGAAGAAGTGCAGCCGAATCGTTATGGCATCCCCGAACCAGCCGCACCACGCGAGCTGCTGGAACCGTTCCAGCTCGACCTGGTGCTGGTGCCTCTGCTCGGTTTCGACCGCCGTGGCCATCGGCTGGGTCATGGCGGTGGTTACTACGACCGCAGCTTTGCGTTCCTCAAGAAGCAGGTGCGCCCGACCGAACCGCTGCTGGTCGGCATCGCGTATGCGTTCCAGGAATTGCCGCAGATCGAGGCAGCGGACTGGGATGTGGCACTGGACTTCGTTGCCACCGAGGGCGAGCTGATCGACTGCTCCACCACTGATAAAGGCAGCCCCCACCAAGGCAGTGAGACAAGCCGATGAATCACTGGCTGATGAAATCCGAACCCGACGCATTCTCGATCGACGACCTGAAGCGCAAGAAGCAGGAAGCCTGGGATGGTGTGCGCAACTACCAGGCGCGCAACTTCATGCGCGACGGCATGCGTCCCGGCGACAAGGTGTTCTTCTACCACTCCAACTGCACGACGCCCGGCATCGTCGGCATCGCCGAGGTCGCCACCGACGCGTATCCCGACCCCAGCCAGTTCGACCCCAAGAGCAAGTATTTCGATCCGGGCAGTTCGCGCGACAATCCGCGCTGGACGCTGGTCGATGTGAAGTTCGTGAAAAAGCTCAAGCGCACGATCAGCCTGGACGAACTCAAGAGCCACGACGCGCTGGTCGAGATGCCGTTGCTGCGCAAGGGCAACCGGCTGTCGGTGATGCCGGTCGACGCCGCTGACTGGAAATATATTCTCGCGCTGGAATGAAACAGCGCTGATCCTTGGTGTGTCAGGGCTGCGAAGGAATACATCGATTTTCTCCTCCCCCTGCTTGCAGGGGGAGGAGAAAATCGATGTATTCCTTCGCAGCCCTGACAC